>NZ_CP101161.1 GCF_024298865.1 Halorarius halobius | reverse complement strand
CGGAATCAGCCGCGCTATCCGGCGAATCCGGCCTGACTGGCGAGTTTATGTGATGCACAACAGTAATCAAATAGAACAGCAAATATTATTACCCAGCATTCGAAAGGGGAAGGCACACATGAGTGCAACCGAGACGACGACGGAGGCCGCGGACGCCGACGGCTGGGACGCGGTGCGCGAGCTCCCGCCGAGCGCGAAGCTCGTCGCGAAGGCTCTCGAGTACAACGACCAGCTCACGCAGTCACAGCTCGCCGACGAGACGCTTCTGCCCGCCCGCACGGTGCGGTACGCGCTCTCCCGGCTCGAGGAACACGACGCCGTCGCCTCCCGCTTCTCGTTTACCGACGCCCGCAAGCGCGTCTACACGCTCGACATCGAGTAGCGCCCCGTCCCGAGCAACACCGGTAAGTGGCGTCCCTCGCCAGCCGTCCGTATGCGCGGGTCCCTCCGTCGCGCCGGCATCGGGCTGTACCTCTGCTGGCTCGGGGCTGTCGTCCTTCTGATGCTGGGCCGCTACACCTCCGTTCCACTGTACGAACCGGTCCACGGGGCCGTCGTCGCCGGCGCGGCCGTCCTCACGGTGGTCGGTGCCGCTGGCCTCCTCCGTCGCGGCTACCGCCGTGTCGCCGGCTGACCCTGCCCCGAGCCTTTTGAGGGATGCCGCGGCCACCGTCACCGTGACGGACGTTCGCGCCGCCAAGGACGCGCTCGCCCGGCTGGTCGACTCCTCGCCCGTCGCAACCGCCGAGCGGGCCATCGAGGATGTCGACCGCGCCGCCGAGTTCGTCGACCGGGGCGGTCTCGCTCGGCTCCGGCGTGCCGTCGCGCGTGCCGACGGTGCCCGCGCCCGCCGCGGTCGCGCCGCGCTCTCGGCGTTCGAACGGTACCAGCGGGCCGCCGCGGGCGAGCCCATCGACGCCACGGACCAGTTCCGCCGCGGTCGCGGAACCCCTATAGGGGCCGGTGGCCAACCACGCGACGATGACACGGGTGATCCACACCGGTGACACCCACCTCGGCTACCAGCAGTACCACCTCCCGACCCGTCGGGAGGACTTTCTGTCGGCGTTCCGTCGGGTCGTCGACGACGCGGTCGACGAGGGGGTGGACGCCGTCGTCCACGCGGGGGACCTGTTCCACGACCGGCGGCCGGAACTGCCGGACCTCGTCGGGACGCTCTCGGTGCTCCGCGAGTTGGACGACGCCGACATCCCGTTCCTCGCGGTCGTCGGCAACCACGAGACGACGCGCAACGGCCAGTGGCTCGACCTGTTCGAGCAGATGGGGCTGGCGACCCGGCTCTCGGAGGAGCCGACCGTCGTGGGCGACACCGCGTTCTACGGGCTGGATTTCGTCCCCCGGTCCCGGCGCGACGACCTCGAGTACGAGTTTGCTCCCCACGACGCCGACCACGCGGCGCTCGTCTCCCACGGCCTGTTCGAACCGCTCGTCCCCGACTACGGGAACGTCGAGTGGGACGCCCGCGAGGTGCTGGACGAGGCGAACGTCTCGTTCGACGCGATGCTACTGGGCGACGAGCACGCGCCCGAACGGGCCGAAATCGAGGGAACGTGGGTCACCTACTGCGGGTCGACCGAGCGCGCGTCCGCCAGCGAGCGCGACGACCGCGGCTACAACATCGTCGAGTTCGGGGACGGAGGTGCCTCGATATCCCGGCGCGGCATCCCCACCCGGGAGTTCGTGTTCGTCGACGTGACGCTCGCCGAGGGGGAGGGCGTCGAGCGCGTCCGCGAGCAGGTCGGCCAGCACGAGTTGACCGACGCGGTCGTGGCCGTCTCCATCGAGGGGGAAGGTGAGCGGGTCCAGCCGGCCCGAATCGAGGCGTTCGCCGACGACCGGGGCGCGCTCGTCGCGCGGGTCACCGACGCCCGCGAGCGGACCGAGGAAGACGACGTGGAGGTGTCCTTTGCGGACCCCGACGACGCGGTCCGCGAGCGGGTCCGCGAGATGGGGCTCTCCTCGGCGGCCCGCGACCTCGACGAGACCATCAGGGCCTCGAAGGTGGCCGACTCGAACGTCGCGGACACGGTCGAAGGACGGGTCCGCGAGTTGCTCGACGAGAGCGAGGCCGGCGCGTTCGAGTCGGCCGACGACGCCGCAACGGACGATGGAACGGTCGAGGAGCCGACCGACGACGGGACGACCGAGGAGCCGGCCGACGAGGACGTGGCCGAGGACTCGACGGTCGAGGAGACCGCGCCGGACGGTGGCGACGCCGACGGCTCGGACGGGCAGGCGTCGATGGGTGATTTCTCGTGAGGTTCCGCCGCGTCCGCCTGCAGAACTTCAAGTGTTACGACGACGCCGACCTGCGGCTCGATTCGGGCGTGACGGTCATCCACGGGCTGAACGGCTCCGGGAAGTCGTCGCTGTTGGAGGCGTGTTTCTTCGCGCTGTACGGCGCCCGCGCGCTCGACACGACGCTCGACGAGGTCATCACCATCGGCGCCGAGGAGGCCAGCGTCGACCTCTGGTTCACTCACGGCGGCCACGACTACCACGTCGAGCGGGAACTGAAAGTGCGGGGCGACTCGGCCCAGACGACGACCTGCCTGCTGGAGGGGCCCGACGACCCCGTCGAGGGGGCCCGCGACGTGCGCACCGCGGTCGCGGACCTCCTCCGGATGGACGCCTCGGCGTTCGTCAACTGCGCGTACGTCCGGCAGGGCGAGGTGAACAAGCTCATCAACGCCTCACCCGGCGAGCGCCAGGACATGATAGACGACCTCCTTCAACTCGGCAAACTGGAGGAGTACCGCGAGCGCGCGTCGGACGCCCGCGTCGGCGTCGGCCGCGTCCGCGACACCAAACGCGGAGCGCTCGAGGACCTCGACGACCAGATAGCCACGAAGGAGGACAAGGGCCTCCACGACCGCCTCAACCGCCTGAAGACGGAGCTATCGGAGGTGACCGACGACGTCGACCGGTTCGAGGAGAACCGCGACCAGGCCCGGACCCAACTGGAGGACGCGGAGGCGGACCTCGAGGAGTACGAACAGCGGCAGGCCGAACTCGACGAGGTGGAGTCGGACATCGATGCGCTGACCGACGAGATAGCCGACGCCGAGCAGGCCCGCGAACGGAAGGCCGACCGCATCGCGGAGTTGCGCGAGGAGGCCGACGACCTGCGCGCTGAGGTGGCGGACCTGCTCGACGAGACCGACCTCGACGCCGACGACGCGGACGAACTGACCGACGACGCGCTCGACGCGCGGCTCGCGACACTGCGTGAGGACCGGGAAGCGGTCACCGAGCGGATACAGGAACAGACCGCCGAGATACAGAAGCACACGGGCGCCGCGGAGAACGCCCGCGAGCGCGCCGAAGAACTCGCCGCGGAGGCCGACGCGAAACGCGACGAGGCCGGCGACCTGGCGACCGACTTGGAGGAGGCCCGCGAGGAACTCGCCGAGCGCCGCGAGCGGGTCGAGTCGCTGGACCAGGCGGTCGAGGCGGCCCGCGAGACGTTCGCGGACGCGCCCGTCGACCCCGAGGGGGCGGCCGACCACCGCGAGTCGGTCGCCGACGACCTCGCGGCGGTCCGCGAGGAGATGGCCGGCGTCGAATCCGACCTCGAGAACGCCCGCGAGACGGTCGCCGAGACCGAACGACTGCTCGAGGAGGGGAGATGTCCCGAGTGCGGCCAGCCGGTCGAGGAGTCGCCCCACGTCGATTCCCTCGACGAGGACCGCGAGCGGGTCGCCGACCTCGAAGCGGAGCTCTCCGACCTCGAAGCGCGCGAGGAGGGGCTGGAAGCCGACCTCGAACGTGCGGACGCGCTGGTCGAGCAGGCCGACCGCATCGACGAACTGCGGAGCGAACGCGAGAGCCTCGACCAGCTCATCGAGGAGCGGGAGGCGGCGCTGGCGGACCGCGCGGACCGCGTCGACGAACTCCGTGAGCGCGCCGAGACTCTCGAGGCCGAGGCCGAAGAGAAGCGCGAGGAGGCCGACGCGGCCGCGGAGGCGGCCGACGCCGCCCGCGAGCGGATGGGCGAACTCAACGGCGAGTCGAGCGACCTCAAGGCGGCCATCCAGCGGGTCGAGCGGCTCCGCGAGCGGCACGACGCGCTCGGGGAGACGACCGACCGCATCGAGACGCTCCGCGAGGAGCGGTCGAACCTCGCCGAGCAGAACGACCTGCGGCGCGAGCGCCTGCAGGACAAACGCGACCGGAAGCGCGAACTCGCGGAGGCGGTCGACTCCGACGCCATCGAGTCGGCCGAAAACCGGAAGCAGGAGGCCGAACAGTACCTCGAGAAGGTCGAGCCGAAGCTCGATGAACTGTACGAGCGACGCGACGACCTACAGGCGCAGGTCGGCGCGGTCGAACAGGAGATATCCGACCTCGAGGGGCTCCGCGAACGGCGCGACGACCTGCGGGCGACCGTCGAGCGGCTCGACTCGCTGTACGACGAGGCCGAACGCCTCCAGTCGATGTACGCCGACCTGCGTGCCGAGTTGCGCCAGGCGAACGTGACGAAACTCGAGGCGATGCTCAACGAGACGTTCGAACTCGTCTACGGCAACGACGCCTACTCACACATCGAACTCGACGGCGAGTACGAACTGACGGTGTACCAGAAGGACGGCGAACCGCTGGACCCCGAACAGCTGTCGGGCGGCGAGCGGGCCATCTTCAACCTCTCGCTTCGGTGTGCAATCTACCGGCTACTGGCGGAGGGCATCGAGGGGACGACGCCGATGCCGCCGCTCATCCTCGACGAGCCGACGGTGTTTCTCGACTCGGGCCACGTCTCGAAACTGGTCGAGTTGGTCGAGTCGATGCGCGAGTTGGGCGTCGAGCAGATACTCGTCGTCAGCCACGACGACGAACTCGTGGGGGCGGCGGACGAACTCGTGACGGTGCGGAAGGACCCGACGACGAACCGGTCGTCGGTCGAACGGGCCGACAGCGCCGACGCCGCGGCGCTCGCGGCGTTCAACTGAGGCGGTCGACCGCCTGCCGGCCGGTGTCGGTCAGCGCGTACCCCCGGTGGCCAGCCACCTCCGTCTCGGTGACGAGGCCGGCCGCGCGGAACTCGGTCAGGATGCCCAGCAGGTCCGACTCACAGAGGTCGTAGTCGCCCAACAGCGTGCGGACGGGCGTCGCGCCCCGGCGGTCGAGTTCCACCAGCAGACCGAGCGCCCGGTCGTCGTGGGTCGCCGTCACGAGCGTCCGCACGGCCCCTGGGACGCCGGCGGCCGCCGTCTCCAGCGGCCCGTCGTCGACGACCGTCAACTCCTCGTTCGGGAGGAACCGCTCCTCGCCGGTCTCGGGGTCGCGGACGCGACTGGACTCGCTCGACCGCTTGACGAGCAGGTAGCGGCGCCCGTCCGCGGCTTCGACGGTCTTCACGGCTCCTCCCCGTCGGCCGCGGTCTCGGAGTCGCGGCTGGCCCGTGAGTACCGACGCTGGATGGCGTACGTGCGGGCCAGCGCCACCGCGCCGACGGCGAACAGTCCGCCCCCGACGTAGGTGGCTCCCTCGAAGTACCACAGCATCGGGCCGACGGTGACGCCGAACAGGCCGACGTTCGCGAGTACGACGGCGGCCCAGAACGCCCGCGAGGTCTCGTCGTCGACCTCGTACTCCTCGCCCTCGCTCCCGAACGTGGTCGTGGGGTCGGGGCCGAGGCTCGACGGGTCGAACTCCGACGGCTCGTCGGGCCAGGGGTCGTCGCCGTCGCCGCCGCTGTCACGGACGGTTTCTTTCACCTTGCGGCGCTCGTCGCTCACGCTACGCGAGGAGGGACGCCGGGAGCAAAAACCGTTCGCTCGGCCTCAGGCCATCTCCTCCAACTCGAGGGTGGCCCGCGCCTGGAGCCAGGCGGTGGGGTTCTCGGCGTCGTAGAACACCACGCCCTCCTCTGTCTCGTACGCCTCCGTCGTCTGGACGGCGTCCGACTGGGCCGGCTCGGGCGCGTCGCCCGGGCGATCCGTGTCCGACTTGGGGGTATCGGGCATGGTGTCTCTCACCATCGCCTTGGTACTAAGTCACATGGTATATGCCTTGTGACCGTTACAACGTTCGACCCCCGCGCCGGCCGGCGGCTCTCGACCGGACCACCGATGTTTTTACCGGCCGGGGCAAAGGGCGGGTATCCATGAGCGAGGAGCAGACGACGTTCTCTTCTTTCGATGCCGGTGGGGGTGACGACCCCGAGTCCGTCGCCGAGGCGAGACACGTCACCGAGGGTGACGAGGCCGCGGAGTTCGTCGACACCTCCGAACACCGGTTTCCCGAGGCCGACGGCGCGGTCGAGCTGTTCGTCACGCAGGTCGACTACACCGTCGAGGGGTACGGCGACGAGGAGTTTCCCGTGCTCCACGTGTTCGGTCGCACCGCCGACCGCGAACTCGAACACGTCCGCGTCTACGACTTCCTGCCGTACTTCTACACGCCCGTCGACGACCTCGACCACGAGAGCCCGGGCGACGACCCCCTCCACGAGAGCGACTTCACCGACGACCGGCTGATGGAGGAGCGCATCCTCGGCGTCGAGACGCGCGGCCAGCGGGACCCCACGCTCGGCGGCGACGAGGCCGACGAAGTCGTCTTCTACGAGTCCATCCGCGGCGAGCGGCTCGTGAAGGTGCAGGGCCAGACTCCCCGCGACGTGGGACAGCTACGCGACCGCTACGACCACTACGAGGCGGACATCCTCTTCCCCAACCGCCTGCTCATCGACAAGGACATCAAATCCGGCGTCCGCGTCCCCTGTCAGCGGACCGACGACGGCTCGCTGAAGGTCCACCACCAGCAACTCGCGCCCGTCGAGATGGACGTCGACCCTCGCGTCCACACCCTCGACATCGAGGTGGACGACCGCTCCGGCTTCCCGGAGGACGGCGAGGAGCGTATCATCTGCATGACGAGCCACGACAGCTACCGCGACGAGTACGTCGCGTGGCTGTACGACGCGCCCGAGGCGACTGTCGACGCGCCGGAGTCGCTCGACGGCTTCGAGTTCTGGAACGACGACGCCGACGCCAGCGTCGACCTCCGGGTGTTCGACTCGGAGGAGGCGATGCACGCCGACTACATCGAGTACGTGACGGAGACGGACCCGGACGTGCTGACGGGGTGGAACTTCGACGACTTCGACGCCCCCTACTACGTCGCGCGTCTGGGGGAACTGGGGCTGGACGCGGACCGGCTCTCGCGGGTCGACGAGGTGTGGGACTCCGGGTGGGGCGGACCGGACATCAAGGGGCGGGTCGTGTTCGACCTGCTGTACGCCTACGAGCGCCGCCAGTACTCGGAACTCGACTCCTACCGGCTGGACGCGGTCGCCGAGCAGGAACTCGGCGTCGGGAAGGAACGCTACACCGGCGACATCGGCGACCTCTGGGAGCAGGACCCCGAGCGCCTCCTTGAGTACAACCTCCGGGACGTGGAACTCTGCGTCGAAATCGACCGCAAGGGGGACCTCGTCTCGTTCTGGACCGAAGTGGCGTCGTTCGTCGGCTGTAAACTGGAGGACGCCACCACCCCCGGCGACGCGGTCGACCTCTACATCCTCCACAAGGTCCACGGCGACTTCGCGCTCCCGTCGAAGGGAACCGTCGAGAGCGAGGAGTACGAGGGTGGCGCCGTCTTCGAACCAATCTCGGGGGTCAAGGAGAACGTCACCGTCCTCGACCTCAAGAGCCTCTACCCGATGTGCATGGTGACGACCAACGCCAGCCCGGAGACGAAGGTCGACCCCGACGAGTACGACGGCGACACCTACCGGGCGCCCAACGGCACCCACTTCCGGAAACAGCCGGACGGCATCATCCGCGAGATGGTCGACGAACTGCTCTCCGAGCGGGAGCAGAAGAAGGCCGCCCGCGACGAACACGACCCCGACTCGGACGCCTACAAGCGGTACGACAGCGAGCAGGCCGCCGTGAAGGTCATCATGAACTCGCTGTACGGCGTGCTGGGCTGGGACCGGTTCCGGCTGTACGACAAGGAGATGGGCGCCGCGGTGACGGCAACCGGCCGGGAGGTCATCGAGTTCACAGAGCGGGCGGCGAACGAGCTTAATTATCAAGTAGCTTATGGAGACACCGACAGCGTCATGCTCGAACTCGGAGAGGAGTACACCAAAGACGAGGCCATCGAGGCCTCCTTCGACATCGAGGAGCACATCAACGCCGCCTACGACGAGTTCGCCCGCGAGGAGTTGAACGCCGACTCCCACCGCTTCGAGATCGAGTTCGAGAAACTGTACCGACGATTCTTCCAGGCGGGCAAGAAGAAGCGCTACGCCGGCCACATCGTCTGGAAGGAGGGGAAGGACGTCGACGACATCGACATCACCGGCTTCGAGTACAAGCGGTCGGACATCGCCCCGGTCACCAAGGAGGTCCAGAAGCACGTCCTCGAACTCATCGTCGAGGAGGGGGACGTGGAGGGCGTCAAGGAGTACGTCCACGACGTCATCGAGGAGTTCCAGAAGGGCGAGCGCCCGCTGGACGACGTGGGCATCCCCGGCGGCATCGGCAAACGCCTGGACAACTACGACACCGACACCGCCCACGTCCGGGGCGCGAAGTACGCGAACCTCCTCCTGGGGACGAACTTCCAGCGGGGGTCGAAGCCGAAGCGCCTGTATCTGGAGAAGGTCCACCCCGACTTCTGGACCCGCGTCGAGAGCGAGCGGGGCCTCGACCCGCAGACGGACCCGCTGTACGGCGAGTTCAAGCGCGACCCGGATGTCATCTGCTTCGAGTACGCCGACCAGGTGCCCACGGAGTTCGCCATCCACTGGGACAAGATGCTCGACAAGACGCTGAAAGGCCCCATCGCGCGCATCTTGGAAGCGCTCGACGTCTCGTGGGAGGAGGTCAAGAGCGGCCAGGAGCAGACCGGACTGGGTAACTTCATGTGAGCTTCCCGCGTCGTGTTTTCACACACGAAAAATTATTTTCTCGAATGCGAACTCCGCGGGGCGAACCCGTAAGGATTAACCCCGCTCTCCGCTAGATTTCGGGTGTCCAAAACCATGGCAACGCTGGAAATCAAGAACCTGCATGCGGAGGTCGCCGAGGAGGGTGGCGAGACCATCCTTCGGGGCGTCGACTTAGAAGTCTCGTCGGGGGAGATTCACGCGCTGATGGGACCGAACGGCTCCGGGAAGTCAACGACCGCGAAGGTCGTCGCGGGCCACCCGGCCTACGAGGTCACCGACGGTGAGGTACTGCTCCACCTCGAGGACGACGAGTTCGAGGACATCGACATCGACGAGGAGGACCGGACGTGGAACCTGCTCGACCTGGAGCCGAACGAGCGGGCCGCGCTCGGCGTGTTCCTCGGCTTCCAGTACCCCGCCGAAATCGAGGGGGTCACGATGGTCAACTTCCTTCGGACGGCGCTGAACGCCAAACTCGAGGAGCGCGAAGAACTGTTCGAGGACGAGGCGGCCGACGCCGACGAGGCCGACGAGGAAGAGGACGCCGGCTACGACACCTCCCCGATGGAGGGTCCGGCAGACGAGGGCGAAATCGGCGTCGCGGAGTTCCAGCAGCTCCTCCAGGAGAAGATGGAACTGCTCGACATGGACGAGAAGTTCGCCCAGCGCTACCTCAACGCCGGATTCTCGGGGGGCGAGAAGAAGCAGAACGAGGTGCTCCAGGCCGCCATCCTCGAGCCGTCCATCGCGGTGCTCGACGAGATAGACTCCGGGCTGGACATCGACCGCCTGCAGGACGTCTCGAACGGCATCAACGCCCTGCGCGACGAGGTCGGCACCGGCATCCTCCAGATCACCCACTACCAGCGTATCCTCGATTACGTCGAGCCGGACTACGTCCACATCATGCTCGACGGCGAGGTCGTCAAGGAGGGCGACGCCTCTCTGGCGAAGGAGCTCGAGGAGAAGGGGTACGACTGGGTCCGCGAGGAGGTCTACGAGACGGCGTAACCCGAACCGGTTACGGAACAGCCTGATAAGTAACCCGACCCAACCGCACGTAATCACATGAGTTCAGATCAAGACCACCTCAAAGAGACCGACACCGAGGCCCGGTTCGAGTTCAAGAAGGAGGAGTCGTCCGCCTTCAAGACCGAGAAGGGCCTGACCGAGGAGACCATCCGGGTCATCTCCGAGGACAAGGACGAACCGGAGTGGATGCTGGAGCGGCGCCTGCGCGCGCTCGAGCAGTTCCAGCAGATGCCGATGCCGACCGACTGGCCCGGTCAGCCCGACCTCTCGGAGGTCGACATCGACGAGATAGTTCCGTACATCCGGCCCGACATCGAGACGCGCGGCGGCGCCGAGGAGTGGGACGACCTCCCCGAGGAGATCCGCGACACCTTCGACAAACTGGGCATCCCGGAGGCCGAGCGCAACGCGCTCTCGGGGGTCGGCGCCCAGTACGAGTCGGAGATCGTCTACCAGAACATGCAGGAGCAGTGGGAGGAGAAGGGCGTCATCTTCTGTGACATGGACAAGGCCGTCCAGGAGCACGAAGACATCGTCAAGGAGTACTTCATGACGAAGTGCGTCCCGCCTTCCGACAACAAGTTCGCCGCGCTCCACGGCGCCATCTGGTCCGGCGGCTCGTTCGTGTACGTCCCCGAGGGCGTCACCGTCGAGATGCCGGTGCAGGCGTACTTCCGGATGAACTCCGAGGGGATGGGCCAGTTCGAGCACACGCTCATCATCGCGGAGGACGACTCCGAGGTCCACTACATCGAGGGCTGTTCCGCCCCGAAGTACTCGGCGTTCAACCTCCACTCGGGCGGCGTCGAGGTGTTCGTCGGCGAGAACGCCCACGTCCAGTACTCGACGGTTCAGAACTGGTCGAAGAACACGTACAACCTCAACACCAAGCGCGCCATCGTCGAGGCCGACGGCACGATGGAGTGGGTCTCCGGGTCGATGGGATCGAAGGCGACGATGCTGTACCCCGCGACCATTCTCAAGGGCCCGAACGCGACGGACAACCACATCACCATCGCCTTTGCCGGCGAGGGCCAGAACATCGACACCGGCGCGAAGGTGTACCACAACGCGCCCAACACCAAATCGACCATCGAGTCGAAGTCCATCAGCAAGGACGGCGGCCGGACGAACTACCGGGGGCTCGTCCACATCGCGGACGGCGCGGAGAACTCCTCGACGTCGGTCGAGTGTGACGCGCTGATGTTCGACAACGAGAGTACGTCGGACACGATGCCGTACATGGAGATTCAGGAGTCGAAGGTGGACGTGGCCCACGAGGCCACCGTCGGGAAGATCGGCGACGAGGACGTGTTCTACCTCCAGTCGCGCGGTCTCGACGACGACGACGCCAAGCAGATGATCGTCGCCGGCTTCATCGAGCCCATCACCGAGGAACTGCCCATCGAGTACGCGGTCGAACTCAACCGCCTCATCGAACTCGAGATGGAGGGGTCGCTCGGATAACATGAGCACGCAGGTACACGCAACCATCGACGAAGCGACGGTCCGGGAGATAAGCGAATCGCTCGGCGAACCCGACTGGCTCCTCGACGTTCGCCTCGACGCGCTCGCGGCGCTCGACGACATCGCGTTCCCGGACGTCATCCGCACGCCGGGCCGCACCTGGACGGACCTGACCGACCTCGACTACGAGTCGCTGGTCGACCCGCTGGACGCGGCCGAGGAGAAGGACCAGGTCGGCCCCGACGAGGCAGAGGTGCTGTCCTGGAGCGAGGCGGTCGACGAGCACGAGGACCTCCTGAAGGAGCGGTTCGGCTCCGTCGTCGACCCGCAGACGAACTACCTGACGGCGCTGTCGACGGCGCTGTTCTCGACGGGCACGGTCGTCCACGTCCCCGAGGGCGTCGCCGCCGAGGACGTGAAGGTCCGCACGACGATGAACAGCCGGTCGCTGTTCAACTACACCTTGGTCGTCGCCGAGGAGTCCGCGTCGGTCACCCTGCTGGAACGACAGGAGACCGGTGAGGCCGTCGACGGTGCCCGCTACTACTCCGGCATCACGGAGATAGCCGCGGGCGAGAACGCGTACGTCCAGTACGGCTCGCTCCAGAACCTCGACCAGGAGACGTACAACTACCAGCTGAAGGAAGGGACCGCCGACGACTACGGACAGGTCGACTTCATCGACTGCAACGTCGGCTCCCGGCTCTCGAAGTCGAGCGTCGAGACGCATCTCGACGGCGATAGCTCGGAGACGAAGATCGTCGGCGCGTTCTACGGCCACGACGACCAGCACTTCGACCTCGACGCGCGGGTCTGGCACAACAACGAGAACACCACCGCGGATCTCGTGACGCGTGGCGTCATCGACGACGAGGCCCGCTCGGTGTACGAGGGCGTCCAGAACGTCGGCCGCGAGGCGTGGAACACGAGTTCCTACCAGCGGGAGAACACGCTGATGTTGAGCGACGAGAGCGAGGCCGACGCCTCCCCGAAGCTCATCATCAACAACCACGACACGGAGGCGAGTCACTCCGCGACGGTCGGGCAGGTCGACGCCGAGGACATGTTCTACATGACCTCGCGTGGCCTCACCGACCGGACCGCGACGAACATGCTCGTCGAGGGGTTCTACGTCCCCGTCATGGAGGAGATAGCGGTCGACGAACTCCGCGAGGACCTCGGCTCGCTCGTCCGCGAGCGGCTCCGGTCCCGGGAGTAACGACCCTCCGCGGAACGTTTCTCCAATAGCGGAAAATAACACAACCAGCCGGCCACTCGTGTCGAGTGTGTCGGGCGGTGTGACCGACAGCGTGGCCGAGACGGTGTCGAACTTCTGGGGCCTCTACCTCGTCGTCTTCGCGCTGGCGGCGGGGCTGGCGCTTTTCGACCGGGCGGTCCACCCGGTCCTGCTCGTCGCCGTTGGGCTCGGCGTGCTGTTCGCGTACTACGCGTACGTCGGGTACCGCGAGTCGTGACCCCTGCGTAGGAAACGGTTTAAGGTATTCCGAAAGCGAGAGTACCCATGAGCGAGCCGACGAGGTGGTCGCCGTGAGCCTCTCGTACCCCGTCGCGTCGGACCACCAGCTCGCCCGTCTGCTCCAGATCGGGACCGTGCTGGAGGAGGTGGTCGAAGCCCGCGCCGAGAAGCATTACGAGACGCTCCCCGACGCCGAACGGGACGTGGCCATCGAGGAACTGCTCCGCGAGGCCGCCGAGGAGTCAGCTGGCCACCGAAAACGGCTGGAGGAACTGATGGGTGAACTGGAGGCCGACCCCGTAGCTTACGAGGAGATCGAACAGCTCGTCGCCGCCCGCTACGAGTCCGACACCGACACCGACGGCGTGCTGTACGACCAACTCGCGAGCGAGGAGACCGCCTACAAGTTCTACGACGACCTCATCGGGGCCATCGAGGCCTCGGACGTGGAGTTCAGCATCGCCCGCGCCCGCCTGCTCGAGACGCTCCGGGAGATACGAGACGACGAGGCGGAGGGCGTCGAAAAAGTGACGCGACTGATGGAGGCACGATGAACACCCAACGCCAGTACCTGAAGGCGATTTATCTCATCCAGCAAGCCGAGGACGGCCCCGCATCGACCGGCGACATCGCCGACACCGTCGGCGTCTCGCCGGCCAGCGCCAACGAGATGGTCGGCAAACTCGAGGAGCGGGGGCTCGCCGACCACGAGAAGTACAAGGGCGTCTCGCTGACCGACGACGGCATCCGCGACGCCCGGGAGGCGCTGGAGACGTACTGTATCATCGAGCGGTTCCTCGTCGAGGTGCTGGAAGTCGAGGAGTTCCGCACCGAGGCCAAACAGCTGGAGTCGGTCATCGACGAGACGGTCGCCGAACGTCTCGACACCATCATCGACCGCTCCGAGCAGTGCCCGGACTGCTTCGACGCCGAGGGCGACGTGTGTTCGCTCCTGGAACTCGAGTCCGTCTCGGAGGCGGCGGACTGACCGCGAGAAGTTAACCCTTTGTAGCCGACTCTCGTAGCCGGGCGTGCAGTCCCGTGGTGGTGAGCAGTTCCGACGGAACTGCGAACGGCACGGACGGCGAAGTCCCGTGGTGTAGTGGCCAATCATCTGGGCCTTTGGAGCCCAGGACAGCGGTTCGAATCCGCTCGGGACTATGACTGCTTTCTTACATTTCCACAAACTATAATCCGGTGGCCAGTTCACAGGCTGGCATGGCAACGGACCCAAACGCGGCCGTCTACGACTGGCCCGTTCCGGCCGGGACACCCGCTCGCGAGGTGTGGTACGGGCTCGCTGGCCCCGCCGACGGGTCGGCCGCGTTCTGGTACCGGTACACGCTCCTGTCGACCGAGAGAGGACGGCAGGAGGCACGGCTGTGGGCCGCAGTCACCGACACCGACGGGGACTCGGTGTTCCGCTCGGAGGCGGTCACGCTCGACGAGGCGGCGCTGGACGACGACCCGTTCAGGTACACGCTCCCCGCGGGGGAACTCCGCTCGGACGGCGCCCGCGGCCGTCTCGGGGACGTGTCCTGGGACCTCTCGTACGACTCCGACGAGTACGCGTTCACCCCCCTTCGGAGCCAGCGGCTGACCGACGTCCTCTATCGGTTCGCCGGCACCGGGAAACACTGGAGCCGCAACGAGGCCGTCCACGTCGACGGGGAAGTGGCCGTCGGGGACCGCACGCTCTCGCTCGACGGCGCCCCAGGACATCAGGGCCACACGCTCGGGGCGTCGCCCCCAGAGCGGTGGACGTGGCTACAGTGCAACGGGTTCGACGACCCCTCCGTCGCCGTCGAGTGTCTCAATCTCGACGGAACCGTGTCGATGTGTCTGCGCCGCGACGGCGAGGTGCACGCCCTGAACCGCGTCCGCGACGTGGTCGGCCCCGTCGCCAGCGAGACGGACCACGTCGAACCGGGTCGGTGGTCGTTCTCGGGGAGCGGTGAGGGGGTGGACCTCTCGGTGGAGGTGGTCGCGGACACCGACCACTGGCAACGGGTCGCGTACATGACGCCCGACGACACCCCCCGGTACAACGCTCACTGTTCCGTCTCGGAGGTGACGCTCACGTACAGCGTCGACGGCGAGGAGCGGACGCTGACCAGCGACGCGGGCCGCGCGGAATGGGTCGACTCGACGAAGCCGGTGGCCGGCGAGTACCGGCCGACGTGGGATTAGAGGACGGTGCCGTGTTTCTTGTCCGGGCGGTCCTTCTCGACGTCCTCGTAGAACTCGTAGCGGGCGGCCAGTTCCCCCCGTAGCTCCGAGGGCGGGATTATCTCGTCGATGACCACCTCGCTGGCCATCCGATGGGCGTCGATGTCCCGGCGGTACTCCTCGCGGAGTTCCTGTTCGCGCTCGGCCCGCTTTTCGGGGTCGTCGATGGCGTCCAGTTTGTTCGCGTAGACGGCGTTGATGGCCGCCTCCGGCCCCATGATGCCGATTTCGCCCGACGGGAGCGCGATGGTCGACTCGGGGTCGTAGGCGGGGCCCGACATCGCGTAGATGCCCGCACCGTACGCCTTGCGGACGATGACGCACTGCTTGGGGACGGTGGCCTCGCTGGTCGCGTATATCATCTTCTTCCCCTTCTCGAGGATGCCTTCCTTCTCGACGGCGGAGCCGGCCATGAAGCCCGGCGTGTCACACAGGTACAGGAGGGGAACGTTGTAGGCGTCGCATTTCCAGACGAACTGCGCGGCCTTCTCGGCGGCGTCCGGGAAGATGGCGCCGGCCCGCTCGGCCGGCTGGTTGGCGACGATGCCGACCGGGCGGCCGTCGACGCGCGCGAACGCGGTGATTATCTCCTCGCCGTAGTCGGGCTGGAGTTCGAAGAAGGAGCCGTGGTCGACCACGCGGTCGATGACGTCCTCCATGTCGTACGCCTCGTTGGGCGACTCGGGGACGATGGCGTCGATGCCGCCGGGCGATTTCATCGGCGACTTCGCGTCGGCGCGTGGCGGTTTCTCGTCGCTGTTGTCCGGCAGGTAGGTGATGAGCTGGCTCACGAGGTCGCGAGCGTGTTCCTCGTCGCGTGCGACCAGGTCCGCCGACGAGGAGTGCTGGGCGTGGATTTCGGGGCCGCCGAGTTCCTGCATGTCGATGTCCTCGCCGGTGACCATCTCGACCATCCGCGGCGAGGCGATGGCCATCGCCGACATCCCCTCGACCATGATGGTGAAGTCCGCGAACACCGGCGTGTAGGCGGCGCCGGCGATACAGGGGCCGTACAGCACGCATATCTGTGGCACCCGTCCGGACAGCATCGAGTGGTTGTAGTAGTACTTCCCGATGCCCTCGCGGTTGGCGAAGAACTCGGTCTGTTTGTCGATGCGGCCGCCCGAGGAGTCCATCAGGTAGAGGACGGGCTTGCCGGTCTTGAGTGCGCGCTGTTGCATCCGGAGGAACTTCTCGGTGCCGCGTTTCGCCATCGACCCGGCCTTGACGGTGAAGTCGTTGGCCATGAAGTGGACGTCCCGGCCCTCGAACTCGGCGGCGCCCGTCAGCAGGCCGTCTGCGGGCACGCGGTCGGACTCGTCGTACTCGTCGACGTTGGGGGAGTTCGGATGCCAGCCGTCGAAGTGGGCGAACTTCCCGTCCTCGAACGAGAGGCCGTCCTCACCGAACCAGAGGTCCAGCCGGTCGCGGACGAACAGTTTCCCCTGCTCGGAGAGCCGCTCCTTGTACTTCGAGGGGCCGCCGGCCTCGATGTCCGCTATCTCCTCGAGCAGTTCCTCCTCGCGGGCCGTCGGGCCGAGGTCGTCCTCGATGGGCGCGGTGAGGTCCACGTCCCGGACGAGCACCGGCTCGTCGCTCTCCCCGACGTACACCGCTATCTCGTCGTCGTCGGTGTGTTCCGACAGGGCGCTGGCGATGGCCTCCGCCTCCTCGCGGGTGGCTTCTGCCCCGATGCGAACCTTCATACACCAATAGCTCCGCCACCGGCGGTAAATCGGTTTCCGTTCGTTCCTAACTGGAAACCAGTTGGGAGTTCACGCCAGCACGGCTTCGAGCCGGTCCACGAGCGACTCGTTGCCGACGTGGACGGGCACGCGCTGGTGGAGGCCGTCGGGCTCCACGTCCAGCAGTGACTGCTCGCCGTCGGAGGAGGCGCCGCCGGCCGTCTCCACGACGTGGGCGATGGGGTTCCCCTCGAACTGCAGGCGGAGTTTCCCGTTCGGCGCGGAGTCGAGGCCGGGGTACGCGAAGATACCGCCGTACTCCAGCACCTGGTTCACGTCGGCTATCATCGCGCCGCCGTACCGGAGTTTGAGCTCCCGTTCTATCTCGCGGGCGTACGACTCGAACGCGTCGGGCCAGTCGGGGACGCGCCCGCCGAACCCGTAGACGACGGGCTCGCTGGGGAGCGTCAGGGCCTCCGTGACCGCCGTGGTCTCTCCGTCGTCGTCTATCACGTACTCCGTGACCTCGCCCTCGTGGGCGACGGTCATCGTGGTGATGGGGCCGTAGAGGACGAACGCCGACGCCACGAGGTCACGGCCCGGGGCGGGAAGCGGGGTGTCGTAGACCCCGACGATGGTGCCCATCGCGTTGTTCGACTTCAGGTTCGAGGAGCCGTCCAGCGGGTCGCAGGCGACGTGGAGCCCCTCGTCGCTCGCGACGGTCATCTCCTCGCGCTCCTCGCTGGCGTAGGCGGCCACCGAATCGAGCGCGAGGATGCGCTCCTCCAGCAGGTCGTCGGCGTACACGTCCGCCGCCAACTGCTGTTCGCCGGAGGGGTTCTCCGCGGTGTCGTACACGCGCCGGCCCGCCAGTCCGCCGCGTATCTCCGGCGCGGCCGCGGCGACAGTTTCGATGACGCGGTGCATCTACTCGGCGTACTCGAGGGCGGCGTCGACGGACGCCTCCTCGAAGATGACCTTCTCCAGCGCGTCGAGAATGCGGGTGGGGTCCTCGCGCTGCCAGACGTTGCGCCCGACGGCGAGGCCCGCGCCGCCGGCGTCGATGACCGCCTTCACCGACTGGAGGAACTCGCGGTCGGTGGTCTTCGAGCCGCCCGACATGACCACCTTCGTCTTGCCGGCGACGCTCACGGCGTGTTCCATCGCCTCCTGGGAGCCGGGGTACTTCACCTTCGCCACGTCCGCGCCGAGTTCGTGGGCCAACCGCGACGCGTAGGAGATGGTCGACGGCTTCGTGTCGTTCTTCAGCCCCTGCCCCCGCGGGTACGACCACATGACGACGGGCATGTCGTGTTCGCGGGCGTTCTCGTGGGCGTCGCGGAACTCCTCGACCATCTCTATCTCGTGGTTGGAGCCGCCGTAGACGGTGAACCCGACCGAGGAGGCGCCCACCTCGCGGGCGTACTCGACGGAGCAGTTGACCGCCGAATCCGGCTCGCCCATCCAGAGGTTCGACGTGCCGTTGAGCTTCATCAGCAGGTCGACCTCGTCCTCGTAGGAGGGGTAGTACGCCTCCGCGGGCCCCTTCTGGACCGCGATGGAGGTGACCGCGGGGTGGGTCGCGGCCTCGAACGTCCGGGCGGGGTCCTCGCTACCCGGCAGTCCCTCGAAGTCGACCGGGCCGTGTTCCAGCCCGTGGTCGTACGCGAGGATGAGTACCTTGCCGTCGCGGGAGAGTGGTGCGTCGTCGAAGGGGAGCATACGTGTTCGTCTGTAACTACCTGGACAAAGAAGCTACTGATACGCCCGCTGGCGTCCGCCTGGGTCGTCCGCGCGACGGGCGGGCCGTCCACGCGGGCGCGGGGTTCCGGCAGTCTTTACCGCCCCCGCGTCGACCAGCCACGTATGCGTGGACTCGACGACATCGACACCGTCGGCGTCGTGGGCGCCGGCACGATGGGCAACGGCATCGCACAGGTCGCCGCGGGCGCCGGCTACGACGTGGTGATGCGCGACGTGGAACAGGAGTTCGTCGACCGGGGGATGGACGCCATCGACGACTCGCTGTCCCGGTTCGTCGACAAGGGCGACATCTCGGCCGACGAGAAACGGGAGACGCTCGACCGGGTCGTCGGCGCGACCGACCTCGCGGACCTCGCGGACTGCGACCTCGTCGTCGAGGCGGTTATCGAGGAGATGGACGTGAAACGCGACGTGTTCGCGGACCTCGACGAGACGGTCGACGACGACGTCGTGCTGGCGACCAACACCTCGACGCTCTCGATTACGACCATCGCGGCGGCCACCGACCGGCCCGAGCAGGTCGTCGGCCTCCACTTCATGAACCCCGTCCCCCTGATGAAGGGCGTCGAGGTGGTCGTCGGGGAGAAGACCGCTGAGGAGGCGGTCGACCTCGCGCACGACTTCGCCGAGGACCTCGACAAGGAGACCTGGGAGTCGGACGACAAACCGGGGTTCGTCTCCAACCGCATCCTGATGCCGTGGATAAACGAAGGCATCCGCGCGTACGACGAGGGCGTCGCCACCAAGGCGGACATCGACCGCGGGATGAAACTCGGCACGAACGTCCCGATGGGGCCGCTGGAGCTCGCCGACCACATCGGGCTCGACGTCTGTCTCGACGCGACCCGGACGCTCCACGAGGAGCTGGGCGACCGCTACACGCCGGCGTACCTGCTCAAGCGGAAGGTCGACGCCGGCGACCTGGGCAAGAAGACGGGACAGGGGTTCTACGAGTACTGACACGCGCCCCCGGGTTTTTCCCGTTTTCGCGCCGTTGTACGCGGTATGGCACAGACAGCCACCGCCCGGAACGCACTGCGCGGTCTCAGCGTCGGAACGATGCTTCTGGAGGCGCTCAACGCCGCACGCAAGGGAAGCTGGAAGGTCGCGGCGGCGCTTCTGGGCGCCGCGGCCCTCGCGTACCACCACTCGGGGCTGGGGCTGGTCGTCGAACTGGCGATTCGGCTGTTCCAGTACCTGCGGTAACCCGTTCTTTCTCGGACGTAATCGTCCCTTATCGACCGACTGCACGCCCGCTCAGTGAATAATCCGCTTGGGCGGACAAGTGTACCCCTACCCGTGTCCGCCGCTACCCGTCCCTCCGTCTGCGGGGGGTATGTGTTTTGTGGCTTTGCCTGGGTCGAGAGACGGCACACAGTGGGCGGTTCCCGCGCCGTCGCTCGAAACAGCCAAGTGGTGGGAGTCGAACCCACGGGCATGGACCTGAGCCTCACGCCCGAGCAGAAGCAAATCAAGGAGATGGTCTCGGAGTTCGTCGACGAGGAAGTCGTTCCGCGGGCCTCGGAGATAGACCACACCGACGAGTTCCCGTGGGACCTCGTCGACGAACTGGCGGAGTTGGGGCTGATGGGGATGCCGTTCCCCGAGGAGTACGGCGGCGCGGGGCTCGACTACCACGCCTACCCGATGGCGCTAGAGGAGATCTCCCGGGGGTCGGGCGGACTGGGCACCATCGTCGCGGCCCACATCTCGCTTGCGGGCAACATGGTGTACGAGTTCGGCGACGACGCGCAGAAGGAGGAGTACCTGACGCCGCTCGCGGAGGGCTCGGATATCGGCGCGTTCGCGCTCTCCGAGCCGGGGGCTGGCTCCGACGTGCCCGCGATGGAGACCACCGCCGAGGCGGACGGCGACGGCTACCTCGTCAACGGCAACAAGCTCTGGATTTCGAACGGCTCCGTGGCCGACACCGTCACCCTGTTCGCCAAGACCGACCCCGAGGCCGGCAACAAGGGTATCTCCTCGTTTATCGTCCGGCCCGAGGAGGACGACGGCTTCATCGTCGAGGGGACGGAGGACAAGCTCGGCGACAAGGGCTGTCCCACCGCCGAGTTACGCTTCGACGACATGTGGATTCCCGAGGAGCGCCGCCTCGGCGAGGAGGGCCGTGGCTTCGTCCACGCGCTGAAGACGCTCAACGGCGGCCGCATCACCATCGCCGCCCGCTCGGTCGGCATCGCACAGGCCGCGCTCGACGCCGCGACCGAGTACGCGACGGACCGCGAGCAGTTCGACCAGCCCATCGCGGAGTTCCAGTCCATCAAGCACAAACTCGCGGACATGGACACGAAGACCCGCGCGGCGCGACTGCTGATGCACGACGCCGCAGACAAGAAGATTCGCGGCGAGAGCTTCATCAAGGAGGCCGCGCAGGCGAAACTGTACGCCTCCGAGGTCTCGCGTGAGGTCGCCAACGAGGGCATCCAGATTCACGGCGGCTACGGCTACACGAAGGACTTCCCCGCCGAGCGGTTCTACCGCGACGCCAAACTCAACGAGATTTACGAGGGCACCAGCGAGGTGCTCCGCAACACCATCGGCGACGACCTGATAAACTGACTACTCGCCGCCGACCCGCTGCTCGAACCACTCGTACTGTCGCTCGACGCCGCGCCGGCCGGCCTCGGACAGCGAGAACACGTCCGCCAGCCCGTCGACGCGCTTCTCGACGTGCCCCGTGTCTTCCAGCGCCCGCAAGGCCGCCCGGAACTGCTCGGGGTCGATGCGTCGGTCGTAGCGGTCCTGCAGGGCGGACTTGAGTTTCTGGGCCGGCATCTCCTCGCCGTACAGCAGGATACAGATGTCGCGGCGCGTGCCGCTGGCGAGCCATTTGGACATGGCCGACCGAACGACCCCCGGAGCCGTCAACGTTGCCGTCCGAACCGACACCTACGGGTATCCCCCGGCCGTAGCCTCGCCCATGACTGACACCGCGAGCGCCGAGGCGAACGGCATCACGGCCCGCTACCGCGAGACCGACGAGGAGCGACTCCTCACCTTCGAGCGGGACGGTCGGACCGCCGCCGTCGCACAGAACGTCGAGGGGTACGCGATGCTGAAGGTGCGCCCGACCGTCGACGGCGACGAACTCGAACGCTACTACGGGTTCGACATGGCGCTGGACCACGCCGCCGAACTGCTCGGCGTCTCCGCGCCCGACTTGCCGGTGCCCGACGACGCCGCGGACATGGGGATGTAACGCTACGCGAACGCTTTCTCGACGACGTCGAGGAACGCGTCGGGCTGTTCCGCGTGCGGGAGCAGGTCCGCGCCGTCGACGACGTGGAACTCCGCGCCCGCTCGCTCGGCCATCTCCCGTCCCGTCTCGGGGTCGGGCATCCGGGCGTCGCTCCCCCACACGACCGTCGTGGGGGCGTCGAGGTCAGCCAGCCGCGCCCCGAGGTCGGCGTCGAGGTTGAGATACCCCGAGACGAACGAGGCGGGGGCGTACCGCGCGCCTTTCTGGTGAGCGACCCGCCAGTCGTAGTCGACCCACGACTCGGTGACGCGGTCGGAGTCGGCGAACCCGTGGTCCGCGAGGTTCTTGCGGATGGACGGTTTCGAGACGACGACGTTGAACAGCGCCTCGCCGACGACGGGCGCACGCAGGAGGCTCCGGAGCCAGCCCCGCTTGCCGGGGATGGCCGTCGCCGTCGGGCAGACGAGCAGGAACGACTCGACGGGCGCCTGTTCGGCGGCGACGGCGGCGTAGGCGGCCGACAGCGAGGAAGCGAGTACGCGGGGCTCGTCGGCCACGTCGCGCAGGAACTCGCGGACGAACGCGACGTACAGCGACCCCGAATAGAGGAGGGCGGGCCGGTCTGAGCCGCCGAACCCCGGCAGGTCCGGCGCGAGGACGTGGTACTCCTCCGAGAGCGAGTCGACGACGTTCACGAACTCGTGGGAGGAGCCTGCGGCGTTGACGCCGTGCAGGAGAACGAGGTCCGGGTCCGCGGGGTCGCCGGCCTCGGTGTAGGCGACGTCGAACCCGCGCCACCGGTAGGCGGTCTGCTCGCGCTCCAGCGGCGGGTCGAGGTCGGCGGCCCGGAGCGTCCGGTTGGCGAGCGCGACGCCGCCGACGCCGGCGGCGGCCGCGAGGAGGGCGTTGCGGAGTTTCACGCTCACCGATACGGGCGCCCGGGCCAAAAACCCGGCCGAACCGGCGCACGGTCGCCGGTTCTCACCGGGTGGGACGCGGGACCTGCAGTTATCGCCGGTGGTGTCGAACTCTTGGGTATGAGCCGCATCCTCCTCGTTTACGCGACCGGCGAAGGCCAGACCGAGAAAGTGGCGACCAGACTCGCCGACCGACTCCGCGGGGCCGGCCACGAGGTGACCGTCAGCCACGTCTCCGAGACTGACGCCGCCGCGGTCGAGGCCGCCGACGGCGTCCTGCTCGCGGCGTCCATCCACATGGGGAAGCCACAGGACGCCGTGGTCGCGTTCGCGAGCGAGCACCGCGACCTGCTGGCCGCCCGCCCGAGCGGCTACGTCGAGGTGTGTCTCTCCGCCGCGGTCGACGACCCGGAGCGGCAGGCCGACGCGCACCGCTACGTCGACGAGTTCCGCGAGCGGACCGGCTGGGACCCCGATGCAGTCGGCGTGTTCGGTGGTGCGGTCCGCTACTCGCAGTACGGCTTCCTCAAGCGCCGGCTGATGAAGCGCATCGCCGCGGAGGCGACGGGCGACACCGACACCTCCCGCGACTACGAGTACACTGACTGGGACGCGGTCGCGGCGTTCGCCGCCGAGTTCGGGGACCTGGTGGTCGGCGATGTGGAGGCCGCGCCGTGACGTCGAGCGTCACGGTGCCGCGGCCGCTCCGCGTCTCGTCGGTTGCGGCGCTCGCGCTCGCGGCCGTCGCCAGCGGCGCGGGCCTGCTCACCGACGTCTACCGCCGGGACCCAGCGGTCCTGCTCCCGCAGTCGCTCGGCCAGGACCTCCTCACGCTCGTCGTGGCGGTGCCGGCGGTCGCCGTCTCGCTGTGGTACGCCGCCCGCGGCTCCCGGCGCGGCTACGTCGCGTGGCTCGGCACGCTCGGCTACCTCGCGTACACGTACGCCACCTACGCCACCATCGCACGATTCAACGAACTGTTCCTCGTGTACGTCGCGGCGTTCGGTCTGTCGCTGTTCTCCCTCGTCGGCGGGGTCGCACACCTCGACCTCGCGGGACTGAAGCGGGCGTTCGGCCGGCGGCCCGTCTGGCCGTACGTCGCGTTGCAGGTCGCCGTCGCCGTCCTGGTGGGGGCGGTGTGGCTCGCGGAGATACTCGCGGCGACGCGCTCCGGGACGGTCCCGGCCAGCGTCGCGGACACCGGCCTCCCGACGAACGTCGTCCACGTGCTCGATTTGGGTGTGGTCCTCCCGGGGTTCGTGGTCGCGGCGTACCTGCTCGCGCGCCGCCATCCGTGGGGGTACGCGCTCACCGGCGTCCTGCTGGTGAAGGCGGCGACGCTCGGACTGGCCGTCCTCTCGATGGCGCTCGTCCAGTCGCTCGCGGGCGAGGCGGTGCCGCTCCCGATGCTGGTCGTCTTCGGTCTCGTGAGCGCGCTCGCACTGCTGGCGACTGCCGGGTTCCTCCGGGCGCTCGGTCCCGGCCGGCCCGCGCGGACGGAGGGGGTCGGCTACGGCGACCCGACCCGGTAGCTCACCCCTCCCACTCCTCGAACGACCGGTAGATACCCTTCGAGAGATACCGCTCCGAGGAGTCGGGGAACACCGTCACCACGGAGTCGTGGGGCAACTCGACATCACCGCTGGCCGCGCGCTCGGCTACGTCGCGGGCCGCGACCGACGCCGCGCCCGCCGAGGAAGCGACGAGGTGGCCCTCCTCGCTGGCCAGCCGCTTCAGTTCGTCGTGGGCGTCCCGGTCCGCGACCGCGCGTATCTCGTCGACCAGTTCGGGGTCGAACAGCTCGTTCGTCGTCGGGTCGTGGGTGCCGATGCCCTCTGTCTTGTACTCCGCTTCCTCGGGGTCGTCGCCCGCGAACGACCGGTACAGCGACCCCTCCGGCTCGACGGCACAGACGTACGTGCCGGGCTCCTGTTCGCGGGCGTAGCGGGCCATCCCCATCAGCGTGCCCGCCGTCCCGCACCCCGCGACGACGGCGCCGACCTCGCCGTCCAGCGCCTCGAAAATCTCGGGGGCGGTGGTCGCGTAGTGGGCCTCGGCGTTCAGCGGATTGGAGAACTGTTGGGGGACGACCGCGTCGTCCAACTCGTCGGCGAGTTCGCGGGCGCGCTCGATGGCCCCGCCCATCCCTTCGTCGGTGGGCGTGTTGATGACCTCCGCGCCCAGGGCGGCCATCAACTGCTGTTTCTCCTTCGAGAACCGCTCGGGGACGACGAACACCGCCTGCAGGCCGAGTTGCCGGGCCGCGACGGCGATGCCGATGCCGGTGTTGCCCGCCGTCGGCTCGATGACGGTGCCGCCCTCCCCGATGTCGCCCCGTTCGAGCATCCGTTCGAGCATGTACTTCCCGATGCGGTCCTTCACCGACGCGCCGGGGTTGAACGACTCCAGTTTCGCGTACACCGGCACCTCGTCGGGGGACCCGTGGACCCGGACCAGCGGCGTCTCCCCCACCGTGTCGAGCACGGAGTCGAGCGGCTCCCGATGCGTGGTCATGTCCCCGCAAAAGTTGCCGCCCGAGAAAAAGCCGCGGGTTCCGTACCGGGCGTTACTCGTCGTCGTCTTTCGGCGTGATGTCCGGTTCCCGCTCGACGATGGCGGCCTCCGTCAGCGCGTCCTCCACGTCGACGCCCGACTCCTCGGCCAGCGCCTCGATGATGGCGCGTTGCTGGGCCAGTTGCGTCTCCAGTTCCGTCACGCGTTCGTTTGTGTCGTTGACGGTCTCGCGGGTCTCTTCGACCTGCCCGCGGAGCTGTTCGAGGCGGTTGTACGTCTTCTCCGCCTTGTCGGCGACCGTCTGAATCTTCTTTGCGGTGTCTCCGAGTCCGACCATGTGGGTACGTGGCGGCCCGCATCCGTCACGCTTTCCCTCCGACACGATTTAAGGAGGGGCCGACCGCAGGCGAACACATGGACGACGTGCGTGCCGCTCCCACCGCCGGAATCGTCGGCTGTCTCCTCGTGCTCGCGGTCCTCGCGGTGCCGTACCTGCTCGTCGACGCGGGCGGGGTCGGCGCCTACTACGCGGCCGGTGCCATCTCGCCGCTCGTCGCCGGCCTGTTCGCGCTGGTCGGCGTCATCGTGTTCGCCGCCGGGCGCGAACAGCGGTCCGACCCGCCGCTGGTCGCGGGTGCGGGACTGGTGTTCGGCGCGTTCGTGTTCCTCATCTGTGTGCTGTGGGCCGTCACCGTCCCCGGGGGACTGGTGCTCCAGTTGGGCGAGGTCTCCGGGTTCGGCGCGACGGTGCTGGAACTCCACCGGTGGGTGCTCGCGCTCGTCAGCGTCACCGTCCCCGTGGCCGCCGGCTGGTACGCGCGGGCGCTGGGGCTGGTGTAGGACGGCCGCGCCGCTTTCCCTGTGAAATCGCGGATGAATGGATGGACGGACGGGGTTGCCTGGCCGTTCCAGCACGGGGAATCCCGGTTGCCTCCTCCACCCCGCGACCCCACGGGCGACAGGTGTCCGCGGGTCCGCTGCTCACTTCCGTGCCTGACGGAGTGCCCACGGTCAACCGCGTCACGACCTCCCTGCAGAGGCAGTGACGCGGACCGCTGCCCTCGTGAGACGAGGCTTCCACGTTGGCTCCCGGGGCCCGTGCTGGGCGGGCCAGACGCGCCCGGGTTTCGGTCCCCCCTGAAGACCATAGTGGGGGCGAGGGGCGGGGCCTAACCGCCCGACCTAGTCCAGTTTCACCTACCGCGGTGCCACATAAGGGCCTTTCGGGTCGGCGGTCACGACGGGGCCGGAAACGGAACCTGGACGTCTCGACGGTGACCGCTCAGTCGTCGCCGGATGTCTCGACGGCGACCGCTCAGTCGTCGTCGCCGCTGAGCGCCTCCGCCTCGGTGACGGGGCCGCTGAGTTCGATACCGCCCCCGAGTTCACGCTGGGGGTACGGGATGTCGATGCCCTGCTCGTCGAACCGCTGTTTCACGTTCTTCACGTACTCGGCACGGGTGCGCACGAAGTCGGCCCGGGAGGGGTTCGCTATCCAGATGCGCGACTGGAGGCCGACGTACGAGTCCGCGAGTTCGGTCAGGCGGACCGACGGCTCGGGGTCGTCGAGTATCTCCGGGTGGTCGCGGGCCTCCTCGATGATGATGTCGGTCGCCTGGTCGATGTCGTCGTCGTAGCCGATGCCGAACACGAACTTCAGGCGGAGTTTGTCCTTGGCGACGGGGTTCTTGATGACGCCGTCGGTCAACTGGCCGTTCGGGACGGTCAGCAGTTCGTTGTCGAACGTCCGGACACGGGAGACGCGAAGCGAGATGTCCTCGACGATGCCGGCGTTGCCGTCCCACTCTATCCAGTCGCCGATGCGGAACGGCTTGTCGGTGTAGATGAAGATGCCGGCGACGAAGTTCTTGATGACGTCCTGCATCGCGAAACCGATTGCCAGCGTCGCCGCGGCCGCGACCGTCGCCAGCGACTGCAGGAAGTCGCCGAAGCCGGCCAGTCCGAACGCGACGGCGATGGCGACGAACACGACGACGATACCGACCAGCCGCTTTATCGGGCGCTTCGCGTGGGCGTCGAGGCCGCGTTTGTCCAGCGCCCGGTCCGTCAGCGGGCGCAACAGCGTCCGGCCGACGAGGTAGACGGCGACGAACACGACGACGAACACGATGGCCTGCGCGAGCGGCTCCGCGAGGCTCGCAAGCGCCGTGTTGCCGAGCAACTGGTTGAGGAACTGCTCGACGAACCCGGTCGCGTCGGTCGACTGTAGCGGCACGAGCCACGCCATCAGTGGAACACCGCCGTGTGGCCGCGGGTCCGTATCAACTCGGCGTCGGCCCGCTCTGCGAGCTGTTCGGCCAACTCCTCGGTGGTCGTGCCGCCGCGGGCCGACCGCAGGAACTTCACCTTCACCAGGTCGCGGTCCTGCAACTGGCTCCGCAGTTCGTCGACGACGGGGTCGAGCCCCGACTTGCCGACGCGAAGCGTCGCGTCGACGTCGTGGGCCCGCTCCCGCAGGTCCTGACTCATACGGCTGGGGTTCGTACCCCCGCGGTTTGAAAGTTACCGAAACGGATGCCTGCCGGCCCAGCGCCCCGGATTACCGGTACGGGTAGCGTGCCTGTGCTCCGCAGTCACAGGTGACCACGACGTGTCCTTCCCGTGTTCTGACGCGGGCGTTGCGGCCCGGCACCAGGTAGGCGTCGCAGGCGTCGCAGGTGAACCGCTTGAACCGGTCGGGCAGGTCGAGTCGGTGCCGCTCGGCGACCCGGCGGGCCCGCCTGACGTACGAGCGCGCCCGCTGGTCGTCGCCCTCGCGGGCGGCCTCGCGGGCGAGTTCGTGCAGTCGGTCGATGCGCTCCGCGGCGACGCTCACGCCTGCGTCGAGTCGGCCGGTGCGGATAAATCCGCCGTCTGTACGGAGTCGGCAGGTTCAACTGCCGACGCGGCGGAGCCCCGGACAGTGAGGGTCAGCCACTACTTCGAGTGGGAGCGGTTCGTCACCGGCGGCCAGGCCCAGTCCGTCGCCAACCAGCGGCGGGTCCTCGAGGACCACGGCATCGACTACACCACCGACCCCGACCTGTCGGCGGACCTGCTTCACCTCAACAACATGGGGCCACGCTCCGTGCTTACCGCGTGGCGGGCGCGGCGTCGGGGTGTCCCCGTCGTCGTCACGACCCACCAGACGGCCGCCGACTTCGAGAACAGTTTCGCCTTCTCGAACGCCCTCTCGAAGCCGATGGGGCCGTATCTGGAACGCGCCTACTCGCTGGCCGACCGACTAATCTGCCCCTCCGAGCACAACCGCGCGGTCGTCGACGACTACACTGACACGCCCAAGCGGGTCATCTCCAACGGGTTCGACCCCGCGAAACTGGCGGGCCACGACGACCCCGACCTCCGCGAGCAGTATCTCGACCGATACGACCTCGACCCGCCGGTCGTGTTCACCGTGGCCCACGTCCTCAAGCGGAAGGGGCTCGAGACGTTCATCGACACCGCCCGGGCGATGCCCGACACCGAGTTCGTCTGGTTCGGTTTCCTCCAGCCGACCCACGGGCCGCTCGGCAAACTGCTCCAGAGCGGCGACACGAAGCGACTCGTCGAGTCGGCGCCGGACAACTGCACGTTCACGGGCTACGTCGAGGACATCGCCGGCGCGTTCGCCGCCGGCGACGTGTTCTACTTTCCCACCCACAACGAGAACGAGGGGATGGCCCTGCTGGAGGCGATGTCCTGTGGCGTTCCCCCGGTCGTGCGCGACATCGAGACGTACGACTGGCTCGCGGACGGCGAGGCGTGTCTGAAGGCCGACTCCGCCGGGGGGTTCGAGACGGCCCTGCGGCGAGTGCTCGACGACCCGGAGGAGCGCGAACGGGTCGGGGCGAACGCCCGCGCGGTGAGCGAGCAGTTCACGCTCGACGCCGTCGGCGAGGAGTTAGTCGGCCTCTACCGCGAGTTGGCCGAGAACACAACCCATTAAGCGCCCACCCGCGAACGCCGACGCATGCCCCCGGCCGTCGCCGCGTTCACGGACACCTACCTGCCGACGGTCAACGGCGTCACCTACACCGTGCAGTCGTGGCGCGACGCGTGGGCCGAGCGCGGCGGCCGGATGCACGTCGTCTACCCCCGCGCCGCCGACCACGCGCCCGCGGTCCGGGAACATCCGGTCCGGAGCCTCACGTTCCCGTTCTACGAGGGGTTCTACGCGGGGCTCCCGCAGGTGCCCTCGGGACTGTGGGACGTCGACGTCGTCCACGCACACACCCCTTTCTCGCTGGGACTGGCGGGTGGACGGCTCGCCCGGAGCCGAGACCTCCCGCTCGTCGCCTCCTACCACACGCCGACCGCCGAGTACGCCGACTACATCGCCGAGGGGTCGCTCTCGCGGGTCATCGAGCGGGTCGCCGGCGCCTACGAGAAGTGGTTCATGAACCGCGCGGACGCCGTCGTCGTCCCCTCGGAG
Source organism: Halorarius halobius (assembly GCF_024298865.1). GTDB lineage: Archaea > Halobacteriota > Halobacteria > Halobacteriales > Haloarculaceae > Halorarius > Halorarius halobius. The sequence goes on along the minus strand of NZ_CP101161.1, from coordinate 3,713,514 downwards.
CCGGCCCGCAAGCACCTCCACGAGTTGGGCGTCGACGCCCCCGTCGAAATCGTCCCCAACGGCGTCGACACCGACCGGTTCAGCCCCGTCGACGAGGAGACGCTCGCGGCGTTCCGCGAGCGCCACCACCTGCCGGACGGGCCACTCGTCGGCTACACGGGGCGGCACGGCTACGAGAAGAACCTCGATGCCATCCTCGAGGTGGCTCCGGACCTCGACGCGACGGTCGTGTTCGGCGGTGACGGGCCCGCACGCGGCTCCCTGGAGTCGAGGGCGGCAGACCTCGACGCGGACGTGCGGTTTCTCGGGTTCCTCGACCGCGAGGAACTGCCTGCCTTCTACGCGGTGCTCGACGTGTTCGCGTTCCCATCGCCCGTCGAGACCCAGGGGCTCGTGGCGCTGGAAGCGAACGCCTGCGGCACGCCCGTCGTCGGCGTGAACGCCGGTGCGCTCGAGGAGACCATCGACGACGGCGCGACCGGGTTCCACTTCCCCCGCGGCGATACGGACGCGTTCCGTGCCGGTATCGAGCGGGCCATCAGGGAGAACGGTCGGTTGCGGGAGGCGTGTCTCCGGCGACGCGAGGCGGTCAGCCTCGACCACGCCGTCGACACGCTCGCGGACGTGTACGCGTCGGTGCTGTGACTACTCCAGGGCGTCGCCGATGCGCTCGAGTTCGCGCCGGATGTCGTGGAGTTCGTCGCGGACCTTGCGGACCTCGCGGACGAGTTCCTCGTCGGCCTTCGACGACGACTCGCCGCGCTCGCCGCCGGGGCCGCCGGGCTGACCGCCCAGCGCGCCGCCGGGGCCGCCGCCCATCATGCCGCCCATCATCTGTGCGAACGGGTTGCCGCCGCCGCCGCCCATGCCGCCCGGGCCGCCGCCGGGACCGCCGCCACCGAGCATCTCCTCCATCTTCTCCTCGCGCGAGAGGTCGCCTTCCTCGCCCTCGCGCTCTTCGGCTTTCTGCTGACGGATTTCCTCGACGCGCTCGCGGAACGACTTCTCCTCGCTGTCGCCGTCGTCCGCGTCGGGCTCTGCCTCGGACTCCTCGGGCTCGTCGTCTGCCATGCACCGGGGTTGGCGACGGCGCGGGAAAAACGTGCGGGGTTGCGGCTACCGCGAGAGCCGACGGGTCAGCGCCGTCACGACGCCGACCATCGCCAACAGGACCGCGAGGTTGAACCCCATCGTGAACACCGGCCGGTAGGGAGCGGCGACCCACACGTCGATGACGCGCTGGGCGCTGGCGTAGAAGCCGACGGCCGCCACGAGCGCGAACAGTAGCGCGACCGCCAGCGCGCCGCCCTGCAACGCCGTCGAGAGGTCGTAGCCGAACAGGCTGAGCCCACGGTCGGGGTCGGATATCGGCTCGATGTCGGGGCTTCCGGCCGGCGCGTCGCCCGCGGCGGCCGCTGGGTCGGTGTACTCGCTCATGTCGGTGTCGTTCATCTCCGTGGTCTCCGTTCGTTCCGTCGCTGGTGTGGCAGCGGGGTCCTCGTCCCCGGCGGTTCGCTCGCCGTCGCCCGGGTCGCCGGCGTCGCTCACGCCGACCACCTCCGGGCCAGCAGGCCGGCGCCGGCGAGCGCCGCCAGTCCCGCCATGAGGCCGAACCCGGGCTGGCCGGCCGGCGTCGGCGAACTGGGCGGCGTCCGCTCTGCGTCCTCCGGCGTCGGCGACCCGGCGGCGAACTCGCCGGAGTCGAGGTCGACGTCCTCGCGGGTCTCGTTCTCGGGGACGGTACGTTGCGGGTTCAGGTCCGCGCCGGCCCGTGCTGACCCGACGATGACGCCGTCGCGCCACAGCACCGCATCGAGATAGTAGCTGTAGTCGTCGGGCACCGTCAGCGTCGCCGAGGGTATGGCGGTCCGACCGGGTTCGACGGCGCCGATTGGCACCGAGGCGCGGTCCGCGACGATGTTCGAGTCGGCCTGTCGTGCGACCAGCACCACCCGGAGCCCCTCCACCGTCTCGTCGCCGGCGTTCGTCAGGTACGCCGAGACGTTGAGCGTCGTCCGGTTGTCCGCGACCGACCGGACGCTGTACTCGATAGGCGGGATGGTCGCGGCGCCGTCGAACTGGTGGAACCGGACCGTCGAGTCGGCGTACGCGGGCACGAGGCTCCCGACGCCCCGCACCTGCGTCCGGCTCTCGGCGACCCGGCTGTCGCTCTCGTAGACGACGGTGTCGAGGCGGTAGTCGCCCTCGCGGGCGACGGTGAGGTTCACGCTGCTCGTCACCTCCCGGTCGCCGGTGACGTTCCCGAGCGTGCGGCGCGCCCGGTCGACAACGAGGCCGGTGTCGGCGTCGACCGCTCGGTAGCGCACCTCGACGTCGCGTGCCGGACCGCCGCGGTGTTCGAGGCGTGTGGTTACCGCCAGCGTCGCGGTCTCCCCGCCCACCTCGCCGGCCGACAGGGCAGTCTCGCGGACGTCGAGGTGGCTCGGCCGGATTCGGTCGTCGGCCGGCGTCGTGGTGATACCAGGGACGGCGGCGGCCGCCACCAGGAGGGTAGCGAGGACGGCGACTGCACCGCCGGCGAGGAGGGCGACCCGTTCCATGTGGACTGGTCCCGTGGGGCGGGATAAGTGTCTTGTGCGAGAACGCCCGCGTTCGCGGCTCAGAAGGCACCCAGCGACGACTGGCGGGCGGGCGGGTCGCCGTCCGGGTCTACCTCGTAGCCCACGAGGTCACGGAGGTCGACGGCGTAGGCGGTGCCGGCGGTCTCCACCACGAGTAGTCGGCCCTGCACTCCGCGGATGGTGCCTGATGCCAGCGTCTCGGGCACCGGCTGTTCTTCGAGCGCGAAGCCGTAGTCGAAGCGGTACGACGCGATGACGTCGTGGTCGGCCACCAGTGTCGCCCAGGCGTCGTCGTCCACCTCCCGGTGGAGCCCGCGACGCTTCGTCGCCACCCGCACGCGCTCGCCGACCGTCTCGCCGATGTCCGACTCCACCTCGCGGGCGACGGCACCGTCCGGCACCGTAAGGATGTGCGCGCCGCGGTCGGCACCTTGCTCACGGAGGCGCGTCTCTACGCGGCCCGAGCGGGTGACGCCAACCTTGAACGTCGCCGGGGCGAACCCCGCGAGGTAGACGGCGTGCTCGCCCTCGCGGTCGGCTATCATCCCCTCGTGCCAGCGGTCGGCGTGAACCGAGCAGTACGGCGCCGTCGCGTTCGGGCAGGCGTCGTGTCGGTCGTCCTGGACGACGCCGGCACAGTGGCGCTCGCCGAGCGCGTACGACAGCCGGGTCCCGGCAGTCAGCGGGACGCGCTCGACTGCTCCTGCGTCGGCGACCAGCAGGGCGGGGTCGGGGACGGGTTCGTAGCCGACTATCTGCACGCCGCGGGCTACGCGTCCGGCGACCAAATGCGTGCCGACCACCCGCGGGCGCGGGCGAATCGACCCCCAAGGCTAAGAGGTCGCCGTGCGAATCGCTTGCATGCTCGACGCCTCGTTGCGGGTGACCGTCGGTGACGGCGTCTCCTTCGCGCTCACCGTCGAGAACGCGGGTAACGAACCCGTGGAGGTGACGTTCCGCGACGCGGCGAAGGTCGACTTCGTGGTGTACGAGGACGACCGCGAGGTGTGGCGGTGGTCCGAGGGGAAGGCGTTCGCGCAGGTGTTACAGCCGGCGCGGTTCGAACCCGGCGAGGAGGCCGTCTTCGAGGAGTCGTGGCCGACGCCGCAACCGGGCGATTACACCGCCGAGGCCACCATGCGGGTCATGGAGGCCGACGTGTCGGCGCGGACGCCCTTCTCAGTGTGAGTGTTCGGGAACCAGTTCCCGGACCGCGCGCCTGACGGCGTCGTCGCTGGAGCCCGACGGCTCCCACCCGAGCGCGGACAGTTTCTCGATGGACAGGCGCATCCGCGGTACGTCGCCGGTCCAGCCGCGGTCGCCGCCGGTGAACTCGTAGTCGGGGTCCAGCCCCATCTCGTCGGCCACGATGTCCGCGATGGTGGTCACCGACGTCGTCGTGCGGGTGCCGAGGTTGTACGTGTTCACCGGCGCGTCGGCGTGCTCGACGACGTGACACATCGCGTCCACGCAGTCCTCGATGTGCATGTACGACTTCTCCTGTCGGCCGTCGCCCAGTATCTCGAGGGTTTCGGGGTCGCGGCTCAGTTTGTCGATGAAGTCCGGGACGACCGCACCGAGCTGGAGGCGCGGCCCGACGATGTTGGCGAACCGGAACACCCACGCGGTGAACTCGTGGCTGTGGGCGTACACCGACAGTAACGCCTCCTCACCGAGTTTCGAGGCGCCGTACACCGAGATGGGCTCCAGCGGCGCGTAGTCCTCCGGCGTGGGTCGGGGAGCCTCCCCGTAGACGACCGACGAGGACGTGAAGGCGACGTTGCGGACGCCCACCTCGTCCATCCGCTCGACGACGTTCTCCGTCAGCGTGTTGTTCACGCGGTACTGGTCGATGTCGTCGGCGCTGGCGTCCTTGTCGGCGGCGAAGTGGAACACGCCGTCGACGTCCGGCGTGATGGCCTCGGCGACGACGTCCGGGTCAGTGAGATCCCCCTCGACGAGTTCGCAGTCGTCGGGCACCCAGTCGCGGCGGCCGTTCCGGAAGTCGTCGACGACGACCACCTCGTTGTCGGTCACCAGTCGGTCTGCGAGATGCGAGCCGACGAACCCCGCCCCGCCGGTCACGACCAGTCGCTCGCCCTGAAGGTCCATGCGACCGGCTGGACCGGCACCGACCAAGTGTGTTCCGATGGCGCTCCCCTCGGCGACAGTTTGGTAAGGCCCCGAGCAGACTGCCTACCGGATGCGATGGGTGTCGAGAGGAGCGGCGCCGAGCAGGAGGTCGTGGCTCCGACGAACCGGTATCCTCGGCGGTCTCTGGCGGCTCCTCAAGGGGCTGACGCTGTTGCTACTGTTCCTCGGGGTGACGACGTTCGCGCTTCTCGCGTTCGCCGCCGGCGGCGTGGGCCCGCTTCTTGACGGGTCGGGTGGCGTGGTCGACGACGACCGGTCGGCGGGGGTGCCGACACCGACGGGCGAGTTCACGCCGGTCCCGACGACGACGCCCGTGGCGAGCGACGCCGCCGCGAGCGCGGAGACGGGCCGGGTCGACAACCCCTGGGACCGCCGCCGTGTCGTCGTCGCCGTCGGTCACAACGCGATTCCCAGCCGCAACGTCACGCGGGCGGTCCGGCGAGCCATCGTCTACTGGGAGCACCACGCCGCGTTCGCGTCGTACCCGTTCGACTTCGTGTTGCGGCCGGACGCGTCGGACCCCGATGTCGTGGTCGACTACAACGTCTCCGTGGCGTGCGACGGGCGCGACGAGGCCAGCGGCTGTGCGCCGCTTCTGGAGGCCGGGGACACGCCGCCGGACCCCGTCACCGTCGAAATCGAGGCAGACCTGGGAAACGGTCTGCGGAGCGACACGGTAATCACTGCCCACGAGTTCGGGCACGTCCTGGGGCTGGACCACTGTGACGACCCGACGTGGTTGATGGCGCAGGGCTGTCCGAACGTGACCGACCGACCGGACGCGACCGAACGCGAGTTCCCGTTCCGCAATACGACGGTGACGGTGTACGTCGACTACGCCAACGTCACTGCCGAGAACCGGTCGGCGACGACGCGGCACGTCCGCGCGGCCATGCGGTTCTACGCACGGGGCGGCAACGGTACCGTCCCCGAGAACCTGACGTTCCGGCGGGTCGAGGAGCCGTACGCGGCGGACGTCCTGCTGGTCTGGAAACCCGGCGGTACGGGCGGTAACACCATCGCCTGGTCGTTCGTCGGTGACGACGTCGACGGGGACGGCCGCTCGGAGCGGTACACGCACGCCACCGGCGTCATCGACACGGTCCCGGTCAGCCACCGGGGCTACTTCGTCGGCTGGTTGCTGGGCGAGATACTCACGCCCGACGACCTCCCGCCGGAGTTCGCCGGCACCGTCGACGACGTGCCGTGGGCCGACGACCGAAATCCGGCGGTCCGTCCGCTCGAGCGCCGTGCCGTGGGCTGACGGCACGGCCCTACACCGAAACCGTAACGCGCCGCGGCGGCGTCGGTCCGACCATGCAGGACGAACACGACCTCTCTGTCCTCCGTCTCGGGCACCGGCCGGGCCGCGACGAGCGGATGACGACCCACGTGGGGCTGACGGCGCGCGCGCTGGGCGCGGACCGGGTGTATCTGCCCGACAACGCCGCGGGACCGCGGGAGACGGTTCGTGACATCACCGACCGGTTCGGCGGCCCGTTCGACGTCGAACTCACCGGCTCGCCGAAGGCGCTGATACGCGAGTTCGAGGGGACCGTCGTCCATCTCACGATGTACGGCCTGCCCGTACAGGACGTGGAGGCGGAGCTACGAGACGCGCATGCCGAGGAGCCGCTCCTTGCGGTCGTCGGCTCGGAGAAGGTGTCGTTCGACGTGTACGAGGCCGCCGACTACAACGTCGGGGTGACGAACCAGCCCCACTCGGAGGTGGCCGGGGTGGCGGTGTTTCTCGACCGGCTGTTCGAGGGACGGGAACTCGACCGCGAGTGGACCGACGCCGACAGCCGTGTCGTGCCGATGGAGACGGGCAAGAAGGTCGTCGACGGCGAGGCCGAGCGGTAGCGCGGTCTCGAACCGAACGGCGAATGGAGTGGGCGGCGAGGCCGAACGAGGCGAAAGCGCGGCTACGCGAGCAGTAATCGCGGCGGAACTGCCGTCAGGGGGCGAGCAGGCGGAGCATGGGTAACGACGGGCCGGCGCTCCGCGCCGTTCGGCCGGGATGACCCCGCTACCGCCTCGACCGGGCCCGTTCGGTGCTCACTGCACGGGGTCGGTGGCCGCGTTCCCCTACTTGAACCTACGCCGCCGGTCCCGGAGGCTTTAAACGGCTTCCTCGCCGTTTTCCTCGTAATGGCTTATGAGGAACTCCTGGAGGACCCGGTGATTCAGAAGTACCTCCACGAACTGGTGGGGCCGACGGGGATGCCCGTGGCGGCCGCACCGCCGGACGGCGAGGTGACCGACGAGGAACTCGCCGAGGAGCTCGGGCTCGAGCTCAACGACGTCCGTCGGGCGCTGTTCATCCTGTACGAGAACGACCTCGCGTCGTACCGGCGGCTCCGCGACGAGGACTCCGGTTGGCTCACCTACCTGTGGACCTTCGAGTACGACAACATCCCCGAGAAGCTCATGGAGGAGATGGAGCGGCTACTCGACGCGATGGAGGAGCGCCGCGAGTACGAGGCCGACAACGAGTTCTACCTCTGCGAGCAGGACTCCATCCGCTTCGAGTTCGGCGAGGCGATGGAGTTCGGGTTCGAGTGTCCCAACTGCGGCTCCCAGCTCGTCGACATGGACAACGTCCAGTTGGTCGACGCGATAGACGAACGCATCGATGAGATACGCGAGGAACTGAACCTCGCGCCGTCGGCAGAGGCCTGAATGGTCGTCCTCGCAACTAAACTGTACGTCGAGGGCGAGGCCCGCGAGCGGGCGCTCGACTCGCTGGACTCGCTGGTGGCGAACGACCTCGGCGACCTCGACGTCGAGTGGACCGTCGGGCTCCGCGACGATGGGTTCCCGTCCGTGACGCTCACCGGCGAGGACGCGCCCGTCGCACGCAACGTGTTGCGCGAAGAGTGGGGCACCATCACGCCCCACCGCGACGCCGGCGAGGTGTACCTCGGCACGCTCGAGGCGTGGGACGACGACGGGTTCCTCCTCGACGCCGGCGAGCAGGTCCGCGTCCCGGCCGACGAACTCGGGCTCGGGAGCGGGTCGCCCTCCCAGATTCGGACGCGATTCGGGCTCGTCCAGCACGTGCCGCTCCGGTTCGTGGAACCCGACGGGGACGAGCCGGCACGGCTCGCTGACGCCGAGCGCGACCGGCTGTACGACTGGACGCGGGCGGACGCCGGCCGCGTCAACGTCAACTCCGCGACCCGCGCGGAGGTGCGCGCGACGGTCAACCGAGCGGGCCACGCCGAGGACATCGTCACCGTCGAGCGGCTCGGCCTGCTCGAACAGAGCATCGTCTGTCGACCGGAGACGGACCCGCCGGGACTGCTGGCGGACATCGGCCCGCATCTCCCCTCGGAGATGCTCTGTGTCATCCCATGAGGCGATACCTCGCTCTGGTCGGGCTCGCCCTGCTTGCCGCCACGGCCGGCTGTTCGTCCGTACTCGGTCCCGGCCCGGTCGACGACGCGGCGGTGTCGGCCGACGCCGAGTACCGCTGGTCGGCGTCGGGGTCCGCCTACATGGAGGTGAACCGCAACAACTACACCGCGACCTACCGGGTCGCCAACCGGACGACTGGGGACCTGGAAGCCGACGACCCGACCATCGAACTGTACACCCGGGACGCGCTCGGTACCGAACAGCCCCTCGACCTGTCGGCGGTGCAGTTCCATTACCCCAACGGCACGCTCGTCCAGTTCCGCCAGCAGAACGACGAGGCCGTCGCCGTCGTCGCCTACCCGAACGGCACCACGCGCGAGGCGGCGAGCGCGATGTACGTGAACAAGACGCGCCGCCGAACCGTGGTTCACCTGCCGGCCAACGAGACGGGCGAACTCGGCGTCACAATTCCGAAGAACGGCAAGCAGGTGGCGACGCCGACGTTCGTGCGCGGCGACTACGAGATGGTGTTGCCCGAGGACACCGACATCAGCGTCCCGCTTCTCGCACAGGTGCGTCCGCCCCGGAGCGGCGCCGAAACCATCGAGAACCGCGTCCACGTCTACTGGACGGACGTCACCGCGCCCTCGTTGGCCGTCCGCTACTATCTGGAGCGTGACCTCTTGCTGTTCGGGTCGCTCGTCGCCGGATTGAGCCTGACCGCCATCGTCGGCGGCATATACTATCTGCGACAGATTCGTGAGACGCGCCGTCGGCGCGAGGAGGTCGGCCTCGACATCGACATCGAGGACGACGACCGCGATGGCCCGCCGCCGGGGATGCGGTGACGCCCGGCGGCCGCGGCGCTGAAGGTACCGCGGCCCGAACGCCGGGTATGCGCGTCGCGCTGGTCACCGTCGGCGACGAACTGCTGGCGGGCGACACCGTGAACACGAACGCCGCCTGGCTGGGCGAGCAGTTGACGGCACGGGGGGCCAAAATCGAGCGTGTGATTACCGTCCCCGACCGGGTGGCCGACATCGCCCGCGTCGTCAACGAGTACCGCGCCGAGTACGACGCCGTGGTCGTCACCGGCGGTCTCGGCCCGACCCACGACGACCTGACGATGGAGGGGGTCGCCGCCGCGCTCGGCCGGGAGGTGGTCACGAACGAGACGGCGCTCGACTGGCTCACCGAGGAAGGGGGCTACGCCCGTGGCGACCTCGCTGACGGCACCGCGGACCTCCCGGCGGGCGCGGAACCGCTCCACAACGAGGATGGCGTCGCACCGGGCTGTGTCGTCGACTCGGTGTACGTCCTGCCGGGCGTCCCCGCCGAGATGAAACCGATGTTCGAGCAGGTGGCCGACCGGTTCGACGGTACCCCCACACACGTCGAGACGGTCACGGTCGACGAACCGGAGAGCGCGCTGGTCGACCGGTTTCAGGCCTTACAGGAGCGGTTCGACGTGAAGGTTGGGTCGTACCCGGGCGAGCACGTCCGAGTGAAACTGGAGTCGACCGACGCCGACGCCGTCGCGGCGGCGGCCGACTGGCTCCGCGAGAACGCGACGCTCGCCTAGCGGGCGACGTAGTAGTACCAGCCGGCGGTGACGGCGAGACTGACGAACAGGACGAGCCACCCGGCCGCCGCGATGGCGCCCGCGTTGACTTCCGACTGCAGTAGCGTGAACATGCCCGGCCGTGCGAACGGCGGCGTCTTAACCGGTTTGGTGTCGGCCCCGGTCCCCGTGGCCGTCAGTCGTCGTCGCCGGTTTTGATGTCCGCCGACAGTCCCTGTGCCATCTGGATGTCTTTGGAGTTGTTGAGCGTCCAGGCGGTTCGTTCGGTGACGGCTTCGATGACTTCGCGTGCGGAGGGGTAGCCGTTGCCGGATTTCTTGACGCCGCCGAACGGCAACTGCACTTCGGCGCCGATACAGGGGAGGTTGCCGTATGCGAGTCCGAGTTCGGCGTTGTCGCGGTAGTAGTTTATCTGCCGGTAGTCTTCGCTGATGATGGCGCCGGCGAGGCCGTACGGCGTGTCGTTGTGAATCTCGACGGCGCGTTCGACGTCGCCGGAGTATTCGAGGAGTGCGACGTGGGGGCCGAACACCTCCTCGTGGATGCACCGGAGGTCCGGCGAGTAGTCGATTTCGTAGACGAAGGGGCCGACCCAGTGGCCGTCCTCGTGGCCGTCGGGAATCTCCTCGGGGTCGAGGTCCTCGCGGTCGACGAGCACGTTCGCACCCTCCTGTCGCGCGAGGTCGTTGTACTTGCCGAACTTCTCGACCTGGTCATCGTCGACGAGCGGACCCATGAAGGTGTCTTCGGAGAGGGGGTCACCGACGGCGACGCTCTCGGCGACGTCGACGAACCGTTGTTTGAACTCGTCGTAGACGTCTTCGTGGACGATGAGTCGTTCGGAGGAGACACAGCGCTGGCCGGTGGTCTTGAACGAGGACATCACCGCCGAGTGGACCGCGATGTCGAGGTCGGCCGCCTCGGTGACGACGACCGCGTTCTTCCCGCCCATCTCGCAGGCCGCAAGCTTTCCGGGTTCGCCGCCGACCTTCGAGGCGATGCCCTGTCCGACTTCCGACGACCCGGTGAACAGGACGGTGTCGACGGCGTCGTCTTCGACGATGGCGTTTCCGGCGTCACCGAACCCCTGGACGAGGTTGAAGACGCCGTCGGGAATGCCGGCGTCGACCATCATCTCGGCGATGATTTGGCCGCACCAGGGCGTCTGTTCTGCGGGTTTCCAGACGACCGTGTTCCCCTCGACGAGCGCCACCGCCATGTGCCAGAAGGGGATGGCGACGGGGAAGTTCCAGGGGGTGATACAGCCGACCACGCCGCGTGGCTTTCGGCGCATGTAGGCGTCTTTTTCGGGAATTTCGCTCGGTACCACGTCGCCTTTGGGGTGGCGCGCGTCGCCGGCGGCCCACTCGACCATGTGGTAGGCTTCGACGACGTCGGCGCGGCCCTCGCTGATCTCCTTGCCGCACTCTTTGGTGACGACTTCGGCGAGTTCGTCGGTGCGGTCGCGGAGTTCGTGGTAGACGTCCCAGAGATACTCCGCGCGGTCGATGTGCGAGAGGGTCTGCCACTCCTCCTCGGCGGCGTCGGCCGCCTCGACCGCTCGTTCGACGTCGGCGGGGGTGCCGCGGTGGAACTCGCCGAGCGTCTCGCCGGTCGCCGGGTTCGTCGACGTGAACGTCTCAGACCCCTCGCCGTCTGTCCACTCGCCGCCGATGTAGTGCTGGTAGGTGTCGGCCATGTAACGGCAATAATTGCATACCCGGAGGGGAAAAAGCTACCCACATATCGCCGTCGCTGGAGGCGACCGGGGGGTCTATCTACCCCCCGACCGCAGGTGCGTCATGACACGACACACCACTCGACGGGACGCCCTCGCGGCGATCACGACGGCTGGAACGCTGGCGCTCACAGGCTGTATCGGGGGACAGGACGCAGGAGGCGGCGGCAACGACGATGGGGACACACCGACGCCGACGTCGACGTCGACGTCGACGTCGACGCCCGTCGAGGCCGACGCGACGGTTACCGTCGGCCCCGGCGGCGACCTGACGTTCGCGCCGTCGCAACTCCGGGTAGCGGTCGGTGCGACCGTCGCGTGGAGGTGGGACTCCGGCGGCCACAGCCTCACCGTCCGCCGGAAACCCGGGGAGTCGGACTGGCGCGGCACCAACCTCTCGACGAAGGAGGCGGGCTACGTCCTCACGGAGACGTTCGAGGTGGCGGGACGCTACGACTACTACTGTACGCCCCACCAGGGCGCCGGCATGAGCGGCACCCTGTTCGTCGGCGGCGAGTCGCCCACCGGGACGGCGCCCTCGGCGGAGGAGGCGTCGGCAACCACGACGCCGACGGCCGAAAGCGTCGACGGCGGCGACCCGTACTGACGCGGGAGTTCGGTGTCGGGAGGGGTCGGTGGCTTTATTTTCGCGTACTCGAACCCTCCGGTATGGATTTCGACCTCCCGAACGAGCACCGGATGATTCGGGACACCGTCCGGGACTTCTGCGAGGCGGAAATCGAACCCATCGCCCAGGAGATAGAGGACGAACACCGGTTCCCGGCGGAGATATTCGAGGAACTGGCCGACCTCGACCTGATGGGCGTCCCCATCTCCGAAGAGTACGACGGTGCCGGCGGCGACACCCTGATGTACGCGGTGGTCGCCGAGGAACTCGGCCGCGTCTCCGGTAGCGTCGCGCTGTCGTACGTCGCCCACACCTCGCTCGGGTCGAAACCCATCGAGATGTTCGGCACCGACGAACAGAAGGAGAAGTGGCTCCGCCCGCTGATGAACGGCGAGATGGGCGCGTGGGCGCTCACCGAACCGTCGTCGGGGTCGGACGCCTCCGACATGGACACGATGGCGGAGAAAGACGGCGACGAGTACGTCATCAACGGCACCAAGCAGTTCATCACGAACGCCAACGTCGCCAACAGCGTGCTGGTGAAGGCGGTCACCGACCCCGACGCCGGCTACGGCGGCATCTCCACGTTCATCGTCGACCCGAACAACGACGACGGGTTCGAGGTGTCGACCGTCTGGGACAAGATGGGGCTGAACGCCTCCCCGACCTGCGAACTCCAGTTCGACGACGTGCGCATCCCCGAGGACCGCCTGCTCGGCGAGGAGGGCGAAGGCTGGGAGCAGACGAAGAAGACGCTCAACGGCGGCCGCATCTCCATCGCCGCCATCTCGACGGGGCTCGCACAGGGCGCGTTCGAGGCCGCTCGCGACTACTCGACCGAGCGCGAGCAGTTCGGCCAACCGATATCGAAGTTCGACGCCATCCGCGACAAGGTCGTCGACATGGACCGGAAGATAGAGCGGGCGCGCCTGCTGACCCACAAGGCCGCCGCGATGTACGACGACGGCGAGGACGTCACCCGCATCTCTTCGCTGGCGAAACTCGACGCCAGCGAGGTGGCCCGCGAGGTGGCCGAGGACTCCGTGCAGGTCCACGGCGGCTACGGCTACACCGAGGACTTCTCCCCCCAGCGGTTCTACCGCGACGCGAAACTGATGGAGATAGGCGAAGGCACCAGCGAGATTCAGCATCTCGTCATCGGGCGGGAACTCGGGCTATAGTCCGGCCGGAACGCCAGTAGCTAAGTTCAGAGCGCCCGCCCGACCGGTATGGGCACGCCGCTGGACTCGCGCGAGGCACAGACCGGGGAGGTCATCGACCGCCTCTACGAGCAGTACCCCGACCCGACCATCTCGCTGGAGTTCTCGAACCGTCTCGAACTGCTCGTCGCCGTCGTCCTCTCGGCGCAGTGTACCGACGAGCGCGTCAACGAGGTGACCGCCGACCTGTTCGAGAAATACGAGTCGGCCGCCGACTACGCGGACGCCTCCGAGGAGCAACTCGCGGACGACATCTACGGCATCACGTTCCACAACAGCAAGGCGGGCTACCTGCAGGGTATCGGCGAGATACTCGTGAACGAGCACGGCGGCGAGGTGCCCGACACGATGGCCGACCTGACGGACCTGCCGGGCGTCGGCCGGAAGACGGCCAACGTCGTGCTCCAGCACGGGCACGACCTGACCGAGGGCATCGTCGTCGACACCCACGTCCAGCGGCTCTCGCGGCGCCTCGGCCTGACCGACGAGGAGTCGCCCGAGAACATCGAACAGGCGTTGATGGACCTCGTGCCCGAAGCCGACTGGAAGGAGTTCACCCACCTGCTCATCAGCCACGGCCGCGAGACGTGTACCGCCCGCAACCCCGACTGTGCCGACTGCGTGCTGGAGGACGTCTGCCCCTCGTCGAAGGAAGACCACGACGTCGACCTCGCCAGCGGCGAGGCGTGGTGACGCGGTCGGCCTACAGCACGTAGCGAACGAGGAACCGCGAGAGGCCGGTGAGCCACGCCAGTATCCAGAAGAAGGTGTAGCCGAACACGCCGACCCGCAGGCGGGCGCGCCAGTGGTCCATCAACTCGCCGCCGATCTCGTCGAGCAGGACGTCCTCGTCGTAGTCGTGATACAGGTCGTGTTCCCACTTCGCGCGGAAGATACGGACGATGCCGGTGAACCCGAACAGGAGGAAGGCGTACGCTGTCAGCCCGAGCAGGGCGTGGATGACGGCGTAGCCGCCGAACTGCCCGGAGTGGCCGAACAGGCCGAATAGCCGCGGGAACATCCACGCCAGCAACGGCACCGTCGTCAGCGTCAGCCCCGTGATGATGTATTTGAGGTGCCAGGTCAGTATCCCCCAGGTGATGGGGTCGTTGTCGAGCATTATCCACGCGCCGTAGAGGAAACACGGGAGGCTGACGGTCACCGCGACGGCGACCACGCTCGCGACGACCGCGTCCCCGACCATTAGCCGGGCGTAGGCAGGGCGTGCGTTTAGGGGTGCCGGAGTCGGAACCCGCTCCCGGAAACTGTTTACCCAACGAGAGCCAACTTCGGGGTGATGTCTGACTCCCGCTCCGACGCGGCCGACCGGGAGCCACCGGACTCGGAGCTCACGACCGAGGAGCTCCGCGCGCAGGTCGAGGAGAAGTACGATTTCGACGACTTCGGCCCCCGCGAGATGGCGGAGATGACCGTCGAGGAGTGGGAGGCCGCCTTCGACCCCGACACCTGGATAACAGGCGAGGAACTGCTCGACCGCGTGGAGGCGGACCTGAAGCGGCGGGTCATCGACCGCGACGTGTTCGCGCGCGTCGAGCGGCTCTCGGAGCCGGACCGCGTCGTCGCCTACTCCGACGAGGGGTACGCGGTCGTCTACCCGGACGGCACCCTCGAGGGCGAGGGGACGGTGTTGCGCGACGTGAAGCCGACGGTCGCGCTCTGCTCGATGGACGAGTACGACCCGCCGGAGATGCCGTCGGGCGACCTGCTTCCCGAACCGATGGACGTACCGGAGGGGAGCGGCGAGTTCGGCAACCTGATGATTCAGGTCGTAGCGGGCGCACAGGTGCTCGCGGGGCTGGCGCTTCTGGTCGGGTCGTTCCTCGTCGGTTCCGTCGTCACGGGCGTCGCGGGGCTCGGCTTCCTCGCCATCGGCGTGTTCCTGCTGTTCACGGTGGCGAACACGCGGCTCTCCGACCGGTTCCGCGCCGAGGAGTACCGCAACCGCCTGCGTGCGGTCGGACTCGAGGACGGCGAACGCCCCGACTTCCTGCCCGAGAGCGCCCGCGAGGGCGGCGACGCGACGCCCCCCGATGACGACGGCGACGCGACGCCCCCCGATGACGACGGCGACGCGACGGCCTGAGCGGGGGGACGAATCGGGGGAAAACCCCGGTGCCCACGGGGGCTTCGGTGAATTTATACGCGGACAGCCCCGAGTGGCGAACGTCTATGAACAGACGGGACTTCCTGCGGACCGCGGGCGGCGCGACGGCCATGGCCGGAGCCGTCGGAGCCTCCGGGTCCGCAGCGGCCCAATCGTCAAAAGAGGTCGTCGTCGGCCCCGGCGGAAGCCTCGTGTTCGAGCCGACCGAACTGTACGTGTCACCGGGCACGACCGTCAACTTCGTCTGGGAGTCGGACGGCCACAACATCGTGGTCGACTCCCAGCCGGAGGGGGCGAACTGGGAGGGCACCGAAGGCGGTGCGACCAAACTGTACGACACCGGCCACGAGTACTCCCACACGTTCGAGACGACGGGCACCTACGAGTACGCCTGTGAACCGCACCGCACCGCCGGGATGCTCGGCACTGTCATCGTCAACGAAAGCGGTCAGCCGCCGTCGGCCGGCGGCGGCGGGCCCGTGGACCCGAAGCACATGGGCGTCCCCATCCAGGCGCATTTCGTCGGGTTCGCCACCGTGCTGATGATCTTCGTGTCGCTCATCTTCACGTTCTTCATGCTGAAGTACGGTGAATCGCCACACGCCAGCGGGGGGAACCGATGAGCGGGAACAACACCTACGGCGACATCCACCGCTACGAGCCGGCCCGTGAGTCGACGGCCGCGGCCATCGGCATCGTTCTCCTGACGGTGCTCGAGGTCGTGTTCATCGGCCTGTTCACCTACGGGCTCATCTCCGGGTGGGGGCTCTCCGAGTTCGGCAACATGTTCCTCGGGGGGCTGCTGGCGATGATTTTCATCGACCTCGCCTTCATCCTCGTGTTGTACCGCAAGGAGTTCCTCCCCGACGTGATGATAGTGAAGAAGCGACGGCGCAAGTGGGAAGACCTCTACATCCGCGAGGAGGACGTCGACGGCGTCGACTCCGTCGGCGGCGGCTGGGAGCACATCAAACGCGCCGTCTACCCCTACTACAAGAAATAATGCCACTCGACGAAGACAAGTATCCGGTAGAGAGCGGTCGACGGCGCTTCGTGAAGGGCGTCGTCGGCTCCGCAGCGCTTTCGGGGCTCGGCACGGGCGCCGCGGCCGCAATCGGGTCGACGACGACTGCACCCGGGGCCGGCGGCGGCGTCACGCAGTATCTCGGCATCGAGAACACGGACGGCCCCGCGCCACGCGGGATGCCGCTCGTCCCGCTGACCATCGAGAACGGCGAGCTGAAGGGCATCTGGCCCGACACCGTCGAGGACGGCGTCGGCGTGATGGACATCGGCGGGCAGACGTACCGCACCTCCTGGTTCCAGTACTGCGGCGTCCAGACGTATCCGGGCGTCGAGCCGAACAACGACCAGGACAACTTCTTCCGGGCCGCGTCGGACCCGCCGTACGAATGGCAGGCGGACGCGCCCGTGGAGGGTGGCGACAAGCTCACCGTCGACCTGTTCGACGACTACGAGACGTGGGGCAACGGCATCGGCCGGTCCGGCATCGGGAAGCCCGCACAGGCGACGTGGCGCTCGGATGGCCTCTCGCCCCAGGAGACGATTCCGGTGCAGATTCTCCGCTCGACGCGTATCGAGGAGATGGCCGGCAACGACGACGCCATCGGCCAGTGGCTCGACGCCACCACCGAACAGGGGTTCATCGCCTGGCTCGGCAAATGTACGCACTTCTGCTGTGTTCCCAGCTTCAAAGGAACCGAGCAGAGCGCGAAGTTCGGCGGCGAGGACCGGGTGTACTGTCCGTGTCACCAGTCGGTGTACGACCCGTTCAGCATCATCCAGAAGGCGTTCGTCGCCCTGCCGCGACCGGAGGAATAAGAGGATGGAGTACGACACACCCACCCACGAGGGGAGCACATGAGTCTCGAACGCAAGGACGAACACGACCACGAAGGGTGGATGAAGGAGCGGGACCTCACCCCCGTCGAGACGGCGTATCTCACCACCCTGATGTGGCTCGACAAGCGTCTGCGCCTTGTCGACTACCTCGAACTGCTCGAGGACCTCTACTACAAGGTCAACATGCAGATGCCGAAGAGCCACACCGAACAGTACAACCTGGACAACAAGTTCTGGTACTGGTACCCGCTGTACGCGTTGGGGTCGTTCAGTACCATCGCGTACGTGGTGGCGGCCATATCGGGCGCGCTCCTGGGGTTCTACTACTCGCCGGCGACGGCGGGCGACCCCTCCACCGCGTACAACTCCATCACGTTCCTGATGACGGAGATGCGGTTCGGCTTCTTCCTGCGGAGCCTCCACCGCTGGTCCGCACAGGTAATGACGGCGGCGGTGTTCCTCCACATGCTCCGCGTCTACTTCACGGGCGCGTACAAGGAGCCGCGGGAGCTGAACTGGATAATCGGCATCATCCTCATCTCGGTGACGATGGTGTTCGGCTACACCGGCTACCTGCTCCCGTGGGACCAGCTCGCCTACTGGGCGGGGACCATCGGCGTCAACATGGCGCTGTCCATCCCCATCGCGGGCGAGTGGGTCGCACAGCTACTGTTCGGTGGGTACACGCTCGGGCAGGCGACGCTGATGCGGATGTACATCCTGCACGTGTTCTTCCTGCCGTTCATCACGACCGCACTCATCGCCATCCACATCGGCATCGTCTGGATGCAGGGCATCGCGGAACCGCACTGATACCATGACCGACGACAACAACGACACGGAAATCGCCGCGGACGGCACCGGCATCGTCCCGCCGGACGACGAGACCCCCACCTGGAGCGAGCGCAAGGAGCGCACCGAGGGGCTCCCCCGGCTGACCTACGAGTACTTCGAGCGCGCCCGCCGCGAGGACCAGGACCTCCGCGTGGAGTCCGACTACGTCGAGCGCGACGTGCTCGCGTTCCCGGCGTGGCCCCACGAGATGGTCCGGAACCTCGCGCTCACGTCGTTCTTCGTGGGCATGATAATCTTCCTTGCCGCGAGCCTCCCGCCCCACATCGCGGCGCCGGCGAACGGCAACCAGACGCCGGCCATCATCCTGCCGGACTGGTATCTCTACTGGTCGTTCGGTCTGCTAAAGCTCGGCCCGCTCAACCCCGAAATCGCGTTGCTGGGCGGTAGCAAGCTCATGGCCGACCAGACGTACGGCGTGCTCGCCAACCTGGTCGTCGTCGGCGCCATCGCCGTCGTCCCGTTCCTCAACAAGGGGTCCGCCCGCCGGCCGGTCGAACAGCCGTTCTGGGCGGCCGTCGGCGTCGGCGGCGTCGTGTTCTCCATCACCATCGCCGCGCTGGCGGTGAAGAACCTCATCCCGATGGACTCGAAGCTACTGTTCGACCTGTCATTCCTGCTCCCGCTGGTGACGGCGTTCATCAGCTACGCCGTGTTCAAGTCGATGCGGGAGGGGTACATGTTCGAACTCAACCGGCGCTACTACCGGCTCCGGCCGCCGAAGTAACGCCCCACCGTTCCGCTCGTTTCTCCCCTCACAGCGCCGCGTCAGTTCGAGCCCGCGAACGCGGGAGTCAAGTTCCTCGCGCCCCTTCCTCCGACGATGACCGACAGCGAGCCTCCGGACGCCGGCGAGGAGGGCGACCCGGCGGCCGGAGCGGGGCCGGGCGGGCGCAACGTCGAGGTGCCGCTGGACGTGTACAAGTCCGTCACCGTGTTCTCGACGCTGTTCGCCGTCGTGTTCGTGATGCTCGCCTTTGCCATGTTCGACGCGGCGACGATTCAGGGGAGCCTCGTCCGACGCGCGCTCGTCTCGCTTCTGTCCGCGGTCGGCCTCAGCGTCTCGGCGGGCAGTCTGAGCTTCGCGGTGGGTATCCTCGGGTTCGTCTTCCTGGGTGCCGGCATCGTCGTCTACGTCCTCGGCACGCGGTTCAAGGCCGAGGGGATGATGAAGGGGTGAGCCGGCCGGGGAGCCAGCCACCCGGCCGGCCGGTCGGGATGGGAAAACCTAAAGACGCGGCTGACCAACGCTCGGATAATGGCTGACGAATTCGCCAAGGGCTTCGGCATCCTCGTCACCGCGGGGCTCGCGTGGATGACGCTTGCGGGCTGGTACTGTACGCCGAGCTTCGAGGGGGCACAGCTCATCGGCGAGTGTACCTCCTCGGGCACCATCTACGACGCCATGGCCCTCATCCTGAAGGACGCGTTCTTCTGGTTCGCCGTCCTCGGGTTCCTCACGTTCGTGATGGTCATCCCGATGTATCGCAAGGCGCTCGAGGCGTACCGCGACGAGCCCGAGATCCCCGAGTAACGCCACGCGTTCCTCCTCCGTTTCGCCACCGGACAGCGGCGCGTATCCCGCACCCTTTTGCCGGCCGAAAGCGAGATGCCGGTGATGAGCGGGAACCGGACGGTGCCGACGGTCGGGGTGGTCGGCGACCACGAGGCGGTCGTGGCGGCCGTCGAGCGTGCCGGCGGCCGTCCGAAGGTTGCCGACGCCCGCACCGTCGCGGCAACTGACGCGGCGGTCGTGGTCGCCATCGGCGAGGCAGGCCTGCTGGCGGCGGTACGCGCGGGCGTCACCGCGCCGATACTACCCGTGGAGTCGGGTCGTGCCGTGCGGTCCGTGCCGGGGATGGCGGTCGCCCCGGCCGTCGAGCGGCTGGTCGAGGGGGAGTTCGAGTCGGTCGACTACCCGGTGCTGGCCGTCGAGTCGCCGCTGGGGACGGCCCGCGCGCTCCAGGACGTGATGCTCGTGACCGCCGAACCGGCCCGCATCTCCGAGTACACCGTCCGGTTTGACGGCGAACGGGTCGGCCGGTTCCGTGCCGACGGCGTGGTCGTCGCAACGCCCGCCGGCTCCCAGGGGTACGCGGGCGCGGCCGGCAGTCCGGTCGTTCGCCCCGGCGCGGACGTCCTCTCGGTGGTACCGGTGTCGCCGTTCGCCACCGACCAGGACGACTGGGTGCTCCCGATGGACGGCGTCGAACTCACCGTCGAGCGCGACGAGACGCCCGTCGAGTTGCTCGCCGACGACCGGACGGCCGGTGCGGTCGTCCCCGGCGAGACGGTGCGGGTCGCACGCGACGACACCGTCTCCCTCGCGGTGGTGCCCGAGAGCTACGGCGTCTTCGGGTAGGGTGGCCGTCGAATTGGAAAGGTCTTAATGGGACAGGTACGGAGACTCGGGTATGGAACCGTTCGTGTCGCTGTTCGGACCCATCGACGCGATTCTCGCCCCCTACATCGCGTACGTGCTGTTGGCGCTTCTGGTCGTCAACATCGCCGGGCGAGCCCTCGAGTTCAAACAGCACCAACAGCAGGCGGAGTCGGGCGACTGGACGGACCTCTCGCGGCACCCGCTTCGGGTCGGCACGAACGTCCTGCTCGTCGTCGGGTCGTTCTACTACCTCACGGTCCACCAGCACGGCGGGATGGTGTTTGCCACCCTCTTCCTCGGCGTGTTCATCACCGACCTGTTCGAGTTCGAGTCCCGACAGGTGGAGGTGCGCCGCGGCGTGGACCTCGAACGCCCGAAGGGCGCCATCGCCGCATCGCTTCTGGCGCTCGCGTACATCGCCTACCAGACGCTGTTCTTCATCGTCGCGCCCATCTGGAACGGCATCGTCTGAGCCGTCCGACGGGCGTCTGACGAACGTTCATTACCCACAACGTTGGCACCGACAGGTATGGGCGCTGTAACCATCGATGCTCGCGTGCAGGAGGGAGAGAGCACACGGCGATTCGACGACCCGGACGTGCCGCTGGGCACGCTGATAGCGGAGGCCGTCGCGGCCGCCACCGGACGGGACGCAACCGACCTCGCGCTGTACGAGGCGGTCGACCTCGACGCCGTCGAGGCGCTCCACCGGCACGGCGGCACCGACTGGACGCTCTCGTTCGAGGTCGAATCACGGACCGTCGTCGTCGAGGGGGACGGCGAGATACGGGTTCGCTAGTACGGCCAGTCGCCGGTCACCTTCATCCCTTCCGCGAGGTCCTGCGCTTCGAGTTCGCGGGCGATGGCGTCGGTGTCGCGGTGGTCGGCGGCCGTCCGGTCGCTGGCAACCTCCACCACGAGTTCCGCCAGCACGATAGCCAACTCGCGGAAGTTCCGCTTCTCCAGTTTGTCGAGCGTGTCCGCGCGGGTGTGCCCCCAGCCGCGCCCCTCGTCGCCGGTCTCCGAGTGGAGGTGGTAGCCCGGGAGTCCCCGCTCGACGAACGGCCAGTGGTCGCTGTGGGGACCGTGCTCGGGCGTCACCGTGATGGGGTGGTCGAGGCGGTCGCTCACCCGCTCGGCCGCGGCGCGCAACTCGGGGAACCCGTGGCTGTACGCCGCGAGGTCGCGCCCCCGGACGACGCCGTCGTTGTTCACGACTGCTTTCACGCGCTCGGGGTCGACCGCGTCGGCGAGATGCTCCGACCCCTCCAGTCCGACCTCCTCGGCGCCGAAGCAGACGAACTCCACGGGCGTCTCGAGGTCGTCGCGGCGCGCCGCGAGCACCCGCGCGAGTTCCACGACCATCGCCGTCCCGGCGCCGTTGTCCACGGCCCCCTCCGCGATGTCGTGGGCGTCGACGTGGCTCGTCACCAGCACGCGCTCGTCGGCGTCGCCGTCCCCGCCCAGCGTCGCGTGGACGTTCTGGGAGGTGGCGTCGTGGGTCGCGGCCTCGACCGAGACGGTCACTGACTCGCCGTCGTGGCGGCGCGCCAGCCGCGTCCCCACCTCCTTCGAGACGCCCACCGCGGGGATGTCCCCGACTGGTCGGGCCTCGGTACCGACGCTCCCGGTCGGTGCGAGACAGCCCTCGACGTGGTTGCGGAACACGAACACCGCGGCGCCGGCCTCGACGGCGTGGTAGTACTTCTCGCGTCGGTGGACGAGGCGGTCGTACCACGAGGGGACGTTCGAGGCGCACATCACCACCTTCCCCTCCAGGTCGGCCTCCTTGAAGTCGTCCGGGAGCCCGTAGCCGAGGTCGACGAACTCCGCGGTGACCGACTCGCCGGGAGACCGGGGGAGTGCGATGCAGTCGAGTCGCTCGTCGCCGGCCTCGATGGCCGACGACCCGCGGGTCCACCCCTGGATGTCGAACTCCTCCAGCCACGCGTCGTCCGCGTGCTCGGCCAGCGCGCGGCGCGTGGCCCGGGCCGCCTGCAGTTCGCCGTCGGAGCCGGCCATCCGGTCCCCGATGTCGACCAGCGTCTCGAGATGGCTCCAGCCGACCTCGGAGGTGAACGTCTCGCCGATCCAGTCCATACGGGTCCGCCGACGGCCGGCAGGAAAGTGGTTTCGGGCCGGTCGCCGAGTCGCGGCACGCAAGCGTTTTACCCCCCGCCGGACACCGAGGTGACATGCGCGAGGTTCTCGAGGAGTGGCGGCCGGTGGTCGACGAGGCGATAGCCGGACTGCTCCCCCGCGACGTCGACGACGACTACCTCGCGGCGTTCTTCGGTGACCCCTCGTACACCTACGACCCGGACGCGGTCCAGCGTGCGCTGGCCGACCCCATCTGGGACCTGCTCGATCGTGGAGGAAAGCGCTGGCGCGCCATCGTCTGTCTGTTGCTCGTCGAGGGGTTCGGTGAGGACCCACACGACTACCTGCCGTACGCCGCCATCCCGGAGATACTCCACAACGGTACCATCATCGTCGACGACGTGGAGGACGGCGCCTCGATGCGCCGGGGGGAGCCCGCGCTCCACCACGAGTACGGCGCCGACGTGGCGCTCAACGCCGGCAACGCGATGTACTTCCTGCCGCTGAAGGTCATCACCCGGAACCCCGCGGACCTCGATGCGGAGACGCGGCTGGCGGCCTACGAGATGCTGATGTACGAACTGAACCGCACGCATCTCGGACAGGGGATGGACATCTACTGGCACAACGAACGCGAGATACGCGTCGACGAGGCGCAGTATCTGGAGATGTGTGCCTGCAAGACCGGCTGTCTCGGGCGCATCGTCGCCCGCCTCGCGGCCATCGTCACCGACAGTCGCGAGGACGAGGACGCCGTCGCCGCCTACGCCGAGCGGATGGCCATCGCGTTTCAGATAGCCGACGACATCCTCGACGTCGAACATGCGGCGGACCACGGGGGCGAGTTCGGCAAGGGAATGGGCAACGACATCCGCGAGGGGAAAAAGACCCTGATGGCCATCCACACCGCCGAGACGGCGCCCGCCGAGGACGTCGCCCGCCTCGAGGAGATTCTGTGGGCCGACGACAACACCGACGAGGACGTGCTGGAGGCCATCGACATCATGCGCGAGGCCGACGCCGTCGAGTACGCCCGCGAGACGGCGCTCGAACTCGCGGCCAGCGCGCGTGACCATCTCGCGGACGCGGACCTCCGCGAGGAGAACGCCGAGCAGTTGGCCGCGTTCACCGAGTTCGTCGTCGACCGGAACGTGTAACGCCCGTCGCGTCGCCGGTGGTGGGCCGACGTTTATATACGAGAGCGAACCACCCGTCGCGTGACCTGACTCGAGGGCTCGGCCCGGTCCCGGCGGTGGCGCGACGCGCCGGCCGAGACACCCCACGCGTCGCCTGCTCGCCACGACCGCCAGCGTTTATGCCCGCCCGTCCCCGACGCTGGCTATGCACGGTGACGACCTTCCGTTCGACTACGAGTTGCTGGTGGAGTTGACCGAGACGAGCGGCGTCCCCGGCTACGAGGACCGGGTACGCGAGGTCGTGCGCCGGGAACTCGCCCCGGAAGTCGACCGCCTCCGCTCGGACGCGATGGGCAACGTCGTCGGCACCGTCGACGGCGGCGACACGGAGGTGCTCGTCGCGGCCCACATGGACGAAATCGGGTTCATGGTCAGCCACGTCGACGACGGCTTCCTGGGGCTGGAGCCGCTGGGGGGTTGGGACCCCCGCGTGCTGAAAGCCCAGCGCGTCACGGTCCACGCCGAGGACGGCGACCTGCCGGGAGTCATCGGGAGCCCGCCGGTCCACACGCTCGACGACGAGGACCTCGACGCCAGCGAGGAGGTTGCCGACGTCCGCGTCGACCTCGGGTTGCCGGCCACCGAGGTCGACGAGCGGGTCGCCGTCGGCGACCTCGTCACGACCGACCAGCGGACCGAACGCGTCGGCGAGCACGTCACCGGGAAGTCGCTCGACAACCGCGTGTCGGTGCTCGCGCTCGTGGAGGCGGCCCGCGCGCTGACCGACCCGGAGGTGACGGTCCACTTCGCGGCGACCGCACAGGAGGAGGTCGGCCTGCGCGGCGCGATGGCGCTCGGAGTCGACGTGGACGCCGACGTGGTGCTGGCGCTCGACACCACGGTCGCCAACGACGTGCCGGGCGTCGAGAGCGGCGAGCACGTCACCCGCCTCGGCGAGGGTGCCGGCATCAAACTGAAGGACTCCTCGAGTATCACTAACCCGAAGCTCAACCGCCGGCTACGGATGGTCGCCGACGAGCGGTCGATCCCCCACCAGCCGGAGATACTGCCGACGGGCGGCACCGACACCGGCGGCCTGCAGTTCCGCGGCGGTGCCAAGCCCGCGGGCGCCATCTCGGTTCCAACCCGGTATCTCCACACGCCCACCGAAGCCGTCCATCACGACGACGTACGGGCGTGTCTCGACCTCGCGGTGGCGTTCCTCGAGACCGAGAGCGGCGGGTCCGACTACACGCTGTGACCGCCGGGACCGGGAGGCGGCAACGGCCGGCGAAAGCGGAAGCTTCAGGGGCGGGTGTTCCGAACGTCGGGGTATGAGCGCGGACGACACGTCGTCGGTCAGTCGCCGTGGGTTCCTCCGTGCGGCCACCGGCGCGACCGCGGCCTCCGCGGCCGCCGGATCCGCGGCGGCCCAGGAGGGTAACGCCACGAACACGACGAGCACGACCACCTCGACGCCCGGCGGCAACGAGACCGCTACACCCGGGGGCTCGGGCGGCGGCGGACTAACCAAGGAGGTCATCGTCGGTCCGGGCGGGGACCTCGTGTTCGAACCGGAGACGGTCACCGTCACCCCCGGAAGCACCGTCAACTTCGTCTGGGAGTCGGACGGCCACAACATCGTGGTCGACTCCCAGCCGGAGGGGGCCGACTGGGGCGGCACAGAGGGCGGCGCGAGCACGCTGTACGACACCGGCTACGAGTACTCCCACACGTTCGAGACGCTGGGCACCTACGAGTACGCCTGTGAACCCCACCGGACCGCGGGGATGCTCGGCACCGTCGAGGTGGTCGAGGAGATATCGACGCCAGCGCCGGACGCCGGCCCGCCGCCGGTGCCGGACAGCGCCCGCACGCTCGGCATCGCCTCCGTCATCGGCATGGCGTCGACGCTGGGGCTGGCGTACTTCCTGATGCGCTACGGCGGCGACTACGATCAGTAGGTCTCGATTTCCAACTCGACCGGCCGCGCCTCGCCTTCGAGGTCGCGGACGATGCGGCGGACGACACGCTCGGCTTCCTCGCGCACCTTCGGCTCCAGTTTCTCGAACAGCCAGTCCCAGGAGACGAATCGCGGGAGGCTGATGGCGTCCTCGTTGGCAGTGTCGGGGTGGTACTCGACGCGAAACCGGACCCGCGTCGCCACGTCGCGGTCGTCGGGGGGGACCTCCGATTCGATGGCCCAGTAGCCGGTCGCTTTCAGGTCTTTCGTCAGCCGCCAGTCGATGCGGGCGGGCTTGTCGGTCGCGGTCACCTCCGAGCGGGCGGTGTAGGAGAGCTTCCACCACGTGAAGTGGAGCGCGTACTCGGTGCCCGGCGAGCCGTCGCCGTACTGGTCGACGCCGTCGAGATGTTTCGAGTACCGCGCGTATCCCGGGAAGTCGGTGAGGAACTCGTACACCTCCTCCCGGGGGAGATAGACGACGGTGGTAACCTCGACTGCGTCCACACAGCGCGTTCGGACGGTCGCTCCCTAAGGGTTCCGACGGTTCGAGGCCGGAGCGGAACCGTGCCCTTGGTAATCCCCGGCCGCCGACCCCCGGTATGGACACGGACGTCGCAGTCGTCGGCGGAGGCGTGGCGGGGATGACCGCGGCCATCTTCACGGCCCGCGCGGGCCTCGATACGCTCGTCGTCGACCACGGGGAGTCGATACTCGCACGGAACGCCCACCTCGAGAACGTCCCCGGGTTCCCGCTGGGGGTGAACGCTCGCACGTTCCTCTCGCTCGTGCGCGAGCAGGCCGAGGAGAACGGCGTCGACTTCCGCGAGGCGCGAGTCACCCGACTGACGGAGACGGACGAGGGGCTCCGGCTCCGCGTCGAGGACGCCGACGGCGAGTCGGACCTCTCGACGGCGTACGCGGTCGTGGCGTCGTGGTCCGACACCGACCACCTCGCGGAACTGGACGGGGTGGGGCTCACGAAGCGCGGTTCGAAGACGTACGTCGACGTCGACGACTTCGGGCGCACGGGCGTCGACGGGCTGTACGCGGCGGGCCGCGTCGCCGAGAAACCCCACCAGACGGTCGTCGCGGCGGGCCACGGCGCGGAGGTGGCGCTGACGCTCATCGACGACAGCGACGAGCCGTTCTATCACGACTGGGTCGCGCCCGAGGGCTACTTCACCGACCGGGGTCGCGAGGTACCGCCGGGCTGTGAGGAGATAAGCGCGGAGGAACGCGAACAGCGCGAGCAGGCGTCGCTGGAGCGGTTGCGGGAGGCGTTCGCGGAGCCACAGGACGAACCGCCGACGATGCACCCGTCCGTCGCGGACGACGAGTAGCCCCGCTCACCAGTCGGGCGCGTAGTCGGAGTCGAAGAACCGCTCGCGGCGGTCGATGTCGTCGATGGCCGCCACGTCCGACTCCGGGAGGTCGAGCGTCCGCGCGGCCCAGTTGTCGCGGATATGCTCCTCGCCGGTCGCTTTCGGCACCGCCGCGACGCCGTGTGCGAGATGCCACGCCAGCGTCGCCCGTGCGACGCTGACGCCGTGGTCGTCGGCCACCCGCTGGAGTTCGGGCACGTCGAACACCTCGCCGTGGGCGAGCGGTGCGT
This sequence comes from Halorarius halobius, assembly GCF_024298865.1. Taxonomy (GTDB): domain Archaea; phylum Halobacteriota; class Halobacteria; order Halobacteriales; family Haloarculaceae; genus Halorarius; species Halorarius halobius. Next base: position 3,686,213 of record NZ_CP101161.1, on the reverse strand, counting down.
ACGCGACCACGTCGACGCCAACCTCCGCGCAGAACTCGCGGAGCTCTGCCTGCGGGAGCAACGGGTGGAGTTCGACCTGGTTGGCGACGACGTCGGGGTCGACGTCCAGCGCCCGCTCGACGTGGTCAGGGGTGTAGTTGCTGACGGCCACGTCGTCGATACGCCCCTCGTCGCGGAGCTCCGCGAGCGTCGTGTGGACCACGTCGAGGTCGTAGTCGACGGGCCAGTGGACGTACATGAGGTCGACGCTGTCGACGCCGAGCCGCGAGAGACAGCCGTCGACCGCCTCCCGGATGGACGCGCGGGTGGGGTCGCCCTCGACGTGGCGGGGGTGGAGCACCTTCGTCGCCAGATACACCTCCTCGCGGGGCACGTCGGCGGCCTCGATGCCGGCGCCGACTGGCTCCTCGTTGTCGTACAGTTCGGCGGTGTCGACGTGTCGATAACCCATCTCCAGAGCGGTTCGGACGCTGTCGCGGCACTGCTCGAACTCGGTGTTCTGCCAGGTCCCGAGTCCGAGGCGGGGGACCGGAGAGTCGGCGATGACCATGTCGGGAGCGCGCCGAGGACGGCAAAGAAGCTACCGACCCGACGCCGAAGACTGAATACCCGTGGCTTCCACCCCTCAGGTATGCTGGAGGGCGCCAACGTCGCGCTGGGCGTGTCGGGCAGCATCGCGGCGGTCAAGACGGTGGAACTCGCACACGAACTCCGCCGACACGGCGCCGAGGTGCGGGCCGTGATGACCGACAGCGCGCGCGGCATCCTCCACCCGTGGGCCCTGGAGTTCGCCACCGACAACCCCGTCGTCACCGAGATAACCGGCGCCGTCGAGCACGTCGAGTTGTTCGGCGACGACGGCTGGGCCGACGTGTTCCTGCTCGCGCCCGCGACGGCGAACACCTGCTCGAAGATGGCCCACGCGGTCGACGACACGACCGTCACCACCTGCGCGACGGTCGCGCTCGGACAGGGCGTCCCCGTCGTCGTCGCCCCCGCGATGCACGAGCCGATGTACGACCACCCCGGCGTCCTCGACTCGCTCGACACGCTCGAGGAGTGGGGCGTCGCGTTCGTTGAGCCGCGCGTCGAGGAGGGGAAAGCGAAGATCGCCACCGAGGAGGCCATCGTCACGGAGACCGCCCGGGCGGTCGGTGGCTCGCCGCTGGACGGCCGCACCGTCGTCGTCACCTCCGGCGCGACCAGCGAGGCCATCGACCCCGTGCGGACCATCACGAACCGCGCGTCGGGCCGCACGGGCCGGGCGGTTGCGCGGGGCTGTTACGTCCGCGGCGCCGACGTGGTACTGGTCCACGACGGCCCCGAGGTGCCGTACGCCCGCGTCGAGCAGGTCGAATCCGCGGCGGAGATGCTCGGCGCCGTCGAGGCCCACGCCGGCGACGCGGACGCGCTGGTGTCGGCGGCGGCCATCTCCGATTACACGGTCGCCGCGAGCGACGAGAAGATACGCTCCGGACAGGACCTCACGCTCGAGCTGGAGGCGACGCCGAAGCTCATCGACAGCGTGCGCGAGGCGCACCCCGAGTTGCCCATCGTCGGCTTCAAACTGGAGACGGCCGGCGACGACGAGGCGCTCGTCGAGAAGGCGCGCGAACAGCTCGACCGGACGGCCCTCGCCTTCGTCGTCGCCAACCGCTCGGACGTGCTCGGCGCCGACGACACCCGGGTCCTGTTCGTCCGCCCGAACCGCGTCACCGAGTACGCCGGAACGAAGACGGGACTCGGCCTCCGACTCGCGGAGGAACTGGCGGGCGAACTCGACGACTGAGCCGGCTCACTCGACGGGTTCTCGCCAGTGGACGACGACGTTGCCGACGGCGAAGGCGTCCTCGCTCGCCGTGTCGCGGTGGACCCGGACCTCGTTCTCGCCCGCGTGCAGGTCGGCGTCCGTGACGGCGTCGAGCCACAACTGCCAGCCGTCGCCGGGCGGCACGTCGAACCCCGAGAGGGCGGTGCCGTTGACGTGTATCTCGTGGCCGTACGTGTCCACGTCGTACGCCTGCAGTTCGAGGTAGGCGTCGGTGGGGTCGGCGGTCGGCACCGAGAACGTCAGCCGCGAGGAGCGGTCGCCGACGAACGTCGCCCACGGTACGTCGAGGCTCCCGCTGTCGGGGCCGAGATGCTCCAGGACGGGGAGCAGTGCGTAGTTGGCGCGGTGGCGGGCCATGGCGCGCCCGTCAACGTCGGTAGCCAAAGAGGTTGTGCGGCTACTCGGTTGGGTCGTCGACGTCCTCGCTGTCGCCGCCGGGCCAGACCACGCCGCCCGCGAAGTCGACGCCCATCCGCTGGGCGGCCCGGGAGACGACGTGGGCGCCCGTCGGCGCGGTCAGGAACAGGAACACGATACCGACCAGACAGACGAGGCCCGCGCCGGTCGGCCCGAACTGGACGAACCCGGCGAGGAAGATACTCGCGGCCCCAAGGGTGGTGGCCTTCGAGGTGGCGTGCATCCGGTTGTAGACGTCCGGCAGGCGGAGCAGGCCGACGGTCCCCACGACGAGGAAGAACGCCCCGACGGCGATGAGCGCGATGGTGGCGTAATCTCGGATCATTCGATGATGTCACCCTCCGTGACGTAGCGTGCGACGGCGATGGTGCTGATGAACCCGATGATGGCCAGCACCAGCGCCACGTCGACGAACAGCCCACGGCCCTGGTCGATGGCGTACAGCACCGCGATGGCGACGACGTTCGTGCCGATGGTGTCGAGCGCGACTACCCTGTCGGGCGTCGTCGGGCCGCGGATGACGCGGTAGCCGGCCCCCAGCGTCACCAGCGCGGAGACGACGAGGCCGACCAGCACGGCCGCGTCGAGCAGGGGGCTACTCACGGCGACCACCCCGCTCGCGGCCGCTCCGGGCCGCCGGTGCCGGGTCCGAGGGGCTCGCGTCCTCGTCGAAGATGTACAGCGCGTAATCCTCCCACGTTCGGATGGGCGCGACGACGCTGTCGACGTCGCCGACGATGGCGTGGACGTACAGCGTGTTCGTCTCGCTGTCGTGGTCCATCGTCAGCGTCCCCGGCGTGAGCGTGATGGAGTTGGCGATGGTGGTTATCGCCGCGTCCGACTCCACTCGCAGGGGGACCGCGATGACGTCCGGGTCGATGGGGAGGCTCGGGTGGAGCACCCGGTAGGCCACGTCGACGTTCGCGGTCAGCAGTTCGTAGATGAACACCGCGAGATACCGGAGTATCCACGGTATCGAGCGCAGGGAGCCGCCGACGTGGACCCGTTCGGTGTAGAACCGGCGCAGGACGTACGCGACGGGCATCCCGACGGCGAGACCGATGAGGAACTCGCCGACGACGGCGTCGAGGTGGACGCCCCTGACGAACAGCCACAGCACCGCGAGCATCAGTCCGAGGAGCGGCCACTTGCGCGCTCTCATCGGTTCACCCCCAGAACCGCGTCCACGTACTCGCTTCGGTTCACGGCCGCCTCGGCGGCACGGCGTGCGGCGTCCATCACGGGGTCGAAGCCGACGCCCACGAGAACGACGACAGCCGCCAGCAGGACGACGACGGCCACCAGCGGCGCGTCGCGGTCGTACGCGACCGGTTCGCCCCAGAACGCCCGGTTCCACGCCCGCGAGAAGTACGCGATGGTGAACACCGCGCCGGCGAGTGCCGCGGCCAGAAGGAGCGTCGACTCGGCGCGGACGCCCACGTCGAACACGAGCAGTTTGCCGAAGAAGCCCGACAGCGGCGGAATCCCGACCAGCGAGAGCGCGCCGACGAAGAACGCACCCGCCAGCCACGGGTCTCGCTCGGAGAGTCCCCCGAGGACGTCGAACCGGTCGGAGCCGACGCCCCGGAACGTCGCGCCCGACGCGAGAAAGAGGAGGCCCTTCGCCAGCGCGTGGTTCAGTGCGTACACCAGCGCGGCCGCAATCGCGAGTTCCCGGACGGCGGGCACAGTCGCGCCCACCGCCAGCGGCAGGATGATGAACCCGACCTGGCCGATGGAGGAGTACGCGAGCAGGCCGTCGATGTCGGGCTGGTTGACCGCACCGACGCCGCCCAACAGGATGCTCGCGGCGGCCATCACGAACAGCACCGGCCCGAAGAACGCGAGGAACGAGTCGCCCGACACGAACGGCAGGGAGACGGGGAGCGTGGCGGCGGCGAACACCGTGAAGTAGAGTCGGACGATGGCGTACACGCCCACCTTCTTGACGACGCCGGCCAGCACCGCCGTCACCGGGGCGGGCGCGGCCCGGTAGGCGGCGGGCACCCAGAACTGGAACGGGACGATGCCGGCCTTCAGCGCGAACACGGCAAAGAGAACGGCCGACAGCCCCAGCACCGCCGGCACCGATTCCGCGATGCCGTACTCCGCGGGGGCGGCCAGCCGACGGGTGATGTCGGCCATGTTGAGCGTGCCGGTCACCGAGTAGATACCGCCGATGGAGACCAGCATGACGGCGCTCCCGACGAGGTTGAGCACCGCGTACTGGAGTGCGGCCTTGGTGTGTTCCGGCCCCGAGTAGAACACGACGAGCACGTACGAGGACATGAGCATCACCTCGAACCAGACGAAGAGGTTGAAGATGTCGCCCGTGAGGAACGACCCGGTGACGCCGACGAGCATGAAGTGGAACAGCGCGTGGTACGACAGCGTCTGGTCGTCGTCGTCGAGATACCGCACCGAGAAGACGAGCGCCGGCACGGCGACGGCCGCGGACAGCGCGAGCATGAACACCGAGAGGGCGTCCGCGACGGCGACGATGCCGAACGGCGCGTCCCAGTTCGACAGTTGGTAGACGAGCGTGCCGCCCGCGGTGACCCGCTGGAACAGGACGGCGACGGCGACGGCGTAGCCGGCGCCCCCGAGCAGGCTCACGCTCCGCTGGACGCGGGGGTACGGTCGGACCAGAAGTGCGAGCACCGCGGTCGCCAGCGCCGCCAGAAGCGGCGCGAGGACGACGTGGTCAGGCGCCATCGTTCTCACCTCCGAGCGGGTCGGCCTCGTAGTCGCCCAGTTCCTCCAGGTCGATGGTGCCGTGCTCCTCGTACACCCGGTAGGTCAACACGAGCGCGAACGCCGTCGTCCCGAACCCGATGACGATGGCCGTCAACACGAGCGCCTGCACCAGCGGGTCGGTCACGCTCCCACCGCCGCCGTGAGCGCCGTGGGCGACGACCGGGACGCTTCCGGAGAGCCCCCCCATCGTGACGAGGTAGACGTTCGTGGCCTGCGACATGATGGTGACGCCCCAGACGACGCGCACCAGGTCGCGCCGCAGGACGAGGAACGTCCCGAACGCGAACAGCAAGCCGAGCACGACCGCGAGCACGTACTGTGTCATTCAGCTCCCACCACCGAGACGATAGTGAGCAGTCCCCCGACGACGACGAAGTAGACGCCGAGGTCGAACGCGAACGCCGACGCCACCTCGAACGTGCCGTAGACGGGGACGCCTTTCAGGAACAACACGGCCTGCGTCAGGAACGGGAACTCGAGGAGCATCGGTACGAGGCCCGCGGTGACGGCGACGGCGAGTCCGACCGCGAACAGGCGGGCGTACAGCCGCGGCAACCCTTCGAGAACCTCCGGGCCGCCGGCCTCCACTCCGAGCAGTTCGCGGCCGAGGAACTCCCGGCCGTAGATGACGTACGTGAGCGCGACGCCCGTGCAGGTGAGCACGCCCGCGATGAACCCGCCGCCGGGGAGATTGTGACCCTGGAACAGCAGGGCGAGCGCCGTCACCAGGATGAGCGGGACGACTGTGCGGGTGACGGTGCGGGCGATGACCGTCGGCTCGCGCTTCTGTGTCACGCGCGCTCACCTCCGTCGTCGCCGGGGCCCCGCTCCCCGCGCTGTCGCATCCCGATGAGCGTCAGCACCGAGAGGGCCGCCATCGCCACCACCGTTATCTCCCCGAGCGTGTCGAACGCCCGGAAGTCGACGAGGATGACGTTGACGATGTTGCCGCCGCCGCCCGCGTCGAGTATCCACCGGCCGTGCTCCTCGGGGACGGGCGCGGTCTCGATGAAGAACTGCGCGATGCCATCGTCGGGCGAGGCGGCCGTCGACAGCAGGACGGTGACGAACACGGTGACGCCCACCGTCGCGGACAGCACGACGTCGGCGGCCACCTGTCGCCGCTTCAGTTCGCCGTACCACGACGGCAGGCGGTCGAGCACGAGCAGGAAGATGACCAGCACCAGCGTCTCGATGACCAACTGCGTGAGCGCGAGGTCCGGGGCGGCCGCCAGCACGTAGAAGACCGCCACCATGAACCCGAGGATGGACAGCGTCAGCACGCCCGCGATGTGCGAGCCGGCGACGGCGACGGCGACGGCGCCCAGCACAGCGGTGAGCAACACGAGCGCGACGGGCATGCTGGCCGTGAACCCGGTGAACCCGGGAAGGGTCGCCCCCGCGGCGAGATAGCCGCCGAGCGCGAGCGCGCAGACCGACGCCAGCACCGGGTAGGCGTACCGGCGGAGGACGCCGCTGTGGACGACCCGTGCGGTCCGCACCGAGAGGCTGTTCGCCCCGGTCACCGCCGTGTTGTAGTACCAGTTCGGACTCGTCACGGGGACCGCTCGCGCCCGCCGGATACCGCGGTGGAGGCGGTCGTAGAACGGGTACGCCGCGGCGCCGACGACGATGGTGACGACGCTCATCAGCACGTACGGCGACAGCGAGGTCGGGAACTTGTAGGAGAACCCGTGGAACTCGGGGCCGGCGCTCGATGCGGTCACCGCCGCGACGAACTCCTCCAGCGGGGTGAGATGGAACCCGAGCGTGCCGGTCACCCCGCCGAGACCGATGACGGCCGCGATTCCCGCGAGCAGCAGCGGCGGCGCGAGCATCGGCCACGGCGGCCGGTGAGCGTGCAGGTCGTCGGGCTTCTCGCCGAAGAACAGCATCAGGAACCGAATCGAGTAGAGGAACGTGAACACGCTCCCGAACACCGCAATCGCGGGGTAGAGCCAGAACAGGCCGCCGAGCTGGTGGGCGATTTCGTAGGTCGCCTCGAACAGCAGTTCCTTCGAGTAGAAGCCGTTGAACGGCGGCACGCCCGCCATTCCCAGCGCGGCGACGGCGGTGATGGCGGCCGTTATCGGCATCTCCTTCCGGAGGCCGGCGATGTCGGGGATGTAGCGGGTACCCGCCTCGTGGGCGACGATGCCCGCGACCATGAACAGCGTCGCCTTGAACACGGCGTGGTTGAGGATGTGGAACGCGCCCGTCTCCGCGCCGTAGACGGTCGCCAGTCCGTAGCCCGCGATGATGAGGCCGAGATGCGACGCCGTCGAGTACGCGAGCAGTTCCTTGATGTCCGTCGCGCCGACGGCGAGCATCGCGGTTATCGTCATCGAAACGAGGCCGAGGGTGGCGACGACGAGCATCCAGTCGGGGGTGGCGGCCTCCGCCAACAGCAGGGGGCGGAACCGGCCGACGAGGTAGACGCCGGCCTTGACCATGGTGGCGGAGTGGAGGAACGCCGACACCGGGGTGGGTGCCTCCATCGCGTTCGGGAGCCAGATGTGGAGCGGCACCTGTGCGGACTTCGCCATCGCGCCGATGGTGACGAGCGCGATGACCGGCACGAGGAGCCCCCGCGATTCCAGCGCCGCGCGGACGGTTTCGGCGTTGGCTATCAGCGAGTCGGGGCTCCCGACGAGCGTGAACGTCCGCGCGAGTTCGGGCGACTGTCCGGAGACGAACGCGAGCACGAGGAAGCCGACGAGCATGAACAGCCCCCCGGAGACGGTGATGAGCATCGACTTCCGGGCGGCGTAGCGGCCGGAGTCGGTCCGCTGGTAGTGGCCGATGAGCAGGAAGGAGGTGATGGAGGTGAGTTCCCAGAACACGAACAGCGCGACGAGGTCGGCGGCCAGCGCCACCCCGAGCATCGACCCCATGAACGCGAGCAGGGTGGCGTAGTACTTCTTCTGCCCCGGTTCGCCGTGCATGTAGCCGCCGGAGTAGACGAAGACGAGCACGCCGACGCCGGACGCGAGAAACGAGATGAGAAGCGCGAGTCCGTCGAGGTAGAACGACAGCGAGACGCCGAGCGCGGGAATCCACTCGAAGGCGACGCCGCTGGAGGCGGGGTCGGCGTGGAGCGCGACCCCGTACTGGCCGGCGACGAGCGCGAACGACGCGGCCGCGACGGCCGCCGCGTAGTAGGCGGTCCGCTCGCCCAGCAGGCGATAGACGAGCGGGGTGACGGCCGCGCCGAGGAACGGGAGCGCGAGCGCGGCCACGAGCGCGGCGGGACTCGGTTGCACGCCCGGAACGGTGCCCGCGGCGGACTTTAAGCTTCTCAAAGCAGGCGAACGAGCGGCGAGCGACTCCCCCCGGGCTGGGTCCTTCCGTCAGTTTTTACCCCACCCCCGACCCACCGGCGACATGGACAAACTCGCCCAGTCGCTCCGGGACGCCCCGATAGTCGAGAAAGACGGCTACCACTACTTCGTCCACCCCATCAGCGACGGGGTGCCGATGCTGGAGCCGTCGCTCCTCCGCGAAATCGTCGTGAAGATAATCCGGAAGGCGAGCCTCGAAGACGTCGACAAGATAGTCACGCCGGCGGCGATGGGCATCCACATCTCCACCGCGGTGTCGCTGATGACCGACATCCCGCTGGTCGTCATCCGCAAACGCGAGTACGGGCTGGAGGGGGAGACCCCGCTGTTCCAGCAGACCGGCTACTCGGAGTCGCAGATGTACATCAACGACGTCGAGGCGGGCGACCGCGTCTTGGTGCTCGACGACGTGCTCTCGACGGGCGGCACGCTCAGCGCCATCGTCGACGCGCTGGACGACATCGGCGCCGACGTCGTCGACATCGTCGCCGTCATCAAGAAGGTGGGCGGCGAGAACAAACTCGACGAGTCGAACCACCGGGCGAAGACGCTCATCAACGTCGACGTCGTCGACGGCGACGTGGTCGTCGTCGACGAACACGGCGACGACTGAACCGGCGGACCGTCGCGCCCTCCCCTTTTACCCGTCTCACGCACCTACCATCGAGCGATGGCATCCGCACTGTTCGTCGTCAGCGAGGAAGGCTACTGGGGCGAGGAATGCATCGAGCCGCTGACCACGCTCGACGAGGCGGGGGTCGACATCACCGTCGCTACGCCGTCGGGCGGCGAACCGGTCATCGACGACCGCTCGGTCGACCCCGACGAGGTCGGCGAGGAGACGGCCGAGTGGGTCGCGGGCGTCCACGAGACGGACCCGCGGCTGAACGACCCGGAGCCGCTGGCCGCGGTCGACGCCGACGGGCACGACGCGGTCGTGTTCCCCGGCGGCCACGGCACCGAGTGGGACGTGAACCAGGACCGACACGCCCGCGCCCTGCTCCGGGACGCCGTGGAGGGCGACGGGACGGCGCTCGTCGTCTGTCACGCGGTCGGTATCCTCGGGTTCACGCGTGACTCCGACGGCGGGTTCCTCGTCGACGGCCGCGACGTGACCGGGTTCCCTAACGAGTGGGAGGACGGCATCGTCGACGCCGACGACCTGATGCCCGACGGCCGGAAGCTCCCCTACCTCGTCGAAGACGAGGTGGAGGCCGCCGGCGGCAACTGGGACGCCGAACTCGACAGCGATACGTCGGTCACGGTCGACGGCGACCTCGTGACCGCCCGCGGGCCGGAGTCGTCCGCGGCCGCGGCCGAGACGTTGCTCTCGGAGCTCGGTATCGACGCACCCGAAGCCTGACGCGATAGCGGGTTTACGAGAGCCGCGAGCACGAGGCTCCCAGCGTAGTTCACGCGAGACGTAGCGGGTGGTAGATTTGAACCACGGTCGCTCCCGCTGGTCGCTCCCTGGTTCGAATCTCCACGGGCGACTTCACTCGGTCGACGGAGCCGCGAGCCCGAGCCTCGCGGCGTTACTCCCTCGGAGAAGTAGCGGGTGGTAGATTTGAACTACCGGTCTCCGGGTTATGAGCCCGGCGGAATCTCCTGGCTATCCCAACCCGCTACCTCTCCGTATTCGGGTGGCATGAATAAGGGTTGTGATTGCCGTGCCGCCTGTGGAATCTTACCGCGCGTGGACGCGCCAGGTGAGCAGGCTCTCGGCGACGTAGTTGAGGGTCATCCCGACCCCGATGCCGACGACGTTCGCCACGGTCGGCCAGAGGTTCGCGCCCGCCACCACGAGTCGCACGTCCGTCCACGAGGTGAGCACGTACAGCGTGGCGAAGGCGACGGCCAGCCCCCCGAGACGGACGACGTGGGACTTGAGGTAGCGGCGGCCCAGCGACACCAGCCCCGCCTCGCCCTCGTCGGCGAACGTCCACTGGTCGTTCAACAGGAACATCAGCGTGATGGAGGCCTCCGCGCCGACGGCCTTCGCCGGGAGCGGCTGGAGCGTCCACAGCCCCGTCAGCAGGAACACGATGGCCGTCTCCAGCGACGCGCCGGCGACGCCGACGGAGACGAACTGGCCGATGCGGTCGACGCGGGCCAGCGCCCGCAGTCGCGCCTGGAGGCGGTCGACGACGCTCATCGGTCCCGGTCGACGAGCGCTATCGGTTGGTCGCGCGTCGCCGCGAGCGCGTCGTGCAGTCGACTGTCCTGGAGTCGCTTGGCGCGGTGGCGAGCGACGAACAGCGCCCGCCCCATGTCGACCGCGGTGCTGACGGGCGAGACGGTCGACCCGGGGCGGTCCTCCCACGCGATGGGCACTTCGGCCACCTCGTAGCCCAGCGCCGCGACCATCGCCACCAGTTCCACGTCCCACGCGAAGCCGGGTTCGTAGAGATGCTGGCGCACGTCGTCCCACGCCGCCGCGGAGATGGCCTTCGCGCCACACTGGTAGTCGTAGAGGTCCGCGTCCAGCAGGCGGCGGGCGACCCACGCGAACCCGTCGCCGAGGAATCGCCGGGCGACGGTCTGGTGGCTCCGCACCTCGGCGTCGGGGTGGCGCCGGGAGCCGACCGCGAGGTCCGCACCGTCGAGGGCGTCGACGACCCGTGCGGCCGAGTCGACGGGTGTGGAGCCGTCGGCATCGAGGAAACACAGCCGGTCGGTCGCGAGCGCCTCGAACCCCGCGGTGACGGCCGCGCCCTTGCCGCGGCGGTACGGCACCGTCGCCACGTCGGCGTCGATATTCGCCAGCGCGTCGACGGTGGCGCGGCTGGGCGCGTCGAGTTCGACGCGGACGGCGTCGGGGTCGAGGCGGTCGTGGACCGCCGCGACGTACTCACGGAGGCGGTCCACGTCCGGGCGGTAGGCGGGGACCACGACGCCCAGCGACCGGTCCATACCCCGTGAGTCCGCGTCGGACGGCAAAAGCGGTTCGACTCCGGGCGAGACCGCTGTCCCCCACGCCCGGAGTCCAAAAGAAGTATGGCCGACGCTCCCGGCTGTACCGGTGATGCAGTACGGCTACGTCGTCGTCTGGCTCGCCGTCTTCCTCGTTCTCGGGCTGGTCGCGCTCCCCGTGGTCGCGGCGCTGTTCCCTCGCTTCCACGACCGGGGTGCGGCGTTCTCGTTCGCGGCGGCGCTGGCGACGCTGGGCGTCGTCGGCTATCTCGTCGGCCACCTCCGGTTCGGCTACGTCGCCCTGCTGGCGGGTGTCGTCGTCCTCGTCGCCGCGTCGCTGTACGCCGGCCGCACCGTGGAGATAGACCGCCGGAGCTACGCCGAGGTCGCCGTCGTCTTCTCGCTTGCGTTCCTGCTGGTCGTCGCCATCCGCGCGGTCGACCCGGCGGTGAACCCGCTCGGCGGCGAGAAGTTCCTCGATTACGGCCTGCTGAAGTCGCTGTTGCGCGCGTCCCGGCTCCCGCCGGAGGACATGTGGTTCGCCGGAAAGCCGGTCAAATACTACTACGGCGGCCACCTCGTCGCGTCGCTTCTGGCGCGTCTCACGTTCACGCCGGCCGCCTACGCCTACAACCTCGCGCTGGCGGGCTTTTACGCAATGCTCGTCACCGGCGCGTACGGGCTTGCCGGCAACGTCGCCGCCGACCACGGCGCCCCCCGGCGACTCGCCGCGGGCGTCGGGGCCTTCTTCGCGGGTGTGGCATCCAACCTCTACACCGTCGGCCAGGTCCTGCTGTGGCTGTTCCCGAGCGGGGTCGCGCGGTCGCTCGTCGGCAGTACGGGGGCGACCTCCGAGGGGCTCCAGTGGACGCCCGAGTCGTTCTCCTACTGGTCGGCAAGCCGCGTCATCTCGGGCACCATCAACGAGTTTCCGCTGTTCTCGTGGCTCAACGGCGACCTGCACGCGCACATGACCTCGACGGGGTTCATGCTTCTCTTTGCCGCGCTCTGTTACGCCTACTGGCGCACGCCAGCGACCGAACTCCGGCGGCGTCGCCTGCTGGTGTTCGGGCTGTGGCCGCCGCTCGCCGGCTTCATGGCCGTCGTCAACACCTGGTCGTTCGCGACGGCGGCGCTGGGACTGCCGTTCCTGACGCTCGCGCTCGCACCGGCCAGCGCCCGGTCGCTGTTGCCCGAGCGCGTGGCCGACGCGATTCCCGACGGCGACCCGCTGACGGTGCGGAACGAACTCGTCAGGGACGGCGTGGCGCTGGCGCTGGCGGCGCTGACGGTCGTTCTCGCCATCGTGTGGGCCGTTCCGTTCTGGCTCGGAACGGCGTCCAGCCGCTCGGTCGCGTTCTTCCCGCCACGCTCGGGGCTGGGCGGGCTACTGGTGGTCCACGGCGCGTTCCTGCTCGCGTTCGTCCCGTATCTCGCGCGTCGGGCCGCCACCGGCCTCGAGCGCCCGGCACTCGCCTTCGCGGCCGCCGTCGCGCTGTTGGCCGCGTCGGTGCTCGTCGACGCCGCCGCGGTCGGTCTGTTCGGGCCCGTCCTCGTCGTCGGCTGGCTCCTGTTGCGCGACCGTCGCGACGCCGGCTTCGAGACCTTGCTCGTCGTCGCCGGCGCGGGCATCGTCCTGCTCGTCGAGTTCGCGTACGTGCTGGAACCGCAGTACGGCCCCGGCAACCGGCTGAACACGGTGTTCAAGTCGTATCTCCAGGTGTGGGTGCTGTGGGCGCCGGCCGCGGGCGTGGTGCTGGCGCGTCTCGCGGACGCCGGCCGCTCCTCGCTGTCGACCCCGAACGCGGCGACGTGGCGACGGTTCGGGCGCGCGCTCGCGGTGCTGTTGCTGTTCTCCACGTCACTGTACGCCGGGTTCGCGCTCCCGCAACACTTCGACCGCGGCAGTCCGACCGCCAACGAGGTTGGACCGACGCTCGACGCGACGGCGTTTCTCGAGGTCCGCCACCCCGGCGAGGCCGAGGCCATCCGGCGGCTCGACCGCGAGGAGGGCCGACCCCACATCGTCACCGCCGCGCCCGCCGGCTACTACTGGCGACCAAGCGAGGGGAAGGGCGCAAGCGCCCCCGCCAGCCTGACCGGCCTCCCGACCGTCGCCGGCTGGTTCCACGAGGCGCAGTACCGCTCCCAGGAGGCGTACGACCGGCGGGTGACCGACACCCGGGCCATCTACACGGGCGAGGCGACCACACAGCGGCAACTGCTCGCGGAGTACGACGTGGAGTACGTGTACGTCGGCCCGGCCGAGCGGGCCCGGTACGGCGACATCACGGTCCAGCAGGTCGACGGCGTGAGCGTCGAGGGTCGGTACGGCGACGTGGTACTACTCGAGGTGGAGCAAGAGCGGTTGGGGTCGTCGGGCTGAGTCGCTCGGAGCATCCGCCGAGCGGCGGAGGCGTGATGCGGTTCAGCCGCGACGAGCGAGGTGCAGAACGGTGGGTGTCTATACCGCGAGGTCGCCCTTCGCCTTGATGACCTCGACGGCGCCGGCGTCGACGGCTTCCACGTCGAGATGCATCGGGATGAAGTCGCGGCGCTCGAACGTCTCGAGTTCGTCCTCGGAGCCGACCGTACACCACAGTTGCACCTCGTCGGGGCCGTGCCAGTCGCCCTGTCGCGAGACGGAGAAACAGTAGTACTCCTCGCCGTCCACCTCGATGATGCCGTCCTTGCGGATGCCGGGGTCCCCGTGGATGATGAGCCGCTTCATGCCCGTCGCTTCGGAAACCCGGCCATTAAGCGCTTCGAAGGGGGTCAGTCACGGGCGAACGACGCGCCCAGCGTCGCGAGCGGCGTCGCCGCGACGGCCGCAAGCGCCGCGCCCGCGAACATGGCGAACAGGAGCAGTCCGAACGGTCGCGTCGCCACCGGGAGGAAGACCGCTCCGGCGACGACCAGCGCGGCGACGAGTAGCCCCCATCCGGCGACCGGTCGCCCCTGGGCGACCAGCAGGCCGGCGGCGGGCGACAGCGCCACCGGGAGCAGGAACGTCCACCAGGAGACGAGCCCACCCGCCGTCGCTGGCACCGGTCCCGCGAGGGTGACCCACGACCCGAGCGTTGCGACGCCGGCACAGCCGAGCGCGGCGGCGGCCCCGGTCAGCGCCGCACCGCGAGCCGTCCGGAGCCAGCGCGGGCGCACGACGGCGACGCCGCCCAGCAGGACGGCGAGGCCGGTGAGGCCAACGAGCGCCGCGGCGTTGTTCGTCGACTCCCAGACGACGCCGCCGACGAGCGCCGCGAGCGTCGCCGCGACGCCGAGCCCAGCGACCGCGCGGCCGGCCGTCTCGGGGTCTACGCGCGACCCACCGTACCGGGCGACGGTGAGACCGCCAGCCGCGAGCAGGCCGAACGCGAGCGCCGTCGGCACCAGGAACGTCCGGATGTTGTCGAGGTAGATGGGGAGGACGTCGGCCCACAGTGCCGCGGTCGTCCGGACTCCCGGGAGACTCGCGTCCGCGTCGGCGTAGACGACCCGCGCTTCGCCGTCGGTGAGCGAGGGACCGCTCCAGAGCTCCTCGCTCCCGCCTCGCCACGTCACGTTCCGGCCGTCGACGGTGGCCTCCGCGGGGTCGTTCGTCACGCGGGTCCCCTCGGGGGCGACCACGGTGAGGCGGTCGGCGTTGACGACGTACCAGTAGTCGTAGCCGTCCGTGTCGAAGTACTCGACGAGCGTGACGCCGGCGGTCCGGTCGGTGGGGGCGTCGTGGTCGTAGCGTATCGTGACCGTCCGGTTCGACAGCGTCGCGGTCAGTCCCGTCGGGTTCTCGACGGGGCCTTCGGGGTACGTCTCGAAGGCGGCGGCCGCGACGGCGTCGACGCGCTCGGGGTTCCCGCGCAATCTCGCGGCGCTGTCGGGTGTCAGGCGGTTACGGACGACCCACGTCGCCGCGCCGCCGCCGTCGAGATACACGTCGGCGGTGCTGTGAGTCACGTTCACGCTGACGCCGAGTTCCTCGGCGCCGCGTTCGAACTTCTGTCCGCAGACGTCGCAGGCGGCGTCGGGCTGGGGGCTGGCGACGGCGGGGGCGACGAGCGGGAGCGCGACCAGCAGTACGACGACCAGCGACGCGGCGCGTCGCCGGCCGCTGAAACGGATGGGTGGAGGGCTCGACTGCACGGCCGAGGCCTGCCCAGCGACCGGTAAACGTCTTGTGGGGCGCCGGCCCGCTCGCGCCCGCGAAACCAACGGCGTTTTAACCGGGGGCGCGTTACCGCCGACAACAACCATGCAGATGCCACGCCGGTTCAACACGTACTGTCCGCACTGCAACACCCACCACGAACACGAGGTGGAGAAGGTCCGCCGGGGCCGCTCGTCGGGGACGAAGTGGGACGCGCGCCGCACCCGTCGCGCGAAGTCGGTCATCGGGAACGCCGGCCGCTTCTCGAAGGTGCCCGGTGGCGACAAACCCACCAAGAAGACGAACCTGCGGTACCGGTGTGCCGAGTGTGGCAAGGCGCATCTCCGCGAGGGATGGAGAGCCGGTCGGCTGGAGTTCCAGGAATAATGGCGGGGGACTTCGTCACCGTCCGGTGTCCGGACTGCGAGAACGAACAGACCGTGTTCGGCAAGGCCTCGACCGAGGTGGCCTGCGCGGTGTGTGGCCACACGCTCGCGCGGCCGACCGGCGGCCTCGCCGCCGTCGAGGGCGAACTCCTCGACGTCGTCGAGGACCGCTCCGACGAGCAGTTGGCGTAATCGGCCGCTCTCAGTTCTCTCGGCGCGCTCCGACCGTAGCGAACGCTTTAACCCGGCCACGTAATTAGAGACGGGTATGAAATACAGCGGCTGGCCAGAGCCGGGCGAGTTGGTTGTCGGCGAGGTCGACGAAATCGAGGACTTCGGCGTGTTCGTCGACATGCTCGAGTACGAGGACAAACGCGGCCTCGTCCACGTCTCGGAGGTGGCCAGCGGGTGGATAAAGAACATCCGCGACCACGTCAACGTCGGGCAGGTCGTCGTCTGCAAGGTGCTCGAGGTGAACGAGTCGAGCCAGCAGGTCGACCTCTCCATCAAGGACGTCAACGACCACCAGCGCTCCGACAAGATACAGGAGTGGAAGAACGAGCAGAAGGCCGACAAGTGGATGGAACTGGCGTTCGGCGAGGACGTCTCCGACGAGAAGTTCTCGGGCGTCGCCAACGAACTGCTCGCCGAGTACGGGTCGATGTACGCCGGCTTCGAGGCCGCGGCCATCCACGGCCCCGAGGCGCTGGAGAGCACCGACCTCTCGGACGACGAGGTCGAGGCCGTCGTCGACACCGCCCGCGAGAACGTCTCCGTCCCGTACGTCACCGTCACGGGCTACGTCGACCTCTCCTCGCCGAACCCGGACGGCGTCGAGGACGTCCGCGAGGCGCTCCAGGCCGCGGAGGGCAACGGCGAGGTGCCCGACGAGGTCGACCTCGAAGTGACGTACGTCGGCGCCCCCGAGTACCGTATCCGCGTGCAGGCGCCCAACTACAAGACCGCCGAGAGCCAACTGGAGGAGAGCGCGGCCCGCGCCCAGGAGGCCATCGAGGCCGCGGGCGGCGAGGGCTCGTTCCACCGCGAGCGCAAGACCGACGAGGAATGACCTCCGACATCCGCGTCTGTAGCGAGTGGGAGCGGGCCCACGACCGGCCCGTCTACACCCTGGGGTCGACCTGCCCCGACTGCGGCGCGGACGCGGTGAACAGCGCACCCGCCCCGTTCAACCCCGAGGACCCCCACGGCGAGTACCGCCGCCGCCTCCGCCGCCGCCACCGCGACTCTGCTTAACTCGATTTCAGTACGTCGGCTTACAAAAATATCATTCAGATTACCACTAAGGGGGTGGCGCCCCTCCGTTCGGATGTGATGAAGCCGAACCGCCACCCCCGGCCGACGTACAGTCCCGGTCGAACGCTCGCCGCGGCCGTCGCCGTCGTCGCCCTGTTCGCGGCGTCGCTTGCGGCCGTTGCGAACCCGCTGACCACCTCGGCGATGGTCGCGGGCGCGGTCGTCGCCGTCCGCGCCGCCGGTGCCGTCCGCCGGCACGTCCGTCGCCGCCTGCGCCGTCGTCGCGAGGAGGGTCGTACCCGACAGGTCTGCGTCGACGCCGCGGGCGTCTGCGTCGAGGCCTGATGGACGCCGACCGCTACCTCGCGCGGATTGGCCTCGACCCCTCTGCCGTCGAGACGGCCGACCGCGAGACGCTATCCGACCTCGTCGCCGCCCACGCCACGACCGTCCCGTTCGAGACGCTCGCCACCGCCGACGACCCGCACGGCGAGCGCGCCGGCCGCGGCGTCTCGCTTGCCCCCGCTGACTGCTTCGAGAAGGTGGTCGAGCGTCGCCGCGGCGGCTTCTGCTACGAACTCAACGGCCTGTTCGGCTGGCTGCTCGACGACCTCGGCTACGAGCCCACCCGCGTCGCCTCGATGATGCTCGGCGACGACGGCGACCCCTCGCCGCCCGCGGACCACCTCACCCACGTCGTCGACCTCGACCGCCGCTACGTCGTCGACGTGGGGATGGGCGTGCCTCGCCCCCGCGGCCCCGTACCGCTGGACGGCACGGCACGGACGGACCCGACGGGCGTCGACTGGCGGGTCCGCCCCAGCGACCGGCCCGACTGCGACTACCTCGTCCAGTACCGCGAAGGCGACGACTGGACCGACCGGTTCGTGTTCGCCGACCGCCACCGGCCCCGTTCGTTCTTCGCGGCCACCTGCGAGTATCTCGCCACCGCCCCCGAGTCGCCGTTCACGGGCGAACCGGTCGTCGCGGTCAGTACGTCGGACGGCTACCGGAAACTGAACCCGGAGACGCTCGTCACCGTCGCGGACGCCGACCGGACGGAACGCGAGGTGGCGCCCGACGAGTGGCACGACGTGCTGGCCCGCGAGTTCGGCGTCGCGCTGGGCCGGCGGGGACCGAACCGCACTTAAGTCGGGCGCGAACCAACGGAACGCATGGACGAGTTCGACATCGAGCGGCACGCCGACCCTGACCTGACAGACCCGGTGCTCGTCGAGGGGTTGCCGGGCGTCGGGCACGTGGGCAAACTCGCCGCCGAGCACCTGCTCGAGGAGTTCGACGGCGAACTGGTCGCACGGGTGTATTCGACGCATTTCCCGCCGCAGGTGACCGTCGAAGACGGGACGACGACGCTCGCGTGCGCGGAGTTCCACGCCGTCACCGCAACGGGCGACGACGGCGCCCGCGACATGCTGGTGTTGACCGGCGACCACCAGGCGGGCGACGGCCCCGGCCACTACCACCTCACCGACCGCCTGCTCGACGTGGCCGAGGAGTTCGGCTGTGAGCGGGCGTTCGCGCTCGGGGGCGTCCCGACGGGTGAACTCATCGAGGAGTACGCGGTGCTGGGCGCGACCAACGACGAAGCGCTGGTCGACGACCTCGAGGACGTGGGTGTGGAGTTCCGCGAGGACGAGCCTGCGGGCGGCATCGTCGGCGTCTCCGGGCTCGTTCTCGGGTTGGGCGAGCGCCGGGGCCTGCCGGCGGCGTGTCTGATGGGCGAGACCTCCGGCTATCTGGTCGACCCCAAGAGCGCGCGGGCGGTGCTGGACGCGCTCGGCGACCTGCTGGCGTTCGACGTGGGCTACGGCGCGCTCGACGACCGCGCCGAGGAGATGGAGGAGGTCGTCGCGAAGATGCAGGAGATGGAGCAGGGCGCCGCCCCGAGCGACGACGACCTGCGGTACATCGGGTAGCGGGCCGCGCGGCCGCCCCCGCGGCTACGGACTGGGGTTCGGGACGACGAACTCGGTGGTGGTGCCGCCGAACTCGACGGTCGTGCCGTCGGCTTCCGCGACGGCCGGACCGAAGGTGTAGCTGTTCGGGGAGTCCGGCGCCCGGAGGATGTAGCTGAACGTCGTCGCCTCCGTGGTCGACGCGAACTCGATGGTGCCGGCCTCGCCGTCGACGGTGGCGCCGTCGGGGCTCTCGACCATCTCCCAGGACGGGGGGAACGAGTCGGTGACGGTCACTTCGCTGGCGCCGTCGAACGAGTCGAGCGTCACCTCGACCTCGTTGAGCATGCCGGCGCGGTGGACGGAGCCGTCGTCGGTGCGCGACCCCGACGCCGAGAGTGGTGTGTCGCCGCCACCGCCGCCCGAGGCGGGTCCGGCGCCGTACCGCGTCCCGTCGGCGTCCTCGGCCGTGGTGCGCACCTGCTGGAAGCCGAGCGCCGAGGTGAGAAGCAGGTAGCCGAGGAACGACGGCGCGTAGTCGACCAGCCCGAACGGGTGGAGGTTCTTCTGCGTTGCGGGCGGCAACAGCGACGAGATGACGTGGACGCCGGTGGCGCCGTCAGTCGTGATGGAGCCGGCGCTGACCCCGCCGCCGGTGGTGGCGGCGACGCTCGCCTCGCCGTCGGCCCCGGCGTCGGTGAACGCGCTCTCGGTCACCAGCCGCATCGGGAACTCGCCGGCGGCCGCGCCCTCGGAGCCGGGCGTGTAGCCGAGCGGCGGCGCCTTGAGCAGTTGCCCCTGGATGGGTCGCACGTCGGTCATCAGCCGGTGGTCGAGGTTCTTCGAGCCGACCTTCCCGAGCACGTACTCGGTGGTCGAGACGTCGTCGTCCGCGACGCCGGAGACGACCGTGTTGTCGAGTTCAGACAGGAGATTCACGCCCATGTCCGTCAACACGAGGTTGTTGCCCTCGTCGACGAACTCGTCGAGCGCGTCGACGTAGCCGTCGACCGTCTCGCCGGGCGCGGGACTGCTCGCGGGCCGGTAGCCGACGGGGCCGTCGCTCGCGCCGACGTAGCCGGCGTCGCCGTTCGCGCCGTAGTCGTGGATGACGACCGCGTGGTCGTAGTCGCCGAGCGCGCCGGCGGCCACGTCGTCGACGGTGACCGGTTCGACGACGCCCGGGTCGTCGGCCGGGATGGAGTCGGCGTAGTCTTCGAAGAAGCGGAACGGCGACACGTCGTAGGCGCGCTGGGCGTAGCCGACCGCCGGAACCGGGTCCGGGTTGGTGCCGGTCGCCGCGAGCGTGGCGAACTGCGTGTCGACGGCCGTCGCCTCCTCGGCGACGTTCGTCATCCGGAGGGTCCACTCGCCGGCCTCCGGCTCGGAGACGACGAACTCGGGGTGGCCACAGCACATCCCGCCGGCGCGCTCGTCGCCGACGGCCTCGAAGTCGGCCGCCACCGAGCCGTCGGGTGCGACCAGTTCCAGGTCGAGGAACGCCTGCTGGGTGTGGGGGTGGGCGTACAGCGAGTGGAGCCCCGACTCCTCGACGGTGTGGGTTGCCGTCAGCGTCTCGCCGGCCGACAGCGTCTCGCTCGTGACCGACTGGCCGAACACCTCGTCGGGGTCCGGTCCCTCGGGAACGCCGTCGCCGTCGAAGTCGAGCGTACCGGAGTGGCGACGGAGCGCGTCGTCCGCCGTGCCCACCTCGCCGGTGGTGACGTACGCGACCCGCTCGGGGTCGCTCTCCGTCGAGAACGTCTTCGTCGTCGCGGAGAACTCGTCGTCGGTGGTCGGCGTGTCGGAGTTCTGGACGGCGAACCGCGCGATGGTGCGGATGGCGGTACGGTAGCCCCGCACCTCCATGTCGAGCAGGGCGGGGTTGTAGACGTTCCCGCCGGTCATGTGCGAGAACGCCATCTCGAAGTCGAGCGTCGTCATCCCGAGGCCGCCGAGTTCCTCGGGGTGGGACATCCAGTCGAGCATCGCGCCGCTGACGTTGTAGCCGATGGTGTCGAAGATGCCGGCGTAGTCGAACGCCTCCTCGGGAAGGACGCCGAACAGCACGCCGAGCGTCTGGTCGCCCAGCACCTCTTGCTTGAGGTTGCCCGCCTCCTCCCAGACGGTGAGTTCCTCCTCCAGCACGTCGTCGATGACGCGGCACATCTCGTACGTCTCGTGCATCTCGCGGGTGTTGTACTGGTCCTGCGAGATGAGCCCGAGCACGAACTCGTTGAACACGGGGCCGCCGTGGAGGTCCGCACCGTAGTTGAGGTTCTCGTACTCGCGGAAGTGCTCGACCACCGCGAGCGCGTCGGGGACGTTGTCCTCCGTGATGCGGCCGCGCTCGTTGTTCTCGACCGTCTCCGGGTCGGCGGGGTAGTGGGTCGGGAGGATACAGCCGACGGCCGGATACTGGCGGTTCGTGTCGTATATCTCGGCGTTGCCGCGCTCGTACAGCGGTGCGGCCGGCACGCGGGGAGCCGTCTGTCCGCCGACGCTCGTCGCGCCCGGCCCGTTCGTCTGCCAGCCGGAGTCGTACTGCGGGTTGCGGACGGCCCAGCCGTCCGGGTTCGTGAAGCCGAAGATGAGGACGGCGTCGTCGAGCAGTTCGGTGACGGACTGCTTCGACTCGTCGGGGCCCCGCGCGAACTGGTCGTCGCGCGCGATGTTCTCGATGATGCGGGCGCCCGCCTCGGCGCCGGCGCGTTCGAGGCCGTGCAGCGAGCAGGAGTAGAACACCTTCTCCTTCTCCTCGAAGGTGGCCTCGCTGTCGTAGTTCGTCACCTCGGCCACCAGCATCTCCTTGGGGTCGTCGCGGCCGGTGACGTTGTTCAGGTGGCCGGGCGACTGTCCGTCGCCGGCCATCTGCTCGATGCGCACTCGGTTGGGGTAGCGCGCCTCCAGCTCGTCGAGGCCGTCCTTCAGCTGCTCGAAGCCGACGAAGTCGACGGAGCGTTCTGCCTCCGGGAACACGCCCAGCGGGTAGTAGCCGATGCGCCAGAACGGGTTCGAGCCGGGGGAGAACTGGAAGCTATCGGCGCTCGGCAGGTCCGCGACGGCGAGCGCCTGTCCGGTCGTCAGTTTACCGTACGCCGCCGGCTGGGGGTCGGTCGTCGTCAGTACGTCCGCGGCGACGGCCTCGTCCATCGAGGCCGGGCCTGCGGCGTCGGTGAACGTCACCAGCGTCGGTACCGAGTGGTCCGCAGGAGTGTGGTTCTGTACGTAGCGGTACTCCGCGTCGAACGCCTCGCTGTCGGCGTCCGCCGTCGCGTTTCCGGGCAGTGCAAGCGCCGCGCCGGCCGCAGTCGACAGGCGGGCGAAGTCGCGCCGGGAGATGGGTGTGTCGTCGAACGGGTTCATCGGGGATGTGCGGACTGGCGTCCGCGATACGTTCCAGCGTGGCACACTCCGTACAAAGGCTTCTGACAAGAGTGTCAAAAGGTGTCGTTCCCGCCTTCGATAGCGCAAAAACCGCAGGCTATAGCCGGCTTCCGACTACCCGCCCGGAGCCGGCTGAGTCCCCGACCTTCGGGCTCGCAACAGCTACATGACACGTTCCCCGACTCCCGCGTCGACCGGTGGCGAGAGATTCTTAACCGTCCTGGCCCAACTCCGGGTGTGGTACACGAGGTACTGGCTGGCCTCCCGGGGTGGCTGGTTCTCGGCGTCGCGCTGGGTCTGCTCGCCAGCGTCGTCTCCGCCGGGGTGTTCGCCGTCGGCATCCGGCTGTTCCCGACCCGGCGGCCCAACACCGCGGAGGTGGTCGACGGGGACGTCCGCCGGCGCACGGAGATTCGCCAGTATCTCACGGACATCGGGGAGGCGTTCGCGGAGGACCACTTCGTCGAGGGACAGGAGGTGGCCTTCTATCTCCCGAAACGCGACGTGGCCATCACGTTCGACGCCCGGGCGTACTACCGCATCCAGCGGTCGCCGACGTATCCCGTGCTGGTCGAACACGAGATGCCCGGCGTCAACCTCGGCTACCGCCTCCCGTTCGAGACGCCCGAAGTGACCCGCGAGGCGTCGGACGCCGACGCCGCCGTCGACGAACCGGACACCGACCCCCGCGACGCCGCGTTCTCGGTGCTCGGGCTCCCGTCGGGCGCCTCCGAGAGCGAGGTGAAGACGGCCTACCGCGAGAAGGTGAAGGAGGTCCACCCGGACCACGGCGGCGACACCGACGAGTTCCGCCGCGTCCGCGAGGCGTACACCACCGCCAAGGAGCACGCAAGCACATGAGAGTCACCATCACCGACGACGTCGTCGAACAGCTCGCGGACCTGCTGGAGCGGGAGGCGGTCGAGCAGCCCGTCAACTGGATGGGGATGCAGTTCGCCGCCCAGGACCACGGCCACGAGGTGCTGGCGACGTTCGTCTACGAGGCCGACGCCGCGACCTACTACGAGGCGCTACGGCGGGCGGCAAGACGAACCGAACGGGACGTGGAGTTGCCCTGAGCCCCGGCACGCATTTGTCCCGTCGCCGTCTACCGTCGGACATGGAGTTCACGCTCCGCGACCGGGCCGTCTACCTGCCCGACGCGGAGACGCTCGTCTGTTCGGACCTCCATCTCGGGAAGGACGCCGCATCGAACGTCGAACTCCCGCTCGGCGAGCACGACGACATCACCGACCGGTTCGACGCGCTCGTCGCGCGGTTCGCCCCCGCGACGGTCGTCGTCGCGGGCGACCTGCTCCACTCCTTTTCGTCGCTCCCGCGGGGCGTCCTGGAGAGCGTCCGGTCGCTGGAGCAGAGCGCCGAGGCCGCCGGTGCCCGCCTCGTCGTCACGCCCGGCAATCACGACACGATGCTCGGGCAGGTGTGGAAGGGGGCGACCGTCGAGGAACACCGGGCCGGCGACTGGGTCGTCACGCACGGTCACGAGCCCCCCGAGAGCGACGCCGCGGGCTACGTCGTCGGCCACGACCACCCCACCATCGCCATCGAGGGCCGGCGGCGGCCCTGCTATCTCTGGGGGGACGACGCCTATCGCGGCGCCGACGTGCTCGTGCTTCCGAGTTTCACGAAACTCGCGGCCGGCGTCGAGGTGAACGACCTGACTGCGGGCGAGTTCCAGACGCCGCTCGTGCGCGACGCCGACCTGTTCCGCCCGGTCGTCTGGGACGACGACGCCGCGGAACCCCTGGCGTTCCCGCCGCTCGGGGAGTTCAGGCGGATGTTATAGCTCCTCGACGGCCCCGGCGGCGACCCGCCCGGACTCCATCGCGCCCTGTATCGAGCACCAGCGGGTGTAGTCGCCCGCGAGCAGGACGTTGCCCTCCGGTGCGTCCGGGGCGGGTAGGTCCGCCCGGAACCCGGGGGGCTGCGGGAACTGCGCGAACTCGACGCGGTCGGTGTGCCGGAGTTCGAGTTCGTCGAAGCGGGCCTCCGGATACCAGGACTCGAGCGCCTCCCTGGCTTCCGTGGCGAGTTCGTCGTCGCTCTCCGTCTGCCGGCCGAGGAAGTTCGCCACCAGCAACTGCTCGCCGTCGGGTGCGTACGACGGCTGTGCCGACGAGGACGGCGACACCGTGTTCGGCCGGTCGTCCTCGCTGTTGAGGACGATGCGGCGGTCGGTTCGCAGCGACTGGTGGTCCGGGAGCGAGAAGTGGAGGGTGACACAGCCCTTCGCGTCCGTCGGCGTGTCGACGGCGGTCAACTCGCCGGCGGCCTTCGGGTCGGTGGCGACGATTGCGGCGTCGGCCTCGACCGTCTCGCCGCTGACCGCGAGCGTCGCGCCGTCGTCGTCCCCCTCGACCGCGGTCACGTTCGCCCCGAGTTCGACCGTCGCGCCGGCCGCGCGCGCCCGGTCGGCCAACTGCTCCGGGACGGCGCCCATCCCTCCGGCCGGAAGTGCGATTTTCCCCTCGGAGAGCATCTTGTACGTGTACTCGAAGACCGCCGCGGAGGTGGACAGCGAGCGGTCCAGCGTGATGCCGCCGTAGAAGGGGGCGACGAACCGTTCGACGTACGCCCGCGAGAAGCCGCGGTCCGCGAGATACGCCTCGATGGTCAGCCCGCTCGCCGGGCCATCGAGGATGGCGTCGGGGTCCCGTCCGGCCAGTTCGCGCTGAAGGCGGAACGTCGCCAGTTTGTCGCGGAACTGCACGTCCCGGTTGAGCAGGGTGTCGACCGCTAGCGCCGGCTCGCGGAGCGGGTCGGCCAGCGTCGAGCGGTGGTTCGGGCGGGCGAGCGTCGCGCCAGGGACGAACTGGCCGAGGTTGAGGGCGTCGAGGTCGAGTTCCCGCTGGACCGCCGGATACCCCGTGAACAGCACCTGAAACCCGCGGTCGAACACGTAGCCGTCTTCGCGGGTCGAGCGGACGCGCCCGCCCACCTCGTCGCGCTCCTCGTACACCGTCACGTCGTGGCCCGCCTCCGCGAGGCGGGCGGCGGCGACCAGCCCCGAGAGACCGGCACCCGCGATTGCGACGTCCATACGCCCGGTTCGGACGGCGGCCACAAAAGCCCGCCCGGAATGGACAGAGGTAACTCGCCGCTGGCCCAACCGCGGGTATGGAGACGACCGCGGCGTTCGCCGGCCTCACCTGCACGGACTGTGGCGAGACGTTCGACGCCGAGGACACACCGGGCCGGTGCCCGGACTGCGACGGCATCCTCGACCCCGACTACGACTACGACGCGCTCGACGTCACCCGGGAGACGCTCGCGGGCGAGGCGCCGGGGCTGTGGCGCTACGAGTCGCTGCTGCCGTTCCCGCGGTCGGCGGCGGTCACGATGGACGAGGGGGAAACGCCGCTCGTCGAGGCCCCGAGCCTCGCCGAGGAGCTCGGCGTCGAGGCCGTCTACATCAAAGACGAGGGGCGCAACCCCACGGGGACGTTCAAGGACCGCGGGCAGGCGCTCGCGGTCACCGCCGCCACCCTGCACGGCGCGACGGACGTGGCGCTGGCCACCGCGGGCAACGCGGGCCAGGCCGCAAGCGCCTACGCCGCCCGCGCCGGCCTCGACTCGCACGTGTTCGTCCCCTCGCGGGCCTCGTTCGTCAACAAGGCGATGATAAACGTCCACGGCGGCGACATGACCGTCGTGGAGGGCCGCCTCGGCGACGCGGGCGCCGCCTTCGAAGACGCGCTCGCGGAGCACGACGACTGGCATCCGGTCCAGACGTTCGTCACACCGTATCGGCACGAGGGGAAGAAGACGATGCTGTACGAGACGGTCGAGCAACTCGACTGGGAGGTACCCGACCACGTCGTCTACCCGACGGGCGGCGGCGTCGGCCTCGTCGGCATGCACAAGGCCGCCCGCGAACTCCGAGATCTGGGACTCACGGACGAGTTGCCGGCGATGTGGGCCGCCCAGTCCGAGGGCTGTGCTCCTATCGTCGAGGCGTTCGATGAGGGGAAGGAGATGCACGAGGCGTGGGAGTACCCCGACACCATCTGTGGCGGTATCGAGGTGGCCGACCCCGGCGCGTCGCCGCTCATCCTCGATGCGCTCCGCGAGTCCGGCGGCGGTGCGGTCGCCACCAGCGACGAGGACATCCTCGACTCGGCCGTGACCGTCGCGCAACACGAGGGCGTCGAGATGGGCGTCACCTGCGCGGCGGCGGCCTCCGGCGCGTGGGACCTCGCACAGGACGGCGCGTTCGACGCCGACGACACGGTCGTCCTGCTGAACACCGGCGCGGGGAGCAAGGACGCCGACGTGGTCCGCTCGCACCTGATGAGCAAGGGCATCTAGCCCCCACTTTTTGCATCTCGCTCGTCGCTCGCTCCGTTCGCGGATGCTGATTCACCGGCCGTGTCGAGACCTGTCACCACGCAACCGTTTTCTACCGACACCCCCACCACCCGGTAGTGCTGACCACGCTGACCACGCTGCTGGCGGGCGTCGTGTTCGGCCTCGCGCTGGCGGCGCCGCCGGGGCCGATGAACGCCATCATCGCCGAGGAGTCCGTCGTCCGGGGGTGGCTCGCCGGGTTCAAGGCCGGCCTCGGGGCCGCGACGGCCGACTTCGTGTTCTTCCTCCTGGCGTACGTCGGTCTCGTCGCCGTCGTCGCGGAGGTGACCGTCCTGAAGGGGACGATGGTGTTCGTCGGCGGCCTCCTGATGCTGTACTTCGCGTACGGCGCCGCGACGGACGCGCAGGCGACGTTCACCGACAGCGCCGACGTCGAGGAGGAGAGCAAGGGGTTCCGGAAGGCGTTCGTGCTGGCGCTCACCAACCCCTACCAGATACTGTTCTGGCTGACCGTCGGCGTCGGCCTGCTGGAACCCGGGAGCGTCGACGTGCTGTCGTACGCCAGCGACGCGCTGGCCGGCGCGCTGGTCGTCGAGACGGGGTCGCCCGCCCTGCTGGTGGGACTGTTCGGCGGCGTCGGTGTCTGGATAACCGGGTTCCCGGCGGCGCTGAACGCCGCTCGCCGCCGGATGGACGCGCTCGCTCCCGCCGTGGCGTACGCGTCGGCCGCGGTGCTCGCTGGGTTCGGCGTCTACTTCCTCTACGACGCGGTGGTCACTGTCGCCCCCGCTGTCCGCGAGGCGCTGGCGGCGCTCGCGTGACTACTCGAACTCGGCGTCCGGGTCGAGTTCGTCCATGTCGCTTATCTCCGATTCGAGCCACTCCTTGAACCACTTGACGCGCTTGATGCGCTGGTGGGCGATGGACTCGGCGGTGTCGCTGACGACGCGGGAGACGGCGTCCTCGCCGCGCTTGAGCACCCGGCCCACCATCTCGTTTGCGTCCATGTGGGTGCGGGCCTCGTACCCCATCCGAAGCAACATCAGCGTCGTCCCGTTGGCGCCGACCTTGTCCAGCAGGTCCGCCTCCATCAGACACCGCGCCTCCAGCGGTACGTCGTTCAGGTCGCCCTGATAGGAGTGGTCGCGCACGGCCTGACACACCTGCTCGATGAACGACTCGGGGTAGTCGCCGTGGGATTCGAGGAACTCGCGGGTGACGCGGGCGCCTTCCTCGGCGTGGACGTCCTGGTCGGCCTCGAGTTTGGCGATGTCGTGGAAGAGGGCGGCGACCCGAGTGACATCGACGTTCGCGCCCTCCTGTTCGGCGATTTCGGCCGCGAGTTCGGCCACGTTGAGGATGTGGTTGTAGCGGTACGCCGCCGAGTGCCACGGGTACCAGCGCATCCGACCGCCCTCCTCCTCGTTCTCGACGCTGGCCTCGAGGTAGTCGTGGACGAACTGCTTCATCTCCTCGAACTCTTCTTCCGACACGGGGTTCTCCCGGATTTCAACGCCCATGGGGACCACCACGAGAATCGCGTGCGTTAGTCATGTTACGGGAAAAAAGGTGTGTTCGTCTCTTTAGACTTACGACAGCCCCTAAATACGGTCGCCACCTCGGACC
The DNA here is from genome assembly GCF_024298865.1 of Halorarius halobius. Classification (GTDB taxonomy): domain Archaea; phylum Halobacteriota; class Halobacteria; order Halobacteriales; family Haloarculaceae; genus Halorarius; species Halorarius halobius. Next base: position 3,657,912 of record NZ_CP101161.1, on the reverse strand, counting down.
GACCGTGACCGAACCGCTGTACCTCGCGGCCGACCCGCCCCTGTTGTTCGAGGCCACCGTCGAGCGCGCGCTCGACGACCGGGTCGTCCTCGACCGGACGGGCTTTTACCCGGAAGGTGGGGGCCAACCGGCCGACCACGGCACGCTCACGGCTGGCGACCGCGAGTGGGACGTGACGGACGTACAGAAGCAGGACACCGTCTATCACCACCTCGCTGACCCGCCGGCCGAGGGAACCGCCGTCACCGGCCGCGTCGACCGGGAGCGCCGGCGCGCCCACAGTCGATATCACACCGCCCAGCACCTGCTGTCGGCGGTGCTTCTCGACGAGTACGACGCGCAGACGCGGGGGAACCAACTGTACGCCGACCGCGCGCGCATCGACGTGGAACACGAGGGGTTCACCGAGACCCATCTGGCGGACGTGGAGACCCGGATGAACGACCTCGTCGAGCGGGACTGTGACGTGCGGTGGTACACGATGGACCGCGAGCGTGCGGAGTCGGACCTCGACCCCGACCGGACACGCATCGACCTCCTGCCCGACTCCATCACCGAGTTGCGTATCGTCGAGATACGCGACGGCGACGACGTGTTCGACCGGACGGCCTGTGCGGGCACCCACGTCACCGCGACGGGCGAGATAGGGTCGGTGACCGTCGAGGGCCGCGAGACGGGCGGGAGCGGCCGCGAACGCATCCGGTTCACCATCGACTCGTGACCGTCACGGCCCCGCGCGGACGGGAACGACGCAGAGTCTCGTGACCCGCGAGAGCGCCGACGGCCGCCGTCTGGAGGGCCCCCCGGCCGACGGCTGGTCGCGTTCGTGTGGCAAGACGACCACGGTCCGTGTGCGTTCTGGTTCGACAGCTGATAGATGACGGCCGGGACGGTCGCTCGGACACGTGCGAGTGGTGGGCTCCCCCGCGCAGTTTTTTGAGGGGGCCCGACGTGTGTCCTCACATGGAGGTCAGAGAAGCCACGTCCGACGACGCCGACGCCATCCGGTCGGTCGCACGCTCGTCGATGCAGGCGTCCTACTCGTTGAGTCCGCAGGCAATCCGCGGAGCCGTCAAGTCGTGGTACGGCGACGAGGCACTCGCGGAGAAACTCGACGACGACGACCTCGTCGTGCGGGTCGCGGACATCGAAAACGAGGGTATCGTCGCCTTCTCGGAGAGCGCCCTGCTGGACGATTCGGGTGACATCCTCTGGCTCCACGTCGACCCGATGTTCCGGGGCGAGGGGCTCGGTGCCGACCTGTTCCAGGCGACTCGGGAGGCGCTCGCCGAGAAGGGGGTCGAAGAACTCCGGGGGCGCGTGCTCGCGGACAACGCGGAGGGCAACGAGTTCTACGAGCATTACGGGCTCCACAAGGTGAGCGAGGACACCGTCGAGATAGACGGCGAGGAGTACGTCGAAAACATCTACTCCGAGCGCGACCCCGAGGAGCCCCGCACGCTCACCCACGAGGGGGAGGAGTTGTACGTGTCGACGACGGACTCCGACCGCGGCTCGAAGGGGCCGTTCTACACCGTCTACACGGACGCAGACGGCGAGAACAAGTACGGCTTCTTCTGTGGCAACTGCGAGTCGCTCGTCACGTCGATGGACTCGATGGGGCGCATGGAGTGTGAGTCCTGCGGGAACGTCCGGAAACCGACCCGGTGGGACGCCGCCCACATGTGACTACGGGCGGCGAAGCGCCGACACCGTCACCGCCCACGCCAGTCCCGCCAGCCCCACGTCGCGGGCGACGACGTCGCCGAACTGTCCGGTGGCCACCCACACCGCCGCGAGATACGCGACCGTCGCCGACAGCGACGCGGCGGCGACGAACGCCGCGACCGCGGTGTAGCGGTCCAGCAGGATGGCGAGGCCGAAGGCGAGTTCCAGCCAGCCGTTCGCCAGCATGAACGTCGTCGGCGAGACGACCAGCAACGACTCGACGGGGTCGACGTACACCGTCCACGCGGCGGGGTCGAGCAGTTTGTGGACGCCCGCGAGCACGATAGCCAGCCCGAGCCCCCACCGCGCGATGACGCCCGGTGCCGGGGCTCTCGCGGCGGCGATGTCGACGTACCGGCTGACTGCTCCCACTGCCATACCAGCCGGATACACGGCCCCCCGTCAAAGCCTCTCCGGGGGGCGCAAAACTGGCTACGACTCCACCGCCTCGCGGAGCGCCCGCACCTCCGCGAGCACCGCGCGCCACTGGTCGACGCTCCCGGGTATCGCGTCGCCGCTCGACTGGTCGACGAGGCGTCGCACATCCGCCGGGTTCTCGATGCGGCGGAACGCGATGTCGTCGCCGCCCGCGATCTCGACGGTGACGGTGCCGTAGCCGAACACGCTCCCGAGGAGGTCCTGCGAGAACTGGGTGTTCTGGACGTTCGTCAGCGACGACTCGACGACCGACCGGCCGACGACGCCCGTCTTCGCGTACACCGCGCGGTCCGTGACGACGAACTCGGTGTTGCGGACCTGGAGGTAGCCGGCGACCGGTATCGCGAGCGCGACCGGCACGCCCACCATCGCCCACGAGGTCACGGCCCACGCGGCGTAGGCGACGCCCGCGAGGAGCGCGAGGCCGATGGCGACGGAGGGCAACGCCGTCGACAGCCGCGGACTCCCGGACCAGACTTCCTCCTCGCCGGCCTCGGGGGTGAACCAGTCGCGGGTCATTCCTCGACGGCCGCGCGGATGGCCCGCAGTTCCGTCAGTATCTCGTCGAGCACCGCCGCCTTGTCCTCGGGTGCGTCGTCGGCCCCGCCCTTCACGCGCTTGTTGATGAGTTCCTGGACGTCCTTCGGGTCGGGCACCGACCAGAACGACAGTTCGACCCCGGAGCCGCCGGCCGTCGATATCTCCACGTCGCCGTAGCCGAACCGCTGGCCGAAAAAGCCCTGCGAGTAGGAGATGTTCTGTATCTTCCCGAACTCGACGCGCTGGACGCTCCGCGAGAGCACCCCGCTCTTGTGGTACACCGCGTCCGTCGTGACGACGTACTCGGTGTTCTCGCGCTGGAGGTACGCGCCGACGATGATGAACAGGCCGACGACCAGTATCGACAGCGGGATGCCGATGACGAGCGCGGGCACCAGACTGCTGTCGTGTGGCTTGCCCGACCAGACGACCGACTCGTCGTCGTCGAGCGTCAGCCAGTCGAACGCGGGGACCGATTCGGGTTCGGCATCTGACATACGCGACCCGAGAGGCGGCGCCGTGAAGAACGTTACTCCGGGCGCTTCAGCGAGAGGGCGGTGCGGTCGAACTCGCAGACGAGGGTGTCGTCGCCGTCGTCTTCCACCTTGAACGCCTCGACGTGCATCTCGACGATGCCGCGCTCGCCGTCGCTGGTCTCTCGCTTGTCCGTCACGGTGGTCCGTGCGTACACGGTGTCGCCGTGGAACACCGGGTTCGGGTGCTCCACCGAGTCGTACGAGAGGTTGGCGACGATGGTGCCGTCCGTCGTGTCCGGGATGGTGAGGCCGACGGCCAAGGACATCGTGTAGAGACCGTTGACGAGGCGCTCGCCGAACTGCGTGTCCGCGGCGAAATCCGCGTCCAGATGCAGCGGTTGCTGGTTCATCGTCATGTCGCAGAACGCCTGGTTGTCCGACTCCGTCACCGTGCGCCGCTTCTCGTGGTCGATGGTCTCGCCCACCTCGAACTCCTCGTAGTAGCGTCCCGTCATGGCCGGGGCCTCGCGCCTCGGCGGCAAAAGCGTGCCGCAGTGGGCCGAATCGCCGCGTCGTGGGGATTGAAATCGCCGGCCGACGACTCCCGGGTATGGCGAGACGTAGCCTGCTGTTCGCGCCGGGCGACAAACCCGACCTGATGCGCAAGACACCCGACAGCGACCCCGACACGGTCGTGTTCGACCTCGAAGACGCCGTCGCACCCGGCGAGAAGGCGGCCGGCCGCGAGGCGGTCAACGGGGTGCTGTCGGACCCCGCGTTCGACCCCAACTGTGAGGTGTGCGTGCGGGTGAACCCGGACCCTGCCGTCGCGGACGACGACCTGAAGGGCGCACTCGCTGGCGACGCGACGGTCGATTCGGTGATGCTCCCGAAGACCGAATCCGCCGACGACGTGGCGACGCTCGCGGCCCTGCTCGACGAGCGGGACGTCGACGTGCCGGTCATTGCGCTGTGTGAGTCGGCCGCCGGCGTGCTCCGGGCGGAGGCCATCGCCGCGTCCGACCCCGTCGAGGCTGTCGCGTTCGGCGCGGAGGACCTGTCGGCGGACGTGGGCGCGACCCGAACCGCGGAGGGGACGGAGGTGCTGTACGCCCGCGAACACGTCGTGCTGGCGGCGGCCGCCGCCGATGTCGCGGCCATCGACACCGTGTTCACCGACATCGAGAACACCGACGGTCTGCGCGAGGACACCGCGTTCGCGCTCGAACTCGGCTACGACGGGAAGATGTGCATCCATCCGGCGCAGGTGGGCGTGGTCAACGACGCGTTCACTCCCGACGAGGAGCGCATCGCGTGGGCGCGGCGAGTGCTGGATGCGGCCGCGGAAGCCGAACGCGAGTCGACGGGCGTGTTCCGCGTCGACGGCGAGATGGTGGACGCGCCGCTTGTCGCCCAGGCCGAGCAGGTGCGCGAGCGGGCCCGTGCCGCCGGCGTCTGGGAGCGTGGTAGTTAACCACGTAAGGACTCGCTAAACGTCATCCCTTGGTATAACTCCGACACGCTTTTGCGGCGACCAATCGACGTCCCGGCCATGTCGGAGGACGTGAACCCGTTCGAGAGCCTACAGGAACAGATCGACGACGCGGCCGGCTATCTCGACGTCTCGGAGGACGTCCTCACCCGACTGAAGCATCCGGAGCGGGTGCTCGAGACGAACCTGACCATCGAGATGGACGACGGCTCGCTGGAGACGTTCCCGGCCTACCGCTCGCAGTTCAACGGCGACCGCGGCCCGTACAAGGGCGGCATCCGCTACCACCCGGGGGTCGACCGCGACGAGGTGAAGGCGCTCTCGGGGTGGATGGTGTACAAGTGTGCGACCGTCGACATCCCGTACGGCGGCGGGAAGGGTGGCATCGTCGTCGACCCCCGAGAGCTGTCGGACGGCGAACTCGAGCGGCTCACCCGCGCGTTCGCGGAGGAGCTCCGGCCCATCATCGGCGAGGACCGCGACATCCCCGCACCGGACGTCAACACCGGCCAGCGGGAGATGAACTGGATAAAAGACACCTACGAGACGCTGGAGAACACGACGGCGCCGGGGGTCATCACGGGGAAGGCCATCGAGTCCGGGGGTAGCGAGGGGCGCGTCGAGGCCACCGGCCGGTCGACGATGCTCACCGCCCGCGAGGCGTTCGACTACCTCGGGCGAGACATCGGGGACGCCACGGTCGCGGTCCAGGGGTACGGCAACGCCGGCTCCGTCGCCGCTCGCCTGCTGGAGCAGGAACTCGGCGCGAGCGTCGTCGCCGTCTCGGACTCCTCGGGCGCGGTGCACGACCCCGACGGGCTGGACACGGCGGCCGTCAAGGAGTTCAAGCGCGAGACGGGGTCGGTCACCGGCTACGAGGACGCGACCGAGGAGCTGAGCAACGAGGAGCTCCTGACGATGGACGTCGACCTCCTCGTCCCGGCGGCGCTGGAGAACGCCATCGACGGCGACCTCGCACGGGACGTCGAGGCGGACGTCATCGTGGAGGCGGCAAACGGGCCGCTCACGCCTGAGGCCGACGACGTACTCACCGAGCGGGACGTACACGTGTTCCCGGACATCCTCGCCAACGCGGGCGGCGTCACAGTCTCTTACTTCGAGTGGGTCCAGAACCGCCAGCGGTTCTACTGGCCGGAGTCCCGCGTCAACGACGAACTCGAACGCCACGTCGTCGACGCGTTCGAGGGGCTGGTCGACGCCTACGAGTCGAACGACCTGCCGAACTTCCGGACCGCGGCGTACGTCGTCGCCATCCGACGCGTCGTCGACGCCTACGAGGAAGCCGGCACCTGGCCCTGAAGGCTCAAACAGGGACTGCCGTCTCCGGAAGGATTGTTGTCCGTCGTCCGGACCCCCTGTTCGATGCCCGACCTCCGCGCTCGCCTGCGCGAGGACCGCCTCGTGGCCGCCGTCGCCGCGCTCACGCTCGTCGCCCTCCTCGCGCGGGTCGTCCTCCTCGGTTCCCGCGTCGCTCACTTCGACGAGGGCCGCGTCGCCTACTGGACCCTCCAGTTCTTCGAGACCGGGTCCGTCAGATACCGCTACATCATCCACGGACCGTTCGCACAACACGTCGGTCGCCTCGCGTTCGCGTCGCTCGGCCCCTCGGACTTCGCGGCGCGTCTCCCCGTGGCGCTGGTCGGCGGACTGTTGCCGCTGTCGGCACTCCTGTTCCGCGACCACCTCCGGGACGTCGAGGTGGCCGGCGTCGCCGCGTTCCTCGCGGTGAATCCGGTACTCGTCTACTACTCCCGGTTCTATCGCTCGACGGTGCTGACCGCGGCGTTCTGCTTCGTCGCGTTCGGCCTGCTCGTCCGCGCGTGGGACCGTCGGGACGGCCGGTACGTCCTCGCGGCGGCGCTGTTCTGGGGGCTCGGGTTCGCCGCCAAGGAGAGTGCGGTCGTCTACCTGCTCTGTTGGGCCGGCGCGGCCGCCCTCCTCGTGGACCACCGGCTGTTCCGGCCCGGCGCCGACGACACCGGCGTCGACTGGCTCCGGGACTGGTTGCGAGCGGCGGACTCCGCCCTCGACGCCGCGACTCTCGCGCGGGCCGCCGGGACGGCGCTCGGGGCGGTACTCGTGGCCGGCGCGGTCACGCTGTTCTTCTACGCGCCCCGTGGCCCCGCCGACGGCGTCGGCTTCTGGGCAGCGGTGTCCCACCCGTGGCGACTCCCGGGGCTCGTCGGCAGCGTCGCTGGCGACATCGCCGTCGGCCGGAGCTACTGGTCCGGCCACTCCCTCGTCGGAAAACTGCTCCGCGGCGTCGTCGACGGCCCGCTGTTCGTCCAGAAACTCCGGGGCCGCATCGGGGGGTTCGTCGCCGTCGCAACGACCTACGCCGCGCCGTTGCTGTCGCTGTCGCTCGTCGGCTTCGTCCACGAGCGGTACGCGCGCGCCGACTCCCGGCCGCTGGTGATGGCGACGGCCTACTGGGGGGCCGTCTCGGTTCCCGGCTACATGGTCGGGGCGGACATCAACGCCGCGTGGGTGTACGTCAACGCGTTCGTGCCGCTGGCGGTGCCCGCCGCGGTTGGGCTGGGTCTCGTCGTGACCGCCGGGCGCGACGCGCTGGCGACGGACGACCGGGTGAGCGTCGGGGCCGTCGCGATACTGCTGGCCGTCCTCGTCGGCTGGACGGCCGTCGCGGGCGTCTCCGGCGTCTATCTCCAGCCGACGTCGCCCGACAACAGCCTCGTCCAGTACGCGCAACCGGAGGCCGACACCCGGGCCGCGATGGATGCGGTGGCCGCCGCGGACGGCGGCGACGCGGACGTGCTCGTCTACGGCGTCGACTCGTTCGCACCCGCGAACAAGCAGTTCGTCGATATGCGGTCCAGTGGACGCGAGCCGGCCTGTGTCGCGTGGTTCTCTACCTTGCCGCTCGGCTGGTACACGGAGACACACGACGCGTCCGTCGCCTGCGCGAACGCCAGCACTGGACTGCCCGACGACTCGCCGCCGGTCGTCGTCGCCAAGGGGAAATGTAGCCTCGCCCGGACGGTCGACTGCCGGGCGACCCCCGGGGCCATCCGTGGCCCGCCCGGGGTGACATCGTTGTCCGACTCCTACGAGCGGCAGGGCGTGTTCCTGCGGACGACTGGCCGGGTGGCCGTCGTCTACGTCGAGGAGTCGGGTAGCTGACCCTGCTATCCCAAACGACCGCTGTACAGACCAGAAGGGTTCTTATCCTCCGGTGAGACGGGGGGGACGATGACCGACGGCTCCCGCTTCGACGACCGCGTCGTCCGGGTCGTGGCCGCCATCGCCCTCCTCGGGCTGGTCGCCCGACTGCTCCTGCTCGGCGACCGAATCGCCCACTTCGACGAGGCACGGGTCGCCTGGTGGACCCACCACTTCGCCGCGAGCGGCCAGTTCCACTACCGCTACATCATCCACGGTCCGTTCATCCAGCACGTCGACCGCGCGCTGTTCGGCCTGCTGGGCGCGACCGACTTCAGTTCCCGGCTCCCGGTCGCCGTCGTCGGCGGCCTGCTCCCGCTCGTCGCGCTGTGGTTCCGTCACCGCCTCTCGGAGACCGAGGTCGGCGCGCTCGCGCTCCTGCTTGCGGCCAACCCCATCCTGCTGTACTACTCCCGGTTCATGCGCTCGACCCTACTGGTCGCGGCGTTCTGCTTCGTCGCCTTCGCCGCGTTCGTCCGCTGGTACGACGGGTTCGGCGTCCGCTACTTCCATCTCGGGCTGGTGGCGCTCGGGCTCGGGTTCGCCGCCAAGGAGAACGCCATCGTCTACGTGCTCTGCTGGCTCGGCGCGGGTGCGCTCGTCCTCCATCACAAGATGTACCGCCACCGGGGGGCCGACTCCGGGAGCGCGTGGCTCGCGTCCGCGGCCCGGTCGACCCGCCGCCGCCTCGTCGGCCCGGACTGGAGCCGACTCCGGTTCTCGGTCGCCCATCTCGCCGGCGGCGTCGTCCTGTTCGGCCTGGTCGTGCTGTTCTTCTACGCCCCCCGCGAAGGGGTGACGAGCGCGGGAGCACTCGCCATCACGCCCGACCACCCCAACTACCAGCAGGTGGTCGACACCTGCCGGCAGACGGGGCTGTGGTCGTCGCTCGCCGCGGGCGATATCGGCTCGCTGTTCCAGTGTACGGAACTGACCATCCAGCGGGGGTACGGCTACTGGTTCGGCGGCTCCAGTGAGACGACCGTCACGACGTACGTCGAGCGGCTCGGCAAGTTCATCTCCACCTCCGCACGGTACGCCGGCCCGCTGTTGGCGCTGGCGCTCGCCGGCTTCCTCATCGAGCAGTACGCCACCGACGACACCCGGCATCTCGTGGTGGGCGTCGCCTACTGGGGGGCCGCGAGCGTCGTCGGCTACCCGCTGGGGACCGACATCTGGGCGGCGTGGATCATCGTCAACGCCCTGGTGCCGCTGGCGCTCCCGGCGGCGGTCGGCCTCGGCTACATCCTCGATGCCGGCCGCGACGCGCTGGCCGACGAGGACCGCGTGAGCGTCGGGTTGGTCGCCGTCCTGCTGGTGCTCGTCGGCGGGGTGATGCTCTCGACCGGCATCTCCGCCGTCTACCTCAACCCCACCGAACCCGACAACGAACTCGTCCAGTTCGCCCAACCGGAGCAGGACATGCGCCCGGCCGTCGCCGAGACGCTGGAACGAGCGGGCGCCTCCGATGGACCTGACGCGCTGTTCTACGGCGGGAGCGACTTCGTCGACATGGACGAGCAGGCGACGCGGACGCCCGCCTGCATCAACTGGTTCCGGACGCTCCCGTGGGCGTGGTATCTCTCGCCCAACGGTGTCGACGTGACCTGCGCGAACGACACCGGCACGCTCCCCGAGGAGATGCCGCCCGTCGTCGTCGCGCAGGCGGAGTGTACGCTCGACCGAAACGTTGAGTGTCGGGAACGGCCGGCGGCCCTGGAGGTAGACTCGCGGCTCAGCGAGCGCATCCCCGCCGACTACGAGCGACAGGGGTTCCTCCACCGCTCGACCGGAGGGAGCTACTTCGACGGGATGGTCGTGTTCTACGAGTCGGAGACATGAGACTCGCGGCGGACGACCGGACGCTCCGGGCCGTCGTGGCCGTCACCGCCGGTGCGCTTCTCGCCCGCCTGTTCTGGCTGGGACGGCGGGTCGCTCACTTCGACGAGGGACGCGTCGCCTACTGGACGCTGGAGTACGTCCGCTCGGGCGCCTTCGAGTACCGCGCGGTGTTGCACGGCCCCCTGCTCCAGCACGTCAACCGCCGGCTGTTCGGCCTGCTCGGCCCCACCGACTTCGCCATGCGGCTGTTTCCTGCCGTCGTCACCGGCCTGCTCCCGCTGGCGGCGGTGCTGTTCCGGACGCGCCTGTCGGACCGCGAGGTGACGGCGCTGGCGCTGGTGCTCGCGTTCGAGCCTCTCCTGCTGTACTACGGGCGGTTCTCGCGGAGCGACCCGCTCGCCATGGCGTTCGCGCTGGTCGCGCTCGGCTGTCTGGTCCGCGCGCTCGATACGGGCCGGCGGTGGTACGTCGCCGCCGCGCCAGTGGCGCTGGCTGTCGGCTTCGGCGCCAAGGAGAACGCCGTTCTCTACCCCGTCGCGTGGCTCGGCGCGCTCCTGCTGGTCGCGGACTACCGACTGCTCGCCAGCGACGACCCGCCGGCGACGCTCCGCGCGTTCGGTTCCCGCGTCCGTCGGGTGCTCCGCCGGGCCGCCCCTCCGCTTGCCGTCGGCGCGGTCGCGTCGGTAGTCGTCCTGTTCGCTCTTTACGCGCCGCGTGCGCCCGGGGCGGACCCCGGAATCGGTGACCTGCTCGCCGACCCCGGCGTGGTCCCGGGGCTGGTCGAGGCGGTCGTGTTCGACGCCGGGAGTCGGTTCGTCGACCTCTGGCTCGCACCCAACGGCGCGTTCAAACTGGAGTTCAGTTACGTGTTCCTGATGGGGTCGCTGTTGCGGACGCTTCTCGCCGGTGCCGCACCGGTGACCCTGCTGGCGGTCGGCGGCTTTCTCGTCGACCGCTACCGCGGCGAGCCCCGTGCGTTCGTGCAGTTCGCCGGGCTGTGGGCCCTGCTCTCCGTCGTCGGCTACCCCGCGGTCGCGGACGTGCCCGGCGACTGGATAGGGATGCACGTCGTCGTGGCGCTGGCGGTGCCGGCGGCCGTCGCGCTCGCGGGCACCTACACGGTGGCCAGGGCCCGGAGCGACCGACTCGGTCGGGTGGCGGCCGCGACACTGCTGGTCGTCGCGGCGAGCGGCGTCGGCCTCGCGGGCTACACCAGCTACGTCGACCCCGAGGGACCGCACGAACTCGCGCAAGGCGCCCAGCCACACGGCGACTTCTCGACGCTCCGCGACGGGCCCGACGAACTGCTGGTGTACGGGCCGACGTTCGTCGACGGCGACGCGGCCGCTCCCCGGCGTCCGCCCTGCGTCGCCTGGTTCACGACGCTCCCGCTCGGCTGGTACACCGAGCGGGCGAACACGAACGTCACCTGCGCGCGCAACGATTCCACGTTGCCCGACCGACTCCCGCCGGTGGTGCTGGCGCCGGCCGACGCCTACGACGGCGAACTCGCGGCCAGGACCGACGGCTGGCGGGTCACGCGGGTCCAGTTCCGCCGGCACTCCACGGCCGCCGTCATCGTCGTCGACACCGACCGGGCCGAGGTCGCTCGCCGCGTCCCGAAACGTTGACCCCCCAGTCGCGGGAACCCCCGGTATGGAACTGACCACACCCGGACCGACGCTGGGCGTCGTCGGCGGCGGGCAACTCGGGCGGATGCTCGGGGAGGCCGCCGGCCCACTCGGGGTCCAGGTCGTCGTCTCGGACCCGACGCCGAACTGCCCCGCCTCGCCGGTGGTCGACGACCAGGTCGTCGGCGAGTTCGACGACTACGACACCGTCCTCGAACTCGCGGAGCGGGCGGACGCGCTCACCTACGAGATAGAGCTAGCCGACCCGGACGCACTCGAGCGGGCCAGCGAGGCGACGGGCACGCCGGTCCACCCGGACCCCGACACGCTCCGGACGATTCAGGACAAACTCGTCCAGAACCGCGCGCTCGACGACGCCGGCGTCCCCGTCCCCGAGTTCCGGCAGGTCGACGACGCGGCGGACCTCCGGGCCGCGGGCGAGGAACTCGGCTGGCCCGTCATGCTGAAGGCGCGACAGGGCGGCTACGACGGGCGGGGGAACGTCCCCGTCGCCGAGTCCGACGACGCCGAGACGAAGCTCAGCGAGGTCGGCGCGGGCGAGGACGGTGCGCTCGCCGAGCGGATGGTGCCGTTCGAGAGGGAACTGTCCGTCGTCGGGGTCAGGGGTGACGGCGAGACGGACGCGTTCCCCGTCACCGAGACCATCCACGAGGACGAAATCATGCGTGAGACGGCGTCGCCGGCCCGAACCGACTCCGCAGTCCGCGAGCGGGCCCGCGAGGTGGCACTCGACGTGCTGGACGAACTCGACGGTCGCGGCGTGTACGGCATCGAACTGTTCGAGCGCGATGGAGACATCATGGTGAACGAAATCGCCCCGCGGCCGCACAACTCCGGCCACTGGACCATCGAGGGCTGTGTCACCTCGCAGTTCGCCAACCACGTCCGAGCGGTGCTGGGGTGGCCGCTCGGCGCCTGCGAGCGCCGGTGTCCGACCGTGATGGCGAACGTGCTCGGGACGGTCGAGGAACCGCGCCGCGCACGGCTGTCGGGCGTCGAGGACGTGCTGGCCGCGGACCGCGCGAGCCTCCACTGGTACGGGAAACGCGAGGCCCGACCGCTCCGGAAGATGGGCCACGTCACGCTCATCGCCGACGACGGGGAGGACGTCGATGACCTCCTACCGCGTGCCCGCCGACTCCGCGACGACCTCCGGTTCGCGTAGGGGCGCGTCCACGCCGGCCGCGGTCAACTGGTCGACCGGGAGGGTGCGGACCACCCCGTCGGGCAGGCCGAGCCACGGGATGGGCGGCCGGACCTCCGAGACGGTGGCCGGGCCGGTCTCCGCTGGCGTCGGGGTCGCGGTGTCGTTCACTGGCGTCTGCGGCCGTTCGGGGAGCGTCTCACAGTCGCCTGCGACGACGTACGCGGCGCCGGACTGGTTCCCGCCGACGTCGGCGCCGGTCGCGGAGACGACGACGTCGGTGTTGCCGTCGCCGCTGGCGTCGCCGGGCCCCGCGACATCCCAGCCGGCGAGCGCGCCCGCCCCGCCTCCCTGGAACGTCGCGCCTGCGGTGGAGAGGTTCCGCACGATGGAGGCGCCGTTGCCGTACACGAGGTAGGCGGCGCCCGACCGGGTGGCCGTCCCGTTGCGGTACGGCGCGCCCACGAGCACGTCGTCGATGCCGTCACAGTCGCCGTCAGCGGCGCCGGCGGGTGCGACCGACCAGCCGGCGCGGTCGCCGGCGCTCTCACCGTAGATGCTGACGCTCGCGTCTTCGAGCGACCGGTTCTCCGTAATCGGGCCGTGGACGATGTAGACGGCGCCGGCGTTCCGTCTGGTCACGTTGCCCGCGGCGTCCTCGACGTTGTGGAACGGTGCGCCGACGACGATGTCGCCGACGCCATCGCCGTTGGTGTCACCGGCACCCGCGATGGCACGGCCCGCCTGCTCGGTCGCGTCGCCTCCCGCCAGAACGACGCCCGAGGAGGCGTTGACGCGGCCGCGGCGGTCGACGCCGAGCACGTACACCACGCCCGCGTTGCTGTCGTCGCGGTCGCTCCGGGGCGCTCCGACGAGCACCTCCGGCTGGCCGTCCCCGGTGACGTCGCCAGCGTCGGCCACCCGATAGCCGGCCGCCTCCCCCGGCATCGCGCCCAGGAACGTCGCGCTCGCAGTGGCGTTGAGGCGGGCGCCGTCCGCCGAGAGCGGGTCGACGAGCAGATAGGCGGCGCCGGCGTTGCGGCCCCCGGTCCGGCTGTCGTTGCCGGGCGCGCCGACGAGCAGTCTGTCCGCCCCTTCGGTGGGAGCGTCGACGGCCGCGACGGCGTAGCCGGCCCGGTCGAGACGGGACGCCCCGTCGACGATGGCGTCGGCGGCCGCCGGGAGCGTCACGTTCCCCGTGAGATTCCCCCCACGGAGGAGGTAGACGCGGCCGGCGTTTCGCCCGGCGCTGTCGTTGCGGGGGGCGCCGACGGCGATGTCGTCGACGCCGTCGCCGTCGAAGTCGCCGGCCGCGAGCCCGAACCCGGCCCGGTCGAACTCGGCACCGAGGAGCGTCGCGTCGGCGCGGTCGGGCGTCCGCGGGGGCGCAGTCGAACCGAACGGGCCGTAGAACACGTACACTGCGCCGCTGTTGGGGTCGTTCTTGTCGGCGAGCGGTGCGGCGACGAGCACGTCGGTGGCGCCGTCGCCGTTCACGTCGACGTCGCTGATGACGGCGTGGCCGGCACGCTCCAGCGGGTCCCCCGCGAACGTCGCGTTCGCGTCGGCGAGCTCGAACGTGCCTGCGAGGGTGCCGGTGGGTGCGTGCGTCGTCGCACCCGGTCCCCGCTCGCCGGTCGTGCCGGCGAACACGGTGGCGATGGCGGCAGTACTCGTGACGGTGAGGAGCACGACGACCACGACAGTCACGGCGGCCGTGTTCTGACGACGGGGGGTGAGCATCGGCGGCCGTACACGGGCCACTACTTTCGTTATGGAGGGACTGAGACGCCAGGCGTGCGCCCGGATTCGGGTCGAAACGGCGGTGAGCCGCGGTAGGCGTCGCGTAACTACCGTGGAGGGCGCGCGGCGTACGGCCGGTTAGCCGGACGTGGCCGCGGCGCGGGCGACCCGCTCGAGCCACGGCACGCCGAGGTCCACCGGGAGGTCGACGCCGAGGTCGAACTGCTGGACGGTCGTCCAGTCGAACGGGACGCCGTCGACGGTGCCCGCGGCGTCGCCGCAGTTGCCGGCCATCAGGTCGAAGTTGGGGTTGAGGTAGTCCGGTGACCGGACGCCGACAACCTGCCCGCTCGCGGTGAACCGGTAGCCGTCGAACCCCTCGCGGCCGAACGTGGGGTTGTTCGGCGGCACCGACTGGCCGTCGTCGGCGTCGACCTCCTCGATGTCGTACTCGCCGTTCGAGAACGTCACCAGCGTCGTCCCCTCGAACGTCTCCCCCTCGGGCACGTAGACGACGACCTGTCCACAGCCCGTGAACCGTGGCGGCGCGAGCGTCTCGCCGTTCTCGGCACAGTCGACGGTGACGGTCTGCTCGCCGATGCGGTAGACGTTCTCGTCGATGGCCGAGAGAGTGGTGACGGTGTACTCGCCGTCCGCCAGCCCCACGAACGTCCCGGAACTGCCGGCCGCGACCGTGACGCGGCGCTCGGTGTCCGGCCCCTCGACGTCGACCTGCACCGGTTCGCCGTTGGGATTGAACACGCTGACGCGCCCGTCACCGTCGTCGCAGTCGCTCTCGGCTATCACCGCCTCCGTGGGACAGGCGACGGTGACGGTCTCCGCGCCGACGCGCCGGACGTTCTCGTCCTCGGCAGTTATCGTCGTGACCGTGTACTCGCCGTCAGCGAGGTCCTCGAACGTCGCGGTGTCGCCGGCGGCCACGGTGACGCGGCGCTCGAATCCCGGCCCCTCGACGTCGACCTGCACGGCAACGTCGTTGGGGTTCTCGACGGTGAGGTTTCCACCCGTCGCCGTACACCGGAGCGCGGTTTCCACCTGCTCGACCGGCGCAGGCTCGGGGGTCGGAGTCGGCGTCGGCGAAGCCGTCACGGTGGGCGACGGACTGGGAGTGGGCGACGGCCTGGGAGTGGGACTGGGACTTGGCGATGGGCTCGGGGTCGGCTCTGGTTCCGGCCGTTCGCAGTCGACGGTGACGGTCTGCTCGCCGATGCGGTAGACGTTCTCGTCGATGGCCGAGAGAGTGGTGACGGTGTAGTCGCCGTCCGCCAGCCCCTCGAACGTCTCGCTGTCGCCGGCGTCGACCGTGACGCGGCGCTCGAATCCCGGCCCCTCGACGTCGACCTGGACCGCCTCGTCGTTGGGGTTCTCGACGGTGAGGGTCCCTTCCTCGTCGTCACACTCGACGGCGGCCGCGACCGGCTCGGTGGGGCAGGCGACGGTGACCGTCTCCGCGTCGACCCGCGTCCCCTCCTCGGTCCGGGTCCGGACGCGGTAGTCGCCGTCCGCGAGAGCATCGAACGTCTCGCTGTCGCCGGCATCCACGGTGACGCGCTCGTCGAAGCCGTCGGGGCCCTCGACCTCCACCAGCACCGACTCGTCGTTGGGGTTCTCGACGGTGAGCTGTCCGCCGTCGGCCACACACCGGAGGCGCGTCTCGACCGGGTCGACCGGTTCGGGCTCAGGCGTGGGTGACGCGGTCGGGCTCGGCGACGGCGTCGGGCTCGGAGATGGCGTCGGGCTCGGCGACGGCGTCGGCGATGCGGTCGGCGTCGGACTCGGAGAGGGCGTGGGTTCGGGGCCCGGCTGGTCGCAGTCGACGACGACGGTCCGGGAGCCGATGCGGTAGACGTTCTCGTCGATGGCCGAGAGGGTGGTGACGGTGTACTCGCCGTCCGCGAGACCGCCGAACGTTCGGGTCGCGCCCGGTGCCAGCGCGACGCGGCGTTCGGTGCCCGGCCCCTCCACGTCTACCTGCACCGGTTCGTCGTTGGGGTTGCTGACGACGATTCGGCCGATTTCGTCGTCGCAGTCGTCGCGCGCCTGCACCTGCTCGGTGGGACAGGCGACGGTGACCGTCTCGGCATCGACGCGCTGACCCGACTCGGTGCGGGTCCGGACGCGGTAGTCGCCGTCCGCGAGTCCGGTGAGCGTCCGGGCGTCGCCGGCGTCGAGACGGAGCACCCGGTCGAACCCATCCGGGCCTTCGATTTCGACCCGGACGCGGTCGTCGTTGGGGTTCTCGACCGTGAGTCGGCCGCCGTCGGCCGCACACCGGAGACGCGTCTCGACCGGGTCGACCGGTTCGGGGCCCGGCGTCGGACTGGGAGTCGGCGTCACCGTCGCGGTCGCCGTCGGACAGTCTATCTCGACGGCCGTGGTGCCGACCGTGTAGCGGTTGCCCGAGATGTCCGCGCGCGTCCGAACCGCGTACTCGCCGTCCGCGAGGCTGGTGAACCGTTCGCGCTCGCCGGAATCGAGCGTGACGGTGCGGTCGTCGCCGGGACCTCTCAGTTCGACGCGGACGCGCTCCTCGTTGGGGTTCCGCACCGTGAGCACGCCGCCGTCGTCGTCACACCGCGTCGAGACGTCCACCTCCTCGGTCGGACAGTCGAACCTGACGCGCTCGAGGCCGACGCGCTCGCCGTCGAGGTCCAGGGTCGCGACCTGGTAGCGGCCGTCGGCCAGTTCGTCGAACGTCCGTGACTGACCGGCCCGGAGCGTCACCACCTGCTCGTAACCGCTCGGGCCGGTGAGTCGGACCCGGACGCGGCGGTCGTTGGGGTTCTCGACGGTGAGCCGACCGCCGTCGGCCGCACATCGCTCCCGCACGTCGACCCGGTCGAGGCCCGGCGCGGGTGACGCGGTCGGGGTGGGCGTGGGGCTGGCCGTCGGCGTGGGCGTGGGCGTCACCGGGCAGTCGCCGAACAGGAGGTAGGCGGCACCCGACTCGTTGCCGCCGGCGTCGCTACCCGGCGCGCCGACGAGCAGGTCCTCATGGCCGTCGCCGGAGGTGTCGTTGGCCGACGCGACCGCCCGCCCCGCGAGGTCGCCTTCGCCCGCGCCGACGAACGTCACGCCCGCCGTCGAGAGATTCCGGAGTCCGTCGGCCCCGCCGCCGTACACGAGGTACGCCGCGCCGGAATCGTTGCCGGCGGTGCTGTTCCGGGACGGCGCGCCCACCAACAGGTCGTCGACGCCGTCGCAGTTCACGTCGCCCGACCCGGCGGCCGACACTGCCGCCCCGGCCCGGTCGCCCACCGCTTCGCCGGTGAGTGTCACGTTCGCCTCGTCGAGCGTCAGGTCCGACGTGACGGGGCCGTAGACGACGTAGGCGGCGCCGGCGTCGGGTCGGGTCGCGTTCGGGCCGGGGTTCTCGACGGCGACGCTGTCGTTGCCGGGCGCGCCGACGACCACGTCCCCGACGCCGTCGTCGTTGAAGTCGCCCGCGGCCGCGATGGCGCGCCCGGCTTCGTCGGTCGGGCCCACGCCCGCGAGGGTGACGCCCTCGGAGACGTTGACCCGGCCCCGGCGGTCGACGCCGAGCACGTACACCGCGCCGCCGTTCGGCTCGTTCGCGTCGCTGAACGGTGCGGCGACGAGCAGTTCGGTGCGGTTGTCGCCGCTGACGTTGCCCGCGCTGGCCACCCGGTAGCCCGCGGCGTCGCCGCGCTGGGCGCCGTGGAACGTCGTGTCCGCGGCGTCGTCGAGACGCGAACCGTCCGCCGAGAGCGGGTCGACGAGCAGGTAGGCGGCACCGGCGTTGAGACCGCCAGCGCTGTCGTTGCCGGGCGCGCCGACGAGCAGTCGCTCGCCCGGCGTCCCGGAGAACGGACCGGTGTACGTCTCGATGGCGGCGACGGCGTAGCCCGCGCGGTCGTTGCGCGCCGCGCCGTCGATAGTCGCGTTGGCCGCGGTCGGGAGCGTGACGTTGCCCGCGTAGTCGCCGCCCCGGAGCAGATAGACGCGGCCGGCGTTTCGCCCGGCGCTGTCGTTGCGGGGGGCACCGACGGCGATGTCGTCGACGCCGTCGCCGTCGAAGTCGCCGGCCGCGAGCGCCCGGCCCGCACGGTCGCCCGGCGCGCCCAGCAGGGTGGCGTTCGCGTCGCTGGCGTTGAACTGCCCGGGGTCGATGGGTCCGTAGAATACGTACACAGCGCCGCTGTTGGGGTCGTTCTTGTCGGCGAGCGGCGCGGCGACGAGCACGTCGTTCTCGCCGTCGCCGTTCACGTCGACGCCCCCGACCACCTCGTTGCCTGCCCGCTCGAACGCGTCGCCCGCGAACGTGGCGTTCGAGTCGCTCAGGTTGAACGTCTCGCGGTCGTCGAGTCCGTCGGACTGCTGGAGTCGCGCGGCGTGGTCACCGCGAGCGTCGTCGCGCTCGGGCGCGAGTTGGGCCGCGAACGCGACGGTGCTGGTGAGAACGAGAACTGTGACGAGGAGGAGCACGGCCGTCGACAGGACACCTCGGTCGTCGACTCGGGACATGTTCCCCCCGTGTGAGGGCCAGCGCTTTCGTTATAGCGAGGTTGCTGGCTGGGAAGCCCGGCTTGCCGGCCGTCAAAGGCCGCATTACCCCGTCCGGCCGGAGATAACGCCGGATTTCCGGTCGGTGGCGTCGCCGTCCCGTCGGGCTTACCGCCGGTCGACCGCGCGGAACCACAACCGCAAAGCCCCTGTCGACACCTCCTCCGGTATGGCCGAATCGGTCGACTCGCTCGTCGACGACCTGCACGCCGAGGCGGACCGTGCCCGCGACCCGGAGGAGACGCCCGAGGTGGGCATCGTGATGGGGTCGGACTCCGACCTCCCGACGATGTACGGCGCCTACGAGGCGCTGACCGAACTCGGGTTCGCGGAGGTGACCGACTACGACGACCCGCCCGAAGCGCGGTTCACGTTCGAGACGTACGTCGTCTCGGCCCACCGGACGCCCGAGTTGATGTACGCCTACGGCGAGACTGCTCGCGACCGGGGGCTGGACGTCGTCATCGCGGGCGCGGGCGGCAAGAGCGCGGACCTGCCGAACATGACCGCAAGCATCGCCTATCCGCTTCCGGTCATCGGCGTTCCCGTACAGGAGAAATCCGTCGACAGCGTCATCGGGATGCCACAGGGTGCGCCCATCACGGCCGTCGACGCCGGCAAGTCGTTCAACGCCGCGCTGTCGGCGGTGCAGGTGCTCGCACGCGAGCACGGGGAACTGGAACAGCGCCTCGTCGACTACCACGAGGACCTCCAGCAGGGCGTCGGGGAGGACTCGCGCCGGCTCCACGAACTCGGGACGCCCGCCTACCGCGAGCGGATGGAGTAACTCACAAGCATCAGTACTACTACAGTAACGGGGTTCAGGGAACCGGTAAGTGGCCGGCAACCGCTCGTGGGAGCGATGACGGACGACACCATGCGAGCGGCGGTGATTCCGGACGAATCGTCGGGATACCGAATCGAGGACCGACCCGTGCCGGACCCCGACCCCGACGATGTCCGCGTCGCCGTCGACGCCTGCGGGGTGTGCCGTGGCGACGACGTGGTGGTCGAAGGGAACCCCGCCGTCGAGTACCCCCGCGTGCCGGGCCACGAGATCGTCGGCACCGTCGACGCCGTCGGCGCGGACGTGACCGAGTGGGAACCGGGCGACCGGGTCGGCGTCGGGTGGCACGGCGGCCACTGCTTCACCTGCGACGCCTGTCGGCGCGGCGACTTCGTCCTGTGCGGCGATAAACCGGTCACCGGCATCCACCGCGACGGCGGCTACGCCGAGTTCACGCTCGCGCGGCCGGAAGCGCTCGTCGCGGTGCCCGACGAGCTCGACAGCGCCGAGGCCGCGCCCCTGCTGTGTGCTGGTCTCACGTCGTTCAACGCGCTCCGGAACGCCGACGCCGGGCTCGGTGACCTCGTCGCGGTGGTGGGTATCGGCGGGCTCGGCCACCTCGGGGTGGCGTACGCCCACGAGGCAGGGTTCGAGACGGTCGCCATCTCGCGGGGAACCGACAAGCGGGCGGCGGCCCACGAGCTGGGTGCGGACCACTACGTCGACAGCGAGCGCGAGGACCCCGCCGAGGCGCTGCAGGCGCTCGGTGGCGCGGACCTCGTGCTGTCGACCGCCCCAGCCAGCGACGCCGTGGCGGCCGTCGTCGAGGGACTCGGCGCGGACGGCGAGGTGTGCAACGTCGGCTTCCCCGAGGAGTCGGTCCCGGTGAACGTCAGCCACCTCGGCGCCGTGCGTGGCAGCGTCTCCGGTGGACCGTCCGGCTCTCCCTGTGCGGCCGAGGAGACGCTCGAGTTCGGCGCTCTCCGGAACGTTACGCCCCGCGTCGAGCGGTTCGACCTCGCCGAAGTGGGGACGGCGTACCGACGGATGGACGACGGCGACGTGCGGTTCCGGGCCGTCGTGACGCCCTGACGTGTGAACCGCAGGGCCTTCGACTCGCGTGCGCCCGTCCGCGCAAGAATCAACCCTTATGTACCCGGATTCCTAACCGGTCAAGTGATACAGAACAGATGAGCAATCCGTGGATAGCTATCGGGGCGCTGACGCTGGTGGCGATCATCATTCCGGTCTCGATGATCGTGATATCGTCACTGCTGCGTCCGAGCGTGCCGGAGCAGGGAAAAAGCGCCGTCTACGAGTCCGGGGAGGTCCCCACGGGCGACACGCGCATCCGCTTCAACATCCAGTACTACATGGTCGCGCTGTTGTTCGTGATATTCGACATCGAGACCGTCCTCATCTTCCCGTGGACGGTCATCTACCGGGACGCCGTCCAGCAGTTCGGCATGGGGCAGGCGCTGCTCCCGATGCTGGTGTTCATCGGCGTGCTGGTCGTGGGGCTCGCGTGGGCGTGGCGCAACGGTGCCGTCCAGTGGGTCAAATCGCCGCGCGCGAGCGCACCGGACCGGAGGGCCGAGTAAACTATGAGTAGCGACAACGAAATTCAGTCGACGCAGGAAGCCCGGATGGGCGAAGGCGTCGACAGTCGATTCAACTCGAAGCTTCGCGAGGCGTTCGGCTCCTCGCCGTTCATCCTCACGAAGTTCGACAAGTTCATGAACTGGGTGCGTGGCTCATCGATGTTCATGCTGCAGTTCGGCATCGCCTGCTGCAGCATCGAGATGATGCACACGTACGCCGTCAAACACGACCTCGACCGGTTCGGCGCGGGCGTTCCCCGTGCCTCGCCGCGACAGGCCGACGTCATCATCGTCCCGGGGACCATCGTCTCGAAGTTCGCCCCGCGGATGAAGCGCGTCTACGACCAGATGCCCGAGCCGAAGTTCGTCGTCGGGATGGGGTCGTGTACCATCTCGGGCGGGCCGTTCCACGAAGGGTACAACGTCATCAAGGGCGCGGAGGAGGTCATCCCGGTCGACATCCACGTCCCGGGCTGTCCGCCCCGCCCCGAGGCGCTCGTGTACGGCATCGCCAAACTGCAGGAGCGGGTCGCCAACGGCGAGACGTCGCCGGTGACGGTCAAGCCGTACGAACTCGAACAGTTCGGGGACCTCGAATCCGACGAACTCGTCCAGCATCTCGCGGACGAGATCGACGAGGAGGACCTCGTGATGCGGTACAACTGGGCTGACTCGCCATGAGCCTGGAAGATCCGACCAAGGCTGACCTCGACGTCGGGGAGACCGCCGACGGCGGCGTCGACTACGACGAACTCGAGGCGCTTCTGGGCGACCACGTCGTCGGTCGCGAGAGCCACGTCAACGCCGAGGCGTTCGTCGTCCGGCCCGACGAGGTGCAGGACGCGCTGTTCCTGCTCCGCGACGAGGCCGGCTTCGACCACTGTTCCTGCGTGACGGCACAGGAGTACGAGGACCGCTACGAGTCAATCTACCACCTCTCGAAGTACGACGACCGCACCCAAGAGGTCGGCGTCGTCGTTCCGACGGCGAAGGACGAGCCGGTCAGCGAGTCCGCCAACCCCGTCTACCGGACCGCGGACTGGCACGAGCGGGAGGCGTACGACCTCGTTGGCGTCGAGTACGACGACCACCCGCAGATGGAGCGCATCCTCCTGCCGGACACCTGGCAGGGCCACCCGCTGTCGCTGGACTACGACCAGGAACAGCCACAGGTCGTCGCGTTCCGCCAGCACGCCAACCCACTCCAGGAGGACCACAGCGCCGGGGAGGACTCGGACACGATGTTCGTCAACATCGGGCCCCACCATCCGGCGACCCACGGCGTGCTCCACCTGAAGGCGACGCTCGACGGCGAGCAGGTCGCCGACGTGGAAAGCGACATCGGCTACCTCCACCGCTGTGAGGAGCAGATGTGCCAGCAGGGTACCTACCGCCACCAGATAATGCCGTACCCCGACCGCTGGGACTACATCTCGGCGGGCATCCTCAACGAGTGGGCGTACGCGCGGGCCGCCGAGGACATGGCCGACATCGACGTGCCGGAGTACGCGCAGGTCATCCGTACCATGTCGGCGGAACTGTGCCGCATCGCCAGCCACCTGCTGGCGCTTGGCACGTTCGCGCTCGACGTGTACGGCGACTTCACGGCCATCTTCATGTACGCCACCCGGGACCGCGAGGTGGTCCAGAACATCCTCGAGGACCTCACCGGTCAGCGGCTGATGTTCAACTACCTGCGGCTCGGCGGCGTCGCCTGGGACATCCCCGAACCCCGCGAGGAGTTCTTCGAGAAGACGCGCGACTTCCTCGACGAACTCCCGGGGCGGCTGGAGGAGTACCACAACATGGTCACCTCCAACGAGATCTTCCAGATGCGGTGTGTCGACACCGGCGTCCTCGACCCGGACATCGCCAAGAGCTACGGCGCGACCGGGCCCGTGGCGCGGGGGTCGGGCATCGACTACGACCTGCGCCGGGACGACCCGTACGGCTACTACGACGAACTCGACTGGGACGTCGTCACCGAGGACGGCTGTGACAACTACTCGCGGGTCCTCGTGCGGATGCAGGAGGTCGAGGAGTCCGCGAAGATAATCGACCAGTGTGTCGACTTGCTGGAAGACTGGCCGGAAGACGAGCGGAACATCCAGTCGAACGTGCCGCGGACGCTGAAGCCGGAGGCAGACACCGAAATCTATCGCGCCGTCGAGGGCGCGAAGGGCGAACTCGGCATCTACATGCGCTCGGACGGCACCGACAAGCCGGCGCGGTTCAAGATTCGGTCGCCGTGCTTCTCGAACCTGCAGACGTTGCCCGAGATGAGCCAGGGCGAGTACATCCCCGACCTCATCGCGTCGCTGGGCAGTCTCGACATCGTGCTCGGTGAGGTGGACCGCTGATGCTCCAGGAGGGCAACGCCACCAACGCGACGAACGCGACGGGCGGCACCCAGCAGATGCTCCCCGAGACCATCTCCGGGGCGCTCGGGCTCGGCGGCGGCCCTATCGCCGACTTCGTCGGCGGACTCATCGGCGCGGCGCTCATCGCCACGTTCCTGCTGACGCTCGTGGCGGTCTCGGGCATCTGGGGCAAGCGAAAGATAACCGCCGCGTTCACCGACCGCATCGCGGTCAACCGACACGGCCCGTTCGGATTGCTCATCATCGTCGCGGACGCGGTCCGTCTACTGTCGAAGGAGCTCATCATCCCCGACGGCGTCGACCGCCCCGCCTACGACATCGCACCCATCGTGATGGCGAGTTCGGCTCTGCTGGGCTTCGCGGTCATCCCGATGGGGAACGGCATCCAGTTAGCCGACCCCGAGGCGGGGCTCGTCTACGTGTTCGCCGTCGCGTCCATCGCGTCGGTCGGGCTCATCATGGCGGGCTACTCGTCGAACAACAAGTACTCGTTCCTCGGCGGGCTGCGCGCGGTCGCACAGAACCTCGCGTACGAGATTCCGCTCGTCGTGACGGCGGCGTCGGTCGTCATCTTCGCCGGGACGCTCCAGATGAGCGAAATCGTCGCGGCCCAGGCCGAACCGCTCGCGCTCGGGCTGAAGAGCTGGTACGCGTTCGTCAACCCGTTCGCGTTCCTCCTCTTTATGGCGGCGAACCTCGCGGAGGTCGGGCGCAACCCGTTCGACATCCCCGAGGCCCCGACCGAAATCGTCGCCGGCTGGCAGACCGAGTACTCGTCGGTGTACTTCGTGCTGTGTTACCTCTCGGAGTTCATCCACATCTTCCTGGGCGGCGCCATCATCACGACCATCTTCCTCGGCGGCCCGACGAGCCCCATCGTCGGCCTGGAGATACTGCCGGGGTTCCTCTGGTTCGTGATCAAGATCCTCGGCGTCTACCTGTTCACCCAGTGGTGCCGGTCGGCGGTTCCACGGGTCCGCATCGACCAGCTCATCGAAATCGGCTGGAAGGGGATGCTGGTGCTATCGTTCGCCAACCTCGTGCTCACGGCCGTCATCGTGGGGGTGATCGCCTGATATGATCGGAGTGCTCAAATCGATGGCAACGACGATGAAACACGCGCTCGACGGCACCACGTTCACCGTCGAGTACCCCGAAGAGGCCCCCGAGGTCTCCGCGCGGTTCCGGGGCGTCCACAAGTTCAGCCAGGAGCGGTGCATCTGGTGTCGACAGTGCGAGAACGTCTGTCCGAACGACACCATCCAGATCGTCACCGACGACCAGCGCAACGGCGAGCAGTACAACCTCCACATCGGGCAGTGCATCTACTGCCGGCTCTGTGAGGAGGTCTGTCCCGTCGACGCCATCCTGCTCACCCAGAACTTCGAGTTCACGGGCGACACGAAGGACGACCTCGCGTACAACATGGAACAGCTGAAGAACGTCCCCTGGTACAAGGACATCGACCCGCTCGCGTCCCGGGAGCCGGACCGCGGCGCCTGGATCGGCGAGGGCGAGGGCGAAATCGACTACCAGTAGACCACGTTCTGTAGTTCCCCTTCGTTCTCCGGGCCACACGCTGGGGGCTGGCAACACGCCGCAACGCCGCCCCCGAGTCGCACCGCCTCGTACTCAACTCGATTTCAGGGAACTGTTTACTGGTGGTACGTCCTGCAGTCGCGTATGTTGCTCGTCGGTAGCGACGACGGAGTGTACCGGGCGACGGACGCGTTCGGCGGCGGTCCCAGCGTCGAGCAGGTACTCGACTCCGGCCAGGCGATGCGCGTCGAGTCGTTCGACGGCGTCGAGGGCGCGTTCGCCGCCACGACGACCGGGCTGTACCACTCGCCGGACGGTGACGAGTGGACAGACCTCGGCGTCCCGACCGGCGAGGTGTACGCCGTCGGTGCATCTCCGGACGGCGACCGCCTGTTCACGGGCACCCGTCCCGCCCGGCTGTACGTCGCGGACGCTGGTGGGCTCGGGTCGGAACCGCTCGACTGGGTGGAACGCGAGCGGTTCCGCGCACTCGGCGAGCGCGACGACTGGGGCATCGACCGGCACGACGGCGTCGCGCAGGTGCGAGACGTCCACGCGTTCGACGACCGTCTCGTCGTCGGCGCCGAGGTGGGCGGCGTTTACGTCGGCGACCGGGACGAAGGGTGGGCCGACCGGCGTATCAGGGGGTTCGACGCGCCCCATCTCGACGACATCCACCACGTCGCGGTCGTCGACCACGAGACGTTCGTCGCCGCGACCGGAAGCGGTCTCTATCGGACGACCGACGCCGGCCGGTCGTGGCGACGCCTCGACGCGGACCACCCCGCGTGGTACTTCCGCGAGTCGTACGTCGACGGCGAGGTCGTCTACGCGGGCGGGTCGACCAGCGCCCCGTCGTCGTGGGACGAGGCCGACCACGCGCTGTTCGAGCGACCCGGTGACGTGACGGGTGCGGTCGACTCGCCAGTTCCCGGCGAGGTAGCCGTCGGGTGGACCGCGCGCGACGGCGACCCGGTCGGCGTCACCGACGCGGGGACGCTGTTCGTGCGCATCGACGGGGGCTGGGAGACGGTCGGCACGGTCCCGTCCGCCGACAGCGTCTACGGTCGGTGTGTCCCGATTTCGTGGGTCGAGACGGGGGCGGTCAGTCCTCGCCGCTGACGCTCGCGTGCGCGTCGGTCGGGTCGGTCCCCAGCGTCGTCGTTCCCGTCGTCTCGGCGGTGAACGGTTCGCCGTAGAGCAGGTTCCCGAGCACGACGTTGACGAACTGGACGACGAGCACCAGCAGTAGCGGGCCGAGGAACAGCCCGTACCAGCCGAACAGCACCGCGCCGAGCACGTACGCGAACAGTACGGCTCCTTCGTGGAGCGTCTGTCCCGAGATGTACGGCCGGAGTACCGACTGCGGGAGGAGGTCGAGGAACAGGAAGGCGACGACGAGGAAACCGACGGGGTAGACGAGCAGGCTGGCGTCGGCCTGGGTGGCCCGGTACGCGAGGATAGCCGCCACCGGCACGTAGACCAGTTTGCCGACGACCAGCGGGACGAAGGTGGCGAGGCCGGTGAGCACCGCAAGCAGGGTCGGGAACGGCATCGCGACGGCCGCGGGTGCGAGCAGGTTGTAGCCGTTGTACGCGACGACCGCGGCGACGGTCACGCCCAGCACCGTCAAGACGTTGCCGAAGTAGACCACCTCGAGGTCGGCGTCGGCGCCCGCGAGCCAGGCGTTGGCGGCGGTGTCCCGGCCGCCCACCTCGGCGCGGAACCACGCCGCCAGACGGTCGCCGTCCCGGTAGAGGAAGAAGGCAAAGGCCAGCGCGAGCGTCAGATGCAACAGAACGTTCGAGACGGCACCGAGCGTCCCCACCGCCACGTCGACGCCCTGTCGGAACTGGGGGAGGTCGGCGAGGCGGCCGAACGCCTGCTGTGGGTTCTGGAGCACCGACGTGAGCGAGGAGCCGTCGCCCAGCAGTCGCACGAGCAGGTCCTTCACCGCGTCGGAGCCGGCGGCGGCACCGAACTCGCGGATGGCGACGATCGCGGTGTACGACAGTAGCGCGAGCACCGGGACGACGATACACAGCAGGGTGAGCGCCGCCGCCGCACTGCGGTCGTCGAGTCGGTGGCGGAGCCGCCTGTTGACCGGGCGCGCGCCGTAGTAGACGAACAGTCCGAGGACGAAGGTGCCGATGAACGAGTAGACGAAGTAGCCGACGGCCGCGAACAGGCCGGCGGCGATGAGCCACCAGCCGGCACGGCGCCGCTCGACGTCGGGGAGGACCGGGGACATACACGGCCGGTTCGGCCGAGTCCGCCTTGTAGCTGTTCCCGAAGCGGCGTCGAGACGGCTCGACGCGCCGGCGAGCCGGCGCCCTTGGCTCCCGCGAACGCGCCCCCGCGTGTAGGCGCGTAAAGAAAGCTTCAAACCGAAGGCGCCGGAGTTTCCGATAATGGCTGTAGCACCGCTCGAACTAGCGGCGTTCCTTCTGTTCGCCCTCGTCACGCTGGCGAGCAGTCTGGGCGTCGTCTTAGTCCGTGACGTGTGGCACAGCGCGCTCCTTCTGGGAGTGGCGCTCACCAGCGTCGCGGTCCACTACGTCATGTTGCGAGCCGAGTTCCTCGCGGCGATGCAGATCCTCGTCTACGTGGGCGGGGTGCTCATCCTCATCACGTTCGCCGTGATGCTGACCCGCGAGCAGGACTCCGAAGAGGAGGTGGTCGCATGACGACCCGCCCGCGCCTCTATCGGGGGGGCAAACTGGCCGGCGTGGTCGCGCTTGCGCTGTTCGGCGTCCTCGCGGCCGTGTTCCTGACCGCCGACTTCGGCGAGATGGCCGGCTTCGGCGGTGCCGAGGGCATCACCGCCTCCATCGGCTACGCGATGTTCAACCTCGACGGCGGGACGCTCCCCGCGGAGGGGTTCCTCGTCGCGTTCGAGATAATCGACGTGGTCCTCATCGCCGCACTCGCCGCGGCGGTGATGCTCGCGCGCCGCGAGCAGGACGCCACCGGGTTCCTGCCGCTCATCGACGGTGGGCGCGACACGGGTCCGGAGGGAGCGTCTCGGAACGACGAGGACGAACACGGAGGTGACGACTGATGGCCGTCCCGGTCCAGTACTATCTCGTGCTGTCGGCGGCCGTCTTCTGTATCGGCCTGTTCGGCATCCTCACCCGTCGGAACGCGCTGTTGTTCCTGATGTCGGTCGAGCTGATGTTGAACGCAGCGAACATCAACTTCGTCGCGTTCTCGATGTACCACGGCAACCTCACCGGACAGGTGTTCAGCCTGTTCACGATGGCGCTTGCCGCCGCCGAGGTGGCGGTCGGCATCGGTATCATCCTGGTGCTGTACCGCAACTTCGAGGACATCGACGTGACGAAGGCGACGACTCTGAGGTGGTAAGATGGCGGAGATAACTCAATTCGCTCCGGCGATTGCGTTCCTGCCGTTCGTATCGTTCCTGGTGGCGTTGCTGTTCGGCGAGTACCTCCCGAAGAAGGGGGCCATCGTCGGCACGCTCGCGACCGCGACCTCGCTGCTGCTGTCGGCAGTGATGCTGGTCACGGTGGCGACGGGCCACTCCCACCACGAGACGCTGTACACGTGGGTCGGCAGCGAGGGCGTCCCGTTCGAGTTGACGTTCGGCGTCCTGCTCGACCCGCTCTCGACGCTGATGCTGGTCATCGTCTCGACCATCGCCCTGCTCGTCCACGTGTTCTCGATGGGGTACATGAACGACGAGGGCGAGACGGGTCTGCCGCGCTACTACGCCGAACTCGGGCTGTTCACCGCGAGCATGCTCGCGTTCGTGTTCTCCGACAACCTGCTGATGGCGTTCATGTTCTTCGAGCTCGTGGGCCTCTGTTCGTACCTGCTCATCGGCTTCTGGTTCCGCGAGGCCGGCCCGCCCTCGGCCGCGAAGAAGGCGTTCCTCGTCACCCGGTTCGGGGACTACTTCTTCCTCGTGGGCGTCGTCGCCGTGTTCGCGACGTTCGGCACGGCGATGTTCGGCGGCCCCGGCGTCGAGGAGTCGTTCCCCGGCATCGCGGCCGCGGCGCTGGCCGGGAACGCGAGCGTGACGACGTTCTTCGGGCTCGGCGAGCAGGCGTGGTTCACCGTTATCGGCCTGCTCGTGCTGGGCGGCGTGATGGGCAAGTCCGCCCAGTTCCCGTTCCACACGTGGCTCCCGGACGCGATGGAAGGTCCGACGCCCGTTTCGGCGCTCATCCACGCCGCGACGATGGTCGCCGCCGGGGTGTACCTCGTCGCCCGGATGTACGGCTTCTACGCGCTCTCCCCGACGGCACTCGCGGTTATCGCGTTCGTCGGCGGCTTCACCGCCCTCTTTGCGGCGACGATGGGCGTCGTGAAACGCGAAATCAAGCAGGTGCTCGCGTACTCGACCATCTCCCAGTACGGCTACATCATGCTCGCCCTGGGCGGCGGCGGCTACGTCGCCGCGGTGTTCCACCTCACCACCCACGCCGTGTTCAAGGCGCTCCTCTTCCTGGGTGCGGGGTCGGTCATCATCGCCATGCACCACAACGAGGACATGTGGGACATGGGCGGGCTGAAAGACGAGATGCCCGTCACCTACTACGCGTTCCTCTCGGGTTCGCTGGCGCTCGCGGGCATCGTCCCGTTCTCCGGCTTCTGGTCGAAGGACGAGGTGCTGTTCGAGACGCTCGTCCACGGGCTCGGCGAGAGCCCGCTGCTGCTCGCCGCGTACGCGATGGGACTGCTCGCGGTGTTCTTCACCGGCTTCTACACCATCCGGATGGTCCTGCTCACCTTCCACGGCGAGCCACGGACCGACACCGCCGCTGACCCCCACGGCGTCCGCTGGAACGTGAAGGCGCCGCTGGCCATCCTCGGCGTGCTCGCGGCGACCATCGGCGTCATCAACCTCGTGCCGGTCCACCAGCTGGTGCCGGCCGTCCCCGAGTTCCTCCACGACTGGCTCTACCACGGGCCGGAGGGGCTCAACGGCGACTACTACGGGACGCTGCTGCACGACGTCGCCGGCTACACCGCCGCGTACCCGCTGGGTGAGACGGCGACGATGCTCGCGTCGGCGGCCGTCTCGCTGGGTGTCGCACTGGCCGGGTCCGGGCTCGCGTACGTGCTGTACCGTGGTCCCGACCCGGACGCACACACGGACAAACTCGGTTCGGTCAAGACCTTGCTGTTCAACAACTACTATCAGGACGAGTATCAGGTGTGGCTCGCTGAGGGACTCACGCTTCCGGTCGCCAACGCGGCCAACCGATTCGACGGGACGATTATCGACGGTGCGGTCGACATGGTGTCCCGCGTGAGTCTCCTGTCGGGCGACCGCCTGCGGCGGGTCCAGACGGGTGTCGTGAGCAACTACGCGGCACTCCTGACGCTGGGGCTGGTGCTGTTGCTGGTCGGCTTCGGCGTCATGCAGGGGTGGTTCGCATGATGATAGAACTCCTGCTCGCGCTGTGTCTGCTCGGCGCCGCGGCGGTGTTCTTCCTGCCCGACGACTGGGCGCCGAAGGCCGCGTTGGGCATCTCGCTCGCGCCGCTTGCGGTGTCGCTGTACATGTACGCCGTTTTCGAGGGGGCGGGCAACGCCCTGCTCGCGGACCCGAGCACCCAACTCGCCTTCGAGACGACCGCCGAGTGGATAACGGTCGGCCCGTACGACCTCTCGTGGCACGTCGGACTCGACGGCATCTCGATGCCGCTGGTCGTGCTGTCGACGCTGTTGACGACGCTGGCCATCCTCTCGTCGTGGACGCCCATCGACGAGCGGCAGAGCCAGTTCTACGGGCTGATGCTGTTCATGGAGGCGATGCTGGTCGGCGTGTTCGCCGCGCTCGACTTCTTCGTCTGGTTCGTGTTCTGGGAGGGCGTGCTCGTGCCGATGTACTTCCTCATCGGCGTCTGGGGCGGCGCGCGCCGGAAGTACGCCGCCATCAAGTTCTTCGTCTACACGAACATCGCGTCGCTGGTGATGTTCCTGGGGTTCTTCGCGCTCGTCTTCGGCCTCGGCGACTCCATCACGTCGCTCGACATGCCGGCAATCGCACAGGCGATTCGCGCGGGCGAACTCGGCTCGCTCGCGGGGATTCCGGCGGTGTCGGTGGCGACGCTCGCCTTCTTCGCGATGTTCGTCGGCTTCGCGGTGAAGGTGCCCGTCGTCCCGTTCCACACGTGGCTCCCCGACGCGCACGTCGAGGCCCCGACGCCCGCGTCGGTGATGCTGGCGGGCGTCCTGCTGAAGATGGGGACGTACGCCCTGCTCCGGTTCAACTTCACCATGTTGCCGGGCGTCGCCACCGACTACGCGCCGCTGATAGCGCTGTTCGCGGTGGTGTCGGTCATCTACGGGGCGCTGTTGGCGCTCGCCCAGGAGGACCTCAAGCGCATCGTCGCCTACTCGTCGGTGTCGTCGATGGGGTACGTCATCCTCGGGCTGGTGGCGTACACCGTCTACGGCGTCGGCGGCGCGACGTTCCAGATGCTCTCCCACGGTCTCATCTCCGGCCTGCTGTTCGCCTGCGTCGGCGTCATCTACAACACGACCCACACGCGGATGGTCGGCGACATGTCCGGGCTCGCCGAGAAGATGCCCGTCACCGTCGGCGCGTTCCTCGCCGGCTCGTTCGGCTACATGGGTCTGCCGCTGATGGCCGGGTTCGCCGCGGAGTTCTACGTGTTCGTCGGCTCGTTCGGTGCGGCCTTTGCGGGCGCTCCGCTGTTCACGGCGGCGGCGATGTTCGGCATCGTCATCGTGGCCGGCTACCTGCTGTTCGCGATGCAGCGGACGCTGTTCGGCGAGTTCCGCTCGGACACCGACTACGAGGTCGTCCGTGCGGACCTCCACGACGTGGTGCCGCTTCTGGTGCTCGTCGTGTTCATCATCGCGCTCGGGTCGTTCCCCGGTGACCTGGCGTTCGACATGATCACCGACGCGGTGGTGCCGGTCCTGCCCGACAACGTTGCGGCTCTCGGAGGTGCTCCGTAAATGGCGATAACTCCCGACTGGGCGGCCGTCGCGCCGACGCTCGTGCTCGGCGTCACGGCGCTTGCCCTGTTCGTGTTCGACAGCATCGACCCCGATTCGAGCAACAACCCGGTGCTCGCCGGCATCGCGTTCGTCGGCGCGCTCGCGTCGATGGCCGTCTCCGGCGTCTACCTGGCGGCCGGCGTCGGCTCGCCGCCGGTCGAACTGTACGGCGGCCAGCTCGTCGTCGACGGGATGGCGCTGTTCTTCCAGTTCATCTTCACCAGCGTCACCGCGCTGGTGTGTCTCGCCAGCCTCGACTATCTCGAGGACCTGGACTACCAGGCCGAGTACTACATGCTCGTCGTGCTGGCGGCGACCGGGATGACGCTGATGGCCGCCGCCGGCTCGCTGGCGGTCGGCTTCGTCGCGCTCGAGTTGGCCAGCCTCCCGTCGTACGCGCTGGTCGCGTTCCTGAAGAAGAACCGCGGCTCCGTCGAGGCGGGGCTGAAGTACTTCCTCATCGGCGCGCTCTCGTCGTCGGTGTTCGCGTACGGCATCTCGCTGGTGTACGGGGTCTCCGGCTCGCTCCTGCTTGACCAGGTCGCCGCGGGCGTCGCCGACACCGGTCTCGGGGGTATCCTCGGCGTCGGCGTGCTGATGGTGCTGGGCGGGTTCGCGTTCAAGACCGCGAGCGTCCCGTTCCACTTCTGGGCGCCGGAGGCCTACGAGGGCGCACCCGCGCCCATCTCGGCGTTCCTCTCGTCGGCCTCGAAGGCCGCCGGGTTCGCGCTGGCCTTCCGCGTGATGGTCGTCGCCTTCCCCATCCAGGAGGTGTACCTCGACATCAACTGGGTGCTCGCCGTGCAGGTGCTGGCGCTGGTGACGATGACGCTCGGCAACTTCGCGGCCGCCACCCAGGAGAACGTCAAGCGGATGCTCGCCTACTCCTCGGTCGGGCAGGCGGGCTACGTGCTCATCGGGCTGGCGGCGCTGACCGGCACCGGGAACCAGGGGCTGGTGCTCGGTGCGGGGATGCTCCATCTGCTCGTCTACGGGTTCATGAACACCGGCGCGTTCCTGTTCGTCGCCTTGGCGGAGTACTGGGGCGTCGGCCGGACGTTCCAGGACTACAACGGGCTGGCGAAGCAGGCGCCCGTCGCCTGCGTCGCCATGACGGTGTTCCTGTTCTCGCTTGCGGGCCTGCCGGTCGGCGGCGGGTTCCTCTCGAAGTACTTCCTCTTGATGGGCACCGTCAGCGCGGGCGTCGTCTGGCTCGGCGCGGCGCTGGCCATCAACAGCGCGCTGTCGCTGTTCTACTACAGCCGCGTCGTGAAGGCGATGTGGATAGAGGAGCCGGACGGCGACGTCTCGGTGAACGGCTACCCGACCGGGCTGTACGCCGCGGTCGTCGCGGCGGCCGTCGTCACGGTCGCGTTGCTGCCCGCGCTCGGCTTCTTCTCGGGGCAGGCGTTCGACGCCGCGGCCGCGATGTTCTGACGCGGCCGGCCCCGTCGACTCCGCTTGCGGAGGGTTTTAGCCCGTCGGCGAGGTATCCGAGCGTATGAGTTCCCGCCTCGTTCTCGGGTGCGGGTCGGTCGGTCGCCGCCTCGCCGTCCAGGGAGACGGCGACCGGACGCTCGTCGTCACCGCCGACGAGCACCGCGTCGAGACGCTCAGAGCCGAGGGCGTGACGGCGACGCTCGGCGACCCGACCGACCCGACCTCCTACGGCGAACTCGGCTTTTCCCCCGAGACTGTCGTCGTCGGGGGCGACGACCCCGCCGAGAACGAGACGGTCGCACGCCTCGCGCGCGAGCGCTACCCGGACGCGCATCTGCTGGCGTTCGCCGGCCGGTCGCCCACCGACGAGAGCGTGGCCGCGCTCGCGGCCCACGCCGACCGGGTGGTCGACCCCCGCGAGGCCATCGCCGAGTTCCTGATGGAGCGAATCGGCGACGACGGGCTCCGCACCCGGCGACTCCGCCGCGTCCTCCGTGATATCGACGGGCCGCTCGCGGTCGTCGCCCACGACAACCCCGACCCGGACGCCATCGCCAGCGCCGTCGCGCTCAAACACGTCGCGGAGCGAGCGGGCACACCCGCCGAGGCCTGCTACTTCGGCGACATCAGCCACCAGGAGAACCGCGCGCTGGTCAACCTGCTGGAGTTCGAGTTGACGAACCTCTCGGAGCCGGACCTCGACCGCTTCGGCGGCATCGCGCTGGTCGACCACTCGCGGCCGGGCGTCAACGACCAACTGCCTGAAGGGATGCCCGTCGACGTGGTCATCGACCACCACCCGCCGCGTGCCCCCGTCGAGGCTCGGTTCGTCGACCTCCGGTCGGACGTGGGGTCGACCTCGACGCTTCTGGTCGGCTACATGCGGGCGCTGGGCATCGACCCCTCGCCGCCGCTGGCGACGGGCCTCCTCTTTGGCATCCACACCGACACCGACGACTTCTCGCGGGAGGTGTCGACCGCCGACTTCGAGGCCGCCGCCGACCTGATGCCGTACGTCGACGGCGCGACCCTGGAGCGCATCGAGTCGCCGTCGGTCAGCCCCGAGACGTTCGACATCCTCGCGCGCGCCATCACCGACCGCGAGGTGCGCGACTCGGTGGTGCTGTCGTACGTCGGGCAGGTCGGCGACCGCGACGCGCTGGCGCAGGCGGCCGACCGCCTGCTCGGGATGGAGGGCATCGAGACGACGCTCGTGTACGGCTCGATGGACGGCACCGTGTTCGCCTCGGCGCGCTCGCGGGGTAGCGACCTCGACATCGGCGAGGCGCTCCGCGAGGCGTTCGGACAGATAGGGAGCGCGGGCGGGCACGCCGACATGGCGGGCGCACAGATACCGGTCGGTGCGCTCGTCGAGGAGGGCGAGGAGGAGGCCGACGAGCGGGTGAGCGAGGTCATCACCGAGCGGTTCTTCGAGACGCTCGACACCGGGCCGAACCGCGCGGCGACCGCGGTGTACGCCGACGAGCAGTACATCGGGACCGGCGGCGGGACCCGCCCGCTCGACGACCTCGAGACCGAGAACTGAGCGGCTCGAACGGGGGGTTTTTGCGTCGTCGCGTCGGACGAACGCCTGATGTCGAAGGGCGTACTCGATGGGAAGCCCCAGGTCCGCGACTACATGACACAGGACGTGGCGACCGTCTCGCCGGACGACACGGTCGCCGAGGTGGCCCGCCGTATCGCGGAGTCGAAGGAGGCCCACTCCGGGTTCCCGGTGTGTGACGGCCGCCGCGTCGAGGGGTTCATCTCGGCGCGCGACCTGCTACTCGCGGCCGACAACGACCCCATCTTCAAGGTGATGTCCGACGACCTCATCGTCGCGCACCCGGAGATGAAGATTACGGACGCGGCCCGGGTCATCCTCCGGTCGGGTATCCAGCGGCTCCCCGTCGTCGACGACGCGGGTAACCTCGTGGGCATCATCTCGAACGCCGACGTCATCCGCTCGCAGATAGAGCGCGCCACCCCCGACAAGGTGGACAAACTGAAGCGCACGCTCCAGAGCATCCACGAGGTAGGCGCCACCGAGGAGCGCCGGACCGTCCGACTGGCGGATCTCACGCCCACCCAGAGCAAGGTGTACACAGACGAACTGGAGGGCCGGAGCTACGAACTGGAGAACGGGCTCGCGGAGCCGCTGGTCGTCATCGACAACGGGGGGGAACTGTTGCTCGCCGACGGCCACCACCGCGTGAAGGCCGCCAGCCAACTGGGCATCGAGGAGATGGACGCGTACGTCATCGTCCTCGACGAGCAGGTCGAACTCGGGATGGCCGAGACCGCTCGCAAGGAGGAACTCGAGTCCATCGCGGACATCGAGGAAGTCGACTACGCCCACCACCCGCTCGTGGCGACGACCAAGCGGCTGCAAGACGAGGAGTAGCGCCCCGGTTCACGGCCGGACTCCATCGCCGAGCGCGAACAGGGGACACGTGGGGTCGGTGGTCCGTGTACGCACTAAAACGCGGTCCGAAGCCCCGGTAGCGGCTCCCTCCCCTACCCGAACGGTTAATGATTGGTCGGCGAGAATTGCGGGTATGTTCGACGAGGAGGAACTCGAGGAGATACGTGAGTCCCGCGACGAGTGGGAGTCGGAGACGCTCGACCCGGTGCTCGACGCTCACGGCGAGCGGAAGGAGCGATTCGCCACCGTCTCGAACCACGAGGTCGACCGGCTGTACACGCCCGAGGACGTCGCGGACATCGACTACGAGGAGGACCTCGGCTTCCCCGGCGAGGAGCCGTACACCCGGGGGGCGTATCCGACGATGTACCGCGGGCGGACGTGGACGATGCGGCAGTTCGCGGGGTTCGGGACGGCCGAGGAGACGAACGAGCGGTTCCACTATCTCATCGACGAGGGCCAGACGGGGCTGTCGACGGCGTTCGACATGCCGTCGCTGATGGGCATCGACTCCGACGACCCGATGGCGGAAGGCGAGGTCGGCAAGGAGGGTGTGGCCGTCGACACCTTACGCGACATGGAGATACTGTTCGACGGCATCGACGTGGGCGAGGTGTCCACGTCGTTCACCATCAATCCGAGCGCGGCGGTCATCTACGCGATGTACATCGCGCTGGCCGACCAGCAGGGCGTTCCACGCGACGAGATACGCGGCACCCTCCAGAACGACATGCTCAAGGAGTTCATCGCGCAGAAGGAGTGGGTCATCCCGCCGGAGCCGTCGCTGGACCTCGTCACGGACACCATCGAGTTCGCCGTCGAGGAGACGCCGAAGCTCCATCCCGTCTCCATCTCGGGGTACCACATCCGCGAGGCCGGGTCGACGGCCGCCCAGGAAGCGGCGTTCACGCTCGCCGACGGGTTCGCCTACGTCGAGGACACGCTCGACAGGGGTCTCGACGTCGACGAGTTCGCGCCGCTCCTCTCCTTCTTCTTCAACTCCCACAACTCGCTGTTCGAGGAGGTGGCGAAGTTCCGCGCCTCCCGGCGCGTCTACTCGCGCATCATGGACGAGTGGTACGACGCCGAGAAGCCCGAGTCGAAGCGGCTGAAGTTCCACACGCAGACGGCGGGCCAGTCGCTGACGGCCCAACAGCCGCTCAACAACATCGTCCGGACGACCGTACAGGCGATGGCGGGCGTGCTGGGCGGCACGCAGAGCCTGCACACGAACAGCTACGACGAGGCGCTGGCGCTCCCCTCCGAGGAGGCGGTGCGTGTCGCGCTTCGAACCCAGCAGATACTCGCCGAGGAGTCCGGCGTCGCCGACATCGTCGACCCGCTCGGCGGCTCCTTCGCCGTCGAGACGCTCACCGACGAGATGGAAGCCGAGATAATGGAGTACATCGAGGAGATACGGGAACTCGGTGACGGCTCGGTCCGCGACGGCGTCCTCGAGGGTATCGACCAGGGCTACTTCCACCGCGAGATTCAGGAGGCCTCCTACGAGTACCAGCAACGCGTCGACGCGGGCGAGGAGACCGTCGTCGGCGTCAACGAGTACAGCATCGAGGAGGACACCTCCGTCGACCTCCTCAAGGTCGACGAGGAGAGCGAACAGAAACAGCTCGACCGGCTGGAGCGCGTCAAGGAGGAGCGCGACGACGAGGCCGTCGAAACCGCGCTGGACGCCGTCGACGCGGCCATCGAGAACGACGAGAACGTGATGCCGGCCATCATCGACGCGGTGAAAGCCTACGCGACGATGGGCGAGATAATGGCGGTGTTCGAGGACCACCACGGGGCCTACCAGGAGCGCATCGGCCTCGCCTAAAGTAGGTCGCGGCTCCGGAAGTACAGCAGGCCGAACACCGGCGCGACGACGGTCCACGCCAGCAGGACCGCGGCGGCGAACGGGTACGTCGTCGCCACCGTCGAGATGGTCTCGTCCGGGTTCGTCAGCAGGGGGTGACCGTACTCGAACTCCGCGAACAGCGTCGTCAGTTTCACGTAGGCGTTGATGGGGTTGACGCGCCCGACCCAGAAGAACCACTCCGGCTTCGGGTAGACGTAATCCTCGCGCATCCCCTGGAGTCCGAGCCACTGGAGCGCGGGCCAGCCGGCCCGTAGCGCGGCGAACACCGTGATGACCACCGCCACCGCGCGGTTGGAGCTGTCGGCGTACGCCGACGCGGTGAGACCGATGCCGACGAACAACAGCGCGTACGGCACCGTGACGAGGGCCAGCCCAAGCATGCCGAGCATCGAGCCGTCCTGGAACGTCAACTGGACGACGACGCCCGTGAGCGCGAGCGCGGCCACGAGCGGCACGCAGACGACCGCGGCCCGCGCGAGGAACTTCCCGAGGTAGGCGTCGTCCCGCGAGTTCGGCAGGCCGAGCAGGAACCGGACGGAGCCGGTCTCTCGCTCCCCGACGACGGCCGCGTAACTACCCAGCAGTGCGACCAGCGGCACGACGAAGGAGAGGGCGGTCCCGACCGCGAGCACGCCGACCTGCATCGGGGGCCGCGGGTCGTAGCCGGCCGTCGGCTCGCGCAACAGGAGCGCGGTGGCGATAGCGAGCGCCGTGAACGCGACGACGACGCCGGCTATCTGCTTGGGGTCGCCGATGAACACTAACGCGACGAGCGCCCCGACCGTCAGCAGGGCACCGACCGCACCCAGCAGGGCGACGTTCGACGCCAGCGTGAACAGGCCGACGGCGACCACCGTCGTGAGCGCGATGATGGCCGCCACCGCCGTCCCGGTCCGGGACCGGTAGACGCTCCGGATGTCCCGGCGGAACACGTCGCGGTACGTCACGCTTCCGCCTCCGTGTACTTCGAGAACACGTCGTCCAGCGACGCCTCGCGGAGGGCGAAGTCGCGGTAGACCCCCGCGTCCGCCGCGGCCTGCAACACGGCGAGTTTCGTGTTGCCGTCGCCGTCACAGGCCACCTCCAGCTGGCCGTTCCGGGCGCGGACCTCGCGCACTCCGTCGAGCGCGCGGAGGTCACCCAGCAGGGCGTCTGGCGCGCCCGACACGGAGACGTCGAGCGTGGTGCCGGCG
Source organism: Halorarius halobius (assembly GCF_024298865.1). Classification (GTDB taxonomy): domain Archaea; phylum Halobacteriota; class Halobacteria; order Halobacteriales; family Haloarculaceae; genus Halorarius; species Halorarius halobius. Next base: position 3,618,867 of record NZ_CP101161.1, on the reverse strand, counting down.
CCGAGTTCGCGGCGCAGGTCGTCGACGCCACCGACGGCGGCGAGGTCACCGTCCAGCAGGATGCCGATGCGGTCCGCGACCGCCTCCACCTGTTCGAGGATGTGTGACGAGAAGAAGACGGTCGCACCGCGGTCGGCCTCCTCGCGGACGAGTTCCCGCAGGGTGCGTGCGCCGTTCGGGTCCAGCCCCGTCGAGGGTTCGTCCAACACGAGCAGGTCCGGGTCGCCGACGAGCGCGACGGCGAGCGCCATCCGCTGGCGCATCCCCTTCGAGTAGCCGCCGGCCCGCCGGTCGGCGGCGTCCGTCAGCCCCACGCGAGCGAGCAGTTCGCCGGCGTCGTCGTCGGCGTCCTTCGTGTCGATGGCGTGCTGGACGTGTTCGCGGCCGGTGAGGTTCGGATAGGCGCCGTACCCTTCCAGGAGGAGGCCCGCACGCCGACGGATGGCGACCGACCCGCGGTTGGCGTCGTGGCCGAACACCTCGATGCGGCCCGACGTGGGTTTGGTGAAGTCGAGCATCGCGTTGATGGTGGTCGACTTCCCGGCGCCGTTCGGGCCGAGAAAGCCGAACACCTCGCCCGACTCGACCGACAACGAGAGGTCGTCGACGGCGACGACGTCGCCGAACCGTTTCGTGAGGCCGTCTATCTGGATAGCTGACATGGAGGGCGTCTACCAGAGGGGCGGCCAGCGGCGGTAAAAGTCTTCTCACGCGGTGTCGCTAGACGAACGTTTTAATCCGGTGATTACCGTATCGGCGGACGTGACTGTATGGCAGGCGACCACGTAGGCGACCACGACGGGCCGATACAGCCCCCCGCATCGTTCGTCGAGGGGGCGAACGTCACCGAGGATCTTCGGGAGCAGTTCGAACGCGAGGGCCCCGACGCGTGGTCGCGGGCCGCCGACACGCTCGACTGGTCCGAGCCGTACGACGAGGTGCTCCGCGAACGGGACGGCGCCCTCCGCTGGTTCGACGGCGGCCGGCTCAACGCCTCGTACAACTGCGTCGACAGGCATCTCGCCGACCGGAAGAACCACGTCGCCATCCGCTGGGAGGGGACGACCGGCGAGTCGCGCACGTACACGTATCTCGACCTCTACCACGAAGTGAACGAGGCGGCGGCGGGGCTCCGCTCGCTGGGCGTCGAGGCCGGCGACGTGGTGACGCTGTACATGCCCGTGATGCCGGAACTGCCGGTGGTGATGCTGGCGTGTGCCCGACTGGGGGCGCTCCACAACGTCGTGTTCGCTGGCTTCTCCGCGGACGAACTCGCCGAACGGCTCGACGGCACCGGCTCGGAGTATCTCGTCACCTGCGACGGCTACTACCGGCGCGGCACCGCGGTCAACCAGAAGAACAAGGCCGACAACGCGCGGATGGCCGCCGACCACGACGTGGAGACGGTGGTCGTCACCCGCCTGGACGACGACCTGTATCTCAGCGACGACCACGTCGATTACGGCGAACTGCTCGACGACCACGCGGGCGCGACGGTCGACCCCGTCGAGCGAGCGGCCGACGACCCGCTGTTCGTCATCTACACCTCCGGGACGACGGGCGAGCCCGACCAGGTGGTCCACACGACTGGGGGGTATCTCTCGTACGTGACCTGGACCGGCGAGTCGGTGCTCGACATCAAGCCGTCGGACACCTACTGGTGTGCCGCCGACGTGGCGTGGATTACGGGCCACTCGTACATGGTGTACGCGCCGCTGGCGCTCGGGACGACCACGTTGCTGTACGAGGGTGCGCCCGACCAGTCGGAGAAGGACCGGCTGTGGGAACTGGTCGAGCGCCACCGCGTCGACGTGTTCTACACCGCCTCGACGGTGGTGCGGGCGTTCGTGAAGTGGGGCGAGGAACACCCCGCGGCCCACGACCTCTCCAGCCTCCGGCTGTTGGGGACGGTCGGCGAACCCATCGACCCCCGGACCTGGACGTGGTACCGGGAGCACGTCGGCGGCGGCGACGCGCCGGTCGTCGACACATGGTGGCAGACCGAGACCGGGGGTATCCTCGTCTCCACGTTGCCGGCCGTCGACCCGATGAAGCCCGGCGCGGCCGGGCCGCCGCTCCCGGGTCACGAGGTGTCGGTCGTCGACTACACCGGCGACCCCGTCGAGACGGGCGAACCGGGCCACCTCGCGGTGACCGAGCCGTGGCCGGGGATGCCCCGGGGGCTCGCGGAGGCGGCCGTGGCCGACGACTGGACGTACGTGACCAGCGACCGCGCGGTGGTCGACGGGGACGGCTACGTGACCTTCCTCGGCCGCGAGGACGACACCGTGGCGGTGGGCGACACGGCCTACGGGCCGGCCACCCTGGAGAGCGCCGTCATCGAGGTCGGAGGGGTCGCGGAGGCGGCCGTCGTCGAGAGCGAGACGGCCGGCGAGAAGGCCGTCGCGTACGTCTGCACCGAGCGCGACCGGCAGGGCGACGACGCGTTGCGCGCCCGCATCGAGAACCACGTCGCCGACCGGCTCGGCCCGACCGCCCGGTTCGAGGCGGTCATCTTCACTCCCGAACTCCCGAAGACCCACTCGGGGAAGATAATGCGACGACTGCTGTCGGCCATCGCGGACGGCGAGGAGTACGGCGACACCAGCGCCCTCCGGAACCCCGAGACCGTGGGGGAGATAGAGACGGTCAGCCGCGACGACTGATTTTCGCATCGAACGTGTAACCCGAAACGACCGTCGAAACTGTCGTTGAAACAGGTCAGGCTGGGGGCCCGGCGGGGTGTAACGCCACTGTCACCGTAACTCCCCTAGACTTATTTCGGCATCTTGTGAGATACCGAAGTATGTCGACGGGCGACGCGGAGGTAGCACTCGACGGCGACGGCTACCGGGCGCTCCGGCGCGAGACAGGCACCTACCGGGAGCGACTCGTCGTCCGACTGGCGGGCGAGACGGGACTCCGACCCGGGGAGATGGTCGAGGTCCGTCCGGGTGACGTGACGGCGACGGTCAGCGACGGCGCGGTCCACTACTTCCTGACCGTCGACGGCGAGACCGGCCCGCGGGACGTGTATCTGCCCGCCGCGGTGGAGCGGGAACTCGACCGCTACGCGGAGAGCAACGCGGTGGGCGCCGACGACCGACTGTTCGACGTGAGCGCGCGCCGGATACAGATGCTGGTCTCGGAGGTGGCCGACCGCGCGGCCGAGGCGACCGGCGACCGCTCGCTTGCCGCCGTCTCCTCGGCCGACCTCCGGCGCCGGTTCGCTCGCCGACATCTCGACGCGGGCGTCCCGCCGTCGGTGGTGATGGCCGTCGGGGGCTGGCGGCGACTCGACAGCCTCGCGGCCGACGACTCCCCCGACCGGGAGCGCATCGCCGCCGCGTTCGACCGGGACGGGTCGGCCGGCGACGACCGGTTCCGGGCGGCGTTCGACCGCCTCGATAGCCCCGCCGCGCTCCTGGACGCCGACGGCGTCATCGAGCACGTCAACCATCGGTTCGAGGCGGTGACGGGACTCGACCGCGGCGACGCGGTCGGGCGCGAACTCCGGGACCTCGCGGAGTCGGTGGCCGAACACGAGTACGCCGAGATGTGGGAGGCGGTCGTCGCCGGCGAGCGGTGGGCCGGCGAAGTGGCGACCCGGGTCCCCGACGGCGACCCCATCCGCGGACGGCTCGCGCTCGCGGCCATCGGCGGCGGGCCCCGCCCCGACGGGTTCGTCGCCACCGTCCGCCCTCACGACGCCGAGGGCGAGGACCCGCCGGGCCGCCGAACGCTCGACAGGCTCCGCGACGTGCAGGCGGCCGCGCGGGCGTCCGGGGAGTCCCTCGCCGACGCCTCGACGCGGGAGGGGGTACTCCGGCTCGCATGCCAGCGTCTCGCCGACAGCGACGCCTTCCTTGCGGCCTGGGCGAGCGACGCGCCCGGCGACGACACCGAGCCCCCGACGGTGGCCGCCGGCGCCGCCGAGGGGGTGCCCCGCGGCCCGGCCGGGGAACTCGCCGCCCGCGCGCTCGACGAACGGGAGGTGCGGACCACCACCGTCGACGCCGACGAGGGGCCGCTGGCGGTGGCGGCCGTTCCGCTGGCTCACGGGGAGACGCGGTACGGCACCCTCACCGTCGTCAGGCGCGCACCCGACCCGGCGGGCGACCGCGAGCGGGCCGCACTCGCCACGCTCGGCGAGCGCATCGGTGGCGCGCTGGCGGCCGTCGAGTGGAAGCGGCTCCTGCTTGCCGACGCCGTCCTCGAGTTGGAGTTCGAGGGGTCGGGCGCCGACTCGCTGTTCGCGGAGGCGTCGGCCGCGCTGGACTGTCACATCCGGGTCGAGGGGCTGGTGCCGCTGGAAGGGGGGTCGCTCCTGTACTACGTCACCGTCTCGGGTGTCCCACCGGCGGAGGCGCTGTCGACCGTCGAGGCGGCGGCGACGAGCGCGCGGCTCATCGCCGACTACAGCGACGAGTCGCTACTGGAGGTGACCGCCGACGGCGACTCGCTTCCGGGCGCGCTCGTCGACTGGGGGGCGAATCTCACGGACCTCGTCGTCGAGGGGGGACACGTCCGGGCGGTCTGTGAGGTGGCGCCGAGCGTCGACGTCCGCGAGTTGGCGACGGGCATCACCGAGGCGTATCCGACGGTCGACATGGTCGCAAAGCGGGAGGTCGAGCGGTCGGTCGACACGCCCCTGGAGTTCCGGCGCGCCATCGAGGAGCGGCTCACGTCGAAACAGCGGTCGGTGTTACAGGCGGCCTACCACGCCGGCTACTTCGACTGGCCGCGGGGGTCGACCGCCGAGGAGCTGGCTGACTCCATCGGCGTCTCCTCGCCGACGCTACACAACCACCTGCGGCGGGCCCAGCGGAAACTGCTCGCGGCGTTCTTCGAGGACGGCGATGCGTAGCGACGACCTTCCCGCCGTGCGGTTTGCATAGTTAGGGGTCGGGATTAATACGGTGGTTGGTCACGCTACGGTATAGCATGTCGGAGCAACCGGACGCCGATGCGACCATCGAAGCACGGCTACACGAGCAGGACTACTTCCGCCCGCCCGCGAAGTTCGTCGGGCAGGCGAACGCCTCCGACCCGGACATCTACGACGAGGTCGGGGAGTTCCCCGACGGGTTCGAGCAGTACGCCGAACTTCTCGACTGGGACGAGCGCTGGGACGAGGTGTTCGACGGGTCGAACCCGCCGTTCTTCGAGTGGTTCGTCGGCGGGAAACTCAACGCCTCGTACAACTGCGTCGACCGACATCTCGACGAGCGGAAGAACCAGACGGCACTGCTGTGGGAGGGCTCCGACGGCGAGCAGGAGAACATCACCTATCAGGACCTCCATCGGCGCGTCAACGAGATGGCGGCGGCGCTCCGCTCGCAGGGGGTCGAGGAGGACGACGTCGTCACCGTCCACCTGCCGATGGTACCCGCGCTCCCCATCACGATGCTGGCGTGTGCCCGCATCGGCGCGCCCCACTCCGTCGTGTTCGCGGGGTTCTCGGCGTCGGCGCTCGCCGAGCGGGTCGACAGCGCCGACTCCGACTACGTCGTCACCATCGACGGCTACTACCGGCGCGGCGAGTTCCTCGACCACATCGAGAAGACCGACGAGGCGCTCGAGGAGATGGACCGCGACCCGCAGGTGCTCGCGTGGAGCCGCCACGAGGAGCCCAGCGACGAGGTCAGCGACGACTACACGGACGTCGAGAGCCTCCTCGACGAGCACGAGCGCGAGCGGGTCGAGCCGGTGAGCCGCGACGCCGAGGACCCGCTGTTCCTGATGTACACGTCGGGGACGACGGGCAAGCCGAAGGGGTGTCAACACCGCACCGGTGGCTACCTCGCGTACGTGGCGGCCACCTCGAAGAACGTCCTGGACATCAAGCCGGGCGACACCTACTGGTGTGCCGCCGACATCGGCTGGATTACCGGCCACTCCTACATCGTCTACGGCCCGCTGGCGCTGGGCACCACCTCGGTGATGTACGAGGACACGCCCGACCACCCCCACAAGGGTCGCATCTGGGAGATAGCCGAGCGGTACGACGTGGACATCTTCCACACCTCGCCGACGGCGGTGCGGATGTTCATGAAGTGGGGCCCGGAGTACCCCGAGGAGTACGACTTCGACTTCCGGCACATGACGACCGTCGGCGAGCCAATCCAGCCGGAGGCGTGGCTGTGGTACTACAAGCACATCGGCGACGAGGACGCCGTCATCGTCGACACCTGGTGGCAGACCGAGACGGGCGGCCACCTCATCACGAACCTCCCCGCGCTCGAGGACATGAAGCCCGGGAGCGCGGGCAAGGCCTGTCCCGGAATCGAACCGGCGCTCGTCGACGACGGCGGCGAGAAACTCGAACCCGCAAGTGGGAAAGCCGGCAACCTCATCATCGAGCGACCGTGGCCGTCGATGCTCCAGACGGTGTACGGCAACGACGAGCGGTTCATCTCCACCTACTGGGAGGACTTCTCCGATACGGACTCCGACGACTGGACCGACTGGAACTACAAGGCCGGCGACGGCGCGGTCCAGGCCCAGGACGGCTACTGGCGCATCCTCGGTCGGCTCGACGACGTGATGAACGTCGCGGGCCACCGCCTCGGCACGATGGAACTCGAGTCGGCGGTCGCGGAGGTCGAGAAGGTCGCCGAGGCGGCGGTCGCGGCCCGCGAGGACGCCGAGAAAGGCGAGGTGCCCGACGTGTACGTCGTCGTCCGCGAGGGCGTCGAGGAGACGGACGCCGTCAAGGAGGAGATAGTCGCGGCCGTCGAGGACGAAATCGGGAAGTTCGCGCGGCCGGCGAACGTCATCTTCGTCGACGACCTGCCGAAGACCCGGTCGGGCAAGATCATGCGGCGCCTGCTGGAGAACATCTCGAACGAGCAGGAACTGGGCGACACGACCACGCTCCGTGACCCCTCGGTCCCCGAACAGATACGCGACCAGATGCACGGCGACTGACGACCCCGAAACGGCGGGTCAGCCCGCTCGAATAGATACATATAAATTTTTTCTGAAGGGTGCGTTCTACCGACGCTCGGCCGTCCGAGACCGGGTTTAACATAATTATCCTGTTCTTTTATAAGGTCCTGTGCTTTGCTATTGGGTGCCGTGAGGGACAATAGCAATCGCACGCGACGTGACGTGATGAAGGCGGCTGGCGCGACCGGCATCGCCGGGCTCGCCGGCTGTACGGACTCACTCACGAGCGGCAGTGGCTCGAAGGAATCGGTCGGGAACTACCCCATCGAGGGCGACACGGCGACGTTCGGGTTCAACGTCCCGCTGTCGGGCCCCTACGGGTCGGAGGGCCAGGACGAACTGCGGGCGTACAAGCTCGCGGTGGAGCATCTCAACAACGGGGGTGGCTGGGTCGACTCCCAGTTCGACGACCTGTCGGGTGACGGCGTACTCGACTACACCATCGACTACAAGTCGACCGACACGGAGACGGACAAGACGAAGGCCAAGGAGAACGCCCGCCAGCTCATCCAGCGGGACAACGCCATCATGATCTCCGGCGGCTCGTCGTCGTCGGTCGCGGTCAACGTTCAGGCGGAGTGTCAGAACCAGAAGGTGCTGTTCATGGCGTGTCTGACCCACTCCAACGCGACGACCGGGAAGGACTGTGTCCGATACGGGTTCCGGGAGGTGTTCGACGCCTACCACACCGCGCGGGCGCTGACGCCCGTCCTCCAGGAGGAGTACGGCTCGGACAACAAGTTCTACCAGCTGTACGCCGACTACACGTGGGGCCAGTCCGTCGAGCAGTCGATGCGCCAGTTCCTCACCGAGGACGCCGGCTGGGAGCAGGTCGACTCGGTGGCGACGCCGCTGGGGACGAAGGACTACTCGTCGTACCTCTCGGAGGCGTCGAACTCCGAGGCGGACGTGCTCCTGCTCGACCACTACGGGCTGGACCTGGCGAACTCGCTCCAGCAGGCCGTCGACGCCGGGCTCAAAGACGAGATGACCATCGTCGTCCCGCTGTACAACCGGCCGATGGCCGAGGCGGCGGGCGACGCCATCTCCGGCGTGTTCGGCACCGTCGCGTGGGACTCCGCCATCGACAACGAGCCGTCCAACCAGTTCACGCAGGTGTTCCAGGAGGCGTACGACCGCGTCCCTTCGGGGCCGGCACAGCTCGCGTACGCGCAGACGCTCCAGTACGCGGCGGCCGTCGAGCGCGCGGGGTCGTTCTACCCGCCGGACGTCATCCGCGAACTGGAGGGGTACCAGTACGACAACATCGGCATGGGCCAGGAGACGATGCGGGCTTGCGACCACCAGGCCCAGCGGGCGGTGCCGGTCGTCCGCGGCCTGCCCGGCGACGAAATCGAGACGGGCAACTACTACGAGATCGTCAACCTCACCGACGCGGAGAAGGTCACCTACGGCTGCGACGAGGGACCGGCCGCGGAGTGTGAGCTGGGCCCCTACAAGTAGCGACCTCCCCCCATCCTCATTCACGCACATGAACATGCCAACAACTACGTCCGCCGGGGTGGTATCGTGAGCCTCGCCACGGACGTCGTCTCGATACTGTTGAACGGGTTCCAGCAGGGTGCCATCTACGTCCTGCTCGCGGTCGGGCTGTCGATCATCCTCGGGACCCTCGATTTCGTCAACTTCGCACACGGCGCACTGTACATCATCGGCGCCTACTTCGGGCTGTACGTCGCGCAGGGCATCACCGTCCACGAGGGGTACGCCACCGCGCTCGGCCTCTCACAGCTCGGGCTCGGGGCCGGCTTCATCGTCGCGCTCGTCGCGGTGTCGGTCGTGGTGTTCGCGGTCGGTCTGCTGTTCGAGCGGTTCATCGCTCGGAAGTTCTACGACCGACCCGACACCGACCAGATACTCGTCACCTTCGGGCTCGCCATCATCGTCCAGGAGATACTGCGGGTCACCTTCGGGTCGAGCAGTCAGCCGTTCGACCAGCCGGCCTGGGCCAGCGGCCCCATCCCGATTCCGGGCATCGCCATCTCGGAGTGGCGCGTCTACATCGTCGTCATCACGGCCGTTCTGGTCGCCGGCGTCTACGCGCTCGTCGAGTACACCGACTTCGGGCTGGTCGTGCGCGCGGGCACGGTCGACGCCGAGATGGTCCGCCTGCTCGGCATCAAAATCACGCGGCCGTATCTGGTCGTGTTCGGCATCGGTTCCGCGCTCGCGGGCGTCGCGGGCGTCGTCGGCGGGCCACTGTCCCCGATTAACCCGAGCGCAGGCACCGACATCCTGGTTCCGGCGTTCCTCACCGTCGTCATCGGCGGGGTCGGCTCCATCCGGGGGGCCGTCCTCGCAGGACTGACGCTCGGGATGACCCAGGCGGTGCTCATCCAGACGTCCATCGGCGCGTACAACCTCGCGCCCTGGTCGAAGGTGGGCATCTACGCCATCGCGGCGGTCATCCTGCTGGTCCGGCCACAGGGCCTGCTCGGCGAGGAGGTGGTCGGCGCGTGACCGACCCGAACGTCGAGACCGACGGCGGCGCGACCGCCCAGGCGGACGAAGAACTGGTCGGGGACTCCTCGCCGACGTTTCTGGGCCGCGACGAGCTCCGCATCGTCGGCATCACCCTGCTGGGCGTGCTGGTGTTCCCGTACCTGTTCGCCGAAGCGCCGGTCGTCAGCACTCTGCTGAACGGCTACGCCGCGCTGACGACGCTCATCCTCATCTGGGGCATCTTCGTGATGGGGTACGACTTGCTCCACGGGTTCACCGGCCTGCTGTCGTTCGGCCACGCCGCCTTCTGGGGCGCTGGCGGGATGGTCGCCGGCATGCTCGTCGAGTACGCGGGCGTGGGCTACCCGCTGGTACTCGTCGTCGCGGGCGTCGTCGTCAGCGTCCTGCTGGCGTGGCTCATCGGCTATCTGTCGTTGCGCCGGGGTGGCATCTACTTCGCCATCCTGACGCTGGCGTTCGGCCAGATGATATTCTACACCGTGTTCGGCCCGCTGGGCGGCATCACCGGCGGCGAGGACGGCCTGCTTCTGGACATCCCGCCGTTGCTCGGGGCCATCCCCCTGTCGGCGGGCGTTCCCGTGCTGTCGCCGCTGGGTATCATCCCGTCGTGGCTCTACGTCGTCGTCGGGCTGTTCGCGGTGGTGTCGGTCGCCGTCGCCTACCGCATCCTCAACTCGCCGTACGGGCTCGTGTTCAGGGCCGTCCGCGAGAACGAACAGCGCGCGGAGTTCGTCGGGCTCAACGTCTGGCGGTACAAGCTGATGGCGTTCGTCATCTCCGGCGCGTTCGCCGGACTGGCCGGCGCGCTGTTCACGCTGTACAACTCCTCGGCGTCGGCCTCGTCGTTCTACTGGATAATCAGCGGCGACGTGGTCATCATGAGCATCCTCGGGGGCGTCGGCACGCTGTTCGGCGGCTTCGTCGGCGCCGCACTCTACCTGTACATGTCGAACATCCTCATCACGTTCGTGGGCGGTCTCTGGCACCTGCTTCTGGGCGTGGTGTTCGTCGTCGTCGTGTGGTCGTTCCCCAGCGGCGTCTGGGGGGCGCTCACGACGATTCGCGACTGGGTGCGCGGCGCCGTCGGCACCGGCGCCGCCACCGGAGGTGAGGAGTGATGCCGCTGCTAGAGACCGAGGGCCTCGTCAAGCAGTTCGGCGGGGTCACCGCGACCGACGACGTGAACGTCACCATCGAGGAAGACGAGCGCGTCAGCCTCATCGGCCCCAACGGCGCCGGCAAGTCGACGTTCATCAACCTCGTCACCCGGCGGCTGGAGCCGACGAGCGGCGACATCCGGTTCGACGGCGACTCCATCCTGGGGCTCGACCCCCACGAGGTGGTCCAGCGTGGCGTCTCCAAGTCGTTCCAGACGGCCTCCATCTTCCCGGAGCTGTCCGTCCTCGACAACGCCCGCATCGCGTCGCTGGCCGCCGAGCACGGGAAGTTCCGGTTCAACTTCCTCAGCCGGCTCGACTCCTACCCCGAGGTCGACGAACTGGCCCGCACCACCCTCTCCGACGTGGGGCTGTGGGGCCAGCGCGACGTGCCCGCCGAGGACCTGCCGTACGGCGACAAGCGCCGCCTCGAAATCGGCATCGCGCTGGCCGCCGAGCCGGATCTACTCCTGATGGACGAGCCGACCGCCGGCATGTCGCCCGAGGAGACGCAAGCGACCGTCGACCTCATCGAGGAGGTGAAGGAGGGTCGCGACCTCACCTATCTCCTCGTCGAACACGACATGGAGATAGTGTTCAGCATCTCCGACCGCATCATCGTGCTCAACCGCGGCGAAGTCATCGCCGAGGGGCCGCCGGCGGAGATTCGCGAGGATGAAAGCGTCCAGGACGCGTATCTCGGAGGTGTCGAGGCGTGAGCCTGCTCGAACTCTCCGGCGTGGACGCTCACTACGGCGAGAGTCACATCCTCCGTGGCGTCTCGATGAGCGTCGAGGAGGGCGAAATCTGTACCCTGCTCGGCCGCAACGGCGCCGGCAAGACGACCACCCTCCGGTGTATCGCGGGAGCGACGCCGCCCGAGGTGCGCTCCGGGTCGGTCGAGTTCGCCGGCACGGAGGTGACGAGCGACGCGCCCGAGGACATCGCCGCCCGCGGCATCTCGCTGGTGCCGGAGGAGCGGCGGGTGTTCCCGAATCTCACCGTCGCGGAGAACCTCCGGCTCCCGGAGGTGTCGCGGAACGCCTCCAACCGGCTCGGCCGGTCGGTCGCCACCACCCGCGAGGGGATGGCCCTCGAGGAGGTGTACGACTACTTCCCCCGGCTCGAGGAGCGGACCAAACAGCGGGCCGGGACGCTGTCGGGCGGCGAACAGCAGATGCTCGCCATCGGGCGGGCGCTCCGTCAGCCGACGGACCTGCTGTTGCTGGACGAGCCCTACGAGGGGCTGGCACCCCAGATTATCGAGAGCGTCGAGGCCGCAATCCAGCGCATCCGCGAGGACGGCAAGACCATCCTGCTGGTCGAGCAGAACGCCGTCGCCGCGACGAAGATAGCCGACAGCGCCTACGTCGTCGACCAGGGAGAGGTCGTGTTCGAGGGAACGGCCGACGAACTGGAGGCCGACGAGGAGACGCGCCAGCGCTATCTGGGCGTATGACGGGTCTCGACCGCGAGGCACTGTTCGACCGACTCGTCGAGGCGGACGTGCTCGCCGAACGCGAGGACGGCGTCGTCCGCACCGACGCCTTCGAGTCGACGCTCGATGTCTACCGGGCGACGTACGGCGACGCCGACGACGGAGAGTTCCACGCCACCGTCGCGGAGCTGTTCGACCTCGACGTGGCGACGGCCGCCGACCGGGTGGCCGACCTCGGCGTCACGCGCGAACAGCTGTGCGTGTTGCTGTCGCTCCGGTCGCACGTCGACGGCGCCGACCCCGAACAACTGCAGGCGATGGTCGGGATGGTTCAGGCGGTCGCCCCCGACTCGCCCGTCCCCGACGATATCCCGGAACTGGACGACGACTTTCCGACCTATCTCGCCGGCGAGGACCGCGTCGTGGTCGTGTTCGACCGCGGCTGTGACCCCTGCGAGGCGCTCAAGCGGGACCTGGGGACCATCCGCGCGGCCGCACCCGACCGCGTGGATTTCGCAGGCGTCGATGCATCCGAAACGCCGGCGTTTCTCCGGGAGTACGACGTCGAGGCCGCACCGACTGCGCTCCTGTTCCGCGACGGCGAGCCGGTCGCGCGGCTCAGGGGGTACGGGTCCCCCGACCGGTTCCGCGAGGCGTTCGCCGACCATTACTGAACGGCCCGGTCGAACCAGTCGGGGCGTTCGACCGTCGTCGCCCCGACGTTCCCGTACCGCACCCGTCGGACGACGGTGACCGTCGCACCCGCCGCCGTCGTCGCGGTGTACCGTAGGGTGTACGAGCGAACCAGCCCCGTCTCCGTCACGTTCACCGTCACCCCCGCGTCACGGGCGTCGACGAGCGCGTCGCTCCCGGCCGGCGCCGTGGTCGAGTCCCCGACGAGCGTGTAGACGACGGTCCCGCCGACGGAGCGCTTGCCGACCGGCTCGGGGTCGGCCGCGCGCGTGACTCCAGCGACGGCCGCCGCGGGGTCGCCGTCGAGCGCCACCGCCTCGATCCAGTAGCGCCACGTCCCGGCGTAGCCGTCCGGCGGCCGGAACCGGTTGTACCGGGTCTCGTTGGCGTGACTGACCGCCGCCACGTAGGTCGTCCCGTTCGACCAGAACTCGCCGCTCGCGGGGGGCGCGCCGAGCAACACCGGCGCCTCGGGGCCCGCGGTCCGACTCACTGCCCGGTAGTCGCGGTCGGCGCTCAGCCACACCCGCACGTCGTAGGCCGACCGGACGCTCCCGTTGGCGTACGTACTGCTGTGGTTGGCGGTCAGCGTGTAGCTCCGGTCGTCGAGTGCGCCCGCGTGGGCCGCCCCCAGCGCCTGCGGGTCGACGACGCCGTCGGCCGTCACGCCAGGTGCGATGCGGTCGCTCGCCGGCACCTCGACGGGCGTTATCGTCCGGGTCGGGGTCGCGTCCCCGACGGGGGTTCCGCTACAGCCCGCGAGGAGGGCGAGCACCGCCACGACGGCCACGCCGGCGCGCATGCGACCACCTGTGGGCGCGAGGCGCCTAAACCCTCGCGTGGGTTGAGCCGCTAAACCCCTAGGGTGAACGGTTAACAGGGGGCCAGTCGAATCGGTACCCGTATGCGCAAACCACTACTCGTCACCGAGTTCCTCGACAGGGCTCGGCGACACTACGGCGACCAGGAGGCGATGCTGGCCACCGACGGCACCCGCTACACGTACGACGAACTGGGGGAGCGGGCCGACGGGTTCTCCGCCGCCCTCCAGGAGCGGGGCATCGAGAAGGGCGACCGCGTCGCGGTGCTGGACCCGAACACCCACTACCACCTCGAGGCCGCCTACGGAATCATGCAGGTCGGCGGCGTCCACACGCCGCTGAACTACCGGCTGACGCCCGACGACTTCGCGTACATCCTCTCGGACGCCGGCGTCGACGCCATCTACGCCGACTTCGAGTATGCGGAGAAAATCGAAACGATTCGTGACGAGGTGCCGACGGAGACGTTCATCACGAACGACGCCGACGCCGTCGAGGGCGACTGGGAGTCGTTCGACGCGGCCGTCGACAACGACGGCGCGTACGAGCGCCCGGAGATGTCGGAGGACGACATCATCACCATCAACTACACGTCGGGGACGACGGGCGACCCGAAGGGGGTCTGTCGGACCCACCGGACGGAGACGCTCCACGCGTACCTGGTGGTCGGCCACCAGCACATCACCGACGACGACACGTATCTGTGGACGCTCCCGATGTTCCACGCGAACGGCTGGGGGCACATCTTCGCCATCACCGGCATCGGCGCGCGCCACATCTGTACGCGGGGCGTCGACGCCGCCGACATCTTCGAGGCGGTTCGCGAGGAGGACGTCTCGTACATGTGTGCGGCGCCGACGGTGCTGAACATGCTGTTGGACTACTACGCCGACAACGAGGTGGTGACGACTGGCGACGCGCCCGTCCGGTGTGCGACCGCGGGGTCGGCGCCGCCGGAGGCGACCATCCGCACCGTCGAGGAGGACTTCGGCTGGGACCTGATGCACGTGTACGGGCTGACGGAGACGGGGCCGCTCGTCACCACCAGCGACACGCCGCGGCTGACGAGCGACGACAACCGGTTCGAGATCAAGAAGCGACAGGGGCTGTCGTATCTCGGCACCGAGGTCCGCGTCGTCGACGAGGACGGCACCGAGGTGCCCCGCGACGACGAGACCATCGGCGAGGTGGTCGTCAGCGGCAATCAGGTGATGGAGAAGTACTGGAACAAGCCGGAGGCGACCGAGGAGGCGTTCAACGCCCGCCTCGAAGGCTGGTTCCACACCGGCGACCTCGCGACGCTGGACGACAACGGGATGATCTCCATCCAGGACCGGAAGAAGGACATCATCATCTCGGGCGGGGAGAACATCTCCTCCATCGAGGTGGAGGACGCGCTGTACGACCACGACGCCGTCGCCGCGGCGGCGGTCATCCCGGCACCCTCCGACCAGTACGGCGAGACGGTGAAGGCGTTCGTCGTGCCCGCCAACGGCGACACCGACGCGCCGGGCGTCACCGCCGACGAACTGAAGGCGTTCACCAAAGACCAGCTCGCGTCCTACAAGCGGGTGCGCCGCGTTGAGTTCGTCGAGGAGCTACCGACCACGGCGACGGGGAAGGTCCAGAAGTACGAACTCCGCGAGCGCGAGTGGGACGACGAGGAGCGGATGGTCGGCCAGGGTTAGTCGGCACGTCCGGCCACCAGCACCGGCAGGTCCGTCCCGAGGATGACCTGCTGTGCGCCGCCCTTCAACTGCATCTTGCCGGCCGGCGAGCGACGGCGCCCGGCGACGCAGATGCAGTCGGCCTCGAGCCGTTCGGCCGCCGCGACGACCGCGTCGGTGGGGTCGCCGTCGACGACGCGGGTCTCCGTCTCCACGCCCGCCTCCTCGAGATGGTCGAGTGCCACCACGACCGACGGGACGCGGCGGGGGTCGAGTTCGGGGTCGTCGCTCGCGTGGACGACGGTCGCCCGGACGCTGTCGGTGGCACGCGGCAGGCCCACGACCGCATCCGCCTTCACGCCCGCCTGCCCGTCGTCGGGGCCGATGCCCATCACGACGTGGTACATGGGACCGACGTCGGCCGGTAGCGGGTAATAGCTTCCGTTTCGCGCAGTTACGCGTCCGCGTACCGGTCGGAGACGTAGACGACGGCAACCAGAAGCAGACCCAGCAGGGTGCCGATGGTCACGGCGCCGTACACCGCCATCCCGAGCGGCGTGGGCGGTAGCTGCACGACCCCGAACAGCTCGGGGTCGAGCCCCTGTGGGGCGATGACGCCGAGGACGAACCCCAGTCCGGCGGTCAGCGCGACGACGACGACGTACAGTCCGACCACGAGACGCGGGCCGCCGGTCCGGGTAACCTCCGAATCGCTCACGCTCCCTTCTCGGAGCCTGCGGACGATGAGGCTTTTGACCTGGGGTCCCAACCTCCGGGTATGACCGAGAAGGACGCGCTACTTGGAGTGCTCGCGGGCATCGCCGCGATGATGTTCATCACGGGAATCGTCCTCGTCATCACGTCGCCCGCGTAGCTGGTCGGCGCCGGAAAACACGAAAAGCGAGCGGTTACTCGTCGTCGACGCGGCGGATGGCCGGCTCGACGCCGCCGTCGGTGGCGACGTCCTCCTGCTCGCCGCCGTCGGTCACCGCGATGTCGCTCGGGAGCTGGTCCTCGAACCACTCGAACTCGCGGGAGTGCTGGCCGGTCTCCTTGAGGTCCCAGGGGTCGCCGTCCTCGACGGTCGGCCCCTCGATGTACGACTGGACCATGTTCCAGACCCAGATCATCTGCCCGAACATGATGATGAACGCGCCGACCGTCGCTATCTGGTGGAGCGTCGTCACCTGCGCCAGCGGCGCGATGGCGGCGTCGAACTCGTAGGTGGCGTAGCGGCGCGGCATGCCGAGGTAGCCGAGGATGAGCATGGCGAAGAACGTGATTGCGACGCCGATCTCCGAGAGCCAGAAGTGCCACTTCGCCAGCGTGCGCTGGTACATCTTCCCCGTGACGATGGGGAACCAGAAGTAGATGGCTCCGAAGCCGGCGAACGCTATCATTCCCATCACTATCCAGTGGAAGTGGCCGACGACGTAGTAGGTGTCGTGCAACACGAGGTCGATGGGGATGGCGGCGAGGAACACGCCGGTGATACCCCCGATGACGAAGTTGGCGACGAAGCCGATAGAGAACAGCATCGGTGCGGTCAGCCGCACGCGGCCGTTCCACATCGTCGTTATCCAGTTGAACGTCTTCACCGCGGATGGTATCGCTATCGCGAGCGAGACGGCCATGAACGACGCCCGGACGCGGGGGTCGATGCCCGTCGAGAACATGTGGTGGGCCCAGACGCCGAAGGAGAGGACGCCGATGGCCAGCGTCGAGTAGATGACGAACTTGTAGCCGAACAGTTTCCGGCCGGAGAACTTCGGTAGTATCCACGAGACCAGTCCCATCGGCGGGAGCACGAGGATGTACACCTCGGGGTGGCCGAAGAACCAGAACAGATGTTGCCACAGTATCGGGGAGCCGCCTTCGACGGTGAAGAACGTCGTGGCGAAGTTCCGGTCCAAAAGTAGCATGATGAGCGCGCTCCCGAGCAGCGGGAACGCGAACAGGATGAGTGCCGACTGGGTGAGGATGGTCCACGAGAAGATGTCGAGGTTCGCCCAGTTCACCCCGTCGCCACGTTCGGTGAAGATGGTGACGATGAAGTTTATCGCCCCCATCGTCGCGGAGACGCCCGTCAGGTGGAGACCCAGAAGCATCAGGTCCACTCCGGGGTTCGGTTGTTCCGCCGAGAGGGGCGTGTACATCGTCCACGACGTCTGTGCGGGGTCGATGCCGATGCCCAGCGGGGCGGTGAAGAAGCCGGCCCAGATGAGCAGCGCGCCCGGCGGCAGCAGCCAGAACGCGATGGCGTTGATGCGGGGGAACGCCATGTCGTCCGCGCCGATGAGAAGCGGCACGAAGTAGTTCGCGAACGCGGCGATGATGGGCGTCCCGAACAGGAACAGCATGGTGATGCCGTGACTCGTGAGAAGCGAGTTGTAGAACGGCTGGGCCATGACGTCCGTGCCGGGCGCGGCGAGTTCGACGCGCATGAGCATCACGGCCAGTCCGCCCCACACGAACGCGATGGTGGCGTACAGGCCGTACATGATTCCGATGTCCTTGTGGTCGACGGTGGTGAGCCAGCGGGTGAGTCCGGACGGTTTGTGGGAGTGTCCGGTCTCGCCTCCGTAGCCCAGTCCACCGCCGGCGAGCGGCGTGTAGCTACGCCAGTTCTCCATGCGGGCCAAGAGGGCGACGACGGCGACGAGGAAGACCCCCATGAGAACGGTTAGCGCAAGCTGTTCTCCTGCCATGCTTTGGCCTGAGGACTGGTGGGTTAGAAAGGTTGTGTTCCCGCTCCGACGCGGCGGCGAATCCTGCCGCCTTCGGGGAAACCCGTGGCTCGCGCTCGGCGGTCGCGTGTGCCGCGACTGCGGGGGTATCCGGCCGGGTTACGCGTTCTCGTCGTGCTCGCCGTCGACGCCGACCGCGGCGGCACCTTCGGCGGGTTCGTCCGACGTGACCTCGTCGAACCCCTCGTCGTCGACGTCGGCGTCTACCTCCTCGTCGGCCATGTCGGGTTCGGCGTGCTCGCCGGCCTCCGCCTCCAGTTCCTCTTCGGCCTCGGAGATGGCCTTCCCGGAGTAGTAGGTGAGCACGAGAAGCGCGAGGAACGTGACGCCGACGATGGTCAACTGTAGCGCCGTCGCCACCGGGTCCGTCCCGAACGGGTTGTAGAGGACGAACACGCCGATGAAGAACAGCATGATTCCGAGCGGAATCATGTTCACCGTGAGGTCCAGGAGCGTTTCCCGGTCGAACGTGCGTGATGCCATTGGGGGACGTTTGGAGACGGTCCCCAAGAGGCTATTGATTCGCCCCCGGGTCCGTGGCGACGGCCCCGCCGGCACCGCCCGCCGCGACGGCGATGACGCCCGCGGCGGCGATGGAGAAGCCGCGCAGGACGATGGAGTCGGCCGTCGAGGCGGCGGCGAGCCACGCGGTGCCGGCCGACAGTTGCGTCGAGACGACCCACAGGCCGAACACGACGAGCACGGCCCCGAGCCCGGCGAGCAGTCGCCACGGCCGTTCGGCGTACCCAGCCTCGGAGACGATGCCGGCGACGCTCCCGACGAACAGGAGCAGGCCCGCGACGGCGACCGGGTACAGCGCCATCACCACGCCCACCTCGCCGACCGCGAGGCCGAGCGCGACGAACAGCGGCCACGGACTGGCCTTCCGCGCGTCGCTGACCGCGGAAGCGTCGGCGTCTGCTGTCATCACCGGAACGTAGGGCCGGCGGGCCAAAGACCCGTCGGTCCCGGTGCGGGTCGGGAGGTTTATCGGCCCGACGGCCGCCCGGGCGTGTATGAAGGCGACCGCGAAAGCCCACCCCATCCAGGGGCTCGTGAAGTACCACGGGATGCGGGACTCCGAACTCCGCTACCCGTACCACGACTCCATCAGCGTCAGCACCGCGCCGGCACGCTCGAAGACGACCGCCGCGTTCGACTCCGCGCTCGACGACGACCGACTCGTCATCGATGGCGACGAAGTGACGGGTCGCGGCCGCGAGCGCGTCCTCTCGGTCGTCGACCACGTCCGCGAGCGTGCCGGCATCGACCACCGCGTCCGCTTCGAGTCGGAGAACGACTTCCCGACGAACATCGGCTTCGGCTCCTCGTCGTCGGGCTTTGCGGCGGCGGCGGTCGCGCTCTGCGAGGCGGCGGGGCTGGACCTCTCGCACCCCGAGATGTCGACGGTCGCCCGGCGCGGCTCCGCCTCCGCGGCGCGGGCGGTCACGGGGGCGTTCTCCCACCTGGAGACCGGCGTGAACGACGAGGACTGCCGCTCGCACCGCATCGAGACCGACCTCGAGGACGACCTGCGCGTCGTCGCCGCCGAAGTCCCCGCGTTCAAACACACCGAGCAGGCCCACGAGGAGGCCGAGGCCTCCCACATGTTCGAGGCACGGCTCGCGCACATCCACCAGCAGATTTCCGACATGCGTGAGGCGCTCCGGACGGCCGACTTCGACGCCGCCTTCGAACTCGCCGAGGAGGACTCGCTGTCGCTGGCGGCGACGACGATGACCGGCCCCGCCGCGTGGGTGTACTGGCAACCCGAGACGCTGGAGGTGTTCGAGCGGGTGCGGGAGTTGCGAAACGAGGAGGGCGTCCCCGTCTACTTCTCGACTGACACGGGCGCGTCGGTGTACGTCAACACCACCGCCGAACACGTCGACCGCGTCGAGGAAGCCATCTCGGAACTCGTGCCGACACGCGTGTGGGAAGTCGGGGGCCCCGCGCAGGTGCTCCCGGAGAGCGAGGCGCTGTTCTGAATCGGCGGCCCCGGCCGCCGCCCGAGGACTGAAACGACGCCGTGCCGTAGTTCGCCCATGCACGTCGCCGTACTCGGTGCGGGCTACGCGGGGGTCGCCGCGACTCGTCGACTGGAGCGGTCGCTCCCCGACGGGGCCGACATCACCCTCGTCGACGAGACGGACTACCATCTCGTCCAGCACGAACTCCACCGGGTGATTCGGCGGCCGGAACTGGCCGAGGTCATCCGGGTACCGCTCGACGAGGTGGTGGACCGTGCCGAGATAGTGACCGCCCGGGTCGAGTCGGTCGACGCCGCCGACGGCGTCGTCGCGTTCGACGGTCGCGAGCCGCTGAACTACGACTACGGGGTGGTGGCGCTGGGCGCAGTCACCGACTTCCACGGCCTCGCTGACGTGGAGACGCACGCGACGCCGCTGAAGCGGCTCGAACACGCCGAGCGCATCCGCGCCGAGTTCTTCGCGGACGAGGGGGGCCGCGTCGTCGTCGGGGGCGCGGGGCTCTCGGGGGTGCAGGTGGCGGGCGAACTGGCGGCGACGGCCGACGAGGAGGGGTTCGACGCCGACGTGGTGCTTCTGGAGCAGTTCGACAGCGTCGCGCCCGGCTTTCCGGCGCCGTTCAGCACGGCCGTCCGCGAGGCACTCGACGCCCGGGACGTGACCATCCGGACGGGCGTGACGGTCGACGGGGCCGACGCCGACGCCGTCACGCTGGCGTCGGGCGACGCGCTCGCGTACGACCAGTTCGTCTGGACCGGTGGCATCCGGGGGTCGCCGGCGATGGGCGGCCAGCGCCCGGAGACGCGCTCGGACCTCCGGGGCGAGAACGGCACCTTCCTCGTGGGAGACGCCGCCCGCGTGGTCGACGCCGGCGGCGAGGCGGTACCCGCCAGCGCCCAGACCGCCATCCGGGAGGCGCGGGTCGCCGCCGACAACGTGGCGGCGCTGGTCGCTCACGACCTCGACGACCCCGAAGGGTTCCCGCCGCGACTCGACCGCTACACGTTCGATTCGCCGGGGTGGGTGGTCTCGGTCGGCGACGGTGCCGTCGCTCAGGTCGGCCCGACCGTGCTCCGGGGACAGGCCGCCCGCGCCGCGAAAGCGACGATAGGTGCCGGGTATCTCGGGGGGATGGGCGCGGTCCGTGAGGCGGCGGCGCTCGTCCGCGAGGAGTTGTGAGTCAGACGTTCGGGATGCCGACCGCCGAGAACTCGGCGTAGCCGAGGTCTGCGAGCAACGCGAGCACGACCAGCGCGGCTATCCACGCCACCAGGGCGATGCCGCCGGCGGTGAGCCAGCCGGTGCCGTAGCGCCACTTGATGACGAGCAGGTACGCGAGGAAGGTGACGAGGGGGCCGAGAAGCGGCACCCCGCCGACCAGGCTACCGACCACGGCCCACACGACCGCGCCGATGCCGGCCGTCACGACGGCGTGGCCGTAGTTCCGCGACTGAGCCAGCAGTGCCGCCCCGACGTAGATGCCGATGCCACCGATGAACAGGCTGACGAGCAGGACGACGATGTTGTCGGCGAGCGCCATGTCCGGGGGGAGTCAGCGCGGCCGATAAAGCGTTGTGGCCCGCTACGTCGCGGCGACCAGTTCCCGAACCCGTCCCTCGTCGACCGGGTTCGCGGGGTCGTCGCCCCGCTTGAGGGCGGTGCCGACGATAACGCCGTCCGCGACGGCGAGGTAGTCGGCCACGGTGTCGGCGGTGACGCCGCTCCCGACGTACAGCGGCGCGTCTGCCGTCGCACAGACGGGTGCCGCCCGGTCGAGCACCGAGCGGTCGGTCGCTTCGCCCGTTCCCGGACCGGAGACGACGAGCGCGTCGGCGCGGCCCCGCTCCAGCGTCTCTCGCGCCTGGTCCTCGACGGGCCGGTCGGCCAGCGGTGCGGAGTGTTTGACGGCCACGTCCGCGAGAATCGAGACGTCGGCGTCGAGACGCTCGCGGAGTCGGAGCGTCTCGTGGGCCCGCCCCTCCACGATGCCCTGGTCGGTGACGCGGGCGCCGACGTGGACGTTCACGCGGACGAACGCGGCGCCGGCCGCGGCCGCGACGGACAGCGCCGCCTCGGCGTCGTTCCGGAGGACGTTGACGCCGACGGGCACGTCGACGGCGTCGGTCACCGCGCCCACCAGCGCGGTCATGTCGGCCACGACGTGTTTGGGCACCGACTCCGGGTAGAACGGCGCGTCGCCGAAGTTCTCGACGACGACGGCGTCGGCGCCGCCCGCCTCCAGCGCCCGTGCGTCTGCGCGAGCACGCTCCCGGATGGCCGCCCGGTCGCCGCCGTACTCGGGTGCGCCCGGAAGCGGCGGGAGATGGACCATCCCCGCGACGGTGAACTCCATGCCTGCTCTGGGCGTGGTCGCCACAAGAACGCGGCGGTCTGTCAGTTGAGCGCGTCCACCTCGTCGGTCAGGTCGCTCGCGTCGTCGACCGGGCCGTTGACGAACAGGCCGTGCCCGATGAGCGCAATCGCGACCAGACTACAGGCCGTCACCGCCGTCGGGAGCGCGACGGGCGTGAACGCCCCGATGCCTGCACCTGCGAGCATGCTCGCCAGGACCCCGCCCAGCAGGAGGTCGTAGTACTGCCAGGTGTAGTCCATGTGTCTGTGTAGCGCGTCGGTCACCAACAACCTTGCCTCGACCACTCACTCGATTTCGATGGCGTGGCCCTGGGTCGCTGGTTCGGCTTTCGGGACGGTTATCGTCAGCACGCCGTTCTTCATCGTCGCCTCGACGGCGTCGGCGTCGACCGATTCCGGGAGATGAATCTGCCGGCCAACCTGTCGGTGGCTCCGCTCGCGGCGCAGGTAGTGGTCGTTCGACTCCTCGGCCTCCTCGGAGCGCTCGGCTTCGATGTGTAGCGTGTGGTCCGTGACGCGGACGTCGACGTCGCTTTTCGTGTAGCCGGGGAGGTCGACCGTGACGCGGAACTCGTCGTCGTGTTCGACCAGGTCCAGACTCGGTGTGCGGCCGGTCAGCGACCAGTCGCCGAACTCCGACTGCCACGTGTCGGTCGTCTCGTCGAACTGCCGACTCATCCGGTCGAATATCTCGCTCAGTTCCTCGAACGGGTTGTATCGAGCCATGTACGAGCGACCCTCCGCGGCCGTCAGCCTTTGTTAGCCGCTCGGTATTCCCGGGTAGGGGTCCGTGGGGCGACCGTCCGGGGGTCGCCGACTCGACGGTAAGGTCGCGTTTCCGACGGGTACGTCGCTCGTACCGCCCGGCCGTGGCGTCGGCTCACGCCGCGGGAGCGCGGTCCCCCCGGGGACCGTCACCCCCGATGTCGGCGGCGAGCGCCTCGGCCCGCGCCTTCACCGCGCGGTTGACCGCCTCGAAGGTCGCCTCGGTGTCCGCGCCGGCGTACCACAGCACGGGCCGGACGAGCAGACCCCGGAACTGCTCGGACTGGACGAGCCGCGACCGGTCGCCGTCGAGCGGTTCGACGACGAACCGGTGTTCGCCGTCGAACAGGCCGGGCACAATCAGGTGGCCCAGCCACCGGAGTTCCCCGCCGTCCGCGCGGAGAATCTCCGGGCGGAACGTCGGCACGCGGTTCGCGTCGGGGCCGGGTGCGACTTCGAGGGTCGTCCCCGCGACTGCCTCGCCGTCGACGCGGGTGTAGCGGTTCCACTCCGGGTAGGCGTCGAAGTCGGTGAGGACGGCCCAGACCACGTCGGCGGGCGCGTCGATGTCGATAGCCGTCTCCAGTTCGTGCATACCGCTTGCTCGACGGCCGACAGCATCAACACCGCGTGAGCCGTGCTCGCTCGTGGCCCGCCAGCGACGGACGCCGCTCAGGCGTCGCCGAGCGAGACGAGATGCGCCTGTCCGGTCGCCTTCTCGACGTGGACGTTGTACCGCGTCCCGTCGGCGACCGCTTGCACCACGTACGCGCTCCGTTCGTCGTACGCGCCGGGTTCGACCTCGATTGACTCGTACTCGCGGGCCGCGAGCGCGTCGCGGGCGATGTCGCGGGCCGCCTCGGTGGACGTGACCCGCACCGAGTCGGTGCCGAGACTGACCGTCAACACGGGCACGTCCGCCTCCCGAACGATGCGCTCGCTGACGCTCCCGACGACGACCCGGCTGAACCCCTGACGGCCGTGGGTGCCCATCACCACGAGGTCGATGTCGTTCTCGTCGATGTACGAAAGCACCGCGTCGGTCACCTTCCCCTCCAGCAGTTCGGTTCGGATCGGAACGTCGGCGTCCGCGGCTTCCGACTCCGCCGCGGACAGCGCCTCCTCCGCGTCGGCTTTGCGTCGGTCGCGTGACCCGTCGCGCCCCAGCGGCCCGCGGTCGAGAACCGACACGGCGTATACGGTCGCGTCGTACTTCCCCGCGAGGTCGAGGCCTGTTCGAACGGCGCGCTCGGAGCCGGGCGTCCCGTCGGTCGGGACGAGAATCCTGTCGTACATGGACGGCGATACGCGCCCCCGGGGATAAGGCGTGTCGACTGTTCCCAGCGCCTGAGAACCCAGCCTCACAGCGAACCGTATGCGCCCGGATTCGATGTGGCTACGGAAGTGGTTGCCCGTACAGGAGAGTGGTCGCTACAGGCTCCGGTTCGACTATCGAACGAATCGACCTTTCAGGCGTGAGGCGGCCGAATTCGAGAGGTTCAATGTGGGATGTTCTGACGGATGTTGGGTGGGTATCAAATTCTTCCTGCGGTCGGAGTACGTCTACCGCCTCGCCCAACAGTTTTTGACCTGTGTGTGGTAATATCTCACATGGACAATTCGAACGCGTCCGCGTCTCCGCTTGAGTCAGCGGCTGGAACCGCTGGCATTCACGCGATTGAGGCGTTCAAACTATTGAGCGACGAGGTTCGATTGGCCATCCTGCTGGCATTGTGGGAGATCTGCGACCCCCATGCCGAGAACAACGCCATTTCTTTTTCACAACTGCTCGACCGTGTCGGCGTGCGCGACAGCGGAAATTTCAGCTACCACCTCAACAAGCTGGTCGGTCACTATGTCGAGGAGACCGACGATGGCTACCGACTCCGGAACTCCGGGCTCAAAATCGTCCGGGCAGTTATCGCGGGTTCGGGTCTCGAAACGCGCCGACTCCCGTCAACCGAAATCCCTCGATCCTGCTACCACTGTGGTGGCCCGGTAGAACTCAGTTACGAAGACGAACGACTCTATCAGATCTGTACCCAGTGCGAAGGGAATCTCGGCCCCGAGTCATCTGAACAGACGCCCGAGGGAACGCTCATCGTGTACGACGATTTCAATCCCGCCGGCCTGTCTCACCGGACGCCAGAGGAGGTCTTCGTAGCGGGGACGATCGAATACCTTCAAACGGTCAAGTTACTCATCAGGGGTGTCTGTCCGGAATGTTCCGGGCCGGTCCGGAAATCGCTGCAAATCTGCGAGTCCCACGACGCTCCAGTCGGGGAACTCTGTCCCAATTGTGGGACGTCGATACGTGGTGGCTGGAACGAAGCCCGGGTCAGGTACGCGTGCTCGGTCTGCAAGCACAGTGCGTCCTATCCGGCGTGGGTCGCTGTCTTCGACCACCCCGCAGTTGTCGCGTTTTACTACGAGCACGGATTCGACATGACCTACGGCCTTGACGACCCCGAGGTCTGTGGTCGGTTGTTTGATCGCCTTAAAAAGGAACAGACGGTGATCTCCAGAGATCCCGTTCGGATTCGCGTGACAGCCAAATGTGACAGAGCGGAGCTCTACCTGACCCTCGATGGGAGGCTCACTGTTGTAGACGTCTGCCGCGACGACTGCGAGTCCGATCAAGGCTCGGCGGGGGACGCGAACAAGCGGATTGCCAGCAATTCTTCTAGTGAGGTCACCTCCACAGACAGACCGGAGAGCGAGGATTCGGTCAGTCTTCCAGACACCGAGGACTGCCTACAGGCACTCCGACGCTCTCGATGGCCGAATGGAACTCGATGCCCGAACTGCAACAGTACGGATACGATCAAGAAAGGAACGACGAATAAGGACGCACAACGGTACAAGTGCCACGCCTGTGATCGCAAATTCAACGACCTGACGGGGACGCTCTTCGCCGACCATCAACTATCTATTCCGGAAATGGTCCATATCATCCGAGAGAGGAACACAACAGAGTTGACACAAATTGCCCGACAGCTCGATCGGTCCTACAAAGCCGTTCTGGAATTCGCTCATGAAGTTCGAGACAGGAGTACCGAGAGTTCCGAGTCGTCTGTCGTGGCAGCCGTAACGCGATCGAACTCAGCCGGACTATCGGCCTCCGTCACACAACGGGAGTGACCTGAAGTCCGGGCGAGTGCTCCGAGATCACTGACATCAGCTTACACCTGTTCTATCATTCGGTCACAGACGACGCCAAGTCAGCGACTAGTTTTCTTGGACTGGAACACGAGTTCACCCGAGGAGGCAGAACCAGGATATGAGAACCGATTTGCATCTCGTCCGAGTCCTGGTTTCTACATATAACTTGATAGAGCCTTCGGGCCGCCCCCCGGAGTCAACAGAAACCACACCGTGACCAGCAACGCGCCTGTGTCGGCGAGACACGACGTACAGGGCGAATCAGACAGACAGTGTACTTACTGAAACCTCGTACAGATTACACTTTTGCGCCGCTCAACAGTATCATTAGGTGGGTCATGAGGGTACAGTGCCGACCGGCGATGCCCGCTACGCGACCCCGTGGACGATGGGCGTTACAGCGTGCCACGTAGAACGTGACGCGGAAGCACAACCGACGACGGCCGATTACACAGAGAGTACGCATGGCAGAAACCACACCAGACCAAGGAGAACACACACCCGAAGAGGCCGAACCGAGCCCGGAACACATCATGCAGGTGGCGACGGGGTTTTGGGGAACGAAAGTGTTGGGTGCCGCCGTCGATCTCGAACTCTTCACCGCCCTCCCAGACGAGGGGCTTCGAGCCTCCGAGATCGAACGGGAACTCGGCTTGCACCCCCGAGCGACCAGAGATTTCCTCGACACGCTCGCATCGCTCGGATTCCTCGAACGTGACGGGGACGGCGACGATCCCCGGTACCGGAACACGCCGGAGACGGCGGCATTTCTGAACAATGACGATCCACGGTACATCGGTGGCGCGATCAACATCTTCAACCAGCAAACCTACGACGTATGGGGTGGTCTCGAAGAGAGTCTGCGGACAGGCGAACCACAGGGAGTCATCGACGAGACGGGCGAACCCCTGTGGGAGGAGATGTACGATGACCCCATGGAACTGGAGGCGTTCGCCGAGGGGATGGCCGGGCTGTCGAAGGGGAACTTCGTCGCGTTCGCCGAGCAGTTCGATTTCTCGGACTACGATACGATGACGGATGTTGGCGGTGCGCTCGCCGACCTATCTCGAATCGTGGCCCAACGCGAACCCCACCTTTCGATTACCACGACGGATCTGCCGGAGGTAACTGAACTGGCCAGCGAGCGCATCCAGGCCGATGGCCTTGAGGATCGGATCGACGCCGTAAGCAGTGACTACAACGAGGACCCGATACCCGACGCGGATCTGGTGACAGCGAGTTTGATCCTGCATCAGGAGAACCTGGAAACGAAGAAGACGCTCATGGAGAAATTCTACGACGCTGTCAACCCGGGAGGAACCTTCGTCGCTATCGACCACATCATCGACGATGAGCGCCGGGCGAATACCGTGGGCCTGATGATGTCGCTAAATATGCTCGTCTACTACGGTGACGCCTTCGACTACACCGGACAACAGTTCGTGTCGTGGGCGGAGGATGCAGGCTTCGAGGACGTTCAGGTTCAGCATTTGAATGGGCCGGCGAGTATGGGAATTGCACACAAACGTTGAGTCCAGACTCGATAGTCAGCACGCCATCTCCGTTGGAATACGATGAGTTCGAAGCTCAATCGGCGATTGATTTTCCGAACCGCTACCAGTTTGGACGTACGCGAATCCCACCGATGGGCCACCCAGCGTTCGGCTATCGAACGAAAGCACCCTACCCAGTCGTTCGACTGATTATCAGCGAGCCGCCGGGCGATTATCCCGTCGAAAATTTATGGGCGCTGCAGGAACCCTGTCCACCCCGTAACAACCTAGTATCAATCAGCAGGCTGGTCCAGAATCCACCCCCTCCCGACTGGGATTTGCTGGACCAACCATGGACGACCTCGAACCAATCGCGCCCGACGAAGCACTCGCACTGTATATCAAACACCGTGAACGTGAAGTGGCTCAATCGACGCTTCGCTCCCACAAATCCCGCCTTGGACACTTCGTCCGTTGGTGTGAACAAGAAAAGGAGCTCACGAATCTCAACGAACTCACCGGTCGCCTGCTCCACGAGTTCCGGCTATGGCGACGAAGCCACGATGGGGAAATCAAACCCGTCACCGAAAAAACCCAGATGGATACGCTCCGCGTGTTCATCCGGTTCCTAGAGACCGTCGACGCAGTCAAGCCCGACCTCAGCGAGAAGGTTCTCTCACCAGAGCTTGATGCCGACGAAAACGTCCGGGATGACCGGCTTACGCCGGAACAAGCCGAAGCCATCCTGACTCATCTGGGAAAATTCGAGTACGCCTCGCGAGCTCACGTGGTGCTTACGCTCCAGTGGCACACGATGCTCCGCCGTGGAGCAGTCCGCACACTCGATTTGTCTGACTACCACCCAGAAGAACAGTCGCTGGAAATTCGCCATCGACCACAGACGGACACGCCAATCAAAAACAAAATGAAGGGAGAGCGATTCGTCGCGCTCTCTTCCGAAGTCTGCAGCCTGCTTGATGACTGGATTGACAATCAGCGGCCAGATGTTGTTGATGAATTCGGACGAGAGCCACTCATCGCAACTTCACACGGTCGAATGCATACTACTACGCCGACGACGATTGTGTACAACTGGTCGCGACCGTGTAGAATTGGGCTTTCCTGTCCCCTCAATCGAGACCCGGAAGAATGCGAAGCTGCGGAGTACGTCCACGCGTCGAAGTGTCCTGAGAGCGTGTCATCGCACGCTGTTCGCCGAGGTGCGATAACGCATCATCTCAGCTCAGACGTTCCGGTTGAGGTCGTCTCAGCCCGTGCGAACGTCAACCCAGATACTCTCGACAAACACTACGACCGGCGGGATGAGAAAACGAAGATGGAACAGCGGAGAAAATATCTCAACAATATATAATTCAAATCACACAATAACCGTAAGTTGGTATTCACAACTTTTTCACTACTCCTGCGGTATCCGGCAGTGCTCGTAGGATGTCTGGCTACCCGTCTCTCTGGACCGTTCTACTGGAAACTTGTAAGAAGTTATCTACCCGTCTAGAAGGCCATCTAAGTCGTCGGCGGTCAGCGAATTATGTTCCTCAAGATACGATTCAACATCTTCAACGGTGTCCAAATCTGTAATCATATCAAGTTTCTGTTGAGCTTGCTGGCTGAATTTTCCCAGTTCGCCTTGGTCATATTCGTGGTCTTCGTCAACGTAGAGAACATAAATTATATGATAGTTAGTATTGCCCTCGGGGATGAACGTGACTACTTTTGCGTATACACGGCCCGCTTCGCTGAATTTGATTATATCTAAGTTTCCGATTTGTTCGTAAACATACCCGTCAGGCGGCGCAGTTTCCTTCGCGATATTCCTGAGTTTCGTTAGTAAGTTCCTCTGTTCGGAAGCACTCAGACTAGCGAGGTGGTTAGGGAACCTCCCGTCAAATATAATGTGCGTCTCTTCAGACCCACCTAGAGGAATATGCGCCACACAGCTTCAAGAGGCGGTAATACGACTTAAAAGTTTAAAATTTGAGAACGGCTTCGATTTCGTCCTTGCTAGCGGTGTTGCCCTCTGCAAGGTTATCAATCGCTTCGAGAACCTCTACCGGTACAGAGGGCTCATCGTCTCCCTCTGACTGAGCGGGTTCCCGAGCGAATTCAGTCGACATACGAGCAGTTAAGAGATTCATCGCTATAAATCTACTCCCTCGCTACCAGCTCCGAAAGTGGATGTCTGGAAACCATCGATGAGGGTCATTGTGATTTCAGTCAGACTATCAACTACTGTCGGAAGATTCAGCTTCCGCTATCTGCTGTTTCGTGCCCTCTGTGGAATTATTTGATGGAAAGGCCTCTATGCGCCATATTTCTGGTTTTGTTGGTGTGCCATCTTTATCAACCTCATCCGGGCCTCCATCTTTTCTTGCTTGGTCCGGAAGTCGTAGTGCCGGTCGAGAATCTTCTCGGACACGTCGCACCTCTCTGAGAGTACCATCTTTGGAATCGCATCCTTGAGACTGGCCGTGATATACCCTTTCCGAACCGGATGGGTGCTCAGACTGTCTGGGCACTTGAATGCCCAGTTATTTCTCTTTGCGGCATCGCACTCACGCGGGTCTCTACCGTAGGGACACTCCATACCGATAGCGCAGGGACGCGTCCACGCGTAGAAGTACGTGCGAATGGTCGACTTCGAAACTCGCCCATGCGTGGTCGTAAGCAGCGGGCTTCGACCGTGCTCATCTGTCTGGTCCACCCGCTTATCATCAAGGTAGTCATCCAGAACGTTACAAATGCCCAGAGTAATACTGACATCGCGTTCACCCTCCTCACCATTCTTCAGTGTCGTTCCCGTCTTCGGTCGGTGTCTCAGTTTCAGATACCCACCGTCCCTCTGAGACACGTAGTCCGACACGTCAAGCGAATGAATTCCGCCCAATCGTGCTCCACTTTCTGCGTAGAGAAGCCAGATAACGTGGTGAAGACTCGCATACTCGTACCGAGCAAGCCAATCAAGTATTTGCTTCGCAGTGTCTGAATCGAGAATCTCATCTCGAACCTCGTCACTTCGGCTGACCTTCGGTATGAGGACGTACTCGTGTAGACCGGGATTGACGAATTCCCACTGCTCACACCGCTTGATGAACACTCGAAGAATCTTCTGCTGCGTTTCTTCGGACTTAGGTCGTAGTTTCTTCACCTTCGTCGGCGCTTTCTCTCGCCTCCAGACGCGGTAATCTGCGAGGTCGTTGCCCGTCAATTCACTTATGTCATCGATTCCTCTCACCTCCTCACACCAGGCGACAAAGTGATTGTACAAGGCAGAACGGTGGGTGGCTTCAGTACCGGCCTTCAAATTTCGAGTCTGGAAGTATTTGTCCACAGCCTCCTGCGGAGTCTTCGATGTGAGTGAAGGATTCAGTTGGTCCGACATCGTGTCCGAGAACATCTGCATCATCTCTTCCGCAGACAGGTCGGAGACCTTCGGAGAGGTGTCGTCAGCAGCACTCATTTGTGATTCACCTCGCGGAAGGAAGACGGCATTTCACAGAGGTTTATGCTCGGGTCAATCACAGCCGATTCATTCGTTTTCATTACTCCTACAAACGGTCGAATGCAGTATAAGTGTGGCTACTTTTGGAATTTCTAAAGTAGAAGGCTCTATATACTAGAATCAAATTGGACTGAAAAAGTAGAAGAAGTTAAATAGCCAAAATTTAGCACTTCTGTGCCTCATGGCCAGATTTTGACTGCTCGCGCGGTCCGAGAATAATGGGTGATTTTGCGTCGGGTTTCTTCCCAATACGCCGCTCTATATTCTGGCCTATATTAGACGTTTGTCCAATCACTCTCCGAATCTATTTCGGTGGAGACATACCCTGCAAAAGACCGACCTCTTACCCAAGAAGCTCGACCGATGACGACGACGGCCTCTGTAAGCATATTGAACACGTCTTAACGACCCAGGATTGTATCAAGTATAACCCCGACCTCAACGCCGAGCACGTACGCGAGCTCAAAGAGTTCACGCGAGCACGACGGAAGGAACTCTACGACGAGATTCTCGCCGCTCAGTAGTCCTCCCACGATTGCGATTGCTCTATGAGTTCTCCTTTCTTCACGCTCTGCCATAGTTCGTCTTCTTCTTCGACTGTTTCGGGCGCGTGCTCGTCACACCACGCGTATATCTCGGGTTCGACCGGGGTAACGAGGGACTCATACTGTATCTTTGCTCCGTCGTCGCCGACGACTGCGCCGCACTCGATACACTGGAGTTCGTCGGGCCACTCTATCTCGGGTTCGTCGCTCATAGTCTTACCAAGGGGTTTGCCGATTTTAGACGGTTCGCCGACTGCGACGCGGGCCGCCGCGTCGACTGGGCGCTTCGCCCACCGCCCTCAGAACAGGCTTTCCTTCGACGGAGTGCGTTCAAGCCGTTGCACCAAGCGGCGCTCAAACACTCGTCGGTGAAAAGCTACTATTCGGTCTCTGTTGAAATTCCCCGTGGGTGATAGATTTCAACGACCGTGCTACATACAGAGGGTAGGTCCATCAAAGGAACCGTTCATCCGCCTGTTTGGATTTGATTGTTGACTTCGATGCGTTGAGCCAGCCTGTGTCTACATCAGCTGGAACATCGAAGTCAGGGACGAACGGTTTGATATCTAGCAACGGTGTCTCATCAACGACATCAATTCCTCGGACAGTCACTTCGGGGCTTGTGATTGAAGCAATTTCAACAACAGAGAGACCAATTTGATTCGGGCGCTGTGGTGCTCGCGTAGCAAAGACACCTCTTTTTTCGTTATCAAGAAACGGTTCAACCTGCAACGAAGCGGTGTCAGCAGCTGCGTGAAAATGATACAGCAAGATACAGTGGGAAAACCCGCTTAGGTCCTGTAACCCATCGGCGTATGACTCCCTTACCTCGACAGTTCCTTCTACGGTATCCGCTCCAGCTGGTTGAATCGGCATCCCTTCCGGCGATTCAAAAGGTGTCCGAATTACCCCAATTGACTCGTACTGGTACTGGTCATTTGGCATATTATTCCGTCAGTCATCGAATGAGAAATCAGTGTCGTGACCGATATGCGCCCTGTATCTCGCACGTCTGATTTGTCATCCGACGAATGTTGTCAACTGAAGTCCTTCGTAGCGCAGTGGCTTGGTATCCCCAAGGAGAAGGTTGTTCCGGCAGAGTTCAGGGAAGCGAACTCGCGGAAGTACACGCCTATGATAGCGGTCACGTTCGACACCAGACTACGTTCTATCGAGATTGGATGGGTGGAGGCTTCGTGCGTGGACCTCGAAGACAACGAACCGAACATCCCGAAAGACGGAGCTACGAAGAACGAGGCACGGAACTGCATCATCAAGGGCCGGATGGTGGATACCCTGAAACGCTGACTTGGTGAACGGGCGTCGATGGGTAAGTACGACGACGGCGACGAGTTGTGGCTAGCGCAGAAATCGTCGCCATACAGTTCCAAACCGTACAACGCTCTCCCTCACCAGATAATCGAGAGCGATGACGTTCCGATTCCTGAGCATACTGAAATCTCGTGGTGCTCTATTCGGTATGGGGTGGCAACATATTGGGCCAACCACGGTGGCCCGCACCACGCGAAAGAGCAATTGCGCCACAAGGGCCTGAATGCGACAATGAAGTACCTTCACTCGGACGCGAAAACACGGAATAGCACCGCAGAGCAAATCTGGTAACGGGATTTCCACCTGAACATTTTATCCCGTTCGCTCGTACCCGCTCGCATGAGCTTCAGTTCAACGTGGCAGAACTTACTCGACAATCTTGATGAACTGCCCTCGGAGGCAACCCTCATCACCCCACTCTCGCGGAAAGCCTTCGGTGTGACCGATATTCAGGAACATCGAGTGCTGATTCAGTACCGCGACGACGACGATACCATTCCACTCCAGAAAGACCAGTTCGAGACACTGTACCGTCGTATCCAAGACGCCCACGGCGGGTTCGACCTTGACCGGCTCCCACCGGATGCCGAACCCTACGCGACCGTACTGTCCCTTCACCCACGCTTCGAGGTAGACGACCGAGAGGGAACGCTAACCGAGTCGGAGACGCTAACAGGCTCGCCGTTGGTGGAAGCCCGAGGGGATGTTGACGACACTAGCGAAGAGCGCCAAGAGCCGGATTTGGACCTATATGCGGACACTCTGTTGGTCATTGACGCGCTCGAACGCCACGACGTGGCCACGCTCGAAGATGTGGAAACCCCCGGCCTCGTGAATCTGTACACCCTGTTGTCGGACGTACAGCGCAACGCGAACGACCTTCGTCAAGACGTGCGGAGCGTGCTTCTTGACCGACTCCATCACGACCAGTAGGTATCCGGTCGGTTCGGGTCGGTTCAGCGGACGAGTCGTCGAAACCGTTCGCTCAAAGACGACGAGGTGGTGCTGAACGCTTTCGAGGCGGCAGGGATTGAGCGCGAACGACTGACTACTGTCGATTCGGGCAAGGTGGACGAAGCGCTTGATGTAACTGAACTCTCCGAGAGCGACGTGTACGAAATCGAAGAGAGCGAGTACGTCCGAAAGGCCGACGTGGACGAAGATGAGAAGGAGACACGCTTACAAGGGCTGAAAGACCAACTCGCGGCCACCGAAGGCGAGGAAGCGGACGAACTCCGCGAAGAAATCGAAGAACTCGAAGAGCGCATATCGGAACTGACCGAGTTCAGAAGCGGAAGGTCGTTCCACGAGTCGGCTACTGGTGGTTGATTACCGTCTTCGTCCGGACTGTTTCCGAGATACAGAATTAACCAACAAGAGAATAGTTATCCAGTCGCTCATTGGTTAAATTGAATTACTATCCGTCGAAGCTCTAATTAGCGCACAGCGTAGGCGTCTACTCGTCAGTTGTGTCGATACCGAGCGTCTTGTTCAGCCCGCAGAAGCAGGTGGTCGCGTTGAACCCAAACCCGAACGCTCCAACGAGAGCCAGCAGGCCAGTCTTGCGCTTGCCCTTCCGGAGCGTGCTTATGGCTACGATGGTCAACAGGGCGGCGAGTAGTGCGCGGGCGAGTCGGTCGCGTCCACCGACATTCTTTTCTCCCATATTCGAATCGTAGGATGCGTCGGGCTTGTATCTTCTCTCACGGAACGGAAGCGACACGTCTCACCCGGCTGTCGGCAGTTCCACGACGAAGACCGACCTTTCGAGGTCGTTGCCTTTGACCCACACGTCGCCACCGTAATTCGTGACGCCAAGGCCGAAGGAAGCCGAGGCTTTCAGCCTGAACAGTGACACGACTCGCTTTCTCCGCTAAAACGAACGCGATTGTTCGGGGCGACAGCCCGCGCTCGTCGGGGATACAGAAGGTGATAGACGCGGGTGCGTGATGTGCTTCGGTAATTCGTTTGGTGG
Organism: Halorarius halobius; assembly: GCF_024298865.1. GTDB lineage: Archaea > Halobacteriota > Halobacteria > Halobacteriales > Haloarculaceae > Halorarius > Halorarius halobius. Next base: position 3,583,756 of record NZ_CP101161.1, on the reverse strand, counting down.
CGATACTCTCGGAATCGACTACCACTCGCCTCTTGATTCAACAGCGAGGTCGCATTTGTCTGCCAGTCGTTGTATATGGCGCTTCTTGTCACGCTTATTGAAACTCGTGAACAGATAGTAGCCGTTTGTCAACTCACGATATGTTCTCATATCGCGTTCACCGTCGGGATGAACTGGCTGGTTATTGATTAGGGCGTTTTTATTTCCGGGGACATACGGTAGTGGTTCGACACGCGAAATCAGGTCGTGATTCTGAATGAGATAGTCTACAGCGTTAGCCATTACGTCGCTCTGGTTGTCACCATCAAGAACAACGAGGGTACTTTCGTCCCCCTGTATCTCGATAACATACTCTCCGTCTACATCTGAAGCCTCTACCTTTTCCGGCGTTTCACCGAGCGAACCAGCGATTTCTCGCTTCGACTTCTTCCCGTCGGCGTCAATCTCCGACTCAATATCTGCGACGAGCCGGTCAATCATTTCCTTCGCCTGTGTTTCCGCGAGCGACGAGATAGAATCAGAAACCTCGTCCGCCAATACGTTCGAGAGTTCGACTGCCAAGTCGTCCTTATCGGCTTCGAGGGTTCGCCGGGCTTCCCGTAGTTCATTGATTCGACCAAGGATTTTGCCGGACTCACCGGACTCGATAGCGTCTTTCTCGTAGGCCTTGAGAACAGCGAGGCGGTTAGGTAGGTCTTCAAGGGATACGTTGCCCACCTTCTGAACGTCCACGTTCGAGGCGTCTACACGGCGCTGAAAGAAGCGGTACTGCTTCCCGTTCGTTAGAACCCCGTAGTTGACGTTCTTGTTCATCATATAGGACGAGAGTTGTTCGTCGTGGTCGGCAGTCAGGGCTGTGTCCGCGCCTTTGGCTTCAAGAAACGCGACCGGTGTTCCATCGAGAATCAGGGCATAGTCTACCTTGTAGGTCTGCCCGAACGCTTCAACGGAGTATTCGAGTTGGGTGTTCTCGGGGATTTGCCAGTCGAGAAGGTCTAAAAAATCACGGAGAACAGCGGCCTTCGTGTTAGCCTCGTCCATTTGCGGAGAAGATTCGAGAACGGCGTCAGATTGTTCGATGTACTCCCTCACAGCGTCCCTATTCATCTTGTCATGTCACGTCACAGCGGCGGCTTATCAAACCCTGCGAACGAATCTCGGAGAAAGCGGATGTCAGTCGTAGTAACTCACACGCTTGACGACCTCGGCAAAAGCAACATTCTCTCTCACGTCGGTAATCTCGACGGTGACGCGCTCGCCCTGTTCGGTGTCGGGAACAATAACGACGAAACCGCGCTCGACCCGGGTAATACCGTCGCCTTGGTCGCCAATATCTTCGATTTCGACGGTACGCTGTTCGCCCTCTTCGACTGGTGGCTTCGGTGCCCCGCGCACGCGCTCTGGTTCTGTCTCGGTGTCGTTGATTTCGCCGTCGGATGGTGATGGGAGAACAGCCACACGATATATCTCGCCCTGCTGAAGGTCGCCAAGTCGAACTTCTTGTTCGGGGACTTCGACAACGTAGGAGTCGCCCCGCTCTTCGACGGTAGTAGAGAACAGACAGCGAAGTCGGTCGGAAATTTCCATTTGTAGCGTCTTGAACGAGATACACGACGGAGAACACTTGACTCTGCTGTCTCCGCTACTCCGGCGCGACGACCTCGCTACACGCCGGACACTCCGCCCAAACGCCCTCGGTGCCGTCGTCCTTCTCATAATCAATAAGACGCCACGCCGTAGAGATGCGCTCGCCGCAATTCGGACAGCGACCGAGTATCTGCGTGTCGTCGGGCATGGGAAGGGATGGAAGGAGCGTGTGACAGTGTTCCTTCCAATCGAAATTTAATCATCTTCGAACGTAAGCCTTTGGTGGGTTTGCGGGTCGAGCACACCGGATTTCTGGTGAATAGGGGCCTCCAGTAAGATTAACTCATAGCCACCGGTATCTCAAAATCCATGGGTGTCCGCGCGGTACTCGCTCGGCTATTCTCCGGTGACGATACAGAGGTCGTCGTGGAGTGCCGCCAGTGTGGCGCGAATCTCTCTGCGGACGCGGATGAATGTCCGGACTGTGGGTCGGACGAGATAGGACGTTATCGGATTTCGGGGTAGACAGGTGTGGGACTCGTCAGTCAATGCCTTCCATCAGGCGAGCCTGTGCAACAGCGGGGGCTCCTTTTCTCGTCTTGTGCCGCGCCAGCCATATCGATTACTTCCTCTCGGTTGGCAGGTATGCGAATCTCATTCAGGTTCTGTTCGTCGCTCATACGCTTACCAAACTGCGTGCGGTCTCCTTGAGGGGGGTGTGTCCAAGGGAAAGAGTCGTTCCGGGTTCCTATAGGCTATCGAAGCCTCTCACCAAGGCTATGGATTATACCCCGCCGAAGGCTGGGACACCATGCTTCCGCACCCTTTGCCGTCGATACACCTTTGCAATTTTCTTAACGATATTCCAATATGAACCGCATTAACCAGACCGAGGAAACGCGCCAATTCGTCGGCGCGATTCTCGAAGAGGACGGGCGAGCGGATACCGCGGCAATTCGGCGACGAACGGACTTGACTGAAGGCCAGTTACACCATCAGTTCCGAAAGTTGGAGCGTCATAGCATCATCGAGATTGAGCGGTCAGAGATTCCGTCGCAGTCGGGGTCAAGGATGAAAATCGCGGTTATCCCTGAGGATAAACTCCGAGAAGCGAAGTCGCTTGTCTCGCACGACCGGCAACCGGAGCGGACAAAAGTGGACGTGGTGGAGCTCGCAGAGAAACTCGACGAGTTACAAGCGACAATTGAGGAAACTCACGAGTACGTGAGCACGAATCTCTATCGGCGGATGGAGGAGAACACAAAGCGGTTAGAAGCGTTAGAAGCGCGTGAAGGAACTCACGAATAGGCTATTCGATTTTTGAAAACCACGGCAGCTGCTGGCTGTGTATCGAGTGCATTCAGATGCTCCCCCAAGCACCCTAACCAATCGAAATTCACTGTATTATGGTCTGAAACGGCTGTTTCAAGAGGAATGTATATAGTCGGATACAGCTTCTGATATAGCATGGCAACTGAATCGGGTAATGGAGAACAGGAGGTTGTTGAGGTCGTTGTCGCAGAATACGATGACCTGACATTCAACGAAATTCTTGAACTGGAAACCCTCGCATTCCATTACCATTCAGCGGAAGAGTGGAATACCTTCAGCACACAATTCGAAGAACTCGACAAGGAACGGGAAGAGATTATCCGTTGGACGGGGCTCACAAACTGGGAACATGCCATAGAGCGGGTCAAAGATTACGTCAAAGGCGAGTTGGAACCGCTAATTGAGATTGGTCTCACGAAATGGGAAGAGCAAGCTCTCGATGATGCGAAAATAGCGATTAACGATGCGATTCGCGACCTCAAAAGCGTTGAGGAGTTTGACCCTGTTGTCGACGATTTGTTCGATGCCCTGTACACCCTCGAACAGCTACGAAACCGCGCTGAGCATTACGGTCGCTCGTAGAGCCGGACTCTTACCCACCCCTACTGAACTTACACCGGTGAAGATGGATTCGTTCGAGGATACAGCGTGAGCTGGTCTTTACGCCGCAGGATAGGCACCGATAGAATTCTGCTTCCTCGTGTCGATGCCAAAGAACCCCGTCTGTCAATAGCTCGGACCGAACGGTCATGTTGTCATAGACTCTCGACGAGAATATTGGTATTCTTCCGTCAGAATTGGCTGAGAACTAAAATTGCTGATTCATATACTCAGCAACATTAGAATCCATGAGAAGAATGGATTTCATAGAGCAGCATTGGGAGAGTGTGCTGGACTACCTTGTGACGACCGGCGAGTTCCGCTTGGCTGACTTCCCCTACAGTACGGACGAAGAAGCGAAGGTACTGACCGTTCTCGGGGATATGGAAGCCTCTGGCTTTCTCGAAGGCACTACTGGTGGAGAGCTCGTCTGGAAGGCAGGCCCGAAGGTAACGAAGCTAATGAATCTGAGTGAAGAGAGGCTGGAACGACTCCGTTGAGGACATGAAGACAATAACGCCGGACCTAGACACCGCGCTGACTGCCCTGCCACCGGGGAAGCACGAGAGTAGCCAGCTTGAATATCTCGTCAAATAGGTTTCTCACTCGAAACCGCGTTGTTCGATTTCAAAGAGATACCGAGAAAGGAATTCGAGGAGCCTCAGGAAGCAGTAGCAGAGTCTGCTACTTTCAGTCCGCTGTATGCAGATTTGAAAGCCGTCTCAACGTGGTACGTGTGTGGTGGGGAGAGGAAGACCGATAGGCGAAATTAGGTCGGTCATCGATTGACCATTATCGTTTCAATCCCAGTTGGGCCGAATTTCTCAGCCCAGCGGGTTTTCTGTAACAGGTTCCAGAAAGGGATTCCGCATTTTCAATCCCATGTGGGTTGGCGGTCCAACCCGGGTGTTTCTGTAACTACTTCTGGAACTGCCTAACGGCACAACAAGGTAGGCTTCGCCCGAATATATACTTTCCTAGTCATTTAGTTGTCCCAGAATACCGTAAAGAGGGCCATACAGTCGTTTACCCAATCGTTCCTGACCCCCTCACTTGCTCACTACAGAGGAGATATTCACTACGCATTGCGAGCACTTCGTCATGTGGCTCAGCATCGAATACCTCGCTTTCGAAAACCAGCGGCACAAATTCTCACTCGGGTTCAACAGGGTTGAATACAGTTGTCTCATCAATCCGTTCTACAGTAACGGTCATATTCTTTATGAGTTTAGTCGTAGATGTCGCAGTATAGCTTGCATAAAGAAAATACGTCACAGTACATCCTGAATCGCAATCGTTCGCACCTGACCTCGGTTTGAAGCTGAGCCTCACGTTGTATTCTCTTGTTTCTGGCTCAAAACGATTATCCAGAACAGTCACCTCCTCACAACCGATTGTACCATTTAATCCGACACCTAAGAGGTATCGTCCTCGTCCTGCTTCAACCAGTGTTACGAACTCATCCTCTGAAGAGTCGCAGGCAGTTCGGGTGAACTGCTGGTCTCCACTGTAATACTCAGAACTGAATGTTTTTTCGACCATCTCCGGAGTCTCATCAGGCGAGGCTTGTGGCGTTACTTCTGGATTTGATGTGGAGTTCTGTGAAGGAGTTGTTGTAGAGTTCTGTGAATTTCCGCTCGGGTTTGCGGTACCAGTCGGTTCAGGTTCACCTGTACATCCACTGAGTAGTGCAACACCTCCAAGACCCCCAAGTCTTAGCAGCGTTCGTCTTCGCATATCATACCTGATTCTCATTTAGGTATGATAAGTATGGACTCCCACCCGCTCTGAATGTAGCCCCCATATCTCCTCGCTGAGAGTCCTGTACTCCGAGCTCAAGGACAACTGCTGACATAGTGAGAGAGTGACGCCGCCGTGCCCTACAACGCACTTCCCCGAGTAATCAAGAAGCTTTACCACCCGAACCGTATGTTAGAGTGAGCAGTGCCGGCCGGGTTTCACGGACGGTTGTCCTCTATGAGGTGGTCCTTCCACTGTACAATCGCACGAGTGTACGTCCGACCGAAGATTTGTCCACAGCCGAGACAGACCCAGTAGCCAGATGGTTCTTCACGGAGTTGTGGTTTCTTGTCCTGTTCTTCTGGGCAATACCGAGGCATACCAACAAGACGTGGAGAGATTGCAAAGGAGCATCCCCGGCACGTGCGCTTGATGAGAGTGCTTCATATAATCATACACATAAAATTGGGATGGTCGAGATGGATATCTCAGGTTCAATCGGCCAGCCTGAACGGTGCTTCATCGAGAGGCCAGTAAACTATCTCGTCGAAGCTGAACTCGCGTTCGAGTCGAAGCAAATTCTTGATGACCAGTTTCTGTCCGCTCGTCTCACAGGAAGTCACGATTCAAGAAGTCAGTGGGGACGTATCTGTTGTACTGACACTGCCGGTCTAACCAGTTTACAGCGGAAACCCGGAGTCGAGTTCTCTAAAAGCGAGGGGTGTGTCAAGCGTTATGAACCGTAGTCTACCCAGTGTCGTCTCGCATAGGCCAAGCCGTCCTCAACCTGGAAGACTTCTAATTCGAATCCCTCAGTTATCTCGTTGACAGGGTATCCAGCGTCGCTACTGGCAGAAGGATTGAATACCGAGAGTGGAAACGTAACCGACTACACGCTTACCGATTTCCCGTACAGATGCCAAAAGTCTCGTTCCGAGTCGAAACAAACGATGTTGAGGAGAGGATTAGTCGGCAAACCCGAAGCATCCCTAGTGTGGTCATTAGATACTTGTAAACATAATTCTTGATATGAAATATATCATATTTCTTTGTAGTCCCATCATACAGTACAATAGCGCTCATTCACTCCCTGTATAGTGTTTTGAGGCTAATCCATTCTGAGGGAATGTATATGTACCATGGTCCCGACATGGTTAATATGAACCGAACGTCGGTTGAGGTGACGAAAGAAACTGCGGAGAATTTGAGGGAGGCACGCGACCGTGTCTCTCCGTCTCTCAGTCTGAAAGCGTATCTCGACCTACTCGCACAACGCGAGCTACAGAAGGAAGAGCAGGAGCTCTTTCTCAGATAAAAGCCGTTTGGGAAGAGTGCTGGAACACTCTTCGTAAACTCGCAGCCCACTGGTGATGGTCTGTATTGGGAGCTACACATACTGTACGTCGTGCAGTATCTAATAGATTCCGCCACTCCGACCCAGTTGCTGCCGAGTTTGCTTCAACACACAGACTCGGAATATGAACGATTTCAACCCAACAAAGGAAGGTGTATCGCAAGCCTGGACACAAATCCGGGGACAAGTAGAGGACGCCTCAGAAGTTGAGAAAGCCACCGTCATTGAGCAATTCCTAGCCCTCCTCGCTAAGGCCCGCGCTGACGGTGAAATCAGTGATGGGACCATCGATAATCTCATCGGCTCACTGCATAATTTAGATTCTCACTCGGTAACGAAGACTGCACTTCGGGAAATCTACGACGAGCGGACGAAGGCAGTGTCAAACGCAGAGGTCACTGGGGAAGACCCAGCTACCGTCGAAATTTATCCGCTCGATAGGCTGCTCCGTGAGCGACTCTTGACGCTGCGCATCATTCAGTCGACGGATACCAATGAGAACGCGGCGTATCAGTGGACCTTTGAGACCGATGATGGACCAGTTACAATTGAAACAGAGGGGTCCCACAAGTCAGCGCACCACTTCCGAGGCAACTATTTCGACGCAACAGCCGAGCACGTTGCAGAACCCAGTGATGGCTGTACACCTTGGAGTGATTGGGTGGAGCGGTTCATCATGCGATGGAAACAGCGAGACCCGAGTATCGTTGATATCTCAGAGGGGCCCCGGACTCAAGCTATCGAAGACCTCCGCCGTACTGTCTCATCTATGACGGCTGTAACGTCACAAGAGACAGCGTACAAGATGGAACTGCTTTGCCTTCGAGATGAGGAGACAAACGATACAGTTCGCGTTGAGTCACGAGTCGTACAGCGGGCGATTGCACCTCATGAGTCGGTCTCAATGAGAGCCCTATACGCGGAAATGAGCGCCAAAGACTACCTAGCGCGGAAAGTCGAGACGACGCAACTGGGCGATGGGACACCAGTTCGCTGGTGGTGTCTGAAGCGGTCGTTTGCAGAGCCAGCTGAAATCGAGACCGATGATGAACAGATAGGGATGAGTGAAGAGGACGATGAGTGGGATTTTGGTGAGACCGATGAGTGAGGCAACTGATTACATGGAGCAAAAAGCTGCTCGGCAGCGCCAGCAGCAAGAGTGGTTGGACTCGCTCGAAGTGTCTCCTAAGACTGAATCAGTGGCTCCGGATGAAAGTATCAAACTGAATGGTCCTCCCGGAACGGGCAAGTCGACAGAACTCGTTCGACGGCTATCGCTACTGGAGTCAGAATACGATATCAATCTTCGCGATATCACTTGGATAACATTTCGACGAGACCTTGCCGAGGATGTCTTCAGCAAACTTCGAGAAGCAGCAGTTCTCAATGAGGATGATTTTATCCAGCCTACAAAAGGACGAACACGACATATTGGAACTCTTCACAGTGTTGCGATGCGCGTTGCTGGGAAGGGGGAGTGGATGGGTCATGCTTGGGGGATTGCTGAGCGACAAGACTACGTAGATTTTCTCTCTGAGAAGTATGGACGACATTACGACACACCCGACACAGAGGCGTGGGATGAAAGCCCAGGGAAGCGACTGTTCGAGGTATACCACTGGCTAATTCATAACCAGCGGCCGTTCTCAAAGCACTATGAAGCCCCCTCGTACGACCGGCTCCGTTCGTGCTGGAATACTCATCCTCCGCTCTCGGAGGTTGCAGCATCTTGGGAGGATTACAAGAGTGAAAACAAGCTCTTCGATTTCCATGAAATGCTTACGGAAGCTCTCGACTCAGAGGAGCTACCGCCGCAGCAGGTCGTGATTGTCGACGAGTATCACGACTTCACCCCGCTGATGGACAGCGTTGCCCGGAAGTGGCTCGCTGGCGCAGAGATAGCGATTGTAGCGGGTGACCCACATCAAGTGATGAACCGGCATGAGGGAGCAGACCCCAAATACTTCGAACGACTTCCCCTCCCTGAACTTCAGCTTCCGACTACCTGGCGTGTACCCAAAAACATCTGGGACGCAGCGACGACTATCTTGGGCCGAACCCACACACCGCCAGCACTGGACATCGCGAGCGATAAGCCTGGAGAAATTCTGGTACGGCAAGCGCCACCTATGGAATTCAACCGTCGTACAGGTGTTCATACAACTTCTGTCGACAAACGATTCAGCCCGCCGGACCTTCTTTACGAGTTCAGTCAAGAGGGACCGTTATTGTCGGGTGATGGTGGTGCCCACGCAGCGAGTCATGACGAAAATACCATTCTGTACCTCGCTCGGACACAGCTACAGATTTGGCTTATTGGATTGGCCCTGCGGAAGACCGGTATCATCTACGCAGGGCAACAAGGAACCGGGGCATGGAACAAGAACCTCGACCGCGCACATCTTTATAATGGCCTCCAGCGTTTCCGCGGCCTCACGTGTGAACAACGTGGCTGGAAGAGATGGACGCTCATCCTGAGTGAGGAGGCGCTCCTTGACGAACCTCCGACTGAGCTCTGTGCCGAGGAAGCTCAGGCTCTGCTCAAAGCCACTCCATCCTCGTTACTAGCCTGGGATAGAGATGAGACAGCTGCTCTCGGTCGGGCATGGGTGAACGACGAGCTACCCGTCACGCTTCAGGAGTTCTTCGCCCCGATAACTGACCCAATACGCTGGACAGAACTGTTCAGCAACGGTCCAGTATCGGTCAAACACTGCGTGATTCAGAATACTCGTGAACGAAATACTCTCCAAGCGGCGCTTGCTCGTAACCGTGGGCTCATTCCCACCTTCGAGAACCAGGGTCGATTCGCGCTGAATTTCGCTGGATTCCCCCGCGTGATGTCACTGCATGGCTCCAAGGGATTTGAAGCCGATACCGTGATACTGTATGATGGGATTACGCGTCGCATTCGTAACGAGCTGTACTCTCCAGCGGCGCGCGCTTCCGAGGACCGCATCTGGTATGTCGGATGTACCCGCGCGAAGGAACGAGTCGTGGTTCTCCGCGACGGCTTCAGTTGGACAAGTAGTTACATTCCATACGGCATCCAGCCTACCCGGAAAGGTGACGAATGACTACGAGGCCAGATTGGTACGACCTCTTCGAACACTCGGCCGAGGCTAAGTCGTCTTATCTTCAGCGAAGGCAGGTATTGGATGCCCTCATTGAGGACTTCGGGATGTCTGTGGCTGACGCTAAGGCTGAGCTATCGAGAGCGATTGACCAGGGATGGATTATAAAACAAGGCGACGAGTTCTCGCTGATAGCAGAGTCTGCTACTGCCGAAGCCGCTTCGAAGCCGCGAGAGAATCTCCTTTATCCAAACGGTCTCCGTGACCGTCCACAGTGGCTCTTGTGGACTAGGGATAAGATTCCGAGGGCACCGTGGGTCAAGTCGGATATGTACCCATGTCGCTGGAGCGGCGACCTAGCTGCTGAGGAACGGCCCGAAACATCGTTCGAACAGGCCGCAAAGTGGGCCCAACACGAGGTGATTGAACATCTCCCTACGAATCTCGACAACATCGATAGAGATGAGGTTGAGCTGGGGTTTCTGCTCCCTTCAGATGTCCCACCAACCGGCGACGTGATTGTATTCGTTGATTTAGATGCTGTCCGAATTCCAACCACTGGGGAGTTACATCCTCGTGCTCGTGAGCTAGTCGATAACCTCGCGAGTTTCACGGAAATCTCTCAGAGTGGGACTGGCCTACACCTCTTCGTATATGGACGGCTCCCAGAACGGTTCACATCGTTTGATTCGCCTATCGCTGATGACGTGTTTGTCCCGGAGTCAGACAAACTTCCTAGTATCGAGATGTACCAACAGGGGCGGTGGGCCGCTGTCACTGGACGACATCTTCTAGGTACTCCAGACGATGTACACGAAGCTCAGGCGGCAATTGACGACATCATCGACGAATTCCAGCCTGACGAGCGTCAAGCCGCCCAGGTTCTCGAAGATAAGGCTGCAGCAAGCCAACGTGAGTCGGAACCGCGTTCTACCACTAGCGAGCAATCACCTTACTACAGCCATTCAGTTACCCGTGTGGCACGAGCCGCCGGCACAAAACTCACGTCGATGGGGCGAGAGCTCAGAAGCGACCATCCCGCTCATGGGGGGTCAAATGGAACAAACTTCGCCGTATCGAGTGACGACAAACTCTGGCGCTGTTACTCTAGTGGCCACGAAGGAGCCGGGGGTAATGCTCTCCATCTTGTTGCGACTATTGAGGGGTTCTTGGAATGTGGAGACTGCACGGGGCCTCGGGCCCTGGACAAACTAACAGACGAAGAATTCGCCCGTCTCTGCTTGACCGCACGTGATACATACGGGTTCAGTGGTTCTCCTCCGTATCGTGCAATCGTTGGAATTGCTCGTCACTTTGACCTTATTGAGGCGGAACGTGAGATACTGGGAGACCTCTACCCGATAGCCCGGACTCTATACGATTCGACATCCAACGCTGAACTGAGATGAAGGGCCATCAAGTCGAATTCAGCCCTCTACGACCTCTCAGGAGTGTTTATGACTCTATCCTCTACGTCTGGCTATCGGCCGAAGTACGCGCGTAGAAGGCGACGTGCTCGTTCTGTTTTCCCTGTCTGGGGATGATTCGTTCATCCTTTCCGGGGTAGCTGCAGCCGTATATATTCAAGACCCTTTTTGGGTTATTCCGAGAAAGGGATATTATTCGGAGTCCATCGACTCTCCATCAAGAGGTGGACGCAAATCACGCCTCCTGAAGTCCATCGTTTCTCCTGGGTCAAGCTCTACCCGGTAAACGACTGAATCACGGTTATCATTGGTAAGACTTCCTGCATCGTCAGAAATCTTCCTGAGGATTATCCCATGCTGGCCGTGAAAGCGTTCGTGGTCTGGGTCGGTCTCGTCAGGAATGTCTACCCGCACCCTGTCTCCCTGACCGAACTCAGTCATTGTTTCACAGCGATATTCAACGACGGCCTCCAAGTCAGATTCGGTCTCCTCGGATACTTCTGACACCACTTAAGAACTCTGAGAAGATACAGGTGAATCAGATTGAAACCATATAATAGCCCACGACCTGTGCAGAACTTGGGTCACACGGTTAACCTTCACGAGAGTCTTGATTCTGACGCTTATGCACTGACGTGGCTGAGAGAATCACGAAACCTGCAGAAGAAGAGAGTCATAATTAGCCGATTGAGTATCCGAAGAGCGAATCTGTTTTGAGCCAGGCCCCGCGATTAGTGGCAGGTGTAGATATGGCTGACCGAATACGTTATAATGATAATTTTCCGTTTATACCGAAAGCAAAAAGCGACCCCTTCGCACTCCGGGAATATCTTAAACTCTGCAGGAACCCTGTCCACCCCGTAACAACCTAGTATCAATCAACAGGCTGGTTCAGAATCGCCCCCTCCCGACTGGGATTTGCTGGACCAACCATGGACGACCTCGAACCAATCGCGCCCGACGAAGCACTCGCACTGTATATCGACCATCGACGACGCGAAGTGGCCAAATCAACCCTTCGCTCCCACAAATCTCGCCTCGGACACTTCGTCCGCTGGTGTGAACACGAAAAGGAGCTCACGAATCTCAACGAGCTCACCGGCCGCCTGCTCCACGAGTTCCGCCTATGGCGACGAAGCCATGACGGAGAAATCAAACCCGTCACCGAAAAAACGCAGATGGATACGCTTCGCGTATTCATCCGATTCCTAGAGACCGTCGACGCGGTCAAACCCGACCTCAGCGAGAAAGTTCTCTCGCCCGACCTTGATGCCGACGAAAACGTCCGAGACGACCGGCTCACGCCCGAGCAGGCTGAAGCCATCCTGACTCATCTGGGAAAATTCGAGTACGCCTCGCGAGCTCACATGGTGCTTACACTCCAGTGGCACACCATGCTCCGTCGCGGAGCAGTCCGAACACTCGATTTGTCTGACTACCACCCAGAAGAAAAATCGCTGGAAATTCGCCATCGACCAGAGACGGACACGCCCATCAAGAACAAAATGAAGGGAGAACGGTTCGTCGCGCTCTCTTCCGAAGTCTGCGGTCTGCTTGATGACTGGATAGAGAACCAACGACCGGACGTTGTTGATGAATACGGACGAGAGCCACTCATCGCAACTTCACATGGTCGAATGCATACTACTACGCCGACGACGATTGTGTACAACTGGTCGCGACCGTGTCGAATCGGGCTTTCCTGTCCTCTCAATCGGGACCCGGAAGAATGCGAAGCCGCGGAGTACGTCCACGCATCGAAGTGTCCTGAGAGCGTGTCATCGCACGCTGTTCGCCGAGGTGCGATAACGCATCATCTCAGTTCGGATGTTCCGGTTGAGGTAGTCTCGGCTCGTGCGAACGTTAACCCGGATACTCTCGACAAACACTACGACCGGCGTGATGAGAAGACGAAGATGGAGCAGCGGCGGAAGTACCTCAACAACCTCTAAAACAGTTCTTTCGTCTCTTTTATACTAGCTGGAGGCATTTCCAGCCTATTGAATCTTATATCAGTAAAAATCGCCGTGCAAGACAGAGAGGATGTGCGCAGTACGACGTAATCTAGGACCGACGTAATGATTTTCAAGCAGCCAAATGACGATGATACTATGACTGGCGAGCCAGACCCGAATTACTGTGCGTTCTGTGGTGACGGTCTCTACAATAGAGGTCCCTCTGGAAATCCTCAACGTATCGGGGAAATCTTTGAGACCCTAAGTAATGGCGCCGTGACGCAAATGCAGGGAAGCAACCAACAGAAACGTGAAGCGAGGCAGGCGTTTGCAGTAAAAATCGGTGTCTGTCCCGAGTGTCTCAACGATAATGACCTCGCGCCGGGCGACTTAGATAATCTTAGCAATAAATATGACCAGATTTCACTCACCTATACTGAACTCGTTTCAGAAAGGGACCTCTCAAAATAGCAGTATTATCCAGTTGTCTCAAGAGCACAGGTTTCCGACAGTAGTATACAAGTCACCTCAGTAGCAGTTCGTATGAGTGAAGACACTGCCCCCTTTGTTTCTGAGATTAACAATTTAGAAGAAGAATACGGGATTGAATTTCCCGATGAGTTACGTGTTAAGATGGTTGAAGCGGGTATTCAACTACTTGCTGAAGACCGAGGAGAGGAAGTGCCTGAGAGTTTACAGCGTCTCAACACTCTTTCGGGGTTGAACCGTATTTACGGGAATCTGCGTGACAAAGTGAAGGAACTGAATGAGATGATTGAGGGGTCAGCGATTGAGGACCTCGAAGATGAAAGGCAGGACCGTGCTGAATCGCTACTAGCGAGAATTTATATGCACGACGATATCCTGATGTTTTTCATTCTCGCACAGGACTTCATCGAAATCTACTCTATAGACGTGTTAAATGAGGAACTCATTGAGGAGGACTTCCGAGGTACCAACGAGACGATGAAGACGCTCGACCGGAGAATGTCTCAGCCGGTTCGAGAGCATTTGCTATACAGATGTGGAGTCATAGGCCATAAGCTGTACAAGAATATGAGGTCCTTCCGAGACCATCGGAATGACTTGGTACATAAAAAAGACTTCCGTCAAGCATTTGATTTTCAGGATGGTGTCATGCTCGAAGTTGATAAGGGGATGTACAGTATCAACGAACTACACTATATGCTTGAAGGAGAACGATTTTGGAGTGAAGAAGGAGAATAAGTACGCCCCCTTTATTCCAGTATGTTATATACGCGTTATCGAAGATGTTCCAATATCTGAAGGAAACGATATGCAGGAGCACCACGGCCACTAGTATCATCTTCCGCTTTCTCACGTAACAAGTCGATACGCGTGGTGTACTTTTCGTTGATAAACAGTTCCAGCTTTTCGTCGGTTTCTTTCTCGAATTCTTCGGAAAGTCTGTTGAGACCCTTGATGAGCGGTCCTTCCGTTTTCGACCCCTTAACCACCGGTGCCCAAAATTCGAATGAATACTCGTTCGCGTGGGGGAACGTCTGGCGTACGTAACGATGGTTATCCGAGAATTTCCTCCACAACTTCTCTAATGAGCGATGGTAGGCACTTGTGTTGGAATACTCCATCCACCATCCCTCTTCGTCCTTTGGCGAGCCAGAATACAAATTTCCCTTCAGATGTGTCACTACTTCGCAAATATAGACGTGCTGCTCTCCGCTCTCCCTGTCGTTATCTATCGCAAGCACGTCGGCTTCCATCTGGTTGCCGGGTTCTTCTGACCGGTTGTTGTAACTGACAACCTCGCACTCGTTCTCTAATTGGTGATACGCGCCGACTAGAAGTTCTCCCCAACTAGCATTATTTGACATACATCATCGCGAGTTCCGCAGTATAATAGTACCCCTGTCGTTTTCTAGTGTAGTCTTCTCTGAGAATTGCTTCTCAATTACTGGCTGTTAGACCTCGTATGAACCGCGAGAGCTACCGCTATCTGATAAACTACTCCACGTGGCACTTATCTAACTAACGGGGTCCTATGCGCCATATCTCGGGTTTCGTTGGTGCGCCATCTTCATCAACCTCATCCGGGCCTCCATCTTTTCTTGCTCGGTCCGGAAGTCGTAGTGCCGGTCGAGAATCTTCTCGGACACGTCACACCTCTCTGAGAGGACCATCTTCGGAATCCCTCCCTTAAGCTCGGCCGTGATGTACCCTTTCCGAACTGGATGAGTGCTCAGACTGTCTGGACACCTGAATGCCCAGTTATTTCTCTTTGCGGCATCGCACTCACGCGGGTCGCGACCGTAGGGACACCCCATGCCGATAACGCAAGGACGCGTCCACGCGTAGAAGTACGTACGAATTGTTGACTTCGAAACCCGCCCATGCGAGGTAGTCAGCAACGGAGCTCGGCCGTACTCGTCGGTCTGGTCCACCCGCTTATCCTCAAGGTAGTCATCCAGAACGTCACAAACGTCCAGCGTAATACTGACATCTCGCTCACCTTCCTCTCCATTCTTCAATGTGGTTCCTTCCTCTGGACGGTGTCTCAGTTTCAGATACCCACCATCCCTTTGAGACACGTAGTCCGACACGTCAAGCGAATGAATTCCGCCCAATCGTGCTCCACTCTCTGCGTACAGAAGCCAGATGACGTGGTGAAGACTCGCATACTCGTACCGAGCAAGCCAATCGAGTATTTGCTTCGCAGTGTGTGAATCGAGAATTTCATCTCGAACCTCGTCACTCCGGCTGACCTTCGGTATGAGGACGTACTCGTGTAAACCGGGCGTGACGAATTCCCACTGCTCACACCGCTTGATGAACACTCGAAGAATCTTTTGCTGCGTCTCTTCCGACTTTGGTCGTAGTTTCTTTACCCTCGTCGGCGCTTCTTCCCGCCTCCAGACGCGGTAATCAGCAAGGTCGTTACCCGTTAATTCACTCATGTCATCGATTCCCCTCACTTCATCACACCAGACAACGAAGTGATTGTACAAGGCAGAACGGTGAGTGTATTCGGTTCCCGCCTCCAGATTTCGAGTCTGGAAGTATTTGTCCACGGCCTCCTTCGGAGTCTTCGACGAGAGTGACGGACTCAGTTGCTCCGACATCTTGTCCGTAAACATCTGCATCATCTCTTCCGCAGACAGGTCAGAAACCTTCGTAGAGGTGTCGTCAGCAGCACTCATTTGTGGCTCACCTCACGGAAGGAAGATGGCATTTCGCAGGGGTTCATGCACGGGCCAATCACTGCCGATTCATTCGTTTTCATTACCCCAATAAACGGCAGAATGCAGTATAAGTGTGGCTACTTTTGGAGTTTCTAAAGTAGAAGGGCTCATATACTAGAACGGAACCGGGCTAGAAAAGTAGAAGAAGTTAAATAGCCAAATTCAGCGGTACTGCGCCCTATAACCAGATTTTGATTGCTCGCGCGGTCCGAGAATAATCGGCATTTTCACATCGGATTTCTTCCCTAGGTGCCGCTCTATATTCTGGCCAATATTAGACGATTGTCCAATAAGATGCCGGGGCCATTTCGGTCGAGATACCCTTTGCAAAAGACCGACCTCTTACCCAAGAAATTCGACTGAGGACGACAACTTCGTCGGGAGCGCCACATAGCATATGATTATCTTGTCTCCGATTCTGTACGTCACATGAACTTCTGCGAAGATTGTGGAGTTCTCATCGCACCTAAGGCCTCCAGCAGCCGCTGTCTGGACTGCAACCCATCGAAAGGAGCGAGAATACTCTCACGGAAAGCGCAGGGTACAGGAGGCGATTTAGACGCCTTACGGTCAACCAAGAGTGGAGCAATTCGAAAGCGTGATTTAATGGAGTGGCTGCACGGTCTCGATAGGCCAACCGCTACGGAGCTGAAGAGTTCTGTCCTCCCAAAACCGGCCGGGTTCACAGGAAGCACGTTCGAGACAGATATTTCGAATATTCGAGTTACGGGTGACGCACGTTTTATCGAGACCGTTGCGGGATTGCTGAAGCCGTTACTTGACTTGGAAAACGATGAAACGCGAGTCGAAATCAATCTAAAGAGAACGAAAGTACGTGATACGAACCAATACACCGGTAACTACGCATTATATCTCTCAGTCGCTGAGCGGTCTGGCAAGTAGTGGAGCACGGGCTTGCCGTGAAGGCAGACGTTCCGAGACAGGAGGGATATTACCTACTCTAGAGGGTGTCATAGAACTATTCACACGGGATAGTTTCAGTCAAGATGTATCGAATCACCCGCTAAGTGGGAATGCGTCTCCATTTTCGCCAAGCCACCGGGAGCAGAAGTAGCAGTACCCCAGAAACGACTGGATTGACGACTCCGGCAGCAATGTTCCTCGCCACCAGTTCCCCCTCAACAATGGTGCTCGCTAGCAGTAACTGCACGCCGACAGCAATAACGAACAGGACGAGTGTGACGTTCGTGTTGGCGCTGGAAAGTGCTGTTGTTCGGTAGTCTGCGGGCATTCCGTTCTCGTCAGGTACTCCTTCGACTTCGGCGGCGAGCATCGGTGGGGAGCGCAGGGAGGATGCGAACCCGTTGATGGTGGCGAGTGCGAGGAACAGGATGCTGTAGATGTCGGGGTTGAGAGGTTGCAGGAGGTCGTACCCGCCAATCAGTAGTGCTGCCCAGAGAAACAGCTTGAACTTGGGTTCTCGTTCGTAAGCTTGATACAGCGCAATTTCCGCGAGGATTTTCGAGCGAGCGTTGATGTCGTATCGCTCCTCGGTGTTCACTACGAGCTCCAGCAGTGGGAGTATCCACTTAATCATTGCACCTCCCTTCGCCGGCACGCCGAATTGCTCGTAGAGGTCTTCTCGAAGTTCCTCCTCCGACCGGTCTTCGGTGTCGGGGTGCTCTTCGGCGGATGTCTCCTGCTTCACATCTCGACATTCCACCCTATCGATGCATAAATCACACCCCAGAATCAGGAAGCTCGGGCGAGAGAAGGTGGTTTCGCATAAGGGGACTACGACATCTAGTCAGCGACGTTCTCGCTTCATCGGTAACTACAGAGCATGTACTTAGCGATTCAACGCGAGTGAAGCAGCAGTGTGTGAACTGTTCTATGACTCCCTCAAGAAGAGACGAACCCATCATGTTCTCCGTTAAATCAGTCAGAGCATATCGTCGGTCGTCTCTGCTGACCGAATCGCTCCGAGCGTAGTATATCGAAGTCCTTGGGGGTACTTTGACTCATATGGAACCGGGTTTTCCAACTCGTACAGACTCTCCGGCTCGAAGCGAATTACCATCTTGTCCTCTGCGATTTTCGCGCCGTCAGCGTACTCTTCGATTGGACGAGATAAATTCGCCTCTTCGGGTGGAACTACGTCCCTGACCGTAGCGAAATATTTGACCTGACGCACGTCGCCAGTCACGTACATCGCAACATACTCGAACTCGCTTCCAACCCGAACGAATCCCCACGCGTTGTTCTCCTTGAGAAACGGTAGACCTGACTCCTTCGTGGGGAACACCGCGACTTTCGCGTCGTCGTTGCCGTCAATCTCAGTCCGTCGGATTGTCCCGACGATATGATTTCCTGTTGGCTCAATGCCGCCACTGCCGCCACCAACCGGTTCGTCAGCACCTCCGCCGTCAGCGTCGATTTCAGAATCAATATCCTCAACGAGCCGGTCAATCATTTCCTTCGCCTGCGTCTCCGCGAGCGACGAGATAGAGTCAGAAACTTCGTCAGCCAGCGTGTTCGAGAGTTCGACTGCTAAGTCGTCCTTGTCCGTTTTGAGGGTTCGGCGGGCTTCACGGAGTTCATTAATGCGACCGAGTATCTTCCCCGATTCGCCCGACTCGATAGCGTCCTTCTCGTATGCTTTCAGAACGGCAAGACGGTTGGGCAGGTCTTCGAGGTCTACGTTACCGACCTGCTGAACATTCACGTTCGAAGCGTCAACTCGGCGCTGAAAGAAGCGATACTGCTTCCCGTTCGTCAGAATCCCGTAGTTGACGTTCTTGTTCATCATATAGGACGAGAGTTGTTCATCGTGGTCGGCAGTTAGGGCTGTGTCCGCGCCCTTGGCTTCGAGAAATGCGACCGGTGTTCCATCGAGAATCAGAGCATAGTCCACCTTATATGTCTGTCCGAACGCCTCGACGGAGTATTCGAGCTGGGTATTTTGCGGAATCTGCCAGTCGAGAAGGCTCAAGAAATCACGCAGAATGGCGGCCTTTGTGTTCGCTTCGTCCATCTGCGGAGCAGCGTCGAGAACGGCGTCAGATTGTTCGACATACTTCCTAACAGCGTCCCTGTCCATGTTGTTCTGTCACGTCACAGCGGCGGCTTATCAAACCCTGCGAACGAATCTCGGAGTAGGACAGGGTGTCATAGAACTATTCACGCGGTGTAGTTTTCAGGTGAAAGGTATGGAATCACTCGCTAAGTGGGTGTGCGAATTAAGCAATATCTGCTCGCTGACCAATCCAAAAACCAAACAGCATCAAAGCCATTCCAATCACCGCTGGTATCCAGAATCTCAATTCTGTGAACATCGTGATGGACAGTCGCTCAGGAGCAAAGATGGCGGTCCACAACGGAATCCCAACCAGTATGCTCGCTAAAGCAACGAGAGTGAACTTGAGATATGACTCCATTGTCTAACGGAACGTGCTGCCTGTTGATAATCCTCCCTGCCTTGGTCAATAGCTCATCTGTACTTAGCGATTCAACGGGAGCGTAGCAGCAGTGTGGGAACTGTTCTATGACACCCTCTACTCTATTGTGATTTGCGGGCGGGTCCCGTTCGAGACATCGAGGGAATCGGGCGTCTTGAGCACCATGGTTGTGACCTACCGACCAAAATCGCTTACAAAAAGGGTTTCTATGAAACCCTTTTTTAGAAGCCAGTCGTTCCAAGGGTTTCCCCCCGTTTATCCCCGTGAATTACCCCCGCTGGCGCAACCCCTTAGCAAGCTGTTGCTGGAGTAGTATTATGCCAGACCTTTCGCTCGACGACCAACGCGTGTTGCTAGCTATCCGTTCTTCCCAAGAGAAAGACGAAGAGGGCCATCAACGTGCAGATTTCTCCCAACTCCGAGAATGGCTCGGGTGGAAGTATGACCGTTTAGATTATCGTCTTGGCCGGCTCGAAGAGCTCGGCTTCATCAGTATCTCCTATCGCTCATCAGATGAAATTGAGACCAATCGGACTCCTCCCCGAGTGGCGACACTCACCGAGGTCGCAATAGAGCACATCCACAATCAAGGCCTGAAGGATGCGATGTTCGAGAAAATCCCGGAGACTGCAGACCCTCGCACATATGAGGAGATATTCGACCGGCTCGACCTTATCGAAGGTCTCCTTGACGAGTACCGGCAGGAGAGTATGACCTATTATGAGAAATGGAGTTCTGTACTTACCGAACTACGAACGACCGTCAGTCAGCGGGAGAGTGAAATGAGCTCCCTCGTGGATGACCTACAGGAGCATCGTCAGCGCATCTCAATGCTTCTTGGTACGATTTACACGGAAGATAACGGAAGTCGTGATTATTCTGGAGTAAATGAAGCTCTCGACCTTCTCGAAGAGCAGATTCCTTATCTCAGAAGCGTGCAGTCGACTTTGGGCAAACGTATAGACAAGACTGAACAGGAGACGGATTCAGTCCAGACTGAGCTACGCGAGCTCGAAAGACGAGTTCAAGAGATTGAGGAGTATCTCCGTTCAAACGGCCATCGATGGCAGCCACAGCGATTCGTACCCCGCTCTGAATAGAGCGATTTCCTTGACGAGAAGGCCAATTGAAGGATAGACCGCTGAGCAGAACATTTCCCGAAATATCGTACTCTGGGAACTACCGACGGTCGCCGTGATAGTATTTGCAATTTACTGGGGACTCTACTGTATTGTGGCTATATTAGATTTTTAAACTATAAATAGGTATTTCAGCCCAAATCGATGGAAAACCACGATTAATATTTACGACTGCATCGGTAAATGTGTTTCCATTAGTGTTTGTTAAGTCACTATATCTGCCTCGTATAGTCATGGGAAGACGCCCATACAGAGAATCAAAAGCAACGCTACTGCCGAACATGAATGAAATTGTTAGCGCTCACTCATCAGCTTCGTGGACACGGTCAATGGCCGCTAACGCCTATTTGGAACACTATTTCCATGACCTTCCTCTGAGCCTTGAACGAAATCTGGACACAATCCTACCCGTGAATGTACGCCGACGAGATTACATAGCGAAATTAAATATCGGCCTGTCCAAGTGGGCTCCAGACGGTTGGATGGGGGACCGGGAAAAATTGGGAAGACTCGGTCAGGCCGAGATGAAATTGTATCTGAGTGATGCACGAGTTGACCCGGAACCCGGTTCTACACCTCCGCTGAAAACACAAGGACGAACCAACGGTCCGGCACAGGACATGAACAGCTGGGACATGGAAGAGTGTGATGTCCTCATCGCTGCTCAAGGAGACGAAGCCCTTGCAGAGGAGTATCGCGAGGTGCTCGGCATTCCCGTGTTCATACTTGAAAATGTGGATGGAGTGATGCCGTTTGACCGATTCAGGCGATACCTAGGATGTTGAGAGACGAACTCTGGGACCAAGCGCTCCAATTCCTCGCTGAGGGAGAGGTCGTGAGTCTCCTCAAACTTCCATTCTCAAGGAGCCAATTGGTTTCTGCAAAGCGAACCTTGCAAGATATGGAAAAACTTGGTTGGCTAACGAAGCGAAGTGACGACCCGCCAGTTTGGGGCGCTGGACCAGTTGCTCAACGCTGTCTGAACCTCCCGAAACCAGTACGTCCAACAAGTGAGGATGACTGGCAGGATGCGCGTGATGACACGGACCCAGAGGATGACCGGCCGGCAAGCGAGATTCTCCGAGAATTACGAGGAAAGACTTCCGGAAATACAATAACAGACTCCCCCTTAACGAGTCAAGACGAAATCGGTAGCTCCTCTCTTGGAACGTGTAACAACTGCGGCTGTGAACTCTCCTCTGAGGATACCGTTTACGAATCTCATTGGTTCCGCTACGAAGGCTCGAACGACGCGGCAGGGAACGGATGGGTCACGTACTGTGAGGACTGTGCACCACCGGGAATGCTATGACACAGCAATCAACTATTTCCCTTCAGAGTCGAAGAGGACGCTCTCACCAATAGTCACAAACCAGCCGTAGGAGAGCTGCCGTCTATTCAATCGACCATGATTATCCTACCAAGTACCAAAGCAGTCGAAGCGCGTTTCGACTGCATGGTTCGAGGGATGCCAAATATTCGAGAGAAGCACTTCGAGGTCGACGAAGAGAGTGAAGAATATACCTGCAAGACGTGTGGGAGTACGCATTCAGAGCTTGATGCTATTGGACACCTGATAGAGATTCATGGCTATCATCACGTCGACATCGTCCTAGACGAAGTGAATGAGGACTAGCTCTCTAACACTTCGGGGTCAGTTAGCTTTGGAACGATATTGCTAATCTCGTTTTCTGCACACCGGTATTCAAAGCGAGTGGAAACAGCTCGCTGGCTTCCAAGCTGGCAACTTAGAGGAATATCGGGCACGGTTCACTCCCGTTCCAGCCAGTCACGATATACAACTGGTCAGCCGCCCGGGTTACCGCAACGTGGTATAGCCGTCGCTCCTCTTCCTCAACACCCGGTTCATATCGATACCGTTCCGCCTGCCGATACGCATAGCCAGCCAGCAACAGAACTCGTGAGCTCTCTTGGCCCTTTGCGGAGTGGATGGTCCCCACTCTGATTTGGTCTGGGCGAATATCATGCTCGCTATCGAGCGCCCGTCGAAGGACCTCCCGCCGAGCATCATCGAGGCGGAGGCAATTGAGAACAGATTCGGTAGACTCCGGGAAGTCGAAGACCTCGTCCATCACATCAGGAGAATACATTATCCTATCCAGCAGCACCGGATAGTCGTGATAGCCCTCATCTGCTTTCGAATACTTAGTGAGCTTCCCCGCAACCGCGTGGTCAACCCAAGCGTGGTCGACATCCGCAATCGAGAGTAGGACTTCGACGTACGGCGGATACAATTGCTCTCCTTCACGCCAGCGACGAAGCGTGTGGAGAACTTCGGGAGCAGGCGCTTCCCAGTACCAGAGGCCTCGTTTCCGTTCACCGTCAGCTGGTACGATGGGTTGATTCGGATATCCGAGCTCGTTCAAAGCTTTCGCGACGCGCTGTACGTCAAGATTTGTACGGCCCAGAATCATTACTGAACTGTCGTGCCCGAGGTCCGTCAGAACTTCTTCAACCACTGGACGGAGGTCTTCAGCAGTTTTTCCTGCTACTTCCACCTTCTCCTCGATGGCATCGGAATCGTCACCATGCGAGGATAGCGTTTCGTCGAAATAGCCGTAGCCAGCAATGACTTCTTGGGCTTTCTCAACGATTTTCGGGGCGCAGCGCCAGCTCTTAGTCAACTCTATCGATTCGTCACAGTAAGTCTCACGTAGATATCTCCCTCTCGTTCCTCTGAATCCGTAGATAGCCTGTGCCTCGTCACCGGCGATAATGATGTGGTCAAACTGCTGACTGTCCCGCCAGAGCTTGTACAGACGGTATTGGAGCGGCGAGAGGTCTTGAAATTCGTCGATGACGAGTACCTTACCAGACGGAGTTTTCTCCAATTCAATCGCACCACGAACGCAGTCGTCGTGCTGGACGATACCGTTCGATTCCTTCCACACGTCCCACTGTTGCATTACCTCGATTACCCTACTTTCAGGGGCTGCAACTTGTGTCTCCATTCGCGAATAGACACGGTACTCTTCCGGTGTGTCACCGTACCCAAGCGCACGTAGATAGTTGTACGCACGAAGAATCTGATTCGCTACCGGAAGGCTTCCGCGGTCAGCGGCATCGTCTGCCTGCGATGGTGGAACGTACCGGTATTCGAATCGAGGAGCACATTCATCGAAGAACTGCTGGAAGATTTCTTCGTCTGATTCCCGGTCCATTACCACTAACCGGTCGAAGTGAAACTCCTTGTCTTCCCGGACTAGATTGTAGCAGATACTGTTGAACGTACGGACAGTGATTCCTTCATCATCGAACTGGCCTTTGTCCACTACCCACTCCAGCCCGTGGACCGCTTCCACCAAGTCAGGGTCCTCCCAGCGTGCGATGATATCGTGGATATTCGCCCTATTGAACGCAGTGATGAGGATATCACTTGGCTCGACCTCGTCGTCGTTGAGCAGCTCCAAAAGTCGTTGATTACACTCCGTCGACTTTCCCGAGCCCGCCATCCCAACTATTCGAGTTACTCTCGTCATGGTCAGGGAGCTACGTTCGGGGACAAGCCACCGTCGCTAGACCCGTCTTCATCGTCAGAGAGTGCTTCAGGGTCGAAATCAAGACGGGAAGCTCGAACCATCCACACAGAGGGCTTGTCTTTGAGTCCCTTCTCACACAGGAGATTGTTCGCCGACGTTCTGTTTCCCGGACGTTCGACGAGAACACCATCACGATACAGAAGCTCAGAGATAGACCCTCGCACCTCGTGACGGTGCTGGTCAACGAAATTCTTGATGTACTGGCCCCCAACGACTACAAACGGAGAACCATCGTCGGGCTCAACGTAGATACCCCGCGTGTTGTTCGGTTGCCACCACTCGGTGACCACGTGTTCTGTTAGAGAGCCAATTTTCAGGTTGCTCATCTGGGTGCAGAACATCTCAATGAGTGCCTGTTCTTGCTCATTCTGAACGGTCTCTTCCTGAGCCATCTCATCCCAATAGTCGAACAGCCACGCAGCGGCCCAGTCTGCTTCGAATCCCCGAATCACACCTGAAAGCCGGTTAGAGTATGCATCGGCGATTACTCTCGCTGACGGGTCATTTGCGAAAGCCACACTGAAACGTACAGACCCGAACTCACCGATTTCTCGTCGAGGGTCGGGCTTGAACCTCACCTCGTACTCAGCATCCTCGGTCTCGATGCCTGTGGGGACAATCAAGCGAACAGAGTCGGTCTGCCGCTTGAGGAACCGAGCCGCAGGTGGTGCGATGAAATTCTCTGTTCTGCCCTCATCGAAGTCTTTGACTGCATCAGAAAAGGCGGACTCAATCGCACGTCTAGCCCTTTCTGTCTCGTCAGCAGTCAGTATTTGTGCCCATCTGGGGACAAACTGGTTGAGTTGGGCTCCTGACCGGACCTTATCAAATGACTTGTACTCCGAGACAACAATCTGCTCCGCAACAGTGTCGACCAGCGCGAAGAGTGGATTGTCATCCGCCGGGATGATGTGCAACCCGTAGTTTTTTCCAACAGGGTAGACCGGATATTCGAGGTCAAGGCCCCCATCATCCTCTACGTCATAGGTGTCAACCAGCACGGAAGCCTCTCGACGAACTCGCTGAGCAAGTTCGCGATTAGGGTCGAGAGATTCGAGTGAGATGAGTCGATGAGTGTCGGAATCTGGTTTGGCCCCTCCGGCGCTTTCCTCGTCATCCCGATTATTGGTGCCTGTGGCACCGTCGGATTCCTCTGCTGGCTCAGGAGGGGCTTCTGACGCAACCTCCGGTTGCGGGGTGCCCGAACTCACGCTCTCCGTTTCGGGATGGAGGGATGGCTGCGAGGCATCTGGTGATAGAACGTTCTCGTCGATTCCTCCATCCGTTAGGAGTCGTGACGGCGATACAGCTATCTTGTCTGGAGATGTATCTATAGGTGACATTGCTTCCTTTTCTCTTCCTCAGTTAGCTGAGGGCTTCTTGGTTTGACCGACGACGTTCCGGAACTGGGTGAAAGCTGAGCGTTGAAGCGTCGCTGACGACGATTCGGAACGTTCGAGCCTCGACTTCATCCCGAATCTCGACGGGGAGTGTCCCACGACCATATTCGTCAATGGTCCACTGGACAGTTGGCCCCTCTTCCATGACCACTATTGGGTCAGAAGTGGAGAGCTCGTCCCTGATTCGAGGAGGGAGACGACCGCGTGGGCGGACACTGTCTCCTTCTTTCGTCTTGAAGGTCACATCCGCCGTCACAGGCGGCAGACCCGGGCTGTACGTGTCAGCCATACTATGACAGATGGTACGAGAGGTTATAGCCATTCGGGTTGGCCATAACCCATCAAACACCCGTATTGGGCCGTTTCAGTAGTCTTTCCATACAGTATCGGTTTAGAAATACGGGGTAAGATATCTGCCAATTCACCATTGGCGGTGACACTCCGGAGACCGCCTACCCCATTATTGCGCGTGGAGATGCACCCACCCCCCTTTAGCAGCAAATGGGGGGTGTACTCGGAGAGTGCCTGACAGCCCTACACGAGGGCGAGACCTCAGTGTCGTAACACGGTTTTCTGTGTAAGGGAGGAGCCTTTCAGCAGACTTTCGGAGCCTTCCAATTCATCCAATCAGAGGCGTAATTGGTTCCTCTGACTCTGGCAGGCAAGGCTCTGGAAGGCTCTGTAAGGATGGGGTGTAAGCTAACCCATGCGCGCGATACAGAGGTGGCCAATCAACCGCCGCCGCTAAGTTATACTCTACTCCCCCGTCGACGAGTTGGCAGCCCCGGCCGAGGTTCACGAATTGTCATCTTCAACGAGGTGCTTCTTCCAACGTGAAATCGCGCGAGTGTACGACTGACCGAAGATTTGCCCACAGCCGAGACAGACCCAATAGCCGGACGGCTCTGCCCGGAGTTGGGGTTTCTCGTTCAGTTCATCTGGACAATATGGAGGCATACCGTCGAGACGCTGAGGGACTGCAAAGGGGTAGTCCCGCCACGACCGGCCGGTGCGAATCCCCGGAGAAATATTCGCTACAACAGTAGAACTCAGGGTTAGACACTTCCCACTGGTACACTCACATACAGGTATCTATGCGCATCACCAAGCCAGATAATCACGGCTCAACATCAACTGAGAAGACCGACAAAAGTGCTGAACCGATGGTATCGGTGGACTATCTTGATGACCCAATCCCCGTCAGTGAATACGTCAATCACACGCAGGGGCTTATAGACGATATACTCGAACAGCCCAGCGCATTCGGACTAGTTCCAGAACAGCGCGTCAACAAGCTTGAGTCGCAGCTCGAACAGCAACAAGAGAAAATTGACGAACTTGAGAGATTCATTGATATATTGGCAACGGCATCTTCAGCAGCTATCAATGGAGAATGTCCGGAGTGTGGGAAGAAACTTGAGGAAAAGAAGCCAGTCTTCAAATCCAATCACATCGCATGCTCTGAGTGTGGGACCGTCGTCGCTGGGCTCGAATAATTCCCTTGTCCACCCTACTGTGGTGGCCGTAGATTTGACCACTCTGTTCCTTCCCACCCTCCGATGAAGTTGTAATGGTTGTATGGGACTCGCTTCCCAGTCTCTTCATTCTCCCAGACGTACGGAGTGAAATGGCCTAGCTTCTCGAAGGGGTTCTCATCGAAGCTCTCGTGGGTATATTCGTAGATACCTTCGCCAACGTAGAACTCGTTTGACTCAGAAGCGTGCTCTAATTTTGAAGCGACATTCGCTGCGGTTGAGATGGCCGTCCGGCGGTTTAGACTGTGGACTCCAATACGGGAAATGTATGCTTCGCCCATAGTTGCCCCGGCACTGATACTGATTGGTTCGATTCCGTGGTCGCGGAGGCAGGGATTGATGTGGTTTGCGAGCGCGTACTTGAGAGCTGAGAGATACTCGATAACAAGTGTTGCCGTATCTGTATCATCCTCTCCTGCTCCGAAGTAGGCCATGATACCGTCGCCAGTGTTCTTCTCAAAATATCCCTCATAATCACGGACCAACTCCATCGCCTCCGGTACGAAGAGATTCAGCATGAAGAGGACCTCATCGTAGTCGTTCCTATCTGTGTAGTCAGTGAAGTCATTGATGTCGATAAAAACGATACCAAGGTCGAACTTCTTGGCCGTGTGGAGAGTCATATCCTCTAATTCCGGCATACTATAACTATCCGGAATATGCTCTAGACGCTCTTCGACTATCGACACCTGTTCGTTTACGCGAGTCTCAATTTCGCCGGGAGTAGGAGCCATGTATCGTTATAGGTCGCTTCTATCTCCACTCACCAATCGTTTAGGGAGAGGTCTCCGAATGTGGGAGTATGTCATTTAGCAGGGGTGATGTCGAAGAGAGAGTAGAAGACCGAGCTGAAAACGTGGAGGAGCGATTAGAGGACATACCAAGCAGTTACAGTATGCCCGATTTGGAGGATATGACCATCGGGACCGCCAAGGAATTTCGATTAGGGGCGGTATTCCTCGATATTGCTGGCTTCACCGAGTATACCAGCAATCAGGATGACGAGGATGTTCTCTTCATGTTGAATCTCTTCGTACCGGAGGTGATGGAGCTGGTCCGTGACTACGATGGTTACTTCGAGAAGAACACTGGTGATGGGATTCTTGCATATTTCGGCGCAGGCGATGATAATACAGCCATCGCGCACACCGTTCTCGAATACATAGCTTCCGTGAAAACGACGCTTGCAGACTATGTGAACCCGACTCTGGAAGACTTTGGAATTGAGCCAATATCCATCAAGGCTGGTGCTTCAATAGGCGATGTATACATCTCTCGTATTGGAGTCCACAGTCTCAATCGACGAACAGCAGTGGGCATTACTGCTAATGTAGCCTCCAAGCTTGAGGATAAAGCAGACAGCAACGAGTACCTTGTCAACCATGGCATCAATGAATACGCCCACGAAGGAGACAGTATGTGGGCAAGCCATCTCACCGACGAAGGCTCATTTAGCACCTATCGATGGGGTAGTGACGCGAATGGATGGGAAGACGCCCACTACTACAGCTTTACGGGTGTTTGGGCGAATACGGACTGTAGTAACCTCTAATCGTATGTCTGATTTCACCCCTGAGCAACTGGCCGAACGAACACAGGACCACCTCAATGAGTACATCATCGCTGCGGACCGGAAAGCGTCGATATTGATTACTGGTCAGTTTGCTTTCCTTGGACTGGCTGCGACTGCTCTAAGTAATCTCAACCAAGCTCCGAGTGGCTGGCTCCGCTGGTTCTCGATAGGAATGGCGATAGTGGGAGTCATCGCTGTGTTTCTCGCCGTGATTGTGATATACCCACGTACGCCCAGCCCCGAACGAGGTTTCATATATTGGGGGAATATCACCCAGTATAAATCTGGAGAGGACTTTCACGATGCCGTCGCCTCTCTTGATGACGAGGAAGCGATGGAGACTCTGAACAAAGAGAACTACTCACTCGCCAAGGTTGCTGGGAAGAAGTATGAATACTTGCGGTGGTCCCTCCGAGCAACCGTGGTGATGGTATTGTTTGCAGTAGCTGCTGGTATCACTTTTCTCGGCTAATCTTAAGCCCCGTGTGGGATGCTCAGGGGAGCACGCCCTACAACTATACAGGTGAACTCAGAATGGTTGGTATGGATATCTCGGGCTCAATTGACCAGCTCGAACGGAGCTTCGTGAAGAGGCCAGCCAACTATCTCGTAGAAGCCGAGCTTGCGTTCGAGTTAAAGCAGATTCTCAATAATCAGCTTCAGCCCGCTCGTCTCACAGGAGACCACGATTCAGGAGGTGCCCGTGGAGACATCCCTGACCATAGCGAGTACGCCGATGCAGTCATCTCGACGCCGGATATCGACCGAGCGCATTGCGAGGTGAGTGGCAGCAACTTCGGGCTGGGAAGCCAGCAGATGAAGCTCGACCTTGTGCTCTTCGCTGACGAGGTAGACCTGTCATTAGAAGGTGGGAGCAAGAAGTTCCGGGTCGAAGACCTCGTGACTGCAGTCGAATTCAAGTTCATCAAGAACGCGAAATACCTCCGTGAGGACTCTAAGCGATACAACCTGATTGCCGATGACATCGACCGATTGGATGGCCTTCCTGCTCACGTCGACACGTTCTGTCTCGTCTTCGCGAACTTCGACCTCGCCCGGCGTTCTGATACGCAAGAGGCTCTGGAATCCCTCAAATCAAGGAGCGACCGGGTCGAAGTTCGCCATACACACCCCAAATCCGACGGTCTACTCGACTAATTCCGCATACCTTTCCAGCCATTCGCTTACTTCCTCCCGGCCAGCTGCCTCATCAGGTAACGGTACATCGAGCGTTAGCCGGCGCTGCGCCTCCGTTGCATAGGTGGCGACACGAGCATCGGAAGCGGCAGATGGCTCGGTCCAAACACGAGAGCCGTTTTCCTCGAAGTCGCCTGCGACACGGACGACCTCGTCCTCAGTCGTCTCGTCGAGTTCGGCTAAGAGTTCTTCGAGGAGATACTCGAACAACTCCTGCTGCGGGAGCGGAATCACGACCGAGGGATACCACTCCAACACCTCCGGGTCGAATGACACCAACACCTCATCTTCATCGGCATACATCGACTGCACCGTGTCCTCCGGAGGGTCGCGAGAAATTGGCGGGTCTGCGCTCTCTGGAATACTCAGACGATACAGCTTCTGATAGGGGGCATCTTCGTCTTCCGTCAACTGGCGGTCGAGCATCTCGAACGTCCAGCCCCTGTTTCTGAGAACCTGACTCTGGGTGAAGAGTCGCTTCACCACGTCCGGGTCCACAAGTGGGTCAAATGGCCTGTCGGGGTACCCGATACGGCCCACGTCGGGATGCGACGTGTTCCAGCCATAGAGCTTGGCCTCCTCAATGATGTCTTCCGCGCGGACCTCGTCGAGGTCTTGTGCTAAGCCGACCTGCCGGACCTTCTGCTCCGCCTCCTTGGACTGCTCCTCAGCCTCGGTAGCGACATCCTCGCCAGATTTCGTTGATTCCCCCATTGCGATGTTCTGAACCTCGCCTTCCAGCCCTTCGAGGATGGGACGCAGAGGCCCAACGGCCTGTTCGAAGAGGTTGATACGCTCCCCAAGTCGCTCGTAGATGTCCTCCTCGACGGTCTCGTCGTAAACGTAGTTCCAGACGAGCACTCGCTCGTTCTTCTGACCGATGCGGTCAATCCGTCCAATTCGCTGTTCTACCCTCTGGGGATTCCAAGGTAAGTCATAGCATATCATGGCATCACACGTCTGGAGATTGAGGCCCTCGCTAGCCGAATCAGTGCAGACGAGAATAGAGAGGTCTCCGTCCGGGTCAGTGAATTCTCGCTTTACGCGCTCCTTGGACACGTTCTGCCATTCCTGACCCTCGGACTCGTAGATTTCACCGCCGCTGCCCGAATACGTGCCTACGTCGCTGTGACTGAGGCAGACCTTCTCTTTGATAGCGTCGAGGGTGTCCTTGTACTGCGTGAAGATGATGACCGTATCGCGTGCCCTCGCACTCAATTCCTTCAGGTCCTGCATCAACTGCTCCAGCTTGGGGTCCTCCGGAACGTCGTAGAGTTGGGAGATGAAGTCCTCCAGCTCGCTCAACTCGAACTCTCGAACGCGTTCCCCAGCAGAACTGTTCGCCCCAATCTGGTCGACACGCAGCCCGTATTCACGCCGAAGTACCTCCTCCCGGTCAGTGATGGCCCCAGTCTGGAGGTCGCTCTCGGAGACCTCTGAAGCGTCGCTTAGCCCGGACCGAAGATTCTCACGTCGACGCTTGAGTGACTCCTCGATTGCGTGGAGACTGGAGGTAAGGCGCTGCCGATAGGTCGTCATCACGAACCCGATGGCGGTCTTCTCCTTGCCCTCCAAGAGCTTCTTCGACTGGTCGTACACGTCGCTGATGTAGGTCTCTACACGGTCGTAGAGTGGCTCCGCGTCGCCAAGCTCGACCGACCGAGTCTCGATTTCGCGTCGTGGAATGTTCTCGTCGAGCAGGTCGGCCTCCTTGCACATCCGGAGTGTCTGGCGTGTATTCCGGAAGACACGTGATTTGACGGGCGTCGTCTCGTCACCGAGTTCGAGGAGGAACCGAAGAGCCTCCACGGACAGATTCGAGAACTTGTCTTCCCAGTCGCGTGCACCGAGTCTTCCAGTGCCCAGCACGCGATTCAGCCGACGACGTTCGCTCAGCCCGAAGTCGCTGTCGTCGACCTCTTCGCCGACCCACTCGGCCACGTCCTCGTGCTCCTGTATGAACGACTGAATCATCCCTGCCCACGTGCGGAGATGGGTGATACCCTCGTACGGCTCGTAGTTCCACTTCGAGGCGAGGTCTGGGAGAATCTCCTCGACAGTGGCCGTACTGTCAGCATCGATTTCGTCGAGTGCCTCCGCGAGGTCCTGCTGCATTTCGAAGTACGTGTCGAACGACTCGCGGTCGTTCCACCCGTCGGGGAGGTCGCAGAGCCGCAAGAGGTCGAACAGCTCGGTGATTTCGAGCTGCATCGGTGTCGCTGTCAGCACGTAGTTACACACCGTATCGTTCTGCAACTCTGTGAGCAGGTCGTAGAGGTTCGTTCCCTCGCGACCGTGGTGGGCCTCGTCGACGAGCGTGAGGTCCCACTCGAACTGGTCTTTGGGCGGGTCGCCCGGATGCTCCTCCTGCCAGTGGACTGACGGGGAGAACATTCCCATGTTCCCCGAGCGACGGGCGGTGTGCCACGAGGCGAGTACCACTGTCGGCTCGTCCCGGTCAGAGACGAACTCGCCGATGTGGGAGTCCTCCCACGCGTCGATGGTCTCGTAGTCTGACAGGGAGTGCTCGATGCCGTAGGCGTCCCGCAGGACCCGCTGTGCGCCGCTGTACTCGTAGGAGTAGGCGTTGATGTTGAACTTCTCCAGCAGTTCCTCCTGCCACTGTGGCTGGACCGTAGCTGGTACGAGAAGCAGGGCATCGCTCACCTCACCGATGGTGAGGAGTCGGGAGATGGTCAGCCCGGCCTCGATGGTCTTCCCGAGGCCGACCTCGTCACAGAGGAGGAGACTCTCGGGATAGATGCTCGCCGCCGTGTCGGCGATGACACGCTGGTGGGGCCACGGCTCAATCGAACTAATGTCGTCGGCAATGTGCATCGCACCGGGGAGAAGCTCGCGTTCGTTGGCAATCCGAGTGGCCGTTGCCTCGGAGGCAGGCGGCTCGCTCGACTTCTTCAGGCGTTCGACGTGCTCCTCAACTTCCTCGTCGGACTCGGGCTGCCAGTCGAGGATATCTCGCTCGATGGCCTCGTCGATGTCCGTGACC
The DNA here is from genome assembly GCF_024298865.1 of Halorarius halobius. Taxonomy (GTDB): domain Archaea; phylum Halobacteriota; class Halobacteria; order Halobacteriales; family Haloarculaceae; genus Halorarius; species Halorarius halobius. The sequence continues at coordinate 3,550,639 of NZ_CP101161.1, read as the reverse complement.
TCGACATCCTCGTGTTCCTCGTTCCAGAGCCGCTCGAAGGTCTTCACGTCCTCCTCGACGTACTCGTTCTCGACCTCGTCCCACGAGCGGTGGACTTTGAATCGCTCGTAGTTGCGGTACCACGCGTTGTAGGTCTCGTTGATACTGCCCTCGAACGTGATTCGGTTCCCGTCGGCGTCGGTTGCGATGCCGAGTTTGGGATGGAAGATGCCCGAATCGGAGTTATTCCGGGGCTCCCCAATTTTAAGCTGGAGTCGCCCCTCGTCCAGCATTTGGGCGATGAGCGCGAGCCGTGACTCGCCTTCCTCGGAGAGGGGTGCGTCATCGGTGAGAACTGGTTTGTTCTCTTGGCTCAGATGTTTCGAAGCAATGATTCGGATTTCGCCGTCGGTTTCGAATGCTGATTCGACTCCTTGAAGTGCATCTGCGAGATTCTGGAGACTCAGATATCCTGCGAGACGGTCATAGTGAGTCGCTCTCGATAACAATGGACGGTAAAATGTCTCTACTAGAGTGAGACCACCTCTAAACTCGCTCTCGTAGACTCGACTCCATTCATAATCTCGAAATCCCATGACGTTAGAAATCTTCTAAAGTAGTTCGTTGATTGTCTGACTCCTTATTTTCACTAACCAAATTAACATCAATATCGAGAAGTTCACCTGTTTCACCAGATGATAGATTCACGCAAGCCTCAAAGTCCGGATGTGTTTCAGGCAGAACTTGTAGAAGACTTTTGATAGTTTGCCTGAAATCAGTATTTTCATGGAAGTTCCGTTCATTTAACCAATTCCATGCGAAGTCAGAGCCCTTTGTGTTGATAACATTTAGTGCCGCATGAACCGCGTCGATGGAGTGGTCAAAGGAACTATCACGGGGGTCGATGGGATATGCCCTTTTTCGACGCTTTTCCCCTGCTTCAAGGGCGGAGTAATCTCTTACTCGGTACGACTGACCTTTTAGAATAAGGGTATCTTTCGATTTCCCCCAGATTTTTGTGGGCGTTTTGATATCGTTGATGTCGACCCCAACCCCATGACCGAGTTGGTTCGCATCGTCATATGGGATATTCTCTCGTTCATGTACTAACCAGCATGCGATATACCATCGAGTGAGATTATCTACACCTTCAAGAGATTCGTCGAGCTCTCGTTCAAGAATTATTTCTACAACCGCTGTTCGGGCTTCTTCAAGCGCTCTGTTCGGGCGGACTATCTCATCATGCTTATCAACTACTGGGTACTCTTCAGTGAAGACTCGGAGCGTGGGGCCGAACGCGCTTATTATAATATCTGTTTTTGTTAAGTTTAGTTCAGAGTTCAGTAGCTCACGTGCCTTGCTTTGAGCTGCTTCGCGTGTCTTTTTTCTGATATCGGACCAGAGGGTTGGAAGAGCTTCGTTGTCCGAATCAGATAGTGGTTTACGACATGTCAGAAGTAGCGTACTATCTGCAGAGGCGCGTTCCTGCATCGCAACCCTCTTTGGCACTTCACTCGTGATGGTGTGGGTAGCGGTGACAACAAATCCTGCCTTAATGAGAGACATAGTAAGAGCATCCCAAGTTTCAGTGTCTCGGTCGGTGAAGTATATCGTAATCACGCCTCCCCGTGAGAGAAGGTCATAGGATTTGGAGAGAATCGAACCCATCTTACTCTCGTATCTCTCACGAGCTACGGTCTCCTTCGACTTGTCGTCACTCTCCTCAACAATAGCTGTATTTTCGACAGCTTCACTATACTTATCGGTTTCTTGATTAGTAAATCGTTCAGGGAATACGTCGGAGAGATACTCTCTTAGCCACACATAGAGTACGTCAGACATCTCAGCATACATTACGTTTGAACCATATGGGGGGTCCATAACTACCGCGTCTACAGACTCTGGTTCAAATGGCATCTCAGCTGCGTCTCCCTGCTCAATTTGTATGTTTGATTCATCAACGTGAGCAGTTTGACGAGCCACATTTTGATAGTGAGTTTTCAGCTTTCTGGCTTCTTCGTCGTAACTGTAGGTGCCTGCTAAGGGATTTGTCTCAACGAAACTCCATTTGAAGGCAAAGTTATTATTACCCAGAAGATTTGCAGGGGACCCGCCATCAAGATTCAGTGGTTGAAGCCGTGTATTTCGGTCCAGAAGTCGAGTCGTAGACATTGATAATAGCACTAGTAATGCTTCTGCAGTTTTTTCGTCGTACTCCTCTCGGATTCGTGGTTTCAGATTATTCACCACCTCAAGATATGTAGCGTGAGTTAAGAGCTGTCTCGGCGCGAAAAAGTCACGCCACTGCGTTAGACCGTAAGGCTTAGCTCTGTCTTGACGACCAATATATCGGTCTTGTTGCAATAAGGTAGCATAATCAAGATTATTCTCAACAACCTCCTTCGCCCTTGATATGGCTTCTTTTTCCTGTTCCGGAATAGCATGGTAGCTTTCTCCGCCTATGTCGCTCGTGTATCGGATTGCACAAACCTCGTATTCGAACGCTCCTTTCTGGAATATTTCGGTAATATCTTCTCGCTCTGTCACGACGTTACAATGAGGACAAGTAGCATCGCCATCATCTACTGTGCCCACATCTGGATTGAATTCACTTTTCGGAACGCTGTCTGGCACGTCTACACACTCAAAATCAAGCTCTGTGTTGTCTGAGCTATAGACCGGCCGGACTGCTTTCCCTCTTTTTCGGTTGAACCACCATTGATTGGTGAGAGGTAAACGCCCCCCACAAGAAGGGCATTCCGTACTATAGGTTCTGAAATAGTGATTCGGTTCAACGCCTCCCTTCTCCGGGAAATACTCTCCCAACTGCTCAGCCGCCTGTTCCTCTACTTTAGAGGTCCATTTGTCTAATTCTTCAGAAAGTCCTCCGACAGAGGGTGCATAATCAAGGATGACTTTGTTGATTAACCACGCCACAGGATTCAGTTCGTTCGATATTGTCGGGAATCCATAACGAGCTGATTCCAGTGGGATAGTTCCTCCACCTGCAGTCGGGTCTAAGACGGTTGGGAGTTCTCCGTCCCAGTAGTTTTTAACCACATTCTGGAGCTCACCGAGCTTTGACTCTTGAGGGACGTTTCGATGGCAATATTCGTACCCGTAATGGTCCTCTACAGACCCGTCACGACCTCCCTCTGTTTGTCTTTTCTTAATAACATAACTCTCGATATCCTCAATATCGACGCTCGGACCGATACCTATCCACTTCAGCAAGCAGTTTGTCGAAATGTCATCTGGAAGGACTGAAGACAATATCGCTAACCGCGTAGCAGCGGTTGGCCTCATCGCAAACCACGGATACAGGCGACGGTGCGACGACATCGTCTGCGGCTTCCCCTCTTTAACACTCTCAATACCGACAGCTGTGACTGGTAAGGGGTTTTCCACCTTCAGGGTTTTTAATTCACTGTCAGTCTGTGCATCTTCACTAACTTCGTCTGGATTGTATTCACTCATTATTCTATATGTGAGCTAAGCAGCACTCGCAATGCCTTTACACCGTTTGGATTCGACGGAGAGCGGCACTTAGCGTGCCAATAGTAACACTCTTCAAGGCTCATTCGAGCGATGCTATCCGCCACAGTAGCCAGCTTCTCGTACTTCTGAAGCCGTTTCATCGCTAGGAATGCGATAGTCAATCGAATCCCAGCACCTTCTGAGAGCACGACGGAACCTTCCCCCCGAGTCACGAAGTCGACATCAATCCCGCTATCATCTAAGACATCTCGAACTAGCCGATGAACGGCTTGCTGACGGCTGTTTGAGAGGGTCGCGATTTTCAGCGCACACCAATCGTTCCACTGCCAATCGTTTGGAGCGCGAGCAGACGGGGCTCCGACATCTGAAAAGTCGAACACTCCATTTGAGTCTTCCCGCACGTCTGGGACAGCATCCGTGACGGCCACCCGCGAAAGCCTACGATTGCTGTTCGCTTTTCGGAATCGCTTCTGGCGTCCGTCTGCAAGGTCTTCCGGGATTAGCTCGTACAGCGTGAGGCCAGCGTCGTCGCCCAGCCGGCGTGTCAGCGCGAAGGTCGGTCGCCCGCCGTACATGCTGCTGCCGTAGGCGAACGACTCCGCCTCGATGCTCATGCGCTCACCTCTTCACTCTGCTCCGACGCTTCCTTCACCACTCCTGAGACGACCAGTTCGACGTTGTTAATCCCACCGAGACTTTCGAGTGCCTCCTGTAGCACGTCGAGCGTTGCTTCACGTGAGCGGTCCTCTATCGAGTCCGTGTCGATAGTCAGAACCGCCTCTCCTTCCGAGTCCCCGCCTGCGCTGATGAAGCTCTCTGGGATGTGGTTCGTCCCGAAGTGGTCGGCGAACTCGGCCGCGGACCCCTCGAAGCCAGCCTCGAAGACGCTGGCAGAGGTGTCGGCTCCTTGTGCGACGTATTCGAACACGATGGAGGTTGCTTCCCCGATGGTATCTAAATCTTTGAGCTTGTTCGAGATGAACCACGCTCGCTCCCAGACTTGGTCACCCTCCAGCTCGATTTCGATTTCGTCGACCTCGACGACGATGTCGCCGCTGGACACGTCGTAGTTGTCCCGTAGCCGCATCTTCTTCCGGTCGATAGCGCTGTTCACGTCCGAGAATGCGCCCTTGATGGCACTCGGTGAGTCCGTGCTGACGTTGAACGACAGCTCGGAACGCTGCGGCGGACTGATTCCACCACCAGTCCCACCGCCAGTTCCTCCAACGGTGCCACCAGCACCACCACTACTGCCTCCTTCCGAGCCGCCTTCGTCTTCGCCTTCTTCCTCGGTTTCCTCGGGGAAGTCGAGGTCGTGCTCGGCGAGCAGTTTCTCCCCGTCCCCGAAGACGTGGTGGTCGTCGCTAATCAGGACACTCGACATCGGGAGTTCCGTCGACATCTGCTCGGCCTCGGAGAGCGTTTTCTCACCTTTCGCGGTGTTTACGGTCATCCCTTCCGAGCAATAGCCCTCGCCGGCCGTGTCGTCCCAGAACACGTACGTCGACATGTCGCTGGTCGTGACGGCCCGGATGGTGGCTCGAAGCGGTCTCGGGTCAAGGAGGATGCGGATGTCCGTTCGTTTCGCGACGAGCTTACGGATATCCAGCGTCGTCATCGAGTCCGGCTCCGACTGCCAGATACGGTTCCGGAACCACGTCGTCCCGAGCGCGCCCTCGTCCTGTGTGATGAGCTTATCGAGGCTTTCGAGGTTCTCGAAGACAATATCGTGGAGGTCCGAGTTATCCTTGACTGAGTCGATTGTGATGTTGGACAATCCGTTAGAATCGGGGAAGTACAAGTGGCGGTACGCATTTCGCACAGATTCCCCCAATAGCGAGGATTCTTGTGTGAGTTGGTCGTCAAGCTCCGAGCGCTTAGATGGACTGAGCTCCGACTCCCAAGCGTCTCCATTCAGGATACGCTCCATCGCTTTCACACGACGTGCGTGGTCAAGTGCGCTCTCTGTTTCTTGAGCACCAGCGACAAGGAAAACGACATTATTTCGATAGACCCGCTTCTTTTCTGACCCCGGTGAATTCCCCGTCTTGTTCGCCAACGTCTGGAGTAGCTCGGGAGGCTCGTCAAGGTCGCTGGTGACAGTCACTGCATCGAAACCCATCACGCAGAGTCGGACAATATCATAGCTATCCGGTACCTCGTAAGGGGCTCGTGGGTCACTAATCGTCTCGAACACACCCCCACCGGTTGCACCTTTCACGGTTCGCTCAAGTCGGTTACGAGCGACTCCGTCTTCGATTTGCTGTGCCTCATTATTGATAAGTCTTGAAATCTTGGCTTCGCCCTTGAACCGGAGAAGTCCGTTCTCCGTCTCGTAGAGGAAGAATGCCTCCGTGTCCGGATTCGACCCCGTCTCATTCAGATTCTTCAGAGCATCACGGTAGTGGTCGAGTTCCACGCCCGGCTCCAGAATCATTTCCCAGAGCTTCCGCCGAGTTACACCACGGCCACGGTTCCCTCCGGAGACAATGCTCTTCCAGAGGATGCTCGTGCCGAGATGAGTCGCAATCGGCGGGTGACCCATCGGAGTCCACTTGTCGTCTTCGTACTGACACGCGGCTTTCCCGTCGTTGGTGTAGATATCCGACTTCGAGGCCGTCCGGAGGTCTTGCTCGATATGCTCGAAGAGGTCGAGGAGCGTCGACCAAACGTGGTCGTCCGAAGGATGCATATCGAAGGGGCGGACGTAGTGACGATACTCGCTCGAATCTTCCACACTCCATATTCGATAGACGGCACGTGAGACGAGTTTGAGCGCACCGCGCGTGCGTTGGAAACTCGGTAGAGTGTCAATTTCCTTTCCAAGAAGGTCAATGAGTGTTGGGTGGAAAGGATAGGCTTGTTCGAGCTGTTCGCGGAATTCTGCTTTCGTGACCCTGTCAGGTAGTTCCTCTTCTATAGAACGGTAGTAGTTTTGGTAACCTTCCGCCGCTCTGGCAGCAGCATCTTCATCCACAGACTCGAAGAGACGGTGACGGAGGACTGCCGCAACCTCGTCATCCTCCGTTGGTGTAACGGAGTGCTCCGTCCGCTCAGAGATGTCGTCGAGGTCGTTGATGAGGTCCTGCACCTCTTTCGCGCGGTCCTCGAACGCAGTAGCAGATACTGAAAGGATGACCGTGACCGCGTCGGTGTTCTGACTCGCGCGCATGAGCGACCAGAGGAACGAGTTGGTCTGGTCGGCTAGCGTCGAGTCTTCGACACCGACTGCGGCAGCCTGCTCGAAGTATTGGGCGACCTCGTCGATGAGGACCAGCCCCGGGTCGTCGAGTGTGTCGAAGAGTTCGGTGATGTCCGACTCCCCCGGTGCGACGCGGTCGTCATCGTACTCGCTAAACTTCGCGTAGCCGTCCGCGCCAGCGAGCTGATACGCGAGTTCGCCCCACATCGTCTGCGTGTTCGGAGCGTTCTCATCGTCCTTGTTGCACTTGGCGTTGGTCGCGCTGACGTACCCTCCCTCGAAAACCGCTGTTCGAACAGAGAGGTCGTCGTTGATGCTCTCGAACTCGGCGCGTGCCTCCTCGTCGACAATGTACTTGTCTAAATCCTCGATAGCATCGGGATTTTGCGAGAAGTGGTAGGCAGCTATCTGCGAGTGGGTCTTCCCCCCTCCGAACACAGTGTCGAGGGACAGCAGTCCATCCGTACCGCTAAACTCTCCCATCTCCTTCCCAGCGTAGCGCTTGGCGAGGAGCGTGAGGAGGTCTTGCAGTCCGTCCGTCGCGTACGTCTTGGAGAAGAAGGTGTCCGGGTCGGCGTAGATGTCGGGGGACTCCTCCGGCCGGAACACCACGTCGGAGAGCTTCGCGGCGAACTCATTTTCGGAGAGAGTTCCCGACAGCACGTCGTCGTGTGGAGTGCACGACTCAAAGAGCGTGGGAATTTGTGGAGCCATTGATGATACTGTCAACGAGGCAGGGGGGTAAGTAAGTAGTTACGTCTGTGTTGAGTGAGAGTCAGACGGTTCACATATGGGTGAACGGTCACGGTAGGCCAGCGGAACATGGCAGTAATACAACCTACCAGTGTTGGTAGGCCCGTATTCGGTACAACCGACAGTGGGACCCCCGGGGGACCCCCTGTAGGTAGTAGACCGGTCACTAACCGAGGTAGTCTAATAGGGAAGTACAGAGAGAGTTCAGCTAGGTCTTGACTTTCTTTCTTGGTTGGAGGGGCTGAACCGGCGGGTTGCTACCAAATTCCCGCAAATCGGACCTGCCAACACTGGTAGGTCGGCAGTCCACCGCTGCTGAAGGGGCCTCGGCCCCCGCTTCAGCGTCTCTACTGTGCATTTACCTACGTTTCAGCCGTATTTAGCTACCGCGGTTGAAGCGAAAGCCCCCGTCTCTACCCAGACAACTGTGCTCCGCGAGCGTCAAGCACGTCTTTTGCTCGTTCCTCAACCTCCTCAGTTGCCGTTGGAGCTGGGATGAGCACAACGACCCCATCGTTCGCCCGGCGTTGGATACCGGTCCCCGGACGTAACTGAAGTCGCTTCGCCGCATTCGTCAGGAGAATTCGATGGCCAGAGTCGCCGAGAGGTGCTAAGGAGGACACAGTCGATGGGCGGCGACCATCTTCGCCCTCTCCTACATCAAGCAGCCTCACGAGTTCAACTGGCGTCAGTTCGTTTACCGGCCTACCCGCGGTGGCCGCATCGTAGAGCTCAATCCATTGCTCAGTAGGCATACTTTCACGGGTGACGAGAATGAGGTCTCGGTCCACTACGGTAATTCGGAGTGAATCCCCGTTCTCCCAGCCAGCGAGGTCAATCAGGCCTTCGCTCACGTAAACTCCGTACGATGTCTTTGCGTTCCCGCCCACCTCGTGTAGTTGAACCATCTACTCACCCCCAGAACTCTCGTCCAACGTATGCTCGATGTCGTATCCAAGGGCCACTCTATGGGCATTCCAGAGGGCTTCCATGGTAGCAGAGACTGCGATTCCGACTTTATGCGTATCTTCGACCCGGATTTGACTTCCTCACAGCAGAAGCTGCTACTGTACCGAGCGGCTTCCGGAGTCAGGACTTAATCTTCTCACCAACTCTCAGTCTATCCGGAGGACGAGATAACGGAATCGCTTGTTCTTCGAGAGACTGATATCGTCACGATAGTCGAAATCAGTCCACTCCATGCGGTACTCTCCATCGAGTTCAAGGGGGGCCTCGTGTCCGCCGTTGACCATCCACGGTTTGATTTCCGACCAGTTGAGGGCACCTTCACGAGTTACACCCTCGTGAATTCTGAACTCGTCGTATAGTGCGCTCTGCTGTGGTTCAGTCCAGTAGTTCGAGTCGTTCGTGAGTAGGACAACGTATCCGTAGCGGCCTTGTTCCGAGACAATCTCTTCTACTCGACGAACGTCCTCGAAGAAACGGTAGTGGGCTCGGTCGTGGGCACCCTGTCGGCTCAGCGTGAAGGTCTCGTCGAACGCGTTGTCTTCGACGGTAGTGCTGTCGGTCTTGTACTTCAGCTCTATCGGGATTGTCACGTCCTCTCGCCGGACACCGATATCGACCTTCATACCAGAGTTCGGCATCCACTCCAATCGGACCCGCTTCTCGCCATACATCTGGGAGAGCTCGGCCGCTAGTGCCATCTTGAGGTGGTCCTCGGAGTGGTAGACTTGGTCCAATCGTTTCACGCCCCACTCAACGTCTACCATGTAACTCTCTTAGGATGGATGGCGTTTCAATTCCGGGTATGGACGCCTTGCATCGTTTTAGAAGAAGCATTCGGATAGAAGGTCGGCTACAGGGAGACGTACCTCCCTATCCTGAAGAGGACAATTCAGACGATATTTTAACCAAATTTCCGACGGTTTCTACTGTATTGTGAGACTACAAACCGATAGACGTAGCCGAGTTCCGGGGAGAAAGTATATTAAGTGAACAACCATAACTTATATTATATGAATTCCCTGTCTGGTGTTCACTACGGTTCGATTCCGTGGCAAGGACTGCCCTGAAAAGGGCGTGAAACAACAATGAGTAGAGATTCTGAATTGGAAATAGCGGAAGATTCCCAAACTGGTGGGATTCCGCTTGAGACGCTGTTACAAACCATCCACGACCAGTTCGAACACGTGGCAGAGATACACGTTGCACACTTGCCAACCCTGTCTGAGGTATCAAAGCTCTGGATTACAGTCCACGCGGGAGACGCCGACTCTCTTGAAGAATACCTCGATGTGTCCTCCGCGACTCACGTCACCATTGATACTGGTAACAATTCCACAAAGCGGCTCCCGTACACCGTTGTCGCGACGTTCGCCGGCCCCGGACATGTACAAAGTACCGAAGGTACGACGGTCTACATGGCTGAAAATGTCCTTGGTGCGGGCGCACGAGACTTGGAGACTGGTTTGGCCCGGCTACAACAGAAGCTGAGCGGTACCTGTCCGACATGTGGAGTGCAAGCAAAAAGACTCAGTCAGCACTACAATGAGGAGCGTGAGTGTGCTGAGGCCGAATCATCGGTTTGAGAAGAACTGGTCCCGTCATTCAGTTTTTGTATCCACGTCTTCCTCACGGTGAGTAATGTGGATGCCCCCATCTTCCGTTACATATAGGTCGTAGTGGTGGTCTGGCTCATCAGGGTCCTTCGTGTAAGCACATATCCAGACTCCATCGGACCGCATTCGCTCAATTCGAAAGTTCGCCTCCTCAACATATTGGTCAATGTCGGTGTCTGGCGGATGCTCTACAATTTGGCTAGTATCGATGTCAATCTCGTCGGGAGCAGTCATACTCATAGGTTAGATGGCTAAGTGATTGACTGTGTTGGTGGCTGTGTTCTAAAAATCGGGGTTTCTGGAACGAGACCGTGATTAGTCACGTGTAACCTAACAAGTTGTACAACAAGGTCCGAGCTACTTCTCAGCAGTCACCTTGGATTCAAGTTCCGTGAGCCGCGCTTCGAGATTGCTCAATTCGCTCTCCCGGGAAGGCCCTTCGCCAACTGCAGTAGCAAGACGTTCATCGGTAGCATCACCATAGAGGTACATCTTCCGTCGTTGCTCGTCCTTGTAAATACGGTCGAGGCTGGACTGGGGGACACCACATGCCCGAGCGATACTGTTGACAGACTGGTCGGGGTTCAGTAGAACTTCTTCGACTGCCATCTGCATCTTGAGGTACTCGTCCATCTTGATGACGAGATACCCGTCAGCATCGGTCTCGAATCCATAGGGCGGCCGTCCTACCCACTTGCCTTCGTTGATAGCTTTTCGAACCCCAGAGCGGACACGCTCGATAGTCATCTGGCGATTGAAATCCATCATCCACGCGACGAACTTCCCAATCATCTCGTCCATCACGTCCCCATCGCCGTGGATGTGAGGGAAGATATCGTTGACAGTGACAATCTCGACGCTATTCTCAATGCAGAGGTCGATGAACTCGATACCGAACGTGAGGTCGCGGGCGATACGCGAGAATTCCCATGTGACGACCTTCGTGATTTCCCCGTCTTCGATGCCGCGAACGAGCTGGTCGACTCCATCGCGCCGAGGCTGTGCTCCCGACTCAATGTCTGCGAACACCTCGGCCGATTCTCGCTCTGCATCGTTCTCGATGAATTCGAGGCACTCCTGAATTTGACGCTCGTGCGACTGCCGGTCAGTCGAGACACGAGCGTAAACGGCTGTATTTCCCATGAGTTTGGGTAGGGGGTAGTCCAAATATATACAAAGCGGGTTTTGGGATTTCTAACCCAAAGAGGTGTTTTTGGGTAGCTAAGCTGCTACCTGCTGTTGTTCAGGCGACTCCGCTGTCGCCCCCGATTTCGTACTCCACGAATTCGAACACCGCCGTCGCAGTCCGGAGAGATACCGTATCCATCTAAGGTATAATTTCTCAGGCAGCATTCCTCCGAACCATGCGAAAGAACTCTCGCAAGCACCCCTAGGAGCATCGTCAGACTGGTTTATGAGAATCCACTTCCCCCCTCAACAAGCTTAATGACCAGAAAGCCGGTTGCTCCGATTCCCGGAATTATCCAGATGAGTGCCTGCCACCCGTATCGAGTCACGTCCAGCCAAGCCGGGAAGAAGGGGTCTCCCGGCTCAGGGGCAAGTCCGGTGTTCGCGACTGTGGCCAAAAATATCGCGACAATCACGAGGACGAATGCTCCTGCAAGTAGTCGCCAGACGATGTCTACAACCTCATCCATCATCGTATATCCCCCAGTTTAGCGATAATAAACAGAGAGAGTCCGCCGAGCAGTGTCGCCGCCAGAACCAGCACGTTCGCCATCCCTACGCGAAATTGTGCGGCCTCGTCGGAGAGTGGACCATCGACAGGAGGCAGGGTTCCGAGGATGGCAATCCCGATGAACGCCAGAGTAAAGACGATGATGGAGGTTATCACCGCATCAACAGCATCTGGCATTATCGACCTTTAGCGACTGTGGAATGATAAATGAATAGTCATCAGTGAACCGCAGGAGAATCGCTACAACTAGGGCGATGCCGGAGATGACCGTGCCGGACTCGGCGCAACGAACTCTCCTCCACGGGCAGGGCAGATGGTCTCTAACTACGCTCCGATAAATGTCAGATGTTCTAGAAGCCTATGGGGGTATAGAGATGTCCCCCAATCAGGTGCTGTTACAGAAGAACAGAGTGGCCGGAGGCTTATCTCCAACCATCCAAATTACACCTCTATGGCCTTGCACTACCCACTATCCGATGAGTCAAGAGAGCGGCTAAACCGAGAGTTCTGGATGAACTACGATACAGACCACTGGTTCTTCAAAATCAAGACCTACGACCTTCTGCTGGAGAACACCGAGAAATTCTTCGAGGAACTCGGTGACGAGGAACTCGAAGAGAAGTCGGTAGAAGCCTTTCATCAAGCAATCGAGAGTGAGATTGTATTCACATTCTACCACATTACAGAATCTCTGTATATGCTGTTGGGAGTTTGCAACAGCGTGGTTCCGTGGCTCGAAATGAAACACATCCGAGTGGGCGAGATTGCTGATTTCATACGCGAAACCGTCGTAGACGAAGATTGGGAAGACGGAGCACTAGAGGAGATATTCTATCCCGGACTAAGGGTTCCCGAGGAACATGAAGGCACGAAAGAGGAGTCACTCACCTTCATATCGGAGTACCTCTCGCGGATGAGTCATTGGTACTTGGACAACGACATCTACAACGAGTACAAGCACGGGCTCCGGCTTTCGACGAGTGGAGGTAGCATTAAAATGGCTCCAGAGAAGGAGCCGGGGGGAGAGACAGGGCCAGTCGCATTCGCGAGAGAAGGAACCACGCACGTGTACCTCGAAGAGGAGGAGGTCCACCGTGAAGATAGCGAGGTATATCTCAAGCTGAATCGTGTAATGAGCGGGTTCGACTACGAACTATTCCTACAGCTTTGCTATATCAACTATCTCCTCCTCGACCAAATCGTTCGGATACGACGAGATAGTCCTGATGACGACCCCGGAGACGAGGAAACACGTATCGAAGTGAACTCGTTCCACGACTTCGAGATAGACGAGATATTCGACTATGACACCAGTAAAGAGTGGGCATTCCGCCTCACGTATCCTGCTGGAGAAGATTTCTCGGGAGTGACGATAGGGTAGCGTGACTCCGTTGAAATCCCAATAATCGAGACCGTGCTATCGACGGATGTTCTGACGAAAGTAAAGTGGTAACCGTAGCCTATTCCGGCAGTGCGTCGGAGGTTGCTCTCTCTGAGAGATAAGCGGCGAGCGAATCCATGTCAAGGTCTCTGAACACAGATACTCGAACCTCACGTGGGATAGAGGTGAATAGCGAAGAGAACTCATGCGGAGAGAGATTCACAGGACTGCGGGAGGTATGAGTGTTCGATTGGTCCCAGTGGTGGAGACGGAAATCAGTATTCGAACCGATAAGCCGGAATGCTATGCGTCCTCCATCCGGAGTCTCTACCTCTGCAATATTATAACCGTTCGTAATAGTCGTGTCACCATAGGTATCACGCGCCCATTCGGCGAGCGTCTCGTAATCACCCTCAACAAACGCAGCCTCTCGGATATCCTGAGGAATCTCATTAACTAACGCCTTCAGTTGAGGGCGGTCCATGGATGGAGAATTGGACTCAATTGTTCGGCCGTCATCGAGATTCTCCCAGAGTAATTTGTACCGTTCGGATTCTCCAGTATCCCGCCCAACAAACCGCTTTTGGAGGTCTCCGTCTCGGTAGGTTGCCAGCGTCACGGCAGGATGTCCAAGGGTGTCGTCAGCATCGATGAAATCTTCAAGAGCCAGTACAGGGGCTGGAGAGCGGTCACCGAGGTCGTCACGCCAGCAGAAGATTGCGTCAACGTTGTCCTCATCCACGTCGTGACCATGGCTGATGAAGTCCGATGCCAACTTCTCAGCCTCAACTCGAAGGGTGTCCCCGGGTTCCCCGAGCGGTGCACCTTCCTCAACGCGGAGCGTGTAGTCTGGGCATGGACCTCGGGAAACAAGGATTGTGTAGCCGAGGTCCTCAGCAGCCTGACTGAAGGCCTCTCGAACGTTCAGCTCTGACGAGATTTTGTATTCGACACTCGGCATGTATTTCGCAACAGACCGGTGTATGAATTTAGATGTCTTAATTATATGGACAACCGCCCGAGCGCTCGCAGCTTTCTCCAGTTTTCTCCTAATAGTCGCATGAACTCTGGACCTATGCTGAGTGAGGATGTCAACTGTTGTGAAGCGTTAGACAAACAGGCAGACCAGCAAGCTCAACCGGCCGAACGTCCGGCTGTTTAACAACCAACTGGCCCTTATTGAACTGCGTGACAGATTCCTTGAATTCCTTCGGCACGTACACGTCGTGGCTCTCAACCACGTCCCTCTCCAATCCGAGATAGATTCGTGTATTCATCTGCTTGCGAATCTCGCCGTCAATATCCTGTGGAGTCTGAGTGATGATGTAGAGTCCGAACTTGTCCTTCCGCCCGCGTTTTGCCGCCTGCTGGAAGTTGGACACAAGATAGCGCTCTCGGGGGTCATTCGCCTCAGAGATGTACTCGTGCGCTTCGTCCAGCGCCAAGAGCATCGGTGTGCCCTTGATGTGTGGATACTCGACATTGCTGCCAATCTTGTTCTCAACGATGTGTGCCAGCAGACACGAGACAACGATTCGGTCCGTACTCCCGCGTAGGTGGTCCGTCGGGATGACCGTCACCTGCCCGGGTGCAAACATCTGCTGCGTGAGGTCGGTAAGCGCGTCCGCCCCGTGGTCAAAGATTCGGTTGTATTCATACTGGTCAACGATGCGTTCCCGAGCAGCGATTAGAACGCTCTCGTTCTCCGTGATGGGCGAGGTCTCTGCATCAGCGAGAAGGTCAGCCGCATACTGAGAGAACTCCCGGTACGTCGGCCGCGGGTTTCCAACTGCGGAGTCGGGGTCATTGCACTCCCGGAAGTATCGTGAGATTGTCTGGTTGATGGCCGACCGCGTCCGCTCTGGCGGTTTGGATGAATAGAGGAGCTGGCGATTCGTCTGAACAATTTCGAACGGTATGTTGAATGAACGGGCGTTGTTGTGGGTGATATTCGTGTCCTGAATCTGAGGCACGAAGACCTCAAAGTCGACATCGGGGTCCTGAAGAATCCCGCCGTGCCGGATACTTTGCGCGTCAAGGTCGTTTCTGAAGTTGGGCGTGTATCCGTCATCCGCGGGGTCGTCACCCATCTCGACGTACTCGCCTTCGGGGTCGATGACCGTGACGTTGAGACCTCGAACACGCTCGTCTTGTACGTCAACGTTGTCCTGCTCCCGCTCCTCCGGGGGAACCTCAATTGTATACCGTTTCTCCGTTGCGAGCTGCCGAAGAATGTTCTTCGAGGCGTGTGTTTTTCCCGACCCCGTGCTACCCGCGACCTGCGCGTGACGGAAAATCGCGGGTTCGCCGAGGTCTTCGTTCCCGTCAGTTGCATTCGGGTTGAAGAGGTAGTACGGAAGTGGAGAGTCCTCACTTGGAATTCGGTCACCACTTACGGCCATGTGGCCGAGGAAGGCACCCTCATGAGGGATACGGAGCGCCGTTCGGAGGAACTCCTCGTCCTCGACGAGGTACACGTCACAGCCGGGTTTAGGCGGCTTGTCGACGGTCGTCTGTTCAAACGGAGAGTCATCGTCTCCAGTATCCACATCTAGCGTCACAGTGCTGATTGGCTCGATTTCGGCGACATACGAGAACGACTGTTCCCCGGGTTCGTGGCGATACCCCCCATCTTGCTTATCGGTGATATTCGCCACCGTTGCGTACTCCAGTCGGTTGATTACCCCGACGAGCATAGAGGTAGAGAACTCCTCGTCTTGGTCCTCGCTCACTGGGTATGGGATGCGGAGATAGTTCCCGAGACGTACGTCATCTCGATAGGTCGAATCGATGAACGCACGGATGTGTGAGTCCTCCCTATCGACGATGATTGGCTCATCCTGTGCAGTTATGTGGCCCACGCGATGGCCCTCGTAGTCGCCGAAAGGTGCGGGTATATCCCGAGGCTCCGCTTCCGATTGTTCTTGCTCTCGTTCCTGCCGAACTTCGTCGAGGATATCGTCGGTCATGGGTTGAATGACTCCGTCAGTTGAGGATTGTTTTGGGTGGCTGTTCGCAGGGTAGTCGAGGTTGGTCGGCTCATTTACTCCGCCTCCATATCTCGGAATCCTCGTTTTTCGTTGTAGTCCTCCAGCGCTCGAACCGAGCCGAGGAGCCGTCGGAGGTTGTTCCGGTCCCCGCGGGTGATGCGGGCCATCTCGTCGGCGTGTGTGATTGCACGTGGTTCCTTCTGCTGTTGGGCGAGTTCGACAAGGAGTTTCTGCTGAATCCGTTCCCGTTGCGACTGTTCTCGAACCAGCATATACGGGGCCTCTACCCGCATCACGTTGTCCGTCATAGGAGTACGAGCGTAGAAGAACGCTCGCTGGTACTCACGGGCGTCACCGTGTTTGAGTTCGATATCGAATGTCTCGAACGGAACGACCGGCGTTCCTCGAACCGTCTGCCTCGTTTGGAGGAGCCACGGTGTGTAACTGATGAGCGACCCGCAGTCGCCGTGCTTGTCCTCCATCGTAAACAGTGCGTCGTTGAACAGCTGATGGTCATTGGTCCACGGAAGTGGAACGCTTACATCGACATCTGCCTCCTCAATCTTCGTCTCTAACGCATCAAGCGCAACCGCGGACCCACTTGTCTTCGTGATACCGACGATTGGGAGGTCTCTCCGGTGCATTATCTCAACGGTCTTGACGTAATTCTGGAGAATGTCGGAGACCATCTCGGGCCAAATCTCGGTCATACGACGGGGACCTTCGCCGACCTGCTCGAAGAGCATCCATCCGAACGCTGGATTCGGATAGAGCGGGCCATCGATGAATAGCGGCCCATCGATTTCACCCGCCATCTCGAAGGCATGCCGGCCTTCAGCGTAGGTCCGCGAAACTTCCACGACGTACTCTTCCAGTCGGCTGGTCCGCTCGCAGGGTGGGAATTGAAAGAGGTGTGCATCGATGCCCTCGGGGATGTCGAGCGATGCGGTATCGATGTCGCTCAACGAAAATTCCTCTTCGTTCAGGTGAGCGACGAGCGTCGTAGTCGCCTGATTGGCTAGGTCGGCGTGGTCGGATTCCCCGGAAACTCCAAGCTTTGCAACGCTCGCTCCGACCAGTAGCCCGTTGTTGAACTGTAATGACCGAGTGGTCGACCCATCGATGCCGTAGGATATTGGCCACGGGTCGTCCCAGTCGTATATTTCTGAGATTGGCTCGTGAGCCACTCCGAACTCCTCGTCATCAGGGAGAAGTGGCTCAATATGTCCTCCGGGGAGGCTGAAGTGAGCGAGAGCCTCCTCTGCTGTCACACGGGGGTCTTCTTCAAACTCCCCAACCGCGTGATTGAGCTCGGTGAACATTTCTTGAAGAGCCGCGTAGGCTCCGAAATCGGTCATCGAGCACCAGCCCCCGGCGAAATCTTGCAGACCATCGTCTCAGGCCACGACCTCCTCTCGGTCCGGGCGGATGACACGGCTCGTTTCCGTGGCAGGATTCTTCTCGACCTGTATCGCATTGTCGCTGTTTTCGATGAGGTGTTCGTTATGGCTGACAACGAGCACTTGCGGTACGTCCCAGTCGCTAATCGTGTCAATCATCGTCTGGAGCTCTCCGACGTGGTCCTCGTCAAGGAACGTGGTCGGCTCGTCCAGAATGAACGGGGGGAGTGCAGCTCCAGCAACCCCATCGCGTTGCGCGATGATACGGTAAACACCTGCACGTAGTGCGAGATTCAAGATGGTCGACTCTCCCCCGCTGGAGAGTTCTGGTTCGAGCAACTCACCATCAGCGGCGACGAGATGGATGTTGTACTTTTTGTCAATCTGGACCCCGCGGTAGGACTGGCTCTGATAGAGGTCCGAGAACATCTCGTTCGTGTACTTGTTGAGCTTCGCTAAGTTCCGCTTCCGGAGCTTACCGCGGACCTCCTTGTATGTCGACTTGACTTCCTTTGCCTCCTCGACGAGGTCGCCAGCCCATGCAATCTGCTCTTGGAGCATTGCCTTCCGCTCTTTCTCCTGTTGAACCTGCTTCTTAGTCTGCTGATGCTCGACGATTTCCTCTTTCACATCTTCCAGACGCCCCTCTGCGTCTTCTTTGTCTGATTCGAACTCCTCGATGTAGCCCTCAATCTCTTCAATCTCACTACGGAGTTCATCAGCGTCGAGGTCGCCCAGTTCTTCTTCGAGTTCGTCGACCTCATCTTCGAGTTCGGTAACCCGCTTGTGAGCCTGACGGCGAAGCTTCCGAAGATTCTCGATATTCTTCTCGTGTTGCTCGATGTCTCCCCGAATCTCGTCAATCTCTCCGTAGAGGTCAACGACCTTCTGGATGGCCTTCTCCTTTGCCTCGGCAGATTCCGCTTTCTCGCGAGCCTCTGTCAAACGCTCCTCAGCGTCATCACGCTCTTGCTCCTTCGCCTCCTCCTCGGATTTTAGCGAGTCAAGTTCCTTACTCAGGGTTTCGAGGTCGTCGTACTTCTCGTTGATGCCCGTTTCAGCTTCTGCTACTGCGGTATCGAGCTCTTCAACCTTCTGCTCTGCCTCGTCGAGTTCTCCATCACGGAGTGTACGTGCGTCAGAGACTGCGCCATCCAGCTCTTCCAACGCCTCTTTGGTATCGTCGAGCGCCGAGAGTTCGTCCTTCGCTCCTCGTAGCTCCTCACGATGCTCCGCCGCGACCGACTCCGCATCGATATCGTGGGCTTCCTCAGTAGCATTGCAGACGGGACACTGGCCGGTCTCAGCCAGTTCATCGACCTGCTCTTCTAGCGTCTCCAGCTGGCCAATCTTCTGGCGAACCTCTTCACGTCGTTTGCTCAGTGACTCACGTTTTTGCGGAATGTGCGTCTCCGCTAACTCGTCAAGGGTAGCATCGGCGGGGAGTCCGAGTTCAGAGGCAGCTGTTTGGATATCATCCCGCTCCTCATCGAGTTTGGATTCCAGCTCTCGTACCCTCTTCTGGGCATCCTCTAAGCGTGCCTCGGCGTCAGCCTTCTCGGTTTTTAGGTCAGTTATCTCTGACCACTTCTCTTGGATTTCGCCAACTTTGTCCGTGATATCACGATTAAGGTACTGCAGTTCGGTCTCCAGATTCGAAAGTTCGCCTTCCTCAATAGATTGGACGGCCGACCGTGCATCTTCGGCAGCTGAATCTGCTTGCTCCAATGCGTTTTCGGCTACCTCTTTGTCTGAGAGGTCGATATCTTCAACGATTTCAGCATCTCGGGCTTGGGTAAGTGCCTCGCGCTTCTCCTTCAGTTCGTCTTCCCGGGTCGATTTCTGTGCCTTCTCAATGTCGAGGTCGTCCTTGTGGCCTTCATGTTCCTTCTTTGCCTTGCTCAATTGCTCCTTGGCTTCATCGAGGTTCCCCTGCAGGTCACCAATCCTCTCTAGCTGGTCCTCGTTCTCCCCCTTCCGCTCCTCCAAGCGGTCGATTTTCTCATCGAGCTCCTCGATTTCGCCATCCAGTTCAGACTCCTCCGCACGTAGGTCCTGAATCTTCTCGTCGAGTGTAGAAGTCTCCGGGAGGTCGTCTATTCGCTTCTGCGTATCATCAAGTCGGGTCTTTGCATCACGCTCGGCCTTTCCGTACTCTTTCCGAGCTTTATCCACTCTGCCGATAAGTTCGTCCATCCGGTCGAGACCGAGCAACCCATCCAGAATCTCACGGCGGGTTTCTGTATCAGCGTGAATCAGGCGAGTGATATCGCCCTGCTGGACGTACACGGAGTTAACGAATGATTTGGCGTCCATACCGATGATTCGCTGAATCTCGTCCTGAACGTCATTGAAGCCGGAGATAGATTCGTCAAGAGCAGGCGAGGAGAGCTTCGGATACCCGCTTTTTGTCTTAGCCCCAGTGACCACCCCTTCGTCGTCGAACTGTTTCTTGATTTCCCATTCGACAGAGAACTCCTCCCCACCGATTACGAAGGCAAGCTCAATACGGCCGGACTCTGCCTGCTTGCGGACGAGTTCGGCGAGATTGAAATCGTTGTTTACCTCCTTCTTCGTAATGTTCGTCTGAAAGAGACCTCCAAACAGGCCCTGTAGTATAGTCGATTTGCCCGCACCGTTCGGGCCGAAGATGAGGTTCTCTCCTGTCTCGAACTCTACCGTCTCTTGTTCGTAGCTTCGGATGCCTTCCAGTGTGAGTGATTTGAAATGCATTGTCTCCCCCTATCGCTCCTCCAGCGTCGCTTCTCCCCATCTGTCCTCCTGTGCCGTCCGAATCCGGTGATTCATCTCGACTCGGATTTCGTCGTCGTCCACAGATTCGTCACGGACGAGGTCTTCCGCTTCTGCCGTTAGGTTGGACAAACTCAACTCAGAGAGTTCCTCGTCGAGCATCTGGTCGATGTCGTCGATTTCTCCATCTTCCCAGTCGAAGTCGAACTCGACGTTGACCTGCCGTTTGTCGTCGACGTGTGGGACTGCAACGTCCTTCTGAGCGAGGAGTTCGTACACATCATTGACCGTAACCGGAACATCTTCTCCGCGCAGTCGGACGACGACCACCTTTTCCGAGATGGATTCTCCCTGTGCTTCTTCCTCGATTCGCTGCTCAACGTGGTCGATACCGTGGCCGTCCTCGAATTCGATGTTCACTACGAGGAAGTCACGCGGGACATTCTCTCGGCCTGCGCTCTCGACGGTCCGCGTGCGGAGTGAGAAGTCGCCGTTCGCCACCTCTATTACGTAGACGCAAGGGTCGCGACTTTCGGAAACCTTAGTGCGTTCCGTCGCGCCCGGGTAGAACGCCTTGACTCCATCCACGTCCGTGTTGCACGTCGAGTGGTAGTCCCCGAGCGCGAGACCGTCTGGTAGGAAGTTCAGCCGGTCGAGGAACTCTTCGAGATGATAGGGGTCTCCTCGGTGAGGCGGAACCAACGGCTCGAAGAGTTCGTGCATACAGAGCAGTGAGACGCCATCGTCGTCTTCGGGCTCCTCCATCGTGAAATCGTAGTTATCCCACGCCGGCGACCGAACTGCGTCGAATCCATACAGGTCAACGGGATTCGCCCCGTCCTTGCCTGATATACGCGTGGGCGACGGAGAGAGTCGTGTAGTGTTCCCGAACCGCTTGATGATGTCCATCCATTGCTCGTCTCGCTTTCGCTCGTGATTCCCGACGATAGCTAAGAACGGAATATCGGCCTCAGCAAGCCGAGAAACAGTATCGAGACATCGATTAACCGTGGGTACGTCGGGAGATGGGTCGTCAAAGAGGTCTCCCGTATGGATGACTGCGTCGACTTCCTCTTCAATAGCAATATCTACCGTCGCATCGAAAGCGTCTGCAAAATCAGACCGTCTGGTGTTACTCCGGTATTGCCTGTTGCCGAGGTGCGTGTCACTGACGTGGAGGATTTTGGTCATTCTGGCGTATCATCAGATGATGTCGAGAGACAGGATAAGTATTGTCCACCAGACAAGTAGTGCTCAAATACAGTAGTTCGCGATTTAAGCTTAAGAGCCTGCAGTCGTTTCGATACAGGAACACTCAAATTCACATCTATCATCCCGAAACTGTATGCCGATTACGAGGTCGGATTTGTCTCACGATGAACACGCGGATATCTCTGTTCAAATCCTATCCCGACGACCAGCGTCAGGGTCAAAACGAGCTTACTGGTTCGATACCGAGGATGTTGCGGGCAACAAGATTCCTGTACTCGTTTGGGAGAAGCATCGCGGACTGGCCGAACATATCTCGACCGGCGAGAAGGCTCGACTGAGGGATTTTAAAGTGAAATCTTGGCCGGAACAGGAAACCCAGCTACATACTGTTTCAAACTCCTCAGTCGAACCGGTTGAACGACGGAAGACACGCATACTACACGTCTCTGACTCGCACTTAGGATATCACCTCCGTCCAACGTCAGGCGGGAAAATGATGCCATGGCACGACGAGGTCGACTGTCAGGCAAGGTTTCGCGATGTGATTGTAGCCGCGTTTGAGAACGATGTCGACGCTGTCGTCCATACAGGGGATGTCTTTGACCACGCTGTCTGCGACGAAGATTTGGATTTGCTCGAATATGGCGTCAAGATACTCGCTTCAGAGGGGATTCCTTTCTTCTACGTGCTAGGGAATCACGACCGCGAAAAAGGGAGGGCTCGTCTCCGCAAACTAAGCAACGCTGGACTAGCTTATCCGCTTGAAGAGGCTCTTCAAGGGCAGAGTATTGGAGATGTGACTCTCTATGGATTGGATAACCGAGACGCGAATTGGTGGAGGAACCCCGATATCCGCTTCACTCCAAACGATACGAGATATTCCGTTCTCTGCCTACACCAGACTGTGTCACCTCCTTACTCAAAAGATAGTCCTGACTGCACCTTGGACACGATTCTCAACTCAGTCGCTTCTCGTCTCAGCCCGGACCTCCTTCTCTTAGGGGACTTACACGGTCCTTTCAGTGACTCAGATGCATCCGTGCCTGTGTACTATTCAGGACCAACGGCACGTATCAGCTATCAATACGAAGACGCTGACCCACGGGCGAACCTCTTTGAGTTCGACGGAAAACCGCATCACATAACAATACGCCTCTAAAGGAAAGTTGAGTCAGCGAATCAGAGACTGCTACTTCATCTTTATTCGAGTGGTGTATACTCAGTACCGGTCGATACTTGACTGTGATTGAAGACCAGAGGTAGACTCCTCTTCTTTCTGATTCCACTTGTTCAACCCTTCAACGACCTCATCACTAACACGTACTTTGGCAGCACTGGATGATGAGTCAGGCCCCCAGAGACCGAATACACGCTTGCCCGCCTGATATTCATCGTGTTCTTTGGGCAGAAGATACACCCATCCAATCTCCTCGTGGTCGCTGTCTCCACGACCGCAGATTAACGCAGTATCGGGGTATCCGACCGGCTTCACCGCGATTGCGTAATTCGTGTTGCGAGGAGGATGGTCTTGACAGCGGACGATTGCCATATGTAGGCTCCGAAGTTCGTTGTGAAGAAAGCTTGCGCTGAGAGTACGCCACTGCTGGCAACCTCAGCGGGGAGTATCGCCTCTAGCCATCTGACTCTTGTTCGTCTTCAGATTCACCAGTTGGTTCAGGAATCACGTTTTCATCATAAAGTTCTCTGCTCGCTTCTTCAGGCGCTATGTTTTCTTTCTCAGCAAATTGGTGGGCTCTAACGATTCGAACCACATCTCTGATTTCGTATTTCAGACGAAGTAACGGGAGTAACGCACTGTCAAAACGAGAAGTTGGGATTTCATCCGGTGGTGAGTGGTTTTCTCCGGGGCCAAAACTGAATCCTGAGAATACGTCCCAGCCGTAGAGTTCTCTGCTCGCTTCAGACGGAGAGATACCCTCACGTTCGGCGATGTGGAAAGCAAACATCGGTCTCCTCAGTTCGAGTAGAAGTTCTATCGTTCCTACCCCCTCCCCGTTAATATCTTTTTCAAGTACCCAGTCAAGATAGAAGTCGTAGGCTGAGTCGTTTATACTTCGCATAACTCGAAACATCAAAAGCGCCTTAACGACCTCAGCACCGCTTGACATTGTTCTGTTCCAATCCCGGTAAACCGCCAATCGGGCGAGTTCTTCTGAGTCTGTGGGGTCTCGAACTAATACCATGTCCAAGGCCGAGAGGCGGAGGGTGACAACCAGTACGAGGGCCACCGATAGGCTCGCACCAACCGCTGGCGAACTGAGTAGTCCCGAGTATGGGACTGTGGGTGAATTAGATGGAAGGAGCGTTACACCTGCAAGCGTGAGTCCAAGAACTGCTTCTCCGTTTGAAAGCCGACGACCGGCCTCATCGTATGCTTGCCGCGTGTCCCGAGCGAGGGTTTCGGGTGAGTCCTCAATTTCAATCTCACCACGTTCGTGGTACTTGACTCCCCGTTGAACAACGTCTTCCCGTCGGTTTTTGATGAAATCTTTCCCCGGATAAAGCCCTAAGACCGCCTTTACCCACGCCATAAACGAGATGATAGTACCGAGTTTGCGGATTGCGGTTGCAAACTTCGAGATGCCCCATCCAACGGTAACCAGACACAACGCTCCTATGTCTACCAGCGCCACCCAGAGCGAACGCCGGAACCAGACAAGAGCGGCATAGAGCACTGTTACTCCGACTGCGGACAATCCGACGAGAACAGTAGCACTCAGTAGTCCGAGAAGCTGAGAGGTAACCAGAGCCAACACAACTGGGAGAACACCAAAGAACAGAGCTGCAAGTAGAATCACCGCAATGAAGGTCATTGTGTTGACCATACACCAATATCGACAGGAAGGGACAAAGAACTTTGACCGTCGTTCAGGCCTGCTTGCTTCATTGGAAAGAGCTCAGTGGTTACTGAGACGGATTTCGAGCCGGTCGAGGATTTCCCAGAGCAACGGAACTGGCTGGAGACTGCTGAAGGAGATAGCCTCATACACGTACTCGTCATTAGCCGCCGGACGTTCTTGATAGTGCGCCCACCTGTCTACGTGCGGATTTGGTTCGTGGTGCCACCCACAGTCGAAACCCGAGCTTTCGCTGTAGTGAAAGACGAACTCAGGGTCCGCGTCGGTAGTCTCACCCGCATACCAACGAATCGTGAGTGTTCCCTCGTCTGCTTCGCTGCCGAGGATGGCCGGGTCAAGCGTCGCAACGACACGGATGAATTGGCCGGGTGGTTCCCCACTCGCATGTTGAACGGCAGGATGCCGCTCAATCGTACGTCTGAGTTCGAGCAGAATCGTGTGCGATACCTGCCCGGGGTCATAGCCGCCGTCGAAGGCGAACATTCGGTCAGGCGGGTGCTGGGGCACTCCCAGCGTAGTCGGAGTAGTGTTCGATAGCGTCCTCGACGAGCTGGAGACGATACGCGATGATGTCCCAGTCGTTCGCAGTTCGGCGCATCTCGCGCGTTTTCTCAGCAGTATCGGAATGTGCCGCCTGCTCGCGAAGCTCACTCGGTGAATCCGCGTCGTACTCGGACTGCCACTCCTCAATCCGTTCTTGTAGGTCGCCACGCAATTCGAGAAGGTCATCGCGGTCGCGGTTGTTGAGGAGGTCGCGGAGTGCCTGCATTCTCGTGTAGAGCGGGTCAGGTTCGTACTGAGTTGCGGTACCCCCAGAGACGGTCCGGAGAACGTTCATCTCAACGAGCCGCTGGAGGTGGTCACGCGCAGTGTTACCCGCGACGTGAGCTTGCTCTGCAATCCAGTCCGCCGATTTGGGTTCGGAAACTGTAACGGCGACCGCGCGCACGCGGTCAAAGGCGCTCTGGTGTTCTTTCCAGCGCTCGGCTCCCGGCGCATCAGTCATACACAGACGTTCGCTCTGGACTGCAATAATTCTACGGGGAATACAAACTATTGAACCAAACTACAGCAAGAGGGGGAAGCCTCGCCGCGTGCGAGCGGTTCCGGAGCCATTCAGAGACCACGCGCCAGTATCTTTATGACGAACTACGGTAATCTTGACTCCAGCAAATCGCACGACGGAGGAGATGGGGATGACGTGGCATAATGAACTCTACTCCAATATCGGAGGAAGGTTTAAATACACCACGTCGCCGTCTGTTGACTCCTAGGTGTTATGCGGCAGGATGGGCGCTGCAGGATTTGAACCCGCGGCAACGTGGTCCGAAGCCACGCACTCTGTCCAGACTGAGCTAAGCGCCCTCGCTCTGCCGTAGCGCGCTCCCCGCCAAAAGCCCTTCCATCGCCGGCAGAATCCGACGCGTTCAAGCCACGTCCGCCACCACCCCGGCGCATGGAACGGCTCCGGGGGCTCGTCGAGTTGACGCGGCCGGGCAACGCCCTGCTGTCGGGGCTGTTGACGTTCATCGGCGCGTTCGTCGCGGGCCTCGGTGGCGGTCCCGCGGGCCTGCTCGTCGCCACCGCCCCGGAACTCCGGGCCGGTGCGGCCGTCGTCGCCACCGTCCTCGCGGTCGGCGCGGGCAACGCCATCAACGACTACTTCGACCGGGAGATAGACCGAATCAACGCGCCCGACCGGCCGATTCCGCGCGGTGCCGTCTCCCCGCGGGGTGCGCTCGTCTTCGCCGTCGCGCTGTTCGGCGGCGCGGTGGCGATGGCGCTTCTGTTGCCGCCGCTTGCCATCGGCATCGCCGTCGTCAACCTGTTCGCGCTGGTGGCGTACACGGAACTGTTCAAGGGGTTGCCGGGCGTCGGCAACGCGCTGGTCGGCTATCTCGGCGGGTCGACGTTCCTGTTCGGCGGGGTGGCCGTCGGCGGCCGCCTCCGGCCGGTCGTCGTCCTGTTCGTGCTGGCGGCGCTGGCGACGTTCGCCAGGGAGGTGGTGAAAGACGTCGAGGACGTCGCCGGCGACCGCGAGGAGGGGCTGAACACCCTCCCCATCGCGTACGGCGAGCGGGCGGCGCTGGTCACGGCGGCAGTCGCGCTCGCGTTCGCGGTGCTCGCCAGCCCGGCCCCGTACCTGCTTGGCACCTTCGGGGTGGCGTATCTCGCGGCCGTCCTGCCGGCGGACGCGGTGATGCTCGCGGCCGGCTACTGGAGCTTCGACGACGCGACGCGGGGACAGACGTGGTTGAAATACGGCCAGTTACTTGCGGCTCTCGCGTTCGTCGTCGGGCGAATCGCCGTGTAATCCAAGCACAAACGCTAAATGCGAGTCAGGAGCCATACGAAACGATGCACGGTTCATCCTCCCCCGTCCGTACCACCTGCTCCGTGAGGGGTACCGATGTATGAGCTGGGGGGGCCGCTCGGCGACCGGGAGGTCGCCCCGGGCACGAACGTCCTCGTCTCCGGGCCGCCGTTGAGCGGGAAGGCGGCGCTCGGTTACGGCGTCCTGCGACACGGGTCCGAGCGCGGCGAGGGGAGCGTCGTCATCATGAACCGCGAGAGCGCCCCGCGAGTGCGCGCCAGCTACCCCGACCTGTTCGGCGTTGACGCGCCGGTCGGCGTCGTCGACTGCGTCACCAAACAGCAGGGCCACGGGACGGTCCTCGACGCCGACAACGTCCAGTACGCCGCATCGCCGGAGGACATGACCGGCATCGGCATCGAGTCCTCGGAGCTACTGGAGGCGTTCCTCGACGTGCGCGGACTCTCGCGCACCCGCCTGCTGTTCGTCTCCGTGTCGACGCTGTTGACGTATTCGGACGTCCAGACGGTGTTCCGCTTCCTCCACGTGTTCACCTCCCGCATCGAGAACGCGGGCGCGCTCGGGCTGTTCGTCGTCGACGCCGACGCTCACGACGAGGAGACGATGCACACCGTCTCACAGCTGTTCGACGGTCTCCTCCAACTCGACGCCGACGGCGCAGTCACCGACCGCTTGCCCTGAGACCGGTCACGATGCGGGCAGTTTTTCGTCGGGCCGGTCCGACGTTGGTGTATGGTCACGACAGACTCGGAGTTCGACGAGATACTCGATGCCGACACCATCGCCGTCGTCGGCTGCTCGGCCACGCCGGGGAAGGCGGCCCACGGTGTCCCGAACTACCTGCGGGAGCACGGTTACGAGGTCATCCCGGTCAACCCCTACGCCGACGAGATATTCGACCGCGAGCCGTACGACTCGCTCGACGAGGTCGACGAGGAAATCGACGTCGTCGACGTGTTCCGGCCAGCCGAGGAGGTGCCGGGCATCGTCGACTCGGTGCTCGACCGGGACGACGTCGACACCGTCTGGCTCCAGTTGGGCATCCGCGACGACGAGTCGGGCGAACGGGTCCGCGAGTCGGGCCGCCGGTTCGTTCAGGACGAGTGTATGAAGGTCGTCCACCAGCGGCTCCGGGGCTGACTACTCCCGCTCGTCGGCGACGCAGTCGGCTATCGGTCCCACGAGGTCGTCCGCGACGCTGTACGGGTCGGTCTCGCGCTCGACCACCCGGTCGACGAACGCGTCGAGACCACCGCGGGCCGCTATCTCCTGTTCCAGGAGGTCGGCCGTGTCCTCGCGCAGGAGCGCGCGGATCTCCTCGGCGTAGCGCGTCCGCACCTTCGCCTCGCGCTCGCCGGCGTCGACGAGCCACGTACGATGGTCCGCGAGCGTGTCGAGGAACGCCTCGAGCCCCTCACCGGAGTTCGCGACCGTCTCGACGATGGGCGGCTCCCACTCGTCGTCATCGTCGTCGCTCGCGTCGTCGCCGTCCGCGACCGCGTCCGCGCCGTGGTGGCCCGCCAGCGGCGAGGCGTCCCGCATGTGAACCATCTCCCGTAGCTCCTTCACCGTGCGGTCCGCGCCCGCCAGGTCCGCCTTGTTGACGACGAACACGTCCGCTATCTCGAGGATGCCGGCCTTCAGCATCTGCACGTCGTCGCCCGACGACGGCGGCACCAGGACGGCGACCGTGTCCGCGGTCTTCACGATGTCGACCTCGTTCTGGCCGGCGCCGACCGTCTCGATGATTATCTTGTCCTTGCCGAACGCGTCGAGCGCCTTCACGGCGTCCGTCGTCGCCGTCGAGAGGCCGCCGAGCGTGCCGCGGGCGGACATCGACCGGAAGAACACGTCCATGTCCCCGACGTTCGAGGCCATGCGGATGCGGTCGCCCAGCACCGCGCCGCCGGTGAACGGCGAGGAGGGGTCGATGGCGATGACGCCGACGGTCAGCCCCTGCTCGCGGTAGGCGTTGGCCATCTTGTCGACGAGCGTCGACTTGCCGGCGCCCGGCGACCCCGTGATGCCGATGATGTCGGCGTCGCCGGTGTGCTGGTGGAGGTCGCTCACGAGGTCACGGTAGCCCGGCGACCGATTCTCTATCTTCGTGATGACCCGGGCGAGCGCGCGGTGTTTCCCGGCCAGGAGGTCCTCGACGAGGTCCTCCTCGCTCATCGCTCGGGCGCGTTCTCGCGGACGAACTCGATGGTCTCCTCCATCGAGGCACCGGGGCCGAAGATTTCGGCGACACCCATCTCGCGGAGGTCGGCGCGGTCCTCCTCGGGGACGATACCGCCGACGAGAAGGAGCGTGTCCTCGAACGCGTCGTACTCTTTGAGGCCGTCGATGACCTTCGGCACCAGGGTGTTGTGCGCGCCCGACAGAATGGAGATGCCGATGACGTCGACGTCCTCCTGGACGGCCGCCTGAACGATTTCGTCGGGTGACTTGTGGAGGCCCGAGTAGATGACCTCGAAGCCGGCGTCCCGGAACGCCCGGGCGATGACGTGTGCGCCGCGGTCGTGGCCGTCAAGCCCGACCTTGGCGACGAGACAGCGGATGGTCCGTTGCTCCTGTTCGGTGCTCATGCAAATATCTCCGGAGTGAGGGTGTTTCACTCTAACGGAGGCTCCGCCGGAATCAGCATCGGTTGCGGAAACACAACCGAAGTTTCAGACGTGCCGAAAGCGGAAGCGTCAGGTGGCTCGCGGCCGACCCCCGGGTATGGCAACAGCGGACGCCGGCCCCGGGTTCGTCAAGGAGCACGTACGCGCGGTGACGGCCGTCGTTTCGGTCGTCGGCTACGCCGTCGTCATCGGCGCGTTCGCCGGCCTGATACCCATTCCCGACATCTCGCGGGAGTTGGTGCTGGTGCTGTCGGACCTCATCGCCGTCATCAACACGCTCGCGCTGACCGCGCTTCTGGCCGGCACCTACTTCATCCGTAGCCGTCAGATACGCCGCCACCGCGCCGCGATGCTCTCCGCGTTCGGGCTCATCATGCTGTTCCTCGTCGTCTACGTGACGAAGGTGGGCGGCGGGTTCGAGAAGAGCATCGTCATCGAGCAGGGGCAGTTCCTCGCCGCCTACGCCGGCATCGTCGAACCCCTCTACCTCGGGATGCTCGCGGTCCACATCCTCCTGTCGGTCGTCTCCGTCCCGGTCGTGCTGTACGCCGTGGTGCTGGGTCTCACCCACACGCCGGCGGAACTCGCGGAGACGAGCCACGCCCGCTACGGCCGCATCGCGGTTGCGGCCTGGACCGTCAGCCTCGCGCTGGGCATCCTCACGTACGTCATGCTCAACCACGTCTACTCGTGGGAGGCGGTGCGCCGCGGTGCGCTCCTGCTTCTGGTCGCCGGCCCGTCGCTACGCCGGTAGCCGGCTACGCCTTGAACTCCTCGAGCAGGGCGCTCGCGCCGTCGGAGTCGGTCCACCGCTGGTTCGTCTCGCGGGCCCACCGCTGGAGCGTCTGCCCGGCCGCCTCCACCTGCGCTTTCAGTTCGTCGTCGGCGTCGGCCGCGGACTCGGTCGACACCGTCGTCCACCCGTCCTCGAAGTCGTACCCCACCGCGACGACCGACCCGTCGGTGACGAGCACCGCGACCGGGACGAGTTTGTACTCGGTGTCCTCGAGGTCGAACACCGCGCCCGGGAACACCGCACGAAAGCGTCCGCTATCGTTGAGTTCCTGCAGTTCCCCAAGCTCCAGCGGCCGGGCGGGGAGCGACGAGAGTTCCATACCTCGGGTCGGCGCTCGCGGGAGTTACCGCTGACGGTATCGGGAGCGCGGCGGCTCCGCCCGGCGTCAGTCGGTCCGCGGGAGGAGGAACGCGCCGACGACGAAGAAGCCGACGGCGAGGACGGCCAGCACCGAGAGGTTCACGACCGCCGCGCGCGCGTCACCGGTGTACGTCGCGGCGCGCACCCCCCGCGAGAAGTACGTGAGCGGCGAGACACCGAGGGGGAGCCAGTCGGGCAACAGCGACGGCGGCACGAACGTTTCCGAGAGAAAGAGGAGGGGGAGCGCGACCCCGTTCGAGGCGGCGACCACCCCGTCCTGCGAGTCGGCGACCCGGCCGAGTATCGCGCCGAAGCCGCAGAACAGCGCCACGCCGAGCGCGACGAACGGAACCAGCAGGACCGAGGGCCGGATGGCGGCGTCGGTGACGAGCGTCACCAGCACGAGGATGCCCGCCGCCGCGAGGCCGATGACCGCGACGTTGACGAGCGTCTGTCCGAGTAGCCACTCCCAGCGGCGAAGCGGCGTCGTCGCCAGTTTCTCGAAGCGGTTACCGTCCCGGTGGCGCGCCACCTCGCTCCCGACCCGGGACAGCGGCGTGAACAGCACCACGACGGCGAGATACCCCGGCACGTAGTAGCCTGCGGGCTCGGTGAACAGGCCACCCGACCCCCCCGCAGTCTGGACTAACGCGCCGAAGATGAGGATGATGATGGCCGGGAAGAAGAACGTGAAGAAGACGGCCGTGCGCCGGCGCAGGAACGATTTGCCGGCGGCGACCGCCTCCGAGCGGACGCGGCGGAGTCGGCTCACGGCTCCCTCCGGGCACCGCTCGCTCGATTCGTCGTCCCGCTCCGCTCGACGACGCGGCTCACTCGCCCACCTCCCGCGGGTCGCCGCCGCTCCCGACGGTCTGTCCCGTCAACTGCAGGTACACTTCCTCGAGGTCCGGGCGTCGCCACAGCAGGCCGTCGTACTCGACGCCTGCCTCGGCGAGGCTGTCGGCCAGCCTTCCCACGTCCTCGGGCGCCACGTCGTCGACGACCAGGCGGCGCTCGTCGGGGACGAGTCGGTAGTCCGCGGCTTCCAGCGCCTGTGCGGCGGCGCCCTCGTCGTCGGCCCGAACCTCGACGCGGGGCGTGCCGCCGTACTCCGCGACGAGCGTGTCGGGTGGGCCGGCGGCGACCAGCCGCCCGTCAGCGAGCAGGCCGACGCGGTCACAGAGCCGCTCGGCCTCCTCCATGTAGTGGGTGGTGAGAAGCACCGTCGTCCCCGCGTCCGCGAGTTCCTCGACGAG
The DNA here is from genome assembly GCF_024298865.1 of Halorarius halobius. GTDB lineage: Archaea > Halobacteriota > Halobacteria > Halobacteriales > Haloarculaceae > Halorarius > Halorarius halobius. The sequence continues at coordinate 3,518,939 of NZ_CP101161.1, read as the reverse complement.
CGCCCACACGTCGCGGCGACCCTGGGGGTCGATGCCGGTCGTCGGTTCGTCGAGAAACAGCACGTCGGGGTCGTTGACGAGCGCGGTGCCGACGCAGACGCGCCGCTTCTGTCCGCCCGAGAGGTTCTCGTAGTGGGTGTCGGCCGCGTCCGCCAGCCCCACGTCCGCGAGCACGGCGTCGGTGTCGCGGGCCGTCTCGTAGAGGCCGCCGTAGTAGTCGAGGAGTTCGCGGGCCGTCAGCCGCTCGGGCGGGCCGAACTCCTGCGGGAGCAGACCGACCCGCTGGGGGTCGGCGTCGGCGGGGCGCGTCCCCAGCAGTTCTACCTCCCCTTCGGGAGCCGTAGTGCCGGTCAGCGCCCGGACGAGCGTCGTCTTCCCCGCGCCGTTCGGCCCGATGAGGCCGTACACCTCGCCCTCGTCGACTGCGAGGGAGACGCCGTCGAGCGCCACCGTCTCGCCGTACCGCTTGCGAACGTCGCGTGCGACGACCGCCGGCATCTACAGGCGCGAACGGACGTCGCGGACTATCTGGTCGACGTCGTACTCGTCTTCCTCCTTGTCGTAGACGGTGTGGCCGTCGACGCGGACCCGGAACACGCCGTGGTCGCCGGTGACCAGCGCACAGCGGTCTATCTCCTGCCCGAGCGAACTCAGAAGCGCGTGCTGGACGTCCTGTGCGCGGTCGAGGAACCCGCAGGGGACGCAGTACTCGATTTCGACGTCGGTCATGGCCAGGCGTTGCGCCCGCGGGGCCGTAAGCCTCCCTATCCGATGCGCGACCGGAGCCGCGACAGGTCGCTCACGTCGGGTCGCCACCGGAGCAGGCCGACCGTGACGAGAAAGGCCAGCGTCGAGAGTCCGTACGACCCCCCGGCGACGGTCGCGGCGAACGCCGCCGACCCCGTCACGCCCGAGACGATAGCCGCGATGACCGGGAACGTACACGACACGCAGGACAGCAGGCCGACGACGCCCGCCGCGACCGACCCCGACACGTCGAGGGCGGTGACGTACACGAGATACGCGAGCGCCAGATAGCCCGCGAGTTTGAACGGGATGAGGTTGACGACGACCGCCGACCCGCTGTACAGCACCGCGGGCGCGAATCCGGGCGGCACCTGGTAGGTGACGACCCGGAAGCCGGTGGCGAGGTCGCCGATACCCGGTTGGACGAGGCCGCCGACGTACGCCAGAAGCAGGAAGTAGCCCGCCGCGAGGGCGCCGGCCCCGACCCTCGTCCGGCGGCCGGCCGCCGGCGGGTCCGTCGACCGGTAGGCCCACCACGCGACGTTCAGCCAGACGAACGGGTACGTCACCAGCAGAACGAACCGGAGCGAGTCGGGCGGTCCGGTGACGAACAGCAAGTACAACAGGACGACCAGCAGTTCGGCGTTCACGACGGCGGCCCAGTAGAGGAGCGTCCCCCGGTCCGGGCGGGTGGCGAGCGCGTGGCTCATACGGCGAGCGCGTCGACGACCACCGCGAGCAGGACGGTGCCGAGATAGGCGTTCGAGGCGTGGAACGCGCGGAAGGCGGCGTCGGTCGTCTGCTCGCGGTGGAGGCGGACGACCGCCCACAGGAACACGCCGCCGAACAGGACGGTGGTGACGGCGTACACCACCCCGAGGCCGGTGATGGCCGCGAGCGCGCCCGCCGCGACGAGCGTCGCCGCGAGATACCAGAGGATGTGTTTCCTGGTCTCGGTTTCGCCGCGCACGACGGGCATCATCGGGAAGCCGCCGCGCTCGTAGTCGTCCTTGTACGCGAGCGCGAGGTTGTAGAAGTGGGCGGGCGTCCACAGGAAGATGACGCCCGCGAGCACCACACCCGGCAGTCCCACGTCGCCGGTGACGGCGGCCCAGCCGATGAGCGCCGGGAGCGCGCCGGCGGCGCCGCCGATGACCGTGTTCTGGACGGTGTTCGGCTTCAGGAGGAGCGTGTAGACGACCGAGTAGAACACGATGGCCGTCGCGCCGAGTGCGGCCGCCAGCGCGTTCACCTGGAGGAACGCGACGAGCGACAGCGCGGCAAGCAGGAGGCCGAAGGCGACGGCGTTGCGCACGGGGACGAGTTCGACCGCCAGCGGGCGGTCGCTGGTGCGGTTCATCCGGCGGTCGATGTCGCGCTCGAGGACGTGGTTGAACGTGCCCGACGCGCCGATGGCGAGCACGCCGCCGCCGAGCGTGTACAGGACGGTGTCGACGGCGAGGCCCGGCCCGGCCGCCAGCGCCATCGCCGCGGCGGCGACCAGCGCGAGTAGCCACATCAGCCGGGGCTTCGTCAGCCGGAAGTAGGCCCACGCGGTCGCTTTCAGGCGGTCGAGCGTCGAGTCGAAGGTGGGGGTCTCCTCGGGGGGCGCGTCGGGCAGGTCACGTCGGGGCGTGACGCCTTCCTCGGGGGCGTCGTCGCGTCCCGTCTCGGCCTCGAGGTGCCACGCCAGCGCCGCTGTCAGCGCCGCGAAGATGGCCATCCCGGCGCCGAGGTGGAGCGGCCGCGTCGCGGCGGTCGGTCCGAGCGCGACGACGCGGCCGACGGCCACCTGGAGCGGGTACAGCAGGACGGCGACCGCGAGCGCGGCCTGCACGCGGTGCTCGACGCGCGGCCACGCCAGCGCCGCCGTGGCGACGACGAGCAGGCCGACGGCGGCGGCGACCGCGCGGTGCCCCAGCGCGACGAGCGCGGCCGTCGAACTGGGCGCACACACCGGCCACGTCGAGCAGGCGACGGCCGCGTCCGCGACGGTGGCGGTGGCGCCGGCGACGACCAGCAGGTAGACGCCGACGACCGCGGCCCCGAGCATCGTCGTGACGGTCCCCCGCGGCATCTCTAGTCGAACGTGGACCCGGCCGTACTTAGTCGCCCCGCTTCCCCACGCCCGTACGCACATCGCGGGGTTAATGTGGGGACACTCCTAAGCCGCGAGTAATGATACGGAAGCGTACGGGTGCGCTGGTCGCCGGTCTCGTCGCGCTGTTGGCGCTGGCGGTCGAACCGGCGGCCGCGCAGGCCTCGCTGAACGAGGATCTCATCCAGGGGCTGAACTCCAAGCTCCTCTACGTCGCGATTCCCATCACCATCCTCGTCGAGGTCATCCTCATCTACACCGTCGTCCGGTTCAAGGACAACGACGACCCCCAGCCGACCAAGGAGAACCGCCGTCTGGAGATCACCTGGACGGTCGCGACGGCCATCATCCTGCTGTTCGTCGGCTTCGCCGCCTACCAGTTGCTCGGCGTCACGGCCATCGGCGGCGTCACCGCGGCGTCGAACCCGAACGCGGTCCAGCCCGCGACCACACACGACTTCCCGGGTGCGGTCGGTCCGCCCCAGGGGCAGGACGACGAGGTCGTCGAGGTGGAGGTGGTCGCCCAGAAGTACTTCTGGACGTTCAACTACCCCGAGGCGACGGTGAACGGCAACGAGTCCCGGTACGTCTCGACCCAGGGGACGATGGTGATACCGAAGAACACCACCGTCTACATGCACGTCACCTCGACCGACTGGCTCCACGCGGTCCACGTCCCGAAGCTCGCGCTCAAGCAGGACGCGTTCCCCGAGAAGTACAACACCATCTCGACGGTCGCCTACGAGGAGGGCACCTACCAGCTCTACTGTGCGGAGTACTGTGGCGTCGGCCACTCCGCGATGCTGGGCAAGATAGAGGTCGTCTCCCAGCAGGAGTACCAGGACTGGCTCGACGAGCAGAAATCCGGCATGACCGAGTCCTCGGGCAACGAGTCGGCGGCGCTCGCTCAGCCCTAGCGTCGTCGAAGCGTCTCGCAGTCGCCTTCAGTCACTCGTTTTCGCCCGGCCTCCGTTTCGACCAGTAGCGCGCCGGTCGCGTCGACGTCGGTCGCGGTTCCGACGAGCGTCTCGTCCGTCCCGAGTTCGACCCGGACCGGCTGGTCCAGGGTGACCGATAGCTCGCGCCAGTCGTCGAGCACGGCCGCGAACCCCTCGTCGGTCTCGGCCCGTGCCGCGCGGTCCAGCAGGCGGTCGTGCATCCGGGCCGCTACCTCCTCGCGGTCGACCGCGCCTCCAGTCTCGGCACGCACGGTCGTCACCGCCCGGTCGGTGTCGAGGTCCGCCGGGTCGAGGTCGGCGTTGACCCCGACGCCCAGCACGACACACTCCAGTTCGCCGGGGTCGTCGAGCGCCTCGTCGACCGGTTTGCCAGCCACGGGGACGGCGTCGACGACGGCCTCGGTCAGCACGCCCGCGAGTTTCATCGTCCCCTCCCGCTCGACGACAACGTCGTTGGGCCACTTCAGCGCCGCGTCGACGCCGAACGAGCGGGCCGCCTCGGCGACGGCGACGCCGGCCGCGAACGTGAGTCGGCCGACGTGTTCGGGCCCGAACTCGGGGTACAGAAGCGTCGACGACCAGACGCCACCCGGCGGTGCGGCCCACCCGTCTCCCGACCGGCCGCGTGCGGCCGTGAGTTCGTTCGCTACCGCGAACGTCCCGTGGGGCGCCCCGTCGCGTGCCTCGCGGCGCAGATACGCACTGGTGTCGGGCGTCGACTCGAAGACGGTGACCGGCACGCCGAGTCGCTGTGAGAGCGTGGCCTCGTCCATGCGCGAACGAGCGGCGCGCGCGCCGTGAATCTGTCTGCTCGGGTCGAAAACGAGTGGAGAACGGACCGGTTACAGGTTGATGACCGCGCCGGCGTACAGCACGACGACGAGGAACACCCAGACGACGTCGACGAAGTGCCAGTACATCGAGACGGTGGAGACGGAGGTGTGCTTCTCCGCGGAGTACTGGCCGTACAGCGCGCGAACGAACACGATGGACAGCAGGACAGCACCGAGCGTGACGTGGAGGCCGTGGAGGCCGGTCAGCCCGTAGAACGCCGACGCGTACGCGCCGCCGAAGATGGTGAAGTTCTCGTGAACGATGAACTCGTAGTACTCGTACACCTGCCCGCCGAGGAAGATGAACCCGAGCAGTAGGGTCACGCCGAGTAGACCCTTGAATCGGCTGTGGTCGCCGTTGATGAGCGCGACGTGGGCGTAATGCAGGGTAATAGAGGAGATGACCAGGATGACGGTGTTGGCGATGACCAGCGACGAGAAGATGTGCCCGCTCTCGACGAGCGGCGGGAGGTTGGTCCAGGCGTCCGAGCGGATGAAGAAGTAGTAGACGAACCCGGCGCCGAACGTGGCGATTTCGCTCCCGAGGAACGCGAGCATCCCGAACCTCAGGCCGGTGCCGTGCCCCTCGCCGTCCCAGAACGACTTGACGAACGCGTGGTACACCCAGCCGTAGAGGCCGGTGAGGAACACGAAGGCGCTACCGATGAACACCGCCGGGCCGTACAGCGTCGGCACGATGGGCGACTCGCCGGTCGACAGGACGTACAGCGCCGCGCCGATGTAGAAGCCGGCCGCGCCCAGGGCGGTGACGAACGGCCACCACGAGGCTTCCCCGAACCCCTGTGGCCAGTCGTCGACCGCGGGGAGGTGGTGGCTGTGGTCGTCTGCTTCGTCCGCGTGACTCATACGCGCCGCTAACGAGTGGACTGGCAAAAACCCTCCTACTCGCGGCGCCCCCCGGGGCGAGTTCTGCCGGCTTCCCGCCCGACTCCGACGGGTATACCTGCCCACGGCCACTACCGCCGTCGATGAGTCGCCGCCGCACCGCCCGACTCCTCGCGCTCGCCGCGCTCCTCCCGTTCGTCGGGCGAGCGCTGGCTCACGGAGGGAGCCTCGGCGGCGGTGCCGGCCGTTCGCTCGACGTGCCGACGTGGCTGTTCCTCGCGACGGGCGGGGGCGTCGTCGGCGTCTCCTTCCTGCTGTCGTCGTTCGCCACCGACCGCGAGTTCCTCGCGCGCGTCCACGAGCGCCGCCGCGAACTCGACGTACCCGTCGGCGACGCGCTCGTGGCCGCGGCCCGCGTCGTCGGCGTTCTCGCGGTGGCCGGCGTCGTCGCCGCCGGCTTCCTCGGCCCGGCCGCCCCGCTCCGCAACGCCGCCGTCCTCGTCGTGTGGGTCGGCTGGTGGGCCGGACTGGCGATGGCCGCCTACCTCGTCGGGAACGCCTGGCCCGCGTTGAACCCGTGGCGGACGATGGCCCGCCGTCTTCCGTCGCTCGACCGTCCGGTGCCGGTCGACGGCGCGTGGCTCTCGACGGCCGGTCTGCTGGCGCTGGTGTGGATGGAGGTGGTGAGCCCGCTCGCGGACGACCCGCGACTGCTCGCGGCCGTCGTCGTCGGCTACACGGCGCTCGCACTCGGGGGGTACGTGCTGTTCGGCGCGCGCTACTTCGAGACGGTCGACCCCGTCTCGCGTGTGTTCCGCTCCTACGGGATGGTCGCGCCCACAGAGCGCGGTTCCGACGGACTCCGACTCCGGCTCCCGGGGTCGGGACTGGAGACGGACAGCCTCGACGGGCGCGGGGACGTGGCGTTCGTCGTCGCCCTCCTGTGGGGGACGACGTTCGACGGTCTCGTCGGGACGCCCCCCTGGGCCGACTTCGCACGGGCCGTCGTCGACGCGGGCGTTCCGGCGGCCCTGCTGTATCCGGCGGCGCTTCTCGCCGGCTTCGCGGTGTTCTACGCGGCCTACCTGCTGGCGGTGCGGTACGGCGCCGGCCACGCGGAGACGCGCCTCGACGAGAGCGTCCTCGCCCGCCGGTTCGCCCCCTCGTTGCTGGCTATCGCCGCCGGCTACCATCTCGCCCACTATCTCGGCTACTTCCTGTCGCTGTCGCCCGCGCTCCTGGGGGCGCTCGCGGACCCGCTATCGCCCGGGCAGGCGTACACGCTCGTCCTCCCGGGGTGGCTCGGCGGCGCGTCGCTCGCGGCGGTGCTCGTGGGCCACGTCCTCGCGGTGTGGGTCGCTCACGCCGTCGCCTACGACCTGTTCCCGTCGCGGATGCAGGCCGTCCGCTCGCAGTACGCGCTGACGCTGGTGATGGTGTTCTACACGATGACCTCGCTGTGGATAGTGTCCAGACCGTACGCCGCCCCACCGTTCGTATGACCGACACGCACGACACCGACCCGACGTGTCCGTACTGCGACCGGGCGTTCGCCCGCGAGTCGTACCGCGACCTCCATCTCGGCGTCGACCACGCGGACCGACTCACCGACGCCGAACGCGAGCGGTACGAGACGGCCCACGAGCAGGAGGAGCAGGAACTGCGACTGTACCGCTACAAGGCGCTGGGCCTGCTCGTGCTCGTCTACTTCGGGTTCATCATCCTCTACGCCTTCTCGCTCGGGGCGCGGTAGGTGCCGCTGGGTCGCTCCCCGTCCTGGGTGCCGGTCCGGGCGGGCCGTTCGAGACGGGTCACCGGTCGGTCCAGGGTCGTCGGACCGGCAGGTACCGAACCGCCTACCGCGTCCCTTTAGTCCCGGCCGGCGCTACCCGTGGGCATGCGACGCATCGGGGTCGTGGTCAATCCCATAGCCGGGATGGGCGGCCGGGTCGGGCTGAAAGGCACCGACAACAAGGTCGAGGAGGCTCGCCGCCGGGGGGCCGAACCGCGCGCGCCCGACCGGGCGGTGCAGGCGCTCGAACACATGCGCCAGCAGGGTGTCGACGTCGAACTGCTGGCGTACGGCGGCGTGATGGGGGAAGACGAGGCCCGTGAGGCCGGCTACGACCCCGAGGTCGTGGGGTATCCCGGCGACGAGGACACGTCCCGGGAGGACACGCGGGCGGCCGTCGCGGCGTTCGTGGACGCGGACGTTGACCTCGTGCTGTTCGTCGGCGGGGACGGTACCGCTGTGGACGTGGCGGAGGCACTGGACGAGTCCGGCGCCGACACGCCGATGCTGGGCGTGCCCGCGGGCGTCAAGGTGTACTCCTCGGTGTTCGCGGTGACGCCGCGGGCGGCCGGTCGCCTCGCCGTCTCGTTCGACCGCACCGCGACCCGTGAGGTGAACGACATCGACGAGGACGCGTTCCGGGGCGGCGACGTCAACACCGAACTGAAGGCGGTCCGGCCGGTGCCGGTCGGCGAGGACCTCCAGTCGTCGAAGCAGATCGGCGGCGGCACCGTCGAACAGCTCGCGGAGGCCGTCGCCGGCGACTGCATGGAGGAGCCGGAGACGACGTTCGTGCTCGGCCCGGGGTCGACGCTCGACGCCGTGAAGACGGAACTCGGCTTCGACGGCGCGCCGCTGGGCGTCGACGTGTGGCGCAACGGCGACCTGCTGGCGGGCGACGCCACCGAGTCGGAGATACTCGCGGCGCTCGGCGAGACCAACCGAATCGTCGTCTCCCCCATCGGCGGCCAGGGGTTCATCTTCGGCCGCGGCAACCCGCAGATTTCCCCCGCGGTCATCCGGCAGTCCGAGGTGGAAGTGGTCGCCTCCCGCAAGAAACTCGAGGACATCGGCGTCCTCCGAGTCGACACTGGCGACCCGGACCTCGACGAACAGCTCCGGGGCTGGCAACGGGTCCGCGTCGGGAAGTTCGAGCGCCGTCTGCTGAAAGTCGTCTGATTGTCTCCCCCACTGGCTAATCACCGGCCATTCGTCTTTACCCCCATTAGTGAACCTTAAGGGTGTGCAAAGCAGAGGGTGCGGTATATGGAGACACGCAAAGTACAGCGGCTGGGGCCGTCGACGCTGGCGATGACGCTGCCCGCGGAGTGGGCGAAGGCACAGGACGTCGAGAAGGGCGACGAGGTGTCGCTTCGCATCGGTGGGAAGGGGACGCTCACCGTCATGCCGGAGTCCGTCCAGCAGGAGGAGTCGGAGGCGGTCATCCACGCCGACGAACTGGAGTCGGACGCCGTCGAGCGCGCCATCCTCGCACAGTACGTGCTCGGACGCCGCGTCATCCAGGTCGAAGTCGAGGAGGGCGGCACCCTCGACTCACAGACCATCAACGCCGTCTACAACGCCGAGACGCAACTGATGGGGCTGGGCGTCATCGAGGAGACGCCCGAACGCATCGCCATCCGGTGTTCGGTGGACCCGGAGGACTTCACGCTCGACAACCTGCTCGAACGCCTCGAATCCACGGGGTCGACGATGCGCAACGAGGCGGTGAAGGCGCTTGCCCACGGCAACCCGGACCTCGCACAGCGGGCGCTGAACCGCGAGCGGCAGGCGAACAAGATCTTCGTCCTCCTGCTCCGCCTCATCTTCACGGCCTACCAGAACCCGAACCTCGCGCGGGCCGTGGGGCTCGACTCGGGGTTCCCGCTCATCGGCTACCGCTCCATCGCGAAGAACCTCGAACTCACCGCGGACAACGCCGAGGACATCGCCGAAATCGTCCTCGAGACGGAGGGTCACACCCTCAGCGTCGACGACGCGACGATGCGGCGCATCCGCGAGTTCACCGACTCGGTCAACGAGGTGACCGAGAAAGGCGTGCGGTCGGCCGTCGAGCGCGACTACGACCTCGCCATCGAGACCCGGCGGCTGTTCCGGGAAATCGACGACCGGCAGACCGACATCCTGATGGACCTCCCGGAGATGTCCAACGAGGACCTGCTCCGGGTGCGCGAGGTGCTGGTCGCGCTCCAGCAGACCGCCCAGTACGCGGTCCGTAACGCCGAAATCGCGACGAACCTCGCGCTCAACGAGGACAGCGAGTACGTCACCATCGCCTAGTCGGCAGGCGCGGCGCTCACCTCCGACTCCTCGCACGACTCTCGTTTCTCGACGGTCAACGGGTTCCGGCGGCTAATGGCGCAGTCGAACGCCGGATGCTCCGCGAAGTGACGCACCAGCATGTGGCGCCGGGAGCCGGTGATGCCGGTCCGGCTCACGTCCTCGGCGGTGAACGTCTCGGGCAGTCGCTCGTACAGGCGCTCGACGCGTGCGAACGCGTCGAACACCTTCTCGTTGCCCGCGCTGTCGGCACCGCGGCGCGCGACGACGTAACTGCCGTCCTCGCGATGTTCGCCGCTGGTGTGCAGGAACTCGCGGCGCTCGACCAGCGCGTCGCCGACGGCCGCCTGCAGTTCGCGGGCGGCCGCACGCGACAGCCGGTGCTGGGTACCGTCTATCTCGACCAGAATCGATTCGCCGTCGCTCGTCGCTACTGGCTCCTCACGGGAGAACTCGACCAGGAGCGGTGGCACTCCGGTTCATGCACCCGGCCGTACACCGGGCGGGGTCAAAACCCTGTCGCCGGTCACCCGATGAGGCCGCCGGTCTCCGTCGCGGTGGGCGTGGTCTCGACGGGTGCGGGCGTCGCGGTCGGCGTCGACACCGGCGAGTCCAGCGGCGCGTCGTCGGGGGAATCGACCGGCGAATCGACCGGCGAGTCGACGATGCCGCCGTCGGTGCCCTCGGGCGTGGCCGTCGGGGTCGGGGTCGACCCGTCGCGTCCGCCATCGGCGTTCTTCGTCCCGAAGATGTCCGTCTCGATGGTCTTCTCGTATGTCAGCCGGTCGAGCGGCACCCGTATCTGCTGGTCGGTGCCCGGCAGTTCGACCGTCGCGTAGAAGTCGATGCGGAGCGCCGTCACCTGGTCGTTGCGGAGGTGGCTCACCCACCACTCGTCGAGCCGCTGATTGTCGATGGTCGGGGCCGTCCGGACGACCTCCGTCGCCCCGCCCGGTACCACGTACGCCCGGTCGGTCGCCCCCTCCCCGACCGGGATGTCGTTCATCGTTATCTCGTAGCCGACTTCGGTGATGGTGTACGGCTTCAACTGTGGGTTGTAGACGGTGAACGCCATGTCGATGGGCGTCGACTCGCGGTCGACGTCGCCCCACTCCGCTCTCGTCTCGTTGATGTAGAGCACCGGGTTCGAGTACAGGGGGTTCTCCGGCCCGTGGACCGGGCGCGCCTCGTCGGAGTTGAACTGGCCGATGATGTTCGTCTCGACCCGCCTGTTCTGCTCGATGTCGAACTGGCGGTTGCCGAGGATGGAGGTGTCGACCCGCGCGTCGATGGTGACGTTGGTCACCTCGTCGTTCTGGATGTGCGAGGCCCACCACGGCGGGATGCGGTCGTTGCGCATCTCCGTGGTAAAGTTCAGCGTCGAGTTGCCCGTCTCTATCTCCAGTCCCTCCTTCTGCCCGCTCGCCATCGCCACGTCGTTCATCATCACGGTGTAGTTCACCGTCGTCCCGCCCAGCCGGACCCCGATGGGGTTCGGGTTGTCGACGACGAGGTCCGTCTCCACGATGGTCGTCTCCTCCGAGGTGGCACCGAACCGATTGTCGACGTCGGCGACCGTCGGCGCGCCGAACACGCCGAGCACGAACCCGCCGCCGATACTGAACGTCAGGAGGCCGACTGCGGTGAGGAACGCCTTGAGTTTGGAGCCGAGAAACAGCGCCCGAACGTCCATTAGCGGGCCCAACACGGCGGCCGTCTATATGCTTTCTGACCGCCGCTCGCCGGCGGGCACCGCGAGCAGTCCGACGAGCGCGCCCACGCAGGCGGCCAGATACACGGCGCCGGCCCACAGGTGGATACTCCAGGCCAGTCCCGCGGTCACGGCGACGGCGGCGAACTGACCGGCGGTCACGAGCGCCGTCGTCCCGGCGACCGCCCCCAGTAGCCGGCGACGGCTCCCGGTCGCCACGCCGGCCCACACCGCGGCGTCCAGCAGGAGTCCTGCCACGACTGCGGGCACGGCCAGTGCGGGCGAGCCACCGACGACCGCGACGGCGGCGACCGGGCTGCCGACGAGTAGCGTCCCGGCGCCGACCGTCGGCCGGAGCCGCGTGAGATAGTAGGCGACGACACCGCCGACCAGCACCGCCTGCCAGAGCACGGCCGCGAGCCCGACCGCGGGGTGGGTGCCCCCGGCACCCGCTACGACGAACGCCGGTTGCGCGTAGAGGCTGAACAGGGCGGCCAGCGCCGCCGCGACCAGCAGGCCGACGACGGCGGGCGCCTGCCGCCAACCGGATTCGCCGCCGCGGGCCAGCGTCGCGCGCAACGGGGCGGTGGCGAACAGGACGCCGCCGGTCGCCAGCGCGAGATGCGTCGGGCTGACGAGCGCCTCCACGTCCGACTCCGCGCCGAACGCGGTGTGCCACAGCAGGTCGCCCGGCCCGCCGAGCGCGAACACGACGAGCCCGACCGCACCCAGGCGGTAGCCGACCGGCGGTGCGTGCCCGAGGCTCGCGCCCTCGCGGTAGCGGCGGACGGACACGGCCGCGACCAGCGCCGCGAGCGCGAGAAAGCCCGAGTAGAACATGGCGTGTTCCGGCGTCAGAAACCCCTCCTCGGCGAAGTCGAAGCCGGCGACGTGCGAGCGCACGTCGAGCACGACGCCCGTAATGGACCACACCTGTATCGCCGTCACGACGGCGTCGAGGCGGACGCCGGACAGCGCCCCGGTCGCCGCGAACGGTCCGGTGAGCGTTCGGTCCTCCCGAGCCATGCGATGCTCTGGCAGGGGCGGCATGATAAGTCGGTTGCCGCACGACAGGGGTGGAACGCGGGGATTAAGTGGGCGTCGTCGGAACGACCGGTATGGCAACTTCAGAACGGTCGGACAAACGCGTGGGGCTGGCCGCGCTGTTCGCGGTGCTCGGACTCGCTGGCGCGCTCGTGATGCTGGTGTCGGCGCTCAACCACCAACAGCTCCTCTCGGGGTGGGGGTTCGCGGGCGCGATGCTGTTCGGGGCACTGCTGGTCGCGGCGCTCCATCTGTACGACTGAGACCACGACGGCGCAAGTTTAAGTTCGATAATCCGCTAGCAGGGGTATGGCCGAACCCGACGAGGAGGACGAGCGCATCCTCGCGTACCTCCGCGACCGCGCGGACGCGGGGAAGCGGTACTTCCGCGCCAAGCATATCGCGGACGCCATCGGGCTCACGGCGAAGCAGGTGGGGACGCGGCTCCCACGCCTCGCGGAGGAGTCCGACGACGTCGACATCGAGAAGTGGGGGCGTGCGCGCTCGACCACGTGGCGGGTCACCCCGGAGTGACCTCCCGACCCGGAGCGGGCGGTTTTAACTCTCGTCCCCTCCAGCGGTGCGTATGACCGTACGGGTCGAGCGGACGTTCGAACTCGACGCCCCGCCGGAGCCTGTCTGGGAGTTCATCTCCGACCCGGAGCGGCGCGCCCGCCCCATCAGCGCCGTCGTCGACTTCGAGCTCACTGGCCCGGAGAGCGCCATCTGGCATCTCGAGATTCCGGTCCGGTTCACCGACCGCACCATCGCAGTCGAGACCGAGGACGTCGAGCGCCGCGAGGGCGAGTACGTCCGCTTCGTCGGCACCTCGAAGGTGATGCGCGTCCAGGGGGAACACACAATCGAGCGCGTCGACGGCCGGACGCGCGTCACCAACCAGTTCGTCGTCGACGGGCGCGTCCCCGGCGTCGAAACGTTCTTCGAGCGGAACCTCGACGGCGAACTCGACAACCTGGAAGCCGCGCTCCGCGACGCGCTCGGGCTCGATTCCGACCCATGAGACTCGCACTCGCCCAGCACCACGTCGAGGCCGGTGCCGTCTCCGCGAACGTCGACCGCGCTGTCGCGGCCATCGAGACGGCCGCCGCCGACGGCGCGGACCTCGTCGTTCTGCCGGAGCTGTTCAACGTCGGCTACTTCGCGTTCGACTGCTACCAGCGCGACGCCGAACCGCTCGACGGCCCCTCCCTCTCGCGGGTCCGCGAGGCGGCCCGCGACAACGAGGTGGGCGTGCTCGCCGGCTCCGTCGTCGAGGACCTCTCGACGACCGACGGCGGCCCCGCCGAGGAGGGACTGGCGAACACCGCCGTCCTCTTCGACCGCGCGGGCGAGCGGCTGGCCGTCTACCGCAAACACCACCTGTTCGGCTACGAGAGCGCCGAGTCGCGCCTGCTCGTCCCCGGCGAGACGCTCGGCGTCGCCGAGTTCGAGGGGTTCACCGTCGGGACGACGACGTGTTACGACCTCCGCTTCCCGGAGCTGTACCGCGAGCTAGTCGAGGCGGGCGTCACGCTCGTCTGCGTGCCGAGCGCGTGGCCGTACCCGCGGGTCGAACACTGGGAACTGCTTCCGCAGGCGCGTGCGGTCGAGAACCAGACGTACGTCGCCACTGCCAACGGCTCCGGCACGTTCGAGGACGCCGAACTCGTCGGTCGGTCGACGGTGTACGACCCGTGGGGGACGGTGCTGGCCTCCTCGAGCGACGAACCCGCGCTCGTCACGGCGGACCTGGACCCGGAGCGGGTCGAGCGGGTCCGCGAGGAGTTCCCCGCGTTGCGGGACCGACGGCTGTAGCGGCGCCGGTCCGACTGGCTCGAAACCAACGGCCCGCGGTGGTGGCTGGAAACGAACGTTTATCAGTGGGGCCGCCGAACCCCCGATTGCCAAAGCGACGCTTTTCTCGTCGCGGAGGCAGATTACGGCCACCACACAGGCCGGGTCCGCCCGGTGCCCGGCCGCATCCGCTCCGCGCCCGCCACTCGGGGCTCCCGCCCCCACCTTCGCCTTCCGGCTCAATCGTCCACCAGCCCCGCGTCCGGCGGCCCCATCTGCGGGCGGTCTGCACGAAACGGCAGTTCTTTGGTCGGCGCTCGCTACGCCTCGCGTATGGTCAGCCTCGGACTGGTGGTCGCCCAGTTCAACAAGGAGCGGCCCATCACCCACGAGATGGAGGCGGCCGGCCGCGAGGCCGCCGCAGAGCGCGGCGCCGACATCGTCGACACCATCGAGGTGCCCGGCGCGTACGACGCGCCGCTGGCGGCCGACCGACTGGCGCGGCGCGACGAGGTCGACGCCGTCGCCGTCATCGGAGCCATCATCACCGGCGACACCGACCACGACCGCGTCATCGCGGACGCGGCCGCGACGGGATTGACCGACGTGTCGCTCGACCGCGACACGCCGGTCGCCTTCGGCGTCTCCGGGCCGGGGATGAGCCAGGCCGAGGCCGAAGAGCGCATCCCGAAAGGTGCCGAGGCCGTCGAGAGCGCCATCGACCTCGCAGAGGAACTATGAGCATGGACTTCGCCGACCGCGTACGACGAGTTGAACCGAGCGCGACGCTCGCCATCTCCAACCTCGCCTCCGAACTGGAGGCGGATGGCGTCGACGTCGTGGACCTCTCCGTCGGGGAGCCGGACTTCCCCACCCCCGAGAACGTCACCGAGGCCGGCAAGCAGGCGATGGACGACGGCCACACGGGGTACGCCCCCTCGAACGGCATCCCGCCGCTGAAGGAGGCCATCGTCGAGAAACTCGCCGGCGACGGCCTCGACTACGGCACCGACGAGATAATCGTCACGCCGGGTGCGAAGCAGGCGCTGTACGAGACGTTCCAGGCGCTCGTCGACGACGGCGACGAAGTCGTCCTGCTGGACCCGGCGTGGGTCAGCTACGAGGCGATGGCGAAGATGGCCGGCGCGGAGCTCTCGCGGGTCGACCTCTCGGGCCACGGGTTCCAGCTGGAGCCCGCGCTCGACGCGCTCCGGGAGACGGTGAGCGACGACACCGAACTGCTGGTCGTCAACTCGCCGTCGAACCCCTCCGGGGCGGTGTTCTCCGACGCCGCGCTCGAAGGGGTTCGCGACATCGCCGTCGAGCACGACGTGACGGTCATCTCCGACGAGATATACGACGCCATCACCTACGACGTCGAACAGACGTCGCTCGGCTCGCTCGACGGGATGGGCGACCGCACGGTGACGATAAACGGGTTCTCGAAGGCGTACTCGATGACCGGCTGGCGGCTCGGCTACCTCGCCGCGCCGGCGCCGCTGGTCGACCAGGCCTCCAAACTGCACAGCCACTCCGTCTCCTGTGCGACCCACTTCGTCCAGTACGCGGGCGTTGAGGCGCTTGAGAACACCGACGACGCCGTCGAGGAGATGCGCGCGGCGTTCAGCGAGCGCCGCGACATGCTCGCGGACCTGTTTGCCGACCACGGGAAAGACGTCCCGGTCGGCGACGGCGCGTTCTACATGATGCTCCCCGTCGACGAGGACGACCAGGCGTGGTGTGAGGGGGCCATCGAGGACGCCCACGTCGCCACCGTCCCCGGGAGCGCGTTCGGCACGCCCGGCTACGCGCGGCTCTCCTATGCCGCCAGCGAGGAACGCCTCCGCGAGGGGGTCGAACGGCTCGCGGACAACGGCTACCTGTAGTTCCGCGGGGGCTCAGTCGCCGCGAGCCTCGACCGTCGCCCGCATCTCGTCGGGAAGCGGCGCCGGCTCGAACGCCTCGTCGACGAGCACGAACGTCACCTCACCGCCGGCCGCCGCCTCGCCGTCGGCCGCCTTCTCCACGTCGAACGCGACGGACAGCGACGACTCCCCCGTCTCCTCGACGCGCGTCTCGACGCTCGCGGTGTCGCCGGCCCGGAGCGGCGCCTCGAACGACGCCGAGGCGTCGACGGCCGGCAGGGCGTGGCCCCGGTCGCGAAGCGACGCCATCAGGTGGTCCTCGACGGGCGCGAAGTAGTCGTTGAGACCGACCACGAACAGATGGAAGTACCGGGGGAAGTAGATGAGCCCGCCCGCGTCGGTGTCGCCCCACCGCACGGGCACGTCGGTTCGGTGTGGCATATCCGGGTATCGACACCCGGGGAGTTAGGCGTTGGCCCGCTCAGTCGTCCTGGACGAGCGTGCTCCGGAGGCTCTCGTCGAGTTCCGCGTCGCCCATCTTCTCGACCAGCGCGTCGAGCACCGCCTCGCGCATCCCGGGAACGAACTTGATGGAGCCGACGACGAGGTGGCCGCCGCCGGAGACGCCCGCGCCCGGTAGCTCGTCGTCGAGTTCCGACACCATGTTCGGGATGTCGAGCCGCACGCCGTCGGACCGCAGGACCGCGAAGTCCGGACCGTAGCCGATGGTGATGACGGGGTCGCCCGTCTCCTGGACCTTCCGGTCGTGTATCTCGCCGGTGGTCTTCCCCGGTGCGGGGTAGGTGAACCGGTGGGCGTGCTCGTCGAGGTCGATGTGGTAGAGGTGGGCGTCGTTGTCGAGTTTCTCGTACTCGAGGTGGGGGAGCGCGTCCGACAGCTGTCGGTCGACGTCGCGTTCGGCCCGCTCCGAGAGGAACTCGACGAGTTCGGCGTGGCGGTCGGCGTCGCCGCCGACGTTGAGCACGTCCTCGATGAGCACGTCGCCCGAGTCGTAGCGGAGCCAGTGGGCCGCGTAGTCGAGCGCCTCGCCGATGTCCTGGAGGTCGTCCTCGTCGTACCCCTCCTCGCTGGCGAGCGCGAGGTAGTCGTCCATCGCGTCGGCCTTCGAGCGGTCTGCGAGGCCGGCGACCGCGGGGATGTGTCGCAGTTCGTCGGTCAGCGACGGGTCTATCATCCGCGCGAGTTCGACGCACATCATCCCCGTCGTGATGCGGTAGTCCTCGTCGTGGAGGTACGGGTTGACGTGCCGGTCGACCAGCGGTGCGACCGCCTCGGGGTCGGGGTGGTGGTGGTCGACGACGACCACCGGGATGTCGTACTGATCGAGCGCGCGGTAGGCGGGCGTGTCCTCCTCCGTCGAGCCGTTGTCGAGCATCAACAGGAGGGGGAGCCGCTGGCCGTGCCGCTCCTCGTCCTCGAGCGCGAAGTTCAGGTCGCGCGTGACGTCCTCCATCTCGTAGAAGGGCGCCTTCGAGGGGAGCCGCTTGAACAGGTGTCGCGGGGCCTCCGCGTCCTCGTGGGTCTCCGCGATGAAGTTCTCCAGCGCGACCTGCACGGGCACGGACGCACACATCCCGTCGCCGTCGGCGTGGTGGCGCATCCGAATCGGCCGGGAGTCGAGCACGGCACGCCGGAGGTACTCCGCGACCTCCCGCAGGTCGTCGCGGAGTTTCTCGAAGGCGGGCCAGTCGACCAGCGGCTCCACGTCCGCGGGCGCGGCCGTCTCGGCGACGGCGGCCTCGACCCGCTCGCGGACCTCGGTTTCGGCCTCGCCTTCGAGGCGGTGGAGCTCGTCGACCTCGAGTTGGAGCGCGCCCTCCCGCCGCTCCACGTCGCCGGTGACGCGGACGGCGTCGTCGAGGTCGACCTCGGGGTACGCGCGGACGCCGGCCTCCTCGAAGGCCGCACAGGGGACGACGCCGGTGCCGTCACGCACCTGGAACAGGGTCGGGCCACCGGTCTGTTTTATCTGGACGACCTCGCCGTCGAGGTGGACGGTCGAACCGACGCGCTCAGCGAGATCGTCGACGCTGGCGCGCTCGCCGGGGTCGACGGTCACGGTTCGCGGCGAGTCGACGGACACCTCCGTGAAGGAGAGGTCGCCGTTCTCTCGGACGTCGAGGAGTTCGACGACGAGTTCGTCGCCGACGTCGTAGTCGCCGGAGAGTTCGGAGTCGTGGACGAGACCCGAGACGTGCTCCGAGCAGTCGACGAACACGCCGTACTCCACGACACCGTTGACGGTGGCGTGGTAGCGGGCGCCCTCCTCGACGTCCTCGGTCGTACAGCCGGGGGCGAGGTCGTACACGACCGACTCGTCGGTCGCGTCGACGTCGCCGTCAGCGGACGCAGTCATTGCCGGAAGGTGGGTGTCCTCCGAGTTTAAGGCTTGTCACTTGGGGGACGAGGGCGTCGGGCGGCCCGGTCGCGCCCTCGGTGGGCCCTATCGGAACGCTTAGTTGTCGCGCGAGCCGTGATTTCTGTATGCGGCTGTTCCGGTCGAGCGAGGTCATCGGCATCGCCGCCGACGCACTGGAGTTCGCGCTCCAGGCCTCCGAGGACGCCCACCCCGACGAGTACATGGGGCTGTTGCGCGGGGAAGACGCCCGGAGCCTCGGGCTCGACCGGGACGGCACGGTCATCACGGACGTGCTCGTCATCCCGGGAACGGAGTCGAACCCCGTCTCCGCGACGGTGAAGACGAGCATGATACCCAACGACACCCGTGCGGCGGGGTCGGTCCACTCGCACCCGAACGGGGTGCTCCGTCCATCCGATGCGGACCTCGGGACGTTCGGGAAGGGGAAGGTCCACATCATCATCGGCGCGCCGTACGGCCGCCACGACTGGAAGGCGTTCGACCGGCAGGGTGAGCCCCGCGGGCTGGACGTGCTCGACGTGGACGTCGGCGAGGACGAGTTCTTCGACTTCACCCAGGCGGATATCGACGCGGAACTGCGCGAGGAGGAGCGACGATGAGCCGGACGGTCGTCGCGCAGGGCACCTTCGATCTCCTGCATCCCGGCCACCTCCACTATCTCGCGGACGCGAAGGCGATGGGCGACCGGTTGCACGTCATCATCGCCCGCCGCGACAACGTCACTCACAAGGAGAAACCGATACTGCCGGACCGCCAGCGGCGCGACATGGTCGCCGCCCTCGACCCGGTGGACGACGCGCGGCTCGGCCACGAGGAGGACATCTTCGTCCCCATCGAGGCCATCGACCCGGACGTCATCGCGCTGGGTCACGACCAGCACCACGACGCCGACGCGCTCCGGGAGGCGCTCTCCGGGCGCGGCATCGACTGCGAGGTGGCCCGCGCCAGCGCCCGCGAACCCGAGTACGAGGGTGAACTGCTCTCGACGGGACGCATCATCGACCGCGTGTGTGACGAGCGATGCTAAGACTCGAAGCGTAGTCGGCGGGCCGCGAGCAGACACGCGGCCGCGCCGACCGCCAGCGCGACCGGCAGTCCGACCGGCAGTCGCTCGCCGCTGGCACGCCAGTCGCGGTCGAACGCCCGCCGGTAGTAGTCCGCCACCCGGGGACCCCGGAGCGCGACCACTACCTCGCGGTTCTCGCGAGCGGAGTGGTTGTTCCAGTTGAGGCTCCCGAGCAGGACGGTGTCGTCGACGACTGCCCCCTTCGCGTGGACCTTCTCGAACCGCCCGCGAGGCCGTGCCAACCGCGCCGACAGCGGCAGTCCTTCGCGGTCGGCCAGCGCGTTCAGTCGCTCCACGACGGCACGGTTCTCCTCGGCCGCGTACCACGCGCCCGACAGCAGGACGCGTGTCTCGACGCCGCGGCGTGCGGCCGCCACCGTCGCCGCGAGGAACGGCTGTCCGGCGTCGCCGACCGACATCTGGAGGACGCGAACCGACTCGTTCGCGCGCCGGAGTCGTCTGACGACCGCACGTTCGGCGTTGTCCGGCGCGACCAGTACCGAGGCGTTCTGGTACGGAACCCGTACCGGAGCGATGTTCGCGGGGTACGACCCCCGGGAGGCGTTCGACGGCTCGAACGTCTTCCCGCGCCGGAACCGGCGCCAGTCGACGGCGCCGAACGCGTCGGCGTCCTCGCGGAACGTCGCCGCCAGCGCCCGAACGGCGTCGCGGTCCGACAGCGTCACGCCCCAGCCCCGAGAGGACGCGCCGCCCGTGCCGGCGGGCTTCCAGTTCTCCGTCAACACGGTCGCGCGGCCGTCCGCGACGACGTACTTCGCGTGGTGGAAGGCGTACGGGGCACGCGGGCCGCCGACGACCCGGACCTCGATGCCGGCGGCCGCGAGCCGGTTGAGGCGAGTGGCTTCGATACGCGAGAGCCCGCCGACCGGCGCGCCGTCCACGAGCACGCGGACCCGCGCGCCGCGCTCTCCGGCCGCGAGGAGCGCGCGGGTGACGCGGGCCGACGTGAGCGTGTAGCCCGCGAGCAGTACCCGGTCGGAGGCGTTCCGGACGGCCGACAGCGGGGCACGCGGCGCGTCGGGGAGCACGAACGCGCGGGCAGTGCCCGGCCCGGCATGGACGACGGGGCGGTCGGTGGCGGCGGGCGCGTGCCACGTCCCGTTCCGGTACGTCTCTCCCTCGGGCGCGTCTCCGTACCGGAGGCCAGCGACGGTTCGGTTCTCCCGGACGAGTCGAACCCGGTCGCCGTCGTTCGCCAGCGCGGGGAACGCGTCGAGCCGAATCAGGCGGCCGGTCGCGTTGCGGGCGATGGCCCCGGGGTCGGCGGCGAGCACGACCCGCCCCTCGACGGTCCGGTTCGGGAGCGGAACGCGGTCCTCGCCGTCGGTGAGCGTGTAGGCGGCGAGGTCGGCGACCACTGGGAATCGGACGACGGCGAACTCGCCGCGGTCGCCGTCGGCGACGGGGTTGGGGTGGACCGCGACGACCTGGGGTGTCGTGCCGGCCCCCACGGGCGCCGCTACGGCTGTCAGTATGAGTGCGGCGAGCGCGACGAGGGGGACGACCGGGCGCACGCGCCCGGTGGCCGCGGCTTGCTACAAGAAGTTCAGGCCGAGGGAGCCGCGGCGTCGAGTCGCTGGGCGGCTTTCTCGGCTTCGTTCTCGACGATGTACGAGCGGTCGTCGACGTACTGGGCGGCCGTCTCCAGCGCGCGTTCGGTGCCTATCTGGACCAGCGCCCACCCGGCCGCGGCACGGACGTTGTCGCTGTCGTCGTCCGCCAGGGTGTCCGCGAGCGGGTCGATGGCGCGGGTGTCGCCGATGCGGCCGAGCGCGCGCGCCGCCTGCGACCGCACCTCGGGGTCCTCCGCGACGAGGCGGTCGGCGACCGGCTGGGTCGACGCCTCGCTACCGATTTCGCCGAGCGCCTTCAGCACCGTCTTCTGGAGCGGCGGGTTCGACTCGTCGGCGATGTAGTCGTGGAGCGTCTCGCAGGCGTCGTCGTTGCCGATTTTGCCGAGCACCTCGATGGCCGGCCGGTCGCGCCGTTGTGCGAGTTCCATCATCGCGTCGTACGCCTCGGGCGCGCCCATCCGACGGAACGCGTCGATGCAGTTCTCCTCCATGAAGTCCGACTCGAAGTAGTCGAACCCCAGCAGGATGCGCTCGGGGTCGTTCTCCTGTTCGGCGATGCGGACGACGTTCAGCTCCGGCGGGAAATCCTTCCGGTTCTCGGAGTTCAGCCGGTCGTAGAACCCCTGGGCGTCGAGCTGTTCGACGACGGTGAGGTCGTCCCACTCCTCGGCGTCGTCAAGGCCCGCCGTCAGTTCGTCGGTCGCTTCCAGCAGGTCGGCGATGGTCTCGGCGTCGTCGTCGGCGTCGAGGTCGGCGTCCTCGACGGCCGCCGCCGCGAGGTCGAGCGCCTCGGCGTGGTCTTCGGGGAAGTCGGTGCCGGCGTCGATGCTCGCGTCGAGCGTCTCCTCGACGCTGGCGACGAACTCGTTCACGACTGCGGCGGCGTCTTCCTCGCCGTCCTCGGTCCACTCGGTGTCGGTGACGGTCGCCTTCGCGTCTTCGATGTCCGCGACGACGTCCTCGCCGTACGGGCCACGGGCGTCCTCGATGTCGTTGCGGATGTCACCGATGCGCCCCTCGATTTCCTCGCGGGGGTCCTCCTCGTCCTCGTCGTCGGGTTCGGGGAGGTCGGCCGTCTCCAGTGCCGTCTCGACGCGGTCAAGCTGTGCCTCGACGTCGTCGAGGTCGTCCTCGGTCTCGGCCTCCTCGAGGCTCGCCTCGACGTCGTCGAGGCGTTCGTTCAGTTCCTCCTCGCCGAGGTTCGTGGCGATGGCGTCTTCGTCGGCGTCTTCGTCTGCGTCCTCGGCTTCGGCGTCTTCGTCTGCCTCGGCGTCAGTTTCCTCGGGCTGTTGGTCTTCGTCGCCGTCGGGGTCGCTCTCGGCGTCCGTTTCCTCGGGCTGTTCGTCGGGTTCCTCGGTCTCGTCGGGCGCGTCCGCCTCGTCGGGCGCGTCCTGGGCGTCGTCGTCCCCGTCGCTCATAGAGGGTACTGCGTAAGTTCGGAATAAGGGCGTTTCCCTTCGGCGCGCTCGCGCGCGGCGTCACTCGCGCCAGTAGAACCGGGGGGAAAGCAGGAGATACGCCAGCGCCGCCACCAGGAGCGCGCGGGGGAACACGCCCCCCACCACGGTCGGGAACAGCACCGCGAGCGCCTGCAACCCACCGAGGACGAGCGCGTCGCGGGCGTAGAGGTCCGGATACCGGACGGGCGCGACCATCAGATAGCAGAACAGCGCCGTCGCCGCCAGCAAGGCGACGGGCGCGGTGACGCCCGCGAGGTAGCCCGCGGCCAGAAGCGTCGCCGCCAGCGTCGACTGCACGCCGACGGTGTGGTCGTTCCCCACGTCGTCGGCGGTGTAAAGACCGAGCCGGAGGACGGCGACGGCGACGAACGCGGCCGGGAGTCCCACCGCGGCGGCGGTCCGGGCGTCGGCGGCCAGCCCCCACGCGCCCGAGGCGACGGCGAACACGAGCATCGCGGGTGCGACGGCGAACGTCGCCACGTCGGCAAGCGAGTCGAGGAACTCCCCGGCGGGGCTGGAGCCGTAGCGGCGCGCCAGCACGCCGTCCAGGCCGTCCGCGATGGCCCCCAGCAGGACGAGGCGGGCCGCCAGCGACGGCGAGTGGGTCGCCGCGGCGGCGGCCGCGAACCCCACCGCGGCGTTGACCACGGTGACGACGTCGGCCAGCGCGAGCCGCCCCACGAACCGGGGTTGCATACCTCCGCGTGCGGGGGTCGCTCCCTTATGCGGTTCGTTTTCGGCGCTCGAATCGGACCGCCTATGCCCGTCCAGCACCGAGAGCCGGTATGGACCGCCGGACGTTCCTGGCCGCGACCGGTACGGGCGCCACTGCGGCGCTTGCCGGCTGTTTCGGCACCGGTCTCGCGGAGGAGGAGTTCGACGTTGGGATGACCGCGAACCGGTTCGACCCTGAGCGCATCGAAGTCTCCGTCGGCGACCGGGTCGTCTGGGGGAACAACTCCTCGCGAGGTCACAGCGTCACCGCCTACGAGGACGGCCTCCCGGAGGGGGCGGCGTACTTCGCGTCGGGGGGGTTCGACGCCGAGCGAGCGGCCCGCGACGAGTATCCGACCGGCATCATCGAGTCGGGCGAGACGTACGCCCACACGTTCGAGACGGCCGGGGAGTTTCCCTACTTCTGTATCCCCCACGAGCGCGGCGGGATGGTCGGCACCGTCGTCGTCACCGAGTGACGCGGTTCGCGCCGTCGGCACCCCGCGTCGCCGGCTGGGCTGGTGCGACGATGCGCGGCCCCACGGCTACCGGCCGTGAATAAACGGAAGAAGTCGGGTGGTTACTCTTCGGCGTCCTCGTCGACGTCGACGTCCTCCTCGTCGACGTCGACGGCGGCCTCCTCCTCGGCGGCGACCTCCTCGGGCCGCGCTTCGAGGGTGAGCTTCTGGATTTCGACGCGCCGGAGCGGGTAGATGCTCTTGGCGTCGGCGTAGATGGCCGACGAGAGCCGCCCCTCGACGACGCTCTTGACGAGTTCGTCGAAGGTGCGCTCGCTGGCGGCGTCCCGGACGATGTCGACCATCGTCTCGCGGATGGCCCGCTCCTGGCTGTGGTCGGCCTTTTTCGTCGTGAACGCGACGGGCTGGACCTGGACGCGGTGGTCGTCGGTCGTCAGCACCGTCTCGAAGGCTTCTATCTTCGAGGAGCCGCGACGGACCATGCTACGCAGGTAGTCGCGGGTGAGTTCGTGCTCGACGAACTCGGTGTAGACGGCGTCGGAACCCACGTCGTTGACGCGGAACGTCAGTTTCGTGTTGTTCTCGCCGGCGTCGTCCTCGATGTCGCCGAGAGTCGTCTCGACGGTTCGGTCGTACAGCTGTTCCGGTTCGTCGGCGGGGGTCTCACCGAGTTCGGCCCGGTCGAACAGCTCCGGGGCGATGACGGTGTACCACCGCTTCTCCTGTTTCTGCTTGGATACGCTTCGTTCGCTCATGATGTGTGGGTTGTGTCGGTCATCTGCTGTGCTACCTGCAGGTTCGTCACGTAGTCGTCGACGGTCGTCCGGAGTCCGCTCGTCGAATCGCGCTCGATGGTCGTCACGACGCAGTCGCCGTCCACCCGGGTCGTCATCTCGGCGGTGTTGTCCGGGCGGAGTGCGGCCGCCACCGTCTCGGCGTCGGCGTGTCGCGTCCGGATGGTCGCCCGCCTCATACTGCCTCCCTGAGCGCGGTCACGAACGCCTCGCGGTCGACGTCCCGTGCGTGGCCGGTCGCGTGTCGTCCCGTCGCGGTCGCGTCCGCCGCCGTCGCCGCCCGGTCGAGCGCCTCGAACGCGCCCGCGCCGTGGGCCGCCGCCTCGCCGTCGGCGACGGCGAGCACGAGCGGTTCGGGCGAGCGGTAGGCGTGGGTCAGGCGGGCGACGGTGCCCAGCGGCGCGTCGCCCTCGGCGTGGACGACGACGACGCCGCGGTGGCGCTCGGTCCGCGACTCGCGGACGGCCGCGTGGGCCCGTCGCCCGTGCTCGCGCCAGGCGTCCAGCGCGCCCGACGGCTCGTGGCCGAGCGCGAGCGCGACGCCCGTCCCCGGGGCGACCCGGGCGCAGGCGTCGAGCACGTCGGCGTAGCCGCCCAGCGTCTCGAACGGGCCGCCCGCATAGGGGCGGAGCGCGCGCTCGACCGCTTCGCCGGCGCGGTCGGCGGCCTCATCGACGGCGCGAAGCGCCACCATCGACGCGAGTCGGCGGTGGGCGTCGGCGTCGAGGTCGGCCGGGAGGTCCAGCTCCGCGAGCGCGGCGGTGGCCGCCTCGCCGTCGCCGGAGAAGTCGGCGTGGACGAGCGTCGAGTGTGCGAGCCCGTCGGCGAGGTCCGCGACCGGAACGGCGACGCCGGGCCGCCGTTCCAGTCGGGAGTCGGCCGCCTCGTACAGCGGTGCATCCTCGCCCGGGACGGCGCCGGCCGCGACGGCACCCGCCAGCGCGAGCATCGCGTCGGGGTCGGCGCCCAGTTTGCGGGCCGCCTCGAAGGCGGTGGCCGCGAGCGGCTCGTCGGTCACGGACACGTCCCCGACGTCGGCGCCGACGCCGACGACCACGTCGGCCTCGGTACCGTCGTCGCGGGGGACGCGCCGGACGGACGCCTTGAACGGGATGTCGGTCGCGCGGAACGCGCGAGCCAGCACGCCGACCGCCGCGAGGGCGTCGCCGTCGGCCGTGCCCGCAAGCCGGACGAAGCCGGCATCACGGACGGCGGCCGCGAGGCTCTCGGCGGGGGCTGACGCGTTCGGACGACCGGCCGTGGACATCTACTCGGTGAGTTCGACCGCGCGTTCGTACGAGTACGCGAACGACTCGTCGAGTTCGTCGCCGCGGTAGTAGTCGGCGAGCCGACGAATCTTCGACTCCGTGTTCTGGAGCGCCCGCTTGTTCTGGTGGTCGGTCGGGTTGTCGTCGACGTGCTCGCGGAGGCGGACGGCGCGCTCGAGGAGGTTGTAGAGGTCCTCGGGCACCTCGGGGTCGGCGTCGTTCTCCTCGAGTATCTCGGTGACCTTCTTGCCGGTCGCCGCATTCACGTCGGGAACGGGCGTCCCCTGGACACCCTCGTCGCGGAGCTTCATCCCTATCTGGGAGGGGTCGTGCCCCTGCTCCGCGAGTTCGACGACGCGCTCCTCGATGGCCTCGCTGTCCACGTCGCTCCACTCCGGGGGTTCGTCGGTCGCGGGCCGGTCGGAACCGGACGAGCCGCGACGGCGTGTGTGCATTCGTGCCATAGTTGGGTTGGAACTGCACGGACCGCTCGCGGTCGGCCGTCAGGCCGCGTGCCGCTGGTGACAGCGGCGATACACTACCGCAATCCCGAGCCGCCCAAGCGGACGGCGATGTCAGATTTGCGGTCGTGCGGTTCCCATAGGGAAACGGTCGTTCGCACACTTAGGGGTTGCTACTCGCCGTTCCGGCGTGTAACCCACCCGCACGCGGCCGTCGCTTCGATGGGTTTATGGCCTCGACCGGGATACGAACGGGTGCATCGAGGGCTCGTAGATCAGTGGTAGATCATCCCCCTGGCACGGGGAAGGCCCCGGGTTCAAATCCCGGCGAGTCCACTTTCTTCCCTCGCGTCGCCGGCCCTCGCGGTGCTGTCGGCTCCGCCTGGTGTCGCTTGCGTGGCAGGTCGCTACGGTTACCATCCATCATCGTCCCGTTCGACAGCCGGTCGGTACCCGCGAGTAGCGACCGGCTAACGATGGGGTCGCCCTACCGACGACCGGGACGGGCCGCTGTTTCCCTCCAGCGGTCGACCGATGTTTCCACACCATCCGCTCACCAACGTCAGGCTCCCGCACCACATCTACGCCGGGGCGCTCGTGGCCCTGCTGGCGGTGGCGGTGGTGTGGGACGACGAGCGGGACCGCGAGCCGCTGGTCACGGCGGCGGGCGTCGTGGTGGCGGTGTACGCGTTCGTGTTCCTGTGGCCGTACTACCACCGGGTCGGTGCCGCCGTGACGGTGGTATCTGCGGGGCTGGCCGCCGCGGCGCCCGTCGCCGGCCCGTTCTGGCGTGGCTACGGGTGGGCTCGGGGGTACAGGCCCGGCCCTCGCCTGTGGGCCGCCGTCGGCGGCTACGTGATGGTCGACGACGCGGTCGCCCACGCGTTCGGCTGGCTGACGCCTGGCGACGCCGTCTGGTACGCCGTGGTCCATCCCGTGCTCTCGATGGTCGGGTGACGAATCGGTGTCCGGTCCGGCAGAAGATTGTTACCTGACAACGTGGAATCCCGGATATGGACCGAACCACCAACACGGTGTTTAACGCCCTCCTGAACTTCGCGGTCGGCTACTTCGCGGGGTCGGTACTGAAGGACCGGTCGACCGGGCTCAAGGCGGGGCTCGCGCTCGGTGCCCTCGGTGGCGTCGTTGCGTACGCGATGGGCGGACGGATGGACGACGAGGACGACACGTTCTTCGGCATCGACCGGGTGGAGACTCGCGACCCCGAGACGTAGCGGTCGCTATCCGGTCGGTGGACGTCGAGAAAGCCGGCGTATCAGTCGTCGTCGCGTTTCTTGCCGCGCTCCCAGACGGCCGAGACCGGTTCGCCCGTCGGGGGTGTGTGACTGACGTCCTTCAGCGTCTGTCGCTGTTTGGCTGCCATCGTGGTACACCGTAGCATCCCGGCTCTACTTAACGGTTATTAATAACCTGTTTGGAGTCATTATAACATTTATATTCTGGACAAATAAGTAAATATGCTCTATTTAGTGCCTGAATAGGCATATATAGCCACGATAAACGCGAAAGAATTGATTGTTTATCGGGTGCAGTTGCGACACGCGGGGTCGCTGGTGCGCGCGGCACTCGTCGTGGCGGCTGGCGGTCGACAGACGGATGGCGAAACGGCCACGACGTTTATGCGCGTGGATGCCGTTCGGTAATCGAATGGTACGTGTCGGCGTCCGTGGTCAGTCCGGGCCGCTCGGGTTCGCGCTCGTCCTCGGTATCACGATGATCGGTGCGGTTGCGGCCGCGGTGCTGGGTGGCGCGGCGCTCACCGACACCCAACAGACTGCGGAGTTCGACCAGGCCCAGCAGGCGCTCACACAGTTCGACTCCACTGCTTCGCAGGTCGCGCTCGGCCGCACGGACACCCAGACGGTCGCGCTCGGCGGGGCCGAAGGGACCTACCGTATCGACCCGGACGCCGGCTACGTGACGATAAAACACTACAACTACTCGGGGACGAGCGACCACGTCATCTACGAGAACGACCTCGGTGCAGTCGTCTACGAGCAGGACGGCCGGTCGGTCGCGTATCAGGGCGGCGGCGTATGGTCGTCGTACGGCGACGGCACCGGCCGCATTGTCTCCCCGCCCGAGTTCCACTACCGGGGTGCGACGCTCACGTTCCCGATGGTCCGGGTCACCGGTAGCGGCGGCATCTCCGGGAGTTCGTCGGCAGTCGTCCGCCAGTCGGCGCCGACGAACGTGGTGTTTCCCGACCCCTCGGTCACCTCGCCACACACCTACCAGAACCCCCAGACGAACGGGAACATCCAGGTGAAGATAGAGAGTCGGTACTACGAGGCGTGGGCCTCGTACTTCCGTGAGCGGACCGCGGGTCGCGTGACCACGTACGACTCCAACGAGACGGTCCGGGTGAAACTCGTCTCGCTTGGCATCGGTCCCGGGAGCTTCGATATGCCCGGAGAGGGCGGTGCGGTCGAACTTCGGGGGTTGAGTAGCGGCCATGCGATTGACGAGTTCAACATTACGCTCCGGCCCACCCAGGGAGACAGCGCGAACTTCAACAACCTCCAGTGGTCGCTGTACGCGGAGTCGGGCAACGGTCAGAAACGGCTCGAGATCCACCTTCGTCAGGGTGACGGTGGGAACTGCGACGACCTCACGGCCGACATGATGATTTACTACACCGACGACGGCGGGAGCAGTTACCAGTCGTGGGTGAAGGAGGACGCGTTCCGCGGACAGTGTAACGCCGACAACGAGGTCCGGCTGGTCGCCAACCTCACGAACGCCTCTCAGTCGATGAGCTACCAGTCCATCGGAAACAACGCCCTGTTGTCGACGACGCCGGCGAAGGCGAACGGCGCTTTCCTCGACCCCGTGACCATCGCCTCCCACCCGGGCCACGGCGCGAACCAGTACGGGAGCGGCCACCCCACCTCCGAGAAGATGGACTTCCTCGTGCGCCACTACATCGCCAACTTCGGGAACGAAGTGGACCTGGAGGTGTACGACAAGAACGGCAACGGCGGGAGCGTCAGCGAGGGACTCTCGTCGGGCAACATCCGCTACGGCGGCTCGGGCCAGTACGTCACCTACATGCACGTCACCGAGAACGAGGTCACGGTCGAGTTCCGGTAGCTACGCCAGTCGCACCGTGATGCCCGTCCGCGGGACGTACAGTTGATCGACCGTGAGCGTGCAGGTCACTTTCGTGCCGGTGCGTGCACAGACGTCACCGTCCCCGTCGGTGTCCCAGGAGTCGGGGATGTCGCCCTCCAGATATGCCGCCCAGACGGCCGCCTCCGTGGTGTCGGAGGCCGTGACGTTCAGCGTCACGTCGAGGTTCGCCGCGCCCGCGACGCTGTCGTTTTTCGCCAGCAACACGTCGGACGTGACCGTCTGCGCCCGGATGAGCGTCGTGGTGCTGCCGCCGATTCGCTGGGGTCCATCGCCGGCACGCGTCTCGATGATAGGGAACAGCGCGACCCGGTCGCCGGCCTGCATGATGAACTGCGTCCTCGGTCGCCGTAGCGTCGTTCCGCTGTCGCGGTCCATCCGGATGACCGCACCGTTGACGTACTCTAGCGTCGCGGTGTCGGCCGTGTAGACGAGTGGGTCTATCTCCTTGCGGGTGTAGTTGGTCGTCCCCCCGTTCGTCACGCTGACGTTCACGACCGTCGGTGTGCCGAACCCGAGGTCGGCGTCCGCAAGCTTCACCTCGGTCGCTCGGCTCGGCGCGTCCCGTTCGTAGAGATCGGCGAGGTTGTTCGCCAGTACGTCGAACGCCCGTTCGGCGTTGTTCACCCGTTCGAGGTCGCGGGTGTCCTGCAGGCCGCCGATGCCGAACACGTAGACGACCGAGACGGTCGACAGCACGAGCCCGAACACCAGCACGAACCCGATGACGTCGCTTATGCCGCGGTCACCCATTCGCGATGGTCACCTCGTTGGGACTGCCGGGGTCGAAGCTGACGACGATGTCACCCGCCCCGGCGCCGGAGTCGGCGACGACGGTGTCTTCCGAGAGCGCGACCGGGACTGTCACCTCCACCGATGGGCTGTCGGCTGACAGGACAAGCCGTGCTGCCCCCCCGCTGTCGGTGAGCCGGATGCTGTACGTCGTGCCGGCCGTCTCGGTGGGGAGCGTCCGTCGGACGCGCACGTCGCTCGGCGCGCCGACGTGGCCGATGCGGTCGGCGGCGCTCACGTCCCCCGAGAGACGCTGACCGATGACTTTCAGCTCCTCCCGGACGGTCGCCTCCCGCTGGTCCTGCACGTAGCCACCCGCCGCGATGAGAAGCCCGGTCACGAGTAGCGACGTGACCCCGAGCGTCACGACGTAGCCGACGACGGTCGAGACGCCCCTGTCGGAGGTCATGTGGTCCGTTCCTCCTCGTCGAACGTGACGTGACCCTGTGAGTCACGTACGCGGATACGAATCTCGTACTCGTTACCGTCGGACCCCTCGTCGCTGTTGAGGTCGGCCGTCCCGCTGGCGGACTCGCCGGTCACGGTGTACGTCGCCTGGTCGTCTTGCTCGCCGTCCGTGAGGTCGTACAGCGTCACCGTCACCTTCCTGAGGTCGTCGTCGTCGTCGCTCACTTCCCAGTCTGCGTCGAAGTCGGCGCTGTCCTCCTCGGTGACGGTGAACGCCTCGATGTCCGGCGCAACTCCCCTGAATATGCGCTCTTGACGGGAGAGCGCGGTCCACTGCGTCCGGTACGTCACCTCGGGCGTCCGGAACGACATCGTCGTCTGGACCTCGGTGATGGCGGCGTGGGCGAACGGGTGGCCGTCCCCGGGGTCGTAAAACTGGGAGGTATCGAGCCCACCGTAGTCCTTCGAGACGACGAGTTCCCATTTCCCCTGGACGGTCGGGACGCCGCCGCCGTCCTCGGTGTTCTCATAACGGACATCGTAGCTCTCGCTGGGGTCGTACCACGACAGCTCCGAACATCTGGTGTTCGGCGTCGTCGCCATCGGGGCGACGCCGTGCGGGAACCGCACGTCAGGCGCCGGGCCAAACGTGCCCGTCTTGAAGTCGACGACGACCTCCGGCCCGGCGGCCGCACAACTCCCGTCGAGCACTGTCAACAGCGTGTCGGCCCCCAGAAACGAGTCGTCCGGGTCGTTGGTCATCAGATAGGCGTTTCCGGTGACACTGCTCTGGTAGATGTAGACCTCCCAGGTGTCGCCGCCGGAGTCGGTGACTACCACGGTGAAGGCGGTGCTCGTGATGGTGCTACGGGTGTCGAACAGGCTGTCGGCGTCGAACAGCGTCGTCTTGTCGAGTCGCATCCGGTAGGTCCGGGTCGACTCGAGGTCATCGACGAGAGTCCAGTCCGTCTCGCCCGTGCCGCCGCCGGCCGAGAATCCGCGGGTGTCGTCGAGCTGGGCCATCCGGGTCCCCTTGTCGGTCACGGATGCGGAGACGTGGGTGATGACCCCGTTGCGGGTCTGTTCGCGCAGTCGGTCGTTGATGACGACCACCTCCTCGCTGAAGTTCTTCTCCGGGGCCGCGGGGTTTTCGGTGTTGGAAAAGCGGATGGCCCGCCCGAGCGACTGGTTCACCGTCGCTTCGTGCTCGACGACCGCGCGCGTGTCGTGGTTGCTCTCGCGGGTGGCGAGGTTGCCGGTGTAGATCGCGGAGTTGAGGATGATGGCCAGTGCCACGAGCGTCACTGCGAGCGCCAGGCCACCGACGATGAGCAACTGGGCGCGGTCGCGGCTCACATCCGCCATACGACCACCTCCACTTCGACGATGTTGTACAGTCCAGCGTTGCTCCCCGTGGCCTTCGTGATGTAGATGTCCCCTGAGCTTACCGTCGTTGAGGGGTCGGTCGTCTCGTTGGCTTCCACGAGATGGTCGCCCTCGTACAACGTCACCGTCTTCGACGCGGAGACGGCGTTGTCGCTCGGTACC
This sequence comes from Halorarius halobius, assembly GCF_024298865.1. GTDB lineage: Archaea > Halobacteriota > Halobacteria > Halobacteriales > Haloarculaceae > Halorarius > Halorarius halobius. Next base: position 3,486,810 of record NZ_CP101161.1, on the reverse strand, counting down.
CCCTGGTAGATGAATCGGGCCGTCCGACTCAACCCTCCCTCGCTGTAGTAGTTGAAGTTGACGTTGAACGCGACGCCCGCGGCCCCGAAATGCGTCTCCAGCATCCGACCCAGCCGTGTCAACGTCACGTTGCTGGTGTCGGTGTAAAACCCCGTCTCGCCGCTGTCGTGGAACTGGCCGCTGGTCTCGTTGTAGTAGAGCACCGCCTGACGGAGTGCACCCTCCTCCTCGGCGGACGCGAGCAGGCCGATGGTCGAGGCGCGCTGTTGGTTCTCGATGTGCTGGCTCGCCGTGCTCGCGGACAGGGGCGTCACCGCCGTGACCTGTAGCGCGAACACGACGCTGGCGATGACCAGCCCGGCGGCGATGATTCCCTCGAGGGTGAACGCTTGCCCACGCATGTTACCACATCCGCACCACGACGGTGACGGTTTGGTTACGAAATCTGACGATGCGCCGGGCGGTGGCGACGCCGCGTGAGTCGCCCGGTAACTGCGGCCCCGTCGCCAGCAGGAAGTCGTCGTCGCCGTCGACGATGTCGCACTCGCCCTGGTCGTTGGGCCCGCTCTCGACGATTCGGTCGGAGTTCGCGTCGAAACAGAGCAGTTCCACCTCGTCGTCCGGACTCCCGTCCAGGTCCTCTCCGGGCAGTTCGGCCTCCATACTGACGTTGATGTTCCGTGTGTCGTCGATGGCGACACGTGGGTTCAGGTCGATGTCCTCGAACAGGCAGTCGTTCCCCAGCGAGTAACTGCCGTCGTCGTTGGTGTTGTCGGGGTCCGGGTCGAAGAACGCGAGCGTACAGTCGCGGTGCAGTTGGTACGGCTCCGCGGGGGTGGCCAGTTGTCCCTGAACCAGGTTCGATGCGACCCGGTCGGCGGCTACCGTCTCGGCCTCCTGTGCCCGGTCGAACGGAGCGAACAGCCCGGGGACGAACGACAGCACGTACACCACGACGATGAGGAAGATACTCACGCCGATGGCGAAGTCGAGTGTCGTCTGGGCCCTCATATGAACATGAACACCAGAAGCGCCAGCGTCGGCAGGATGACGGCGAACTTCAGCCCCGCCATCAGCGACACGTCGCGCATGTAGCCGGCGATGAATCCAGAGATTATTGCCTGGAGCGTGACCGCATGGAAGAACAGCAGGGTCAGCAACTGGGTGTCGACGCCGCCGCTGAACCCAGCGGCACCGCCGCTTCCGCCGCTCCCGGAGGCTTGCTGGGCGAGCCCGGCCATCACGTCGAGGAACTTCACCTTCAGAATCGCCATCACGCCCAGCAGGGTGATGTAGGTCATGATGATGATGACCACCTGCATCCGCGTCCGGCTCTTGCGGTCGCGTTCGATGTCGTCCTGGTTCTCGGACGCCTGGGCCGCGGTCGAGAGCACCTGGGTAATCTGCGAGGAGGCCTCCTGTGCCTTCGAGATGAGCTTGATGGTGCGGGCGAGCCGTGGGATGTGGTACTCGTTGTTGAACTCCCGGAGCGCCGTCTTCAGGCTCGTCCCGTAGTTCACTTTCGCGTGCATCTTGTCGAACTCGTCGGACAGTTTCCCGGAGGAGGTGTCGGCGACGACCTGGATGGAGCCGAGAAGCGTCATCCCGGTGTCGTTGGCCGACGAGAGCTTCCGGAGGTTGTCCGAGAGGTTCTTCGTGATGCCGCGGCGCGACCGGACGTTCCACTCCCGGAACACCATCAGCGGGATGCCGTTGACGTACAGCGGCAGATATATCCAGAAGAACGACCCCCCGATGGGGTTGTTCTTCATCCCCTCCCAGGAGGCGGGCGCGAGCCCCCCGGCGACGACGAACCCGAGCAGGACCAGCGAAGTCGGCACGGTCAACGCGAGGATGGTAAGCGGGTGGTCCCGGAAGAAGATGTGGGGCCGCTTCAGGAGCTTCTTCGTCTCGTAGTTCCCCTCGCGGGACTTGATGCGGTCGAACACCGACCACGTCCCCTCGTAGCTTTCGACCAGCCCGAGGTCGAACATCTTCCCTTCCTCGCGGCGTAGCTCCGAGTCGTCGTCGGGCTGGAGGTAGCCGTCGCCCACCTCGTCCTGTACGACGGTCGAGACCAGGACGAGGAAGCCGGCACCGATGAGCGGAATCAGGCCGTAGACGGTCCCGTACAGCAGGAACGTCTGTGCCTCCCCGAGCATCGACATGATGACGAGGATGATGATGAGCAGGAGCGGGAACAGCGACAGCGTCATGAACATCTCGCCGAACAGCTCCAGCGTCTCCAGTACCATCTCCTGTTCCTGTTTGGAGGTGCGCATGTGCTTCTCCTTCTGGTCTTCCAGGAACGCTTCCATGTCCCCGCCCGAGTTGATGATGGAGAGCATGTCGGTGAGGAACTGGCTCAACTCGTCGGAGGGGGTCTGGAGCGCCTGGTTGCGGATGGCCGTCCGGTAGTCGGTGTCGAAGTAGTCCGTCTCGAGGACGATGGACTGGAACTCGCGGGCCACCTCACCGTAGGTGTCGTCGGCTTTCGCCATCGCCTGCAGTATCTCCAGTTGATTCAGCCCGCCGACGGACAGTGCGTACATGAACGAGACGGAGTCGGACAGCAGGACGTTTATCTCGCGTTTCCGAGCGTCGGCCCGGAAGTACGGCACCGCCACCATCGAGCCGAAGCCGAGGCCGAACCCGATGGAGCCGAACACCAGGCCCGTGATGAAGATGAGTGCGGGGACCTTGATGCTGTCGAGGAAGGCGACTACCGGCGAGGACAGCGGGAGACTCAACAGGGTGGGTGGCTCCGTGACGACGAACTGGAAGACGAGCCAGCCGATTCCCGTCCCCAGAAGCCAGAGCACCGTGCCCGCGATGACGCCGATAGCCAGCGCCCGCGAGAGGTAGATTTCGACCGTCTCGGGCATCCGCGACTCCGCGAGCTTCCGCTCGACGTTGCCGACGAAGTCGCCGTCCTCGTCGAACAGTCGCTGAAAGAGGGGGTAGAAGGCGTCCGACAGTCCGCTGGCGTCGGCGCCGAACCCACCTGACTCGTCGGTGGTACGGAGGCTCATCGCCCCCCGTCGAAGTCGAACCCGCCGAGGTCGATGTCGTCGTCCTCGCTCTCGCCGGGGTCGACGTCCTCGTCGGTCTGGATGTCCAGGACACCCGCGATGCCCTCGGTCTGTTCGCCCCGGTACTCCGTCAGCATCTCCGCGCCGTCATCGAGGATGTTCGCGGTCTCCTCGAGCATCGTCTCGCCGGGGTCCGGTCGGGGTACCATCTCCTCCTTCTCGGGGTCGATGTCGATCTCGACAGACTCCATCTCCCGGAGGTCCTCCAGCGACCGCTCGAGTTCGCCGTTGGCGATGATCGTCAGTATCGACTCCTGGTCGTTGATGAACGCCTGAAGCGTCGCCGCGACCTGCGTGTAGGTGTTCAGGCCGTTCTGGATGAGATACGCGAGCACGAGCTGTCGTTCGAAAATCTCCCGGTCGAGCCGCTCGGGCGACCACCCGCGGTCGAACATTATCTCCTCTAAGGTGTTCGACTGGCCCATCTTCAGGAACTCGTCGGTCTCGGCCTGCCACTGGTAGACGTCCTGGACGTTGATTTCGTCGTTCTCGGGGTCGTAGTGGTTGATTTCGGTCAGCGCCTTGTTGCGCCGGACCTTGTGGCCGCTCACGCGGGTCTGCGTCTGGATGGACACCAGGTCCAGGGCGGTGAACATCGTCTTCGAGACGTTGATGGGGTCGGTGGTGAACCGCTTGATGACCTCGCCGACGGAGTCGGCGTGGAACGTCGTCAGCGTCGTGTGACCCGTCGACATGACCTGGAACAGCGTGCGGCCCTCCTCGCCACGTATCTCGCCCATCACGATGTACTCCGGCCGCTGACGGAGCGCGGCCTCCAGCAGGTCGAACTCGTCGATGTCGCCCTTGTCGTCGTCCGAGAAGGAGGGCCGGGTGACGCTCGCGACCCAGTTGCGCTGGGGCAACTCCACCTCGCGGGTGTCCTCGATGGAGACGATTTTCGCCTTCGAGGGGATGAACAGCGAGACGGCGTTCAGCGAGGTGGTCTTCCCCGAGGCGGTGCCGCCGGCGAAGATGAGGCTCTTGTTGTTCTCGATGCAGAGCCAGAGGAACGCCATCTCCTCCAGCGAGAACGTGTTCCAGTTCACGAGGTCGACTGGCGTGAACGGGACGTCCTTGAACTGCCGGATGGTGTAGTTTGTCCCGTGGTCTGACACTTCCTCGCCGAGCGTCAACTGCGCCCGCGAGCCGTCCGGCAGGGTGGCGTCGACCTGCGGCGACCGCTTCGAGATGCCCTTCCCGGACCGCTGGGCGAGTTTCACGACGAACTCGTCGAGTTCCTCCTCGCCGTGGTAGACGTTCGTGATGACCTGCTCGTGGTCGGAGTGGTAGACGAAGACCGGCGAGTTGTAGCCGTCACAGGAGATGTCCTCGACGTTGATGTCGTGTTTGATGCCGTCGATGCGCTCGAACCCGATGAAGTCGCGTTTCAGCAGGTACAGCAGTTTCTCTATCTGGTACTCCGAGAGCGTCTTGCTGTCCTCCTCGATGAGCGCCGGCTCGGGGCGGGCCTCGATGCCGGCGAGGCGTCGCTGTAGCTCCGTCTCCTCGCCGTCCTCGGCCATGCCGACCATCTCCTTCAGGCGGTCCATCATGCCGGCGTCGTCGCCTCCCTCGCCGGACGGTTCCGACCCGTTCTCGTAGAGGTCGTACCGCTTCAGCAGGTTCCGCGTCTCCCGTTCGATGACGCCCGCGCGGGCCTCTTCGCCCCCCTCGACGACCACCTCGTCGCTGGAGTACTTGATGGCCGTCTTCAGCTTCCCCGAGAGGAACTCCCGGAGGTCGTCCTCGATTGGGGTCAGATGCGGCTCGATGAGGTAGTACTTGTTCTCGTTTTCCTTCTCGGAGTGGAAGATGACGACGAACGCGTACGGCTTGTTCACCCAGTAGCGGTCCACCTCGACGAAGTGGCTCTTCTTCGGCTGGGGAACCGACTTCTCGAGGTCGTACCGGTTCGAGATGGTCGTGTTGCCGTTCGTGTCCGAAAAGAAGGCGTCCTCGTCGAGTTCCTTGCTGACCCGGAGGGTCCGTCGGTCGACCAGTTCGTCGACGAACTTCCCCATGCTCGCCCCGTGTTCGACCGTATCGTCGAACGTCTCGGGGTCGAACCCGAGGTGGTCGGCCTTGTCGAACGGCTCGTCGGGGTCGGTGCCGTCCTCCTCGTAGTAGAACTCCTCCTTGTAATCCTCCCAGGTGTACTCGCCGACGACCACCCGCGTCTCCGATGCCGCGTCCGGGTCGGCGTCGGTGTCGGACTCCGCGTCCGGTGCTGGGGGGTCGGCCCCAGTCTCGCCGCCGTCCGCGTCATCGATAGCCATTACCACGGCATTCGGCGGCGGGGGAAAAAGGGTTGCGCTCAGTTCGGCGTGCTCGCATCGGCGAGATGATAGGATTAAGCCCCGATTAATCGGGGGACGGGGCGGCGAGCCATGGAGGGTCGCCCGAACCTGTTCGTTGTCTGACTTTCGCGTCGCGGTCAGCCGACGAACCGCTGTAGGCGGTCCATAGCGACCCGGAGGTCGTCGAGTCCCGTCGCGTAGGACATCCGGAGGTGGTCCTCGCCGCCGGCACCGAACGCGTCGCCCGGGACGACGGCCACCTGCTCGGCCTCCAGCAGGTCCTCGGCGAACGCCGCGGCGTCGTCGGTCGGGCACTCGGGGAACACGTAGAACGCGCCCGTCGCCTCGAAGCAGTCGATACCCATCTCCTCGAGGCGCGCGAGCACGAAGTTCCGCCGGCGGTCGTACTGGCTGGTCATCTCCTCGACGTCGGGCCCACAGGAGTCCAGCGCCTCCAGCGCCGCGTGCTGGGCAGTGGTCGGCGCCGACAGCATCGTGTACTGGTGGATGCGGTTCATCGACTCGATGACCTCCGGCGGCCCGAGCGCGTACCCCAGCCGCAGGCCCGTCATCGCGTACGCCTTCGAGAAGCCGTTGAACACGACGGTCCGCTCGCGCATCCCCGGCAGGGTGGCGATGGAGGTGTGCTCGCCCTCGTACGTCAGCGCCGCGTATATCTCGTCGGCGAGCACGCCGAGGTCGTGCTCGCGACAGAACGCCGCCACTTCGCGCATGTCCGCCTCGTTCATCGTCGCGCCCGTCGGATTGTTCGGATAGCAGTAGACCAGCAGGTCCGCTTCGTCGGCGCCCGCGTCCTCAAGCGCGTCGCGGGTGAGTTTGAACCGGTCCTCGGCGCGGGTCGGCACCCGACACACCTCGCCGCCCGCGAACGTGACCCCAGGTTCGTACGAGACGTACGACGGCTGAGCGACGGCGACGGTGTCGCCGGGGTCGACCAGCGCGCGGAACGCCACGTCGATGGCCTCGCTCGCGCCCGCGGTGACGAGTATCTCGTCGTCCGGGTCGTAGGAGAGGTCGTACTGCTCGACGTGCTCGGCGATGGCCTCCCGGAGTTCGAGCATCCCCCGGTTGGCCGTGTAGGAGGTCTGGCCCCGCTCCAGCGAGGTGATGGCCGCCTCCCGCGCCCGGTAGGGCGCCGAGAAGTCGGGTTCCCCGACGCCCAGCGAGATGACGTCGTCCATCTCGGCGGCGAGTTCGAAGAACTTCCGGATGCCCGAGGGGGGCACCGACGCGACGCGCTCCGAGGGCGCAAGCGGGTGGGTCGTCTCCTTGCTCATGGTGAGTACGAGAGCCGGTCGTCCTCGCGGGTCTCGTCGAACAGGTGGCCGTTCGTCTTGTACGTCTCCATCACGTAATGGGTGACCGTCTGGGTGATTTCGGGAACCGGAGCGACCTTCTCGGAGACGAACCGGGACACCTCGCCCATCGTCTCCGCCTCGACTTCGAGCGCGAAGTCGTAGTCGCCCGACACCAGCCGCAGGGATTCGACTTCGGGGAACCGGCCGAGCCGGTCCGCGATGTCGTCGTAGGAGGTCTCGCGGTCGAGCGTCACGTTACACTCCACGAGCGCCTGCACCGGCTCGGGGTCGAGTTTCGCCGGGTCGACGACCGCGCGGTAGCCGACGACCGCCCCTTCCTCCTCGAGTGCCGCGACGGTGTCCTCGACTGCGGCCTCGTCGAGCCCGGTCATCCGGGCGAGGTCGGCCGTCGAGTAGCGAGCGTTCTCGCGGAGCAACTCGAGGATTTCGTCGCGCTCGTCCATACGCGTACGCTGACGACGCCGGAGTTAACGCTTGCGACGGAGGCGGCGTTTTCGTGACCGTGTAGAACCATGTATAATCATCGCGTCGCGACCTTGCTCGTCACCCGGTGTCATGGTATGATATTTAATCTCACGATATTCTTATTATGCCCCGGTATACAAACAGGAGGTATGCACCAGCACGCGCTGCAGACGGCGATGTCGCTGTACGAATCCGGCACGTACACACTGGAGATGGCCGCCCAGCAGGCGGGCGTCGAGGAGTCGCGTCTGCTCGACTGCATCGCACGGCGCGGCATCGAGACGGGCGAGCATCTCCCCGAGCAGGTCCGCGAGCGCCAGCGGGTCGCCGCGGACTGACGGATTTACGGGTCCCCGGGTCCACGCCCGGGTGTGACAAGCGAGTCGTCGCGCGTCGTGGGGCTCGTCGCCGGGTCCCACCTGGTCAACCACGCGTACCTCCTGCTTCTGCCGCCCGCGTTCCCGTTTCTGGAAGCCGCGTTCGGCGTTACCACGGCCCAACTGGGGCTGGCCGTCGGTTTGCTGGGCGGCGTCGTCACCCTCCTGCAGTTGCCGCTCGGCTACGTCTCGGACACCTACTCGCGGCAACTCGTCCTCGGGCTGTCGCTCGTCGTCGGTGCCGCCGGCTGTACGATGGCCGCGCTCGCACCCACTTTCGAGTGGCTGCTTGCCGCTCAGGTCGTGATGGGCGTCGGCGTCGCCGGCCACCATCCGGCCCACTACCCCCTGCTGTCGGCGGCCACCGACGAGGGCCAGCGCGGCCGCGCCTACTCGGTCCACGGGTTCGCGGGCGCGGTCGGGCTGGCGACGCCCTTCGCCGTCGTCTCGCTGGCCGACTTCGCAGGGGTCGGCTGGCGCGCCGCGTTCGGTGCCATCGCGGTCGGCGGCGCGCTGTACGCCGCCGTCTCGTTCGCGGTCATCGCGGGCGTCTCCCGGGAGATCACCCACCCGCCCGACGCCCGGCCGCTTCCCCGGCCCCGAGCAGTCGGGCATCGTCGGCTCCGGGCGCTCGTCGGTCGGGCCGCCGGCGGCGTGCGCTCGGAGTTCCGGGGGTTTCTCGCGTCGCCGGTCATACCGGTGTTGACGGCGCTGTGGTTCGTCAACAGCGTCGCCGCGTGGGGCCTCCGCACGTACGCCGCGACGTTGCTGTCGGCGGGCTACGGGCTCGCCCCGGCGACGGCGAACCTCGTCGGCTCCGTCATGCTCGGCGTCGGCGCACTCCTCATCCTCGCGGGCGGCTACCTCACCGACCGCGTCGGCCCCCTGCCGACGATGGTCGTGGGCTACGCCCTGCTGGTGGCGCTGGCCGCGGGACTCGGGACCGTCGCCATCCCCGTCGTCGTGGCGGTCGCCGCCGTCGTTCCCCTCGCGGCGACCATCGACGTCTCCCGCCCCGGCCGCTCGACGCTGACGGACGCCGCCTCGGCGCGCGGTGACGTGGGCAAGAACTTCGCGCTGATGACGGTCGGCATCTCGGCGGGGGGTGCGGTCGCGCCGCCGGCGTTCGGCCTGCTCGTCGGCCGGTTCGGCGTCGGAACCGCGTTCTACGGGGTCGCGGCGACGGCGCTTCTCGCGCTGGCGCTGACGGTCGCCCTCGGACGAGTCACCGCCAGCGGAAGCGCGCCGACCCCGGCGGATTAGAAGAACTCGGTGTCGACGGTCCGGTTCTGACTGAACGAGTCGAGTTTCACCCGCTCGTCGCCGAGCGGCGAGGAGACGGTGAGGTACACGTCCGTCTGCATCACCGACGACTCGCCGTTGCGGACGTGGGTCGGCCACCACGCTTCCATCCGCGAGTTGTCGAGCCGGAACGTCGGCCGGATGGTCTCGGTCGACAGCGGTGCTATCTCGTACGAGCGGTCGACCGTCCGGTTGTCCGCCAGCACCACGTCGTTCAGCGAGACGGTGTAGGTGATGTCCTCGATGGTTATGGGCCGGGCCCGCTCGTTGGTGACCGTCACCCGGCTGTCGATGGGTGCGACCGCCGGGGTGGCGTTGCCCCACGTCGCCCGCGTCGCCTCGATGGTGGCGACGGTCCGGCCCTCCTGCTCGACGGGCCGGGCCGTGGAGTCGTTGAACCCCGCCAGCAGGTCGGTCGTCAGCGTCCGCTCGCGGTCGTCGACGGCCACGTCGAGCGTCGTCACGCCCACGTCCGCGACCGCGTCCGTCCGGGTGACGACCGACGACCGCTCGCCGCCGTTCAGGTGGCGCGCCCACCACGCGGGCACCGTCGAGTGGCGGAACTCGCTTTCCAGCGTGAACTCGTTCGTGCCGGAGTCGAGCGACCCGGTCGTCGTCTCGCCGTCCGCGACGGCCACCCCGTTTATCCCCGTCCGCTGGTCGAGTCGTAGACGAATCAGGCCGCCCACACCGTCCTCGTTGGGGTTCGCGACGACGATGCGGGTGTCGATTTCGGTCGTCTCCTCGCCGACCTCGCCCCACTCGCTTTCGGTGCCGGTCAGCGTCGGTTCGGTGAACGCGACGGCGTCGCGTTCGGCGTCGAGTCGCTCGACGGTGACGTTGCCGTCGCCGAGGAACTCGCTTCGAATTTGTGCCTCCCGCCGGAACACCGTCAGCGGCGTCCGCTCGGTCGTGCCGTTCCGCTCGACGAGCCCGTACACCGTGACGGAGAGTCGCGTCCGCTGGTCGTTCTGCAGGTGGCTGACCCACCACGCCTGCATCCGTGGGGTCTCGATGGTCGGGCGGACGGTGAAGTCGGTCGTCTCGCCGGGTGCGAGTTCGAACGAGGCGTCCGTCGTGCCGTTGCCGACCACGACGCCGTTCATCTCGATGCGGTAGACGGTGCCGTCGAGCCGGACGGGTTCGTCGTGGGTGTTCTCGATGCGGTTCGTGACGACGATGGGCGACTGCTCTGCGGTGGCCTCTCCCCAGCGGGCTTGCTGGTCGGAGACGGTGAGAATCGGGCGGTCGCCGACGGTCACCTCGCGTGGCTCCTCGCGGGCGAACGCACCCAGGATGTCGGTCGTGATGGTGCTGTTCTGTGCCGGCAACGCGGTGTCGATGGGGAGCGCCGACACCGAGAGCGAGGGGTCGATGGACAGCGTCGTCCGCTCGCCGCTGTTGACGTGGGTGACCCACCAGGCGGGGACGCGCTCGTTGGCGAGTTCCGCGGTGACGTTCAGCCGGTTTTCCCCCGGCTGGAGCCCGATACCGCCCTGCGAGCCGTCGGCCATCACCACGCTGTTCATCCGCACCTCGTAGGCGACGGTGGCGACGCCCGGAATCGACTGGTCGTTGGGGTTGTCGACGACGATGTGTGACTCGACAACCGTCGTCTCGGTCGTGACGGTGCCGAACTCGTTGGTGACCGACTGCACTTGCGGCTGCTGGAAGTCCGACCCGAGTTGGTAGACGTACGCCCCGCCCGCCACCCCGGCCAGCAGCACGGCCACCCCGACCGCCTTCAGTAGCGTGCCGCGTTCGACCATTCGGCTCCGATACGGCCCCCCTTGGTGTAAGTGCGGTGGCCGCGTGTCGACCGAGTGACGCAACGCCTTTTCGACTCTCGCCCGTAGCACGGGTATGGTCCAGACGGAATCCGACTCCGAGTTGACGCGTGGCGACACCGCGCCCGACTTCTCGCTGACCGGGACGGACGGCGCGACGTACTCGCCCGACTCCTTCGGGGACAACGACGCCCTGCTGGTCGTGTTCACGTGCAACCACTGCCCGTACGCGAAGGCGAAGTTCGACGCGCTGAACGCCATCGCCGCCGACTACGACGACTGTGCGGTCGTCGGCATCAACCCCAACGACCCCGAGGCGTACCCCGAGGACTCCTACGAGCGGATGTGCGAGTTGGTCGACGACGGCACCGTCGCGTACGACGCCTACCTGCTCGACGACACCAGCGACGTGGCCCGCGCGTACGGCGCGGTCTGTACCCCGGACCCGTTCCTGTTCGCCCAAGATGGTGGGACATGGACGCTGGCGTACCACGGCCGTCTCGACGACGCGATGAACCCCGACGACGAGCCGTCGGGCGAACCGGGGTTCGAGATGCGGCAGGCCATCGACGCGGTGCTGGCCGGCGAGGCGGTGTCGCTCGACGACGAGCCCTCGCGTGGCTGTTCGATAAAGTGGCGCGACGAGTGAGGCAGGGCGGACGGTCGGGAGCGGGCGGCGGCGACTACTTCTCGACGTGGTCGGGTCGGCCGGCCGGCCCCGGTGGCCCGTCGAGCAGGTCGGTCGTCCAGACGGCGACGCCGGTGGCGAGCATCAGCGAGACTGCGAGTAGCCCGACCGAGGTTATCAGGAGGCTGTCGAGCGTACTGCCGGCGCCGGCGACGAACAGGCCGAGCGCCCACACGGCCCCGAGGGACGCGGCGTGGTTCATAGTTGGGCTGGCGCGCCACGCACGGATAAGCCGCACGAGAGACGCGGACGCGTGTGTCGGAGTGACGCGAGAGCGACACGCACGCCTCCGAAACCGCTGACTCGCGGGCCGGAACTTATTTGCTCGCCGTGGCGGTGGACGCGGGTATGGAGACCTGGGTCGAGGAGATGGAGGGCTGGGACGACCGGCCGTTCTCGGACGGCTACGCCGGCCTGCACGACCTCTCGGCCGCCGACTTCTCGGGTGCCGTCTCGGCGGGCGACGCGTGGCTGTTCATGGTGAGCGGCCGGGTGGTCGCCGTCGTCGAGTACCGGCAGACGCGAGACGGCGACGAGGTGGTGTCGGCCGACATCGAGCAGTTCGAGGAGGCGACGGGTACCGTCTACGACGCTCCCCACCCGTCGGTCCCCCTGCTCGTGGCGATGCAGGCCACCGGTGGCGAGACCCGCGGGAAGTACTACACCGAGGACACCCCCGTCGAGGAGGTTCTCGAGACGCTAGAGGAGGGCAGGTTCACGGGCTATCTCGAACTGTCGGAGAACGTGCTGTCGGGCGACTACTACGCCGTGTTCCAGAGCGGTCGGTCGACGCCGCTGGCGTTCATCGGCAACGCGCGCCGCCTGCTCACCGAAGAGGAGGCTCACGAGCGACTCACCGACGAGGTCGGCATCTACGAGGTGGTGTCGGCCGGCATCGACGTCGTGGAGATACCCGGCGAACCGGACGACGAGAGCGCCGTCGCTGGGGCGGCAGGTGCGGCAGGTGCCGCCGCTGGCGAGTCCCTGACCGACACGGCGGCGGACGCGGAGAACGACGGCGGTGGGGAGTCCGATTCCGTCTCCGGCGATGCCGCGACGGTGGACGATGCGGACGGGTCGGACGGGGACGCGGCCGCGAACTCGGTCCCCGATGCCGCGGGCGCGGAGGAGTCGCCCCCGGAGGAGTCGCCCCCGGACGACTCCGACGCAGGGGACGAGGAGACGGCCGACGACGCCGCGACGCCGGCGGGCACGCCCGCGGACAGCGCCGCCTCGGATGACGACCCGGTCGACGACCCGGACGCGGACGCCGACGAGGAGCCGATGGACGGCCCCGAGGCCAAGGCGGCCGACTCGGCCGGCGACCCGGCGGCCGGGGGACCGGTGGTCGACGAGTCTGTCGATTCGGCGGCCGAAGAAGAGCGGGACCCGGCGTCTTCGACCGGCGACCCGGCGGACGACGACGCTGTCGACCCGGCGACTGCACGCGCCGCGAGCGGGCCGGTGGGGGACCTCGAGACGCGGTCGGTGCCGTCGCTGGACCCCGAGCAGTCGTGGAGCGACGACGGGGAGGCGACCACGGAGTCGGGCTCACCCGGGGAAGCCGTTGCCGCCGACGAGGCGGGCGCGCCCGACGAGACCGACGGCGCCGACGAGGAGCGTGCGGAGCTTCGAGCACAGCTACGCGAGGCCCGGTCGAAACTGGCTGACGCCCGCGAGCAGTTGGCGTCGGTCCGCGACGAGCGGGACGACCTCGCGGCGACGGTCGAGGAACTCCGGGCGCGGGTCGCCGACCTGGAAGGCGAGGCGTCGGAGGGCGGCCCGTCGCTGTCGGTCGCGGAGGCGCTGGCGGGGACGAACTTGTTCGTCCGCTACGACTCGAAGGGGCGGACCACCGTCGAAGACGTCCACGACGGCTCCGGCGCCGTCGAAGACCTGCGGGAGAACCTCCAGTTGGCCGACCACACCAAGTTCGAGTCCGAGAACGCGACCGTCGAGGGCGAGGCGTTCGACTCGTGGCTGACCGGCACGCTCCAGTACCGGTTCGCGGAGTGGCTGGTCACGACGCTCGTGGTCGAGATACGCGAGACTGGAGCCGCCGACGGGCTCCGGGAACTGTACGACGTCCTGCCCGAGATAGACCGCATCGAACTCGACGGCTCGGTGACCGTCACCGACGAGGAGGGCGACCGCGACGCCAGCTTCGACGTGGTCTGCCGCGACCGGATGGGCGACCCGCTGGTGGTGGCCCGCCTCGAGCGGTCACGCGACCCCGTCACCGAGACGTCGATGGGGTCGCTGGTGACGGACGCGACCGACGTGGCGACCGACGAGTCGTCGCTGTCGGGTGTCTTCTCGGTCACGTCGGCGTTCTTCTCGCCGGAGTCGCTGGAGACGGCTCGCGAGGCGACGAGCGGCAGTCTGCTCTCCCGTGACAAGCGGCGGAGCTACGTGAAGATATCCCGCAAGCGCGGCTACCACCTGGGGCTGGTGGAGTCGCGAGAAGAGACGTTCCACCTCTCGGTGCCGGACCTTTAGGACTCGATTTCGGGGACGTCGTCGATCTTCATGCCCTCGAGCTTGTCGACGATGTCGTCGATCTTCTCGTCGAGGTCGCCGACGAACTCCGCGGTGGTCTCGGTGGTGATAGCACCCTGGCTCGACGGCTCGATGAGGTTCTCCTCCTCCAGAACGCGCAGCGAGTAGCGGACCTTGTGGTGCGGGTAGCCGGTCTCGTTGGACATCTTCACGATGCCGATAGGCTCGTTCTCGATGACCATCTTCAGGACCTGGAGATGGCGCTCGAGCATATCGACCTCTTTCTCAAGCCTGTCTATCATGGCATTTGTTAACTTGTGTTGGCTACTTTTAAAGGTTGCCCTAAGTGTGGAGCGTCAGGAGGTACTGAGAGTGGTTCACGACCGTCATTTAAGTACCTTGTGGCACGTTACCGGGCGCTCGGCGGTGGACCGAAATCGGTTTACCGGGACACTCGGAACACCCACCGTAAAAATGACCGTCACCATCGTCGGTGCGCAACTCGGCGACGAAGGGAAGGGGGGCATCGTCGACGTCTACGGCGACGCCGCCGACGTCGTCGTCCGCTATCAGGGCGGCGACAACGCCGGGCACACTGTCGTCCACGAGGGCGAGGAGTACAAGCTCTCGCTGGTTCCGTCGGGGGCCGTCCGGGGGAAGACCGGAGTCCTCGGCAACGGCTGTGTCGTCAACCCGACCACGCTGTTCGACGAACTCGACACGCTCCGCGAGCGCGGGCTCGACCCGGACGTCCGGGTCGCGGAACGCGCCCACGTCATCATGCCGTACCACCGGGTCTTGGACGGCATCGAGGAGGACGCCAAGGACGACCTCGCGGCGGGCACGACCGGTCGCGGCATCGGTCCGACCTACGAGGACAAGGCCGGCCGCCGTGGCGTCCGTGTCGGCGACCTCCTCGACCCCGATGTGCTCCGGGACCGGCTGGAGTACGCCGTCCCGCACAAGCGGAGCCTCGTCGAGAACTTCGGCGCCGACCCCGACGCCGACCGGTTCGAGGGAGCCTTCGACGTCGACGAACTGTTCGAGGAGTACCGTGCGCTCGGCGAGCGACTCGCCGACGAGGAGATGACCGTCGACGCCGGCGCGTTCCTGCAGTCCCACCTCGACCGCGACGAGAACGTCATGTTCGAGGGGGCACAGGGCACTTCCATCGACATCGACCACGGCATCTACCCGTACGTCACCTCGTCGAATCCGACGGCCGGCGCGGCCGCCGTCGGCTCCGGTGTGGGCCCCACCGTCGTCGGCCAGGGTGAGGTCGTCGGCATCGTGAAAGGGTATCTCTCCCGGGTAGGGACCGGTCCGCTCCCGACCGAACTCGGCCACGTAGAGGGGCAGACGCCGCCCGAGGGGGGAGACACCTCCGAGACGGGCCAGGCGCTGGCCACGTACATCCGCGACGAGGGGGGCGAGTACGGCACCGTCACCGGCCGGCCCCGGCGCGTCGGCTGGCTCGACATCCCGATGCTCCGCCACGCCGCCCGTGTCAACGGGTTCACCGGCCTCGCCGTGAACCACGTCGACGTGCTCGCGGGCCTCGACGAGGTCAAGGTCGGCCACTCGTACACGCTCGACGGCGAGGAGACGACGACGATGCCCGCGACGACCGAGAAGTGGGGCCGATGCGAGGCGAACCTGCGGACGTTCGACGGCTGGCCGGAGTTCGACGCCGAGCAGGTCGCCCAGGAGGGGTACGACGCCCTCCCCGAGAACGCCCGTACCTACCTCGAGTACGTCAGCGACGAACTCGACGTCCCCATCTACTGTGTCGGGGTCGGCCCCGGCCGCGAGCAGACGGTCGTCGTCGAGGACGTCTGGACGTAGTCAGTCTGCCCCCACGCCCGGGGTGGGTCGTGGCGTCCGTTCGGCCCATCCCCTGTACGCGACGACCAGCACCGCGTACAACACGACGAGGAGCACCCAGTTGGGCCAGCTCCCCGCGGGCTCCACGAACAGCGGCCAGAAGTCGCCGATGCCGTGCAACAGCGCCACCAGAAGCAGGTTCCGGGTCAGGACGTAGATGGCCCCGAAGGCGACACCGGAGAGGCCCGTGACGAGGAGCCCGCCGACCAACCCGCCGAGCGACGCCCGGTCGACCAGCAGGATGGTGGGCGCGTGCAGTAGCGAGAAGGCGACTGCCGCCGTCACGACGGCAAGCGCGGTCCGGAGTGGGTCGCCCCAGCCGTCGAGCAGCGCCGTCAGTTTGTTCTGGAGGTAGCCGCGGAACGCGAGCTCCTCGGCGACCCCGACGAACAGCCAGTAGTAGACGGCGGTGACTGCCACCTCGCCGGCCGAGTACTCCCGCGGGAGCGCCGACAGGAGGACGAACGGTTCGACCCTCACCCCTTGCCCCCCGGCCACGACGAGCGTTGCGACGGCGGCGTTCGCGGCGACCACCACCCCGAGAACGGCGACCACTGCGGGCACCACCAGCCGCTTCGAGAGCCCGACGTCGCGGAGGCGGACACCCTCGTACCGAAGGAACGCCACGGCGATGGCTATCTGGACCGTCGAGGAGACGACCCCGAGTGCGCGCTCCGAGAGAACCGCGGGGTCGGGACCGAGCAGTCGCACCAGAACCGTGTTCGATACCACCACCCACGCCGCGAACGCGACGACGAGCGCGACGGCCGCCCACGCCCCCCGGTCGAACGTCGGCGGCCACCGTGTCGCTACGTCTGAATCCCCGTCCCCCATAGCTGTAATCGCCCGTACTGTCAACGGGAATTGTTAACAAGGTGGTGGTTATCGGGGCCAGTCGCGCCAGAAAGCATTTGCCCATCGACCGGCCACGCGCCGCCCATGTGGTCCCCACGGCGCAGAGCCCTCCTCGCGAGCGCCGGGGCTGCCGCGGTCTCGACCGCCGGCTGTCTCGGCCGCCTGACGTCGGGGCGTCCCGAGCTATCGGTCTCGAACCCCCGGCTCCGGAAACTGGTCGCGTTCGACAACGGCCCCTGGGCGACGGTCCGCGCGGCCGACGACCAGTTCCTCGTCGTCGACGTCTCCGGCGCCGAGGCCGACAGCTACCAGTACCCGCTGGACGTGGAGATAGAGAGTCGGCGCGTCTCCCCGGACGAGCCGACGCCCGCCCGTCGGACGGTCGTCGTTCCGCCCGGGGAGCCGCCGATGGACCCAGAAGGAGCTGGGAGTCACGCCGCGGCGATTCCCGTCCCCGTCCGGCTGGTCGACGACGCGGCCGTCGTCTCGGTCGCCGCCGGCGGACAGTCGGTGCTCGAACTCCCGCTGGAGGTCGTCGAGGCGTTCAATCGCGTTCCGTCGTTCGATCTGCGTGCGTTCGAGACGAGTGTCGAGAGCGGTCGCGTCGCCGTCACGGTTCGCGTCCACAACGACGGCGACCGCGACGGCCTCTGGCTCGGACAGCTATCGACCGACGCGAGCGAGGACATCAGCGAGGTGTTCGGTCTGCGAGTGCCCGTCGACGAGACGGTCGAGCGGACGGTCGAGCCGTCGCTCCCGGGACTCCGCTACGAGGGGGAGGTGACGCTGACGCTGCGCGCGACGGTCGAGTACGAGCGCGAGATACGGGTGAACCGGACGACTCCGGCACCGAGACGCGGACGGCGACGGCCGACGCGGAGACCGGAACGGCCGACGCCGCGACTGACTCGCCCCGTGCCGACACGACGCGGACGGCGACGCCGGAAACCCCCACCCGGGACTGACGACGCCTCCCACGGGTCCGGCACGCTTTTGGCCCGCGCCCCCCCAGCGGCGTGCATGAAGGAGGACCTGATGGACATCATCTGCTGTCCGCTCGACAAGTCCGAACTCGAACTCGACGCCGACGAGCGCGAGGACGGGGAGGTCATCGAGGGGACGCTCACCTGCACCGAGTGCGGCGAAGCCTACCCCATCGAGGACGGCATCCCGAACCTCCTCCCGCCGGACATGCGGGAAGAGGCGGCGGCCTGACGCGGGCCCGCGCTCGCCGACCGACCGCAGGGGTCCGACCGAGCGAACGCTTTTTACCGGACCCTCACGACGGTCCGTGCGTGACGGACACGCTCGTCGCCGCTGTGAACCGGACGCATCTCCACTCGCTGGAGGTTCCCGACGCGTTCGAGACCGACGGGTCGTTCGACGTCGAACTCCGGAACGACGGCGAGTCCACCCACGTCCACCTCCATCTCGACGACTCGCTGTCGGCGGTCGCCCGTCTGGAGGCGACCAACCACTACGTCCGTAGCGAGTCGACCCGGCGCGTCCACGTCGCCGTGGACGCCCCCGACGACACGCAGGTGCGCGGCCGCATGAAAGTCGTCACGGCCTACGGTGCCGAGACCCGGTACGTGACGATTACCGTCGACACCACCGGCCACACCGAGGTGCAGGTCGACCCCGACCTCGGCCAGCCACAGCCGACCGACGAGGGCCTGCTGGCCCGGGTCGACCCGACGCTGTTCGCGGTGGTCGTCCCCGGCGTCGTCGCGCTGGCGCTGGCCGCCGGCGCACTGGTGTCGGCGGGCGCCGTCGCCATCGTGTTCGGCGTGCTGGCGGTGCTGTCGGGGATGGTCGCGGCGGGGCTGGCGGCGCTCCGGTAGCTACTCGTCGTCGGTGGGGACGCCACAGAGGTTCCCGGCGTCGTCGACTCGTTTGGCGCGCAGGAACCGCGCCCGGTAGCGATTCGCGCCGTCCTTCACGTCGGCCTCGCGCACGTCGCCGGCCCGCCCGTCCGCGACGGCGTCGAGTATCTCCTCCAGTTGCTCCTTCTCGCTCGGCGTCAACTCGAATTCGTAGGTGCGCTCCTCCTCGCCCTCAATGCGGGTCCACGTGCGGGCCGCCGCGATGACGAGCGAACACGGTTCCCGACACGGGAAGGTGCCGTCGCCGCCGTCGACGTCGAGGGCGGTGTCCTCGTCGTACTGCCACTCGCGGCGCTTCAGACACTGCGAGTCGTCACAGCAGGCCTCCGCGACCCAGTTCACGTGCTCGTGGCCCTCGCCGCGGTTCCAGGTCTGGACGACGCCGTAGATGCCGGTCTGTCGGTCGACGGTCTCCTCCCAGTGGTCGACGTCCAACTCGTCCTCGCGTTCGAGATGCCAGTTCGTTATCGTCGCCGGATAAATCAGGTCGACCGCGCGGGCACACTCCCGGCCGTCGAGGCCCACGAACGCCCAGCCGTGGGGAAGCGTCGGTGCGGTCTTCAGCGGCCGGTACCGGCCGTCGTCGTCGTGCTTGACGACGTGGCGCGCGTCGAGAGGGTCCCCGTGGACGTCGAGCGTCTCGTCCGACGCGTCCACATCGTCTTCGTGTGAGAGCCGGTAGCGGCGGGCGCCGTTCTCGCCGAGCGTCGCGGTGACGGCCACTTCGCCCCACGTCCGGGTGATGCCGTCGCGGAGCGCGTCGTACTTCTCGGGGACGCGTCCCTCGTCGGCGTACTCGACCCACCGGAGGAACGCGCGGTCGGCGTCGGCGTAGTCGCGGCTCCACGCGTACCAGTTCGTGACGTACGCCGGATGGTCGCGGGCGACCCGCTCGAAGTCGTCGGCGCCTAGCCCTTCGTGCCGGGCGTCGGGCGTCTCGAAGGCGTAGCCGTCGTCGGTGCGCTCCGCGTGGAGGCCGTCGCAGTCGACGCCCGCGTCGGCGGCCTCACGGAGCGCGGTCACCTGTGCGTCGCGCATCAGTCGCCGGCCACCCGGGTTCGCTCGCGAACCTGTTCGACGGCGTCGCCCACCTCGGCACCGGCGTCGCGGGCGCGTTCGAGCACCACGTCGGCCATCAACTCCTCAGTGCCGACCGCCCCCGCGTACCAGACTCGGTGGCCGTCCACCTCGGCGGGCGTCTCCCACCCCGTCCGGTAGTCGTCGGTCAGGCCCATGTCTTCGGGGATGTCCTCCTGGGTGTGGTAGCCGTCCGCGATGAACAGCGGGACGACGACGATGTCGTCGGTCGTGAAGTGGTCGGTCACGTCGTCGACTTCGGGCTCCTCGTCCATGTACAGCGCCCGCACCTCGTCGAACCGGTCGCGCTCGCGGATGCGCTCGGTGTGGTATCGGATGGCCTTCGCGCTGTTCTCGTTGCGCTCTGTGCCGTGACCGACGACCGCGAGACCGAACCCCTCGCCCACCTCGGGGTCGCCGGTGACCGTCTCCGCGCGGCGGACGATGACGTCGCTCATCGCGTCGTGGGTGCCGACCGGCCCGCAGTAGTGGACCCGCTTGCCCACGTCCGTCGCCGTCAGCGTCGCGGAGTCGGCGCTTGTGCCGTCGGAGTCCCAGTCGTCGACGTCCCAGTCGTCGAGCCGTAGTTCACGGGGGATGACCTGCTCGGTGAAGTAGCCCTCGGAGATGAACAGCGGGACGACGTACACCTCCTCCGAGCGGAGCGTGCGGAGCACCTCTCTGAAATGGGGCTCCTCCTTCCAGAACGCGGTGCGCACCTCGTCGAACACGCCGGCCTCGCGGATGGTGTCGGCGTGCCCGTACGTCGGCGTCGAGGAGTCCGGGTTCAGATGTGACCCGTGGGCGACGATGACGAGCGCCTGCATACGCGTATCGAGGGGCGAAATCGGTTTAGGGGTGTCGGAGACGGCGCGAAGCGGTGGGTTTTCCTCGCGGGGTCGCGTCCGTCCATCGATGACAGTCGCCAGCGAGGCTCGCGAGGCCCTCCGCCGCGAGCCGTTCCTCCACGAGGCGCTCCGCGCGGGCGTGCTCAACTACACCGCCGCCGCCCGCCACCTCGACGTGGGCGACGAGGAGGCCGTCGCCGCCGCGCTCCGCCGGTACGCCGCGGACCTGCCCGACCCCGAGGAACGGACCGGGAGCGTCCGCGTCGAGATGCAAAGCGGACTCGGGGACGCCCAGTCAGACGAGGCGCTGTTGACCGTCGGGGACCGCTCGCTGGCTCCCGGTGGCGGCGAGTTCACGGCGCTGGTCGCACGCGGCGACGCGACCGCCGCGGACCTCGGCGAGGTGGTGACACGGCTCTCGGTCGAGGGAGTGGACGTGGTCGCGGCGGGCGCGGTCGACGGCTACCTCCTGGTCGTCGTCGACCGTCGGGCGGGCGTCGACGCGCTCCGGCACGTCGAGGACGCGCTCGGGGCGTGAGTCAGTCGTCGTCGTTCGTCTCCTCGCGCGACAGCGGGCCGATGTCCCTGAGCCGGTCGAGTTCGTCCCGGGAGAGCGGGCGGTAGTCGTCGCCGTGGTCCTCGTCGGTGGCGATGCCGCTCGTGACGATGGTGCGGACGGCGTCCTCGACGGCCATGTCGATGTCGCGGATGCGGTCGTCGGGGATGTAGGTGAGGAACCCCCCCATCACCGGGTTCGGCGCCAGCGGGAGGAACAGCGTCGTCATCCCCTCGATTTCGGCGCTCTGCTCGACCGGCATCGGAGCCTGATTCGTGACGAACCCGATGACGTAGATACCTTCGCGGGGGAACTCCACGAGCTTCACCTCCCGGAAGTTCTCGACGCCCGACTCCAGGAGCACGTCGCCCATCCGGCGGAAGCTCTGGTAGATGGTGCCGATGGCGGGTAGCGAGCCGATGAGGTAGTCGAACAGGTCGATGACCCGCTCGCCGTACCGGTGGCGCGCCAGCAGACCGATGCTCACGATGACCGTCGCGAGCAGGGTGAGCGCGATGAGCTCCGTCAGGAAGTCGATGACGTTCGTGTACAGCCCTACCTCGACGAGGAAGTCGATGAAGCCGACCTCGTAGGCCCAACTCGTCGCGCCGGCCCAGTCCAGCAGTCTGATGACCGGGTCGAGCGCGGTGACGATGAGTTCGAACGCCGCGTTCAGGATGTAGATGGTGATGACGACGGGGATGATGACGACGATGCCTGTGAGCACGACGTCGACCGCCTCCTCGTACACCGACTTCCCGGCCGAGCGGGCGGCGGAGGTGGCGCGACGGTCGGAGTCGGACATGGACTCGTCGACTCGCGGCTCGGTTAAGTGGGTTCGGGGTGAGCCGCGATTCCGACGCTTACTAATCGTCCCCGTCGATACACACGCCCATGACGTTGCGCGTGCTGAACACGCTGACGGGCGAGACGGAGCCGTTCGAGCCACAGGACCCCGACGACGTGCTCCTGTACTACTGTGGCCTGACGGTGTCCGACGACCCCCACCTCGGGCACGCGCGCACCTGGGTCCACGTCGACGTGATGCACCGCTGGCTCGAACAGCTGGGCTACGGCGTCCGTCACGTCGAGAACATCACCGACGTGAACGAGAAGATAGTCGCCCGCGTCGGCGAGGACGACCTCGGCGACTCCGAACGCGAGGTGGCGGCGGGGTTCATCGACCGCCTGCTCGCGGACATGCGCTCGCTCAACCTGAAGCGGGCGGCCGTCTACCCCCGAGTCACCGAGCACGTCCCCGAGATAATCGACCTCGTGGAACGGCTCGTCGAGAAGGGGTACGCCTACGAGTCGAACGGCTCGGTGTACTTCGACGTGACGACGTTCGACGACTACGGGAAACTGTCGAACCAGCGGCTCGACGACGTGGAGGCACAGGGCCCCGACGAGGAACGGGCCGAGAAACGCCATCCAGCCGACTTCGCGCTGTGGAAGGCCGACGGCGTCGACGCGAGCGCGGTCGCCCAGCACCGCCACGACGACCGCGAGTACGCCGTCGACCACCCGACCGGCGAGACGTGGGACTCGCCGTGGGGGGAGGGCCGCCCGGGCTGGCACATCGAGTGCTCCGCGATGAGCATGACCCACCTCGGGGAGACTATCGACATCCACGTCGGGGGCCGTGACCTCGTCTTCCCGCACCACGAGAACGAGATTGCCCAGAGCGAAGCGGCGACCGGAGCGCAGTTCGTCCGCTACTGGCTCCACGCCGACCTGTTCCAGATGGACGACGACAAGATGTCCTCCTCGCTGGGCAACTTCGTCCCGGTCCGGGAGGCCGTCCCGGAGTTCGGGGTGAACCCGCTCCGGATGTTCTTCCTGTCGGCGTCGTACAACTCGACGCAGACGTACTCGGAGGCGGCCATCACGGAGGCGACAGAGCGGTGGGAGCGACTCGAGAACGCCTACCGGCGGGCCACCGAGGCGGCCGACTCCGCGGCGGCCCGGACGACGGTGACCGACGACGCCCTCCGGGAGGCCGTCGACGAGACGCGGGAGGCGTTCACCGCCGCAATGAACGACGATTTCAACACGCGGGAGGCGCTTGCGGCGTTGCTCGACCTCGCGTCGGCGGTCAACGTCCACCTCGACGACCGCGACGAGTACGATTACCAGGGCCTCCGGAACGCCATCGAGACGTTCGAGCACCTCGGCGGGGAGGCGCTCGGGTTCACCTTCGCCGGCGATGCCGAGGGCGAGGCGCACCTCGCGGAGGAACTCGTCGAACTCGTCCTCGACGTGCGCGACGAGGAGCGGGCCGCGGGCAACTACGAGCGGGCCGACGCCCTCCGGGACGACCTCGAGGCGCTGGGCGTCGAGGTGCAGGACACCGACGACGGGACTACCTACCGGCTGTAATCGGTGTGTGAGCGGCTACCGATTGTGTCCTCGGCCACGGAACTTATAGCACAGCCGCGAGTACGCCGAGTCGATTCATGAGCAGACGGCGTGCAGTGCTGGCGTTCGGGCTCGTCGCACTGCTGGTGACGAGCGGATGCATCGGCTTCATCACCGGCAGCGAGGAGCTGTCCTTCGACGCCGAGCCGGTGGCTGTGTCGGATTCGGCCACCCAGGAGGCGGGGTACGACCAGCTCCGTCGGGAGGCGAACACCATCAACCGGACGTTCTCCGTCGCCGGGCAGGAGCGGACGGTGACGGCGACCAACCAGTACGCCGAGTACGGCCGTTCGGTCGACCGGCCGCTGTTCGGCGACCAGCGGGTCGCGCAGTTCACCGCGTTCGCCACGCCGCAGGTCGAGGTGGCGGGTCAGACGCTGAACCCGGTCAGCAACCTGAACAACCGCGAACTCGTCTTGCGGCTCCAACAGCAGTACCAGTCGCTCGAGAACGTCCGCTTCGAGTCCAACCGGACGCAGACGGTGCTGTCGAGCGAGGCCACCGTGTCGAAGTTCCGCGCGGACGCAACGCTACAGGGCGGCCAGGAGGTCGAGGTGTTCGTCCACATCACGAAGGTCAAACACGAGGGCGACTACGTCATCGCCGTCGCGGTCCACCCGACCCAGATCGACGAGCAGGGGCGGGTCAACACGATGCTCGGCGGCCTCGAGCATCCCGCGCCGGCCCCCGAGTAACCCGCGGCAACGCTTTTCTATCCGCGACCGCGACCCGGGGTATGCACCCGGTTGCGCTCGCCGGTGTGGTCTGCACCGGCCTGGCGCTCGTCGGCTACGTGCTCGGACAGGTCGCCGCCTACCCCGGTCGCGCGGTCACGCTCACGGGGCTGATGGTCGGCACGGCGCTCCTGCTCGTCGGGCTCGCCGCGGAGGGGTCGCCGTGATAGACGCCGTCGTCTACTCCGGCGAGACGGGCGTCGTCGAGTACGACGACCTCGCGGCCGCGAAGGCCGCACGCGGGACGACGTGGGTGCGGGCCCACGACGCCAGCCGCGATGAACTGGATAAGGTAGCCGACGCGTTCGGCATCCATCGGCTCGCCGTCGAGGACGTCCGCGGGACCGTCCGCGCGAAGACCGAGGAGTTCCCCGCTTACACGTTCACCCTGCTGAAGGCCGCCGACCTCACGCGGGGGGACCGCCCGTTCGACGAGGAGGTGCGCGAGCGCCCGGTCGGCGTGTTCGTCGGCGACGACTGGGTGGTGACGCTCTCGCAGGCGTCGCTTCCGGCCGTCGACCGCGTGCGGGACGCCGTCTCCCGCGGGGACGAGCGCCTGCTCCAGCGCGGCCCGGACTTCACCGCCTACCGGGTCGTCGACGTGATAGTCGACGGCTACTTCGACGTGCTGGACCGCATCGAAGCCGCCATCGAGGAGATAGAGGAGGAGGTGCTGGTGTCGACCGACATCGAGACGCTCGAGCGCATCAACGCCGTCCGGCGGGACCTGCTGTCGTTCCGGAAAGTCGTCTGGCCGGCCCGCGAGGCCGTCGGCGTGCTCGCGCGGGGCGACCCCGAGCAGGTCCGGGAGGCGACGGAGAAGTACTTCCGTGACGTGTACGACCACCTCGTGCAGGTGGTCGACCTGACGGAGACGTATCGTGACCTGACCAGCGGCGCCCGAGATATCTACCTGAACACGCTCTCGCAGTCGACCAACGAGGTGATGAAGCGGCTGACGGTCATCGCGGTCGTGTTCCTCCCGCTCACGTTCGTCGCCGGCCTCTTCGGGATGAACTTCGCGGCGATGCCCGAACTCGACTGGCCGTACGCGTACCACGCTACCGTCCTGGGGATGGCACTGGTCGCGGTCGTCCTCGCGGCGTACTTCCGCGAGCAGAGGTATCTATAGCGCCAGGGGCCCCATCAGCACGCCCATCAGGTGAACGCGCCGCGTGCCGAGTCGCCCGGGAACGAGCCCCAGCAGGCCGGCGGCGAGGAACACGGCCACCCCCACGACGCCGGCAAAGAGGAACGCGACGACGGCGAGCAGACCCAGCACCGCGACCGAGAGCCGCCGGTAGTCACACCGGCCGACGGTGGCGAGATACCGGTCGCCGACGGTGAGCACGAGCAGGAACCCCGCGCAGGCGGCGACGCCCGCGGTCGCCAGGAACAGCGGGAGGTGGACGCCCGCCCCCGTCCGGTCGACCGCGACCAGAACGCCGGTCCGTGGCTGGCCCAGCGCCGCGAGCGCGAACAGCGCGAAGATGGCGTTCGACGTGTTGACGCCCGAGACGCAGACGAGAAACCCCCGTTCCTCGACCCGGCCGGGCACCGCGAGCAGGGCCGTCGTCGCGGCGACGGCGCTCGAGACACCGGGCAGGTACCCGACGAGCGCGCCCGCACCGGTGCCGACGGCCGCGACGCCGCCAACCTCGCGTGCCGGGAGCGCGACCGTCGCGTCGTCCTGGGGCGGGACGCCACCGCCGGTCATCGCCTCCACGAGGACGGGCGCGCCGAACAGGCCGGCGAACAGCGGCGCGAGCATCCCGCCGGCATCGAGCGGGGCCGCGGGGTCGAGGTCCAGCGTGACCAGCCCCAGTGCCGCGCTGGCGAGCAGACAGCCGACGCCGCCGACCATCGCCGCCGGCCCGGACTCGGTGACGACAAGCAGGGCGGCCACGCCGGTGAGCACGACCGGGAGGTGGGCGGCGACGACCGGGTAGACGGCGGTCATCAGCCGCGTCACCGGGACCGCGAGGGGGACGGCGAAGGCGACGGCCAGCCCCGACCCGAGCGCCGAGAGTCGGACGGCCTCGCGGCCGCGTCCCTGGAGGACGAGGCGGTGGCCGGGGAGGGCGCTGGCGGCCATCGCGGGGTCGGGCACGCCCAGTGCGAGCATCGGCACCGCATCGAGGAACGTGTGGACGACGCCGGCCGCGAGCATCGCCGCGGCGACGAACCGTGGCGGTCCGGGCACCGCGGGCGCGACGCTCGCCAGCAGGAGCGCCACGTTGTTGGCGTGGAGACCGGGGACGAGGCCGCTCAGGGTGCCGAGCGCGACACCCCCGAGGACGAACGCCAGCGCCGCGGCTGTGGCATCGACGCCGAGCGCGACGTGGGGACCGACGGCCACGGGGCCGGTGGCCGCGGCTCGCTACTTGAAGCTACGCGACGGCACGCCCCGCCGTCACAGCGTGGCGTGACGCGCCGCTGTCGAGCGGTGAAAAATACGGAGAATCGGTGATCGAACTCAGCCGAACAGCTCGCCGAGGCCTTCGCCGCCGTCGCCCTCGTCTTCGTCGTCGCCTTCCTCTTCGGCTTCGGCCTCTTCCTCGGCCTCGTCTTCAGTCTCGTCGCCGCCTTCGTCGGCGGCCTCCTCGCTGGCACCGCCGGCGGCCGCGCCGCCGGAGGCACCGCCCGCGGGGACGGCCGCGGCCTGGTCGACGGCCTCCTCGATGTCGACGTCTTCGAGGGCCGCGACGAGCGCCTTGACGCGCGACTCCTCGACGTCGGCGCCCGCGGACTCCAGCACGGACGTCAGGTTGTCTTCGTTGATCTCTTCGCCGGTCTCGTTGAGGATGAGTGCTGCGTAAACGTATTCCATGGGTAATCACCCGAACATCTCGCCGAGCGCGTCGCCGTCGCCGTCGTCGTCGTCGGCATCGGCGTCAGCCTCGGCAGGTTGGTCGTCGCCCTGTTCGTCGTCCTCGGCGTCCGTGGACTCGCCGTCGTCGCCCGTCTCGGCCTCGTCGGCCTCGTCGGCCTCGGTGGTCGAAGCCTCGGTCTCGACGCCGCGGAGCTCCTCGGGAAGCGCCTCCTCGTCGTCGATGGCCGCCGCGAGCGCCCGCATCTGGGCGTCCGCCTTCGACACGAGGTCGTCGGCGATGTCCGGCGACTCGATGGCCGCGTGGATGCCGAGGCTCTTCGCCTCGCCCGACGCCTTGGCGAGCATCGCGCCCACCGTCTGGGCCGTCGGGTAGTCGGCGTTGAGCGAGAGGTTGCGGCCGCGCGCCGCCGCCGTCTCGATGTCGCGGCGGTACTCGTCGACGTCGATGGCGAGCTCCTCGGGCGCGAACACGACGCCGTCGGAGACCACGCCACGCAGGTCGAGGCCGACCTCCTTCGGCTCGATGCCGAGTTCGCTGAGGACGTTGGCGAGTTCGTCGGAGACTTCCTCGCCCGCCTCCAGCACCTTGGAGTCGGCCGTGACCTTGATCGAGCCCTCCATGATGCGGGCCTCCGCGCCCACCTGCTGGAGTTCGCCGACGAACGGACCGGGGTCGATGCCGGTGTCACCCTCGGGGATGACGATGTCGTTCGGGGCGACTTCGCCAGCGTTGATGGGCGCGGGCGTCTTCGACGCCTCGAGCTGTTTGTACAGGCCGAACGGGTTGTCGTTCGTCCCGATGAGCCCGACCTGGCCGCTGACGTGCTCGGTCAGCTCCTCGAGCCCCTCGTCGACCTCTTCGAGGGCACGGACCGCCAGCGTGTTCCGCGAGACGCGGAGCTGTGCGGTGCCGTACAGCTCCCGGCGCATGTCCTGGAGCTGACGCGAGGGGATGCCTGCGATGTCGACGACGCCGACCGACTCGTAGGACTCGAGCATGTCGACGAGGTCGTCGACCTCCTCGCGCTTCCACTCGGGGATGGCTTCCGTCTTGCGCTCGGATTCGGCGCTCATCAGACGGGCACCTCCTCGGCGGGACCCATCGTCGTCTTCACGTAGATGCCGTCGATGTTCTGGGGGCCCTTCTCCAGGGCGCCCTCCAGACGGCGCACGATGACGTCGATGTTGTCCGAGATGTCCGCTGCGGTCATGTCCTCGGCGCCGACGCGCGTGTGGAACGTGCGCCGGTCGCCCGAGCGCACCTGCACGGTGTTTTTCATCCGCTCGATAGTCTCGACGACGTCGTCGTCGGGCTGGAGCGGCGTCGGCATCTTCCCTCGGGGACCGAGCACGGTCCCGAGATAGCGGCCGATGTCCTGCATCATGCTCGCCTCGGCGACGAAGAAGTCGGTCTCGTCGGCGAGGTCCTTGGCGGCGTCGGTGTCGTCACCGAGGTCCTCGAGGTCGTCGCCGTCCATCACCTGGTCGGCCACTTCCTCGGCCCGAAGGGCGGTCTCGCCCTCCGCGAACACGACGATGCGAGTCTCCTGACCCGTTCCCCGCGGCAGGACGATGGACTCGTCCACGCGGTTGTTGGGGTCGTCTAAGTCGAGATCGCGCAGGTTGATAGCGAGGTCCACCGTCTCGCGGAAGTTCCGCTCGGGGGCCTCGTCGAGTGCGCGATTTACTGCTTCCTCTATTGAATCTGCCATCTTTCACCTCCGTAGTCGCAGCCACACGGGGCTACTACGGTGTGAAACAGGCTACGCCTGTCTCGTGTTGAGCGACGACGATGACGCACTTAAGCGCGTCGAATGCGTGGTCGGCGCGAGCGAGACCACGCCGTAGCGAACGGCGACCGACGGAAGCCGTGAGCAGGGAGGTCGAGTGTACCGAGGCCGTCGATACCCGAGCGGGGAGCGACCACCGATACCGAGCAGGGAGCGAAGGGACCCGGGAGGCGAGTGGTCGACTGCGACGCGTTCGACGAACCGACCGCTACCGGGCGAGGAGAACGAGGGAGAATCCCGACGTTACGCGGCGGCTTCCTCGGCGAAGGTGTCGTCGTACTCGCCGTCCTCGAGGCGCTGTTTGAACGTGCGTGCGTCCTCGCCCTCGATGGTGACGCCCAGCGAGACGCAGGTGCCGGCGACCTCCTTGGCGGCGCCCTTCGTGTCGTACGCCAGCAGGTCGGGGAGCTTCTGCTCCGCGACGGTTTTCAGCTGGTCGACGGACATGTCCGCGACAAAGTCCTCCTGGGGCTCGCCGGAGCCGGTCTCGAAGCCGAGTTCGTCCTTGATGAGCGCGGCCGTCGGCGGGACGCCGACGTCGATCTCGAACGAGCCGTCGTCCTCGTAGGTGACGGTGACGGGGACCTCGGTGCCGTCGAACGCTTCGGTCTGGTCGTTTATCTCCTGGACGACAGCCTGCACGTCCACGGGAGTCGGGCCCAGCTCCGGACCGAGCGGCGGCCCGGGGTTGGCCTGCCCGCCGGGGACGAGCACTTCGATGGTTCCAGCCATACCCGATTCCATTCGGCGCGGGCGTTTAAGGATTGTTTTTCGCCCTCAGGGGACGCTGACGCCGTGACGGGCGAGGAACTCGCCGAGCTCCTTGATGACGACCGGGCTGGCGATGAACCGGACGTACTCGCCCTCCTCGACGACGGTGACGGTGAACTCCGATTCCGCGTCCTCGCGGAGTTCCCCCAAGTCCTCCCGCGGGAGGACGATCTGTGTGCTGTCCCGAAGCCGCGAGGGGTCCGGCATTCACGCGAGCGTTACGGGTATCGTGACAAGAAGTTATTGAATCCGGCTCAGAGGTTCACCAGCGCCAGCCCCACCAGTCCGACGGCGATGACGAGCGCGCCCACGTCCGCGAGCCCGGTCGAGAAGACGAACGCGATGGCGGTGTGCGCGACCGCGACGAGCAGGACCGCACCGATGAGGAGATTGTACGCGAGCGTACGCTTGTCCATAGCCCGCATAGCGGTTCCGGGGGCATAACGTCGGCCTTCCCGGCGAGGCCAACGGACAGACTTTTCCACATCAGCGGCCGACTCCCCGGTAATGGGGCTCGAAGAGGAGATCGAGGAGATCGAGGAGGAGATCGCCGAAACCCCCTACAACAAGTCGACGGAAGCCCACATCGGCCGCCTGAAAGCGAAGCTCGCGGAGAAAAAGGAGAAGCTCGAACAGCAACAGTCCGGCTCCGGCGGCGGTGGCGGCTACGCCGTCGAAAAGACCGGCGACGCCACCGTCGCGCTGGTCGGGTTCCCCTCCGTCGGCAAGTCGACGCTCCTCAACGCCCTGACGAACGCCGACAGCGAAGTCGGTTCCTACGAGTTCACGACGCTGGACGTGAACCCGGGAATGTTGAAGTACCAGGGTGCGAACATCCAGTTGCTCGACGTGCCTGGTCTCATCGAGGGCGCCGCCGAGGGGCGGGGCGGCGGCCAGGAGGTGCTGTCGGTCGTCCGCACTGCGGACCTCGTCCTGTTCGTGCTTTCGGTGTTCGAAATCGACCAGTACCAGCGACTCAGCGACGAACTGTACGAGAACAAGATTCGCCTCGACCAGGAATCACCGAGCATCTCCGTCACCAAACGGCCGAAAGGCGGGCTGAAGGTGACGAAAGCCGACGGCGTCGACCTCGACGAAGAGACCATCGAGCAGGTGTGTCGCCAGTACGGCTACGTCAACGCCGACATCACCATCCGACAGAACCTCGACATCGACCAGCTGGTCGACGCGCTGATGGACAACCGGGTGTATCTCCCGTCGGCGGTCACGGTCAACAAGGCCGACCTCATCGAGGAGGACTACCTCGAGACGGTCAACGAGCAACTGCGCGCCCACGACATCGACCCCGAGGAGGCGGTGTTCATCTCCGCCGAGGAGGGGAAGGGGCTCGACTCGCTGAAGGAGACCATCTGGGAGAAACTTGGTCTGATACGCATCTACATGGACAAGCCGGGACGCGGCGTCGACTACGAGGAGCCGCTAGTGCTCACCGAGGAGGAGAACACCGTCGAGGATGCCCTCCACAGACTCGGGGGGAGCTTCGACGAGCGGTTCCGGTTCGCCCGCGTCACCGGCGAGAGCGCGAAACACGACGAACAGCAGGTGGGCCGCGACCACGAACTCGCCGACGAGGACGTGCTCCGCATCGTCGCACGGAAGTGAGCCGTGTCGACCGTCTCAGCCCGGGGGAGTCCCCGTCGTCGACTCGCCGCGCTGGTCGCGCTCGCGGCCGTCCCGTGGACGCTGTTTCTCGTCGCCGGCGGCCGCGCAACCGCCGTGTTGCCGTTTCTGGTCGTCGACTACAACCCCGCGCTCGACCCGACGATACGGTTCGTTCCCGTCTATCGGTTCTTCCTCGCCGGCGGCGGCCTCCCGCGTAACCCGCAGCTGTGGCCCGCGAGCGTCCTGCTGTATCTGGTCGCGCTCGCCAGCGGCGCGGCGGGGGCGCTTCTGGACCGCGAGGATGCACGGGTCACCGCGGGCGCGCTGGTGCTGTCGGGAGTCGCTCACCTCGGCGTCACGTTCGCGTTCAGCCACCGGCTGACGTGGACCCCGCTTCCGGTGGGGCTGGTCGCCGTGTTCGGCGTCGCGTGGTGGTACTACTGGCCGGCACTCCGGGCCGCCGTGCTCGCGCCCATCGAGTGAGTCCACGCCCGGCGACGAGTCCGCGTGCCGAACGCTTTTCGCTCGCCCGCGCGTGGCCGGACACGTATGCACGCACCACTCGACCACACGATGGTCCGCGTCGGCGATCTCGAGGCGTCGCTGGAGTTCTACACCACCCACTTCGACTACGAGGAGAAGGGCCGCTGGGAGGCCGACACGTTCACCAACGTCTACGTCGGCCCCGAGGACGTCGGCGAAGACGGCGCCGTCCTGGAGTTGACGTACAACCACGGCGAGTCCGACTACGAGATGGGCGACGCGTGGGGCCACATCGCCGTGCGCGTCCCCGAGGACGAACTCCAGCAGCGGTACGACGAACTCATGGAGGGTGGCGTCGAGGACTACCGCGACCCCGAGTCGTGTGGCAACCGCTACGCGTTCGTGAAGGACCCCGACGGCCACGAGATAGAACTCGTCAAGCGTGACTACGGCCCGCTGTGGTCGCTGGACCACACGATGATTCGGGTCGAGGACGCCGACGCGGCGCTCGGCTTCTGGACCCGGAAGTTCGAGTACGAGCACACCGGCCGCTGGGAGGCCGATTCGTTCGCCAATTACTTCGTGGAGCCGCCGGAGGCGGACCGCGAGGCGATGGCCGTCGAGTTGACGTACAACTACGACGGGCGCACGTACACGATGGGCGACGCGTGGGGCCATCTCGCGGCCCGCGTCGACGACCTCGACGAAGCGTGGGACCGGCTGATGACCCGGGAGGCCGACGACTACCGCGACCCCGAGTCCTGTGACAACATGTTCGCGTTCACGCGCACGCGCGATGGACACGAGATAGAACTGCTCGAAGGTCGGGTCACGGACTGACTGCTCGGCCGCTGACCCCCTCTTGTCAGTTCCGTGTAAGCCGAACGTCGTGCGAGCGTCCGACGCGTGGCAAACCTTCGCAAACCGTCTGTGACCGGCATTTTCGGGTGTGTCGAGCGTTGGCAAGACCCCCAGTTGACCACAAAACATTTATAACGAGCGCCAGTTCGTCTGGATGTACCCCTACCCATGGTGACAGTACGGAGTACCGCCGTCGGGTCTACCCGTGACACGCGTCACGTCCTGACGGGCGAAACGAACTGTTGCCGTTCGGTACACAACCAACTATGACAGGAACACACGACAAAGTTCGCAGCATCGTCCTGACGGTGCTGATGGTCACGTCCGTCTTTGCGGGCTCCATCGCACTCGCAGGCTCGGCTGCTGCGGCCGGTTCCGGTAACCTGGACCTCACCACATCCACCGGGGATGCGGATGCTGAGGGGCAGGACGGTGTAACGTATAACCAAGAACAGATGGCAGACAACGCTGGCACCCTTCAGACGGTGTACGTCGACTTCACCGACAACGGGAACGCGACGTCCCCCGACCTGAGCGGTGTCACGTCGTCCGACATCTCGCTGTACATCAACGGGTCCGAATACCAGGACTCCTTCTCCGTCCAGGAGAAGTCCAGCGACGGTGTCCTGCGCTTCAAGCTCCAGAACACGCGGAGCGTCGCCGCCGGTGAGAACGTCACTATCGCTATCCGTGACGTCGTCAACGGCGACAACGGCTCCTACGTGTTCTACTCGGAGCTCCGGAACGTCGCGGGGTCGAGCTTCTCCGACCGCGCTGACTCCTACGAGATCATCGCGACCGCTGGCGGCGGTGGCGGTGGCGGTGACCAGGACCCGCCGTACGAGACGAACGACGGTGACGCCACGTTCGACACCGGTTCGCTCCGCTGGTCCGGCCAGATGCTGTTCTTCCAGTCGCCGGGCAACGCGAGCGACACGTTCAAGCTCTACTCGACCAACACGGTCAACGGCGACCAGGTCCGTGGCAACAACCCGAAGGAGATCGTCCTGAACGAGGAGGGGACGGTCCTGATCAACACGGCCGGTCTCGAGGGCGAGTACGTCATCGTTGACAACAACGGTGACCGCGTCATCACTAACAGCAGTGGTATCCAGACCGGCACGACCACTGACTCGGTTATCGAAGATGACGAGAGCGTTCTGATCAACGAGCAGGACCTGGACGTCACTATCGACGAGGATACCGTCGTCCAGGGCGACAACGTCTCGGTCAGCACCGTGAGCAACCGTGGCTCGTACAACCTCACCGTGTCCTCGCCGGACCTCAGCGACTCGGCTGTCTCTGAGGTCTTCGGGAGCACCACGCTCCAGATCAACGGCGACGGCACCTACGAGTACGAGAGCACCACGGACGCTCCGACGGGCAACTACACCTTCAACTTCGAGGTTGAGGACACGACCGCATCGGGCTCCGACTTCCTGGAGATCAACAAGGCCGGCGTCAAGCAGGCGACGTTCGGTCAGTCCTCCTACGTGCAGGAGCGCGGTGACAACGCCACCTTCACCATCGAGATGCAGCAGGGTGGAACGGTGACCCTCTGGGTCGGTGGCGACGATGTGAACTACAACGCCACGATGATGGTCTCCGACGACGACGGTGACGGCGTCGCGACCATCGAGTGGAACACGTACCTCGCCGGCAAGTCCAAGGGTAACGAAGACCGCGTCTTCCGCGTCCTGGACGCCGACGACAACGACGACGGCACTGACTCGCTCTCGTCGGTCAAGCTTGAGACCGACGAGCTGCCGGACGACGCTCGACTCGCGTCGGACAACTACGACCTCGAGGTCTTCACTGACGACGGTGGCGACCTCGAGACCCAGGACCTTGCGGTCATCTCGGTCACTGACCGGAGTACCGACAACGCGACCCAGTACGTCGCACCTGACAACTCCGACCTGAGCAACTCCACGCTCACGCGTGAGTCCAGTACGCGAGCCGACGCCGTCGCGATCGGTGACTTCGCTGTCACCGAGTTCGACGTCTCCGGCATCTACGCGTACGCCGCCAGCGAGACGGACCTCGCCAACGGCACCAACAACGGCGTCTCCGTGTCCATCGTCGAGGCTTCGGCGAGCACGAACGCGCTGCCGAAGCAGATCGAGTACACGAGCGACGAGAACACCGTCGCTGCGGGCGGCTCCGACACCGTCCAGTTCAACTTCGACGAGAGCGCCAACCAGTTCTACGTCACCATCGACACGCAGGCCGCCCGCGCGACGCAGGGCGACACGTCCGACCTGCGGCTCCAGGATGGCGAGACGTACAACGTGACGTTCACCATCGACGGTGACCACAGCGAGTACGTGCCCGAGGGCGAGACTGAATCCGTGACCGCTCAGTTCACGGTTCAGGACCCCGAGGTCACGCTGGACACGAACTCCGACGACGAGATCGTCGTCGAGCCGCGGCCCAGCCAGAACATCACTGGGACGACGAACCTCGCGCCCGGTAGCGAGCTGTCCGTCCGCGCGCGCTCGGAAGGCACTGGTGCGTTCCTCAAGTCCAGCCCGGCAACGGTGCAGGCTGACGGTTCGTTCGCGGCGACGTTCGACTTCTCGAACGTCTCGCAGAACACGACGTTCACCGTCACCATCCCGAACCAGGGCTTCGAGGACAACGCGCAGACGACCGGTGTCGTCGCGCCCGCCCCGACTGCGACTGTCTCCATCGGTAACCAGACGTCCGACGGGTCGACCGTGACGGTCGACTCGGCGACGCTGTCCGACGGTGGCTTCGTCACCATCCACGACGCGAGCCTCCTGGAGGGCGACGTGTTCGCCTCCGTCCGGGGTACGTCCGCGTACCTCGAAGCCGGTGAGCACTCGGACATCGAGGTCACCCTCGACCAGCCGTACGACGAGACCGGCACGGTCATCGCCATGCCGCACCTCGACACGAACGGCAACGAGGAGTACGACTTCGTCACGTCCGAGGGCGCCGAGGACAGTCCGTACACGTCCAACGGCTCGGCCGTTGTCGCCTCCGCGACCCTGACGGTCGAGGAGGAGACGCCGACGGCCTCGCCGACGCCGACGGCCTCGCCGTCGCCGTCGCCGACGCCGACCGCGTCGCCGACGCCGGACGATGGCACGCCGACGCCGTCGCCGACGCCGACCGGTCAGCCCGGCTTCGGCTTCGCCGTCGCTGTCATCGCACTCGCCGGTGCCGCGCTCCTGGCGCTGCGCCGGAACTAACGACTGAATAACCGGGACCCACCCCGGTCATCCGATTCGGGACTCCATTCTTTCGCGTGCCACGTCCGATAGCCGCGGCACCCCGCGGGCGAAGGAGATACGTACCGTCGGCCGGTGACGTCCGTACGTGAGCAACGAGCGGGCCGACGACGCCGATGTGGACCTCGACAGGCGTCGGACGCTGAAGCTGTTGGGGGGCGGACTCACCGCGACCGCGGCGGGAGTGGCGGTCGACAACGTCCTGCTCGGCTACGAACTGCTGGGGACGAACCTGAAGAAACAGGATCTGACGGCGCTGGTCGAGCCCGCGTTTTTCCGTGGCGTGCGCCGGACGGACGTGCGCGACAACCGCGTCCTGCTGTGGGACGAGACGGTCCGTATCCAGCGGGGCCAGCAGGTGTTGGCGAGCCGCGACCTTCCCGAGGTGTCGGCCGCCGCCGCGACCGGTATCGACGCCGAGTACGGGCTCGATGGCTACGTCGAGAGCGGCGTCCCCGTGCTCGCGTCGCTGTACGGGGACGTTCGCTTCGAGTTTTCGAACTACGGGTCGTTCTTCGACCGCGTCCGGGCCGGCGACCCGGTTTCGGAGGCGGTCGAACTCCTGCGCTCGGGCGTGGCCGTGTCGCCCGACACC
This sequence comes from Halorarius halobius, assembly GCF_024298865.1. Classification (GTDB taxonomy): domain Archaea; phylum Halobacteriota; class Halobacteria; order Halobacteriales; family Haloarculaceae; genus Halorarius; species Halorarius halobius. Next base: position 3,450,492 of record NZ_CP101161.1, on the reverse strand, counting down.
GTCGAGGGGTTCGCCGGCGCGGACCCCGCCGACCCGGAGGCGGTCGTCGAGGGGCTCGTCGACGGGTTCCGCGAGCACACCCACTACGACCTCGACCGGTACGCGGCGGGGTCGGTCCAGGACAACGTCATCTTCGGTGCGGCCGCCCTTCGGCCGTCGTTCCGGGGGGACGTGGCGTTCGAGTCCGTGGCGGCGAGCGAGGGAACCGGGCTGTTCTGCAACGAGTTCGCCAACCGGTCGGTGGAGGCGCTCCATGCGGTCCCGGCTCGGGAACAGACCGCCCCGGTGTTCGGCGGGACCGTCCACGACAGGCGGCACAAACACGTTTACACGGCCATCGGGAGCGTCCTCCGCGAAGACGACGGCTACGTCGTCCCGATGACGTTCGTCGACTACACCCACGCGACGCTGTACGACGACCTCGGGCTGACGGGACTGCTCGGCGAGGGGCTGGAGGCGTACAACCGGCGGCATATGGCGACGGGTATCAGCTTCTCGTGAGCGGGGCGCCCCCGGCCCACCAGCGGAGGCTCGCCGTCGCCGCCCGGTCACAAGAGCTTTACTCGCGTTGGCGGTGCTCGGTACTGTCCTCCGTCTTATGACCGACACACGGCGCATCCGCGGACTTCTGGCCGACCGGCTGGGCGTCGACCCGCGGGCTCTCGCGGCGTTCCGCATCGGGCTCGGCGTCGTGTTGTTGCTCGATTTGGCGTTGCGGGCGGGGTCGCTGACGGCTTTCTACACCGACCGGGGTGTGCTCCCGCGGTCGTTGCTCCGGGCGACGTATCCGACGCTCGGTGAGCTGTCGCTTCACGCGCTGTTCGGGGCGCTGTGGTGGCAGGCGCTGTTGTTCGCGCTGACGGCGCTGGTCGCCGTCGCGCTCGTCGCCGGCGTCCACAGCCGGGCCGCCGCCGTCGTGGCGTTCGTGCTCGTCGTCTCGCTTCACCTGCGGAACCCGCCCCTACTCAACGCGGGCGACTCGCTGTTGCGTCGCCTGCTTCTGTGGGGGTCGCTGGTGCCGCTCGGCGCACGGTGGGGCTACGACGCCGCCGGCACCGACGAGCGGGTGCTGTCCGTGGCGACGGTGGGGCTGTACCTGCAGGTGCTCGCGGTGTACGTCGTGAACGCGGTCCTGAAGCTCCGCGGCGACGCGTGGCACGCCGGCACCGCGGTCAGATACGTGTTCGGCGTCGACGCGCTGACGGTGGGGCTGGGCGACCTCCTCGCGGGTCAGGCGACGCTACTCACCGTCGGCGCGTACGCGTGGCTCGCACTGCTGGTCGCGTCGCCGCTGTTGCTGGTGACTGCCGGGCGCGCTCGGACATTGCTTGTGGGTGCCCTCGTGGGCGGTCATCTGTTCATGCTGGCGACGCTCCGTCTCGGCGTGTTCCCGCTGGTCTCCGTCGTCTCGCTTCTCCCGTTCCTGCCGGCGTCGGTCTGGGACCGCATCGAGCGCCACGCGCGGCCGCTCCGGGAGCGTCTCCTCGACAGGGTGGGCGACCGACGGGGCGATGCCGCCACAGTCGTTCCGGCCACGGTCGCCCGGCTGGAACCGCCGTCGACGCAGGCCGTCGCTGCGGTGCTTCTCGCGTTCGTACTCGCGTGGAACGCCGCCTCGCTGGGACTCGTCGTCCTTCCGGGTACGGGTGCCGACACGGTCGACCCCGAACAGCGCCGGTGGGACATGTTCGCGCCCGTGCCGGTCCAGACGGACGCCTACTACGTCACCGTCGGCGAGACGGCGGCCGGGAAGCGCGTGGACCTGTTTGCCGGTGCGGCGACCGCCTCGCCGTCCGACGTGGACGCGACGTATCCGGGCCACCGCTGGTATCTGTACCAGCAGCATCTCCGGGGACCGGGAACAGAGGCGTTGCGCGACCGGTTCGGGGCGTACCTCTGTGAGCGGTGGGACCGACGCCACGACTCGCGGCTCGTACGCGTCGAGGTGACGCTCGTGACCCAGCAGGTGCGCCTCGACGGCGCCGGGCCGACCCGGCGGGAGACGCTCGCGGACCGACCCTGTCCCGGGTAGTCCCGCGTGTCGCGCACGGAGCCAACAACTTGATAGGTCGAACCGCACAACTACGGACAGATGCCGCAGGGACCGACCACACTGCTCGCGTGGCTGACCGTGGCCGCGTTCGTCGCCGGCGTGCTCGTCGAGCGGTACGACGAGCGGCTCGGCCGGACGCTGACCGCGGGCGCGTGGGGGCTGTTCGCCGTGTTCTGGGCGGTCCTGATACCTCACTTCGCGTTCGAACAGCAGTCCATCATCGAGGGCGTGCTATCGGCGGCCGCGGTGCCCGCCTCGGCGTACGTCGGCTACCTCCTCTACCGCGGTCGCGACACGCTGATGATACTCTCCCGGGGCGTCGCGGTCATGGGGCTCGTGTATCTGCCGGCGACGACCATCTCGTGGATCAGCGAACCGCTCATCGAGACGGTGACCCGCCAGATCGAGTGGACGGTGGGGATGCTGGGCTACAGCCCCGAGGTCGTCACCCGTGATGGGGTCCGAAACGTGTTCCTCTATCACAACGAGGCGGGCGTTCCGGTTCGCTCTTCCGAGATACTGCTGGCCTGCACCGGGCTGGGGTCGATGGCCATCTTCGTCGGCCTCATCGCCGCCGTGCGTGCCCCGCTCGACCGGAAGATGCGTGCGCTCGCGGTCTCGCTTCCCGTCATCTGGGTGCTGAACATCGTGCGGAACGTGTTCATCACGCTCGCGTACGGCCACCAGTGGTTCCAGGTGTTCCCCGACGCCGTGATGACGCTGTTCGGCGAGAGCCAGCCGGAACTCGTCTCCTTCCTCGTCGCGGACCGCATCATCGCCCAGTCGCTGTCGGTGGTTGCGCTCGTCATCATCCTCGCGCTGGTGGTGCGGGAACTCCCCGAACTGAAGGTCGTCGTCGAGGACGTGCTGTATCTCGTGACGGGCGAGGACCACGACCTCGGCGGGAAGCGCCCGCCCCGCGGCGGCGTCCGGGCCGACGGCGGCGAGCCGCCGGCCGACGGCGACCGCCGGGAGTAACGATACCCCGGTCCGGTCGTCGGACGACAGCTCTCCGGTTTGCTTGTACCACCGGCAGGAGCCGGGTTCCCGCGGCAGGCGGGCGGCCGGGGAGCACTTATAGTCGGAGCACGCAACACCGAAACGACACATGACCGACCCCGTGAGCACGCTCGCGGCCGTCCACGACGCCGTCGCGGTGCCGCTGGCGTGGGCGGTCATCCTGGCGTTCGCCGCCGGGTCGGCGCTGGAACTCCGCGCCCGCGAGTACGCACGCCCCCTGCTCGTGGGGTCGTGGGCGCTGTTCGCCGTGTTCTGGGCGATACAGGCGCCTCACTTCGCGTTCACTCAGCGGTCCATCATCGAGGGTATCGGGAGCGTCGTCGCCGTTCCGGCGTCGCTGTACGTCGGCTACCTGCTGTGGGCCGGGCGGGACTCGCTGTTCGTGTTGTCGCGGGCCGTCGCCGCGATGGGACTCGTCTTTATCCCGTTCCAGGCGGTGCCCGCGCTCCAGGCGTGGCTCGTGGAGACGGTCGCCCGCCAGACCGCCGCCGGCATCGCGCTGGTCGGCGTCGACCCGACGCTGATACCGTGGCCCGAGGCCGCACAGCGGACCGCCGAGGCGCTCGGCAAGTCCGAGGCGTGGGCGGCCGACTACGCCGACAAACACGCCGCCTACCGCAACACGTTCTACTTCGTCCACGAGGGCCACCCCATCACCTACACCATCCTGGTGGCGTGTACGGGCATCGGCTCGATGGCAATTTTCGCGGGGCTGGTCGCGGCGGTCCGGGCCCCGCTCCGGCGCAAACTCCGGGCGCTTGCGGTCTCGCTCCCGGTCATCTACGCGCTCAACATCGTGCGCAACGTGTTCATCGCCGTCTCGTTCGGCCGCCAGCGCGCCCAGGTGTTCCCCGACGCCGTGATGACGCTGTTCGGGACGAGCGACCCCCGGATGGTGTCGTACTACGTCGCGGACCGCATCGTCGCGCAGTCGCTGTCCGTGCTGGTGCTCGTGGGCATCACCTACCTCGTCGTCCGGGAACTTCCGGAGGTGATGGTCGTCGTCGAGGACCTGCTGTACGTGGCGACCGGCAACGAGTACGACCTGCGTGCGGCGCTCGACGTGGACCTGCCGGACCCGGGGTCCGAGCCGGTCCGTGCAGACGGCGGTGCGGGCGAGGAGTAGTCAGACCGGCTCCGCCAGTTCGGCGGGCGCGCCCGCCAGTTCGCGGAGCGCGTCGGCCTCGACGTGGTGGAGGTCCCCCGGCACGACCAGCAGGTGGAGCGGGTCGCCGAACGCCCGGTCGGACAGCGCCGAGAGTCGGTCGGCCGCAACCACCGGGTCGGGACTGCCGGCCCGACAGACCGCCACCGCGAGACAGTCCTCGTAGCCGTCCGCGAGCAGTTCCGCGGCGGTGTCGGCGGTCATGAACTCGTCGCGCTCGCGCTTGATGTCGAGGTAGACGAGCGTGTGGAGTCCGCGCTCGCGGTTGTCGTCGAGGGTGTCACAGACGCTCCCTGGAACGGTGTCGGCGCCGTGGGCGTACGGGAACGGGAGGGTAGTCGCCTTCCCGAACCGGTAGTTCTGAAGGCCCGTCAGCGACGCGGCCGCGGCCTCGGCGGTCGTCCCGTGGATCACCCGCGTCTCGATGCCGCGGTCGTGGGCGCGCAGTCGCAGGTCGACGTGCGTGGTCGAAATCATCGTGTCGCCGGCCGTGAGGAAGGCCACCTCGCCCGCCTCGGCGGCGTCGAGAATCGGGTCCGGCTCCTGCTCGACGCCCGCCCGGTCGCGGACCTCGATGTCGACGCCGTGGTGGGCTTCGAGCGACTCGACTGTCGTTCCCATCAGCCGCGAGGTGTAGAACTCCGCGAAAACGTCGTCCGCGTCCCGGAGCGCCGCCTGGCCCTCGACGGTGATGGAGCGTTCGTCCCAGAGGCCGAGGCCGACGAAGGTGAGCATACCGTCGTCTCGGCCCGGGGGCGAATAAGCGCCCCGACCCGGTCCGAAGCGTCAGCCTTACCGCGTGTGGTGGCCGACGGAGAGCCATGAGCGTCCCGTGCGTCCGCGTGCCGCCGGAGGAGGGTGAGGCGACCCGGCAGGCGCTCGCCGAGGCGGACCTCCTCGATGCGGGGCACGACATCACCGTCGCGGACGGCTGGCTGTACGTCCCCGTCTCGGACCCCGACGCGGTTCCCGACGAGTACGAGGTGGTCGCGTTCGACGCGCCCGTCCGCGAGGACCAGACGATGCCTGCCGACCTGCTGGGGTTCGAGCCCTCCTACGAGCGACTCGGCGGCGTCTACATCCTCGACGAGGACGACTCCGAGCGGGCCGGGGAGATAGCCGACGCGCTGATGGCGTGTGACCTGCCCGTCGAGACGGTGGTCAACCGTGCGTCGAAGGTGAAAGGCGAGTACCGAATCCGGGAGTGGGACGTGCTCGCGGGCGACGGCACGGAGACGGTCCACCGCGAGTACGGGGTCGAGTTCCTGCTCGACGTCCGCGAGGTGTACTTCTCGCCGCGGCTCGCGACCGAGCGCCACCGCGTCGTCGAGCAGGCCGCCGCCGACGAGCGGGTCTTCGACATGTTCGCGGGCGTGGGACCGTTCGTTGTGCCGGCGGCGAAACGCGGCGCCGACTGCGTCGGCTGTGACCTCAACCCCGCCGCGGTGGCGTACCTGCGCGAGAACGCCGCCCGCAACGGCGTCGCCGACCGCGTGACGGCCATCGAGGGCGACGTCCGCGAGACGACCGACGCGTACGCCGACTGGGCGGACCGACTGGTGATGAACCTCCCGCACTCGGCTGACGAGTTCCTCGACACCGCAGTTGAGTTGGCGAGTGACGACTGTGTCGTCCACCTCTACGACATCGCCCACGAGGACGACCCGTTCGGGCCGAGCGAGCGGGCCGTCCGGGCCGCCGCGGGCGAGGCGTACGACGTGGAGGTGCTGGTCCGCCGCGACGTCCGGTCGTACGCCCCCCACGAGCGCAACGTCTGTCTCGACGCGCGGTTGAGCCGCTGAGCGGCGCTACGGGCCGTTCAGCCCGGACGAGCCCGGACGTTTTTACGAATTTGTCACAAACCGTTTAAGAGGGGCATGGTGTGTTGCAGGTAGCCAACGATGACGGCAACACACCGCGTTCCGACGGTCGTCGTCGCCGTCCTGCTGGTGGTGTCCGCGGTCGCCACGCCCGCGCTGGCGGGCGGCGACGGCGGTCTCGCCGGCGCCGGGGAGACGGTCGACGACGGCGCGTCCGGCATCACCGACGACGGTGGGGACGCCATCGACGAGACGACAGATGCGGCCGAGGAGACGGCCGACACCGTCGAGGACGGCGCGGAGTCGACGGTCGACGAGGCCGGAGACACGCTCTCGCAGGACACGACACAGGAGTCCGACGCCGGCCTAGACACGGGCGACTCGACTACCACGACCGACGACGGGACGACCGACAACGAGACGAACGGGAGCCAGGGCATCATCGCTAGCCCCGATAGGGACTCGACGGCCGGACCCGACGCCTGGCGGACGGTCGGCCACACGTCGACCCACACGGGTGCGAACCCGGCTACCACCGGTCCGCGGGTCGCGCTGGGGCGGGTGTGGGTCGCCGGCCCCACCAACGTCTCGGGCGTGCCGGTCGTCGCCAACGACACGATCTTCGCGACTACCGGCGGCGGTACCGTCGCCGCCGTGACTCGGAACGGCTCGCGGCGCTGGACGACGAATCTCTCGGGGGACACGCTGTCGGGGGCGCCGACCGTCGGGGCCTCTCCCGCAGTGGGCGACGAGCGCGTGTTCGTCACCGGCACCGCACGCGACGGCGCCTATCTGTACGGGCTCGACCGGACGAACGGGAGCCAGCAGTTCAGCACCGCCATCGGTTCGAGCACGGCCGCCTCGCCGGTCGTCTCGGACGGCATCGTCTACGTCGGGAGCGCGCAGTCGGGCACCGCCCTGACGGGCGAGACGGGTCCCCTCACGGCCGTCTACCCCAACGGGACCGTGAAGTGGACGAACGCGAATCTCGACGGGGAAGTCGCCGCCGCCCCGGCCGTCGACGGTGCGTTCGTGTACGCCGCCACCACCGCGGGCACCGTGTACAAACTGGACCGCGAGTCGGGCGGCATCATCTTCGAGATGGGCGTCGGCGGCGCCGTGACCGCCCCGCCGACCGTCGCCGGCGACCGGGTGTACGTGGCCACGGACGACGCCGTCCACGCGCTGGCCGCGGATTCGCTCGCGACGCAGGCGTCGTTCCAGTCGCCGGACGGCGCGTTCGTCGGCTCGCCTGTCGTCTCGGCGGACGGCGTGTACGCCGGCACCGACGCAGGTACCGTCGCCAGACTGAACGAATCGCTCGCCACGGTCGACGAGACGACGATTCCCGACAACGTCACCGCGTCGCTGACGATGACGGACGGCACGCTGTACGCGCCGACGGACGCCGGTGTCGAGACGCTGACCCCCTCGCTCGCCTCTGTCGACGCCATCGAGGCGCCGGCCGCGACCAGCGGGTCGCTGACGCCGTCTGCGGGACTCGGCTTCCTGGGGACCGACGACGGCGTGCTCGCGGTGAGCGAGCGGTGTGACCGGTCGGCAGTCGGCGCCAGCACGGTCCGCGTCCCCGAGGACTGTTCGAGCGTCGCGAGCGCCGTGGAGGTCGTCGCCGCCGGCGGCACGGTCGTCGTCGGCTCGGGCACGTACGACGTCCACGTCACGCTCGACAAGCCGCTGACGCTACGGGGCGAGGATGCCGTCCTCGATGGCGAGTCCGACCGCGCGACGGCTGTCACGGTCGCCGCGGACAACGTGACGCTCGCCGGCTTCTCGGTCGAGCGGTACACCGACGCCGCGGTCCGCGTCGGCGCTCACGAGAACGTGACGGTCCGGAATCTCTCGACGCAGTGGGTCCTCCGCGGCGTCAGCGTCGCTCCCGCCGGCGGGAGCGCCAGCGACGTCACGGTCACCGATAGCCACCTGTCGGCGTTCGACGCCGCGGCCGAGTTCGATGCCTCGGGTGGCGGGTCGCTATCCGGCGTGTCCGTCGTCGACAGCCGGGTCCAGTCGACGAGAGGCGGCTACGCCGTTCGCGCGTCGACCGGGTCCGGCGGCGTCGTCTCGGGCGTCGCCCTGCAGTCGGTCACCGTGCCCAGGAACAGTGGGGCGATGTTCGCCGTCCGCTCGGACGGCCGCATCGCGGACGTGGCCGTCCGGGATGTCACGCTCGCCTCCACGGCGCGTGGCGCCGACGGCCTCGCGTTCGTGGTCTCGCCCGACACCGGCACCGGGACCGTCGAGAACGTCTCCGTCGTCGACAGCGCCATCACCGGTGCCTACGACCACGCCCTCCGCGCGTCGGCCACCACCACGTTCGGCACCGACGCCGCCACGGTCTCCGGGCTGTCGGTCGCCAACACCACCATCGCGCCCGACGACGGGCAGGGGCTTGCACTGGAGGTCAGTGCCGGCGACGACGCCGATACCCGGCCCTCTATCGGCCCTGTCACGGTGACGGAAAGCAGTATCGCCAACGCGACCGCGGGCGTGCTCGTCGACGCCCGCGACGGCGGCAGTGTGACCGGCGTCGAAGTCACCGACAGCGACGTGGTCGACAACCGACACGGGCTCCTGGTGGCGGCTGGCTCCGGTGACGGCGTCACCATCGCGGAGTCCAACGTCGTCGGCAACGCCGAGTTCGGCGTGCTGAACGACGGGTCCGGCGTCGTGGACGCGACCAACAACTGGTGGGGCGCGCCCTCCGGTCCGTACGACCCGGCGGACAACCCCAACGGCACCGGCGACAACGTCTCCGACGGCGTCGAGTACCGGCCCTGGGCGACCTCCGAGCGTGGCGGAGCGGACTCGGGCGACGGGAGCGATGGCAACGAGACGGATTCCGGCGACGGAAGCGATGGCAACGAGACGGATTCCGGCGACGGAAGCGATGGTAACGAGACGGACGATGGCACGGACGGTAACGAGACGGATTCCGGTGACGGAAGCGATGGCAACGAGACGGACGATGGCACGGACGGCAACGAGACGGACTCCGGTGACGGAAGCGATGGCAACGAGACGGACGATGGCACGGACGGCAACGAGACGGACGATGGCACGGACGGCAACGAGACGGACGATGGCACGGACGGTAACGAGACGGACTCCGGTGACGGAAGCGACGGCACGGACGGGAGTGATGGTAGCGATGGAAATGACGGCACAGACGGGAGCGATGGGACGGACGACGGAGGTACCACGTCCCCGGGTTCGGGCGGTGGTTCCTCCGACGGCGGTTCGGCCGGCGGTGGGTCGGCTGGCGGCGGTGGAGCCCCGGCTTCCGGTGGCGACGGGAGTGGCGCCACCGGTACGCAGACGCCGACCGGACTCCGGTCGACCGGAGCGCCGGGGTCGGCCGCCATCGAGCGTATCGCGTTCGACAGCCCCGTGAACGGGAACGTCTCGGCGGCCGACATCGACTCGGTCTCCGGGCGGGTGGCACCCCCGGGGCTGGTGTTGCAGGTGTTCCGCATCACGGTCCCACCGACGGCGGAGAACACGTCCGCGACGATTCGGTTCGGCGTCGGGGCCGACGTGATTGCCGAGGCCGGCGTCGACCCGGCAGACGTCCGACTCGTGCGCTACGACGACGGCTGGGAGATGCTCGACACGCGCGTGCTCGACCGCACGGGCGGGAACGTCAGCTTCGGGGCGGAAACGCCCGGGTTCTCGGTGTTCGCCGCCGTCGTGCCCGGAGCGGACGTGCCGACCGCGACGCCGACGCCGTCGCCCACGCCGACGGTGACCGCGGACGCCGAGACCACGCCGTCCCCGACGGCCGCCGACGCGGCGGCCGCGAACGGCTCCGACGACGAACCGACGCCGACGGTCGATGCGAGCATCCGGTCGACGTTCGGTGTCGGTCCCGTGGCGGTACTCGGCATCGTGGGCCTGCTCGCGCTCGTGGTCGCAATCGCGGCCATTCGGCTCCGACGGGACGGCGACGAGGAAGACTACGACCCCGACGTGCGGAGCTAAATTCGGAACCCTTATTTCTCTCATCGCCGGACCACGAGATGAGGAGGCCGCGCCGGTGTAGCTCAGCTGGCAGAGCGATTCCTTCGTAAGGAATAGGCCGAGGGTTCAAATCCCTCCACCGGCTTTCGGTCGGCTTCACCTCCCGAATGACCGTTATCGGACTGTAGAGGGGCTAATACTTCAATATTGCCCTCGGGCACCCCCATCGAGAGGGACATTTGATTCGGTCTCACCACCCTGGTTTGCCGGATACATTTGAATCGGTCGCCGATACGTGGCCGTGCTGTAGTGCGGTTTCGAAAAAGGAGTTCGAACCGGGCGAGAAGGCCGCGCCCGAAGTCAGCCCGTCGCGTTCGCAGGTAGGTCGTCGGACTGTGGAGGGGATGCTCACGTTCTCGCACCTCTCGGCTTCCAGTCAGGGCCGGTTTTGACACCAATTTCCCGGCGGGCCGTCGTGGGACGTTACTCGGCTCGAAAATTTCTGCCAGATTCGTCTGTGCGTAAGGACGAGGGTTTCCACCGCGGCCGGGCGGCGTTCGATACAGGACCTGTATCAACCGGTTTTGTTACGAACGGTTTTCTGATGCTCTCGGGGAATAGCGTGCCGGCAGGCCAAACTTTTTTCAGATAAGGGACGAGAGTGCGGGTAGTGACTGAACAGATGGACAGTATTACAGATGCAGTCACCGAGGCGCTTGCATCTCATCGGGGGGTGGACCGGACGGACCTGTCCACGCCGCTGTATGAGGTAATCGACCCAGACGCGCTGGAGGCGCTGTACCGGACTGATTTCGATGCTTCCGCCGAGTCGCATCCAGCCGTCTCTTTCAAGTATGAAGGTGACCGCGTCGTCGTCGCTGGGCCAAACAACATAGTTATCCAGCCACAGCCGGCGGACCCCGCTCCGTAGTGCCGTCTTCCGGTTGATAGGCGCTCATCAGTTTCTTTGCGAGCCTCGGCTACCGGGGATTCAATATAGAGAAGGGTGGTGTCGAGAGGTTCACGGCCTGTGTCACGACCACCCCTATACTTACCCGGCTGGCGCTCCTCGTGTCTGTGTTGGCGTAGACCATCCACCACTGTATTCACCCCTTTTGACTCCTACCACGGGGCATGCGGCACACCCCTCGCGTTGGAGGTTCCAGTCGGGACGGGTTCTCGTACACCACTGGACCAGTACCCCAACGGAGTCCCGATGAGCATCGACAACCCGTGGGACGATACCCACATGACGGAAGCCGACTTCGAGCAGCACCTGACGGAGTTAGTACTGACCGCCCGCGCTTCAGATATCGAGGTCGCAGGCGGCTATGTCATCCACGACCAAGACGGCCCCTACGACTTCAACCTCGAAATTACCCGAGCCCTCCCACGCGAATAGACTGGGGAACGGTCACCGGAGAAGCGACCACTACGCTTGGGGAAGTTACCGATGCCGAGAACGTGTGCGGGGGCCTTGTGGTGCGAGAAGGTGGCCGCCCGTTTTCCCGCCGGACGACGCCCCACGCCGGGGCGGGGGTCTACTCCGGGAGGTCCCGCCGGCCCGCCCGGAAGCAGTCGAAGCAGGGGAAGTCGTCTCTGTCGCACTCACAGCCGCCGTCAGCCCGGAGTTTGTCCGCCCCTGTAACTGGGTCGGGTGCCTCCGAAGTCTCCGCTGTGGGCGTCTCGACGGCGACAGCGGCGTTCAGCACGGTCGGGCCGCCCACCGTTGCCAGGGCAACTTTGTGTTTACAGTCCCGGTCGCCGTGAACGTCGGCGGGGCAGTCGCACTCGGCAGGAACGGCCAGCCCGTCCCGGTTCTCGACGCCGACCGTGTAGGTGTGGTCGTCCTTGAGGAAGCCGTAACTCGCGTTCGTCACTTCGACCTGGTGGGGGCCGATGACGGTGAACTCCCACGACTCCCAGGCCACCCGCTTGCTGGTCCGGGTGTCGAAATCAAGTTCCTCAACAGCACGCTTTTTGTCTCCGTCGGTGTTGGATTGCATTGGCTTACTCCTACCAGAGAAGCCGGCTCCGGGTGTCTCAGCACCCGGACGCTTTCGAACGCCCCGAGGGACCCGAACTTCTCACCTTTGCCTACGAGGGCAGAGGTAATATAGTTATCGGGTGCCTTCGAAGGCAACGGTTATTCGTATGCGGCGAGAAGGGGCGCGTATGGATGAAGACGACCGGGAGCGGACGGAGGGAGGGCGCTACGCCGAGCAGGTCCGCCCGGAGGATGTGTTGGCGGTGTTTTCCGACCACGAACCCAGGACGACCACGGAAGTCGCTGAGACGCTTGACGTGGCTCGCAGGACGGCCCTGAACAAGTTGGACGAGTTAGTCGAGCGTGGCGACCTGCGTCGGAAGAAAGTCGGCGGCCGAGCGGTTGTCTTCTGGAAGCCGGCGTCCGAGTAACGGGGTTTTGACATGAATCTCGGGGTCCGACTCGATAGAGCGTAACCTGACTCGTGGAAATTTCTGGTCTACCCCGCGCGTAAGGCCCCTTCTGTACTCGGAAACCGACGGACAGCGGACCGATAAGGCTATTACCTGCCATTCGAATAACAGGGTGAGGAGGGAAGAATCGTCGGCAAGCAGGCTGACGACAGATTTTCGCTATACGGCGCTTGGATTAGTTGGTTTTCAGCGACCGCGCGCCAGTATGGCCCCCTTCCTCCAGAGCCAACCATGTACGACGAGTCTCAACCAGCACCAATGACGAAGACCATTTCACCGAACGCCACCAAGTTCCATGCCGAAGACGCCCCGGAGGGAGACCGGCTTGATGGGTCAGAATCCTACAGAAGGCACTACGACCGGCTCTACAAGGCCAATATGGGTCGATGGAATGGGAAGTGGCGTGATGAGTCGTTTGAACTATTCATCGAGAAGATGGCCTTAGTGGACGCCATTTGTAGTCAGTTGGACCTCACGGGGTCCCAACATCGACGGGTCAATGCTCGTGTCCCTCGTCTTGATGGTCGCCGATACAGCCAAATTGGGGGCCTCGTGACGATGATTTTCTCTGTCTGCGCCCTCGTCTGTCGTGAAGACGGGCGTATATTCCATCCTTCCCGGTCCCCAGATAATAACGACCCAGAGTTCCAGCGATTAATGGAACGTCTCGGTCTACGTAAGAATGACTTGCAAAGAACGATACCGAAGGCCAGGAATGAACTTGGCCGGTCTCGTTCCAGGAGGGGGTCGATGAACCGGTTTGCGAGACCCCCTATATAAGCCGACTTGTATTACTATTAGTGAGGGGAAGTGGATAAGTGAGTCTCCCTTGAGACGCTCAGTATCAATTGGGACGGAGCCGTAGTAGGAGTATCCGGTGACGGGGGAGCCAAGGAGACCCGGACGCGGCGAGAAGGTGCGCCTCCCACGCGAAGCAGTCAGACCGGGTCGAGCCTGAAAGGGTGAAGGACCGAATCGGATACAAGTTCCTAACCGGGGGCGGGCGTTCTTGCCCCATTCGGATTATCGAGTCGGGCAAGAAGGCGTGGCTCCCTACCGGCTCCGAGGTGATTACCCTCCGTTCCGGTAGTGGCCTATCGGACTGGGGTTCGGTTCAACATCCATTTCGAGACCTACCCCCATGGGGAAGAACTCTCAGTAATGTTATATGTCTATTATGTGGTCTCTCCGGCGCTCGGCTTTTTCGTCATGCGACCCCTTGTCATAGTGCTTATCGAGAATCTTCCCGCTCATGTTCACCCGTTCACCGGTCACGTCTTTCGGCTGGCCGGCGTTCCGGGCCGCCGTAACGTATCCCCGCCGGAGGGCGTGGGGGCTGACCGAGCCGGGACACTTTGAGGCGTGGCCCCAACGGTTCGCTTCGCAGTCGGTGGGGTCACGGTCGAACGGGCAGTTCCCGCCGTTGTAGAAGCACGGTTGGGTAGCGAGGTAGACGTGTTTCGTGATGGTCGTTCGGCTGGCCCGCCCGTACTCCGTTGCGATGAGCGGGTTCCGGCCGTAGTCGTCTACCGAATCGGGCCGAGTCGTGTTCAGGTAGTCCCGAATCACGCCGGCCGTCTCGGGGGTGATGATTACGTCTCGCTCGCTGTTGGCCTTCCGCTTCAGGGGCGTGCCGGTGTCGGGCCGGTGTCGGATTTCGAGGGCCGCCCGGCCTCCATCGAAGTCTTCCACGTCCAAGGCCCGAAGCCCACCAATCCGCATCCCGCCTTTCCAGAGGATTAGCAGGACAACGTGGCGCATGCTGGCGTAGTCGTACTTCCCGAGGTGGTCGAGTATCGCCGTGGCTTCGTCCCGGAGGAGAACGTCGTCGCATATCTCGTCATCCTCGGACACCTTGGTGGGTTCTACGAGTTCGTGGAGGCCGACCGGAACGGCCTGTATCGTCTCGCAGAACTGGATGAAGTTCTTGACTGTCCGCATGTCGTTCCGGCACGTAATGGGCTTCACGTCGGCCAGTCGCCATTCCTCGAACCGGACTATCTCGTCGCTGTCCACCTCTCGCATGTCGTCTATCCCTCGCTCGGTCAGGTATTCGAGGAACCGCTTGAGGGCGGTGTCGTAGTTGTAGTAGGTCTTGTCCGAGACGTGGGACTGCTTCTTTTTCAGGTAGCGCTTCTTGGCCGCCGTCGGTGATGTAGGCTTAAGTTGCATGGCCTTCTGTGTACGGCCAAGCAGGTGGCGCGTCCGCGTACTGGCCGGCGGAAGCGTTGGCAGGTTCAGCGAACCTGTCAGCGCGCCGAGGGTTCAAATCCCTCCACCGGCTTTCACGCCGTCGTCCACGACTCAGGTACGGGAGAATGAACATCGCACTCGTCGTCCTCGATACGCTCCGGAAGGACGCCTTCGACGACCAGTTCGAGTGGCTCCCGGGCCGGAGGTTCGAGCGCGCGTGGGCGACGAGCAACTGGACGGCGCCCGTACACGCCGCCCTTTTCACCGGTCGCTACGCCAGCGAGGTGGGCGTCCACTCGAAGGCGAACGAACTCGACTGCGAGGAGCCCACGCTGGCCGAACAGCTCTCGGCGGCCGGCTACACGACCCGGGCGTTCAGCGCGAACCCCAACGTCTCAAAGCGGTTCGAGTTCCACCGCGGGTTCGAGGAGTTCACCGGAAGCTGGAAGATACGGCAGTTCAACACCGACCGGGAGGTGTTCGACTGGTCGGGATTCGTCAACGACACCAAAGGCGAGGGGCCGACGCGGTATCTGACGGCTCTGCGACGTTGTGTGACGGAGGACGTGGACACGCTCGCGTCGCTCAAACAGGGATTCGACCTGAAGTTCCGCCCGGACCGGCTCGGAGCCGACGTCCCCGACGACGGGGCACAGGCCTCGCTTGAGCGTATTCGCGAGACGGAGTACGGCGACGACGAGTTCCTGTTTCTCAACCTGATGGAGGCGCACGGCCCGTACGAGCCGCCCGAGGAGTACCGGACGGTCGACCACGAGAAGCCGTCCGCGGCGGACGCCCTGCTCGGCGAAGTCGACGTCGACCGCGACGCTGTTCGGCAGGCGTACGAGGATTCGGTTCGGTATCTCTCCGACGTCTACCGGGAGATATTCGCGGAGCTACGCGCGGAGTTCGACTACGTCATCACCCTCTCGGACCACGGGGAACTGCTGGGCGAACACGGCCACTGGGACCACCAGTACGGGCTGTATCCGGAACTGACCCACGTTCCGCTGGTCGTGTGGGGCGACGACCTCGAGGGGTCGACCGACGCGACGGTGAGCCTGCTCGACGTCCATCGGACGGTGCTGGACCTCGCCGACGTGGACGGCGACTCTCGGGGCCGGAACCTGCTGTCGGACCCGGGGCGTGAGTGTCTCACCGAGTATCACGGGCTGACCCGCTGGCTCCTCGACGAGTTCGAGGCCGGGGACGACGTCGAGACGGTACGGAAGCGGTACGACGCGGAACTGGCCGGCGTCGCGCTCCCGCCGTCGTACTACGGGTACGAGACCGAAGACGGCTGGACGGAGCACGGGACGGCGGACGCCGACCCTCGCGACCGGTTCGAGACGCTCCGGGACTCGCTGGACCGGCGGGACGTCGAGCCGAGCCGGCAGGAGCTCTCCGAGGAGGCGCTGGAGCAGTTGGAGGACCTCGGATAC
This sequence comes from Halorarius halobius, assembly GCF_024298865.1. Taxonomy (GTDB): domain Archaea; phylum Halobacteriota; class Halobacteria; order Halobacteriales; family Haloarculaceae; genus Halorarius; species Halorarius halobius. The sequence goes on along the minus strand of NZ_CP101161.1, from coordinate 3,434,361 downwards.
GCCTGAGCCCGCCAACCATCGTGTTCGATGACGGAGTTGCGGAACGGCGGGGGCGGAGTGGGTTTTCGGAGCCGCGCCGCCCGGCGGGAGACGGATTCGAAACGCGGAGGTCAAGTGGGCGCCCCCGCTGTCTCCGGTCGTGAGCGACGACGGGGGGCGGTTCGGCTACGGCGTGCGGATGCTGGCGAGTCTCTCCGTCGCGTGGGCGGTGCTCCAGACCGGGCGGTTCCTGCTGTCGCCGCTGTTGCCCGACATCATCGGGGCGCTCGACATCACGAAGGCGACGGCCGGGCTGGCGCTCGGAGCGTTCCAGGGCGTGTACGCGCTCACCCAGTACCCGAGCGGGCGGTTCTCGGACGCGCTGACGCGGGCGGCGCTTCTGGTCCCGGGGTTCGTGACGCTCGTCGCGGCGTTCGCGGCGCTCTGGGCGACCACCGGCTACGTCGGGTTTCTCGCGGCGGCGGTCCTTCTCGGGGTGGGCAAGGGGCTGTTCGCCATCCCGTCGCGGGCCCTCCTCTCGGATTTGTTCGTGGAGCGGCGCGGTCGCGCGTTCGGACTGTACACCGCCGGCACCGACGTGGGTGGCATCGCCGCGGCGGCAATCGCCTTTCTCGTGGTCGGTGGTGGCGCGGCGCTCGTCCCGGTCGGTCCGGTGGCGGCGGCGCTCGATGCGGCGGGCTGGCGCGCACCGTTCCTGCCGGTGGCCGTGACGCTTGCGCTCGTCGGCCTGCTGTACGTGGTCTGGAACAGGGACACGCTGGCGTTGGGACGGGCGGACGTGGCGTTGCTCTCGACGGTGCGGCGGCTGGCGACGACGCGTGAACAGCGCGAGACGCTCGTCGCGTACGCGCTGTTCTACTTCATGGTCGGCGCGTGGATCAACTTCCTCCCAACGTATCTGCAGGAGGCGAAAGGGTTCGTCTCGCCGGTGCCGGAACTGCTGTTCGCGGTCGTGTTCGTGGTCGGTGTCACCGCGAAACCCGCCGCGGGGACGCTCTCCGACCGGGTGCCGCGCCGCATCGTCGCGGTCGGGGGGCTGGCCCTGGCGGCCGTCGCACTGGTCGCGGTGTCGATCACCGAGTCGCTGGTGGCCGTGACCGCCGCCATTGCGCTTTTCGCGGCCGGCTACAAGACGCAGTTCCCCGTCGTCGACGCCATCGTGCTCGACGCCGCGCCCGACGCGAACGTCGGCGGGGACCTCGGCGCGGCCCGGGCGCTGTTCCTCGGCGTCGGTGCGCTCGGCCCCGTCTACATGGGCGTCGTCTCCACGGCGCTGGGCTATCCGACCGCGTTCGCCGGCCTGGTCGGCTGTCTCGTCGCAAGCGCCGGCATCATCGCGGCCGGCCGGCGGCATTGAAATATGCCCGTCAGTTCCCGGGGACAGGCCTACGGGGCAAAAAACAGTAAACTCGTGTAGCGACGTGACCAGCTAAGATGTCGTTCGACCAACCAACAATACCTGTTCTCGCGGCCGCCCTCCTGCTCGTCCTCGCGGGGACGGGCGCCGTCGCGGGAACCGCGTTGATACAGGGCGACCCGCCGGAACCGACGACAGAGAAACGACCGCCCAGCGACGGGGCGAACTTCACCGTCGCGCCCGAGGACCACTCGCCGGGCGCCGGCACGCCGTACATCATGCTCTCGAAAGGGGAGGGGCCGTGGGGCGACAGCGAGGGGCTGGAGACCATCGACTACTACAAGATTACCACCCAGGAGACCCAGTTCGAAAGCTGTACGCCGAACGACGCGAAGGCGTTCGGCATCGACCGGAAGAACGACGCGGGCGGCACCAAGACCGACACCGCGCTGTTGAGCCACATGCGGAGCTACAGCGTCGAGGGTCGCATCATCACCGTCGAGATATACGACGAGGGTGACCTCGGCGGCTCGCCGACGTACCTCAACCGCTCGGACGAGACGGTGGCGAAACTGGCCAACTGCGTGACCGCCCCCAGCGAGAAAGGCTGGTACCAGTTCACCGGCTACGTCAACGGCACCAACTACGACGGCGAGTTTCAGGAGGTAACGCTGTACTCGAAGTACTACTACATCTGTGACTGCGAGGACAGGGAGGCGGCGAAACAGACGCTCGGCCCGCCGCCGCACTCGGGTGGCGGTAGCACCGCAACCCCGACCCCGACGGCGACGCCGGGCGACACTGCGACCCCGACACCGGAGGCGACCACGACCCCGGCGCCCGACTCGACGGCGACACCCTCGCCGACGGCGACCCCGGGCCAGTCGTCGAACACCCCGACTTCACAGTCCAACACGAACCGAGACGACCCGGCGACTGCGACCCCGACGGGGACGGCCGCCGGCTCGGGCGGCTCCGACGGCACCGAGGCGACGGCCACGTCCGCCGGGAACCCCCAACGGACCGTCGATACGTCGACGCCGACGACGCCGACGCTGGCCGAGGGCCCCGGATTCGGCGCGCTGGCGGCGCTCGTCGGTGTCCTCGTCGTCGGCCTGCTGGCACGTCGCCGTTAACCGTCCGCCGGGGCGTGCAGTAGCGCCGACAGCATCTTCGATTCGGCCTTTCTGAGGTGCTCGTCGACGGTCGAGGGCGCACACCCCAGGTCGTCGGCCAACTCCTGCTGGTTGACGCCGCGGGGAATATCGTAGTAGCCGAGTTCGACCGCACGTTCGAACACCTCGCGCTGGCGGTCGGTGAGAAGCGACATGAAGTTCTCCTCGTCGGGGCGGTAGCGCCCGACCTGTTCGATGTTGATGTCGATGGGGTCGGGCGCGTTCCGGAGCGCCTCCCGGAGCATGTCGTGGCGGCCGACGACGGTGACGAGCACGTCGCCGTGGTCGGTGATGCGGATGGGCGTGTCGATGATGAGCGCGAAGTCGTGACACAGCGCCATCAACGAGCCGGCGGGTTCGCCACGCGTCACGTGGAGATACAGGTGGAACTTCTCCTCGTCGACGTCGATGAGGTCGAAGCCGAGGACGTCGTCGCTGTGGTCGGCGAACTCGCGGGCCGACGGCCGGTCCCCCTCCAATCGATAGAGCAACACGCCCGTCCCGTCCCCGAAGGCGTCGACGTGGAGTAGCGACTCCCGGGCGACCTCCGGTACGGCGGCGAGGTCCCTGTCCGCCGGATGCAGTCCGCCGCTCTCGGGCGTGAGACGGAGGTCGAAATACCGCATTATCGACCGTTCACGTTCGGGGTCGATGTTAATTGTGGTGGGCGTTGTATTTTCCAACTGCCGACAGTTCGCGGGGGATTTATCCGCGGGGGTCCCGACCCCAATCCATGGAGAAAGTGTCAATCGACGAAGTACCCGTCGAGAACAGCCCGCTGGGCGTCCACAGCGAGCGGCGGCCCGTCTCCGCGGCGCTGGGCACCGAGTCGTTCGCGATGAACTTCTTCCGCCTCGAACCGGGGGAGTCGTTCTCCGGTGGCCTGCATACACACCACGACCAGGAGGAGGTGTTCTACGTCGAGGAGGGGAGCGCCACCTTCCAGGTCGGTCGCGACCGCGAGGAGGTGACCGTCGACGCGGGCGACCTGATACGGTTCGACCCCGGCGAGTTCCAGCGTGGCGACAACACGGGCGACGGCGAACTGGTCGGGTGGGCACTCGGGGCGCCGAAGTCACGTCACGACTGGGAGGAGATAGAGTCGGTCGTCCACTGCCGGGAGTGTGGCGAGGAACGCCCCCACGGAATGGCGCTCACCGACGACGGCGGGTTCCGGATGACATGTACCGAGTGTGGTAGCTCCTTCGAGACGTAAGACCGGCTTACCGGCGGTAGCTGAATTTTAATTTTTCGAACATGAAGGGGAAAGGTACAATACGGGGGAGGGGGACTGTGGCGACATGGCGCGGTGCAACAACTGCGACGCGTTCGTGACGGAAGACTACGTGCGAGTGTTCGCGCCCGACGGGTACGACGGGGTCCGCGTCTGTCCCAACTGCGAGGACAAACTCCGGGACGGGGCCGAGGTCCGCGAGGCACGGTCCACTCGGCAGAACTAGAACCCGGCTACCGCGAGCACCACGCCGAGCAGGATGCTGGCGAAGATGACGGCCAGACCCAGAAGGAAGAACCTGTCTGCGGTGCCCATGCTGTTTTGACGGCTCAGTCGTCGGCGGTGATGGTCGCCGACGGGTCCGTCTCCAGATACCGCTCCCCCTGCTCGGTCAGCCGGTAAATCGCCTCGCCCGTTACCGGTTCGATGTAGCCGACGTCGACCAGCACCTCCCAGCGGCGCTCGACGTAGCCCGTCGGCATCCCCAGTCGGTTCGCCACCAGCGCCATGTAGTCGGGCGGATGGTCGCGCAGTTGCTCGAGGATGCGGCGGTCGGCGGGGCGAAGCCTGTCGGAGCTCATGCCGGTAACACCTGCCCCTAATTGTCGTTCGAACTATTTAGTTGTATGGGGTGTGTTACCACACACCTAGCAGTCAACAGAGGTCGACCGTCACGTACGTCCCGCCGTCGTCGGCGACGACGACGCCCACGCCGGCGCGCTCGGCGTTCACGAGCAGGAGCGTGCGACGGCTGTCGGTCTGGTTCATCCAGCCGTCGACCACGGCCGAAGCCAGCGCCGACTCGTTGCGGTGGAGTCGGTCCTCGTCGTTGATCTGGAACCGGCGGCCCGCGACCGACTTGGCGACGACCTCCATCTGCTGGCCGTCGCGGACGCCCGTGTTGGAGTCGTCCAGAACCCGACAGCGGTCGTACAGGTCGTAGCGCTCGTACCGGTCGACCGTCGTGTAGCCGCCGGCGGCGTGAGTGGGGTACCCCTGGTCGGCCATGTTGGCGCTGTGGAACCGCGCCATCTCGTCGCCGGTAGCGAACCGGGCGAGCGGTGCGAGGTCCCGCTCGTCCCGCTTCGCGTTCACGGCCGCCAGCAGTTCGCGCTCAATCGCCCGCTCGTCGAACGCCGACGGCGCGACGGTCGGCCGGGGCGTCTCCACAGGGGTGGCCGAGGTGGTGGCCGTCGCCGCCGGCTCGGCGGCCGGCGTCGACGTGGGGGACCCGGTCGGTGTCGGCGTCGGCGTCTTCGCCAACGACGGCCCCTCGATGTAGGTGCCGACGAACGCCCCGACGCCGAGCGCCCACGCGGCCGCGAGGGCGATGACGACGAGTAGCGACACCTTATTTACCATATTATCCGGTTAACACCGGCGATTAAAGTTCTGTCGGGGGCGTGGCTCCCGTCGCGCGGCGTCACCCGTCGTCGGGGAGCGCCGTCACCGACGCGGTGCCGGTGGCGGGGTTCTCCCCGACGGTCACGCGCGTCCCGAAGACGGGTTCGAGTCGGTCGGCAGTCAACACCGACTCGGGCGTCCCGACGGCCCGGAGCCCCCCGTCCGCGAGCAGGGCGACCCGGTCGCAGAACCGCGCCGCCAAATCGAGGTCGTGGATGGCCGCCACGACCGTCTCCTCGAGGCCAGCGACGAGTTCGAGCGTCCTGACCTGGTGGTTGATGTCGAGGTTCGCCGTCGGTTCGTCCAGCAGGAGCGTCGGGGCGTCCTGTGCCAGCGCTCGCGCGAGCAGGACGCGCTGTTTCTCGCCGCCCGACAGCCCCTCGACGGCCCGGTCTTGCAGACCGGCGGTCTCCGTGCGCTCGAGCGCCTGCCGGACTCGCTCGTCGCCGTCGGGGTCGGGGTTGCGGCGGAGCCGCGACCGGTAGGGGGTCCGGCCCATCGCGACGACCTCACGGACCGAGAAGTCGAAACCGAACGACGTCTCCTGTGGGACGCGGGCGACCAGCCGTCCCGTCTCCCGGGCCGACAGCGACGCGAGGTCGCGACCGTCGACGACGACCCGGCCCGTCGCCGGCGTCGCCAGCCCGCCCATCGCCTTCAGAAGCGTCGTCTTGCCCGCGCCGTTGGGGCCGACCAGCGCGAGGAACTCGCCTTCGCGGACGTCGAGCGACATGTCGGTCAGTATCTCGACGCCGCCGGCCCGCACCGAGAGCTCCTCGACGGCTATCACAGCTGGTGCACCTCCCGCTTGCGGAGCAGGTAGAGGAAGAACGGCGCACCGACGGCGGCGGTGACGATGCCGACGGGCAGTTCGGCCGCCCCCGACCGGGCGAGCGTGTCGGCGGCGACGAGGAACGACGCGCCGGCGAAGGCGCTCGCCGGCAACAGCACCCGGTGGTCCGGCCCGACGACCAGCCGGAGGGTGTGGGGGACGATGAGGCCGACGAAGCCGATGACGCCCGAGACGGCGACGGCGGCGGCGGTGACGACGCTCGACACCGCCAGCAGAATCCGTTTCGTGCGTTCGACCTCGATGCCGAGCGAGCGGGCGTCCTCTTCGCCCACCAGGAGGACGTTCAGGTCCTCCGCGAACAGGTAGAGGACAGCGACGAACAGGGGGACGAGCAGGCCCGTCGCGGCGACTTCCCCCCACGTCGCACCGTCGAGGTGGCCCATCAGCCAGTAGACGACGCGCCGCATCGAGTTGCCGCTGTGCAACAGCATGAACGAGACGGCGGCCCCCAGCAACGTCTGGACGGCCACGCCCGCCAGAAGCAGGGTGGCGACGGGCGTGCGGCCCCCCTCACTGGCGATGAGGTAGACGGCAAACGCCGTCACGACCGCCCCGACGAACGCCGCGCCCCGGAGGCCGAGACCGAACGGCACCGCGACGGGCGCGACCAGTGCGAAGACGGCACCGACCGCGGCGCCCGAGGAGACACCGACGATGGAGGGGTCCGCCATCGGGTTGCGGAAGAACCCCTGCATGACGGTGCCGGCCGCCGCGAGCGCGAATCCGACGACCGCGCCGAGTGCGATGCGGGGCAACCGGACGGTCATCACGATAGTCCGGTTGACGTCCGCCACCGGGAACGAGAACAGCGGCGTCCACTCGACGGCGACGCCCGGCACCTGGAGCGGGCCGGCGGCGTACACCTGCAGGTCGGTCGGCAGGCGGACGGCGTTCAAAAGCACCTTCACGATGACGACCGCGTCGATGGCGACCGGTCCGATGCCGGCGCTGACGACGACGACTGCGACCAACAGCGCGGCTAACCCGGCCGACCACGAGAGCGCGCGCCGCGTCGCGTCCATGAACTAAAGGCGAGTTGGGTTAGACAAATACTTATTGGATTGGCCGGCAGAGAAACACGATGCGATTCAGATTCGTTGGACTCGTTGCAACGCTACTTGTGTTCGCGGCGGTCGCGCCCGCCGGCGTCGCCGGCGCGTCTGCCACACAGGACGACTGCTCGTTCCCGCTGACCGTGACCGACGCGACGGGGACCGAGGTTACGATTTCGGAGCGACCCGAGCGGGTGACGACGCTGAACCCCTCGGCGGCGCAGACGATGTGGGCGCTCGACGCCGAATCACAGGTCGTCGGGCGCACGCAGTTCGCCGCCTACCTCGGCGGCGCCGACTCGAAGACGAACGTCTCGGCGGCCGGCGGCTTCGGCGTCAGCGTCGAGAAGGTGGTCGGAACGGAGCCCGACCTCGTGCTCGCACCGAACACGACCCAGCAGTCCACGGTTCGCAAGCTCCGCGAGTCGGGGCTGACGGTGTATCAGTTCCCGATGGCGTCGTCCATCGAGGACGTCGCGGGGAAGACGACGACCATCGGCCGGCTGACGGGCAACTGCGAGGCCGCCGCCCGCACGAACGCCTGGATGGAAGCCAACGTGGAGGCGGCCCGTGAGGCGACCGCCGACAGCGAGGCGCCGAGCGTGCTGTACCCGCTCGGGAGCGGCTACGTCGCCAACACGGACACGTTCATCTCCGCGATGATAGAGGCCAGCGGTGGCACCAACGCCGTCGCCGAGGCGAACGTCTCCCGTGCCTACCCGCAACTCAGCGACGAGGTCATCCTCCGAATATCGCCGGAGGTCATCGTAACGACCGACTCGAACCGGTATCTGCTCGGCGAGGAGCCGTACGCGTCGACCCCGGCGGGCGAGAACAACCGGACCGTCGACGTGGACGTCAACTACCTCAACCAGCCCGCCCCGCTGTCGGTCGTCTACTCGGTGCGGAACCTCACCGCAGGCTTCCACCCCGACGCGGAAGCGGCGTTCGTCGCCAAAAGCGAGGTGCAGGTGGGAACGCCCACCTCCTCGCCGACGGAGTCGACGGCGACTGACACCGCGACGGCCGAGCCGACGGACGCGACCACGCCGACGAGCCAGCCCGGCTTCGGGCTCGCCGCGGCGCTTCTCGCGCTCGTCGGACTCTCGCTGTTCGGCCGGCTCTAGGGCTCGAACACGTCCGCCCGAGCCTCGGTCGCAACGCCGTACTCGGCGTCCGCGACGGACGCGGGCGGCTCGTCCTCCTCGTAGCGCGCGTCGAGTGCCGCCAGCACCGCGTCGCGAACGCAGGCGCGCGCCGCGGCCCCGACGCGGGTCGCGCTCCCCGAGAACTCCCGTGGCTCGCCCGCGGGGTCGCAGGCCACGACCACTGCGTCGCTGGTCGTGCCGGGGTAGCCGACGGCCGACCCGAGCGTCGCGGCCTTCGCCTCCGCCGCGACGGCGACGAGGTTGGCGAGCGCGCCGTCGGCGAGCGCCGCCGTCGTTCCGACGACGAGGTTGACGGTGCCGCCGAGCAGTTCGCCCTCGGGTAGGTCGCCGCCCGCGGGCTCCATCGGGAGCGCCGCCGGGTTCGAGAGCCCGACCGTCGCGTACGCCTCGACCGGCCCCCGGCGTGCCCCGCGGGCGTTCTCGGCGGCCACACCCGTCAGCAGTACGGGGGCGTCGGGGTCGCGTTCGAGGCCGACGCTCGCCAGTCGCCCGTCGACCGCCGCGTCGATGTCGTCGGGTCGCCAGTCCTTCGGCACGGTGAGGCTGTACGCCTCGTCCGCGCGTCGCTTGCCGCCCCGCCAGCCGGTCGAGAGCCACGTCGTCGCCGGCCGCCGGTACCGGAGCACGCCGCCACGGCGTTCAGTCTCGAACATCGAGTGCCTCCAGCAGTCGGTCGTTCGCCTCGCGGTCCTTGACAGCGACGCGGACGTGGGCGTCGAGCCCGCGGAACGTCGTCGCGTCCCGGACCGCGACGCCCCGCTCGCGGGCGCGGTCGACCACCACGTCGACCGACCGTTCGCCAACGTCGAGCAGAAGGAACGGCGCATCGGAGGGGCGGACCGCGAACGCCGGGTCGAGCGCCTCGCGGAGTCGCTCCCGCTCGGTGGCGACGCGCTCGCGCGTCTCGCGGACGAATCCGCGGTCACGCAGACAGTGGGCGCCGACCCGCGCGGCGGCCGTCGAGAGATTCCAGGCCCGCCGCGCCGTCCGCAGGTCGTCGAGTCGGGCGCCCGTCGCAACGGCGTAGCCCGCACGGACGCCGGGCAGGCCGTACAGTTTCGTCATCGAGCGCGCGACGACGACGCCGGACTCGCCGGCCAGCGACGGCAGGTCGGTGTAGCCGAGGAACGCCTCGTCGACCAGCAGTTCCGTCCCGGCGTCCCGGCACCGCTCGGCAAAGGCACGCAGACGGGTGGGGTCGGCCGCCTCCCCTGTAGGGTTGTTTGGGGTGCAGACGACCGCCATCGCGTGCCCGTTCGGGTCGGCATCGAGGACGGCGTCGTGAGCGAGAAACGTCGGGTCGCCACCCTGGAGTTCGACCTCGCGTGCGTACTCGCCGAAACTCGGTGCAGGCAGGAGGACGCTGTCCCCGGGCTCGACCCGGGTAGCGATTGCGAGGCGGATGGCCGCCAGCCCGCCGGGCGTCGGCACCACCTGTTCGGCGGCGCAGTCGACGGCGTCGGCCGCGGCCGCGCGGAACGCGGGGTAGCCGTCGTCGGGGTAGCGTCTGGCCTCCTCGAGCGCGGCCGCGTACACCTCGCGGGTGCCGTCGGGCGTTCGCGGGTTCGTGTTCGCGCTGAAGTCGAGCAGGTCGGGGTCCGTCTCGCCGCCGTGGGGCACCCGCGCCGCGTCGCGGACGGCGTCAGGATTCATGGAACAGGCGTTCGGCCACGGCGGCATCCCGCTTCCGGTTCACGTTGACCGCGAGGCGCGCGTCCCACGACCGCACCAGCGAGTCCTCGCCGGGCGCGACGACGTTGAGGCCGGCGGGCACCCACGCGCGGTCGTAGTCGGGGGCGACGCCCAGTTGTTCCTTCAGCGCCCGCGGGACGACCACCGAGGTCGCGCCGTCGGCGGCATCGAGCACGCGGTCGACGGTCTCGCTCGCGAGTAGCGGCAGGTCCGCGGCGACGGTCACGACCGGCTCGTCGACCTGCTCCAGGGCGACGCCGAGGTCCGCGACGTAGCCGTCGCCGGGCGTCGCGATGCAGGGGAGTTCGCCGCACAGGTGGTCGTGGGTGTCGGGCGCCTGTGGCGAGACGACGGCGTGGACCGTCTCGACCCGGCTCTCGGCGAGGGCCCGCCGGACGGCATCGACCATCGGGACGCCCCCCACCTCGAACAGCGGTTTCTCGACGGCCGCGTCGAGCCGACTCCCGCGGCCGCCACACATCAGGAGAGCGTCCACGCTATCACCCCCGCGTGGAGGCCGACGACCCGCGCGAGTTCGTTGGCCGCGCCGAATGCGTCGCCGTTGACGCCGCCGACGAGCCGACTCGCCCATCGAGCGACGAGAGCGCCCGCCGCGGTGCCCGCCACGAGCGCCGCGGCCGCCGACGGCCACGAGAGGAGTGTCGCGGGCACGGCGACGGCGACCGCCGGCAGGAGGTCGCGGCCCCGCGACCGCTCCGTGAACGCCGACCCGAGCCCCTCGTGGCGGGCGGTGCCGAGACAGGCGACGCCGGCCATCGCCAGTTTGGCGGCCACCTCGCCGGCGACGACGACCGCGACGGCAACCCGGAGGGGGAGCCCCGAGACCGCGAGCATCCCGAGGCCGAGACCGAGGAGGACGACCCCCATCGCGGCGGCGCCGCCGACGCCGAGCGCCGAGTCCTTGAGGACGTCCACTCGCTCGCCGGCGTCGCCGTGGACGACCGCCGCGTCCCCGAGGTCCGCGACGCCGTCGAGGTGCGTGATACCCGTAAGGAGGTAGAGCCATGCGACGACGGCCACCGCGACCGTCGCGGCCGGAACGACGGGTGCGGCGACGAGCGGGACTGCGACGGCCGCGCCGACGAGATAGCCCGCGAGCGGGAACGCCGCCGGAGTCGCCCGGAACGCCGTCCAGGCGTCGCCGTCGTGGCCGACCGGCAGGCGGGTGAGAAAGCCCAGGGCACCGCGGACGGCGCTCACGACCACGCGACCACCCCCGCGAGCAGGTACGCCAGCAGGCCCGCCCGCGCGACGACGGCCACGCCACGCTCGGCCGCCTCGACGTCCGGGAACGGTGCCTCGGCGTTGAGCGTGTACGCGCCCGGCTTCGAGAGCCGGCGGTCGATGGTCGCCGCCAGCGTCGCCATCGGCCACCCCGAGTTCGGCGACGGCGGTGCAGTCGCCCAGTCGCTCGCCCGTCGAAGCGCCCCCGGTGCCAGCGCGGCGACGGCCAACAGGACCGCGGTGACCCGCGCCGGGACGACCATCACGACGTCGTCGAGGCGGGCACTCGCCCAGCCGACGGGCTTCGACCGGTAGCCGAGCATCGAGTCGCAGGTGTTGACGGCCTTGACGGCGACCGCCGCGCCCGCCGCCACCGGGAGCGAGACGAGCGACCCGACGGCGAACGCGAGCAGGGGGGCGACGAGCCCGTCGGCGAGGTTCTCGGCCGCGCTCTCGACGGCGGCGCTCCGTATCTCCGCGGGCGAGAGGGCGCTCGGGTCGCGACCCACGAGCGCGGGGAGTCGGTCGCGGGCCGCCGCCGGGTCCGCCTCGCTCGCCGCGACGACGCCCCGGGCCTCCGCGAGGAGCATTCGGAGACTCGTCGTCGCGAACAGCGCGAGGCCGGCGACCACGGCGGCCGCGGCGAAGCTGTGTCGGAGCGCGACGCCGACCAGCCCTCCAACGGCGGCCCCCGCCGCGAGTGCCAGCGGCACCGCGAGCGTGCCGACCAGCCGCGGCCGCGACCACTCGCGGTCCAGCGGGGCGACGACGCGCCCGAACCACGCGACGGGGTGGAGCCGCGTCGGCGGTTCGCCCACCAGCGCGTCGAGTGCGAGCGCCAGCAGGACCGCGCCGGCGGCGAGGGCGCTCACGCGTCCACCTCCAGGCCGAGGGGGCCGAGGTCGACGTGCTCGGCGACGAGGCGTGCGGCCGCGTCGTACGGGTCGGCTCGGTCCGGGTTCGCCGTGGGTCGCTCGCGTCCCGCGGTGGCGAACACGCCGTCGAGGAACGCATCGCGTGCGGTGGCGTTCTCGAAGAGGCCGTGGAGGTAGGCGCCGAGGACGCTCTCCCGGGCCGCACTCTCCGGGCCGACCGGCCGGGCCACCTCCCCCAGCGGCCGCGTGTCGCCGGCGTGTATCTCGTAGCCCGAGACGGTCCCGCTCGCGCCGGCGAGCGGACCGACACCGTCCAGCGTCCGGGTGACCCGCTCGACGCGTTTCTGCGGCGAGAAGTGCGTCTCTACGGGGAGCAGACCGACGCCCTCGACCGTCTCGGCGTCGCCGGTCCCCTCCTCGCTGGCGCCGCGGAGGCGCTCGCCGAGCATCTGGTAGCCGCCACAGAGGCCGACGACCGGGCCGTCGAACGCCCGGAGGCGGTCGTCGAGACCGGCCTCGCGGACCGCGAGCAGGTCGTCGACGGTGTTTTTCGTGCCCGGGAGCACTATCGCGTCGACGCCGTCGAGCGGCGCGTCGAGCGGCAGGTACGCCACCCTGACGCCCGGTTCGGCCGCGAGCGGGTCGAGGTCGGCGACGTTCGAGACCCGCGGCAGTCGAGGGACGCCGACCGTGACGGTGCGGCCGGGCGGCGCGTCGTCGCCGACGACCGACCGCTCGCCGACGGGCGGGAGCGCGACGCTGTCCTCCTCGGGGAGGCCGGGGTCGTCGTGTGGAACGACGCCGAGGACGGGCACGCCGGTCCGGGCTTCCAACTCCTCGATGGCCGGGTCGAGGAGAGCGGCGTCGCCCCGGAACTTCGTGACGACGACGCCCGCCACGCGCTCCGCGAGGTCGTCGGGCGCGAGTTCGAGCGTGCCGAGGACGCTGGCGAACGCCCCGCCCCGCTCGATGTCCGCGACGAGCACGATGTCGGCGTCCGCGAACCGGGCGGTCTCGACGTTCGCCAGGTCGCGCTCGCGGAGGTTTGGCTCGGCCATCGACCCCGCGCCCTCCGCGATTATCACGTCGTACTCGGCGGCGAGGCGGGCGTGTGCCGCGGCGGCGGCCTCGCGGGCCCGCTCCCAGTGGTCGGCGTAGTAGTCGCCGGCGCCGACGTGGCCGACGGCCTCACCGTCGACGACCAACTGGCTCTCGCTGTCGCCGCGTGGCTTCAGCAGGACCGGGTTGCAGTCCGTCGTCGGGGCGACCCGCGCGGCCCGTGCCTGTACCCACTGAGAGACGCCGATTTCGCCGTCGCCGCCGTCCCGGGCGGGGACCGCCCGCGCGTTGTTGCTCATGTTCTGAGCCTTGAACGGGGCGACGGCGACCCCCCGGTCGGCGAGCAGGCGACACAGCCCCGTCGCGACGGTCGACTTCCCGACGTGGCTCGCGGTACCGGCGACCAACAGCGTCGCCATCAGAACTCGGTGCCCTTGCGGGCGCGCTGGCCGGCGTCGATGGGGTGTTTCTCCTTGCGCACGTTCGTCACGAGGTCGGCGTGGTCGTGGAGGTACGCCGGGTCGGTGTGGCTTCCCGTGAGCACGAGTTCGAGGTTCGGGGGTTTCGACTCGACGAACTCGACCACCTCCGCCGGGGAGACGAGGCCACGGTCGGCGGCGTACAGCAGTTCGTCGCAGACGAGCATATGTATCCCGTCGTCGGCCGGCCCATCGAGCGGCAGGGGCTCGGTCAGGTCCGTGTCCCCGGCGGCCGCGACCAGCGCCTCCGCCCGCTCGAACCCCGCGCGGGCTTCCGTGGCGTGGTCGGCGTCGTCGCTCCCGTCGTTCATCGCGTGCCAGCCGTAGTGGCCGGTGTTCTCGCAGGAGATGCCGGGGACGGCGGCGATGGCGTTGTACTCGCCGCGGGTCGCCTCGACGCTGTCGGCGCCGCCCTTCATGAACTGGAGGACGTGGACGCGGTAGCCGTGGCCTGCCGCTCGGAACGCCATCCCGAGCGCCGCGGTCGTCTTCCCCTTGCCGTCGCCCCAGAACGCCTGTACGAGGCCGAATGCCTCGGGGGCGCTCGCCTCGATGGACTCGGCGTCGGGCGTCACGCCGCGTCCGGGCGGCGTCGGCTCCGGCGGTGCGTCGTCGCTGTCGGTGTCGTCGGTCATGGCTGTGTGTCGGCAGTCGCGAGCAGTCGGTCGTAGACGGCGACGGTGCGGTCCCGGACGTCGGCCATCGGGACGCCGGCGCGGTCCGCAAGCGCCAGCAGGCCGCCCATCCCGACGCCCTCCTTCGCCTCGCCGCGGACGAAGCCGTCGGTCGCTGGATGGTCGTGGCCGTCGAACCCGGGGTCCGTCACCGTGAGCGCGAGGTCGAGGTCGGCCGCGAGCGCCCGCATCTCCGCGGAGGGGTCGCCCGCGACGAACGACGTGGTCGCTAGCTCCAGGGACGCGCCGACGCCGGCGTGGCGAGCAAGCGCCGCCGCGGCCGCCAACTGGGTCCCACCGGCGAGCGTCACCGCCGTTCCCGACGCTGTCGCCCCCTCGGCGAGCCCCGCGACCGCCGCGAGCACCGGGTCGCCCATCAGCCGGACCGCCGCGACGGGGTCGCCGGCGCAGTCGCCGGGTGCGAGTCCGCTGGCGTCCAGGCCGGTCGCGACGACCTCTCGTTTTCGGGCCAGCGGGTTGTCCGGGAGCGACGAGGAGACCGACCGGCGCTCGCCGAGCACGGTCAGCACCCCCAGCGCCGTCGTCGTGCCGCCTGGAATCGTCTCGCCGACGAGCAGTTCGTCGGCCGGGAGCGAGGCGCCGAACTCCCGGGCGGTTTCGAACGTGTCGCGGGCGTCGGCCACCGGCTCGGCATCGCGGACGTCGCCTCCGGGGTCGGCGTCGACGTCGACGGTGGGTGCACCCGTCGGGCGGGCGAGTCCGGCGTCGACGGCGACCGTCTCCACGTCACAGACCGTACCGACCGCGCGGCTGACGACCGCCGGCGTCGGACAGCCGGTTGGGCTGACCGGGACGACCGGCGCCCGTGTGGGTCGTCCGTACGCGACGATTTCGAGGTCGGCACTCGGCGTGTGGGCCATCACTCCCGGGTCGGCGCCCGCCGCGCTGATGCCCGGTATCGTCGCCGTCTCCGTCGTCCCGCCGACGAGCACGGCCGTCGGCGCCGGGGACGTGGGTGGTCGTTCGGCCATCGAATCCTACTGGCGGTACATTAGGACAAGTTACCTTTAATTGGTCGGAGCGGTCTCCGCCGGGAGACCCGGGGTCGTCGACCGGGGGCGACGGCACGGATATCAGTCGTGTGCGGGCCCGCCCCGTCGTAGCCTGTCGGGGGTGAGCGTCCGGGTATCTACGGGTGTCGGTGCAAGGGCGTGTTACTGGGAAGAACGGCCGATGTCGCGGATTCGGTACGAGGGACTTTCGGGCGTTCCGCGGCGGATAATCGGGGCTTCCACACCGGTTGCCGGCGGCTTCCCTGCTGAACGAACGCGCCGGTTTTTGCGCGTCACCGCCGTCAGTCGGTCGACGGAACCGATGACGGACCGACGCACAGCGGTGACGGCCGGGAGTTCGCCACTGGACGACCGTGTCGCCGAAATCGCGCTCCTCGTCGGGTCGCCCCACCGCGTGCGTATCCTGCTGGCGCTGTACGAGCGGGACGGCTGTACGCGTGACGAACTCCGCGAACTCGTCGACGCCTCCCGAACGACCGTCCACCGGAACGTCGACGCGCTGGAGGACCACGGATGGATAACCACCTCCGCCGTCGAGTACGCCATCACGCCCGCCGGAGCCCTCGTCACCGAGGAACTGCGGGACCTCGTCGAGACGGTGGGACTCGCGGCCGAACTCCGGGACGTGTTACGGTGGCTCCCCCGCGAGGAACTCGGATTCGACCTTCGGGCGCTGAGCGACGCCCGCATCACCGTCGGGACGCCGACGGACCCGTACGCACCGATTCGACGGCTCGCCGACCGACTGACGACGGCCTCGGCGGTTCGCGGTCTGTTCCCCGCGGCCAGTCCCGCGACGGTCGACGCGGTCCACTCCCGGGCGACCGACGGCGTCGACTGGAGTATCGTCCTCGGGGCCGCGGTGCGCGAGGCACTCGAGTCGAATCCCGCGTACGCGAGTCGGTTCGAGGACCTCCAGGCGGCTGAGGAACTCGACCTCTACGCCGTGACGGGGAGCGTCCCGTTCTATCTCGGTCTGGTCGACGGCGAGGTGCAACTCGGCATCGTGAACGGTGATGCGGTGATGAAAGCGCTCGTCGAGTCCGAGGCCCCCGCCGTCGAGGCGTGGGCCGACGAGGTGTTCGCCGACTACCGCGCCAGAGCCACCCCGGTGGAGTAGTCGCCCCGAGAGCCACCGTCCGACTGTGCCCACGGCGGCCCCGGACGCACTGCGCACGATGTACGGGGTCTGCACACCGAACGCGAGACACGCTAACAACTCACAGTGTCGAAACTCCCCGCAGAGCCACCCATGTCCTCACACACCCGCGGTCGGCCCGCGTATCGACGAACGGGACGACGAGCAGTTGCCGCGGTGCTCGCCGTAGTTGTCGCCTCAAGCGCGGCGGTCGCGGGCGTCGGCGTCGCCAGCGGGACCACAGGCGTGTCGGCGGGCGACGCGGGGTACCTGGCCGACACGCCTGCGTCGCTGTCGGCCGTCGCCGGCGTCTCGACCGCTGTCGACGGCCCGGGCAGTTCCGGGCCTCCCGCGCTCGCGTCGCCGACGGTCCTGCCCAGGATTCGTTCACCGCCGTCGCTTTCCCGTCAGGCCGGTCGGCGCGACGCGGCGCGGCGGGGAGTCGACGCCGCGGTCGAACTCGTCCAGCAACAGGGCGTCGAGGTGAGCCAACAGCAGATACGGGCGGCGAGAAGCGGAGCGGTCGACGCGGCGGTCCAGCGACAGTCGGCGTCGGTCGAGCAGGTCCAGGGTGCGGCGTTCGGCGGCGCGTACGGCTCGCTGATACAGGCCCAGAGCGTCAGCGTCGAGCAGGTGCAGGCGGCCGTCGGCGGGAGCGTGACGGGGGCGCTGTTCCAGTCTCAGCAGGCGTCGGTCTCGCAGGTGCAGGCCGCGGCGTTCGGCGCGGCCCACGGCACCGTCGCCCAGGCCCAGCGGGTCGACGTGAGACAGTTGCAGTTCGTCGCGGAGGGGGCGGCGTCGGGTGCCGCGTCGGGCGCGAAGAAGCACGGCGTGACGGACGTGCCGAAGATACAGGAAGCCGCACAGGGCGCCGCCTACGGTGCACTCGACGCCAAGGGCGACCGGACGAAGGCCAGAAGCGCCGCCCGTGGCGGCGCGGAGGGGGTGTTGAAGCAGGTACAGGAGGTGAACGTCAAGCAGGTGCAGGTGGCCGCGCTCGGCGCGGCGAAAGGTGCGGTCTCCCAGAGCCAGAAAGCGACGGTGAAGCAGGTGCAGGCGGCCAGTAACGGCGGCGCTCACGGTGCCATCTCCCAGAGCCAGCGAGTGAGCATCGAGCAGATACAGGTCGCGGCCACGGGTGCCGCGTCCGGCGCGGTTTCCCAGAGCCAGCAGGCCTCCGTGACGCAGGTCCAGTCGGCCGCTCGCGGTGCCTGTGAGGGCGTGCTCGGACAGGTGACGCAGGTCCAGATAGTCAACGTCGTCCAGATTCAGGTCGTCGTGCAGGTGGCCGCCGCCGACTCGGTGAAGAAGGCGGTCAAAGACCGCAACCAGAACGCGGGGCAGGTGTACCGCGATTCGCGGGCCAACGGCAAGAGGAAGGTCGTCTCCGCCGACGCCGACCGGGACGGCCTGACCGACGACCAGGAGCGGCTCATCAGCACCGACCCGCGCGACGTCGACACCGACGGCGACGGTCTGAACGACGGCACCGAGGTGCTCGTCGAGTCGACCGACCCTCGCGACCGGGACAGCGACGACGACGGACTCGACGACGGCGAGGAAGTCGAACTCGGAACCGACCCCACGCGGGCCGACACCGATTTCGACGGCATCGACGACGGCGAGGAAGTCGAAGCCGGGAGCGACCCCCTCGACCCGAACGACCCGAACGAGCGCGACCCCGACGAGGACGGACTGACGAACGGCGAGGAGCGGCGCATCGGCACCGACCCGAACGACAACGACACCGACGCCGACGGGGTCGACGACGGCGACGAGGTGAACGTGTACGGGTCGAGCCCGCTGAACTCCGACACCGACGCCGACGGCCTCGCGGACGGCGAGGAGGTCGAGGTGGACACGGACCCGACCGACCCCGACACGGACGACGACGGGCTGACCGACGGCGAGGAGGTCGCACGGGGAACCGACCCGCTGGACCCCGACGACCCCGAGCAACCGGACGCTGACGGCGACGGCCTCAGCGACCGACAGGAACTCGCCATCGGCACCGACCCCAACGACCCCGACACCGACGACGACCGACTGAACGACAGCGTCGATTTCAACCTCGGGACGGACCCGGTCGACGCCGACTCGGACGACGACGGCCTGATAGACGGTGCAGAAGTCGAGAACGGGTCGGACCCGCTCGACATCAACGACCCCGAGACCATCGACCCCGACAACGACGGGCTCTCGACGATGAACGAGAGCGTCATCGGCACCAACTCGACGGACCCCGACACCGACGACGACGGGTTCCTCGACGGCGAGGAGGTCGCGGACGGCACCGATCCACTCGACCCGGACGACCCGCCGCGGCTGACGACGCTGAACGTCAGCGTCGACTGCGAGCGCGTCACCGTGACGAACCCGAACGACGTCCCGGTCGTGCTGAACGTCACCAACGAGGAGTCCCGGAGCCTCGGCGTTGGGCCCGGGGAGAGTCGGCGCGTCGTCTCGGCTTCGGGCAACTACACGCTGTCCGCGGCGACGGGCGACGGGACGACGGTCACGGTCGACGGTGAGACCGAACTGGCCGTCGACGTGGCCGAGTGTCCGACCACGGGCCGGAGCCTCACGGTCGTCCAACAGCGCGACCGGCTCTCGGTGTCGAACCCGAACGACGCGACCGCGAACGTCTCGGTGGCGGGCGAGACGGCGACCGAGACGCTGGACGTGCCGGCCAACGGGACGGAGGCCGTCGAGGACCTCGCGCCCGGCAACTACACGCTCACGGCCGAGACGGACGCGGGCGACCCGCTCGAACTGAACAACGAGACCGAACTGCAGGTGACCGTGGCCGGCGAACCGGCCGCGGAACCGACGCCCGACCTGACGGCGACGGTCGAGAACGACACGCTGACCGTCGAGAACCCCTCGAACGTCTCGGTCGTCGCCAACCTGTCGAACGAGACGACCGTCGTCGCATCGCTGTCGCTCGCGCCCGGCGAGAACGGAACCGTCGATGCGCTTGCACCCGGGAACTACTCGCTGGCGGCGACGACCGAGAACGGCACCGCGGCGACCGTGAACGGCGACCCCGAGTTCGCGTTCACCCTGGGCGCCCCCGGGCCGACGCCGGAACCCGAGGCGGCGAACCTCTCGGCGACGGTCGAGAACGACACGCTGACCGTCGAGAACCCGTCGGCGGAGAGCGTCACGGCGACCCTCTCAAACGAGACGGTCGTCGTCGCGTCGTTCGACGTGCCGCCGAACGGGTCGGAGACGGTCGCGGACCTGCCGCCGGGCAACTACTCGCTCACGGCCGCGAACGGGACCGACGCTCCCGTTCTCGTCAACGGTGACGAGACGTTCGCGTTCTCCGTCGCCGTGACGGACCCCGGACCCACGCAACCGGTCGCGTTCCTGAACGCCTCGCTCGTCAACGACACGCTGACCGTCGAGAACCCGTCGAACGAGTCGGTAACGGCGACTCTCTCGAACGAGACGGCGACCGAGAGCTTCGACGTACTCGGCGGCGAGACGGTCACGCGCACGCTCGCTCCCGGCAACTACACGCTGACCGCGACCAACGAGACGGGCGGGCCGGTCCTCGTCAACGGGAACGAGTCGTTCGCGTTCGCCGTGGCCGGCGAGGGCGAGGAGCCCGAACCCGTGGACGTCGAGGCGACCGTGACGAACGACACGCTCTCGGTGGTGAACCCGTCGAACGAGTCCGTGACCGCGACGCTGTCGAACGACACCGACACCGTCGAGACGCTGTCGGTACCGCCCGCCACCGCCACCGATGTCCAGAACCTCCCGCCCGGGAACTACACGCTCACGGCTGAGACGGACGCCGGCGAGGCCGCGCTCGTCAACGGCGACGAGAGCTTCGCGTTCGCCGTCGCACCCGGTGACGGCGACGGTGATGGCGAACCGACGCCGGAGCCGGTGAACCTGACGGCGACGGTCGAGAACGACACGCTGACCGTCGAGAACCCGGCGAACACGTCGGTGACGGCGACCCTCTCGAACGAGACTGTCACCGAGCAGTTCGGCGTGTCCGCGAACGACTCCGTCTCGCGGTCGCTGGCGCCCGGGAACTACACGCTCACAGCCGAGACGGATACCGGGGCGGTCGCGCTCGTCAACGCCGACGAGACGTTCGCGTTCAGCGTCGCAGAGCCGGCGCCCGAACCGGTGAACCTGACGGCGACGGTGGAGAACGCGACGCTCACGGTGTCGAACCCCTCGGAGACTGGCGTCACGGTGAACGTCACGAACGCGACCGGACCCGTGGTGACGCTCGCGGTCGCCCCGTTCGATTCGGCGTCGGCCACGGGACTCGCGCCCGGGAACTACACGCTCTCGGGCACCGCTGACACCGGTGCCCCCGTGTTCGTCAACGGCTCCGAGACGTTCGTCGTCACCGTCGCGGCCGTCGGGCAGGTCGACACTGACGGTGACGGACTGTCCGACGAACGGGAGGCAGAGGTCGGCACGAACGCGACGCTCGCCGACACCGACGTGGACGGACTGGACGACGGCGCCGAATTCGATGCTGGAACCGACCCGCTGTTCCCCGACAGCGACCGGGACGCGCTGACGGACGGCGAGGAAGTCGACGACGGCACCGACCCGCTCGACCGCGCCGACCCCGGGTTCGAGGACCCGGCACGCTACGGCGCGGACCCCGACGACCCCGGGCGGACGATACACTGGTACAATCCGGCCGACCCCGGCGACGCCGTGGCGGAGCCGGTGCTCGTGGACTCCGAGGCGATAGAGCAGTCGCTCGGCGACGCGGTCAACGATGCCAGGGCCGACGAGGGGCTCGCTCCGCTGGCGTTCAACGACTCCATCGCCTCGGTCGCTCGCGCCCACAGCGCCGCGATGGCGGACGCGGGGGCTCTCGACACGGTGAACGCCGCCGGTGAATCGCCAGCCGACCGGCTCGCGGGTGCATCGTCGGTCCCGGACTGTGCGGGCGGCTACGTCGAGAACGTCGCTACCGTCGACCAGCCGGCGACGAGCGCGGAGGTGGCCGACGCTGTCGTCTCCGAGTGGCTCGCCGACCCGGCCACGGCCGACGTGTTCGCCGAGGGCGGTGACCTCGGAGGCGTCGGCGTCTATCTGACGACCGCGACCGGCATGCTCGAAGTGTGGGTCACGCTGGGCGTCTGTACCGTCGGGACGCCGACGGTGACCGAAACGCCGACGGTGACCGAAACGCCGACGCTGACGGCCACGCCGACGCCGGCCGTCCTCTCGCCCACCCCGAGGCCGCCCACGCTGACTCCGACGCCCACCGACACGGCGACCGCTACGCCGACGCTCACTCCCACGGCGACGCGTTCCCCGACCCGGACGGAATCGCCCACGACGACAGCGACGGCCACGTTCCCGCCCACCGACAGCCTCTCGCCCCCGATAGCGACGGAGACGGACACGCCAACCGCCGGGTTGCTCGGTCTCGATGCCGGCTCCTCGGGCGGACTCGGTGGACTCGGCGTCGTGTCGACGCTCGCGCTGGCGGTGCTTGCGGTCCGTCGTCGCGAGTGAGCGGGCCTGTCGTGTCCCAGTCGGGGCGCGCCGGTATGGGTTATACTTTTGTCACGTTGGGTCGTAGTCCGGAAACCATGCCTCCCCGTACCGGGTCTTCGGTCACCGTCGCCGGGCGCACTCTGAGCGGTCCTGGGACGGTCGTCGGGTTCGCCGTCGTCGTCGCGCTCGTCGGTCTCGGCTTCAGCCAACTGGTCCCGGTCGCGTTCTTCGAGGGGCTGGACGCCCTCGGCGTCTCCCTGCCGTCGCTCGTCGCGCTCGGGGTCCAGCTACTACTCATCGAACTCGTCGGGTTCGGCCTCGCCACGCTGGCGTATCTGCGACTCCGTGGTCTGCCGTTCGACTACGTGAACCTCCGGTGGCCGACGCTCCGTGACGCCGCGTGGATGGTCGGCGGCTCCCTGCTGGTGCTGGTGCTGTACTTCGGGGTCGTGGCGTCGGCGGTGGCGCTCGGTGCACCGCTGGCGCGGAGCGGGCTGAGCGTCGCCGGCGAGGCGAACCCCGACATCCTGCTTCTGGTCGCCGTGCTTTCGTTTCTGCTCGTGGGCCCGATGGAGGAACTGTTCTTCCGCGGCATCGTGCAGGGGACGATGCGGGAGGTGCTGTCCGCGACGCCGGCCGTCGTCGCCGCCTCCACGACGTTCGCGGCTATCCACTACCTCACGCTCGTCGGCCCGCTGGCGGGGAAGCTCGTGGTGCTATCGAGCCTGTTCATTACGTCGCTTGTGCTCGGGTTCGCCTACGAGCGCACCGGGAACCTGCTCGTGAACGCCGTCGTTCACGGCGCGTACAACGCGGTGTTGCTGGTGCTCGCGTACGTCGCGTTCCGCTCGGGACTGGCGTGAGCGGCCGTCACTGGGCCCGCTCGAACTCCAGCACGACGACCGCGCCCCGCGGTTCGTCGTCCTCGATGCGGACGGAGCCGCCGTACCGGTCGACGAGCACGTCGACGAGATAGAGACCGAGCCCCTGGCCGACGCTCTCGGGAGCCTGCTCGCCAGCGTCGAAGTAGGCGGTCTTGCGGTCGTCGTCGATGCCCGGACCGTTGTCGGCGACCCGGACCGTCACCGTCGTCGCGTCCGCTGTCACCGTCACCACCACTTCGGGCGTCTCGCTGTCGTTGTGCTCGACGGCGTTGTTCAGCACGTTCTCGAACACTGCGGGGAGCAGTTCGTCGGCGGTGACCGCCACGTCCGTCTCGATGTCGACCGTGACCGCCGCGTCGGGGTGGGCCTGCCTGAGCGCCCGCGCCTCCGTGCGGAGAACGGTCGTCAGCGACACCGGCATCAGGTCGACTTCGTTGGACACCGACCGGACAAGCGCCCGCACGTTCTCCACGAGGTCGACGATGGTCTCCGCGCGGTCCTCGTTCGCCTCGAGCAACGCCCGCGCGTCCTCGTCGTCGACGGCCCGTTCGAGCCGGTCGGTGTTCGCCATGATGACCTGCATCCCGTTGAGCACGTTGTGTCTGAGCAGTTCGTTGACGAACAACAGCGCGTCCCGCTGGTTGCGCGCCTCCTCTGACTCGACTGTCTCCCGGAGCGTCGAGATGCCGATGAGCAAACCGGCGAGCGCCCCGCCGCCGGCCGCCAGAAGTAGCTCCTGGACGAGCGTCGGGTCCGAGACGTACCGCCCCTGACTCAACTGGACGGTCACCCCGAACGTGACGAGGGTGACGATGCCTGCAAGCCCCACCATCGTCCACAGGCCCGCCCACCAGACGCGGTGTTCTTCGAACGTGGAGGTGGCCAGCCAGTAGCCCGCGTACACGAGCACCAGCGAGAACCCGGCCAGCAACAGCACCTCCAGGGCGTTCAAAAGCAGGACGGCCGGTCCCTGGTCGGCCACGGCACCGAGATACAGCGCCCGAACGACGATGAGATACCACATCGACAGCGCCGCCAGCACGAGGCCGAGGCCGCTGATGAGCCAGGCTGCCCAGTGGCGCTGTCCCACCCAGTCTCTGACCCGACTTGTCCCCCGGAGCGTGTTCACGGTGAGCGACTCACGTGTGCCCTCCCGACACCGGACACCAATACCGTTGCGGTCCTCTCAACCTTCATAGATGTCAAAATAAATATTTGAGTTCCACAAATGTTTATGCTTCGGAGATACCACCCGGTAGTATGCTCACCGACGCGCAGTTCGAACAGTACCAGCGCGAGGGGTACGTCGTGGTCGAGGACCTGCTCGACGGCGAGACGGTCGAGGCCGTGACCGAACGGCTCCGCGAGTACGTCACCGGCGAGCGCGAGGAGACGGAGTTCTCGCGGATGCTCGAACCCGATGCCGATGTGGGGAGCTTCGACGGCGAGGGCGATCCGGTCCGGAAGTTCGAGGGTGTCGCGATGGCCCGCGAGGACGAGGTGTTCGGCGACTTGGCGTTCGACCGCCGCATCGTGGACGTGATACAGCAGTTGCAGGGGCCGAACCTCACACTGCTCCGGAGCGCGGCGATGCTGAAGCCGCCGGGCGTCGGCAGCGCCAAGAAGTTCCACCAGGACGCGGCCTACTACCCCATCCACCCGATGGACCACGTGACGGTGTGGGTCGCTCTCGACGAGGCGACGCCCGAGAACGGCTGTATGCAGGTCGTGCCGGGGGGTCACACCGACGGGCTACTGGGCCACGAGGCACAGGAGTACGACACGGACATCACCATCGCGGAGCGCGATTACACGCCCGAGGACACCGTTTCGCTCCCGATGGAGCCCGGTGACGTGTTGTTCCAGCACTGTCTCGTCCCCCACTACACCGCTCCCAACGACACCGACGACTGGCGCCGGGCGTACATCCTGGCGTACATGCGGAGTCGGTCGCGGTTCACCGACGACGAGCGGCCGGAGTGGGTCGACACGCTCCAGATAGCCGGCGACGAGTTCCCGGGGTGCGTCTGAGATGCTCGACAGCGTCCGCTCGTACGCCTCGCAGATGGGGCCGACGTGGCTCGCGGGCGCCATCGCCGCCGGCCCCGCGACGATGGCGAGTCTCGTCACTGGCGGCGCCACCTTCGGCTACGCACTGCTGTGGATAACCGTGCTGTCGGCGATGCTGGGCGCCACCTCGCAGTATCTGTCGGCGCGACTCGGCCTGCTGACAGAGCGGGGCATCGTCGGCGTCGTCGAGGAGCATCTCGGGACGTGGTGGGCGTGGCTCCTCGTCGCCGACACGGTGCTCGCATCGGGGCTCGCGCAACTGGTCATCATGAAGACGGTCGCGGGCGTCTCCGCGACCATCACTGGCGTCGATGCCCGCGTCTGGGCCGTCGTGTGGGGCCTGTTGCTCGCGGTCGGACTTGCGGGTGGCGGTTACCGCTTGGCGGAACTGGGGGCGAAACTGCTCGTCTCGCTTGTCGTGCTGGCGTTCGTCGCCAGCGTGTTCGTCGTCCCCATCGACCTCGGGGCGGCCGCGGCGGGTCTCGTCCCCCGGATTCCCTCGGGCGTCAGCGGCGCGCTCGTCGCGGCGGGCATCCTCGGCGGCGCGGTCCACATCACCCTGGTGACGATGCAGTCGTACACGATGCGGGCCCGTGGGTGGACCCGCGACGACGAGGGGCTCGCGCGGTTCGACATCGGCGCGTCGATGCTCGGCGCGTTCGGCGTCTACAGTCTCGCCATCTTCCTCGTCGCGGCCGCGGTCCTCCACTCGCCGGGCGTGAACGCCGCCGACCTGACGGCCGTGTCGGCCGCACAGGCGCTGGGTCCGCTGGTCGGCGGCTACGCCAAGTGGCTGTTCCTGTTCGGCCTCGCGGGCGCGGCCGTCACCACGCTCGGAGGCAACACCGTCGTCCCGCCGTACCTCCTGGCTGACAAACTCGGCTGGGACCGGGACGTCTCGGACCCGCGATACAGGGGTGCCATCGTCGCCACCGCACTCCTGGGCATCGGCGGCGTGTTCCTCGGCGGCGCGTTCTTCCAGTTGCTCGTGCTGGTGCTCGCGTTCGGCCTCGTCGGGACGCCGTTCGCACTCGCGCTGGTGCTGTACCTGCTGAACGACCCCGGTGCGGTCCCCGAGACGAACGGCCCGACGGCGAACCTCGCGGGGCTGGTGCTCGTCGGCGTCACCGTCGTCACCGCGGGGTCGTTCCTCCGCGAGCAGGTGGCCGGCGGCATCGACCCCATCACGGGGCTGGTCGTCGTGTTCGCGGCGGTGCTCGCGGCGGCGACGCTGGCGCTTCTGGCGCTGTTCGTCCGCGAGTGGCTGGCGACCGGGCGCCGACAGCACGGCGCCGCCGAGTAGCCATGACCCCGAAGTCCGGCACCACGCTCGTCGTCGGCCCCTCGAACGCCGGCAAGACCCGCTACACGGCCGACGCGCTCGACGAGTGGGTCGCGGCGAACGGTGCCGAGGGCGTCGTCGTGCTGGAGTTCGCCCCCGAACTGGAACGCGACGGGCGACTGCTGGGCGGCCGCCTCACCCGGTTCACGACCGTCCCGGACGCCGCCTTTCACGGCGTCGTCGAGGCCCACGCGCCCCGCGCCGAGAGCGAGACGGCCGAAGGGGCGGTCGAACTCGCCCGAGAGAACGCCCGCAACGCCGAGCGCGTGCTCGAGGCCGCGCCCGCGGAGCCGCGTGCCGTGTTCGTCAACGACGCGACCATCCCGTTGCAGGCGGACGCCTCCCGCACCGAGCGGTTGACCGACTACTGCGACCGAGCGACGGTGGCCGTCCTGAACGCCTTCGAGAGCGAGGAACTCGGGACCGGCGACGCGGTTTCGCGCAACGAGCGGGCGGCGCTGAAGCGGTTGCGCGCCTGGGCCGACCGGGTCGTGGAACTGGAGTAGCGGGTCGCCCCGGCGGAAACGGGGTAGAGTATTATGCCTGTAGCCTCAAGCCGCGTTCATCTGCTGATGAGTGGCTCGGGTGACCCGATTCGGGTGTTACACGTCGACGACGAACCGGGGTTCGCGGAGATGGCCGCCGACATGGTCGAGGAGGTGGAGGGGCGGCTGACCGTGGAGACGGCGACGAGCGGGAGCGAGGCGCTGGACCGACTCGACGACGAGGTCGACTGTGTCGTCTCCGACTACCAAATGCCCGGCATCGACGGCATCGAACTGCTCGAGGCGGTTCGCGACTCGCATCCGGACCTGCCGTTCGTCCTGTTCACCGCCCACGGGAGCGAGTCCATCGCCAGCGACGCCATCGCCGCCGGCGTCACCGATTACCTCCAGAAGGGCGGCGGCCCGGAGCAGTACGAACTCCTGGTCAACCGGGTCACGAACGCTGTCGACCAGTACCGGGCCAGCCAGCGGGCCGCGGCCCTGGAGCGGGTCCGGAAGCTGGTCGGCCGGGTGAACCAGGCGCTCGTTCACGCCACGACTCGCAGGGAGGTCGAGCGTCGCGCCTGCTCGATCATCGCCGACACCGACCCGTACCTGCTGGCGTGGATCGGTGCGTACGACGCCGAGGAGGAGACGGTCGAGCCACGGGCGTCTGACGGTCTCGACGAGACGTACGTCGACGAGATATCCGTCACGGCCGACGAGACGCCGACGGGTGCGGGGCCGACCGGGCAGGCGCTTCGAGCGGGCGAGATAGCCGTGGCACAGAACATCCCCGAGGACGAGGCGTTCGAGCCGTGGCGCGAGGCGGCGCTCGACCGCGGCTACCGCTCGAGCATCGCCATCCCGTTGCGATACGGCGCCACCACCTACGGGGTGTTGAACGTGTACGCCGGCCGCGAAGACGCGTTCGACGGCCGCGAGCGCGAGATGCTGGGTGGGCTGGGAACCGACATCGCGGAGGCGCTCCACCACCGCGACGTCGAACGACAGCTCAGACGCGAGCGCGACCGGTTCCACCATTTCGTCGACGCCATCGAGAACTACGCCATCTTCACGATGGACGCCGACGGCTACGTGACGACCTGGAATCCGGGCGCGGAGGCTATCAAGGGGTACACGGAAGCCGAGATACGCGGCCGCCACTACCGGACGTTCTTCCCCGAGTCGGCCCGCGAGGAAGGGCGGCCCGAGGAACTGCTCGAGCGGGCCGCGACCACCGGGGTGGTCGACGCCGAAGGATGGCGGGTCCGTGCCGACGGGAGCCGCTTCTGGGCCGACATCACGCTCGCCGGACTGTACGACGGGGACGGCGAACTGCGCGGGTACGCGAAGGTGACCGAGGACCTGACCGAGCGCCGCGAGCGCGAACAGCGGCTCCAGCGGCAGAACGAGCGGCTCGAATCGTTCGCCAGCGTCGTCTCCCACGACCTCAGGAACCCGCTCAACGTCGCACAGGGGCGGATTCGGATGGCCCAGGAGGGAGACGACCCCGAGAACCTCGCGGCCGCCGCCGACGCCGTCGACCGCGCGCTGGACCTCATCGACGACCTGCTGACGCTCGCCCGCGAAACCGACCGGACCGGGGACACCGAGCCGGTCGACCTCGGGGACGCGTTCGGGCGAGCGTTCTCGAACGTGGCGACGGGGCCAGCGACCAGCGAGGTCGCGGCCGACCGGACGGTCGTCGCCGATCGGAGCCAGCTCCGGCAACTGCTGGCGAACCTCGTCCGAAACAGCGTGGAGCATACGGACGAGGACGTGACTATCCGGCTCGGAGCGCTCGACGACGGGTTCTACGTGGCCGACGACGGTCCCGGCGTCCCCGAGAACCGACGCGAACAGGTGTTCGAGTTGGGCTACACGACCGCGGAGGAGGGCACCGGTCTCGGTCTCGGCATCGTCCGGAGCATCGCAGAGGCCCACGGCTGGGCGGTGGACCTGACCGACAGCGAGGCCGGCGGCGCACGCTTCGAGTTCCGCGGCGTGTCGGTCGACGACTGAGGCCCGCGAGAACCCGCAGGCGGTTCTGGTATGCGCACCGTTAACGTGAGATGGAATCACAGTAGGAGCATGCAGGCAGCAGTGTTCCGCGGCGAGCGCGACGTTCGGATGGAGGAGGTACCGGACCCCGAAATCGAGGAGTCGACGGACGCAGTGGTCCGAATCACCCACACCGCCGTCTGCGGGTCGGACCTCTGGTTCTACCGCGGGCAACGCGAGTACGAGGAGGGGTGGCGAACTGGCCACGAACCGATGGGTATCGTCGAGGAGGTGGGCGACGACGTGACGAACGTCCGGCCGGGCGACCGGGTGCTCGCGCCGTTCTCCATCAGCTGTGGGGCGTGTGAGTTCTGCCGGAAGGGGCTCCACACCTCCTGTGTGACCGGCGACACGTGGGCGGGCGAACTCGACGGCGCGCAAGCCGAGAAGGTGCGGGCACCCCACGCGAACGGGACGCTCGTGCGCGTCCCCGACCGGTACGCGGACGACGAGGCGGTGCTGGAGGCGCTGATGCCGCTGACGGACGTGATGTGTACGGGCCACCACGCCGCGGTCAGCGCGGGGGTCGAGGCGGGCGACACCGCCGTCGTCGTCGGAGACGGCGCGGTCGGGCTCTGTGGCGTGCTCGCGGCGCGACGCCTCGGCGCCGAGCGAATCATCGCCGTGGGTCACCACGAGGACCGCCTCGACATCGCCCGCGAGTTCGGCGCGACCGCGACCGTGAGCGAACGCGGCGAGGCGGCCGTCGACCGCGTGCGAGAACTCACGTACGGCGGCGCGAATCACGTCCTCGAATGCGTCGGGGCGGAGTCGTCGTTCGAGACGGCGTTCGACGTGGCCCGACCCGGGGGCACCGTCGGCTACGTCGGCGTCCCGGCGGGCGTCGACGAGGCGGCGTTCCTCGGCACGGCGTTCGGGAAGAACGTCTCGCTCGCGGGCGGTATCGCCCCGGTGCGGGCGTACGTCGACGACCTGATGGCCGACGTGGTACAGGGAACGCTCGACCCCTCGCCGGTGTTCACGAAGACGGTCGACCTCGAAGACACGCCGGAGGGGTATCGGGCGATGGACGAACGCGACGCGGTGAAGGTGCTGGTGCGGAACTGACGCCGCCGGTCGGGGGTCTCGGCGGGCGTCAGTCGGCCGCCTCCCCGCCGAGGCGACGCATCTCGCCTGCCAGTCGGTCGAGGTCCGTCTCCGCCCGCGAGATGCGCGCCGCGAGGAGCGTCAGGCCGCCCGAGACGAGAAATGCGCCCGCGAACGACGTGAGATACAGCGGGTCGGGCGCGGGCAACAGCGGGCCGACGACGGGGACCGCGGTGATGTACCCCCGGAGGTCCGGGAAGTACGCCAGCCCGACCGCGAGTCCCGCGAGACTGCTCAGGAGGGCGCCGCGGCCGGTCAGCGACCGCGAGTAGAGCCCCGCCACCAGCGGGACGGCGACGGCCGCCCCGAGCAGGTCCGCGAGGAAGAACAGCCGGAGAACGCTCCGTGCCCGGAGGCTGACGTAGACGGCCGCCAGCGCGACGACGGCCGTGAACACGCGGGCGCCGACCGCGAGCGCGCGGTCGCTCCGGCCGCTGGCGACCCGCGCCAGGTCGACGGTGACGAGACTCGACAGCGCGTTGAACAGCGTGTCGACCGAACTGGCGACCAGCACCACCGCAAGCAGGACGACCCCGACGACGAGCGCGTCGGGGAACGCGGTGTCGAGAAGCAGGAAGAAGGCGACGTCGGCGTTGTAGCCGGCGCTCGTGGGGTCGGTGACGACGTCCGTCGCGCCGACGGCGACGACGCCGAACAGCGCCGCCAGCAGGACGACCAGGCCGTTCGTGACCGCGGCGTTGCGGAAGCCGCGGGCCACGGTGCCGCTGGACGCACCGGCGTACACCCGTTGCCACCACGTCTGGTTGAGGAGTTCGGCGCCGAGGATGGCGAACGCCAGCGCGAGGCCGAACTGGAAGCCGGCGGCGCTCGTCGGGTCGAGCAGTCGGGGGTTCGCGGCGGCGACGCCCGCGTGGACGGCGTCGGCGCCCCCGAGCGCCACGACGGCGCCGACGAACGCGACGACCAGAAGCGGGAGGACGACGAGCGCCTGCACGGTGTCGGTGACGATGCTCGCCCGGAGGCCGCCGTAGCCCGTGTACAGGAGGACGATGCCGCCGACGGCCAGTGCGGTTTGCCACTCGGGGACGCCGGCCACGAGCGCGAGCGCGCCCGCGATGCCGGTCAACTCGGCGGCGAGGAAGACGAACATGTAGAGGGCGCTCACCGCGAGCACGAACAGGTACATCGCGCGGCCGTAGCGGGCGTGGGCGTACTCGGTCAGCGAGTGGCCCCGCGGCAACAGCTCGCGGATTCGCGGCCCGAGCTTCGCGTACGCGAGCATCGGCACCGCTTCGCCGACGGCGTAGCCGAGCACTGCGGCGAGCCCGAACCCGGCGCCGGCCTCCGGTGCGGAGAACAGTATCCAGACGCCCATCACGGAGGCGACGAGCGTCGCGGTGAGTCGCCGCTCGCCCGTCGAGTTGCGGGCGACGAGCAGGTCCTCGACCGAACCCACGCGGCCCCGCGAGTAGGCGACGCCCAGCGCCGCGAACGCCACGAGCGTCGCCACCGTGAGCCCGAGAGCGACGCCGGCGCTCACCACGGGCGGTCACCTCCTGCCGGGTCGAGCGCGGGGTCGTACGCCGCCTCGAAGAACGCGGCCTCCAGTTCGACCGTCCGGACGAACAGCCGCTCGATGCGCCGCTGTCGGCGCTGGCTCGCGGCCGCGCCCTCGCGGTCGAGTTCCGCCCGGAGCCAGGCCACGAACTCGCGGAAGTCGTCGACGGCGTGGAGGTCGACCCACTCCGCGAAATAGAACCGGTCGGGCGGCTTCTCGATGGCCGTCGCCCACGCGCGGTACACCCATTCGGCCGGCACGAGCACCGCCAGCGTCTCGGCGTAGCCACCCTCTCGGGCGGCCCGCTCCAGCAGGTCGCGGAAGGCGGCGGTCGTCGGCGCCACCTCCGGGTCGCCGTACGTCGATTCGGACACGCCGAGCGTCTCGAACGCCCGCTCGAAGTAGTCGTTCTCGTCGCCGGTGAGCGTGGCGAGGAACCCCGCGAGCCGCGATTTCGCGTCCATCGTCGGCGCCTGCCCGACGGCGTGCCCGAACGCGCCGACGCCCGTCTCCAGGAAGGCGTAGTCCTGCACGAGATAGCGGCGGAACACCTCCTCGGAGAGGTCGCCGCCCCCGAGTTCGCGGACGAACCGGTGGGTCGTCGCCTCGGTCCAGCCCGGCTCCGAGCGGGCCCGGAGCCAGTCGGTGAAGCGGGCGTCCTCGCGGTCGTCGGCGTACGCCGCGAACGTGCCGGCCGCGTCGGTCACAGCGGCCACCCCTCCTGCGTCCAGGCGGCGTCCCAGAACAGGTACTCGTAGCGAGCGGAGGTGCGGAACCGCTCGCGGTAGCGTTCCCTGTCGGCCTGCGAGGCGTCGGCGGCCACCTCGTCCATGAGCTCCTTGCACCACTCCGTCAGCTCGGTGAACTCGTCGCCGGCGTACATCTCGACCCACGCGGCGTACTGCTCGTGGTCGGGCGTGCCGGCGGCCGCGAGTCGCTTCCCGGTCTCGTTGAACCCCCACATGCAGGGGAGCAACGCCGCCACGAGGTCGCCGAACGACTCCGTCGCGGCGGTGCGCACGAGGAAGTCCGTGTACGCCTGCGTCGTGGGCGACGGGCCGGTCGCCTCCAACTCCGTCTCGGAGATGTCGAACTCCGCGGCGTACGACCGGTGGAGGTCCCTCTCCGTGTTGACGGTCGCGTCCAGGAGGTCGGCGAACCGGGCAAGCCGGTCGAGGTCCGGCGCCCGTGCCGCGCCGAACGCGAACAGGCGGCCGTACTCGATGAGGTAGACGTAGTCCTGCCGGACCCAGTACCGGAACGGCTCCGGGTCGAGCGTCCCCTCGCCGAGCCGCTGGACCATCGGATGCTCGACGATGGCCGTCCAGTAGTCGTCGGCCTCGTCGGCTATCGCGTCGGTGAACGCCATACCGGCCCGTCGGCGAGGCGGTCAAAAAGTGTTATGACTGAATTGTATAACTGGATTATTACCGGTCAGTCCTCGCCTTCGAGCATCCAGCCGAACCGCTTCTCCCAGAACTCCTCGCCGCGGGGTTTCTTCGACCGGCCGTACGTCTTCTCGTCGCGTATCTGCCGCTCGAGCGCCTCCCTGGCGTCGTTGAGCGCCTGGCTCGCACCGTACCCCTCGCCGGAGGCGATGAACAGGCCGCGGTCGGTGTGGAGGCGGACGCGGGCGTAGATGAGCGGCGTCCCGCGGTGCTTCTCGTCGTGTTCGTGGAGGTGTATCTTCGCGTCGATGACGCTCATGTCGCCGTCGCGGTCGTCGAACCCGTCGACCATCGCCACGATGTCGTCGTAGCTCACGTCGTCGACGAGGTCGATGCCGTACACCTGGACCGAGCGGTTGCCGCCGGCTTCCCAGGTGAGCGACTCGAGGGCGTCGGTGGTCGTGACGATGCCGAACGGGGTCCCGTTCTCGGTGACGACCAGCGACGAGCCGCCGAACTCGAACATCGCCTCGACGGCGGCCTCGAGCGTCGCGTCCGGGTGGATGGTCCGCACCGGCGACACCATCAGGTCGGCCACCGGCAGGTCCAGCATCCGTGCGAGTTCGCCTTCGCGGGCGCCGAACCCGCCGTGCGTGCGACCGGTGCTCGCGGACAGTTCGCCGCCAGCCGGGTCGGTGCCGCCGGCCTTCCCGCCCTGGCTCCGTGAACTCGCCCGCACCGTGAGGCCGGCCACGTCGTACAGGCTGAGGATGCCGACCGCGTCGTCGCCCTCGACGACTGGCAGGTGGGTGATGTGGTGCTCCCTGAACACGTTGAGCGCCTCGCCGAGCGTGGCGTCCGGCGGGACGGTGACGAGGTCGCGGCTGGCGGCCTCCGCGACCGTCGCGGCGTCGAGGAACGGCTGGACCGCCTCCAGCACGTCGTCGGCCGTGACGACGCCGGTCAACTGCGCCCCCTCGAACACGGGGAGCAGTTGCGAGTCGCTGTCTATCATCAGTCGGGCCACCTCGCGGACGTCCTCGTTCGGCGCGAGCCGGGGGACGTGCCAGACCAGCGAGCCTAGCTTCTCGCCGGGCTGGTGGTGTGAGGTGGCGAGCTGTCGTCGCGTGACGACGCCCTTGAACTCGTCGCCGCGCACGACGACGCCTCTGACGCTCGGGTCGTCGAAGACGCCCGCGAGCTTCGAGACGGGCTGGTCGGGGGCGAACTCCACGTAGTCCTGTGAGACGATGTTTGCGATGTCCATGGGTGAGAGGGTCGCGTCGGGTGGCCGCACGGCCCGCGGTTCGCACGGCCGACAACTGAGCGTTCGTCGCCGGGGCGCACGTAGTCACCGCCGGATTTCAGATGGTGGGAACCGGCGGCGTCGGTTTTCACCCTGGCGCCCGTACCGCCGGGCACCCGGGCTGGCGGTCGCCGGGCGGACGTCCGGGGTCCGGGCCGGCGATGGTCAGTACGGCGGTGATTCGCTCTCGATGACGCTAGCGAGGTTGTCGAGTTCGTCGGTCAGCAACACGAGGAGGTCATCGAGGGTGACGATGCCCGCGACGTTCCCCTCGTCGTCGACGACGGGCATCCGGCGGACGGTGTTGTCGTGCATCGCCCGCGTCGCCTCGAACACGCCCTCGGTCGCCGTGACCGTCGCCGGCGACTCCGTCATCACGTCACCGGCCGTCGTCGTCTTCGGGTCGCGCCGCGGTTCCAGCACCTCGACCACGAGGTCGCGGTCGGTGACGATACCGACCGGCTTCCGCTCGTCGGTGATGACGACGCTCCCTACCTCCTCCTCGCTCATCACCGTCGCGAGGTTGCCGGCTGTCTGGGCCCGTGACGCTGTCACTACGTCGGTTCGTGCGACGTCGGAAACTGGCATGTCGACCGTCCGCTCGACGGCCATCCGCAAGGGTATACGCCGGCTACCCGGGGCCGACAGTCGGCCGGCGGCGACAAGCCGACGTTACCGGGCCGCGACGAGGGTGCGGACCGGACCCGGAACCGTGCCGTGCCACGGTTTATACGCCCGGTGCGTGAACCGGGGGTATGGCAATTCGGCTCCCGAGCGAAATCGTCGTCGAGGAGGTGTTGCCGACGCTCCGGGTCCGCCTCGCGGATGAACTGACGGCCCGTGGGCTGACCCAACAGGAGATTGCCGACCACCTCGGCGTCACGCAGGCGGCGGTGTCGAAGTACGTCGGCGGCGACACGCCGACCGAGCCCCGCATCGCCGACCACCCGCGGACGGAGGCGACCGTCGAGCGCGTGGCCGCGGGTCTCGCGTCCGGCGAGATGGACGGCTACGAGGCCCTCGCCGATGTGCTGGAGCTGATTCGCGAGTTCGAGGACCGCGGCCCAATCTGCGAGTTACACGAGGAGGCGATGCCGGAACTGCAGGGGCTGGGCTGTGACCTCTGTGTCCGCGGGCACGACCCCGCGGTCAGCGCCGAACGCGAGGTGCTGGCGGGCGTCCGCGACGCCACGCGGCGGCTGGCGCGGACGCCCGGAATGGCCGCGTTCGTCCCGAGCGTCGGCACCAACGTCGGCGCGGCACTGCCCGACGCCGCGGACGCGGCCGACGTGGCCGCGATTCCCGGTCGCGTGTACGTCGTCGGCGGCCGGGTGGAGGTGCCCGCCAACCCGGAGTTCGGCGCGTCCGAGCACGTCGCCACCGTCCTGCTGGCGGCGATGGCCGTCGACCCGGAGGTGCGGGGCGCGCTCAACCTCGCCACCGACGACGCGCTCCTCGAAGCGGCCCGCGACCGCGGCATCGAGCCGCTGGAGTTCGACGCCGACTACGAGCGCCGCGGCCAGCGGCTCCGCGAGCAGTTCCGGCAACGCGGGTCGGTTCCACGGGTCGTGTTCCATCGCGGCGCGTTCGGCATCGAGCCCATCACCTACGTGCTGGGCGAGACGCCCGAGACGGCCGCACGACTGGCGGCGGAACTGGTCGCGGACGCCCGCTGACTCACGCGGGTTCGAGCCGCATCGCCCACCCGGAGAGGACGCCGACCGCCACGAGCAGGACGACGCCGCCCGCGAGCATCGGCAGGTTCAGCGACTGGCCGGCGTCCTGGACGATGCCGACCACCATGATGGCGAGTCCGACCACTATCCCGCCGACCGTCAGCCAGAACGGCACCGCGTCGTCAGCCATGCGTGGCGTGTTGCCACGACGCATGATAAATGTGCCCCCGGTGGTGAGGGGTCACTCCAACTCGTTGCGGTAGTACCGCTCGAACTCGGTGGCGGCCGCGCGCTTCGAGATGTCGCGCAGGTACCCGTGGTAGTGGCCGGTCCGACCGGTGGCGAATCCCGCGATGAACGCGGCCCGCAGGCGGTCCGTCTCGGCGGTGTCTGCGTCGCCGAGGGTCGGTTCGTCAGGCTGTGGGTCGGGGTCGGCCATGTCGGCTCTCTCTCGGTGGTGACGTTAGGGTTGTTCCCGGGTACAGGTCGCTTACGGGCGGAGGCGCCAGCCGGGGGTGCCGAAAGCGGGTTCTACCCCGTCGACGGGCCGGCGAACGAACGTTTCGATTTATCAGCATCAGTCGCACCGGTAGCATCGTGGCGTCCGACTGCCAGTCCGACCGGGTGCCGTCGAGAGCCGCGCGCCTCCTCGCGGTCGGACTGGTGGCCGCCGTCGCGCTCACGACCGCCTCGGTCGTCGTCGCCCAACAGGAAGAGGGAACGGTCGTCGGCCGGCCGAGTCTGGAGCTGTCAGTTCCCGACAACCGCGTGGTCGCGGGCAACCGGGTGGCGCTCGACGTCTACGTCGCCAACGGGGGCGACCTCGACGTCGGCGGGCCGCCAGCGTTCGAACAGCGGGTGACGACGGCCCGGAACGTGCGTCTGCGAATCGACGAGGCTCGCCTCGACGACGCGCTCGCGGACGCCATCGACGTGCGCACCGGGAGCATCGTCGTCGGCTCCGTCCCCGAGGGGGTGGCCGGCCCGGTGACGTTCTCCATCGACGTGAACGAGTCGCTCGCCGCCGGCGAGTACGAGATTCCCGTCGAACTCGGCTACGACTACACCGCCCTCGTCGAGTACGACGGCACCACGGCCGACCGGTTCGTCGACTTCACCGAACAGCGGACCGAGACGGTCACGCTCGTCGTTGACGAGCGGGCGCGGTTCGACGTCGAGGCCGCCTCAGCAGGGGTCGTCGCCGCCGGCGACTCGCGCCGGTACGCCGTGACGGTGACGAACGTCGGAAACAGCACGGCCACCGACGCCGCCGTCACCGTCCGGACGGGCAACTCCTCGCTGTTCTTCACCAACCGAAGCACGCTCAGGACCTCGCATACGGCGTTCATCGACCGGCTCGCGCCGGGCGAATCGCGCCGCATCGCGTTCCGCATCGGCGCCCGCCAGGGAACCCCGCCCGGCGTCAACGCGCTGGCGGCGAGGATACGCTACACGGACCCGAACGGCATCGAGGAGACGACCGACCCGTTCGTCGTCGGCGTGCCCGTCGGCGCCGAGCGGACGTTCGCCCTCCAGAACGTCTCGTCGACCCTTCGGGTCGGCGCTACCGGCACGGTCCGTGGCGAACTCGTCAACACCGGCGGGTCGACAGTCACCGACGGGACGCTCAGGGTCGTCTCCGAGAGCCCGACCGTCGAGCCGCGAGAGGTGGCGATTCCGGTCGGGTCGCTCGACCCCGGCGAGGTCGTCCCCGTCTCGTTCCGTGCGGACGTGGCCAACGGGACCGACCCGGGCGCCAGACGGCTCTCCGTCCAGTTGGAGTACCGCGACGACGAGGGCGACGCCCACCGGAGCGACCGGCTGGCTACGCGTGTTCGCGTCGCGCCCGAGCAGTCGTTCGCCGTCCGGAATCTCACCGGGTCGCTCCAGGCGGGCGAACGCGGCGTCGTCAGCGGCCGCCTCGTCAACACCGGTCCCGGCCGCGTCGACGACGCCGTCGTCGTACTCGACGAGTCCGGCGACGCACTCCGCCCCGTGGAGACGACGGCCGCGGTCGGGTCGCTCGAACCGGGTGAGTCGACCGAGTTCTCGTTTCGCGTCGACGCCGGGGCGGCGGCCGACCCCGGCGCGCGGCCGCTCTCGGTCCGCGTCCGCTACCGCGACGCGAACGACGACCGGCGCCGGAGCGCCCCCATCGACGGCTCCGTGACGGTGGCCCGCGAGCAGTCGTTCGCGGTGCGGAACGTGACCGACACGCTCCGGGCCGACGGGACCGGTCTCGTTCGTGGACGGCTCGTCAACACCGGCCCGGCGTCCGTGGACAACGCCGTCGTGGTGCTCGGGGACGCGAACGGCACGGCGACGCTTCGTCCCCGGGAAACCGAGGTCGCCGTGGGGTCGCTCGCCCCCGGCGAGACCGCCCCGTTCTCGTTTCGCATCGACGCCGACAACCGGACCGACTCGGGGGACAGACAGCTCTCCGTCAGGGTCCGCTATCGCGGCCGTGGCGACGAACGTCGGACGAGCGACCCGCTCGACCTCCGGGTGAGCGTCGCCCCCGAGCGGACGTTCGGCGTGCGGAACGTCTCGGGGTCGCTTCGCGTCGGCGAGATGGGCACCGTCCGGGGCGTCGTCGTCAACACCGGCGACGTGGCCGTGGGGAACGCGAGCGTGGTCGTGGCGTCGGGAAGCCCGGCCCTCGACCCTCGGGTACGCGAGGTGGCAGTCGGTCGGCTCCCGCCGGGCGAGGCGACATCGTTCGCAGTCGGCGTCGACGTGGCCAACCGCACCGATGCGGGTCCCCGTCGGCTGTCGTTCCGGGTCCGCTACCGCGACCGGACCGGAGCGGTCCGGACGGGCGACACGCTCGACACGCGGGTCACGGTCGCGCCCGAACCCACGTTTGCGCTCCGTGACGTGACCGACACGCTCCGCGTGGGCGAGACGGGCACCGTCCGGGGCGTCGTCGTCAACACCGGCCCGGCGGCCGTCGAGGGCGTCGTGGTGGTGCTCCGGTCGACGGGACCCACGCTCGACCCACGGGCGACCGAGTACGCCGTCGGCCGGCTCGCGCCCGGCGAGACGTCACCGTTCGCGTTCAGCATCGACGTGAGCAACCGCACGAGCGCCGGTCCCCGACCAATCTCGGCCCGGGTCCGATACCGGGGACGAAGCGAGAGTCGCCGGCTGAGCGACCCGCTGGACGCCCGCGTGAGCGTCGCGCGGGCGGCCGACGAGTTCCGTATCGAACCGCTCGCGGCCCGTGTCGAAGTCGACGGGCGGACCGTCCTCGTGTTGCGTGTGCGGAACCTGCGCAACGAGACGTTCGCCGACGTGCGGGCGCGACTGGGCGTCTCGGAGCCGCTTGAGACCGACGACGCCACGTCGTTCGTTCCGCGACTCGGCGTGAACCAGTCGGTGCGCATCCGGTTCGACCTGAGCACGACCAACGACGCCATCCCGAAAACCGACAGCGTCGCCGTCACGTTCAGCTACACCGACGAGTCGGGCACCCGGCAACGCTCCGACCCCTACTTCGTCGCGGTCAGCGTCGTCCGTCCCGAGTCGCCGTTCCCGCTGGTCCCCGCGGCCGCCGTCGCTATCGCGGTGGCGCTCGCCGCGGTCTGGTGGTGGCGTCGCCGCCGGTGACGGGCCGCCGAGGTCACCCGAGGTCTGCACGCTCGAACAGTTCGGCGCTCACGACGACGAGGGCGACGGCGGCGACGAGGAGATACGCGGTCCCCGCCCAGTCGACGTCGGCGTCGACGAGTATCTCGGCGGTGTCGAAGTAGCGCGAGAAGGCCATGTCGCCGAGCCACTCGTAGTCGGTGTCGAACGTCGCGGCGTCGACGAGGAACATGGCGAACACGCCGCCGGCACCGACCGTCTGGGCGCGACGCGCCGAGTCGAACGACACCGACGCGACCATGCCGAGACCCGCACACGCGAGCAGGTACGGAACCGACAGCGCGTGCAGGGTGGCGAGGTCGACCAGCGAAACGTCCTCGCCGATGAACGCCGTGCCGTAGTAGGTTCCCGCAAACAACACGGCGTTCACCGCGGCGATGCTCGGTACGAGCGAGAGGTACTTGCCGACGAGCACGCGAGTCCGTGACACCGGGTTCGCCAACAGCGGCCCGATCGACCCGTTCTCGACCTCGCTTGCTACCGTCGAAGCGGCGGCGTACGCGAAGTACATCCCGAGCACGAGCAGGAACACGAACTGGTACATCTCGCTGGCGAGGAACCCCTCGATGGTCGTGTACGACGAGGCTTCGCCCACGAAGGCGCGTTGAATCTCGGGCGGCAGGTTCTCGATGTACGACTCGATGTCGACCGCCGCCTCCTTTATCGACGGGAATATCGCAAGCACGAGCGCCGCGTACGCGAGCAACGCCACCGAGAAGTACAGCGTTCCGCGGACGCGCCGCCGGACCTCGAAGGCGGTTATCTCAAACATCGCCGTCCCCGTCGGGGGGGTGCTCGTCCGGGTCGGGCGTCGTCGACGGCTGTTCATCGGGTGTGAACGCCTCGCCCGGCCCGTAGAAGTGGATGAACACGTCCTCCAGCGAGGTCTGTCGAATCTCGAGGTCGCGGATGGTGAACGCCGCGAGTCGCTCGACGAGACCGTTGTAGTTGTCCGTGACGATGAGCGTGTACCGGCCGTCCGTGTCGACCGTCGCCTGCGGGACACCCGCGATATCGAACACCGACGGGTCCGGTGACTCCGCGAACGTCGCCGTGACGACCTTCCCGCTTTTCGCCAGAAGGCTATCGATCTCCTCGAGCGTGACCAGTTCGGCGTCGCGGATGATGGCGACCCGGTCACAGACGCGTCGGACCTCGCTGAGGATGTGCGAGGAGAAGAACACGGTGACCCCTGCGGCCTGCTCCGCGTCGATGAGTTCGTAGAACTCGTTTTGCAGGAGGGGGTCCAGCCCCCGCGTGGGTTCGTCCATGATGACCAGCTCCGGGTCGTGCATGAACGCCTGTACGATGGCGAGCTTCTGGCGGTTGCCGCTGGAGTACTCCGCTATCTTCCGTGACTCGGGAATCGGAAAGCGGTCGAGCAGTTCGTCGCGTCGCTCGTCGCCCTTCAGGCGGCCGAAGTAATCGAGGAGTCGCTCGCCGGTGATACGGTCGTAGAACGTCACGTCGCCGGGAATGTAGCCGATATCGCGTTTCGCTTCGAGAAGCCCTGCCCGTTCGGTGACGTCGTGGCCGAGCAGGCGGGCGTCCCCCCGGGTCGGCGTGAGCAGGCCGAGCATCGTCAGTATCGCCGTGCTCTTGCCCGCACCGTTCGGTCCGAGGAAGCCGAACACCTCGCCGCGCTCGACCTCGAGCGTCAGGTCCACGATGCCCGGCACCTCGCCGTAGTACTTCGTCAACCCCTCGAGGGAGATGGCTGTCGAGGCGCTCACCCCCGTACGTTGATTGTTATCGGGCTTAACTCCTCGACACGGTCGTTCGGCTCTCGCTCGGCGCTAGTCGTCACCGGCGAGGAACGATTCGAGACCCGCCTCCAGTGTCATCTCCGGCTCGTACCCCAACTGCTCGCGCGCCTTCGAGATGTCGGCGACGGAGCGGTCCACGTCGCCCTCGCGGGCGTCGGTGTAGACGATCTCCGAGTCCGACTCCGTCACCGCCCGGACCGTCTCGGCCAGCTCCGCGATGCTCGTTTCGGTGCCGGTGCCGACGTTGAACGCCTCGCCGACGCGGTCGGTGGTCGCCGCCAGTAGGTTCGCGTCCACCACGTCCGAGACGTGGACGAAATCCCGGGTCTGCGAGCCGTCGCCGTCGACGGTCAGCGGCTCGCCTCGGCGGGCCTGGTCGGCGAAGATGCTGATGACGCCGCCGTAGTCGCCCGCCCGTTGTCCCGGCCCGTACACGTTGAAGTAGCGGAGGGCGACGGTGTCGAGCCCGTAGAGGTCGTTGTACCGGCGGGCGTACAGATCCACGGTGGCCTTGTCGATGCCGTACGGCGAGGCGGGCTGGATGGGGTGGGCCTCGTCGATGGGCGTGTACGCCGGCTGGCCGTAGATCGCGCTACTCGACGCGAGCACGACCCTGACGTCGTGTCGGCGCGCGAGTTCCAGCAGTTGGAGCGTCGCGTCCGTGTTGACCCCGTGGCTCCGCCGCGGCTCCTCGACCGACCGGCCGGCAGAGACCACCGCCGCGAGATGGAAGGCGACGTCGACTGAGGAAAGCGCCCGGTCCATCGCCTCCTCGTCGCGGACGTCAGCGTCCACGAGGTCTGCGTCGTCGGGCACGTCCTCGCGCGAGTGGGTGCTCAGATGGTCGAGCACCGTCACCGACGCGCCCCGGTTCAGCAGTTCCGCCGTGAGGTGCCCGCCGAT
The DNA here is from genome assembly GCF_024298865.1 of Halorarius halobius. Taxonomy (GTDB): domain Archaea; phylum Halobacteriota; class Halobacteria; order Halobacteriales; family Haloarculaceae; genus Halorarius; species Halorarius halobius. The sequence goes on along the minus strand of NZ_CP101161.1, from coordinate 3,392,270 downwards.
GAACCCCGCGCCGCCGGTGACGAGCGCCGACTGGCCCGCCAACTCTCCGTTCACACGAGACCGGTAGTCGCCCTCGGTTGTATAGCTGTCTCCGAGCGGTGGCGACTGCCGACCGGACGTCAAGACCGTGGAGCCGAGGAATTAGGCCGCCCACGTGGCGGTATTTCAGGTGGTAGGCCGCTGTTACCTATCGGCTCGAAATCACGATGGTCGTATTTACTTTCAAACAGGATAACGGAAGCGCTTATTGTGTATGCAGAGAACGTGTTACTTGAGATGGGCCGGCGAGGGAGGGAATCCGTGCAGCGGAATCCGGTCCAGGGGAAGGTAGGGGTTGCCTAACGAACATGTCGGAAACAGAAGTCGGACGGAGGGGGGAAACGGCAGGGGAACCGAGCGGCGCTCGGCCAGCCGTCGGCATCATCGCCACCGCCGACAACGGTGGCGTCGTCGCCGCGGCGATGCTTCGTGCGCTCGATTGCGGCCACCAACCGATGGTCATCGCAACCGAACCGGATGTCCCGGGCGTCCGGTTCGCCCACCAACTCGACGCTACTGTCGTCGCTTCACCGGAGGGACGATGCGACGAGACGCGGCTGTGGGACAGGCTCTCCACGGCCGCCCGGTCGGACGGCTATCCGGGGCTGTTGCGACACAATACCCCCGACCGCGCAATCGATTACGAAGCTAGCCGGTCGGCGCTCGAAGCCGCCGACAGTTTTGCTATCGAGCCGGAACTGGCCCCCCGGGTCGAGCAAGACACCGAGGTGCTCGCCGCGATACCGGCGTACAACGAAGCCGGCGCCATCGGGGACGTGGTCCAGGAGGCGACGACCATCGTCGACGAGGTGGTCGTCGTCGACGACGGGAGCATCGACGAGACGGTGACGGAAGCCCGCGAGGCAGGCGCGACCGTCATCGAACACGAGCGAAACCGGGGCTACGGCGGCGCGCTGAAGACCGCCTTCTCCGAGGCGAAGCGTGCGGGCGCCGACCACCTCGTCATCCTCGACGGCGACGGCCAACACGACCCCCACGACATCCCGGAGTTGGTCGACCAACAGCGGTCCGAGGGGACCGACATCGTCATCGGGAGCCGCTTCGAGGAGGGCTCCGAGACGGACCTGCCGCTGTACCGCAAGTTCGGGCTCCGGGTCGTGAACCTGCTGACGAACCTCTCGCTGGGCGTGGTCCGCTCACGGTCGCGCATCGGCGACACCCAGAGCGGGTTCCGTGCGTACAACCGGCAGGCCATCGAGTCGCTGGCCGAGGACGACGGCATCGGGAACCACATGGGCGCAAGCACGGACATCCTGTATCACGCCCACAGCCGTGGCTACGACGTCGAGGAGGTCGGAACGACTATCGACTACGATGTCGAGGATGCGAGCAGTCAGCACCCGCTGTCCCACGGGATGCATCTCGTGAGCAACATCCTCCGGACGGTCGAGCGCGAACGGCCGGTGACGGTGCTCGGCATTCCGGGCTTTCTGAGTGCCGTCATCGGCCTCGGATTCGGCTATCTTACGTTCTCGAACTTCCTCAACTCGGGGGTGTTCCCGCTCGGGATGGCGCTCGTGTCCGTGTTCTTCACGCTCGCCGGCATCTTCGCGGCCTTCACCGCGATCATCCTCCATTCGCTGGAGACACACACGGAGTGACCGGCAGGACGCTCCCGAACGTTCAGACTACTCCGACTCGGCTTCTTCCTCGTCATCTCCATCATCGGGCGACCCGTGGGTACCGGTCGGGTCGTCGAGGTCGATGACGACGAGGTCGTCGTCGGACAGCTCGGGGTCGTACTGGGTCGTCACCTCCGGGATCAGCTCGAACCGTTCGAGGAACGCCTTCGGAGCGATGGTTCCCCCGGAGTCCGTCTTCGTGATGGTGTAGGCCGCCTCGTCGGCGTCCTTGTCGTCGACCGGTTCGATGCCGACCTGGTTCTGCTCCTCGTCGAAGTACATGACGGCGCCGTCGCTCTCCACGAAGTACTCCTCGATAGCGGCCTGATTGACGCCGATACTGCCGGATTTCCGAATCGAGATCATCGGGTCCGCACCAGCGGGCCGCCCGCGTCCGCTCCCGGCCTCGTCGAATTTTTCGAATCCCATTTTCCATTTCTTCGTGGGAGCGGTACTTTACTATTTGGGTGATTTGTTTTGATGCATGTCGAATAGGACTCGATTACGAGAGTATCACAAGCCTATTTGTTCAGTATTTTTATCCCCTGGCTGAACTTACCGTCCGTGGACATTTCGGGGGATTGTTGCCCAAACGTGATATGAATATGGTTCAATTAAATTACAGATACACGACATAATTTAAAAGACACTATATGCATGCCAGAAATCGGAAGGGAGACGGCGTGTGCGTACCCGACGATGAAGGCTTCAATACGGGCTGGAGGGGTGGTACTCCTTGCCGGTCTTGTGATCGCCGCCCTGTCGTTGGGCGGTGTCGTCTTCAGTGGAACAGTTATCGGTGCCAAGAACGTCCACGACGGGTCCATCACGGACCCCACGACGGGTGAGCCGATCTACGCCGCAAACAGTAGCGAGAAGAAATCGATCACGTACGGCTACCAGGTCGACAACGTCACGAACTCCGGGGAATCGGTGGAACTGTACCTCACGTTCCCCAACGAAATCAACAGCTCCGCTGGGAAACTCTCCTCGTTCAGCGCCAACGTGACGTGTCTCTGTGGCGGTAGTCCGTCGTCGGTCAGCGTTTCGTCGAGTCCCTCCATCGTCGATGGACCCGACGGTGACGGCGTGAAGGAAACGGTCAAAATCGGTGTGCAACCGAGCAAACGTGACAAACCCATCGACCTCGTCGTGAACTTCACCGGGGACGCGACCTACCCCGACGTGAACACCAACCGCGAGTACATGCTCAAGGGCGCGGTCATCGAACCGAACAACGATGTCAAGCCGCCGACTACGTTCGACACGATAACCGTCGCCGGCGGTCTGTACGCCGAAACCGGGAACTCGTCGAACATCGGCGACACGACGGCGACGCTGAACGGCAACCTCTGGAACCTTAACGGCTCCTCGAGTGCCGATGTCTCGTTCGTGTACTGGAAGCAGGGCCAGAAGTCCTCCACGAAGCAGAAGACGACCGTGAAGAGCGTCGCCTCGACGGGCGGGTATTCGGTCGACGTCAGCGGACTCGACACGGGGACGACCTACGTGGTCCGAACGCAAGTCCAGACATCGGAGGAGTCGTTCGAAGCGATCAATACGGACACGTTCACCACGACGGGCGCGACGGACACTCCGACGGACACTGCGACGGATACCGCGACGGATACCGCCACGGACACTGCGACGGATACCGCCACGGATACCGCCACGGACACCGCCACGGACACCGCCACGGACACCGCCACGGACACTGCGACGGACACCGCCACGGACACCGCCACGGACACTGCGACGGACACCGCCACGGACACTGCGACAGACACCGCCACGGACACTGCGACGGACACCGCCACGGACGACGGTTCGTCGAGTGACGGCTCGACGGACGATGGTTCGACGAATGATGGTTCGACGAATGATGGCTCGACAAATGACGGCTCGACAAATGACGGCTCGACGGACGACAGTTCATCGAGCGACGGCTCGTCCTCGACGGACTCGCCGACGGCCACGTCGACTCCGACCCCCGATGACAACAGTACGGACGCCGATGGGACATCCGACGGGGAAGAGACCCAACAGCCCGACGACGAGACGACACCCGACGAGACCGACTCGCAGACCGACGAGTCGACTGACTCACCGTCGCCGTCGGCAACCGAGGAGTCGGACCAGCAGGTCGCAACCACGGAGGACCCCAGCGGCACCGACACGCCGACCGGGGGAGCAGGACCCGGCTTCCCCGCACTGGTGGCGATACTGACCCTGCTCGGTGCCGGCTACCTCGGTATCCGGGGTAACTGACACCCGCGGAACCCCCACCGTAGCGGCTCCTTCTATGGCCTCAAGCGCTGAGTAGCCTACAATGACGACCAGCGACTGACTGGTCGCTTTCGCCCGGCGCAGTCGGAGGCTTCGCCGACTCCTCCGTCACCGGCGAATCACCGCGTCGCTCGCCGGCCGAACACGAACACGAGCAACGCGAGCAGCGCCGACCCGGCGATCGTCTCCAGCGTAGCAAGCAACCGGGCGAATCCGACCGGCTGGACGTCGCCGTAGCCGAGCGTCGTGAACGTGACGACGCTGAAATAGAGGCTATCGAGTAGCGTCTCGCCGACTGCTGCGGTGTTCCAGTAGGTGACGACGCCGCTGTCGACCTGCAGGCCGAACAGCGGATACAGGAGTGCACACACGAGAACCGCGATTCCCGTCGAGCCGACGACCCGCCACGGGCTCTCGCCGTACAGAAGCGTCGCGCGGGTGAGTTTCGCCCGCGACCAGCGGGCGGCCGCGACGGCCCGCTGCTTCGGTGCATTCGCGTGGCGCGTCGCGTGCCAGTGTTCCTTCAACGAGAGGTCCTGCCGACGAACGAACGATTTCGCCTGCAGTCCGGGGCGGGCAGTGGTCCGGCCCAGTTCCTCGAGCGACTGATAGACGCTTTTCGCCCTGTCGAGGCGAGCGTGGCTGCGGTCGCCCTCGTTCGAGTCGGGCCGGTCGCTCTCGGTGCCGAACTCGGGGTCGTAGACGCAGTACTTGTTCGAGGAAGTCGTGAACTCGTAGCCTGAGTCGGCCACGTCGTCGTCTGGATGGCCCAGAAACTGGGTCTCGCGGTTGACGCGGACATCACCGAGGACCGTACCGTACAGTTTCGCGCCCCGCAGGTCGGTGCCGAACAGCGCCGCCCGGCTCAACAGCGCCGACTCGAAATCTGCCGTGCGGCAGTCGGTATCGCTGAACGCCGCATCGGTCAGGTCGGCACCTGTGAAGACGGCTCCCTCGAGAACACAGTCCCTGAAGTCGACCTGCTCGGAGAACCGCGTGCGATAGAAGCTCGGGGGCTCGCCGAACGTGGCGAACCTGAAGTTCGTCTCCCCACCGAAGACCGTCTCGTCGAACGTCGCCTCGCCGTCGACAGCTATCTTGAAGAAGTTCGCCTTCCCGCCGAACGCCGCTTCCAGCACGAGCAGGTCGCCGCCGAACGCGGCCTTGCCGAGATTGAGCTCGCCACCCGTGGCGTATTTGAAGCTCACGTCGCCCTCGAACTCCGTACCGAAGAAGTTCGCCTCCGCGGCGAACGTCACCGTCGAGAAGTCCGCCTCGCGGAACGTGGCCTCGATGAACGTCGCTCGCGCGTTGAACTCCCCGACGGCGAACGTGGTGCGTCCCTCGGCGGTCACGTCCTTGAACGTCGCCTCCCCGTCTATCACGACGCGCTCGAAGTTCGCATCCCCGCCGAAGGTCGCGAACCGGAACGTCACTGCCTGGAACGCGCTGCGCTCGAACGTGGCCGTCTGATGGAAGTCGGCGCTTCGAAACGCCGCGTCGCCGTGGACGGTGGCGTTCTCGAAGGTGGTTTCCCCCGCACACTCGACACTGGCGAACTCGATGTCGGCGTGGAACGTCGCGGCTCTGAAATGGACCGCCCCGTCGAACGCCGCGTCGTAGAAATCTGGCGTGTCATGGAAAACTGCCTCGTCGAACCTGATGTCGCCGTCGACGCGCGCCTCCCGCACGTTCGTCTCACAGTCGAACGTCGCGCGGTCGAACTCCAGATCCCCGCCGAACTGTGTCTGTTCGAGGGTCGTCTCGCCGTTGAACGTCGTCTTCCTGAGGTCGGCGTCCCCCGCACAGGTGAGTTTGTAGAAGCTCACGCCGTTCTCGAACGTCGTATCGGTGAACTCGGCTGTTGCGTCGAACTCGGCTTTCAGAAACGAGGCCTGTCCCTCGACCGTCGCGTTGGTGAATATCGCCTGCTCGTGGAACGAGGCGTACTCGAAATACGCCGACCCGAACGAGGTGAAATCGAACTCGGCATCGCCGCCGAACGTGGCTCGCTTGAACCGGGCTACGTCGCCGAACTCGGTGAACAGGACGCTCGTGTCCCGTGTGAAGACGGCGTCCTTGAAGTTCGCGTCCGCCTCGAACTCGGCGTTTTCGAAGCGACAGCCGCCGTCGAACAGGGCCGCACGAAACGTCGGCTTCCCGGTGAACCGGACACGCTCGAAGGCGGCGTCGCCCTCGAACGTGGCTCCCGCCAGCCGGAGCGACTCGACATCGAACCGCACGTCCGTACAGGTCACGTCGCCCTCGAAGACGGCATGCGAAAGGTCGATGTTTGCGAGCGTCTCGCTCGGGAACTCGTCGGCCCCGCTCAACTCGAGTGTGCCAACGCGGGCCCCGAGCAATCGACAGGAAGCGGCCCCATCGTCCGCGTCAGCGTCCGCGACCGCCCGCTTGATTGCCCCGAGAAGGGCACTCGTTTCTGCCGGTTCGTCCGGGGGCTGTCGGTGAAACGCACAGCGGTCGGCCTCCCCCTCCGTCGGCTGTGGACACCGCCAGACGCCAGCGTCGTCCAGAGCGTCGTCGTCGATGTGGCAGTCATCCGTGCTTCTCGGCCACGTCTCCGGGCGGTCCGGATCGAGCACGTACTCGCAGCTCCCCCCACTCTTTGCCATGCAGACATCAGGCGGTGCCGGCCCTTGAAAATAGCCCACCGGATGGCAGCGCCTCGGCGATAGCTCCCGCGGTGGCGCTGCTCGCTTGGCAGCCACGGAAGGCCGTTCTCCCCGCTCTCGGGTCGTCGTGAAGACGCCGGTTTGCAAGGCACTATGGTGAGCGCATCCATAGTTCGGGTAGCGAATACCCCGATGGACACGCGCAGTACCGTCACCGGTCGCCCCGGCTCCCGGTGGTTCTCCTCATGAGCGCCGCCGTCGACATCATCCAGATCGTCGTGACGATCATGGGACTTGGCGTCGCCGCACAGGTGCTCGCGGACCGGCTCCGCGTTCCGAGCGTCGTATTCCTCATCCTTGCGGGCGTGCTGGTCGGCCCAGAGGGGCTCGGGCTCATCACGCCCGCCATCTTCGGGGACGCACTCCAGGCTATCGTCGGGTTGAGCGTTGCCATCATCGTGTTCGAGGGGGCGTTCCACCTCCGTATCGACCGCATCCGCGGCGCCCAGCGGGAGACGCTCCGGCTGATAACGTTCGGCGCGGTCGGGTCGCTGGTCGCTACCGCACTCGTCGTCCACTACGTCCTCGGGACACCGTGGGACCTCGCGTTCCTCGTCGGCGCGTTGCTCGTCGCGACCGGACCGACGGTAATCACCCCGATAATGAGCGTGGTCCCCGTCCGTGAGCGGGTCGCCTCGACGCTGGAGACCGAGGGCGTGGTCAACGACGTCACGGCGGCGATTCTGGCTATCGTCATGTTCGAGTACGTCCTCCTGGGCTCTCAAGGGCTCCCGACGCTCGTCCGCGAGTTCGCGCTCAGGTTCGGCCTCGGTATCGCCGTCGGCGCAACGGTCGCGGGTGTGCTGTGGTACGTCCTCCGCTACGGGACGCAGGCGGTCGAGAACGCCCCACAGAACGCCCGGCTGATGGTGTTGGTCTCCTCGCTGACGATGTACGGCATCGCGGAGGTGCTGGGAGCGGCGCTCGGCGCCGCCGAGGCCGGCATCGCGGCGGTCGCGACGGGCGGGTTCATCCTCGGCAACGCCGACATTCCGTATCGCGACACCATCGAGCAGTTCAAGGGCGATGTCTCGCTTCTGGTCATCTCGTTCGTGTTCATCACGCTCGCGTCGTTGCTCTCGCTGGAGGACCTGCTCGGCCTCGGCGCCGGGGGCCTCGTCGCCGTCGTCCTCATCGCGGCCGTCATCCGGCCGGCGGTCGTCCTCCTCAGTACGGTCGGTGACCGACTGACGCTCCGGGAACGCCTGTTCGTCAGCGCACTCGGGCCACGTGGCATCATCCCGGCGTCGGTGGCGACCCTGTTCGCGCTGGAACTCCAGTCGACGAACCCCGCCGCGGCGACGACGCTCGTCGGTACGGTGTTTCTGGTCATCTTCGTCACCGTCGTGTTTGAAGGGGGATTGGCCCGTCATATCGCCCAAGCGCTGGACGTGATTCCGATGCGTACGATCATCGTCGGCGGTGGCCGAGTCGGTCGAGAGCTAGCTGAGCGGCTCGAGCGCCGGGGCGAGGAGGTCGTCATCATCGAGCGGAAGCAAGCCGTCGTCGAGGAACTGCGTCAGGCGGGGTTCACGGTCCACAGCGGCGACGGCACCGACCAGGACGTGCTCGAGACGGCCGGCATCGGGAACGCGAAGATAGCCGCCGTGGCGACCCGGGACGACGACGTGAACCTCCTTGTCGGCCAGCTCGCGCGGAACACCTACGACGTGGAGACGGTCGTCGCCCGCGTCAACGAGCCGTCGAACCTCGACGCCTTCGAGGATATCGACATCGAGGCCATCTCGACGTCTATGTCGGTGGCGTGGTCGATGGACAACGTCATCGAGCGGCCCGGTATCTCCCAGTGGATGCGGGAACTCGACCAGGACGGCGACGTACAGGAGGTGGAGGTCTCCTCGAACGAGCACGCGGGCAAGACCGTCGCGGAGTTGACCGACGAGCTCCCGGAAGGGTGTCACCTCGCGCTCATCAGCCGGGACGGCACCAACCGGCTCCCGCATGCCGACGACCGGGTCGAGATGGGCGACCATCTGACCTTCATCGGCCACAGGGCGGCGGTCAGCGACGCAATCTCGTACTGTACGTCGTAGCCACCGGCCGCGATGGCTGGGCTAGATACGAACTCCAGTGACGTGGCGGCGTCCACGGTCGCATACCTGTAACTCCCACCGCTCGGAATTCTTCAACAGTCGGTCGGAGGAGGATGTCAACGTCTGGTCCGCCTGTGACCTCCACATCGGGCCCGTTCGGGAACCGGTAGCTATCACCGTCGAACCGTCGAACACGACTCTCTCAGCATATTTATGCCGACAAAATTTACTAGAAAGATATTTGTTTCAGTAGCATGTCCAGTCGATACTGTATGTCCGAGTCGGGGGATTCACACTGGACGCCCGAAGAGGGGGTGGCGGTGGCGTACGACTGTCCTGACTGCGAGTTTTCACGCGTCGACAGTAGCCTGCGACACCAGTTCAAGCGGCACCTGATGACCGAGCACGACTACTCGGTCGGGGAGGCAGAGCGGATCATCACTACCCAGTAGGTGTTCCCGCACCGGTAGTGGTGGCCGGCCATCGGAACGGCGCACAGATGCCCGGCCTCTCACAGTCGGTCGGGGTCGAGCATGGGGCGCGGGTAGTCGACCCCGACCTCGACGCCGTAGGTCGCCTGCAGTCCCTCGTTCATCGTCCAGGGCTGGTGGGCCATCTCCGCCGGCAGGGGGTCGAGTTCCGGACACCACGTTTTCACGTACTCGGCGTGTTCGTCGTAGCGCTCGGCCTGCGAGAGCACGTCGAACGAGCGGTTCCGCGAGTCGTTGCCGACGCCCGCGATGTACGCCCAGTTGCCGTAGTTCGAGCCCGGGTCGTAATCGACCAACTGCGTCTCGAAGTATGCGGCCCCCCGCCGCCAGTCGATCCGGAGGTCGTTCGCAAGGAAGCTTGCGGCGTTCTGTCGGGCCCGGTTCGACTGGTAGCCCGTCGCGTTCAACTCCCGCATCGCGGCGTCGACGAACGGGATACCCGTCTCGCCGTCCGCCCACCGTCGGAACGCCGTCTCGTCGGTTCGCCAGTCGATGTCCGTCCGGTCGCGGATGCCCTCGCGAGTGAACAGCGTCCCGCCGTGTTTGCACTGCTGGAACTGGAAGAAATCGCGCCACCGGAGTTCGAACACCAGCCAGTATGTGGAGTCGTTGGCCACCCGCTCGGCCTCGTACGCCTCGACCGTCTCGAACACCGTCCGTGGCGACAGACAACCCTCGTTGAGCCACGGCGACAGCTTCGAGGAGAAATCCGCACCCAGCAGGCCGTTCCGGCTCCGTTTGTACTCTCGGAGTCGGTCGCGGTCCCAGACGTACTCGTCGAGACGGTCGAGCGCCCGCGACTCACCGCCGGTGAACGGCAGGACGGCACGGTCGTCGGTCGGCGGCTCCTCGAGGCCTACGTCGGCGAGCGTCGGCACCGCTCCGCGGTCGGGTGATTTCTCGGGTAACGGTGGCAGGTCGGGCGTGTCCACGGGCTCCCGGACCCGGCTATCGGCTTCGATTTGCTTCCGGAACGCTGTGAACGTGTCGTCGATTTCCGCTGGCGGGACCGGCAGGTCGTCGACGTGGTGGAGCGTGTGGGTCCAGTGTGTCTCCACGGGTGCGTCCAGGGCTCCCCGGACGCGGTCGAGTTGTCGGCGCTCCTCGGGGGCCGGGAGTCGCTGGCAGTGTACCGCGTCGGCGTCGACCGCCGACGCGAGGTCGGCGAGTTGCTCGGCCGGGTCGCCCTGCCGGACGAGCAGGTCCGAGCCACGGTCGGCCAGCCGTTCGCGGAGGCCCGAGACGGATTCTCGGCGGAATCGGGTCCGATGGGACCCGGTCTTCTGGAAGTGGAACGACTCCGAGCCGCCGTACGCCTGCTGACCGTACTGTGTGGAATCGACACAGTACACCGGGAGCAGGCGGTCCGCGTCAGCGGCCGCCCGTAGGGTCGGGTTGTCGTGGAGCCGCAGGTCCCGTCGCACCCAGTAGAGTGCCGTCGACATGCGAGGGGCTTGGCCGCGACCGACTTGGGTGTTGGCGAAGAGGAATCGACTGGACGCGCTCGTCGACGACGATGGCCTGCAGTCAGAGATGGTCCGAGACGCTCCGCGACTCGGTGTGGTATCTACCCCTTGAGACGGATATCCCCGTTCTTCCGAACGGTGATTTCGTAGCCGCAGTACCGGAACCGTACGTACTGCTGGGGGCCGTCGTCGCTCGTGTCGAGCAGCATTTCGAGGACCTCGTGGTCGACCGCCTCCTGAAGCGGTGGCAGGTCGTTCGTGTCGACCCCCTCGCGGGCCGCTACTGCTCCGATGATTGAGGCGACGGCACTGCCCGCATCGTCGACGTGAGCCGTCGTCGAGCGAGCGAGTGCAGCAATCTCGACGTCCCACATCTTCGTCTCGTCGCCTCTGGCGACGGGCCAGCCGCCCCGAACGTCGACACCGTTCGTATCTGCCTCGGTCACGAGCGCCCGAAGGGCTTTCTGGAACCCGTCTTCGGTCGTAACGGCGGGAACCGAGGCTCTCCCGGGCGCCTCCTCGTCGTCCATGGACGCTCACTCTCTTTGCCGGGATAATAGGGATTGTGTCGGCAGAGGCCGGTTGCTAGCTGAATCACCCTTCCTCTTCGTCGCTTGCGGAAGGGGACTCCGCTACCGCGTCAGTTGAAGTTCCGGACTGTCGAAGCTTCGAGCAATGATTCACCCATCGATTCTCCAGGTGACGGCCCCTGCCGGAAGCGTCATCACGGTGGTACAGACGCTCGCGTTCGGCGTGATAACCGTCGCCGCGAGCGTGCTCGTCTACTACCTCGCGGTGTACGTGCGCGACATCCTCGTCGAACCGTACCGCGACCGGTGGCGCTATCTGGTCGTCGGCGTCGCCGCGGCAGTCGTCTACGGGCTCGCGGGACTGACGGGGGTGTTCACCGACCTGGAGGCGGCCTCGACCTTCCGCATCGGAGCGACGCTGTTCTTCTTCCTGTTCAGCGCCGTCGGCGTCCGGGCGCTGTACGGCTCGGTCCGCGTCGACCGCGACGGCGTCGAGTCCGTGGACGTCCCCGGCTGGGCGTGGTACGTCGTTCTGGGCGTGGTCATCGTCGCGTGGTGGGGGGCGTATCTGGTCGCCACGCCGGATGTCGTCGCGCTCGTCGAGACCGTGGGGCTCGCGGGTGCCGTCAGCTACACGCTCGTCTACGCGGTGCTGACCGTCCGCGACGCCGAGGGGACGAGCATCGCCGCGGTCGTCCGTCAGTTCGTCCCCGCGCTGTTGAGCTTCGCCGCCGTCGTAATCGCCGAACAGGCGGGCCAGTACACGCCAGTCGACCCGGCCGTCGTCGTCGGCGTCGAACTCGTCGGGACCGTGCTCGTCGGCGCGTTCCTGTTCACGACCGCGGTGGCGATTCGCCAGCAAGGCGGCGAACTCAGCCGGCTGTACGACCAGACCACCTGGCGCCAGCAGAAACTCGAGTGATTACCTCGCTAGCCCCGACTGCGCTGCGAGCCCGGAGCCGTGTCGGCCCGGCGTGCCCTCCGGACGTTCCCTCCCGCGTGGGCTGGCTCTGAACCTCCGTACCGGGGCGTGTATCGAGGACCTCCTTGCCGGGGCGTGTATCGAGGACCGCGCCCGCTGTCGGTCGACCGTCACGGAAAGTTTAACTCATTCTACATTAATGGGTCGAATATGGCCCCGCCGACGACCGTGCTCCTCCCGACCACGACGGAGTCGCCGGTGATCGAGGAGCTCGCTGCACAGCTCGACGGCGCCGACGAGTTGCTGGTGATCTGCGACCACGAGACGGATCCCGCCGCCGAGTACGCTCCCCGGTTCCGGAACACGCGAGTCGTCGTCGCCGGCGACCCCTCGGGCTGTTCGGGCAAGGCACACGCCATCGCCACGGGGATGGAGGAGGCGAGCCACGACCGCGTCGTCTGGACCGACGACGACTTCCACCATCCGCCCGGCTGGCTCGATGCGTTCCACGAGGCCTACGAGACGCACGGTCCCGTCTCCGAGCTGTACTTCTTCGAGGGGACCGGCCCGCTGTCGACGTTGCTCGAACCGATATACGCCATCGGTGGGACCCTCGGAACCTACGCCGACGACAGGGCCTGGGGCGGCGCCGTCATGTTCGAACGGGACGACCTCGACTGGGGGTCGTTCTGTCGTGACCTCCGGCGGACGGTGAGCGACGACGGGCTCCTCTCGGAGTATCTGGACACGACGTCGCTGAAGCGCGTGCGACGGGTCGAGATCGGCGGGAACTACCGCGAGACGCTCGAGCGACACGTCCGGTGGATGCAGATCGTCCGTCGGCACGACCCGCTGGACGTCGTCGTTCTGGGGGCCGTCACGACGCTTCTCGCGGCGTTGTGTCTGGTGGTGCCCGTCTTTGCGGGACCGGGCGTGACGTTGCTGGCGGCGGGCGTCTACGCCTACGTCGGCGTCCGTCGCTGGACGTTCCTTCTCGCGTATCCGGCGATCCTCGTCCAGGTTCCCCTGTTGGTGTACGCGCTCTCTCGTGACACCTTCGAGTGGGCCGGCCGGCGCTACCGCTGGCACAGCAAGTTCGACGTCGAGATCGTCTCCTAACTACTCGAGTCGGGCCGTCCGCCGGAAGACGACGACCATCCCGGTGAGGACCGTCGCGTAGGCCAGCGCACCGAGGCTCGTCCCGAGGTCGGCCGTGGCGGTGAGCGCGTATCGCGCGGGTCGCCGCACGACCGCGGCGATGACGGGCGTCGCTGGGCTCGGGCTACTCCAGAACGCCGCTACCGGCTTCTGTGGGGGCAACTGGCTGTTCGGCATCGACACGACGGACGGCTAATGGTCGCACGTACGCTCCGCTCGGGTGACCGCCAGTCGCGGGGGCACGGCTCCGCTCGACGGCTCGTGACGACCTGCCATTGCCGGGTGTATCCTCACCGGGGTTCCCGGCACTACCGATGAACGATGGCGACTAACTCGGAGGCCTCCGACGCGACGGGCCGGCTTGTGACGCAACGAAACGCCGTCGGCTGTCTGTTCGGGGCCTGGTTGCTTTCGGTGTTCACCCAGGGGTACATCATCGTCCCGGCGAGCGTCCTGCCGGTACTCGCGGCCGACTTCGGCGTGTCGTCGGCGACCGCCGTCTGGGTCGTGAGTGCGACGCCCGGGGCGTGGGCGCTGACGAACTTCCTGTTCGGCGTCGGGATCGACACGTACGGCGACGTGACAGCCACGGTCGTCGCCGTCGGGGCTGTCGTCGGTGCGTCGTTGCTGGGCTGGTGGGCCGGGACACGCGACCTCTACTGGGTACTGCTCGCGTCACGCGTCCTCGCCGGTGCGGGAATCGGGACGGTCTGGACCGCATCGGCCAACGTCGTCGGGCAGGTGTTCACCGACGAGACCCGCGGCACTGCGCTGGGGCTGTTCACGACGAGCGCTCCCGCCGGGTTCGCGCTCGGACAGATCGTGACGCCCATGGTGGCCCAGCGATTCCACTGGGCGGCCACGTTCCTCCTCGTCGCGGGGTTCTCGGTGGGTGCACTCGCCCTGTTCGTCGGCGCGCTCCAGTTCGTCCAGCGCCGGGAACGGGAGCCAACGAGGAGTGCGGTCGGGAGCTTCTCGCAAGTGGTCGGCTCCCGGTCGGTACTGTTCGGCTGTGTGCTGGCCTTCGCCGCGTACTCGCTGTACCTGTTCATGAACAGCTGGATGCCGACGTACCTCTCCCAGCAGTTCTCCATCTCGCTCGCGTTCGGTGGGCTGTTGGCGTCGCTGTTTCCGGCAGTCGGCATCGTGTCGCGTGCCGGCGGGGGGTATCTCTCGGATCGGTTCCTCGGCCAGCGCCGACTGCCGGTGCTCAGGGTGTCGTTTCTCGTCGCCGTGCCGGTGACGGTCCTCATCGCCAGCACGTCGAGCGTCGCGCTGATCGCCCTCCTGCTCGTCGTCGCCGGCTTCGCCATCCAGTTCACGTTCGGCATCGTGTACACGTACGTACAGGAGTCCGTGGCCCCGGAGGTGTCGGGGACGGCGCTCTCGTTGCTCGGCACGGCCGGCATCTCGGGGGCGTTCACGGCGCCGCTTATCGCCGGCGCCCTCATCGAAGCGACGGGCTCGTACACCAGCGCGTTCGCGTACGCGGTCGCGGTCGCCGTTCTGGGCCTCGGGCTCGCGTGGGTCGCGCCCGAATCGTAGCCACCCCGAACGCACGGCCCGTCTCGATTCAGCCACCGACGGCTCTCACCGCTCCTGGCTCTGCCCGAGCAACGTCGCCTCCGCCTTGTGCAGATGTTCGTGTAGCGTCGACGTGGAGATGCCCAGTTCGTCGGCCAGCTCCCCGGCCGAGACCTCCTTCGGGTAGTCGTAGTAGCCGCTGTCCCGGGCGAGTCGAAACACCTCGAGTTGCCGCTGGGTCAGCCGGTCGGTCGGGAGCGCGCTGGCCCCCGACTGCCACGTCGAGTTCGTGATGCTACGGACGTTGATATCCGCGTCCCGCTCCGTGCTCACCTCGTCGAGTTTCTCCCGGACGGTCGCCCGGTCGTGGTTCGTCGCGAGCGTCCAGTACTCCCGGCCGTCCCTGATATCTATCGGGTCCGAACAGACGAACCCCCGTGACATGAGCGCGTTGGTGATCTGTTTGCGACCGTCGTGGTCGACGAGCAGGTCACGCATGGCGTTGCCCGGAACCGACGCGGTCGCCTGCCGATAGCTCGGGTTCATCTCCGAGACTTCGTGCACGTTCGGGTGCGCCGCGATGAACTCGACTGCGGGGTCGAGCGCCGCCTGCGTGTCGGCGTGCAGGGTGAACAGCGTGGTGACCCGCTCGCCCGTGGTGTAGATGCCGTAGCCGAGCAGTCCCACGTCGAACTGCTCCGTCGCTTCGAGTTCCCAGCAGTCCGGATACCACAGGTCCAGCGAGACGTGCACCGCCCCATCCGTGCTGGTCGGGTGGGTCATCTCGGTGCGCTGTTCCAGTCCGCAGGGTAATCGAGCTATCGGTCAGTCGACGAGTTCCCGTCTCGGCTACGCCCGCTGGGTCGAGACCACGCTCTCCGCGAGCGTGTCCTTGTGGCCCTCGTTGGGGCCACCGGCGAGGGTGAGCAGTTTCGCATCCCGGAGGTAGCGCTCGACGTGATGCTCGGTCGTGTACCCCATGCCGCCGTGGAGTTGGACCGCGTCGTTGGCGTTGTCGACTGCGGCCTGCGTCGCGTGAATCTTCGCCATGCTGAACTCCCGTGTGATATCGTGCCCGCGGTCGGCGCGGTCCGCGGCCCGGAGCGTGAGCAGTCGTGCGGTGTCGACCCGTTCGGCCATCTTCGCCAGCTCCCACCGGACGCCCTGGAAGTCGCTGATCTGCTGGTCGAACTGCTCGCGCGAACCCGTGTACTCGACCGTGTCCTCGAGCGCCGCCCGGGCGATACCGACGCCCCGTGCCGGGACGTTGACGCCGGTGTGAACCTCGCTACGCTGGACGTACCCCTCGCCTTCCGCGCCGACCATGCGGTCGTCCGGGACCCTGACGTCGGTCAGCTCGACTCTCGGCGATTTCACGCTGTGTGCGCCGAGCGTGTCCCAGACCTCCTCGACCTCGAACGCGTCGACGGGGACGAGGAACGCGCTGATGTTGTTCGGGGCGGCCGCCTCCGGCCCGGTCTTGGCGTACGTCAGGACGAGATCCGCGTCGAGAAAGTTCGTGACCCACTGCTTGTGCCCGTTCAGCACCCACTCGTCACCGTCACGCTCGGCGGTCGTCTCCATCTCGAGCTTGTTGCTACCCGCGTTCGCCTCGCTCAGCCCGAGCGCCCCGACGGTGTCGTAGGTGGCCATCTCCGGGAGCAGGGTCTCTCGCTGGCGCGGTGACCCGAACCGTTCGACGATCGACGCGACACCGAGATGTAGCGCCAGGGCACTCGCGACGGGCATGAGTGCCGCTGACAGCTCCTCGATGGCCACCACCAGCTCGACGAGCCCCTCGCCGCGGCCGCCGTGTTCCTCGGCGAGGGTCAACCCGGTCAGCCGCCGCTCCCCGAGTTCCTTGAGGATGGCGTCGGGGTACTCCTCCCGCTGGTCCAGCTCGATCGCACGGGGTTCGATGTCCGTCTCGGCGAACTCGCGGACCTCGGTCCTGAGACTCCGTTGCTCCGGCGTGAGATCGAATCGCATACGCGTACTGACGGCCTGCGTCGATTAAAGCCGGAACCTGCTATAGCAGGCGGTCGTCGCTGTCACGCTCGACCGGCTATCGGCCCCGGCGACCGGCGTTACCGTATCGGGAACTCGTTCGGCACCTCGGCGCCCCAGTCCCGTGCCCACTCGTCCAACTCGGACAGCGCGTCGAGCAGTTCCTGGCCCTTGGTGGTGAGGTCGTAGTACACCGCAACCGGGGCGTCCTCCTCCATGCGTCGGACGACGACGTCGTTTTCGACCAGTTCGTCGAGCGCGTCCGACAGCGTCTTCGAGCGAGCGTCGGTCGCCCGCTTCAGTTCGTTGAATCGCTTCTCGCCGTCGTCGAGCGCGAAGATCACGTTCATGCGCCAGGGCGTGCCGACCTGGTCGATGGCCTCGATGACGGGACAGGCGTCCGCGTTCTTCTGCTCGATATCCTGCTGTCGGGAATCTGTGTCGGTGGACATGGTCAATCAGCCGTGGGAACGGCACAGGCGGTGGTGGTCTCGGGGTACGATTCGACGCCGGCGTACGCGACGAGCTCCGAGCCGAGCGCTTCGACGCGGTCGGCCAGCGCGTCGTCGACGAGCCGTCCGTCGTCGAACGCGCCGTGGGCGTTCGGGATTGCGACCTCGGTCGGTAACACCCAGGCGCCCAGTTCCGATGCGACGGCCCGGAGGTGGTCGAGTGCGGGCGTCGGGAAGCCACCCCCGGAGACGACCAGCAACCCCACCGTCTCGTCTTCGAACTCGTCGAAGCCACAGTAGTCGATGGCCGTCTTCAGCGGGGAGGCGTACGAGCCGTGGTACATCGGGGACCCGAGCAGGACGCCGTCGGCCCGCCGAACCCGGTCGCGGAGCTCGACCGCGTCGCCGGCGTCCTCGCGATCCGGGTCGAACACCGGCAGCTCCAGCTCGGCCAGGTCGATCAGGTCGGTCGTCGCACCGGCCGCGTCGGCCGCCCGCAACGCCCGTTCGAGCGCCGTCCGGGTGTGGCTCCCCGCACGCTGGCTCCCACAGATCGCGACGATATGTTTACTTCTGTTCATTCCTCGTACTCGCTAATACCCACGTACTATACCCAAATAAGCGCTCGGTGGACTCCGTTCCAGTAACAGAACGTATGTATCAGGTATATTCAGTGACGGTCTCCACGGATGCGTCGAGCGTGAACGCCAGTGGCTCCTCCGCATCGACGACCGATATCTCGACGCGGAGGGGGTCCCGCTGTTCGACGGTGACGGCCTCGCTGTCGACGACGAAGCCGAGGTCCCACAGCGGCGTTCCCCGAACGTCGATGCCGGCCTCGTGCAATCGGCCGGTCACGGCCGGCCGGGTCAACAGCGCAACGCCCGCAGGGAGGAAACTGTAGAAGCTACACCGCTCACAGTCGACGGAGACCACCACGGGATGGTCGTCGGCGAAGTACTCCTCGTAGCGGTCGAGTTGCTCGATCACGCCGATGCAGGCGCCGTCCTCGTGGACGCGGTCCGTCAGGTCGGGGTCGATGCGGCCGGCACAGAACGGACAGACGCCGTCGAGCGCACACGTCCAGATGAGCCGGGTGCGACGGTCGAACGCCGCGACCGTCGCGTCCGCGTCGCGGTCGGCGATGCCACCGGGGTCGAACGGCCACTCCAGCGCACGGTTCCCACAGTCCGGACAGCGGATGCGGGCGATGGAATCGGTGTCGTACTCGAAGGTCAACGACTCGCCACACGCCCGGCAGTCCTCGTCGAGTTGGACCGGACCGACCGACACCTGTTCGTGGAACACGCCGCTCTGGATCGCGTCGAGCACCCGGTGGCCGGGGTACTGGAGCTCGTATCCGTCGTCGATTTTCGCGACGAAGTGCCCCTCAAGTTTCGACAGATGGTAGGTGAAGCTCCCCGAGTCCCGCTCCCCGACGGCCTTCCTGAGTTCGGAAAACGACAGCGAGTAGCCCGGCGCGTCCCACAGCGCCAGCAGAATCTCCAGGCGGAGGTCGTGACTCAGCGTCATGAACGCCGACTCGGCGTCCGTGGCGACCTGGGCTCTGTCCGATGGCGTCTCGGTCATACCCGTCACACCTCCGCAGGCCACCATAAATCTCGGCCCGCTCAGAGGTCGACCGCGACGACACCGATGACCGCGGCGCCGAGTCCGGCACCGGCGCTCCCACCGAGAAGCGCCGCCTGGTAGCCGACCGCCCCACCCGCGAGCGTGAACAGCGCCGGACCGACGGCCTGGCTGACGCCGATTGTCGTCGTCTGGAGGCTCATCACCCCACCGCGCAGGTGATCCGGTGCCAGCGCGCTGATGCCGGCGAACAGGGTGGGCGTCACGAGCCCGCTTCCGACGCCGAACACGAGCAGGGCGCCGACCAACTGCCAGACGGTAGTCGCCACCGCGACGCCCAGCAGGCCGACGGCGTACGTGCCGAAGCCGGCGGTGAGCAGGGTGGCCGTCGACGCCCGGGCGGTCAGGGCCCCGTTCCGCGTCGACACGACGGCCGTCACCAGCAGGACGGCGCTCGTCACGACCCCCACGGCGGTCGACGAGAAGCCGAACGCATCCGTGAGATAGAACGGAAGCGCCGTGTACAGGCCGCCGAACAGGAGCGCGAACGAGACGAACATGATGCCGTACAGCGTCGCCGCTCGTCTCGCCGGAACGTGCCGTACCGCCTCGCGGAGGTAGCCGCGCCCGTCCGCGCTGTCGGTCGCGTCGGCATCGCCGAGGCCGAACAGGACGAGTCCCGCGACGGGGAGCGTGAGCGCGTACAGCAGGAACGGCGCGTTCCAGGACTGCCCGGCGAGAACGCCACCGACGATGGGGTAGGCCGCCGTTCCCAGCGACAGCATCGCCGACGTGACGCCCATGACGGCGTCGTGTCGGCGCCCGGAGTAGCGGTCGCCGACGACGGTCATCGCGAGCGCCGAGAGGATGCTCCCGGCGGCGAACCCCTGGACCACGCGCAGTCCGAGTGCGACGGTGAACTCGCCGGTGAACGCGATGGCCGTCCCCGCGAGGCCGAACACGACGAGGCTCCCGGCGAGCACGTACCGGCGGCCGATACGGTCGGCGAGGGCGCCGATGAACGGTGCCAGCACGATGCCCGGCAGCGCATACAGCGTGATGAACAGCCCGGCTCGCGACTCCGAGACGCCGAACGCCGACTGGATCTCGGGGAGCGCCGCGCTGATCAGCGGCACGTCCATCGGCGTCATCAGCGTCGCCGCGAGGATGGCGAGCAGGGCCGGCGACCGCCACGGAATGCCCACCGAGGAGTCCGTGGCCGCAGACGTCTCGGTTGCTCCCATCCGTCTAGACCCCGAGGCCGACCGCGAGGGGCCACGACGCAGACGCGAGTGCGAGGAACACCAGCGCCGCGCCGATGAGACCCACGTTCTTCAGGAAGTGGATGCGTTCGTTCTGACGGTCCTGCCCCTCGAGCGTCCAGAAGTCGTGCATGATGCCCGTGACCGGGACGAGGAACACGACGACGGCCGCCGCGCCGACGGCGGGGTAGACGCCGGCAACCACCGACGCCGCGCCCGCAATCAAGCCGAGACTGCCCGCCGGGACGCTCACCGACGCCAGCGGCGCCCCCTTGCTCCGCGCGTAGCCGACCGACGATTCGAGGTCCAGCAGGTTCCCGAGCGCGAGATAGCCGACGACGAGCCCGAACAGCACGCGGCTGAGTAGGAACGCCGCCTCCGAGAGCGCCGACGCGAACACCATCAGTCCCCACCTCCGGTCGACGCGAGGCCGACTGCATCGCTGGTCTGCTCGATTCCACCTGTCGTGTCGCGGATGTCGTTCGGTGACATCGGTACACGAGAGAC
Source organism: Halorarius halobius (assembly GCF_024298865.1). Lineage (GTDB taxonomy): Archaea > Halobacteriota > Halobacteria > Halobacteriales > Haloarculaceae > Halorarius > Halorarius halobius. The sequence goes on along the minus strand of NZ_CP101161.1, from coordinate 3,371,646 downwards.
GAGAACCCGAGGGCATATATATTTCAGACAACTTATACTATACCAGGTGTAGCGCGCTATACCGGACCGTGATAGATGCTCAGAGTGCTTGGAAATGGTCTCAAAACTCTTCTAGGCGGTACATTGGTCTATGAGTGCTTGGCTAGCAGAAATATAGGGAAACAGTCATATCGTCGCCCCGGCGACCGGCAGGGACGTGTTCGACACCGGGAACCGAGCAGTCGTCGGTCGAGCCGATCCTCAAGCCAGGACGTGACGGACGGCCAGCAGGACGCCGACGCCCGCGACCATCGCGAGCAGGATGCTGTCGGTTCGGTGGGCGACGGCGACGACGGCGGCCCCGGCGACCCACTCCGGCGGGCCGCCCCGGAGCAGTCGGACCGCAAGGAAGGCGACGACGATGCCGCCGGGGAGCGCGTCCAGCGCCTCGCGGGTCGTCTCCGACGGTTCGATGCGGTCGAGCACCCAGTAGCCGCCGGTCTTCGTCGCGTACGTGACAACGCTCATCCCAACGACCGCCGCGATTGCGGCGGACGACACGTCACCGAACACCTCGACCCACCTCCACGAGGCTCGCGGCGATGCCGCCGGCCAGGATGTACCACCGTCCGGGAACGAGCGCGGCGACCGCGAGAGCGACGACGGCCGCGGCCGTCCACGGGGTGAGGCGCCCGGCGCCGTCCCAGAACCCGACGAGGAGCGCGAGGAACACCGCGGTCAGCACGAAATCGAGGCCGTACGCAGACGGATCACCGACCAGCCCGCCCGCGACCACGCCGACCGCCGTGGCGAGAACCCACAGGAGCCAGATGGCGAGCCCGGAGCCGAGCAGGAACGCGCCGCGGCCGCTCCCCGAGCGAAGCTCCTCTATCGTCAGCGCCCAGTTCTCGTCGGCCATGAAGAACAGGCTCGCGTACGCCCGCCCGGACGACAGCTGCGTGAGCCAGGGCTTGAGGGAGGCACCCATCAGGAGATACCGGAGGTTGACCACGAGCGTCGCGCCGACGACGGCGACGACCGGGACGGGCCAGTCCCACAGGCCGACGGCGACGAGCTGTGCCGCGCCCGCGAGCACCGTCGCGCTCATGAGGACGGCCGTCGGGAGACTCACCCCGGCGTCGCTGGCGAGCACGCCGAAGGCGACGCCGTAAGCGGCGACGCCGAGCGCGACCGGGAGCCCCGTCAGGAATCCGGCCCGGAGCCCGTCGCCGGAGAAGCCGACCGACTCGACCGGGCCGTCCTCGTCGGTCGTCTCCCGGTCGCTAGAGTCGGTGGACATCGGGGGTGACGAGGGGGTCTGCGTCGGCCTGGCCGAAGCGAGACGCGCGGCCGTGCGGCTCGGTCCAGTCGGCGTCCGGCCCCACGGGCACCAGCCCCGTCGGGTTGATGTCCCCGTGGCTCCGGTAGTAGTGGTCCGTGACGTGGTGCATGTTGCAGGTCGCCGGGACGCCGGCCGTCTGGTACACGTCGCGGGCGTACGCCCAGAGGGTCTCGAAGTCGGTCAGCGGCCGGCGGTTGCACTTGAAATGCGTGTGATAGACCGAATCGAACCGGTACAGCGTCGGGAACAGGAACACGTCCGCGAGGGTGAGCCGGTCGCCGACGACGTAGCGGTGCGTGTCGAGTTCGTCGTCCCAGCGGGCCAGCGCGTCGAACAGCTCGCGGACGGCCGTCTCGTAGGTCTCCTGCGAGTCGGCGAACCCGGCACGGTAGACGCCGGTGTTGATGGCGCCGTGGATCTCCTCGATCGCGTCGTCGATGCGGGCACGCAGCGACGGCGGGTACAGGTCGGCGTCGGTCGTCGCGTGCTCGCCGAACTCGGTGGCGAGCATGCGGGCGATGTCCGCCGACTCCTCGTTGACGATGGTCTCGGTCTCCCGGTCGTAGAGAATCGGCACGGTCACGCGCCCGGTGTAGCTCGGGTCGGCGTGCTGGAACACCTCGTACAGCCGGTCGAAACCGTGGACGGAATCGGGGGTGCAGGCGTCCTTCTCGGGTGAGAACTCCCAGCCGCGGTCGTGTCTGACCGGGTCGACCACGTCGACCGAGATGACGTCGTCGAGCCCGAGGAGCCGACGGGTGAGCGCCACGCGGTGCGCCCAGGGGCAGGCCCGGGAGACGTACAGGTGGTAGCGGCCCGCCTCGGCGGGGAACCGGGCGTCCGCCGAATCCACGACCCGGTCGTCGAACGCGTCCGCCTCGTACTGGTCGCGCGTGGCGTCCGGTTCCCACGCGCCGTCGTGGAGCATCCCCATCAGCGCTCACCCCCGTAGGCCGAGTCCCAGAACACGCCGTTGCCGCGTCGCTCGCGGCGAAGCGCTCCCTCCTCGACGAGCGACTCGAGCACCTGTCGCGTCTTGCCGTCGTCGAGCTGGTACACCTCCCCGACCTCGCGGGTCGCCACCGGGCCGTACTCGCGGACGAAGCGCCGAACCGGCGGCGGCGACGACTGCTCCACGGAGGGTGCGACCGCGTCCAACGCCGCAACGAGCTGGTCGAACGCCGTGAACCCGGACAATCGACGCTCGCCGTCCGGCCCGCGGACGTCGTACGTCGGGAACGCCCGGACGCCGGCCTCCCGGGTGCGACGGAGGTCCGCCTCGAACGCCGCGCTGGCGGTGCCGTCGTCGAGTGCCGCGGTGAACGCCTCGACGTCGAGGCCGACCTCCCGTGCCAGTTCGACCTGTTCGCTCCGGTGGTTCACGTTGCGGACCTCCGTCACGTAGGCTTCCCGCAGGCGACGGAGGTAGCGGTGGGCGAGGTCGGCGTCCTGCTTTCGGGCGGCCACGAACGCCTCGCTGGCCGGATACGTCGACCACGCGGGGTCGGTCTCGAAGATGGTCGTATCCACCGGCATCCCGTGGCGTTCGGACGCCTCGAGCCAGTGGGGTGCGACCTCGGCGGGCGTCGAGATGTCGTTGGCCGGGTCGTAGAACTCCTCGAAGTCCTCGACGAGCCCGCCCATCACGTACCGGAGCCGGACCTCGTCGCCGAACACCGTCTGCAGCCGGCGGACGACTGGCTCGGACCCCCAGCACCACGTGCACATCGGGTCGGTGTACTGGACGACGGTCGGACGCTCGCTCGCTGTCTCGGTCGTTCCCATGTGACCGTCTCGAACGCGTCCCGGAATATATTTCAGGCAAACTACAGGAAACCACGTGTACCGCGGGAAACCGGGTTCCCGGACGGGTCTTTGTTCTACGGAAACAGGGCCCCTCCGATGGGCACCGTAGAGGTCCGTGTGAGGCGTGAGGGGCGTCGGTCGCGCGGTCGGTAGCTACGGCGTCGACCGTTCGACGACGGTCAGGTCGCCGTCGACGACGAGTTCCAGTTCGTCGCCGCCCCGTTCGACGCGGAGCGCGAGTCGCGTCGGCTCGGTGGCGACGGTGTCGACGTGGCGGTCGGTCATCGCGAACTCCAGTTCCCAGATGGGCGTTTCGGTCACGTCGAGGCCCCGGTTGTTGAAGAACGAGACGAGGTCGACGTCGTACAGCAGCGCGAGCCCCACGGACATGTACTGCTGTGCGCCACAGTGGTCACACGAGCGGTGGACGAACACGTCGAGCTGGTTCGCGCCCGCCCCCGCGAGTTCCTCGCCCGGGAGCAAGCGCGTGTCGAGGCCGTTCGCACAGATGGAGCAGGCACCCTTCGAGAACGCGAGGATGCGATGCCGGAGATACTGGTCGATGCGGGCCAGCAGGGCGTCCCGGTCCCCGTCGCCGATGCTCGGCGGGGCGGTGGTGTCCGAGTACTCCCGGTCGCAGGCCGAACAGCCGATGACGAGCCGGCGGTCGTCGTATCGAGCTTCGATGGGTGCTTCACAGTAGTGGCAGTCGGCGCCGACCGGGAACGGCTCCAGCGACGCGTCCCTGATGTAGGTGCCGGCCAGGATCGTCCGGTAGAGCTCCACCGCCCCGTGCCGGAGCCGGTACCCCTCGTCGGTCCCCTCGAGGAACGGCCCCACGAGCTTCTGGAGGTGGTAGTTGAACTGGCTCGTGGCGATATCGACGTCGGCTCGGTCGTACAGCTCCGAGAACGCGAGCACGGGGCGTGGGCCCTCGGTCCCATGTGCGTCGCCCAGCGTGCGGATGATCTCGGCCCGGTACTCGTTTCCCAGCAGGGCGAACGCGTCCCCTGGCGACTGCGGAGCCCCGGTTCCCCCGCCACCGTCGTCGGACATGGCGGTATCGTCCACCCGTGGGCTGGTTACTCTTCGGGTCGGGGCGATACGACGGCACCTGGCGATGGAAATTTATCAGTATGATTACGGAACTCAACTTTCGCGGCCATTTTAGTCGTTCCGTGTGGTGGTTACTTCTCATGTTCGATCTATCAACAGACGAGATAATATCGGCACCGATACACCGCGTGCTGGCACTGCTGTCGATTCCGTTGCTCGCACAGAACGTCGTGGAGGTCGCATCGCTCGTGATCGACCTGTTCTGGATCGGGCGGCTCGGTGGCGACGCGGTCGCCGCGGTCGGGCTGGCGGCCCCGCTGTTCAGCCTGCTGCTCATCCTCGGCATCGGCGTCCCGTACATCGGGACGATGATCCTCGTCTCCCAGCGCACGGGCGGCGACGAGGAGCGGGCGGCCCGGACGGCGACGTTCAACGGCGTCGTCCTGGGCGGACTCCTGGGCGTCGTCGTCGGTGGGGGTGCCGCGCTCGCGGCACCGGCGCTCGTCGACGCGTTGACGACCATCCGGCCGGGACCGACGCCGGAGGCCGTTGTCGAGCTCACGGTCAGTTACTTCCGCATCCTCGCGCTCGGGCTCGTGTTCGCGTCCGTGAGCGACGCCATCGAGGGGGCGTTCGTCGCCCGCGGCGACTCCCGGGCCGCGCTGTACATCAGCGTCGCGACGGTCGTCACGGTGCTCGTCGCCGATCCGATACTGATCTTCGGCGTCGGCCCGGTTCCGAAACTCGGCGTCGCCGGCGCGGCCATCGCCTCCGTGCTCGGGTTCGTCGCCGGCCTGGTGCTCGCTGTCGTGTTCGTCCTCCGGGGCCGGGCCGGCGGCGTCATGTCACGGTCGGCGGCCCGGGTCGGCCTCGACGAGTTCCGGGCGCTGTTCGACCGCGGGCTCGCCCCGACCGCCCAGCAGGCGAACCGCCGGGTCGCGGAGCTCGTGGTCGTCGTGCTCGTGTTCATCGCCGGCGGCTCGACTGCACTGGCCGCCTACGCGGTCGGCACTCGCGTGTTCTCGACGGCGTCGATTCCGGCCCAGGGGTTACAGTCGGCGACCCAGAGCGTCGTCGGCCAGAACCTCGGCGCCGGCCAGCCGGAGCGGGCCGCCCGAACCGCCTCGGTCGGGGTCGCGCTCGTCGGTGGCCTCCTCGCCGTCATCGCGGTCGTCCAGTGGACGATGGCGAGCGCCATCGCGACGCTTTTGGCCCCCGGGTTGACGGGTACCGCGTTCGCGCAGGCCGTCGAGTTCCTGCGATTCCTCGCGGTCAGCTACCCCGCCTTCGGTGCGATGTACGTCCTCCAGGGCGGGTTCAACGGCGCCAACCGCGGGAGCGTCAGTTTCCGTGCGTCGTTGCTCCAGTACTGGGGCCTGCAGATTCCACTGGCTGTCATCACAGCGGTCGTTCTCGACACGGGCGTCGTCCCCGTCTTCGCGGCTATCGCCGCGTCGCACGTCCTGACAGCCGTCGTTCTCGCGATCTACTACACCACCCAGCGGGGAACGATGTTCCGGAACGCGGCCGACAGCGGCGGGGAGACGCCGGCTGACTGAGGTGGCGGTCCCCTGGCCCGTTCACGCGGGCGAGGACCGTGATACAAGCCCGGCCCGTCGAACTCCGTACTCAAGGCCGGCGGCGACCAGCAGGACGACCAGGAACAGGAACCAGGCACCGAAGTACAGCGCGTGGGGGTCGTCGACGCTGGCGGTGAACTCCGCCCGGGCGTCGAGGACGACGAAGGCGACCAGCAGGGTCGCGGGGGCGACGAGTCGATGCCGGACGAGCAGGTACACCGGAATCGTAGCCAGTAGCCACATCCCGAGCGTGCTGACGAGATACAGCGCCCACCCGAGTCCCCCCGACACGGAGAGGCCGAGCCGGACCGCGAACCACAGCATGACGCCGGCGTGGACCGCGCCGACGGCCGTTGCGAGCCCCACCGCCTGCCGCCGCGCGGCCGGGATCGACAGCCACGTCCGTGGCGGCGAGCCGGGGAGCCAGCTCCAGCTCAGTCGTGCCGTGTACTCGACGAGACCGATCAGGAGGAAGGCGAGCGTCCAGACCGACGCGTTCACCATGTAGCGCACGACGTACAGGCCGTTCTCGATGACGATGATGCCGGTCGGCTCGGCGAGCCGTTCGAGCTCCGCGACGTCACGGAACGTCGGCCCCGGCGGCGTGAGCTCCATGCCGAGCACGTAGCCGGTCGTTACGGCGAGTGCGACGAGCGGCAGGACGACCCGGTAGTGAAGCGCCAGCCAGACCGGGACGGCACCGAGAACGACGAGGCCGCCGTAGCGCCACGCGGCACCGAGCGGCGAGTACGCTGTAGGGCCGACCTGATAGCCGAGATCGAGTGCGACCCCGAGCAGTGCGGCGGCGTGGACCATCCCGACGCCGAGCGCGATTATCGCGGACCGTTTGGAGGGCATACGTGCCACGTATGCGTCCAGTTGCTTCGCTGTTCGGGAACGAGCCGCGGTAGGCCGTCCGATAGCCGGGCGTCGTGGAGGGCCCATCGAGCCGTACCGTGACACCGGGGTCGAGGCGGAGCGACCTCGGACGCGGTCGGAGCCCAGTCGGCGAGTCACCGACGCCGGGAGCGACTGTTCTCAGCTGGCGGGAATCGGCGGTGCACGCCTTGAGGGCAGACGGTGTCTATTCGACTACATGAACTCTGGAGCCAGCATGGAGCACCCACCCGCAGAGGACCGACCCGTCGCTATCCAGACGGTCGGGTTGACCAAACGCTTCGGGGCCGACGTGCTCGCGGTCGACGACCTCGACCTGACCGTGTACGAGGGGGAAGTGTTCGGGTTCCTCGGCCCGAACGGCGCCGGCAAATCGACGACCATCGACGTGATTATGGACTACGTTCGGCCGACCACCGGCCGTGCTGGGGTCCTCGGGCTCGACGCGCAGGACGACACGGCGGCGATCCACCGTCGCGTCGGCATCCTGCCCGACGACTACGGCCTCTACGAGCGACTCACCGGGCGAAAGCACCTGGAGTACGCGATCGCGCTCAAAGATGCCGACGACGAGCCGGACGCGCTTCTCGAGCGCGTCGGCCTCGACGTCAGGGCGGCCGAGCGGCCCGCCGGCGGCTACTCGACGGGCATGACCCAGCGGCTGGCGCTCGCCATCGCTCTCGTTGGCGACCCCGACCTGCTCATCCTCGACGAGCCGTCGGCCGGACTGGACCCCAACGGCGTCCGGTTGGTCCGCGAAATCGTCCGCGACCACGCCCGCCAGGGGAAGACGGTGTTCTTCTCGAGTCACATCCTCAGTCAGGTCGAAGCGGTCTGTGATCGGGTCGCAATCCTCAACGAGGGCCGCCTCGTCGCCGTCGACTCCATCGACGGGTTACGTGATGCGGTCGGGACGGGCGCGACGGTGTCGCTGACGGTCGACCGGGTTCCCGAGGAGCTGACAGTCGCCGACGTGGACGGCGTCGGTACCGTCACCACGGCCGAGCGTACGGTCCGGGCGACGGTCGTCGATCCGGAAGCGAAACTCGCCGTGATCGACCGCGTCCGCGAGGACGGTGCCGAGATCCTGGACATCGCGATCCAGGAGTCCTCGCTCGAGGACCTGTTCACGGCGTACACCGGTGACACCCCACCGCAGCGCGTCCCGCAGGAGGTGGACCGATGACCTGGCCGACGATCGCACGGAAGGAGTTCGACGATGCGGTGCGCTCACGGATGCTGTGGGGTATCGTCGCCGTCATCGCCGGGATGACGTCGCTGTCGGCCGGGTTCTCGCTCCTCATCCCGGAGATGGAGGGTGACGCCGTCACGGCCGTCGGCGGCGCCTCGCAGTTCGCGGGCCTGCTCGTGCCGATCATGGCGCTCATCGCGGCCTACCTCGCGGTCGCCGGCGAGCGCGAATCGGGGAGCCTGAAGGTGTTGCTCGGACTGCCGCCCTCGCGGGGCGAGGTGCTCGTCGGGAAGTTCCTGGGTCGAAGCGGCGTGGTCGCGATCGGCCTCGTGCTCGGGTTCGCCGTGTCCGGGGTCGTCACCGCGGCGCTGTACGGTGGCCTCCCGCTGGTGGCGTTCGTCGGGACGCTGGCGCTGACCGTGCTTCTGGGCGTCGCGTTCGTCGGAATCGCGGTCGGCATCTCGGCGACGACCGCCACACGGGCCCGGGCGATGACGGCCGCGATAGCGGCGTATCTCGGGTTGACACTCCTCTGGGATCTCGTCCCGACCGGCGTTCACGTGGTGGTAACCGGCTCGATGCCCGGCGGGGCCGTCCCCGGCTGGTTCCTGCTCCTCGAGGGGCTGAGTCCGACGGGGGCGTACAACGCGCTCACCCAGAGCCTGTTGCTGGGCGAGCAGATCGCCGTGGCCGCCAGAATCGGCGAACCGGCCCCGGCGTATCTGCATCCGGCGGTGTTCCTGGCCATCCTGCTGGTGTGGACCGTCGTTCCCCTGCTGGTTGGCTACAGCAGGTTCCGGAGCGCCGACCTGAGCTAGAGGTCACGTACCGGGCGGGGTCGTCGAATCACGCCCACCCCATCCCGACGACGACGAGGTAGGCGAACGTGTTGTTGAGCGCGTGCATCAGAACCGCGCCCGAGAGGTTGTCGAACCGGAGGCGGACGAGCGCCGGCAGGAGCCCCCACACGGAGATGAACAGCGTCCCCGCCACCCCGAAGTTCGGGAGATGGATGATCGCGAACAGCCCCGTCATCAGCGCCACCGCGGCCACGACGCCGACTCCCCGCGACAGCAGGACGCCGAGGACCAGCCCGCGGTACAGGATCTCCTCGGTCAGCGGCGCGAGGACGACGGCACCGACGACGACCATCGCCACGGTCGTCGGTGAACCGAGCGAGTAGGAGAGCCCCTGGAGTTCGTACCCCAGCGCCGCGCTCGCGAGGCTCGTGACCTGGAAGACGCCGAGCCCGACGACGAAGGCGACGACCGCCCACCCGACCTCCCGCACCGAGGGCACGCCGAAGCGGAACACGGCACTGCGCTCGTCGGTCGAGAGGAGGGCGTACAGCGTGCCGACGGTCACGAGATTCGCCGCCCCGTAGACGAGATACGCGATGGGCAGTCCGTACGCCTCCTGCTGGCCGCCGACCGCCGCGAGGCCGATGAACACCGCCGACGTGAGCGGCACCGGCAACACCGCGATAGCGAGCACGAGCCACGACCGGTCGGCCAGCGGGGTGACGGTCGCTTGCATGCGGTCGTCGACGAGCGTTTCTGTGAGTTGCGTGTCCGTTGTTGCCATGGGTTAGCGTTTCTCCGTGGTGTGTCGGTCGAACCGCCGGCGGCCACCACCCCGCCGGCGACTACTGATTCGAGACGGCCGTGGTACGACAGGCCGTCCGTACGGTCCCAGACGACGACTGGGCCGCCGCGAGCGGTGCGCCGACGAGAGGTGCGACGAGACCATCGGATGAGACTACTCCTCGGACTCGGCGCCGGCCTCGCGTCGGGCCAGATAGCAGAACGACTCGAGGAACTCCTCGCGGTCGATTTCGCCGGCGCCCGCCTCGACGAGCATCGCCTCGAGGCCCGCCCGGGGACGGTGACACCGCTCGTCGTCACAGCGCTTACAGAGGTACTCGAAGCGCTTGCCGTCGCGGTCCCAGCGGTCGCCGTGCTTGTCGTACTCGCGGGCCCGAGAGCGCGCCACGGTTGCGCCACAGGCGATGCAGTCGACCTGCGCCCCGCCGTCGGGCGCATCGTGCAAGCGGGTCATGGGCTCACTGATGGACGGCCCCGTCGGCGTCGGGCCCACCGTCGGAGCGCACGGCCCTGCCGTCCGGGGGCTCATCGTCGGCACGAGACTCCGCGAGGCCGCGTCGGACGGCCGACTCGTCGCCCGGCTTGCCGGCGACGATGAGCAACGGCTCGTTGGACGGCCCGTACACGTCCATATCCCTGCCCCGCGAGGAGTACCAGGTGTCGACCACTTCGATGACGCCGACCTCCTGGAGACGGCTCAGGTGGTACTGGGCGTTCTGTAGCGACGTGTCGACAGCGGCCGCGAGGTCGGAGGCAGTCGCCGGCTCCTCGTAGACGCGGTCGACCAGCATCCGGGCGGTCTCGCTCGTGAGTGCCTCGACGACGTCGCCGGCGTCGGCAAGCGACATCGTCTGTGAGGACACCTCCTGGTCGACGTCCTCCCGAACCGGGAAGATGGAGCGCGGTGACGCCATCGTCACACCTCCCCCGCGTGTCGACGCACGCGATGGTCGGTGACGAGGGGGTCGAGCAAGCGGTACATCGTCGTCACTGCGCGGCGCGCAAGCGGGTAGCCCCGACGAACGGCGCGGCCCACCAGGAGGCCGGCCACGACGCCGAACACCGCCGCCGGCGTCGTCGCCACTGCGGCCCACGTTGCGACGCCGGTTGCGAACAATGTCGGAACGACGAGGAGCGCGACCCAGCCGGGGTCGGTCCTGGCGCGGCCCCGCTCGTACGTCGTCGGCACGTAGTGTCTCATCCGTACAGGTACGGCTCTATCCTACTTTCCCACCAACCTGCTCGCTACACGCGTTACCTCCGGGCCGACCGGGGGGCTATAGGTATTGACTCCCCGGGGCCGTCCGGGGTCCGACGGCGGCCGGCAGATGTGGCGTCAGTCGGACGCTGTCTCACCATTTCGCGGGGAAATGTTCAAACCGATGGCCCTGTACCCTGTTTTCATGCCGACCGAGGGGGTGGGGCCCCTGAACATCGTGGTAGCGGCCACAGAGGCGTCCTTCGCCGCCACCGTCGCCGACGGGCTCGAGCGTGCCGACGGCGCAGTCACCGCCGACGCCGTGGAGCCGGACGGAGTGTTAGTTCGACGGGCCCGCGAGGACGCCGACGGCGTCGTCGTGGGCGGAGACCTCGAGGGAACGGCCGTCGACCGGCTCGTCACCGACCTCGACGTTCCGGTGGTCCTACTTGCCGACGCCGAGCAGACGATCACGAGCGCGGTCGAGGCCGGGGTCACGGACGTGTTCCCCCGTACGCCGGCGAGGAGTCAATGTGCCCTCATCGCGGAACGGTTCCGTGCGGTCACGGCCGACGACGCCGGGTCCAGTGAACGAGCGGCTCGTCGTTCGACGGACGACGCGTCGGTGCCCGCCGGGGAGGCGTACCGCGAGGTGGTCGAGAACGTCTCCGACGGGCTGGTCATCCACGACCCGGACACCGGCCGGATCGTCGACGTCAACGAGCAGTTCTGCGAGATGAACGGTTACAGCCGCGAGGAGCTCGTCGGCGAGGACATCGGGCTGGTGACCGCGCCCGGCGACGCGTACAGCGACGAGGCGGCCAGCGAGATGATCGAGCTCGCTCGGGAGAAGGGGCCACAGCGGTTCGACTGGCGCAATCAGCGCAAGGACGGCGAGACGTTCCCGGTCGAGGTGCATCTGACGCTCGTAGATCTCGCGGGAGCCGAGCGCGTGCTCGCGAGCGTCCGTGACGTCACCGAGCGCGAGGAACTGGAGCGGACGTACCAGGACATCTTCGAGAACGTCTCCGACGGGCTGGTCGTCCACGACCCGGACACCGGCGAGATACGCGCCGTGAACCAGCGATACCGCGAGCTGACCGGCTACACGCGGGAGGAACTGGTCGGCGAGAGCATCGAGCGGATCATCTCCGACAGTCCCGAGTACACGACGGAGCAGGCGGTGGCGAACATCGAGCGTGCCCAGGCGGAGGGGCCACAGCTGTTCGAGTTCAAGGGTCAGCGCAAGGACGGCAGTACGTTCCTCGGCGAGGTGCATCTCACGACGGTGGAGCTTCGCGGCACCGAGCGGGTGCTCGCGAGCGTCCGGGATATCACCGACCGCAAGCGCCAGGAGCGGGAACTCCGGAAGAGCGAGCGCCGGCTCAGGCTCATCGCCGACCACCTCGATGAGATCATCTATCTCGCCACGGCCGACTTCTCCGAGATCCTGTACATCAACCCGGCGTACGAGGAGATCTACGGCCGGCCGGTCGCCGAACTGGACGAGAACCCCCAGGCGTTCGTCGACGCTGCCCACCCCGACGACCGCGACCGGTACCGGGCGGACGTCGAGGAGCTGGTCGCGGACGTCGAGGCCGGCGACCCGGCCGACCGCTATGGGGGGGAGTACCGCATCCAGCGCGACGGCGAGACCCGGTGGGTGTCCGTCGGCCGCTTCCCCATCGTGAACGACGACGGCGTGGTCGACCGCATCGTCGGCCGGGTACAGGACATCACCGAGCGGACGCGCCGCGAGCGCGAGTTCGAGCAGATATTCGACGGCGTGCAGGACGCCATCGCGGTCATGGAGCCCGAGACGCTCGACATCGTCGACGCGAACGAGGCGTATCTCGAGATGGTCGGTTACGAGAGCCTCGACGCCATCCAGCAACAGGGCATCGAGGGGCTCAGCGTCACCGAGGAGGGGTACACGGCCGAGGCGGGCGCCGAGATCCACAGACGCGTCGCCGAGACCGGCGAGCCGGAGATGGTTGAGTGGCGCGCCGAGACCAGCGAGGGCACGCGGCGGTGGCTGGAGGTCAAGGTCGCGCCGGCGGTCATCGGCGGCGAGGAGTTGAACGTCGCCATCCACCGCGACATCACCGAGCGCCGGCGTAGCGAACAGCGGTTCCGGACCATCGCCGAGCGGGTCGAGGAAATCATCTATCTCGCCAACACCGACCTCACGGAGGTGACGTACGTCAACTCGGCGTACGCCGACATCTACGGCCGGCCCGTCGAGGAACTCGAGGCGGAGCCGCGAGCGTTCCTCGAGGCGGTCCATCCCGACGACCGCGACGAGTACGAGGCGGACATCGAGGCGATGCTCGCGGACATCGAGGCGGGCGACCCCGACGACCGCTACGAGTTCGAGTTCCGCATCCAGCGGCCGGACGGCGGGGTTCGCTGGCTGGAGGCGACCGGCTACCCCATCCTCGACGGGAGCGCCCAGCCACACCAGTTCGTCGGCGTCGTGACGGACGTCACCGAGCGCCACCGGCGGGAGCGGACCCTCGAGACGTTCCACGAGGCGACGCGCGAACTCACGGCGGCTGACTCCCGCGAGGCGGCCTGCAAGCAGGCCGTCCAGGCCGCCGAGGACGTGCTGGGGTTCCCGCTGGTGTCGGCGTACCTTTACGACGACGGGTCGGGCCAGCTCGCCCCGACCGCCGTGACCGACCGGCTCGCTGACCTCGGCGTCGACCCGCCGCCGTTCGGCCCCGGCGACTCGCTCCCGTGGCAGGTGTTCGTCGACGGCGAGGCGGTCACCAGCTCCGAGCCGTCGACGGAGGTGTACGGGCCGGGGGTGTCGGACCCGGACATCGTCCTCCCGCTGGGCTCACACGGCGTGATGCTGGTCGGCGCTCCCGCGGCGTCGTTCGACGCCGAGGACGTCGAACTCGCCCAGATACTGGCGGCGACGCTGGAGGCGGCGCTGAACCACGTCGCCGGCGAGCGGGCACTCGCCGAACGGGAAGCGGAGCTCCGCCAGCATCAGGAACGGGCCGACCAACTCGAGCAGCTCAACCGGATCATCCGCGACATCGAGCAGGCGACGGTCGAGCAGTCGTCGCGGGCGGGCATCGAGGAAGCCGTCAGCGAGCGGCTCGTCGACGTCGACCTCCACGAACTGGTGTGGATCGCGGAGCCGGCGGTCGGCGAGGCGGGGCTCGTGCTCCGGACCAGCGCCGGCGGTAGCGAGGCGTACGTCGACCTTCTCTCGGGAGTCGTCGGGTCGCCGGGCGACGGCGCCGGTGGCCACCCCGCGATCGCCACGTACCGGACCGGGGAGCCCCGCACCGTCGAGAACGTCGCGACCGACGTCACCGCCGGCGAGTGGCGGACACACGCCCTCCGGCACGGCGTCCAGTCGGTCGTGACGGTGCCCATCCACTACGAGACCACCACCCACGGCGTGCTGGCGGTGGCGTCGGCCGAGCCCGACGCCTTCGACGAGGCGACCCGCGAGGTGCTCGCGGAGCTCGGCCGCTCCATCGGCTACGCCATCACCGTCACCGAGCGCGAGCAGGCCCTCGAGTCCGAGGGGACGACCGAACTGGAGTTCGACGTGTCCGACGAGGGGCTGTTCATGGTGCGGGCGACCACGACCGCGAACTCCCGCATCGACCTCGAGCGCACCATCCGTCGGGCCGGCGGCACTTTCTCGATGTTCTACGCGGTCGAGGGCGCCGCCCCCGAGGCGGTGGCCGACCTCGCCAACGCCGCCCCGAGCGTCGAGACCGCACAGGTCGTCACCGCACCTGACGACGACGCGGGCGGACTCGTCGAGGTGTCGGCGCCGACGTGGTTCGGCTCCGTGTTCACCGACCACGGCGCCGTCGTCCGCGAGGCGACCGCCGAGGGCGGCGAGGGGACGCTCGTGGTCGAGACGCCCCGCGGGAGCGACGTGCGGGCGCTGGTCGAGGGGTTCCAGGAGCGGTACCCCGACACCGACCTCGTCGCCCAGCGTCAGCGCGAGCGGACCATCCGCTCGCTGTTCGAACTCCAGGACGCCCTCGAGGCGGAGCTCACCGACCGCCAGTGGGAGGCGCTGGAGACGGCGTACTCGGCGGGCTACTTCGGGTGGCCCCGCGAGACCAGCGGTCAGGAGGTGGCCGACCTGCTCGGCGTCTCACAGCCCACGTTCAACAAGCACCTGCGCGTCGCCGAGCGGTCGGCGTTCCGGATGCTGCTGGACCGCGAGCATCCCGGGGACGACGAGTAGCCGCCTGCACGTCGCCGCGATCCGTCGCCGGCCGTCCACGACGGTCGCGTCGGGCGGGCGCCCAGCGTTCACTCCTCGAACTGCTCGCCCGCGAAGCCCCTCGAACCCTCACCGAAGGCGGACGCGAGGTGGGCCCCCCGGCGGGCGGGAATCGAGGGGTGGCGCGAGGCCAGTTCCGACTCGACGCCGGCGAGCGGCGCCGCGGGGTCGGTGTCACCGGCCGGGTCGTCGAGCCGGGAGCGTCGACGCGCCGCGTAGTCGGCGATCCGGGCCGCCGGCGGATCGGCGCTGTCGCCGAGTTCGTCGGCCAGGACGGCGGCGTCTTCGATGGCGAGCGTGGCGCCGGCGCCGGTCAGCCGGTGGCGGGCGTGGCCGGCGTCGCCCAGGAGGGCGACCCGGCCGTCGCCCCACGTGGCCGACGGGACGCGGAAGTCGTCGGCCCACCACAGTTCGCCCGCGTCGGCGGCGTCGACGGCCGCGGGCAGGAGCCACTCTATCGCCGGACACAGCTCCGCGAGCGCGTCGGCGTCGGGGGCGCGCTGGTCAGGAACCGTCGTCGGGACGGTGAGCCACGCGGCCACGCCATCGCCCGTCGGGACCGCTCTGAACACGGCGCCGTCCGTCGTCCACACCTCGCCCGCCCCGTCGAGGTCGACATCGTCGGGCAGGGGGAGTGCGATGCTCGTCGTGCCACAGAACACCGGGTCCGGACCGCCGAGTAGCTCCCGGGTCCGCGACCGGGGGCCGTCGGCACCGACCACAGCGTCGAACTGCTCGCGGACGCCGTTCGCGAACTCCACGGCGACGCTACCCCGTCGGGCGTCGAGCGACCTGAGCCGCACCCCCCGGTGGACGCTCCCGTCCGCGACGACGGTGCGCAACGCTCCCAACAGGTCCGCGTACTCTATCGCGAGGAGGCCGACCTCGCGGTCGGCGTCCAGCCGCTCGGCGACGGTGCCGTCGGGTCTGCGTCGCGTCCACGTCGTCACCGCGGCGCCGGCCTCGCGGACCTCGCGCCCGACGCCGAGCCGTGTCAGCAGGCGGACGGCTTCCGGCCGGAGTTCGACCGTGCCGGGGGGGTCGAGGGCGTCCGTCCGCTCGACGACGACGGGGTCGAGTCCGGCCCGCTGGAGGAACGCGGCCAGCGAGAGGCCACCGGCTCCACCGCCGACGACGAGCACCTGGATGTCACCGCCGGTCGCCACGCGTGGTCACCTCCCGGCCGGCCCCGCTGTTCGTACGGCCCTGCATTCCGGGCGTCGGAGGGGGAGTGTATCTCTCCTCAGGCGCCGGGTGAACTCGGCTCTGGAGGATGGAGAACTGGCCTGCGTGGTCTGGGGACCGGCGGCACCGGCGTGCGTCGAGACGACACTCGTTGCACGCCCAGCGTGCTGTCTCATTACGCTCGTCGGTACGCCGCTGTCCCCTTCCACCGTGGCGCCTACGCACGTAGCGCTCGCGACGAGCCCCGGCTATATGTATAGGGAGGTCCCCGAGTATGCCACTCCGACCCCCTGTCCTGCACGTAGCGCTCACAGGAACTCGGACGTGACCGGTCGGAGCGTTCTCGCGGGGTCGTTCCCCGTTCGCGTATCCGGTAGGTCGGACGGACGTCCCCGAGGAGTGGTTCGACGAGCACCCAGCGGAGCGGCGAGAGAGTCCCGAGATCGACCGTTACCCCCTATCGGAGTTCCTCGGCCGTCGTATGTACCGTATCCTCGCTCGGACCGTCAGACCCCCTGTGGTACCATTTATTCTGCATGGCCGAGTTGTGGTTCCCATGGCTCGGCTGGTTTTCGTGACTATTCCGACCGGAAAACGGGAGGCCGTTCTCGATGTTCTCGACGACGAAGGGATAGATTATACGCTTACTGACGAAGCGAGCGGCCGCGAATACACCTCCTCGGTTCATTTCCCTCTTCCGACGAGTGCCGTCGAGCCGGTGTTAGAGAGCCTTCGAGAATCCGGTCTAAACGAAGATGCCATCACGGTGACCGTCGAGACGGAATCGGTTTCCTCTCGTGAGTACGACCAACTCGAAGAGCGATTCACGGAGGATTCTGAAAGCCCCGAACAGATTGCAAAGGAGGAACTCCAAAGTGCTGCCAACGACCTCGTCCCGGCGTCCGTACCGATTTTTGCTGGCATGACTATCGTGAGTGCCATCATCGCGACGGCAGGACTACTGCTGGACTCCGCTGCGGTGGTCGTCGGGTCGATGGTGATCGCGCCGCTCATCGGCCCCGCGATGGCGACGAGCGTCGGCACGGTGTTCCGGGACCGCGAGCTCTTTCGAGACGGCGTCAAGCTACAGATCATCGGAGCGACACTCACGATCGCGAGCGCCGCCCTGTTCGCGGTCCTCATCAGAACCGGGAATCTCGTTCCGCCCGGATTAGACGTCCTGTCCATCTCGCAGATCCGAGAACGGTTCCGTCCGGATATCCTGTCACTCGTGGTCGCGCTCGGATCGGGAGCCGCGGGCGTCATCAGCCTCGCGTCTGGACTGTCATCGGCGCTGGTCGGTGTCATGATCGCCGTGGCACTCGTTCCGCCCGCAGCGACGGTCGGCATCGGTATCGCGTGGGGAAATACGGCACTCGCCGTCGGCTCCGGCGTGTTACTCCTCGTCAACGTTCTGTCGATCAATCTCGCCGCGCTTCTCGTGCTCTGGTATATGGGGTATCGGCCCAGCAAACTGTTCTACATCGAGCAGACCAGAAAGACGTTCCTCAAGCGTGTGGCCGTTCTCCTGATCAGCATTCTGCTCCTCTCCGCATTCCTCGGAACTGTGACGTTCTCCTCGTATCAGACGTCCACTGTCGAACAATCGATCCAGGACGACGTTCGACAGATTCTCGATGAACCGGCCTATTCGGAGTTCACTCTTCTCGAAATTCAGTTCGAGTACTCCGACAGCCTTCTCGCTCAAAGCCCCTCTCGGGTCACGATCTTGATCGGGGCGCCGAGAGGGGAGGCGCCACCGGAGCTCGGTGATCGAATCAACGATCGAATCGATCGAATCGCCGGTCGAAACGTGGCTGTTCAGGTTCGGTATCTCATCATCCAGGAACCCGCGTGACTCCGACCACGGCCCACACTTATCTCGACCGAGGCTAATCGTCGATTAGAAACACGTCATGTGTCGACGCATTCTACTCCCGACCGACGGCAGTAAAGCCTCGTCGACCGCGGCCGAAGCGGCAGTCGCACTCGCCGACCAGTTCGACGCGGAGCTACACGTAATTCACGTTCTCCGCGACCTCACCTCCCCTGAGGCTGATGGTGTCGACCCCCCCGGATACGGCGAGGAAGCGGTTCGAGCGGCTGTCGAATTGGCTGCTTCCGCTGGTGTCGAGGCTACGAGGAGGATCATCACAAACAGAACGTCGATCCATCAAGCGATTCTCACCTACACCGACGACCATGGTATCGACTGTATCGTGATGGGTACCCGGGGTAGGAGTGGGCTCAGCCCCGGCCGGGCTCTCCTCGGGAGCGTCGCGGAACTCACTCTACGCGAGTCCCCTGTCCCGGTGATGACTGTCCACGAGGAGACGATCATCGATCCGGACATCAGTTCGATACTCGTTCCCATCGATGGCAGCGAGTGTGCGACCACTGCCGTTGACCACGCCGCGACGCTGGCGAGGTCGGTCGACGCGAAACTGCACCTCGTCTACGTCGTCGAGGTGGGACAGACGATCGACGGGGGGAGAGCCGAAAGGCTACGAGGCATCCTCGAAGAGATCGGGGAGAAGGCGCTTGATCTCGCCCTCGAGCGGGTCCAATCGTCGACGTACTTACCGACGGAAACCTCGGTGCTGAATGGGCCTCCCTATCTCGAGATTGTCAGATATGCGGAGGAGCACGATGTCGATTGTATCGTCATGGGGACTCACGGTCGAAAGGGAATACGTCGGTTCCTCCTCGGTAGTGTCACCGAACGTGTGATCCGCCGTGCTGATGTACCTGTCATATCGGTGAAATAGTGTGTCACGGCCGTGTTGAATCCCTCGGCCGGTGATGGGTTTCAGCAGTCCCGCTGAATACAGGACGCGTACTCCCCGTGCGTCGAAAAAAGGCAGAGGTCGAGTTTTCATCAGAATCCGCCTTGCGTGATACCAATAAGACACAAGTAGCCATTTAAGATTTAAAAACCCCTTTCTCGATTTGCATCTTCCGTTCTAGTATGAACCGACCAACGAGGCGGGCATTCCTGGGATCCCTCGCAGGTGGAGTGCTCGCCGGTATGGGTGGCTGCCTGCAGATGTTCTCGGGGAACGCAAGCGGTCCCAAATCCGACGACGAAAGCTGGGAGACCGTCTCGCCGAACCCGTTCACCGCGGTCGCCAACTCTCGCTCCCCGGTAGCCACGGTCGGCGGTTCCGGTCGATCAGAATCGTTCGGGCGGATGGTCGATACCACGGGCGATACCGTCTTCGTCGGCGTGCCACAGGCTGCTCCCGATGGCGTCAAAAAAGCCGGACTCGTGGCCGTGTTTGAAACGTTGGAGAATGGATGGGAACAGACAGCGACACTGACTGGTCGGAAGCAGAAACGCGACTATTTCGGGGGACAGATCGCAGCCAGCGGGTCGACGCTGCTGGTCGGCAACCAGTACAACTACTCGGGGACGTCGCGGATCCCCGTGTCGGTGTTCGAGCGGTCGAATAGTGGCGGCTGGGAACGGACGACGGAGCTAACCGAGCGCGTCTACGTCGAATCGATGGCGGTAGACGGTGATACGGCCGTCCTGCGGACTGCAGACACCAACGGCCTCGTCGATGTCTTCGAACGTGAAACCGGGGAGTGGGGACGGCGACAGACGTTATCCGTTGAGAATCGGGACGACGGACGAATCGTCAGATCAGTTGCAACTGATGGCGAGACGATACTGGTCGGAACACCACCGAAGTCAGGGCCGAAGCGTCGACGTTCCAGCTCGGGCGTCGTTCACGTCTTCAGGCGATCGAACGGTACCTGGCGTCATCGGACGACCCTTTCGGGAGCGCCGGGAAGCGACCACTTCGGCTGGTCGGTTGCGGTGGACGATAGAACGGCACTGATCGGCGATTACATCAATGATACAGCGTACGTGTTCGGTCTCACGGACGGTCACTGGTCTCGCGAGCAGATGTACACTGCGACGAATGGTGATTCGTCTCAGTATTTCGGTGACACGGTCGCGATGGACGGCAGTACGTTGCTGGTCGGCGCACCGCACGTCCAGTTCGGCGACTCGGTCGGTGCGGTATACGACCTGGACCAGCCGTCCAGTAAAAACGACCCGCGAGGACTATATTTCACAGCACCCGATACGACCGAGCAGTTCGGCGACGTGATAGCGACCACGAACGGAACAACGGTCGTCGCGGGCAGGCAGTCCGGGGCGGGATTCGTCTACATCTACGAACAGTGACGCCGGTCGTTCTCAGTACGTGAACCATCTGTAGTACCGGCCTCGCGGGCAAAACGAACGGAGAGCAGATCGATTCAATCCCCTCAGCGTCGAGCGCGGGGTTCGTAGGTGGTCGCTGCAGCGCACGAGACTGGTGGCCGGTACCGGTCGGGGACTTCGTGTTGTCACAGGCCCCAGAAGAATGCGATGCCCGCCGTCGTCACGACGGTCAGGATGAGCTGGAGCGGCGCACCGACGCGTGCGAAATCCGTGAACTTGTACCCACCTGGGCCGTAGACCATGAGGTTCGTCTGGTAGCCGACGGGGGTCAGCAGCGGTGTGCTGGCGGCGAAGGTCACGGCCATGACGAACGCGAAGGGGTTGGCGCCGAGCTGACCGGCAACCTCGACCCCGATCGGCAGCAGCAACACGACACTAGCGGAGTTGCTGACCATCTCGGTGATGACCGCAGTTCCCAGGTAGAACAGCCCCAGAACCGCGATCACGGGTAGGAGGACGCTGACGGAAACGACGAGGTCGGCGATGAGGCCAGCCGTGCCCGAGGCCTCGACAGCGATGCCGAGCGGGATGACACCCGCCACCATGAAGATCACGTCCCAGTCGACGGCCTCGTATGCCTCCTCGGGTGTGAGGATGCCGGTGAAGAACATCGCCGCGACGCCGGTCAGTGCACTCATCATGAGCCCGAGGACGTCGAGTGCCGCGAGTCCGAGAGCACCGGCGAGGATTCCCAGTGCGATGGGGATCTTCGACCGGTCGAACTCCTCCCATCCGTCCTCGCCCGCGATGGCGACGTTCGTGTCCCTCGCGATGCGATCGAGCACTTGGTCGGGCGCCTGGACGAGGATGACGTCGCCGGCCTGTAACCGGACCTCGCGGAGGCGCTGGCGAATCACCTCGTCGCCGCGGCGGATCGCCAGCACTGTCACGTCGTAGTCGCGCTCGAAATCTGCAACACCGCTGCGCCGACTCGACCAGGGGCCGGGCAGTAGCACGACCTCGGTGAGCTCGATCTCCTCGTCGGGGGCCTCCTCGGCCGTCTCGTCGTCGTCTTCCCCCGTGTCGTCGCTCGTGTCGTCGCTTGCCGCCTCGTCCTCGACGAGCGAGCCGCTCTCCTCCGCGTCGAGCGACTCCCAGCCGTGACGCCGTGGCGAGAAGCCGGGCGGGAGAGGCGCATCCTCCTCGGTGGCCGCCTCCATGACCTCCGGCAACAGCTGCAGGTGGTCTTGCTCGATGACCTCCTGGAGGGTTTCCTGGTCGGCCCTGACGGAGAGGACGTCGCCAGCCTCAATCCGCTCCGTTCCGAGGCCGCGGGCGAGCGTCCGGTTGCCACGGACGATCTGAAACACGTCGAGATCGAGGTCCCGCTCGCTCAGATCGCCGACCCGGGAACCGACGAGCGGCGAGTCCTCCATGACGACGACGTCGGTGAGATAGTCGGTCATGCCGAACGCGTCGGTGGGCGATTCGGCCGGCTCGATCCGTGCTGGCGTGAGGTATCGACCGACGGTGAGCAGGTACACGATTCCCACGAGCAGGACGATAGCACCCAGGTGCGTGAACTCGAGCAGCGCGAACGGCTGGGCGTCGGGACCGCCCACCTGGACCCAGACCTCGCTCGCCAGGAGGTTCGTTATCGTCCCGACGACCGTGAGCATGCCGCCGAGCATCGAGGCGAACGACAGCGGTATCAGGAGCTTCGAGGGCGACGTCTTCGTTTGCCGGGCGAGGTTCATTATCGCGGGAATCAACACCGCGACGACCGAGACGTTGCTGACGACCCCGCCCGGCGGCCCGGAGAGCGTGACCGTGGCGAGCAACTGCCGGAACTCGTTGTCCCCGGCGAACGCGACCAGCTTCCGCGTGAGAATCTGGATAACGCCGGTCTGGCGGACGCCTTCGCTCAGGACGAACATCGCCAGCACGGTGAGCGTCGCGGGGTTCGAGAATCCCGACACTCCCTGCTCCGGCGACACGCCGGTCCACTCGCCGAGCAGAACGAGTGCGACCACGAGACCGACCGCGGTGGCGTCGATCGGAACCGGCTGGGTGACGAAGAGAACGAAGACGATGGCGATGATCGTCAGTACGACGACCACGTCGAGCGAGACCGGAAGTTGCACAGGAAGTAGCTGTAGCGGCCATCCGGCGCTCGATGAGACGGCGGAGGAGACGGCACTCATTTATTCGGTTCGCGAAGAGTTGCTTGGATTGTCACATAGAATTTGGGTTCTCACCCGTGCTGGCGAACGAGAACCCAGCGATGCGTCCACGGCTCGAACCACCGCATTCTCTGGATGCGGTGAACGAGCGGTCTGTGCACGATATCGAGGAGGGCATGCCCACAGGATTATGACGGCTGATTACATAGTCGGACGGATGGCAGATACGAAAAAGGGCCGGGAAAAGCAAGCGGACAACGAAGAGCAACGCCAGCGAGAGCGGGAAATGAAGGAAGCGCGCACCCGTGCCGATGAAGA
Source organism: Halorarius halobius (assembly GCF_024298865.1). Lineage (GTDB taxonomy): Archaea > Halobacteriota > Halobacteria > Halobacteriales > Haloarculaceae > Halorarius > Halorarius halobius. The sequence goes on along the minus strand of NZ_CP101161.1, from coordinate 3,348,862 downwards.
CGAACCACCTGACGAGATGGACGACGTGACCGACGACACGCGAGGCGATACTGACGACGGACCGGACGCGTCCCGTCCGTGTCACCGGCGCGGATGCGACAGGCCAGCGGCGTTCGAAGTCCTCGAACGGTACCAGGAGGACACAGGTCATGGCGCGGTCGAAGCAAGGGCCGCGCTGTGTCAAGAACACGCCGACGAGGAGACCCCGACGAATCTGGACCGTGCCTACGACGACTACGTGTTTCGGGTCACGCCACTCGCATCGGCGAGCGAGACTGACGCAGCTTGACTCCCTCCTCCGGATTTACCCGGAGGAATCCCGGACGTTGGGATATTCGGGTTTGCAGGCTCCCTGCTCTCTCGGTGTGAACCGTCCCTCCACGCTGGTCTCCGGTCACCCTGTACGTTGGTTCACTACCGCTCGCAGGATTGCGAGTCGGTCTCGGTCCAGGCGCGGACCGCGACGCCGATGATCCCGACCGTGATCGCCGACACGAGGATTCGAACGAGTCCGCCACCGAGAGCGGCCGTCGTCCCGCCGGCGGCTGCACCGCCGACCACACCGGCTGCTGCCGGGGCGAAGAGACAACAGAGGCTCAGTGCGCCTCCGAGTCCGAGAAGCGACCATCGGCGACTCGACTCCGTCTCGTCTGTCGTGTCAGGTGTCGTGTCCGTCATCGTGGCGTGTTCATCGGTGGGCGTGGTGCTGTGAATCGACCTCGCAGGTCTCACAGGGGCGCTTCCAGCGGGCGTACAGAAGCCCGCCGAACAGCACGACGCTCACGGCGCCGAGCAGGGGCCGGACGGGGTCGAGATACGTCATCAGCGCCGAACTGCTGAACAGAGCGAGCAGGAGCGCGTTGCAGATGGGACAGCCGAACGCCAGAACCCCGAGTGCGGCGCCCGCCGTGGCGGTCGCATCGTCGCCGCGGTGTGTGGCCGTTCGCTGGAGCGTGTAGGCGCCGAGGAACGCGGCCGTCAGGCCGAGAAACAGGTAGTCCAGCGGCGTCCGCGGAACCATCCGGACGTAGATCGGATTGGGAATCAGCCCCGTGACGACGCCGAAGAGGGCGAACGAGCCCGCGGTGACGAGTGCCGCCCTGCGATGGTGGTTCGATGGTGAGTACATTCGTCTCCGTGCGCCGGTTGTGGAAGCCTAACGCAATCCTGTCTCGGAACGTCCGGGCAAAAGGTCTTCTGGTGTCACCGGTCGGTACGGTCGTCTCCGTGGTCGCATCGGGGCCGGACGAGCGGCACCCAGTCAGCGCTTCGGTCGACCAGGTTCTATCGACGACCTCCGTTCCCGGTGCCGCCCGTGAGCATGTGGCGACGCTCGCTCCGGTGGGGCCGGAGCGGAATCCGGATACTCACCGCCGACAGATTCCGGTGCTTGCCCGCCGGGGCGCGACCGTGGCCGGTACCTCCCCAGCACACCTACCGCGCCGGGGTTGCGCCTCTTCCGTCGTGTGATGAGGGCCCGTGGACACGACAACCAACGGCTGGGAACTCGGGTTGCAGGAGGTGCTAACGCGCTCGCATAGTATTGTGGGATATTGGAAGGATTAAGCAAGACTTTAATCAGCCAGGCCCACTACGACCGGGTGTGATCGCTCACGAGACACCGGTCGTGGTTGGTCGGCCCGCCGCGTCGAGTACCGCCTCCCGTCGGCCTCGCTGAGCCGATGCCGGACCCACTGACGCTACTTTTGGTCGCGCTCGCGGCGCTCGTGAGTCTGTTCATGGCGTGGGTCATCGGCGCCGGCTCGGCCGGTGCGACCCCGTTCGCGCCTGCGGTCGGCGCGAACGCCATCTCCGTGTTGCGGGCCGCGTTCGTCGTCGGCCTCCTCGCGTTCCTCGGGGCGGCCGTGCAGGGCGCGAGCATCTCGGCGGCGGTCGGGCGCGGCCTCGTCCACGGCGTGACGCTCTCGCCGATGGCCGCCGTCGTCGTGCTCCTGCTCGCGGGCGGGCTGATGGCGGTCGGTATCGCGACGGGCATCCCGATTGCGACCGCGTTCACCGTCACCGGGGCGGTCATCGGCATCGGGCTCGCGCTCGGCGGCACGCCCGCGTGGGCGAAATACCAGCAGGTGGGTGCGGTCTGGCTGCTCACGCCCGTCGTCGGCGGTGGCGTGGCCTACGGACTCGCCCGAATCCTCTCCCGCGAGTGGATGCCCGAACGATTGAGCATTCCCCTGCTTGCCGGATTGGTCGGCGGCGTCGTCGCCAACGTCGAGCTCACGCTGTTCGCACCGCCCGGTGAGAGCGGCTCGCTCGCGACGCTCGTGGGGAGCTGGCTCGCCACGGCCGTTCCCACTTTCGGCCTGGAGCGGCTGCTCGTGACGGCGCTGGCGGTCGTCGCAGCGACGCTAGTAGTCGGGCTCGACGTGCGTCGCGACGAGACCGGGGCGATGAATCGGTTCCTGCTCGCGCTCGGGTCGCTCGTCGCCTTCTCCGCCGGCGGTTCACAGGTCGGGCTCGCCGTCGGCCCTCTGCTGCCGCTGTTCGACGCGGTGGCCGTCCCGCTCACCGCCGTGCTCGTCGGTGGCGGTGTCGGTATCCTCATCGGCGCGTGGACGGGCGCCCCCCGGATGATCAAGTCGCTGTCGCAGGACTACTCGTCGCTGGGGCCGCGCCGCGCCATCTCGGCGCTCATCCCCTCGTTTCTGATTGCACAGGTAGCGGTGCTACTCGGCGTGCCGGTGTCGTTCAACGAAATCGTCGTCTCCGCCATCGTGGGCAGCGGAATGGCCATCACCGGCGGCGCCGGCGTCAGTCGGCGGAAGCTTCTCCGAACCGTCGGTGCCTGGATCGGCTCGTTCGTACTCGCGTTCGGCATCGGGTTCGGTCTCTACTCCGGGCTCGAGGCTCTGTGAGCGGTGCTACTGTCGAGGAGGGTCGCGGATCGTGTGTTGTGGCGGTAGGGAAGCGAAACCCCCCGTTCACGGGTTGGGAGTTCCGTCGCCCTCCTCTGAACGCATCAGCACTCGACCCCGGCGTCGCCGAAGCGATGCGGCGAGTGAGCATCCCGTTCGTGGACGTGTACGACAGCCATCCCCTCAGACTGGAGTTCCGATTCTTCCGGCTCACACCCGACGAGGTCACTGGCCAACAAGAAGCCGGGACTGGATAGAGAAGCCGGGACTGGATAGTAGACGTTCGAAGCGAGCGGGGCATATCCTCTTAATTACCCTCGTCACGTAGTCACTCGCTGTATGCCAGAGGAAGTTCTCTTCAAGTCGGAGCAGCGGATGAGCCGAGAACAGATCGCATCGTACCTCCAGACAGTCGTGGATAAACTCAACGCCGGTGACGCAGTCACACTTCAGGCAGGCGGTGACTCCGTAACGCTCGACCCCCCGTCTCAGCCCACGTTCGAGGTGAAAGCCGAACGCGAAGGCCCGACAAACGGGCCGAAAGAGCTGAGCATCGAATTCGAACTCGAATGGCCGGAAGATGGCGACGACGGTGGCGAACTCGGAATTGAATAGCTCCCCACCGCGGTTTTTGTGGGAGTTGCTGTAGGGGTCCACAGCCGGAACATCTACGTTCTCATCGTTCAGATCGGCGGTGAGACGTCCGGCTCGGGTGCTATCGGGCTTTTGTTCGTCGGGATCGCTCTTGGCGTGGCGGCCTACGGTGCTGTGGTCTTGCGGATACTCGTCGAGTATTACTACTACGGCACGGGTTCCGCCGTGTCGAGACCGATCGACAACGGTGGGAACGTGGCCGAATAGCCCGCCGCTCGTAGCGAGCCCGTCATCTCTCGGGGCTCGTTCGGAGTGCGTCGGCGAACTCCGACGGATCGAGTGGTTCCTCGAGACTGAGGCGGTTCGGCGGGCGGCCACGGCCGGCATCTGAGACGGGCTCCCGGCTGATGAGGCCCGCCGCTTCGAGGTCGGCGGCAGCATGCGAGATGGGACCGGTGGTGACGAGCGGGTACGTCTCGATCAGGTCGCCGAGCTGTTTCTGCTGGTGGTCGTGGTCGTCGGCGACGACGGCGGTATCGACGCTGTCGTCGTCGACTCTAAATTCTCGCTACGATGTGGCAATCTTGTCTTATCGCGATTGCCAGCACGGTACCACGATAATAACTTTGCGCGTGATTCGCGTGTGTTGGTTTCTATGTCAGAGCGTAGTGGGTTCCTCGGCTCCGATTCCGCGCTGAAGCTTGATCGAAGAGACGTTCTGCGTTCTGCCGGTAGTGGTGCATTCGCGACGGGGCCGGTGCTCTCTCTTGCGATGACAGGCAACGGTGCTCCCGGTCAATCCGAAGCAGAGTCCCTCGACCACATCGAGCGACGCGCACCACACCGGACTCGAACATTGATGATAACTGGTAACAGGCCTACGGAGTACACGCTCGCGGTCGACGGTTCTCTCGAACCGGACCGATTCGGCGGCGACTTCATGAGCGATGAAGATGACACCCCGACCGTGACGGACGAGGGGCTGTTGACCACGTCGGATGATACCGGGCCTAACCTGGAAAACGCCTCGCCGACCGCGTTCCTCGGTGACCGATTCCTGTTCAGCGGCAGCGTCGAGCAACTCGACATCGACAGTGACGGGGCGGTGAATCTCTACCTCGACGAGCAGAACGTCTCACGACGCCGACTCTTGGGGTTCCGCGGGTTCGATGGCTGCACGCATACACTGATGATCACCGGCAACCGGCCCACGGAGTACACCCTTGCGGTCGACGGCACTCTCCAACCGGATCGGTTCGGTGGCGACTTCGTCGGTGATGATGGTGACGTCCCGTCCGAGACGAGCGGTGGACTGTTGACCACGTCAGATGACACGGGGCCCAAACTACAGAACGCCACGCCGACTGCGTTCCTCGGTGACCGGTTCCGCTTCACCGGCAGCGTCGAGCAACTCGATATCGACAGTGACGGGGCGGTGAACGTGTATCTTGACGAGCAGCGCGTCCCCATCGAGCAGGTGTTTCGCCGAACCTGAACAGCACCGACAGCGCAATTCAGCCGTCGAGGCTCCATCGACCGTCGTCACGCCGGCGTTGGCTCCTCGGGTGGTTCTGGGGTCGGTTCTTCGGTCGGTTCCGGCGTTAGTTCCTCAGTTGGTTCCTCAGTTGGTTTGGGAGTTGGTTCCGGCGTTGGTTCCTCAGTTGGTTTGGGAGTTGGTTCCGGCGTTGGTTCCTCAGTTGCTTCGGGAGTGGGTTCTGGTGTTGGTTCCCCAGTTGGTTCAGGTGTCGGCTCCGGCATGGGCTCCGCAGTCGTCGGTGATGATTCGGGTTGCTGGGCAACCTCGCCTGCAGGCTCGGTCCGGGCGACGACGATCGGATCGTCATAATCGAAGGCCTGTAGATTGAGTTGCCAGACGAGCACTTCGTCGTCGCTTTCCGGTGTCCACTCCACGGTGAACTCGTGCCGGCCCGGGTCGAGGATGCGGAAGGGGTCTGGCTCCGAGACGATGGTCCCCTCTGGGAAGGAACTATCGGGGTATATTTCGCGCTCGTTCGGGTTCTCGTAACCGAACGTCACTGCGATGGTGTCGTCGTCGATTCGCTCGTACCCCTCGACCGAAACGGTCGGTTTCTCGGGCCGGACCCTGTCGAGACACGATTCGAGGTCCGGGTTGTCGACGCTGAACTGGTTCCCGCCGTCCGCCGGCTGGACGTGGACGGCGATAAGCACCGGATGAACCCCCTTCTCGGGGTTGCCACCGAGGTGGCTCGCGTTGAACACCGTGGGGCCATCGGTCGGGCCATAGCTGCGCTCCATGCCATCGATCCCGTCTGCGATGAACGTGTAGTACGGGAGAGTCACCTCCTCAGTGCGGTGCCCGATACGCACCGTATCGCACCCGAGGAACGTGACGGTCTGGTCGGTGGAACCGTTCGAGGGGTCCGCAGTGCTCGCTTCGTCGAGTCGCTGTGTCACCTCTCCGGCAGGGTCCGTCCGGGCGACGACGATCGGGTCGTCATAATCGAAGGCCTGTAGATTGAGTTGCCAGACGAGCACTTCGTCGTCGCGTTCTGGCGTCCACTCCACGGTGACGGTGTGCCGACCGGGATCGAGGACGAACTGGTAGGGATCGGGCTCCGATGCGAGCGTCCCCTCAGGGAAGGAACTGCCAGGGTACAGCCGGTGGTCGTTCGGGTTCTCGTAACCGAACGTCACCGCGATGGTGTCGTCGTCGATCCGTTCGTACCCCTCAATCGAGATGGTCGGCTTTTCTGGGCGAATCTCGTCGAGACACGAGTTCAGGTCTGGATTCTCGACGACGACCGATTCCTCGGTGTCCTCGAGTTCGACCTCGGCGAACTGGATGACTGTTCGGAGCCACGGCTCGTCGTGGCCACTGAGTTCGGTCGCGTTGAAGATGCGATACCCTGCTGGGGCCCCGCGAGTAACCTCGCGCCCGTCGATGCCATCCTCGAGATAGTGAAGGATGCCGAAGTTGAGATACGTGACGCGGTCCGCGATCTCGACTTTGTCACAACTGAGGAACGTCACGGGCGGGCTGGACGAGTCATCTGGGGTAGACGAGTCGTCTTGCTCGCTGGGTGGGGCTGAATCTACCTGTACGCTGTCTCTGTATACGTACTCTGACTGCTGGTCGATGTGGTTCGTCGAGCCAGGCGATGGATCCGCTTTCCAGACTCCCAGTCCATTCGCAAGGGATTTCGTCTGGATGACGAACTCACCAGGGTCTGGTGGGGTTACTTCGACTTTCAGATATCGTCGCTCTCCTTGTTCCCAAGATCCGGACCCCTCGACGAGAACGTGGTCCAACGACGTCGTGTCGGTGCCATAGCGTGCCCCGGTTTCAGCACCCGGTCCGACGACGCCAGTTATCCCGTCCTCGAAATTGTGGTCGAGAATCGTCACCCGCGATTCGTCGATCAGACTCGGGAACGACACTGCGAGGGATTGCGAGTCTGCGGGGCCACCGGTATTCCTTCCGGTCATGTTGATCACGATTCGGTCGCCGACTGAAACGCCTCCACTGGGGGTGACCTCTACGTCCGTGACCGTTGGCTCCGGATACGCCGGGGTTCGCGCGTCACCGAACCCTCGCTCGACGGCTGATATATCGACACTCTTGGAGATGATTTGCGTCAACCGTTGGTCTCCAAGCATCGCCTCCACCAGATACGGCGTCTCTGCGGTGCTCTTGACGAGCAGATAGTACTCGCCCGCCCAGATGCCGTCGACACCGTTCACGCCGGTGAGTTCGATCCACTTCTCGCTTCCTCGTCTAGTGAGTTCGTACTGCGTGTCGGGATTTTCGATGTCGGTTGGCTCCTCGTATGGATAGAGGTACGCGTCGGTATCATCGAGACGGGAGTCGTTCGCCGTGAACAACCGGATTCGAAGCGTCTTGGATTTCCCCTCGTCCGCCTCCCCGATTTGTATCCGGTATATCGCGTAGTCGGACGGCGTCTCGATCGTATCGAACATCCTCGAGAGATAGGGACTGTCGTCCATTTCGTGGGTCGGCATCGACGGAGGTCCCACGGTGATGGCGAGATGTTCGTTCGATGGAGCGTTTCTCAACCAGGCCTGAGTGGCGTAGTAATCCGCAATCAGCGTGCTGCGCAACGACTCCATTTGCCACCGAATCGTTCGATAATCGTCCAAACTCGCTCCCGAATACGATTTTCGGACGTGGCTGTGAACAGACATCACATAGATGGGAAGCATGGAGTAGAGCGACCGGAGCGTCTCCGATCTCGCTGTCAGCAACGCGCGTTCGTCCGCTCGATCGAACGTCCCGTCACCGGTGACGTCGGTTTCCCGACGCAACTTCTCCGAGTTCTCCCGGAGTTCATCTATCTTCGCCTTGATTTCGTCGTATCGCCCCGTCCGCATCGCGTTGCGCGTCTGGGCGGATTCGACCGCAGAGAGGAGACTCACCGCTCTGTCCGATAGGCTGATCACCGAGTAGGCGACACTTGCACTCGTCGCACTCCCACCCGATGTCTCGATCAGTGTCACGAGCGACTCGACGTACGCATCGGCTGTGATGTCACCCCCCGTTATCGTCGCGGCTTCGTCGGCCTGAGTGCGACTCCGCGCTGTCCACCAGCTATGGTTCAGCGTTCGCTCGCTCAAATGGGCGTAAATCGATTGATGCTTGCGTAACACCGTTTCGGCCCTGCTGGAGACCGCGGTTGCCTGTTCTTTGCCGCTCCCTGTGCCCTCGAGCGTGTAGTGTTTCTCACGGGTCAGGCTGACCACAGATGCGGCCTCACCACTTCGCGGACCGAGCGTCCCAGCGTCGCTGATGCCTCTATCCGTGTTCTCCAAGGCGGTAGTCGCGCCGGTGGCGGGGGTAACTATTAGCACGACTGCCAGCCCCAGCGGAATGAATTGCCTGCACCCGCCGTCCAGCGACAGGGGTTCGCTATCGTCCTTTGACATTGGGCTCACGGGGAAACCCCGACCCATGAGATGAGGCGAGTCGGCTCTATCAGGGCACGGGCTACAGTTTGTCAAGGTGGTGCACGATGTTAACCCGGTGAACAGCGAGCGGACAACGTGCTCATTCGAACAACGTAGCCAACCCTCGCTGTATGTCGCTCTCGAGACCAGCAGACGACGGTGGGGACAGCGACTTCCGACGGAAATCCGGTGGGATACTGCTCGCCGGACGCATCGTCCTCGGTTCCGTCCCACTCCTGGTTGCTGCACAAGAGCGTGGAAACCGTGCATCTCAGTCCGAACCGCGAAACCCGTTCGGTTCAGGCCAACCGCTCGTTTCGAGGACAAGCGACGAATACATCAGCGGCAGAAGCAAGCGTCTGTGAAGCGAAGGAGGTCGGAACCGCTGGGGTGTCGGGATGGTACTCTGATTACAGCGGTACCGAGGCGAAAGTCCCCCCGTTTACATTTCCACTTCCACGCGCAGGTCTCGGACCTCGTCGACGTACCGATCTGCGCCGATGTCGCGATACCACTCCAGCGCCTGAGAAATGTGTTCGCGTGCGGCATCGGTATCGCCCAATTCGTGTAATGCCTGCGCGTAGTCGACGCGCGTCTCGGCCAGTCCCGGCTTTCGGTCGCTCGCTTCGAGAGTTTGCAGGGCTTCCTGCAGAAGCGTTCGCGCGCGTTCGTACTCGGCGGCCGCGAGCGCGATTCGACCCCGCTCGCGGGTGGCAAGTGCCTGGTCCCGATCGGACCCTGCGTCCTCGTAGGCGGCTTCTGCCGCCATCACGAACTCCCTGGCGGTCGAAAGGTTGCCGCGCTTGCGCGCGACCGCCGCGAGTCCGCGCAGACAATGCCCCTCGGCAAACCGGATACCCGACTCACGATCCAGTTCGAGTGCGGATTCGAGGTACTGTTTGGCCCGTTCGAGGTCCCCCTCATTTGCACGTCTATGGAGGGTGTTCCCGAGAGCACGCTTGCTGTGGGCCGTATAGTCGCTCCCTCCGAACTCATGAGCGCGTTCGAGCGCCTGCTTGAACCGAGCGATCGATCGGTCGAGATTCCCGCGGTCCCGGGCGATGACGCCGAGGTTGATGAGGCTGTCCACGAGGTGGTGGCCGGCTTCGATGTCGCGGCGAATCTCGTGGCCGTTCTCGAACCACGCCGCCGCCGCGTCTATGTCCCCCCGATCACGCGCCATGATGCCGAGATTGTTCATGCAGTTCGCTTCGCCGGCGCGGTCGCCGACCGCTCGAAACCCCTCGAGAGCGTCTTGCAAGTCCACCGTGGCAGCTTCCACGTCGCCATCACGATGCCATTTCACGAGACCGATGCCCAGCATCGCCTCCGCTTCGCCCTGTCGGTCGTCGATGTCGCGATACCGTTTCAGGGCGGTCCGTTCGCAGTCGAGCGCCGCGTCGAACTCGCCCTGTCGCCTGTGGATAAACCCTCGACTGGCGACGTGGCTGGCTCGGAGTCGTTTCGCCGACCGCTCGTCGGCGATCTCGCTGATTCTCGCGTCCAGGCCGTCGAGCGCCTCTTTCGCGGCCTCGAAGTCGCCGCTGTGAATGAGCATATCCGCGCGCCACTTGAACGTCCGTGCCTCGAGGAGCGCCGAACACCTGTCCGGAAACATCAGGAGCGTTCGCTCGCCCCTGCCGTACAGCGCTGTGAGGTCGTGCCAGCGATCACCGATCCCGAAGAGCTGGCCGAGGACGTGTTCGAGCCAGCTGTCGGCATCGTCGTCGATTCGGTCGAGATGTGGCGTCTTGTGACCACAGTGTCGTGCCAGCGCGTCGCGTCGCTCGTCGTCGTCGACGAGTCCAAGCAGAGCGTTTGCCGAGCGAGCGAAGCGGTGGTGCAGGCGTTCGTCGCTCTCGGCGTCCCGCACGGCCTTGAGAAACCACGCGCCCCACGAGTCGTGGACCGTCCGGGCCGTCTCTTCGCCGGTCGAAAAGATCATCGTGCCGTCGAGCACGTCGAGAGCGTCGTTGAGCGCCGCTCGATTCGGCCCCTCGGGATGGACGGTCAACGCATACACGAGGTCGTCCGTGATTTCGAAGCCCGCGGCCAGCAGGAGTGCGACGTGGACGCCGACCTCGCGTGCGGCGTCGGCGTCGCTCGCCTCGAGCCGTCGATAGGCCGTCTTCACTTCTTCGACGAGCGTCGTCGTCGCCGAGGCCGCCTCACTCGGCCGGTCCCCAGCATCGACGTACGTGCCGAGATGGTGCAACAACAAGAGCATGTCTCCCGTTCGCTCCTTCTCGCTTTCGTCCGGCAGGAAGTCCCTGACCTCGTCGACTGACGGTAGCGGTTGATCCAGCCGGTCACCGAGGTGGGTCAGCAACCGCTCGAGTTCGCGTTCGTCGAACGGCGGTATCGAGACCGATGTGAAATGGCCATGCCGGAGTTCGGCGTGGCGGGCGTCCGGGTGGTCGTTGGTCGATATCCACTCGTTCCGGCGGGCGTCGACGAGAAACGACACCGTCGGGTCATCGGCGAACGCCTCCACGACCGTGAACAGCTCCGACGCCTCCGAGCGCATCACGTCCTCGACGACCACGAGCGTGTGTCCCGTGCTCCGGCGCAACACGGCTTCGAGGCGGTCGAGCGACTCGAAGCCGATTCCGGTTTCGCTTTGCCGGTAGAAGACGGGGCCATCGTTCGCCTCGTACCACCGATACGCGACCTGCATACAGACCGTGCTCTTCCCGCTACCGGGCGGCCCGACGATTGCACAGTCCTCGCCGCGTTGCAGTCGGTCACGAACGGCCGCCGGCAACTCCCGTCGCTCGTCGTCGGCCACCTGTTCTCTGGGAAGCGTCTGCCCGTCGGCGACTTCGACGAGCGAGGCCCCGGCGCGAAGTGTCGTTTCGGGAGGAAGCGCGGACCGTGTTTCGAAGTACGCTTCGGTGAGAACTCTGAACCCCTCCGTGCGGAGTGGCGAGTGGGCCGCCAACTGGACGCGACGGTCGGTATCGGCGTCCACTGCAGTGCTCTCGTCGGCCTCCGACCGGACACCGGGCTCGGTGTCTGCCGACCAGACGACCGTCTGGTCGTCCGTCTCTTCGAAGATTCGCTGAGCCCATTCGACTGCCTCGGAGGTCGAGGATTCGATGACGGCGGCAAGTGACCCTTCGGCGGTGTGGAGTGCGACCAGGAGCTCGGTTCGACTGCCGTCTTCGATCAGGAGTACCCCGGTTCGGTCGAGGCTCCCCCGCGTCACGAGGCGACACCGCTCGCTCGTCTGGAGTGCCCGGACCGTCTCGTGTTCGCTCTCCCTCAATCGACGGGCAACGCGCTCGGCGGCGATGAGCGAGACCGTCCCGCCGGTCTCGATGACCGAGTGCCATGCTCCGATGAGTGCAGTATCGACGAGTGCAGGTACCGTCGCTCGTAGTCGTGAGGCGCTCTCGATGTGTTCGACGAGGGTTTCGGTCAGCGCATAGCTACCTTCCTCGTCGGCGAGATGGACGGTCGCGCCGTCGCCGAGGACCGCCGGCGACAGCGTGAGATCTGCCGGGAGGTCCTGAAACACGCTGGCAGCGTCCTGAACCGTGTCGAGCGCGTTCGTGTGGTCGCAGTAGGACTCGTAGGCAAGCCGGCCTGCGAGCGTCGCGACGTAGCCGTCGTCGGTCCGGTGAACCCACCCGACGGTTTCGAGTTCCCGTAATCCCCGTGTCACCGTCGACTGCGAGACGTCGAGTGCGTCAGTGAGATCGCGAGGATACATCGCGCGGTCGAGCATCGCCGCGACGAACTCGCCCCGCTGTTCGAGGACAGCTCCGGGGTCGATATCCCTCTCCGTCATCAGTTACCTGGAAGACGTGGCATCTCAATGAATAAACGTATCGCCGGCCGTAGTATCTCAGCCCCCCGGACGACTGCCTTTGGGTACGAGCGCGTCCCCGTGAGCACTGCGCTCATGCCGTGAGCTAATTTTCCCGGCACGTAACGTCCCACTCGAAATGCCTCGGTTTGGGGATGCACGTGGACGGATTGTTGTCGACTGCCCGCCTCGGGGGTGGGTTCGCCCGCTATGGAGGGCATCTCGATGAGATCGCTCGGCTCCGTATGTCTCGTGTTGTTGATGATCACGAGCGCGGTGACCGCACCAGTCACGGCGATGGACCCCTCGTCGACGGCTGACCCCTCCGCAACTGCGAGTTCATCCGGTGTGGATGACCTCCCTCGAGACCTCTCGGCTCCGTCCGATGGGTCGACGACGCTGGGTTCGGACGGCTCGTTCTCGCTGGCGAAGTTGAATCACGCCTTGTCAGCCGAATCGATGACAAGAGCCAGCGTCGCCCGGAGCAGTGGCCAGCCCACCGAACGCTGGAACAGGACGTTCGGCGGCTCGCAGGCGAGCGAAGGGCAGGCCGTTGCCACGACCGATGCCGGTGGCTACGTCGTCGCCGGATACGCGACCGCGGACGGGAACCGCGACGGACAACTCGTCAAAGTCAGCAGTGACGGAACGACAGTGTGGAGCCACACCTACGGCGGGAGTGGCGACGAACGAGCCTACGATGTGACTCCGACGTCCGATGGCGGCTACGTCATGGCGGGCGTGACGCGTCCCAACGGGGTCCATTCCGATGGTGGACGCGACATGTGGCTCGTGAAGGTCGACGGAAGCGGCGACCGAGTGTGGACGCAGACTTTCGGCGGGCCGGTTGCGGACCACGCTCAGTCGGTCATCGAGACTGCCGACGGGGGGTATGCCGTTGCCGGCTGGACGAACTCCACCGGTGCCGCACGCAAGAACGTCTGGCTCGTGAAAGTCGACAGTACCGGTACCAAGGAGTTCGCCCGCACATACGGGGGAAGTGGCGTCGATAAAGGCCAGGCACTCGTTCAGACCGCCGATGGCGGGTTCGCCATCGCCGGGTGGACGAACTCCTCGGGCAGCGGCCAGGACGACATGTTCCTCGTCCGAACGACGAGTTCGGGTGACAAACAGTGGAGCAAGACCTACGGTGGGGAATGGAACGAGGGCGTGTTCAGCCACGGGCTGACCACCACCTCCGACGGCGGGTTCGCGTTGGCCGGCTGGACGGAGACATTCAGCATCGGCGCCGACGACATGTGGCTGGTGAAGGTGGATTCGACCGGCACAAAGCAGTGGAGCAACGCGTACGGACGGAGCCTCAACGATGTCGCAACGTCGGTCATCCAGACAGCCGACGGAGGATATGCGCTGTCGGGCTACACCCGGACCTACGATGGCGACGGCTACGACTCGTGGCTCATCAAGACCGGGTCCGAAGGTGCTGAACAATGGAACCTCACGTTCGGTGGCGGTGGGACGGACGTCGGCACCGACCTCGTTCAGACCGATGGCGGCTACACGTTCGCGGGCTACACCAGTTCCTACGGGAGCGGGAGCTACGACACGTGGCTGGTGACGACCGGTGAGTCGACCGGTCCGCCGCCGACGATTGACGCGAAATCGGTAGAACTGACGCCGTATCCGGTCGAGCAGGGCACAGATCCGACCCTACAGGTCGCCGTGGCGAACGCAAACGAGGTCGACGTGCGCGTGTCGTTGCCGGAGTCCGGGCGGTCGACCCGCGCCCGGATGGCCCACACCACGGGAGACCAGTATCGGCTCGATCTGGGTAGCGTTGGCCTCCTCGACGGCCTCTCGCCGGGGACGGAGGTCGATCTCGAAATCGTCGCCACGAGCGAGGCCGGACAAGCGCGGCTTGGGAGCTTCCTCCGGGACGCGGATCGAACGCGGTTCCTCACGACGAACCCCGACCTCGACTACTACGTGTTCCGTGATGTCAAGGAGGTCGCCGTGGTTATGGGCACGTTCTCCGGGCAATCCCCGCCTGCTGACCTCCGGGACCCGACCGCACTGCAGTTGTGGGAGACGAGCATGGAACTCGACGCCAACAACTACTTCGGCTCGGGTCGCGGGTCGATGGGTGCGATCGGATTCGACTTCACGTATCTGGACAACGACAGCCAGTTCTACACGCTCCCCCACGAGGAGGTCTACTACGGAAACCGTGCCGACCCTGCGTGGATATACAACGCACGTCGGTATCAACGCATGGACGTCTGTCCCAACGGGCAGGGAAGCGTCACCGTCGGAAAGTGTGGTGCCCACGTCTTCCTCGAGGATCTGAAGTCGACGTCGGGCCTCGACCCGAGTGAGTACCACTCCTGGATCGGGACCCACGGGGGAATGAGCATCGGCAACCCGAAGGCGAACGACGACCTCGCTGGGGACGACAACCGGTATACTGGCGTCCACTTCTTCCCCGACTTCGCTGACAGCAACGAGGAGCGAACCTACGCTCCCATCGGTCGGGGCATCACCACCCTGTTGCACGAACTGGGTCACGGCACCCCGATGAAGTTCGCCCACCCAACGAACAAGAACGACCGCGTGTCGCTGATGGGGTACCAGAAGCAGTTCAGCCCGACCGGCGAACGGGAGATTCCGCCGGTGTCGCCCGTCCATCGACTCGGACTGATTCGGTCCTGGGACCCGAGTCAACCCATCGACTGGCTTGAGCCGAGACGGACGTTCCTCACTGCGAACGACGTCGAGCAGACCGAACTCGAGGTCAAAGCCCTCCGAAGCTACGATCTGGGCGATGAGGTCCCGGTCGTGCAAGTGGTGTCCCTGTCGACCGACGGTTCGTCGCCCGTCGATTTCGTGTTCGCAGGCGACCCGGACGAATTCCACAAGACCGACCCCCTGGACAACGAATCGGTGCGGATGTACCGGGTTCAGGACGGCGAGGTCCTCCAGTATGACGGTCCCGGAAACGGAGCGATACAGACTGCCAAGGTCGGATTCGGGAACGGCCTGCAACTGGAGTACGAGACTGCCAGCGAATCGGGCACGGGCGAAGATTATCGAGCGACCGTCAGCGTCGAACTGAACACTATCGAGCGCAACACGAACACGGTCTCGATGAAGGGGCAGGTGTCGGTGCCCGACGACTATTCGATCGGTCCCGGCCGATTCAATTACACCGCTCCGGACCTCGACCTGGTCGCCATCGACAGCCAGGGTCGTCGCGTCGGCGTCACCGAGTCCGGCGAGTTCGTCAACGAGATCCCGGGGGCGACCGCGTCCGGAGACACGAACGGGATGGAATGGATCACCGTTCCCGAGGACGCCGATGTCGAGTTCAGGGTCCGTACTGATGACGTCGAGGCGTTCATGAACCAGACGAACGTCTCGTCCGAGAACGTGACCGTCGACTTCCAGACGGCGGTCACGCACGTCGGCTCCGAGCCGACCGTCACCCAGCAAGACGGTGCGTACACGGTGACGAACGCGACTACTGAGGTGACCGCGAACCGGAGCGTCGATCCCGGAACGACGTCGTCGGCGGTCAACCAGACCGTCATCGCGGGCTTCAACGTCGCCCCGAACAACCCCCACCCGAACCGGACGGTCACCGTCGACGGGTCGCTTTCGACGGCGCTGAACGGCTCCATCGAGCGCTACGAGTGGACGTTCGAGAACGGGACGACCGTGACCGGCGAAACGATTTCCCGGGTCTACACCGAGTCGGGAACGTACACGCTCTCGCTCACGGTCACGGACTCCCGTGGCCACACCGCGTCAACCACGAAGACGTTCCGCGTGGCAGACCGACCGCCGACGGCTCGACTGACAGTGCTTGCAACTGACCCGGTCGCCGGCCAGAGAGATGTCGTTCTCTCCGCGACGGAGTCCACCGATTTCATCGGCATTACCGAGTTCCGCTGGGACGTCGACGGCGACGGCACCGTCGAGCGGGTGACGGACAACGCGACCACGAGAATTACCCCCTCCTACGAGGAGGCAGGAACCTACGAGCCGACCGTAATCGCGGTCGACGCGAAGGGACAGACCGATTCGGCGTCACGAACGATTACCGTCGATGCGCCAGAAAACACCGATGGGAGCGCTGGTGTCGGCACCACCGGTGGTGATGACACTGCAGACCAGCCATCGACGGCCGACTCGCCCGTGGCTGTCCGGAGTGCCGGGCCGGGGACCACGTTCGTCGTGTCGGGCGTGGAGTCGGACGGCTCTATTTCGATGGACGTCCCCGAGCGGGCGAGACACCCATCGGCACCGGCCGAGATTACGGCTCTCAATCTGACGCTGTCCGAGACGGACGGGCAGTTCAGGCTCACCGTCTCGGCACCCGCGGAGAAGCCACCCGGGTCGGTTCCACCGCTCGGTGCCGGCTCGCCGATGATCTATGTCAACGTGACGACGAACGCCTCCGATTCCATGCTCACGCAGGCGAGCGTTCGCCTCGACGTATCGGAGGACGCGCTTCCGGACGGTACATCTCCGGAGAACGTCACGCTCTACCGATATTACAACGGATCGTGGCGCGCACTCGAGACGAGCTATCTCGGAGATGGGCGGTACGTCGCTACAACGCCCGGCTTCTCGGCGTTCGCGCTCGGCGCTCCGACGGCGTCGACTCCGACGCCGACGATGACCGACGTCGAGCCAACCGCGACGCCGACCACGACTGATGTCGAGCCCACCGCGACGCTGACGCCTACGTCGACTCCCACAGCCTTGACTCCGACGACGACGCCATCGGCGGGAAGTGGCGCTGGCTTCGGTGTCGGCGTCACGCTACTCGCCGTTCTCTGTAGTGTCGTCATCGTGCGCCGGGTTCGGGACTGAACCCACTCGCTGGCGCCCCGCCCACACGGTTCCGGATTTTTCATCGAGACAGCACGAACCGACGACCGGTGGCTCTGCCCCGGGATGTCTCCGGTTTCGGGAACATGACGGGCGGGTCGCCGGCGGTCAGGGGTCGAACTCCTCGGTGACCCAGTCGGGCATCGATACCGACACGTCCCCCTGCGTTCGAATCCGGAAGTTGTTGTGGCGCGTCGTCCGGGTGTCACCGTCCGCTTGCTCAGTTACCGTGACCTCGGCGTGCCGCACTACTCCATCGAAATCGACCGACAGCGACCCACTGACGTTGTTTCCATCGGTATCGAACTCGGATGCCGTAACTTCCTTCAGCGTGAACTCGAGGACGGAGCGGCCGTCCCGTTCGGTCACCTCGCTCGGTTCAAAACGTGCAAACGACAGGATGCCACGCACCGAGTGGGAGGCACGGAGCTTCGAGATCACGTTCGCAGACAGGAGCTTGCCGCCGCCAAACGCCATTCCGAGATTCCCGTTCGAGGCGTGAACCTGCTCGAACGACTTGCCGAGCGTTTCCCGGCCGTACTCCGGGTCGCCGGTCCCATCGACTTCCGCGTACGCCTTCCCCTCGGTGACGTAGATGTCGATGGTCTGGTCCGGATGGGTGACCGTCCGTCGCTGTTCGGCGCTCGAGAGGCTACTTCGATACCGGCTTTCGGACGTGTGAGGGCCGACCAGGGATACGTCGTACCCTTGTTTGCCGAGGGCGGTGGCCGTCGCATCGAGGAGCGTCTGTGGCTCCGTCACCCCTGTTTCCGAGGTTCCGGGTGGATACTCGTTCGCGGCCAAATCGGGGCCCGAGCTACCGAGACAGCCGGATAGCGAACATGTCATCAGCGTTCCCCCACAGGCCAGTATCCCCCGCCGCGAGATGGTCCGCACCATGGTCCCGGCGTGGGGTTCGACCACGGAAGGAGTTTTTCATCACCTTTGAAATATGTTCGTAACCTAATCCGGAGAGCTACGACTACGGTGGCTCGATCGGCAGGGACGATTTCGTCGAAATCGAGACGGGCGGCACCACGAAGAAAAATTGCCCCGCTTGCGAGCCGCACCGTTTCCCGAGACAGGTTCATCCCCTAACAGGTCGAGCGATTCTTCCCGCCGCTTCGGCCAGCCCGTGTGGAACGCATCGCCGAACGCTCGGTGGGGGCACTCGGACGGTTCCGCTCGGTAGATGTTTCGGGTCAGGTGGATTCGATCGGCTTGGTCATCTCGTGTCGCTTGATGCTGTAGCCGGCTGTCTCGTAGAGTTCGATGGCGGCGTGGTTTTCGGCAGCGACCTGTAGCGTCAGCTGCTGGCAGTCGCAGTCGCGTCCCCACTCCTCGACAGTCGAAAGGAGCTCGGCGGCCACGCCTTGGCGACGGGCGTCTTCGATGACGTAGAGTTCGCTGATGTGGCACTGATGCAACTGTTCGACGATGGGTGGTGGAGTCTCGACGTCGGCGGCCACGTACCCGATCGGTGTGTCCTCACGGCGAGCGAGATACGTGACGGCATCGTCTTTGTCCAGCTGTGACCGCTTGTAGGAGAGGCCCTTCTCTCTGAGTCCATCGGCGAGGCTGTACTCCATTGTCGTGGCCATCTCACGCTGTGCGGGCACCCATAACTCGTCGACGAACGACTCGAGTTCAGCCGCTCGAAGCGGCGCGATTTCCATAGATACGGTACCCAGGCCACGGCTGGAAAGCGTTTCCGGTGGCACGGCTCTTGCCTCGGGAGATGTTCGGAACAGCTGGCTGACTACAGTGGTGTGTTCAGCAATGGTCGCATACTTAGCCAGGCTGCATCTTCCGAAATGTCGCAGTGCGACCGAGTAGGAACCTTGAGGGGAGAGACAGGAGAGGTGTGACTCGTGAGTCCTACCGTCCACGAGGTTCGGAACGCGATTCGGGTGGCGACGGGTCGCTTCGAACGGAATGTCGAGGCGTCGTTCACGAAAGAGGAACTCCAGGCCATCTGTGAGGCTCTCGAGGTTGCTGTCGGCGAGACGGGACGGCCATCGACAACGCGGATGCGCCGACTCATCCGGGCGCAGGTCGGCATCGCTGAGTCACCGGAGACGGCGGACGATTCCACGTTCCGGAAAGGCGACCTCCAAGCGATTGCTGACGAGCTCGGAGCGTCGTCGGAGGCGTAGACGCCAGTCATCCGAGCATTCCCTGTGTTTCGACCGAATCGCGCCCTGTATGCAGCACAACCCCTGTGACAGCCACAGCTGATAGACCTCGGCGCGGGAGCTGAGACGACAGCCGACCCCGTAACAGATTTCTCCCTCCCGAAATTGGTCCCCTGAATGCACTCCACCGTGTGTAGCAACTGGTGAGATTCCGCCAGTTTTGGGCTGTTCTGGCGGCAACCATCCCTCTATGGACGCCTCGATCCCGCCGTGCTGTCGGGCGCAGCTGTGTCGAGTCCGATCTCGATGCGACAGCCACGCGGCTCGTTGTCCGCGATACTGAACTCGCCGTTGCCCCGTGTGACGATCCAGTAGGCCGTCCAGAGCCCGAGCGTCGTGAGATGGTCCTGGGGGTCGACGTCCGCTTGGGTCAGCAGTGCTTCGGTGCCATCGGGCATCCCGGGGCCGTTGTCCGCAACGGTGATCGTCGTGCGTTGCTCGTCGGGCGGTCCCTGATTGATGGCGATCGTGACCTGACACTCTGCGGCGTCGTTGTGGACGATGGCGTTCTCGACGAGCTCATCGAGTGCGACATCGAGGTTCGGATTCGCCACCACGGGCGCTGTCGATGGGAGATCGATGGTGAACGTCGCGTCCGTTCGTTCCTTGTACGTCGCGATGAGCTGTTCCACGATGGGAACGACATCAAGCCTCGTCGGTTCCTCGTGTGCAAACGACAGCTGCTCGATCGTGACGACCTGCTCGGTGGTTTCGGAGACATCCGTCACCTGCTCGAGGATGGTGTCGACTTGGGCTCTAACGACGGGGGCAGATGCGTCGGCTTTGGCCTGCTGGGCGTGGCCGAGGATGATGTTGATTTTGTTCCGGAGGTTGTGTCGAAACACGCGATGCAACACCGCGAGTTCCTGCTCGCGTTCTCGGCTACGGGCAAGTGACCGTCGAAGCGAGCGCTCGCTGTAGCGCATCATGGCGAGGATGAACCCGGCGGTCAACAGCACCTCGACGGCCCCCTTGACGGCCTGCAGCTGGCGGGTGAACGAAGACATCCCGAACAGACGGATGAAAATGACGTCGGAAACGAACAGGGCGACAACGCCGAGACTGAGGTACACGAGTGCGGCGATTCCCGGCGACACTCGTCGTTTCACCCTCGACGCTACGCTGTGAATATTACTAATACCTGCGGTTACCGGCGGTTCAGTGTGGTTTACGTGGAAGTTAGTGGTTCGTAACTTACCGGATTATCGTCAGACCGGGTTCGTCCGCTACAAAACCAGACCAAGCTGTGTAGTGGAACGTCGGTACGTCCCCAATGCCGGTGGAACCCCATACAGATCGCTTCTGACAAATAGCGCTTTACTGGATTTCGACATCGCTAAACTCGAATCGCGCTCCACCGGATGCGCTGTCAGTCAACGTGACGTTCCATCCATGGGCTTCCGCGAGCCGTTGTACAATCGCCAATCCAAAGCCGGCCCCCTCATCCTTCGATGTGTTTCCTGGTGCAAAGACCGTCTCCCGTTCGTCTTCAGGAACACCTGGCCCATCGTCTTTGAAGTATATCGTCTCCTCGTCTGCCTGACCGATACGGACGGTGACGTCGTCGCCACCGTGTTCGATGGCATTGCGAAGCAGGTTCTCGCAGATGTGCCGGACGCGATCCGGATCCGCGCGGACCGTGACGTCGTCCTCGATCTCCAGCGTGGCCGCGTCGGTATCGACCATCTCCCAACAGTTGCCGACTGCACTTACCAGGTTGACCGGTTCCATCTCGCCCACCTGTTGGCCGTTGCGAGCGAGCGTCAGGGTGTCGTCGACGATCGTCTCCATCCGATCCAATGCAGCCTGCAGTGCATCGAGATGCTCGCTCTCCCGCTCCTGTTCGAGAAGCGTTGCTCGGCCCTGCGCAACGTTCAGCGGATTCCGCAGGTCGTGTGAGACAACGCCAGCGAACTCGTCGAGGCGCTCGTTCTGCCGTTGCAGTTCACGCCGTCGTCGGAGTCGCTCCGAGATATCCCGGAAGACGCCCTGAAACAGCGGCTGCTCGTGGTCCGTGTCGTCGATGACCCACGCGTTGATCTCGACGGGAATCCGTTCGCCATCGGCCGTCACTGCGAACACGGGCGACCCGTCGTCGAACTGGGAAACGACGGCCGGTTGCTGCTCGAAATGCGTTTCGAAGAGTTGCTCGTACCGCTGTTGTTCCTCGGCCGGATGGAGGGCACCCACCTCCATCGACCGTAACTCCTCTTGCGTGTACCCGAACAACGTTTCGGCCGCCTGACTGACCTCGAAGATCGCTCCCGTCTCGGGGTTTGCAATCACGATCGCGTCCGGTGAACTCTCGATGAGTCCCCGGAGCGTCGTCTCGCCTTCCAAATCGGGTGGCATTGACTACACTGCTGTAGAAACCAGCGACATATAAACTGTCGAACTGGATTCAACTGCAGAGTCCCGCGATAAGGTTCAAACGGATTCGACGGCTGTTCCGACAGCGGACGAAACGCCGTGACCACGCTCAGAACGCGCTGGTGCGCGACCCCGATGAACGACTGTACGAGGAGGGGCGTGGCGACGGTGTACGTGGGCGATGTGACCGGCGTGTTAGAAACGCACTGTCGGTCAGGGTGAGCGAGAAGACGCAGAACTTCTGGGCGTTCAAGAAGTTCATCCACCGTCTCGCGTGTATCCGTGAGGAGTACGGTATCTCCCTCGAAGTCGAGTCGGAAGTGTGGACGAGTCAGATGTCTCTCGAGTGTGGCGACCACAAGGAGACGGTTCGCCATGGAGATACGCTGCCGTGTCTGTGCAGGTTCCAGGGCCCCCACCGCCCTCACAGGGTCTGAGACTATCCTTCGAGAACACAGCAACACGGAAGTCAGGCCGATGGCACGGCCCGTGCGATTCGAGTGGGACGACCACGATGGGTCGGGGAAACCACACCCTCACGAACGTCCCAAAGAAGTGCCACGAACCCGCGAGTTGCCTCCGTGGGTCCGTAACCGACTCCCCCGACAGAATCCTCGTGCGGTAGCGTGAGGAGGGTATCAACGTTCGGTCATGTCTGTTACTGCCATTCCGAGCCCGTATACCAACGAGACTAACGCGACACCGAACACGAGAAGCCACAAGAGAAGGATGAAGTTGAACGGAACGGTTACCACTCCCGCGGGGAGGCCACGCTGCACTGCGATTTTATCTGGAACTATCGGGCGGTAGACCAGCTGTATAACTATCAGAACGAGTCCGGTGGTGGCACCGAAGGCAATCGTCCACCAACTCCCGCCATCGTAGGGGGTCTGTCGGAGGATACTGATATAGTCAATCATGAACGTAACTCCGATGGAGTACAGAAGACAGATCGTACTAGATACTACAGCATGATCCAGTAACAGGAAATGCGAACCGAGGCCGATACATATCCCTACCACACCACCAACGAGTGTTGCTCGCTTCGTTGGCGGATTTCGAGTTGTCTTCTTGGATGCTGAAGACGAAGTAGAATGAATAGATCGATCGGAGTTCATCTTACACTCACCAACTACTGACAGGAAATCAGTCTTAGGAATATCGTTGTAGTATAATACGGGAGCGACTGCGCAATCGTTGCCACCCACGGCTGGGATATCTCCATTTCTGATAGTGAGACAGGCGGTGCCCAATTCGAGATTACCGGCATAGAGCGCGGAGGAATCGGGTCGTGACACCTCTGATGGGAGGCACGTGATTGGCTACTGTCGGACCTACTTTGATGGGACCTCGCGGTCGTCAGGCAGGTGTGGGAGCTGCAGCGTCACGACTGAGCCACGTGGCTCCCGGTCGGCGGCCGTGATCGACCCACCCGATTTGGTGACGAGCCAGTACACCAGCCACACACCGAGCCCGGTTCCGTGGGAGAGTTCACTGGGTGGTTGCCCATCCTCCAGAATAGCGCGTTCCATTTCCGGAATTCCAGGCCCGTCGTCGATAACCTGTATCTCGAGTATCTCGTCGTCTACGGATGTGGCGATCTCGATAGATGGCGACGGGCGGTCGTGATGAACGATGGCGTTTCGCACGAGTTCCACGATCGCTTCGGAGAGTCGTGGAGATGCGACGATCGTCTTCGACGGGGCTACCGGAAACGCGATGTCTGCGGGGTGGTCCATCTCTGCGAACACGGATACGACCTGTTCCACGAGCGAATCGACCTGCATCGGCGTCGCTGGTGGCGTATCGGTTATGACCTCCGTCACCATTCTGGCTTTTGTACTCGTTTCCAACAGGTCGTTCGACGAATCGATGATTCCGCTCGCACGGTCCGTGGTCGGGGGCTCGGTTTCGGCTTCGATATCCCGTGCTTGTCCCAGAATCAGATTCAGTGTATTACGGAGATTGTGCCGTAACACCCGGTCGACGACCTGGAGGTGTTTCGTCCGCGCGACCCGGTCCGAGATATCCCTCGCGATGCCGATAATCTGGACGACTCTGTCGTCCTCGATGACGGGGGTGAGCTTGGTATGCCACGTGATCTGGCCGGTTTCGTGCCTGAGTGTCTCTTCGTATTCGATCGTGTCTCGTTGCTTGACGCAGGCCCGGTAGTTGGCGGCCACCTCTGTGCCGACCTCGTCGCCGAGAAACTCCCTGGGGCGAAGTCCGCCGAATTCATCGATCGACATCCCGGTGAGCGATTCGTGGGCGGTGTTGTTCCACTGAAATCGAAACGAGATATCGTCGTCAGCCCGTTCGACCGAGAAGATGAACACGGCGTCATCGATGGTTGCGAGGATCGCCTCAAGTTCCGGCTCGTCTACCGGGACCCGGTAGTCGTCGGCGGTCGGAGGCTCCGGCGACGAACTGTCGTCTTCACCCCCGAACGAACCATCCCCCATACTGTACGCGGAATTAATGGCTGACAGTTAATAAATTAGACTAATAGTTCACCTCAATTCTGCGGCGCATATATCAACACGCCGACTGCCTCTTTCCTGGCTCAGTCTATATATGTGGATTTCGGCCGCTCGAGCGAATCTGTAGACAGGAGTGACCAACTCCAGCATGGACCCGGCCTCGGTCTAGTTCTCGTTTATCGGGTCGTCCGTCTTTCCGGCGGGACCGTCACGGTCGCGGACAACGACCCGCGAGGGAGCGTCGTACCCATCACGCCCCCGACAGACTGACGCGTTCGGACGCTTCCCCCGTCGCGTCTTCGTGTGGTAGCCCGGGCTGAGAACGCCCCCGAGAGCGCAGACACGTTCTCTTCGGAACGCCACCTCCTCCATACAGCCGGTAGCGTCTGGCAGCTGCTGCGACGGGATGGTGGTGGCACACCCGTGGAGTTAGCCGAGGCTACTCCGGAGGCGGACAGCGAACGCTGTCGGGTCGACCGACTCCTCAACGCGTCTTACTGCCGATACTCCGGATTCGAGCATATCGGCCCAGCAATGAACCGAAACAAACCGAGCGATCGACTCTCCAAACTCCGACCGATGAGCGCGCTTCAGGCGTGAACTCCCGCTCACGATACACCAACGCCTGGCCACGCCGGCCGCGTTCGTGGCCCGATTTTCGTTCATTGTGGCAACTCACCAGTGGCGGGTTCCTCAAACTACTTTTGCGTGCATACTTAACGTATGCATATGAGTACGTCAATTCGCGTCTCAGACGAGACCAAGGAGAAGTTGGCGAGGCTGAAGCGTGACGATGAGAGCTGGGATGAGTTTCTCGACCGATTGGCAAACGAAGGGTCAGGAATGAAGGCCGGCGCGTGGAACGGAACTGACAAAGCCGAAAAGGCGCGCGAAGCTATCAAGCGCTCCCGAGAGAGCTTCCAGCAGTGACCTTTCTCGATTCGTCGGTTATCATCGATTACCTCGATGGTGTCGATGATGTCGTCGGATTCGTCGATGAACGACCGACGTTGGTTACGTCCAGCATCTGTATCTATGAAGTTCTCGCTGGTGAGGTGTTTTCAGCGGGTGAGACAGACCTCATCGGCGCGCGTGAGAACTTCGGACGAGTCACTGCGCTCGACTTCTCCGAAGAGGTCGCGTTTGAAGCTGCTCGGATGCAGAACCGCCTTCTCGAATCTGGCGACCCGATGTCGCCACGTGACCTCATGATTGCAGCTACGGCTCGATCTGAAGGAACGGAACTGGTTGTTTCCGACGCTGACTTTGATACAGAAGGCCTCGACGAACTCCTCTCTGTCCGGAAATTTGAGCCGTAGTAGTCTCTCTGGAGTGTGCGTGGGCGTATCATCGTCGTTAACGGCCTGTATCTCGTCGTCGGAGACGAGCGTCTCGCCGTCCTCGACGACCAAAAGCGGCCGCCGGGCGCGGCCGGCGTCGGCGTTGATGATAACCTCGTTGGTCCCTTCGTCGACCGAGACGTTGACCATCTCCGATATCTCGCCCTGTTGGCGAGCAGTGCGGATACGGTCGGCCAACAGTTGGGGTTCTGGGTGGGTTCCGACTAAACTACCGTTAACATATACTTTGGATTCTGACTGGTTCGACATAATATGTCTCTGAGTGATGTCTCCAAGTCACGGATTCAGGAGTCGGTGACTTGGACGTCGAATCGAACGTAGATGTGTCGGCTCGATAGCAATGACTCCAATTGATACGGCCGTTTAAATACCCTCGGGTGACAGGATGTACTACCAGCTGGAGCGTACCATCGCCGAACGCGGCGCGGGGAGTAAGCTACCACGTACCACGCCCTGAAGGGCGTGGCATTCAGCGTGGACTCCCGTTCTACCCGGCAGAGCCGGGGTGTCTTGGTTCGTGCGCCGTGAGAGAGTCCCGTGAGGGACGTGTCGTGTTGCGCGTCTCGAGGGACGCGGTATCTCCTTGCACCGTGCATTCCCGTCGCCCCCTTCCTGCCACGCTGGTGACGCTCAAACGCGGCAGGCTCGCGTTTTTGATGCCCGCCTTTCGGCGGGTACGTCGGTGGACGTGTGTCCGGTCGAAGGTGTGGTATCGACCACGCCGACGGGAGGAACGCCAAATCACCTCCAGTTTTCCGCGTTGAGTCACCGGAGAGACGATTTCAGTGAGATAACCGCGTGGTGCGTGGCGGATGTGGTCGGATTCACGTCCGGCCTTCAGGCCGGGACTCTCTTCTTGCAAAAAGATAGGAGTGCGAGCCCCCGCCATCATCTGAGAAGCTGTTGGGTGAATACCCAACACACTTATCGTGTTGGGTAGCAAACCAACAGAGGAGGGATGGGCCAGGAACTCACGCACCGCTACACCCACGTCGAAGCCGGGCTCGTCGAGAACGTCGTCATCCGACGGACGACCGACACGGATGCCTACCCGTCCGGTTGGAAGTACACACTGCACCTGGGAACGCTGCAAGATTTGACGCTCATCCGCTATGACAACGCTCACGAGGACACCAAAGGCCACGAACTCCACACCGCTGCCGGGGAGGCAGACGTCGAGTTCCCTGGTATGGAAGAACTCATCGTCGAGTTTTGGGCTAGTGCTGACGAATACTGGGAGACGATTGGTGGCAACCCACCCCGTCCCTATTGAACCGCAGATACAATACAGATCCAATCCACCCGAACATGACCACGCTTCACATCACCGTCGGCGATCGAGCACAGCTCCGAGAGGACACGCTCCAGTTCATTCAGACTGCTGAAGCTGATGAACTGGATGAAAGCGATGAGCGTGCAGTACTCCAGTTCGGGACTTATGACGATCTCGTCGACAGCCTCACACCACTGCGCCTCGATCTCATCCAAGCAATCGCCAAAGAACGACCATCAAGTATGCGGGAGGCTGCACGACTCGTCGACCGCGACGTCTCCGATGTCCATGCAGATCTGAAACAGCTGGAGGTATTGGGCATCCTCGAACTCAAGGAAGGTGGCCCTGGGGGAGCGATCCAGCCAGTTGTCCCGTTCGATAAAATCGAGATGCACATCGACTACCCGCTTCTCGACGATGTCGACGTAGACAGTACTCCCGCTAGTGCAGACTAGCTACTTGCTTTCCACCCTAGAGCCGGAACTCATCTCCAGTTCGAATACCGACACCGAATTCGAGTACCCCACAGGCGGAACAGACCGAATGTCTCCGGGTTTTACACGAAATTGAGGAGAAAGCCCACGACTTCAGTCGTGGGATGAATCCGGTCAGACACCACACAAACCATCCTCGATAGTCGACGAGAGTTTGATGAAAACGTAATACCTATTGTTGAACGCTATCGAGCGTGTGCGCTCGTCAGCGATGCAGGCATCTGGAGTGATGATTCCGACTTCGACGAACAGAACGTGGTCGAGACGTACTCGACGAGCGACGAAATTAACTCGTTTGACACATTCTAACTCGATGTGCGATTGATTGTCTGGATGGGAAGTTGAGACTACAGCAGGTTTAGCAGGCCTGTAATGCGTGAATATGCCTAATTTGGCCAGCGGAAACTGCCCCAGATGGCTCTCCAAGCGACTATTCTTATCACACACTCAACTATATGGACAAATTTTCGAGACTTCCAGCAGTGTAGCCACTCAGACAGCACGCTAACCAGAACAGAGTGCCTCACTACCCGATTCCAGTTTCCTTCTTCAGCAGCGTCAGCGTGTTGTCGGCTGTAATCACCGGTGAGTGCTCATACTCGCCGGTCAACTCGACCTGCACGAGCAGATCGACCGCTCGCCAGATGGAGTACAGCAGACACGCGAACGCGAAGTAGAAGAATCGAAGCCCGAAATTCTTCGACGTTGTCGCCGCCATAAACCGCTTTATCGATCGGTAGCCACTCTCGATCTCCCAGCGATAGCCGTACTCCGTGAGGTGTCCACTCCCTCTATTCGTCATGAACACCGAGTACTGCCGGTGATCGTCGTGCTCAGTGTTTGCTTTTCGCCGATAAACCAGCGTCGTCTCGTGCCACTCGTTCTTGCCGAGATGCAGCTTCCGGTCGGTCTCGTATCGGTCTTGGTCGCGCTGGAGTAACCGCTTGGCTTGGGCTTTCTCGCTGGTCTGCATCCGCTTTGGGACGACGTAGGAGAGCCCGCGCTGGGTGATCATCTCCAGAACGTGCTGACTGTCGAACTCCCGATCCATCAAGACGTTATCGACGTGAACGAGCTCTTCGGCGGAGTCAAGCAGATCCTCGACGATTTCCTTCCGTGACTCGCCCCGTCGAACCGGGCGCGCATCAAGCACGATCGGAACCGCATTGCCAACCAACTGTACTGTTGCCCACTGATAGGCGTACTCGTCGGAGTTCTCTTTCGTTCCGAGAATCTCGTCCTCGTGGTCCGTCCGGTCGCCTGTGAAGGGGTCGGCTTCGGTGATGTCGATCGCCACGATCCCGGCACGATAGAACTCCTCCGTCGCTGCTACTTCCTCTACGAGGCGGGCCACTGCCTGCCGGTACATCTCTCGAATCTGTTCGATTGAGAGAGCACGGAGATGGTCACGATGCGCGTGCCCGAGCGGGGTTCGGTCACGAGTCGACTCGTGAATGAAACTGCGTGCCCCCTCGTTCGCAGCGAGATTCTCTCGCAACCCCAGATACGTTTGCAAGTCCCAGTACGCATTCTCGGGGATCTCACACCCCTCACCACGATCAAGCGAAAACGCAGGGAAGATGATGCGGCTGACGTGGTCGGTGATTTCACTCGCTTGCTCGAGAACGGTACTATTGTCTGGATCCGACTCCTCGGATTCGGTATTGTGGTGCCGGAGCGTTCGATCCGGTTCACGCGGGACCGGAACACCCGCATTCTGCGCGTTGATGAGGATCGTTCGAGCAACCGTCTCGATGGTCGCTCGGAAATCTTCGGTGAAGCGAGTGTGCCAGCTTCGCCACAGCGTCGACTGATCGGGGATTGATTCAAGACCTAGTTGCTCGCAGATCTCAGGACGGCGATCCAGGTACTCGACGAGTGCCGTCTCGTGGTTCCACCCATGGAGTTTTTTCAGCACGAACACGCGAACGAGCGTACCCATCTCGTAGCGTGTCGAGTCCGCGTAGTGGTCATGAGGGTCGAACCGAACGTAGGCTAACGGGCACGCACAGACGAACTGCTCGACGGACGTATGAGCGTCGTGGTCGAACCAGGCTTCCGAAACGGTTCGAACGTCCGACTCCAGTCCGGTTAGCGAACTTCGGTCATACAACGGCGTTGAGTCGTACTTCGGCCACGCGACGTGCGATTTTGGGCGATACGTCGAAAGACATTCCGGCGAGACTCACACGTTGGTGCCACTACGCGAGGCTGGACACGTATCGCTCAAAAACGCCGCTTTCTCGGAGGGATGCACTGACCGAGTGACTCGTCATCTCGTTCACGACATCTGGTTTGTATCACTGGCTCGTCGCTACGCAGTTCTATCAGGCGAGCGGAGAACCGCCATCGTCTCGGTAGTGTGGGGACGAACGGTCGTGCTGCCCGAGTTTTACCCGTCAAGCCATCTCTTCGGCGTTTTTCCGAGGCAGTCACTGACAACAGGAGAGGGACATACAATCGGAGGCGGCACTTATGTTCGGTCCTCCCCAATAAGTGCTATGGACGGCCCCGACGACCCACCTGAGGACGACCCACCAGCCGCTATCACAACCGAGGACGAGTTCCACGAGGCACTCCAGCAGCTCGTGACAGACGCCGCCGCGAACGGTGTCGACGTTCGGGGTGGCTGGCCCATCGTCGACGACGACCGCGAGGATTCGTGGGAGCTCGTAATCACCAAAATCGCGCGTCGAACGACGGCGCAGGTCGACGACGCGGCGTTCCCTGCATCGGCGATTGTCGACGCAGTGGCGGCGCGAGAAGGGGTCGATCCGACCGAGCTGCCACCGCTATACGATTCGATTGGCCCCGACATCCTCGAGATACTCCACGAGTCAGGCGACCCAGACCAGCGTGTACGGTTCGACTATTACGGATACACGATCTCGGTCACGTCCGGCGGCTCGATCACGATCGACGGCTAACGGGTCCTGCCACGAGTGAAACAGTCCCAGAGGCGGGGATTGCTGTCGTGATCCATTCAGGGCCAGCCCTCGGGGAGTTCCTCTTGATGGTCGTGCATCAAGTGCAGTAGCGGCGCGATCTCATCGAAATTCGGTCCTCGACGGATAGTTCGCATGTCCTCGTCCCACTCGATATACCCCGCCTCAGCGAGCTTCGGCAGGTGCGCGTGATACAACTCGGTCGTCAACAGTTCGAGGTCGTCGTCTTCGGTGGCGAGGTCCTCGACACTGAATTCGTCCTCGTCGCGGGGATTGTGCTCGCTGACGAGCAGCAGGATGCGTCGGCGATACGGATGGCTGAGTGCGTCGAACATCCGATCCAACGAGCGATCGGTGCCGCCATCGGCGGTGACCGCCGGGTCGGACAGAACGTCCGTGCTTCGGAGGACGGTACCCATCCCCCGGCGGATCTGCTGTGAGACCTCGACGTCCGAGCGGTCAAGTTCGTCGGCGATGTCGACGAGCGTTGCCGTCCTCGGCACGTCGAAATACCCTGCTTGGAGGGCCACACGAAGTGTCTCTCGTTCCTCGACAGTCAGTGCGTCGAATCGTTCGTTCAGCTGAGAATTGGTGTTTCTGTCCATCGGGTTACCCACCTGGAGGGGCGTTCTTCGATGCGGGCCATCGGGCCGTCGTGACGTGGTGGTTCCATCGCATAGAGTGAAAGAGACGGCGTGGGAGCGAAAGGGTTGGCCCTAACAGGAGAAATCGGATGCGCAGTAGTGTTTCACAAATAAGGCCCTATTAGGAATGCGCCTCATCCAACTCGGACACATCGCCGGGGGACCAACTCTCGAAGAGCACCTCACACAGCCTGCGCTGGGCTGCACGGAGATGTTCGGAGAACGTCGGCTGGGAGACGCCCAGCAGTTCCGTGACCTCCTTGCCATTACTGACCCGGGGGACCTCGAAGAAGCCACTCAGGTAGGCGGTCTGCAGGACTTCGCGCTGTCGGTCAGTCAGGCGGTCCTCGAGCGCGGCGACGAACGTCTGTCGAGTCTTCAGCGGCCGTTCGCGCGACTGACGCGTGAGCAGTTCGAAGACCTGATTCCACTGCCGGAGCTGGTCGAGAAACGTTCGGACCGCCGCTGTGTGCGGGATGTCGACGACGGCAGTCGCAACACCCGCGTCGATCGTGAGCGAGCGCACGACGGCACCCGCGTCGGTGAACCGCGCAGCGAGTGTCGGATCGGACACCCGCACCCTGAACAGGGACCCATCTTCCCGCTCGGTGAGGCACTGGACGCTCTCGAAGGCAAGGAGTCCTTCCGCTGCGGCCTGCAGTTCCGCTGGATTAACCGCACGGGCGATGAAGAAGACGTCGGCCTGCCCGCCCGACCGAGGAACGAACCCCTGGTGCTCGACCGTGCAGTCGGTCTCCCGGGCGAGGCGACACAACGGCGTGTCGGCATCGTCGAATCGGAGCGTGAGTTCGACAACGCTGTCGGTCTGGAGGGTCGCCCGCGTCTCCCTGGCGTTGATCGTGTGAGCGATCGTGTCGCCGAGCTCCGACAACACGTCCTGGTTGCGCTTGTCCTTGCCGGATTGAGGACGGTCAGCGTAGACGGCCAACACGCCGTATGTTGCGTCGTCGTAGATGAGTGGGATGCAAATCAGCGACCGAGCGCCGCGTTCGAGCGTTGCTTCCCGCCAGGGAGCGAAATTGCTGTCCGTAGCGATGTCCGCGACGACCTGTAGGTCACCGGTGCGTACAGCACGGGCAATTGGGTCACGATTGGTCGGGGTGTCCTCGACCGTGATCTCGAGGTCCTCCAGGTAGCCGCTGTCGACGCCAGCCCACGCCCGTGGTTCGATCGAGTCAGTTCCCGGATCGTGGTCACCGATCCAGGCGAACTCGTAGAGGTCGGAGTCGGCTAGCCGTTCGCAGACTGCTTCGTCGATCTCCTCGCGCGTGTTGGCAGCCACGAGCGCTTGGTTGATCTCTCGGATGAGCGTGTTGAGCCGGTCGAGGCGGACCAACTCTTCGTTCCGGTCCGCTAACTCTGCTTCTCCGACGGCGCGGTCCCATGCGGTCTCGACGGTCGCAGCCACCATCTCGACGAGGTCGACCGTTCGTTCGTCGAAGGTTCCCGCCCGGGTGGAGCCGAGACACACGACGCCGTGGCGGCCCAGGGGCACGAGCACGCGGCTTTCGAGCGACCCCCACGTGTCGTCCTGGCCGTCGAGATCGGTCGCCACGTCGACGTCGCTCCCGACGAACGTCTGCCAGATCAGCTCGGAGAGCTCCGTCGAGGGGCTGACCGAGCCGCGGTCCACGTCCGGGGCCGTGTCGACGGCGTGTTCGTCGAGCTCGCCGCGCTGGTCGTCGTACCGCCAGAGGGCGGCGTACTCGACGTTCAGGACTTCCCTCACGAGCCCGGCGACCCGGTCTTCGATTGTCGCCGACTCGGTATCGAGCAGGTCCCGGGTCACAGCGTTGAGCCGTTCGAGCGTCGCCCGAAGCTCACGTTGGTCGTGAATGTCGGTTGCCGCGCCGAACCAGCGGCTGATCTCTCCATCGTCCCTGACTGGTCGCGCTTGGACGAGGAACCAGCGATACTCCCCATCGTGGTGCCGGATACGGTGCTCCTGCCGGAGCGGCTCGCCCGCGTCGACCGCACGCTGGAAGTTTTCGAGGGACTGCTCGCGGTCGTCAGGATGGATGGCGTCGAGCCACCCGTCGTCAGCGGCCTCCTCCATCGTCTGGCCGGTGTAGTCGAGCCACTGCTGATTGTGCCAGATCGCCGACCCCTCCGGGTCGTTGCTCCACAGGAGGCTCGGCACGAGGTTCGCCACGGCGCGGAATTTCTCCTCGCTCTCGCGGCGAGCCTGTTCGGCGTGGGCACGCTCGACGGCGGCCCAGGTGCGCTCGGCGGTCTCCTCGACCATTTCGATCTCGGTGTCGGTCCACTCGCGGGGTTTCGCGTTGTCGACGGCGAAAAACGCCACGAGACGGTCGTTCTTGACCAGCGGCACGGCGACGTTGGCGTAGCTGTCGAGTGTCGTGAACGTCGCTCCCGCCTCATCGCTCAGTTGCTCGGTCGAGTCGTAGTCGGTCAGGACGAGGCGGTCGCCGGCACGAAGCGTCTCCGCGGTGTACTCGCCAAAGTCCGACAGACGGTGCTCGCCCACGGTCGAACTGACGTCGCTGTGGTAGTGATCGGCGTGAATCCGGAACGTCTCCTCGTCCTCGTCGACTTCGGCGTAGTGGGCGCGCGCGACGTCGAGCCATTCCCCGAGGATATGGGCGGCTTCGTGCTGGATCTCCACGGGATCGGTGAGTGGGCGGATCGCGTCGGTGAGTTCGAGCAGGAACTGGTCGCGCTGTTCTCGCCGTTTGCGCTCGGTGATGTTGGTGGCCGTCCCGAACCACTCGACGATCTCACCGTCGTCGTCCAGGATGGGCACGCCCCGCGAGCGGGCCCACCCGCGGGTCCCGTCGGCCAGGAACACCTCGTGCTCCAGGTCGAACAGGTCCTTTGTCTCGACGGCCGCCTCGATAGCGTCCGCGAGCCGCTCCTGTTCGTCCTCCGGGATGTACTCCGTGAGCCACCGCTCTGTGCGCTGCTCGTCCACCTCGATGAACGGGTCCCCCTCCAGGGAGTACACCTCCGACCAGTCGGGACTCATCCGGTAGACGAGGTCCGTCGTCGTCGTGACGAACGCGTCGAGTCGCTGCTCGTTCTCTTTCAGCCGTTCGTAGGCGGCCTCTTTCGCCTCGTGTAACTCCCGGCCGCGAAGCATGATGTCCGTCGTGAGGTGGGAATCCCGCGTGTCGAGGCGGTCGAGCACCGCCTCGTCGCCGCCAGCCTGGAGCTGGCGTACGACCGGCGTGACGTCCTCGACGCGGTGGATGATGTAGTTGATTTCCCCCGAATCGTCGAAGACAGGGGCGTTCGTCGGGGTCCACCAGCGGTCCTCGAACTCGTCCGTCTCGGAGTCGGTGTGGGGGATCGGGTAGAACGTCACCGGCATGACGTCGGTTTCTCCCTCTGCTCTCACGCGTTCGAGCGACCGCCGTAACCGGGGAGCGCCTTCGGGGTCCGGGGCGTCTGGATCGGCAGGGAACACGTCGAAGATATTCTTGCCCAGGATTTCTGCCCGGTCGGTCATCGTCGCCGCCAGGTAGGCGTCACTCACGGCGACGATCTCGTAGTCCTCGGGCTCCACGATGAGATAGAGGCCAGGAACGTTCTCGAACAGCCGCCGGAATGTCGATTCGGTGACGGTTGCCGTTGGGTCGTTCTCGGCGGGAACGTCGGTGCTGGCAGGCCGCCACCAGACGCGACTGTTCGCGCCGACCTTCTTCGTCTTCAGGCTCCCGTCGGCGACGAGCGAGTCCAGCCGGTTGTAGATGGTCCGCTGGGTGCAGTCGAACCCCTCGGCGACCTCGGGGGTCGTCACTGGCGTGCCGGGCGGGCCGAGGGCGTCGACCGTCTCCAGCACGTCGGCGGTTGAAGGCGCGGCTGAAGTCATGCGAACGCTTCGCATGGCGCAGACAAAAGCGTTCTGTCGATAGAATCATCGGCCGGACGAATACGAAGATACCGGGAAGCGGATCACAGAACCGACACGGTGCCGATTATCGAAAACGGGAGTCGACGTGTCGTTTCTGGTACCTTGTCGGTAGTCTCATCACTCGCGAGTGCATCGTTTGAGGCGATGCATCGTGGACACAAGTCCAATCTTCCGTGAAGTGCAGCAGTTTCGTCAGCTGTGGCTCTGGGCCCTTCTTGGCGGGATCGCGGTACTTATGCTCGTGCTCGGGCCTGTCTCGTGGATTGGACTTGTGGTCATCGGCGTCGTCGCCGCGTTCCTCTACAGCCTTCGCCTCAATACCGAGGTGAGAGCCGACGGAATCTATCTCAAGATGTGGCCCATCCACTGGTCATTCCGTCGGATCACCTGGGCGGAGATTGACCACTACGAGCTGAGAACGTACCGCCCACTCCGCGAGTTCGGTGGCTGGGGCATTCGCTGGGTACCAGGTAGGATCGCGTACAACGTCCGTGGGAATCAGGGCGTCTGGATCCAGCGGACGACCGGTCGTGACGTTCTCGTCGGATCACAAGACGTGGAAGAACTCGTCAGCGCGATCGACGACGCCTACGAGCGTTGAGGTAGCGTTGCTGGTTCTCGACTTGCTCTCGTGCATTGAGAGGACCGGTCGAAACTTCTGGCCTTCGCGGAGTTGAGACGATACAGGTTATAAAAAGGCGAAAGATGGAGCTCACTGATAGTCCGAAATCGACCGGTATGGAACGTAGTAGCCGATTTCGTCAATCCATATCGACAGCCACTCATCAGCGGTCGATTCGTCGATCTTACCAGCATCGATAGCAGCCAGGAGCACACCGACTGATCCGACAACGGTCACACCCTGTTCTTTGGCGAACGATCGAGCATCCCCGTCGTCGGTCAGCAGACGGCCGTCGTGTGCGTCCGCCACGGCAAACGCTTGGGCCTCGCCGGCATCGAGATGGTCACTGACGACCGCCTCCCTGTTTGCGACCGTCTCCGAGATAGGTACGATTGGAATCTCGTTGTCGAGTGTCCCGAGTGCGGATTGAAGATACGGGTGTCCATCAACGCCGTTTTCGAGTTCCTCGCGAACGACCGGTACTGTACAGATTCCGGAGAGCCCTGTAACCACCCACAACTGGTCGATATACGCAAAATTCGAGAGGACAGTCGTGTTCAGGACGCTCGGATTCGCCGGAATTCCGTCACCAGTCATTTCGCGGGTGATTCCACATCGTCCGAGTCCTCGTCGTCGAATTCGAGTTCGCGTGCTGCCTCTACCTCGTAGGCTGCGTCGTCTTCGTCAACGAGCCCGAGGCGAAGTTCAACGCCGTGCTCACGGAGGATGTCACGCATCGTCCAGCGATCGACATCAGCGAGTCTCGCAGCATCACCGAGTGTAATCCGCTCGCGTTCGTAGAGGGCGACCGCAGCTGCTATCCGCTCGTTCTCGTGGTCCTCGAAGTACTCACGCACGAACTCCCGCAACGCATCGCTCTTGCCTCCGAACACACCAGCCTCGACAGCACCCTCGATCAGGAGGTCGAGATCGTCAGGATATGATCCGGTGATTCGTGCCATCGTTCTAGCCGAGACTATGACTTCATACTATTTATGAACTACGCCAGACTGCCATATTCGTTAAGGCGACCAGTCTCAACTACTGCCACCGCACGACATCCCCCGTCGGTAGACCGGCTGAGACAGAGCGCTCACTGGTCGTCCTCAGTATCGACGCTTGGATGCTCCTTCTCGGGCGCGTGTTCACGCCAGGCGTCCTTGTCCTCCGCTCCGAACTGTTCGTTAAAGAGGGCAGTCGCCCGCTCGTACCCGCTGTATCCCTCGAGGCGTTCTTCGTCGGCCGTCACTGCCCAGTACGTTGCCTTGTGCTCGACAAGCTCACGGTCCTTCAACCGAGAGAGTGCCGTACTAACCGCGCCTTCGTCAAGACCGGTCTGAGACGCAATCTCGCGGGCCTTGAATGCATAGTCGTCGTTTGCTATGAGGAAGCCAAGAACTTGATTAGGGACCGAAAGATCCGCGAGCTCGTCCTCACTCGTGTTCTCGAATGTGTCTCGGTCGATGGACATCGTTGAAATAAGGTACGTCATCCACTGTAAGGAGTGTTAGGTGTGAAAGTTACGAAATTTCTGAATGTGAATCACTGTCAATCGCTAAGACCGTATGCATCGGGCAGCCAGTCTCACCTACCGGCTTGGTCTGGATGTTCGCCAGTTTGGCCGTACGTGAACCCCCAGTGGACTCTGAACTGATCTCACGACGACTTCGACTGTGAGTACGACGAGACGCCGCCGGCGGAGGGGGACGAGTGGCTGGTCGGGTTCACGTGGCGTCCGACCAGTACTGGTCGGTAGAACGGGAGTCCACCGACAAGCCCACGACGTCAGTCGTGGGTAGCTGACTCGTCCCACAAGGCCGTGATTCGATCTTCGATTTCGTCGAGGACGAGCGCAACGACATCACGATGGTCGTCCGGCCACGATGCGTCCTCGCCGGGCGTCGGGGCGGTGGGCGGGGGATGGACGTGGTCCCGTGTATTGTGCGGATTCGGGTGCCGGTCCCACCGGCACTCCCAGGCGTGGTCCGTGTACTGCTCTCGGTGACATCCTCCCCGCCGTGAACGGAGGGGCTTCCCATTCCGCGTTGGGATATTTATATCCCCTCGAGTAATGAAATGGACTCCTGGCCGGAGCGTGTCACCGCCGAACAGGCCACGGCGATGCTTGCAAACACGGAGTGTATGAGGCCTGTGCTCTCAGAAAGACCACACGACGGTATCCGTCGACTGGAGAGAGTCGTTCGCGAGCGTGACCGCCGCGTTTTCATCGTCATCGAGCGGAAACTCGGCATCGAGGTCGACCGACTGCGCCGGTAGTAAACCGGACGAATTGGAGGTCCTACAGAGCACTTGAGGCCTGACGCACGACGCCCGGGGCTGACGACTCGTCGACCGTCCGCCGCAACGATCGAGCCACCCGCCGCCCGGCGGACTGGGCCTCGCGAACCCTGCGGCCGGCCATGAAGCCAACCACGGCAGCCGCGACCAGCGTACCGTGCGATGCGGCCACCAGCGCCACCAGCAGCGCGCCGAACATCGCGGCGCTCACGACCACTACCTCGTTCGTACTGTACCTGAACCGTGCCCGCTGTACCGAGCGGGTCGTGCCTCGCTTCATATGTGATGGCTGGGACCGCTACCTCATAAGCATAATCTGAATTACATTTCTGTAATCCTCCATACTGAAACTCAGTTCACCAGTTTTCGTCGGTCGTCCGGACCCGGTGTCGGCCGAGGTACTCTGAAGGCAGCCGGTGACCATTATCGGCGTATGGGGGACCACGACA
Organism: Halorarius halobius; assembly: GCF_024298865.1. Classification (GTDB taxonomy): domain Archaea; phylum Halobacteriota; class Halobacteria; order Halobacteriales; family Haloarculaceae; genus Halorarius; species Halorarius halobius. The sequence goes on along the minus strand of NZ_CP101161.1, from coordinate 3,310,760 downwards.
ACGCGGGTGGGGTTACGGTTGACGACCTCGAGGCGGCGTTCAGCCTCGTGGCCAACGACATCAGATTCCGGATCGTACAGGAGTTGTGGGAGGCCCGGCAGGCGGAGGCGCTACCGATGCCGTTCTCCGAGCTGTTCGACAGCGTTGACGTGCAGGACTCGGGCCAGTTCAACTACCACCTCGACAAGCTCGTCCCGCGGTTCGTCCGGAACGTCGAGGACGGCTACGAACTCACGTTCGCGGGGGAGCAAGTCATCGGCGCGGCGGTGTCGGGCGTCTACACCGATACGGACGTCACCGTCGATGGGATCGACGTCGGGGAGTGCACGGACTGTGGCAGCACCATCGAGGCGCGGTACGAAGCCGGCCGACTGGATGTCCAGTGTGTCGACTGCGAGTTGGTGGTCGCGGGTGGGATGCCCGCGCCGCCGGTACTGGCTGCGAGTCACGACCCGGAGTCGCTCCCACGAGTGTTCAGCCAGTTCCTGCTGACGCGCAGCCAGTCGCTGACGCGGGGGTTCTGCCACCACTGCGGCGGGCGCATCGAATCCTCGCTCGACACGGAGTCGTGGGACGAGCCGCACGTCCAGCAGTCCTGCCAGGCATGCGGCGTGGACGTGGGGATGGCCGTCGAGGCCGTCGTGCTCGATCACCCGGCTGTCGTCTCGTTCCTCTACGAGGAGGGTATCGACCTCCGTGAGACGATGATCTGGGACCTCGACTGGCTGTTCGACACCGAGGTGACGGTCGCGAGCGAGGAGCCGCTGCGCGTCGAGTTGACGATGGACGGTGACGACGAGCGGCTCGACCTCACACTCGATGAAACGCTATCGGTGGTGGATGTCGCGCGGTCGTGATCCCACGAATTACTCTCGACGGAGAATCGATATGCTCCGGGGGTTAGCGAGATGAGCTGTCCTTGCCTCCCTGGAGTTGGGTAATGGCTACTGCATACACTGCTCCACACTCACACTCGACCTGCTCAGCGGTTCGGCTGTCCGACATCTGGGCTCCACAGTCGCATTCTATCGTCAACGTACGGTCGCTCATCGGTCGGTCATGGGCCTGCGTACTTTCATCCTCATCCGAGACTGATTTGGGTATGATGTAGTGTCACTGGAGGATACTCACCTCCTGAATATTGGCGGTTGAAACAACCCATTCATAGACTAATATGATCGGACTATTCAGCTGATTCCAGCAGCGTGACACATACCGGTTCGTCGCTCTGGAGATCGGAGTGGGTCTAGGTATGTGGCCGACTGATATCCGTAGTGGACGCACAGCGTCCTCTCGCGACCGGATATACCTGGGATGGTATATGGCGTAGATTGATTATCGGGGGGAGGCATGATTGGTTCGAATGGGGGTGCTCGAGCTGCTCCGCAGGGGGAGTTCCGGATGCACCGTCCTCCACGAGTGTCGCGTCTGCGGGACGGCTGTCTCACCGGAGACCGATGAGTGTCCCAGCTGTCACTCGACGGAGATCGCTCGATACGCGTTCTGAGGTGGAGATGTCGGACCTCGGTCGGGGGGCCTCCGGAGCCACCATCTCCTGCGTGCTGCTCTCGGCGGTCGGTCTCGTGTGCGGGTGCTGTGTCCGTCGGAACGACGATTTCGAACAGGGGACTGCTCGCAACTCGAACCTCCCGATTTCACCGAACTACGTGACGCGGCCCTCCCGATATTCGGGGGGTCCGCAACGGCGATCGACCGCGCTGGGCTGGTGGTTCGGCGGCCGCTCGTCTACCGGGATGGCCGTATCCGCGGCCACATCGTCGGGGACCCGGAGACGCTGCAATCGACGATCGATGGCCTCCCAGCGAGCGTTTCCGTCCAGATTGACGCGATTCAGCAGTTTCCAAGTGCCGACGTGAATCCGGCGACAACGAGAGGCGCTCCAAGTAGCCGTCGCGCTGGGATACTACGATACGCCTCGTGAAGCCACCCACGCCGACATCGCCGAGGAGTTGGGCTGTGCGCCGAACACGGCGAGCGACCATCTCCAGAACGGCGAGGCGAAACTCGTCAGGGCGGAACTTGCGGCATTTACGTCCTCGCTGTGACGGTCTGTGCGAGTCTCGGACAGCGCAGTTCGCAGTGCTCCGGAATCCATCGCTCACGGGGAATGCTGTAGCTTCGTATCCAGCGTATCCCGTGACCCAACGGTTGTGACTGATAGTGATTGGCAAGTCGGTTCGTAGCTTGCTCAGTACAGGAGCTCTATTTGTCGGAGTGAACTGGAGATTCGAGGTAGGATGGCGTCCTGCAACGCTTCGAAGAACATCGGCTTGCGGTATCTCCGTCGCAACTATTTTGAAATTGGCTAACTGCCGTTGGATGTGGTCGTGAGACGAAGCCTCCTCTCACAGTTGTGACATCGTTTGGGTAGGCGGAGGTCAACCTGGTTCGGTTCGACGAGGAGACGTCCATTAGAGACGTGAACACCTGGATGAACTGGAGAGATCCGGCCCAGCTCATCTCGGACGGAACCGAACCGGGAACATTCCTCGGTGGAGCTGAAGCCGTTCTCACGCCGGGCTTGCTCGAAGGGAATGAAGGTGAATCTGCAGACACGCAAGGCGAGTGCCTCGGGGGCTGCCCCGAGGCGGTTCAATCGTCCCACAAGGCCGTGATTCGATCTTCGATTTCGTCGAGGACGAGCGCAACGACATCACGATGGTCGTCCGGCCACGCTGCGTCCTCGCCGGGCGTCGGGGCGGTGGGCGGGGGATGGACGTGGTCCCGTGTATTGTGCGGATTCGGGTGCCGGTCCCACCGGCACTCCCAGGCGTGGTCCGTGTGCTGCTCTCGATAGTGGATCTTGAAGTCGTCGTTCGTGTACCAACGGACGGTCAACTGCGCCTCGTCGACGGCTCCCGGGTAGTACGACAGGGCAAAGGCGACGTAAAGTTCCAGATGGCCGCTGGCGTCCGTGATGGTCGCTCGGGAGACCTGCCTCGTCGCTTGGAGTCGCGTCCGGAGGAACTCAAGAATGGGACGATCGATGGGGGCAGGGCTCCCGCCATCGCCTGTCGGTGGTACCATTCGGTGGGCTACCCAGACGCTTGGTCGCGCTCGCCACCCGTGCGCTGCTGGCGGGCACGTTCGTAACGCTCACGCTCTTCGCGGGCGGTCGCCCAGTCGGCGAGGTCGCTGTACACGTCGTCGATGGTTCGCTCGTCGCTGCCCTCCGCGGCGGCGACGGCGTCGACTGCGGCCGGTGACGCGGCGTCGTACGTCGCCTCGTACTCGGCGATGCGGCTCGTCAGCTCACGAACGCGAGCCTGCAGGTCCTCGACGGATTGGTCGGCTGCGAGCTGGTTGATGCGTCGCCATTCGAAATACGCGTCATTCCGTTCGTAGGTGGCCGGATGGCCATCGTGTCTGGTGACGATTCCCAACTCGTCGAACCAGCCGAGGTACTTCCGGGCGGTCTTGGGGTCACAGTCGGCGCTGTCGGCGATCGTGCTCGCCGCCGTGGGCTCGCGGGTCTGTAGGATAGTGCCGTAGATGCGCTGCTCGACGTCGTCGCTGCTGAACGCATCCTCGAACGGGGGCGGCCCATCCCCAGCGTCCGTCTCGGACATACTCGGAATTGCAGAGCAACGGATATAGTTCTTACTTCAGGGAATAATATTCCGGGTAGTGGTGCGTGCAGGGTACCGGCTGGGTGGCTTCGAGAGGACCACTGCAGTACCCAACAAGTAGGCGGCGGCGATCTCCTGGGTGAGTGCGTCGTCGTGAGCGGCGTCTTGGAGGTACTCCCGAAGCGCGGTCACGAGGACGTCTGTTCGGTCTTCCCCGAGGACGGCTGCCAGTGCGTCGGCCCGGTCGATGAGCCGGTTGGGGGCCCGAAACTGCACGCGCTCCTTATCAGTATTATGATGTGTGCACCGTGAGCTAACCCACTTAGCCGTTTTCCTGTGTACAACGTGAGTCACTCGGCCCGGGCTAGGCAGGTATCAGTCGGAGATGTAGCCAATCAACTGGCTCGCCACATCTTCTGTGCGGTCGTCAACGAGAGCGGTCAGATAGTGTTCGACGTCTGCAGCACTATTGAGCGTTGCAAGCGACCATGGGAGGACGTGGCTTCGTTCACCGAGTGGGTCACCTTCGTAGTCGTCGTCCCGGAGTGGGAGTGCCTCCTCGTGGTAGGTCTTCGTGGAGAGCAGGACCGTCATGAGTTGAGTACCATGGTTCGGGAGTTGAGGCGCTCCCAGAATTAGCATCGGGCGACCTTTCTCCGAGAGCGGGTCGGTCCCCCAGATGATGTCGCCACGTTCCAAGTCCCCGAATGCAGTCACTGTACTTTTTCCATCTCGTCGGTCTGGAGGTCCTCAAGACGCTCCTCACCGTACTGTTCGTCTGCCGTCTCGTAGTGTCGGTGTAGCCGGTAGGCCGCCTGAAGCCGTTCCTCGTCATCTGTGATCGCCCAGTACGGGCGCTTATGCCGCACGAGACCTCGTTCCTTCAATCGCGAGAGAATCGCACTGACGGCGTCTGTATCCAGCCCGAGTTGCTCGGCGATCGTTGCCGCCTTCCACGCCCTGTCGTCATTCTTGTCGAGGAACAGCACGATCCGCTCGGTATCATTCCGTTCCTCGAATTCGTCAGCGTCAGCGTTCTCGAATTCGTCGATATCGATGGCGCCGCTCGACATAGACCACTGTTGGGACTGTTGGAACATAGTCGTTTGGCATGTTTGTTACCGTGGATGGGCGTTTCCGTGCCCAGAAATGCGGAAGAGGGTCGCTCGCTGGCATCGCGACGAGATGTTCCTCGAGATCGCGCGTCCAGTACGTCGCGAATCCGCCTGGACTACACCGCTCGCACAGAGCCTTTGCCCGGTCGGTCGTCTCCCGATCCGTGACCTCCACATTCGTCGGCCGACATTTCGGGTTAGATACCAGCGGGTCAGGGCTGTATCTGGCCGCCTGGAGCGACAATGAGCCCGAGGCGCTTCGGGAGCGAGTCGGTCGGATCAGCGACACAGCCGAGCGGATCATCGCCGCTGTCGCGGCGAGTGTGTGAACGGACCATCGAGCGAGCAATCGCAGGCGATGCGTCCTATGGGCGTCGCCATCACGTCTCTCACCGTCCGGTCCCTATTCGGAATCGTCGTGGGGAGCCACGGCTGGTGGAAATGAATTCCGCGCTCTCGGGGGCATGCTACCGGTCGCGAGCCGATGCCGCGAACAGGGACTCGAACTCGACGAGATCGTCGGGGTGGTCGACGCCATCGGCAGCGACCGCCTGGAAGAAGCCGTGGTGGGTTTCGCTCAGCTCCATGACTTCGGGGTCGTCGACGTCCTCCGGGTCGATATCCGCGGGGTAGTCCTCACTCTCCTCGTGGAGATAATACAGTGCGGGGGCCTCCTCGTCGAGCCACGCCGCTTCCGCATTCATATTCTCGAGGGCGAGCCCGCGCTCGAACGCGTCCTGTTTCTCGGCCAGGTGATCGAAATGAGCTCGGACGTCAGCAAGGCTGTCGGGGTCCAGGGCGAGTTTGAACAGCCGGAAGCGTGTCATGGTCGGTCGACTCACCTGCCAGTGTCCTAAATCCACGTTTTCGAGGGTCCTTTCGGGAAGTTTCGCACGACTAGGTTTCACCGGTGTCGGACTCGGGGATTTTGTGCGCCCCTGACGGGCGAGGGGCGCCCTGGAGTGCGTTCCTCGATACTCGATGGGACATAGAGCACTCGTTGCGTACGAACGGATGGATGGCACGTACAACCTGCATTACACGCACTGGGGTGGCTGCAACCTCAGGCTGAAACATCGGGTTACCGAGGCGACGCCGTTCAGTGGCGACACGCCATCGCAATGGGCCCGGGAGGTCCACCGGGCGCTGACGACCGGCTCGAATCCCGCGTCAGTCCGTGACAGCTACCACATCGACGGGAGCTGTCCGACCGACGTCGAGCCGATTCCGCGCGAGACGGGCGTCACGCTTGCGAAGGCACTGTCGGGGCAGCTCGATAACCTGCATCACGAGACGTTCTACGTGGTCGACCGGGCGTTCGACGTGACGGCGTATCGGACGCTGTGGTTCGGGCTGCAGTACGATTCGGAGACGGTCGAGCGGCAGCCGACGGTCGGGTTCGGGGCCGTGCGGACGGTGCGGTGGTACGACGGCGCGCCGGTCGGGGACGGTCGCGCTCGCGGTGAGTTCGCGGGCACGAACCGCGACGTCAGTGAGCTGCCCGATGGGGGCGTGTTCGATGTTGAGGACGCAACGGAGTTCTGGTACGAGCAGGAGCAGGCAACGACGGACGCCGACAGAGAGGTGCTGTTTGGCACGATCGACTGAGGACTGATCCGCGGAATTGTGATCGATCTCGCGACTCTGGATACGTTTGAGTATATTTGGAAACGTATTGAGTCTGGAAAACCTTTCACTTGCACTCTGTTTCGAGTGATGTTAATTGAATGATATTGGACGGGTTCCCAGTGGGTGCCCAATCGGGGGCTTTCGTCGACGTACGACTGTCTTGAGTCCCTTCAGGAGAACACGGAACTCGAAGTCGGACATGGACGTAGACGCTCCACACTCCGACACAGACGCTGAATCGAGCCCGGAATCGGATGCGGACTCAGAGTCGACAGAGACTGCGGACGACCCCGTGGTCTCCAGATCGTCGTAGCCTGCGTTCGACGACGATGCTCCTCAGCGTACGGACCCGGAAGCCGAATTGGGACCCATTCTAGTCTGATTTTTTGAAAGAAAAGGCCTCTGAATCTGGCGGCGATGAGGAACCAGATCAGGGAATCTCGGCTTCTAACGAGCGGTCCATTGTCGATAGTCTCTCCTCCACTTGCGACGAACCGAGTCAGCAGCCAATGGAATCTCACCCCTACGCCCGGCGAACCGGGGCTTGTCGACTCTCCAGGTAATGAGCACGGAGGACCTCCGAGCGGTGGTGGCGGTGGATGGGGCCGAGCGATGTAGACAAGCAAAGAATCGGTGATGCAGGCGAGGTGTTCGTCTTCGAAGAGATTGTAGAGACGCTCAAGTAGTACTTCGATACCGAGGGGCGGTACCGTGATTCTCGGGTGGCTGACTCGCGAATACCGGGTTATTGTACTATAAGTATATCAAACCAATCCCCCCCCAAGTTTGGTCAGGATGAGATATTATCTCATCGGTTGTATACTTCTCACGGATTTCCTGCCAGAACTGATGAACATTAACGCCCGGGTGTGCAGAACCCCACTCTAGATGACGATCTTCTGCATCTGATCTTCTAGCAATTTCCTTTACCGCAGATTGATTATCTGGATGGAATACAATATCATGGAATGCCACTAATCCATCATCAGACATGAGGTTCTTGTACATTTGAAAGTCACTCTTCACGCCCTCATACGAATGATCTCCATCAATGAATAAAAAATCCACTTTATTTTCGCCCACCACATCCATTTTTATTCTCTCCAGAGTTGTTTCATTATGGGAATCGTCTCTGATAAAATCCATTGTCGCATCATCTGAAAATGTTTTGAATATCTCTGTCTTTTTTTGATTATATCCTCCGCCAAATCTACCTCCCGGGAGATCTAAACTAACAATATGCTCTAGGCTTTGGACATGCCTACACCAGGTGTAGAATGTACCACCGTTTGCAGTCCCTATTTCGAGGATTACTTTTGGTTCATGTTGTTGGACATTGCGAGCTAGCTCAAGTAGTTCATCTCTCAATTGCAAAGCAGTTAATTTATACTCTCCATAACCAGGCTGGACATCCAGAATCGTGTCTAGAACATCATCGATTCCTTCTTCCTGTTCGGCTCTCTTTTGTATTTCTTTGAGTGATCTCTGAAAAGCTATTGAGTCGATAATTGGGAGCCTCAGGAATTGAGAAATCGCATATTTTGATGATTCACGAGAAAGTAATTTTAGTCCTCCTCTTTGATAGGTTCGAATTGCGCTTTCGACGGGGTTCATGCCAGAGAGACCTTAGTGCATAATGAAATAGCCACCGATTCAAATTTATACCTCCACAAAAATATTCCCTTAATAAGCAATTCTTTATAAACTACTTCATCTATCGCCGGCTCATAGAAACATAACCTTTATCTAATTGGTCAGGAACAAATTGCTTATGAAAGGAGTCATTCTCGCAGGTGGGTCTGGGACGAGGCTAAGACCGATTTCTCATACAACGCAAAAGCAACTTGTCCCTGTAGCAAATAAGCCCGTAATACAATATGCGGTTGAGTGTTTAAAATCGGCAGGAATAACGGAAATTGGTGTGGTTTTAGGTGGACAATACCCTAGTAAGATTAAGAATTTTCTTGAAGATGGGAAAGATTTTGAAGTGGATATTACGTATATCCATCAAGGTGAACCTCTTGGTTTAGCACATGCTGTTGATTGCGCGAAACAGTTCGTTAACGATGAACCATTTCTAGTATATTTTGGAGATACAATAATTAATGAGGGTATTGTTGGAAATTTAGTTGAGTCGTTTGACGAGAATCACCATTCAGCGGGTTTCATTCTTCAGGAGGTCGAGGAACCCTCAAGATTTGGGATAGTCGATTTGGATGGAGATAGTATCGTAAACATTCAGGAGAAACCTGATGAACCTGCTTCTGATAAAGCATATATCGGTGTGATTGCGTTGACTGATTCGATATTTGAACAAATTGAATCCCTTGAGCCCTCTTGGCGTGGTGAACTTGAATTGACCCACGCGTTGGCCGGATTAGTTAAAGAAGAAACAGTATTTTGGGAGGTGCAGGAAGGACTTTGGAAAGATGTCGGAACTCCAGACGATGTTATAACCGCCAATAAAATATTCCTTGATAAATTACCTAATAAACAATTTGGGCAAGTGTCCGATAAATCAGATAATATACCGGGGTGCCAGATTGGTAAAGGTACTTCGATCGCTGATACCGCTACTATCGAGGGTCCAGTACTGATTGGAGAAAATTCATCGATTAAAGGGGATGCAAAAATTGGGCCATTTACTAGTATCGGGAATAACTGCACTATACATGACGCCCAAATTGAATCGAGCGTAATTATGAACAACGTAACTATTGAATCGAATTCGATATTAGAAAATAGTATATTGGCGGATGGGGTTAAGATATGTAATTACGAATCGGGATCTCCCAATAGATTCCTTCTTGGCGAAGATTCAGTAATCGACCACCGTACTCCACAGTAAATAATATCTAACAGTCTAAAAAGATATAATTATTATATTATGAATAAATCTGAATATTTCGCCAAACCAAGTGTAGGTATAATTATACTCAATTGGAACGACTACGATGATACTTCAAGCTGCTTGGAGTCGGTTCAGAAAACCAATTATCCAAATTTTACGGTATATGTTGTGGATAATGGCTCTACCGATGACTCGCTCTCTAGGCTTAAGAATGAATTTGGATGGTGCAAATTTATAGAAAACGAAACAAACCTTGGTTTTGCTGGTGGATGTAACTCCGGTATAACTGCTGCTCTATCCGATAATTGTCAATATGTACTTTTGCTAAATAATGACACAATTGTCGATGAGGACTTTTTACAGCCACTCGTTAAATCAGCTGTATCGAGGGAGAGGGTTGCGGCTGTTAGCGGTATAATATACCACCCCGGAAAATCAGATGTCTGGTTCGCTGGAGGAGAATTATACCCTAGCCTGGCAAAAGTAAATCGTATTACTAAGATCCAAAGTGATTCAGAATACTCAACAGGCTGGATAATTTCTGCACTAATGTTAATAGATTCAGAATTTATTTCTGAATATGGATTATTAAATGACGATTATTTCTTTGGATCAGAGGACCAAGAGTTAGCGCATTATGCTAATGAGAATAATTGGAGTCTAATAGTCAATCCGAATTCAGAGATTGTTCATAAAACTCACTCCACATCTGGGGACTTAAATGGATTCCAATTTTACCACAACACATATAATACCATTTATTTTGGCAACAACCACCTAGTGGGCTTAGATAGGTTTATATTTTATATATATTTTATTTCTCATAGGTTCTTATTTTTAATGTACTCGGTTAGTATCTGGCGATGGGATTTAATAAGAGCGATGTTTCGTGCGCTAATGGATTACTATACAGGTACGCAACGATCTGCGACAGAGCTTCTTTAGGTGTGAGTGCTGAATAGTATTCATAAAATGTATACATTGTTGTAACTCTCATAATGAGATTTTCCACGTCGACAGCGAGACGCTCAAACTTTGACCGAATAGTTTTTATCTATCTGTGCTTCACCGGCAGAATGAATGAATGATGAGCATGAAGATCTTGGTGTCGGAATTGTCACATCACCTACTACCTATGATGCTCAATTAGAACCCATCAAAAGGTTCATTCATATCCTTCAACCTATCTCTAACCCACTAGTTTTGTTTGGTGGTGGATATACAGATGAATCCGTCTCATCAAAGATTTCAAAATTTGAACAGACTGGCTCATATATCTCTGGCGTTGGCATTATTGACAATATATATTTACAGCTATTTGCTTGCATTAAGATATTTTTACACAGGAAAGAAATAAATGTCATATATTTTCAAAAAGGGGCAATGTCTTACTTTATTCCGGTCGTCATGTGTAGGCTTTTGCCACTAAAAACGAGTGTTATCAAAGTGGGGGCATTCTCAAATGAACGTCCAGGGGCCAAATACCTGAGCAACTTTGTCTACTATTTAGAATACTTAGCTTTTAGATTCTCTGATCACGCAATAGTATTTTCGGATTCTGAGAGACGAACAGTACCTAACAATAATACATATGTCGCATTCTCTAATTATCGTGATTTTGACCAATTCGACATCCACAACGGTATTGAGGACCGTCAAGTGGATATTGGATTTGTGGGTGGATTCACGAAGGTAAAGAGTGTAGTTGAATTTTCAATAGCTGCTAAAGAGCTAGCAAAAACTAACCCAAATATCCGAATTAAAATGGTAGGAAATGGCCCACTATACAATGAAGTATGTAAAATAGTAGGGGACATTCCTCAAATCGAGTTGACTGGTTGGATAAACCATAATGATATATCAGATGTGTTTAATGATGTGAAGTTTATATTTATGCCTTCACATGCAGAGGGGTTACCGACTACAGCCATTGAAGCTATGGGCTGTGGAGCAATCGTCGTTGGAACGAATGTTGGTAGTTTAAGCGACTTACTGGATGATGGTATTATTGGATTTGAATTACCCGATAATCAACCCAATTCGATCTATAACACCTACAATAGAGTCTCCACGCACGAAGGATTACAATCAATAGTCCAGAACCAAAGGGAACTCGTTACACGTCGTTACACTTTGGAAGAGGCCCGAGCGGAATTTAAGAAATTATCTTACAAATTAGCTCAAGCCGATTCCCATTAATTCCGCAAGTAAATAACCTGCTTGTTACTGCCAGTGGAGGTGAGAAGCAGTTAGAGTCTGTAGAGGACCGTGGTGGTTCCGGTGGGGACGACGGGGATGCCGAATATAAAGACGAGGACGACCTCAGGCCACATCTCGCCCTAGAGATTGTAGTGAAGTGTCACTACATAACTGTTGACAGCGGTGACGAACAGACTGAAAATTAGTTGTCGTCGAGTAGCGGGAGCACGTTTCTGCCTGCGAAGTGTGTCACCCTGATTCAATTCGAATGGTTATCCTTGCCGAATACAACACCGTTAATTAGTAGCGTGGGTTGATTGTTCTCTGTGGATTCCCGGGTTCGTACCTTATCTCGGTTCAGAAGGGCTGTCGTAATAATTCCATATATTATTTTATCTGTGGCTGTCCTGGTTCTCCAGTTTCAGCAAATTGCAGATGGTCCATGGGTTAATATCTACTCCCATTATGCGATATTCTGGACGCTGGTTGTTGCTGCCATCTTGGCTTTTATTATTGCCATCTGGGCAGGAGTTGCTTCTTGGGCAACGACCTGTCTCTTCGCACTCCTTGCGGCCTTTACAATTATCCTCCCATCGACCCAATGGGGTGTCCCATACGGCTACCATGATCCTTGGAATCATCTTTGGTATCTCCGAACTCAGCGGCTTGATCCAAGCCACAACCCATATCCACTATTCCACACGCTAATTCTCACCATCTCCGAACTCACCGGACTAAGCAAGTATCACGTTCTTTCTGCTATTCCCTTTGTCTCAGTCTCGGTGAGTCTCCCTTTAATGGTGATTGTGTCTAAGTGCTTGCCCGCTCCACGCAGAGCTCGCTATAGCATCGTGATTATTGCTGTTCCTGCTCTTTTGATGAACATTGCTCCACGGCCATTTTCATTCGGGTGGCCCCTTATTCTCGTGTTTTGGTGGTTCGGTGTCAAAATCCGATTTCAACGTTCACACTGGAGCAGCAGATTTGGATTCATCTTACTTTTGCTATTCATTGGGATAATGATGCATCATTTGCTAGCAGCGCTGTTCGGAATTACTCTACTGGCAATGTTTTGGGTAGTCAATCAGGGTGCGTACTATACACGACTCGGCGAGTGGGCGGACTTTCGGTTGGGCTGGATACCCATTGGAATAATTTTGTCGACTGGCTCAATCTTTTTAATATATCTGTTTTCCATAACTGGAAATGGTATTACAATCCTCACCAGCACGTTAGCATCGATATTGAGCGACGGTAGTTCCAGTCAGGGTGTGAGTCCGTCATCCGTTCGAACGAAGCAAACGATACTGCCGCTGATAGTCCAGGCTCTGTCAGAGGTACTCCGCCGGACAAGCTACCTACTCATGCTCAGTGCTACGGTCGGTTTGGGAGTGGTGGCGCAACTTCGAAACCGCCGCCTCGGAACACCACTAATCGCCTCCGGTTTAATGACTGGAATTATCTCCATGCTATTTGTGTTAGTTGATCTCGTACTTCAGTCAGGTGGTCTGAATACCAGAAGGGTGGTCGTTATCCTTCCGTTGATTCTCATCCCTTCAGTAATCAACGCCCTCAGGCCCCTCGATCAACCAGACTCCCGATACCGGGTAGCAATGGCGATATTGCTGGTTATAGGTCTCGTCCTGCCGGGTGTGTTAATAGCGTATCCATCCCCACTCCAGGGTTCCATCGCCTCCAGCACCACCGGAGAGCAAGTAGACGGCTACCAGTGGCTTCATCAGCACCGGTCAGCGGAACAACGAGTAACAGGTACCTCAACGACGTTTTGGTTGGCACGAGGGTTGTTTGGCTACCGAACCGATAGGGAATGGGCCGGAGATAGCCCATATACTGGCCAAATTGCTTGGCGATTGCGCGAGGAATCCTACTCATGGCAAGTAGATAATCGACCTCCTAACACAATATACGTAATCGATGATCTCGAAATTAAGCGATCACAGTTTCAGAAGGCCCCCAGTAAAGCGTCGTCAAACCGCCAGCAACTCAATGATTTTCGCCAAAGTTCATCGCAAATATATCAAAATGGAGACATTAGCTTCTGGATCCGCTATCCTGCTACTGTCTCAAAAATTCGATAGCCGATTATTGGAGCGACGCCAATAGTCTAAATCACGGTGGTCTCGATCTCTGTTTAGCATATATCATCGTCCCTTGAACATTGATATCGCATGCTCGTAAAAGCTATAAATAATGTTCATCTCTGTGGCATCATAGTAATCCCTAGTCCACAATAATAAGATATTAATTAGAATGCATATGGTCCCTAATATAATTAAATTGGTGATTGAAAAGTTCAAATATTGTTTACTGGCCCAAATTATTCCTCCAAGAGGTAGGATATGTAAAGGAGTGTACTTTAATTGAACATGGAATGGATGAATCTGGTACATATAATATCCCTCAATCACTGAAATAGTATTGATAAAGGCCATTGAGGCGGTAGTCGCAAAGGCAGCGCCAATAGCTCCAAATTTTGGTATTAAAAGAAGATTGAGTACTAGATTTACTGCTAGACCGATTACAGAGTTCATCGAAGTAAGAACATTGTGTTGCATCGCGAGGAGAATATCTCCATTCCGTCCGAAAATTATGTTAATAAAATACCCAATCGCAAGTATTTGCAAAGCCATTGCAGCGGTTGTATAATCTTGACCATACAATGACCCAATAACTGCATCTGGCACCAAAACAAGTATTAAGATAACTGGAAGTGAGAAATATAATATATTTTTAGTCGCTAACTGGTAGATATATTTCAGTTCATCAATCTGTTCTTTGTCAGCCATTTTGCTTATAACTGGCATAAAAAGAAAGCCAACTGAATTCATCAATAACATAGCAAGCCCGGAGAGAACGAACGCCGCATTATATATTCCAACTTCTGCTGTCGACGTAAAATAACCTAACAGAAGATTATCAACCGTACTCATAAGTGTCGTAGATAATCCTAATACCACCAATGGGAACGAAAATCGATATAGGTCCGTCCGCAACTCGGGAAGTGTCCATGACTTTACTGTACTAGAAAGAAGGATTACCCCTAGCACAGCGGCAAGGACGAATGGAAGAACATACGCGGCCGAGTACCAAACTGCACCAACAGCAAATAGGGAGATAGTAAGGACAAATATTAATCGGCTTACTGGGATTAGAAGATTCATTGTATATACTTTCCATCTTGGTTGAGAGAATCCTCTGGTACTTCCCACAAACACTTTGAAAAGACCAAAGAATGGTAGCACAAGGAGGAAAGGAGCAATTTCTTCAAAGCGAAGCGAAAGCCCGGCCCATTCGATAAAGGACGGACCGACAACATACCCCAGTCCCACAAGAACGAGAGATGTGCTGAGTACGTAGAGTAAGGAAGAAAAGAGAAGATTAGTTTGTCCAGTTTCATCTTCGCTCGGCAAAAGCCTGGCAACGCCTGTATCCATTCCTGAGATACTAATGATTCCCAGGATTGTGAGGACAGAGAATCCAAGCCAAACCACTCCATATGTTTTAACACTGCTGAAGCGTGCAATGGCGATCTCGCTAATGAATTTAAGCGCCATCCCGGCAATCTGTCCTAAGATGATAGTAATACCTCCAATCGATATCTCTTTGAGTGCCGAAGTGATATCATGAGATTCGCCAGACGACATAATAGTTATATTTCTATCGTTGAATTATGGAGGAGGGAGAAATGCTTGTCGGAACGTCCTGCTACTACGAATGAATATATTTTGCCATTCCACATTTTCGACTGCGGCTGGGGTAAAAATTAAAATGACACTTCTTAGGACGGAATTTAATACAAGAAGAAGGACATATTCATAGTACTGAATGGATATGTGTATATGGTGGCCCAATATTAATTATAAATAAGGGCACCCATTGAATAATACCGCGATTAAATAATGATTGCCAGAATCAATTTATATTTCAATTACTTATGCTCTGAAAGTTATTGAATGTATCCCAGATCCCTCAACCTCTCTCGGGTGTCGCCTTCTGTACCTTTAGACACATACTCCGGAATAATTGGATCACGCATGGCGGGTTCGTCGGAATTTGAGAGGGACAGGGTTCTGCCATCAATATCTTTAGGAATTTCACAACCAAAAAAGTCCAAAATGGTGGGAAATATATCCGTTATTGAAATTGAGCCTGAGAGTGATTCCTTCCTCACGTCTGGACCAGAAGCCAAGAATAATCCTCGGAGGTCATTTTCTGCCTTCCAATGTGATGTACTTGAGAACACTTGATTATTTCCCACCGCACCGCTGGTGTGAAGGCCCTCACCTTGCTCAAATATGATATCGGGTGCAGCGTCTAAGTATGGACCCTCATACACCTCCTCTTTTCGGCATACTACATTAGCTACTGGTTTCCCATTAGTATCCCGTGACAGTGAACTGAGTTTAGTAATTATTTCGTCTCGGTAGGATTCATCTAGGACGTAGACGAGACCTTGTCCACTCGCGATAGCTTTCGATTTATCCCAATTTATTTTATTTATTTTTTTCTTTCTTTTAATGCCTTCATCATCTTGTGGTATCACCGAACGAAATGGTTCTTTGATAACAGATGGGATATACTGATGCATTCCAAGCTTCTGTAATGTTGAAACAATTCGTTGCTGATTCACTCCGACACGATGCAGTAGATTATCTACAGAATCATCTGTAATCAGATATCCTTGGTTTTCGAGCCAAGTATTGATGTGGAAAACCGTGTCAATTTTGTTGCATCCATGATCGGACATCAATATCAAATTTGTGTCTGGAAAAGATTCTCTAAGAGTTCCAATATGATTGTCAACCACCTCCCATGCATCTTTTACTGGTTCCCCACGCCAGAAGTAGTGTTGAAGATTATTGATATAGAATACTGTGCAATGAGCCATCTCAACGGGTCGTTTTTTCAAAATATCCTCAAAACGAGATAATCTACCATCAATTAGATTTACAATTGAACTCGCAGATTGGTAGTCTTCACAGGAAGTAAGACTCCGCTCGGGGTGTAACCTGTAACCCGATCTATCCAACTCTGCGTTTAATGCTTTTGGAAGAGCATACTCTGTATCGGAGCTTCCTGGACCACCTGCTATCATAAATCCATCAACATCAAACGGTGGGTAAGTCATGGGAAGGTTCATTATACCCGTTGAGATTCCCTCATCGTTCAGGTAGTCCCAGAAGTCACTGCTTTTAAATGATTTTGAGTCAGGAATTGATACGCTCCTCTCTTCCTTATTAATCATTTCCCACCAGTAAACACCTAATTTTCCTGGATTTTTCCCGGTAGAATAACTCCGCCAATTCGGACATGTTACAGGTGGCATGCAACTAATTGAATCCGTGGAAACTCCATTCTCGCGGAGGGCAGCAATATTGGGCAAATATCCCTGTTCAATCCACGGATCGATTAAATCCCAATTAGCCCCATCAAGTCCAAGAACAATCAGCTCTGGCATCTTTGTAAGGTGAATGTTTTCGTTGCTTATAAACTCCCCTGAATCGTTTAGAGCATTCTATACGAATTGGTTAGGTAAATTTATTGCGAATACCAGTGATAAACTATTAATATATATTATCATTCATTTGTTCAGTGAGTTGCGACATAGTCATTGATTTAATTAGGCCTTCTTTTTGCAATTCCGATATGCGGCTGATTAACCAATCAAATTGTTCGATAGCATTATCATTACCGATGAAATTATGTGGATGGGCCCATACATGAAATACCTCGTTGTTCGAGATCGCGCGTTTTATCCCGGACTCAAACCACCGTCGCTTAATCTGAGGTAACTTTTGCTGTAGTCGATGAATTGGATTATAGAAAAAATACGTACTAACAGGATGTCTCCACACCCCATTCGACTCACGGGTCGGAACTGCCGTTTTAGGCCCGCCTATACCGGTATAAAATTTCGCCACCCTACTTATAGCCGGCGTCTTGCTTGGAGCTCTGTAACTACTATATCCCGTATCGGCGAGTAGGGATACGGGGACGTCACCATGCCGTGGCGAAATGAACGTCCGCATTTCTCCATCTTGGGCAAGTTTCTGGCATTGTTCAAGTTCGCAAGTCAATACTTCGTCGTCCACCCTCGTAGTAACATGGGAAAAGGTATGCGAACCAATTTCTTGGTTTGATTTACATGACCTAAGTCGATTAATCAAGTCCGAAGCGTACCAGAGGGGGTCCTCTCGGACGTTCGTACAGGGGTCGCTATTGTACCAATCTTTTCTCGGGACCAAAAGGTTTGAATGAGGGTAATCTCCGTTTTGCCTACACTCTTCTAATAGTAAGTGTCCGACCGTCCCCCATGTACTTGAAACGTCATTTCGTTCAAGAATATCTACAATCTCACCGATGTATGACCGTGAATCGAAGGCATGGAAACGGGCTGGCAAAGAATCTAAGTCATGGAATCCCCATGCGAGCTCAAAGTCCCAAGAAAAGACAAAAACGCCAGTTTCAAGCTTTCTATCACTCATGTTTTGGATATATTGAATAATCCAGCATGAAATATACTGGTGAATAAGTGATTTAAATCTGTGGGTCTCTCACGATCTGGATACATTTGGTGGATTGAACTACCGCTTTCCCGTTGCTTGCTAGTCTTTCCGCTCAGTATCCATCTTTTGGAATGGCTTGTATTCCTAGTAGTTTTCTTTAGACTCACGTTCCGCAGATAGAAATTAATCATTTTACCGCTGAGCATACGAAAGCGCTCCGAATATGTACCATCCCGGCCGACATTTAATCGAGATATGCATTCCTATAAATTGTTATCTAAACTCAAACTGGGCATTAGGACAATTATCAACGGTATGCGAAAATACCGATCACAGCCACGCTGACAACTTCCTATGAATGTTGCAATTCATAGATATCCGAGATTACTAAGCCGATCCTCCAGCTGTTCATTTGTGGAATCCGTGAGTGATGCACATTCAGGTTGAATAGACTTGACCCACTTATCAAGCATCTCCTCAAGCTCGGTGGATTTTAACGGAGAGGTCTCAATAATATTCTTACTTTCATGAGGATTTTCTGAGAGGTCATATAGTGCTTGGTAGCCGTCAGTCCCCCTTACGAGCTTATATTCGTCGTCGTATACCGCCCGTAATTGACGGTCATACTGAGAAACATCGAAATCTCCGTTCTCGGATTTCTCTCTAAGTCGTGATATCGGAGGCATCGGATTTAGATATTCGGAGACGATTGTTCGCTCTGTAAGACTCTCATAGTGGAGAGGTGTACCCTTTTGCTGCGCTTGGAAAGAATCGTCATTAATTCCATAGTCAGATAATATCTCCACAAGAGTCGCCGGCACGTCTAGCGACGATACACGACTCTCAATAATATCTCCCCCATCGAAGACGCCTGGATAGTGGATAATCAACGGGATATGTGTAAGCGTCTCGTGAATACTATAATGATGAGCCATGAGTCCATGGTCTCCGATATTCTCTCCGTGATCTCCTAGCACGATGATGATTGTGTTGTCCCGTTGTCCTGTTTGATCCAGATAGTCGAGAATTCGGCAAATTTGGCGGTCTACGTGGAAAATCTCCGCATCATATAGCCGTTCAAGAAAATCGAAGTCCGACTGTTCCATCTCGACGTTCCGAATGTTATATGCCGTCGCATCTTGGTTCAATAATTCTAGCCTGTTTTCAGTCACGTGGTCTGGAATGAACTTCCGTCGGCAGTCCTCGGGCGGCTCAAACGGAAGGTGTGGTTCTAAAAAGTTGATGAACATGAAGTATGGATTAGATTGCCCGATAACTTCATGCGCTTTATTGACTGCCTTCCGAGCTCCATCGTCGTCGCGATCTACGAACTGTCGGTAGGCTGCAGTCATTCCGTTACGAGCTATCTCAAGGGGAGACTGCGACGAAAGGATTGAGGAGACACGTTCGGGAAGAGAATTTCCAGAGTCCGTTACTTTCATGACAAATTCTCTGTATGATTCTGTAGAAAATGGGCCGAATAGATGGTGGAAATGATCGAACCCGTCAATAATTCCAAATTGTGACGAGAACCAAGGATTAGCCGACATCCCAATTGTGTTATATCCATGAGCACTGAGCATAGATGCGAGTGTTGTCAGTGAGCTCGGGAGCTGGCTCTCGAGAGAGTTTGTCTGATGAACTGTAGGTGGAACGCCTGTAAACAAGCTAGCATGGCTCGGGAGAGTCCAAGGGGAGATAGATGTCGCCCGCGAGAATTTTACTCCTCTAGATGCGAGAGCGTCAAGGGTTGGAGTTGTCTCCCGTTCATTACCGTAACAGGAGAAGTTTCTAGCCCGTGCAGTGTCAAGCACAAGCATGACTATATTAGGTGGAGAACACCCATTTTCACCTTCGAACCCCATTGGGACTGAATATCGGAACTGGCACTATGTACCTTTTGGATGCAATTGGAGGTCCATATCACAACATTTAATTTACCCCATTTGACAATACAAATACAATGGGACTTGGGGCAATTGAGAATGTAGTGTTGTTTGTAGGGGATGCCGTCCGCTTCGACAAATCTGTCAATCAACTTTCGAAGCTTGGCCCAACATGTCGAACAATTTCAGCTTCACTACATACCCCGGCTTCGTTTGGGAGTCTTCTTACTGGTCTGAACGTACCCGCTCACGGGATTACTGGATTCCAGAATGTTCTACCAAAGGAAATACCTTCTTTGCTTGAACTCAATGGTATAAACACTGCATTTTCCGATAAGACCGGCACGATGCATGAGGATATGCATCGCATCTTCCGTACCGATGCTCGCGCCTCGCTTGATGAAATTCAATCGCCGTTCATTTGGATCGCAAGGGACCCGGGGGGACACGCACCGTACGATGGCTATGACGGGGAGACATACGACCAAATGGATGAGAATGCTTCTGAATACTTTAGCAGGGTTGCTGGAGATATAGAACTGATAGAAAGGGACTACCAACGTGGGGTAAGGGATTCTGTTTCCCGGTTTAAGCAATGTGTTGAAACTATTCGAAAACGGGGGTTAGCAGATGAGACCTTGCTCATTTACACTAGTGACCATGGGGAACTCCTTGGGGAATACGGACTTCTCGGGCACAATCACGTCGCCTGTCCCGAACTGGTATATGTACCGACAACTTTTGTCCATCCGAAACTCGAACCAGGCCAAGTGAACCAATTATTCCGGAATATCGATATTGTTCCAACTGTCCTTGATTTGATTGAACGCAAATCGGAACTACCGCTTGATGGTGTCTCGTATTTTGAGGAGGGGAGTAGAATAGGTTACAACCATTTTGAAATGACGTTTTATAATAATGGACTTTTGAGTGATTTCTCCAACAAAGTTCGTAGCTGTTGGGATGAGGGGGGAGGACACGTTTTTGTCGAAAGCGGACACCGTGATTCTATAGCAATATACCTTGGATTACTTGCAAATGGACACAAGGGTAAACATATTCTTAAGACAAAAAATATTTTATCATCAGGGCGGAAGTTTCTCCCAGGGTATGAAGTATATGGTTCACCCAATATTAGTAAACATATGGCAAAATCGTATATCGAGGATACTGTAGACCGGACTATTAATCCTACAGTGTCCAACCTTAACGAAGATACCCAGGACCGTCTAGAGGATCTGGGCTACCTTTGATTGGCACGTACGGTATCTTGGATGATATTGAATAGAAGGCATGAGGCGGATTAACAATGGAAAACGAAGCTAGATTAAATAATCAGGATATCTCAATACTGAACGTAATAATCGGGACACCAGAGTCACGAATGGGAGCGGTAAGAGCTGGCTTACTTTTCGGAGAACATCTATCCGATATTCTCGCCGTTGATTCCGTCAAGATGAGCGGAAAATACGACGAACAAACTCTTCGTGAACTCAGTATCGATTCCCCTATCTACAAGATTCCTTCAAAAACCATGCTTCGGGACTTGTTTAAGTACATTATTGGTTCGGAACATAACTATTCAAATGCGTTGATTTGGACTAAGCTCGATCCTCCGAAACCACTGGAATCGTACGATTTCGTCCACATCCACAATGCAATACCGCTCGCTGGAATGGTGAGTGTCGCCTTGTCTTGCCGGGCCGCAGGTGTCCCATATTGCGTGACGATGCACGGGATCAGTAAAATCCCAGAACTACCTGAGAGTATGGGCATGTCTCGTCCCGTCAAATTGGCTTTTCAGTTCGGCTTTCTTCGGCCTTACTGGTGGGTGCTTAAAAATGCGACCCACCTTTTTGCCCTCTCCGAGGGCGACGTTAAAACGGTACGGCAGCGGTTTCCAAACCAATCTATAAGTATTCTGCCAAATGGGGTCGAACCAAATCCTCCTCAGCCTGACGCGCCAATAATCGTCGCCGATGAGTTCGGTATCAAGTCTTCAACCCCCATCTTGCTGTTTGTCGGAAAGCTCATACCTAGTAAGGGTATTGACGATCTCCTAGCGGCTTTCGAACGGCTTAACGAAGATACACGCCTATTGATAGTTGGCCCGACTGAGAATCAAAGTTACGTCGATCGGATCAAAAGGATGCCCCATGCCGACTATCTCGGATACGTCGACCAGCCGCTTCTCGATACCCTCTATCAGCGAGCGGACCTGTTCGTTTTCCCAACTCGCTCCGATGTGTTCCCCTTAGTGACGCTGGAGGCAATGGCCGCACAAACCCCTGTCGTAACCACCGAAGTCGGAGGGCTCCCCGAGCAGATTACAGACAAAACAGGTATACTGGTCCCACCAGAGTCCCCCACAAAACTCACTGCTGCCCTCGAGGAACTACTAGCGGACGAAAAACTGAGAAGCGAAATGGGAACGAACGCAATTGCCCGGGTCCGTGAACAGTTTTCATGGAGAAGCGTCGTTGAACGAGCAGCAACCGAATACAAGCGGATGTATTCCGACTGTGACAATTCACCCGAAATCACATCGACACGAGGTAAATAATTCCCAACCGATGACACAGAACATCCTCTTAGTCACAATCGATTCTCTTCGTACGGACCACCTCTCCCTCTTCGGGCATAGTACAGCCCAAGACGGGACCCTAACACAATTGGGAGAGGCTAACATATCTTTAGAACACGCTTACGCGACTGGACCAGGCACAACCCCGTCCTTCCCTGCACTTCTGACTGGCACCCTCCCACTATCATACGGGGGGATAGGACCCCTATCCGATGAGCGACCTCGAGTTAGCGAATCCCTCCACGAGGCAGGGTTGAAGACAGGAGGCTTTCAGTGCAATCCATTCCTCTCCACTCATTTCAACTATGATCGCGGCTTCGATCGATTTGAGGACTACCAGAACCCCCTGATGGGAATAGCTACCAAGGTATTCCCTCGTGGGATAGAGATTAACAATCCAAAACTGAGCCGAGTAGATAATATCTTCCATATCACGGACGCAATTAAAAAATCGTATCAGCTAGTCATGGGTAAACCGCGACCCTATGTGAGTGCCGAGGTAATCACCGATGATACACTGGAGTGGCTTGATGAAACTAATGACCCCTTCTTTTGCTGGACGCATTATATGGATGTCCACCATCCGTGCTTTCCACCGAAACCGTATCGACAACAATACGGCGTTGACCACGTCACTCAATCAGAAGTCTCGACGCTGTATGCCAGAATGCTAGACGACTCTGAGACACTCTCAGAAGATGTGCTTACGGATCTGAGACTGCTCTACGACGCGGCTATCGACTACGTAGATGACCAGATCGGACGGATTATCAGACATCTGAAATTGTCTGGACGATTCGAGGACACCCTCGTAATCGTGACGTCCGATCACGGGGAGCTCTTCGGTGAACACGACCAGTTCGGGAAGCCAGAACGGATGTACGACGAACTCCTCCACGTCCCAGTTATCGTAGCAAACGGTCCCAACTGGGTAGAGGACGCGATCGGCGAACTCGTAAGCTTGCTTGATATACCTCCACTAATTCATGAAGTCCTCGAAATTGACGTGCCTGATGTCTACGAAGGACAGTGTCCAGCTATTTCCAAGCCTCGAGACTACATACTTGCAGAGCATGAAGTTCATGGGGACGTGATTGTTGGTGCTCGCTCTGAAGACTGGCTCTACGAAGCCGACGAAATACGGGACGAGCACCGACTGTTTGACCTTCGGAATGATGGATTTCAGCAGGTTTCAATATCAGAGCATCCCGACGTACCTGTCCGGACCGTCGTGGCCGACCGTCTCCAGAGTTTAGATATTGACACTCGGCGGTTAGAAGATGAAGTCGAAGGCGATGTGCAATCACGGCTTGAAGACCTCGGCTATTTGTAGTGATTCCACCATTTCATTGTTTAAAAAGAAAAAACTATTGTAACTCGACTTCACGCCTACTAGCAGATGCCCATCGAATGGAGTAATTCATCGGTTCTCGTAACGGGGGGTGCAGGGTTCATTGGTTCTTTCCTCACGGAGGAACTAGTCAAACGCGGCGCTGACGTTCGAGTTGCTGATAATCTAACTCGGGGGGACTCTGGCAAAATCGACCATCTCGAAGACAAGATCGAGTTCATCCCTGCGGACCTCACTACCCACAGAGGATGCATTGAATCTACAGAGGACATCGACTACGTGTTCCACCTCGCTGCCAGTGTTGGGGGCATCCACTATATCCAGCGTGAGAACGTTGGTGGGCTCACGCCGAGCGTGCTGATGAACCAGAACATGCTCGAAGCAGCTCGAATCAACGATGTCGATCGGTTTCTGTTCGCGTCCAGTGCCTGTATCTACCGACAGGAACATGACGATCTCAACCTCTTCAGCGAAGATCAAGCTATTCCAGCAAACCCGCATAGCACGTATGGGTGGGCGAAAGTCCTCGGTGAGGTCGCCTGTGAAGCCTACCAGCAGGACACCGACCTGAAGACCAGCAGCGTGCGTATCTTCAACGCCTTCGGCCCGCGTGAGAGTCTTGACCCCGAAAGCAGCCACGTCATCCCATCGCTGTGCCGAAAGGCAATCGAAGAACCCGATGGCGGATCCATCGAACTGTTCGGCGACGGCACACAGGAACGGGGCTTCATCTACGTCACCGACCTCGTCGAGGGAATGATACAGACCATTGAGAAGAAGACTGACGGCGAACCGATTAACCTCGGCAACTCGAAGGAGGTCGTTTCGATGAACGAGCTCGCGGAGAAAATCATTGCCATCAGCGGCAAGGACCTCTCTATTGAACATGACCTCACGAAGCCTACTGGCACCGACAAGTACGCGTGCGACATGACAAAGATGAAAAAAGAACTCGACTGGGAACCGCAGACGCCATTTGACGAAAGCCTCCGAAATGTCTACGAATGGGCTGAAGCTGAGCTGAATGGGAACAAACAAGTCGCCGCACCGGATGGAGGCGAATAATGGGGACTTGGACCAACGAGCACGTTCTCGTCACAGGTGGCGCATCGTTCATCGGGTCGCATCTCGTCGAAGACCTTGTCGCTGAGGGAGCTGACGTCCGTGTCGCGGACGACTTCTCGAGCGGTGAGATGGTGAACCTCGAAGCTGTCGAGGGCGACATCGAAATCGTCGACGGGAACCTGAAACACTATGAGTTCGCCGACGCGGCAACTGAGGGCATCGACACCGTGTTCCACCTCGCTGCCGACCACGGGGGCCGTGGTTACATCTCGAACTACCCCGCGAACTGCGCCACGAACATGGCGCTGGACAATATCGTCTACGAGACAGCTGCCAAGAACGGTGTCGACCGCATCTGTTTCGCCTCAAGCGCCTGCACGTACCCGACAGACATCCAGCAGGAACGCAACCGCCTCTCGGAGGACATGGTGAGCTTCGAGGAGCGTGGGGGTGCCTACGCGGACGAAGTGTACGGCTGGGCGAAGCTCATGGGCGAACGGTCCCTCCAAGCGTATCACGAACAGTACGATATCGACGCCAGCATGGTCCGAATCTTCACAGCTTATGGGCCTCGTGAAAACGAGACGCACGCCATCGTCGCGCTGATGGCCAAGGCGTACGCCGAACAGGACCCGTACCAAATCTGGGGGGACGGGGAGCAGACGCGGAACTTCACGTACGTGAAAGACATCACCCGTGCTCTCCGCCTTGCCGCCGAGAATATCACGGACGCGACGCCGGTCAACGCCGGCATCCGCGACTACATCACGATCAACGAGGTTGCCGAGGCTATCTTCGACCGACTCGACTGGGAACCGGACGAGATTAATCACATGACGGATAAACCGGTCGGCGTTCGTCATCGTGCAGCGGACACGACCCGTGCCGAGGAACTCCTCGGCTGGGAGCCCGAGTACACGCTTCAGGACGGCATCGATAAGACCCTCGACTGGTACGTCAACGAGCGGGACAAAGAGTACGTGCAGGAGAACCTCGAGACACTCCTCCACGAGCGGTAATCGGCTTCCGTCGAGCTTTCACGATGACCGAGTCAGACAGCGAGTACGTTCTGGTCACGGAGTATTTCCACCCGGATACGGCCTCAACCGGGCAGTTAATGACTGATCTTGCAGTGGGCCTCCAGGAGCGGGGCCTCGATATGGCCGTCTACACGGGGCAGCCGAATTATCACAGCGGGGACAACGAAAAGCAGCCGGTTCGATCCACCCACGAAGGGGTCGATGTCCGGCGTATCCGAGCACCGCAAGTTCGACAGTCTTCGTTCCTGCGCCGGGGTTTCAACTGGGTCATCTTCACTATCTGGATGTTTTTGCGACTGTTGATTTCGCGCCCCGACCGCGAGCGCGAAGTGATCTTCGTGTCCAACCCTCCGTTCCTGCCGGTCGCGATGTGGCTGGTCTGTAAACTCCGGGGCTGGGAGTACACCTACATCGTCTACGATCTGTATCCGGATTTTACGATCGAAACCGGGTACTTCGAAGCAGGTGGGCTCGTCGATCGAATCTGGGGTAAATTGAACGAAAACGTATTTGGCGATGCAAAACACGTCGTCGCACTCGGCCCGGTGATGCGTGACCGAATCACGTCGAATGCCGGGCCTGACTTCGACCCAGACAAAATCGCTATTATCCACAACTGGGAAGACGAGGAATTCATTGTTCCGCGAGCCAAGGCGGATAACTGGTTCGCGGAAGAACATGGGATCGAGGACACGTTCACGCTGCTTTATTCGGGGAATATCGGCGAAAACCACGACCTCGAAACCGTTGTTGAGGCGGCTGCCCAACTCGACGACGAGGATGATGTGACGATCCTCATTATCGGTGAGGGTGACAAGAAGGAGGCGATCATCGAACTGGCAGAGGACTACGACCTTCGTGGCTCGCACATCAAATTCCTCCCGTATCAACCGCTCGATGACCTCCCGTATTCGCTCACAGCCGGCGATGTATCGATTGTCACGGTGCAAGAGGGGATGGAAGGCATCTGTGTCTCGAGCAAACTCTACACCGCGATGGCCGCAGGCATGCCGATCCTCGTAATCGCGCAACCAGATGATGATGAGACTCAAATCGTTGAGGCGTTCGACGCGGGTATTAATGCGCCGCAAGGGGATGCTAACTCCGTCGTCGATGCCATCCGAACCTGGACAAATAACCCAGATTTCGTCGCAGAACAAGGAGCGAACGCCCGGCAAGCGTTCGAAGCCAGGTTTACGAAGGACGAATCGATCGATCGGTATTACGACCTTCTCGCGGACGACCGATCGGTTAATCCGGATCCGGTTTCGCAGGACTCAGCCACCCGCTCGACGGCCGCTCGAAACACATCCTGATAGCCTGGCTCAATCCGCTCGTTACTGTCCGCAAGGAGTCCGTCAACCTCCCAGAACTCCGCCGCCGCAGCATCCGATCCAGCAACGGGAGTCCCGGTCGTTGCAGTGCGAGGGATGACGAAGACGATTACAAGCACGGACCGGCCGTCTGGATGTTCGACAAGGACCGTGTCGTGCAGGGTGAGTTCTTCGGCGCTTGCCTTGACGCTCGTCTCCTCGGCCAATTCTCGAACGGCACCGTATGCGGGTGGTTCATCGACTTCGAGATATCCCGCTGGTAAACTCCACGCACCGACGGCAGGTGGAGCTGTTCGCTTTATCAGCAGCAATTGCTCACCGTCAACGACGCATACGCCAGCACAGGGCTTAGGATTGCGATAGTGAATGCGATTACAGGCGGAGCAGTATCGTCTGGCTCGGCCTTCTTGATGAACGGTCGTTAGTTTGCCCCCACAGCCACTACAGTACATATCCTCCATAATCGCTAGTGAGGAGTAACAGCTACCGCGTGTTTGCAGTCGTGCCGAATTAGCTCGATCTGGCCATAATCGGTAAGTTCAGTGTACCCACAACTACCGAATCCGAGAGGACAAATTACCAACACCGAACGATCGGAGTACCACAGTCAGCACAGATGATTGCACAGGTACCCTTGTACATATCTTGCTCGAAGGTTGGACACTCACACCATGTACACATGTCCTGACTGAGTGCGTTCTCAAGCCGATCGATTTGCTCGCTTGCCGAGACTTGCTGTGCCATACCTACCCCCAGAAGAGATTCAATGTCAATCTACCGGAACAAGCGGACCTTGTCGGTTCCTTCACCACGAACCGGAACCGTCCTCTTCACGGTATCTGAAATCCTGAAACGGTGGTGGAAGGTAGTTCTTCGTTCTGTCTAGACGCCCGTTCTTCTCAATCAAAGCTCCTCGTGGGGTACTGACCACCCACCGCAGTCGAGAGCGTATAGAAGGCTCAAAAACACCTACAAAACAACTGCCCAGAGAAACGCGCCGCCAGCGGCTCAGTTGCCTCACTTTTCCCCGTTTTCGGAAGCGCTAGGGACCTGGACGCGTTCACGGCTCTCGACCAGGAATTCGACGCGATGGCCAAACCCGTCGTAATCAACGGCCGCCGAATCATCGACACTCGAGAGGACATCACCTACGAAGGACTGACCTGATAGGCGGGCGATTCTACACCGAATTTTATCCGCACAACTGATATGGAAAACAACCAACCTCTCCTGTATATGGGCCACGATTCTAGCGACCCATCAAGCAAGACGCACTCGGACACACGGTTCGGTCACCCAACGGACGCCTCGGACGACCCACTCACACTCACCCCCACAGCCCTGCGCGACGGCACCTACATCAAAGGCACCGTCCGCAAGCGACAGACGGCCCTCTGTGTGAACCTCATGGCCCAGTAGGCTCGCGTCCGGTACGGGTTCTGCTACGTCCACCCCAGACGCCTTCACGACGCTCGCCGTGCTGTTCGCGCTCCCTGATGACTCCCTCCGCGACGTGGTGTGAATCAGCCCTACTACAAATAAGAACATATCTGTAGCCAATAGATATAAATCAATACAGTATATTGTGAAATTTGTTGGCCAGTCGTCGATAGCGTTCGCTGGCCTCCGCCGTTGCCCGTCCATCACACATGGAACGCACCCGTGATGCCGGACTCCGCCGGTACGCTCGTATCGCGTCCCCAACCACGCTCTCGCACGCCCTCACCCACGCTGGCGCGACCGCGCTGTTCGTCACACTGCTCGCGAGCGCCCCCGCTGCCGCACAATCAACGGCCCAGAGCTTCTGCAACACGCAGATGGCCCAGACCATCCGGAACATGTTCACGGTCATCCAGCTGGGTGGGCCGCTGCTGGGCGGCGTGCTCGCGCTCGGGTCGGTTGTCGCGATTCCGTTCGTCCCGGGGAGCGACCAGAAACTGCGACTGAAACGCGTCCGGAATCAGGCGCTCATCTGGGGTGTCCTGGTCGCCCCCCTTGGCACGGCGATCATCACGTTCCTGCTGAACAACGTGGTCGCCGGAGGCACGAGTTGCGGGTTCTGACCGCCCTCGCCATCACCCTGCTCGTGACGACTCTCCCACTTGCGCCGGTCGCGACCGAAGCCGCGGCGACGCATGCCAGTGCCAGTTCCAGCCCCGTCGACCCCACGGTGCCGCCGAACAGCACCGACCACGGCGTGAACGCACCCGTGTTCCCGACGCTGTGGTCACGAGATGCCGACAACGCCACCCGGACGCCGAACGCGAGCGCCCGCCAGCAACTCGCCGCGAGTACGGACGTCCCGTTCGACCGCCCCCCGGAAGCCGTCAGACACTGGAACGATGGCGACCACGACGAGTTCCCCACGACGAACGAGTCGGTGTCCATCGCCCCACGGGACGCCGACCTGGAGAACGGGACCGTCATCGCGGACGCGTACGTCGAGCTGTTCGCGGTCACGCCGTCGACGCGCGCCCGTATTTCGCCCGATACCCAGCCACACTACATCGCGCCGAACGGCACCGTCCGCGGGGCCGTCGACTACCGCATCGACGCGCGCTCGTTCGCGAACGCGACGGTTACATGGAATGGCGAGATCGAGGAAGTGCGGCTGCTCGTCGACGGCGAGGTCCTCGCCCGCACGAACGGCTCGCACACGCCCACACTCGAGTACGATGACCTGCCTGTGGAGGCCGGCAGCCACCGACTCACCGTCGAAGCGGTCATCACCGCGACCCCAACGGTGGAGGCCGGCGACTGCGAGACCAACGAAACTTGCCCACCCGACGTGGGGCCGGACGTCTCGGCCGACCGCGTCGTCGTCCGCGATTCCACCAACGTCACGGAGTACGATCTCGGCGTCTCGGGGTTCCGCACCCGGTATCCGAACGGCGACACCGGACTCGTCCTCTACAAGAGCAAACCGTGGCTCGGCTACCGCTTCCCCGGTGGCGACGTGCGGGGCGTCTGGCGCTTCTACACGGCTCGCGATCCCGGGTGGGACCGGCTCGTCTACCGGACGGACGACGGCACACACACCCGCGTCTCACCGACCGTCCCGCTCCGGGTGTACGCGTACCCCTTCGAGCCGACGGCGACGCCCAGCCCGCGGGGCACCGTCACCATCATCGAGACGTTCGGGTCGCGCACCGAGCCGCCCACGCTCCCCCAGTCGGTCCGCCTCGACGTGCTCACGGAGCCGTACACGAAGAGCTACGGGCTGGCCATCCGCGTCGACGCAGCGGCGAGCGACACGCCAATCACCGCGGACGGAGTTCGCGCCCTCGGACTGGTGCGCGGGGTTTCGACCACGCCTACGAGAACGGCCGTCTACGAGCAGACACTCCACCGCGCGAACTTGACGCTCACCGTCCGGAACCGGTCGAACGACACGGTGACCATCCGCGCCCGGCTCAGCTCGCGAGCGACGGGTGACCCCATAGCGACGGCGAGTCGGCGTGGCTACCTCGTCGTTGCCGGCGAGCGTGCGAACACGACCGCTAACGGGACGGCCACGGTGACAGTCCCGCGGCAGGGCGGCACGCTGGCCGCTCGGTACGAGCCGGCGCGATGGTGGCGGGAGGATGTCGGCTACACGAGCGCGTCGGATGCCGTCTACGTCGGGGGGACGGTCATCCAGTTCCTCGCGGTGCTGTATCGCTTCGCGGTGCCAGTGTCGCTGTTCCTCGGCGCCGTGTTCATCATCGACCGCTTCACTGGGTGGGGGGTGTGGCCACCCTGGCGACGCCTCTGAACATGCAACGCAACGATTCATCCACGACCGACGGTATCGCTCACACGCCCTCGCGACGGGCGGTGCTTTCACTCGGCGCTGCTGGCGTCGGGTCGGCGCTGGCCGGCTGTTCCGCGATTACGGGCGGGTCGCCCTCGAGTCCGAATCAGTCGAAGGATAGTGTGTTCACAGGGCACTCGTTCGAGGGGAAGGAGTTGGTAGTCGAGTTGCGGGACGGCCACGACGTAGAACGGCTGAACCTAATCGGTCCAGAAGGCCGTGAATATGCCAGTGCCTCAGTCTCAACCGGGGCCACCCAGGCAAGCCTGCAAGTGCTCGAAATTACTCCACGGGACTCATTCCACTATCCGATAGGCAAATCCCGGGTTGTCGCAGTTACGAGCGAAGGTTCGGAGGACCTCCAAATCGAACTCAGACCAAATATTGAGATTACTGGGGTTTCTCAATATTCCGGGAAGGAGCCCCGTGACTTCGGGAATGTGAACGTGTCAATCGAAAACCGAGGGACGGCACCAACGTGGATTTACGATATTTTCTACACCGGAATCCCATATTCAGAGGCACGAAAGGAAGGAGACGGTAGAGGTTCACCGGCATTGTACCTCAAAGAGCCAGAAAAACCCGAACAAGCGATCATACCCCCGGAGACAGAGCGTGAGTTCGTTGACAGCCATCCCCCATACCTCTTCGAGGAGGAATCAGATTGCAATGGAAATCAATTGAAATCGACGGTCCATCTCAAGCTAGGGTATCAAAAAACCCACTCTGAGGAAATTGAGGCGAAATTCTCAGGACAGCCAGTCCAGGCCGAGGGAGTGAGCTTTGACCCAATCTACGCCTGCAAAGAGGGGAGTATCAGACTCATTTCTCGGGAAGAAGATAATGAATAGGCGAAGACTTAGGGCTGTGATCGCCGGTGGGGCGCTGGTTATTATCGCAACGAAACCAGTGCTTGCACAGGGTAGCTCAGGTGGTGCAGGTGCCCTAGGTGACGTGATAGTCAATTCGATTAAGGAGTTTCTTCGAATTTTCTTCGGGCCAATCGAGAAGTTGATACAGAACCAAGGCGGTGCCCTGGTGGCCACGATAACGGATACACCTCACCCCAATTCAGTCTTCAGCAAACCCACGAACGGCGCGTGGCCACGTCTCTACGAGTACTACTGGAACGCTATCGTCCCGCTCTCCTTCAGCCTCTATGGCCTGGCCCTCGGACTCGTCATCCTCCTCGAGTCCACGAGCCACCTGTTCAGCAGCTACCACCAGGCGAAACTCAAACGCCGGGCGTTCACGGGCCTCCTCGGGCTTCTCTCGTGGTGGTGGATCGCCGCGTTCTCGCTGCGGTTCATGAACGCACTTACGGGCATCCTCGTGCCCTCGCTGTCGACCATCACGCTGTTCGAGACCGCCTCGTTCTCGGGGATGGCCGTCCTCGGGCTCGCCCTCTCTCTTACCGTCGACCTCGCGCTCTTCATCCTGCTGGCCGTCATCTATCTCGCCCGCCAGCTCATCCTCTATCTGTTCGTCCTGCTGATGCCCGTGCTCATCGTCATGTGGGTGCCGGGCGTCGGCCCGTTCGCGTTCGTCTCCCGGTTCGTGAAGAAGATCGCGGGCTTCTACACGCCGTTCCTGTTCATGACCGTCCCCGTGGCCATCCTGTTCCGGCTGGGCGAAATCCTCGGCCATAGTTTCGGCACGTCGATGGGCGGCATCGGCGCGTGGCTCACCGCGATCATCATCCCGTTTCTCGCGGTGCTCGCGCCGATCGTCCTCATCTGGCAGGCGGGCGGCATCTTCTTCCTCGGCGACCGGATGGCCCGCCGCGTCAACGTCCAGCGGGCTCAGGGCCGCATCGCGAACGCCCGCGCCCGGTCGCGAGAGGCGGCCCGCGGCGGCCGCAACTTCGTCCGCGGCGCCCAGGGAAAGCCAGCCATCCGCAACGACGGCCAGGCAGTCCCCGACTCCGGGAACTCGCGGGCCCACGCCGCGGGCAGCCGCCTCGACTCGCTCCGCACGGACGGCGGCGAGCCCGCCCAAAGCGACCACCCGCCCAGCAACTCACCGACTGACCCATCGAACACGACCGACCGGACCCGCTCGTTCGACAACCTCCGTGACCCCTAACACCTGCAACTGATGACCGACGACGCTCCCACCGACGTGACGAAGCGCGTGCCGAAATCGCTCGACACCGACACGGCCCTGGTCGGCCGCTACTCGCTGACCGACCTCGTCGTCGCCGTCGCACCGGGCGCGGCCGTCATCCTCCTCACCCGGACGCTGCTCCCGCCCATCCGGGTTCTGGACACCAGCCTGGAGGCGCTGACGCTGCCACTCGCCGTGATCGCCATCGCGGCCGGCGCGCTGTTCGTCGCCGTGACGCCCCGCTACGTGGACAGCCTGACGTGGCTCACGGCGCTCGGCTCCTACCTCCAGTCGGCGCCCGACGTGGGCCACGACGACGCGGCCGCCCACACCCGCCTGGAGCGCGTCCACCCGGACCATGACGCCATCGAGCGGACGGACGGCGCGCTCGTGGGCGCCATCCGCGTCGAGCCCGCGTCGATGGCGCTCGCCACCGACGAGGAGTGGACGCGGACGACACAGGCGTTCACGGACGTGCTGAACACGACCGTCGAGTTCCCCATCCAGCTGTACGCGACGACCCGCTCGTTCCCGGTCGACGAGTACCTCGCCACCTACGAGGACCGCCTCGACGACCCGGACGTGCAGGACAACCCGACGCTCGAGCGACTCATCGAATCGTACACGGACTGGTATCGCCGCGACCTCGCCACCCGGGAGACGACGATCCGCGACCACTACGTCATCGTTCCCGTCCGGCCCACGTCCGTGCGCCACACCGACCACGGCGTGACGGCACAACTCGTCGACGTGCCCGTACTCGGCGCGTTCGTCGACGCGTTCACCGCCTCCCGCGCCGCCGAGGAGCGGGCCGCGATGGCCGAGGCGCTCGACGAGCGGTGTCGCGGCCTCGAACGCGCCATCCGCGAGATCGACGGCTGTACCGCCCGCCGCGTGTCCGCAGCCGATCTCACGGACCTGCTGGCCGACTACTGGACGACCGCGGACACGGACGCCCGCGACACCGCAACCGCACTCCGGACGACGCCGCTCGTCGGTGGGGGTGACTGATGCTCCGGGAGTATCTGCCGTTCGGCGGGGGCGACGACGACCCCGAGAGCGATGCAAGTGACGAGCCCGCTGGAGACGACGCAGACGCGCCCATCGCGGCCGAGCCACCGGACGACATCGTGGTCGAGCGCATGCCCGCTGGGGCCGAGGACGACACCCTCGATGCGGTGAGCGACATCCACGGCTCGCTCGTCGCGCCCGACCGCCTCACCGAGGAGGCGACCTATGTCCAGCACGGCGACGCCCGCACGCGTACCCACTGGGTCGGCGAGTTCCCGGACATCCCGCGCGACGGGCTGTTCGAGGGGCTGTACGCGGGCGCCGAGGCCAGCCACACGGACATCGCCATCCATCTCGAGCCACGGGACACACAGGGGACGCTGTCGACCCTGGAGAACCGCATCGAGGACCTGCAGGCCGACTACGATTACCTCACCGAGAAGCAGCGGGCGGGCGCCCGTGGCGTGAAGAAGGATCTCGACGACCATCAGGATCTGTACGACGCGCTCCGGAACACGCCCGCGACGGCGTTCGACGTCGCGATGTTCCTGTCGACAACGGCCAGCAACGCCGGCGACCTCGACTCGCGTGCCGAGGCCGCAGCCACGGCCGCCCGGGGGTCACCCTCGAATCTGACGCCGGTCGTCCCCCGCTGGAGTCAACTGGATGCCGCCGTCGCCGCGAGTCCCATGGCGAAGAACACACTCCACGAGTCGCTCGACACGACGACGCCGATGCTGGCGGGTGCCATCGGGTCGATGTTCCCGTTCGTCGCCGGCGCGTTCGCCGAGCCGGGCATCGAGTACGGGTCGTATGCGGTCAACGACAGCCCGCTCATCCTCGACCGCTTCAACCGCGAGACCGGCTATTGTATGCTGACCATCGGGAAGCTGGGCGCCGGCAAGTCGTTCGCGACCCAACTCCAGCTCCTGCGGCGGGCGATGTACGACGCGGACACGACCATCGTCATGCTCGACCCGCTGCAGGAGTTCGCCACCATCGCCGACGCGCTCGATGCCGAGCAGATCACGGTCGGCGGCACGCGCGGGCTCAACCCGCTGGAGATCCGGGCGCCGACGCGGGACGCACTCGACGGTGCCACGGATCTCGACCCGCTCGCGGCCCAGCAGACACAGGCCATGGGCTTTTTTGAGACGTTCTTCACCGACATCGCGAACAGCCCGCTCGGCGACCGGAGTCAGACGCTCCGGCGCGCGCTCCAGGAGGCGTACGACGAGCAGGGCATCACTCGCGATCCGGCGACCCACGACCGCGCGTCGCCGACCATCCGCGACGTGATGCGGCTCCTCGAGGCGATGCTCGACGCGCCCGCGGAGTACGGCTACACGACGGACGGCGAACAGGAGCGCGTCCGCGCGCAGGCCGAGTCGTTGCTGACGGATCTGCGCCCCTCGTTCCGCGAGGACGGCGACCTCGCGAACCTCGCCCGGGAGACGGCGTTCGATATCGAGTCGGACGTCGTGTATCTCGACTTACACCAGCAGGAGGGCGTCCGGGGCGGCACGGAGACGAGCCTGATGATGCAAGTGCTGTTCAACGCGGTGTACGAGCGGGCCAAGCAAATCGATCGAACGGTGTTCGCAATCGACGAGGCCCACTATCTGATGCGCGACAACGCATCGCTCGAGTTCCTCGAAACCGCGGTTCGCCACAGCCGCCACTACGACCTCTCGATCCAGTTCATCACGCAGACGGGCGGCGAGTTCACGCTCACGCCCGAGACGAAGACCATCGCCGACCTCTGTTCGCTGAAGCTCCTCCACCGCGTGGACGAGGAGGCTGACCAGCTCGCCGAGTGGTTCGGCCTCTCCGACCGCGAGGCCAACTGGGTCCGCACCGCAAAGGCTGGCGAGGACGATCAGGGCTACTCCGAGGCGCTGCTCGGCATCGACGAGGAAGGCTGGTTCCCGCTCCGGATCCGCGCGAGTCCGGTCGAACAACAGGTCATCGAGGACGGGGAAGCGGGGGGCGCGGAGGACCAATGACAGTTAAGCAAGCGCAAGCTTCCGCCTTCTGGCGGAGTGAGGATGTCAAACGGGAGCGGTGGAATCCACTGCGTCCGTATACCCGAATATATACTCACTAAACTTAGAGTTCGTGCCAGCGTTCGTACGTATACAATTCGCGCGGACGGTTCCACAAGAGAGCGTCCACGAGACTTACGTATACTGGGTATAAAAACAACTATACCAACAGGGGTAGATAGCGGTAGCACCGAGATGCCCACCAACGAGCTTCCCGACAGTGCGCCGGGAAAATACGTCCCCTATCATCCGAACCCCTACTATTCACCGGAGCCGCTCCCAGTAGAGCCGAAGCTCGAATTCTCCGAACAGACACGTGATCTGGTAGCCGATGCAGCGTATCAAATCGGCCGTGTCGACGGTATCAGCTCGACAGTTGACTTCGCCGCAGTTCTCTACACCTCTCTCATTCGCATTGAGGCCGTCGAGTCAGCACGTATCGAGGGGGCAGACGTCGCGTATCAAGATGTCGAGGCGTACCACACAACGCATCCCTCTGGCGGGGCTGCCACGATCGGGAAAGACCTGAAAGAAGCTCTCAACTACGAGAATGCACTCACATTCGGACTCGAGGAAGTCGAGAGCGGAGCGTCGATAACGCTCTCGCTCATCAAAGAACTCCATTCAATGCTGCTCGAGGATGTCCGGAACGAGGGCGACATCGTCGGGGACTTCCGCGACCATATGGTTCATCTCACGAGCCCACAGCCAGGACAGCGTCCGTTCGTCCCACCGACTCCGGAGGGACTCACTGGGCTCATGCACTCACTTGAGTCATACATTCAAATGGGTGGGCAGTACCATCCGCTCGTCGACGCCGCTATCATCCACTATTTCTTCGAGACAGTGCACCCCTTCTCGGATGGGAACGGCCGACTCGGTCGATTACTCATTATTCTGTATTTGGCGAGCGAAGGGTACCTCGAAAGTCCGTACATCTACCCGAGTGCGTACTTCAATCGTCACAAGGTCGAGTACGTCGAGCGGATGCGGGCGGTGAGTGAGGACGGTGCGTGGGACCAGTGGCTCACGTTCTTCCTCGAAGGGCTCCGAAGTCAAGCGAAGACATCGTACGACCGGACCCATCGTCTCCGTGATCTCCAAGCGCGCTACGAGCAAGAGTATCCTGGCAGCACGAAAACGGACAAGTTCGCACGGCAGCTACTCCAGTATCCATATTTTACTGCGCCAGATCTTGTAGAGTATCTCGATGTCTCACGTCGGACCGCCTACAAGGTCGTCCACGACCTCGAATCGGATGGCCTCATCGAGGAAGTGACCGGTAAAGAACGCGGGAAGGAGTATAAAGCAGTCGAGGTGTTCGATATCCTCGAGTGACCGTTGACGACGCGGTAGTCGGGAGTAGATGTCTGTGCGACTGCTGTCGACCACTCCACTCGCGCCTCGCTCTCGCTGCGCGCGCAGCCACGACCTCGCTCCAGAAGCGATTTCAGCGGACTCCCGTGTCGACGTGTCGTCTGCCCCTTTGCGAGGGAGCCCTACCCCGTTCCTTGCTGTCGCTGCGGTTACGGAGAGTCAAGGAGAAAGCCCCGCCCTTCAGGGCGGGGATGAATCCGACATACCTCTCCACGAACCACGTCCGATGGCTGGCAGGATATTCCACGCTACGTAATCCACACTTCCAAGTAACTATCCTTACACAGGTTACGTATGGCGAAACAGGT
The DNA here is from genome assembly GCF_024298865.1 of Halorarius halobius. Classification (GTDB taxonomy): domain Archaea; phylum Halobacteriota; class Halobacteria; order Halobacteriales; family Haloarculaceae; genus Halorarius; species Halorarius halobius. Next base: position 3,272,949 of record NZ_CP101161.1, on the reverse strand, counting down.
CGTCACTCGCACCTACACTGCTTCCATCCGGAACCAGCCACAGGTGTCCGACGACCTCGATTCGCTCGGGTTCGCCGCTTCAAAACTCTGGAACGTCGGACGGTGGGTCTGCGACCGCGTATGGTCTGAGATAGGCCACATCCCCGGTCACAACGAACTCACCACGTACCTCAAGACCCACGAACGCTACGATGACCTGCATTCGCAGTCAAGTCAGCGAGTCCTTCAAGAACTCGCTGAAGCGTTCGCCGGCTGGTACGGCAAACGACACAACGGAGACACACGAGCGAACCCGCCCGGCTACCGCAAACACGGCGACGACCACCCACGAAGCACGGTCACGTTCAAAGCCGCTGGCTTCAAACTCGACACCGAGTACGAGCGAGTCCGACTCAGCAAAGGCTCCAGTCTCAAGGATTACTGGTCGGACTTCACTCTCTGCGAGTATCAGACCCGTCCCGACGTTGACCTCTCCACCGTGGAGAGCGTCCAACAAGTTCGGGCGGTTTGGACGGGTGACGAATGGGAACTTCACTTCGTCTGCAAGGTCGAAGTCGACGTGGCCGAATCACCCGGTGAGAAAACCGTTGGTGTTGATCTCGGTATCAACAACTTCGCCGCGCTCGCCTACGAGGACGGTCACAGCGAACTGTACCCGCTCAACTGCCTGAAGCAGGACGACTACTACTTCAGTAAGCGAATCGCTCGCTGTGATGACTCCGATTCCGAGCTGGCCACGCGTTTGAACCAGAAGAAGTCGGCTCGACGCACCCACTACTTCCACACGCTCTCCAAGCACATCGTTGAGCGATGCGTTGAGGAGGGTGTTGGAACCATCGTGGTGGGCGATCTCTCCGGCATCCGCGAGGATGAGGAGAACGGCGAGTCGAAGAACTGGGGTAAGCACGGCAACCTTGACCTGCACTCGTGGGCGTTCGACCGCTTCACTGACCTGCTCGAATACAAGGCCGAGATGGAAGGCATCACTGTTGAGCAGGTGTCAGAGCGTGATACGTCGACGTCGTGTTCGTGCTGTGGTCGCAAACGAAAAGCGAACCGCGTTGAGCGGGGGTTGTACGTGTGCGATGAGTGTGATACGGTGGCGAACGCGGACGTGAATGGTGCTGAGAACATTCGGCAGAAAGTAGCTCCGAGTTCATCGAGTCTTTCGGTGAATAGGAGTAACGGCTGGTTGGCACAGCCATCGACGTACCTGTTCGATTCAGAGAGCGGATGCTTCGCACCGCGAGAACAGGCCACGTCGTAAACCACAATATCCCAACGGCGGTCAGGAATCCTCGCCCTTCAGGGCGGGGAGGATGTCAAGGCTCGCTCGTACTGTCGTACATCGCCGCGAACTCCTGTTCGCCCCGAATCAACTCGTCAACGCCGTCGGAGAGCGTCACTTCGCCGAACACGGTCGCCCGATAGTACGTGTACAGGCCATCCTGTCCCCGCTCGGTCCGTTGCCGCTTTTCGATAAGCCCGACGTCGACGAGTTTGTTGAGGTGATAATGGAGGGTACTGTCATCGATGTCGAGTGCGGCCTCCAGTTCTGTCGGACTCATCTCGCCGGTGTGGACGAGTCGGTAGAGGACCTCATAGCGCGTGCGGTGGCCGACTGCTGCATGCATCGCGAGATACTCGTCGAGCGTGAGTACGCTGTCCGGTGGAAGCAGGTCTTCCGGGTCTTCTGGAAACCCGTCGACCCCCTGGATGTCGTTCGTCGCCATCGTATCTGGTCGTACGTGGGAGCGACTCTTAGGTTTTCTCAAGCCAAAGATTCCCAAAAACACTACTCTTTAAATATATCCCCGAGCGCCGTCGCGTATGAGCGAGATCACGCGCGACCTGATCGTCGGCCGGTTGGGCGACGTGACGTACGATCGGTTTCTGTTTTACCTGATGGGGCCGTACAAGTCGTTCAATCTCAACTACGTGCTCACCGAGGAGGAGCGACGCGAGATCGCCGTGGCAGACCTTCCGGGACCACTGCGCCGACTCTTCGAGAGCAAGGAGGACATCGATGCGGCACAGGCACTCTTGCGCCGGGTCCAAGGAGCCCTCAGGGTCTCGCCGGGCGTCAACGCGTTTCTGGCACTCGACGTTGATGTGGATACGGCGGATGTCGATGCGGCCACCCAGAGCATCGAGTTCACGAGATGCAGTAACGCCACTGCGTTCGTGCTCCCGTTTCTCGGGCACAACTTCGGCGTCGGTGAGGAGGCGGGAAGCATCCTCGAATCGCTTTCGGAGACGCACGGGAATCGGCTGATCTTCGTCCACGAGGCCAACGTAACCAGTGCGATGATCCGCTCCGCACAGGTACGGTGGGACCTGCGGGTCGATACGTACGAGACGGAAGCGGAACTCGTCGCGAAGTTGCGCCGCTTCGCCGGCGGTATCATGCAGCAGGAGCGCCTCGGAAAACTTAGTCGATTGGAGTGAACCGCCTCGACGCTGTGACCGTTGCTTGACTAATTTCTCCTTGCGAAAACCTCCACCGCGAAGGCCGGCGAGGACGACCAGGGGTACTCCGAGGCACTGCTGGGTATCGATGAGGAAGGCTGGTTCCCGCTCCGGATTCGGGCGAGTCCGGTCGAACAACAGGTTATCAAGGGTGATCAGGACGGTGAATCGGACTGACTGATACGTCTACCCCATGTTGCATTACGTTGTTGCGAAAGCTACATGGATATCGGCGTCTGAATTGTGTCTATGAGTCCAACGCACGGCGACGATGGTGAGTTCGTCGAGGAGACCACCCATAACGACGTTCTTGGCGTCTTCGGCACTGTCGACGGGCCGGTGCTCACATCCGCAGACGTGGCTGACACCCTCGGTTGCTCTCGACAGACCGCCAGACGGAAACTCAACCAACTGCACGAAATGGGACGGTTAGGCAAGCGTGAGACGGCAGGGCGAGTCGTTTACTGGAAACTCGCCGCTGCCGACCCCAATCCGGTGAACCCTAACGACCCGATCTTCACAGATCGGCCCTCCTTCAACTCGGGCGAGAAGAACCTCTCCGGTCGCGTTGACGAGATCCTCTACGGGAAGGAAAACGACGAATGAGCCAGGCGCGACCGCTTTTCATCGATACCAACGCCTTCGTTGCCCTCTACGATGCGGACGACGACCACCATGAAGCCGCGAACGCGGTGATGGACGGTATCGAGAGTGGCGACCTCCCATACGGACACGTGTTCACCAGTCGCTTCGTTCTCTCGGAGACCGCCACCACACTCCGCTACGGAGCCGGGCACCGCGAGGCAGTGCAAGCCCTTACCAACATTCGGGACTCCTCGACAGTCAACGTCCTCGAAGTCCCCGAGCCGCTGTTCGACCGGACCGCCGAACAGTTCGCCACCTACGACGACCAGGATATCTCCTTCATCGACCACATGAACGCCGTCCTCAGTGCCGACCTCGGGATCGACCACATCTTCGCGTTCGAGGACGACTTCGCCACCCTCGGAATGACGCGAGTACCCGTCGACACTGGCGAAGCGCCGTGACTGACGGTGAGGTCTCGCTGTCGCCCGAGACGCGGACCATCGCGAATCTCTGTTCGCTAACGTTGCGCCACCGCGTCGACGAGGCTGCCGACCAGCTCGCCGCGTAGTTCGGTCTCTCGGACCGCGAGGCCAACTGGGTTGCGCTCCGCGCAGGCCGTCGACGAGAACCACGGGTATTCGGAGGCACTGCTCGGAATCGACGAGGAAGGGTGGTTCCCGCTCCGCATCCGCGCGAGTCCGGTCGAACAACGGATCATCGAGGGCGACACAACCGGCGAGCACGAGTGAACAGCCGCGTGACTGCGATCGGACAGCCGCAACACCGTGTCTGCCGCGTGGCGGACGTTCCTCTCGTTGCTCGACTACAAGTGCGAGCGCGAGGGGACGCACTTCGTGGCGGTCAACCCGAAAGCGACGCCCAAAGAGTGGGGGTGGGGGTCCTGCGACGGTTGACGGATAAATCCGGCTATTCTCAGGAATATTCTACTCGAGAACGACTAAGCACGTGGCGAAGCAAGATTCGACCGAGGCAACCCAATGGCCGAAACCGATCGCCATCCGACAGACGATGTTCGTCAGCCGGAGCCGCCGCTTCCCGAGGAAAGCGGGCTGACGCTTGAGGAGTACCTCGCAATGCAACAGGCGATCGGCCACCCGACGCGGTTTCGCATCCTACGGACGCTCGTCGTCAACGACGAACTGAGCGCCGCGAACCTCAAGGCAGCAGTCGACATCGAGCCCCATAATTTCCACTACCACCTCGACGAACTCGTCGACGTTGGACTCGTCGACAAGCGCCAGCGACGGACCGCCGACAGCCAGGGGTTCTACACGTACTACCGGCCGACTGCAATGGGTCGAGGCATCCTCGAGCACGGGGTTGAAGAACTCATGCGCCGGGAACGCGAGTTCAACGACGCCTACTCTTGACATCCTCCCACCCCTGAAGGGGTGGGATTCCTCCGCGTGGGTGAGTCATCCACTGAATCCTCATCGACAACGAGCCGTTCCGGACCGCCACGAACGGTCTTGAAATGTACAACGCCGACGACGTTCGGATCGGAACGGCAGCCAGCTGGTTCCTCGGGGAGCTGAACGCACAGGACGACGGCTGAGTCCGCCGGGACCAACTCCTGTTCCAAGCACTCTGATGTGCAAGTTCTGTGCATCCGGCGAAACGGTTTTCACTCTATGTGCAGAACTCGCACATAGAATGGGCGCACGCGACGATCCGCGACGGGTCCATTTTCAGTCGCCGGAGTATCTCGTCGATCGACTGGACGCGATCGCGGAGGTCTTCGACAAGGACCGGACGGATCTGCTCGTCGAGGCGATTCGCGAGTACATCGAGGATACAGCCGACAGCGAGACGTTTCAGGAGTTGGTCGCGACGAAGTACTACGACGACCAGCTTGAGTTCGAGACGGTCAAGCAGTTGGTTGGCGCCGAAACCGCCCAGCGCCTCCGCCTCCTCAAAGCGGATCTCGAAGACGAGCCACTCGATCTCGTTGCCCCCGACGACATCGACATCTACGACGGCGACGCGACGGCGGTCGAGCCCACAGCCAACGACGAGCGATGAGCGACCGACGACTGCGAACAGTCGTCGCCGACACCAGCGCTCTCGTCAGTCTCGCCGTGCCCCGAGCCGACGCAGGCATCGACACCGACACGCCGGACCCGTTTCAGTATCTCCTGACCTCCTGTGAGGTGTTCGTGCCGCCGGAAGTGGTCACGGAGCTCCGTGACCTCACGCAGTACCAGGACATCCACGCCGCGGCTGCGAACAACGTCCTCGCGGCCCGTGGCCACTACACGGTCGATGACCCCTACGACCGCGACGATACACCTGACTCGCGGCCAACCTTCGGTCTCGATGATGTCGAAACCGACGGGATCATTCTTGCGAACGCACGTGACGTCGACGGCTTGCTCACTGACGAGTTCGGCGGGACGAACTTCCCGCTGATTCACGCCGTGCTGCAGGGCCCACGGATCGTGCCGACGCCACGGCTCATCGTGGAGTACGCCCGGAACAGGTATCTGACCCACGAGGAGGCTCGTACGCTGATCACGACGATCGGTCCGCACCGCAGCTGGGAGAACAGTCCCTACGTTACGCGATTGCTCCAGCGCCTCGACGATTGACATCCACTGGTGTGGTCGTGGCTGCGCGCGCAGTGAGCGGAGCGAACGAGCACGGAGCGGAGGGTGGGGCGGTGGGCGTGGAGCGGCGGCCGCGAAAAATCGAGGCAGGTGGCCGCCTCCGTCGGGAGCGACCACCCCGGCGATCGCAGCATCCGGCTTCAGTTCCTGCCCCGCGGCGTCCTGTAGCCGCTGGCAGTCCGTCGTCGCGTACCTCGAAATCCCTCCGGGCGACCGTTCGATACCGTCTTTGCGACTCCCCGGACGTACTGCGCACTCGGCCACGACAGAAATGGGTGACACTCAGTCCGCGGCCAGTCCTGGCACCTGCTTGTCGCCCAGCTCGTTCCGATACCGCCGCACCGTCGGGATGCTCACATCCGCGAGCGCCGCGAGCTCGGCTTGGGTGAACCGCTGAAGTTCCCCTTCATCTCCTGCCGCGACGAGCAGCGCGCCCGCGGCCACGCCCGCGGGATTCGCCCCGTGCGTCTCAGGGGTCCGCGTACCCGAGAGCACTGCCCGCGCCCGTTGCTCGACCGCCTGCGACAGATCGAGCGCGGAGACGAACTGCGGGAGGAACCGCGCCGGGGGAACCGGTTTCGCCGGCAGTTCTAGCTCGCGATTCACCGCGTCGTAGCTCGCCCGGATGGCCGATCCATCGACCTGCGCGACCGCGACCACGTCCGCGAGCGTCTGTGGCCGGCCGTTACACCGACACGCCGCATACAGACTCGCAGCTGCCATCGCCTCGATCGACCGGCCGCGCAGGAGGTCCCGCTGCTGGGCCGTCGAGAACAGCCGACACGCCTGGTCACGGAGGCTCGTCCCGATACCGAGCGCGCCACACAGCCGCCGAATCTCGGTGAGACCGACCATCTCGTTGCGCTCGCGCTTGCTGCGGCGCTGCGTCCGCCGCTGCTCGCGCCGCAACCGGCCGAGCCGACGCCGCTTCTCCACCGAGAGCGCGTTCCCGTTCGCGTCTTCGCCCCGGCCGATTTCGGTCGACAGGCCGCGGTCGTGGCGTGCGGCCGTCCGCGGTGCGCCCGTCCGGTCGCGGTTCGGGCCGTCTTCGAAGCTCCGCCACTCCGGCCCGAGATCCACCTGGTCGTCGGCAAGGACCAGCCCGCAGTCGTCACACACGGTCTCCGCTCGGTTCATCGTCACCCGACCGCCGCACTCCGGGCAGGTGTTCGCGTCCGTCTGTTCGGTCGATTCGTCGTACCGCCGTTCGTACACGTTCGCTCGTCGCATTCGAGGTCACGAGGCACGCTGTGTAGCGCCCCTCGCCCCTCCCAGGGGCCAACAACCCCCCTTGCGACCGCACGACTCTCGAGATGGTGCACAGCCGACAATCTCACCCTCCCATCGATGGTGTCGCGCGATTCGACGGATACAGCCGAAGCACCGGCCAAACACTCAAGAACGTTCTATACCCACGTTTGACCATGGCAACCATCGAGATTGACGACGACGTCTACGAGGCGTTGCAGGTGCCCGAAGCAGAGCGATCGCAGGCTCTGAAGCGAGAACTGGCAGTCTCTCTGTACGCACGTGGCATCCTCTCGTTCGGCAAGGCCCGCGAGTTAGCCGAGCTGTCCAGGCGAGAGTTCCACGAACTGCTCGGCGAGCGCAAAATCCAACGACACTACACCGAAACCGAACTCACAGAAGATATCGAGTATGCCCGCGACTGATCTGGTCGTTTCGGATACGTCGCCACTCCTGAATCTCGCGCTCATCGATCGGCTAGATCTTCTTCGGTCCCAATTTCAACGGATCTCGGTTCCGACGCAGGTCTGGGAGGAACTTATGGACGGTGAGGCTGGCGTTGAATTGCTCCATGGACTCCGGGACGAAGGATTCCTTTCCCTCGTGGAGGTTGAACGGTCCGATCTGTTCGTGGAAGTCAACCATCGACTGGACGAGGGTGAGACTGCCGCGATTTGTTTTGCGGTAGAACACGACGCGGGTCTCCTTCTGATTGATGAACAGGAGGGCCGACAGGTCGCTCGTCGACACGATCTCAACGTGACCGGGGTTGTCGGTGTTCTACTCCGAGGGGCCATCGAAGGTGGGGTTGAGATAGAAGCGGAACTCGACGCCCTTCGGGAAGCTGGCTTCTGGATTTCTGACGCTCTGTACGAAAAAGCCATCTCTGAAGCCAGCAAGTAGTTCACTGGCCCTTCTTGGACTGTTCTCAAATACGTGGGTTTGATCTCTCCCCCACGCGTCGAGGGATGAGTAGCTACTCGCTACGTATTACTCGTCGAACGTCGCGCGCCCGTCCCGGAAGCACGGCCAGCACGGCACGCCTTCCGGAAGGTTCGTACAGTCGCAGTCCTCGGATGGTTCCGTCACTGACGCCACATCCTCGTCGTCCGGTTCTCGCTCGGCCGCAGGTGGGTCGGCGACCTCGCCGCCGTCGGCTGCCACCTGCATCCGCACCGCGGCCTCACGGACGGCATCGCGGATTGCCACCGCGACGCGGTGCTTGCAGGCTGGCGCGTAGTGCTCCTCCGCGGGACAGGTGCAGTCGACCGGGACGCCCTCCTCGATGGTGATGCGGTACTCGTGTTCCGACGGCTCCTTGTAGGTTAGGTTCCGGACGATCACGTCGCCGGCCTCCAACCGGAACGCGAACTGCTCGGTTTGGGCACGATGCAACGACCGATCCGTCGTCTCCAGACGGTCGAGCGGATGCGCCGAGTTCATATTCGTGCGAGGACGCGAGCGCGCCCTCGCTCCTCACGGGCGCCAGAGCCCGCCCCCGAAGCCCATTCTTACCGTACAATTCATGGTCCATATCGAACTCGGATTAATACCCGTACGCCCACGAGAGGATCTTGGACGCTCCCAGCGGCACCAACTACCGGATCGAGAAGGCCGTTACACGCCGCCCGTAGGGAGACCGAAGCCGTTAGCTCTCAGAGCCACTCCTCGCCGACGTACTCGAGACCGTGTAACTCGGCCTGTGGATACGCAGTCGAGACGGCATGGATCATGTCAGCGACCTGTTCAACAGGGAGTGTGGCATTCCCGATGAACAGAACGGCTCGGTAGTCGTCCTCGGCGACCTCAAGCACGAAGTCGTCGTCGTACGTCACGATCACGCGATCGGTGTCGAGCGAGTACTGCGCAATTGAGCGATCTCCCGTCCCCTTGCCCAGTTCAGGAACGAAATCGACGTGCTCGACATCGTGCCCGTAGTTGTCGAGACGGTGGAGTACCTCGTGTTCGACGTTCTCGTCGAGAACGAGTCGATACGCCATCGATCAGCGGTCGGGAGGGGTCAGCGACGACCGATTCTTGGCGTCGGCGACGGCACGTTCGTGTCGCGTTTCGACACGGCGCATCTCCTCGGGATTGCTGTGGTAGTAGGCAAGCGCCTCGTATACGTCTGCAATATCTAGGTCGTAGCGCTCGGCAACCCGCTCGGGACTGAGTCCCCGCTGCTCAACGCGAGTCTGCACGTCACGAACCGTCACACGACTCCCGTCGATGTGTGGCTCGTTGTGAATCTCCGAGTCATCTGCGGAGATAATTCGATACTGCTGGGTCGCCATTACATAGTGGTAGTTGGGCAGCCGACTTGAAACCATCTCCCGATCGGACGCGCCCGAAACACGGGCTGGTGGCACGAGTGCGTCTGGTTGGACATAAGGGCGGCACTCTCGTCCAATTGGAACGCGAACTGCTCGGTTTGGGCACGATGCAACGACCGGTCCGTCGTCTCCAGACGGTCGAGCGGATGCTCGGAGTTCATTGCAACACGAGGACGCGAACGCGCCCTCGCCCCTCACGGGCGCCAGAGCCCGCCCGCTCCGTCGCTCAGTCCGCTCGGGTGATGCGGACCTCCGCGTGCGGGCACGTCGCCGCTCGCACCGTTGCTGCGAGATACTCCAGGGCGCCGTCGCGATCGAACACGCCGCGGTCGACCATGTCGCCGACGACGCGCTTCGTCCCGGCGAATGCGCCACGCGTGTGGCCGTCGCCGACCGGCTCGCCCTCGTACCAGCGCACCGTCCGCAGCGCGCCGTGCCCGACGCAGGGGCTCGACTCGACGATCTCCGAATCGTACTGCAGGCCGAACCACAGCGTCCGATACGCCGTGACGTCGAACGACCGGTCGACGATGTAGAACGCCTCATGTTGCAGGTAGTCAAGGTGCTCCGCGAGAATCTCCTCGAGCGCTACGTCCATGGCCCGCGGCTCAAGATCGACGTCCGCCGTTCCGCGGCGCCCGTACTCGTCAAGACCCGTCTCGACGTCCTCGCCCTCGATCAGTGCGTCGAACGCCTCGTGAGCGACCTCGGTCGGACACTCGCCGCCGAACGGCGTCGCCTCGGTAATGGTGTGTTTCAGTCTGAGATCGCAGGCGCCCCAGTGCGAGTAATGGAGGTTGTAGTTCTCGTCACGACGCTCGTACGCGATGAGTGCGCGATGGCCCATCTCGAATCAACTCCGAGGGACGCCCACGCGTTCGTGAGCGCCCCTCGCCCCTTCAGGGGCCGAAAACCCGCCCCTCCCACAGATGCAAGTCGGAATGCGTCTGTCCGTTACAGAAAGTCAGGGGCAAAGCCCACGACGTCACTCGTGGGTCGATGACTCCACTGAATGGAACACATGCATCATCGTGGGGTAACTATGTCATAGTCAGCGCTCGCACCTGAACGCAGATCTGTATCGTCTCGTTCTCGCGAGAAGTTCGGCGCGAACGGATCGGCGACCTAGACGATGATATCGCTCGGCGTGAACAACGAGAGGTCGTCTCGTTCGGCAGCAGTACTGCGGAGCCCGTCGGAGAACCCGGAGCGACAGAAACAGCAGTAGTGATACGTCAGCTCTTCACCCCCATCCGGCGACCACTGGACCTCCTGGGCGGTTCGTTCGAGATCGGCGAGATCGCCTTCGGTCATTTGCCGTGTCGTGTATTTGCACTCGCCGGCGACGAGCGTCCCGTCACTCCCGAGGCCGACGACGTCGAGTTCGTGTTCGCGATGCCACCAGTAGCCGATTCCCTGGTACGTCTTCGGGAGTAGCGACGGGAGAGCGTTCTGACAGATGATCTCGAACATCGGCCCCATGTAGTCCGTGAACGTCGGCTCGACGAGTTCCTCGTAGGCCGCGTCACCGAGCTGGACGAGCTTCCCGGTCTGTCCATAGACGTACCGGAACCAGAATCGGAAGAGCGGTTCTTTCAATCGATACCGACTCTTGCGCGTCGCGTTCGGATTCGCCGTGACTGGGATGTCCCGCTCGACGAGCCGTAGCCGACGGAGCTTCGAGAGATACGACCCGAGACTGTTCGAGTCGACGCCGGCGAAGTTGGCGATCTCGCTAGCTTCGCGGTTCCCGGTGGCGATCGCTCGGAGGATCGTGTAGTAGGTCTGTGGCTCACGGATGCCGAACTCAGTCCGTAACAGGAACTCCGGCTCGTTGTGCAGGACGCCATGTTCCGAGAGGATGCGCGCCTGGATGTTGTCCGCGAGCGTCGTGGACGAATCGATCGCACGGAGGTAGTAGGGGGTCCCCCCGAAGACGCCCCACGACTGAATCGTCGTGTCCGGATCGTCCCCGGGATAGAACTGTCTTGCATCGTCGATCGACAGCGGTGGGAGATCGATCGCACCCGTCCGTCGTCCGTACAGCGGGCTGCCGCCACCGAGGACCTTCTCCTCCATGACGCTGATCGACGATCCGACGAGGACGAGCGTCATGTTCGTGTCTTCAAGCTGCGTGTCCCAGACCCGCTGAATCTTCGAGGGCAGTGCCCCGTCGGACTGGACGAGATACGGGAACTCATCGAGGACGACGATCGCATCCTGTCGACCCAGCGCCCGCAAGAGCGCTTCCCAGTCGCGCTGGATGTCTTCAAGGAGAGGGAACGTCTCGCTGGCGGTCGTGACGAAATCGGCGAGCTGTACCTCGGGAGTTTCCTCAGTTGCCTGCCAGTAGACAGCGTCGTCGATGTCGGTCGTCGCCTCACGGACGAGGGCGCTCTTCCCGAGCCGGCGCCGCCCGTAGATGACGAGCAGTTCGGCTTGCTCGCTCTGGAATGCCGTCCGAAGCGTCTCGAGTTCGTCATCTCGGTCGACGAACCGTCGCTGTGTCATACCTTCGCTTCTGGATGTGAGAGGATAGTACTGGCGATTATCTAAATCATGATTTTGTTAATCTCGATTTTGTTACCCGTCCGGCCCGGACTCAACCGGTGACCGATCGCCGCTTTCGCGACATCGTCCACTGCTCGAGTCGGAGAGATTCCATCGGTCGTGGCTGCGCGCGCAGTGACCGGCGGGAACGAGCACGGAGCGGAGGGTGGGGCGGTGGGCGTGGTGGGGAGGCTCGAACCGACTGAGGGGTGGCCCCTCAGTCGTCGACCGGGAGTACCCGTGTGTCGCCGGTGAGCGCGATCGAGGGGCGACCCTGGTACCAGTTCAGCGCCGCCGCCCGGATTCGCACCCGCTCACCCTCGGCGACCGGACGACAGTGCGACCGGTGCCAACTGGTGAACTTCGTCTGGCCGCTCTCGTCGGCGATGAGCCCGACCTGTGCGATCTTGGGGTGACTGCTCGGCCACAGCTCTTCGATGGTGCCGGCGACCGACACCTCCTGGCGCGACACCTCTTCGAGCATCCCGATGGGCACAACCGACCCGGGCCGCGTTCGCTCCGCGTCCATCACCGCCACTGATGCGCTCAGGATACTGCTACCATCTGCGACCCGTTCGGCCAATCGTCTGCTCACAGCCGCCCGGCTACTGGCGTCTCGCACCTCCTGGGCGATGCGCGATGCCTGTTGATTCACTGCCGCTACCTGCTCTTGCTCGAGCTCCCGATGTGGGTCGCCCCGGTCGGGGGCAGCCCACGGATCCACGCTCGCCGCTCGCCGCTGGAAGGTACGGCGGCGCTCGCGGCTGCCCTGGGTAGCTGCCAGTCGCGTCCGCGCCTCCCGGTCCGACGACTCGCGCCGATCGAACCGCCGTCGCGTTCGCGCCTTCTCGGCCTCCCGAGCCCGGAACCGCTCCTCGGCTTCCAGCGTCATCGACGCGGTGTCGACGTCAGGATGGTTCGTATCCACCTTGGCCTGCGTCTCCAGTTGCACCGTCGCCCGGAGCTCCGGGGTCTCGTCGACTGGCTGTTCGTCCGTCGATGCGTCCGAATCCTTTTCCGCGATAGTGTTGTAACTCGACATGGGTTCTACGACCCGGAGGCGCTCACCACAGCGCCCGACGCCCCCTGTCCAAGCAGGGGGTTTTCCGACGTCACGACCGACCAGTCACGACTGTGCGCTCTCGCTCGCGCCTTCGCGAGCGCCCAACGGGCGCGAGCGAGAGCGCGCCCGAGGCGGACGACCATCCAGCACCGCGCGCCGTCCTGCCGAGCGGAGCGAGGCAGGACTCGTCGCACGAGCATCGCGAGTGCGACGGTGAGCCGCCCGGAGCGAGCGACCAGCGGAGAAAGCGTGGGGGGTGAGCAGCCACGCCGCGCAACCCTCCGCGCTTTCCCGCTGGCGTCGAGGGCACATGCACTTTAGCCCGGCAGTCCGCCCGCTACTGCAGGCAGACCGCCCGGAATGGTCGGTCGCGAGCGACGCGGAGGGCGGAACGCGGCGCGCGGGGCGAGCCGGGACGGACACACCAGCCAATCGATGGAGCGCGCTGACGCTACCACAGAACTGGGGCGGGACTGAAAGGGGCCGACCGCTCGACGTGCCCCGCCGACGCAAGCACCGCAGGGACGAGGCGCGCAGCGAGTCGCGGCCGGCGAGCGGTCGGGGGCTTTCGAGGTGACCGCACCTGTCGCTAGAAGCTGTTTGTCCTTCTCGAGGACGTTTGACGAGAACTCCGGGACGTCACTGCGACTACTCGAAACGTATGACGAGTCCAGCACGATCAAGCAGCATATCCGTACTACACTCCATTCCGGTGGCTATCTCTCAGACGGCGGGGCTATTCCTCGAAGTCCTCAGGAAGAGCCGCAGTCACACTATCGACCGGTGTGTAGTAATTCCGCTCCTCGATCCACGTCGTAAGCCACTCATCCGCCGTCTCGACGGTCAGTTCCTCGAGAACAACACCCCGAACGAGCAAGCCGATAGACCCGGTGAGCGCAATGTCGTACTCGGCCGCGAGCGCTCGGGCGGGCCCGTCATCCGTCACGAGTGTCCCATCAGCCGTGTGCGCAGCCACCAGGGCTTCGGCTTCGCCGGGATCGAGACGGGTCTGTACCGTCGGATAGTCCTGCTGGAGCTGCTCCGGTGCGGTCTCTATAATCTCGATCCGTCCCGACTCAATACCATCGAGGGCGTGCTCTAGATACGCGTAGCCGACCTCACGGCCCTGCTCAAGTTCGGTTCGGACCGCGGGAACTGTCTGGAGGGCATCAAGCGTCGTCGTCAGCCAGGAAACGGAGTCAGTGCTCGCGTAGTTGCTGAGCACTGTCGCGTCGAGGACAACAGGCCGCGAGAACGACTCGCTCATTCAAGGTCGAGCGCCACATCGACCTCATCTTTGAGTTCGTCCATGGACTGCGGGCCGAGCTGCAGCTCAACACCGGCTTCCTGGAGGATTTCCTCCATCTCCCACCGAGTCACGCCGGTCCGCTCAGCGGCCTTGCCGAGCGAGATTTCGCCGAGGACGTAGAGCCCGATCGTGGTCGCGAGCTCCTGTTTGTCCTCGACGGCGTTTCGGCGGCGATCAGTAGCCATGGGGTCTACCTGAACGAAGGGGCGGTGGGCTCATTAATGTGTCTCCAAGGGCGATCGGTCGTGAGCGACGCGGCGAGTGGTGCGAGCCGATGAGTATCACACCAGCCAGCCGAGGAACCTACTGCCGGCTGAATACGCCGCCGCTGAGCCGTTCGGCCAGCTGCGATTGACATCCTCCTCCGCCTGAAGACGGAGGAATTCCGAGCGGTGGGAGTTTCAGGTTCGCAACCATGACTCCGCCACTTAACGGGACCCCGTTTAACCCAGCCATCGTGGTCGGGGGCTGACTGGCGGTGCCAACCCGCCGTTACTCCTATCCTCAGCGTCGTTGACTCCCATCTGTTGTTTTTTGCCAGCAGGGAGTCGCTGACGCTTCGACGGACTTGGAGGTATCGTGGGCGTGCTCAACCAACAGGCACGAGACGAACGCTTCTGGCATTCGCGTTCACCGTGTTGGCGTTTCGGATACTGTCTCATTGGGTGGCGGGGAGACCGCCTCCGAAGGTCGTTCGGAATCGCTCCGTTCCGACCAGACCTTACAATCTCTGGCTCTGTTGAAATCCTCAATAGCTGATAGTTTGTTGGAGCCATGCTGAATATAGAGGGTCTATTCAGCAAAGGATGTCGTCCGTCTCACTCGTTCTGTTGTGGAGCGACGTAGGCATACGAATTTATCACTGTGGTCTGGAAGATGTGGGAGTATACTGATTACGGAGTTCAGAAACTAATCCAACAAGCCCTGCGAGTATGAACAGCCCCGCGAGAAGGAACCAGTCACTGTCAAGATACTGAAGGACGCCGATTGCAATGAAACTGCCATACACGAGCGGTTGGTAGAGAGGATGACTTCGAACACCGTACACTGTCGTGGAGAACAACAGTGGAACGACAATTATCCAGAGAACAACCGAATACAGACTTGGTGGCCCCAAATATACGAACTCAACGAAGGTCGCTCCCCCAACAAGCAGTATCATTAACAACAACGCTCTCGGACGGATTCGATCTCGAAGGGAGGGACTGGAGCTCATGAACTGTCTTGTCTCTGTATTGGCATCATACTTCTGCTTATAATTCGATGGCCAGAAGACGGCCTATACCGAACATCAAGACCGGCAGGGTTGAGTGACCGACTTGCGCGCTGTATTCAGCACGCTAAACTTGTCACGCTCTGAGGATTTCAACAGAGCCCAATCTCTTAGTATATGGCACCATTTGAAGCTACGGTTGGAAACGCAGGAATGCCATCGAACGTGATTCGTGTAGGGTATTGTCGGATTCATCCTGCGGCTAACGCCGCAGGTATTCTCCTTGAGTCTCTATAAAGGCGGCTACACAACGCCCAAGAAGAGCAGTACTGAAAGCGCACCCAGCTTTAAAAGCGAGCGACCAGCGGATCGGCATCCACTCCGCGTACACGGAGTGTCCGCTCGCTGGTGTCACGGCGACACCACGGCGGCACCTTGCGGGTCTGTGCGCTATTCGTTGGGGTCCACCGCGTCCCCCTCGATGGGGTACCACCGGTGGTCGTCCCACTGGAACCGCACGGGCCGTGCCGTCGGCCTGACCGCAGTGTTCGTTGCCCGTTCGAGCAGCGTCCGCGACGCGACAAGGTCGGCGTGCCCCTCGAAGCCACACGGGCAGGCCAACATCTCACGATGCCGGCGCGTCTGCTCGCGTTCGCCACACTCCGGACAGGTCTGAGAGGTCCACGCTTCGGAGAGTGAGGCCACCTCGATCCCGTAGTCCTCGCAAACGTTCGCGAACTGATCGAGACACTGCCCCAGCGGTGCGGTGCCGTGGGAAGCCTCGCCGTTTACCGCGAGGAGGAGGTCACGCCGACAAGGAAGAACACTGATACCGCTGGTGATACGCAGCGGTACGGCTGCCGTTGGGGAAGCTAAATCCCTCAAAGATCGGGAGCCGGTCAGGCGCCGACTGGACCGAGGAGAATATTCCAGGGATACGAAGCTTGAACTAACTGGGGTGGCGGAACTAGCGTGGAATGCTCGACTGGTTCGTGACGCGCCTGCTTGCGACCGGAAACGGGTGGCATGACGCGGACACGTTCATCCGCGTCCTGGTGCTGTTCGTCGGCGCAACGCTATTCGGGGACAAACTCGCGAGTGCAGGCTTGAACACGGTGGGCAGCCGTCGGATCCGTCGAACCATCCGCCGAGTTCGCCGCCAGGTCACGACCCGAATGACTCGCCTTCGCCCCGGCTATCAGGTGCGCCGGCGCCTCCCGTTCTCGGTGCTGTCGGCGTATCCGCTTCAGGTGACCGCCGAGTCATGGCGCGATATGACGCGCCTCGCGATCGGGGGCGCGACGCTCATGCTGCTGGATGTGCTGGCCATCTGGGTCGGTATCCCGTGGGCCACACGGCAGGTGGGGCTGCCGATCTGGCTCGGCGTGACGGTGGCAGTGGGGGTATGGGGCCTGAGTAGGCCGGCGACGAGCAGTGGGTCGCTCATGGCCGGTGGCCTGCTTGCAGGCGTCTGGCTTGCAGGGTACCCGCAACTCGCACTCATGGTTCCGCCCGTGGCGATCCTCGGCGGGATGGGCACGCTCTTCATCATGAAGGGAACGGCCGAACTGGTCGAATTCTTGGACCTGAAGACCCAGCGGGTGAACGTGTAACGAATCTCCCGGTGTCGCAACCCACGCAGTGGCCACAAGGCATTAGTTTCACACGTCGTCGGCACGTGATGAATGTCGCGCGACCTCCTCCACGTCGACCTGAGCGACGAGGCGATGGCCCCAGGGACGGTCCCCCGCCAGATCGAACGGCTGCACGGACTGGAGACGACCAGCGACGACCCCGGCTTCCTCGATCGGCTCACCGGCGGGACGAGTGACAAACTCACCTACGAGGTGCTGTTGGTCGCGCCCGGTGGTGGCGACCCAGCGCTCGACTACTATCTCGGCTGTCAGCCCGCCGACGCGCTCGACACGCTCGCGACGGTCTGCAGCCAGCTGTTCCCACACGGCTACGAGTTCTCGACGGTCTCGCTCGATCTCACGGACCGCCTCGACGGCGACCCCAGGGCCGCACGCCAGCTTCACGGCCGCGCCGAGCGCCGCGACGACTGGCAGCTGCAGCTGACGCCGTACGGCGAGTTTCACGACGACGACACTGAGACGTCGGAGCCGCCGCTCGCGAGCGCCGCGGCGACGCTCGCCGACTGCCCGCATCCGGCGGTGTATCAGGCCCTCCTGCGACCGAAGCCCGACTACACGGCCGCGGCCGACATGCGGCGGACGGAACTCAAGAACCGGATGGACACGGCCTGGGAGCAGCTCCTTCAGGTCATCCTCGGCCCGCACGAGGACGATGAGACCCCCGACCGGGCGGACCTCCCCGCGTCGGTCACGTCACGACTCGACGCGCTCGACGAGAAGGACCATCGAAACGCCTTCCAGATCACGGCCCGCGCCGTCGTCTTCGATCAGGACACAGCCACGGCGCCCGCGACCGATGGCGGCCCGGCCACGGACGCGACCAGCGACACCACGGGCGACACGGAGGGCGTGCCGACCGTCACGGACGGGCAGGCCACGGAGGCCACCACAGTCGCCCCGCCAGCGACGACGAGCCCGGAACGCGTCTGCGAGACCCTCGCGAGCGCGTTCAGTCACGTGGGGGGCGGCCATTACACGGTCGACGCGGTCACCGCGGATCCCGACGAGACGTGGCGCGACCTCGTCGACCGCGAGCACGCGTCGATGAACTACATGCGCCCCTACACCCTTTTCCCCGGGACGACCAACCGCTCGCCGGCGATCGTCGCCGATCCGGGCGAGGCGGCGACGTTCTGCGTGTTCGGCGGCGACTCGCTCCCTGACGCGACCCATCAGGCCGTCGCGCCGACGCCCAGCGAGCGGACGGCGCTCCAGCCGCTACCGACCGAGCACCTCAAACCGTACCGGACGGAGGGTCTCACCCTGGGGACGCTCGAGGCGCTCGACGAGCCCCTCGCGCTCCCGCCGGCCCTCCAGCCGCTCCACACCGCCTGGTTCGGGCCCACGGGCAGCGGCAAGTCGACGGCGCTGGCCCGCGCCGCGCTCGATAATGCGGCCGCCACGGACGGCGCCGACGTGTTCGTCCTCCCGAAGGGCGCCGGGATGGCCACCGACTACCTCCGCGCCTACTACGCCCGCTATGGCGATCTCGAGGGCGTCTACTACCTGGATTGTGCACGGACCGTCCCCGCGCTCACGTTCTTCGACATTCGCGCCGACCTGGAGGCGGGCATCCCACGGGATACGGCCATCGGGAGCCGCATCGACCACTACCTCGAACTGCTCGATGGCCTGCTGGACACGGACGACGACGCGAAACGCGCCCGGGACGTCATCGGGTATCTGATCGAGGCGCTGTTCGACCCCGTCCACGGGGCGGACGCGTTCAGCCACCAGGAGTTACACGACGCCGCCAAGCGGATGCGCGACCAGCGGTCGCCGCCGCCGGTCTCGGAGGCCCGAATCGAATCGTTACTCGAGAGCGTCGTCCACGACACCGACGACATGTTCGGGAGCATCATGTCCGGGGTGCTCACCCGCATCGAGAAGGTGCCCCGCGACCGCCGGCTCGCCCGGCTGTTCAATCACGTCACGGAGGCGGCCGCAGACGAAGGCGATGGCGATGCGCCCCAGCCAGAACAGCCAGGCGAGACACGGCTCGATTTCACCGCGTATCTCGACGAGGACGTCACCATCATCCTCGATATGGGTGATCTCGGCGGGGGCGGGCAGCGGGCGCTCACGCTGGCCGTCCTCTCGACGCTGTGGAGCGCGTGCAAGCGCCGAGCGAGCCGACAGGACGACCCGCCGCTCGTCAACTGTTATATCGAGGAGGCGGCGACCGTCGCCGAGACGAACCTGCTGGCCGACCTGCTCTCGCAGGGCCGCGCGTTCGGCCTGGCGATCACGCTGGCCATGCAGTTCCCCGGCCAGCTCAGCCAGAAGTCACGCCGGGCGTACGGCGAGTTGCTGAACGATGTCGGCACCATCATCACGGGTCCCATCGGTCAGGATGACGACCTCGCCGCGCGGCTGGCCACCGACGACATGCCCCAGCCGTCGGTCGGCGCCCGCTTGCGAGGCCTGGACCGCGGCCAGTGGCTCGTCGACGCCGCGGCACCGTTCCGCGCGCCCTCTCCTCGGCCGTTCGAACTGGTCTCCGCCGACCCGCCCGCGGCGCATCCCGCGAGCGACGAGGATCTCACGGAGGCGCTCGAGGTGGCATTCGAGAGCCGCAAGCGCTCCTGCATCGAGCGGACTCGCGAGCGCATGGGGCTGCCGCTCGCGCTGCCGAGCACGACAGCCGAGGGGCAGGCCGCCACGGCGCCCGGTGACGACACAGAGGCCGAGGCGAACGACGAGCGGCGCCCCCGTGTCGACTCCGCGCTTCCGTACACGTCGCGCCTGCCGAGCCAGCTTCGGTACGACGCGGACCGGCATGGGATCGTCTGCACCGAGTGTGAGGCGTGGTACGAGCCCACGGCTGACGGGCTGACGGACGCCGTCGACTGCCATCCCGACGGGGAGGTCGATTCCGATGATATCCCCATCTGTCAGGTGAACCTCCCGCTCGACCGCGAGCAGCGCGCGGCGACCGGCTGGTCGGATGCTCAGCTCATGTTCCTGCGGGCGGTGTATCGGGCGCATCGCCGCCGCTACGACGCGCCCTGTTACGACCTCCTGCACGACAGCATGATTCGGCTCCGCGAGTACATCGACATCGACCCTGCGGCGGTGGACGAGCTGCTCGAGGCCGGACTGCTCCGCCACGACGGCGACTACCCACATCGGCTCTACACGGTCACGCCGGAGGGCCGCGACGTCATCGGCGTCGATCATCGTCGGGGCGTCGCGCACGGCCACGGCAAGGGTGATCTCGGCGAGTCCACCCAGCACGTCATGGGCGTCGAGGTCGGCGAACAGCTGTTCGAGCAGGAGTTCGTCACCGACCCCGACTCGAATGTCGTCGAGGTGCAGGCGTACTACGATCTCGAGTCGGGGAACTCGACCGAACCGGGCTCCGCCGAGCGGCTCGATTTGGCTGGCCTCGATGCCGACGGCGAGATCGTCGTCACGGGTGAGGTCGAGCGCATCAACCACGATGTCGCCGAGGCGGTGCCCGAGGACTTCGACAAGATGGCCAGTTGCGATCCGGAGGAGGCAATCTGGATCGTGTTGAGCCACTCGGCCGGCCGCGAGGTGGTCGAGGCGCTCAACGACCCGCCGGACGGTGAGCCCCGCCTCGACACGTCGTATTCCGAGAGCACGCCGGTCCAGCAGTATCGATTGGATGCGGCTGGCGCGACGGCGGTCTATCCGTTCGACTGGCTCCGTAGCCAGCTCGAGGCCGCTGACCCCGCCTGGTGAGTGCGCTTGCAGTGGTGCCCTAGGTGGGGAGCGTGCAGTTTCGATCGTGGATGAATCCCTGAGGTGAAGCGGCGCTTCCCGGGCACCTCGTGTGCGGCGACTCGGCGTATGTGCGTTCTCTGAGAGGTCGACCGACCCGTGTCGGATCGGGTCGACGACTGGTCGCGGTGGGGTTAGAGGGCGTGGCTAGCTTTCAACCCTGACCCGATATCCGCAAGATAACGTGGTTCAGGGGGCTGTGACCGAATCTAGGACGCACCGGCATGAGGTGGGAGGCCGAGATGTCGTCCCTGTCGAAATCGGGGCGAAGAAGATGGTTCGCGCTGGATGCCAGTGGCTCGAACGATCTGGGGTCCGGAGGCGCCGGGCCGCTGCAATGGCGAATCGCACGACTGCGTCCGGAGTTGAACGCAATTCGGAGGGTACTCGACGGTTGTAATGGTGGGCCGGGATTCCCACGTGCGACGCTGGAATGCCAATGAACTGGCTTGCGACGCCTGGTATCGAGTGTTTCGCTCCCTGAGCCTAGTTCCTCCGCAGCGGAGACTGTACACGTTATCTTGCGGGGGACCGGCTGGGTATGAAGTCACGCTCGAACCCCTTTATCGCCGAATTTGACGTCGCATATCGCCTGTAACTGGGATTGAACATCAGTTCTCGGGCCGTCTCCGATACCGGTACCGGGAACACGGTCCGCGGTCGTCTTGCCACCCGAACACCCCGTTATATCTGTTCTCGTATGTATCTGGTTACCTGGAGAACAGCGATCCGAGCCACCCCGAACCTGACCGATTCTCATCGGCCGTAGCGGAATCCCCATCCGATTCCGCTTTCTCGAGTGCCGCCCGGAGCTTCTGATTCTCGCGCTCCAGCCGCTCCACTTGGGCGCGGAGCTCTTCCACCTGTTCCTGTAGCGCTTCGCGATGCTCGTCCGGCGACGCGGTCCGGGCGGCCGTCTCAGAGGCTGCTGAGTCCGGGACAGACTCCGTCGAGTCATCGGACGCCGGCTGGGTCGGCGCGTCACCGTCGGGCGCGTAGAACTCGTCTGCAGACCGTAGCACCCGCTCGATGGTCTTCTCGCCGTACGTGCTCCCATCCGCGAAATGCTGCTCGTCCCACTTCTCGCGCATCAACCCCGACCGGCGGAACAGCCGGTCGATACGCTCGGCATCACCGCCCGTCCAGAACGACAGGAGTGCGCACAAGGCCATGTCGGCCTCCGAGTGGCTCTCGTAGCCGCTCGTGTCGCCTCGCCACAGGCGGGCGAACTTGTCGCCGTTCGCCGCCGCTTTGGCTCGTTCAACCAGTTCTCCGTCGTCGAGGCGTCCTCCCTCACTCGACGCCGTGCCGTCATCCACGGCGGCTTCCTCAGCGGCGGTTGCCGCTGTCTCCGCTTCCCTGTCGGCCGAGTCCGGTTGCACGTACGTTTCATGGACGGTCGCTAGCGCCTCGGGCCGCGCTTCGACGGTGGTCGGCCTGCCCTCGACGTGGTCGCCGGTGACTGTGAAGAACCGCGCCGTCTCGTAACACTCGACGTCGCCATGCCGGTTCCGTCCCTCTGGCAGTTCGCCTTCAACGAGGACATGTACGCCGGTCCCGGATGGGCTCACCTCCGTGTACGAGTCCAGTTCGTCGACGATCGCCGCCGCCTCGTCAGTCAACGTACCCGTCTCTGGCACGCGACAGTCGTCGAGATCGACGCCCACGAAGGGGTCGGCATCGGTGAACACGAACCCGACGCCCGCGGCAGTCCCATCCGCGACGCGCTCCCGGGCGGTGGCGAAGTCACTCCACGTATCCGCGTCAGTCGCGGAACCGAAGCGTCCGGTTGCTGGATTGATCGGCACCTTGGTCGTCTTTCCGTCGCGGTCCTGCCGCTGCCAGCAGACCCACTGATCGCGGTCGACGAGTGCGTCCGGCACCGCAGCGGCATCGGGGGCGTCAGTCATCGACAGGTGGCACTCTGTGCGGCTCACCATGTGAACGTTGGTCCAGTAGAGCGCGCGTGACCCTGCGCACGACGGCCATCCTCGACCGCCGTATCAACCGACGATCCTCGAAACTACCCCGAATCTCGGCCGCACAGGCGGGGCAGCCGCGGCCTTCAGAGGGCTGGTCGAGCTGGCCGTCAGTCGTCGGCCTGCGCCGACACGTCGACCTCCGGCCCGACAGCGATACCCAGCCCACCGTATCGAGCCCACAGCACCAGCAGACTCGGGAGGACGAACACGGCCACGACGAACGACGTGACCATCGCGAGCACGACCAGCGTCCCGAAGTTCTCGAACTGCGGGTTCGGGTGCAACAGCAACGCGCTAAATGCACCGGCCGACGTCAACGTGCTCCCGAGCAACGCCCCACCGGTGCCGGTGGTCGCCTCGACGAGCGCCTTTTGAACTGACCGGCCGCGCTCGCGCTCCTGGACGAAGCGGTCGCTGACGTGGATGTTGTAGTCGATGCCGATGCCGATGACGAGACTCAACAGCAGCGCCGTCAACAGCGTCAGCGGCACGTCGAACACCCACATCCCGCCGATCACCAGCGCCGACACCAGAACGATCGGCAGCGCGGTCACGGCCCCGAGCGAGGCGCTTCCGGTGAGGAGCCGATACACGCCGACCAGAAGCAGGCTCACCGCCACGAGCGCGATCACCAGCGTCTGCAGGATGCTGTCGGCGGTCCGCGACAGCTGGATCTCCTGGAGCACGCCACTCCCGACGGCCGTCGCCGACACCGCACCGCCATCTCCAGCAGCGGCGATCGCCCGCATGCCCGCGGCGCGATCCGCGATGGTGACGTCCGACTCGACAGGGACGACGACCCGCAGCGAGCGGTACTCGCCGCCCTCGCGGTCGATGACCTGCCCGGCACGCTCCGGCGCGGCCGCGTACACGGCATCGTACACCGCCTCGAGGTTCCGGTCCGGGACGCCGTCGCCATCCGTGTCGGCCGCGGCAACGGTCTCGGCGACCGTTTCGCCCTCCGCGGCGACGGCCGAGATAACAGTCAGCGGCGACCGCACGGCGGCGGCCCCATCACGCTGATACACGACCTTGCTCTCTCCAGTTGCTTGCTGCACGGCCTGCACGCGGTCGAGGGCCGACGGATCGGTCACGTCACCCTCGAGCAGCACGCTCGAGCGCGGCTGCTGGGCCTCGTCGGCGGCCCGGTACTGGTCGTCGACGTAGCTCCGATGCTTCGACGCCTCGGAGACGTCCCAGCCGACCGGGCCCGGAAGGTCCTGCTTCCACTCGGCAACGTCGCCCTGGCCCTGCTGGATCGACTGCCGGTCGAGATCAGTCCAGGCGACGGCACCGGCCGCGCCCACGACGAGCGCGAGGACGATGACGACCGGCGCCGCCCGGCGGGCGAGCGTCGCGCCGCTTTGCAGGACGGGGCGGAGCCGCCCGCGCTTGCCGAGCGGCTGGGTCTGCCGGTCGAGCCCGACGCGTTCGAGCAGGCGGTCGATGGTCACCTTCAGCGCGGGCACGAGCGTCAGCGAGATGACGAACGTCGAGAGGACGCCCAGCGTGATCGCAACGGCCAGCTGCCGGATGACCGTGAGCTGGCTGGTGGCGTTCGCCATGAACCCGAGCATGGCGGTCAGCGTCACCAGCCCGAGCGCGACCGTCACCGACGAGAGCCCGCGGGCCATCGGCTCGCGGACGCCCTCGTCGTCGCCGCGCTGCTCGCGGTAGCGCATGAACACGTGGAGGCCGTAGTCGACGCTCAAGCCGACGATCAGCACCGGGCCGATGATGACCGACACGCCCGCGGGAATCTGCAGCCAGCCGAGGATGCCGAACATCCACACCACCGACAGCACGACGCCCGTGAATCCGACCGCGACGTCGACGAAGTTGCGATACGAGATGGCAAGCACCGCGAGGATGATGGCGAGCGCGGCCGGCACGATGAGCTCCATCGTGTTGCGGAGATACGCCGCCGTCCGGTCGGCGCTGGCGTGCTCGCCGGCGGTGAAGTAATCCAGTTTCTGTCGGTCGCTCGCCGTCTCGTGGAGCGCCGCGGTCGCGGCCGACCGGTCGTCGCTGTCGGCAAGCGGGAACACCATGCGGTGGCTCGCGGCGGTCGCCGTCCCCGGCTCGTAGCTGTCGGGCAGCAGGCGGAGCGCCGGCGAGCCCTCGCGGAGCGTTCCACGGACGAGCCGCTCGATTTCCTCGTCGCTGGCACTCTCGAGCGCGGCGATCTGCTGGTCCAGCGTCGGGTCCCGCTCGTCGGCCGCCCGCGTCGCGACGAGGTTCGCCACGCCGATGACCTCGCGGTCACCGAGCGCCGCCGCGACCGAGGCGTTCTCGCGGACCTGTGTCTGGAACTGCAGCGAGTCGAGCAACGCGGCCTTCGAGAGGGCGTTCCCGTCCTCCGAGCGCACGTAAACGGCCGCCGGTTTCGTCGCCGTCTCGTTGCCGTCGGCGGTGCCGTAGCTCTCCTGGATGTACGTCATCTTCTGGGCGACCTCGGAGTCGTCGGCACTCGGGGGCCCGCTCTGGCCCAACTCAAGATGCATCGTACCCGCGGCGACCCCCGCGGTCACCACCAGCATGAGCAGGACTACGAGCAGGTTGTGCTCGGTGACGGCCCCGAACAGCCGCCGAAGCGCGTCGCTCATCGGTCACCCCTCCGGAACGTGTGTGCGGTCGTCGGTCGATACGTCCAGTCGGTCTGTCGCGTGGGGACCATTTCGACAATTCACCCGTTCGGTGGGTCACCGGAAACGGCCATAAGTATTATCGAATAATTGATATATTACCAGAACCGCTTCAAAAGGAGAATTGAGCCACAGAGTGGGTGCTTGCGTGTCTGTGGGGCAGATATAGGCGTGTCGGGCCATTCGGCACGGATTCGCTCAACGCGTATTTTGAATCGTATC
This sequence comes from Halorarius halobius, assembly GCF_024298865.1. Classification (GTDB taxonomy): domain Archaea; phylum Halobacteriota; class Halobacteria; order Halobacteriales; family Haloarculaceae; genus Halorarius; species Halorarius halobius. The sequence goes on along the minus strand of NZ_CP101161.1, from coordinate 3,247,298 downwards.
TGATAGATGCTGGTGCGAGTGCCGGGGCGCGGCCTATCGGTTGCCATCCGCACGGGTCGTTGATCGAGACGTGACTACTCCCACGACTGAAGTCGTGGGCTTTCTCCTTGACTTTCTGTCACCTCGTCGAGACAGGGACCCGCGAACCACCGTGCGGCGCGCTCCGGACGGGCAATGGGTCGCCGCCGTCCGTCTCTGGACCATATACAGGTTTATATTAACAGCCTAGAAATATGTTCAGATCGAATGAACGTTCTTCGAGAGGCTGATTCAGACCGGATTCGCGCGAGTGTGAGGGGGCTTTTGCCGGCGATACTCAGCGTCGTGGTCTATCTGGGTGCCCTCCAGGTGGTTGGACAGGTGATCCCCGGCACGAGCGGCGACCTCTCCGGGTTCCAATTCCTGGTTTATGGGTGTCTCATCGGGGGTGTGTATGTGGGTATGATTCTCGTCGGCGTCTACGCCGCGAGAACCCTCGAACGACCCTCCCTCCGCGATTTCGGCCTCGGTATCGACAGCCAGTGGCTTGGCACGTTCGCCGCCGGTGTGGGTATCTCCCTGCTTGGGATTTTGGTATCGTGGTGGTGGGGCGAACTCCGAGGGATTCGTGCTCTCGATCTCGCGGCGGCAGGGGTTCGGTCCCCGGCGGAGCCACTCGTTGTCGCTGCCGTCCTGGCCGTGTTCACCGGGTATTTTCTCCTCGGGAACGTGTACGAGGAGGTCATTTATCGACGGATTCTGATCGACAACTTCGCAGCGGGGCTAGCCGCACGTGGGCTTTCGACGAGGGCTGCTGTCGGCGGTGCGACCATCGGCAGTCTGGTAGTGTTCGGACTGTTGCACGTGGTGTATCGTGGCAGCGTTCTCGTGGCCGTCGACGCCGCACTCACGGGGACGATGTTCGCGTTCGCGTATCTTCTCACCGGTGACCTGGCACTCCCGATCGGGATCCACTTCGGCCGCTTCCCCACCTCCGTTCTGACTGGAGAATCCTTGGGAACTGTCGAAATACTCGCAATCGGCGACGTGACGCGGAACACGCTGGCCGCGAATCTGGAGGTCCGAATCGTCCAGATCGGGATCGTCTGTCTGCTCGCCGCCGCATGGGTGTATCGCGAGCGTGGGTCCATCCGAATTCCGGAGGCAATCTACAGTTGACATCCTCCCGCGCCTGAAGACGCGGGTATCCCCCGTGATATGTATACGCAAGGCGAGTTCCTCGGGGCGTGACCACGAGGCGGTTCACGCCTGATACCGTTGCAATACACCCGAATCAAGCGTCGAGGCCGGTATCCATACGGGTGCTCACTCGACCGGCTGTGGCTCGGGAAACTGATAGCGCCCGTCGAGAATCGGCTCTCGCGGTTGGTAGAGTCGGACCACGTAGTTCCAATCGTCCGGCGTGTAGAGGAAGTTCGGCTGGTCGGGGTCACCACCGAAGTGGATCGTAACACTCCCATCGTCGTTCGGTTCGGCGGTCACGTTGTTGACCGAGTACGCGTCGTACTCGTTCTCCTCGAAGAACAGCTCGCTGTTGTAGACGCTGACCGACCAGAACCCGTCGACAGGGACGTCCTCGACGGTGAGTCGGTGTGGTGTCGTGCCGTCGTTCTGGGCGGGGGTTTTGAAGAAGAATATTGCGTCCGAGGGCTGCGGAACGCCGGTCCACCCCGACGTCGAGAGGAGGAAGAACTTCACGGGGTCGACCTGGTCGACGTAACCATACCCGTCCGAGAAGTCATCCACCGTGGCCACGACCGTGTTGAGCGCGTCGGTGAGTTGGCCGAGTGATTGTCGGTCCCAGTTGGGCACCTCGAACGAGCCAGCCGAGGACTGTTCCACGACGATCTCGTCTTGGAGCTGGCGGACCTGGTTCACGTCGTCCGGGTCGTCCGGGTCGACGAAGATGCGAATCGCGACGCCAGCATATCGAGTCCCCGTCAGGTCTTGTGTAATCGTGTACTCGCCAGGATCGTACACGCACAGTTTCCCGTATTGGTTCTCGTTCTGCACGTTCATCGACAGGTAGCGGTCACCGGCATCCGGGAGCGTGATGGTGACTGGCTCGATCAGATCGAACACTCCAAACGAGTAGAGCGTGTCGCGATTCAACCCGATTGTGAACTGCTCGTCGATGGGGGTGAGAGTCCGAAGATTGTAGAACTGTCCGAACCCGCCGTCGTCGACGGTTGCCTGCCATTTCGCATGGCAGTTGGCACGGGGGTAGTTCTCCCACGTCACCGGGACCGTCTCGTCGCTGTCCGACGTCTGCTGGCCACTCACGCCGGGAGCGTCTTGGCGGGCGTTCGTGCTGCCGGTGTCCATCGTGAGTACGCCGACGAGGCCCGCTCCGCGACGCGCGGTGCGACGAGTCGCCCACAGCGGTTCGGAGGTCGCGTCAGCCGTCGTCTCGGGTGTCTCGTTGCTCATTGCTGGGTCTCCTGTCCCTCGACCGGCTGGGCTTCGGGGAACTGATAGCGCCCGTCGATGAGTGGCTCGCGCGGCTGGTAGAGCCGGACCGTGTAGTTCCACCCCTCCGGCGTGTAGATGAAGTTCGGCTGCTCGGGGTCACCGCCGAAGTGGATCGTGACGCTCCCGTCGTCCGCACGCTCTGCAGTCGCGTTGCTGACTGTGTAGGCGTCGAACTCGTTCTCCTCTAAATAAAAGTCGCTGTTGTAGACGGTGACCGACCAGAACCCGTCGACGGGGACGTCATCGATCGTGAGTATGTGTGGCGTCGTGCCGTCGTTCTGGGCGGGGGTCCGCTGAAGGACTACCGCTTCCGACGGTTCCGGAACGCCGGTCCACCCTGCCGTACTGGTGATGAAGAATTTCACGGGGTCGACCTCGTCGACATAGCCGAACGCGCCCACGTAGTCGTCTACCGTCAATCCGACTGTTACGAGCGCGTCGGTGAGTTGTCTGTATGATCGCTGCTCCCAGTTGGGAACCTCGAACGAGCCGGCCGACGATTGGGTCACCTCGATCTCGTCCTGGAGTTGCCGGGCCTGTTCCAGATCGGCCGGGTCGGTCGGATTGACGAACGTCCGGACCAGGACGCCAGCATACCGAGTGTCTACGAGTTCCCGTGTTATCGTGTACCCGCCGGGGTCGGTGGCGAACGTCTTCACGTACTGGTCCTCGTCTTGAACGTTCATCGACATGTATCGGTCACCGCTGTCCGGGAGCGTGATGGTGACCGGCTCGGTCAACTCGAACACCCCAAACGAGGCGAGCACGTCACGGTTCTCACCGACAGCCTGCTGCTCGTCGATGGGCGTGACATTCCTGCGATGGTAGAACTGCCCGAACCCGCCCAGGTCGACAGCCGACTGGAACGTAACGTGACAGTTGGCGCGCGGGTAATTCTCCCACGTCACCGGGACCGACTCGTCACCGCCCGACGTCTGCTGGTTCGTCCGCTGGGCGTTCGTGCCCGGATAGTTCTGGTGGGCGCTGGCGCTGCCGCCCATCGCGAGTACGCCAGCGAGGCCCACCCCGCGAAGTGCGGTTCGGCGGGTCGCTCGCAGGGGTTCGGCGTCCGAGTCAGCCGTCGTCTCGTGTGTCTCGTTACTCATGATGATTGGCTCTCTTTCGTACTCACTCGATTGGCTGTGCCTCGGGGAACTGATAGCGCCCGTCGAGGACCGATTCGCGTGGCCGATAGAGCCGGACGATGTACTGCCATCCTTCAGGCGTGTAGATGAAGTTCGGCTGCTCGGGGTCACCACCGAAGTGGATCGTGACGCGCCCGTCGTCGTCGCGTTCGGCGGTCACGTTGCTGACCGAGTACGCCTCGTACTCGTTCTCCGTGAGAAGCCAGTCACTGTCGTAGACGGTGACCGACCAGAACCCGTCGACGGGGACCCCATCGGGGTCATCGATGGTGAGCGTGTACGGCGTCTCGCCATCGTTCTGGTCGGGATACCGCATCACGAGTAGCGCCTCCGACGGTTCGGGAATTCCACCCGGGCCGAACGCCACGGAGCCGATGTAGTGTTTGACGGGGTCGACCTCGTCGACGTCGCCGTAGACGCCTGCTAAATCGTCCATCGTTTCCCCGACCGTGGCGAGTGCGTCGCGGAGGGCTTCGAGCGATTCCTGCTCCCAGTTGGGAATCTCGAACGTTCCAGACGATCGTTGACTGGTCGTCGTCGCGTCCTGGAGTCTGTGGACTTCGCTCACGTCGTCCGGATCGCTCCGGTCGATGAACGTGCGCATCAGCGCACTGACGTACCGCGTTCCGACCGCCTCTTGCGTCAACGTGTACTCGCCAGAATCGTAGAGAACTCCCTTCACGTACTGGTCCTGGTTGGTGATAACTATCGACTGGTATCGGCCCTCGGTGTCCGGTTTCGTGATGGTTAGCGGCTCGGTGAGGTCGAATATCCCCCACGAGTACAGCGCGTCAGCGATCGGTGCCTTGGGTTGGGTCTGCTGCTCCTCGATGGGTGGGAAATCGCGGTAGTGCTTGAATGCGCCTAAGCCATCGTTGCCGACGTGTGATTGGAAGTAGGTGTCCGTCTCGGCGCGTACGACGTTCTCCCACGTTACTGGGATTGGCTCGTCGTCTTCTGAGGCCTCGGTCTCAGTTTGGCGAGTGTTCGCCTCCGGGGAGTTCCTGCTGGCAGAGACGTTGCCACCAGCCATCGCGAGTACGCCGGCGAGGCCCGCACCGCGAAGTGCGCTTCGGCGGGTCGCTCGCAGCGGTTCGGAGGTCGATACGGTTGTCGTCTCGGGGTTATCGTTGCTCATGACTGTTGGGGACTGTTGGGGTCTCTTCGTGCGTGAATCTGCTCGTGTGAATCCGCGATACCGTCGGCTGCGGGCACCAGCCCATCCGTCCGATCGACACGACGGTGCACGCGTCACCCCTCCACAGGGGCGAGCTCGGGTGTGTCAGTCGGTCCATGTTGTCGGACCTCGAATAGTGATCTCGTCTCGATGGCGACCAGAATCAGGCTACTGAGACACTTCGTTATGGACCACGGCCGGAGCCATAATCCGGTCTTTCGACGAGACCATAGACACCGACCGGACACGTTGGGCGGGACTCATGGTTCGCCACCCCCCACCACGACAACACGCTCTCCGAACGTTCAGTAGCGTGTTCTTTGTATGAACAATAGCGAGAGGCGTGGGTGCCGTCGAACTGTCGGATGCGTCCGCGAACCAACCAGGTACGCTACTCGCGTGGCAGAGACAAGTTCATCTTACTCTACCGCGACGGCCCGTGCGAAACCTGCACTCTCGATGCAGCACGACCTCTGCGACAGCATCTGTATCTGTGAGTCGCCGACGGTGAACACAGGCCGTCGCATACCCCCACTGGACCGAACGTTGAATATCGTGGTGATCCATCGACAGCTATGGGTGATCCGACGGGGGCGGACGAGGTGTTCCAGCTACTCTCGGACGCGACGCGACTCGACGTGTTGCGGACGGTCGCCGTCGCCCAACACGAGAACAAACGGACGGGGGTCGCACAGCTGTCCTTCTCGGAGATCTACGACCGGGTCGACGTCGACGACACGTCCAAACTGTCGTACCATCTCGGCGAACTCACCGGAACCTTCCTCCGGAAACACGAGCAGGGTTACGCGTTCACCCACGCCGGCGAACAGCTCGTCCGGTTCATCCTCGCCGAGAACTTTCGCCAGCCCGACGACATCGGCCACGTCGAAACCGAGGGCGGCTGTCAGTTCTGTGGCGAGACGACGCTCCGGGCCGTGCTGGAAGACCAGTACTTCCTGATGTACTGTACGAACTGCGAGCGAGGCGCCAACGCCTACCGGGTGCGACCGGCACAGGTGCGGGCCCGCTCCGGCAAGGAACTGATCGAGTCGGTGGCCCGCGAGCAGGCCGGCGACCTGCTCAAAACTCGTCGCGGCGTCTGCCCGGAGTGTGCCGGCCGCATCGAGACGGACGTGTTGGCCGCCGCGGACCTCCCTTTTGCCGACGAGACGCCCGTCTCGTACGTGACGGCCAGCGAGTGTCAGGCGTGTCTGCGGTTCCTGAGCCTCCCGTTACCTATCGCCGCTGCCTATCACCCCGAGGCGGTCTCGTTCCACTGGGAGCACGGGCTCGATATCCTGGATTCCGGCGTCTGGGAGTTCAACCAGTATCTGTATGATGACCGATGGACGTCCGAGCAGGTCGAGGCCGACCCCGAGACGTATCGTGTCGACCTCGAGCGGGAGTCCTCCACCCTCCGGCTGTTCCTCGATGCGGACGCAACCGTCACCCACACCGAGCGCGTGTCCCGCAGAGGCGGGCGTGACGTCTGAATCTGACAGAACTGAATCAAAACTGCGATTCAGCGATTCGGCCCGCATTCACTACGCGTCGACGTGGAAACCGTCGTTCGGGCCGATCATCCCCACGACTCGCTCAAACGTGATTTTGAAACGCGACCGATAATATATCAATCCGTCTATAACTCTTATGGGCGAGGCGTGTGAGACGCCGAATGTGACTACCGATGCCCGTCCCGATGTCCCCAACCGAGTCCATCGCTGACGATTGCCCACTCGACCAGGCCGCTGACGGCCCGCGTCGGCTCACCGAGAGAGCCGGTGCCCACGACCCAGGCGCATCCGGCTCGCTCGGAGGTGACGCTGCGTGATCGAGTTCTCGCCCGGTGCGCTGGAGTGGATCGGTGCCGGCACCGTCGTCACGCTTCTCGGGTGGCTGATCAAGTTCCAGGGCTGGACGTTCCTTGTGGCGGGCTACGATTCGAGCACGGAGATCCCCGAGGACGTGGTTCGCGATATCTCGGGCAGTACCATCCTCCGGGTCGGGATTGCAACGGCAGCCATTGGTCTGATCAGACTCGTCACTGACGTCCCGGTCGGACTGCGGCTCCTGTTCGGTGCCCTCGTCGTCGTGGCCGTCCTGCGGATGATCTATCGCGTCCGTAGCTACGAGTCGGCCGACACGGCGTAGCGGGCTTTCCGTTTCCTCTCAACCAAGTAATTCGTTCATTCGTGAGGGGTCGGAAACCGACATCACCCTCCATCCGTTCGTCTCACTACTCGCGGCGGCGTCAACGGCTTAACAGCGGGCTCTTGCTCAACGAGCCCCAGTACACTAATTACGGTGGTACACAAAGTACACACATGCCCGTAAGCATTGATGAGTTCGAATCCGGCGATCTTCCACAGGGCCCTACAGTCCCTGAACAGGTGGTTACGTATCTGTACACGCACCGCGACCATGCATTCACCCGCTCCGAGATCGCAAGTGCGATCGAAGAGAGCCCGAACACCGTTGGGACCGCACTCTCACGTCTGAAGGCGCGAAATCTGGTTCGGCATCGCGGCGAGTACTGGGCGATCACGTCCAACGAACGTCGGTTAATGAATGCGTATGACCTGCATCTCGCCAGCGCGCGATTGGACGAGAGCGATGGTGGTATCGACACCGAGGAGTGGAACGCCACGGCGCCTGACACCCTCCATCCGAGTGACCAAGATAATCGTGGGGACGAATCCTGAATGCAACCGGAACGTGGCGATGTCGTCCGGAGCTCGGACCCGTTCAAGCTGGGGAGAGACACACAGCGCCCGTGGCTCGTCCTCAACACCGAGGCGCACCCGTTTGGCCGCGAACAGTACATCACCGTTGCCATCTCAACGAAAGAGTACGAGGACTCACTCACGCTACCAGACGCGGTCTGGGAGGTCGGCGGTGTGCCCCGAGACTCGTTCGTCTCACCGTGGGCAGTCCACTCGCCGCGACGCGAGGACTTCGTCGCTTGGCAGGGTCGTGTGACCGACGCCTTCGTCGAACGAGTGGTGGATAAACTGGAAACCTACCTTCGCTGAACCCGCTGCGGCGTCAACGCCTTACGCTGTCTCCCCGCAGAGACACTCGTGCCCCTGTCGAGACCGCCCATTGACATCCTCCTCCGCCTGAAGACGGAGGAATCCCGAGCGGTGGGAGTTTCAGGTTCGCAACCATGACTCCGGCACTTAACGGGAACCCGTTTAACCCAGCCATCGTGGTCGGGGGCTGTCTGGCGGTGCCAAACCGCCGTTACTCCTATCCTCAGCGTCGTTGACTCCCATCTGTTGTTTTTGCCAGCAGGGAGTCGCTGACGCTTCGACGGACTTGGAGGTATCGGGGGCGTGCTCAACCAACAGGCACGAGACGAACGCTTCTAGCATTCGCGTTCACCGTGTTGGCGTTTCGGATACTGTCTCATTGGGTGGCGGGGAGACCGCCTCCGAAGGTCGTTCGGAATCGCTCCGTTCCGACCAGACCTTACATCTCTTAGTATATGGCACCACTTGAAGCTGCGGTTGGACACTCGGGAATGCCATCGAACGTGGTTCGTGTAGGGTATTGTCGGATTCATCCTGCGGCTAAAGCCGCAGGTATTCTCCTTGAGTCTCTATAACGTATGTATGCATCTCGGTGGCGAGCTCGTACATCGCTTCAGCACGCGCTGCTGAAGCGAGCCCATCCTGACCTCAAGCCCGGCTTCGATATCTGTTGGGCGGCGGTCGAACGCGGCTTGCACGTTGTCGATGAGTTGCTCGATTCGCGTACTACTCATCTGCGACGACCTCCTTTCGAAGTGAGTCAAGGTGGCCGCTACCGTACACCGTAATGCCCTCAGCGAAGATGTCGCGGAGTTTTGACCCGGCTCTGCGTGCGCTCTCGGCGGATTCGACATACGGCTCGAACGCGAATCGGTCACCGTCGAAGCGGTCCGATTGGAGATCTGCAACGACATCGGCAATCCGCCGGCGGGCTGTCGTCCGGTCGCCATCGACGACGACGAAACAATCGACGTCGCTCTGGCGGTCAGCCTCGCCCCGAGCAACGCTCCCGAAAATAACGATACCGAGGAGATCGTCGACCCCGTCGGCGTCAGTGAGCGTGGCCTGCACGCGGTCAACGAATGCCTGGATCGGTGCGTGGAACTCCGACTGCGGAATAGCAAGAATCGGATCGTCTTTCTGGAGTCGGTCCGGGTTGATTGCGATGTGGTTTCGTTGTGGCGTCTCTCGAATGTGGATAGCACCGATACTGTCGAGAAGGTCGACAGCCCGCCACACCGTCGAGCGGGAGACACCCGTGGCGTCGACGAGTTCGGGGATCGTGAATCGCCTCGGGGTCAAGCCCCGAGGCTTCCCGTTTCTACGACGCGCTTTGCAGACACGGAATCCGTGTCCGTAGGGAGCGTAGTCTCCACGGGCGTTGATTCGGGCCATCCCAGCCCTAATTCAGAAAAGCCTCTCTGCAACACGTTCAACGAAGCGTTCGCATCACGGTCACACTCAAACCCGCACGCTGGACAAGAGTGTTCACGCACCCAGATAGGCTTCGCCGTCTCCACGCCACACGACGCACACTCCTTGGTCGTTCCTCGGGCTTCGACTTGAACGACGTGCGTGCCGTGCAAGTCGCCCTTGTATTCGAGCAGGGTGATGAACTGTCGCCACGCCGCATCCTGCTTGTTCCGAGCGTTCCCGTCGCCCTGAAGCATACTCTGGACGTTCAGGTCTTCCACGAACACCGCGTCGTACTCGCGGACGAGCCACGTCGTAATCTTGTGCTGGTAGTCCAGCACCTTCCGCTGGATGTGTCGCTTGCCCTTCGATACCTTCCGACGTTGCTTCTCGTAGTTGTTCGACCCGTTCTCCTTTCGAGACAACTTACGCTGTTCGCGTCGAAGACGTTCGTAGTCGTCTTCAAGGTCGAGCCAATCCACGGTCTTGCCGTCGCTGGTGTGGATGTAGTTCAGGATGCCGAGGTCGATCCCAACGCTGTTACTCGCGTCGAGGGAGTCCCCGTCGGGTTTCTCGGGGAGGTCGGCGTCGTCGGTTTCCAACCCGAAAGAGACGAACCATTCACCAGTTGTCTCCTTCTTGATGGTGACTTCTTTGATTTCTGCTTCGTCAGGAATTGGGCGGTGGTAGCGAATTTGTATGTCTCCGACCTTGGAGAGTTCTAACGTTGCGTGTCGGCCACTCGTGTTTTTGAGTTTGAAGCCGGACTGCGAATACGTCATGCTCTGGTACTCGGTCGGAGATTTCCACTTCAACTTCCCAACTTTGTGTCCATTCTGCTTCTTCTCGGAGAGGTTCGAGAGGTTCTGATAGAACCGAGTGACGGTTCGTTGCAGAGCCTTCGAGTTGACTTCGGAGAAGACTGGGTACTTGTCTTTCCAGTCAGGGAGTCGGTAGTGATGTTTGTACGCTGAACCGATGTTCTCGGCGTCAACGTTTTCGTATTCGTATCGAGTGTAGTTGTACGCTTGGCGATGAACGTCGATGTGATGTTCCAGTCGCTCCGCTACTGCTTGTGTCGGGTAAGCGTGGTAGCGGTGACTATAATCCATCGCTGTCTATTGATTAGAAGTGTGTTGACTTAATGGTTTGTTCCAGAGAGTGTCGGATTCAACCCCGAGGTCAAGCCTCGGGGCATTCTCCTTGTACCTCTGTAAACTCCGTGTCGTGGGCGTCGGCGAGTAGTCGGAGGATGTCGTCCGCGGCACCGATACGAAAGACATCGGTATCCGGGTCGGGATATGCATCGATGCAGACAGTTATATCCTGTTTCGCCATTTCAGACACTATCTTATTCTGTGCAACAACATATAAATATGTGGCGGCGTCACGTAGCCGAGCGCTCTGCTTCGCGAATGTCACGGGCAGTACCATCCCTTCGGGTCGGGATTGCAAGGGGGCCATCGGCCTGCTCAGACTCGTCACTGACGTCCCGGTCGGACTGCGGCTGCTGTTCGGTGCCCTCGTCGCCGTGGCCGTCCTGCGGATGATCTATCGGGTCCGCAACTACGAGTCGGCCGACACGGCGTAGCGGTCGGCTCGCCATCCGGCCCGTCCGACGCTGTCGGCGCCGGGTCGCAGTTCGATGCCGCTCAGCGAACCCCACGTTAAACAACGCGCCACGTCTGGTGCGGGGCATGTCCGATGAGCGTGAGACCTGCGAGTACGTGCTCGACCCGGAGAACCCTGACACGTGGGGTGGTGACGCGGCCGACGAGTGCCACGTCGACGAGCGGCGTCTCGACGACGGGGTGTGGGAGTGTCCACATCCCACCGAGGGGGATGCAGACCGGTGTCCGTTCCACCAGCGCGAGACGGCCGACGAGGCGGCACTCGACGCGGCGATGGGTGAGGCCCTGGAGCGGGCCGCCGCGGACGGCGACGGACGGGCGCAGTTCATCGGGGCGACCGTCGGGGCCGTCGACCTCACCGAGCGGGATATCCCGGCCGGTGTCGAGGCGGTCGACTTCACCCATGCGCGGTTTGACGGCGGATGGTCCGCGCGGCAAGCGACGCTGTCCTGTGTGCTCGTGTTCGACGGCGCGACGGTTGACGGACCCGTGGATCTGGCGGGCACGGAGTGTCGGGAGCCGGTCTCTTTCGAGGCGGCCGACATCCGGGGGCCAGTGCGGTGCTTTCGAGCCCAGTTCTGGAATCGCGTCCACTTCGAGTCGGCCCGATTCGGCAGTGAAGCCGAGTTCAACATGGCCGAGTTCGACGATCTCGCGGTGTTCAACGGCGCTCGATTCGAGGGAGAGACGGACGTCACGCAGGCGGCGTTCTCGGACACGGCGAACTTCGAGGCGGCGACGTTCACCGCCGAGGTCGACTTCGGCGGGACGACGTTTGCGGACGTGGCGTTCACGGGAGCGAGTTTCCAGGCGGCGTGTTCCTTCGACGTCTGCCGCGTCGAGGGGGTCATCGCACTCCAGGATGTCACGTTCGCAACCGACGCGGTGTTCACGGGTATCGACGCGGAGCATCTCGTGTTCACCGGCGGCACGTTCGAGGGACGCGCGGATTTCTCACACAGCGATGTGGCGGACGCGACGGTCAAACAGACCTCCATCGGCGAGGCCGACTTCTCGAAAGCGTCGCTGCCCGGGCTCGACTTCGGCGACCTCGACGTCGAGGGGACTGCCGACTTCTCGCGGGCGGAGCTACCGGATGCCACCGTCGCGCGGGTGACGTTCGAGACGCCGCCGGTGTTCGACAGTGCGGATCTCGACGATGCGACGTTCAGCAGAGTCGACCTCAGCGACGGCGACTTCTCGAGTGCGAACCTGAACCGGACGCGGCTGAAGGATATCGACCTCTCGAATGCGACCCTCGAGGGGGCGATTCTGACCAACGCGAACCTGAACGGCGCGGACCTTAGCGGGGCCCACATCTACGGGGTACGACTGGACGGGGCCGTCATGAACGTGGAGACGGTGTTCGACAGCCGCGGTGAGAACCGGTGTGTGTACGACCCGGACTCGGGGTACGAGTGGACGCCGACCGATGACTCGGACCTCGGGCTCGACATCCCCCAGTTCAGACCCGACTCGGGGACAGACGACGGGGACGATAGCGAGGATGTCGACCAGCTCACGAAGGCGATGGGTGCGTACCAGTCCCTCGAGACGCTCTGTAGCGCGAACGCGTTCCCGGACTTGGAAGGCACGTTCTTCGTCCGCCGGCAGGACATGCTCCGTCGCCAGCGCCGCGCGAACGGCGAATGGGGGCAGTGGATTCGAAGCTGGGCGTCGAATCTCGTCGTCCGGTACGGCGAGAGCCCGTGGCGCGTCGTCGGGTCGACGGCGGTCGCTATGCTGGTGTGTGCGCTGTTGTACCCGCTGTTCGGAGTCCGGACCAGCGAGGGCGTCGTCACGTACGCGAACACGCCCAGTCTCCTGGAGGCGTTCGGACAGAGCCTCTACTTCAGCGTCGTCACGTTCACGACGCTCGGCTACGGCGACCTCCAGCCGGTTGGACTGGCGCGGCTGATCGCCGCGACTGAGACGGTCGCCGGCTCCGCGCTGCTCGCGCTGCTCGTGTTCGTGTTCGGCCGCCGCGCAACACGGTGATCTTGATCTCACAGGTCGGCGCCGCCGTCCCGGATGCTCTTATACGCGGAGCAGGCGTAACACCACGGCCTTCAGGCCGTGGATACGCGCCGTCACTTGGGGGAGAATCCACGTTCGACAACTCGCTGAGTTTCAGAATACCGGCGTTTAAGTGACAGGCCATCCTACTAACAGGGAGGAATCGGTCGGAACGGAGCGGATTCCGAACCGTCCTTCGGAGGCGGCCTGTCCGCCCACGTAACGAGGTAGTATCCGAAAGGGCAGTCGGTGAACGCCACATCCTCGAAGGGTGTGCCGACGTGCCGACTGCTCGAAGTGAACCTGAAGATACCCCCGAGTCCGCTGACGCCTGCTGGCGTCCCTGTGGCCAAAACAACACTTGAACGCCGTACACGGTCGAGGATAGGGGTACCGGCGGGTTGGCACCGCCAGCAGTCCACCACACCGACACTGTGGGACTACCCGCGCCCGAAAGGTGTGGTAGTCCGGTGACTGGACTGCGAACCTGACACTCCCACCCCTCGGGAGTCCTCCGCGTTCACGCGGAGGAGGATGTCAACACCGCAGGTGTCGTCCTCCGATACTGTCGGACACGACTGAAAGCATCCCCGTCAGGAGGCTCGAATCGACCGACTGCTTTCGGCGACGGCCGGCGAGAGGAGGACTGAGACGAAGCCACGTGTCCGGTCTCAGTTCGCGTCCTCGACCGTCAGCTCACAGAACCGCCGGAGGAACGTTTTCTGGTCCGTTTGTCCTGCGCGGGCGGCCACGAGCGCCTCCTCGAGCCCCTCGCGGTTCTGGTGACAGCAGGCACTGTCACAGGGCTTACAGAGGAACTCGAACTGCTTGTCGTCGCGGTCCCAGCGGTCGCCGTGCTTGTCGTACTCGCGGGCGTCGGCGCGGTCGACCGTCTCGCCACAGGCGATACAGGTCACCTCACGGCCGGCGTCGCGGCCCCATAGTCGCGTCGAGGACATCGTCAGCGAGCCACCTCCCCCCTTATGGTATCGAGGCTCCCGAGCGTCGCCACAAGGTCCGGAACGTACTCTCCGTCGGCCATCTCGGGGAGCGCCTGCAGGTTCGAGAAGGAGGGTCCGCGGATCTTGAACCGGGCGGGCGTGTCGGTGGCGTCCGCGCGGATGTAGATACCGAGTTCGCCCTTCACGCCCCCGACGGCGCGGTAGCACTCGCCGGTGGGCTTCAGTGGAACGCTCGACTGAACCGTCCGCTCGTCGTCGGGCCACTCTCTCATCAGGTCGACACACCGGTCGACGAGAGCGGCCGACTCCTCGAGTTCGCGTAGCCGCACGAGCACGCGAGCCAGGTTGTCACAGCTGTCCTCGGTGACGACGCCCCACTCGATTCGGTCGTCGTAGCTCGTGGAATGATAGATGGGCTCGTAGCGGTCGCCGTCCTCCCGGGCCGTCACACAGGGACAGTGGTCGATCCCCGCCTCCGAGCGAAGCGTCGAGAGGATGGACTCCCGGTCGGCGTGGCCGACGACGGCGTCGTCGGGGAGGGCGGAGACCGTCTCGGGCACGGGTGGGTCGGCGATCGGGCGGTGATAGTGCTGCATCGTCCACGGTTGTGCCTACCCGCGGGCGGCGCGTAGGCGCTCTGCCTCACCAGTGATGGGATATATACGGACGTTCGGTGAAAACGCCCCGCCGTTCTCGTGGGGATGATTCGTGAGTCTGCGCCGGACCCGGTCGACCAACCCATCCAGCCCGGACACAACAGTCGGGTGTTTCGTTCGTCACCGTGGTGCCCTGCCCGCGGCGGTTCATTCCGGACGCTGCAACGTCATCGAGGCCCGGCTACATGACCGCAAGGGCCGTCGTCAGCGAGACGAACCCCCCGTGGGTCAGTGCCGTCACGACGAGGTTATCAGTTCGGTAGTACACCCACCCGAGGACGACGCCGGCACCGGTCTGGGCGACCAACCAGAGGAGGTCGCCAGGGGCAGTCGCCCAGAGGCTGACGTGACCGAAGCCGAACAGCGTCGCCGCGATCAGGATGGCCGGCCACTCGCCGAACCTGTCACCCAGTGACTGCTGGACGGTACCCCGAAAGATGAGTTCCTCGGCGGGCCCGACGAGCACCAGAAGCGTCAGTAACCGTGACAGCATTACCGGGTCCGCCAAGGATTGGCTCGGCGTCCGCTCGAACCCCAGCACTCCCATCAACAGGACCTGTGCACCCAGGAGCGTCACGATCAGCAGGACAATTCCGAGGGGGAGATAGCCCCACTCCCGGCCGGCCGGGCGGCTGACGCCCAGCCACGCCAGCGGCGACTCGATGCCGAAGTGACGGACGACGGCGGCCGCGACGCCGACGGCGAACAGCGCCCGGAGCAGTTGGTAGGCGACGTCCCGGACGACGGGCTGGTCAGCGAGGACCAGCGGCTCCCGCCCGGGCACACTGCCGAAGACGAACGACCAGCCCGTGAGCCACCCCCACAGTGCGATCGTTATGACGAGCGCCGTCGCGAGGAGGCGTTTCCCGGTCGGCTCCCCACCAGGTAACTGCATACCGGAGTGTTTCGTTTCCATCTCTGGTTGAACGGTCCCACCGATGGATATTAAGCCCGGCTCAGACCCAAATCCCGATTGTAGCTGCATCGAGATCGACGGCGGGTACACAAGCGTTACTGTGCTGCTATAGTAAGTGTCGATATTGATGGGAGCACCCGTCCTCACAGCAGAGTCTGTGGTCGGCGTTCTGCAGTACACCGTACCGGTCGTGGGTATCGAACTGGGTAAGCCGGCGATCACCGGCATCGGAGCGGTGATGATACTGCTGTTGCTCATGGGTTCGGGGTTCTTCTCGTCGTCCGAGATCGCGCTGTTCTCGCTGCCCACCCACCAGATCGATGCGATGGTCGAGCAGGGGAAGCGTGGCGCTCACGCGGTCAAGTCCCTCAAGGAGGACCCCCACCGCCTGCTCGTGACGATCCTCGTGGGGAACAACATGGTCAACATCACGATGTCGTCGATTTCGACGACCATCGTCGGCTTCTACTTCGATCCCGGTGCCGCGGTGCTCGTCTCCTCGTTCGGCATCACGTCGATGGTGCTGCTGTTCGGCGAGAGCGCGCCGAAGTCCTACGCCGTCGAGAACACCGACTCGTGGGCCCGGACCGTCGCGCCCCCGCTGAAGATCGTCGGGAAACTGCTGTGGCCGCTCATCACCCTGTTCTACTATCTGACGGGGCTCGTCAACAGAGTCACCGGCGGTAGCTCGGCCATCGAGTCGTCGTACGTCACCCGCGAGGAGATCCGGAACATCATCAAGACCGGCGAGCGGGAGGGCATCCTCGACGAGGAGGAGCGCCAGATGCTCCAGCGCACCCTGCGGTTCACCGACGCCACCGCCAAGGAGGTGATGACCCCGCGGCTCGACATGGAGGCCGTTCCGACCGACGCGACCGTCCAGGAGGCCATCGAGCAGTGTATCCAGTCGGGGCACGCCCGCCTGCCCGCCTACGAGGGCTCGCTGGACAACGTCGTCGGCGTGTTCGACATCCGCGAACTGGAGGACGCGGACGCCGATGCGTTCGCCGATCTCGAGGTGGCCGACGTGGTCAACCAGACGCTACACGTCCCCGAGTCGAAGAACGTCGACGACCTCCTCTCGGAGATGCGCGAGAACCGCCTGCATATGGTCATCGTCATCGACGAGTTCGGCGCGACGGAGGGGCTGATCACGATGGAGGACATGACCGAGGAGATCGTCGGCGAGATACTGGTCGGCGACGAGGACCCGCCGGTCGAGGTCATCGACGACGACACCGTCCGGGTGGACGGTGCGGTCAACATCGAGCAGGTGAACGAGGCGCTCGACATCGTCCTGCCGGAGGGCGAGGAGTTCGAAACGATTTCGGGGTTCATCTTCAACCGCGCCGGCCGGCTGGTCGAGGAGGGTGAGGAGTTCACCTACGAGAACGTGACGTTACGGGCCGAACAGGTGGAGAACACCCGCATCCAGAAGGTCCGGGTGAGCGTGAACCGGCCCTCGTCCGAGTTCGGCGACGGCGAGTTGCCGGCCGACGAGCGCGACGCCGAGTGAACGGGTGGCTCGGCGACCGCGACTGTCTGCGGCGCCGTGCCCCCTCGTTCGCCCGACTGGAGTCGCAGGCCGCCACGTCGGCAGTGCGGTGTGCAAACCATTAGGGGCGCGGTCGCCGTAGCCCGCCGATACCGACAGATGTACGAGAGCATTCTTCTCCCGTACGACGGCAACGAGGGTGCATCCGAGGTACTGCACCACGCCAGCGAGATCGCCCACTGGGCCGACGCGAGCATCCAGTTGCTGAACGTCGCCGACACGTCGCGCGACAGCGTCACCGTCGTCGAGGGGCACACCGTCGACGCGCTCGTCGAGGAGGGGAAGGATGTCCTCGAGGAGGCCGCAAAGACCCTGGAGACGCTCGGAGTGCCGTACTCAACCGACGTCGTCCAGGGCAATCCGGCGCCGACGATCGTCGACTACGCCGAGCGGTACGACCAGGACCTGATCGTGATGCCGACACACGGCCGCGAGGGAGTCTCCCGCTACTTCGTCGGGAGCGTCGCCGAGAAGGTGGTCCGGCTCTCGTCTGTGCCTGTACTCTCAGTCCGCATGCAACCCGACGAGACGCTCGCGTTCCCCTACGAGAACGTCCTCGTTCCGACCGACGGGAGTCCCGCCGCCGAACACGCCGCCGACCATCTCGTCCAGTTTGCGGCCGCGCTCGACGCGACCGTCCACGTCCTGTCGGTCGTGGACGACACGACGCTCGGGCCGGATGTCCGGTCGACGGTCTCGGGCAAGGAGAACGAATCCGCCGCGAACGATGCGGTCGAGACGGTCGTCTCGATGGCTCAGGACCAGGGCCTCGAGGATATCGCCCGGCACGTCGTCCACGGCCGGCCCGCCGACGTGATCCTCGACAGCATCGACTCGCACGACATCCACGTGGTCGGGATGGGAACGACGGGCCGGCGCGGCACGGACCGCATTCTGCTCGGTAGCGTCGCCGAGACGACCGTGCGGTCGGCCCCAGTTCCCGTCATGACGCTCGCAAACCCGGAGTGACGACGGCGATGCACGGTCGTTTGCGAACACACAGGGTGTGACTGTGGTCGGCTCGGTCGGTGTTCTGCTGGCCGCGATTGATGCCGGGAAGATCGAAGAGGATACCGCCGACGAGTGGCTGTCGTGGTGGATCGACGATATCGGGTACGACGTCCCGTATCGAACGATCTCGGAGTATCGCTGACACACCGTCGACCACAACGTCGAAGTTCCGTCGCCCGATAGCCTCGACCACGATGCCCTCCCTGCTCGAACGTCTGCTCGGCGACGATACGCCCGACGAACAGGTCGACCTCGAATCCCGACAGAGCGACGCGGACGAGGCGCTCCGTGATGCCGTGGACCGGGGCGGCTACGACGTCGAGGACTGTGGCGTCACCGGCGTCGCGGTCGTCAACGAGGGGCCCGACGGTGAGCCGGTCGTCGTCCCCATCGCCCGCTTCTCGCTCGGCGAGGACGTCGAGAATCCGGATCTGGATCTCGTCTGGAAGCTCGTCGGCGAGGCGGCCGGGGCCCTCCAGGCGCCGTTCGACGACGTGTTCGTCCGCCATTTCGACGTCCAGTTTACGTTCGACGGCGACGAACTGTTCGAGGCCCAGGAATGTCGCCGGGTCGCACTCACGGACAATCTCGTCGACCGGTACGCGACCGACGCCGGCTTCGACGTCGCCGCGCTTCGCGACGCGGTCGAGGCGGCCGACGACATCGACGACGAGATCGCGCCGGTCGCGTGGGGCGAGTGCAAGGACTACAGTCGGACCGACGACGCGGCGATCGTCGTCGCCGGCACGGCGGCCGCGGCGGGCGCCAGCGCGAGTGCCGCGAGCTGTGCGGGCGCCGGTGCCGCGGCCGGCGCAGGCGGCGGCGCCTGCTGAGACCTTCTCTTTTCGTGGAACGGTTTCGGGTCGCTATCAGCCACCGGCTCTCCGATTGAGGCATCCGTGTGGCGTTCCCGTATGGTGTA
Organism: Halorarius halobius; assembly: GCF_024298865.1. Lineage (GTDB taxonomy): Archaea > Halobacteriota > Halobacteria > Halobacteriales > Haloarculaceae > Halorarius > Halorarius halobius. Next base: position 3,228,390 of record NZ_CP101161.1, on the reverse strand, counting down.
CCCACATACTGTTGACTTCTACTACCAGTGTGTCGGGGGCGCACGTCGTCGACTCGTCTACTGTTCTGTAGTCGCTGGACCGTCTTAGATAACGCACCGGTCGGAATCTGAGGTACTCATCATTTTCGAGCTGAATAGATAATCGTGGGAGGCACTTTTGACATCAAGTCAGGAACGAAGCTCCCGAACTCCGATTCGTACGCTTCTGGGTCTTCGTATCCTAGCTCTCGAATTGTTTCAAGCAAGAATCCAGCATCGGTCAGCTGCCGTACCGTCTCGCTGACCCGACGCCGATGGACGACCATCTCGGCATCGAGAGATTCGCTGTACTCCCTACGTGGCGAATCATCGAAGTAGCTCGTCTCGAAGTCGTGTGTCTCCGGGGATACAATCTTGTAGTAGAGATGGCCGACGCTGAACACGAGTTTGCCACCGTCGCATAAGATGCGGTACGCTTCCTCGAAGCAGGCCTGTAAGTCATCTACCCACTGGAACGCGAATGCCGAAAACGCAAGCTCGTAAGTGGCGTCAGAAATCATCGACATATCCGTCACGCTACCTTCGATGAACTCGATTTCCTGCCCGTGATCAGTCGCGAGAGTTCGAGCGTATGCGTTCAAATTCGAGCCGATCCGTTTCGAACGAGCGCGGAAACATACGATGACCACCTGCCCGAGACGTGAATCGGCTACTGGCTCACTATTCGGGTGGATATATAAAGCCGAGACGCTGTTGAAACTCTCTGAAGTCGATACAAATTGCGTGCTGATTATAGAGGCTGAGTTCAGCACGAGTCCGTAGTGTGCTATGCATTCAGATTCGGTCTCATTTCCCGGGCGTATCGGTCATGCGTTCCGTGGCCTGGCTATGTGCGAGGGGCCTCGTCCAGGTCGGAAGAATACCGCTTCGATTGCCGCGAAATATTTATACAATCGTATAGAGTACGTGGAGGTATGAGCAGCGATCGACAGTCTGTTCCGGTCTCGCTCCCGCCGGAGCTCGTTGACCGTCTCGACAGGCTCGTCGAGGACGGCGTCTTCGGGTCGCGGTCGGAGGCGCTCCGATACGGTGCTCGGCTCGTCGTTCGCGAAGAGCATCTGGAACGCCTCCACGAACAGGCGGACAGCGAAGCGCGGAACGATGTCGAAGAGCGACTGGACCGAAAACGTGTATCTTGACCTCGACGTCCTCCTCGCGGAGCTGAAAGCCGATGACTGGCTCGCGAGTGACGTCGATATCGATTCTATCGAGGAGCCGAAGACGTCGGTCGCGACGGGCATCGAACTCCAGTACGTGATGGAAGACGAGTGGAATCGCGGCAGCGTCGTCCGAGCACACCAGGAGATCGCTAGTCAAAATATCGAGCTGGTGCCGTTGACCAGTGACGCACTGGACGCCGCTGCGGAGCTCCGATCACAGTATGACGCCCTGAACGTATTCGATGGGGTGCATCTTGGCAGCGCGGCTGTCCTCGACGAGCCGATTGTCTCAACGGACACCCTGTTTCCCGAGATTCCCGAAATCGAGCATATCGATCCCCGCGACCTCGACTAGGTCAAGCCGGGGCGTGCAAAATAGAACCTCTGTATCGAACGCCCCGGTAGCTGGGATATCATCCACGGACCGACGAGCCCTATCCGTCGGGAGCCGTCGGCAACATCGGGTAGCTACGGTGTGGGGTTCGCGGGGTACGGTTGGACGTCGATGTCGTTGGGTCCGGCAACGACGACGCGGTCATTCTCATACGAGAAGGTGACGGTTGGATGCGGCCCGGCACCATCGTCGGAATCAGTCCGGTACAACGCCTCCAGCGCGTCAGGGTCGATTTCGTCATACAGCGGCGTGGTCAGGTCCGTCCGATCCACCCCCCGATGAGATGCAATCGCCTCGACAACTGCATCAGCAATCCTGTTCATATATTCAGTCACCACCCTCAACTCTGCCACCTGTCTGAAAAACTATTCGCCTGCCGGCACACTCTTCCCCGAAACTATGGAGCAACCGTTCGTAACAAAATTGCTTGCCGATGCGAATATCTCCACAGGGAAACAATATAATAAATGTAAAATCTCCCCGCAATACAACTACATTTTCAAATTCTGAATAATCTATAGCCGATTTATTATGTGGTCTATCTTTCTGCGAGGAGAGAATCCCGCCCTTTAGGGCGTTAACGAGACGCTTCGCGTCTCGTTCGCACACCAGAACGCAAAGCGTTCTGGGGACGGGAGTGAATCCGACAACTCTCACACAGACCACCGTCGATGGCAAGGCCGGATATTCACCGCCAGTCCATACCATTAAGTCGGCTTGTATACATAGGCTATGTATGGCGATTCAGGTCACTCGGACCTATGTTGCATCCATTCGGAACCAGCAACAGGTCAAGAGTGATCTGGACTCGCTCGGGTTCGCCGCCTCGAAGCTCTGGAACATCGCACGCTGGACGTGCGACCGTATCTGGAGTGAAACAGGGACAATCCCCGAGGATGGCCCGCTCAAGGCATACCTGAAGAACCACGAACGCTACGCCGACCTCAATTCTCAGTCGAGTCAGCGAGTCATCGAAGAACTCGCTGAAGCGTTCCGTGGTTGGTACGCCAAGCGCCGAAACGGGGACGACCGCGCAAACCCACCGACGTACCGCAAACACAACGGCGACCACCCACGCTCTACGGTCACGTTCAAAGAAGACGGCTTCAAACACGATGCCCACAACAACCGGATTCGCCTCTCCAAAGGTCGAAACCTGAAAGAACACTGGTCGGACTTCATCCTCTGCGAAATCGAGACTCGACCAGATGTTGTTGTAGAGAACGTTCGCCAAGTGCGAGCCGTCTGGAACGGCGACGAATGGGAACTCCACATCGTGTGCAAACACGAAATGGAGGCCGATTCTCCCGGCGACGAAACCGCTGGCATCGATCTCGGTATCAAGAACGTTGCCGCCGTCTCGTACTCCACGGGCGACCACGAGTTGTATCCGGGGAACGCCCTCAAGACCGACGAACGCTACTTCGCCAAGGAGATAGCGAAGTGCAACTCCTCTCGGTCGAACAAGGCACTCCGACTCCGACGGACTCGTTCCAAGCGCCGGTCGCACTACATGCACGCCGTCACCAGACACATTGTCGAAGAGTGTGTCGAACGAGGTGTCGGGACGATTGCTGTCGGCAACCTCGAAGGCATCCGTGAAGACGACGTAACAGGCGAGGCTCGGAACTGGGGCGACCGTGGCAACGAAGGCTTGCACGGGTGGGCGTTCGACCGCTTCACGAATCTGCTCACGTACAAGGCGAAAGCCGAAGGCATCGCCGTCGTTGTGGTGAGTGAGCGCGACACCTCGAAGACGTGTTCGTGCTGTGGACAGAAACGAGATGCCAATCGTGTAGAGCGTGGCTTGTACGTCTGTCGTGGGTGTAACGCCGTGATGAACGCTGACTCGAATGGTGCAGAGAACATTCGTTGTCGGTTAGACCAGTCAGAAAAGGTAACTCCGAGTCTTCGGTCTTCCGAGGATAGGAGTAGCGGGCGTGTGGCACGTCCTGTAGTCAACCTGTTCCGTCGTGGAGAACACGACCCCAGTAGTGGACAGGGGACGTTCGCTGAACAAGCGAGCATCTGCAAACCATAAATATCCCAACACGGAACGGGAAGCCCCGCCGTTCACGGCGGGGAGGATGTCACATGGCTCGTGGTTAGCGGAGTCGTACGACGTGCGCGTGGCTCATGATTGCGATACGGCATTCAGAGAGTTAGATGCCACCGTGGATGCCGCCGTCCCTGACCGACAGCTCCCGGACGGAACGGGCAACGATATCGTGGCTGGTATTCGAGAGCGAGATCTCGACTGCGGGATAGCATTCGTAACGGCAGCACCTCCCGAACAGGGAGTTTCCAAACTGGAGTTCGACGAGTATCTCCGCAAGCCTGTCAGGCGGGACGAACTGCGCGACACGGTTGACCGATTAGTCCGCATGAATGAGTATGGCCACATCCTCCGAGAGTTCTTCGCCGTCACCGGAAAGAAGTCGCTGCTCGAAGCTCACCACCCTCGAAGTGAACTGGAGCAGCAAGACGAGTACCAGCAGCTTGTGGCCCGAGAGGCTGAACTTGAAGATGATCTCGCGGAAATCGCGGCACGGTTCACGCCGGACCAACTCACCGCAATCTGTTCACAGGTTGCCGAGGAGACGTACGAGTCGTAGCTATTCGCGTAGGTTCAGTTTTCGGCACATTTCCCAGGCATATCATGCAGTTTCAGATTACATCAACCGCCACCCTGTTCTGAGCGCTATGGGTGGCCCAACGTGTTGCCCACCGTCAGAACAAGCGAACTCAGTGAGTCACCCCTAGTATTATGCACGTAGCACGTTGTCAGTAATCCGTAAAGTAGAACCCCCTGTACCGGCCCGTTGGTCCGAGAGGTCGAGAGAGGTTGAACCCCCATGGAATTCTCAATCGACCTGCTCCTATTCACCATCGGTCCGCTTGTCGTGATGACGGCCGCCTTCGCCTATACAGTTCATGGGGCCTACCATCTCTCCGATTACCGACCATTACTGTTGGTTGCGTTGCTTGGGTTGATGATGCTACACCAGGTAACCGAGCTGGCCGAATTCTCTACCTTGGGGTTCCTTGAGTTCCGGTCACGACCGGCTGAGGCCTTCGAATCTGGGGCAAACGTATTGGCGGGCGTGGCATCCTATGCCGTTGTCCAGCACCTCGGGGACCTCCGAGCTACGAAGACCGAACTCGATGCGACCAACACTGCCCTCCGAGAGCGGTCCACGATGGTGAATGTCCTCCATCGAATCCTGAGACACAACGTTCGGAACGACGTGAACATCATTGGCGGCCATGCAGAGAACGCCGCAGCGCGAGTCGACGACGAGGTGGCAATAGAAGAACTCGAGATAATCGAACGGCGGGCGTGGGGGCTCGCGACGATTTCTGACCGGACACAGCGAATCAAGCATCTTCTCTCCGAGGAGCACAATGAGACGAAGACATTCCGATTCCCCGAGGCGTTACAGGAGCCGATCGAGACCGTCTTGACCGACGCCCAATCGGCCACGATAACACTCAAAAGACTGGAATGTCCCGGCATTACCGCGAGGGCGGCGAGCACTTTTCCCTCCGCTGTCGCTGATGTCCTCGCGCAGATCATCACGCACAACGACGGAAGCGTGGCTATCGAGGTGAGGGTCTCTAGCGAACCCAGCCGGACCGACGATGGAAGGTCGATCAGGATAGACATCAATGACGATGGGGACGGGCTTCCGGACCTCGACATCCAGACAATTGAGATAGGTGATGAGACCCCCCTCATGCACGCAGAGGGTCTGGCCCTCTGGTGTCTGTTGTGGACTGTCAAGCGAACTGAGGGGACCATCAATTTGGGCTCGGGGGAGAGCACGCTCGAGATTTTTCTCCCTCGAGCGTCGAACGGTGCCGTTGGCTGACGAAGTCTGCTCGCCTACCAGGCAGCTTTGAGACATTGCAGGCACTAATTGCAGTTGTGATGGCCTCTACCCGAGGTTTCTGGCGTCGCGTAGAACACACCCGGTCACTAGATTTCAAAGTCGCCTACGCGATCGGATTGGGGACGATGATTGCGGCCGGCATCTTCTCGCTGTCCGGGGTCGCGGTCGCCCGAATCGGGAGTAGTGCGGTCATCGCCTTCGTCATCGTCGCCATCGTCGCCGGCATCACAGCTGCCTCTTACCAACCCGTTCCGTAGTGGGATTCAGTACGGAGTACAATGACACGAGCTGACAACTTGAGGCGGGCCGCTGGCAGCTACCGCGTCGCCCGGCGGCCGAACACGAACACGAGCAACGCGAGCAGTGCCGACCCCGCGACCGTCTCGAACGTGGCGATGGCCCGGGCGACGCCGACCGGCTGGACGTCGCCGTAGCCGAGCGTCGTGAACGTGACGATACTGAAATAGAGGCTCTCGACGAGCACCTGCAGGGGCTGTTGAACACTCCCGTACGTCACGACCCCGCCGTCGGTTCGAAGCCCGTAAAGGGGATACAGCAGCGCACACGCGAGGATGACGGCTGTCGTCGACCCGGCGACGCGCCAGGGGCTCTCGCCGTAGCGGACGACGAGATTCGAGGCGACGCTACGGACCCACTGGCCCCACTCGCCCGCCTGGCGGCGATGCCGGCGGAGCATGTCCTGCCGGCGGACGAAGAACGTGCCCTCCGCGTCGGGGCGGGCGTTCTCGCTGCAGAGCTTTTCGAGCGTCTGGTAGGCACCCATCGCCTTCGTGAGCTGGTCGACCTTCGCGTCCGTCTCGGGAGCGTACTCGTACGTCGAGGTCGGGTCGTAGACGCATTTCTGCTCGCCGGCGGCGTCGAACACCGTCTCGGAGTTGACCCCCGCGTCGCCCACCCGGGCACCGTAGACGTGGGCGCCGCTCAGATCCGTGCCGAACAGGTCGGCGTTCGACAGTTTCGCACGCTCGAGGTCCGCATCCGCCAGCACAGCGCGTTCGAGGTTCGCGTCCTCGAGATGTGCCTCGCGGAACTTGGCGCCCGTGGCGTCGGCCTCGACGAACGTCGCAGACCGAAGCGTCGCCCCCTCGAACTCGCCGCCGGAGAGGTCGGCTCGGTCGAACCCCGCGTGCTTGCAGTCCGCACCCGAAAACCGGATGGCGCCGTCGAACTCGGCTTCCAGGAAGTCGGCACCGCGGTCGAAGACCGCCTCGGAGAACTCCGCGGCCGCCGAGAACGTCGCGTTCGTGAACGAGGTCTCGCCCCGGAACCGTGCCGCCGTGAACACCGCGTCCTCGTGGAACCCGCTCCCTGCGAACGAGCAGTCGTCGGCGAACTCGGTCTCTCGGAACACGCTCCGGCCCCCGAACGTGAACTGGGCGAACGTGACGGGCGCCTCGAACACCGCCTCGCTGAAGGTGGTTTCCCCGTCGAACCCACCGATGGAGAACTCGACGACGTCGTGGAACGTCGCGTCCGTGAACGCCCCCATCCCCTCGAACCGCGTCCGTCGGAACTCCACCTCGCCGCCGAACTCGGTGCCGCGGAACTCCACGGTGTTCGCGAATCGGGTGCCGACGACCCCGAGGTCACCCTCGAAGGTGGCCGACGAAAACGTCGTCGAGGTCTGGAACTCGGCGGCCTCCACGGTCGTCGTCCCCGTGAACCGGACGGAGTCGAACATGCAACTGCTCTCGAACACGGTACTCCGAAATTCGCAGTCGCCGCCGAACCGCGTGTCGGAACTCCTGACTACCCCCTGGAACAGGCCGCGCTCGAAGGAGACGTCGCCCTCGAACGTCGCGGATTGGATTTTGGTCTTCCCCTTGCAGGTCACGTCGCGGAAGGACACGTCACTGCCGAACGTCGCCCCCGAGAGGTAGAGCTTGAAGCGGATGGTGGCCTCCGAAAAATCGGCAGTGTCCTCGAACCGCGCTTTCGAGAGGTGTAGCTTCCGGCGAACGGTCGCCTCCGAGAAGTCGACACTGCCCTCGAACGTCACTTTCTGGAGGAACAGCGTCTGGCGGACGCTGACCGCCGAGAAGTCGGCCCTGTCCCCGAACCGCGCGTTCGAGAACCAGACCCGGTCGTCGAACGTCGCCCCCTCGAGTGTCACCTGGCGCCGGAACGAGGCATTCACGAACGACGCTTTCTCCCGGCAGGTCGCCCCCGAGAAGTCGACGGGGCCCTCGAAGGTCACATCGGTGAACTTGAACGGTTCCTCGAACTCCGCATCCGAGAACTGACACCGGCCCGTGACCCTGGCGCCGGTGAAATCGAGTGCCGCGTCCAGCGAGACGCCGTCGCAGTCGATGGGGCCGTCGATGGTCGCATACGAGAGGGCGATTGCCACCTCCTCGCCCGCGAACATGGGGAACTCCTCCCGGAGCGCGAAGCGCCCGAACCGGGCACCGAGAAACTGGAGCCGGTCGGTCTCGCGGTCGCCATCGGCCACGGCCGCGACCGTCTCGTGGAACCGGTCGAGGACGGCCGCCTCGTCTTTCTCCGAGAGCGGGAGATGGAACGGACACTGCTGTTCGCCGGGCTCGGCATCGTGCGGGCAGTGCCAGACGCCCTCGTCGTTCAACAGCGCGTCGTCCACGGCGGCCGTCTCCGTGTCCTCACCGTCCCACGTTTCCGGCGCCGACGGGTCGAAGACGAACGTACAGGTCCCACCAGTGCCTTCCATACGGACAGCAACCCGAACCCGAGGCTTCAAGATGGTGATACAGGAGGCCGACGCGGCTCCCGCGGCACCGGTGTCAACGTAGCGAGTATTTTTTGCGGGTAGCCGTCCCGGACCCGCTCGTATGCTCCCCGCACGCAGTCGCCTAAACGCAACGGTCGCTCCGCTGTCGGGACTCGGCGCCCGCTGGGCGCTGGCGTCGCTGGCGCCGCTCGGCGTGACGCTCGTGGTCATCACGGCCATCTTCACGGCCACTGCCGGCGCCGACCCCGGGCTCCCGCCCGGGTTCCCCACGCTGGTGTACGGTGTTGCGAACGTCGTCGTGCTCCTGGGCGTGTATCGACGCCTCGACCCGGACGTGTGGGACGCCATCGCGCTCGCGCGGCCCCCGTCGCGGCGCGAACTCGGGGCGGGGCTCGCGGCCACGACAGTCGGCGTCGCCGTCGGCTGGCCGGCCACGACGCTGGTCGCCGAGGCCATCGGCGTCGCCCGCTACAGCGTGCCGTCGCTGTCCGGCGTCGGCGGGCTCGCGTCGCTGTTCGTCGGGGCGGTCGTCGTCGCGCCCATCGCCGAGGAAATTCTGTTTCGGGGGCTGCTGTTCGGCCTCCTGCTCGACCGCGGCTACGGCCCGCTCGTCGCCGGCACCGGGTCGCTCGTCGTGTTTGCGGCCATTCACGTGTTCACCGCCGGCGTCGGGAGCGTCGTCAACGCGCTCCTGCTCGGGGCGTTGCTGACGTGGCTCCGGCTCCAGTTCGACAACCTCGTCGGTGCGTGGCTCATGCACATGCTCAACAACTTACTGGAGTTCCTCATCGCGGCCTCGCTGCTGCCGTCGCTGTACGCGCTGTGAACTCTGACGGACGCCACCTCACGAGGACAGCCGACGAGCGGCATCGCTTAAGCTAAAGGGTACGAGAGCGTTCGGAGGCGGGCACCCACGTACAAACGTAAAGTGGCTATGTCGCGGAGGGTCAGTATGGCCGACGAGGAGATCGACGACGTGGACAGAGCGATCCTGTACGCGCTCCAGGAGGACGCCCGGAACATGTCGTCGGGCGACATCGCGGAGCGAACCGGGACCTCGGACAGCACCGTCCGCAAACGCATCCAGCGGCTGGAGTCCGACGGCATCATCAAAGGGTACAGCGCGAGCGTCGACTACCAGAAGTCGGGGTATCCGCTCCGGATGTTGCTGTACTGCACCGCCTCGATACCCGAACGCGGCGAGCTCATCCCCGAGATCATGGAGATCGACGGCGTCGTCTCGGTTCAGGAGCTGGTCACCGGCGAACAGAACCTGCTCGTCACCGCCGTCGGCGAGTCGGACAGCGACATCACGCCCGTCGCCCAGGCACTCCTCGATATGGGGCTTACCGTCGCCGACGAGGTTCTCGTCCGGAGCCACGAGACGACGCCGTTCGGCAGATTCGACAAAGACGACCGCTCGGCCGACGACGGTTGACGACGACCGCAGTGGCGGACGACCGCTACAAAACGACGCGTTTGACGTCTAGGGCGGTCGCCCGGCGGACGACAGTCTCGACCGGGTCACAGGACCCGGCTAGATTGTCGGAGTCGCCGTCGAGGACGACCAGCGCCGCCTCCCGGCCGACGTCGATGACACCACGGTCGAGCCCGGCGATTTCGGCACCCGCAACGGTCGCCATCCGCAACACCTCCCGGGCGGTCACGTCGAACCGCTTTGCCGTGTACGCCATCTCGCGGAACATCGACGGCCCGTTCAACATTACGTTGTCCGTCCCGAGCGCGACCGTCGTGTGGTCGAGGAGCTCACGTATCGGTGGCCGACCCACCTCGAGAACGGTGTTGGCACGCGGACAGACGGCGATGGGTACCGACTGGGCCGCGACGCGGTCGAGATGCTCCTGTTCGGCATGCACCATGTGGACGAGCAGGTCCGGCTCCAGATCGAGCGCGGGATGGATGTCGGTCGCGTCCGGTTCGCCCGCGTGGATGGCGAACGGCACCCCGCGCTCCTCGCAGGCGGCCCGCTCCTCGCCGAACTCGTCGTCGTTCGCGCCCGAGGCGCCGTAGCCGTCGGCGACGTCGAGGACCGACGGGTCGTCGCTCCCGAAGATGAACGCCTCGATATCGAGCGGCGCCGCCGCCTCACGAAGCGTTCGTGCTCCCTCCGTGCCGAACTCCCGGAAGTCCAGTGACGCGCTCGTCCCGGTTCGTTGCATGTAGCGGAGCGTGCGCCGCATCGCCGACACGAGCTCCGAGCGGTCGGCGGCCGCCAGTCGGCGGTGTTTCAGGCTGTCCGGCGGTACCACCGCCTCCTCGAGTGACAGGCCGACCGCCGCCTCCTTCGCGACGGAGTCGCCGAGATGCGTGTGTGCGTTGACGAACGCGGGCAGGATGATGTCGGTCGACGCCGTCTCCGTCTCCTCGATGGCCGCGATTCGTCCGTCCTCGACGACGACGCGCCCGTGAACCGGCTCGAACGACTGGCCGACGAGGACGGTCCCTGCGTGTTCCTCCATGCCGGTACCGCGTCACAGGGAACGAAATGGTTTTCCGAAGCGGAATATCGAACGTTCCGGTAGAATTATTTCACATCGCTACTCGCACTGTCCCAGAAGCGCTGGTTGACACCGCCGGACGCGGACGGGGACGCCGGTCGTCTCGGACGGCTCTCCACGTGCGTCCCTCGGTGTATCCCTCACCCCGACCGGGCGCCCCCGTTCTCGCGCCTCTCGAAAACTATAATGTTCTTCCACTCGGTTTTTACGAACGTATTGTGAAGATAGATAGATTTAATAGTCAAACTGTTCTCAGCAGGTGGTGAAGACGACCGGAGTTGGTCATCCGGGCTCGACCGGGACCACGACAGGTCGCACACCGATTGAACGATGTCGGGACGCATCTCTACGACGACGATCGGACCGCTCCCGGACACGACGGACGACGCCCCGTTCGTGCCCGTCGCACTCACCTGGCTGGTGTGGTCGCTGTTCGCCGCGAGCGTCGCGGCGCTCGCGGCCCGACTCCGGTTCGGTGGCGCGTGGGAGCTTCCCGGCGTGGTCGCCATCGACGGGCTGACCGTCCTGATGTGGGTCGTCGTCACCTTCTTCAGCGGCATCGTCCACAGCTACTCGCGGCGCTACATGGCCGGCAGTCGGCGTCAGACGACGTTCTTCGCCGGCGTGTTCGGGTTCACGCTGGTCGTGATCGCGCTCGTCGCCGCCGACCACGTCGCCCTGTTCGGGGTCCTGTGGCTGGCGATGGGGTTGCTGATGGCGAAACTCATCGGCGTGTTCGACGGCTGGTCGCAGGCGCAGGCGGCCGCGTCCATCGCCCGCAGGTACTTCCTCGCCAGTAGCGGGCTTCTCGGGGTCGCGCTTCTCACGCTGTGGTGGGCGACCGGCGCGACGACGGTGTCCGGCATCGCGGCCGCGAGCGAGACGCTCGCCGGTCCCGTCTGGCTCGTCGCCGCCGGCGCACTCGTGTTCGCGGCGATGATTCAGTCCGCACTCGTTCCGTTCCACGGCTGGCTTCTCTCCTCGATGACCGCGCCGACGCCGGCCTCCGCGCTGATGCACGCCGGGTTCGTCAACGCGGGCGGCATCCTGCTTGCCCGGTTCGCCCCGGTCGTCACCGTCGACGTCACGCTCATGCTCGCGGTCGTGGTCATCGGCGCGGCCAGCGCACTGCTCGGAAAGCTGCTCAAATCCGTCCAGGTCGACACGAAGACGCGGCTGGCCTGCTCGACGACCGGGCAGATGGGGTTCATGATCATGCAGGCCGGCCTCGGCTTCTTCGGGGCCGCTATCACCCATCTCATCCTCCACGGGTTCTACAAGGCGTATCTGTTCCTCGCGTCGGGCACCGAAATCGAACAGACGGTGCCGGGCAACGGCGGCCACGCGACCGGTGGCACGGGGGTCGTCGGCCTCGTCGTCACCGTGCTCGCCGCACTCGCCGCGGGGGGGCTGTTCGCTCTGCTCACCGGCAAGGGGACGAGCCTGGACAGCGGGCTCCTGTTGACCGGGCTCGTCGTCCTGACGACGCTGCATGCGACCCGGAGCGTCCTCCGGAGTAGCGACCTCCCGGTTGCGTACCGGTATGTGGCCATCCCGCTGGTGTTCCTGCCCGCGGTCACCGTCTACGCGCTCGTGTACAACGCCATCACGGCACTCATGGCCGGTCTCCCCTCGGTGACGGTGCCGACGGAACTGACGCTACTCCACGGCGTCGTCGCCGCGGGGTTCCTCGCGGCGTACGTCGCCATCGAGACCGGCATCTATCGCCGTAGCGACCGCCTCTACGTGGCGCTACTCAACGCGACGCAGGCGCCCTCCAGCACCCTGTTGACGTCCACGGAGGAGTACAATGAGTACTGACAACGACATCCACGAGATGATAGAGCAGACAGCCGACGAGGTCGGTCCGGTGTGGCCGCTCCATTCGTTCGTGACGGCCAACCCGCTCGCCGGATTCGAGGACCGCCCCTTCCACGAGGCAGTCGCGGCCGGCGAGCGACTGTTCGGGGGCGACGGCTATCCGAGCGCCGACGCGTTTCGCCGCGCGTGGGAGCGCGGGGCGATAGAGCCCGGCGTCCTCGAGTCCCGACTCGCCGACCACGGCTACGCTCCGGTCCCGGAGACCCACCTCGACAGCATGGCCGCGTCCGACGGCGACGACCCGGCGGCCTCCGATGCCGAGCGGACGGCGACCGACCGGGTCGACGACCTGATGACGAAGTGGCTCGCGGCGTTTCTCGACCAGGGGAAGGCTCACTGGCCGATGCCGAACCGCGAGCAGGGGTTCTACGTCGCCGTGCGGACGACGGCCCGTCACGACGGCGACATCCCCGACAGCGGGCGGCTGGCCGACCTGCCGTCCGACCCCGCCGCGGCCATCGAGAACCTGCTCGCCGACCACCCCGAGTCGGAGTGGCCGGCCGTCTTCGAGCACCACCTGGCCGCGCTCCCCGGCTGGACCGGGCTCGTCAAACAGCGGGTCGCCGACGACGGCGACTGGCAGTCCGCCTACCCCATCACGCTCACCGGCTACGTGGCGGTCCGGCTCGCCATCACCGACCTGGTTGGCGCGCCGATGCACCCCGAGGAGGCCGCGACGACGGCCGCTCCGACAGCCGGCGACGAGACGGCCACCGACGACGCGGTGCCGCTCGAGGAGGTGTGGCTCTCGGCGTGGGAGGCCTCCTATCGCGAGGAACTGGTCGACGCCGTGACCGACGCGAGCGAGGCGACCGTCGCGGCAACCGACGGCGGACGCCCGGACGCCCAGTTCGTGTTCTGTATCGACACGCGCTCGGAGGTCATCCGTCGGCATATCGAGTCGACCGGCGACTACGAGACCCACGGCTACGCCGGCTTCTTCGGCATCCCGATGCGCTACGACGACTACGACTCCGAGGTGGCCGTCGACGCCTGCCCGCCCATCCTCGATGCCCAACATTACATCGCCGACCGCCAAGCGGCGGGCGACACCGACGTGCGGGCCACTCACGACCGCTGGAGAAACGTCGCCGACACCGCGACGAACATCGTGGACGCGCTCAAGACCAACGCCGCGACCGCGTTCAGCTTCGTCGAGACGGCCGGAAGTGGGTACGGAGCGGCGCTTGCCGCCCGGACGCTTCTGCCGGCCCGCGTCTACGACCTGCTCGACACCGCGGACGAGCGCGTGCCCGACGACCACGAGTTCTGCGAGCCGTCGGTCGACCACGCGGCGGATGCGGCCACCGACCTCCCCGCGGGGCTCACCCTCGATGAGAAGGTCGAGTACGCCGCGACTGCCTTCGAGTTGATGGGCTGGGAGCAGTTCGCCCGCGTCGTCGTGTTCGCCGGCCACGCCAGCGAGACGACGAACAACCCGTTCGATTCGAGCCTGGACTGCGGGGCCTGTGCCGGCAACCCGGGCGGGCCGAGCGCTCGCGTCCTCGCGACCATCTGCAACGAGGAGGCCGTCAAGGCCGAACTCCGCGACCGCGGGTTCGACGTCCCCGACGACACCCTGTTCGTCGCCGGCGAGCACAACACGACGACCGACGAGGTGGAACTGTTCGCCGACGACGTGCCCGAGAGCCACGCCGACGACGTCGCACAGCTTCGCGCGGACCTGGAGACCGCTCGGTCCGGGGCGGCCGCGGAACGCGCCGCCGAGATGGGCGCCGAGGCGGGTGGCGCCCGCGAAACCGAGCGCCGGGCGGCCGACTGGGCGGAGACTCGGCCGGAGTGGGGGCTGGCCGGCAACGCCGGGTTCGTCATCGGCCCGCGGGCGCTCACCGAGGGGTTCGACCTCGACGGCCGTGCGTTCCTCCACTCGTACGACTGGTCGACGGACCCCGACGGCGACGCGCTCGAAGCGATATTCGCGGGGCCGCTGGTCGTCACCCAGTGGATCAACACCCAGTACTACTTCGCGACGGTCGACACCGCGGTCTACGGGAGCGGGTCGAAGGTGACCCACAACCCCGTCGGCAACGTCGGCGTCTACCAGGGCAACGGCGGCGACCTGATGACGGGGCTCCCGCTCCAGTCGCTCAAGGCCGCCGACGACGAGCCGTACCACCAGCCACTCCGTCTCTCGGCGGTCGTCCACGCGCCCGTCGAGCGCGTCACCGGCATCCTCGCCGACCACGAGAAGATGACCGAACTCCTGGACAACGGCTGGCTCTCCTTGACCGTCGTCGACCCGACCCAACAGCACCGTGCGTTCCACTACGAGGAGGGCCTCGAGTGGACGCCCGCGTCGTCGGGGGGCGATGCACGCCCGCAGGCGCCGAACACGCCCACGGTCGCCGACGACTGACCGCCCCGCCCTGGCAGGTACCGCGGCCGTTTGGACGCCCCGTGCTCGCCGACAGTCCCTCCCGCAGAGCATACTTGTGTGGAGCTCACAGCCCGAGCGCGTCGTATCGGACGTGACGATGGAACCGCCCGGCGGCGTTCTCAGTTTCGGAAAACGGCAGTTCAATTAAAGTGACCCGGGCGTATGATGTAGGCCAACGATGACCGACGGGACGACCACCGGCAAGCCGTTGCGACGTGTCGCGGTGGAGCGTCCGCCGTCGTTCGGCGACTACCTCCAGCGGTTGCGGACCGCCGGCTCGGCACTGCTCGTGACCGGCCGGACCGACGAGTGGGTACAGCGACACGCCTCGCGGAAACTGCTGGGCCATCCGCATCCCGGCGAGGACGCCGAGCCGCGATACCGGCTCGCGGTCGCAGTCGATGGGACGACCGCCGCCGACGAGTTCCTCCCCACCGGCTCGGAGATGTCGTCGCCGGCGCCACGGACGATTCACGGCGCCGTCGCGTCTACACGCGGCGCGACGACGGAGGCCGCCGGCACCGTTGGGCGCCCCGGCGGTACGCCGGCCTCGGCCACGCTGGCGGACGACGTCGTCGCGGCGATAGACGAGTTCGCGGCCGGAGGGGAGCTGGCGCCCGGACAGCTCCGTGTCGGCACCACGTCGCTGTTGCCGATTCTCGAACGGGAGGGGGTGGATGCCGCCACCGAGTTCTGTCAGCAGGTCGGCGACGCCGTCCGACGCCACGATGGAACCGCGCATTTCCACTGTCCGCTCCCGGACGGCGACCGGCAGGTCGGCCTGCTCAACGAGGTGGTGAACGCCCGCGTCGAACTGCGACAGCGGAACGGCGACCCGGTGCAGTGTCGGTGGCACACGCCGTACCCGGGCCTGACGGCCGACACGGGCTGGATGGATTTCGGGTGACCTCGGATGACGCACAGAAACGCCTTCACACCGCAGTTCGAAGCTCTCTCCCATCAGGCGGGGGTTCGGGTCACAGACCCCGTCGAGGACGTCCAGTTCTCGCTGTACACCGAGGGCCACGTGCCGCTGACGCGGGCCTCGAACGACGCGGTCCCCTGGTGTTTCCCGGTCGATACGACGGTCACCATCCCGTCGACGGCGGTGTCGCTCCCGCTCCGTGTCACGGTCAACGTCCGCAAGCCGGACGCGACGCTCGTCGAGTCGGTCGCCTCGAAACAGCCGGCGTCGGTCGACGACCGCGCGTTCCACGTCGTCGAACTCGCGAGCACGCCGATAAAGCTGTATCTGGCCGCCGACAGCCGCGTGCTCGTGCTCCCCGAGGAGGGGTCGACGGAGATCGTGTTCCCCGACGCCGACGAACTGTACGTCGGTGCCCGCACCCGCCACGAACAGCCGGCCCGAACCCTCACGACGACGACCGACCCCTCCGACCTGATGACGGCGGTCTCGGAGTTCGGCGCCGCCCTGAAGACGCTCTCCTGTGAGCGGTCCTGGCCCACGCTCCGGGGCCACCCACCCTTACTCGAGTTCGGCGACGAACTCGACCTCCCCGGCGGGAGCCGCTCGCCACGGACGGGCGTGACCCTCGAAGTGCCGCCGTCGGTCGAGGCCATCTTCCCGGTCGCGCCGCTGGCGTACTATCTGGGGGCCGACGTCCGCCCGGGAGACGAGCCGATGCTCACCACCGAGTCGGGACTGGCGTTCGACCTGACCCGCGAGGGCTCCCTGGAGGCGACGGTCGCCGAACTGCTCCAGCACGTGTTCACGCTCGACTGTCTCACCCGGACGGACGGCTACTACCCGGTCGACCTCCGGGAACGTGCCCGCGCCGAACGCTCACCCGACATCGACCTCGCGTTCTCCGAGCTGTACGGGCGACCGCTCGCCGAGCAACTCGAGGCGTATCTCTCCGTCCCGTTTGCGGCGGTCGAGCCGCTCCGCCCCGAGTGGCGACTGACGGCCGACGTTGTGCCCGACGCGGACCACGCGACGGTGCTTCCGTATCTGGCGAACGAACTCGCGGTCGTGCGGCCGGCTGACCTCCAGGACGCGGCGACGGCTACCGGGACCGACCGGGAGCCCGGCTCCGCGATGACGCCCGACGAACACGTCGACGAGTTCTGCCGCAACGCGCCGGCGGGCTCGCCCGCCACGGACGGCGGCGGGTTCACACGCGGGCCGTTCGACAGCACGGACACCTCCACCCAGCAGGCGGAGACGGCGTTCGGGGCGACGCCGGCCTCGACGCCACAGGTGAGCCGGGACGACGTGTTCTACATCGACGAGGCGTCGACGGCCACGCAGACGTACGTCGGTGACGGGTTCCCGCTGGGCGCCAACAAGTCGTCGGCGGTCTCGTACAGACGACAGCTCGAACTGCGGAGCGACGCGCCGAACCACATCAGCGTGACCGTCGTCTGTAACGACGGCGAGATGCTCGATGAGGCGGCCGTCGCCGAGCAGTACGGCATGCGTGACCTCTTCGAGTTCGACGTGACCATCCGGCAGGACCTCTCGCGTGCGGAGCTCCGGGCGGTGCTGGGCTCCGAGACGGACTTCCTCCACTACATCGGCCACGTCACCGCCGACGGCCTGCAGTGCTCCGACGGGTTCCTCGACGCCGCCGCGGTGTCGGACGTAAACGTCACGGCCTTTTTCCTGAACGGCTGTCGGTCGTTCAGACAGGGGAAGCGACTCGTCGACAGCGGAGCCGTGGCCGGCATCGTAACCCTCGAAGACGTCCACAACTCGCTGGCGACCGAAATCGGCCACCACGTCTCGCGGCTGTTGAACGCCGGCTGGCCGCTCGACGGCGCCATCAAACTCGTCCAGGAGGACGCGCTCGTGGGCCGGCATTACGTCGTCGTCGGCGACGGCTCCGCGGAGATCGTGAAGGCGGAAGGTGGCGCCCCCTCGTGGCTCGTGGTCGACCCGCTCGACGACGGCGAGTTCGAGGTGGCGCTCTACAAGTACCCGACGAGCCAGTTCAACCTCGGGACCATCCACTCGCCGCATCTCGACGGCTCGGATTCCCAGTATCTCGCCTCGGGGCTCATCGAGACGTTCCGGCTGGACGCGAGCGAACTCGCGGAGTTCTTCGCGCTCGGCCCGATTCCGGTCCAGCAGGCATCGACCCGGGACGGGACAACGATATCGCTCCAGTGGAGCGACGACATCGCTATCGAGGAGTTGCGGCCCCAGTAGAATGGAGTCGGTCGCGTTACGGGCCGGCGATGTCGGAGCCGTGTCCGGCAACCGCACTGCCGGCGTGGCTCAACAGGAGCATGATAGTGAACAGGACGCCGGTCATCTTCGGGTTCTCAGCGAGATACGCCGCGAGCGTGTTGTCGTCGGACATCACATCATCCCGATGCGAGGGGTGGGAAATGAATTGGGTGGACCGTTTAATTCTGTTAATCGATCCATTAAATCGAACGACGACGAGCGGTTGGAGGAGTCGGCGGCGAAACCGTGCCCCGAGGGGGAACCGCTATCCGGTCGGTGTTCCGCCCGGTAGCATGCGCCGCCTCGCCATCGAACGGCAAGAACGGGACGTACGGCGGGACGGCGGACTGTTTCTGGTCGGTCTCGGGGCCCTGCTCGCCGTCGAACTCGTGGTCCCGTCGACGCCGCTCGGGACCGGCGCGGTTCACGGCTTTCTCCGCGGGTGTTCGCTCGGGCTGACGCTCTCGGGCGTGTTCCGGGCGACTGACGAACAGGCGGCCGTGTCGACGCTCGCGCTCGGCATCGGCTTCGCGGTGGGGGCCGTCGTCGAACTTCTCTAATTCGTCGGTCGAACCCGGAACCGCCGGCGCCAGGATGGACCGCGGGTCGGCCCACGGCGACGACCGGGCGCGGCCGCTCAGCTATCCCCGTCCGCGTCGAGGTACTCGATGTCGATGGGGTCCTCGATGTCGCCCATCACCGATTCGAGCAGGTCCGTGACGGTCACCATGCCGACGACGGCGCCGTCCTCGATGACGAGCGCGAGTTCCTGGTTCTCCGTCTGGAACTGGTCGACCGCGTCGCTGACGTCGACATCCGGCGAGAGCGTCATCGGCGGTGCCGCCAGTTCGGCGAAGTCGAGTTCGCCGCTTGCAAGCTCCTCGCGGTGTCTTGCCATGATGGGGAAGTAGACGATACCCTCGAAGTCGGTCAGCTCCTCGCCGACTAGCGGGTATCGGGTGTGGGGGCTCTCCTCCATCCGCCGCAGGTTCTCCTCGGACGACACCGCCGTCGACAGCGCGACGATCTCGTCGTCGGGGACCATCACCTCCCGCACCGGCTGTTCCCCGATGTCGAGCGCGTTCAGCACCTCGTCGCGGCGCTCCTCCGAGAGGTCCCCCTCGTCGAGCACCGACCCGAGCCGGTTCCGGAGCTCCGCCCGCGACTCGATGACGTCCTCCTCGGTTTCGAGCCACGCGCCCGTCATCTCGATGCCGAACAGTTTGAGCGTCCACTTGGCGACGCTGTCCCCGAGCTTGATAAGCGGGGTGATGGCGTAGTGGAACCAGTACAGCGGCGTCGCCCCGTAGCGACACACCATTCGCGATCGCTCGACGCCGAGATACGTCGGCGTCTGCTCGCCGTGGGTCAGGTGGACGAGGTTGATGAGCAGGAACGCGATGAGCGCCCCGGCGCCGATGCCCGCGAGCCGCGAGCCGGCGAACAGCGGCTCGAAGATGGCCGCCAGCGCCGGCTCCGCGACGATACCGACCGCGATGCTGGAGGCGGTGATGCCGACCTGACAGGTCGTGAGATACAGCTCCAGATTCTGGGTCATCCCCCAGGCGCGCTCGAGCGCGGGGTGTCCGTCGACGATGAACTCCTCTCTGGAGAACTGCCGGGCCCGCGTCAACGCGAACTCGATGGCGACGAAGAAGCCGTTGGTCAGGATGAGAAGCACCCCGGCGATGAGGCGGCCCCAGAGCTCGATTGCGTTCATCGGTCCAAACCTCGACAGTCGACCGATAAAGTGGTACTGGCTTTCAGACCCCTCGCGGCGACGCGAAGGTCGGTGGCTACCGCCTCCGACGACTCGAGCACCTCCCGAGCCGTTCGGTCAGTCCGACTCCGTCTCGGGGTCGAGAAACCCCTGATACGGGCAGACGTACTCGTCCCGGATGATCTGTTCGTCGACGATTTCGAGCCCCAGTTCGTCGAGTTCGCTCGCGATCCGATTCAGGTCGTCGTGTGACTCCCCGACGGCGTTCACGTAGACGTTGCGCTGACCGGTCATTATCTCGCGAACGGCCGTGACGCCGTGTATCTCGCGGGCGCTGTTCGCGAGGCTGTCACGCTCGGTGACCGACGCGGTACAGATGATCTTCGTGTACAGCGGGTAGCCGGCCAGGTCGTAATCGATGTCGATGTGGTACCCCCTGATGATACCGCTGTCTTCGAGTTTGTTGATCCGCGTGCGCACGGTGCTCGATGACAGTCCCAGCTCCTCCGCGATGTCGTTCGAGGAGGTCCCGCGAGCGTCCTGCTGGAGGTAGTAGAGGATGGATTTGTCGACCGAATCGAGTTCGCCGTCCTTCATTCCTCTCGGCGTTCACCCGCCCGAGTATTAGTGTTCTCGCTCGATACGCCCGAAACGCCCGACAGGAGCCGGGGACGACGCGAGCCAACTCAATCACTTCGACAGATAAGATAAATACACCGTCCTATTTTGACGAACCGTCATCAAAACCGGCTAATTTATACTGTTCTGTCTCCAACCTGATGTACGCTCACCACAGGAGGAGACCAACGCCATGTACTCACCGACTGACGGACTCACTGGACCGATTCGTGGACGAATTACGGGCGCACACGCGCCAAGTAGCGAAGCGGACGCCGAGTACCTCGTCCTCGGCGGCGGGCATCTCGGAGCGGCGATCGCCGGTCTGCTCCACGCGGACGGGCGCTCGGTCCGTCTCGTCGACGAAACGCACGACTCGACAGACGTACCCGGGGTCCAGGGGCGACCTGACGACCCGAGCGTGCTCGACCGGGTCGGGGTCTCGGACACGTCGCGGGTCGTGGTTGCGACCCCGCGGGACAGCCGGAACCTCCTCATCGCACAACTCGTGAAGACGCGTTTCGGTGTCCTGGAGACGTTCGTCGTCGTCAACGCTCCCGAGCGACGCGCTGTCGTCGCCGAGGCCGGCCACCGGCCGGTCTGCGTGACGCGGGCGCTCTCGGAGACGGTCGTCGGCCAGTTGGCCTCCACGACTACGGACGGGGACTCCATCGCATGAAGGAACTCGAACGCGACCTCGGGCTCCCGTCGGTCCTGGCTATAAGCATCGGGGCGATGATCGGGAGCGGCATCTTCATCCTGCCCGCACTCGCGCTGGAGATAGCCGGCCCGGCGGTGATACTCGCGTACGCGCTCGCCGGGCTTCTGGTCGTGCCGGCCGCCCTCTCGAAATCCGAGATGGCGACGGCGATGCCGGAGGCCGGCGGCACCTACATCTACATCGAGCGGGGTATGGGCCCACTGCTCGGGACGATCGCCGGCGTCGGCACGTGGTTCTCGCTGTCGTTCAAGGGAGCGCTCGCGCTCGTCGGCGGCGTCCCGTATCTGCTCCTGTTGTTCGACCTGCCGCTGAAGCCGGTCGCGCTAGGGCTGGCGACGGTCCTGATACTCGTGAACCTGGTCGGCGCCAAGCAGACCGGCCGCCTCCAACTCGCCATCGTCGTCGTCATGCTGGCGGCGCTCGGCTGGTTCGCCGCGGGGAGCGCCCCCGCGGTCCAGTCGGCCAACTACGTTGGCTTCTTCGACTCGGGCGTCGCTGGGCTCCTGGCGGCCACGGGGCTCGTCTTCGTCTCCTACGCGGGCGTCACCAAGGTCGCGAGCGTCGCCGAGGAGGTGGAGAACCCCGGCCGGAACATCCCGCTGGGCATCCTCGGGTCGCTGGCGTTCACGACGCTGTTGTACGTGGGTATCGTCGCGGTCATCGTCGGGACGACGGCCCCCGGGACGGTCGCCGGGTCGCTGACGCCCGTCGCCGTGGTCGCGGAACTGACGCTCGGGGAGGCCGGCGTCGTCGCCGTCATCCTCGCGGCCATCCTCGCGCTGGTCTCGACGGCCAACGCCGGCATCCTCTCGTCGTCGCGCTACCCGTTCGCGATGAGCCGCGACCGGCTCGTCCCCCCCTCGCTGTCGACGGTCAGCGAGCGGTTCGGGACGCCCGCCGCCTCGATAACGCTCACGGGCGCCGTACTGCTGGTGCTCATCGCGTTCGTACCGATCCTCGAGATAGCGAAGCTCGCCAGCGCCTTCCAGATCATGGTGTTCGGGCTGATCAACGTGGCCGTCGTCGCCTTCCGGATGGGAAGCACCGAGTACGACCCCGAGTTCACCTCCCCGCTGTATCCGTGGATGCAGGTGTTCGGCCTCGTCACGGGCGCCGTTCTCCTCACACAGATGGGAACCGTCGCCCTCCTCGGCGCCGGCCTCATCACGATTGCGAGCGTCGCCTGGTATCTCCTGTACGTTCGGACCCGTGTCGACCGCGAGGGGGCCGCCACGGACGTGATTCGCCGGCAGGTCGGCAGGGATGCGCTCACCGAGGCCGAGTCGACACTCGGGGAGGACACACACGAGGTGCTGGTCGCGCTCACCAAGCGCGTCGACGAGCCCCGCGAGCGGTCGCTCGTGGCTCTCGCGGCCGACATCGTCCGTCCGGACGACGGGCGTGTGGTCGCGGTCAGATTCGACGAGATTCCGGACCAGGCTCCACTCACGGACGACGTGGCGGTCCAGTCGGCGTCGGACGTCTCGTTCGAACGGCGGATAGAGGCGCTCTCGGCGGAGCTGGGCGTCGACATCGAGGCCGACGAAGTCGTCAGCCACGACACGAAACACGCGGTCGTGAACGTCGCCCGGCGGCGTGGCGTGGACGCTATCGTCGCGGAACACGAACCGCTCCGGCTCCGGTCCCGGCTCGTCGGCGACCCGATAGACTGGGTCGTCCGACACGCGCCGTGTGACGTCCTGCTGGTCGACAATCTCGGCTACGAGAATCCGGAACACGTCGTGCTCTCCGGCTACAATCGGCCGTACCCGCCGCTGGCGGTGAAGTTCGCGGGCGCCGTCGCGGCGGCCAACGGCGGACGCGTCTCCCTCTGGTATCCGCCCGACAGGGAACTCACCGACAGACACCGCCGTGCGATTGACGACTACCGGTCGGCGCTGTCGGAACTGCTCACGGTCCCGGTCCACACCGAGGCCATCCGCACCGACGGTGGCCGACCGGCCCGGCCGGACCTGCTGATTCGCTCGGGCGCCGGTGCCGGCTTGCGGGACGTGCTGTTCGGCGACCGGCCGGCAGTTCCGACCCCGGGGTGCACGACGGTCACCGTCTACCGGCACGACTCCCGTCAGCCGAGTCTCCGCCACCGGCTCCTCGAACGGCTAACGTTCTGACCACACCAGCGGCCGTCGGCGCCGGCCGGGGCCGGCGCCTCGTTTTCGGGGGTCCAACCGGCGACGACGCCGCAGGGCGGACGGTAGCCGTCACGGGCCCGCACGTTTGAGGCCCAGTTTAATCGGCAATTAACTGTAAGGAGTCGGTGAGTAGGCGTCGCCTGGGGCCGTGGAATGCCGTGTCACACGTTCCGTGGCTCCCCCCTTTCACAGATGATGCTCGTGACCGACAGCGACTTGGTATGACCGACGCGACCCCCTCATGTGGATACTGTCCGCACTGTGGTGCGACGATTCCGACCGGCTTTCTCCTGATTACCTACGACGCCGCCGGGGAGCGGTCGGCCTTCGCCGAATGCCCGGACTGTGAGTCGGTGGTGACTCCTGCCGACGGCGCGTGACCGTCGGAGGAGGCTGTGCCCGGTTCTCGGCTCCCGTGATAAGCGCCGACGGTGGTCAGTAGCCCCAGCCGATGAACTGCGGTACTGCCCGCCCGATGTCTACCGGAAGATTACAGCGAAACTCGATCCGATTTCGGAGTAGTAGTCGGCTGATTTACGGCTTCCGGGGTGGCGAACGGTACCGATTTCGCACGTGGGCCGCCTACCGGTCGGGTGCCTCCCACGCGGAATCGCCCTCGCCGCCGCCGGATTTGAACACGCCTCGAACGACCGCCACGGTGTCGTCCGGCGTCTCCACGTCCACGTCGACGACGCCGACGCTCGACCCGTTGCGCGAGACCGTCGCCGTCGCCCGCATGTCGTCGGTCGCGGGCGCGAGATAGTCGATGCGGAGGTCGATGGTCGGCGTCGTCGCGAAGTCGTTGGCCGCGGAGACGGCCCAGTAGCCGACCGAGTCGGCGAGCGAGGCCACGGCGCCGCCGTGGGCGATGTTCGTCGACGGCGACGCGGATATCGCCTCCGTGAGCGGTAACCGGCCCGTCGCGTACCCGGGTTCGACCTCGGTTATCTCGATGCCGATGGTGTCGTAGTACGGCGGTAACGGGAACTCGTCGGGGTCGACGTCCATACCCCCATCCCGTCGTCAGCGTAGAAATAGCCTCGGGCAAAGGAGAGTCCGTCGCGGCCGCGTCGGTGCTCAGCCGGCCGTGCCCCGCGTGGAGACGTTCACCCACAGATGCACTTCGCGGTAGGCGTTGTCGACGGTCGGGTTCGCCGCGGGGTCGCCCTTGTACAGGAAGTAGGTCAACCGGAGGTCGTCGCCGGTCAGGGTCGGCGCGACCGTGTGGTTCAACTGCCAGGTCTCGTTGTGCGCCAGCGTCGTCTCGAAGGTGCGCAATCGCTCTTCCTGTAGCACCCGCGACTCGTTGTTCTCGAAGGTGACGTTCTGTATCGCGACCACCACCGAGTAGTCGACCGTCCGGTGTTCGTTGTTGCCGACGCCGACGTACAGCGACTGCGGCTCTCCCGCAGTGAAGTTCTGCGGGTAGTCGTCGGCCACGAGGTCGCCGTCGTCACTCTCGGTCAGCAGATACAGTTCGGTGAACTGCTCGCCCTGCTTGGGCACTGCGACGGCGTAGCCGACGCTGCTCACGGCAAGCAGGATGCTCACGACGAGCAGGACGTTCAACGCGCCGTCGATGCGCGTCTCCGGGTCGAACAGTTCCTCGCGGCCAGCGGCGAGCCACTCGCGGTACGGAACGTGGAACTGCTCGTCGGCCGGCAGTTCGTTGCGTCGGTGGACGCCCACGCCGGCCGCCAGCAGGGTGAACCCGCTCACCGACACCATGATGGGCACCAGCCGAATCCCCCACGGCGTGAAGTTCAACACCAGGCCGATGAGCGGCACGATGGCGATGGAGGTACCGAACGAGAGCGCGACCCGCTCGATGCCGTCGATACCGCCGTCGTCGAGGGTCTCGACGGGCTCGTCGTCCGGGCCGGACGCGTCGCCGACCGGCCCGGCTCCCGCTTCTGGAAACAGCGCGGCGATGAAGGCGTAGCCGGGGACGAACAGCACGAACGGGAGCCCGACGACGACCCGTAGCGGCGTCTCGCTGACGACGGGAAGGAACACGGCTCCGAGCGTCACGAGCACGAGCGCGATGACGGCGGCCAGGTCCGCGGGCACCGAACGGAGCCAGCCGGGCAACAGCAATCGCCATCGTGCGGACATACTACGGGCAAACAGTCACGGCACCAAAAGCGGGTCGGTCGCTACAGTATCTCGTCGGCCCTCTCGACGGCCGTCTCCGCGTCGCTCTCCGAGACGTCTCGCGGGTCGAACGCCGCCCGCTCGTAGAGCCCGGTCAGCGTCTCCAGCGCCTCGCTACGGTCGATGCCCGCCTCGAGACAGGCCCGGTAGAACTCCCAGTGGGTCGCGTCGGAGGTGGCGATGCCGTCCGCCTGCAGACGGCTCCGGGCGGCGGCGTAAGCGCGCTCGACCGCGGCGTTCGTGTTCTCCCCGAGGGCACCTCGGGCCGCCGCCAGCGGCGTCGTCGCCCCCTCCGGCTCATCGGACTCCGGTTCGGCCGGGCGGCCGGGGGTCGGTGCCGTACCTGTGGACATGTCCGACGACTCTGCCAGCGCCCGGCCGATAGCCAGCCCGGCCAGCACACAGCCGACGAGAAGGCCACCAGCGAGCAGGGCGTTGGACGCCAGCCAGTCACGGAGGTCGCTGACGATGCCGTCACCGCCGCCGGCGTCGCCGTCCCTACCTTGTCCGCCGTCGGACGGTGGTACGGCCACCAGCGTGCTCGCGTTCGACGCGCGGAGGTTCGTCGCCGGCTCGTCGTACGCGACTGTCACCTCGTACTGGGTCCCTGGGTCGGCAGGAATCGTTGCGCTGTACCGCCCGTCGTCGTTCGTTCGGGTTACGGTCACCGTGCTCCCGTTCCGGCGAACCTCGATGGGTTGGCTCACGACTGCCTCGCCGTCCCCTGTCCGGAGTCGGCCGCTGACCGTGATGCCGCCGTCCGACGCCGATGTCGAGAGCGTCAGATTCGTCGGCGAGGAGCGGACGCGGAGGGTGCGCCCGCGGTCGTCCGCGGCCACGGACCGCTTCTCGAACGGCAGACGCACGCGGAGCGTCCGATTGCCGGCCCGGACTGGCGCGGGTAACTCCCCCGTCAGCGTGTAACTGCCGTTTTCGGTCGTCCGTCCGGTTGCGAGACGCGTTCCGCCGACCGTCACCACGACGGGAACCGACGGCACCGGGCGGTTGCCGGCCGCCACGCGCCCCGTGACACGGACCGCGTCACCGAACGCCGCCTCCGCGGTCGCGTCCTCGATGGTCACCGTCGAGTCGACCTGCGTGACGAGCAGGTCGGCCGTCGCGTTCGCCCCTAGATACACCGAGGTTCCGTTCGGTCGGTAGCTGACGGTCACCGACTGCGCGCCGAGGCGAGCGAGCACGGGACGGAACGCCAACTCGAAGCGGCCGTCGGGGTCGGTTCGGGTCACGTACCGCCGCTCCGGGTCGGCGACGACGATTCGCGCACCGGCGATAGCCGAGCCGTTGGCGGTCGTCAGTCGACCGGCCAGCGACACCGGATTCAGGAACGATGCACTCTGGGCCTGGGCGGTGAGCGTCAGGTTCGCCGGCTGGAACTCGGCGGCACGGATTTCGGCTTGCTGCTGTTCGATGTCTGTGGATACCTCCGCGATGGCCCGAGAAGCGTCCGTCAGGTTCCGTCCAGTCTGATTACCGATTCGTTCGTAAGACGACTGCAACTGAGTCGCCGACGCCGTCACGTTCTGTGACTGTTGTTCCAGGTCGCGTGCGAGCCGGCGGGCCCGCTGCTCGTTGCCGTTCCGCTTCGCCTCCTGGTACTCCTGGCGCGTCTCGTTGTATTCGCGGACGCTCTCTATCAGGTCTTCCTGTTGATCGCGTGCGGTATTGAGCGTCTCCGAGGCGTCATCCTCGTCGGTCTCGCCGGCCACGTCGACGTACTTCCCGTACTGATCCTGGTACTCCTCCCCGACCAACTCGTCGGCGCGTTCGTACTGTCCCTGGCTCAACTGCAACGAACTTCCCGCCAGCCGGTCGGCCATCCGCGAAGCGAGCGCCCGCTGGATGCCACCGAGGTCGCCGTTTTGGTTCGTCGCGTCCGGGTCGACGTGTGGCGTTCGCGTCTCGTTGCCGGTCGGTGTCTCCTCCTGGGCCGCGACGGCGACGACGCCGGGGGCGGCCACGCTGGCCACAACGAACACCGCGACCCACACACCGACCGTCCGACTCACGCTCGAACAGGACGCGTCCGGCTATTTAGAGGTGTTCCCTCCGCCCCGTCACGAGCCAGCCCGAACAGTAGCTTGAACTACCGTCGCTTCCCAGCACTCCCCATGCGTGGCACGCGGCGGTTCTGGGCGAGCGTGGCGCTCGGCGTCGTCCTCGCAGTCCTGGCCGTGCTCGTCGACTCGCCCGTGCCGCTCGTCGGAGCCGCCCTCGTCGCCGCCTGGCTGGTCGCCCGACAGTACCAGTTCTCCCGTGCGGTCGGTACGATCCGCGACGACCTGTCCGTCGACGTGACGGTGACGCCCCGGTCCGTCACCACCGGCCAGCCCGCGACGGTCACGCTCGCTGCGAGCCTGCCGGACGCACCGCCGCTGCCGGTAGCGGTGTCGGTGACGCCGCCGGTGGCCACCACCGGCTCCGACGTCGACGAGCGGACCGTCGCGCTGTCGCCCGACGCACGCGACGCGACGACGACGTTCACGATCCGCGTCCCGACCGCGGGCGCCCACTCGTTCGAGCGCCCGACCGTCGAGGTCGGTGACGGGGCCGGCCTGTTCACCGAGACCGTCCCGGTCGGCGAGCGGGAGACGCTGACCGTCGAGCCGCCCGCTCCCCGTGATGTCCACATCGGACAGGGCGGCGAGGAAGTGGCGGCCGCCTACGGACGCCACGACGCCAACCGACTCGGCTCGGGGCTTGACCCCGCTGAGCTCCAGAAGTACGTTCCCGGCGACGAGACCAGCGACATCGACTGGAAGGCGACCGCACGGTTCAACGAACTGTACGTTCGCAAGTTCGAGTCCGAGACCGACCGCGAGACGGCACTCGTCGTCGACCACCGTGCGGCACTCGGGACGGGACGGGCCGGCGAGACACAACTCGACTACCTCCGCGAGGCGGCGCTCACGTTCCTCGCGAGTGCCCGGAAACTCCAGGACCCGATCGGGCTCTACACGGTCGGCGACGCGGGGCTCACGAACGCGTGGGACCCCGAGGCCGGCACCGGCCAGTTCCAGCGACTCCGCCGGACGATACAGGAACTGGAACCGACTTCGGAGACGGAGTCGGGCAAGCCCCTCGCTGGCTCTCCGGGCGGCAGGACCCCCGGTGAAGCCCGGACGGCGGCCGCGGCGCTGGCGGACGACGACTCGGCGTTCGCAACCCGGCTCCGCCCGTACTACGAGCGTCCAGAACCGTACGTGGAACGCATCTCGTCGACGCCGCTGTTCGGCACCGTCCGCTCGCGGGTCGACCGCCTGCGGGGGAGCGTCTGGACGGTCATCCTCACCGACGACCGCCACCGTGCGGAACTCCGCGAGACCGTGAAACTCGCCCGGCGTGGCGACGACCACGTCCTCGTGTTCCTCGCACCCCGTATGCTGTTCGAGACGGACGCCATGGTGGATATCGACGACGCGTACGACCGCTACGTTGACTTCGAGGAGTTCCGTCGCGACCTCGCCCGCCTCGACCGCGTGGAGGCGTTCGAGGTCGCACCCGGCGACCGGCTGGGTGCGATGCTGTCGGCCCGGCAAGCACAACGCAACCGGGCGCGGCGCTGAGAGCCGTCGGATGCCAGTAACTTCTTCCGTGCATCAGTCCACGACACCGTATGGACCAGCACAGCACGGCCGACCGACCGGGCGCCGACGACGGCGCGGGCGGTCGCGGGGCACGTCCACAGCTCCCGTCCGTTCACGCATGAGTGGCTCACAGACGACTGGTGAGGCGGGGAAGACGGACGGCGGGTGGCCGTCGATTCCGGTGCTACTCGTGGTGCTCGGCCAGTTGCCGCTGCTGCTGTTCGTTTCGGGCGACGTGCGCATCGGCGTCCCCGTCTCCCCTGAGTTGCTGACCCTGCTCGTCGGGGAGGGGGTCCTCTGGCTCGTGCTCGCGGGTACTGTGCTCGCGCAGCGGCCGAGAGGCCGGGG
Organism: Halorarius halobius; assembly: GCF_024298865.1. Classification (GTDB taxonomy): domain Archaea; phylum Halobacteriota; class Halobacteria; order Halobacteriales; family Haloarculaceae; genus Halorarius; species Halorarius halobius. The sequence goes on along the minus strand of NZ_CP101161.1, from coordinate 3,198,866 downwards.
GGTGGCTGCATTCGCCGTCGCGACGATTTGCTTCGGCGGCCTTCTCACAATCGGGATGGAGGCGACCGACCGATTATGGGCGCTCGCGGTGACGCTTCTCGTCGTGGCGGCCGTCGTCGCCTACCTGCTCCACCGCGTCGAACTGCTCCGTCTCGGTCTCGCCGGAGGTGACGCGGAGCCGTGAGCCGGACGCCGGAGGCGGCCACCAACGGAAGCGAAGACGCCGATGCCGATGCCGACGCCGACGCGGAGGGGGAGCGCGCCGACCGCGAGGACCTCCTCGCCCGGCTTGACCTCCTGCAGGAGGAGAACCGACGACTTCGCCGTGATTACGCCCGGGCCCGGCGCTCCAGCTACCGGCGGACCGCGCTGGCACTCGGCGCTATCGGAGTGGCCGCCGCCGGTGCGGGCGTCGCGTTCCCGGGGAGTCGGCAGGTCCTGCTCGCGCTCGGTGCCGTCGGTCTGTTCGGTGCGGTGTTGACGTACTATCTGACGCCCGAGCAGTTCGTCAGTGCGGCGGTCGGCGAACGCGTCTACCGCGCCCTGGCGACCAACGAGGCCGACATCGTCGCGGACCTCGGGCTCTCACACGAGCGGGTGTACGTACCCACCGGGGGCGTCGAGAGCGACGCCAGCGCCGACGCACGGCTGTTCGTGCCACAACACGAGTCGTACACCGTCCCGGACGCGACTGCTCTCGAGGAGCCGTTCGTGGTGACCGAGGACGGCCGGACGCAGGGCGTCTCGCTGCAGCCGACCGGCGACCCCCTGTTCTCGGAACTCGAACGGGCACTCGCGGGGCCGCTGGCGGACGAACCGGGGCCGCTGGCACAGCAGCTCGCTGACGGCGTCGTCGAACAGTTCGAACTCGCGTCGGCGCTGGACGTCGACCGCGAGGACGACCGCATCTCCGTGGGAGTCACGGATAGCCTGTACGGCTCCGTCGAGCGGTTCGACCATCCGGTCGTCTCGGTGTTCGCGGTCGGCCTCGCCCGCGGGCTCGACCAGCCCGTCGCCGCGGAGACCAGCGTCGGCGACGACCGCTTCGAGTACGTCATCACGCTTCGACTCCCGGACGACGACGGAGCCTGACGCGACTCGGATCCGTGAACTGAGGCCGGTAGCGCCCGTGACGACCCTACTCCTGCTCGGCGTCCGAGGTCTCCGTCGCGCCGCCGTCGCCGACGACGTGCTCCCCGCTCGGCTCGCCGTCGGCCCCCGGCGTGACCTCCGTGCTTCCGGGCGGTGAGACCGACCCAAGCACGCTGTCGACCACGTCGGTCGAACTCACGTCGCTCAGTTCCGCGTCCGTGTTCAGTACGAGCCTGTGGCGAAGCACCCACGGTGCGAGCCGCTTCACGTCGTCGGGGATCACGTACTCGCGGCCGTGGATGGCCGCCCGGGCCTTGCCGGCGTTCAGAAACGCCAGCGAGGCCCGCGGGGACGCGCCGTGTTCGACCTCCGGGCTCTCTCGCGTCGCCGTCACCAGATCGAGCGCGTACTGCTTGACCGAGTCGTCGACGTACACCTCCGAGACGGTCTCGCGGGCCGCCTGCAACTCCTCGAGCCCCACGACCTGTTCGACCGAACTCGCGTCCAGGCCGGGGTCGTCGTCGAACCGGTCGAGCAGCTGTGTCTCCATCTCCCGGTCCGGCAGGTCGACGGTGAGCTTGAGCTGGAAGCGGTCGCGCTGTGCTTCGGGCAACGCGAAGGTCCCCTCCATCTCGATGGGGTTCTGCGTGGCGATGACCATGAACGGGTCCGGCAAGGGAAGCGTGTCGCCCTCGATGGTGACCGTGCCCTCCTCCATCGCCTCCAGCAGCGCCGACTGCGTCTTCGGCGTCGCGCGGTTGATCTCGTCGGCGACGATGATGTTCTCGAAGATCGGTCCCTTCTGGAGTTCGAACTGCCCGGTGCCCTCGCGGTAGATGTGAGTACCCGTGACGTCGGCCGGCAGCAGGTCCGGCGTCATCTGGATGCGACTGAATCCGAGCCCGCTCGCCCGGGCAAACAGGTTGGCGATGGTCGTCTTCGCGACCCCCGGTACGCCTTCGAGGAGGACGTGCCCCTCGGTCAGCAGAGCGACCGTCAGACTCTCGACGATCTCCTCGTTCCCGATGAGAACCCGCCCGAGTTCGTCCTGTATCGCGTCGTAGAGCTCGGCGACATCACTCATCACTTCCACGTCTGAGGCTCCAAACTTAAAATCACGTTTGTACTCGAGTGGACAGAGGGGCGGGCCCCGACGTCTCGACCACCAAAATATTCATGCTGATTTGGACCAACGGCTGATGCGGTGCCACAGATGGCTCGAAACGATTCACCGGGGGGGACCCATCGCAGCCGGGATGGGAACGGATCGGGTCGGTCGAGATTCCATCGGCCGCCTGGGGGGAGGTCGTGTCTAATGACGACCTAGAGGACCCGTATTGCCCGAACTGTGACGAGGCGACGGAGGTGAAGGAGACGGTGCCCTGGCAGGCGGACCTCTGCAAGTACTGCGGCGGCAAGGTCGTCGATTCTCCCGAGTAGGTCACTCCTCGCGTCGTCTGACCGACTCGACCACGCGCTCGAGACGCTCCTCCTCCCAGTGGGGGTACTGCCGTTTTAGATACGCCGTCAGGTCGTCGGTCGTGGCCTGGACACCGTCGCCGGGCCGGTCGCGTCGGAGCCGCTTCGCGAGCCCGCCGATCAACCCGCCGCTCCAGGCGAGGACGGCTGCGACGCCGCCGAGCCCCAGCGCTACCTGAAGCAACGCCTGCTCGCGGATCACGAGTAGCGCGAGGGCGAGCGGTGGAACGCCGGCGGTGTGTGAGTAGTCGAGAAGCACGCGGTCCCCGCGTTCGAACAGGTTCCGCGTGAACTGCTGGTTGCCCGACCGCTCCAGCATGGCGTTGATGAACAGGCTCGGGTCCGAGACGGTCACGACCCGTCCCTCGCCGACCGACTCCACGGCGGCGACGGGCCGGCTCTCGAGCGACTCGGTCTCGTCGATGGCGTCGTTGTCGTTCGCGTCCAGATACGCGTATTCGGAGGTTCGCACCAGCACCGTCGCGTTGCTCGCGTTGAGGACGGTACCGTGGTTGAGCGTCAACCGGTCGACGCCCTCGGTCAGCGGATGCTCGGAGACGTTCCGCGCAACGGGCAGTTCCGGCGACCGGTAGTTGTACCGCTCGTCGCGGACCGACCGGCCGTCGACGCGGGCCCGTGCACCCACGGCGTCGAGCAACCGATTGCCGCCGTCGCCGTAATCCTCCGCGACGACGAGCGTGCCACCGTCCCGGACGAACCGGCGGATTCGAGCCGTCTCCGCGGGCGTGTACGGCCGGTCGGGCGAGAGCACGAGCGCGACCGTCTCGTCGGGTTCCGACTCGGTGTAGGCCGTCGTGTTCCGGACGATGTCGGCGTCGCTTCCGACCGCCGTGGCCTGCGCTTCGAGTTCGGAGGCGCCGTTCCACTCGGCGTTGTACGCGCCGAACGACGCCGACGACGTGCTCGCGGCGACGACGACGGCGAGGCCGATAGCGAGACACAGCGCCACCAGCAGGACCGTCGGGTACGAGAGGTCGAACGGCGTCCAGTCCGGACCGTCGCCGCCCACTCAGAACACCCCCGGCGGGAGGATGGCGAGGATGCGCCGGATCACGATGTAGCCGAACACGAGCAGTCCGAGTCCGATGAGCCATTTCAGCCGCGAACGCCACCGTGGCGTCACGTTGAACGGCGCGGTCAACTCGACGACGACGAGGAAGCCGATGAGCGAGACGACGAAGACGAGTTCGTAGGAGAGCGACCCCAGCAACGACAGCGCAAGGACCGTCCCGAGCATCCACGCCACGTTCGCTCGGATGAACCGCTGGCGTCGCCGGGTGGCCATAGCGAACGCTTGCGGGGCCGACGGTTATAATCTGGTGACTCACCGGCGGGTCGAACCGATGGCGGCGTCCCCCGAACCACAAGGGTCTAACCGCTCGTCACGTTCCCTGCTAGTGATGTGGCCCTGGGCTCACGCCGCGCTCGGTTACCTCTGCTACACGCTGTACCTCCGGGGTCGTGGCCGCGGCCAGCCGTCGGGGTGGCCGGTGGTCGCACTCGGCGTTGGGACCCAACTCCCCGACCTCGTCGACAAGCCGCTCGCGTGGTATCTCCACGTCCTGCCGTACGGCCGGACGCTCGCCCACTCGCTTCTCGTCGCCGCCCCTCTGGTCGCGCTCGTCTGGTGGCTGGCGGCCCGCCGGAACCAACGCGCGACGGGCACCGCGTTCGCCGTCGGCTACCTCGCGCATCTGCTCGGGGACGCGCTGTACGGGCTGGTGACGTTCCAGTGGGCCGACCTCGGCTTCCTGCTGTGGCCGCTCGTCGACCCACCGGAGAGCGAAGTCGAGGGCGTGATTGCACATCTCAGCGACATCCTTGAGTCGCCGTTCGTCCTGTTCGGGTTCGCGCTTACGGCCGCGATGCTTCTGCTGTGGAACCACCACGGCCGACCGGGGCTCGCGGAACTGGGAACCGCGGTTCGGCGGCGGGTCGTGCCGAGCGGATGACCGACCTGGTCGCCCCGCGGCCGAACCGACCGGCTGGCCGTCGCCGAGCGTCGTGACGGTACCGAAGGCGAGACACTCGCCCAGCAGTTGCCCAGGACTCACCGGAGACTGGCGCCGCCTCGTGTCAACACGTTTCCGACTCGCCGGGCGGCACCACGAGATACGTTTCCGTCGTCCCGCCCGTGCTGTAGACGAGGTTGCCGCGCTCGTGCCAGCGGTCGAACCGGTCTGGGGGAAGCCGTAACGGGGGCGTCGGGTAGAAATGCGCGCCCTCGACGGTCCACGACCGCTGTGCGAGCGTCAAGCAGTCCGGCGGGTCGCCGCCGGCCAGCCACGCACGGGTCGGGCCGACAGCCCCGGAAACGTTTCCGCCGTAGTAGAGCGGGCCGACACGCGAGAGCCGGTGGTCCGACGCGTAGCCCCCGCTGGAGGCGGCGACGGAGACGGCGTCGAACTCCGAGGCGTGGACCGTCCGCGGTGCGGTCGCGGTGTCGATGTGGACGAACGCGAACGGCGCGGACAGCAGGGTGGCGACGACCAGCACGGCGACGAGCGTGCGACCGGCGACCGGGCGGTCGGCCGCGATGGCGACGGCGACGACGGCCGCGAGTACGAACGTGGCGACGTGGGCGTGGACCTGCACGCGCATCGCCGTCCCGAAGAACTCGGGCGTCAGCGACGTGGCGAGCGTGAACCAGACCAGCGCGACGGGGGCCAGCAACAGCGCGACGGTGGCAGGTGCGTCGCCACCGAGCCGTCGGACCGACGGGAGCCCCCACGCGAACAGCGCAACGGGGACGACGTACAGCAGTGCGAGGCCGAGTATCAGCGGCGGCGTCTCGATGGTGCCCGGGAACACCGGCGCGACGAGGTTCGCGCCCGCGGCGAGGAACCAGATGCCGACGCCGACGCCGAGCGTCGTCCGAACCGCCCGGTCGGTCGTCGTGTACAGCCAGACGGTCCCAACCGCGAGCACCACCAGCCACGCGAAAAACGCGCCCAGGTGGTCACCCAACAGCCCCGAGTACGTCAACTCGAGACCGACCCGCTCGGCGGCGGTGTAGTAGCCGAAGAAGTAGCTCCAGAATCCGGCGACGGCCACGGTGGGGGCCAGAACCTCGCGGCGCGATTCAGCCTGGGCAAGGTGGACGACGACGACCGCCGTCAGGGTGAACGCGGCCACCAGCGAACTCATGTTGTGGAGCGGTGGGTACACAAGCGCCAGCAGGCCGAACAGCCCTGCCCATGCTCGCCGGTTCGAGGCAAGCGCCCGATGGGCCGCGAGCGCGAACAGTGGCAACAGCAGGAGCGCGAGCGCCTCCTCGTCGGGGACGCCCGTGCGCCGCAGGTACATCCCGCTGACTGCGAGGCCGAGTCCCGCGAGAACGCTCGCGTGGAAAGTTCGCCGCGCCGGCCAGTCGGCGGCTCGCCCGACCCCACGGACGAGGACGAGGCCCCCCAGCACCGACGCGCCGCCGATGCAGGCGACGAGCGGCTGAGCGAGATACAGCGGCCTGACGCCGGTCACGTCGGCCGCCGCCCCGAGCAGTAGCGTCCACACGAGTTCGTCCGACTGGACGGCAGACGCCAGCAAGGAGCCATCCAGCCCGGCCGCGAGCCGCGCGTACCGGAACCCGTCGAGCGTCGCCGGAAGCGGGCTCCAGTAGAGGAACGCCGCGCGGGCGGCGAGGCCGACGCTCACCGCCGCGACCACCAGCAACGGCCAGCGCCGCCGGCTCACCGGCCGTCACCTCCGTCGAGGAGGGCCGCCGGCGACTGGGCGAGCAGTCCGGCGGCCGCCACACCCGCGCCGACGCCGACCACGAACAGACTCCCCCCGGCGACGGCCGCGAGCACGGCGACGGAGGGCGTCGTCGGGATGGCGACGCCGTAGATGGTGAGCAGGCCGACGGCGTCGAATGCCTGCAGGGCAAGCAGGCTCGCGGCGACCGCGGCGAGGACGGCACCGACGCCGAGTCGGAGGGCGTCGCCGAGTACGAGCCGTGCGATGGTCGCCCGGGTCTGTCCGACCGCACGCAGGACGCCGACCGTCCGTCGGGTGCCGTGGACCGCGCCCGCGAAGGTCGCGGCCGCGCCGCCGACGGTCATGCCCGCGCCGAGAAGCACCAGCGCGGCGACCGCGAGTTCGAGGTTGCCGAGCGCGACCTGCACGGCCTGCCCGATGCCGGTCGACCCCGACCGCCCGCTGGTCGCGAGCGCCGCGACGACCCGCTCGTCGCCGGTCACGCGATACGTCGCCGCTGTCCGGGTCGTCCCGTTCGCCCGCAGGGCGACCTCGTAGCGCCCGGGCGGCCGCCGGGCGAGTTCACGGTCGACCGTCCGGCTCCCGCCGGGTGCGACGGTGACCGTCCGCTCGCTGGCGCCGGTCGGCCCGACGAGCGCCACCGACCGCGTGAGCGGAACCGCCCACGGGTTCCCGACGGTCGCCGTGGCCGTCGGTTCGACGAGTTGGCTCGGACTGCTCGGCGCCACCCGGAGCGTCACGGTCAGCCGCCGCGTCGCCTCCGGTGTCACCATCACCGCCGTCGTGGCGCTGTAGTTCCCCCGCGTCGCCGTGAGGCGGCGCTCGCCCGATTCGTTCAACGAGACGCGGACGGTGCCGTCCTCGCCGGTCGTCCCCGACCAGTTGCCGGCGGTGACGGTCGCACCGGCGACCGGGCGTCCGCGTGCATCGAGCAGGCGGACGAGCGGCGCGCTCCTGGGTGGGGCTCGTTCCGGTACGCTGTCGAACCGGACGGCGTCGGGCGCGAGCACCGTCACGTTCGTCCGCACATCGTCGGCCACGACCGGCCGTGTCCCCCGCCGCTCGGCGAGGAACTCGACGGTTGTCGTGCGCTGGCCGCTCGCGGGCACCCGGACCTCGACGGTGCGGCGCGTGCCGCCGAACCGAACCTCGCGGCTGACCGTTCGGTCCGCGAGTCCGTCGTTGCGGACGGTGACGGTCGCGGTGAACGACTCCCCGGCCGCGACCGTTGACGGTGCCGACAGGTCCGTGACGCTCGCGGTCCCCGCGGTCTCGGGGATGTCCGGCAGTCGCTCGGCGCGGATGAAGTTGACCTGCCCGTCACCGACTCGGGTGAGGTGACGCGCGGTGGCGAGGCTGACGACGAGTTGGTCGTCGTCCGGGCCGGGCGCGGTGAACGTTCCGACGACGGTCACCCGCGTCACGGCCGGCCGGAGGCTCCCGCCGAGCACGACGCGGTCGCCGACGCCGACGCCGAGCGTGTCCGCGAGGTCCGCGCCGATGACGGCCTCGTCGGGCGACGCCGGAGGCTCGCCGGCCACGAGGCTGGCGTCCGTGACCGAACTGAACGCCGAGTAGTTCGCGCCGCGTGCCGGGAACGGCTGGCCGTCGCTGACGAGAAACAGCAGTATCTCGGGGCTAGCGGCGATGCCACGGTCGCGCAACGGCTCGGCATAGGCGGCGGGCACGTCGCTCGCTATCGGGTGGGTGCTGTCCGGTTCGGTGATGGTCGCCCCCGAGCCGGCCGCGAGCGGCCCGGCGACGCCGGCGAGTCCGGCGACTACCAGCAGGAACGTCACGAACGCCGCCAGCGTCGCGGCCGTCGGCACGACCGTCCGCATCGAGAGGAGCCGGGGGCCGAGCCCGTCGAACGCGAACCGCGCAGTTGCGTCCTCGATGTTCCCCGGCGGTTTCGACAGCTCCGGCTGGACGGCGGCCAGCGTGGCCAGCGCCCCGATAGCCACCACGCCGCCGTAGGTCGGTAGCAGGAAGCGGACGGCCTCGGCGGTCACGCGCGTCGACAGCGAGGTGGGCAAACCGACGGCGACGGCGACGTTCACCGCGAGGTTCGTCGTGATGACGCCGACCGCGTAGCCGAGCGCGACGCCGACGCCGAGCAACAGCAGTCCCCGCTCGAGAAACAGCCGGCGCACGTCCCAGCGGGTCGCGCCCGTCGCCCGGAGCACGAACAGGTCGCGGAGGCGGTCGCGGACGGTCATCCGTGTGACGCTGTAGACGGTGACGCCGACGAGCGTCGCCCCGACGCCGGCCGCGACGGAGAGCGTGGCGAGGGCACTGCGCGTCCCCGCGATGAAGAAGGCGAGCACGCCCCGCATTGGTGCGCCCCGGGCCGGCACCCCGTCGGCGGGCGTGACGACGAGCGCCCGCTCGCCGCCGAGTCGGTCGACGGTGGCGGGGGCGGCGACGTACCAGTCGGCCGGGAACGGGCCGCCGCTTCGGGGCGCGACCCGTAGCCTCGCCTGCCCGCCGTCGCCACGCAAGGTCACGTTCCGGGCGGCGTCGAGGCGGCCGAGCGTCGGCGTGTCGGCGCCGCGAAGTGACACGCCGCCCACGGTCGACCCCTCGGGCACGCCGGCGACGGTCGCGGTGCCGTTCGGCATCTCGACGGTGGCAAGCGGGACGACGACCGCGTCGGGGCCGGCGGCCTGCTCGGCCGCCTGAACCGACGCGTGGGAGGTGACGGTCGCGTTCGTCCCGTAGTCGGCGGCGATTGCGGTCGTCGAGGAGCCGACCGCGAGCACCACCAGCGTCGCGCCCGTGAGGAAGGCGACGGCGACGGCGACGACGACGACGGCCAGCCGGTCGCGGCGCGACCAGCGCCCGACCAGCGCCCGCCGATAGCTCATCGCGTGACCTCGGCGGGGGCGGCGGCTGGCATGCTGACTGTCAGTACCAAGCGTCAAGTAGCGAATAAAGCCTTCGTCGCTCGGTTCTCCGGTCGCGGGCTCTCGGCCACCTCGACCGGATGCTGTTTTGTACCTCCAGTCGCAGAGTCGAGTCATGCCTGCCGGCTGGATTCCCGAGGAGGACTGGGAGACGGTCGTCGCCACCGTCCCAATCGTCTCCGTCGACCTGCTGGTCCGCCACGACGGCGGACTCGTCTTCGGCAAGCGCCGGAACGACCCGGTGAAAGGCTGGTGGTTCCTGCCGGGCGGGCGCGTCCACAAAGGCGAGACGCGTACGGAGGCCGTTCATCGCATCGCCGCGGACGAACTCGGTATCGAGGTCGACATCGTCGAGTCGCTGGGCGCGTTCGAACATTTCTACGAGACGGCCGCCGTCGAAGGGGTCGACGACAAACATTATCTGGCGAACGGCTACGTGGTCGACCTCCGGGACGGGGCACTCAGGACCGAAGACCAGCACGACGCACTCCGGGTGTTCGAGTCGCCACCCGACCCGCTCCACGACCACATCCGCGACTACCTTCGTGTGGCCGACTCACTTCCGGAGTGGCCCTGACCCCTCGACGGACGTACCGCGCTGGTCGATGGGCCCGTCCACTATCACGGAGCCAGGGGCTACGTGCCGGGCGCTGATACCTCCCTGTCGAGATTGGGTCGAATCGCGTCGGTCGCGACTCCCGTGGGGTCACACGCGCTCTTTGAGTTCGATGCGGTAGCCGAACGGGTCCTCGACGTACACCGACCCGGCTTCGCCGGTCGCGCCCAGCGGGCTGTCGAGTTCGGTGTCGATGGCGATGTCGGCCTCATCGAGTCGGCGTTTGATGCTCTCGACGTCCTCCTCGACGACGACACAGACGTGGTCGAAGTTCGTCGCCTCCGGCGCGTCGAACGACTCGGTCGGCCACAGATGGATGACGCCCGTCGCGGAGAGCCGCACGTCGAAGAAGGGTTTCTCGCCGGCCTCGTAGCGGGCGTCCTCGATGCCGAAGCCGAGCCCCTCACCGTAGAACTGCCGGGCGGGCTCGCGGCCGTCGGCCGGAATCCGAAGGTTCGCGTGGTCGATGTGGCGTCCGTTCACGGTCGAGATTCGGCGGTGGGCCGCAAAAACGTTCAGTCAGGCCTCGACCGGGGCACCTCGACACGGCGCTCAGTCGGTAGCCGTCCGCGAAAATCCGAGCCCACGAAAACGCTTATTGGGGCCGGAAATATCAACTCCATGTACCGAAGTATGGTACGGTGGGGCAATCGGGGTAGCACTCCGGCGTGGGGACGCACAGAAGCCGAGCGACCAGCCATCGCCACGGAGGCGCGGCACGACGCTCGGGAGAGAGATACGGACGCGACCGATAACAAGGGAGGGTTGGCCGGATGCTGTTCCTCCTGAAGATAGTCATCAAACTCATCCGGCTGTTCGTCCGGGCTATCACGTTCCCGTTCCGACTCGTCATCCGCCTCGCTCGCGGCGACGACGGGTCGAGCGAGGAGTACGACGTCGGGGAGTACGACGTTGACCTCGACTCCGATTCGGACGACTCGACGGTCGACTCGGGCGTCGGCGAGTCAGCCGACTCCGGCGGCGTCACCGTCGGCGCGTCGAGCGTCGAGGGGGCACGGAAACACCTCCGCCGGTACGAGTACGGGCTGTACGCCATCGGCACGCTGATGACGGTCGGCGGGCTGTTCCTGCTCGGCGAGTTGATGTCGCTCGGGTCGAGTTGGCTCATGTCGACGGTAGTGCCGGCCGGTATGGTCGGCATCCTCATCATGGCGGTCTGGGCGTTCGGGGCGGGGCTCGCCGTCCGACGCGGGTCGACCGTCGGCTACTACGTCGGCATGCTGTATCTCGTGTTCGTCGGCCTCGCGCTGTTCCTGATGATTCCGTTCGCCGTCATCGTCGGCTACTTCGGGTACAGCGGGAAGCCGGTGCTGGGCGAAGACGTCTCCGGGCGGTTCGACACCGACGACACCGCCCCGGAGAGCACGGACGAGCCAGCGGCCGGTCCCACTGCGGATGCGGCCGCAATATCGGACGCCGAGCCGGGAACCGTCTCCTCGGCCAGCTCCGAGACCGCGTCGGACAGCGGCCCGGCGGCCGGCCCCTCGCCGACGGCCGACGCCGCGACGCCCGGCTCTGGCCCACCGGAGCCGCCGACCAGCGACTCCAGCGGGCCACCGTCCGGTGGGGCCGCCGCGACGGCCGGCGACACCGACCCGGTCGACGCGCCCGATGGCGCCGACGCGGAGCCGGCGGATGCGTCCGACCCGACCGCCGACGACGCGGAGGCAACGCCGGACGAGACGCCCGACGAATCGGGTCCCGACGAGCGCGCGCTGACCGAGTACGACGAGCGGTTGACCGCCGGAGACGCGACCGAGCGCCGTGCGGCCTGTGAGGACCTGGCGACGGCTGTCGACGCAGGCGAGGTGCCGGTCGACCCGGCCGTCGAGCGGCTCGTCGAGCGGCTCGAAACGGACGACGATAGCGCGGTGCGCCAGGCGGCCTGTGAGGCGCTGGGGGTGGCCGGCACGGCCGACGCCGAGCAGGCGCTCGAAGCCCACAGGCTCGACCCGGACACGGCCACGAGCAAAGCCGCCTCCCGGGCGCTCCGTAACACGCCGAGTTGATGCACGCGATTCGACGAATGACCATGTACACACGATTCACGATAGACGCGCAGTCGAACAGCACCGTTCCGGCCGGGGGACAGCGATGAGAGTCACCGACGCCATCTACGAGGCCGACGACCCGGTCTCGGAGACGGAGGCGCGGTCGCTCGCGGTCAACGACGCCATCGGCGACCGCATCGAACAGCATCTCGACGACCAGCAACGCTATCTCAGATACAGCCTCGCGGCCGGAGGGGTCGGCGTGCTCGCGGGCATCGTCCTGCTTGCCGCGACGACGGCTACGCTCCCGGGCGTCGGCCTCCTTCTGGTCGGCGCGGCGGTCGGCGGCGGCGGTGCCTACTACGCCCGTTCGCGAGACCCGGACGTGAGCGTCGAGGGCATCGAGAAGGGGTACTGGACGGGCCATCTGGTCGAGAACGACGGCCGCGTCGTCGTCTACGACGCCGTGGACTCCTACGAGGAGACGGAGTTCGACCTCGAACTGCTCCGCGACCGCGAGGAGATATCCGCGGCCCACGAACGACTGTCGGACATCAACGAGTTCCCGGTCGTGATGCCCGGCTCCGAAGGGGTCGAAAGCCGCGTCACCTCGACGCTCGAGTCGGTCAAGGCCGAGGTCGAGTCCGCCGAACACCGAACCGTCACGGCGCCGGTCGTCCGCGGCGGGTCGTCGGCCGCCACCGGTCTGTCGACGCTCGCGTCGCGGGCCGACGCCGACCCCGTCGACGTGGACACGACCGTCCCGTTCGACGCGGCCGCCGACGACGTGGCGGAGCTGACGGAACTGGAGTCGCTGGCCGCAAACGACGAGGGCGAGGCCGAACTCGAGGCGCTCAGCGAGACGAGCCGGGCGCTCGTCTCCGACCTCTCTGGGCTTCAGGAGACGGCGGTCGACCTCCTGAACGACCACATCCAGACCGCCGCGGACGCGTTCGGGATGGTCAGCTACCATTTCTACTGTCCGGACTGTCTGACCGACGACATCGAGTCCCGGCTCGAACTGGCCGACTCCGCGGACGGGCGCTGGTACTGTGACACCTGCCGGTCGCATTACGACCCCGAGGACACGGTGCCGCGCCACCGCATCAAAGACGACATCGTCAACCCCGTCTGGGACCAGCTCTGGCGCGAGAAGGACGACCAGCGGCGGCGCATCTACGAGGACATCGAGGACCAGAAGGCCGACCTCCGTGAACGCGAGTTCGAACAGCAACGCGAGGAAATCCGCTCGGCGAGCGACCGCATCCAGGACCTCCGGTCGCGCATCCGCGACCTGAAGACGGAGGCGAAAGCCGCCAAGGGCACCGTCGACGAGATCGGCGACCTGATGGTCAAGTACGACCGTCTGAACGAACAGCGCAAGGAGGAGTTCAGAGCCGACGTCGAGGAGAGCTTCGCCGAAATCGACGAGAAGACCGACCGCGTGCTCGAGGAGACGCGCAACGAGGAGCAGGAGCGCATCGAGGCCGCCGAGCAGGAAGCGGCCGACCGCGCGGAGACCATCCGCGAGGAGGAGCGGAAACGCCAGCAGGCCATGTTCCTCGCCGAACAGCGACTCGAGAACCAGCGGAAAGCGGCGGAGCTCCAGCAGAAGAAGGAGTTCCACAAGGAGGACGTCCTGCTCGAGACGCGGGGCGAACTCAGCTTCTCGGACACCATCAACAACGCCCACTACTGGAAGGCACAGAACCTCGGTACCTCCACGAAGGGGGGTGGTGACTGATGCCCAGCGAGGACCTTCACCCGCTGTTGAAGAGCCTGAACCAGTCGGTCGCCAAACTCCGCGAGGATGTCCAGAAAGTCGCCGGCGAGGTGACGAAGGTCCACACCGCCATCCAGGAGGGCGTCGAATCCATCCGCGATGCCATCCACGAGAACATCCAGGCGCAGGCGGAACTGAAACTGATGGAGCACGTGATGGACGTGCGCTCGGTCGAACCGCAGATAGAAGCCGAGTACGACCAGATTCAGACCGAAAAGGAGGAACTCGACGCCCGTCTCGACTCCATCGCCGACCGCTACGCCCGGAAACACGAGGAACTCGACCAGAAGGCCGCCGACCGCGTCCGTGACCTGGGCTCCCACATCTTCGAGATAGAGGAGTCCGAGTTCGAGACCGGCATCGAGGAGCCGTTCGCGACGCAGGTGACGACCGCCTGGCGGACGTTCCAGGCGCACAACGACGAGGTGCAGACCGAGCGGACCGAGCGGGTGCGTGCGACCGCCGGCGAGACGGTCCAGACTGTCCACGACTTCGTCGACCGGCAGTCGGAACTCGTCTCCGAGATAGACGCTCACCGACTCGATTCGCTCGATACCGGCGGTGCCGACCGACTGCAGGTCCCCTACTACGTCGTCGAGTACACCGTCGACGGCGTCACCGAACGCGAGGTGGTCTCCCCGTCGACCGTCTCGACCAGCGGCGACGACGAGTGGTCGGAGGCGCAACTCGATTCGCTCGCCGGCATGGACTCGTTGCTGGCGGGCGTCGACGGCGTCTCCAGCGGGTCGACCGAGCGTCTCGACCGCGACACCGTCACCGAGACGCTCGAGGAGTACGGCTCCGGTCCGCTTGCGGGTGACTCCTACGGCGAGGCCGTCGAGAAGACGCTCCCCGAGGACGTGCCAGTCGAGACGGCCGACGAGCGCGGGGGTGGTCGCTGATGGCCGACATCGAGGACACCCGCGCCGTCGTCGACGCCGACGAGACGTTCGACGGCGCCATCATGCCGTCCGAACAGGCCGAACTCGGCCGGCCGGTCCGCGTCCGCGAGCGGGCCACCGTCCGCGGAAGCGTCTACGGGCAGTCCGTCGAGGCCGACCCCGACGCCCACATCGAGGCGTCGGTGATGGCGAGCGACAGCGTCGAGTTGACCGGAAGCCGCGTTGCCGCGGAGGTGGGCTGTCCCGGCCGCGTCGTCGCGGAGGGTGCCCACATCGGCGGTACCGTCACCGGCAAGCGGGTCCGACTCGTCGACTGTATCGTCCGCGGCAACGTCGTCGGCGCGGAGGTCATCCTCGAGAACTGCGTCGTGCTCGGCATCGTGACGGCCGACCGGTCGCTCACCGTCGAGGATTCGCTGTGTTACACCGTCCGCTCGCAGGGCGACACCAGTTTCGACGGCGCGACGCTCGTGCTCCCGCAGGCCATCGTCAACGGGTCGCCGACGTTCCACTCGCCGGTGTCGGTCGCGGGACTTGGCGAACTCGACGTGCCGACCGACGACGGCCTCCCGCAGATGGACGAGGACGACCTCTACGAGCGCAACGAGACGACGTATCTGACGCTGGCACCGCGCATCCTCGACCTCGAGCAGGTGACCGACCGACTCGAGGCACTCGAATCCGCCGTCATGGACGCCGTCGACGACACGAGCGGCGAGTCCGACCCCGAGGCGGCCGCCGGCGCCGTCCTCGACTCGCTGGAGGTCGAGGGCGCACGACCCGACGTGCTCGCCGACTGACTGGCCCTCACCGACCGGTCCTCGCTCCTCGCTACCGTCGTGGAATCCCGCGCGAGTTCCACGGTGACAACGTCGGTCGCGACCGCAAGACGCCCCGGCCGCCGACCGACTTACGGCGACCGGAGGTGGTCCAGCGGCGACAGGGTCGCCACCTGCCGCCCGGCGACGGTCGACCCGATAACACCCATCAGCGTCGCCAGCGTGACGCCCGACGCGTACACCCACCACGGCGTCTTCACGAGGTTCGGGAACCCCGAGAGGTCCGCGAGCACGCGGTTGAGGGCGTCGACGGCCGGCACGGTGACGGCGGCGCCGGCGACTCCGCCCAGCAGGCCGACGAGCAGTCCCTGCGCGAGCACGACGACGACCAGCGAGCGCGTGGAGACGCCGGTGGCGTTCAGCGCCGCGAGCTGGTCGCGCTGGACCCGGACGAGCGTCGCCAGCACGTTCACCACGAGCACCATCCCGGAGACGACCGCCAGCACGACGAGTGCGACGACGCCGACGACGACGGCGGCCTGCCCGCCGACGATTTGACGCACCTGTTCGTCGTTGCCCCGGACCGTCAACTCGGGGTTCGACCGTTCGATGTCGCGTTCGACGGCGTCGGCGTTCGCGCCCGGGTCCAGCGAGACGCCGATGAGTGCGGCCCGGTCGGTCCCGGTCGTTCCGGTCACCGCCTGCAGTTCGCTCAACGGGACGGCGACGGCGTTCGACCCGAGGAACGTCGAGAACCGCGCGGTGACCGCGACGACGCGGAACGGGTTCTCGCGGGCCGACGCCAGCGTCCCGCCGACGTAGAGCGTGTCGTTGACGCCGACGCCGTACCGCTCGGCCAGCTCCGGCGAGACGATGACCTCGCGGCTCCGTGGCCCCTCGTAGGTGCCGTTCGCGTAGTGGCTGTCGTTCAGCGTGAGTCCGTCGCCGTCCCCGACGTCGGGGTCCTGTTCGCCGACGGCCCCCACGCCGACGACGCTGTCGAACTCGGATCTGTTGGGGCTGACGTAGACGGTCATGAACGCGATGGGCTGGGCGGCCGCGACCCGCGGGTCCGACTCGATGTCGGCGGCGACTCCGTGGGCGTTCTGGATGGGGTTCTCGACGCCGCCGACGCCGCCGGCCTGGATACCGAGGCCACCCCCGGTCACCCAGAGGTCGCGGTTGATCCACGAGATGGCCTCGCCGCCGGTCGTGAACAGTCCGAAGCCGAGTCCGACCAGGAGCGTGACCAAAAGGACCGCCAGCGCGACGCCCACGACGGCAAGCGCGCCGCGACGCCGGTGGTAGCGCAACTGATTGCCCGCGAGACCGACGAGTGCTCGGAGCCGCCTCACGGCACCACCTCGTCGTCGTCGAACCGGCTCACGACCAGCAGATACGGCGTCGTCACGAGGCCGATGAGAAGCGCCGCTGTCAGCCCCAGCGCCGCCAGCGCCGGATGGAGCACGGCGATGGCGACGCCGCCGCTGACCCAGCGTGCGGCGACGTTGACGAGGCCGGCGCCGGCGAGCCACAGCAGGAGACCGCCGACGCCCCCGAGCAGACAGACCGCGAGCGTGCGGACCGCGACCAGTGCCAGCCGGCTCCGGCGGGAGACGCCGACGGCCCGCATCACGAGCCGGTCGCTCCGCTCGGCCGCGAGTTCGAACCCCATCGTCGTGGCGATGAACAGGATGCCGACGACGACGGCGACGACGAACGCACCGACGCCGACCGCCAGCGTCAACTGCGAATCGAGCGCCTGCTCGCGGAGCAGTTCGGAGCGAGTCTCCACGTCCGCGCTCGGGTACACCCGCTGGAGCCGTTCCTCGAGGCCGTCGCCGGAGCCGCTCACGAGGATGCGGTTCGCCACGTCGGAGTCCGCGCCTCCGGTGATGGCTTGGAGTTCCCGCAGGTGGACGACGGCGACGGGCAACTGCCCGAGTCCCGGCTCCGACGGCGCGACCACGTCGACGACGCCGAACGTCCGGTTGGCGTCGCTGGCCCCGTTCACGAGACTGAAGCTATCGCCCGTCGTGTAGCCGAGTTCCTCCGCGGCCGCCGTCGAAATCACCGCCTCGCCCGTGCGGTTTCCATCGTCGTACATCGGGTCGCCGGACCGTAGCCCGTCCGTCGACAGCCCCGCGACACGGGTGCCGTCGCCGGGAACGACGCCGACGACGAGCATGTAGTTCCGCTCGCCAGCGATGTCCACCTTGCCGATAGAGACGAGCACGGGCGTCGCCCACCGAACGCCGTCGAGCGCCTCGATGCGCTGTGTCGCCGGGTGGACGCCGCCGAGCTGTTGTCCCTCGACGCCGGCGACGACGCTCCCGGCGTCGCCGCTGGGGGTGATGAGGTAGTCGGTCGACCCGCCGGCGGCGACGCCCCCCGTAGCGAGGCCGATGCCGATGCTCGTGACGGTCAACATCAACCCGACCGCGAGCGCGACGCCGACGACGCTCAGGGTGGACTGGCCGCCCGTCCGGAGTTTGGTCAGCGTCGTGCGGACGCCGAGCCCGGCGATGGCCCGCCAGCGGGCGAGCCTACCCATCCGACACCACGCGGCCGTCGCGCAGTTCGACGACGCGGTCGGTGGCGCCGATGGCCTGCTCGTCGTGCGAGGCCACGACGACGGCCCGGTCGGTCGCCACGTCGTCGAGCAACTCCAGAACCACCTCGCCCGCATCGGTGTCGAGTTCGCCCGTCGGCTCGTCGGCCACGAGCAGGTCGGGGTCGGTGACGAGCGCACGAGCGACGGCGACGCGCTGTTGTTCGCCCCCCGAGAGTTCGCCGGGGCGGTGGTCGAGTCGGTCGTCCAGGCCGACTTGCTCGAGCAACTCGGCGGCGCGGTCGCGGCGCGTTCGCTTGCCGACGCCCTGTTCGACCAGCGGGAGCGCGACGTTGGCCCGCGCCGACAGCGTCGGCAGGAGATGGAACCGCTGGAACACGACGCCGACGTGGTCGAGCCGTAGACTCGTCCGCTGACGGTCGGACAGCGACGCGGCGTCCGTCCCGAGCAGTTCGACGGTGCCGTCGGTCGGCGTATCGAGCGTCGCCAGCAGATGCAACAGCGTCGACTTCCCGCTACCGCTCGGGCCCGAGAGACCCAGGAACTCCCCGGGGGCGGCGTGCATCGACACGCCATCGAGCGCCGTGACGGGCGCCCGCTCGCCCCCCCGCGAGAACAGTCCCCCGTCGCTCCCGCCGTACCGGCGGGTCACGTCGACGGCACGGACGACCGCGTCGGTGGATTCCGGGACGGTGGCCATGGGTCAGGGTCAGTTACGAGACGGCAACGGGAGGCGGGTACAGAAAGGTGTCGCTCCGGCTACTCCTCGGTGGGGCCGAACTCCTCGAACTCCTCGTCGTAGTAGAGGTAGGCGGCCACCGCGGTGCCGACCAGCAGCAGGACGGCGAAGATGGCGAAGATGGTGACCAGCCCCAGACCGCCGTCCTCGTCGGGCGTGTCCGTCGGCGAGTCGGTCGGCGACAGCGTCGGCGTCGGCGTCGGACTCGGCGGCGTCTCCGCGGCCTCGACCGTCAGCGTCCCGGCCGTGACGCCGCCGACGCTGATGTCGTAGGTGCCGGCCTCCTCGAACGTCCGGCTGAACGTCACCTGCTCGCTGGCACCGCCCGCGACGGTGACCGACTGGGTGTCGACGACGCTCCCGTCGACCATGAGTTCGACGTCGCGCGTCGCTTCCGTTCCACCGGTGTTCTCGACGGTGGCGGTCACGTCGACCGACTCGCCGGCCGTGATGCTGTCGGTGCCGAGTGCGGCGTCGGTCACCGTGAGGTTACCCTCCTGGGCTCCGAACGCGAACACCGAGAGGCCGGGCGAGTCCGACTGATAGGTGACCGCGTTCACGTTGGGCGCGACGCCCGTGCGAGTCGTCGGCAGGACGGTCCACTCACCGGCGAACCGGTACATCGCGACCTCCGCCGGTGCGATGCGGTTGTCCTCCAGCGCGTCGCTCTCGACGCGGAACCGGAAGCTGACGTTCCGCACGTTCTCGTTGTCGATGGTGTGGTTGATCGACACGTAGCCGACCGGCCGTGCACCGCCGACCGACGGAGCGCCCTCGAGCGGGTCCAGACCGCGCTCGATGTGGAGCCGGTAACTGCCCGACTTCGCGGGCACCATCCGGATCTGGGTCAGCGCGAACGGGAGCGTCGTGTTCGGCAGGGTCGTGCCGATATTGAGCGTGCGGCCCGCCGCCACCTCGTCGATGATGACCGTCGTGTTCGTCCCGTTGTGGATGACCGTCACCGGCGAGGGGGCCGGCTGAGCGCCGGGACCGCCGCCGCCGGGAGCACCGCCACCACCGGGAACACCACCGGGGTCGCTCGGGCCGCCGGGGTCACCGGGGTCGCCGGGGTCGCCGGGGTCGCCGGGGTCGGTCGGCGCCGCGGGCTGGGGCACGACCGTCACGAGCCCAGCGTCGGTGCTGCGCCGCTGGGGTTTGTCGGACGCGACCGCGACGTGGACGAAGCGGTACGGGAGCGTCTCGCCGTCCGAGAGGTTGACGCCCTCGGCCAACTCCAGCATCACCGTCTCGGTGGGGTTGCCACGGTCGACGGTGACGTTCGTGCTGTTGACGTCGCTGAACGTGCCACCGGTCTCGAAGCCGGTGACGGTGCCGTCGTCGGTGATGTTCGCCTCGAGGAAGAACGCCTCGCCGTCGGACGTGCCGTTGACGCTCACCAGCACGCCGGTGTCGGTCCGGGTGGCGTTCGTCTTGTCGATGACGATCGTCTGGTCGATGAACGCCTGCCGGTCGTACGCCACCACAAGGTGGCTCACGGTGTTCGCTTGCAGGTTCGACTCCGCCGTCACCGAGACGTTCGCACCGGCGTACACCTCAGAGGTGTTGGCCGTCGCCGTCGAACTGGTCGTCTGGACGGCGATGCCCTCCACCCCGATTATCGTCGAGGACTCGTTCAGTGCGTTGAACGCCAGCCCGCCGTCCGCGGTCTTGCGGAAGCCGTCACCGACGTTCGGCGTGCTCAGCAGGGCGATGTAGTCGCCTGCCTGGCTCGGCGTGAAGCTCGTCTGGAGCTCGCCGTTGCCATCGAGCTGGGTGTCGCGTATCTCCACCAGCTCGGCCGCGTCGCTCGTGCCGGTGATGTTGCCGGTCCGGTTGTCGATGCTGTAGTTGAACAGCTCCGTGACGTTCGACTGGTTCGACTCCGCACGCAGGATTATCAGGTGTGCGTCGTCGTTCGAGTACCGGAGCGTGTCGGCCCCAGTCACCTTCTCGAAGTCGAGCCCGATGGACTCCTGCTGGGTGTACACCGAGAAGTTCTCCCGGTTGATCGCCACGTCCCCGCTGGACGTGCTGATGAAGATGCTCGGAGCGCGAACCGACGTGTCGGCGTCACTCCGGGCCGTCCGGAGCGGCAGGACCGACCGCTCCCAGACCGTCAGTCCGACGAAGTCGCTCAGCGGTCCCTCGATAGTCTGGCCCGCGAAGCTCACGTTGAACGTCCGGTCGGGAACCGGGTCGATCAGCTGGGGTCCGGACTTCGTCTTCCCGCCGATAGAGGGCGCGAAGCGGACGTTCGAGACGCCGGCGGTCGACCCCTCCGAGACCGTGTCGCCGTCGCCGTTCGCCGGGACGCCCCACTTCGGATCGACGACCGGGGATGTGCCGGCCGAGGCGGCCGTGCTCGGGCCAGAAGAGTCGCCCCAGTAGCTGAACCGTGCGTCGACGAGCGTGTCAGCGCCCTCGTTGACGACGCCGTCGCCGTTGTCCGAGATGAGCGACCGGTGGATGCGCACCGTCTCGTTGGGCGTCGACGCCGACACCCGGAGCCCGGCGCCGTCGTTGTTCGACAGCAGGGTGCGCCGGAACTGGATGCCGGCCGCCGTGACGCTCGACCCGAGGTCGACGCCGATGCCGTCGTTCGTGCTGTTCTCTATCAGCATCGTGGTGCCGGTCACCCGGCCGAGTTGGGCCGAGTCACTCGCCTCTATGGCGAGCCCCTCGCCGTTGCCGCCCAGCAGAGTGCGGTTGAGCCGCACCCGACCGACCGAACTTGTGCCGGCCGCACCGAGCGTGATGCCGGTCGCGTCGGAGTCGTTCACCCCGACGGTGTTGAACGTGACGTCGCCGAGTGTGGCGTCAGCGCCGCTCGTCACGCCGCTGTTGACGACGATGCCGCGGTCGGAGTTGCCGTTGCCGAGCACCTGCGTGACGTTCAGCGGCCCGAGTGTCGCGCTGTCCTTGACGGCGACCTGGACTCCCACCGCGTTCGAGCCGACCGGGACGCGGTACAGCGTCACGTTGTCCATCGTCGACCCTCCGGTCGCGTTGACCGTCAGGCCGGTGCCGGCCGTCTCGTTGAACCCGCTCTCGATGAACGTCGCCTGCGACACGGTGGCCTGTCCGGCCGACCGGAGCGTGAAGCCGGTGTCGGAGTCTGCGACGAGCACGCGCTTCACGTCGAGGTCGGTGAGCGAGGCGCCGCCAGCGATTTCGATGTTCGCGGCCTCGCTGTTGTTCGAGAGGTCGTTCGTATCGAACGTCACCTCGGAGACGGTCGCGTCGCCGGCCGCGTCGATGTCGACGCCCGTGGCCGTGGTGTCGTTGAACCCGTTCGCGTCGAACGTGAGGTTCGTCAGCGACGCCGTCGACCCCTGTTCGGCCCCGACGTCGACGTCGATACCGGTGCCGGAGCCCGCCGCGAGCACGGTCGTCAGGTAGACGTCGGTCAGCGAGGCACCGTCCGTGACCGAGATCTGCCCGCCGACCGCGTTGTCAGCAAGCGAATTCGTGTCGAGCCGCAGGTCCTCGACTGTCGCGTCCTCGCTGGCGACGACGCCTAGGCCGGTGCCGGCCGTCTCGTTGAACCCGTTCGTGTCGAACGTGACGTTCGTCACGGTCGACGAGTTCGCCGCCCGGACCAGCAGGCCGTCTCCGGAGTCGGCGGTCAGCGCCAGGGTCACGTAGAGGTCCGTCAGCGACGCGCCGTCGGTGACGTTGATCTCGCCCGCGCGAGCGTTGCCGCTGAGTTCGTTCGTGTCGAACGCGAGGTCGTCGACGGTGGCGTCGCCGGCGGCGTCGACATCGACGCCCGTGCCGGCGGTGTCGTTGAACCCGTTCGTGTCGAACGTCGCGTTCGTCAGCGACGCCGTCGACTGGAGGCCGTCACCGACCTGCAACTCGACGCCGGCCCCGGACTGGGCCGCAAGCGCCTCCGTCACGTAGAGGTCCGTCAGCGACGCGCCGTCCGTCGCGGCCAGCCGCAGGCCGAGACTGTTGCTCTTCAGCGAGTTCGTCGCCAGCCGCACGTCCGTCATCGTCGAGTCGTTCGTCGCGAGGACGGCCAGCCCCGTGCCGGCCGTCTCGTTGAACCCGTTCGTGTCGAACGTGACGTTCGTCGCGGACGACGAGTCGGCCGTCCGCAGCACGAGGCCGTCGTCGGAGTCGGCGGTCAGCGACCGGGTGACGTAGAGGTCCGTCACCGCGGCGCCGTCCGTCACGTCGATGCGACCCGCCCGGGCGTTGCCCGAGAGGTCGGTGGTGTCGAACTCGAGGTCCGTCACCTCCGTCCTACCAACCACGTCGACGTCCACGCCAGCGGTCGTCGTCTCGTTGAACGCGTTCGAGTCGAACGTTGCGTTCGTCAGTTTGGCCGTCGACTGCGTGCCGTCACCGACGCGCAGGTCGAGGGCGGTGTCGGTGCCCTCCGCGAGGACGGTCGTCGTGTAGACGTCTTCGAGGGTTGCGCTCCCGAGCACCGAGAGGTCGACCCCGACCGTGTTGTTGGTCGCATTCGCCGTGTCGATGCGGAGGCCCGTCAGCGTCGACTGGTTCGCAACTAACACGGCGGCGCCGGTCGTGCCGGTGTTGTTGAAGCCGTTCTCGACGAGGTCGACATCGCTGACCGTCGTGGAGTCGAGCGCCTGCAACGTGAACCCGTCCGACGCGCCTTCGAGGAGTGTCCGCTGGACGCGGAGCCCGTCGAGTTTCGCGCTGTCGGTGACATCCACCGCGAGCGGCTCCTGACTGTTCGTCAGGTCGATAGTGTCGAACCCGACGTCCGTCGCGTTCGCTTCGTCGACGACGTCGACGTCGATGCCGGACGTCGTCGTCTCGTTGAACGCGCTGTCGGAGAAGGTGGCGTTCACCAGTTTGGCGGACGCCGTGTTCGAGTCACCGACCGCGAGTTCGAGCCCGCGGTCCGTCCCGGTCGCCAGCACGCTGGACGCCGAGACGTCCCGGACGGTCGCGCCGTCGGCGACGGTCAGCCCGACGCCGACCGCGTTGTCGGAGACGTTCGCCGTGTCGAGCCGGAGCCCGTCGACCGTCGTCGAGTTCGCCGCCAGCACGTCGACGCCGGTCGCGCCCGTGTTGTTGAAGCCGTTCTCGACGAGGTCGACGTCGCTCACCGTCGTCGAGTCGAGTGCGCGCAGGCGGAATCCCTGTGAGGACTCCGCGAGGAGCGTCCGGTTGACCTCGAGCCCGTCGAGTTTCGCGCTGTCGGTGACGTCGACCGTCAGCGGCGCGGGACTGTTCGTCAGATCGACCGTGTCGAACCCGACGTCGGTCGCGTTCGCACTCTCGGCGACGTCGAGGTCGATGCCGGACGTCGTCGTCTCGTTGAACGCGCTGTCCGTGAACGTCGCGTTCACGAGCTTCGCCGTCGAACCGGCGTTCGGGCCGACTGTGAGGTCGAGTGCCGTCGCCGCGTCCGTCGCGAGCACGCTCGTCGCGTACACGTCACGCAGGGTCGCGCTGTCACGCGAGAGGAACCGGAGCCCGTCGGTGTTATCGGTCACGTTCAGCGTGTCCAGCCGCACGTCGTCGACCGTCGACTGGTTGGCCGCGACGACCGTCACGCCGGCCGCGCCCGTGCTGTTGAACCCGCTCTCGACGAGTGCGACGTCGCTCACCGTCGTCGAGTCGACCGCCCGGAGGACGATACCCTGCGAGGAGCCCTCGGTCAGCGTCTGGTTGAGTTCGAACCCGTCGAGCTTCGCGTCACTCGATATGTCGACGTCGACCGGAACCGGGTTGTTCCGGAGATCGACCGTCCGGAACGCGAGCCCGGTGGTGTTCGTCGAGCCGACGCCCGTCAGGTCGACGCCGGCGGTCGACGTCTCGTTGAACGCGCTGTCTGTGAACGTCGCGTTCACCAGCTTCGCCTGCGACGTTCCGGCGTTCCCGACCGTGAGGTTGACCGCCTTGTCGACGCCCGTCGCGAGAACGCCCGTCGCGTACACGTCGGAGATCCGTGCCGAATCGAGCGTGACGAACCGGACCCCGTCGGTGTTGTTCGTCACGTTCAGCGTGTCGAGTTCGACGCCCTCGACCGAGGCGTCGTCCGTCGCCCGGAGGTGGACGCCGGCAGTACCCGTCCGATTGAGGCCGCTCTCGACCAGTTCGATGTCCGAGGCCGACGACGAGCCGGTCACGTCGATGGTCAGGCCGGTGTCGGACTCCTCGAGCAGCGTCTGTGCGAGCCGGAAGCCGTCGAGCGTCGACCCCCCGCTGACGGTGACAGGCACCGACTCGGCGTTGTTCCGGAGGTCGACCGTCTCGACGGCCACGTCCGTCGCGTTCGCGCCGCCGACGACGTCGACGTCGACGCCGGTCGTCGTCTCGTTGAACGCGCTGTCGGAGAAGGTGGCGTTCACCAGCTTCGCCGACGAGGAGCTCGACGCGCCGACGGTGAGGTTGAGCGCCCGGTCGACGCCCGTCGCGTTCACACTCGTGACGTCGACGTTCTTCACGACCCCGCTACCGGTCGACGCGAACCGCATCCCGTCGGCGTTGTTGCTCACGTCGACTCCGTCGGCGTGGAACCCACTGATGGAGGAGTCACCCGTCGCAAGAACAGTCAGCCCGACGGCGCCGGTCTCGTTGAGGCCGCTTGTCGCAACGTCAACATCCGAAATCTGGCCCGAGCCGGCCGACCGGATGCTCAATCCGGCCGAGGAGCCACCGATGAGCGTTTCCCGAAGAGTCAGCCCATCCAGGCTGGCATCCCCGTCAACGCGGACGGTCATCGGTATGGGGTTATTCTGCAGCGTGACCGTCTCGAACTCGAGATCAGTCACCTCGCCGCCGTTGGTCGATTCCACGTCGACACCTTGCTGGGTCGTCTCGTTGAACAGCGCGTCGGTGAACGTCGTGTTCGTGAGGCTGGCCGTGGCGGAGCTGCTCCCGACGTCGACGTCGAGACCGGTCGCCGAGCCGACGGCCGTCACCTCTGCCATCTCGACGTTCTGGAGCGTGCCGCCCTGTCTGATGTCGATGGCGGTGCCGACGGTGTTGTTCTCGAGGCTGACCGTGTTCACGTAGAGATTGCTGACCGTCGAACTCCCGTCGGCCGCGACCGTGAGGCCGGTGCCGTCGGTCTCGTTGAACCCGCTCTCCTCGAGGTCGACGTCCGAGACGGAGCCGCCGTTGGCCGCCTCGAGCACGAACCCGTTCGAGGAGTTCCCGAGCACGGCCTGCGTGACGACCAGCCCCGAGAGGCTCCCGCCGCCGCCGGCGACGTTGACCCTCGCCGGCGCAGTGGTGTTCCGGAGGTCGACCGTCTCGAACGCGACGTCCGACGCGGAGGCGTCACCGCTGACGTTGAACACGACCCCGCTGTCGGTCTCGTTGAGCAGGCTCTCGTGGAGCGTGACGTTCGACAGCGACGCCGTCGACCCGCTCGACGGGCCGACGCTGACGTTGAGTCCTTTCGTGCTGCCGACCATCGTCGACTGCGTCACGTTGACGTCCGAGAGGCTCCCCTGTCCTTCGAGGAGCACCTGCACGCCGTCATCGTTGTTCTCGAAGTCGACGGTGTCGGCACGGAGCCCTCTCACGGTCCCATCGTCCACGGAGTGGACCTTCAGACCGGTCGCCGAGGCGTTGAGCGCGGACTCGGTGACGTCGACGTTCGATATCTCGCTGGTGCCGGCCGCCCGCAGGATGGTCGCAACGCCGGACTGCTGTTCGAGGGTGGCGTCCGAGATCGCCACGTCGTCGATGGACGAGCCGTCGTAACTTCGCACCACGATACCGTCGTTCGACGACGCGACCGAACTCGAAGCGACGTCGATACCGGAGATGGTGCTCGGCCCGTTCGACTCGACGAGCATGGCGCGGTTCGCCGCGTTGTCGAGCGAGACGGTGTCGAGCGCGACGTCGGAGACCGATGCCCCACCGTCGGTCGTGATGGCGAGCCCCGTCCCCGTCTTGTTGAGTGCGGTGTCGTTGATGTCGATGCCCGACACCGAACTCGAGCCGCTGGCGTTGAGTTCGATGCCCATCACGGCCGCGTCCTCGAACGTCGCGTTGCTGATCTCGATGTCGGACACTTGGGCCCCGTTGACGGTCGTTATGTCCAGCCCGCGGTCGGTGTTCGAGACGTTGTTGTCGCCTATCAGATCGAGATTAGACAGCGACGCGCCGCCGCCTGCGAACACTGCCACGCCGGTCCCGGAGCGGTTCAGCGCGTTCTCCTCGACCGTCACGTCGCTCAGCGACGCCCCCGACCCCTGGGATTCCCCGACGACGAGCGAGAGGCTCGCCCCCGTGACGTCCCTGAAGTCGTTCCGCTCGACGTTGACGTCGGTCGCGGACGCGCCGACGTCGACGGTGACGTTCAGCCCGTCGTCGACGTTCGCCGCGTCCGTCCCGATCGCGGTGACGTTCGTCAGCGACGACTGCCCGGAGAGTCGCACCGCGACGGCGTCACCCCCGACCGGCGAATCGATGGTGTTTGTGACGAACCCGATGTCGGTGAACGAGCCGGTGTTGGTCCCCACCGCCTGAATGCCACTCTCCCCGACGTCGGAGATGTCGTTGTTCTTGACCAGGATGTTCTCCTGTGGCCCGTTGTCACTGTAGAACGCGACCCCAGCCCCGTCGAGACTCCGGAAGGTGTTGTCCTGAACGGTGACGTTGTTCAGCGAGTCCTCGGTGACGACGACCCCGTGGCCGTCGGTCTGCGCCTGCCCCCGGTAGTTCTCGATGACGAACCCCTGGATGGCTATCCGCTGAAGGTTCGACGAGGCGTTGTTGACGGTGAACGCTGACCCGATTCGGTCCCCACCATTGAGCGTGATCGTGACGCCGCTGTCCGCCAGGATAGTCACCGACTTGTTGACCACGACGGTCTCGTTGTACTCGGTGCTCCCGCTGGCTTTCTGCGTCACCAGGACGGTGTCGCCGGGGTCAGCGTGGTTGACGCCCTCTTGTATCGTTGTATAGGGGCTTCCCCCCCCCACCGTTACTGTCGTGTCGGGGTTGTGTCCAGCGCTCCCGACCCCCACCAGTGTCGCCCCGCCCAGTACGGCTAGGCAGAGCATAACCGACAGGAGACGAACCTGCAGACGGTTCTCAGTCATTTATAGTTGCTTACATTCTCGCCTCCGACAAATAGTCTTGGGTGGGTGTAGGATACACCTAGCTCTCAGTACGATTCAAATACTGGTATCTCCGGTAGTGACCTCATCATGACTATCCGAGGTAACGTGTCGTTAGACCTATGGGGTGTCGCCCGCGCCCTATCCCCATGCGTGTTCGAACGGTTCTGGTCCTCGCTTTCGTCGGGGTACTTCTGGTTCCCGCCGGGGCGTCCGGCTTCGCGGCCGACGCACAGTTCAGCATCGAGATAACAGACGACATCGATACGCCGTCTCGGAATGTCGACATCGAGGGGGAGACGTTCACCGTCTCCTCCGTCGCCCAGCGGTCGCCCGGCGAGGAGCTCGCGGTGCCGGTCGACGCGCCCGACTCCTCGATACAGTACGAGGTGTATCTCTACAACGAGGATTTCGAGATCGTCGACACGAAGGCGATGCAGGGTGACGGCACCGCCCGGTTCCAGACCGGCTCGTACGCCGCCGGGAGCTATCTCGCGGCCGTCTACTACGACGGCGACGTCGACGCGCTCCACCCGGTCGTCATCGCCGGCTACACCACGAGTCTCAGCATCGACTCGTCGGTCGAAAGCGGGGAGTCGACGACCGCGACCGTCGAAGTCCAGGCCGGAAGCGAGTCGCTCCCCCCACACCGCGTGCAGGTGGTCATCGGGAGCGACTCGAAATCCATCCGCACCGACGCGACCAAGCAGTCCACCGGTACGTACACCGCGACCGTCGATGTCGACCTCTCGCCGGGGTCCTACTTCGCGTACGGGGTCGTCCGGGGGAGTAGCGAGACCGAGAACGGACGCGACGTAGTTCTCTCGGTCAGCCCCGGACAGGACCTCACGGTGACGGAAGCGTCGACCTCCACGCCGACCGAATCTCCCTCCGACGGCGGTGGAACGGGCGGTGGCGGCACCGGCGGCGATGGCCCCGCCGGCGGCACCGGTGGTGGCGGCACCGATGGCGGCACGGCGAACGCCACGGCGACGCCCACCGTGACAGCCACGCCGAACGCGACCGTCTCGCCGACGGCGTCACCGACGGTCTCGCCGACGGCCTCCCCGACCGTCTCGGCCACGCCGACCGCGACGCCCACGGCGTCGCCCTCACCGACTGACGACGGCGTCGTCACGCCGTCCTCGCCGACCGCGACGCCGTCGAGCACGCCGACGCCGACCGGTCAGCCCGGGTTCGGGCTGGTGGCCGCGCTCGTGGCGATTCTCGCGCTCGCCGCGGTTGCACACCGCAGATAGCGTTCGGAAAAACGTATACGGCCCCGTCGACTCCTTCCGCGCATGGTCGAGAACGTGCTGTGGCCCGCGCAGTTCGACGCGGAGCTGACGCGCTCGGAGGGGCGTCGCGTCCCCAAAGAGCTCGCGGTGCCGTCGCCGACGGTCGACGAGATAGCGAAGGCCGTCCAGCAGGTCGGGTACGACGCGGTCATCGAGCGGGACAAGCAGTACCCCCGTGAGTGGGAGGCACGGGGACGCGTCCTCGTACAGAACGCCGACGACGCCGGCAAGTCGGACATGATCGGTGCCGTCGCCGCCTACCTGAACGCCCTCCGGGAGTAGCGGACCCGGAACGATTAATCCACGTGGGGTGCAACCGCTTCGGCGATGGTCTCCTCGCTCCACGTCGGCGTCCGCCTCCTCCACGTCACCGCCGTCGCGCTGTTGACCGGCGGGGCCGCCCTCCTGTGGCTGGCCGCGTCCCGCACCGTCGCCGCCGACGAGTCGTCGTTCGTCGTCTCGCTCGCGGTTGGCTACGAGTGGCTGTTCTGGGCCGGCGCCGGCGCGCTCGTCGCCACCGGCGTCGGCAACCTCGGGGCGCTGGCGCCTGCCGTCCCGCCGCTCGACACGCGGTGGGGGCTCGTTCTCGCCGTGAAACTGCTGGCAGTCCTCGGGTTCCTGCTCGGGTCGGCCGTTCGGACCGCGACCGTCGACCGTCTCGCCAGCGCCCGCCCACCCGCGGCGGTCACCCGCGTCCTCTCGCGTGCGTACGCGACGACCACGCTGGCGCTCGTCGGCCTGCTGGCGCTCGCGGAGGTGCTCGCGCATGGGTGACCTCCAGCGGTGGGCGTTCGCCGCGTTCCACACCGCCCTGCTCGTCGCCGTCGGCGTGTGGGTCGCCCACCTGACCGCCGGCCTGGGGGACCCGCTGGCGGGCCTGAACACCCTCCTCGGGTTGGCGCTGTACGCCGTGCTGTGGGCCGTTCTGTATCTGGCAACGGGCCGCGCGTTCGCCGCCGCGCCACCGGGTGACAGCGGCCTCCGTGCGCTGCTCGTCGCTGGGGCGGGCTACGGCGCGGCCACCGGCGTCGCCCTCCTGGCGGGGCTGGTCGTCGTCGGGGCAGTCGTCGCCGTCGTCACGCTCGGCGGGTCGCTGACGATACTGCTCGTCGGCCTGTTCGGCACCGTCGTGGGAGCCGTCGTCGGCGCGGTGCTCGGCGTCGTCTTCGCCCTTCTCGACGCCGCGCTCGTCCGCCTCGGTGCGCGGGTCGTTCCGTCGGGCGCGTGACGCCGGCGTCCGGAAAGCGATTTACCCGTCCGGGTACGACGACGAGGTATGACCGACAGGGGTGGCGCGCGGTGAAACGCGTCGGCGACGTCGTCAGCACCGCCCAGGGGTTGCTCGTCGCTCGCTGTCCGGCCGACGAGCATCCCGACATCGGTGCCCCCGTCATCGACGAGAACCTCGACAGCGTGGGGCGAGTCGTCGACGTGTTCGGGCCGGTCGAGCGCCCGTACGTCGCGGTCACGCCCGCGAGCGGCGTCGTTCCGGACGCGATGCTCGGGCAGAAACTGTACGCGCGGTGACGGTCGACTCCACTTCGGGGTCTCCCCTCGGCGTGCGGTTCTGTGGCAAGACCTAACACAGGCTACCGCCAACGTCGGAGACGTATGCCTGATCCAGTCATCGCGGCCGTCGGCGCATCTCCTATCGGTCGCACGGACCTCCCGGGCCGTGACCTGTTCTCGGTCGCCCTCGGGGAAGCGTTCGACGGCCTCCCGGACCCGGCCGACATCGTCGAGGCGGTGTACGTCGGCAACCAGTCGGAGAGCTACGAGCACCAGATAATGCACGGCACGCTGCTGGCCGAGTGGGCCGGTCTCCGGCACGTGCCGGCCGAGCGCGTGGAGGGCTGTGCGGCCGCGGGCGCGCTCGCACTCAGGCACGCGGTCAAGGACGTACGCAACGGCGAGCACGACGCGGTGCTGGCCTGTGGCGTCGAAAAGATGACGGCGGGCGGCACCGGTGGCGCGACGGACGCGCTGTCGGCGGCGTTCGACCGCGCCATCGAACAGCGGTCCGGCGTCACTGCGCCGAGCCAGTACGCCCTGCTCGCACAGCGGTACCTCCACGAGGCCGACGCGACGGAGCGCGACCTCGCGGAGATCGCCGTCAAGAACCACGACAACGCGACCCGCAACCCCCGCGCGCAGTTCCCGAAGGCGGTCGACGTCGAGACGGTGCTGGAGTCGGACCCGGTGGCGCCGCCGCTGAAACTGTTCGACTGCGCCCCGGTCGGCGACGGCGCCGCGGCGGTGCTGGTGACGACGCCCGAACTGGCCGGCGAGTTCGACCGGCCGACCGTGACGGTCGCGGGCACCGGGGCCTCGGCCAACAACATCGCCGTCGCGGAGCGGAACATGACGGAAATCGCGGGCGCGGAGGTGGCCGCCGAGACGGCCTACGAGGAGGCGGGCGTCGACGCGGCCGCGGTCGATGTCGCGGAGGTACACGACGCGTTCACCGTCTGCGAGGCACTCCTCTCGGAAGCGGTCGGGTTCGCACCGGAAGGCACGGGCTATCAGAGCTACCTGCCGCCCGAGGAGCGGGCCGACGGCTGGACCGACGTCGAACTCAGCACCAGCGGCGGTCTGAAGGCGCGCGGCCACCCCATCGGCGCGACCGGTCTCCTGCAGGCCATCGAGGCCTACGAACAGCTCACCGGAGCCGCCGGGGACCGGGCAGTCGAGGGGGCAGACACCGCGTTCCTGTTGAACGAGGGTGGCGTCGCCGACGCCGTCACCGTCGCGCACGTCCTGACGACGGAGGTGAGCCCATGAGCCCCGACCGCGACCTCTCGGCCGACAGCCCGCTCACGCTCCCGGGGTTCTTCGATGCGCTCGCGCAGGGCGACCTGCTCGGCGGCGTCTGTGACGACTGCGGGCAGGTGCTGTTGCCGCCGCGGCCGGCCTGCTACGCCTGCGGGAGCCGCGACGTCGACGTCGAACAACAGTCCACCGAGGGCCGGGTCTACACCTACACCGAGGTCAACACCGCCCCACCGGCGTTCGCTGACGACGCGCCCTACACCATCGCCGTCGTCGAACTCGCGTCGGGTGGGCGACTGCTCGGGCGGCTCGACGCCGACTACGCGGACGTCGCCATCGGCGACCCTGTCGAACTTCGGGTTCGCGAACCGACCGAAGCGGAGCGGGCGGTGGCGCTGGAGTACGAAGCGGACTGGCCCGTCCACGAGTTCGTGCCGCGCTGACGCCGCTCAGACTCGCGGTTTCGGGCGCAGTTCCGCGGGGTCGCGGGCCGCCAGCCACTCGCAGAGCTGACACAGTTGGTCGACGGCGGCCTCGAACAGGCGCTCGCCCGCTTCCGGGGAGGCGTCGGTCTGGTCGCCGAACACGCCGTTCTCGCTGTTCTCGCGGGCGTCGTAGAAAGTACGGGCACCGTTGACCCGAAGCGTGGTGTCCGACTCGATGTCGACACAGCCGCCGTCGCGGGCGTCGGTCAGCCGGTCGTCGTGGACGAGGTCGGTCAGATGCATGAGCATCGCCGTCTCCTTGGGGCCGCCGTGGGGGCCGGGCTGGTCGAACAACTCCTCGACGAGGTCCGGGATGGACTCGTCCCACATCCACTCGATGGCGTAGCAGGTCTCCTCGGCGTGGAGCTGTCGGCCGACCTCCCGCAGATGTTCGACGTTGCCGCCGTGGGCGTTGACGTAGACGACGCGGTCGATGCCGTGGTACGTGAGGTTCCGCGTCAGGTCCGCGACGTACTCGCGGAAGGCGTCGGGGCTCACCCACATCGTCCCCGGAAACTGGCGGTGGTGCGGTGAGACGCCGACGTTCACCGTGGGCGTACACAGATAGCCGGTCCGCGCGGCGGCCTCGCGGGCCAGCGACTCCGCGATGACGTGGTCGGTCGACTCCGGCAAGTGTGGGCCGTGCTGTTCGGTCGACCCGAGCGGGACGAGCGCCAGCGACTCCGACTCGAAGTACGACCGGAGGTCCGGCCACGCTTCGTCTGCGAGGTACATGTGACCCGCGATGGGCCCGCGGACCAAAACCGTGTGCCCAGCGGCGAACGCCGGTTCCGGCGACTCCGGGGTCGGCCGCGCTACTCGTCCGGTTCGGCCGGTGGCTCCCGCTGGACGACGAGCACCGGCCCGAGGAACCGGTCGGCGACCTGATCGGCGGGCATCCCGAACACGAAGGTCGCCAGCGACGGGTCGGTCTCGCCCATGACGACCGCGTCGAACTCGCCGGCGGCGTCGACGATGGCGTCGAGCGGCTTGCCCGCCCGCTCGACGCGCGTCTCGATCTGCGACGCGTCGAGACCCGACTCCACCAGCCGCTCGGTCAGCCCCAGGAGGATCGTCTCGACGTCCTCGTCGGTCGCCTCGCGCCCGGCCACGTGGTACAGCGTCACCCTCGCGTCCGTCCCGTCGAACACGCCGGCGACGAGGCGGGCGAGCCGGTCGATGCCCACCGTCCCGCGGACGGCCACCAGCACGTCCTCGACCGGCCCCGTCGCGTTCGGCACGATGACCGCCTCGCAGTCGTGCTCGAGTATCGTGCGGTTGATGGTTTTCTGCCCGTCGTGGGTGAACACCAGGCGCCGCTCGACGGTCGCGCCGACCTCCTCGAACATCGCTTCGAACTCGTCGAGCCTGGCCGTGGCCCGCTCCTCGAACTGCAGTCGGGCCTGCCCCGGCGCCGTCTGCTCCGGGATGACGTGGTAGCCGAGCAGGGTGACGTGGGCGTTCGCCAGCAGTTCGGGGACGCCCTCGGGGATGGACTCGCCCTCCAGCACGCGAACCGGGACGAGAACCGACGGTCGGTCGGTCATGGTCAGATATCACCCCGGAGCGACACGTCGGCGGCGTAGTACCGGTACCAGAGGTACGAGGCGCCCATCACTAGAACGCCGATACCGATGGAGGCAGGCTGCATGAACGCGATCAGGCCGAAACTGGCCAGCGCCCCGACGCCGGGCAACACCGGGTAGCCCGGCACCCGATAGCTGGGTGCGTACCAGTCCGGGTCGCGCCGTCGCAGGACGAGCAACGCGACGCACATCAGCCCGTACATGACGAGATGGAGGAAGGAGGCCACCTCCGCGAGCAGTTCGACCTGCCCGGTCGCCACGAGCGCGAGTATCGGTCCGCCGGCCGCGAGCAACGCCACGTGGGGGGTGCCGAACCGGAGGTTGACCTCGCTGGCCTTCCGGGGCAACAGGGCGTCACGGCTCAGCGCGTACACCGCTCGCGAGGCGCTGAGTATCGAGGCGTTCGCGCTCGAGAACGTCGCCAACAGCCCCGCGCCCAGTATCGCGACCGCGCCGGGCAGGCCGAGGAACTCGCGGGCCACCTCGACCATCGCCGTCTCGCCGAACTGGCCCAGCCGGTCCGCGCCGAAGGCGCTCGTCGCGACGAAGATGGTCACGACGTAGAAGGCGGTGACGACGAGCACCGACCCGACCATCGCGCGCGGCAGGTTCCGGCCGGGCTGTTTTATCTCGCCCGCGACGGTCGCCACCTGCGCGAACCCCAGATACGACGTGAACACCAGCGCCGCCGTCGTCAGTACGGGGAAGTACCCCCTGGAGAAGAACCGCTCGGGCACGGTGCCGCGGCCGAACACCCCCACGGCATCGAGGACGCCGTAGGAGAGAAAGCCCGTGAGAACGAGCAACAGCACGCCAACGACGACGTTCTGGAGCGTGGCCGTGTTCTCGGTGCCGCCGATGCTCAACGCGGTCAGCGCCACGCCGAACACCAGGCCCACGACCGTGACGGGACTGAACGGGAGCGGGACTCCGAGTTCCGCGACGACGGCGCTGGCGTAGTGGCCCAGCCCCACGAGGTAGAACGCCGACGCGAACATCAGGCCCAGCCACAGGCCGAGCCCCACGATGGCGCCGTAGGCCGTCCCCATCCCGCGGGAGATGAAGTAGTAGCCGCCGCCGCTGCGGGGCATCGCCGTGGCGAGCTCCGAGGTCGGCAGCGCGACCAGCAGCGCGACGACCCCGCCGATGGCGAACGAGGCGGTCGCGGCGAGCCCGGCGTTGTCCGCCGCCAGCCCCGGGAACACGAAGATGCCCGCGCCGATCATCGTCCCGATGCCGATAGCCAGCCCGCCGACCAGTCCGATGGTCCGCTCGAGTTCGATGTCGTCGTCGTGGACCGTGGTCTCCTCGGTGACGGCGTCCGGCTCCGGGGCCGGCGTCTCCCCGGCGACGTTTTGCCCTTGCCGTTCTAGGTCGGCTACCTGGTCGGCCATATCTCTCGGTTGTCTCAACTATCGGATAAATCCCCCGCCGAGCCGGAGTGTTAGCGCCCCCGGTCGAGCTACGTCCGCCCCGACGCCCATCGAGCGTCGAGGGCGAAGCGGTAGGCACACTCCCGTGGCGACTGTGAGTGCGGCCACGCTGTCGTGGGCGTCTCACTCCGCGGCGGTCCGTCGCGTGACCGCGAGTTCCCCGGACAGCTCCTGAGCGGACGCCGGCGCAATAGTGATGCCTTCGGCGTCGAACCGGCGTTTCACCTCCCGTCGGAAGTCCGACTGGATGGTGAGAACGTCGTTTCGCGCGGGGTCGGACACCCAGAACTCCGCCTGGACGGTGATCGCGTTCGCACCGAGTTCGACGATGCGGGCGTTCGGCGCCGGGTCCGCGAGCGCCCCCTCCAGGTTCGCGGCCACCTGCTGGAGTTCCATCAGCGCCCGCTCGGTGTCTTCGTCGTAGGCGACGAGCGCCTGCTCGGTGACGCGGAACCGGTCGCGGCCGAACGGTCGCCTGAGCGCGTTGCCGGTCAGTTCGGTGTTCGGGACGGTTATGGTCTCGTTGTCGGGCGTGCTGATGCGCGTGACCCGGAAATCGACGGCCTCGACGGTGCCTTCGCCGCCGGGCCAGGCGATCCAGTCGCCGACGTTGAAGTCCGGGTCCGCGACGAGGAACACGCCGCTGATGAACGAGCCGAACACTTCCTGGCCGGCGACGCCCGCGGCGAAGGTGATGGCCGCGATGATGATGGCCGACCGCGTGAGCACGCCGCCGTACCCGGCCCCGATGACCCCGGAGACGATGGCGAACACGACGAGCAGGGCCTTCAGATACGTCTCCGTCGCCGTCAGGATGGTGGGGTTGTTGCGGTTGCGCGCCCGGACGACACGGAGCGCGACTGGGACGACGAGCAGATAGCCGACGACGTAGACGACGGCCGCACCGACGAGGAACCCGAGCAGTTCCGACAGCAGTTGACTGTACGCCGACAGCGCGTCCGGGAGCCAGCCGGGGGGCGTAATCTGGCCGGGCATGCGGAGTCGTGCGACGCCGCGGCGTAAAAACCCCTGTCGGCGCTCAGACCCCGAACAGCACGGCGATACCGACCGGCACGACGACGGCAAGCAGGAGTTGGAGCGGCGCACCCACCCGCAGGTAGTCGGTGAACCGGTAGCCGCCGGGGCCGTACACCATCAGGTTCGTCTGGTAGCCGATGGGTGTGAGGAACGCGCCGCTGGCGGCGAACGTCACCGCCAGCAGGAGCGCGAACCCGTCGACGCCGACCCGGGCGGCGGTGTCGATGGCGATGGGGGCAAGCAGGACGACGCTGGCGACCGGCGTGATGACGCTCGCGGCGACGGCGGTGGCGAGATAGACGAGCGCGAGTGCCGCAACCGGCGGGAGCCCCGCGGCGGCGTCCCCGACGA
This sequence comes from Halorarius halobius, assembly GCF_024298865.1. Taxonomy (GTDB): domain Archaea; phylum Halobacteriota; class Halobacteria; order Halobacteriales; family Haloarculaceae; genus Halorarius; species Halorarius halobius. The sequence goes on along the minus strand of NZ_CP101161.1, from coordinate 3,162,226 downwards.
CGCTCGCTATCAGCGCGGAGCCGCCGGTCGCCTGCATCGCCACGCCCAGCGGGAGCAGGCCCGCAAGCAGGAACACGACGTTCCACGAGACGGCGTCGTACGCCTCGTTCGCGGACAGACAGTCGGTGGCGACCATCAGGACGACGCCTCCCAGCGCCGCGATGACGACCGGGAGCCAGCCCAGCGCCGCGACCACGAGCACGCCCCCGAGGATACCCAGCGCCAGCGGCGCCTTCTCGGAGAGAGGTGGCGGCCCGTCATCTCTGACCGGCGCTTGCAGGACGTCCGTGACGAGCAACTCCCCCTCGTCGGCGAAGTACTCGGCGTTGCGGGGCGTCGTCTGCAACAGGAGGGTGTCGCCGGATGCCAGCGTGAGGCTATCGAGTCCTCGGGTGATGGCCTTCCCCTCGCGGCGCACCGCCAGCACCGTCGTGTCGAACACGTTCTGGAGGCGAAGCGAGCCGAGCTTTCGGTCGACCCAGTCTGACTCCGGCGGGACGACGGCGGTCAGCAACTCGCCCGCGCGGTCGAGGTCGAGCGCCGTCACTTCCTCGCGTGGGAGCTGTCGGAGGTCGTACGCCTCAGCCAGCCGGTTGATGTCCTGGAGCGTCGACCGAACTACGAGCGTGTCCCCGGGGACGAGCATCTGGTCGCTCGTCGCCGCCAGCGCCGTCCCCTCGTCGGGGTTGGTGACGTGGATGAGATGGACGTCGAACGCCTCCGCGGCGCGGAACGCGGCGACGGCGTCGTCGGCGGGGAGCCCGACCAGCGGCGACCCATCGCGCACACGAAGGCGCCGAAGGTGGTCTCCGAGGTCGAAATCCGCCGGGTCGGCCCGCGGGATGACCCGGGCCGGCGTGAGTCGTCGACCGACCGTCAGCAGGTATGCCGTCCCGACGACGAGCACGACGACGCCCAACGGCGTCAACTCGAACATCCCGATGGGGCCACGGCCCGGCAACCCGCGGGCGAAGTCGGAGGCCAGCAGGTTCGTCGCCGTCCCGACGAGCGTGAGCGTCCCGCCAAGCATCGCGGCGTACGAAAGCGGGAGGAGTAGCTTCGACGGGGAGACGCCGGCGTCGTCGGCGAGTTCGCGTATCATCGGGATGAACACCGCGACGACGGGCGTGTTGTTGATGAACCCTGCCGTGACACCGGTCGTCCCGACGGTCGCACCGAGCAGGCGCCGCTCGTTCCCCCCGGTCACAGCCGCGAGGTACGTACCCAGTCGCTCGACGACGCCCGTCTTGCGGACGCCCTCGGAGAGCGCGTACATGGCGAGGATAGTGACCACGGCGGGGGACGCGAACCCCGCCAGAGCCGCCTCCAGCGGCACGCCCGTGTACGGCTGGAGGACGACGAGTGCCACGAGCACGCCGATGGCCGTCATGTCGGGTGCGAGTCGCTCGGTGACGAACAGCGTCAGCGCCAGCAGGATGAGCCCGAACACGACGACTGCGCCTGCCGTGACTGGCGGCATATCCGGGAATCGACCCCGGATAGCAAAAATCAGTGGGCCGGACGCGTCAGGGCGCCCCCGCGACGACGACCCGCAGCGGGGCGTCGCCGCGGTTGAACACCTGGCGTGTCGTGTGAGGGTCGACGCGGACCGCCTCGCCGTTGCCGAGCGTGACCGTCTCGTCGCCCACCTCGACGGTCAGTTCGCCCGCTACGACGAGGTACACCTCCTCGTGGTCGGTACCGTCGTGGTCGTGGCGTTTCCCCTTCCCGCCCGGTTCGAGTTCCAGAAGCGTCACGCCCACGTGTTCGCAGTCGAGTGCGTCCCGCAGGAACCACATCCCGCCCCACTCGTCGGGGACGACCGAGTCCACGTCCGCTGTGCCTGCCGTGTCGTATCCCATGGCACCGTCTCGGCGCGCGTGGGCAAAAACGCTCGGCTCACGGGTGAACCACGGGACTACGCGGCCGGAACGGTCACCGGTCGTCCAGCAGGTCCGCGCCGACGAACTCGAACCGTGCGCCCTCGTCGCTGTCGGCGACCCGGACGTCCCAGCCGTGGGCCTCGGCGATGCGCTGGACGATGGTGAGGCCGAACCCGGTGCCGCCGTCGGTCGTGTAGCTCGGTTCGAACAGGGTCCCGGGGTCGTCGACCGGGATGCCCGACCCGTCGTCGGCGACGTAGAAGCCGTCCGCGTCGGCGAGCGGGCCGGCTTCGACGCGCAGGTCCGATGCGGTCCCACCGTCGGGTGGGGCGTGCTCGGCGCAGTTGCGGAGCAGGTTCTCCAGCAACTGCGTCAGCCGGTCCGGGTCGGCCCGGAACTCGACGTCGGTCACCGACATGTCCCCGAGTTCCGGCGCCGCCGTCGTCTCCGCACGGTCGACCATCGCGGCCAGCGACACCGGTTGCACCTCCTCGTCGTCGAGAACGCGCCCCTCGCGAGCCAGCGCCAGCACGTCGTCGATGAGCCGCTCCATCTCCGCAAGCGCGTTCCTGACCGGCGCGACACGCTCGTCGCCCACCTCCTCCGCGAGGATGTCGAGGTGGCCCCCGGCGACGTTCAGCGGCCCGCGGAGGTCGTGGGAGACGACGGTGCCGAACTCGTCGAGCCGCTGTTTCTGCTCGCGGAGCTCCTGCTCCCGCTGTTTCGCCTCGGAGATGTCGCGCACGACACAGACGAGCCCACCGTCCGGGATGGTGGTCAGCGACACCGCCTGCGGGAACGTGGTGCCGTCCTTCCGGAGCCCGGTCGCCTCGCCGCGCCAGGCGCCGGTCGCCGCCAGTTGCGGAATCACCTCCGTCTCGAACCGCGCCCGTTCGTCCGCCCCGTAGCACATCCGCCAGGTGTCGCCGAGGAACTCGTCCGGTGAGTCGTAGCCGTACACCTCGGCGTGGGCGTCGTTGACGAACACGTACTCCTCGTCCTCGTCGAGGATGGACATGCCGTCGATAGAGGCGGACAGCGCCGCGGCCCGGCGTTCAGTCTCTCGTTCCTGTTTCTGCCGGTCGGTGATGTCGCGGGCGATGCCGACGCGACCGATGAACTGGCCGTCGTCGTCCGTGAGTTCGCTCGCCTGTATCTCGTGGGGGATGGTCCCGCCGTCGGCAGTCAGTATCTGCGCCTCGAACACGGCCTCACCGTCGCGCCGGGTCTCCGCGATGGCGTCCTGGAGCGTCGCCCTCTCGCCGTCCGCGACGAACTCCTCGGCGGGCTTCGACGCCAACTGGTCGCGGTCGTACCCGAGCTCTTCCTCGACCCGACGGTTCCAGAGGCGGAGATGGTTCTTCTCGTCGTACACGTACACGAGGTCGCGGCTGGCGTCGACGACCCGCTCCAACAGCGGCGCGGGGTCGCGGCCGTTGAACCCGGGGCCGTTCATGTGGCGGTCACCTCTCGGGATACGTCGACACCGACTACCGGCCCCGCTACCCCCGCCGGACGACGGTTCGGCGGCGACGCTCCCGACATCTCGGGCCCCGTTGCGCCGGGCGTCTCGATGGACCGACCGCGTCGATGGCTCTCGCCGTGGTCGTGCATCTGGTTATCGGACGGACCGCGGTGAGCAACTTAACTTGACAGCACGGTACTGCCGGCTCGTTATGGAGTCTCGGCTCACGTCAGCGCCTCGCGGGCCGCCCGGAGGCGCTCGTCGAACTCCTCGCGCACGTCGGCGGCGAGGTCGTCGGCCGGCGCCTCCGCCTCGGTCGACCAGTCGTCGAACGCCTGCGGGACGAGCAGATACGCGACCGCGCGATACAGCGGCCGCCATCGGTCGAGCCCCGGCGGCAGGGCGCCCGCCCGCTCGCGGTAGCCCTCGTGGAGCGCCTCGCGGAGCGCGGGCCGCTCGTCGTCAGTCACGTCGGGTTGTCCCGTCAGGTGGAACGTCGCGTCCGCGAGGTCGAACGCGGGGTCGCCGACGAGCGCCCGCTCCCAGTCGAGTAGGCCGCCGGGGTCGACGTGGACGTTCAGGCGACTGGCGTCGCCGTGGACAAGCGCAGGCCGCCCCTCGACGGTCGGGTCGACCTCGCGAATCAGGTCTGCGAGGCGGGGTGGCAGGCCACTGAACCGGTCGGCGAACCAGTCGTCGCCGCGCCACTCGACGGTCGCCGCGAGCGTCTCGGTCCACGTCTCGTCCGTCAGTTCGAGGCCGTCTGTGTCGCCTCCGACGACGCGTCCCGCCCGGTCGAATCGCGCCTCGTGGACGCCGGCGAGACTCTGGCCCGCTCGCCGGAGCAGTCGCTCGCGGTCCGCGCCGTCGGTCCACGGCTCGTTCAGCGCCGTCCCCGGGAGCGGTGCAGTGGCGAGATACGGCGGGTCGCCGGCGGGGTCGGCGGCCACGACGCTCGGAACACCGACCGGGCAGTTCTCGGCGGCGTACCGGGTCGCCGCCGTCTCGCGTTCGAGCCGCGTCGTCGTGTCGGTCGCCGTCTTCAGATACAGGGGGTCGGCGTCGGCGAACCGCACGCGGCCCGTCTCGTTGCCCGGGCGAGCGTTCCGTGACTCGATGGTCTCGACGCTCCGGTCGGGAAACGCCCGCGCTGTGGCCGCATGGAGGGGGTCGCTCATCGTCGTGCCCCGGTGGACGGAGAGGGGATTCATAGATGCTCGCTAAACGAGGGTTTAGCCGGCGGCGGGTGGCCCGTTCGCGGAACCTCTAAGGCCCCTCGCCCACCCTCTCGGAACGACCGATGCAGCAGTATCTCGACCTCGTCGCGGACGTACTCGAATCCGGGACGTACAAGCCGAACCGGACGGGCGTCGACACCGTGGCGGGGTTCTCGCACCACTACACGGTCGACCTCCAGCGTGGCTTCCCACTTCTCACCACGAAGACGCTCTCGGGCTACCGGTGGAACTCGCTCATCCACGAACTGCTCTGGTATCTCTCCGGCGAGGAGCACGTCAGGAATCTCCGCGAGGAGACGAAGATATGGGACGCGTGGGCCGACGAGAACGGACATCTCGACACCGCCTACGGCCGGTTCTGGCGGCGCTACCCCGTGCCCGACGACGAGGAACGGCTCCCGGGTGAGTCGTGGCCCGACGACGCCCACCGGTGGCTGAACGACGACGGCACGTTCGACCAACTGGCGTACGCCGTCGACCAGTTGCGCGAGAACCCCCGGTCGCGGCGCATCGTCGTGAACGCGTGGCATCCCGCCAACGCCGCCGTCTCGACGCTCCCGCCCTGCCACTACACGTTCGTGTTCAACGTACAGGGCGACCGGCTGAACACGCATCTCACCCAGCGGTCGGGCGACATCGCGCTCGGCGTCCCGTTCAACATCGCGGCGTACTCGCTTCTGACCCACGCCGTCGCCCAGCAGGTCGACCTTGAGGTGGGAGAGTTCGGCCACACGGTCGTCGACGCGCACGTCTACTGCGGCGAGGGAGAGCGCGGCGCGTGGTACGCGGACAACCTACCGGCTCTGCAGGAACGAATGAGTGCCGTCGAGGACCGCCGCGAGTACCGCGAGGTGCGCGAGTGGCTGGAGCGGGAGGCCCCCGAGGAACAGCGGGACGACTACGACCACGTCCCCGGCCTGTTGACGCAACTGTCGCGGGAGCCACGCGAACGGCCGACCGTCGAGGTGGCCGACAAGCCGCTGGACGACCTCGCCTACGAGGATTTCGAACTGTCGGGGTACGACCCCGCACCGGGCATCGAGTTCGCCGTCGCGGAATGACCCGGGTCACGCTCGTCGCCGCCGTCGCCGAGAACGGCGTTATCGGCGCCGACGGCGGGATGCCGTGGCACTACCCCGCGGACCTGAAACATTTCAAGGAGACGACGACCGGCCACGCGGTCGTGATGGGCCGCACGACGTACGAGTCCATCGTCGAGCGCCTCGGGGAACCGCTTCCCGACCGGCTGAACGTCGTGCTCTCCTCCAGGGACCTCGACCTTCCGGAGGGCGCGGTCCACGCGGGAAGCGTCGAGGAGGCGCTTGCGCTCGCGGCCGACTACGACGAGGAGGTGTTCGTCGTCGGTGGCGCGACAGTGTACGAGCAACTGCTCGACCGCGCCGACCGGCTCGTCCTCACCGAAATCCACGAGTCGCACGACGGCGACACCTACTTCCCCGACTGGGACCGCGACGCCTGGCGCGAACTGGAACGCGAGGACCGCGACGAGCTGTCGTTCGTCACCTACGAGCGGCGCTGACGCGAGCCGCCGGAGCGAAAGCCATTTCATCCGGTGGAGACACGCTGGGACGATGCCCTCCAGGCGCACGGTCCTTGGGAGCGGTGCGGCCGCCGCGACCGCGGCACTCGCCGGCTGTTCGGCGCTCGGTAGCGATGCGACCCGGCAGGTGTCGGCCGACTGGTCGCCCGCCGAGGGGACGTGGCCGCTCCCTCGGTTCGACCGGAGCGCGACCGCCCACGGAACCGCAAGCCCACCTGCGAACGACCCCGTCGAGCGCTGGCGAGTCGACGTCGAGGGGAGCGTCGAGTCGGTCGTCGCGGCCGCCGACCGCGTGTTCGTGCTGACGCTCGGTGACGACTCGAGGAGCCGCCTCTACTGTCTCGGGACGGACGGCACGCGCCGCTGGAGCGAGCGGTTCGGCGACCGTCGAATCCAGCATCTCGCGGCCGTCGACGGACGGCTGTACGCCTACGGGGATGCGGTCGTCGCGCTCTCCCCGTCGGGCGACCGCGAGTGGGTGAGCCAGTTCGACGACGGCGTCTGGCTCTCGACGCTGGTCGAACTCGACGGCGTCGTCTACGTCGCCTCGGCGTTCAACCGCGGCGTCCTCGCGGGCCTCCACGCCGACTCGGGCGACGTGCTGTGGCGGACCGACCCCGAGGAGCCGTCGGTGTCGCTGGCCGACGACCGCCTCTGTGGCACCCACGAGTTCGACGGCGTCACCCTCCGTGAGACCGACCGGGGGCTCGTGACGCGACTCGGCGGCGGCGCACCGCCGGTCGCACGGCGCCACCCGGTCGACCGCCGGCTGGTCGGCCCGCCCGCGGTCGCCGACGGCGTCGCCTACCTCGGCGGCATCTCGACGACGGTGGACGACGGCCCACCGACGGCGAGCGCGCTCGCGCTCGAGTCCGGCGAGACGCTGTGGACCGCCGAGGGCGCCGACGCCGAGACGGAACTGTTCGCGCCGACCGTCCTCGATGGTCGCGTCGCGTTCGAGGCGTTCGACGGCGACCCGCCGTTCGCCGGCCGCCTCGTCGCCGTCGACCGCACCACCGGCTCGGTCGACTGGGCGTGGAACCCGGACGGGCTCCCGGTGGAACCGGTCGCGGCCGACGGGCGCGTCTACGCCGTCGCGTCCGGGACGCTCGTCGGAATCGCGGCCGACGGCACGCGGCTGTTCGAGCGGACGGCGCGGGACGCCTTCTCGACCGACGTGGGCGACGGCGCGGTCGTGCCCGTCGGATCGGCGCTGGTCGTCGCCGGCGGTGGCGCGGTCAGGTCGTTCGTTGAGCGGGCGTAGCTACGGGTACAGGTACGCCGGCTCCGCGCTCCCCTCGACGGCGGTCCGGTGGTGCCACGCGAGGTAGTGGCGGACCGCCGGGTGAGCGGGCACGTCGAACACCAACTGGAGGCGCACGGCCTCGCCGGGGGCGAGCCCCTCGTACCACCGGAGCGGCCGGATCGTCGGCTCGTCGGCCGGTTGGTCGGCCCGCCGGAACGCCACCTCGCCGCGGAGCGCGTGGACGTGGTCGTGCGTCTCTCCGGCGACGCGGAGCCGGAACACCGAGTCGGGGAGCGCCTGCCGTCGCTCGTCGCCCCGGTTCGCCAGTCGGAACTCGTAGCCGACGAACCGGTCGCCGAACGGCTCGACCGTCGCGTGGCCGTCGTCCGTCTCGTAGCGGACGGCGTCGAGCGCGAACCACCGCTCGGCGGTGAGCGCGTGGCCGTCAGCGGCGACGGCGGTCGGCGAGAACGTCCGCGAGGGCGGGACGACGCCGGGGCTCGGGGTCGGCGTCCCCGTGTCGGTCGGTGAGGGCGTCCCCGTGTCGGTGGGTGTCGTCGAGTCGGTCGAACAGCCGGCGAGACAGGCGCCGGCCAGCACAGCGAGCACGCGGCGGCGAGCGTGCCCGGGTGGCATCTCAGAGTTCCTCTTTCAGGTACGCGCCGAGCGCACCGCCGAGCGCGCCCGCGCCGACGAAGTAGATGGCGGAGCCCACGACCACTACGAGGCCGAACACCAGCCCAAGCGCGCCGATTTCGGCCGGGACGAACGGGATGAACGCGGCGAACAGGAACAGCAACAGCAGCACCGGGACGAGCGCGATGAGCCCGGAGATGGCGCCGACGCGGGCGCCCTCTCCGAGGTCGGCCTCGTGGACCTGGAGATAGCCCGCGACCGCGCCACCGAGGACGGCGGCGGCGGGGAGCCACGACAGCAGTATCGAGACGGCGGCACCGATGGCGGCGTTCAGGAGGGTATCGTCTTCTGCCATGCCCCGGCGTGCGTCCCGCGGGCCTTTCGTTTTTTGGGGTCGCCGTGGCGTGCGTTTTTGGTGCGGGGCGCCGAACCCGCGGGCATGGCAACCGACGAGTCGGACCCGGCCGGCGACCCCCGGGCCGACTACGACTACACCGGCGAGTCGGTCGCACGGCCCGCTGTCGTCGCGGACCTCGACCCTCGCATCGACGGCGACGTGCGGTTCGACGAGTTCACCCGACAGCAGTACGCCACCGACGCTTCCGCCTACGAGGTGACGCCCGTCGGCGTCGTCTTTCCCCGGAACCGGGGCGACGTGGAGACGGCCGTCGCCTACTGTGCGGCCCGCGAACTCCCGGTGTTGCCCCGCGGCGGCGGCACCTCGCTTGCGGGACAGGCGGTCAACGAAGCGGTCGTCCTCGACTTCTCGCGGCACATGGACGGACTGGTGTCGGTCGACCCCGAGGCCGGCGAGGCGGTCGCCCAGCCCGGCGTCCGCCTCGGCGACCTGAACGCGGCGCTTGCCGACCACGGCCTGAAGTTCGCGCCCGACCCGGCGTGGGGCGACAAGTCGGTGCTCGGCGGCGCCATCGGCAACAACTCTACCGGGTCGCACTCGCTCGTGTACGGCAAGACCGACGCCTACATCGAGGAACTTGAGTGCGTGCTCGCGGACGGCTCCGTCGCGCGGTTCGGCGAGGTGACGGTCGACCAGCTCCGCGAGCGGGGCGACCGCGACGGACTGGAGGGGGACATCTACGCGTTCCTCGCCCGCGTCGTCGACGAGGAGACGGATACCATCCGGGACGCGTACCCCCACCTGAAGCGGAACGTCTCGGGCTACAACCTCGACCGGTTCGTCGAGGAGGCCCGCGAGGCACTCGGCGACTCGGAGCCGGCGAGCGATGGAATCGGGAGCGACCCGGGCACCGTGAACGTCGCCCGCCTGCTCGCCGGCTCGGAGGGAACGCTCGCCGTCGTCACCGAGGCCCGGGTGTCGCTGGAGCCGGTGCCAGAGACGAAGAGCGTCGCCCTGCTGGGCTATTCGGACCTCGTGACCGCGATGCGTGACGTCGAACCTATCCTCGACCACGACCCCTGTGCGGTGGAGGTGATGGACGAGGTGCTTCTGGACCTCGCGGCCGACACCCAGGAGTTCGGCCCCCTGGTGGAGTCGATGGTGCCGGACGGCGCGTCAGCGATGCTGCTCGTCGAGTTCTACGCCGAGGACGACGCGGACGGCCGCCGGCAGGTCGCGGCGATGCTCGCCGACCGCTACCCCGACGCCGACACCGCGGCCGACGCGGGCGCGGACGCGGTGACGACCGGAGCCCCCGTCCACGCCCTCTCCGCGGACGAGGCCCACGACGACGCCGAGCGCGAGCGGTTCTGGAAACTCCGGAAGGCCGGGCTTCCCATCCTCCTGTCGCGCACCTCCGACGCGAAGCACATCTCGTTCATCGAGGACACCGCGGTCCCGCCCGAGAACCTCCCCGAGTACGTCGCCGACTTCCAGGACGTCCTCGAAGCGAACGACACGTTCGCGTCGTTCTACGCCCACGCGGGGCCGGGCTGTCTCCACATCCGGCCGCTCGTCGACACCAAGACAGCCGACGGCGTCGAGCAGATGGAGGCCATAGCCGAAGCCGCGACGGACCTCGTCGTCGAGTACGGCGGCTCGGTGTCGGGCGAACACGGCGACGGCCGCGCCCGCACCCAGTGGAACCGGAAACTGTACGGTGACGAAGTGTTCGAGTTGTTCCGCGAGTTGAAGACGGCGTTCGACCCCGACTGGATACTCAACCCCGGGCAGGTGTGTGGCGACGTCGACATGACCGAGAACCTGCGGTTCGACCCCGACTACGAGTTCGACCTCGGACTCGACCCGGAACTGGAGTGGGACAACGAGAACGGCATGCAGGGGATGGTGGAACTCTGTCACGGCTGTGGCGGCTGTCGCGGACCTCAGGAGACGACCGGCGGCGTGATGTGTCCGACCTACCGCGCCGCCGAGGAGGAGTCGCTGTCCACCCGCGGCCGGGCGAACATGCTCCGGCAGGCGATGAGCGGCGACCTCGGCGCCGAGGTGACCGACGAGGAGTTCCGCCACGAGGTGATGGACCTCTGTATCGGCTGTAAGGGCTGTGCGAACGACTGCCCGAGCGAGGTGGACATGGCGAAACTGAAAGCCGAGGTGGAGCACGCACACATCCGGGAACACGGCGCGTCGGCCCGCGACCACCTGTTCGGCAACATCGATGCGGTCTCCCGGCTCGGGAGCCGACTCGCCCCGGTCTCGAACTGGCTCGCTCGACTCCCGGGTGCCGACTGGCTGGCCGAGCGCACCCTCGGCATCGCCCGCGAGGCGGAGCTACCGACGTTCGCGGGCAAGCCGTTCGCGGCGTGGTACGACGAGCGCGGCCCGGCCGTCGACCACGACGAGGCCGAGCGGACCGTGTTGTTGTTCCCCGACACCTACTCGAACTACGTCGACCCCTCGGTCGCGAAAGCCGCGGTCAGGGTGCTCGAAGCCGCGGACGTGCGCGTCGAGGTGCCAGCCGCCGGCCCCTCGGGGCGAGCGGCCCACTCGAAGGGCTTTCTCGGCGCGGCCCGCGAGCGCGCCCGGGAGAACGTCGAGGCGCTCGGCCCCCGCATCGAAGAGGGGTGGGACCTCGTGACGGTCGAGCCGTCCGACGCCGTGATGTTCCAGCGGGACTACCGCGACCTGCTGGGCGGGGAGGCGGAGCCGCTGGCGAGCAACGCCTACGGGCTCTGTGAGTATCTCGACCGATTCCGCCTCGACGACCGAATCGAGTGGGCCGCGCCGCCCACGTCGCTCACCTACCACGGCCACTGCCACCAGAAGGCGACGAAGAAGGACCACCACGCGGTCGGCGTCCTCCGGCGGGCGGGCTACGGCGTCGACCCGCTCGACTCCAGTTGCTGTGGGATGGCCGGCTCCTTCGGCTACGAGGCGGAACACCGCTCGATGAGCGCCGCCATCGCCGGGCGATTGCTCGACCAGATACGCGGGAGCGACGGCGAGCAGGTGGTCGCGCCCGGCGCGTCCTGCCGGACGCAGATTGCCGACCACGGCGACGCCGACGGCGTCCCTCATCCGGTGGAGGCGCTGGCCGCCGCCCTCGCGTAACGACGGTCGGCTGTCACGCGACGGGCGCGTTCAGGTGTTTTTTTATACGCTCCCGGTGGTGCTTCGCCCACATGGACCGGCTGGCGTCCGCCGCCCTCGTCATCGCTCTCCTCGTCGTCAGCGTCACGTCCGCGGCCGCTCCGGCGGCCGGTGACGACCCGCGCGCCTCGCTGACGACCCAGGGGGAGTTCGACGAGGTGGAGTTCCACATCACAGTCTACGAGAACGCATCCGCACGGTGGACGTTCCAGTACCGGCGCACGCTCGCCAACGAGTCCGAGCGCCAGCAGTTCGAGGCGTTCGCCGACCGCTTCAACGGCAACGAGACGGAACTCTACCGGGACTTCGTCAGCCGTGCCGAGCAGTTGACGGCCAGGGGCACGAACGTCACCGGCCGCGAGATGGAGGCGCGCGGCTTCTCGAAGCGGGCGTACACGACCGGCACCGGCGTCGAGGACAACCTCGGGGTCGTCCGGATGTCGTTCCGCTGGACGGCGTTCGCCGCCAGCGACGGCGACAGCCTGGTCGTCGGCGACGTGTTCCAGGACGGCCTCTACATCGGCCCCGACCAGAAGTTCGTCGTCGAGGAGGGACCGAACCTGAGGATAACGAGCGCCCAGCCGGACCCCTCCTCGACGTCCTCGGACGCGGTGACGTGGGAGGGGGAACGCTCGTTCAACGACGAACGGCCGCGGGTGACGTTCGGGCCGGCCGACGCCACCACCGGCACCACGGCCGACAGCCCGTCGGTCACCGACTCGTCGACGCCGGGCGCCGGCAACGGTCCCGACGGACTGCTCCCGGTGTTCGCGCTCCTGGCGCTGGTCGCGCTGGGCGGTGGCGCCGCGTACGCGTACCGGTCGGGGGCCCTCGGCGGGGGCACGGCCACGACCGACACCGGCGACGACGGGGGCGGCGGTGCCGCGGCGTCGAACCCCGAACCCGCCATCAGCGACGAGGAACTGCTCTCCGACGAGGACCGCGTGATGCGGATGCTCGAGGAGCGTGGCGGCCGCATGAAACAGGTCAACATCGTCGAGGAGACCGGCTGGTCGAAATCGAAGGTGTCGATGCTTCTGTCGGACATGGAAGACGAGGGGGAGATATCGAAGCTCCGGGTCGGCCGCGAGAACATCGTCTCCATCGCCGGCCAGGAGCCCGACGCCGCCGGCTCCCCGTTCGAGGACGACGAGTGACGCCACTCAAGCCTGTCTTTTAGCTACCCGCGGACCTAACTGGCGGCCGGAAGAACGGCAGGTATGTTCAGGCGGACGAGTCGGAGGTGTGACGCGTGACCGGCGGGGCGCGCCTGCTCGTCGCGTGGCTCCTAGTGGCGTCGGTCGCAACGATGGCCGTCGCTCCTGCCGCCGGCACCGACGCCCCGAGTGCCGACGGGAACGCGACGCTCGTGGTCGAGGGCGACCGGCTGACCCTCGCGAACGCGACCGGGCAGGCCCTCTACGGGCGGACGGACCTGCCGCCGGGGGAGACACTGACGGTGATGCTCCGCGCGTCGGGGACCCGTCCGTTTCTGAAGTCGACCGAGACCACGGTCGATGCGGCGGGTCGCTTCCGTGCCACCTTCGACTTCTCGCTCGTCCAGCCGTCCACGACGTTCGACGTCCGCGTGATGCACAACGGCACGGAACTCACGCGCGGCCGGGGCGAGACAGTCGCCTGCGACGGCGACTGTCGTACGCCGCCGAGCCGACCGACGGCGACGCTGTTCCCGTACGCGCCGAACGCGACGCTGTCTGCCGGCCCCGGCCAGGCCATCCACGGGCGGACGAACCTGTCGGCCGGCACCGAAGTGACGGTCAGGCTCGCGGCCGAGACCGGTCGCGTGCCCCCGCTCGTCACGACCGCGGTCGTCGACCAGCGGGGGCGGTTCCGCGCCGTCGCCGACCTCCAGGGCGTCTCCCCCGGCACCCGACTCGACGTGACGGTCCACCTCCGGAGCGTCCGGCTCGACGCCGAGCGCGTGCGAGTCGGGCCCTGCGAGCGGAACTGCGCGCCACCGCCCGGCGCCCGCGACGACCTGGCCTCGCCGTTCGTCGACCGGAACGGGAGCGTCGTCGACACCGTCCGCGGCGGGACGGTCGGACTCCCGATTCTGGTCGGCGACAGGGGCCGGGCGACGCTGTCGGTCGGCGGGCCGAACGGGAGCTACCGGTTCGACGCGGTGCTGGTCGACCGCGACGGCGACGGCGAGGTCACGGTGCTTTTCGACACCGGCGCGGCGGGCAACCTCTCTCGGGCGCTCGGGGCGGCCGGCCCTTCCGACGAGGTGCGCATCAGCGGCACGCCCTCCCTCCCGCCGAACGGTAGCCTGCTCGATGCCGGCGAGTACCCGCTGACCGTGTTCCAGGGTGCAAACGCCGGCGGGACGCCAGCCCTGCTGGTTGTCTACCCACAGTCGAGCGACAGCGATGCGGTGACCGAGTTCGGCTTCGGCCGCACCCCGCTGACCGTCGAGCGTGGTCGGACGGCGACCCTGCCGCTCCGTCTCGACGAGTCCCGGACTGCGACCGTTGTCGTCGACGGCGAGGCGTACTCGCTCCGGGCCGTGGTCCGGGACGGCTCCGGTGACGAGCGCGTGCGTCTCGACTACGAGACGACCGGGGACGGCCGTGTGTCGCTCTCGGCGGTCGCCCCAGCCGACGAGGTCCGGGTGCTCGAGCGTGCGGGCGCGCTGGCGGCCGGCGAGTACGACCTCTCGCTGTACCGGGGGACAGTGCCCACCGGAGAGGAGCCGCCTCCGGACCTGTGGGCCGCCCGCGGCACGCTCATCGTCGCGGAGTCGCCCGGCACGCCCACGGGTGGCGACACGCCGGTCGACCGTCTCTCGCTACCGGCGCTCGGGGCGCTCGGCCTCGGTGGCCTGCTCGCGGTCGTCGGGCTCTCGCTGTTGACCGGCGTCGTCGAGCGGTAGCGTCTCTCACTCGTCTGAAACGGCCGCTAGCGACCACGAAACCACTCAATTCTGGATTTAAGCTTACGTCGGGGTTACTTGTGTGCCACCGCTACGAACGGATGCAGTGAGAGTCAGACGCCCACCCCGTACTGCCGCGGGGCACGGTCCCCGTACAGCAAGCCAACCACTCCCCTCCCTGCGGACGGAGGTGATGCGGTGAACCGTCGCCTGCTCCCGGTCGTCGCGCTAGCGGCGGTCGTCGGCCTCGGCGCCGTGGTCGGCGTGTACGGCCTGATTCCCTCACAGGCCGGCGCCGACGGCGGCCCCGCCAGCCCCACCGCGACCCCGGTCCCGGGGTCGGACGCGCCCGTCCAGTTCGCCGCGGGACCGAACGAGCAGTCGACGCTCGAAACCGCCCCCGGTCAGACAATCGGCGGCGAGACGGCGCTCGACCCCGGAACGAACCTCACCGTCCGTCTGAAGAACTCGGGCGCCAGCCCGTTCCTGTTCACCGCGGAGACGACCGTCTCCGAGGACGGCACCTGGTCGGTGGCGTTCGACCTCTCGTCGATCGAGGGCGACGGTGACATGCAGGTCGCCGTCTACCGCGGCGACGAACTGCTGGCCAACACCACGGCCGGCTACGAGTCGACCGGGCCGGCGCCCGACGACTCGACTGACGACTCCGCCGACGCTGGTGAGGACACCGACGGCGGTGAGTCCGACGACACCGACGACGGCCCGTACGGTCGGTTCGTCACCGTCGACGGCGAGGAGATACAGGTGCGCGCGGCATCCGAGCAGGTCGTCCGCGGCGAGACGTCGCTAGAGCCCGGAACGACGGTGACGGTCCGCCTGCGCAGTGCCGGCTCCGACCACCCGTTCCTGCTCTCCGAGGACGCCACCGTCGCCGAGGACGGCACCTTCCGCGCGACGTTCAACCTCTCGGAGACGGACGCGGGCCAGACGTTCGACGCGGCCGCCATCCACGACGGCGAGACGCTCGCGCGGTCGAACGGCACCATCACCGAGGCGCCGTCGGAGACGGCCAGCCTCGAGTACGAGGGTGACGCCGTCACGCTCCGGAGTGCGACCGGTCAGACGGTCTCCGGCACCACGAGCCTCGACGCGGGTCAGCACGTCGCGGTCCGAATGCACGGCTCCGGCGAGTCGCCGTTCCTCAAATCGCAGTCCGCGACCGTCACGGACGACGGCACGTTCTCGGTGGCGTACAACATGTCCGGCGTCGACGAGGGCTCGCAGTTCCGCGTCGTCGTCGTCCACGACGGCGAGCGACTGACGTACGCGCCCGGCGAGGTGGCCGCCGCGTAAGGTCGCGGCCAATCGCCCCGTCTCACCCCCTTTTTCCCCGCTTCGACAGACGACCACGCGAACTCCTCCCCGACAGATGTTCACACAGACACGTCACCGACAGTCGAATCGTACCGAACGACCGCCGACCAGCTCGCGGAGGGACGGCCCGTGAGAGCCACGGCCCGCGCCGTCGGACTGCTGGTGGCCGCGCTCGTCTGCTGTGGCCTGGTCGCCGCACCGGCGGCCGCGAGCGGCGACGTGCTTGTCGTCGACGACGACGGAGACGCCGACTACGCGACCATCGCGGCCGCAGTCGGAAACGCGAGCGACGGCGACACCGTCCGCGTCCGGCCGGGCACCTACGACGGCGGCGTTCGCCTCGACGACAACGTCACCGTCGTCGCCCCGGACGGCGCGACGGTCACCGGTCCCGGTCCCGGGGCCGGCGAGTCGGCCAGCGACGTCGCGTTCCGGGTCGAAAGCGGCAGTCACGCGGCGCCGGTCGTCTCGGGATTCACCGTCTCCGGGTTCTTCTACGGCGTCGTCGGCTGGAACACGACCGGCGACTGGGTCGTCCGGAACACCACGTTCGAAGGGCCGCTCAGCGGCGGCGTCATGGCGATGTCGTCGCGGGGCGACTGGCGCGTGGAGAACGTCACGGTCCGGAACGCCTCGAGCGCCGTCACCGCCATCAACGCGGACGGCGACTGGGTCGTCGAGGACAGCGTCGCCCGCGACGTGGAGACGGCGTTCGAACTCGAGTCGACGACCGGCGCGTGGACGCTCCGGAACGTCACCGTCGCCGGAGCGGCGGGCGTCGAACGCGACGACGCGTTGCTGGTCGCCGTCACGGTCCAGAACGCCAGCGGCGACTGGACCATCGTCGACTCGACGGTTCGCAACGGCGTCACCGGCGTGAGCGCCTACGAGACCAGCGGCAACTGGAGCGTCGTCGACACCCGGTTCCACAACCTCAGCGAGTCCGAGCGGTACGACTTTCTGATGCCGCCACGGCCCGAGGGAACCGCCGTGTTCGCCGGCGAATCGACCGGCGCGTGGAGCGTCAGGGGGTCGACGTTCGTTCAGGTGACCAACGCGGCCATCGACGCCAGCGGTGCGGCGTCCGGTGGAGCGGCGACCGGCAACGCGTTCGAGTCAGTGGGCGCACACTGCGTGGGTGCAGTCGACTGTGGCGACGGCCACGGCTCACCGACGCCTCCCTCGCCCACGGCGACGGTGACGCCGGAGCGGCCGTCGACGCCGACGCCACACACCGACCCGGGCACCGGGACGGAGCCTAGCCCGTCGCCGTCGCCCCCGTCTCCATCGACCACGGGAGCGTCGACTCCCACTGACGGCGACGGCTCGCTCGCCGCGTGGCTCGCGCTCGCGGCACTGGTCGTCGGGAGCCTCGCCCGCGTTCGCACCGGCGGCGGCGACTGACGCCGGCCGCCATCGGTATCGCCGGAGCTCTCGAACGACGGCCGACGCGACGGCCCGTAGAGACGCGTCGCCGACGTGCGTCAGTCGGAAAGCGTCAGTGCGACGACTGCCGCGATGCACAGACAGCCGGCGAAGAAGACGACGCCGGGTTCCAGCACCTCGAACACGAGCCAGGCCGGCGTCCCCGTCGTCGAGGGGTCGAGCGGCCCGTAGCTCGACGGGCCCGCACTCCCTCCGGCGATGGCCGGTCGGAGCAGTCGCTCGGCGCCCCACTGGACCAGGAGGCTCGCGCCGGCCAGCAACGCCAGCCCGCCGACGACGTTGCCCAGCGACCGCTCGACGAGCGGGAACCGGTCGTCGTCGCCGACAAACACGAGCGGGTCGCTCGCCGGGCCGTAGACGGTCATCTCGTTGCCCTTCTCGGAGTAGGCGGTGTCGATGGGCTCGACCAGCCCGACCTCCTCCAGTTCGGTGAGGTGGTAGTGGAGGTTCTGGACGGAGGTGTCGAGACTGTCAGCCAGTTCTGAGGCGGTCGCCGGCTCCTCGAACAGCGCGCGGACGACGTGCCGGCGCGTGTCCGACGAGAGAGCATCGAGCACCTCGTCGGTGTCGTCGTCGGCCATCTCGAGCACCCGGGCACGCTCGTCGGGCGTCGCGGTCCGGTTCTGGAGACGCTCTATCGGGCTCGCCATCCTGTTACTCACCGGTTGGACCACCGCGTAGTAAGCCCTGTCCGTAGCTCAAATCTCGGCTTGAGTGGTCGGTGCTGGCGTTTCCGGCGGCGTCGACCGCCCGCTGTGGGGCGACGAGGCCGTGCCCGGCGACGGGGTCGGGCCCCTCAGGGCCGGCGTCGCGAGCCGTCCGCTGGAGCGTCGCCGCAAGCGCCTCCGGCGACTGCTCCGGATTCGCCTCCAGCGCGAGCGCGGCCACACCGGCGGCGTAGGGGGCCGCCGCCGAGGAGCCGACGAGCCCGCCGGGCTCGCCGGCCGCACGCAGTCGGTCCGGGGCGACGACGTCGACGCCGCGCCGGCCGTCGGTCGTCGGGCCGGCGGAGCTGAACGGTTCGACTCGGTCGTCGGTCGGGTCGTAGGCGCCGACCGCCAGCGCCGCGTCCGCCGTCGCGGGTGCGACGATACTGCCCGCACGCTCGCGGAACTGGAAGCGGTGGGTCGGCGAGGACACCGCGATGCGGGTGCCCGCCCGCTCGGTCGGCCCGCGGACGACGACGTAGTACGTCCCCGCGGGGTCGACCCGGGCGACGATGCGCTCGTTCGGCAGGTCGTCGCCACTGTACGGCTTCGAGCGTGCGACCAGCCGGGTCGTGGTCCCCTCGACGCGGTGGAGTTCGAGCGTGATGTTCCCCGGCGCCGGTCGCTCCGGGGCCGACAGCCACAGTTCCAGCCGCCGACTCTCGCCGTCGAGCAGGTAGTTGCGGGGGCCGTCGGGGAACTGGTGGCGGCCGTCCGTTCCCGGGCTGAACGTCCCGCTCCAGTGGCTTCGCCCGAGGTTGCCCGCGGAGGCGACGAACAGCGCGCCGTTGTCCGCCGCGAGCGCGGCCGCCGCCGAGACCGCCGAGGAGCCGTCGCCGGGCGCCCCGTAGAACGCGACCGGAGCGACCACGACGTCGACGTCCTGCCCGAGCGCCCACGCGACCGCTTGCTGGAACTCCGGCGCGGTGTCGAACGTGGCGAGATACAGGTCAGCGTCGGGGGCCGTGCGGGCGACCAGCGACGCCGCGGCCGTCCCGTGGTCGTTCCGGCCGCCGTTGGCCGGCGTCTCGCGGTCGGCGAACGCCCGTGCGGTCGCGACCCGCCCGGCCAGCGCCGGATGGTCGGTGTCGAACCCCGTCACGCCGACGACGGCCACGTCCACGCCCTCGCCGGTGAGGCCCGACGCGTGGAGGGGAGCGAGGTCCGTCGTCGCGTTCGCGGCACTGGCGGGGTCTGCAGGGCTGTCCGCCGACGGCCCGGCGACCGAGATGGCGGCGACGCCGATGCCGGCCACGAGTAGCGCGACCAGCACCGCCATCGCCACGAGTCGGCTGTCGAGAGCGATGCGGGGGGACATGAGGGACGGTGGCTCCCGGGGGCTTGCCCGAGGCCTCTCAGGAAGCGACAGCGCACCACGGGGCATAAGTTTCCGGTTCGGGAACAGGTCCCCGCCGAGACCGTGCGGAATCACCCCACAGCGATGCCGAAGCGCAACCGTTATACACCAACCTCCGCAACGATAGGATGCGCTCCGTTGGTGTAGTCCGGCCAATCATCTTGCCCTCTCACGGCAAGGACCAGGGTTCAAATCCCTGACGGAGCACTTCTTCGCGTCGTCACGGCGTACCCGTCCAGCGACCGATTTGCGTCGGGGCCGTTCCCCTCTGCCGACGATGCCCGGCCGCCCTATCCTTCGTCTATCATCGGGAGGCTCCGCGTGAACCGCCGGACGAGGGTGCCGTCCTCCGCGAGCAGGTCAACGCGGAACCGTTTGGTCCCGGTCACCGCCTGCATGTCGTCGGCGAGGACAGTGAACTCGTAGGGGGGTTCCTCGTCGACGGTGAGCCGCCGGTCGCCGCTCTCGACGACCACCCGGTCGACGCCGGCCGACTCCGTGAGGTGGCAGTGGACCGTCGTCGTCCCGTTGCCGGCGGTGCCCTTCACGCAGGTGAGGTCCGGCGTGATGTCGGGGCCGCCGTCCCCGAGCGACGACCGGAAGTCGATGGTCATCGGGGCGATGGGGAACGTGCCCAGCAGGACGACGAGCGCGAGGAACACCGCGAGACTGGCGTTCGGCAGGTGGAGGTGGCTCCCCAGCGAGAGATGTCGTCCCTGCCTGCGGAGTCGCTGGTAGACGGGGATGACGACGAGGTGGTGGAACGGGCCGTAGACGACGAGGACGAAGCCGTAACTCGCCGTGAATCTGAGGAACCACAGGTCCGGGAAGTACGACCGGACGACGTTCGACCCGGCCCAGAGGAAGAACCCGAAGAACAGCAGGGCCCCGCTCTTGAGCGCACGCCACGAGAGGCTGTTCGCGTAGTACACCGTCAGCAGGGTGTTCCAGAGGCTCCTGACGCTTCGGGCGGCCAGTTCGACCGGCGACGCGGTCCCGCCTTCGGTCGCCGTCATCGTGTCTCACCGCGGATGCGCTCCCTGACGCGGGCGGCGCCGCCCGACACCCTGCCGACGGTGCCGGCGTGGGCCGCCCGGCCGGCGCTCACGACGCCGTCGACCAGCGACGACGGCGCGGCACGCACGCCGCGCAGACTCGGCCGTCGTGCCCAGAGCCACGCGAACGCCGCGAACGCGAGGACGGCGGTGACGGCGAGCGTCCCCCGCGCGGGTGCCGCGAGGAGGCCGTCGACGGCCCACGCGGGGAACAGCACAGCGAGATAGCAGTTCGACGTGAAGAACGCCCGCACCGCCGTCGCCTCGGTCGCCTGCCGGCGGTACTGCCAGTACGCCAGCAGGAACAGCGGCGACCCCACGGCGGCACCGACGGCGTACACCGACCCGGTGACGGGGACGAGAGCCGCCGCGCTGGCGACGGTCGCGACGGCGGCGTACCAGACGACGCGGGCCGTCCGGTCGGGTGGGGTGACGGCGGGGAGCGTCGGGACGCCCACGGCCCGGAAGTCGTCGCGGTAGACGACGGCGAGCGCCCAGGCGTGAGCCGGCGTCCAGACGAACACCAGCGCGGCCGCCGCCAGCGCGACCGGGTCCAGCGGCCGGACGGCGACCCACCCCGCGAGGACGGGGAACGACCCCGCGGAGCCACCGAGGACGACGCCCAGGCGGGTGCGGCGCTTGAGAAGCACCGTGTAGAGACCGACGTACGCCGCGACCCCGGCCCACATGTAGCCGACCGATGCGAGCGGGAGCGTGACGACGCCGACGGCCGTGCCGGCGGCCAGCAGTCCGACGGCGAACAGCAGTGCCGCGCGCGACGAGAGGTCGCCGCTCGGGAGCGGCCGGTCGGCGGTCCGCTCCATATGTCGGTCGATGTCCCGGTCGTACCAGCAGTTGAGCGCCGCCGCGCCGCCAGCGACCAGCGCCCCCGCCGCGAGGAAGCCGGCGACCTGCAGGGGCCGGCCCCCACCGGCCGCGAACAGGCCACACAGCCCGGTCACCGACAGCAGTGCGACGATGCGTGGCTTCACCAGCGAGAGCAACTGTCCGAACATGGTCAGGGGCCGACCTGCCACACCTGTGACAGCAGGAGCCAGTTCAGCGCCCACAGGACGACGAACGTGGCGAGGAACACGAGCGTGAACACGAACGTGCCGCGCATGCTCTGGTGGTGGGGGGTGTCGGCCTGCTCACCGCCGTCGGAGCGAGGCTCCGACGAGGTTCGCGCTCCGCGCTCACCGCCGTCGGCGGCGGCCCGGAGCGCGGCGATGCGGGCGTCGCCCGTGAACTCACCGCCCACGAGCAGCGACCCGACGGCGATGGCGACGAACAGCGCGCCCCCGAGGATGGCGAGGACGGCGGTGACGCCGAACACCGCGAAGAACGGCGCCGCGGGTTCGAACGAGAACTCCGTGCCCGGGATGTTCATCACCGTGGGGTGGCGACGCGGCACGCCGAACAGCACGCCGAGGTACATCATCATCAGCGCGACGATGCCCATCGCGCCGCCGTAGATGTACGGCTGGACCGTCGCCAGCACGCCGCCGACCCACTCGCGGCCGAACACGAGCCGAATCACGTAGTAGCCGAGCCCCATGAACGCCAGCGTCGTGCCCGTCGCGACGGTCGCGTGGAAGTGGCCCGGCACCGCGAGCGTGTTGTGCCACGTCATGTTGAGCTGCATCTGCCCCATCATCACGCCCGTGATGCCGCCGAGGAAGCCGAACAGGATGATGGAGAGAATCGTCGCGGAGAATCCGGGGTCCTTCCACGGCGCCGACCAGAGCCACCCGAACAGCCCGCCGCCCTTCCCCTTCCGACGGCGACCCGCTTCGAGCCCCGCGGGGATGGCGAACGCGTGAATCATCGACGCGACGACCGCGCCGTACGCCGCGTAGGAGGTGTTCCAGAGCCGCCAGCCCAGTCCGACCGCCGGGTCGGACATCAGGTGGTGGGCCGCGCCCATGTTGATGAAGAACAGGTAGAGGACGAACGCGAACCGCGACACCTTCTCGGAGGCGACCTCCGCGCCGCCGACGACGTGGGTCATGAAGTACCAGACCGTAATCATCGCGAGAAGGTTGATCTGCTGGCTCCCGTGGCCGATTATCCAGTACATCTGCCGGTACCACGCGGCGTCGATGTGCGCTATCCAGCCGATTCGCCAGAACAGCGTCGGCACGTAGGTGATGAGCCCGCCGACGATGGCCTCCGCGGCGACGATGGAGGTGACGAACGCCCCGAACGTGACGAGCGGGAGCGTCTTCGACGGGTGTTCGCGCTTCTCCCGCCAGACCGTGGCGAGGAACGGGACCGCCGCCACGAGCGCGCCGAGGAGGAACAGGTCGACGCCGAGGTAGAACGACGCGGGCGACGGGAGCGGCGCGTACGACGTCAGAAGCGGCGCCTGGTTCGGCACCTCCTGGGTCCACGTACCGTAGGTGATGACGAGAGCACCGACGACCATCACGGCGTACGCGACTTTCGACAGCCACTGGAGCGCGAGACGCCGCCCGAGCACGAACGAGCCGCCGACGTAGAGGATGGCTATCTCCATGAACACCATCCAGAAGATGAGCAGGTACCACGCGTGGACCGACAGGTAGCGGTAGAAGTCGCTCGGCGAGAGCAATCCGACCAGTTCCCAGCGGGTCAGCGCGACGAATATCGCGAATATTCCCCCGACCAGCAGGGCCACGATGGCGGTCAGCCCGTACAGTTTCACCATGTCCTCCGCGCTCTCGTGGATGCGGAGGCTGGTGACGCCACACGTCCGGAAACCGTCGTCGTCGTACTCGTAGGTGCTAAATCCGAACATATCATCTCACCTCCACGACGCCCTTCATCCCGACCGAGAGATGGGGCTGGCAGTAGTACGTGTAGACCCCCTCGGTTTCGAAGGTGTGTTCGAAACTGAACCCGCTGTTCTCTATCGGCTCGTGGCCCTGCCAGCCGGCGCCGTCAGGCTGGCTCTCCACGACGACGTTGTGGCTGTCGGAGGCCCACTCGAAGGTGACCGTCGTCCCCGGCGACACGGCGACTGCCGGCTGGTCGAACGCGAAGGTGCCGCCGTTGCCCTCCGCGCCGACGGTGACTGTGACGGACGACTCGCCGGTGTGGTCGGCCGTCGAGCCGTCGAAGTTGGCCGTCTCTCCGCCGGTCTCGCCGCCGAACCAGCCGCCGTACGGTGCGTCCTCGTCGCCGCCGGCGTCGGCCGCCTGCACCTCGCCGTCGTCGTAGTCGCGCACGAGGAACCGGCCGTGCATCGACCGGTGGCCTGTGCCACAGAACTCGTTGCAGACGACGTGGTACGTCCCGGGGTCGTCGAATGACATCTCGACGACCCACTCGTAGCCCGGCAACACCTGCAAGGAGAGTTGCTGGCTGAGGTTGTTCTCCTGCCGGACGGAGAAGCCGTGCTGGACGTCGTACGCCCCGAGATGGAACTTGTACGTCTCTCCCGGCCGCAGTACGACGGGCAGGCCGTCCCACGCCCACTGGAGGGCGCCGACGTACACGTCCTCGCCGGACGGGACGAGCAGTTCCTCACCGCCGACGGTGAGCCGACCCGCCTCCTGCTTGTACGACTGGACCTTCTGCCGGTAGCGGTCGGGCGATATCTCGTAGGTGGGGCCGATCTGGTTCTGCTCGCCAGCCTGCGTCCAGCCGAGCATCCACCCGAACAGCGTCATCGCCCACGCCCCGCTGATGCCGAGCCAGAGCGTCTCCCGCCGGTTCACCTCGCGGTTCCACCAGTTGCCGGTCGGGGCGTCCAGCGGCGAGTCCTCGTCCATCGTCGCTCACCCCCCGGCTACCGCCAACAGGTCGATGAGCCCCAACACGATGTACGACAGCGTGAAAAAGAGGATGGCTGCCAGCGCGAGCAACCACTCGCTGTCGAGCAACTGCTGGGGCCACGGTGCGTCGGCGTCGGACTCGCCTGTCGTTTCGCCCCTCATGGGCGGAACTCGTTCGGGACGGCGGTTCACCCTGGTCCCGAACGTGTTCGTGTGGGCCGCTACTGCTCGATACCCGGCGAGTCGCGCGGCGTCGCTCTGTCGACGAGCGCATCCACCTGCTCCATCGTCTCCTCGAGGCTCCCCGAGTTGTCGACGACGGCGTGCTCCCGACGCAGGGGTTCGAACTCCTCGCGGATGATGCGGTGGACCTCGAAGTCGGCGTCGCTCTCGTCGCCCTCGCGGGCGGCGATGCGCTCCCGGACCGTCGTCTCGTCGCAGTCGACACGCACGAGTTGGAACGGGACGCCGGTGTCGTCCGCGGCGGTCCGTGCTCCCTTGCGTTGCCAGCCACGTTTGAACGTCCCGTCGAGCACGACCCGTTCCCCATCGTCGAGTCGTTCGCGGCCGCGGTCGAGCAGTTCCGCGTACACGCGGCGCGTCTCCTCCGGCGTGTAGTCCGGGTCAGCGAGGACGTCCTTCCGGACCACGTCGGTCCGGAGCCGGACGGCGTCGAGTCGGTCCGCGATGGCCTCCGAGACGGTCGTCTTGCCCGCCCCCGGAAGTCCACAGACGACGATTAGCATCGGTTCGAGTCCTCCGGGGTCGGTCGCGCGCCGGAACGCGCTCGGTTCGGCATTTCGTCTCGACTCTGCCCCGGGTCCGACTTGAATCCATCCACTCGTCGCCCGACAGGTTCAATCCCCTCGCCCGACTCCCTCCGACGATGTATCTCTCACCGGCGGTGCGGACCATGCGCGAGGACCCGACGCCCGGGGTGGAGACGAGCCTGCTGGTGCGTCTCGACGACGGCGCCGACCCGGGGCCGGTCGTCGACGCCGTTCGGTCACGGGGCGGCACCGTCGATTCGGAGACGCGGTTCGGCAACCTCCACGTCGCCGTCACCGAACCGGAGGTGGCCGACCTGCTGGCGGCGCTCCCCGGGGGAGTTGCGGCGGTCGAGACGGTCACCTCGGAGCTGTCGGGCGACGCCGGCGAGGACGTCGACCCCGACGCCTGACCGGGGCGCTTTTCCCCGCGCCGCGGCCACGGGGCGTATGGAGTTCGCCCCCGGGACCTGGCGACTCGCCGCGCCGCTGTTCGTCGCCGCGGTGCCCGCAACCCTGCTGTTCGCGCCGCTCGGCCTCCTGCTGTTCGCGCTCGGCGTCGCCACCGTCCTGTTCCACCGCGACCCCGACCGACCGACCGCCGAGGGCGTCGTCTCGCCGGCCGACGGCACCGTCTCGGTCGTCCGCGAGGAGGACGGCCGCCTGCGTGTCGGCGTGTTCATGAGCCCGCTGTCGGTCCACGTCAACCGCGCGCCGCGTGCCGGGCGCGTCGAGTCGGTCGAGCACGTCCCGGGGGCGTACAAGCCGGCGTTCTCGAAGGACTCGGACCGCAACGAGCGCGTCCGCGTCGAGGGCGACGACTGGACGCTCGTGCTCATCGCCGGCTGGTTCGCCCGGCGCATCCACCCGTACGTCGACGTCGACGACGCGGTCGAGAAAGGCGAGCGCGTCGGCCACATCAGCTACGGCTCGCGGGCGGACGTGGTGTTTCCCCCCGAGTTCGATCGCGCGGACCTCGTCGTCGCGGAAGGTGACGGCGTGCGGGCGGGCGAGACGCTGGCCCGGCGGTGACGGGCGCTCATTCCGGGTCGTACGGGTTCGTCGCCGTGTCCAGGCGGTACACCTCGTCGACGGCATCGAAGTCGTCGTCGAACGCGTAGAGGTAGCCCAGCCCCTCAGTGTGCATGTACGCGACGAGACACGCGTCGACGAACGACAGCGGCCGGTGCTGTCTAAACAGCGCCTTCCCGGTCGCCAGCGCGTCGGCGGTGAGCGACTCGACGTGGAACCGGGCGTTCTCCTCGACCCGGTCGAGGAGGTCGACGGCCGCCTCGTGTCCAGCGTGCGTGGCGATCCCGTTCAGGGTCTCCGCGAGCACGTAGTCGAGGACGACTGCCTCCGGTAACGAGCCGTCGTCCACACCCCGCAGAATCGGAAGTGCGTCGTCGTGGGCGCTGTCCCGCCGGTACGCCGCGGCGAAGAGGACGGAGGTGTCGAGCAGTGCGCGGGGCATTCACTCGCCATCGACGCCCCAGGCGTCGTGGTCGGCGGTCGCGTCGGTCGCCGCCTCGCCGTCGTAGCCGTCGAATCCCGCGAACGTTCCGGTCTGCTGTCGGACGATGTGGACGCGAACGCTCCCGTCGTCCTCGACGTGCCACCGGAGATGGTCGCCGTCGTCGATGTCGAGTTCGCGGCGGATGCGGGCGGGGATGTTGGCCTGGTTGCCCGACACCTTGCTCTCGGCGTCGATGCGGTCGCTGCTCATGGTCGCACCGTGGCTCTCCGTCCTGAAAAGCGTAGTGTGTCGACACACTAGCTACTCGACGCAACACGACGCTGGCCCGGCGGTAGCTATTTGCGCCGCCCGTCGTACTCCCGGTCATGAGCGACAGCGAGACGCGCGGCCGCCAGCGCATCACCGAGATATACGTCAACGGGATGGCGGGTATCGACCCGGACATCCCGACCGACTTCGAGGAACTCGAATCGGAGGCGTTCGAGGCGATGAGCGAAGAGGCGTGGGGGTACGTGAAGGGCTCGGCCTCCTCGGAGGGGACCGCGGCGAGCAACACCGAGGCGTTCGACCGCTGGCGCATCCTCCCGAAGATGCTCCGGGGCGTCGACGAACGGGACCTCTCGGTCGAACTGTTCGACACCGAGTACGACGTGCCCGCCTTGCTGGCGCCCATCGGCGTCCAGTCCATCTACGACGACGACGGCGAACTCGCGGTCGCGGAGGGCGCGGCCGCACAGAACGTCCCGATGTGCGTCTCCACCGTCTCCTCGTACACGATGGAAGAGATAGCCGAGGAACTGGGGGACACGCCCCGGTGGTTCCAGCTCTACTGGTCGCCGAACCGCGACCTGGCGAAGTCGTTCCTCGACCGCGCCGAAGAGGCGGGCTACGAGGCCATCGTCGTCACCGTCGACACGCCGCTGGTCGGCTGGCGGCCCCGCGACCTGCAGAACGGCTACCTCCCGTTCCTGGAGGGCGAGGGACTCGCCAACTACTTCTCGGACCCCGTGTTCCGTGAGTTGCTGGACGTCGACCCCGAGGAGAACACCCTGCAGGCGGCCCAGACGTTCCTCGACGTGTTCGGCGACGCCGGCCTGACGTGGGACGACCTCGACTGGCTCCGCGAGCAGACGGACCTCCCGATCATCGTCAAGGGCATCCTCGACCCGGCGGACGCCGAGCGGGCAATCGTCCACGGCGCGGACGGCATCGTCGTCTCGAACCACGGCGGCCGGCAGGTCGACGGCTCAGTCGCCGCGGTCGAGATGCTCCCCAGCGTCGTTGAGGCGGTGGGCGACGAGACGACCGTCCTGTTCGATTCGGGCATCCGCACGGGGAGCCACGCCATCAAGGCGCTCGCGCTCGGGGCCGACGCCGTCCTGCTGGGTCGCCCCTACATCTACGGGCTGGCACTCGACGGCGCGAACGGTGTCGAGACGGTGTTGAAGAACTTCCTCGCGGAGTTCGACCTCACGATGGGGCTGGCCGGCCACGACACCGCCGCCGACCTCGACGAGGAGGCGCTCGTCCACGAGGACGAGTTGCCCTGACGGCCAGGGAGTCAGCGGCCCGGGCGGTCGGCGGCACGCGGACTCGGCTGACGGTATCCACCGACTACCCGTAGTTTGACGGAGGATAACTTTCGCCGGGGGCTGGTAATCCGTGTCTGATGGAGCCGCGACACGTCCGGGTCACGTTCGGAGCGGTCGTCGTCCTGCTCGCTCTCTCGTTGGTCGGCAGTTACGCCACGTCCGCGAGCGGCATCACCGACCGGTACGAGGAGGGAGCGACGGTCGAACCGGCGCCGAACACCACCGTCGTCACCACCTCGCCGCGGCAGTCGACCGACGCCTCCATCGTCGCGTTCGCGCCGGACGGAAGCGTCCGCTACTACAACGAGACGTACGACTACTACTTCGACGTCGACCCCGTCGAGGGCGAGTCGGGCACCGTCGAGTACGTCGCCGTCGAGTGGTTCACGGACGAATGTGCCGCCGAGAGCGCGCTCGGACGCGGCGACCCCTGCTCGCGGAGCGTGGTCGAGCGGCTCGACCTCGATACCGGCGAGACGACGCGGCTCTACTCGTACGCCTCCCGGCCGGTCGACATCGGCGGCTGGCACGACGTCGACCGCATCAACGCGACCCACCTGCTCGTCGCCGGTAGCGTCGAGGACCGCGTGTTCATCGTCGACACGACCACCGACACCATCGAGTGGCAGTGGCAGGTCCAGAACCGGTTCCCGCTGGCGTCGGGCGGCCGGTTCCCCACCGACTGGGCCCACGTCAACGACGTGGAGTATCTCGACGACGGCCGGGTCCTCCTCAGCGCACGCAATCAGGACACCGTCCTGTTCATCGACCCCGGCGAGGGCGTCCAGCCGTCGTGGTCGCTCGGGGGCGACGGCCGGTACGGCGTCCTCTACGAACAGCACAACCCCGACTACATCCCCCGCGAGCGTGGCGGCCCCGCCCTGCTGGTGGCCGACTCCGAGAACAACCGCATCGTCGAGTACCAGCGGACCGACGGCGGCGCGTGGACCCGCACGTGGACGTGGCAGGACTCTACCCTCCAGTGGGGCCGGGACGCCGACCGCCTCCCGAACGGTCACACCCTGATAACGGACTCGAACGGCAACCGGGTCATCGAGGTGAATGAACAGGGGGAGGTCGTCTGGAGCGTCCCCGTCGATACACCCTACGAGGCCGAACGCATCGGGACGGGCGACGAGAGCGCGGGCGGTCACAGCGCACGCTCGCTCGGCCTCGAGTCCCGGACCGTCACCGGCAAGGGCTCCGCCGACGCCGACACGGCGTCACCCCTGATGCAGGCGGTGGTGTTCGTCCGCGAACTGCTCCCGCCCATCGTCGCCAACGGCTTGCTGTTCGTCCTCCCGCCGTGGGTCGACCTCCTCGACGTGTTGCTGGGCGCCGCCCTCGGCGGCACGCTCCTGGCGTGGGGGGTCGCCGAATTCCGGTGGTCGGCGTACCGGCTCCGGTCTCCCCTCGAGCGGCCGTAGCGTCGCCGGACGACGCGGGGCCGCACTGTTATCTCGTCGCCGCGCCTATCGGTCGCATGCAGACCCCGACCAGCGCCGGAGACGACGTTCCCGAGACACCGGCCTCAGCAGTCGAGTCGGGATGCGTTCACACGAACGGCGTCGAAACGTACTACGAGCGGCGTGGCGAGGGCCCGGTCGTCGTGTTCGTCCACGGCGCCATCATGGACACCCGGATGTGGGCGCCACAGGTAGCGGAACTGGCCGACGCCTACACGGTCGTCACGTACGACGTTCGCGGTCACGGCCGCACCGGTGGCTCCGCGGCGGCGACGTACTCGGCGGGTCTGTACGCCGCCGACCTCGATGCACTGCTCGACGAACTGGACGTCGACCGGGCCGTGCTCTGTGGCCTGTCGATGGGCGGGATGATAGCGCAGATGTACGCCGCCCGCCATCCCGAACGGGTGGCGGGTCTCGTGCTGGCCGACACGTTCACGCCCGCGCCGCTCGGGTGGGCCGGTCGCTTCCTGTTTCTGAACGACCGACTGGTCGCCCTCGTGAGCCCGTACATCAGCTACAAGCGGCTGAACTACCTGAAACTCCGCGTCGGCAACCTGCTCGCCCCCGGGGTGGCGGGCGACGTCGAGACGGTCCAGCGGCTCGTCGAGGAGGGGCCGACGATGGCGCCGGCGGAACTCCGGAAGGTGGTCGACTCGCTGGCGGCGTTCGCCCGCGGCGAGTTCGACCCGGCGGCGATACGCGCACCGATGCTCGTGCTGTACGGCGAGCACGAACCGGCGCTTCTGGCCGACATGGCAGACTACCTGTGTGCGGCCATCCCAGACGCCGAGATGCTCGTCGTCCCCGGAGCCGGCCACGCGTCGAACCTCGACAACCCGGGGTTCTTCACCGATGCCGTCCGCGAGTTCCTCGCAGAGGTGGACGAGCGCGAGCGGACGGACGCCGTCGACTGACCTGCCGTCGACCGACGGCGCGACGGCCCCCGCTTACCCCGGCGCGCGGAACGCCTTGAGGCGGAAGTGGAGGACGACCCGGTCCACGACGTCCGGCCGTCCGGTCCACGTTATCTCGATTTCGGTCAGCCGGTACGAGGGGCCGACCGGCACCGTCCGGGTAGTGAACGCGGCGCGCCAGTCCTCACCCACGACCTCAGCCGGGCCGCGCTGGACGCCGCCGAGATGTTCGAGATAGCGGACGGCCTGGGCCGGGGTGAGCCCGCGGAACCGCCGCGTCACGCGCAGGACGCCGTTCTCCAGCCGTCGCTCGACGGGCGGGATGGCGTCGAGCGACGCACGCCGCCGCTCCAGCCACGCCGAGTCGCCGTGTGCGTTCATGCCCGAGATACGTCGCCTTCGAGCATAGCTGTTGTCGGCCGGTGGGCCTGCCGGATGCGCGAGACGTCGGTCAGTCCGACCGGCGCATCAGCCGCAGACCGCCCACGTCGTCGGTGAACGCCCACTGTTCGTAGAACTCGACCATCTCCTTCTGACAGTAGAGGTCGACCGCCTCGGCGTCCCGCACCGCGGGATGGGCGAGCAGTTCCTCGACGACGCGAGCGCCCAGCCCCCGGTCCCGGTAGTCGGGCGCGACCACCACGTCGTACACGAACGCGCGGTAGGTGCCGTCCGTCAGCGCGCGGGCGAACGCGACCAGCCGGCCGTCGGCGTCGCGGTCGACGAGGCCGACGACGGCGTCGGTGCGCGCGACCATCCGCTCGACGCCCTGGCGCGCGCGGTCGGCGGCCCATCGCGTCGTCTCCAGCAGTCCGACCAAATCACGCATCTGTTCGTCGGTGAACGTTTCCACGCACTCGGTGTCCATAGCTGTGCCACGAACGGCCGCGTCAAGCCCGTTACGGCCCTTCGGTAACGAGTATCATACCTGCCAAAAACTTAATACATATCGGGTTGCAGAGCAGGGTGAACACGGAACGGAGGTTCCACGATGAAGACTACGACCTACATTCCGGCGCTCGCCGCTGCGGAAAGCGGTAGCGCTGGCCTCGGCGTGGGTCGTGGAACGTGGAACGTCCGTACCGCGTCCCCGACCTCCGCCACGTAGGCGGGTCACGTGACCCGCCGCCACCGAGGCGACGGGTCGGAGGACGCCACGTTTCTCCCACCTCTCGTCTCGGACAGCCACGGTAGGGTTCGGTGTGACCGCCGTGTGACGCCCCGGGTCGGTCGCTGGTCCGACCCCGGGCGGTACGCCCTCCGACCAGCCGCAGCACTCCCGTCAGCCACAGGTGTCCCGTTCGGGTCGCGCGTTCGAATCGCGCCGGGAGCGTCCATGTCAGTGCACATGGCAGAAGTCGAGGCCGCCGCCGACCTCGAACTCCGGGTCCCCCGGGGTGAGGCCGGCGCCCTCGACGACGGTGCTCGCCAGGTGTTAGCCAAGATCGACTGCGTCCGCGAGGTCGAGGTCGAGCGCATCGACGGGATGCGCCCCGACGCCTTCGACCTCTACGTGGACGTTGCCGCCCGGCTCGCGCTCGATGCCGAGCCGGAGGCCGACCGCGACGAACTCCGCGCGCGACTGCGCGACGGGTTCGGCGTCACCGAGGTCGAGCGCCTCGACGTCCGATGACGGTACCGCACACGACCATGCCAACCACACCATACACACGATGCAACGAAACGACGCACGCACCCGACGCACCGACTACGAACAGTCTCGACCCGCCCCCAGCGCGGCCGCCTCGCTGACGCTCGCGGTCGCCCTCCCGGTCGCCGTACTGGCCGTGACCGCCGCGCCGCCCGCGACGGCGTTGCTGGCGGTCCTGCCGCTCGTCGCGGCCCGCTACCGGCGGTAACGGTAGGCAGGTCGACATTTCCGTTTTGTAACCCGACATCGCGCCCGCTTCGATAGCCGAGCGTCCCGACACCGTTAAGCGGATTGCTACCACAGTCCGGCCCGAATGTCTGTTCTCGGTCGGTCACGGTCCGAGTCGAGTCGCCGCGTTCGGGGTGGGGGGTGGTTGCCGTGAGCAGTCGTACGCTCGCCGTCGGACTCCTCGTCGTGACGCTATGTCTGCCCGCCGTCGCCGCCGGCACCGCACCCACGTCGACGGTGAGCGTGGACGCACCCGCGACTGCCGCACCCGGCGAGACGGTGACTGCGACCATCCGCATCGACGCCGAGTCGTCCGTGTACGCCGCGGAGTTCGAGCTGTCGTACCCGTCGGCCGGCGCCGCGACCCAGGCGACGCCCGGTGGGTTCCTCTCGGCGAACGCCAGCACGTTCGTCGTTGCTAACCGGGTCAACGAGAGCGCCGGCCGCGTGTCGTTCGGTGAGAGTCGCCGAGACACGCAGACTGGCGTCACCGGCGAGGGCGTGCTCGCGGAAGTGGACGTGACGGTTCCGACCGACGCGTCCGGGACGGTAGCGCTGTCGCTCCCGTCGGTGAAGCTCGCGGCGCCCAACGGCTCGGCCGTTCCCGTCGCCGTCGAGAACGCCACCGTCGACGTGGAGACGGACGGAGCCCCGACGGCAACGGCGACTGGCCCGTCGGACGCGCCGGCGGGTACACCGGCGACCGTCACACCCACCCCGTCCGACGGCGTGATTCGAGCGACTGCGACCCGGTCGGCCCCGGGGACCGTGTCCGTCTCGGCGACCGGCGGCGGGACGGTCGTCGCGTCGCTTCCGGAGACGGAGGTCGGAGACCGTACCGGCGTCAGGCTGACCGACCTCACCGTCCGGTCAGTCAGCGCCGACCGGTTCGACGCGACCGTGCGCGCGGTGTCACCCGACGCGGCCGGCTTCGAGGGGCCCGAGCCGCCGGTGCTGGCGGCCTACAACATCTCCCACTCCGTCTCCGGCGGCGAGTACGGCCCCGTCCGCTTCCGGTTCACAGTCTCCGACGAGCGACTCCTGGAGGTCGGTGCCGGGCCGGAGGGCACCGGGCTCTACCGGCTCACCGGCGACGGGTGGACCCGGCTACCCACGACCACCGTGGAGTCGACCGACGCGGGTTACGTGTTCGCCGCCCGGTCGCCTGGGCTGTCGACGTTCGCCGTCGCCGCCGAACCGGGCGCGAAGACGACTGCCGTGGCGTCGCTGACTCCGTCGCCGTCCCCGAGCGCGACGCCGACGGCGGTGCCGCCCGGCACGACGGCCGAGTCGCCGAGCGACGCCATCGGCCCCGGCCTCGGTGCCGTCGCGGCGCTCGTTGCCCTCGCCGTCGTGGCCCTCGGCGCTGGCCGTCGCTGACGTAGCCACTCCTCGACCTAGTCACGAAAGAAGGGACGGCGTCGCCGTGCTCAGTCTCGGCGGAGCGCCAGGAGCGCACCGGCGAGCACTGCGACCAGCGCGAGGACGGCCGTGAAGCCGGGACCGCCGTCGGCGGTCGGCGTGCCGCTCCGGGTTGGAGTAGCGGACCGCGTCGCCGATGGCGTCGCCGTCTCGTCGCCGCCCGTGTCGGCGGGGGTCGCCGTCGGCGTCGGCGTGTCGGCCGGCGTCTCGGGCGTCGCCGCCTCGTTGACGGTGACGGTGCCGGCCGTCTGGTTGCCCACCGCGAGCGTGTAGGTGCCGGGTTCGTCGAACGAGTAGCCGAACACGGCCGTCGCGGTGCCGTTGGCCGGGACGCGGACCGTCCGGCTCTCGCCGACGGAGTCGCCGTCGACCGAGAGGCTCACGGTCGCGTCGCCGGGCGCGTCCCCGTCGTTCTCGAGGGTCGCGCTCACGGTCACCGTCTCGCCGACGGCCAGCGACGTGGTGCTCACGTCGGCGCTCGTCTGCGAGATGTCGGGTGAGCCGGCGGTGCCGGCCGCGCCGCCGGCGGTGCCGCCGTCGTCGCTCGGACTGGTCGGGCCGGAACTCGACGGTGGCCCACTCGGGCTCCCGCCGTCACCGGTCGAGACGGTGAACGAGGCCGTCTCCGTCGTCGACTGACCGACCGTGTCGGCGACGGTCACGCTGAACGTGTGCGAGCCGTCCGAGAGCCCGCTGGCGTCGTACGTCACCTCGCTCGCTGTGACCGTCGCGCCGGACGTGACCGTCTGGCCGTCGAGCGTCACCTCGACCGAACTCGTGTCGATACTGCTGGCGGCGTCCGAGTAGGTGGCCGACAGCGTCGGGCTCGACGTCGAGAGGCTGGCCCCGTCGCTCGGGTCCAGCGTCACCGTCGGCGGCGAGTTGTCGTTCGTCACGGTGAACGACAGGTCGAACGTCTCGCTGTTGCCGGCGTTGTCGACGACCGTCACCGACACCGTGTGGCTGGTGCCGGGCGAGAGACCCGTCGCGGTGAACGTCGCGTAGTCGCTGGTCACCTGCGTGTCGGCGTCGTCGGTCACGTCGGTGCCGTCGAACGACACGCTCACGGCGCTCGCGTCGACGCCGGTGAGATTGTCCTCGTACTCGAACCGCGCGGTCACCTCGTCGGTCGCCGCCGCGTACTCGGTGCCGTCGGCCGGCGACGAGGCGGTCAGCGTCGGTGCCGTCTCGTCGCGGACGGTCGCGCCGTACGTCGAGAAGTGGTCGACCGTCGTCAGGTAGTACTCGTCGGTGACGCCGTTGGCGAGCGTCACCTCAGCGATGCGGGTGTCCTCCAGCTCCCAGCTGTCCGTGCTCGGGTTGTAGTACCGGATGGAGACGGCACTCGGCGTCACGCCCGACGGGAGCGCGGACTCGTTGACCGGGAGGCCGATGGTCGCGTTCGAGAGGTTCTGCGAGAGCGCGGTACCGAGCTGGCCGTCGATGAATCGGGCGCCACGCAGGTCGGCGGCCAGCGGCTGGAGCGGGGTCGCGCTGTCGGTGATGGTGACGAACGTGTTGTTCACCTCGGCGGTCGTGTTGAACCGGACGAACGAGCCGGACCGCTCCACGAAGACGGTCACGGTCTTGTTCTCGGTCGACACCGTCTCGAGGACGGAGCCGAACGAGTCGGTGCCGCGGTTGCCGGCCTCGTCGGTGGCGGTCGCCAGTCCGCTGTAGAGCCCGCTCTGATTCACCTCGAAGGTGCCCGTGTAGCGGGTCGGGCTCGCCTGCGACACCGCGAGGCTACTCGTGGAGCCGTTCGGCGTCCGCAACTGGACGGCGATGGAGTCGCCGTCGAGCGTGTCGCCGTTGGTCACCGAGAGGTTGACCCGCGCGGTCGTGTCGTCGACGCGGGTGACCGTCACGCCGAGCGCGGGCGCCACGCGGTCGAGTTTGACCGGGGTGCCGGCGCTCGCGGTGTCGGTGTTCCGGGCGGGGTCGGTCGCCACGGCCCGCACGTCGAACGTCCCGTCGTCCGGGAGCGAGGTGAGGTCGGCCGTCGCGGTCCAGGTGCCGTTGTCGAGCGTCGCCGGCACCGGCACCTCGAAGTTCTGCGACTGCGCCGAGAGGACGAACGTGACGTTCGCCGCCTCGCCGGGCGTCCCGTCGGCCGTCGCGGCGAACGACGCGGTGCCGTTCGTCACGACCGTCCCGCCGACGGTGTTCGGGCCGGAGACGTCCGTCACCGTCACCGTCGGCGGCGTGTTGTCGACGGAGACGTTGAGCGTCTCGGTCGCGGCGTTGCCGACCGAGTCGGTGCTCTCGACGACCACCTCGTAGGAGCCGCTCGGGACGGCGTCGCCGGTGTCGTCGGTCGCGTTCCACGTCAGCAGTGCGCTCCCGTCGGCCGGAGCGTCCGACAGCGTCGCCACGGTCGCCCCTGTCGAGGCGTTCCGGACGAGCGCGGTCGAGGCGTTCGGGTGCGTCTCGGTCACGTCGACCGACAGCGCCACCGGGTAGTTCGTACTCACGCGGTCGGTGTGGTCGCCGGCCAGTTCGATGCGGGGCGCGCGGTTGTCGACGGTGAACGTCCACGACGCCTCCGTCGCGTGGGAGGCGTTGTCCGCGACCCCGACCACGAGCGTCTGCTCGTTGGTGTCCGAGACGGCCAGTTCGGGGAGCGTTACCTCTAGCGCGGTCGGCGTCACCGACGCGTTCTCAAGCGACACCGGCTGGCCGTTCGCCGCCAGCGACACGGACGCGGGGTCGACGCCGCTGTCGCCCGCCACGTCGTCGTCGCTGTAGGTGACCCGCACTGTCGGCGTCGAGTCGCCGAGCAACGTGCCGTTGGTCGGCTCGACCGAGTCAACGTCGGGCGGCGAGACGAAGTCGAACGCGAACGTCCGGTTCGCCTGGTTGCCCGCCGCGTCCGTGGCCGTCACCGTCACGCTGGTCGGCCCCTCAGGCCAGCCGTCGGTGGCGACGACCGTGTCCTCGGCGCCGGCGGTCGCGTCGCCCGAAGTGTTGCGCGCGAACGTCGCGGTCACGTCGCTGGCGTCCTCGTACGCGAACGTCAGGTTCGTACCGTACATTACGCGGCCCTGCTCGGGCCCGACCAGTTCGACGGTCGGGGCGACGGTGTCGACGATGAACGTGCGGTTGGTCGTCGCCGACGCGAACGGTAGCGTCCCACCGTCGCCGTCGACGAGTCGGAACTCGACGGTGTGGCTCCCGTCAGCGAGCCCCTCCAGCGTGACGGTACCGCTGTCCTCGGTGTCGCTTCCGGCCGCGACCTGCCAGGCGCCGTCGTCGACGCGGTACTCCGCGTGGTCGACGTCGCCGGCGTTCCGGTTAGCTATCTCGTAGGTGACGAGCGGGCTGTCCGTGCTCCGGTAGGCGCCCTCGACGGGTTCGAGGACCGAGACGCCGGGCGCACGCGTCGTGTTCACCGTCAGCGTCTCCGTCGCGGTGTTGCCCGCCGCGTCGACCGCGGTGACGGACACGGTCAGCGTCCGACCGGGCACCGTGTAGACGGTGTCGGCCGTCGGCGTCGACGTGGTCGCGTTCGTCGTCCCGTCGCCGTCGAAGTCCCATTGGTACTCGACGACATCGCCGTTGTCCGTCGTGCCGGAGGCGTCGAACGTCGAGGTGACGTTCACCACCGCGGGCGTCGGCCCGGTCAGCGCCGGGTCGGGCGCGATGGTGTCAGCGACCGTCACGTTGGCCGTCGTCGCGGTGTCGGCGTTGCCGCTGGCGTCGACCACCGTCACCGCCGGCGTGAACGTCCCCATCGAGGGGTAGACGTACGCCGTCGTCCCGTCGGTCGTCGTCCGCTCGACGGTGCCGTCGCCGTCGAAGTCCCAGCGGTACTCCGCGACGGCGTCGTTGTCGGTCGACTGCCGGGCGTCGAACCCGACCACCGAGACGTTCAGTTCGGCGCTCGTGCGGTTGGCGCTGGCCGACGCCGAGGGCGGCACTTCGTCGACGACGGAGACGGTCGCCGTCGCCGTGTCGGTGTTGCCGTCGACGTCGGTGACCGTCAGCGCGACCTCGTACTCGCCGCGCGCATCGTACGTGTGGTCGACCGTGGCGCCGGTCGCGTTCGCCCCGTCGCCGAACGTCCACGCGTAGGATGCGATTTCGGTGTTGTCCGAGGAGGCGGAGCCGTTGAACGTCCCCGCCTCGGAGACGTTGAGCGCGTCCGGTGCGGCGACATCGGCCACCGGCGCGGTGCCGTCGACGATGCTCACGGTCGCGGCCGTCGCGGAGCCGCTGTTGCCCGCACGGTCGGTGGCCGTCACCGTCACGTTGTACGTGCCACGCGCGCCGAAGGTGTGCATCACCGTCGCCGAGGTGGTGTTAGCGTCGACCTGTCCGTCCTCGTCGAAGTCCCACTCGTAGTAGGCGACCGCACCGTTGTCGGTCGTCCCCGAGGCGTTGAACGCCACGGGCGCGTCGAGCGTCTGCTCGGTCGTGTTCGCCTGGACGGCGACGCTCGGCGGCGTCGTGTCCGAGACGGTGACCTCGGCGTACGCGGTGTCGGCGTTGCCGCTGGCGTCGACGACCGTGAGGCTCGCGTTGTAGCTACCTGTCTCGCCGTACGTGTGCTCGACGGACGGCGACTGTGTCGTCGTGTCGACTTGGCCGTCGCCGTCGAAGTCCCACTCGTAGGAAGCGATACCGGCGTTGTCGGTGGACGCCGACCCGTCGAGCGTCACCGCGTCCCCGAGTTCGACCGACGACGAGGACGGCGAGACCGCCGCGGACGGTGGCTGACCATCGATGATTTCGACGGTCGCCGTGTCCGTTGCGCTGTTGCCGTCGGCGTCGGTCACCCGGAGCGTCACCGTCCGTGTGCCCGTCGAGTCGTAAGCGGTCGCGGCGGTGGGGTCGTTGCCCGAGACCTCGTACTGGCCGTCGTCGTCGAGGTCCCACTCGTAGCTGTCGATGCGGTGGTTGTCGGTCGAGTCGCTCGCGTCGAAGCCGACGACCTCAGAGACGTTCGCTGTCGACAGGTTCGCCGTCGCCACCGCTGTCGGCGGCGTCGGGTCGACCGTGTCGATGGTGGCGTTGACCGCCCGCGTCGGGACCGAGTTCTGGTTCGGGTCGCTGATCTTCACCGTCTCGAAGGTCACCGACGTGAGCGCCCCGAGCGGCTTGCTCGTGTCCTCCGTGGCGATGAACTCCACGTACGCCACGTCGCCGGCGCCGGTGACGCCGGTCTGCTCCTGTCTGGCCTCACCGTAATCGACCACGCCGGTCGAGTTGTCGGTGCTCGCGCTCGCGATGAACGCCGCGCCCCCGTCCTTCGTCAGGTACGTCCCCTGTTGTGGGTTCGTGGCGTTCAGCACCGACTCGTTGAACCCGAGTTCGAACTGGATGCCCGATATCTCGGGCCCCTGTGTTCCCGGTGCGGTGTCGTATCTGACCGCGAGCACGACCGACTCGCCCTCGCTCAGTGTTACCTCGGTGTCGTTGAGCGATATCTCTCCCTCGTGGCTCGACGCCGCGACGCCCCCGACGAAGGGGACGACGGCGGCGAGCACGACCAGCGCCGTGAGTGTTAGTGCGCGTGTTCTCATCGTTAGCTACTGCTGCTGTTGGTTGTCGCCTGGTCGTTCCAGTTCGTCCCGAGGATGGTCGCGTCGAAGATGTCGACCACCCCGTCGTTGTTCTGGTCGGCCGCGTCCGAGTAGCCGGGGTCGCCGCGCTGGGTGTTCCACGAGGTCCCCACCTCCGTGGCGTCGAAGATGTCGACCACCCCGTCGCCGTTGGCGTCACCGGCGGTGTACACCGGGAACTCCAGCGTGACGCTGGCTTCCGCGCCACGGTCGTCCGTGGCGACGGCCACCACCGTCGCATTGACGTAGGCACTGCCGTTCCACGTCGAGAATCTCGGCGTCGCCCGGAGCGTCGGTTCACAGGAGGCCGAGCCACAGGTGGCGTTGGTGATGACGGAGCCATCGGCCGACTCCAGGGTCACGTTGCTGACCACGCCGTCGGAGTCGTTCGCTACGGTGTCGACGACGACCGGCTGGCCCTCGTTGGGCACCGTCGAGACGAGCGTGGCCGCCAACTCCGGCGGCAGGCTCTCGGGCACCAACACGGACGCGTCGTACGCCGTCGTATCCAGTTCGTTGGCCTCCTCGTCGGACACCTTGACAGTGGTGAGCGCCAGCGGCGAGGTGACGCCGCGGGTCGCGTTCGCGTCGACGCGGAACGTGACCGTTGCGACGACGCCAGTC
Source organism: Halorarius halobius (assembly GCF_024298865.1). Lineage (GTDB taxonomy): Archaea > Halobacteriota > Halobacteria > Halobacteriales > Haloarculaceae > Halorarius > Halorarius halobius. The sequence goes on along the minus strand of NZ_CP101161.1, from coordinate 3,122,409 downwards.
CCGGAGATGGGTTCCTGGGTGTTCTGCCGAGAGACGCCGAAGTTCAGCGTCCCGTTGCGGTTGTCGATACCGGTGCCGTACGCCGTGGTCGTCGCGCCGTCGCTCCCGAGGAACGGCCCCTTGCTCACGTCGGTGGCGTTCAACAGCGACTCGTTGAACGCGAGGGTGAACTCCTCGCCGTACACCCCCAGCGAGTTCGTGTTCGTGGCGATGTCGACGGTGAACGTCTCGCCCGGCTGGGCGCTCGTGCCCTCGGGGAGGACGCCCACCTCGACGGCCGGCGAGGGAACCACGACCGGCGCGCTCGGCGCGTTCGTCACCGCGTACGCGAGACCGTCCTCGCGTGTGACGCTCGTAGCTTCGGCGGTCAGCGACGTGCTCCCTGGCTCCGCGCCTTCGAGGGTCACGCCCGCGATGCCGAACGTCCCGTTGTCGGGCGTACTCATCCCGTCGGCGCGGATGGTGAACGTCTCGACGCCGTTGGCCGTCCCGTTCGTCCGCGTCAGGTTGTCGGGCGAGCCCGTGACGTTGCCGCCGATGACGTCCGCGACGGTGGCGTTCTCGACCGTGAACGTCACGTTCACCGCACCGACGCCGCCGGTGACGTTCTCCGCGACGAGGAGATAGGAGTTCTCCCCGCCCAGCGGCGTCTCCTCCTTCTCGACGGTCAACGACAGCGAGAGGCTCGGCCGCGTCACGTCGAACTCGCCGCCGGACACCTCGTTGACGCCGTACTCGAGCCCGCGCTCGTCGGCGACTGTCTCGACCGTCGGCTCGAACGTGCCGGTGCCGGTGTCGTTACCCCGCACCACGATGGTGGCGACCGTCGAGCGGTCGAACGCCTCCACCGGCCGGTCGAGCCCCGCGGCCCTGAGCTGGAGCCCGTTGGGGGTCAGCTCTGCCGACGTGTGGTCGGCGTCGGGGAACCGCACGTCGACCAGTTCGACCGGCGGGCCGTTCGTCGGCGCCACCGTGATGTTGTACGCACCCACGCCGGCGCTGGCGTTCAGCACCTCGACGCGGTAGGCGACGGTGTCGCCGACCTCGAACTGCTGGGCGGCCGGCGTCAGTTGGACCGAGACGGCGCCCGGTTCGTTCGAGAGGTCGACCGTGGCCGACGCGGAGTCGACCACGACGTTCCCCGCACTGTCGGTGTACGGGCCGTCATCGGCGCCGTCGGTCCTGACGAAGTCGTACCGTTGGTCGTCGTCGGTGTCGCGGTGCGGCATGGCCAGCACCGTCTGGTTCGCCGACATCGGGTCGTCCAGTCGCACCGTCACGTTCGTGTGACTCCCCGCCGTCAGGTAGTCGGACGCGCCCCGGACGGAATCGAACGTCTCACCCTGCAGTAGGGAGGTGTCGTGAATCACGACGAACCCGCCCGCGGGCACGGTCGTCGATTCGACGACCAGCGAGGTGCCGTCGGTCGTCTGGTTGCGGATGGACACCGTCGCGTTGTCGGTCGGGCTCGGGGAGCTGGTGCCGTTGACCTCGAGCGGACGGGTCGACCCGAAGTAGAACCCGTCTTCGGGGTGGGTGAAGAACGCCCCGGCCTCGTAGGTGTCGTTGGCCAGCGACGACACGTCGAGCGTCCCCCGGAACGCGTCGACCGTCGCGTTGTACGACAGTTCGGCGCTGACGTTGTGGGTGAACACCGAGTACTGGACCATCGACTGCTTCGGGAGGCCGTCGCGGCCGACCGACACGAGGACGGTCCCCTCGGTCGAGTTCTGCTGGAAAGCCCCCCGGTAGTCGACCGGGTGGATCGCCGCGTTCCCGGTGGACGCGACGGGCGTTCCGTTCTTGACGAACGTCACCGTCAGATTCGAATACGGCTCGGCAAACGTCGCGAAACTCCCGTTTATCGCCGCCGGGATGTCGGTGCTCGTGCCGTTCTCCTCGCGCTCGATACTGGGCGCGGTGTCGGCGGTGCCGTTGCCCGTCACGACCTCCAGTTCGAGCGCCGTCGTCGCGGAGACGTTGATGCGCTGTTCCGGAATTACCTGAACTACCGACCCGGTGTCGGCGTTCTCGATGACGAACCCGTCGTCGCCCGTCCCCTCGATGACGACGGACCGGTTGAACGTGACCCGCGGTTCGCGGGTCGAACCCCGGTTCTCGAAGCCGCCGGTCGTGGAGACGGTGTCGTCGTGAGCGAGGCCGAGCGGTCCGGCGCTACCACCCCCACCACCGCCAGACGTAGGGGTCGGTGTCGCATCCGGCGTCGGTGTCGGCGTTGCCGTCTCGTTCGGTATCGGCGTCGAATCCGGCGTCGGCGTCTGGTCTGGTGTCGATGTTGGTGTGTCGGTGGGCGTTGGCGTACCCGTTGGTGTGTCGGTGGGCGTTGGCGTACCCGTTGGTGTCTGGTCTGCCGTCGGAGTCGGTGTGCCCGTCGGCGTCGTCGTCGTGTTCACGGCCGCGTTGGTCGTCGTCGCCGCGCCGAACCCCACGCCGGCGAACGCCGCACTCACCACGAGTGCGGCCGCAACCACCACTACCGTCAGTACCTCGGTCGAATCTGTGGCTGTGTTTCGCATTCGAAATCCCCCTATTTGTTCTCCGTTTCGTGTTTCAGCGCCTGCACGTCGGCGACGTTCACCTCGCCGTTCCCGTTGAAATCGTACTTCGACGGGTCGTCGAACTGGTCGGTCTCGTGGAACAGGACCTCGGCGTCGTCCTCGTCGATGCGGCCGTCACCGTCGATGTCCTCGAACTTCCCGTCGCCGTCGGGGTCGGTGGGCGAGCCGTCCGGCCCCCTGTCCGTGTTCAGCGTGACCGAGTTGTACTTCTGGCCGGCCGGTCCGAGGGCTCCGAACAGCGGGATGTCCACCCCGTCGTAGTAGAACCGCTCGTTGACCCCGTGGAACATCGGCAGGACGATCATGTCGGCCCAGTTGGCTTCCTCCATCGTCACCGCCGCGCTGGCGCGGCTGTCTGCCGCGCCGCTCGTCGGCTCCGTGTTCGACTGTATCGTCTCGAACGCCGTCGTGGCGTCCTGTTTCGCCTGGGTGCTCAGGTCGTCCCAGTTGGTGTAGGTGAGCGCCCCGTCGCCGTCGTCGGTGTCGGTCCGCGGCGGATAGACGAGTTGAACTACGTTCTGTGGGGCGGGATAGTCGGTGATCCACCCGAGCGTGTACACCTCCAGGTTCCCGTTGCGTCCCCGTTCGAGCAGGTCGCCGAACGATAACTCCTCGATGGAGACGTCGATGTACGCGTCCGCGGCGACCGTCTGGAGGTTGCTCGCGAACTGGCTCCACCGCTGGCTGTTGTAGTGTGAGAACGTCAGGCTGAACTGGTTGCCCGACCCGTAGCCGGCGTTCTCCATCACCTGCTGTGCGGAGGTGATGTCGCTCGTCCCGTAGCCGTACGGGTAGTCGTTCGACGCGTGGCTCTCGTACTGCGAGGGGCCGCCCGGGTAGATGGCCGGTGGCGTCAGATGGTACGCCGGGTCGGCGCGGCCGTTGAACTCGGTTGCGGCCACGGCGTCCTGGTTGACCAGATACGCGAGCGCTTTCCTGACCGGTGCGGGGACGCTCTGGGTGTTCATCCCGAGATAGAACACCGACAGCGCGGTCACGCGCTGGTAGTTGACGGTGTCGCCGTTCTCCAGGGGGCCGTACGACCCCGTCTTGCGTCCCTTCGAGTCGGTGTTAGTCACCGACACATTCGTCGGGTCGTAGTACGCGTTCGGGACGTCGAACACCTCCACGTCCCGGTCGTTGATGACCGTCCAGCGGTCCTCCTGTTCGGGTTCCTCGCTCCAGTAGAGGGTGTCGACCGACGGGACGGTCCCGTGGTAGTTCGAGTACGCGTTGGCGACTACCTCCGCGCTTTCGTACCGGTGGTCGAGTTCGAACGGGCCGGCACCGACCACGCTCTCGGTTGCGAACTCCTCGTAGCTCATCCGCCCCTGGTAGCCGTCGATGTCGCCCACGATGCCTTCGGGAACGACGCTCAGGAACGGGTGTGCGAGAATCTCCTCGACCGCGTAGAACGGCTGTTCGAGGTCGAACTCGACCGTGTACGTGCCCGACGCGCGAACGGCGAGCGACCCGGGTTCGTAGTTCCCGTTGCTGTCCGTCGAGTGCTGGACTCCAAGCAGGTCCAGCAGGAACCACGCACCGTCCGAGTTGGACGACTGCACGGCTCGCTCCCACGAGTAGACCACGTCCGAGGCCGTCACCTCCGTCCCGTCGTGGAACGAGACGCCCTGTTTCAGGCCCACCGTGTACGTCAGGTAGTCGTTACTGACGGTGATGGTGTCGGCCAACAGGTTGGTCACGTTCGCCGGCTCCCCGTTCTCGTAGTTGGTCAGCCCGTCGTGTAACTGCTGGTGGACCTCTATCGTGCTGTCCGCGTCAGCCTGCACAGGGTCGAGAAGTGGAACCTCCCGGACGAACAGGTTCAACGTCCCCCCGCTCGTCTGTGTGGTGCCCGTCGCCCCCGCCCCGTCGTCGGGTCCCGTTTTCGTTTGCCGCCCCAAACACCCCGCGACACTCGCCGCCGCTGCGCCCGTCGCCGTGAGGAATCCACGGCGGCACAGCGGCTGTCTGCCGCCTGTCATACGTCAACATGAACGACAGTACAGCCCGTCAAGTAATTTGGGATTGTATCAGGTAGGAAGATATTACTCAAGAAGAACGTGTATTTTTAGATACGACAATATCGTGAGTAATAATACATTACCGACGACTACGTTTCCGAATCGGTCGGAAACTGCACTCACTTGTCGGATTTCGTACCAGAATTCCGGGTGAGCTACTCGCTCCACCGCGCGTCGGCCAGCGTCCGCTGGACCATCTCCTGTCCGACCGCGCCCGCGAGATGTTCGTAGCCGGCTCGCTCACTCTTGTCCGAGGCCTCCGCGACCAGTCGCGAGACGATGAACTCCGGCGTCGACTTTCCGAGTTGGCCGAACCGTGGCTGGTAGTCGACCTCCAGTTCCAGTTCCGGCGTCAGTCCCTCGGCGAAGATGCCGTCGACCCGCGCGGCGTCCGGCAACGGTTCGAGGTCCTCCGCGAGATGAGTGACGAACGCCCCGAGCGCCTCGCGTTCGACGGTGAGCGTGACGAGTCCGTGGAGGAGGTCCGCCGCACGCCCGGGTTCGGTGATTGCCTCGAACTCGTCGACGAGCATCAGCGTCCGCCCCTCGCGGGTGACCGGGGGGACGACCGACTGCAACGTCGACTCCAGCACGCCGGCGTTGAACGAGGCGTGTCGACGGTGGAACACGACCGAGTCCACGAGCCCCACGTCCGCCTCCTCGGCCGGGACTGGTAGCCCCATCAGCACGAGCAGTTGCACCTGACACAGCGTCTCCAGGAGCGTGGTCTTCCCGCCGGAGTTCGCGCCAGTGAGCACCGCGACCCGGTCGTCGTCTGGCACTTCCTCGAGCGAGTGGTCGCCGACGGCGTAGTCGATGGGCTGGACCGACTCGCCGGTCTCCAGCAAGTCGAGGTTGCGAGCCCCGCGGACCGCCAGGGCGTCGCCGTCGGTCAGGGTGGGCCGCACCAGGTCGTAGGCGTCGGTGAACCGCGCGAGCGACACACGGACGGCGAGTTCCTCGACGACCTCGACGCTCCGGTCGACGGACTCGCGTTCGGCGTCCACCGTCTTCCGGAGCCGTTCGGCGACGGCACGTTCCCGCTCGTCGACGCGCCCCCGAAGGTCGGTCGCCAGCGCCCGCAACGACTCGGTGACGAACGCCTCCGCGTCGACGGCGTCGGCGGCGACGCTCTCCCGGAGTTCGCTCTCCGGCAGGCCGGTCTCCCCGCTGACGTGCCGCAGGAACGTATCGCGGAACTCCGAGGCGTCACGCGCGTCGCTCTTGACGGTCTCCAGCACGTCTCCCGGGTCAGCGGCCATATCCTCGATGGCGCCGAGCGCCCCGCGCAGTCGGTCGAGCGAGTCGTCCGCGCCTTCGCCGAGACGGTCGCCCCGGAGCGCGCGGAGGGCGACCGCGGCGTCGGCCAGCGCGTCGGCATCGAGTTCCGCGACCGGCCGGAACGCGCCCGAGTCGACGCCCGTCTCCGCGAGCGCGATGGCCGTCTCGACCGCGCCGAGTTCGCCGCTTTCGCCCTCCTCGAACGCGTCGAGCACCGCCCCGCGGGTCGTGTCGTCGAGCGCGCGCCAGGACTCGGTGGCCTCCTGTACGTCGTCGAGGCGACGCTGGATAGCTTCACGTGAGGTAAGCGGCGTCAGCACGCGAATGCGGTCGGCCGCGCGCTCGGTGACGGCGTACCCTTCGGCCAGCGTCAGCAGGTCGCGGTACACCTCGCGTGCGTCGCCGGTCGCCAGCACGTCGAGGCCTGCGCCGCCGTTCGCGCGCCGGAGGATGCGCGTCGCCCGTCCCGGCGCCAGTCCCGCGTCGACCAAGGCCCGGGAATCCGCCGACTCGATGGCCTCGACGGCCGTTTCGACCCCGAGTTCTTCCTCCAACAGGGCGGCCGTCTTCGGGCCGACACCCCAGTACTCCTGCAGTCGCATACCGGTACTGCCGCGGGCCGCTCCTTAGGCGTTTCTCGCCGCGTTCGGCGGCCGTCGCGGGGATTCCGCGTCGGGACGCAAGCCGCGAAAGCCTCCGTGAGCAAAGGATTTATATCTCGCGTGACTCCAGTATAAAAGCGTAATGCCAGGGCCCACACGTCAGCGAGAGCGCGCTGCCGAATCCGAGAAAGAGGAGGAACAGGCCGGCTGTCCCGAGTGCGAGTCCGATTCACTCGTGAAGACGGGCGACGGAGAGCTGATGTGTGACGACTGCGGTCTCATACTCGAGGAGGAAAACATCGACCGCGGGCCGGAGTGGCGCGCGTTCAACCACTCCGAACGTCAGTCCAAGTCGCGGGTCGGCGCGCCGACGACCCAGACGATGCACGACAAGGGGCTGACGACCCAAATAGACTGGAAGGACAAGGACGCCTACGGGCGCTCGATTTCCTCGGAGAAACGGAGCCAGATGCACCGCCTGCGCAAGTGGCAGGAGCGCATCCGCACGAAGGACGCCGGCGAGCGCAACCTCCAGTTCGCGCTCTCGGAAATCGACCGCATGTCCTCCGCGCTGGGCGTGCCGCGCTCGGTACGCGAGGTGGCGTCGGTCATCTATCGCCGGGCACTCAAGGAGGACCTGATTCGCGGCCGTTCCATCGAGGGCGTCGCCACCTCCGCGCTGTACGCGGCGTGTCGCCAGGAGGGTATCCCCCGCTCGCTCGACGAGGTCGCCGAAGTCGCCCGCGTCGAACAGAAGGAAATCGGCCGCACCTACCGCTACATCGCACAGGAACTGTCGCTCGGTCTCGAACCGGTCGACCCCGTCCAGTACGTCCCCCGCTTCTGCTCGGAACTCGGCCTCTCGGAGGAGGTCGAACAGAAGACCCGCGAGATAATCGAAGTCACCGCCGAGAAGGGGATGCTGTCGGGCAAGTCGCCGACCGGCTACGCCGCCGCGGCCATCTACGCCGCCTCCCTGCTGTGTAACGAGAAGAAGACCCAGCGCGAGGTCGCCGACGTCGCGCAGGTCACCGAGGTCACCATCCGCAACCGCTACCAGGAGCAGATCGAAGCGCTCGACATCCACTGACGCCGCCGCTCCCCTTTTAACGACCCCGCAAACACGCCCGTAGCGTTTTACCCGTCGGAGTGCTGTCTCCGGGCATGACAGTATCAGAGAGCGGCACGTCCGCGCTGGACGTCGACACCGACGACGAGCGGGTCGCGGGGCTCGTCGACCTCGTGACCGTCGCTGACGGGACGACCGACACCATCCCCGTCGAGGCGCCGTTCGACGGCGAGCAGGTCGGCGCGATTCCCGCGTGCGGCGAGGCCGACGTCGACGTGGCCGTCGAACGCGCCCGCGAGGCACAGCAGTCGTGGGCCGACCGCTCCATCGCGGAGCGCGAGGAGGTGTTGAGCCGGTTTCAGGACCTCGTGCTCGACCGGCAGAGCGAACTGCTCGACGTCGTCCAGTTGGAAACGGGGAAGGCGCGCCGCACCGCCTTCGAGGAGGTGCAGTCGTGTGCGCTGACGGCCGGCTACTACTCGCATCGCGGCGAGCGGTTCCTCGGCCGCGAGAAGCGAAAGGGCGTCGTCCCCGGCATGACGCAGGTGGAGGTGAACCACACGCCGGTCGGCGTCGCCGGTCTCATCTCGCCGTGGAACTACCCGTTCGAACTCGCGCTGTCGGACGCGCTCCCCGCCCTGCTTGCAGGTAACGCGGTCGTCCTCAAGCCGGCCGAACAGACCTCCTTCACCGCGCTGAAGGGGAAGCAACTGCTGGAGGAGGCGGGCCTCCCGGCCGACCTGTTCCAGGTCGTGACGGGCCGTGGGCCGGACGTCGGCCCCGCGATGACCGACCGCGTCGACTACGTCGGCTTCACCGGGTCGACCGAGACCGGCCGCATCGTCGGCGAGCAGGCCGGCCGCAACCTCCTGAAGTACTCGCTGGAACTCGGGGGGAAGAACCCCGCGCTTGTGTTCCCGGATGCCGACCTCGACCGCGCGGTCGAGGGGCTGGTCCACGGCTCGTTCTCGAACGCCGGCCAACTGTGCATCTCCATCGAGCGGTGTTACGTCCACGAGGACGTCTACGACGAGTTCCTCGAGCGGTTCGTCGCCGCCACCGAGAACGTGGAACTCGGAACGGGCTACGACTTCGAGGCGGAAGTCGGCTCGCTCGTCTCCGAGGAACAACTGGAGAAGGTGACCGAGCACGTCGAGGACGCGAAGGCCCGCGGCGCGACGGTCCACACCGGCGGCGAGCCGCGCCCGGACGTCGGCCCGTACTTCTTCGAGCCGACGATACTCACGGACGTGGAGATGGACATGGACCTCTGCTGTGAGGAGACGTTCGGCCCCGTCGTCTCCGTCTACCCCTTCTCCGACACCGACGAGGCCATCGCGGAGGCCAACGACACCGACTACGGGCTCAACGCCTCCGTCTGGACCGGCGACACCGAGTTCGGCCGCGAGGTCGCCCGACAGATACGCGCCGGGACCGTCAACGTCAACGAGGCGTACGCGGCGGCCTACTCCAGCATCGACGCACCGATGGGCGGGATGAAGGACTCCGGGGTCGGCCGTCGACACGGCCCCGAGGGGGTCAAGAAGTACACCGAACCCCAGACGGTCGCCGTCCAGAAGGGCCAGGGGATGGCCCCGCCCGACGGCGTCCCCTACTGGCTGTACGCGAAAGTGACGACCGGCGCGCTCAAACTGTTCGACAAGGTGCCCGGCCTGCGGTGAGGCGACGGGGAGTCGGGAGCGCCGGACCCGTTCTCCCGGCGGCCACCAGCCTGCCGGTGTCGTGGTTCGGCCCTCGATGCTGGCCGGCCGACAGTCTCGATTTCGGTGTCCGCGGGCTACGGCTCCGGTGACTCCACCGGTTGGTCCGTCGCCGTCCCGGTTCCACTGTCCGTCCCGGTGGACGTCTCCTCCGCGGGAGTTCCGTCCGCCGAGTCGTCGACCGCCTGTAACTGCCCGCGGACCTCGCCAGCCGGGTTCGCCACGGTGTGGACGTTCACGTAGAGGTCGCCGGGCGTGTCGAACACGGTAGGGTCGATGTCATCGATGGTCCCCTCGATGGTGAGGACCTCGTCGCCGGTCGCGGACCGTGGCTCCCCGCTACCGGATCCGTCCACATTTTCCGTGTATTCGACGAGGGTGTAGAGGATGGGGCCGTTCTCCCCGGCCCGCCCGTCGTGAATGTGCGCCTGTGTCACGTCCTGGATGCTGCTGATGCGCAATGCGTAGTCGAGAGCGCCCGCCGAGGTAACCGTGAACGTGCCGTTCCCCGACGCGTCCGTCTCGACTGGGGGAACCACGTTCCCGCCCGAGAGCGCCGTCAAAATCTGTCTCTGTGTCGGCTCCTCTCCGGGCGTCTCTTCGTCCTGAATTCCCCGCGTCTCCGACGAGAGTTCGTTCCAGGCGACGCTACCTGCAGTCACGATGCGCTGCACGTCCAGCGCGGGGTCGTCGAACACGCGCTGTGCGGCCTCGGTCGGCGGGAATTCGGGGAGTTCGAAGCCGTTCCCGTCGGCGGGCGTTCCCGTCGCGGTCCCATCCTGGGCCGGCGTCGGCGACGTCCCCGCGTCCGTGGTTCTCCCGGTCCCGGGGGTCCCCGTGGCTGTTCCGTTCGGTGACTCGACCTGCTGATTGATAGTCGCGCCGCTCTCGCCGTCTGTCGTGGCTCGCGACGTGCCAGTCCCCTCGCCGGCCGCCGTCCCCGTGCCGACGGTGGCCGGGCTGGGAGATGCCTCCGCCTCTCCCACCACCAGCCGCATAACCATCCCGAACACTTCGTGCGGGAGACAGTAGGCGTCGTACACGCCCGGTTCGTCGAACCGATACAGCCAGTACGCCCCGTCTGTCGCCAGTAGCGGCGAGGAGAACGGCGGGACGTTCTCCGGAACGCGGCGCTCCCGCTCGAGCGCCGGGTGGTACGCCGTCACCGAGTGAGCCCCCAAGGCGCTGTCGAACCGGACCACGTCGCCCGGTTCGATTGCGAGGCCGACCGGGTCGAACACGAACTCGGGTTCCTCGCGCCCCTCGACCGGGCGTATCTCCAGCGCCACCTGGTGGTCGGGCTCGACGGGCGGTTCGGTCTCCGGCGACAGCGCCGCGAACCCGTAGGTGTCGTCGAGTTCGTCCGGCGGCTCCTGTTGCTGTCGGGCGCTGACGCCGAACGCGCCGATGCTCGCTACCGTACCGGTCAGCGCGGCCGCGCCGAGAACCGTCCGGCGCGTAGTTCCGGTGCCGTCGCCGTCGTTCGCCTCTCCGCGTGTGTCGTTCGCCATCTGTAACACCCCTCGACGGGTCCACGTCTCGGAGGATAAACCGCCGAGACCTTCCAGAAACGTATAGGAACGCTATCCCCCGTCCCTCCCCTTTCCGGCCGTGGGCTCCCCACCAGTGACGGGCTTACCGGCGCGACCTGCCCGGCCGCCGCCGGGCTTACTGTCCGGTGGGGCGGGCCTATCTCGGAGTTTTCGGGGCTTACTTCGGTGTCCAGCAGACCGCGAGCATGTGCGCGGAGTGGTCGACGACGTGTCGGTCCTCGCGGACCTGCGCGAGCGCCTCGCGGATGGCCTCGCGGTCCGCCGCCGACAGCGCGTCCAGGTCCTCGCGGCGCTGGGAGAACGGCCCTTCGAGTGCCGCGAGCGTCGCCACGTCGAGACCCGCGTCGGCCAGCAGACGCTCGAACTCGTCGGCGCGGAACAGATGCATCTGCTGGACGGTTGGCTCGCGGTCGTGTCGCTCCAGCAGATCGGCGTCGTAGTCGCCCGAGCGGACGAGGTCGGGGAGCAGTTCCGTCTCGTCGTGTTCCGGTGGGAGCGTGCCGGCGTGGCGCATCATCCGCGTGACACTGGCCATCAGCCCCATCACCGAGACGAATACGGGGCCGCCGGGTCGCGTGACCCGGCGGAGTTCCGCGACGCTCGCCCGCCGTTCGTCGGCGTCGAGGACGTGCGAGAGCGCGCCGCCGAGACACAGCGCCGCGTCGACCGCGTCGTCGTCGGCCGCGAGGTCGCGGACGTCGCCCACCTCGGCGGTCACCCGGTCGTCGACACCGTGGTCGGCGGCCTTCTCGCGGGCGAGTTCCACCTGTCGCTGGCTCACGTCGACCAGTCGGACGTCGTGGCCGCGCTCGGCCAGCCAGACGGCGTATCGGCCCGCGCCGCCGCCCACGTCGAGAACCCGCCCTTCGTCGGGCAGATGTCGGTCGAGATACTCGACGGTGGCCTCCCACTCCAGCCGGTGGTGGAAGTCGCGGTCCAGCCGCTCCCACTCGCGTTCGCCGTACTCGTCGTAGAACGCCGCCACGTCGAGCGGCGGCGTCTCGGTCCCGGAGGGCTCGTCGGTCATATCGGTGGGTGTCGTCGGGTCACCCTCAAGATTCCGGAGCGGCAGGCTGGCCTGTCCGACATCACTTTGCTCGGTGGCCCGAACGGACGGGCGTGAACGGCGGCATCTACACGTTGCTCGTCGAACTCGACCGTCCCGTCACGCTGGAGGTGGGCGCGCTCGGACGCCACGCGTTGCCCGCGGGCTGGTACGCCTACACCGGGAGCGCGCTCGGGTCGGGCGGCTTCTCGCGGGTCGAGCGTCACCGCGATCTCGCGGCCGGCGACGGCGACACGCGCCACTGGCACGTCGACTACCTGCTTTGCCACGGCGCGATGCGACTCGCCGACGACGTACGGACGCCCGTCGACGCCGAGTGTGAGGTCGCCCGGGCACTTCCAGAGGGTCCCGTCGAGGGGTTCGGCGCTTCAGACTGCGACTGCCGGAGCCACCTCGCGTACGCCCCCGACCGCGCGGCGCTTGAGGCGGCCGTGACCGACGCTCACCGCCGTGCGGAGGAGGTGACGTAGATGCCCGACAGCACGACCGCACCGCCGAGTATCGTGATGGCGGCGGGCACCTCCCCCAGTATCACCAGCGCGAGCAGGGTACTGCCGACGGGTTCGCCCACGAGCGAGACGCTGACGACGGCGCTCTCGACGTGTTCGAGCGCCCAGTTGATGACCGTGTGGCCCATCACGCCCGGGCCGAGCGCCATCCCGAGGAACAGCAACCACTCGTGGGGCGGGTAGTGGACCACCGGGTCGCCGAGCGCCAGCACGTACGCCAGGAGTGCGGCCGCACACACCGAGTAGACGACGGTGACGTACGGGAGGAGCGCGACCCGCTGGCGGACCGACCGCCCGGCGAGCACGTACGCACCCGCCAACACCGCGCCCGCCAGCGCGAGCAAGTTGCCGACCAGCGGCGCGGGGGCGGCGCCCTGCTCGGCGCCGACGGACATCAGCGCCGCGCCGCCGAGCGCGACGCCGATGCCGGCCATCGTCCGCCGGTTCAGCGGTTCGTCGAGCAACAGCGCCGCGCCGACGGCGACGAACGCCGGCTGAGTGGTGACGAGCGTCACGCTCGCGGCCACCGTCGTCCGGTCGACCGACTCGAACCACGTCACGAAGTGCGCGGCGAGCGCGACGCCGGCAAGCACCGCCGACAGCGCGTCACGACGGCCCAGCCGCGCGAGCGACGTGCGCCGTCGGACAGCCAGCGGCGACAACAGCAGGATGGTGAACGTCACCCGCCAGAACGCCATCGGCCCCTTCGGCGCGTCCGAGAGGCGGATGAGGATGGCGCTCGTCGAGACGGCCGCGACGGCGACCGCCAGGGCGGCCATCGGGGGCGTCCGGTCGGCGAGGCGGTCCAACAGCGACACATCCGAGGCTCTCGCCGGGGCGAGAAACCGCTGTCGGTCCCGGCCGCGGTCCCCGCTTACTCGGCGTCGGCGGGCGTGTCGAAATCGTGGAAATGTTCGCCCTTCTCCTTCGTAAGGACGTTCAACGCCGCGGCGGCGCCGTCACCCGCCGAGATGACGGCCTGCCACTCCTCCTCGCGGACCATCGCGCCCGTCGCGTACGCGTCGGCGACCGAGGTCTCCATGGTCACGTCCACGTCGACGACGTCGCCGTCGAACGCGCAGTCGAGCCCCTCCGCGAGGCTCCGGTCGGTCCCCGTGGCGAGCACGACGTAGGTCGCCTCGTACTGGTCGTCCTCGGTGGTGACGTGGAACCCGTCGTCGGTCGCCGCCACGTCGGTCACCTCCTCGCCCTGGTGGCGGTCGGCACCGAACCCGTCGACCTGTCCGCGGCCGGTCTCGAGGAACTCGTCGCCGTCCATCGACTCGATGCCGAGGTAGTTGAACAGGTGTGCCTTGTGGAGCCACGTGTCGTCGGTGTCGAACACCGCCGTGTCGAGGCCGTTCTTCGCGGTGAAAAGCGCCGCGCTCAGTCCGGCGGCGCCACCGCCGACGACGATTACGTCGTACATGGGGTCGGTCGTTCGGGCGGCGCGGAGTTAACTGTGCGGCCCGCTCCCGGAGCGAGTGGACGCGCGACTACTCCTCGGTCTCGTCGCCGTGGACCCAGGCGGGTATCTGCTCGCGCTCCAGCAGTTGCTTGGTGCGACGGTGCCGGGAGCGGAACATCGGTTCGAACCCGAGGTCGGCGAACTGCGCGGCCTGCTCGCCCAGCGCGCCGAACGGGAGTTCGAACTCCACGCGGTCCGACACCAGAGTCTCGCCCGTGTCCGCGTCGTCACCCGAGTAGAACCGATGAGTGTGCTCCCAGTGGGGGAACGGGCCATCCTCCATCACGTCGACGAAGTGGGCCTTCTCGTCGCTCTCCTCGCGCTCGGTGATGACGGAGGTCCACGTCTGTCGCGGCCCCACGTCGAACGGTCGCATGCTCATCTCGATGCGGGTTCCCGCCGCCAGAATCCCGGGGTCCTCCTCGCCGTCGGGGCCGACGACGCGCTCGACCCGGAGGTTCATGAACTCGGGCGTCACCGATGTCAGCCCCTCGATGCGGGAGTGGAACGCCCAGACGTCTTCGAGCGGCGCGTCCACCCACGTCTCGCGGTGGTAGGTCGGCATGTCAGTGGATAGGGGCGTGGGTGGGAAAACGCTCGCGGTTGCGGCCGTCGCCCACACGCGCCAAAGCAACCGCGAGCGACGAGCGAGGTGTAAAACGGGGTTATTTCAGCCGCTCCTGCAGGAACGACGGATGCGCCTCCTCGACGCCGTCGACGGCGAGGATGTCCTCGGCGATGATCCGACCCACGGCGTCGCCGTCCGCGGCCCGTACCTCCGCCATCAGGGTGTGGTCGCCGGAGGAGGCGTACAGCGACTCGACGAACTCGAGCTGTTTCAGCTCGCGTGTGGCTTCGACGTACCGCTCGCTGGCAACTTCGAGTCCGACGAGCGCGATGGACCGCGACGCGAGCTTCTTCGGGTCGATGTCGGCGGAGTAGCCGACGATGACCCCCTCCGACTCCAGTTTGTCGATGTACTTGCGGACCGTCGGCTTCGAAACCCCCGCCCTGTCGGCAATCTCCGCGTAGGAGGCTTGTGCGTCCTCCTCCAGCACATCGAGGATGCGCTGTTCCGTCGAGTCGACGCTCATGCATCGGGATTTGGCGTCATAGAAAAAATACCTTCCGAATCGATAAACAGGGTTCGACAGTTCACGCGAGTAGTGGACGACGCCAGTTTCGGGGGGACCACTCTTGGCCCGGGGGAGTCTCGAGGGGGACATGCAACCGCACGACGGGGACGGACGGGCGGAGCGGGCGCGCAGTCGTCGCCGCTGGAACTTCTGGAGCAGTCGGTGGGGGCTGGTGGAACGCGACTCCGCCGGCATCCGACGGGAGACGGTCGAGGCGGCGGCCATCGAGCGCGGCGATGTAGTCCTCGACATCGGCTGTGGCCCGGGCGTGAACTTCGAGATGCTCCGCGAGTCGGTCGGTCCCGACGGCCACGTCGTCGGCCTCGATTTGAGCGACGGGATGGTCGAGCGGGCCCGCGAGCGGGTCCGGGAGCGGGGCTGGACGAACGTCGAGGTGGTGCAGGCCGACGCCACGCACCCGCCGCTCCGGACCGAGCGGTTCGACGCGGCCGTGGCGACGACGGCGCTCGTGGCGATGCCCGACATCGCGGCGGCCGTCCGCGGCGTCCACGACGCGCTCCGGCCGGGCGCCAGGTTCGCCGTCTACGAACTCCGGCCCGTACCTCGGGGCCCGGCGCGCGTGCTGAACCCCCTGGTCCGCCGGTTCTTCCGGCTGTTCGGCAACTGGAACGAGGAGGAACGGGCGCTGGACGTGCTGGCAGAGGTGTTCGGCGCCGTCGAACTGCTCGACGAGTACGCGCTCGGGACGAACGTCGTCGCCGTCACGGGGAAAGCGACGGAGTAGGCTACTTGTGGGCGTCGAGCAGTTCGTACGAGCGGCGGGGTTCGCGCTCCTTGTCGAAGTACTGCTCGGCGATGGGCTGGTCCGGCGCGGCGCCGGTGGCCTTCTTCTCCTCGTGGTACGAGCGGCGCTCGTCGTCGCGGTAGTAGCGACCCGTCAGCACCTTCCCCTCGTACAGCGCCGACTCGGTCTCGTACATCGCCTCGTGGGCCTCGCGTCGGTCCGTCACGTCGAACTCGTACTCGTCGTTCTGCTGGATGTCGATGTAGGGGACGTACTGCTTGGCGTCCTTGTTCCAGGTCGGACACTGGGTGAGGAAGTCGACGTGCGAGAACCCGTCGTGCTGGATAGCCTCGACGAGAATCTCCTTGGCCTGGTTCGGGTTGACCGCCGCGGTGCGGGCGATGTACGAGGCGCCCGCGGAGTGGGCCATCGACATCGGGCGGATGGGGTCCTTCGCGGAGCCCTCCGGCTGGGTCTTCGACTTGTGGCCCTTCGGGCTCGTCGGGGAGGTCTGGCCTTTCGTCAGCCCGAATATCTCGTTGTTGAACACGATGTAGGTCATGTCGTGGTTCTCCCGGGCCGTGTGCATGAAGTGGTTGCCGCCGATGCCGTAGCCGTCGCCGTCGCCGCCCGCCGCGATGACCGTCAGTTCGGGGTTGGCGAGTTTGGCGGCCCGGGCGACCGGGAGCGACCGGCCGTGGATGGAGTGGAAGCCGTACGACTCGAAGTACGACGACAGCTTCCCTGAACAGCCGATGCCCGTCACCAGCAGTATCTCCTCGGGGTTCAAGCCGAGTTCGGCGGCGGCGCCCTTCAGCGCCTTCAGCACGCCGAAGTCGCCACAGCCCGGACACCACGTCGCCTGCGGTTCGATTTCGGGGGTGAACTCGTTCTGGTCTATCTCGCGGTCCTCACCGATGGCTGAGAATGCACTCATGGTCAATCACCTGCCGCCTTCTGGAGCGTGGCGGTCGTGTGTTCGAACTCCTGGCCGTCGATAGCCGACTCGAAGCCGTCGACGATTTCGGCGGGTTCGAACGGGTTGCCGTTGTACTTCAGCAGACTCGCCAGCTTCGGGCCGTACTGCCCGAGTTCGCGCTGGACGAGTCCGCGGAACTGTGCGGTCGCGTTCATCTCGACGACGAGACACTCGTCGACCGACTCGAGGAACGCCGTCACCTCCGCCTCCGGGAACGGCATCAACTGCGAGACGCCGAGCGCCTTCACGCTGTGACCGTCCGCGACGAGTCGGTCGACGGCCTCCTCGACGGTGCCCTGCTGGCTCCCGTACGTGAGGATGCCGTAGGTGGCGTCCTCCTCGCCGGGGTCGTACAGCGTCTGGTGGGTCTGCTCGCGGTCGTTCAGTTTCTCCTGGATGTCGTCGAGTTTCCGGAGTCGACGGTTCATCTGGGCGACCCGGTTGTCGGGGTCCTCGGAGATGTGGCCCTCCGGCGTGTGTTCGTTGCCCGACGCGAGGAACCGGCCGCCCTTCTGGCCGGGGAGCGAGCGGGGCGACACGCCGTTCTCGGCGTCGTGCTGGAACCGCTGGAACTTGCCGGAGGCGTGGTGGGCCGCCTCCGTCAGCTCCTCTTCCGTCAGCGTCGACCCGAGCCCGGCCGTCGGTTCGCGGTCGAAGAAGTCGGCGTCGACGTTGCGGAGTTCGCCCGACAGCTTCTGGTCGTACATCACGATGGCCGGGAGCTGGTAGTCGTACGCGAGTTCGAACGCCGTCCGGGTCTGCTCGTACGCCTCTGTCACCGTGGCGGGCGCGAATACGACGCGGCAGGAGTCGCCCTGACTCGTGTAGAGGACGTGCTCGAGGTCACCCTGCTCCGGCTTCGTCGGCATCCCCGTCGAGGGGCCCGCCCGGGTCGCCTCCACGAGGACGATGGGCGTTTCCGTAATCTCCGCGAGGCCGAGCGGTTCGCTCATCAGCGCGAAGCCGCCGCCCGAGGAGCCGGACATCGCCTTCGCGCCGGCGTGTGAGGCGCCGAGCGCGAGCGAGGCGGCGGCGATTTCGTCCTCCACCTGTTCGGCGACGCCGCCGAACTCGGGGAGATACTGGGTCATCAGCGTGAACACCTCCGTCCACGGAGTCATCGGGTAGCCCGCGATGAACCGACAGCCCTCGTCGAGCGCGCCGAACGCGATGGCGTTCGACCCCGAGAGAAGCGCCTGCTCGGTGTCGTGGTCGCCCTCCGGAACGGTGATATCGTGGTCGGTGCTCTGTCCCTCGACTTGCTCGTAGGCGTCCTCCAGCACCGCGAGGTTCGCCTCGAACACGTCCTCGGGCATCCGCTCTTCCATCAACTCCTCGAAGTACGAGAGGTCCATGTCGAGCAGGGCGGCGCTCGCCCCGACACCCGCGGTGTTGCGCATCACCTCGCGGCCGTGCTCCTTGGCGATGCTCCGCAGGTCGATGGGGTAGACGTGCCAGTCGTTGGCCTCGGCGCGCTCATCGAAGTCCTCGGGGAGGTCCTCCTCCTCCAGGAGGCCGGTGTCGTAGACGATGATGCCGCCCTCGCGGAGGTCGTCGAGGTTCTCCGTGAGCGGTTTCACCTCCTCGTTGCCGTAGTAGGCTTCCTCCTGGGGGTTCCGGGCGAACGAGTCGCCCAGCGCGAGCAGGAAATTGTAGCCGTCGCCCCGCGACTTGACCGGTTCGTCGCGGGCCCGGACCTCGACGTAGGTGTGGCCACCGCGGATGCGAGACGGGTAGTGGCGGTGGGTGAACACGTGCAACCCGGACCGCATGAGCGCCTTCGTGAAGTTCTGGCTCGTCGAGTCGATTCCGTCACCGGAACCGCCGGCGACGCGCCAGATGAGTTCGTCCTGTGTCATGGTAGCACCGGCGTCGGACGACGCCATTACCGGACGGTCGGTTCCGGCGGGCAAAAGGGTTTGTGAGTCAATAGCATAGAATAATCATGATGAAGGAGTATTAATCCATACAAATACTCGTCCCGAGTCCCTCCGGAGACGCCGGGTTTCACCCGGTCGTGACCTCCACGCGAGAACATCCCAGCCGCTGGATACGTCGCCGTGGGTTATATACGTGAGAATGTCGTTCCGCTACCTGACACCCGAATGTCGCTGACCGAACTGATCGAGGGGGTCGAGTCCCACGAGAAGACCCTCCAAGTGTTCAACGCGGACCCCGACACGGTGGACACGTTGCGCGCGCAGTTCGGGGACCGCAACCTCACCGTCCGGGGCGAGGAGACGCCGTCCGGTGAGCCGAGCGCGTTCGTCGTCCTCTCGAAGGACGGCGAGTTCGTCACCGGTGTCAGCGTTGGGGAGGTGCTTCCCGAGGACCGGGAGGCCGACCCCGGGTTCGAGGCCGACTCCTACCGACCCATCCTCGATCACCTCGACGAGACGCTGTTCACCTCCTACGACACCGAGCAGATGATTTCGGCGTCACGGGAGATAGAGGACCGCGCGTGGCGGCTCGGCAAGGGTGAACTCCACGCCGGGTTCCAGAAGCTCTCCATCCTCGAACCCCAGATGGACGTCTACCAGCGGCTCGCGGAGAAGGACGGTCTCGACGTCCACGCGTACGCCGCCCCCGACCAGGATGTCCCCACACACGATACGGACATGACTATCCACGTCGAGCGCGCCGACGAGATTCGCGACTCGTGGTTCGTCGTCTACGACGGGGCCGGCGTCGACGTCAACAAATGCGCCCTGCTGGCCGAGGAGCGGGAACCGCGTGCATTCTACGGTTTCTGGACGTACGACCCGGACACCGTCGACTGGCTCGTCGACTACCTCCAGACCTCCTACGGACTCGTCGAGCAGTAACGCCACCCATCCAGTTTCGACGACTCGGGAGCGTCGGTGAATAAACGCTGATAAACTCGTCAGTAATTTACAGGGGCTTATCAATCGGGCACCCATCAGGTCGCCCATGGATACCCGACGGAGCCTCCACATCCTGCGCCGTGTGGGGGTCATCGCACTCGTTCTCGCACTGGTCGTTCCGAGCGCATCTCTCGGTGCCGTCTCCGGCTCACCCGACCTCTCGGTGTACGCGACCGACAACCGCGTGTCGCCGGGCGAGTCGACGAGCCTCCAAATCTCCGTCGTCAACGCCGGTGATATCGAGTTCGGGTCGCTTCAGAACCCGACGCTGAACCAGGAAGTGACGACGGCCCGTGACACCGCCGTCACGGTACGGAGCGGTGATGCGCCGGTCGAGGTCCAGAGCGGGACGGCCGCGCTCGGCTCCGTTCCCCGTGGCGCGGCGTCCACCCAAATCGAGTTGTCCGTGGACGAGGGGGCGGACCCGGGGACGTACCGACTGCCGGTCAGGATTAGATACACGTACACCAGTTCGATTAGCGACAGCGGCTACCACTTCGAGGACAGAGGGGGGATCAACACCTACCTGAAGATAAAAGTCGTCGAAGACGCCCAGTTCGAGGTCGTCTCCGTCGACACCGACGCCGCGGTCGGGGGTAACGGTCAGGTTGCCGTGACGTTGCGCAACGACGGTGCCGCGGCCGCCGAGGACACCACCGTCTCGCTCGCGTCGACGAGTGCCGACCTCTCGTTCGGCCCCACCGGCACCGCGGAGACGTTCGTCGGCGACTGGGAGACGGGCGAGACGCGGATGGTCACTGTCGGCGCCAGCGTCGCGGGCGACGCCACGGTGCGGCGACTCCCGCTGTCCGCGACGGTGTCGTGGACCGACAGCGACGGCGACCAGGCCACCGAGACGCAACGAACCGGCGTCGTTCCCGAAGCCGAAAGCCGTCTCGTCGAGGGGAACGTCTCGACGACGGCCGCCCCGGGGGACAGCGGCGAGGTGACGGTCCAACTCACGAACGGCGGTTCCAGAACGCTCCACGACGCGACGGTGTCGCTGTCCTCGTCGAACGGCGCGCTCACGTTCGGAGGCGCGCCCAGCGCCTCGACGTTCGTGGGTGACTGGGCTCCGGGCGAGAGCCGGTCGGTCTCCGTGGAGGCGGCGTTCGCGGCCGGCGTCGAGCGGCGGGCGTATCCGGTCGACGTCTCGGCGTCGTTCACCAGCGCGGACGGTCGACAGGGCCGGACCAGCCCGGTGACGCTCGGCGTCGAACCTGCCGCCGAGCAGTCGTTCGACGTGGCCGGTCCCGAGGCGACCCTCCGCGTCGGCGCCGAGGGCACCCTCTCGGGGTCGCTCGTCAATCAGGGCCCCGACACCGTCGAGAACGCGGTGCTGGTGCTCCGGGAGACGGGGAACAACGTCGACGCCGTCGAGACGGAGTACGCGCTGGGCGACCTGGCGGCCGGGGACCAGGCACAGTTCAGTTTCGACATGGATGTGTCGTCGTCGGCCCGCGACGGCCCCCGGCAGTTCAGCTACGAGGTCGAGTACGAGGGCGACGACGGCTCGACGCTCACGAGCGACCCGCTGTTCGTCCGCGGCGTCGTCGCGCCGGCCCGTGACACGTTCGACGTCGACGTCCAGCAGTCGACGTTCTCCGCCGGGTCGAGCGGCCGGTTCACCATGGAGGTGACCAACGCCGGCAACGAGACGGTGTCGGACGTCTCCGCGAAGTTGTTTGCCGACTCGCCCGTCTCGGCGAACGACGACGAGGCGTTCGTCGACGAACTCGGCCCCGGCGAATCGGCGACCGTCTCGTTCGGCGTCTCCATCGCGGGCTCGGCCACGCCGAAGACGTACCCGGTGTCGCTCGACTTCCAGTACACCGAACCCGACGGCGACACGAAGCTGTCGGACACCTACCGGCTCCCGGTGACCGTCGAGGAGAGCGGTGGCGGCGGCCTGCTGTTCCTCGGCGGTGGGACGGCGGCGGGCGTCGGCGTTGCGGCGCTCGCGCTGGTAGCCATCGGCGGCGTGCTCAGGGTCCGGTAGATGGATTACCAGCGGCTCATCGACCGCGCTGACCACTACATCGTCGAGCGGTCCCGGCTGGTCATCCTCGCGTTCCTGCTGGTGACTCTCGTGTTCGCCGTCGGCCTCGGCGCGGTGTCGACGGACGCCGGCACGTCGGCGTTCTCCCAGGACATCCCCGCGGAGAAGGCGTTCCAGCAGGTCAACCAGAAGTTCTCGCCGTCCTTCTCGGACGACTCGGGGACGACACAGCTGATACAGTCGGGCAACAACGTGCTCGGGAAGCCGGCGCTGTTGCGGATGCTCGAGGTACAGGAGCGAGCGGCCGGTCACGACTCGCTTCGGGTCACGTCCACGTCGAGCGCCGCGACTATCGTGGCGACGACGCTCGACCCCTCCGCGCGGTCGCCGGGGGCACAGATACGCGCCGTCGAATCCGCGACTGACGGCGAGATAGACGCCGCGGTTCGAACCGCCGCCGAGCGCAACCCGCAGTTCTCGGGGCTGGTTTCGAGGGACTTCAACCGGGAGTGTGCCTGCGCCTCGGCGACCATCGGGGTCGTCACCCACGAAGTTCCGGCGGGCATCTCGGGCGGTTCGGGACAGGGCGGCGCCTCGCCGCTGACGCCGATACAGCAACGGATGCAACTCGTCGTCGACAGCGTCCAGGGCGCCGGCGACATCCGCGTGTTCGGCTCCGGAATCATCGCCCAGGAGTTCTCCAGCGTCATCGTCGACTCGCTGATCATCGTCGTCCCCGCGGCGGTGGTGTTCATCCTGCTGTTCCTCGTCATCTCCTACCGTGACCTCGCGGACCTGTTGCTCGGCGTGCTCGCGCTGGCGATGACCATCGTCTGGACGTTCGGGTTCATGGGGCTGGCCGGCATCCCCTTCAACCAGATACTCATCGCTGTGCCGCCGCTGTTGCTGGCGGTGGGCATCGACTTCGGCATCCACACGGTGAACCGCTATCGCGAGGAACGCGAGCGGGGCGTCGACCTCGCGCCCGCGATGCGGACGACCACCGACCAACTGCTCGTCGCGTTCGGCATCGTCACCGGGACGACCGTCATCGGGTTCGGGGCGAACCTCCTGTCGGACCTGCCGCCGATTCAGGACTTCGGCATCGTCGCGGCGGTCGGCATCACGTTCACGTCGCTGGTGTTCGGCGTGTTCCTCCCCGCGGCGAAGGTTGAACTCGACCGGCTCAGACAGGAGTACCCCATCCCGACGTTCTCGACGACGCCGCTCGGCAACGAGGGGTCGACGCTGGGGCGTCTGCTCTCCGGCGGCGTCCCCCTCGCCCGGCGGTTCGCGGTGCCGTTCCTCCTGCTCACGCTCGTCGCGTCCGGGGGGATGGCGTTCTACGCGACGGGGGTCGACACCTCCTTCTCGAACGACGACTTCCTCCCGCCCGAGGAGAACCCCGACTACCTGACGTCGCTCCCCGAGCCGTTCGCACCGTCGGAGTACTCGGTGACCGCGGTGACGAACTTCCTCGAGGAGGAGTTCGAGTCCGGGCAGAGCGACTCCGTCACGGTGTACGTGGAGGGGCCGCTGTCACGGGACCCGGCGCTGGAGTCCATCTACAGGGCCGGCGACGACCCACCTAGCTCGTTCGTCACGGACGGGGGCCACGCGCAGTCGACGAGCATCGTCACGGTCATCCGCGACTACCAGCGGCAGGACCCCGAGTTCCGCGAACTGGTCGCGCGAAACGACATCGACGACGACGGCATCCCGGACGACAACCTCGATACGGTGTACGACTACCTGCTCGACTCGCCGGCACGCGACCGCGCGCTCAACTACATGACCGCCGACCGGCGGAGCGCACAGGTCGTCTACACCGTCGAGTCCAGCGCCAGCCAGGCGGAGATAACGGCCGACGCACGGACGGTGGCCGACCGCTACCGGTTCGAGGCGACCGCCACGGGCTCCGTGGTCGTGTTCGAGTCCATCTCGGACCTCATCCTCCGGTCGGCGATTCAGTCGCTCGTCGCCGCGCTCGTGGGGACGGCGCTGTTCCTCGTCGCCATCTACTGGGTCATCGAGGGGGAGCCGACGCTGGGGCTGGCGAACCTGTTCCCCATCGTCGTCACCGTCGCGTTCATCGCGGGGTCGATGCGGCTGTTCGGCATCTCGTTTAACGCGTTCACCGCGACCATCCTCGCCATCACCATCGGTCTCGGCATCGACTACTCGGTCCACATCACCCACCGCTTCGTCGACGAGTACCACGAGCGCCCGCTGTACGAGGCGCTCGACCGGACTGTCCGTGGTACGGGCGGCGCGCTCGCCGGCTCGATGCTCACCACCGTGTTCGGCATCGGGACGCTCGTGCTGTCGGTGTTCCCGGCAATCGGCCAGTTCGGCACGCTCACCGGCCTGTCGGTTGTCTACTCGTTCATCGCGTCGCTGTTCGTCCTGCCGGCGGCGCTGGCAGTCTGGGCACGCTTCACCGACGGCACCGGCGGGACGCCGTCCCCGGACACCGACTCTGCGGCCGAGTCGCCGGCCGCCGAACGCTCGCCGTCCGACTGACCGTCGCCGGGCCGGTCACCACGTCTCCCCGAACCGGTCGAGCATCGCCGTGTCGTGGCCCAACAGCACGTCAGCGTCGTGTTCGAGTTCGAGTTCGTGGAGCCGGTCGAGGCTCTCGCGCCACGCTCGGTTGTCCCACAGCAACGAGGCGGCCATCGACTGGCCGTCGTAGTTCTCCTGCCAGTACGCCTCGTCGCCCGCCACGAGGAGCGTCTCGTCGCCGCGGTCGATTCTCGCGCCGAGCAGGCCGGGCGTGTGACCCGGCAGATGCAACAGCCGGAAATCCTCGTACAACAGGTGGTCGCCGCGCACGACCGACCAGTTCAACTCGCGGTCGAAATCCGGCGGGAAGTAGGCGACGCTCCCGGTGTCGGTGTTGCCGGAGCGGTACGCGTACTCCAGTTCGCGGGCGTGGACGTACACCGGCGTGTCGGTCCCCTCGAAGTGGTACAGTCCCCCGGCGTGGTCGAGATGCAGATGGCTCATCACCACGGCGTCGATGTCGTCGAGGGCGTAGCCCGCGGCCGCGAGGTCGTCCTCCAGGTCGTGTTCGCCGGCGTCGACGTGGGCGAACGCCTCGTACAGCGGCGCGGGCCAGTAGTCGTCGCCCGCCTCGGGATGCGAGCCGGTGTCCCACAGCACCGTCCCCTTCGGGTGGTCTATCACGAGGTTCCACACCAGGAACTCCTCGTAGCGGAGGTCCGGGTTCGGGTTCGAGGCGGTGGCGACCGTCGACCCGTCGAGGACGAAGTTGGCGTCGGCTTCGATGCGGCCGCGGTCGAGCAGGTGGACGTCCACGTCTGCCATACCGGCCGTAGAGGCGCCCCGGGCTTAACTGTCCGCCGGCGTCACCGTCACGGTGGTCGTCGGCTGGTCGACGAACGTGGGGTCCTCGTCGGCCGACCGCGTCGCGTTCAGCGCCTCTGTCAGCCACGCCGGCCGCCCGACGCTGACGTTTCCGACGTCCGTGACGACGAACGCGGTCCGGAGGCGGACCGGGGCGCCCCGATAGCGCCCCTCGGCCGTGACGCGCATCGACCGGACGAGTCCCTCGCGGGTGACGACGGCGACGAGCCGGTAGTCCCCCGTCACGGTGACGTTCACCTGCTTGCGAACGTCCTCGATGTCGCGGGCGACGAGGACGTACTCCGTGGTGCCGTTGGCCTGCCGCTTTCCCGCGACCCGCGGGTCCTGGTCCGCGAGGAAGCGTGCGACGCTCCCGCCGCGGCCCCGGTTCGGATACTCGCGCGCCTCGTCGCGACGGTAGTGAACCGCGTCGTCGTTCACGAGGCGAACTAGCTTCAGCGTCTCGTTCATCCACTCGGTATGAGAGGTGAAATGCGGGCTGTCCGGGGGGAGACGGTGACCCGACACATCGTAGACGAACAGCCGCCGGTCCGCGGTCGGGGACTCGCGGTGCGTGAACGTCCGGGCGTACAGGACGGTGCCGTTCGAGAACCGGTAGACGGTACGTATCGTCCGCCGATGCGAGCGGTTCCGCAGATAGGCGTCGTGGGCCCCGGACAGTCGCTCGGCGTCGACGACGCCGCCCCTCGTCAGGCCGGGCGCGAGGGCTTCGGGCGTCGACGTTCCGTTCGGGACGGGCGCAGGGCTCGTGACTGGTTCGGGCGACGGACTGTCGGACGAGACGGGCGTGCCGCTACACCCCGCGACGAGCAGACAGCCCACGAGGAGAGCGACGTAGAGCGGGCGAGGACTGACCACGACGGGAGCAATCGGCGCCCGATGATGAACGTTCCGGGCGCTACCCCAGCGAGATATCGAGATACAGCATCACGATGACGCCCGCGAGCGTGCCGAGCGTGGCGACCCGCTCGTAGCCGCGAGTGTGGGTCTCGGGGACGATTTCGTCGCTGATGACGAACAGCATCGCGCCCGCGGCAAACCCCATCGCGTACGGGAGCAGGGCAGACACCGTGGCGACGGCGTACGCGCCGAGCACCGCCAGCGGTATCTCGACGATGCCCGACCGGATGCCCGCGACGGCGGCGTAGAACCGGCGGTCGAGGCCGGCGTTGATGGCCGCGACCGACACCGCCAGCCCCTCGGGGATGTTCTGGATGCCGATGGCGAGCATCAGCGGAATCGCGGTGGCGGGGTCGCCGCTCCCGAAGCCGACGCCAACGGCGAGTCCTTCGGGCATGTTGTGGAGCGTAATGGCGAGGATGAACAGCACGACGCCCGACAGGCGGTCGTCGTCGATGGGGAGGTCGTCGCTCGGATTCGCGGCGTCGGTGCGCCGTCGGCCCGAAAGCAGGTAGTGGGCGTGCGGGACGAGCACGTCCGAGCGGTCCAGGAACAGCGCACCCAGTGCGACGCCGACCAGCACCGGGAGCGGGTCGCCGTTCGAGTACGTCTCGATGCCGGGGATGATGAGGCTCGTGAACGCCGCCGCGAGCATCACGCCCGCGGCGAAGCCGAGCGCCGCGTCGAGCGCGCGCTCGGAGGGGTCCCGCCAGACGAACACGAGCGACGCCCCGAGCAGGTTGAGTCCGGCGATGACGACGCCGCCGATGAACCCGTTCACGACGACGTTCGAGCCGAACAGCCCGGTCAGTTGGTCGACGACGAGCGGGACCCCGTGCATCCTGCGACGGGATACTTCCCGCCCTCCCTTTAGCTATCCGGTGGCACTCGTCGCCCGCCACGCCTCGGCGAGACGGGCGAACACGTCGGCACAGTCGTCACGGGTCGCGCTCCCGGCCGGCACCAGCGGCGGCAGGAGTCGAGCGGTGGCGTCCGCCGCCGCGTCGTCCGCGTTCACGACTGCCTCCCTGATGCGGCCGGGCGACATGGCGAGATTGACGTCCGACCCGGGGAGGCTCTTGGACATCTTCGGCGCGCCGTCGCGGCCGGGGACGAGGCGGGTGTAGAGCCCGACGATTTCCCCCGCGACGTCGGCGCGGGCCCGCACCGCGTCGAGTTCGCGGGCCAGCCCGACGTTGTCCGCGCCGCCGACGAGCAGGACCCGCTCGTAGTCGTCGTCCATCAGCGGGCGGACGGTGTCCGCGACCAGAAGCAGGCCAGCGAGTTCCCCGGAGAGGTCGCTCACGTCGTCGCCGGGGTCGACGTCGTCGTACGCCGCGTCGAGCCGTTTCTCGAACGCCGTCGGGTCGTACTCCGGTTCCGCCCGCTCGCCCGTGTAGTCCGGGGCCAGCAGAAACGCCGTGCGAGCGAGGTCGGGGTCCTCGCTCTGCACGACGAGGCGACCCTCGGCAGGGTCGAAGCCGCACTCGCGGGCGAGCGTGCGGTAGCGGGCGGCCCGGGTCTGCACCGTCTGGAGGTCGACCCCGCGGCTGTTGTAGACGACCAGGTCCGCGAGAACGAGTTGGACGTCGAACCCCGCCCGCTGGAGCGTGACCGCGGTGGCCAGTTGGCCGACGGTGCCGACGTGGGGCGTCCCCGTCAGCGAAACGCCGACGGAGACGAGCGTCTCGGCGGGCGTCGCGGCCGCCAGCGCGTCCGCGTCCTCGACGAACGCGAACCGCCGGTGTGCGGCCTCGACAGAGAGGCCGCCGACCGCCACCTCGACCGGGTCGTAGCCACGGGTCCGCCGCACCTGCTCGTAGTGCGCATCGAGCATCGGCGGCGGTTGGAGCGCCGGACTGAAACGTTAATCTGTGGAACGGTACCGCATGACATGATAGGTGTCCGGCAGTTGCTCGGCGGACGAAAAACGGGGAGAAACGGCGTCAGTCGTCGGACTCGGGGGCGGCGTCCTCGGGGACGTTACCCTCGACGAGCGACTGGTCGGCGTACTCCTCGCGGAGGTCCTTCTTCGAGAACTTGCCCGTGGCGGTCTTGGGCACCTCCTCGATGAACTCGATGTCGTCCGGGAGCCACCACTTGGGGTAGTCCTCGCGGAGCATGTCGTACACCTCGTCGACCAGGGTGTCGCGGTCGGCGTCCTCGCCGGGCACGACGAACGCGACCGGCCGCTCCTGCCACTTCTCGTGGGGGACGCCGATGACGGTCGCCTCCGCCACGTCGTCGTGGGCCATGATGGCGTTCTCCAGTTCCACCGACGAAATCCACTCGCCGCCGGACTTGATGACGTCCTTCGCGCGGTCGACTATCTTCAGATAGCCGTCGGGGTCGACCGTGACCACGTCGCCGGTCTTGAGCCAGCCGTCCTCGAAGTCCTCCTCGTTGGCCTCGGGCCGCTGGAAGTACTCCTTGGTGACCCAGGGGCCGCGGACGTACAGTTCGCCGAACTCCTCGCCGTCCCACTCGATGCGCTCGCCGTCCTCGTCGATGACCTTGAACTCGAGGCCGGGCACCATGATTCCCTGCTTGGCCCGCTTCTCGACCTGGGTGTCGTACGCCTCGTCCTCGAGGTTGCCCTTGAGATGAGAGACGCTCCCGATGGGCGACATCTCGGTCATGCCCCACGCGTGGAGCAGTTCGACGCCGCGGTCGTCGAACCAGCGAATCATCGACTCGGGGGCCGCGGAGCCGCCGACGATGACCGTATCGAGCGTCGAGAGGTCGACGTCGTTCTCCTTGCAGTAGTCCATCAGGCCGAGCCACACCGTCGGGACGCCCGCGGTGACGGTGACGCCCTCCTCCTCGATGAGCGAGGCGATGTCCTCCGGTTCGGGCGAGGGGCCGGGGTAGACGTGTTTCGACCCGCCCGCCGTCGCCGTGAACGGCATCCCCCAGGCGTTGACGTGGAACATCGGGACGACCGGCATCACGACGTCGTCGTCGGCCATCGGGATGCCCTGCGGCGTGAGCGTCGCCATCGTGTGGCTCCAGAGCATCTGGTGGGTGTACTCGACGCCCTTCGGCCGCCCGGTGGTGCCGGAGGTGTAACACATCCCCGCCGGCTGGTCCTCGTCGATGTCGGGCCAGTCGTAGTCGGTCGGCTGGTCCGCGATGAACTCCTCGTAGGCGACGGCGTCGATGCCCTCGGGCACCTCCTCGCCCATCAGCACGAAGTCGACGCCCTCGAACTCCTCGCTGTCGGCGGCCGCGCCCGCCAGTTTCTCGGCCAGCGATGGGTCGACGAACACGAGTTCGTCGTCGGCGTTGTCGACGATGAACCGGATGTGGTCGTCCGGGAGGAGCGGGTTGATGGTGTGAAGCTGTGCGCCGATAGTGGGTACGGCGAAGTACGTCTCGAAGTGGCGGCTGGTGTTCCAGCAGAACGTCGCTACCCGGTCGCCCTGCTCGATTCCGTGCTCGTCGAGCGCGTTGGCGAGTTTGGCCGCTCGGTCGGCGTACTCGCCGTACGTGTACCGCTGCATCCCGTCGTGGTTGCGGGAGACGATTTCGGTGTCGGCATAGAGGTTCTCCGCGCGCCACAGGAACGGTCGCAGTGTCTGGTCGTGTCCGCCTGGCATAGCGTGAGGGAGTCGGGTCGCGCGTGCCTTCATTCTTGCCACCCGCATGAACGGCCTACCGTCGTATGCCGGCGGGTATTTGCCAGTAATCTGCCACGAGTGGGCGACGCCGCAGTACGGCGTCAGTCCACGCGGTAGCCGACGGCGACCCCCTCGCCAAGCGGCAGGAGGACCGTCTCGAAGGCGGGGTCGTCACGCATCGCCACCAGCAGGTCCGCGACCCCCTGCGTTGCGTCGTCGGCGTCGTACTCCCGGCCCTCCAGGCCCGCGAGGATGCCGTCGACGTCCAGCGGCCCCGCGGTGATGGCGTTGTCGACGAGCACGACGCCGCCGGGGGCGACCTTCCCGCGGACGGCCTCGAACGCGTCCGGATAGCGTTCCTTGTCGTGGTCGATGAGCACCGCGTCGAACGGCCCGTCGTACCGCTCGACAACGTCGAGCGCGTCGCCGTGCTCGAACCGACAGCGGTCGGCGTAGCCACCCCGCTCCAGATACTCGCGGGCGTCCTCGAGTTCGCTCTCGTCCACCTCGGTCAAGACGAGTTCGCCGTCGGCGGGCAGGGCATCGGCGAACCAGTAGGCCGAGTAGCCGAACCCCGACCCGAACTCGAACACGCGCTCGGCGTCGACCATCCGCGCGAGCAGGCGGAGCCACGCGCCCACCTCCGGGCCGACGGTCGGGAACCCCGCCTGGTCGGCGCGGGCGTCCATCTCGTCGATGACCGCGTCCGTCTCGGTGAGCCCGCGGGCGAGGCGAGCGACTGTCTCGTGGGGGACGTCGTGCATACCCCGTCCGTCGACCGCGAGGGAGAAAAGTCCTCCAGGCTCAGACGACGCCCAACTCGCGGAAGAACCGCACCTGGCGGTACATCCGACAGCCGACACAGAGGTCGAGCGCGGCGGCGACGGCCGCGAGTGTGCCCACCATCGCGGCGACGAGGAGCGCCGCGAGCGCGAGGTCAGCGAGCCACAGCGCGCTCGCCGCGACGGTGAACGTCGCACCCATCAGTTTGGCGAAGCGGTGTGGCGAGGCGGCTTCACGCTCGTCGGGTGCCCCCACGAACGGCACCATCACGCGTTTCCAGAAGAACCCGTAGAGGTCGAGCCGCCAGCCCGACAGGAGGCTCACGGCGAGGACGGCCGCGACGGCGAACAGCGGCGCGGGGTTCCGCGTCGCCAGAAACGCCGCCATTCCCGCCGCCGTAACCGTCTGCCCGAACCGGGGGGCCCGTGGGTCGACCATCGCCACCTGCGTGGCCTCCGTGCCCGAGGCCGACCCTGCAGTCTCCGTTGCCATGGACGACCGCACGGGCGTCGACGGGATTCGCCTGCGCCTTTCGGCAGATGTCACGGCCACCTGTGACGGCTCGACCGGGATGGCGGCAACACGGGCCGGAACTCGCGGGCACTTGCCGCGGCCGCCGGAAAGGGAGGCGTGAGACGGGCGCTTCTCGTCGTCGCGGCGCTTCTGCTCGCGGGGTGTGGTGGGGTCACCGGCCCGGACGCCGTCTCGTCGCCCCGCCCGTCGGTGACGCCCGCGCCGGTGCCGACAGAGGACCCGACCCAGTACCCGCCGGGGCTCCGCGAACGGTCCGTGAACGCGACGGCACTGTCGGCCGCCCACGAGCGCGCACTACGAGGGTCGAGCTACCGGTACCAGTTCGACCGCCGCATCGGCCGGCCGGAGCCGGGTCTCGGCGCGGTGTACGTCGGGCCTCGGGTCACCGTCGAGGCGACCGGTCCCCGCCGGTACAGCGTGGTCAGACAGCGGCTCACCGAACGGGGCGGCGGTCTCTCGGTCACGACGTTCCAGCGTGCCCGCTACGCCGACTCCGACCGGGTCCTGTTCAGGACGGGGAACGGCACGAGCCGCCGGCCGTTCCGCCCCAACGACACCGCGTACGGGGCGCGGCTCGCGGGCGACGTGGTGGGCCAGTATCTCGCGGTGGGGACGGCGAGCGTCCGGGCGTTCGACAACGGGAGCGCGCTGGTTCGGGGCAACGGGAGCCGCGCCGTCGAGGGTGTCGACTACCGGGTGACGGCGATGGTCTCGTCGACGGGCGTCGTCCGCCGGTTCGACGCGCTGTACGTGCGCAACGGTCGGGTCAACTTCGCCACGTACCGGCTCGGTTCGCCGCCGGCCAGCGTGACGCCGCCTCCGTGGGCGAACGGCTCGACGGAGACGGCGACGGCCGCGACCTCGCCGACCACCGCGGTGAACGCGACTGCGACCGACCTCAGTCGTCCCCGAGGATGACCCGGTGGGTCATCTTCTCGGGGTCGAGCACCTCCTCGGCCTCCTCCTCGGAGAGGTAGCCCTCCTCGACGACGACCTGTTTGACGGTCTTCCCCTCGTCGAGCGCCTTCTTCGCGACCTTCGAGGCCTTGTCGTAGCCGATGGTCGGGTTGAGCGCCGTCGCCAGCGCCATCGACTGCTCGACCTGCGCCTCGCAGGTCTCCTCGTCGGCCTCCAGTTTGGCGACGAACCGCTCGGCGAACGTCTCGCTGGCGTTCGTCAGCAGGTGGGCCGATTCGAGGTAGTTGTGCGCCAGCACTGGCTTGTAGAGGTTGAGGTCTATCTGCCCCTCGGCGGCGCCCGCGTTGACGGCGGCGTCGTTGCCGACGACCTGCTTGTGGACCTGGTTGACGGCCTCCGCGACGACCGGGTTGATTTTCCCTGGCATGATGGAGGAACCGGGCTGGTTCTCCGGCTGGTCGATTTCGCCGAGGCCGTTGCGCGGGCCGGACGCCAGCAGACGGAGGTCGTTGGCTATCTTGTTGAGACTGCCCGCGACCGTCCGCAGTGCGCCGTGGGCCTCGTTCATCGCGTCGTGAGCCGCCTGCGCCTCGAAGTGGTCGTCGGCCTCGCGGAACGCGATGCCGGTCTCCTCGGCGATGTAGTCGGCGGCCCTCTCGGGGAACTCGGGATGGGTGTTCAGCCCCGTGCCGACGGCCGTCCCGCCGAGCGCGAGTTCCGCGAGGCGGTCGCGGCTGTCCTCGACCCGCGCGATGCCCTTCTCGACCTGGGTGCGGTAGCCGCCGAACTCCTGGCCGAGACGGACGGGGGTGGCGTCCTGGAGGTGCGTGCGGCCCGTCTTGACCACGTCGTCGAACTCCTCTTCCTTCTCGCCGAGCGCGTCCGCGAGCGTCTCCAGCGCGGGTAGGAGGTCCTTCTCGGCGGCCTCCAGCGAGGCGACGTGCATCGCCGTCGGAATGACGTCGTTCGACGACTGGCCGTAGTTGACGTGGTCGTTCGGGTGGACGACCCGGTCGCCGATCTCCTTGCCGAGTATCTCCGCCGCACGGTTGGCGATGACCTCGTTGGCGTTCATGTTCGAGGAGGTGCCGGAGCCGGTCTGGAACACGTCGACCGGGAACTGGTCGTCGTGGTCGCCGGCGATGACCTCGTCGGCCGCCGCGACGATGGCGTCGGCCTGCTCGTCGTCCAGTAAGCCGAGGTCGTTGTTCGCCTGCGCGGCGGCCTTCTTCACGATGCCGAGCGCGCGGACGAACCGCCGCGAGAAGGTGATACCCGAGATGGGGAAGTTCTCGACGGCGCGCTGGGTCTGTGCCCCCCAGTAGGCGTCCGCGGGCACCTGCATCTCCCCGAGGCTGTCCTGTTCGACGCGGTAGTCTTCGTCGTCGCTCATGGTCGAGCGGTCGCGGGGTCCGAGGTAAAAGCCACCGAAACGGGCGGACGTGGCCGCCGTCACGACTGGCGGTCGGACGCGCCGGTCAGGCGTGTCGGTCCGTCAACCCGTCGAGGTCGAACCGGTCGAGCGCCGCATCGAGCCGTGCGGGGTCGTCGTGGCCCGGAAGCGGCCGCTCCGTGGTCACCGAGTCGGCGTCGACGCCCAACCGGTCCGCGACGAGGTCCGCCGTCGCCTCGGCCATCGCCCGGTACGTCGTCAGTTTCCCGCCGACGACGCTGACCAGCCCCGGCCGGCCGTCGCGGTCGGCGTGGTCGAGGAGACTGAACCCCCGCGAGAGCGCCGTCGGCCCGTCCGCGTCGGCGTTCGGTTCGTACAGCGGCCGGACGCCCCAGTAGGCGCCGTCGAGGTCCGCCTCGGCCAGCGCGGGCACCACCGGCGACAGTTCCTCGAACAGGAGGTCGAGTTCCCACTCCTCGGTCGGGTAGTCGTCGGGGTCGTCGACGGCCACGTCGGTCGTCCCGAGGATGGCCGCCGAGCCGCTGGGCACCACGATGTCGCCGGACGTCTTCGGCCGACAGCGGTTCACGACGGCGTCGACACACCGGTCGACGACGGCCATCGCGCCCCGTGAGGGCGCCATCGACACATCGACGTCCGCGAGCGCGGCCACCTGCCCGGCCCACGCGCCGCCGGCGTTGACGATACAGTCGGCCCGGAGCCGTTCGTCGGCGTCGAGTTCGACGCCGACGGCGCGGTCCCCCTCGACGAGCACGTCGGTCACGGCCGTCCGGTCGCGGATGTCCGCGCCCGCATCTTCAGCCGCGAGTGCGGTCGCCGCGACCAGCCGAACCGGGTCGACGGCGGCGTCGGGCACCGCGAGCGCGGCCTCGACGTCGGGCGCGAGCGCCGGTTCCCGCTCGCGGGCGGCCGCCCCGTCGAGCCGTTCGACCGGGATGTCACAGTCGCGGCAGGCTGTTTCGAGGTCGCCGAGGTAGCCGTCGGGGTCCGACGGGAGCGAGACGAACAGCCCGCCCGTGTCCTCCAGACAGTGTGGCGCTATCTCCCGGAGGACGCGGTTCTCCGCGATGCAGGCACGGGCCGATTCGGGGTCGGAGACGGCGTAGCGGGCCCCCGAGTGACAGAGCCCGTGCATCGCACCGCTGGCCCCGTCCGCGAGGCGGCCACGTTCGACGAGCGTCACGTCCACCCCTCGCGTCGCCAACTCGCGGGCGATGCCGGTCCCCGTCGCGCCGCCGCCGACTACGACCGCCGATGTGGATGTCATTCGGTCGCCCGAGGGTGGGCCGGCGACCCACTTGGGCCTGTCGTCGCGGCCCCGCGGAAGCTTTAATCCGCTGTTCGGGGACGTTCCGGCAGGACCGCCGAGTGCGGTCGGGACGCCATGACCGAGGACAGCTACGTCGGCGCGATAGACCAGGGGACGACAGGCACGCGGTTCGTGGTGTTCGACCACGCGGGGCAGGTGGTTGCGGACGCCTACGAGCGACACGAACAGCACTACCCCGAGCCGGGATGGGTCGAACACGACCCGACCGAGTTGTGGGCGAACACGAAAGCGACCGTACAGGCGGCGCTGTCGGAGGCGGGCATCGACGCCGACCAGCTCGCGGCAGTGGGCATCACGAACCAGCGGGAGACGACCGTCCTGTGGGACGCCGACACCGGCGAGCCGGTCCACGACGCCATCGTCTGGCAGGACCGGCGGACGACCGACCGAATCGAACGGCTCGAGGCCAGCGGCGACGCCGAGTGGATACGCAAGCGCACGGGGCTCGAACCGGACGCGTACTTCTCCGCGACGAAACTAGAGTGGCTCCTCGACCACGCGGACCCGATAGAGCCGGACCGCCCCGGCGTGGGGAGCGTCCGCGACCGGGCCGAGGCGGGCGAACTACTGTTCGGCACGGTCGACGCGTGGCTGACGTACAAGCTGACCGGCGAGCACGTCACCGACGTCACGAACGCCTCGCGGACGATGCTGTTCGACATCCACGACCTCGCGTGGGACCCGGAGTTGCTAGCGGAGTTCCGCGTTCCCGAGGCGGTGTTGCCCGAAGTGCGGCCGTCCAGTCCCGTGGAGCCGTACGGCCACACCGACGCCGACGGGTTCCTCGGTGCCGCGGTGCCGGTGGCCGCCGCACTCGGCGACCAACAGGCCGCGCTGTTCGGGCAGACCTGCTTCGACGCCGGCGACGCGAAGAACACCTACGGCACGGGGTCGTTTCTCCTGATGAACACCGGCGAGCGGGCCGTCGAAAGCGACCACGGCCTGCTCACGACTGTCGCGTTCCAGCGCGCGGGCGAACCGCCACGGTACGCGCTCGAAGGCTCCATCTTCGTCACCGGCGCGGCCATCGAGTGGCTGGAGGACGTGTCCCTCGTCGACGACCCCGCGGAGACGGCGGCGCTGGCCCGGTCGGTCGACTCGACGGACGGCGTCTACGTCGTTCCCGCGTTCACGGGACTGGGTGCGCCCCACTGGGATGGCCGCGCCCGCGGCACCGTCGTCGGCATTACTCGGGGGACCCGCCGCGAACATCTCGTCCGCGCGACGCTGGAGGCCATCGCGTTCCAGACGCGGGACGTGACCGAGGCGATGGAGGCCGACGCCGGCATCGAGACCCGGTCGCTCCGCGTCGACGGCGGTGCCGTGCGCAACGACTTCCTCTGTGGGTTGCAGGCGGACGTGCTCGGCACCGACATCGTCCGCCCGGTGGTCGACGAGACGACGGCGCTCGGCGCGGCGTACGCCGCGGGGCTGGCCGTCGGCTACTGGGACTCGCTTGACGCACTCCGGGAGAACTGGGCCGTGGACCGGACGTTCACGCCCGAGATGGACCCCGCGGAGGCCGACCGCCGGTACGAGCGGTGGGGCGAGGCCGTCGAGCGGTCGCTCGACTGGGCCCGCGACGACGAGCCCTGACCTACTCGGGCAACGCGAGCGCGAGTGCCCCCCGGACGACCACCTCGTCGCCCAGCGGCGTCACCCGGACCTCCGGCACACTCGTGACGACGTGGTCGGGGAGGCGTTCGCGCACGGGGTCGACGACCGCCGCCGGGTTGTTGCACGCGACGGCACCGCCGACGGAGACGAGGTCCGGGGCGTACGCGTGGACGAGCGCCGCCGCGCCGAGCGTGTTCCAGCGGGCGAGTCGGTCGAGCACCTCGGCCGCTAGCGGGTCGTCGGGAGCCGCGAACAGGTCGGGCGCCGTCACCTCCCCGAGGTCGAGGTCCGTCTCGACGCCCTCGCCGTGGACGTGCCGAGCGTACGCCGGGAGGTTGGTCCCCGCGGCGTACGCCTCCCAGTGGCCGCGGCCCCCACAGCCACAGGCCACCGCGCCGGTCGAGTCGACCGTGATGTGGCCCACTTCGGCGGCGTTACCTCCGCTCCCGGTGAGGACGTGGCCGTCGACGACGACGCCGGCGCCGACGCCCGACGACAGTGTCAGGTAGACGGCGTTGTCGGGCGCGTCGGCGAACCGCCGTTCCGCGATGACGCCCGCGACGGCGTCGTTGCGGAGCCGAACCGACGCACCAGTAGCCGCCTCGACGGCCGCGACGAGCGGGATTCTGTCGGCCGGATGGTTCGGCGGGTCGACCACCCCGCCCCTGTCGTCCTGCGGGCCGATTGCGCCGATACCGACCGCCTTCAGGTCATCCGGTCCGACGCCGGCCCCCCCACAGGCCTCCCGGAGGACTCCGACGACCTCCTCGGCCACCCTGTCCCCGTCGCTCACCCGGGTCGTCCGGTCGCGGGCGCGGCCCCGGACCTCGCCGGTCGCGTTCGCGACGACGGCGCGGGTGTTCGTCGCCCCCACGTCGATGCCGGCGTACCGTGGCTCCCCGCTCACGGCTCCGTCACCTCGCCGGCGTACACGACGCCCCGCTCGCCGTCGACGGTCACGGTGTCGCCGTCCTCGACGTCGGCGGGGAGCGGGGCGTCCGAGACCATCGGCACGCCGAGTTCGCGGGCCACCTGCGCGGCGTAGCCGGTCAGCCCCGAGCGGGCCGACACGAACGCCGCCACCGCGTCTAGCGGCCCCTCGAAGGCGGCGTCGAACGTCTCGTCGACGACGACCACCGCGTCCTCGGGCGCGTCGGTCAGGTCGCCGTCAGTGGTCCTGAACACGGAGCCGACGGCGCGACCGGTCGTCACGCTCCGGCCCGAGGCGACCGTCGCGGCGGCGACGTGGACCTTGAGCGTGTTGGCGGTGTCGGCCTCGAACTCGGTGAGCATCCCCGCGAGGCCGACGACGGTGTCGCCGCTGGCGACGATGCCCGAGTCGAGCGCCTCGTCGACCGTGTGGCGGATGACCGCGTCCGCGCCGTCGGCCGGCAGGTCGGCGTACCGTGGCGAGACGCCCCACGACAGCGTCAGCCGTCGACGGACCTCGTCTCGGGGAGTCACCGCGACCACCGGCACGGCGGGCCGGTACTTGGCGACCTTCCGTGCGGTGTAGCCGGATTCGCTGGCGACGACGACGCCCGTCGCGCCCACGTCGCGGGCGAGATAGCGGGCCGACCGCGCCAGCGCGTCCGTCGTCGAGGCGCCGGCCGCCGGCACCCGCTGTTCGCGCGTCTCCGCGAACTCGTCGCTCGCCTCCACGTCGCGGACGATGCGGTCCATCGTCTCGACGACACGGACGGGGTGGTCGCCCACTGCCGTCTCACCCGACAGCATCACCGCGTCGGTGCCGTCGAGCACCGCGTTCGCCACGTCGGTCGCCTCCGCGCGGGTGGGCCGCCGCTCGTGGACCATCGAGTCGAGCATCTCCGTCGCGGTGATGACCGGGACGCCCGCCGCCAGACTCCGGCGGACGATGCGCTTCTGGATGAGCGGCACCTCCTCCAGCGGACACTCGACGCCCAGGTCGCCGCGGGCGACCATCACGCCGTACGCCGCCTCGAGTATCTCCTCGAGATTCTCGACGGCGTCGGCCCGCTCTATCTTCGCTATCACGGGCACGTCCGCACCGCGTTCCTCCAGCGCCTCGCTCACGCGGTAGACGTCATCGGCGTCGCGGACGAAACTCGCGGCGACGAAGTCGACGCCCGTCTCCGCGGCGAGGGCGAGTTCCGGCTCGTCGCGCTCGGTGACCACGTCCAGCCCGAGGTCGACGCCCGGGACGTTGACGCCCTTGCGCCCGCCGAGCTGTCCCCCGTCGAGCACCTCCGCGACGACGCCGTCGTCGTCGACCCGCCGGACGACCGTCTCGATGCGCCCGTCGTCGAGAAGCACCGTGTCGCCCGCCGTCACGCCCTCCAGCGCCGTCGAGAGTCCGACCACCTCGGGGGTGGCCGTCTCCCCGGCGACGAACCGGACCTCGGTGCCCGTCTCGACCTGTATGGGGGCGTCGAGCGGTGCGGTGCGTATCTCCGGGCCGGGGAGGTCGAGCATCACCGACACCGTCGCCTCGCTGTCGGCGTCGACGGAACGGACGCGCTCGACGACGTGTCTGCGCTGGTCGGTGTCGCCGTGGC
Organism: Halorarius halobius; assembly: GCF_024298865.1. Classification (GTDB taxonomy): domain Archaea; phylum Halobacteriota; class Halobacteria; order Halobacteriales; family Haloarculaceae; genus Halorarius; species Halorarius halobius. Next base: position 3,083,750 of record NZ_CP101161.1, on the reverse strand, counting down.
TGGCGTTGAGCCGCGCGACGGCCATGCCGGCGTCGACCAGTTCACGAATCGTCGCCTCGTCGTCCGACGCCGGCCCCAGCGTGCAGACGATGGTCGCGTTGCGCATGCCTGCTACGGCGTCTCCGTCCGCAGTTCCAGCGCGTGGATGTCCGTCGTCATGTGCCCATCGAGCGCGTCGTACACCATCTCGTGTTGCTGGACGAGCGGGACGCCCTCGAACGCGGGGGAGACGACCTCTGCCCGGAGGTGGTCGTCGTCGTGTTCACCACGCGCCCGGGTGACCGTCGCCTCGCTGTCCTCGATACCCTCCTCGATGAGTCGCTCGACTGCCTCGGGGTCCATACCTCCGAGTGGCGCCCGACCGCGAAAAACGCCACGACACAAGACGTTTGTTCCACGCCGACACAGCCGGCAACATGGTCCGTTCCGCCCTCCGTTCGTTGGTTCGACCGACTGCCGCACACGATGACCCACCCTCGATGGGTGTCGCGGCAGGCATCGTCGTCGTGGTGGCGATAGCGGCGTTCGCCGGCGCGCACCTCGCCGGTGGGCAACTCGCCCCCCACGTCTCCGGTACCGACACCATCGACAACCCGAACTACCCGGGCGACGGCCTCTGTGAGAACTACGAGCCGCCCAGCGAGGAGTTCGGCACGCCCGACGGCTGTGGTAACCCCGAGCGCGTCCAGCGGTCGCTGTCGGCCGTCGCCGTCGGCGCCGTCCGGGGCAACGGCGGCGCCGCACTGCTCGCCACGCTGTTGTTGTGGCCGCTGGTGACCGGCGTGGTCCACGGCATCACCGAGGGGTACGGCGGCTCGGTCGGCGAGACGGCCCGGGCAGTCGCGCCCGCGTTCCTGCCGGCGCTCGGCCGCCACGCCGCCCGCCCCGTCGCGGTAGCGCTGGCCGCGCCCGACTGGAACTACCCCGTGGCGGTCGCGCCACTCCGGACCGCGGCCGCCGAGTTCGCCGGGGGCGGCGGCGTGACGCTGTTGACCGTGGTCGTCGCCCTGACGGTCGCCTGGCAGGGGTACGTCCTCGCGGGCGTCGCCACGGGCCGGGCGGGCGACCGGGGCATCGGAACGTTCGTCGGTCTGGTCGCCGCCGCCGTCGTCGCGGGATGCGCGGCCGTCACCCCCGCATCCGGGGGTGCCACCGGCTGGGGGTTCCTCATCGGCCTCATGGGGCTCGTGTTCATCGGCATCCCCGAACTGCTCCTCAGACACGACGCGAAGTGGGACCTGTTCGGCTACCGGACCGACGGCACGCCAGAGCCGAAACCGTGGCTCGTCGCCAGCCGGCGCCTGCTTGGCGTCTTGCTACTGGTCGTCGGGATGTGGGGAGCCGGTGGCCTGGGCTACGTGTAGCGGTCAGGTCCAGCGGTCGAGCCCGGTCTGGACGAGCGATTCCTCGATGCGCTCGAAGCCGCGTGCGACTTCGTCGCCGGCCACCTCCCACTCCTCGGTGACGTAGGCGCGGGCGGCTTCGATGTCGGGGTCGATGTCGGGGTCGAACGCGTAGTCGTCGGTCACGTCCGGGTCGAGGAACAGCCCCCGGATGACGTCGGCGTTGTCGACGTACTCGTCGCGCGCGTCGAGGACGGCCCAGAGGTCGCCGTGCTCGCGGACGAGCTTCACGGCGGTCTTGGGACCGATGCCCGAGATGCCCTCGTTGAAGTCGGTGCCCATCAGGATGGCGGCGTCGACCAACTGCTCCCAGGTCAACTCGTGTTTCTCGAGCGTCGCCTCGAAATCCATCAGCTCCGGGTCGCCCTTCGAGGTGAGTTGCCGGAGCGTGTACGGCGCGCCCAGAAGGAGCGCGTCGTAGTCCTCGGTGCCGACGTAGTCGGCGTCGCCGTTCCGGGCCATGTGGGCCGCCTGTGCCTCGCCCTCGGCGGGCGCTTCGACGACGGGCACGTCGAGCCGCTCGAGCAACCCGCGGGTCGTCCGCTGGATGGTGTCGGTGAGCCGCTGGGTCCGCGACTCCAGGGCCGCGATGCGGGCGGCGTCCTCGCCCTCCTCGCGTGCCTCCGCCAGTTGCTCCTCGTAACGCTCGCGCTGTTCGCGCCGCTGTTCGACCTCGTCGTCCTTCAGGTCGGTGACGCCGCCGTCGAACACGAACACCGGCGTGAGGTCGTGCTCGAAGAACTTGGGGAGCCCCTGGACGACGCCGATGAGGTTGGCCACCTCCGCGCCGCTCGCGGTCGTGTACGCCTCGTCGCGGGTGAACTTGACCGTCGTCGTCAGATACCGGTAGAGCCAGTTGTGCGCGTCGACGGCGACGACGCCACCGCCGAGTTCGTCGAACGACACCGTCTCGAGGACGGCGAGCTGTCGTAGGTCCGCATTTCCCATCGCACGGTGGTAGGGGGGGCGGGCGCTTGAAACCTCGCCGTCCGGTTCAGACGACGCGCGTCAGCATATCCGTCGTCCGGTCGCGTTCCACCCGCACCTCCCCGAGCAGGTCAGCCGCGGCCGCGACCACCGGATACGGGGGGCCGACCGACTCGTAGAGATACCGCGAGAGGTCGAACGCGTCGCGGTCCGAAAGCGAGGCGCGTCGGTCGTCGACCACCGCAACGCAGGCGGCCTCGAGGCGGTCGAGCCGTTGCCAGCGGTCGGCCAGCGACTCGAAGTCGTCGATGTCCGGGGCGGCGCGGGCCTCGTCGAGCGCCGCCTCGATGGACTGGAGCCGCTCGGCCGACTCCGCCAGCGCGTCGGCCTCCGTGCCGAGTTCCGTCAGGAACGCCTCGCGCTCCGTGCGGGCCTGCTCGCCCGCGGCGACGACCGCCTGCTGGAGGTCAGGCGTGAGTGGCCCACCGGACGCCAGCGCGTTCGCCACGTCCGGGCCAAGTTCGGCACGGAGATTCGCCCCCAGCGGCTCCCCGTAGTCTTCCTCGTAGTGGTCCACCGACAGCATCGTCTCCCGGTAGGCCTCGCCGACGGCCGCGGCGTCGGGCCCGGACTGGCTCGTCAGCACCGCGGGGGTGTACCCCGCTCCGTGGTCGGCCGACGGCGTGGTGGGCGAGAGCGCACGGACCCGGTCGATGAACGACTCGAGGGCGTCGCGCTCGGCGCGGACCCGGCGGCGCTCCTCCCGCGTGGTCTGCGAGGCGTCAGCGAGATACGAGAGCGCACCGAGGACTCCCAACAGCCCGGAGAGGCCGATGACGACCGCACGCAGGAGGACGACCACCTGGAAACAGCCCGCCGGCGTGCAGGCGACGCCGAGCCCAGTCGGGTCTCCGACCGAGACGACGGTCATGGTCGTGATATGCATGGTACGTGGTCGCACGACAGCCAGGGATAAATAGACACGGTCCGGTTCGACAGCCCGACCGCGTCGGTCGGCGCCCGCGCGTCAGCGGTCGTCCGTGTTCCGGCGGTCGTCGCGCGTATCGCGGCGGGCGGCGCGTTCGGCTTCCTCGCGGTCCATCTCGCGCCGCTGGTCGTGTTCCGACCGCACCGCGAGATACAGCAACACGGGGAACGCGAGCGCGAGCAGGGCAAACAGGACGAACACCGCCGCGGCCATCACCCGAGGAACACGTCGACGATGTCGCTCGTGCCGGAGGTGGTGTCGCGGTACAGCTCCGAGTAGCCGCAGTTCGTACACGAGACGACCTGAAACGAGTTCGTCTGGATGTCGAACATCTTCGAGAGGCCGCCACCGGTCGTGGATATCTGGCCGACGTCGGTGCCGGTGTTGCCGCATTTCGGACAGCCGCGCTCGGAGTCGGTATCGGGGACCATGTCCGGGAGTGGCGTGCGCTAGATTATCAGTTTTCTGTCGGCGTGGCAACCGTCCCCGGCACCTCGTCGCGCGCGTCGAGGAAGGCACGCTCGCTCGCCGAGAGGTCGCGCTCGCGGAACCGGGCGAGCCCCCCACGGTACCGGTCGGTCGAGCGGTCGCCCGGCCGTTCGAGCACGAGTTCGGCCAGTCCCGTCTCGCGGCCGGTGAACCCGAAGCCGGCCTTGTACAGCGCCTCGTACGCGAAGGGGTTGTTGACCGCGATGCGGACGCGCTCGTAGCCGCGCGCCTCGGCGCGGGCCGCCGTGAACGCGCAGAGCCGCGCGCCGAGCCCCTCGCCGCGGCGGTCCTCGCGGACCGTGACGTACCGGAGCCACAGCGCCCCGGCGTCGGTGCGGTCCTCGTTGAACGCGACGGCCCCGAGCACGTGGTCGTCGAACTCGCCGTCGGTCGGCTCGCCCTCGCGGACGACTGCTTTGCCGGTCGCGGACATCACGAACTTGCCGGCGTAGCTGAACCGCTCCCAGTCGAGCCGGAGCGTCGGACCGTCCGGAGGCCACCCGAGGAGCGCGAACTCCATGACTCGCCGAACGCGCCCGCGAGGGAAACGCGTTACTCCCGGCGGCCCCATACTCGGGTATGCGCCACACGGCCACGCGCGACGTGTCGCTGTTCGACCGGTTCGCCCGGCTCTACGAGCTAGGGATGCCGGCGGCCGACGCCGACCGCCTCGAGGCAGGCCTCGCGTTCGGCACCGGCCCCTTCGAACGCGTTCTCGACGTGGGCGGCGGGACCGGTCGGGCCGCCCGCGCGCTGGGTGACGCCACCGTTATCGACGCCGCCCAGGGGATGCTCACCGAAGCACGCGCGTCGGGACTCGACGCCGTACAGGGCGACGCCGGTCGCCTTCCCGTCCGGACGGGGAGCGTCGACGCCGTCATTATCGTCGACGCGTTGCATCACTTCCCCGACGCGGCGGCCGCCATCGAGGACGCCGCGCGCGTGCTCCGGGCGGGCGGGGTGCTCGTCGTCCGGGAGTTCGACCCCGGGACCTGGCGCGGGCGCGGCCTCGTCAGGATGGAGCATCTGGTCGGGTTCGACTCGACGTTCTACACGGCCGACGACCTCGCGGGGCTGATGGCGGACGCGGGGCTGGTGACGTTCCACCCCGAACGCGGGTTCGCCTACACGGTGGCGGGCGTGAAACGGGGCGACTAAGCGGGCGGCGCCGGATGGGGGTGTATGGATCTGTCGCCACGCGTCTCCGTCTCGCGGACGATGGCGCTCGCCGCGGTGGGGGACCTCGTGTGTATCGGACTGTTCAGCGTCCTGGGCGTGTTACAACACGAGTCCGGGGCGGTGCTCGTGCGCGCGCCGGAGGTTGCGGCGCCGTTCGTCGTCGGCTGGGTGGTCGTGGGCCTGGTCGTCGGCGTTTTCAACGAGCGGGCGCTGGCGACCCCCCGGGAGGCCGCCGCTCGCGCGGGGGTCGCGTGGCTCGGCGCGGACATCGTGGGCCAGGCCATCCGCGCGACAAGCCTCGTCCGCGGGGGGTTCGACCCCGCCTTCTTCCTCGTGTCGCTGTTCGTCACCGGCGCACTGCTCGTCGGTTGGCGCGCCACGGTCGCCCGACTGACGGGCTAGCGTCGGACGAGCACGAGACCCAGCGCCGCCGCCACGAGACCGAACCCCGCGAGCACGGCGAACAGCGCGCCCGGCCCGGCAACGGTCAACAGTCCGCCCGCGACGGCGCCGCCGAGCGCGCCGACGCCGAACACGCCGAGGTAGGTGAACCCGTACGAGAGCCCCCGCGTGCCGGCCGGGGTGTATTCGGCGACAGTCGCCTGGTAGAACGGCTGGACGACGAACAGCGCGACGCCCATCACCGCACAGACGGCCAGAAGCGGCAGGAGCCCGGCCGTCGCAATCGGGAGGAACACGACCGCCAGCACGCCGAGACTGCCGTAGCCGACGACGAGCCCCCACTCGACGGGGACCCGGTCGGTGAGTTTGCCGCCTGCGTACTGGCCGAAGACGCCCGCCATCAACAGGCCGACGTACACGTACCGGCTGGGCGCGAGGTCGCGGCCCGCGAACTGCACCGGCTCGAGCGCGCCGAACCCGTCGAGGAGCTGTGGCAGAAAGGTGAGGAAGCCGCGGTAGTAGAGCCCCGACAGCATCACCGCGAGGAACACGACGGCGAACAGCCCCGAGAACAGCGCCCGCGAATCCGCAAGCAGGGCAGAGAGCGACGTGACCGACCCGGAGGCCCGGGCGTCGGCCTCGCCGCCGTCACCGACCGCGGCCGTCTCGTCGACGTCCAGGCGCGCGGCCGCGAGCGCGCCGACGAGCGCCGGTACACCGAGGAGGGCGACGACGGGACGCCAGTCCCCGAGCACGAACAGCAACAGCGCCGTCGACAGTGGCCCGAGCGCGATGCCGAGGTTACCCGCGATGCCGTGGTAGGCGAACGCCGACCCGCGCTCGCGGACGCCCTTCGAGATGAGCGCCAATCCCGCGGGGTGGTACACCGAGGCGGCGACGCCCCACGCGAACAGACAGAGCGCGACCGTAGCCAGGGATGGAGCGACCGCGAGCACGAGGAACGAGCCGCCCATCCCGACGAGCGACGCGAGGATGAGCGGGCGCGAGCCGTACGCGTCGGCCAGCACACCCCCAGGGAGCGCGCCGATTCCGAACGGTGCGTAGCCGGCCGTGAGAACGACGCCGAGGACGAAGCTCGTGACGGCGACGCTACCCACCAGCGGCACCGACAGCTGGGTGAACTCCACCGCCCAGACGGTCAGCAGAATCGGGAGCGACAGCTCGTAGGTGTGGACCATCGCGTGTGCCAGCATCACGAGCCCCGTTATCCGCCGGTCGTTCCCGTTCACATCGGGAGTGGCGAACCGACCCGCTTGTAGGCGTCGGTTCAGCGTCCGGGTAGTGCGGGGGCTCGCGGCTCCGTCGCGTGATAACGCCTGTCAGAACGAAATCGGACAGGTTACTGGGCGTGCGGGTGATACGTACTCCGATAAATCGGGGTGTAGCGGGCCTCCTCGTGCGTTTTCGGGGTTTATAGGTGTCGCATAAGTTATGGAGATACAATCTATGGCCAACCAGATGCTAACCAGTATTTACCTCCGATAGTATCAGCCGCATATGAAAAACACTTATAGGGATTTCTCTCATAGGTCATAGTAGATATGGCAGGTTACTACGACTTCGTTCTCGGCCTCATTCCGCTCGCGCTCGGCGGTGGCTCCGCCGCGCTGACCGTCGCGGGCGTCTCGCTCACGACCGCAATCATCGCCGCCTCGCTGATTGCTGTCGCGCTCATCGGACACGGGATGTTCGTCCGTACTCCCGGCGAGGCACCGGCCGCGCCCGCGGCGCCCGCGGCGGACGGTCCCGAACTCGGCGCGAACTGACGGCTCTCCTCTACCTTCCGGCTCCCGCTCGACCGACAGCCACTACGCTGATTACCCGTCGCCCGGAACTGCTTGTATGACCGAGGTGCTGTTCCTGACGAGCGAGGAGATGCGCGGCCTTGCGACCCCCGGCGAGTACGTCGAGGCGGTGCGTGACGGCTATCGCCAGCGCGGCCACGGAGCGGCCGCCGAACCCCGGACGAAACTGGTCAACCAGGACCCGGCGGGGATGCTCACCGGCTACATGGCCGTCCTGCCGGAGTCGGGCGTGATGGGCGGCTACCAGTACGCCGCCGGCTTCGGCGACGGCGACGCCCACTTCTTCCTGCCGCTGTTCGACGTGGACAGCGGCGCGCCGCTGGCCCTGCTCGACGGCGCATCGCTGAACCCGTTCAAGACGGGCGCGGCGGGCGCCGTCGGCGCGGACGAACTCGCGCGGCCCGACGCCGAGGTGGTCGCGGTGTTCGGCTCCGGACCACAGGCGAAGGGGCAGTTGCGGGCGCTGGACGCCGTCCGCGGCCTCGCCACGGTCAACGTCTACTCGCCGACCAAGGAGCACCGCGAGTCGTTCGCGGCCTCGATGAACGACGAACTCGACGCCGCCGTTGCGGCGGTCAACTCCTCGGACGCGGCCATCGAGGGCGCCGACATCGTGGTCACGGCGACGGACGCGACCGAACCGGTGTTCGACGGCGAACTGCTGGAGGCGGGTACCCACGTCACCGCGATGGGCCAGTACGATGCGGACGCGCGCGAACTCGACACCAGGACCGTCGAACGGGCGAAGTACGTGCCGGACCTCCGGGACCGGGCGTTTTCCGACGCGGGAGCGTTCCTCCAGGCCCGCGAGGAGGGCGTCGTCGACGACGACCACGTCCACGCGGAACTGGGCGAGGTGGTCGCGGGCACCGAACCCGGGCGCGAGAGCCGCGAGGAGATAACCGTGTTCGACTCCGGCGGGACGGGCATCGAGACGGTCGCGGCCGCCGGGATGCTGTACGAGCGCGCGGCAGAGCAGGGGCTCGGCGAGACCATCGAGTTCGCGCCCGCGAGCGACGCGCTCCGGTGACCGGCGTCGCTCGCGAGAGCCGAGAGCGACGTCGGCCCGTCACCAGCCGTCCGGGAGTGTGACGGGCGCGCGCTCGGCGACCGTCGCCAACAGCGCGATGCCAGCCGCGAGGCAGACGACGCCCACGAGCAGAAACCACGGCCAGCAGAACGGGGCGGTCGCACAGACGACACCGAGCGCCGACGGCGGGAGCAGGTGCGCGAGGAACCCGGCGAGGTAGACGGAGGCGGCCACGAGCGCGACGACGTACCCGACCGTCCCGAGCGCCACCAGCAGGACGATGACCACGTCACGGAGGGGACGGCGGGGCATCGCCACGAGTTCTCCACGCCGCTGAAAGTGCTTTGTGGGTGCCGGGACCGGTCGCTCGTCGTCAATTCAGCATACGCTCGCATGCAGGGGTACGGGGGCGTATCGTGTCAGAGGGTTGCGGCCACGGGACGGGACGGTGGTGCCGCCCCGCGGTGTCCACGGCGGGGACCCCGTGGCCGCGGTGGGACCGAATCCAGTTGCGGTGGTGGAATGACAGACAGCTGATTCGGGCCTCACGTGGGGCGGGGACCCCACAGCCGGGGTGATGGCCCGCGGGTACTAAAGCATATGCTGAAAGACATTTTTGTCCTATCGGCAACCGAAACGCGGTTCTGTCCGACAGGCAACACTACGCGAGACCGACGGCCTGTGCGAGCGGGATGCCGGATGCGAGCGCGCCGACGAGGTAGCCGCCGATGGCACCGCCGTTCAGCAACGGCAGGCCGGCGTGGGCCCGTCCCGCCATCACCATCCGCATCAACACGAGCAGGCCCAGGAGCGTGCCGACCATCGCCGTCGCGGCGGGCAGGGTCACCGCGAGGCCGGGGACGCCGAGGTCCGGTACCGAGGCGGGACTGAAGAACGCCGCGCTGGCGACCAGCACCGTCGGCATCACCGCGTCGCCGAGGCCGATGAAGAACGCGTCCCGCTCCATCGGCCCCTCCCCGTTCTCCTCCTCGGGCGACGCGTCGTCGTCCGCGGCGTCGCCGTCGCGCTCAGTCGCCTCCGGCCCGTCGTCGTCGAGGAACGAGTACGACGCCGACAGGGGGACGACCAGAATGACGGGCACCTTCAGGTCCATGACGCCCGACGCGAGGTCGAGCATGTGTTCGGTGCCGTACACCGAGATGGCGTCGTACACCGCCAGTCCCGCGAGCAGGACGATGGCCGGCAGGAGGCCGAAGGAGATGCCGAACAGGCCGGCCGCGCCCGCCCCCATCACGATGCCAGCGGCGTCGATGACGTACCACTCCGGATAGACCAGCAGGGCGGCCGCGAGCGCGAGCGCCGCCCCCACCGCGACGGCGTTGACGCCGAACGCGACCACCGGCGGGAGAAGCACCGCGAACACGTAGTAGCTGATGAACGTCGCCGAGAGGACGACGAGCAGACGCACGAGCACGTCTGCGTCGTACTTGAACGCCGCGAGCATGACGGCCGTGGCGACGAGGATAGCGAGGATGTAGATGACCGAGTTGGTCGGGTCCGTCGGGTCCTCGACGGTCTGATAGCCGGCGGATTTGAACGGCTCGACCAGCGCCAGCGCCCCCACCTGGATGCAGACGAAGATGCCGACGACGGCGGCGACGGCGACGTACGCCCGTCTCATGTCACGGTCGACTCCCGCGTGGGGTAAGGGCGTTGCGTTCCACCGCAAGCGACACCGGAAAGTACCGGCGGTGGTAACCGGCGAGCATGATTCACAACCTCGCGCAGGGCGTCCGCGCGTTCACGAGCAACGTCTTCCACGTGCCCGGTGACCGGTCGGTGCTGGTCGACCCCGGTAGCGAATTCGACGTGGTCTCCCAACTCGAAGAGCAGGGCGGCGGCCTCGATGCGGTAGTGCTCACTCACACCCACCCGGACCACGTCGGCAACACCGACGCCGTCGTGGAGGCGTTCGACGTGGACGTGTGGGGGTTCGACCCCGACCACGCGCTGGTCGACCACGCCATCGCCGACGGCGACGCCGTCGCGCTGGGCGACCACGAGTACCGCGCGCTCCACACGCCCGGTCACAAGAACGACCACCTCTGCTTCTACTCGTCGGCGGCGTCGGTGCTGTTCGCGGGCGACCTCGTGTTCACGAACGGCGGATTCGGCCGCACCGACCTCGAAGAGGGCGACCGCGCGACGCTGGTCGACAGCATCGACTACGTGCTCGAGACGGTCGACGAGAGCCTCGAACAGTTGCACACGGGCCACGGGCCGAGCGCGACCACCGACGCCTACCGACACGTCGAACTCGCCGCGCGGTCGGCGCGGATGTCAGCGTAGCGCGCTCGCGAGAAGCGCGTCGTAGGCGGGTCCGTAGGCGTCCGCGACTGCCTCGGGGTCGGCGCGGGTCTCCCCATCGAGCGCCGGTAGTTCGACCGTCGCCGCCGGCTCCAGCAACTCCAGGACGTTCTCGACGCGCTCCTCCAGTCGCCCCTCGTGTGCGCTACCGGACGCGACGTCGCAGGCCTTCGTGTATCGCGGCCCGTCGTACACCCGACAGCGTCGGGGCTCGACGACCGCGACCGCGTCCGGTTCGAACCCCCGAAGCGGGAGCGCGATGTCGGCGTAGGATTCGACGACCGCTCGGTCCTCGCTCTCGATGTCGTTGCCGAGGGCGGCCATCGCCGGCCGGTGAAGCGACGCCATCAGGTCGTTGAACGCCGGCAGGGCCTCGACCGTCGCCGCGTCGTCGAGCGGCAACGACTCGGCGGCCGAATCGGGCACCTCGCGGGTGCCGTTGACGACGTAGGCGTCGCCCGCGTCGGTGGTCGGCAGGTCGGCGTCGCCGGCCACGCGCACCCGGTCGACGAGGAACGACCGGTCGTCCTGTCCGAGCAGGCCCCCTCCGCCGCCCGGCGCCGGCGTCCAGAGCCGGTGGACCGGGTTCAACTCTTCTGGCGCGGGGTCGCCCGGCGAGGCCGCCGCCAGCCGCTTCGCGTCCTTGCCGAACAGGCGGCCCCGCTCGACGGCGTGGCGGTAGTCGTCCGTGTCGAACCAGTAATCGTTGCCCGCCCGTGGTTTGTAGCCCGGCGCGGCCGTCTCGACGCACAGCCCCGTCGAGAAGGTGGTCTTGCCGGCATCCACCCGGGCCCCGCCCGCGACCAGCAGTTTCATTCCGTGGCGTCCGGGCTCAGCCCGTAGAAGCCGGGGGCGTCCTCGTCTTCCGGTTCGGCGAACACGAACGCCGACTCGTGGTCGAGCATCCAGGGGATGGCCCAGTCGAGCAGGATGTCCTCCGTCGCGGCGTCCAGTTCGCGGTCGGCGTCGAGCCCCTGCAGGAGGCGGGCGATCTCGTAAACCGTGTACATAGTGTCCGGGTCGAGCACTTCCTCGGGGTCGCGGAACTCGAACGTCCGGAGGTCGTCGAACGTCTCCTTGGGTCGCGGCATGACCGGGCGTACGGGGGAGGGGCCGGTAAACGCTACGTGTTCCCCCGGCTCACGACTCGATACGGGGCGAGCCTCTTCATACGTGCCCGCCGACCTCGAACCGGATGAGCGACGCCACAGACGAGTTCACGGCGGTCTTCCGGGAGTTCGCGGGAACGGGACTGCGCGATGTCTGGAGCTTCGACGTGGAGTCGGAGCGGTGTCTCTACATCCGGCGGGACGTGGCCGAACGACTCGAGGGGCACGACCCGGCGCGGTACATCGACAACGAGCGGTACGGGTTCATCACCCGGCACACGTACGACGACCTCACGTACGCCGACTACGAGTACACAGTGCGCGGGTTCGACGAGTTCACGACGTTCCGGACGTTCTTCGACGGGTTCGGCGTGCTCGCGAGCGTCGACGCCGACGCCGATATCGCGTTCGACGCGCTGTACGAGACGCTCCGAAACACGGAGTACGCTCACGGCGACGATACGGGACTCATCGACGACTACACGGCGGCGGCGGACGACTGAAAGAAATCGGGAAGTCGGGGAACTGCCTTACTCGAACAGCTCGGTGACCGTCTGGTACTCCTCTTCGACCTTGTCCCAGTTCACGACGTCGAAGAACGCGTCGATGAACGAGCCGCGGTCGGGACCGTAGTCGTAGTAGTAGGAGTGCTCCCAGACGTCGAGCGCGAGGATGGGGTGGGCACCCCACAGCGCGCCCTGGTCGTGCTTGTCGACGACGATGTTGCGGAGCTGTTTGGCCACCGGGTCGTAGACGAGCAGGGCCCAGCCGCCAGCCGCGGACGCCGCGGCCTCGAACTCGCCCTTCCAGGCGTCGTAGGAGCCGAAGTCCTCGTCGATGCGGGCCGCGAGGTCACCGTCGGGCGTGCCGCCGCCGTTGGGGTCCATGTTCTCCCAGAACAGCGTGTGGAGATAGTGGCCACAGCCGTTGTGGGTGACGTTGCGGATGGCCGACCCCGAGGAGGAGAAGTCGCCCTCCTCGCGGTTCTCCTCGAGCGTGGCCTCCGCGGAATCGAGCCCGTTCACGTACCCCTGATGGTGGGTGTCGTGATGCCACGTCAGCACCTGCTCGCTGATGGACGGTTCGAGTGCGTCGTAGTCGTACGGGAGCGGTGCGAGTTCGGGGTTGGAACGTTCGCTCATGGTATCTCCTCCGTCGGGAGACACGTCGGGGTCGCTCAAAAAGATTGAGGAGTCAGGCACCCTCCACCTCTACTGAATTTAAGTACGGTTCGTGACAGGTTTGCGCCGCGTCACTCCTCGCTGTCGCCCCGAGCGCGCTCGAACATCGCCAGCGCCTCCTCTCGGCGTTCGGAGTGGTCGACGACGGGCGCGGGGTAGTCGGGGGCGGCCGCCTCCCGGGTTTCGTCGTCGAGTTCGTGCCACGAGTGGACCGTCTCGGGGTCGACGCCCCGGAGTTCGGGCACGTAGCGGGCGACGTACTCGGCGTCGGGGTCGTACCGCTCCCCCTGGGTCATCGGGTTGAAGATACGGAAGTACGGCTGGGCGTCGGTCCCGGTGGAGGCCGCCCACTGCCAGCCACCGTTGTCGTTGGCGGTGTCGTGGTCGACGAGATGCTCGCGGAACTGCGCGTAGCCGTGGCGCCAGTCGGCGAGCAGGTCCTTCGTGAGGAAGGAGGCGACTATCATCCGCACGCGGTTGTGCATGAACCCCTCCTCGCGGAGCTGTCGCATCCCGGCGTCGACGATGGGGTAGCCCGTCTCGCCGGCCGTCCACGCGGCTATCTCGTCGGGGTCGTTGCGCCACTCGATTGGGTTCTCGTAGCTCTTGAAGTTCTCCGTCACCACCTCGGGGCTGAAGTGGAGGACGTGGTGGTAGAACTCCCGCCACGCCAACTGCGACTGGAACTCCTCGACCGACTCCCGCGCCTCGTCGTCGGGCGCGTCGGCCATCGCCGCCTCGGTGGCGGCGTACACCTCGCGGACGCCGACGGTCCCCCACCGGAGATGCGCCGACAGCCGCGAGGTGGCGCCCTCGGCCACGTCGTCGCGGGCGTCGGCGTACTCGAATATCGGGCCGTCACAGAACGACTCGAGTCGGTCGCGGGCCGCGTCCATCCCGGCCGCCGGAACGTCCGCATCGGGCTCCTCGAACCCCAGGTCCTCGAGCGTCGGTAGCTCCTCGCCCGACACGTCCGCGATGGCCGACGGTGCGTCGTGCGGGTCGGCCTTCTCGCGGTCGCGCCACTTCTTCCAGAAGTAGGTGTACACCTGGTACGGGTCGCCGTCGTTCGTCAGGATGGAACCGGGTTCGTGGAGCAGGCGGTCCGAGTGCTCGTGGACCGCGACGCCGGCGTCCTCCAGTGCCGCGGTGACCGCACGGTCGCGCTCGCGGGCCAGTCCCGAGTGGTCGGCGGCGTAGTGGACGGCCTCGACTCCATGGTCGGCCGCCAGCTCAGGTAGGACCGCCGAAGGGTCGCCCCGGGCGACGTACAGGTCGCCACCACGCTCGCGATACCACTCGCGCAGTTCCGCGAGCGCGTCGAGCATGAACGCCACGCGCGGCGGCGAGCCGTACCGGAGCACGCCGTCGTCGAACACGAACACCGGCATGACCTCCCCCTCGGCGGCCACCAGCCCCGTGTTGTCGGTGGCCCGGAGGTCGCTCCGGTGCCAGTGAATCTCCATGCCGACTCGACGGACGCCGACCGGGTATAGCTACCCCTCCGATGGCGATAGCCTCAAGCGGCCGCCCCGAGGAGTGCCTCCATGGACGAGTTCGACCTGTCCGGACGTACGGCAGTCGTGACCGGTGGCTCCCGCGGCATCGGGCGCGCAGTCGCACACGGATTAGCGGAGGCGGGCGCCGACGTCGCGCCCCTGTCCAGGTCGGAAGACGACCTGACCCAGGTCGCCGAGGAGGTGCGCGACCGCGGCCGGGAGTCGTGTGTCGTCACCTGCGACGTGTCCGACCCCGACGACGTGACGGCGGCGTTCGACGAGGTGCGCGACGCGCTCGGGCCGCTCGACGTGGTGGTGAACAACGCGGGCGTCAACCCCGACGAGGCGCTCGGCCTCCCGGAGGACATCGACGACGAGGCGCTCGACTGGGTGCTCGACGTGAACGTCGGTGGCGCGTTCACCTGCGCGCGCGTCGCCGCAGAGGACCTCGCGGAGACCGGCGGCTGTGTCGTCAACGTCGCCTCCGTCGGCGGCGTCGTCGGTCTGCCGCGCCAGCATCCGTACGTCGCCTCCAAACACGGCCTCGTGGGGCTGACCAAGAGCCTCGCGCTCGACTGGGCGCCCGACGTACGCGTGAACTGCGTCGCGCCCGGCTACGTCGCCACGGAGTTCATCGACGAGGTGACGAGCAACGAACGGCTCGCGGACTCCGTGCGCGACCGGACGCCGCTCGACCGGTTCGCGGAGCCGCGCGAAATCGCCGGCCCCGTCGCCTTCCTCGCCAGCGACGCCGCCTCCTACGTCACGGGGTCGGTGCTGTCGGTCGACGGCGGCTGGACCGCTCGCTGACGAGTAGTATTTAACACCGCCGCCGGTTCAAGCCCGTATATTTATCTGTCCGCTATTGAAAACTGTTACCGGCCACCATGGTTAACGATGGTAAGGGTACGGGCAGTAACGCTGAGACTGGAAAAGCGAGTGACGACATGTCGAACGATGAAAACGTCGGGCGGCGGTCGTTCCTGAAGGCGACGGGCGTCAGTGCCACCGCTGCTGCGCTGGCCGGGTGTACGGACACCATCGGGGGCGGCGGGGGCGGCGGCGTGCCGGAGACGATAAAGGTCGGCGTGCTGGGGCCGGCCGACTCCCCGATGGGGTCGTCCATCCTCAACACGGCGAAACTGGCGGCAGGGCAGATAAACGACGCCGGCGGCATCGCTGGCTCGGACGTCGAGGTGTTCACCAAGGACACGAAGGACGACCCCGCGACCACGCGCTCGGCGTACCAGGAGTTGACGACCGGGCAGAACGTCCACGCGACGACCGGCATCTTCGGCTCCGAGAACCTGCTGTCCATCATGGGCAACATCGCGGAGGCGGGGACCCCACACCTGACCGCGGGTGCGGCGACGCCGGAGGCGCCCCGCCGAGTGAAGGAGGACTACGAGAAGTTCAAGTACTGGTTCCGGACCGGCCCGGTCAACTCCAACTTCCTCGCGGAGTCGCTCATCCAGTTCGCCAACGACCGCTTCGAGTCGATGGGCTGGGAGAAGGTCGCGTTCATCGCCGAGGACTTCAAATGGACCGAACCGGTCACCCAGCGGATGCAGTCGGACCTCGCCTCGACCGGCGTCGAGGTGTCGTCGGTCAAACGCGTCGCGGAGGGGACGGAGGACTTCACCCCCATCTACGACGAACTCGAGGGGAACGACGTGGACGGCGCGTTCACGGCGCTTGCCCACATCGGCACCACGTCGCTCGTCCAGTGGGCGAAACAGCAGCGCTCGTTCGGCTACGGCGGCATCCACGTCCCGACGCAGTTGCCGTCGTTCTACAAGGCGACGAAGGGAGCGGCCATCTCGACGTTCTCGCAGACGACGGCGACGCCACAGTCGGAGATTACCGAGAAGACCGTGCCGTACGCGAACGCCTACCAGGAGGAGTTCGGCGGCTACCCCGTCTATACGGGCTACTCCGTGCAGGACGCGATGTACATGCTGAAGAACGCCATCGAGGGCGCGGAGTCGGTCAACGGCGACGACATCGTCTCCGAACTGGAGGGGATGTCGTACACCGGGACCGCGGGCACGGTGGAGTTCTACGGCCAGGACGCCGAGTTCCCCCACGACGTGAAGTACGGCGAGGAGTTCACTCGCGGCGTCTACTTCCAGTGGCAACAGCAGAACGACTCGGGCACCCAGCAGGTCATCTGGCCCGACAAGTACGCCACCAGCGAGTACACGAGTCCGCCCTGGGTCTGAACCATGGCCGGTCTCGCAAACCTCGCAACGCAGGTCCTGATGCTCGGGGCCCTCTACTCGCTGGTCGCCATCGGATTCACCCTCATCTTCGGGGTCGGCGGGGTGTTGAACCTCGCGCACGGCGCCATCCTCACCATCGGGGCCTACTCGGCGCTGGCCGTCGGTGAGATTGTCGCCGGCCCTGCCGGCGTGTGGGTCGGCCTCGTGGCCGCCGCCGTCGTTCCCGCCGGGTTGAGTCTCGCGTTCTACAAGGGACTCATCCGGCCCGCACGGCACAACCCGGTGACGGTGCTGATACTGACGCTCGTGATGGGGCTCATCGTCGAGCAGGTGGTGCTGGTCGTCTGGGGCGGCCAGGACATCGTCGTCTCCAGTCTCATCGCCGGACAGACCACCGTGCTCGGTCAGCAGTTGCAGTCGAACCGCATCGTCGTGTTCGTGCTGTCGTGGGTGCTCATCGGTGCGCTGTTCTACTTCGTCAACCGGACGCGGACGGGGCAGGCCATCCTCGCCACCTCGATGTCCGAGAAGGGCGCATCCCTGGTCGGCATCGACCCGGACGATGTCTACTCGTACACCTGGATACTGGCGGGCGCGCTCGCCGGCATCGCGGGCGTGTTCCTCGCGTCGTTCCAGACGGCCAGTCCGTTCATGGGGCGGTCGCCGCTGCTTTTGTCGTTCGCCATCGTCGTCGTCGGCGGCCTCGGCTCCATCCGGGGCTCCGTCATCGGCGCGTACCTCATCAGCCTGCTCGACACGCTGACCATCGAGTTCGTCAGCACGCGGCTCGCGGGCGTATCCGCACTCGTCGTGCTCGTGCTCGTACTGCTCGTCAAACCCGAGGGCCTGTTCGGGCGTGAACTCGCCGAATGACCATGGCAGGAGAAACCGAATCCGACACCAAGACGTGGGAGGACCTGTTGAACCCCCGGACGATGGCGACCCACCACCAGTTCGGCCTGCTCGGACTGGCGGTGCTGTTCGTGCTTCCGTTCGTGGCTCCCGCCATCACCACGCTCCAGTTCGCGCAGGCGCTGTTCTTCGCGACGTTCGTGATGAGCTGGGACCTCGTCTCGGGCTACACCGGCGAGATATCGTTCGGCCACGGGCTGTTCTTCGGCGTGGGCGGCTACGCCGCCGGGATGGCGAACCTGCATCTCGGCATCAACCCGTGGCTCGCCGTGCCCATCGGCGCGCTGGCGGCCGCGGCCGCCGGTCTGCTCATCGGCTTCCCGAGCCTCCGGCTCAAGGGGCCGTACTTCTCGCTCGTGACGCTCGTGACGCCCATCATCCTCATCTCGGTGTTCAAGTTCTACCCGGACCTCACGGGCGGGGAACTGGGGCTGGTGAGCGTCGGCACCGTCGACAACTTCGGCGCCATCGGCCCCATCGCTAGCCCCGCCTACGACCCGCTCTCCGGGTTCTATCTCGGGCTGGCCGTGTTCCTGCTCGCGCTGGTGGTGTTCCTCGCGGTCACGCGGTCGGACGCGGGGACCGTGTTCACCGCCATCCGCGAAGACGAGATAGCCGTCGCCGCGACTGGCAAGAACCCCGCGAAGTTCAAACTGTTCGCGTTCCTGCTGTCGGGGCTCGTCGGCGGCTTCGCCGGCGCGATGTACGGGTTCAGCGTCGGCTCGTTCACCACCTCGGAACTGCTGGCGCTGGTCGTCAGCATCGAGGTCATCGTCGCGGCCATCCTCGGCGGGATGGGAACCATCACCGGTGCCGCGTTCGGCGGCCTCTTCTTCTACATGTTGCGGACGTGGCTCCGCAACCTGGAGATAGTCGTACCGATAGTCAACCGCTCCGTCGGGGAGTTCTACTTCCTCGTGTTCCTCGTCGTGACGCTACTGTTCCTGTTCTTCCTCCCGGAGGGCATCGTCCCGCGGGTGGTGCGCTCGGCCCGCTCCAGAGTCGGTCGGACCGCCGGCGACCCGGTTCCGGACGGCGGCACCGCACCCGTCCAGCGAGTCCTGCGGAAGTGGGTCGACGAGCTACAGGCCATCCTCGGGGGTGACGACCGATGAGTAGCGAACCCCGGGAGCCGAGCGCGGACGCTCTCGACGACAGCTACGGCCCCGACGACGGCGTGCTCGTCGCCGATGGGCTGACGAAGCGGTTCGGCGGCCTCACGGCCGTCGACGACCTCTCGTTTGCGGTGCAGGAACAGGAGATTCTCGGGTTCATCGGCCCGAACGGCGCCGGCAAGTCGACCACGTTCAACTGCATCACCGGCCGCTATCCGCCGACGGAGGGAACGGTGTACTACCGCGGCGAGGACGTCACCGGCGCCGCGGCCTACGAGATGGTCGACCGCGGCCTCGCCCGCACGTTCCAGGAGTTCCGACCGTTCCGGGACCGGACGGTGCTGGCGAACCTCGAGACGGCGCTCGTGCCCGACGAGTTGTTCTCCACGTCGGGGCTCCGCGGCGAGACACGCGCACAGGCCATCGACCTCTGTGAGCGGGTCGGACTCGGTGACGACCTCTACCGGACGCCGGACGAACTCCCCCACGCGGGGATGTTGCGGCTCGAAATCGGACGAGCGATGGCGACGAGTCCCGACCTGATGCTGGTCGACGAGCCGTTCGCCGGGCTCGCGGAAAGCGAGATCGGTCAGCTCTCGGAGCTGCTGGAGCAGTTGCGCGACGAGGGGACGACGCTCGTCGTCGTCGACCACAACATGCGCGGGCTCCTGTCGCTGATAGACAGGGCTATCGTCATCAACTTCGGCGCCAAGATAGCCGAGGGACCACCCGAAGAAATCCGGCAGAACACCGCGGTACAGGAGGCGTATCTCGGCGCCGACGACGGGAGCTAACCCCGTCTCACCGCCGTCCGAGCACGACCAGCCCAGCACCGACGAGCGCGACGAGGGCCAGGAGCGTCCCGAACCCGGGCCCCTCCGCGACGGTGGGCGTGACCGGCACGCTCCCGTCGGTCGTGGTCCGACGCGCCGGGCGGTCGGCGTCCGCTCTCTGCTGGGTCGCGGTCCGGGCGGCGCCGCCCGTCGAGCCGTCGTCTGAACCGCCCGAGTCGCTTCCGCCGTCACCGCCCCCGCCACCGGCCGCGGGCTCGTCCGCCGGCGTGGCGGTGGACCGCTGTGGGGTGGGCGTGTCGCTCGACGCCGGCGTCGTCGAGCTACCGGCGTCAGGCGTCGGGGTGGGCGTGGCCGTCGCGCTCGGCGTCGCGGTCGAGTCGGGCGTCGAACTCCCGCCGCTGGACCCGGAGTCGGCGCCCGGCGGCGGCCCGAGCGTCTGGCGGGCCTCCTCGCGGCTCGAACAGTCACAGACGTATATCCACTGCGTCGCCGCCTGAATCGTGTAGTCGGTCTGCGTGTCCATCTTCGTCGACCCGTTTATCATCCCGTCGACGCGGTACCAGCCGCTCTGCTCGGGGTTGTCGTAGCAAGCGGTCTGGGCGGCGACGATCTGGTCCTCGACGTTGATACGCACGGGCCCGCCGGCCAGCGCGTCCTCCTTGTAGTAGGCTATCTGGATGGCGTTCGGTTTGGAGTTGTAGCTCTTGTAGGAGGTGAGCAGACTCTCGTCCGTCTGGGTGCCCTCGTTGTCGTTGCCGCGGTCGATGCCGAACGCGTTGGTGTCGCTCGGCTCGCAGTTGCCGAAGCCGAAGTCCGGCGAGGTGACGACGATCCAGTGGAGCCGGATGTCCTCGGTGAGCCCGACGGCGAAGTGTTTCGCCTCGCCGTCCACGTTCCCGGGCTGACGGTCGACCGGGAAGAACGTGTAGTTCAGCGGGTACTTCTGCTGTTCGTTGTCCTCCCGTCCCTCGTCGACGGAGCCGGTGTGGCCGTCGGCGACGGTCGTGTCCTCCTGGGCGGCGACCGCGGCGGCGGGCACGAGCGCCGCCGCCACCAGCAGGACCGCAAGCGCCACCGCGACGGCCGCGCGTCCGAACTGTTCGTGTTGCACGGACGGCGACTAGAAGCGGCCCAGTATCCAGTTAGTGCGGCGGATACACGGGCCTTTTTTCCATGGATCGTCGCCGTGAGCGGTAGTCGTCCGTCGTGAACGATGGTGGAGTCTGCCCCCGGCAAGGTTTACAATCTATGCGCGTCAGTCACGGACGCATGAGCAACAACACGCTCGTCCTCGACGTGGAGGACGGGGTCGCGGAGCTGACGCTGAACCGTCCGGACAACTACAACGCCCTGACCGCCGATATGTCGGCGGCCATCGTCGACGCCATCGACGAGCTCGAAGCCCGCGACGACGTGCGCTGTCTCGTCGTCACCGGAACCGAAGGCACGTTCTGTGCCGGCGGCGATATCAACGCGATGATGGAGATGCTGTCGGGCTCCGCGGAGCTCCACGAGGCCGTCGAGCGCATCCAGCACGAGACCTCGCGGGCGGTGCGGCGCCTCTACGAGTTCCACCTCCCGACCATCGCCAAGATCGACGGCGTCGCGTACGGCGCCGGCGGCAACCTCGCGCTCGCCTGCGACGTGTTGCTGGCCAGCGAGGACGCCCGCATCTCCTTCGGGTTCCGACAGGTCGGGCTGGCCGTCGACACCGGCACTTCCTACCTCCTGCCCCGCGTCGTCGGCGAGAACGTCGCCAAGGAACTGGTGTTCACCGGGGAGCAGGTGGACGCCGACCGCGCCGCCGACCTGGGGCTGTTCAATCACGTGTACGACGCCGACGAGTTCGAGACCGAGGCCGCGGAGTTCATCGAGGGGGTCGCAACCGGCCCGACCGTCGCCCTCCGGACCTCGAAGAACGTCATCAACCAGGGGTTCGACGCCTCGTTAAAGCAGGCACAGGACAACGAAGCGGCCGCGCAGGCCGCGGTGTTCGAGACGCACGACCACGAGGAGGGGGCCACCGCGTTCATGGAGGGCCGCGCCCCCGAGTTCGAGGGCGAGTAGCCCGCATATCGACGGACATACTTAAGCAGCCGACCATCGCGCGGAGAACGTTTATGCGACGCGATGCTGTCACTCGCTAGCATGAGCCGAAAGCTCCGACTGGAGCGGTCCGACCGCTCGTTCCGCTACTACCGGAACGCCGTCGAACGCCACTGGGACCCCGCCGAGATAGACCTCTCGGGCGATGCCGCGGGCCTCGTGGAACTGGACGACGACCAGTTCGACGGGTTCCGGGCCGGCATCGCCAAGTTCGGCGCCGGCGAGGAGGCGGTCACCGAGGACCTCGCGCCGCTTGCGGTCGTGCTCGACGAGCCGGAGGAGGAGATGTTCCTCACGACCCAGCTGTACGAGGAGGCGAAACACACCGACTTCTTCGACCGGTACTGGCGGGAGGTGATCCACCCGGCGGAGGACGAACGCGGCGTCGAGCGCTCCTCGCCCCACGCCGACGAGTGGTTCGACGACGACTACGTCGAACTGTTCGACCGGATGGCGGACGCGATGGACCGCCTGCTCGTCGAGGACACTCCCGAGACGCGCGCGGAGGCGCTGTGTCACTACCACCTCACCATCGAGGGCATCCTCGCACAGACCGCCTACTACGGCCTCCAGACGACCTACAGCGACCGCACCGACGAGACGCCGAACCTCGACGGCCTCTGTGCCGGGATGGACCTCATCCGGCGCGACGAGGGCCGGCACGTCGGCTTCGGGATGCTGAAGCTCAAGCAACTCGTCCGGGAGGAGGGCGTCGACCCGCAACTGCTCCACGACACGGTCAACGAACTGGTCCCGCTCGTCAACGGCATCACCACCGCCTCGTTCGACGAGGACGACGACGAGGAGATATACGGCCCGGGGCCGGAGGACCTCACCGCGTACGCCACCGGCAAGCACACCCAGCGGATGAAACAGATAACGAGCGCCTCCGCGGACATCCCCGACGTGGAGACGCTCACCCAACTCGAGGGCGACTGAGCCGGCGGCAGGCGGCGCTCACGCCTAAACCGCTTAACGACGTTCGGCTCTCGGCGATGCTTATTTAACACCGTAACGCCCACTGTCCGCCATGTCATTCAGACTCACGGCGGAGCACGACGCCGTGCGCCAGGCCGTCCGGGAGTTCGGCGAGGAGGAGATACGCCCGGTCGCGGACCACCACGACGAGAACAAGGCGTACCCCGAGGACCTCAGACGGCAGGCCGCCGAACTCGACTTCGTGGCGCCACACATCCCCGAAGAGTACGGCGGTGCGGGGATGGACCCACTCTCGCGGGTCATCGTCACGGAGGAACTGTGGCGTGCCGACCCCGGCATCGGCTCGGCGGTCGGGAGCGCCGGGTTCGGCTCCTCGATGCTCCTGGAGTACGGCGATGAGTGGATGAAAGAGGAGTGGCTTCCCCGTATCGCTTCCGGCGAATCGGCGTCCTGTTCGTGCATCTCGGAGCCCGCTCACGGTTCGAACGTCGCCGGCATGGAGACGCGAGCCGAGCAGGACGGCGACGAGTGGGTCATCGACGGCACCAAGATGTGGATAACGAACGGCACCGTCGCGGACGTGGCCGTCGTGATGGCGAAGACCGACCCCGGCGCGGGCCATCAGGGCATCACGGCGTTCCTCGTGCCGACCGACACCGACGGGTTCCAGCCCACGAAGATAGACAACAAGCTCGGCATCCGGGCGTCGGACCTCGCCGAAATCGTGCTCGACGGGGTCCGCGTCCCCGAGGAGAACGTCGTCGGCGAGGTGAACCAGGGGTTCTACCAGCTGATGGAGTTCTTCGCGTCCGGGCGGACCAGCGTCGCGGCGCAGGCCGTCGGTGCCGCACAGGGCGCGCTCGATGCGGCCCGCGAGTACGCCACCGACCGCGAGCAGTTCGACCAGCCCATCTCGGAGTTCCAGGCCATCCAGCACAAGATAGCGGAGATGGCGACCCAGGTGGAGGCGGCCCGCTCGCTGACCTACCGAGCGGCCAGCCACGTCGCCGAGAACACCGACGACGAGGCCGTCCGGCTGGCGTCGATGGCGAAGCTGTTCGCCAGCGAAACCTCCGTCGACGTGGCCGACGAGGGCCTGCAGGTCCACGGGGGTGCGGGCTACGTCACCGACCACCCGGCCGAGCGGTTCTACCGCGACACCCGTATCACCAAGATATACGAGGGGACGAGCGAAATCCAGAAGAACATCATCGCGGACCGACTACTGTGATGGACCACGAGGACTGGACGGCCGCACAGGAGACCGCGACGGTCTCCGTCGACGGCCACGACGTCGAGATGGCGTACCGTTCCGAGGGCGATGGTGAGCCGGTCGTGTTCCTCCACGGCGTTCCGACGTGGGGGTTCCTCTGGCGCGGGGTCGCTCCCCACCTCGAAGACGACTACCGTACTGTCGTCCCCGACCTGGTGGGGTACGGCAACTCCTCGTTCGCGGAGGGGTTCGACCGGTCCATCCGGGCACAGGAGGGCGCGCTCGAGGACCTGCTCGACCACCTCGGCGTGGAGTCAGCCCACGTCGTCTGTCACGACATCGGGGGCGGCGTCGCGCTCCGTTTTGCCGCGCACAACCCGGAGCGCGTCCGCTCGCTCGTCTGCTCAAACGTCGTCTGTTACGACTCCTGGCCCGTCGAGTTCATCTCGACGCTCGGGCTCCCCCGCACGGCCGACATGGACGACGAGGAGTTCGAGGGGAAACTCGACTTCGCCTTCGACGAGGGCGCCTACGGCGAGGCGGACCCCGCGTTCGTCGCGGGCATGAAGTACCCGTGGATGCAGGAGGGCGGCAAGCGGGCGCTGGCCCGGGCGGCAGTGGCGACGAACACGAACCACACGACCGAGATACAGTACGACGACATCGACTGCCCGCTGCTGTGTCTGTGGGCGGAAGACGACGTGATGCAACCCATCGCGTACGGCGAGCGACTCGCCGCCGATGTCGGTGGCGAGGTGGAACCGCTCGACCAGGCGTACCACTGGGTCGTCGAGGACCGCGCCGAGCGGTACCGCGACCGGGTGGCGACGTTCCTCGCCGAAACGGGGGGTGCCTGACCGATGCGAGAGGAGACGAACGACGCGCCGGACTGGGAGTTCAAGGAACGGGACGTGCTGGTGTTGCGCGAACTGTCCCGGGACCCACAGCTATCGTCGCGGGACTTGGCGACCCTGCTCGACGAGAAGTACGACATCCAGGTGAGCCACGTCACCGTCAGCGAGTCCATCCGCGGGATGCGCGAGCACGGCGTGTTCCGCGAGGCCATCATCCCGAACGAGGAGTACTTCATCTTCGGGCTGTTCGAGTTCAAGTTCAACGCCGAACATTTCGCCGAGGGGTGGCGCGAGGCTATGGAGTACATTCGCGACTCCCCGAACACCCTCTTCTACTTCCTGTCGGACGGCGAGTACCAGTGGAAGTCGGTGATGATGTTCTCGAACCGCACTGCGGAGTCACGGTGGATACACGAGTGCTACAAGGAACACGGCGACGTCATCGCCAACATCCGCAACAGCGTCATCCACAACGTCCTGAAGTTCCGGACGGACCCGGAGATACTGGCGACGCTCCACGACGAGGACGGCGCCTAATCCGTCTCGGCGGTCGCCGCAACCAGCATCTCCAGGGCCAACCACCACAGCACCCACCAGACGACGGTGGCGACGACCAGGGCCGTCGTCGACAGCACCCCCAGCGCGGAGAACACGTCCACGAACCAGGCGAACCCGAGATACAGCACCGCGAGGGTGATGGCCGTCCCGACGGCGCCACACGCGACGTGCTCGACGGTCGGCCGCTCCCAGATGTGGCGTGTGGTAGCGAGAGGCATATCTCACCGTACATCGCAGACAATAATTAATATTGATGCAGGTTACTCGCGTAGGGGTGGACCCTCACTCCAGGGCCGACGCCGCCCGCACGATGGTCTCCTCGCCGAACGCCGGCCCCACGAGCTGGAGTCCGACCGGTCCCTCGTCGGTCTCGCCTGCCGGAACCGAGATGGCCGGCAGGTTCGCGAGGTTCACGGGGACGGTGTTGGCGTCCGCGAGATACATCTGCAGGGGGTCGTCGAGGCTCTCGCCGAGTTCGAACGGCGGGACGGGCATCGTGGGGGACGCGACCACGTCGACATCCTCGAACGCCTCGTCGAAATCGCGTTTCACCCACGCCCTGGCGTCCTGTGCCTGCTTGTAGTACTTGTCGTGGTAGCCCGCCGACAGCGCGTACGTGCCGAGCAGGACCCGCCGCTTGACCTCCTCGCCGAACCCCTCCTCACGTGCGTTGGCGAACGACTCGTTCCAGTCGCCCTCGTAGCCGCCGCTCGTACCGTAGCGGACGCCGTCGAACCGCGCGAGGTTCGACGACGCCTCGCTCATGGCGATGACGTAATACGCCTGCACAGCGGTCTCGACGGAGGGAAGCGACACCTCCTCGTAGGTGGCTCCCTGCGCTTCGAGGTCGTCCAGAGCGTCGTAGAACGCCGCCTCGACCGCCTCGTCGGCGCCCTCGACGAGTTCCGTCGGCACGCCGATGGAGAGCCCGTCCACGTCGCCGTCCGCGGCGGCCGCGTAGTCGCTGTCCGCCGCCGTCTCATGGGCTTCGCCCGTTCGACTGTTCGAGGCGCTCCGCGCCTCGCTCGCCTCGCGGGTCGTCGCGTCGTTCGGGTCGGGGCCGGCGATGACGTCGAGCAGTTCGGCGGCCGCTTCGACCGTGGGGGCGATGGGCCCTATCTGCTCCAGCGAGTTGGCGTACGCGATGAGTCCGTACCGCGACACCAGCCCGTACGTCGGCTTGATGCCGACGACGCCGCAGAACGCCGCGGGACAGCGGACCGAGCCGCCGGTGTCGGTACCGAGCGCCACGTCGGCCTCGCCAGCGGCGACTGCGGCCGCCGAACCACCCGAAGAGCCGCCCGGGACGCGTTCGGGGTCGACCGGGTTCCGGGTCGGACCGAACGCCGACGTCTCCGTCGTCGTTCCCATCCCGAACTCGTCCATGTTCGCCTTCCCGACGATGGTGGCGCCGGCTTCTTTCAGCCGTTCGACCACGGTGGCGTCGTACGGCGGGACGTACTCCGCGAGCATCTCCGACCCACAGGTCGTGCGCACGCCCTCCGTCGAGATGTTGTCCTTGACGGCGACGGTCGTTCCCGAGAGCGGGCCCTCGCCGGTGGGCTCGATGCGCTCGCTGGTGACGAAGGCGTTGTACTCGTCGTCGGCGCTCATGAGACCTTCGGCCCCTTGAAGTAGCCGTCCTCGGTCTCGGGGGCGTTCCGTAGCGCCTCTTCCTGGGTCAGCCCCTCGCGCACCTCGTCGGGGCGGAACACGTTCGACAGCTCCGCCTCGCGCTCCGTCTCGGGCACGTCGTCGAGCGCGTCGAAGTACTCGAGGATGTCGTCGAACTGCGCCGCGAACCGCTCTATCTCCTCGTCGTCGAGGTGGATGCGAGCGAGGTCGGCGACGTGTTCGACCTCGTCGTGGTCGACCATACCCGCCGACAACCCCGCGCCGGCACTAAGGGTTTCGGATGCGACCTCGAAACCGGCGAAATCGCCCGCAAGCGGCCCCAGATTTTAAGTTGGCGCGACGCCAACAGTGAAGCGAACGGTAGTTCTACCGCTCTCGGGTCACCCCGGTATTCAGTATCATGTCCGACACCAACGTGAGACGGTTCCAGCGCGACGAGGACGAGGGGGAGCGAGCGGACGAATCGACCGACGAGAAGGAGGAACTGGTCTGTCCGGAGTGTGGCGGCAACGTGGCGACCGATACGGAACACGGCGAAATCGTCTGCGAGGACTGCGGGCTCGTCATCGAGGAGGACAACATCGACCGCGGGCCGGAGTGGCGCGCGTTCGACGCCAAGGAGAAAGACGAGAAGTCCCGGGTCGGCGCCCCGACGACGAACATGATGCACGACAAGGGGCTCTCGACCAACATCGGCTGGCAGGACAAGGACGCCTACGGCAACCAGCTATCGAACAAACAGCGCCAGAAGATGCAGCGGCTCCGGACCTGGAACGAGCGATTCCGGACGCGTGACAGCAAGGAGCGGAACCTGAAGCAGGCGCTCGGCGAAATCGACCGGATGGCCTCCGCGCTGGGCCTGCCCGACAACGTCCGGGAGACGGCCAGCGTCATCTACCGGCGTGCGCTCGACGAGGACCTCCTGCCCGGCCGCTCCATCGAGGGCGTCGCCACGTCCTCGCTGTACGCCGCCGCACGGCAGGCGGGGACGCCCCGCTCGCTCGACGAGATAACGGGCGTCTCCCGCGTCGAAAAGGACGAAATCGCTCGCACCTACCGATACGTCGTCCGCGAACTCGGCCTGGAGATTCGGCCCGCGGACCCGGAGAGCTACGTCCCCCGGTTCGCCAGCGACCTCGACCTCTCGGACGAGGCCGAGCGGCGCGCCCGCCAACTGCTCCAGTCCGCCAAGGACGCCGGCATCCACTCCGGCAAGAGCCCCGTGGGGCTCGCGGCCGCCGCGGTGTACGCCGCCTCCCTGCTGACCAACGAGAAGGTCACTCAAAGCGAGGTGTCGGAGGTCGCCAACATCTCCGAGGTGACCATCCGCAACCGCTACCACGAACTGCTGGAGGCCGAGGACAGTATCAAGACCGCCTGAGCGTGCGAACCTACGAGTACGTCTGTCCGGACTGCGGCAACACGGTCGAGCGCGACTACCGCGTCCCCTCAATCGTCCGCTCCTGCGAGAACGACTGTGGCTGGGACCACTACGTCCGCGTCGACCTGTTCGAGAAGGTCGAGCAGGTGCCGGAGTCGGCCCGTCCAGACGACTGGAACGACCTTTCGGAGAGCCGCAAGCTCCTCGTCGCAATGCGGGAGGGACTGGTCGACCTCTCGGACGTGCAGTAGGGTCCAGTTCCGCCGCGGTCGGCGAACGCTTTTCCCCGCCGCCTCGCTTCGCCGCGTATGGAGACGACCCGCCACTTCGTCGCCACCGTCTACGTCGTCAACGACGGCGCGACCCTCCTGCACGAACACGACCGCCTCGACATGTGGCTCCCTCCGGGGGGCCACATCGACCGCGACGAACTGCCACACGAGGCCGCACTCCGGGAGTGCCACGAGGAGACCGGGCTGGAGGCGGACCTCGTCGCGCCACGCGGGAGCGTCGAGAGCGACGCCGCCCGCTCGATTCCCCAGCCACAGCAGTTCCTGCTGGAGGACATCAACGTCCACGACGACGAGGTCGGTCACCAACACGTCGACTTCGTGTTCTACGGAAGCGTCGACCGACGGACGGTGGAGCCGGCGGGCCACGACGAGGCCCACCCGGAGGTCTGGGAGTGGTTCTCCGCCGCCGACCTGGAGGCGCGGGCCGACGAACTACCCGCGGACGTGGTCGAGGTGGGCCGGGAGGCCATCGCGACGGTCTCACAGTAGCGACTCGACGTACGTCCCGACGTGGTCGTCCATCCGGCGCTTGAAGCCGTTCTGCCGGGCGAGCCGGTCGAGTTCCCGCGACACGTAGGTGCCGTACTGGACGGCCTTCTTCTCGCGGCTCCGGACCGACTCCGGGAGCCAGTCGGTCGCCCGACGGAGCGCCGCCTTGCGCTCGTCGCCGTCGACCAAGAGGTCGTCGGGGAGACGGAGCGCGGCCGCGACCACCTGGTCGTGCAACAGCGGCGCGACCGGCTCGACGCCGGCCGCGCGGAGCGCCCGGACGTCGCGTTCGAGTTGGTCCGGAAGCGTCAGGACCGTCTCCCGACGCGCCGCGCGCACCGAGTCGGCGTCGACGCGGTCGTCCGACTCGTAGTTCGCCACCTTCGAGTAGCCGCCGAACAGTTCGTCCGCGCCCTGTCCGACCGCGAGCCGGTCGTAGCCGTCGGCGGCGACGCGCTCGGCGACCAGATACAGCGGGAGCGCGATGGACACGTCCATCGGGTTCGTCCGGCCGACGGCGCGGGCCACCTCCGGCGTGGCGCGCCGCAGGTCCTCGTGGGTGAGTTCGACGACGCGGATGTCGCGGCCGAGCGTAGCGGCGGCGCTCCGGGCCGCCGCGACGTCGTGACAGCCCTCGAAGCCGCCCACGTACAGCGGGCCGTCGGTGCGAGCGGCGATGGCCGCGCTGTCGAGACCGCCGGAGAACGCCACCGGCGTCGCGTCGTCCACCGCGGCGTCGATGCTCCGACGGAGCGCGTCGCGGACCGAGCCGACCGCACGCGACTCGTCGGCCACGGGGTCGGGGTCGGGAAGCGACCAGAGCCGTTCGTCGCCCGTCTCGTCGCGGGCGTGGCCCGCGGGGACGAGCGACGGCGCCGACAGGTCGTCGGGGTCGTGGCTCCATGCCGTCGGGTCCTCACGCTCGGAGTAGAGAAGTTCGCGACCGAGCACGTCCCGGACGAGGCGTCCGTCGAGTTCACCGGCGAACCCGCAGGTTCCGGGCAACGGATTCCTGGCCTCGACGGCCGCGCGAACGCGGGCGCGGTCGGCGCCCCGCACGGTCAGAACGGCGCCATGAGCGCTCGCTTCAGCCGTCGGACGACGCCGCCGCCGAACTGTCGGAGGCTGATGCGCCACGGCGTCCGTTGGCCGACGACTGACGTGCGACCCTCGGTGATGGCCTCGAGGACGGCCTCGACAGTCCGTTCGTCGGCGTCGATTTCGGTGACCGCTTGTCCGACCATCTCCGCGATGTGGGCGTCGCTCCCGGCGGTCATCGGACAGCGATGGGCGGCGGCGAACCGCTCGGCCCGGCGGTTCGACCGCCCCGTCAGCAGTCTGGAGTTGTACACCTCGATGGCGTCGGCGCCCGCGAGTTCCTCGCTGGTGACGTGGGCGGCGACGCCGTGGCGTGACTTCTGGAACGGGTGGGGGACGACGGCGATGCCACCCTGCTCGCGGATTCGTTCGAGCGTCTCGGTGAATGGGAGTCCCGCCGGCACCAGCTCTTCGACGCCGAGCGCGAGCACGTGGCCCGCCTCGCTGGTCACCTCCATCCCAGGGATGCCGACCAGCCCGTAGTCGGGGGCGCGCTTCGCCGCCGTGACCGAGGCGTCGATCTCGTCGTGGTCGGTGACGGCGATGGCGTCGAGGCCGACGGCCTCCGCCTGGCCGAGCAACAGGTCGACGGGGTCGCGCCCGTCGTAGGAGAGCGACGAGTGGCAGTGGAGCTCGGCCCGCAGCACGTCTCCGGGTAGACGCGGGGGAGAGAAAAGGCCCCCGGTTCGCGGTGTCGTCGACGAAGCGTCGCCCGGCGTCGGCCCCCCAACACCGACACATCGACGGGCAACCAAATCCCTGCCCGGACTTGGCCACCACAAAACGGTGCATCCCCCGGAACACGGCCGCGCCGCCCGGCCGTGTCGGCCCCCCCCCGGCAGTCGGGGTTCCGTTCCGAACCGCCCGCCTGCACTCGGAAGACGTGGCATCGGGATATAGCTAATCGGTCGTTAATTCGGGAGTATCCGGAGTCCAACGCGAACCGACGCCGCGCGACTGCCGGGCGCACCACGTTGCTACGGTGAGACGCTGACGGGTGATGCCGGCGCCGATAATCACGAACGTGCACATGAAAAGCGATTTATCCGGGCGAAGTCAGCAAACAGATGAATGAGCCTGTCGCCGTCGGACCGCGAACTCGTGGTCGGTGAACTCGGCCGGGAGCCGACTCCCGCGGAGGAGGAACTGTTCGAGAACCTCTGGAGCGAGCACTGTGCCTACCGGTCCTCCCAGCCCCTGCTCTCGGCGTTCGACAGCGAGGGCGAACAGGTCGTCGTCGGCCCCGGCGACGACGCGGCGGTCGTCGCCCTCGACGACTCGACGTACGTGACGATGGGCGTCGAGAGCCACAACCACCCGTCGTACGTCGACCCGTTCGACGGCGCCGCCACCGGCGTCGGCGGCATCGTCCGCGATACGATGAGCATGGGTGCGTACCCCATCGCGCTGGCCGACTCGCTGTACTTCGGCGAGTTCGACGACGAGCACGCACGCTACCTGTTCGAGGGGGTCGTCGAGGGCATCTCACATTACGGCAACTGCATCGGCGTCCCGACGGTCACTGGGTCCGTCGCCTTCCACGACGACTACGAGGGAAACCCCCTCGTGAACGTCGCCTGCGTCGGCCTGCTCGAGTCGGACCGACTCGTCACGGCCGCGGTGAAGGAGCCGGGGAACAAACTCGTCCTGTTCGGCAACGCGACCGGCCGCGACGGCCTCGGTGGCGCCTCCTTCGCCAGCGAGGACCTCGCGGAGGACGCCGAGACGGAGGACCGCCCCGCGGTGCAGGTGGGCGACCCCTACGCCGAGAAGCGACTCATCGAGGCCAACGAGGAACTGCTCGACGGCGACCTCGTCGAGGCGGCCCGCGACCTCGGGGCCGCCGGCCTCGGCGGCGCCTCCTCGGAGATGGTCGCGAAGGGTGGCCTCGGCGCGCGTATCGACCTCGAACGCGTCCACCAGCGCGAACCGAACATGAACGCGCTCGAAATCCTGCTGGCGGAGTCACAGGAGCGGATGTGCTACGAGGTGCGCCCCGGGAACGTCGACGCCGTCCGGGCGCTCGCCGAGAAGTACGACCTCGGCTGTTCGGTCATCGGCGAGGTGACCGAGTCGGGCTACGTCTGCACGTTCCAGGGGGATGTCGTGGTCGACGTGCCCGCGGAGTACCTCGCCGACGGCGCGCCGATGAACGACCTCGACCACGTCGAGCCGCCCGAACCGGAGCGGGACCTGCCCGACTCGGACCTTCGCGAGGCGTTCGAGACGGTGCTCGAACACCCCAACACCGCCTCGAAGCGGTGGGTGTACCGCCAGTACGACCACGAGGTCGGCACGCGGACGGCCTTGCGACCCGGCGACGATGCCGCCCTGATGGCGATTAGGGAAGCGAACACGGGGCTGGCGTTCTCGTCGGGCGCGGACCCCAACTGGACGACTGCGGCGCCGTACGACGGCGCCCGCGCCGTCGCGCTCGAGAACGTCACGAACCTCGCGGCGGTGGGCGCGACGCCGCTCGCGGCCGTCGACTGTCTCAACGGCGGTAACCCCGAGAAACCCGACGTATACGGCGGCTTCCGCGCCATCGTCGACGGTCTCGCCGACATGTGCCGCACGCTCGACACGCCGGTCGTCGGTGGTAACGTCTCGCTGTACAACGATTCGGCCGCGGGCCCGGTGCCGCCGACGCCGACGCTCGCAGTCACCGGCACGAAGGACGGCTACGACGCGCCGGGGTCGGCCGTCGAGGGCGACGCCACGCTCCTCTTGGTCGGCGCATCGAGCGGTTCGCTCGGTGGGTCGCAGTATCTCGCCTCGCACGGTGGCTCCGACGCGTTCCCGGACCTCCCCGACGAGCCAGGGGCCGTCGTCGAGGCCATCGCGGCCGTCGCCAACGACGAATCGACGACGGCGGTCCACGACGTCTCCCACGGCGGGCTTGCGGTCACGCTCGCCGAGATGGTGAGCGGGGACGCCGGCCTCGCGGCGGCGCTCGACGCCGACGCCCGCCCCGAGGAACTGCTGTTCTCGGAAGCCGTGGGCCGGGCCGTCGTGGAGACCACCGACCCCGACGCGGTGCGCGAGGCGGTGGGCGAGGCCGCCCCCGTCACGGACCTCGGGACGACCGACGACTCGGGAACGCTGTCGCTGTCGGTCGGTGACCTGTCGCTCGAATACGACGCCGGCGATATCGCCGCGGCCCGCGCGACCATCGAGCGCGAGATGGCGTAGTCAGAACGCGACCGTCTCGCCCGCGTCCGTTTTCTCGGCCCGTTCGCAGAGGTGGGCGGCCGTCGCCGCGTCCAGCACCGCCGAACCGACGCTCTCGACGACGAGCATCTCGTCGGCCGATTCGCGGCCGGTCCGTCCCTCGAACACCTCCGAGAGCGCCACCGGGTCGTCGACGCCCGCCGCGAGCAGGTCACCGGTCTCGGTCGCCTCCTCGGGCACGTCGGCGAACACGCGGGGGGCGCGGTCGAGGACCGCGGCGTCGAGTTCCTGCATCTCCGGGCTGTAGGCGCCGACGGCCACGACGAGCGTGCCGTCCGCGAGCGCGTCGGCCGGAAACACCGGCTCCGTCGCCGTCGTCGCGGTCACGACCACGTCCGCGTCCGAGACGGCCGCGCGCGCCGACCCAACGGCCTCGGCGTCGATGCCCCGCTCGCGGAGTTCCGCCGCGCACCGTTCGCGTGAGTCGCTCGGCGAGAAGATACGTGCGGTGGCGACGCCGCGTGCGGCGTCGATGGCGCGGGTCTGCCAGCGTGCCTGCTGGCCCGCGCCGACGACGCCGAGGGTGACGGGGCCGGAGCCGACCGCGAGGTCGCGGGCCGTGAGGCCGCCGATACAGCCGGTGCGTGCGTTCGTGACCCGCTCGCCGGCGACGAGTGCCAGCGGGTCGCCGGTGGCGGCGTCGGTGACGGCCACCTGCGCTTGCACGGTCGGGCGGTCCGGTGGGTTCGCCTCGTGGACCGAGACGAGTTTCGTCGCGTACGTCGCTTCGCCGTGGAGGTACGCCGGCATGACGAGCCCGGTGCCCGCCGGGTCGTTCCCGTCGTCGTCGGTGCCCACGGGAAAATGCGGCCGCTCTGGGCGCTCGACGGCGCTGCGGCCCTGCCGCCGGAAGGCGTCCTCGACGACCGGGAGCAGTGCGTCCAGCGAGAGGAGGTCCGCGACCGCCCCGTCCGGGAGGATACGCACGCTTACAGCGTCAGCGCCAGCGGGACGCCGAACACGACGGCCATCCCGACCAGCGCGACGACGAATCCGACCGCCACGTCGCGGCCCGTGTAGTCGGACTGGGGGGCGGTCGTCCGCTCGGTCGCGTACTCGCTGTCGTGCTCCTCGTCACCGTGGTCGGTCATGTCCGGACGTACCCCGAGCGGGCCCTTTGCTCTGTCGGACCGTCGCCACACCGGTTATGTCGGTCGCCGTCGTAGTAGCTCGCCCCGATGCGAGGGTCCATCCCGTCCCTCTGGCTGGTCGTCGTCGTCGCCACCGGACTGGTTGGCGGCGGCGCGGCCACCGCACAGGCCCCCGCCGGCGCGCTCACCGATGGCCCCGTCTACCTCGGTACCGCCGCCGGCGAGAACGGCCCCGTCGAGGGGTACGCGTTCGTGTTGACCGAGGACGAACTTCGGCAGGTCGACGAGGACGAGGCGGCCGACGACGACTGTTATGAACTGTTCGCGGCGGGCGTCCGCTGGCGCACCGTCGAGCCGTACCGGTTCGATGCGACGAACGACGAGGGGCTGGACGCGACCGTGCTGGCATCGAACTTCGCCGGCGCCATCGCCCGCTGGGAGCGGGCCGCGGGGACGGACATCCTCGGCGGTCCGCTCGCGCCGGGTGACGACGTGACCGTCGACCGGGACGGCCCGGACGGGCGAAACGAGGTCGTCTTCGGGTCGGTGGCCGCACAGGACGCGGTGGCGGTGACGGTCATCTGGGGCGAGTTCAGCGGCCCCGAGGAGCGCCGCGAGATAACGGAGTGGGACATGGCGTTCGACGCCGACGACTACGACTGGTCGCTGACGGGCGCCGAGGGGACGCTCGACTTCGACAGTGTCGCCACCCACGAACTCGGGCACGCGATGGGGCTGGCCCACCCGGACCCGGACTGCACCGAGGAGACGATGTACCAGTTCACCGAACCGGGGACGACCAGCGCGCGGTCGCTGGAAGACGGTGACCGCACCGGCATCAGGGCGCTGTACGTGACGGACGACGGCGAGGAGGACGACGACGCGGGGCCGTGACGCGTCGGCGGTCGAAACCGTGAAACCCCGCGTGTGCCAAGCGTGGGGCACCGAATGACGCTCACCAAGCGGATCATCCCCTGCATCGACGTGGACCTCGACGAGGACGGCAACGCCGCCGTCTACACCGGGGTCAACTTCGAGGACCTCGAGTACACCGGCGACCCCGTCGAGATGGCCAAGAAGTACAACCGCGCGGGCGCCGACGAGTTCGTCTTCCTCGACATCACCGCCAGCGCGGAGGGCCGCGAGACGATGCTCGACACCGTCTCGGCGGTCGCCGACGAGGTGTTCATCCCGCTCACCGTCGGCGGGGGAATCCGCACCCGCGAGGACATCAAGGAGACCCTGCGCGCCGGTGCGGACAAGGTCTCTATCAACAGTGGCGCCATCGCGCGCCCCGAACTCATCGGCGAGGGTGCCCGTTCGTTCGGGTCGCAGTGCATCGTCATTTCCGTGGACGCGCGCCGGCGGTTCGACGAGGGGGGCGAACACTACGTCGAGGTGGACGGCGAGTCCTGCTGGTTCGAGTGCACCGTCAAGGGCGGCCGCGAGGGGACCGACCTCGACGTAATCGAGTGGGCCGCGGAGGCCGAATCTCGGGGCGCCGGCGAACTGTTCGTCAACTCCATCGACGCCGACGGCACGAAGGACGGCTACGACATCCCGCTGACGAAGGCGGTCTGTGACACCGTCTCGACGCCGGTCATCGCCTCCTCCGGCTGTGGTGGTCCGGAGGACATGTACGAGGTGTTCACCGACGCCGGCGCCGACGCGGCGCTCGCGGCGTCCATCTTCCACTTCGACGAGTTCGGCATCGGCGAGGTG
The DNA here is from genome assembly GCF_024298865.1 of Halorarius halobius. Taxonomy (GTDB): domain Archaea; phylum Halobacteriota; class Halobacteria; order Halobacteriales; family Haloarculaceae; genus Halorarius; species Halorarius halobius. The sequence continues at coordinate 3,047,736 of NZ_CP101161.1, read as the reverse complement.
AAGCAGTATCTCGACGAGCGGGACGTGCCGGTCCGTCTGTGAGCCCCGTGGGCGAAACTGAACGTCCCCGGTAACTACCCGGTAGGGAGCCGACGCCGGGGAACCCCGCCCGAGTATAGTTTCACTTTCACTCCGCGGTAGGCCGCACCTTTTGCGTGACTGGGACCGAGTAACGGCGTCTCCGGGCCCGCCCGACGGGCCGGAGCGAGAGCATCCCATGAAACGACACGCTCTCCCGCAGACGACCGGGCCGCGTTCGGCCCAGAACCGAGACGGTCGACACGACTCCAGGCGAGGCGCGTCGTGGCGGCCAGCGACGACCGACCCGGCGCGGAGGTGGTCGCGTGCCGAGTGACGGCGACACCCCGAGCGGTGGCTGGAAGGCGGTGTATGCGGCGATGGATGCCGCTACTGGGACAGAAGAGTCATCCCCGGGGACCCCCGAGGCGACGGAACGGGTTGACGGCCGGCGGGCGACCCCGCCCGACCACTTCGCACCCGCCGACTGAGTTACGCGGCCTCGAACGCGTCGCGGAACGCGCTCGTCTTGTCCTTCACGTTGCCGGTCGCGGCCTCCAGCGCGTCCAGCGGCGCGGTCCCGTCCTCGGTTTTGATGGCGAGGATGGGGTCGGTCTGACCCCCGGACTGCTCGGGGTTCATGTCGTAGGTCGCGGCGGCGACGCCCTCCGTCTCCAGGAGCGCGCCCTTGAGGACGTTCATGAACGTGTGGTCCTCGCCGGCTATCTCGATGGAGAGTTCGGTCTCCTCGTTTTCGATGACGCGAAGGTCCATTACCGTTCAGTAGCCCGAACGCGGGCAAGAACCTTACGACACGGGGAGCGGCCGTATGGGGATGCCGCTGGTCGCCGGGGAAGAACTATGGTGTGGCCTTCGCTGTCGTAGGCCATGCAGCCCACTCTGCGTGACATCCTCGAGTCGTCGGCCGAGAAGTTCCCCGAGAAGGACGCCATCGTCTACCCCGAGCGGGACCAGCGGTGGACGTACGCCGAGTTCGACGAGAAGGCGAACCGACTGGCGAACGCGCTCGCCGAACGCGGCATCGGCCACGGCGACCGGGTGTCGACCCTGCTGTTCAACGGGAGCGAGATAATCCTCACCGTGTTCGCCTGCGCCAAGCTCGGCGCGGTGTTCAACCCGCTGAACTTCCGGCTGAAGGCCGGCGAGGTGGAGTACATCCTCAACGACGCCGACTCGAAGGCGCTGGTGTTCGAGGGGGCGACCCGCGAAGCCGTCGAGGGCGCCCGCGACGACCTCGACACCGTCGAGACGTTCGTGAGCATCGACGACGCCAGCGACGACGAGGCGGACTTCTACGAGTTGCTCGAGTCGGGCAGTCCCGACCGCCCGGAGACGGCGGTGGCCGAGGACGACGTGTACGCGTTCATCTACACCTCGGGGACGACGGGCCGGCCGAAGGGCGTCGTCCACGAACACCGCGACATGATGGAGCACAACCTCATCTGCATCTCGGAGGGCGGCTACCGCCGCGACGACGTGGGGCTGTCGGCGCTTCCCCTCTATCACTGCGCCGAGTTGCAGGCCGCGCTGTTCCCCCGCATCCAGTTGGGGGCGACCAACGTCGTCGTCCACGAGTTCGAGCCGGGCGACGTGCTGGCGGCCATCGAGGAGCACGACGTGTCGCTGATGTTCGCCGCGCCGACGGCGTGGAACGCGCTGGCGCTCACGCAGGCGAAGGCCGACGCCGACGTCTCCTCGCTTCGCCTCGGCCTGTACGGTGCCGCACCGATGCCCGCCGACGTGCTCGACAACTGCATGGAGCAGTTGTGCGAGAACTACCTGCAGGCGTACGGGATGACCGAAATCGGCCCCTGTGGCGCCTTCCAGCATCCGGAGGAACAGCGCCCGAAGCAGGGCTCTGCGGGCCTGCCGGCCCTGAACCACCGCATCCGCATCGTCGAACCCGACGCGGACCCGGACGCGACGGTCGAGCAGGGTGAGGTCGGCGAGATACTGTTCGCCGGGCCGTGTACGATGCGTGAGTACTGGAACCGACCCGACGCGACCGCGGAGTCGCTCCGTGAGGCCGACGGGAAGGAGTGGTACTACACCGGCGACCTGGGCTACCGCGACGAGGACGGCTACCTCTACGTCGTCGACCGGAAGGACGACATGATAATCTCCGGCGGCGAGAACATCTACCCGACCGAGGTCGAGGACGTCCTCTTCTCGCACCCGGACGTGACCGAAGCCGCTGTCGTCGGCGAACCGAGCGACGAGTGGGGGGAGGCCGTCGTCGCGTACGTCGTGGGCGATGTCACTGCCGAGGAACTGGACGATTTCTGCCGACAGAACGACGCACTCGCCGACTTCAAGCGCCCCCGCGAGTACAGTTTCGTCGAGGAGCTACCGAAGAACCCCAGCGGCAAGGTCCAGAAGTTCAAACTGCGCGACGAGTAGTCGTCGACCCTGCATTTTACAGCGATAGCGGCACCCCGGTATTGACCTAACATCGCTAAAGAACGGCGGTGGAGTTAAGGCGCTTCCAGCGACAGTTCCCGTCGCATGAACGTCGACGACATCGACCGCGTCGCGGTGCTGGGCGCAGGGAGCATGGGTCACGGAATCACGGAGGTCGTCGCGCTCGCCGGCTACGAGGTCACGATGCGCGACATCGAGCAGGAGCTCGTCGACGAGGGGTACGAGAACATCGAGTGGTCGGTCGAGAAGCTCGCAGAGAAGGGCCTGGTCGACCAGAGTCCGGACGAGGTGATGGCACGAATCGACACCGAGGTGGACCTGGAGACCGCCGTCGAGGACGTCGACATGGTTATCGAGGCGGCCCCCGAGAAGATGGACCTGAAGAAGGACATCTTCGGCGACCTCGACGAGTTCGCACCCGAGGAGACCGTCCTCGCGTCGAACACCTCCTCGCTGTCCATCACGGAGATAGCGAGCGCCACCTCGCGCCCGGAGCAGGTCGTCGGGATGCACTTCTTCAACCCGCCGGTGAAGATGGACCTCGTCGAGGTCATCTACGGCGACGAAACCTCTGACGAAACCGCCGAGTGCGCCTACGAGTTCGTCGAGGCCATCGACAAGACGCCCATCTACGTCCGCAAGGACGTCAACGGCTTCGTCGTCAACAGCGTGCTGGGGCCGTTCGGCGACGAGGCGGCGTGGATGGCAAGCGAGGGCGTCGCCACCGTCGAGGAGATAGACGCCGCGATGGTCCACGGGCGCGGCTACCCGATGGGGCCGTTCGAGCTGTCGGACATGACCGGCATCGACATCGGCTACCACGTCCGCAAGGAGGCCGGCCAGCCCATCCCGCCCATCGTTCAGGAGAAGGTCGACAACGACAACCTCGGGCAGAAGACCGGCAAGGGGTACTACGACTACGAGGACGGCGAGGGGACCACCTACGAGGCCGGGCAGGGCGAGAGCGTCGACACGCTCCGCATCGAGGCGCGCATCGTCAACGAGGCGGCGAAGCTCATCGGGAACGACGTGGCCACCGCCGAGGCCATCGACACGGGGATGCGTCTCGGTGCGGGGTTCCCCGAAGGCCCCTGTCGTCGCGCGGACAAGACGGGTCTGGATACGGTCCTCGACAAGCTCCGCAAACTCCACGAGGAGTACGGTGAGGACCGCTACGAGCCCGCGGCGTATCTGGTCGAACTCGTCGAGGCCGGCGACACCGGCGAGGACGCCGGCGCCGGCTTCTACGACTACGGCGGCGAGGACGGCGAGCGCGACTACACGACGCTCAACTACTCGCTGTCCGACGAGGGGCTTCTCGAAATCGAACTCGACCGGCCCGAGCGGCTCAACGCGCTCAACGAGGACCTGATGGACGAAATCGTCCACCTGCTGGAGACGACCGACGAGGACGACGTGCGGGCGGTCACCTTCGAGGGTGCCGGCGACCGCGCGTTCTCCGCGGGCGCGGACGTGACCGGGTTCGCGGGCATCCAGCCCCACGAGGTCGAGGTGACGCCGATGTTCAAGACGGTCGCGGAGTACCCGCGGCCGACGCTCGCGAAGATAGACGGCTTCTGTCTCGGCGGCGGTCACGAACTCGCGCTGGCGTGTGACCTGCGTATCGCCACCGAGGGGTCGGAGTTCGGCTTCCCCGAGATAGACCTCGGGCTCATCCCCGGTGGTGGTGGCACCCAGCGGGCCATTCGGATGCTCTCCGATGCCCGGGCGAAGGAACTCGTGTTCCGCGGGGAGCGCATCGACGCCGAAACGGCCGAGGAGTGGGGGCTCATCAACCGCGCCGTCACGGACGACGAGTTCGACGACACCGTCGAGGCGTTCGTCGACGACCTCGTGTCCGGGCCGCCCATCGCACTCCGGAAGGCGAAACAGGTGATGAACGCGGGCCGCGACCAGGACCTCTCGGCGGGGTTGGAACTCGAATCCCAGGCGTTCGGCCTCCTGCTGTCGACCGACGACATGATGGAGGGCGCATCGGCATTCATGGAGGACCGCGAACCGGAGTTCGAGGGCAAATGAGCTCCGACCCCGTAGAGGAGGAGCTTGCCGCGGGCCTGCGCGAGCACGGCCTGTTCCAGTGGCTCGACCTCGACATCGAGACCGCGGAGCCCGGCCGGGCCGTGTTCCACCTCCCGTTCGACGAGAAGTTCGCCAACCTCGCGTCCGGCACCGTCCACGGCGGCATTACCGCGACGGTCATCGACACCGCGTCGGGGTTCGCGCTCCGGTCGACGTTCGACGACCCGGCGGCCGCGGCGCTGACGACGACGGACCTCAACGTCCGCTACGTCCGCCCCGCCACCTCCGACGTCAGGGTCGAGGCCGAGGTGGTCCGTGCGGGCGACTCGATGGGCGTCACCGACTGCGAGGTGACGAGCGTCCACGAGGGCGACCGGAAGGTGGTCGCCACCGGCGGCACCACCTACCGGCTGTTCCGCGACCGGACGTTCGGCGGCGAGACCACCGAGGAGGGGTCGGCATGACCGACGAGAGCGACGAGAGCGACGCCTCGGTGTACGACGACATCGAGGTGGGCGACACCACCGTCACGGGCGGGCGCACCATCACCGAAGCGGACGTGGTCAACTTCGCCGGCGTCTCGGGCGACTTCAACCACATCCACCTCGACGACGAGCGGATGGAGGAGTCGATGTTCGGCGAGCGCATCGCCCACGGAATGTTGGTGCTGTCAGCGGCGACCGGTTTGCTGTGGCAGTCCCGGACGCAGGAGGAACGCGACGCCGTCGTCGCGTTCTACGGCATGGACGAAGTTCGCTTCCGTGCGCCCGTGTTCTTCGGCGACCGCATCCACGTCGAACTGGAGGTCGTCGAGAAGCGGGAGACGGACAGCCCGATGGGGAAAGGCACCGTGAAGTACGACGCCGAGGTGAAGAAGCAGGACGGCTCGACGGTCATCTCCTGTTCGATGCTGTCGCTTTTGGAGTAGCTCCCCAACGCTTAGTTGCTCCCTCCGTCTGCCGTCGCACATGGGTTTCGTGGAGCTGTGGGGACTCGACTCGCTGTGGCTTCCCCGCCTCCTGCTGAAACGCGGCGTCGCCGTCACGTACCTGCTCGCCTTCCTCGTCGCCGCGCGCCAGTTCCGCCCGCTCGCCGGCGAGGACGGCCTGCTTCCCATCGACCGCTACGTCGAACACGCGACGCTCCGCGAGGAGCCGTCGCTGTTTTACCTGTATCCGAGCGACCGCGCCATCGGGGCGGCGGCGTGGGCCGGCGTCGCACTCTCGGTCGGCGCCCTGGTCGGCGTTACGGAGGCGTTCGGCACGCCCGTCTCGATGCTCGCGTGGACCGCGATGTGGCTGTTGTATCTCTCGTTCGTCAACGCCGGCCAGACGTTCTACGGCTTCGGCTGGGAGTCGCTACTGCTCGAAACCGGCTTCCTCTGCATCTTCCTCGGGGCGGGCACCACCGCGACGCCGTGGGTCGTGATGCTACTCCTCCGGTGGGTCCTCTTCCGCAACGTGTTCGGCGCGGGGCTCATCAAACTTCGCGGCGACGACTGCTGGCGCGACCTCACCTGTCTGGACTATCATTACGAGACGCAACCGATGCCCAACCCGGCGTCGTGGTTCGCCCACCACCTCCCCAAGCGGGTCCACCGCGCTGGCGTCGTCGTCAACCACGTCGTCGAACTCGCGGTGCCGTTCCTCTACTTCGCCCCACAACCGATAGCGGGCGCCGCGGGCGCCGTGACCATTGCGTTCATGGGGTGGCTGATGGTGACGGGCAACTTCTCGTGGCTGAACTCGCTGTCAATCGTGCTCGCGGTCTCGGCGTTCTCCGACCCACTGCTCGCGCCGCTGTGGCCGCTGGACCTGCCGGCCGTCGCGCCCGCCCCGGCATGGCTGTGGGGTCTCGCGCTCGCGCTCGCCGCGCTCGTCGTCGCCCTGAGCTACTACCCCGTCCGGAACCTCGTCTCGGACCGGCAGGCGATGAACGCGGCGTTCGACCCTCTGCATCTGGTGAACACCTACGGCGCGTTCGGCTCTATCACGCGTGACCGCTACGAACTCGTCGTCGAGGGAACGCGGGACGACGACCTGAGCGCCGCCGACTGGGAGCCGTACACGTTCCCGGGGAAGCCGACCCGCGTGGACCGGCGACCACCGCAGGTGGCGCCCTACCACCTCCGACTCGACTGGCAGATGTGGTTCGCGGCGATGCCGACGCGGCGCCGCCATCCGTGGCTCCATCGACTCGTCGCACAACTGCTGGAGGCCGACGAGGGGGCGCTGTCGCTGTTGCGGTCGGACCCGTTCGACGGCGACCCGCCCGAGTACGTCCGCATCGAGCGGTATCGCTACGAGTTCACCGACCCCGCGGAACGGCGCGAGACGGGCGACTGGTGGCGACGCGAGAAACTGGAGACGGTGGTCCAGCCGGTCTCGGCTGAGGAGATACGGCGGTATGGAGTCGCCGGTCAGCGCTGGTAGGCGAGATTCATCAGCCACTGCGTGAACTGGTCCGAGTTGGGGTCGACCTCCTCGTCGCCGACGAACGGCGAGAGCATGTCGCCCGCCATCAGAAGCGAGAAGTCGAGTTCCTCCGGCTTCACGACCGGTTCGACGAGGTAGGTGTTGTGCCCGTCGTAGACGGTCTCCGACCGCTCGACGTACCCCTTCTCCTCCAGCGACTCGATGATGCGGCTCCCCTTCCGGGAGTCGACGTCCATCTCCTTCCAGAAGTCGCTCTGGTGGATGCCCCCCTGCTGGCGGATGAGTTCCAGTCCGCGCATCTCGTCCTCGGAGAGATCCTCGGCCATACCTCTACTCCGCGAGTCGGGCGTTTAAATCTTGGTTGTCCGGCTCACAGCGACCCGGCCGGCTCGTAGGGCGTCTCGCAGGGGGGACCGTCCGCGTAGCGGTAGCTCCGGGTTGTGCCCAGACGAATCAGCGAGGACGACTTCGTTCCGAACCCATCACCGTGTACGCATACGCCGTACGAGTGGTCAGAGAGCACGTCCGCGCCGGCATCGAGCCACGCCGTCGCCTCGTCGGCAATCCCCGCGGCCTCGACCAGCGCGTCGAGTACCTCTCGGTCGTTCTCGGCCTGCTGTCGCCCGACGTCCGGCCGGCGGCCCGGCACGAAGAACGTCTCCGTCCGCTGGCGCTCGGTCGCATCCGCCGGCCCGTCTCGAACGCCACACCAGCCGGTGTTGCCGATGACGTACACGCCGGGGGCGAGTACCGTCTCGCTCGTGGCGGTGTCGTGTTCGAACAGCACCGCCCGGTCGGTATCCGCGACGAGCAGGTGGAACGGTTCGTACGTCCGGTCCGACAGCTCTCCGCGGACGAACTCGGTCGCGGCGGCCGCCGTCTCCCGGTCGAGCGTCTCACGGACGAGTAGGCCCCGCGACCGGTCGCCGTCGCTCGGGGTCCGTGTCCAGCGGTTCGTGATGGCGACGAACACGCCGGCGTCGTTGTAGCCGACCCACGTCCCGCCGGCCTCCTCGTCGCGCGGTGCAAGCACTCGCGGCTCGTCGCCGCGAACCACAGGGGACGACGACGGCCGGGCCAGCATCTCGTCGCGATTGGTGGCGACCGCGAGGTAGTCCTCGAAGGCGTGCCACGCGAAGGTGAGCGTACACACGCCGCCGGCTACGCGACCCCGGCAGTTAACCGTCCCGCAGGAGGGCGCGGGCGGCCTCCCGGTCGACCGTATCGGAGGCGGTTCGGGGGAGTTCGTCGACGACGGCCCACTGGCGTGGGAGTTTGAACCCCGCGAGTGACTCGCGTGCCTCTGCTTCCAGGCTGTCCACGGTCACGTCGCCCGCGACGACGGCCGCGACCCGCTGGCCGAACTCGTCGTCGGTGAGTCCGGTGACGAACGCGTCTTCGACGCCCGGGCAGTCACGGAGGACGGCGGCCACTTCGCCCGGATCGACGTTCTCGCCACCGGTGACGATGCGGTCGTCGAGACGATTGAGAACGTGGATACGGCCCTGGTCGTCGCGGTAGCCGGCGTCGCCGGTGTGGAACCCGTGCTGGCCGAACGCCTCGTCGGTCGCTTCGGGGTCGCCGTAGTAGCCCGGGGTGAGCGTCGGCCCCGATACGACCAGTTCGCCCACGTCGCCGTCGGGAAGTTCGGCGCCCGCTTCGTCGACGACAGTGACCGAGGTGAACATCAGTGGACTGCCGACGGTGCCGGGGTCGATTGCCGCGTCCTCGGGCCGTGCGGTCGCTATCTGTGAGGCCGTCTCTGTCATGCCGTAGGTGGGACACACCGGTACGTCTCGGTCGACTGCGCGCTCGACGAGCGACTCGGGGGCGGCCGCGCCGCCGAGCAGGACGAACCGTAGCGGCTCCGGGAGCGACCCGGCATCGAGCAGGCGCCGGAGCGTCGTCGGGACCAGCGACACGCCGGTCGCGCCGTGGTCGTCCATCTCCGTGAGAACGCGCTCGGGGTCGAAGCTCCCGGGTGTTGCAGTCACCACGGTCGTACCGTACAGCATCGACCGATACACCGGTGCCAGGCCGCCCATATGCGACATCGGGAGCACGCAGTACCAGCGGTCGGTCGGGAGCACGCCCAGTCGCCACGAGGAGGCGGCGGCCGAACACAGCAGGTTCCACGAGGTGAGCGTCACGAGTTTCGGGTCGCCGGTCGTTCCGGACGTCGACAGCAACAGCATCGGGCGGCCCCGGTCCCAGGCGGGCACGTCGAACGTCGCTGGCTCCCGGTCCGCTACCGGTGTCGCGCCCGCGGTCGGAGCGTCGACGGTTGCCACGGTATCGAACGCCTCGACGGCCGCGGGTTCGTTCGCGGCGTCACACACAATCGCAGAGAGGTCGGCACGGTCGGCACGGTCGGCGAGTTCGGCCGGCGTGAGCCGCGCGTGGAGGGGGACGAGCACCGCGCCGAGCCGCATCGACGCGTGCGCGAGTTCGACGAAATCGGGCCCGGTCTCCGCGACGACGCCGAGGTGGTCGTCGACGCCGATGCCGAGCGCGGAGAGTCGGCCGGCGAGCTCCTCGACCCGGCTGTCGAGGGCGGCGTACGTCAGGCGTTCGCCGGAGGAGGCATCGACCAGCGCCGTCGCCGTCGGCGTCGCGCGCGCTCGCTGGGCCAGCCAGTCACGCATAGTCCGCCGGTGATGTGGCGGCGGTATTTCCCTCTTTCTGTGGCACGTCGGCGAACCCGTTCCGCACGGGAGCGGGGTCGTCGATGAAATCCGTGCGGATGCGGTCGCCGGTCGCCAGCCCGCAGGGGCGGACGTCCGGAACCGCCGCGGCGACGTGGACCGCGGCGGCGCGCGCGAAAGCGCCGTCTATCGTCGTCGTCACCACGGGGTCGATGCCCGCGCCGCGTGCCAGGACCGCCGTCTCGACGGCGATGTCGGGGCCGCCGAGGACCATCGGTTTCAACACGAGCACGTCGGCGGCACCCGCGGTCAACACGGCATCGAGGCCGTGTTCGCACAGCGCCTCGTCGAGGGCGACGTCCACGCCACGGCCACGGAGCGCCGCGTGGCCTTCGAGGTCCGCCGAATCGAGCGGCTGTTCGACGTAGCTCACTCCGTGGGCGGCGAGTCCATCGAACGCGCGTTCGGCCTCCGGGACGGACCAGGCGCCGTTGGCATCGGCACGCAGTTCCACGTCGGGGGCGGCGTCGCGGGCGGCGGCGATTCGGCTCAGGTCCGCGTCTAACGACCGTGCGCCGACTTTCAGCTTCACCGCCGGGAACCCCGCTTCGGCGGCGCGTTCGACCCGTCGTGCGGTCGTCTCGTCGTCGGCGTCGCCGACGGTTGCGTTCACCGGCACCGTCTCTACCGTCCGCCCGGTACCGAGATGCTGGTAGAGTGGAACGCCTTCGTGGCGCGCCTCCGCGTCGAGGAGCGCCAGCGCGACGCCGTGGCGCGCCGCGGGCGGGAGCGCGTCGAGGTCGTTCGGGTCGGCGTCCCGGAGCGCGGCCTCACAACTCTCCAGCGATTCGGTCCACCCCGGCAACGGCGTCGCCTCTCCGATTCCGGGTGCCGGGTCGTCGACGGTGACCAGATAGCCCGTCCGGTCGGTGATGTCGCCGTCGGCGGTGGCGAGGGGACTCGAAAGCGGGAGCGAGAAGTAGTCGACGTTCATGCCGGCAGGAGCGGGTGGCCGTAGTCGATAGCCAAGCCGACGGCGAACAGCACGCTGTGGGCGAACAGCAACTGGCCGGTCCGTTCGAGCGCCGGGTTGAGCGCCGAGCCGTCCCGTTCGGTCAGGACGGTCCGGGTGACGCGGACGGCAAGCGGTAGCGTGAGCAGTGGCAGAAGGGCATAGGTCGTGTACCCGTCCGCAAGCGCGAACACGAGGGGGACGACGTACGCCATCCCGACGAGAAGCAGGAACTCGACGCGCGAGGGGCCGTATCCGAGTATCACGGCGAGCGTCCGCTTCCCGGCCGCGCGGTCCGTCTCGATGTCCCTGATGTTGTTGACGACGAGGATGGCCGTCGAGAGACCGGCTGCCGGGAGTGCTGCGACCACGGCGTCGAGCGGGACGAGTGCGAGGAGTGCGTCGACGGCAGGCAAGCCGCTGACGGCGGCGGCCGCCTGGACGTAGTACGTGCCCGTCACTGCGACGAGTCCGAAGAAGACGAACACGAACAGGTCACCGAGACCACGGTAGCCGTACGGCGCGGGGCCGCCGGTGTAGGCGATGCCGGCCGCGACCGACGAGAGGCCGACGACGACGATGACCGGCCCGCCGACGTACACGAGGTAGGTGCCGAGCAGGACAGCGAGGCCGAAGGTGGCGTACATCGCCTGCTTGACCCGCCGCGGGTCGATGATTCCGCCAGCAGTGACCCGAGTGAACCCCTCGCGGTCCTCGGTGTCAGCGCCCCGCACCGCGTCGTAGTAGTCGTTGGCGAAATTCGTCCCTATCTGGAGGAGGAGCGCGCCGACCAGCGCCGCCAGCGCGGGCAAAGCCGCGAAGACGCCGTCGTGGACGGCCAACCCCGTCCCGACGACGACCGGCGACGCTCCGGCCGGAAGCGTCTGGGGCCGCGCGGCCATCACCCACGCCTTCGTCTTCGAGACGTTCGCCGTGTCGCTCATTGCTCGCAGTTGGGACGGCGGGGCCTAAGCGGTGGTGGTTCGGGGGCAAGCAGACGGGCCGTGGGAGCGTCCCAGTGGCCACGATGGGCGGCCCGCGCAACTGCCGTGACCCATCGCCGCGGCGTTCAGGTGATGGGACGTGTGGTCGCGTTCCCCTACTTGAACCTTCGGGGGGCGCTCGGCGCGCATTCCGGGTCGTCCAGAACGTGGATTAGTAGTGCCAGGGGAACTCGCTAAAGTCGGGCTCTCGCCCTTCGTTGAACGCGTCACGGCCCTCCTGTGCCTCGTCGGTCATGTAGCCGAGTCGCGTCGCCTCGCCGGCGAACACCTGCTGGCCGACCAGACCGTCGGTGTCCATGTTGAACGCGTACTTCAGCATCCGCATCGCCGTCGGCGACTTGCTCATAATCTCCTCGGCCCACTCTAGCGCGCGCTCCTCCAGTTCCTCGTGGGGGACCGCCTCGTTGACCATCCCCATCTCCTCGGCTTCCTCGGCGGAGTACGTCTTTCCGAGGAAGAACACCTCGCGGGCCTTCTTCTGGCCGACCTGGTGTGCGAGGTACGCGCTCCCGAATCCCGCGTCGTAGGACCCCACGTCCGGGTCGGTCTGGAGGAACTTCGCGTGGTCGGCCGAGGCGAGCGTCATGTCGCAGACGACGTGTAGCGAGTGGCCGCCGCCGACGGCCCACCCAGGCACGACCGCGACGACGGGCTTGGGCATGTGGCGGATGAGCCGCTGGACTTCGAGGATGTGGAGGCGCGGGGCGCTGTGTTCGCCCTGTCCCGGTCTCCCCTCGTCGTCCCGGTACTCGTAGCCGGCTTCACCCCGGATGCGCTGGTCCCCGCCCGAGCAGAACGCCCAGCCGCCGTCTTTCTCCGACGGACCGTTCCCGGTGATGAACACACAGCCCACGTCCGTCTGGCGTTTCGCGTGGTCGAGTGCGTCGTACAGTTCGTCGACCGTCTCGGGCCGGAAGGCGTTGCGCACCTCGGGTCGGTCGAACGCGATGCGGACCGCGCCGACGTCCGTCGCTCGGTGGTAGGTGATGTCGCGAAAGTCGACCCCGTCGACGGGTCGCCACGCGTCGGCGTCGAAGATGTCCGAGACCATACCTCGCCTGCGGGTGGCCGGAGCAAAACGGTGGCGGGTCCCGATGGAGTCTTCCGGGTGGGGCGGCGAGGGCCGGTATGGAGAACCTCGACGACACGGACATGCGCATCCTCGAACTGCTGGCCGAGGACGCGCGCCGTCCGTTCTCGGCCATCGGCGAGGAGGTGGGGCTCTCGGGGCCAGCGGTCTCGGACCGCGTGACACGGCTCCGCGAAGCGGGCGTCATCAGGCGGTTCACGGTCGACGTCGACCGGTCGACCCTCCGGGGCGGCGTTCCGGTGCTCATCGAGGCGACCATCGGCCCCGGGGAGGCGGGGTCGGTCCGGGAGACGCTCGCCACGACGGAGGCAGTCGAACACGTGTTCACGGCCGCCGACGGGACGGTGACGGCGCTCGCTCGCGTGCCGGAGGGCCGGGTCCGCGACTGGGTGGCCGAGCGACTCGGCGACGCGACGGTCGAGTCGCTCGACGTGACGCTCGTCGACGACGTCCGCTGGACGCCCAGCGTCGGCGGCGGCGAGTTCGCACTGGAGTGTGCCGAATGTGGCAACACCGTCACCGCCGAGGGGACGTCGACGCGTCTCGGGGGAGAGGCCTACCACTTCTGTTGTTCCTCCTGCGAAGCGAAGTTCACCGACCGCTACGAACGACTCGAGGAGGGCGCTTGACAGTTAACACCACCGCTGGCCGGCCGGTTCCGGCGTCCGGCGCCTCGGCCCATCCGCTGGTGGGCCTCGGCGATGCGCTCGACCGCGAGTAGGAACCGGTACAACTGGCCACGGCTGGAGGACTGAAGCGGCCCGACGACGAGCGCCTGCGGAGGGAGACGACGCGGGCTCAGTGGCGTGGACCGCCACGGCGGCCAAAACCGTGCGAGACTTTTTGCCATGGAGCGCCGAAACGCCGCGTAGTGGGGGAGTCGTACTACGAACTGCTCGGCGTGTCGCCGGACGCGTCCAGAGCGGACATCGAGGCGGCGTTTCGCGAGCGGGCGAAGGAGACACATCCCGACCGCTCGGACGCACCCGACGCCGCCGAGCGATTCCAGGCGGTCCGCCGGGCCCGGGAGGTGCTGACCGACCCGGACGAACGGGCCCGCTACGACCGTCTCGGCCACGCGGCGTTCGTCGGTGACGCACCGGTCGGGTCACACGAGGCAACCGCCGCCACCGACCCCGGCCGCGGCGGGCACGACGCCGGCGAGGGCCACACAGCGACGGCCGACTCGGAGGCCCGCACCGACGGCCACGGCGGTACCGAGGAGTGGTGGCGCGAGTACGAGACCCGGTTCGACCGCGACCACGCCGCCGAGAACCGGAGCACCTCCTGGTATCGGCCGGGGGCAGACGGCGGCGAGGACGGCTACCGCGTATCGCCCGCCACCCACCGGGGCATCCGATTCACGACCGAACGCATCGGCTTCGCGGTCGTCGCACTGGCGCTGTACCCCGTGCTCGTCGGGAGTGCGTTCCTGCCGGCCTTCCCGGTGTTCGTCAACGTTCTGCTGGGACTCTGTGCGCTCGCGCTGACGGTGACGCTTCTGTCGGTCCCGGAAGCGGGCGTCCTCGTGTTCGGTGGGTGGACGCTGTTAGCGCCGGTCGCGCTGTCGATAGCCGGGGTCGGTCTGCTGTCTATCCTCGGGACAGTCGTCTGGGCGTTCTGCTGGATTCCGTTCGCCATCGCGGCCGCGAACCTACTGTTCCAGCGCGCCTAGTTCGCGCTCGACCCGCTTGTCGAGGCGCTCGCGGTCGGCGTGACTCGCCGCCGAGTCGAACGGCACCTCGATGACCTGGGTGCCCTCGCGGTCGACGCTGTCGGCGAACGCCTCGCGGAACGCCTCGCGGGTCGGCGTCCGCGCAAACTCTAGCCCGTAGAGCTCTCCACTCGGCGCGAAATCGAGGCCGTGAGGGGTTCGGAACTGCCCCTCGAACGTCTCGTGGCCCTCGATGGGGAGCAGATGGAAGATGCCGCCGCCGTCGTTGTTCACGAGGACGATAGTGGCGTCGACGCCACACCGACCGACCGCGAGCAGGCCGTTCATGTCGTGATAGTACGCCAGGTCACCGGTCACGAGGACGAGCGGGTCGTCGGTTGCGCTCCCGGCGCCGAGCGCCGTCGACGTGATGCCGTCGATGCCCGACGCGCCGCGGTTCGCCAGCACCGTCAGGTCCGCCTCGCGCGGCCGTCCGAACCGGTCGAGGTCCCGGACCGGCATCGAGTTGGAGACGAACACGGTCGACGGGTCGGGCGCGAGCGCGGCTACCTCGCCCACGAGGCGGCCCTCGAAGAACGCGTCGGCGTCCCCGAGATAGTCCCAGTAGTCGGCTTCCAGCGCCGCGAGTCGGTCCGCGTACGCCGTCCCTCGACGGTCGACCTTCGCCGCCAGGTCCCGCGCCAGACGCGCGGGGTCCGCGACCAGGAGGTCCGTCGCCCGGAACTCCGCCTCCCGCCAGCCGCCAGCCGGGTCGACGACGAACTGGCGGGCGTCCGCCTCCCCGAGCCAGTTCCGGAGCCGTTTCGACGTGGGGGAGTTGCCGAACCGGATTACGACGTCCGGCGGGTCGTCGAGTGCGGGGAGCCAGCCGTCGTAGCCGCCGAGGATGGGCAGGTCGGCGGTGTGTGGACCGAACCGGAACCGGGAGACGGGGTCCGCGAGCACGGGGAACCCCGTCGCCGCCACGAGTGCGTGGAGCGCGTCCCGCTCCGGACGGGGGGTATCGACCGGGCCACAGACGATGAGGCCACGGTCGGCGGCCGCGACTGTCGCGGCAACCGAGTCGAGCTCCCCGTCGGTGAGCGTCGGCTCGCCCCGCGTCGTGCGGACGAACGGCCCGTCCCGTCCTTCGGCCGCGAGCGGATGGTCCCGCTCCCAGCCGTCGGGCACCTCCGACGTGTCGACGGTGGGCTCCAGGGGTTTGCGGAACGGGCAGTCCAGGTGGACCGGCCCGGCCGGCGTCCCCCGCGAGGTGGCCACGGCCCGCGATAGCGCCGTTCGGAGGCTCCGGAGCTTCCGGTCGGCGGCCTCTGGCTCCGGCAGTTTCCGGTACTGTCGGACGGCATCGCCGTACAGTTTCTCCTGGTCGACGGTCTGGTTGGCTCCGCTGTCCTGTAGTTCCGGTGGCCGGTCGGCCGTCAGCAGGAGCATCGGCACGCGGGCCTGGCTCGCCTCGATGACCGCCGGGTGGAAGTTGGCCGTCGCGGTGCCGGAGGTACAGACCAGCGGCGTCGGCGTGCCGGTGCGTTTCGCCCGCCCCAGCGCGAAGAACGCCGCCGACCGCTCGTCGAGATGCGAAAACGTGGCTATATCCGGATGCTCGGCGAACGCGACGGTCAGCGGCGTCGAGCGGGACCCGGGAGCGATAGCGACGCCGTCGACGCCGTTTTTCGCCAGTTCGTCGGCGACCACCTGTCCCCAGAGCGTGTTGACGTTCGGTGCGGTCATTCGAGTTCGTCGAGTATCGGCCGGTATTTGAGTTGGACCTCGTCCCACTCGGCGTCTGGGTCGGAGTCGGCGACGATACCGACGCCAGCGAACAGCGTGGCCGCCTCGCGGTGGGCGACGGCCGACCGGAGCGCGACGGCGAAGGAGCCGTAGCCGGCGGCGTCGAACCAGCCGACGGGCGCGGCGTACCAGCCGCGGTCGAACGGCTCCGTCTCGCGGATGGTGTCGAGTGCGGCTTTCGGCGGTAACCCCCCGACTGCGGGCGTCGGATGGAGCGCCTCGACCAGCGTCAGGACGTGCTCGTCGGCCGCGAGTTCGGCGGTGATGGGCGTCTCCAGATGCTGGACGGTCGCCAGTCGTCGGACGCGGCGCTCGCCGGTCGACACGCTCGACGCGTACGGCTCCAACTGGTCGCTGATGGTGTCCGCGACGATTTCGTGTTCGTGGATGTTCTTCTCGTCGTCGAGTAGTTCCCGGGCGAGCCACTCGTCTTCCGCAGGGGTGTCGCCGCGGCCGGTCGTCCCCGCGAGCGCGCCCGTCGAGACGGTGCGGCCCCGCAGGTGGAGCAGACGCTCGGGGGTCGCGCCGAAGAACGCCGGCCGGTCGTCCCCCGCCGCAGGTTCGACGAGAAAGCGGAAGCAGTCGGGGTACGTCTCGCCGAGGCGGGCGAGCAGGTCGGGTACGGCGAGCGTCTCCTGAAGCCGGGTCTCGAGCGCCTGTGCCAGCACTACCTTCCGGAGTTCGTCGGCGCGGATGCGCTCCGTGACGCGCTCGACGGTGGCACGCCAGTCGTCCTTGGCGGTGGTGCGCTCCCGGCCGACGACGCCCGGCGGCTCCGACACCGGGCCGGGGTCCGGGAGGCTCGTCAGTTCCTCGCGGGCCGCGTCCAGACGGCGCTCGACGGTTTCGGCGCCGCCGTCGGGAGCGACCGCGTTGACCGTCAGCCACGCGCCGTCGTCGGTGTAGGTCACCTGCACCCGCGGGAGGACGAACTGCGCGCCGGGGAAGTTCGTCCACGGGTCGGTTCCGCTGTGGTCGTCGTGGAACGCGAACCCGCCGAACAGGCGGGGTCTGGCCGCCTCCGTGCCGGCGTGGACATCGCCCGACGAAAACAGGTCAGCGGCGGCCTCGCGAACCGAATCGAACCGGCCGGCACCCGACGCCGACAGCACAGCCGCGGCGCCGGAGCCGACGACGGTGGGTTCGTCGGGGGCGCTCCAGACCGTCCGCGGGGCCGACGCGTCCCGCAGGACGCTCCGGGGTGCCGGTGCGGACACGGGCGTCGCCCGCGTGACGACCTCCTCCGACATCTCGTCACCGAGCGGTTCCATTGACGACCCTTGGGGTGCCTCCGGTTTATGCGTCCCGTTCCCGAGCGGGTGGCCTACGCGTACCGCTCCTCGTTCCAGGGGTTCGCGGTCCGCGAGTAGCCCCGCTTCTCCCAGTAGCCCCGCTCGGAGTCGGTGAGAAACTCGACGCCGTTCACCCACTTTGCGCCCTTGTACGCGTATCGGTGGGGCGTGACGACCCGCAGGGGGCCGCCGTGGTCGGCGGGCAACTCCTCGCCGTCGAGCGCCCAGGTGAACAGCACCTCGCCCCGCATGCAGTCGTCGAGCGGCAGGTCGGTCGAGTAGCCGTCCATCGCGTGGAACATGACGTGGACCGCGTCGTCGTGGACGCCGGCCCGCTCAGCGAGCGCCGGGAACGGGACGCCGGTGAACTCGCAGTCGAACCGCGACCAGCCAGTCACGCAGTGGAAGTCCTGTCGCTGGGTCTCGCTGGGCAGGTCGGTGAACGCCTCGAACGACAGCGACAGTTCCTCGTCGACAGCGCCCCACACGTCGAACGTCCACTCCTCGGGGTCGAACGACGGCGTACCGGACTTCGAGAGCACCGGAAACCGCTCGGTCTCACGCTGGCCGGGGGGGAGTCGCTCGCCCCCGAACTCCTCGTGGAGGTCCGTGACGTCCTTCATGTGCGGCCATTGTGAGGGCACCACCGTCAGCGTACCGCTCTCCGAACGCGCTCGTTTCCGCTTCACGACGTAACTCTTTCGGGAATTGAAAGTGAGTGAGGCATACAGGAAAGATAATTTTCCCCTTCCGAAGTCACAGGTCCCAGCAGGTGAAAACCCCCACAGGAACTAAATACCCTACTGTCGAACCTCGAACCGAGGATGCCGAAGGTAGAACTGACCATCCCGGAGCATCTGGAGATGCAGATCGCCCAACTGGTCGAGCAGGGCGAGTTCGTCAACCGTGAGGAGGCCATCGAGGACCTGCTGGCGGCCGGGATTCGCGCCTACAAGACAAGTGGGCCGATGGACGAGGAGGAACCGGAGTTCGAGGACGACGGGATGATGGGACACGACGACGAGTACGTCTTCTGACCCGCCCGCCGGGTCCCGTTCGAGCGCGTCGCTCGGCGCGACCCGCCAGTCGAGGCTCGTGTGCAAGCGGCCCCCACGCAAGCCTTAACGTCGCGGCAGAGTACCCACAGGTATGCACAAGGACGAACTCCTCGAGCTCCACGAACACATGGTGCAGATAACGGAGACGTTCAGGGGGATGGAGGAGGTGGACGGCTCCGTGTTCGACCCGTACGACGAACTCGACGTGACGCCCGACGACGTCCACAAATCCAAGAGCGAGCACAAACACGCCGTGTTCGTGCTCGGCAACGCCCTGGCGACGGTGATGAGCGAAGACGAGTTCTCCGACGCCGGCCGCATCGGCAAGCGGATGGAGGAGCTAGCCGACGACGCCGAGTCGAAACTGTAGCGGTTTCTCTCGAACGCCCGAAACCTCTTGTCGTACGCGACGTTACAGTCGTGGCGATGCCCTCCAGACGAAGCGTCCTCACGATAGCGACGGGAACAGCCGCCGCGCTCGCCGGGTGTGCCGGTCTCGCCACGACCGGCGACGGTCCGGAACCGACTGCGACGCCGGCGGGCGAGTCGTTCGTGACCCGACTCGCCGGCCCGGAATCCACCCGACACCTGTTCGACGGGACCGACGTGGCGACCGTCGGCGAGGTGAACACGGCCCAGGGTGGCCCCTACCTCCCGGTGACGCTGACCGAGACGGCGACGACCAGCGTGAGCGAGACGTTCCGCGAGGCCGGGGTGGCCGACGACCCCGACGAGTTCGAGGTGACGCTGTCGTTCGGGAGCGACGAGCGCTCGCGGTTCGGGGTCAGCCCCGGGCTGGCCGACGCCATCGCCTCCGGCGAGTGGGACGGCGAACTCCGACTCACCGTCGCCACGGAGACGAAGGCCGAGAAGCTCCGGGACGCCGTGACCGACGACGAACGCGGGTGATCGGCCCCGCGCTGGATGGCGGGATTTTTGACGGTCGCTACCGCAGTCACCGCCAATGAGCGAGTACGACTACGAGGAACTCGGGCTGGTCGCCGGGCTGGAGATACACCAGCAACTGGACACCGCGACCAAGCTCTTCTGTAACTGTCCGACGACGCGCCACGAACCGGAGGAGTCCGTCCGGTCGTTCACCCGATATCTCCACCCGACCCGCTCCGAGCTAGGCGAGATAGACGAGGCCGCCCTCGAGGAGTCGCGGGTCGACCGCGAGTTCACCTATCTGGCGTTCGAGTCGACGTGTCTCGTCGAGGAGGACGACGAGCCGCCCCACCGACTCGACGAGGAGGCGCTGGAGACGACCCTCGAAATCGCGGAACTGATGGAGATGAGCGTCGTCGACCAGGCGCACGTGATGCGGAAAATCGTCGTCGACGGCTCGAACACGACCGGGTTCCAGCGGTCGACGCTGGTGGCAAACGATGGTGTCATCGAGACGAGCGAGGGGCCGGTCGGCATCGAGGACCTCCTGCTCGAAGAGGAGTCTGCCGCCCGCATCGAGGAGACGGACGCCGGCGTCACGTTCGGGCTCGACCGGCTGGGCATCCCGCTGGTCGAAATCGGGACCAAGCCGGACATTTCCTCGCCCGAGCAGGCCCGCGAGGCGGCCGAGCGTATCGGGATGCTACTGCGCTCGACGGGCAAGGTGAAACGCGGCCTGGGCACCATCCGGCAGGACGTCAACGTCTCCATCGCCGAAGGCGCCCGGGTCGAACTCAAGGGCGTCCAGTCGCTCGACGACCTGGAGGACATCGTCCGCAACGAGGCCGGCAGGCAGGTCGAACTGCTGGACATCGCCGACGAACTCGACGCACGCGACGCGTCGGTCGGCGACTCGCGGGACGTGACCGAGGTGTTCGAAGACACCGACTCCGGCGTCATCGCCTCCGCGTCGACCGTGATGGCCGTTCCGCTGTACGGGTTCGAGGGACAGGTGGGCCGCGAGATACAGCCCGACCGTCGGCTCGGCACCGAACTGTCGGACCACGCGAAGCGTCACGGCGCGGGCGGTATCTTCCACACTGACGAACTGCCCGCCTACGGCGTCACCGACGAGGAAGTCGACGCGCTGAAGGAAGCCGTGGGGGCGGGCGAGGGCGACGCCGTCGCGCTCGTCGCCGCGAGCGACGAGGTGGCCCACCAGTCCATCGAGGCCGTCGCCGAGCGGGCCGGAGTCGCGCTGGAGGGCGTCCCCGAGGAGACCCGCGGCGCGAACGAGGACGGCACCTCCCGCTACCTCCGCCCCCTGCCGGGTGCGGCACGGATGTACCCCGAGACGGACGTGCCGCCCGTGGAGCCGGACCCGAGCGACGTGGAGACGCCGGAACTGCTCACCGAGAAGGTCGACCGCTACCAGGCCGAGCACGGACTGGACGCGGGGCTGGCCGAGCAGGTCGCGTACGGCGAGTTCATGCCCACCTTCGAGACCGCGGTCGAGCAGGGGGTCGACCCGACGTTCGCCGCCTCGACGCTGGAGTCGTCGCTGACCGAACTCCGGCGGGACGACGTGGCCGTCGACCGACTCACGGAGGCCCATCTGCTCGCCGTCATGGAACTCGTCGAGGCCGGCGACCTCGCGAAGGAGGGCGTCGAGGAGGTGCTGGCGACGCTGGCCGCCGACCCCTCGCTGTCGGCGAGCGAGGCCGTCGAGGAGGCGGGGCTGTCGGGCGTCTCCGAGGCCGAGGTCCGCGAGGCCGTCGTCGAGGTGGTAGAGCGCAACGCCGACCAGATCGAGGCCGAGGGGATGGGCGCGTTCTCCGGCCTGATGGGCGAGGCGATGGGCGCGCTCCGCGGCAAGGCCGACGGCGAAGTCGTCTCGGACGTGCTCCGCGAGGAGATACAGAAACGGGCCTGAGATGGTGAACGAGCGGGCACTACAGGCGCTCGAGTGGGTGGTCCGGGGCGTCGGCGTCGTCGTGTTCCTCGTCGGCTCACTGCTCGCCCGGTCGGTACCCGTCTACGGCGTGCCCGTCGCGCTGTTGGGCCTCGCGCTCGCGGTGTGGCCGGCGGTCGTCGGCGAACTGCTGGGTCTCGTCGCGGACCTGCTGTAGCTACAGCCTGCGCCGCAGTCGGGGGACGAACGGGCCGGTCGTCAGCCGGTAGCCGACGAACGCGGGCACTGCCGCGACCAGCAGAAACGCGACGACGAACAGGAGGTCGACGACGGACAGCAGGTGGGCCAGCGGCCGTTCCGTCCGAACGAGGACGTGGAGTTCGTACACGACCGGCGTGGCCGCCACCAGCGCCGCGAGCGAGTAGCACGCGCCCGCTACGACGGTCCGACGCGTCGACTGCCGGTACAGCAGGTAGCCGAGCGACAGCGCCGTCACCGCGAACGCGAGCGTCCGGACGCCGAAGTCGGCGGTCAGCCACGAGGCGTACAGCCCCAGCACGGCCGCGGCGACGACGACGATACCCGTGGTGACGGCGTCGTGGGTGTGCTCGAACAGCGGGACCAAGCGGTCGACGAGCGAATCGGAGGTCGCCATCAGTTCTCCCTCCGGACCGCCTCTCGCGGCGGCGTCTCCTCCGGGTCGGGCATCGACTCCAGTTCGTCGAACGGCGGCTCCGGGGCGGAGGTCCAGTCGCCGTGGGGCGCGCTCCCGGCGTCGAGTTGCGCGTACTGTTCGAGCAGGACCATCGTCACCCAGGGGTCGCCCTCGACGAGCGAGCCACTCCCACCGAGGCCGGCGGGCCGCGAGGAGTCGGCGTCGTTGTTCCGGAAGCGGTTGCCGCCGGCCTGCGGTGCGCCGACCGCGAGGTCCGCGCGCCCGGAGTTCTCGACGACGTTGTCCGCAAACAGGTTGTCAGCCGGGGGGTAGACGTTCTCGTCGATCATCGGCACCGCGACCAGCCCGAAGTTGTCGTGGTCGCGCACCTCGTTGCCGACCACCTCGTTGTTGATGCCGCCGGCGACGTTGATGCCGGTGCCGAACGCGGCGTAGCCGAACGCCTCGTCGGGCGCGTTCGCGTTGTTGTTCGACTCGACGAGGTTGTTCTCGATGCGCGCGCTGTCCTGTGGCGGGTCCGCCTCCGAGTCCAGCGAGTTCGGCACGATGCCGGCCATGTTGTGCCGCCACTCCGAGTCGCGGACGGTGAGGTAGCCGCCGGCGTTCGTCCCCGAGTAGCCGATGGCGTTGTTCTCCGAGCGGACGTCCTCGATGATGGCGTGACAGGGCTTGCACTGGCCGATGTAGAACCCCGAGTCCGTGTGCCCCGACGCGTAGCTGTTGTCGTAGCGACCGTGCATCGAGTCGATGTTGTAGATGCCGTACAGCCGGTTGTTGTACGCCGTGAGGTACGACCCCCGCCAGCCCGACACCGACGACCAGAAGAACCCGTTGCGGACGTAGTGGCGCGCGGTCATGTTCTCGACGACGACGTCGTCGACGGTGGCGAACACGCCGTCCTGTCGCTTGAACTCCCCGTCGAGTACCACCTCGTTGCGGTCCGTGCCGCGGATGGTGAGCCGCGGCGTGTCGACCACCTCGACCGCCTCCGTGTACGTTCCGGGACCGACCAGCACCAGGTCCTCCGGTTCGGCGGCGTTCACCGCCGCCTGTATCGTCTCGTACTGTTCGGGGACGTGGTGGACGGTGTACTCCTCGTACGGCCGGGGCTCCTCGCGGTCGGGCTGGGCGGCGGGGAACCCCGCGCCGTCCTGCCGGGTTGCGGCCGCCGTCGCTCCGACCGCACCGGCCGCGACGCTCGCAGTGCCGACGGCCTTCAGCACGTCGCGTCGCCGGACCATCACCGCATCACCTCGACACTCGTTGACATACCTCGCCGTCGCTCGTAGCTCGCATTAAAAACATCGCCTGTGATAGAGGGGTCGCGCCTACTCGACGCGGACGCCGCCCTTCATCCCCATCGACTGGTGGGGCTGACAGAAGTACGGGAACACGCCCGTCTCGTCGAACGTCCGCTCGTACGTGGCGCCCTCCGTCTCGTGGTACTCGCTCTCGAACGCGCCGTCGCGCTCGACGACGTTGTGGCGTCCACCTTTCCCGGTCCACGTCCACCGGACGGTGGTGCCGCTGTCGACGACGATGGCCGCCGGGGCGAACGAGAGGCCCCCCTCCGCGCCCACGGTCACCTCCACCGTCGACTGCCCCGTCCGGTCCAGTTCGCCGTCGTAGTTCTCGACGTTCGAGAACCAGTCACCGTACCCCTCGGTCCCGCCGCCACCGCCGGTACAGCCGGCGAGCGACGCGAGCGTCCCCGCCGATGCGGCCAGCAGCGTCCGTCGTTGCATGCTCGGGGACTGCGCCCGGCGCTGTTTAGGGGTTGTCCCCCACATCGACGGCACAACCCCTTTTACCGCACACCGCCGGGTCCCCCGTATGCGCCGTCGTCGGTTCCTGCGTGCCGCCGGGTCAGCCGGACTGGTCGCCACAGGCGGCTGTCTCGGCCTCGCTGGGGCCGACGAGTACGCGGTCCCCCCGGTCCCCGCGGACCGCCCGGCCGGAGTCTATCGCCCCGGCCACGGTGCCGCTGCCGAGGTGGTCGGAGTCGCGGACGCCGGCCCGTTTCGGCTGGGGCTCGTCTACTCGTACCCCGACCGGTTCTGGGAGTTGACCGGCCGGAAGACGTACCTCCGGGGGGTGGAGCCGGACGACGAGGTCCACCTGATGGCGCTGGCGTGGGACCCCGAGACGGGGACCGTCCTCCCCGAAGTGGGGCTGACCGTGACCGTCCGACGGGACGGCGACCTGCTCGCCCAGGAGGCGGTGTACGCGATGCTGTCCCAGCGGCTCGGCTTCCACTACGGCGACAACTTCGCGCTCGACGGCGACGGAACGTACGAGGTGGAGGTGAGCGTCGGCGGCCTCCAGATGCGGACCACCGGCGCGTTCGTCGGCCGGTTCGGCGACCCCGCGAGCACCACGTTCACGTTCGACTACGCGCGGCGCGACCGGAACGACCTCGCCACCTCGCGCCCCGAGGGTGCGGGCGCGGCGGGCGCGATGTCGCCCGCGGACCTGCCAGGGGTGCCGAACGCCCGCGCGCCGGAGCGCCTGCCGGGCGACCGACTCGGCGCCCCGACGGTCGACGACGCGGTGCTCGAAACGGTGCTATTGCGTGGCGAGGCGGCGGCGCGGTTCGACGCGGACCGCTATCTCGCCGTTTCGCCACGCACGCCGTACAACCGAATGCTGTTGCCGGCGATGGGACTCCGGGTGCGGCTGGTCCGCGACGGAGGGACGTCGTTCGAGCGCATCCTCGCGCGGACGCTCGACCCCGACCTGGCGTACCACTACGGGACCGCGGTGCCGGAGTTCCGGTCGGGCGACGAACTCGTTGTGGAGACGCTGACGCCCCCGCAGGTAGCCCGCCACGAGGGGTACGAGACGGCGTTCGTCGAGATGGAGTCCGCGCGACTACCGCTGTGACTCCTCGCCGGGCGGGGACGCGAAGTTCGCGGCCCGCCGGAACACGCCACGCAGGGTCCGCGCCTCGCGGTCGGTCGGATGGGCGCGGCCGACGAGTCGGCGGAACAGCCGGCCGGTCTTCGCGCGCTTCTCCTCCGGGTGGTTGACTGCCTCCAGCACCGCGTCGAACTGGTCGTACAGCCCCTCTATCTCGGCTTCGCTGGCGCGGTCGATGGCGTCGGGATGCTGGGTCTCGTCGAGGGTCAGGTCGCGGAGTTCGTACATGACGACCGTCGCCGCCTGCCCGAGGTTCATCGTCGGGTACTCCGCGCTGGCAGGCACCGAACACACCTCGTCGAGTCGCGCCATCTCCTCGTTCGTCAGCCCGATGTCCTCGCGGCCGAACACGAGGCAGGTGTCCGCCTCGGCCTCGCGCAGGGAGTCTGCCAACTCGGCGGGCGTGGTGAACGGGTAGCGGACGTGCTTGCGGGCGTCCTCGTTGGTGACCGCGGTCGTCCCGACCGTGTGGAAGTTCTCGACGAGGTAGTCGAACTCGACCTCCCGGGCGTTCGGAAGCACGTCCTCGCGGGCGTGGCCGGCGTAGCCGTACGCCTCGCCCTCGGGGTCGAGTTCGGGTGGGTCGACCAGATACAGCTCCGAGAGGCCGAAGTTCTTCATCGCGCGGGCGATGGTGCCGACGTTGCCCGGCGTCTCCGCGTCGACGACGGCGACCGAAATCATACGTCCAGGTCGTCGACCTCCTCGCTATCGAGGTCGATGTCGAGGTCCGAGAGGTCGACGCCGAGCGCGTCCAGTTCCTCGTCGTCCATCCGTTCGAGTTCCTCCTCCAGGGACGGCATCTCGACGGTGCCCGAGTGGTCGGGGACGGCGTCGGGGTCGGTGTCGACGTGCTCGAGGCCGCCGTAGCCGTCGGGCGCGCGGTTGCCGGCCTCGAACCAGTCGTAGAACGCCTCGTCGAACTCGCTCGGTTCGTCGGCGTGGGCGGCACCGCCCTCCTCGCGGAACCAGTAGAGGAAGTCCGCCTCGTGTCGGTCACACACCACTACTTCGTGGAGCGGTTCGCCGTAGACGACGCGTGCGACCTTGCACTGCTCGATGTTCTCGTCGCCGTGAATCAGCCAGCAGGCGTCACAGGGGTTGCCCGTGATGACCGCCAGCCGGACCAGCCGCTCGCGGGTGTCCTGTTCCATCTCGTCGATGGGTCGGAGCTCCCCGCTGTCGTCGAACACCGTCTCCTCGTCGAACCGCCAGCCGCGGAGGGCGATGGAGACTTTTGCCATGGGAGAAGGTAGGCGCTGGCGCACAAAAGGGCCCCGACACGCGGCCGCGACCCGGCAAGGCCGGGGTCGGACGGCACCTGTCGGCAGGTAAACCATGAACTCCGCGCAGATTCCCGGTGTTCACGTACCGTTAAGTACGAGGTATGCTATCAGGCGTGTATGACCGACTGGCGAGAGGTCGAACGACAGTACACTGACGAGGTGACCGGGGAGACGACCATCCCCCGGCTCCTGTTCGACTCGGTGGAGCGGAACGGGCCGCGGGACGCCCAGCGGTGGAAGGGGGGCGCGTACGACAGTTCGCTGTTCGGGACGGTGCTGGAGGACAACCCCGACGGCGAGTACGGCGGCATCAATTACGAGAAACTGGGCGACATCGTCCGGAACCTCGCGACCGGGTTCCGCGAACTGGGCGTCGAAGCCGACGACCGCGTCGGTATCTACGCCGACACGCGGATGGAGTGGGCCCACGCCGACTTCGCCATCCAGTCGGCACAGGGCGTCGTCACCACCGTTTACACGGAGTCGGCGGCGCCACAGGTGCAGTACCTGCTCGACGACAACGACGCGATGGGCTGTGTCGTCGAAAACGAGGCCCTGCTGGAGACGCTGGTGTCGGTCGAGGACGACCTCGACCTGGAGTTCATCGTCACTATCGACGAGGTGAGCGACGAACACACCGACCGCGAGGACGTCCACACGCTGGCGGACGTCCACGAACTCGGCGCCGAGGCGTACGACGACGAGCAGTTCGAGTCGTGGCTGGCGGGCCGGGACTGGGAAGAACTCTGCTCGCTCGTCTACACCTCGGGGACGACGGGCGCGCCGAAGGGCGTCGAGTTGACGCACAAGAACTGGCGTACGTCGCTCAATCAGATACGCAAGCGCATCGGCCCCCGGCCGGACAAAGGTCCCGACGTGCCGACGCTGGAGGCGGGGATGAAATCGCTGTCGTTTCTCCCGCTGGCTCACGCGTTCGAGCGCATCAACCACTTCATCCAACTCGGGTCGGGTATCACCGTCTGCTACGCCGAGTCGCCCGACACGGTCGGCGACGACATCGAGCAGGTCCAGCCGGACAGCGCCGCCTCCGTACCCAGGGTGTACGAGCGCATCTACAACCAGATGCGCGAACAGGCCTCCGAGTCGCCGGTCAAGAAGCGCATCTTCGAGTGGGCCGTCGACGTGGCGGGCGAGTACGACGACGCCGACGACCCCGGTCTCGTCCTCGAGGCCAAGCGGTCCGTCGCGGACAGACTCGTCTACTCGCAGGTGCGGGAGGCGCTGGGTGGGAACATCAAGATGTTCATCTCCGGCGGCGGGTCGCTGTCGAAGGAACTGGCCAAACTGTACCGGGCGATGGGACTCACGATTCTGGAGGGGTACGGGCTGACCGAGACGGCGCCCGTGCTCACGCTGAACCCACCCGAGGACATCCGGCTCGGGACGATGGGCATCGCGTTCTCCGAGGTGGACCTGAAGCTCGACGACAGCGCCGTCGCCGAGGAGACGAAGCGAACCGCCGACGGCGAGGTGGGAGAACTGCTGGCGAAGGGGCCGAACATCACGCGGGGCTACTGGAACAAGCCGGACAAGACCGCGGAGGCGTTCACCGACGACGGCTACTTCCGGACCGGCGACGTGGTCGCTCGCGACGAGGACGGCTACTACACGTTCGTCGACCGCGTGAAACAGCTCATCGTGCTCGACACCGGGAAGAACGTCGCGCCCGAACCCATCGAAGACGAGTTCGCTACCTCGGCGCGCGTCGACCAGATAATGGTCGTCGGCGACGACGAGAAGTTCATCGCCGCCGTCATCGTCCCGAACTTCGACGAACTCCGGTCGTGGGCCGACAGCGAGGGCATCGACGTGCCCGACGACCCCGAGACGGCCTGCACCGACGAACGCGTCATCGAGTGGGTCGGCGAGGAGGTCGAACGGGTCAACGAACGGCTGGGCCACCACGAGACCATCAAGGAGTTCCGGCTCGTCCCCCGCGAGTGGACCGCCGAGAACGACCTGCTGACGCCGTCGATGAAGAAGAAGCGCCGCAACATCCGCGACGCGTTCGACGAGGCCATCGCGGACATCTACGGGAAGGACCCGGCCGAGGTCCGGTAGCGCGGCCTGCCGGAACTGCCGCCTTTTTCGGGTGCCGGCCCCTCCGTCCGGTATGCAGAACGTCGACGCCGCGGGTCTCGGCATCGGGGACGACTACCCCGCCCGCATCATGGGCGTGCTCAACGTCTCGGCGGAGTCGCCGTACGACCCGAGCGTGTTCTCCGACCCCGGCGAGGCGGCGGCGTACGTCGACACGGAACTGATAGACGAAGGCGCGGACATCGTCGACGTGGGGCTCGAGTCCGCGAACAAGAAGTTCGACGTGCTGTCCGCGGAGGGCGAACTCGACCGGCTCGACACCGCCGTCGAGACGCTGGAATCCGTGTCCGGCGACGCCGTCTTCTCCATCGAGACGCGCTATCACGAGGTGGCGGAGGCCGCGCTCGACGCGGGCTTCGACATGGTGAACGACATCTGTGGGTTCGCCGACCCGGAGATGCCCCGGGTCTGCGAGGAGTACGACGTGGCGGTGGCGAAGATGGCCTCGCCGCCGGACCTCGAACGCCCCGGCGCCATCGAGGACGTCGACGACATCTACGACGCCCTCGCGCTGAACGGGCTGACGGACAAGACCATCCTCGACCCTGCCTTCGGCGGCTGGTCGGAGGCGAAGGCGCTGGCCGACGACCGCGAGACGTTCGAACGCCTCCGAGAGTTCCGCGCGTACGGCCAGCCGCTCCTGGTGTCGATAAACCGGAAGAACTTCCTGCGGGAACTCGCGGGCCGCTCGACCGAGGCGGCGCTTCCGGTGTCGCTTGCGGCCACCGCGATGGCCGTCGAGCGGGGCGCTCACGTCGTCCGCACCCACGACGTGGCGGAGACGCGCGACGCGGCCATCGTCGGCGACCGGTTCACCCGCGAGCGGGTTGACGACCCCGAAGCCGGCGTCGAGGAACTCGACGTAACGACGGCCCGCGAGGCCGCACGGCACCTCGACCGCATCGGCGCCGAGGGCGACCCCGAAGCGGCCGTCTCACGGGTGTTCGCGCTCGCCGGGCTTTCGGACGGCGAGCGGGCGGCGCTCGGGTCGCTCGTCGCTACGCATCCGGGCGTGGGGCTCGCAGGCGGCACGGAGCGGACGCTGGTGTTCGGGAGCGTCGCCTCGCTGCGGAGCCTCGCGGACGACGCCGACAACGACGCGTTGCGCGACCGACTCGCCGTGGTTCGGGGCGCGTTGGGGTGAATGCGTCATGCGCAGAGCCGACGCGCGTCGTTCCGTCACGAGAAAACTTATGCGGGATGCGTGGGAAGCGCCGCCCGAAGCCCGAAGGGCACACCGGGTAGGGGTACTTGGTGGCCTTCGGGTCCGTAATATATTATCCGGGTAGCTATGCAGTTCGACACCTGGGAGCCCGTCTACCGTCGTATTCTCGCCGATTTCGGGTACGACCGCGAGAGTGACGAGCGGGCCCGTGACGTGCTGGCTGACCTCGTCGGCCCGTTCGACCACGCGAGACTCGAGTTCCTCGACGGAGCGACGGTAGCGGTCTGTGGCGCGGCCCCGACCCTCGGGGGCGAACTCCACGTCGCACGCGAGGCTGACGCCGTCGTCGCCGCTTCGACGGCCGCGGACGTCTGCCGCGAGGCCGGTGTCGACGTCGACCTGCTGGTGACCGACCTCGACAAGAACCCCGAGACGGCCCGCGCGCTGACCGACTCGGGCGTCCCGGTCGCCGCTCACGCCCACGGCGACAACGTCGGCCTCGTACGCGACCACGTCCCGACGTTCGCTCCCGAGTGGACGCTCCCGACGACGCAGGCCGAACCCCGTGGGCCGGTGGAGAACTTCGGCGGATTCACCGACGGCGACCGCGCGGCGTTTTTGGCCGACGAGTTCGGCGCCGCGGACCTCCTGTTTCCGGGATGGGCGTTCGACGACCCGGCCGTCGGCGACGAGAAAGCGCGGAAACTGGCGTGGGCCGAGCGTCTGCTCTACTGGCTCGAGCGACGCCGCGGCGAACGGTTCGCGGTGCTCGACGGACGGCGCGACGACATCGACACGTCCGTTCTGCCGCCCGAGTTCCGGTAGCTATTCGGCCGGCGAGCCTCTCGCACCGCCCGGATGGACGTCCACCGCGTCGAGTTCGAGGTCGACTGGCCGCCGTTCCACGCCGCCGCCTATCTCGTCGACGCCGTCGAACCCGTCCTCGTGGACGCGGGCGGGCCGGGCGAGCGGGGGTGGACGGAACTGACGGCGGGCCTTACGGACGCCGGGTTCGCGGCCGCCGACGTCGAGCACCTGCTCGTGACCCACCCGCACACCGACCACGACGGGCAGGTCGCCCGCCTCGTCGACGCGGCCGACCCGACCGTCTACGCGCTCGAGAGCGCCCGTGACCGTCTGCGGATGGACGCGGACCTGCTTGCGGCGCGCGTCCGGTCGAACGCGGCCGCCGCGGGAGTCGACGAGGATGGCGTCGAGGAGCACGCCGACCGCGCGGTCTCGTCGCTGGAGCGGAACCGGGGCTGCTTCCCGCCCGACTGCGTGGACCGCACGCTCGCCCCCGGCGAATCGTTCGAGGCGGGCGGCGTCACGTTCGAGACGGTACACACGCCCGGCCACCAGCGCGACCACGCCTGCTTTGCGGCCGGCGACCGCCTGTTCGCGGGCGACCAGGTCATCGAGCCGTTCCGGGCGGCCGCGCTGAACGTCGGCCTCGACGACGAGGTGTTCGACAGCGTCGACGAGTTCTACGCCGGCTACCGGCGACTCGCGAGGCGGTCGTTCGACCGCGTGTACCCCGGTCACGGCCCCGTGTTCGAGGGGTTCGCGGACGCTCTCGCGGACAGCGTCGCCAGCCTCGATTCGTTGGTCGCGGAGACGGCAGACGCTCTCGACACGCTGGGGAATGCGACGCCCGCCGACGTGAACGCCGAACGAGTCGACGAACAGCGCGACTACACGCTGTTCGAGACGGTCGGCGCGCTGGGCCATCTCGACACCGCGGGCCACGCCGACCACACGGTCGAAGACGGCGTCCGCCGGTACGCACCGACGGACGGGTAGTCGACGCTACGGGACGAGGACGACCTTCCCCTGGGATTTCCGGGACTCGATGAATTCGTGGGCCTCGGCGGCGTCCTCGAGGGCGAACGTGTGGCCGACCTGGACTTCGAGGGTGCCGTCGCTCAGCATCTCGGTCAGTTCCGGCACCGCTCCCATCACCTTCATCGGTTTGCGTGCGGCGGCCCGCCCGAGATGGTAGCCGACGACCTCCTTGTTGCCGAACAGGAGTTCGTTCGTCGGCGGCCGGCCCGGCGTACCTGAGGCGGCGCCGTACGACACCATCCGCCCGAACTCCTTCAGCGCGTCCAGCGACCGCTCGGTCGTGTCGCCGCCGATACCGTCGAGCACCAGGTCGACCCCGTAGTCGGTTTCGGCCTGCACGCGCTCGACGAAGTCCTCCTCTTCGTAGTTGATGGGGTGGTCACAGCCCAACTCGGCGGCGGCGTCGAGTTTCTCCTGGGTCGAGGCGGTGCCGAACACCTCCGCACCGGCCTCGCGAGCAATCTGGACCGCGGCGGTGCCGACGCCGCCCGCCGCGGCATGAACGAGCACCGAGTCGCCTTCTTCGAGACCGCCCCACTCGTGGAGGCAGTTGTGGGCGGTGAGGAACTGGACCGGGAACCCAGCCGCTTCTTCGAAGCTGAGCCCCTCTGGCACGTCGAGCAGGCTCCGGGCGTCCCCGAGGACGTACTCGGCATAGCCGCCGATGCCGACCATCGACGTGACCTCGTCGCCGACCTCGCGGCCGACGCCGTTGCCGACCGCGTCGATGACGCCCGCGACCTCCAATCCGGCGATGTACGGCGGTTCGGGGCCGCCGTGGTAGTGGCCGCGCCGTTGCATGATGTCCGCGAAGTTGATGCCTGCGGCCTTCACCTCGATGCGTACCTCGCCTTCGCCGGGTTCCGGCATCTCGGCGTCGACGACCTCCAGGTTCGAACTGTCCCCGTACTCCGTCACCTGAACTGCTTTCATTCACCGACTTCTCGCTCCCGGTAGGCAAAAAACGTCCGGCCCCGGAACTCGTGTTTCCGTCACTCCTCGCGGAACCGGGACTCGAGTTCGTGGAACAGGTCGGTTCGCTCCCGGTCGTTCTTCGGGGTCGGCGCGAGTTCCCGCTTGTGCTCCGCTTCGAGATGCATCCTCGCGTAGCGCTCGACGCGCTCGACGCTGACGCCGAGTTCCGCCGCAGTCCCCTCGATACCGAGGTCCTCGTCGACCAGTTTCGTGAGAATGCAGTCGATGAGGCTGTACGGCGCACCCAGTTCCTCGGCGTCGGTCTGGTCGCGCCACAGTCCGGCAGAGGGGGGCTTCTCGCGGACGGTCCGCGGCACCCCGAGGTCGGCGGCCAGCGCCCGCACTTCCGTCTTGTAGCAGTCCGCCAGCGGCCGGATGTCGGCGGCACCGTCCCCGAACTTCGTGAAGTAGCCCAGGAGCCACTCGGTCCGGTTCGTCGTCCCGCAGACCAGCAGGTTGCGGGTGTTCGCCGCGTAGTAGGCCGTCACCGCCCGCAATCGGGCGAGCGCGTTGCCGCGTGCGACCCGGTCGCTCTCGGCGGAGACGGACGGCGCGACGGTGTCCTCGAACGCATCGAGCAGGGGAGCGAGATGGACCGTCCGTGCGCCGATGCCGAGTTCGTCGGCCACCAGATGTGCGTCGAACTGGCCGGTGTCGTCGGCCTTGCGTGCGGGCAACACTAGCCCGTAGACGCGCTCCCGGTCGAGTGCGGCCGTCGCAAGCGCCGCCGTCACCGACGAATCGATGCCGCCGCTGAGACAGACGACCACGCCGTCGGCGCCGGCCGCCTCCACGCGGTCGCGGATGAATCCCGTCAGCCGCTCGCGCGTCTCGGACACCTCGCTCTCCGTGGTGCGGAACCCGAACTCCGGCATCTCGCTCGGCGTCGCGGTCACGGTGGACACCACCGAACTCTCGGTTCGGTCAGGTAATCCGTCGGCACGTCCACGAAAACTGTACGCTCGTGGTAATCGTGTTTCGAACGTGGTTCTTGCACGCTAAAATACACACGACTGTCAGACAAAAACGTTGCTTCGCAGGTCATTCGAGGATATAATCCGTATAAGGGTGGCCGGTTTCAACCCCGCCGGATAAACGGCCGTCGGTTGTCGGGGAGGGTTTTATGCTCGCGTGTCCCCCGTTGGCGCGTATGTCGTACGACTGTTCGTTCCTCACCGACGTGCTCGACGAGGAGCAGGTGTCCGTCGGTGAGTCGGACCTCGATTCCCACGCCGCGGACTGGGGTGGACAGGAGGCCGGCCTCGGGGTGCGGCCCGACGCCGTCGCCTACCCGGAGTCGACCGACGATGTGGCCGCGGTGCTGTCGGCGGCCGACGAGCGCGGGGTGCCGGTCACTCCGTACGCGGCCGGCACCTCGATGGAGGGCAACGCCGTCCCTGCCTTCGAGGGCATCAGCCTCGACGTGACGCGGATGAACGAGGTGCTGGCGGTGCGCCCCGACGATTTCCAGATAGACGTACAGCCGGGCGTGATGGGCTCGAAGGTGGACGAGACCGTCGAGCGTCACGGGCTGTTTTTCCCGCCGATGCCGTCCTCCGCGAACATCTCGACAATCGGCGGGATGATAGTCAACGACGCGTCGGGCCAGAAAACCGTGAAGTACGGCGAGGTGGGCGACTGGGTGCTCGAGTTGGAGGTCGTCACCGCGGAGGGTGAGGTGCTGACCTGCGGGTCGAAGGCCGTCAAGACGAGCGCCGGCTACAACCTGAAGGACCTGCTGGTCGGCTCCGAGGGGACGCTCGGCGTCGTCACGCGGGCGACGCTGGAACTGGAGGGTCTGCCCGAGCAGATACGCGGGGGTCGTGCGGTGTTTCCCTCCCTCGAGGACGCCGCGGAGGCGGTGTACGACGCCGTCAGTTCGGGGGTCGACGTGGCGAAGATCGAACTCGTCGACGAGGTGGCCGGGATGATGGCCAACGACTACCTGGGGCTCGACCTGCCGGACTCGGCGATGATATTCGTCGAGTTCCACCGCAACCACGGCATCGACGAGGAGATAGAGTTCTTCCGCACCATCGTCGAGAGCCACGACGCCGTCTCCTTCGAGATGGCCGGCGAGGAGGAGATGGACGCGCTCTGGCAGGCCCGCACCGAACTCGCCTTCGCCATCCAGAGCTACGACCCGGACCTCAAACCCCTCCACCCGGGCGACATCACCGTCCCCATCTCGAAACTCCCCGAGATAATCGGCTACGCGAAGGACCTCGCCGACGAGCGCGACCTCGTCGTCCCCTGCTTCGGGCACGCCGGCGACGGCAACGTCCACTACTCGGTGCTCGTCGACCCCGACGACGAGGCGATGGTCGAGGCTGGCGAGGAGCTCTACGACAAGGTGGTCCGACGGGCCATCGAGATGGGCGGCACCGCCACCGGCGAACACGGCATCGGGATGGGGAAACGCCAGTACCTCGAACTCGAACACGGCGAAGCCGGCGTCGAGATGATGCGCCGCGTCAAGCGCGCGTTCGACCCCAACGACATCCTCAACCCGGGGAAGATGTTCCCCGAGACGATGGAAGAGGGCGGCCGAGTCCGTCTCGATGCCGACGACTGAGGGTGTCGGCGTCATGCCAATCGCCGACGACTAAGGGTGTCGGCGTCATGCCAATCGCCGACGACTAAGGGTGTCGGCGTCATGTCAATCGCCGACTACTGACACACGGACGCTCGACCGCGGCTTTTTCTCCCCCGCGCTCGCGTTTCGGATATGTTCCACGAGAGACTCCGAGCGGGCGACCCGCTCGTCGGCGGGTGGGTGTCGCTGTCCGACCCCGCCGTCGCCGAGGTCGCCGCGCCCGAGTTCGACTTCCTGATGCTCGACACCGAACATGCGCCCAACGGCACGGAGACGATAGCGAACCAGGTGCGGGCCGTCGAGGCGGCACCGGGCGAGGCCGTACCGCTCGCCCGCGCGCTCGACAACGACGTGGGCGCCATCAAGCGTCTGCTCGACCTGGGCGTGGCGGGCGTGATGGTGCCGATGGTCGAGAGCGCCGCCGAGGCTCGCGAGGCGGCCCGGGCCGCGAACTACCCGCCCGAGGGCGACCGTGGCGTCGCCGCCGCCCGAGCGTCGGACTACGGCCGTGACCTCGACGGCTACTTCGAGACGGCCAACGAACGGACGGTGCTTCTCGTCCAGATAGAGACCGAGGCCGGACTCGAGAACGTCGAAGAGATAGCCGCCGTCGATGGAGTGGACGCGCTGTTCGTCGGTCCGGCGGACCTCTCGGCGAACCTCGGCTGTTTCCGGCAGTTCGACGACGAGCGGTTCGCCGAGGCAGTGGACCGAATCCTCGCGGCCGGTGCGGCGGCCGACACGCCCGTCGGGACGCTCGGCGGCACGCCCGAGGCTCTCGAGCGGTTCGGGTCGATGGGGTTCGACTACCTCATCGCCGGCGTCGACTTCCTGCATCTCCAGCGGGGGAACCGCGAGGTGCGGGACGCCGCGGACGACCAGTTGGAGGACTGACTACTCGCCGTTGGGTACGTCCGTTCCGGTCGGTTCGCCGTCGCCGTCCAGCCGACGGGTGGCGTCGCCGTCGACGTGGTAGGTGAACGTCTGTGAGCCCCAGTCCGCGTGGAGGACGGTCGGCGAGGCGGTTCCGTCGGCGTCGCCGCCGGTGTTCGAGTAGCCGTAACAGGTGACGGTCGCGGCGTAGCCGCTCGCTCGCTGTTCGACGGAATCCACCTCGCACTCGACGTGGACCTCGCTGTGTTCGCTGTAATGTAGCGAGTTGTAGGCGTACCGGTACTCGAACGTCTTGACGTACTCGCCGACGGACGACTCGTTCAGCGTCTCGGGGCGGTCGGGTCGCTCCTTCGGGCCGTCGGGCAATT
This sequence comes from Halorarius halobius, assembly GCF_024298865.1. GTDB lineage: Archaea > Halobacteriota > Halobacteria > Halobacteriales > Haloarculaceae > Halorarius > Halorarius halobius. Next base: position 3,011,592 of record NZ_CP101161.1, on the reverse strand, counting down.
CGGTCGTGCCGCCGGGGAACGTCGTCGCCGTGGGCTGGTCGGCAGACCCGACGGGGCCGCCGACGCACCCGGCCGTCAGGAGGGCGACGCTCAGGAGGGCGGGGAGAGCGATGCGGGGAGGCATCGACCGGCGGTTTCTCCGGGCCGGTAAAGTGCTTTCTGTCGGTCAGTCGTGGACGAGCACGTCCAGCACGTCAGGGCCCGAGGCGTCGATGGCCTCCTCGAGTGTCTCGGCGATGTCGTCGGGCGTCTCGACGAGGTGGCCGCGTGCCCCGTGGCTCTCGGCGTTCGCGGGGATGTCGACGTGCGGGTCGAAGTCCATGCCGACGAACTCGTGGTCCTCGTCCGTTCCCCCGAGCATCGTGTTCGTGTTGTCCTTCAGGATGCGGTAGTTGCGGTTGTCCGGGACGACCACCGTGAGGTCCACGTCGTAGCGGGCCGCCGAGTAGAGCGTGTTCGGGTAGTAGAGATAGGAGCCGTCGCCCACGTACCCCACCACGTCGCGGGGGTCGTCCGTCTGGGACTCGGCGATGGCCGCGCCGACGCTGGCGGGCAGACCGTAGCCGAGGCCGCCGCCTTTGTTGGAGACGTACTGTTCGGCCTCGAGGTCGAACCGGGTGAGGAACGCGAACTTCGAGGTGACGCCCTCGTCGACGACGTACGCGTCGGGACACACCTCGCTCATCGTGTCGACGAGTTCGGCCTTCGACGCGCGGGTGTCGCCCTCCGGTTTCTCGTCCTCGCCGAGGTCCTTCATCGTCGAGGCGAGCGACTGCTTCATCGTCGCCACGTACTGGAGCCGTTCCTGTCGCGTCTCCTCGTCCAGTCGGGACTCGACGCGCTCGGCGATGGCGTCCATGATGCGTCCGGGGTCACCCAGCACGGCGGCGTCCGCGGGGTCGTTCTTCCCGAGTTCGTGGGCGTCTTGCGAGACGTGGATGGTGGTCGCGTCCTCGGGGACGATGGGGTTCTCGTGGCGGAGCAGAGTCGTGTTCGTGGAGGTGCCGACGAACGCCAGCGTGTCGGTGTTCATCAGCATCGACGCGATACCCTCGTCCGGGCCGATGAACGATATCCACTGGTCGTGGGTCGTCGGGTAGTTCACCTCGCAGGCGAGTATCTCGCCGTGGACGCGCGCCCCCGTCGCCTCCGCCAGTCGGACCGCGGCGTCGACGGCCTCCTGTCCGGCCCGCGCGACGTGGTCGCCCAGCACGAGCACTGGGTTGTCGGCCTCGACGAGGTGGTCAGCGGCGGCGTCTATCTGTGCGGGGTCGCCGCCGCCCGCGTCCGGGATGGGACCGAGCCGCTGGGGGTCGGCGTCCGTCTCCTCGAGCATCACGTCGACCGGGAGGCCGAGGAACACCGGGCCGGTCGGCGGCGTCAGCGCGGTGCGGAACGCCCGACGGAGGAGCATCGGGAGCGCGTCGATGTGGGTGACTTCGGCGCTGTCTTTGCAGAACTGGTCGACCATCCGTTCGAGGTCACCCGTCAACAGCGGTTCCTCGTGGCGGAAGTCGAGTTCGTGGTTCCCCGCCGTAATGACGAGCGGCGCCCCCGCGAACTCCGCGCCGTAGATGTTGCCGAGGCCGTGTGCGAGGCCGGGCGTGATATGGAGGTTGACGACGCCCGCGGGCATCACCGACGCGTCGTGATGCGAGTGGTAGCGGCGGGTCTGGGCGTAGCCGGCGGCCATCCCGACGGCGATGTCTTCCTGGAGGGCGAGCACGTACTCCAACTCGGAGCGAGAGAGCGCGTCCATCACCGGAAGTTCGGTCGTGCCGGGGTTGCCGAACACGTGGCTGACGCCGTACTGTTCGAGCGCGTCGACGAACAGCTCCGCGCCCGTGTAGCTGTCGCTCATGCCCCTCCCTGCCGTCGGGACCGGCATATAGTTGCCCCCCGTCGTCGGGGGCCGTTTTTGTACCGCGGCCGGAGAGTAAAAACGGCTCCGCGCCGTACCAGTGGGTATGACCGAGACGGCGACGTTCGGCGGCGGCTGTTTCTGGTGTACGGAGGCGGCGATGAAGGAACTCGACGGCGTCGAAAGCGTCACCTCCGGCTACGCCGGCGGCCACACCGACGACCCCACATACGAGGAAGTCTGTTCGGGGTCGACTGGCCACGCCGAGGTGGTCCAGGTCGAGTACGACCCCGCGAAAATCAGCTACGAGCGCCTGCTGGAGGTGTTCTTCGTCGTCCACGACCCGACGACGCTGAACCGGCAGGGACCGGACGTGGGCACCCAGTACCGCTCCATCGTACTGTACCACGACGACGACCAGAAGGCGGCCGTCGAGCGATTCATCGCCGGCCTCGAAGACGAGGGCGTCTACGACGACGATATCGTCACGGAGGTCGAACCGCTCGAGCGGTTCTACGAGGCCGAGGCGTACCACCAGGACTACTACGAGAACAACCCCGGCGACGCCTACTGCCAGTTCAACGCCGACCCGAAGATACGGAAGGTGCGCGAGAAGTTCGCCGACAGCGTGGCCACGGGCGACGACTGACCGTTCCCACCAGCTGAAACACGGAGCCGCTTTTTAAGTCGCTCGCCGGCTACCGACGGGTATGGACCAGGCAGTCGACGGAGAGTCGGAGTCGAGCGGTCGGACGAACCCCCGGGCGGGTGGGTTCCCGTGGTACGTGAAGGTCGCACTCGCCGTCGTGATTCTCGTCATCCTGTTCGTCATCGGCATCGACCTGCTGGAGTTCGTGTCGTAGAAGAACGGCCGGGGGGTCTCAGGGGAACAGCCACGCCGGCACCGGGCCGCTCCCGGGCGCGAACAGGCCGTCCGCGGCGAACCCGACCAGCGGGAGCGCGTACGCAAGCAGGACGAGCAGGACGGCGAGAGCCGTCCACAGCCGGAGATTGTCGAGCACGCGCGGGCTCTCCTCGGGGGCGGTCATCGGCTCGGGAATCTCACCGTTGACGGCCAGCGTGCCACCCTTCGGCCCGAGCCACGTGCGGACCATCACGGCGAGGAACATCGCCAGCGCGACGAACAGCAGGACGCCGCCGATGGCGATCTGGGCGCGCATCTCGCCGATGCCGCCGACGCCGCCCGCGAACTCGGCGCCAGGGGTGTTGGGGTACTGGGGTTCCGCGGTGCGGCGCGGCACACCCAGCAGGCCGGCGCGGTGCATCGCGTTCGACATCAGCACCATCCCCACGAACCAGACGTACGGCATCAGCGTCGCCACCTTCCGCCACTGGAGGCGCTTGCCGGTCACCTGCGGGACGAGCCAGAAGCTTCCGGCCATCACCGTCAGCGCGAACGCGGTGCCGACGGTGAGATGGAAGTGACCGGGCACCCACAGCGTGTTGTGGACGAGGTAGTTGAGGTTCATCCCGGCGTTGACCATCCCCGAGAATCCGGCGGCGGCGAACATCAGGCCCGCGAACGCCATCCCCGAGAACGCGGGGTCGTCCCACGGGAGATTCTTGAGCCACCCGAGGTAGCCGTCGCCGCCGAACTGTCGAGCGCCGTGCTCGATGCTGGCGACGACGGTGAACGCCGTCAACAGCGACGGCAACAGCAGAAACATCGTGTTCGTCATCGCGATGAACTTGAACCCCTTCGGGATGCCGGGGTCGAGATACTGGTGGTGGAAGCCGGTCGGCGTCGACAACAGCAGAAAGAGGACGAACACGATGCGCGCGAGGCCGTCGCTGAACAGCCGACCGCCCGCGAGTTTCGGCAACACCGTGTACCACAGCAGATACGCCGGCAGCAGCCAGAAGTAGACGACCGGGTGGCCGAAGTACCAGAACAGCGTTCGCGTGAGAAGCGGGTCCACCTCCGCGATGAGTCCCAGCGACCACGGGATGAGGAACACCACCACCTCGATGGCGACGCCGACGGTGGCGATGTACCACATCAGCATCGTCGTCAGCACCATGAACGACTGCAGGGGGATGCGCGCGTCGGGGTTGTCGCTTCGCCAGTCGCGGTACGCGAGGAAGTAGTTCGCGCCCGCGAGCCAGGACCCGACGATGATGAGCGCCGCGCCGACGTAGAACGCGGGATGGGCCTGCAATGGCGCGTAGAACGTGAACAGCACGTCCGCGCTCATCGGAATCGAGTCGAACAGGCCACCGACGATGGCGAGTCCCGCCATGAGCGTCCCGACGAGTAGCATCCCGAACCACAGCAGGGTCAACCGGCCGCGGTATATCGACCGGCCGAAGCTCCGGGTCGCGGCCCACGTGAACAGGCCGGCGATGAAGAACGTCGTGAACACCAGCGCCAGCAGGACGCCGTGGCCCGTCAAGATGGTGTAGTAATCCGCCGAGGAGACGAACCCGCGGAAGTAGCTGGTGCGGTGGAGTGCCTGTATCAGGCCGAACAGTCCGCCGACGCCCAGCGCCGCGAACGCGACGACGAAACACCACCGGACGACGCGTGCATCGGACGGATAGCGCTCGACGAACGCGAGGCGGCCCTCGGTGTCGGTCGCGGTCGGTTCCTCGGTACTCCCCGTCTCGGTGTCGGTCGCGTGTGCCATCAGTTCTCGACCTCCGTGCTGTTCGTGCCGTACTCGTCGGCGGGCACGACTTCGATGGTGCCGGCCATCGTGTGGTGGCCGGCGCCGCAGTACTCGTGACAGACGATGCCGTAGGTTCCGGGCTCGTCGAATCGGGTCTTGAACTCGGCGACCTGCCCGGGAATCACCATCGTATTCAGGTTCGTTCCGACGACGGCGAACCCGTGGACGACGTCCGTGCTGGTGACGTGGAACGTGACGTTCGCGTCCGCTGGCACCCGAATCGGCTCCGCCGACCCGGGTTCGAACGCGAACTGGTAGGAGATGACGTACACCGCGTACGCGTCGTCACCGACCTGTCTGACTCCGGGGTTGGAGAACCCGTCGGCGTTCCGGACCTCGGAGGGGTCCAGTTGGCCGCCGCCGTCGTCTATCATCGACACGCCGACGCCCGCCGCACCGTACACGATGGTCGCGATGAACCCGATGATGAGCAGGAGGCTCAACGCGAACCAGCGCTTCTCGAATCTGTGTATCTCCATGCGTAATCACCCCAGCACCGTCGGACCGTTGCCCAGGAACTCGACGAAGTAGACGAACACCCACATGACGACGAGCACGAGGAAGAACGCCGCGATGAGAATCGCCGTTCCCACGGGGTCGTACTCGTCGTGGCCGATTTCGGTCACCGGTTCGGGGGCCGCGGCCTCCGTCGGCGGGCCGGTCGGCTCCGGCCGGCTTTCGAGGCGCTTCTGTCTGTCGCGGTAGAACTCGCCGCCGAGCAACAGCAACGCGCCGAGGCCGCCGACGCTCCAGATGAACCCGAGCAGGACGGCCGAGAACTCGCCGCCGGGCCAGACGAATCCCTCGCCGTCGCCGCCTTCTCCGCCTGCGGGCGCGGGCGTCGAGATTTCCCTGGTCGGCACGTCGTCGCCGACTGCGACGCCGCCTTTCATCCCGAGCGAGAGATGCGGGTCACAGAAGTACTCGTACATACCGCCGGTCTCGAACGTGTGGGAGAACTCGAAGCCGGTGTTCTCGACGGACTCCTCGCCCTCCCAGCCCGCGCCGTCCGGCTGGGACTCGACGACCACGTTGTGCGAGTCGGAGGTCCAGGTGAACCGGACGGTCGTCCCGGGGTCGACCCAGAGGTTCGCCGGTGCGAACGCGAACGTCCCGCCGTTGCCGTCCGCGCCGACCTCGACCTGCACCTCGGACTGTCCGCGCGCGTCCATGAACCCGCCGTCGACCTGCTCGCCGTCCTGGGTGAGCCAGTCGCCGAAGTCCGGCCGGACGTTGCCACCGCCCCCGCCGCCGCCGCTCTCGCCGACCTCGGCGTCGCCGACGACGACGGCACCTTTCATCCCGAGCGAGAGATGTGGCTCGCAGTAGTACGTGTAGACGCCCTCCGTCTCGAACGTGTGGGAGAACTCGAAGCCGGTGTTCTCGACGGACTCCTGGCCGGCCCAGCCGGCACCCTCGGGCTGGGACTCGACGACCACGTTGTGGGTGTCCGAGACCCACGAGAACGTCACGGTCGTCCCGGGGTCGACCCGCATCGCCGTCGGGGCGAACGCGTACGGACCACCGTTGCCCTGTGCGCCGACCTCGACGGTCACCTCCGACTGGCCGGTCCGGTCGACGGTGCCGTCGTACGTCTCCGTCGCGCCGCCGGTGCTGTCGGTGAACCAGCCGCCGTACGGCGCGTCCTGTGCCCCAGCGACGCCGGCTCCCGCCGCGACGGCGGCCGTTCCGGTCGCGGCCAGAAGCGTGCGACGCGTTACGTGAGGTGTTCCGTCATCTGATATCATTCCACACCACCGTTCAGCCCGACGGTATTACACGATGGGTGATAAATTCGATTGACGTTTCTTCCAGTTGGCACCCGTCCCATATCGGGTGGTTGTGGATGTAGGGGCGAAGAACCGGGGGGACGGTTCCGAACTCGTGGGACCTACCCACACGATTAATACCAACCTCATCCAACCTCCCCGACATGGTTTCGCTCCGACTCGTCGCTCCGGCCATCGCGCTCGCGGCGCTGGTCACCGGTGCGGTGTTCCTGCTCTCCCGGGGGCAGGCTATCGTCGCGCTGTCGTTCGTGAGCGTCGTCGTCATCGCGGCGTCGCTGTATCTGATGCTCGCGCCCGGCGAGCAACCGAGCCACGACGCCGTCGAGTGAGATGGACGCCGGCCTCGGGACACCGCTCGCGGACCCGGGTGTCGCGGTGCTGTTCCTGCTCGGCGTCCTCGGCGGGGCGCACTGTCTCGGAATGTGCGGCCCGCTGGTGAGCGTGTACGCCGACCGACTCGGCGACGACCGTGGCGTGACGTTCCACGAACTCCGCCAGCACGGCCTGTTCAACGCCGGCCGAACTATCGGCTACGCCGCCGTCGGCGCGCTGTTGGGTGCCGTCGGGAGCGCGGTGTTCGGCGTCGCGACCCTCGCGCCGGCCGGCGACTGGCTCCGGGCGGGCGTCGGCCTGCTCGTCGGGACGGTCATCGTCGCCGTCGGGGTCGGCTACCTGCTCCGCGGCGCGGGCGGCGGCCACGTCTCCGTGCCGCTGGTCGGGGGGGTCGCCGGGCGACTCGTCGGCGCTCTGACGGCCCGTATCGACGGCTGGGTCGAAGGACCACGCATCGCCGCACTCGGCACCGTCCACGCGCTGTTGCCGTGCCCGATTCTCTACCCCGCGTACCTGTACGCGTTCTCCACGGGGTCGGCCGTCGAGGGGGGCATCGCGCTGGGTGCGCTCGGCCTCGGAACGTTCCCGACGCTGTTCGCGTACGGCGCGGCGCTGGGGTCGCTCGGTGCCGCAACCCGGGCACGGCTCCACCGCGCGCTCGGCGCGGCGTTCGTCCTGCTGGGGTCGGTGCCGCTGGCGAAGGCGCTGGGACTGCTCGGCTACGACGTTCCTCACGTACCCCTTCCGATGCCATGACCCGGACCGACGACGGCTGTTCACTCTGCTCGCTTCCCACGCCCGACCCCCCGGTGACGGGCGAGGAAACCGACGGCGCCTACTGCTGTCGCGGCTGTCTCGAGGTCGCTCGGACGCTCGGCCCCGAAGCGGACGGGGAGGGCCGCGAGACGCTCGAGACGGGCGCGGACCCCGACGACGCCGACGGCGAGACCGCGTACCTCGCGGTCGACGGGATGCACTGTTCGACCTGCGAAGCGTTCCTCGAATCGCGGGCGACGGACCACGCGGGGGTCGAGGCGGCGGCCGCCAGCTACGCGACCGGGCTCGTCCGGCTCGTGTACGACCCCGAACGGCTCGACGCCGACGCGCTCCCGGGGGTGCTGTCCGGCACCGGCTACCGCGCCCGGGCCGCCGCCGCCGACCCCGCGGACGACGAGTCGCTGGGACGCCTCCTCGTCGGCCTGTTCTTCGGGATGATGACGATGCTGTGGTACGTATTGTTTCTCTATCCCGCGTATCTCGGCCTGCCACCCTCGTTGCGGTTGTTCGCGCTCGAGGGGACCGCCGGCGGCTACCTGCTGTGGAACGTGGCGGCGTTCGCGGGCGTGGTCCTCGCGTACACCGGCTACCCCCTGCTCCGCGGGGCGTACGTCAGCCTCCGGGCCGGGCGGCCGAACATGGACCTGCTCGTCGCGCTCGCGGCGACCACGGCGTTCGTCTACTCGACGGCTGTCCTGGTGACCGGCGGCACCGAGGTGTACTACGACGTCTCCGTCGCGGTCGTGCTGGTCGTCACCGTCGGCAACCACTACGAGGGGCGGGTCCGCGAGCGGGCGACCGGCCGCCTGACCGACCTGACGGAGGAGCGGGCCGACCGCGCCCGCCGGCGAACGGGCGAGGGGACCGAGCAGGTCTCGGTCGACGACCTGACGGCGGGCGACGAACTCGTCGTCAGGTCGGGCGAGCGGGTTCCGACCGACGGAACGGTCGTCGAGGGGACGGCGGGCGTCGACCGGTCGCTCGTCACCGGCGAGTCCCGGCCGGTCCGCCGCACCGAGGGCGACGAGGTGGTCGGCGGCGCGCTCGTCACGGACGGCGGGCTCGTGGTCGCCGTCGACGACGGCGCGGAGAGCACGCTCGACCGCCTCGTCTCCTTGCTGTGGGAGGTGCAGGCGACCCGACCGGGTGCCCAGCGTCTCGCCGACCGCCTCGCCGCGGTGTTCGTCCCGCTGGTGGTCGCGCTGGCCGTCGCCACGTTCGGCGTCCACCTGTGGCTGGGTGCGTCCCCAACCGGGGCGGTGCTCACGGCGCTCGCCGTCCTGGTGGTGTCGTGCCCCTGTGCGCTGGGGCTGGCGACGCCGCTCGCGGTGGCGGCGGGCGTCCGCGAGTCGCTCGCCCGCGGGGTCGTCGTCGCGGACGGGAGCGTGTTCGAGCGTGCCCCCGACGTCGACGTGGTGGCGCTCGACAAGACGGGGACGCTGACGACCGGCAAGATGCAGGTCCACGAGGTAACGACTGTCGGCCCGGACCGCGCGACCCTGCTGTCGCGGGCCGCCGCCGTCGAGCAGTTCGCGGAGCATCCGGTCGCGGGGGCCGTCGTTGACGCGGCGCCCGCGACCACGGCGTCGGTGGAGGAGTTCGAGACGCACCCCGGTCGGGGCGTCAGCGCCAGCGTCGACGGCGACCAGGTCGTGGTCGGGAGTTCCACACTGTTCGAGGCTCGCGACTGGGAGGTGCCGGCGTCGCTGGCCTCCCGCGCCGTCAACGCTACCGAGTCGGGCCGCGTTCCGGCGCTGGTCGGGTGGGACGGTCGCGCCCGCGGCGTCGTCGTCGCTGGCGACGAGCCGCGACCGGGCTGGCGGGCCGTCGTCTCGCGACTGGCGACCGACCGCCGCGTCGTCGTCCTCAGCGGCGACAGCGAGGCGGCCACGGGTGCGTTCCTCGCCCACCCCGACGTGGACGAGGCGTTCGCGGGCGTGCCGCCGGAGGCGAAGGCTCAGGTGATACGGCGACTTGGGCGCGACGACCGGGTGGCGATGGTCGGCGACGGGAGCAACGACGCGCCCGCACTGGCGACGGCCGACCTCGGCATCGCGCTCGAATCGGGGACTCGGCTCGCGGCCGACGCCGCCGACGTCGTGGTGACGGGCGGCGACCTGCGAGCGGTCCCGACGGTGTTCTCGCTCACCGCCGCGACCCGACGCCGCGTCCGCGAGAACCTGGGGTGGGCGTTCCTCTACAACGCCGTCGCCGTGCCGCTCGCGGTCGGCGGACTCATCAACCCGCTGTTCGCGGCCGTCGCCATGGCGACCAGTAGCCTGCTGGTGGTGGGTAACTCCGCGCGCTCGGTGGCCGACGACGCGGCGACCGAGTCCGAGGAGACGACCCCCGACCCGCCGAGTACGGCCGCCGAGGCCGGAGGTGTTCCGCAGTGACTGCCGGCCGTCTCGCCGACCGGGTGCGGCCGGTCGCCGTGCTCGCGGTCGTAGCCGTCGTCGCCGTCGAGTTGTTCGCGCTGTGGCTCTACCTCCGGGCCGGCGACGTGGCCGTGACCGAGCCGCGATACCTGTTGTACCCGCTGGTGTGGGTCAACGCCGGCGTCGCGGCGGTGGCACTCACGCGCCCATCGTCACGGTCGCCCCGCGTCAGGCTCCTCGCCGCCTCCGTCGCGGGGCTGTATCTCGTCGGCCTGCTCGTGCTCGACGGCTCCGTGGGACTGGCCGGCGGCGAGGGGGGCCCGCTCCGGGTCGTCCCCCTACCCCCCGGTTGGGGGCCGGCGCTCGTCGGGAGCACCGCGGGCGTCACTGTGACGCTGTTTCCGTTCAAACTCGTCGGCTACGCGGCGCTCTCGTATCTCCTCTACGGCCTCGTGCTCGACGCGGCGCGGGCCGCGCTCGGCGGCGCGCTCGGCGTCGTCTCGTGTGTGGGCTGTGCCGCGCCCGGCATCGGTGGGGTGGTCGCGGCCGTCGCCGGCGGGAGCGCGGGCGCCGGCGTCGCACGCGTCGCTACGTCGCTGGCGTACGACCTCTCGACGGTCGTGTTCCTGGTGACGCTCCTGGTGCTGTACGTCAGGCCGTTCGACGGGACGCTCGTGTTGACACCGCCCGACGTCGAGGAGTCGTAACTGACCACACGCGCCGACCAGCGGGAGGCCCGAGTCTCACTCGTCCTCGGGCGTGATGGTCAACACCGGGATGGTCGTCCCCCGAACGACGCGCTCGGTGGTGCTGCCGACGAGGTAATCGCGGACGCCGCGGCTTCCGCGTGCGCCCACGACCACGAGGTCGTAGCCGCCGCGGTCGGCGTACCCGACGATTGTCGGTGCCGGGTCGCCCTGGACCACGTCGGTGTCGACGGCGACCGCCGTGTCGGCGGCCCGGTCGGCGCAGTCGGCGACGACGCTCTCGCCTTCCTGTTCGAGCGCGTCGACCACCTCGTTGCCGACGACGGTGACGCTGTCGCTCCCTGTGTCGGCGACGTACAGCGCCGTGACCGTCGCGCCGACCGCGGCCGCGAGGTCGACGGCGTGGTCGAACGCGGCGGTTGCCTCCGGGCTCCCGTCCGTCGGGACGAGGATGCGGTCGTACATACCGGAACGTCGGGGTGCGGCCTCTTAGCGTTCAGGGCGCGAGGGCGTCCATCGTCGCCTCCACGTCCTCGATGTCGGCGGCCCGCGGGAACGAGACGGAGACGGCGTCTACCTCGTCCATCGCTTCCCACTCCCGGAGTTGGTCCCGGGCCTGCTCGGGCGTCCCCGCGACCGAGAGCTCATCCAGCAGTTCCTCCTCCCTGAACCGGGCCATCGCGGCCTCGCGCTCGCCGTCCTGCCACTTGTCGTAGATGTCGTGGGCGGCGTCCTCGTACCCCTGTCGCGCCAGCGAGTCGCGGTAGAAGGTGCCCATCCCGCCGAGGTAGAACACGCCGTGCTGGGTGGCGAGTTCCCGCGCCCGGTCGCCGTCCTCCAGCGCACAGCACGTCAGCGACAGCGTCACCTGCAGGTCGTCGACGTCGCGGTCGCCCAACTCGGCGCCCCGCTCGAAGTCCTCGTAGCGGTCGCGCAGGCCGTCCTTCGTCAGCAGTAGCGCGTGCCAGCCGTCCGCGAACCGGCCCGACAGTTCGACTGCCTTCGGGCCCATGCCGGCGGTGTCGACCGGCGGCACCGGGTCGGGCGCGTCACACCGCAGACGGAACCCCGAGACATCGACGTACTCGCCGTCGTACTCCACCTCCTCGCCCGAGAGCACCTGCTTGACCACGTCGACCGTCTCGCGGGTGCGCCTGAGCGGGTTGCCGTAGTCGACGCCGTGCCAGTTCTCGATGACGATGGGGCCCGAGGGGCCGAGCCCGAGCCTGAAGCGGCCGTCGGCGACCTCCTGGAGGGTCGCGGCCGTCTGCCCGATGAGTGCGGGCGACCGCGAGTAGATTGGTATGATGGACGTGCCGAGACCGATGTCGTCGGTCCCGTGGGCGATGCTGGTCATCACGGTGATGGCGTCGCGGCCCCACGTCTCGGGGAGCCACGCGCGCTCGTACCCGAGGGATTCGGCGCGTCGCGCCATCTCGACGAGGGCGTCGACGCTCGGCTGTGCGGCGACCGGCAGAAACGCGTCGCGGTCGGTCATGCGGTGTCCGCGTCCTCCAGCGGCTTAAACCTCCGGCGACTCCTCGATGTCCGGGACGCCCTTCGCCGTGATGGTCTCGCCGACGATGTACGAGGCGGCGTCGCTGGCGAGGAACTGGACGATGTCGGCTATCTCTTCGGAGACGCCCATGCGGCGCTCGACGCTGTCGCGGTCGACCTCCTCGGCGCTGACGCCCATCTGGGAGGCGACGCCGGGCGTGGCGACGAACCCCGGCGCGATGCAGTTGACGCGGATGTCGTGGGGGGCGTACTCGTACGCGAGCGTCGTCGTGAGGTTGACGACGCCCGCCTTCGCGGCGCCGTAGTGGCTCATGTACGGCGAGCCGTCGGTGCCGGCGACGCTGGCGAAGTTGATGATGGTGCCGCCGCCGTCCTGCTCCTGCATGTGTGCGCCCGCCGCCTGCGAGCAGTGAAACGTCCCGGTCAGGTTGATGTCGACGATGGTCTCCCAGCCGTTCTCCGAGATGTCGTCGAAGCCGGCCATGAACGAGGCGCCCGCGTTGTTGACGAGGTGGTCGATGGAGCCGAACTCCTCGACGGTGGCGTCCATCAACGCTTCGACGGCGTCGCGGTCGCGCACGTCGCACTCGACGGCGATGGCCTCGCCGGGCGCGTCGCTTTCCTCGATGCCTGCGACCACATCCTCGATTTTCTCCTCGGACCGCGAGGACACCACCACGTTCGCGCCCTCCTCGGCGAACTGCTCCGCCGTCACCTTCCCGATACCCTGGCTCGACCCGGTGATGACCGCGGTCTCGCCCGCCACGTCGAATCGCTCGTTGGCCGTCATGGTTTACGTTGGAAACCTCTGCTCACGCTTTACGAGCGGTTGTTAATAAACCTGTTCGGCCGTCGACGCCTCCGTGTGAGTCGAAACACGCCCCACTCGACAGCGATTTGCTCGGAAGCGAACGCTTATCCGAGGCGCGGTCGGTTTCCAATTAATGAGCGGCACGCGACTCTCCAGCGTGCGACGTATCGAGTTCGCCGTCGACTGGCCGCCCGGCCACGTCGCCGCGTACCTGCTGGACCTCGACGAGCCGGTGCTCGTCGACGCGGGGATGCGGAGCGACTACGACGGCGGTGACGAGCACCCGGACGACACGCTCGACGCGGCGCTTGCAGAGACCGGCTACGAACTCGCCGACATCGAACATCTGGTCGTCACCCATCCACACGTCGACCACGTCGGGCAGGCACCCCGTATCATCGAAGCGGCTGACCCGACCGTGTACGCGCCGGTCGGCGTCCGCGAGCGGTTCGACAGGGACGTCGACGCGCTGGCCGAGCGGGTGCGGGACAACGCCAGCGCCGCCGGCATTGCGGGCGACCAACTTGACGAGGCAGTCGAGATGGCCGTCGAGTCGCTACGCCGCGACCGGTCGCTTCTACCGCCCGACGCGGTCGACGAGTGGCTCGATTCAGGCCCGGTCGAACTCGGCCCGCTGTCGGCGGAGGCCGTCCACGTTCCCGGCCATCAGGCCGACCACCTCGCCTTCCTGACCGACCTGGACGGCGAGCGCGCCCTTCTGGCCGGCGACATGGCGCTGGAGCCGTTCCGGGCGGTCCTGCTTCACGACGGGCTCGACGACGGCTACGTCGACGCCGTCGACGGCTTCTACGCCGCTCTCGACCGGCTCGCCGACCTCGAGGTGGACCGCGTCTACCCCGGTCACGGCCCCGTCCACGACCAGTTCGACGAGGTGGTCGAGCGGGACCGCGACCGGCTCGACGCCCAACTCGACCGCATCGAAGGAAAGCTCTCGGAGGGGCTCCGGACGGTGCCGGGCGTCGCCATGGCCCTCGCCGGCGACCGGGGCGTTCGCTACATGATTCCGGAGGCAATGAGCGCGCTCGCACATCTCGAACGCACCGGGCGGGCGACCGTCACCGTCGAAGACGGCGTCCGCTACTACGACCCGGCATGAGCTACGACGCCGTCTTCTGGGACATCGGTGGCGTCATCGTGGAGCTCAAGAGCATCCGCGACGGGTACGGCGCGTTCCTCGCGGAACTGTGCGAGCGGTACGACCTGCCGTACGAGCAGACGGTCGAGACCTGGAAGACGACGCTCGGCGACCATTTCAAATCGCGGGACGGAACCCAGTTCCGGAGCGCGCAGGACGGCTACGTGAAGGCGACCGAAGCGGTCTTCGACGGCGACGCGCCCGACGAGTCCGAGTGGTGGCCGCTGTTCGAGCGGGCCAGCGCCGAGGCGATGCGAGCGGAGCCCGGGGCGGTTGAGGCCGTCCGCGAACTCGCCGGCACGGACGTCCACCAGGGGATTGTCTCCGACATCGACGACCGCGAGATGGAGACCATGCTCGGCGCGTTCGACGTGCGGGACTGCTTCGACTCGGTCACGACGAGCGAGACGGTGGGGTACACGAAACCGGACCGCCGGATGTTCGAGCACGCGCTCGACGCGTGGGGTGGGGCGGCCGGCGACGCGCTGATGGTCGGCGACCGGTACGAACACGACGTGGAGGGCGCCGCGACCCTCGGCTTCGACGCCGTCGCCTACGGCGAGGAGGCGTCCGGTCCGTCGGCCGACTACGTCGTCGAGGACCTTCGGCGCGTGCCCGACATCGCTCGCGGCGACTACGACGGCTCGTAGCGGTCCAGTTCCCAACCGGTCCACGCGGCCGCGAACTCGACGAACAGCTCCTGCTCGTCGGTGAACCCGTCGTGGGGCGACGAGCCGGCGAAGCAGAGCGTGCCGTACGGCTCGTCGCCGACCGTCACGGGCGCGCCGACGTACGCGTCGAGGCCGAACGTCTCGTAAGCGGGGTCGGCCGTCCAGCCGTCGGCCACTGCGTCCGGGATGCCGACGACGCCGTCGGCCGCTAGCGTCTTCCGGCAGTACGTCCGTAACAGCGGTGCCGACTCCCCGGGCTGGAGGAGTTCGTGGTCGCCGACCGAATCGAGGACGCTCTGGACCCCGTCGTCGATGGCTGTCACGAAGCCGTACGGGAGTTCGAGCCGGTCGGCCCCCAGCTCCAGTACCTCGTGGAGCCGCTCGGCGAACGGCATCTCCCGCGCGAGGACCAGCCGCTGGAGCTCCTGGAGCGGCGCCTCCTCGCGGACGAACCGCGTCACGTCGGTGAACCGGTCGACCCGGCCGCCGGCGAACGGCCCCGACCCGAGCGACTGGCTCCGGCAGTCGATCCAGCGGCCACCGTCCGTGTGGGTGGAACGGATGAGCAACCGCTCGCCGTCGCTGGCGTCGAGCAACCGCCCGGTTAGCCGCGTGGGGTCCTCGACCGCCGGCGCCAGCCGCTCCCGGACGAGCCGACGGCGACCGCTCCCGACCGCCCGGTCGGCGGGAACGTCGAACAGTTCGGCGACGCCGTCGGTGACGAACTGGACCGTTCCGGTGTCGTCGGAGAGAACGACCCCGACGCCGTTCGCCGACAGGACGTCTTCGACGACGGCCGGGGGCGGCCCCTCGCGTGCGTCACCCGGCGTCTCCTCGAGGACGTCGTCGACCCGACCGGCGACGGCCGAGGCGCGCCCGTCGGCGTCCCGCGAGACGAACGTGGTCGCACCGGCTTCGAGCACTTCGCTTGCAACCTCGCCCGGGGCATCGACCGCGCAGACGACCACCGGCGTCGCGGGCTGGGCCGCAGTCGCGGCGCGCACCACTGCCGGCGCGTCGACGCCCACGCCGTCGTGGTCGACCACGATTGCGTCGTGCCGGGTGGCGTCGAGCCGGGACCGGACGCGGTCGGGGTCGACGAGCGTCTCGACGCGGCGAGCCGGGCGGTCGAGCGCCTCGACGAGCGCCTCGGCGAACGTGCGGTCGGCCGTGACGTGGAGCAGCTGCTCGGGCACCGCGGTGTCGTGAGTCGGATCTGGCATGTGGTCTCTCGGGGGTATCGGTACTGCTGGGGGACGCGGACGGCACCCCCACTCGACGTGTGGAAACGGGTCGCGCAGTCAATAAGTCTCCGGGTTGCGGCTTACCAAACTGTTAACTCCGGGTGAGTGGATACCCCGGCCGCAATGGATTTCGGACTCGACGACAAGACCGCCGTAGTGACGGGCGGTGCGGGACGAATCGGGAGCGAAGACTGCCGCGTGCTCGCCCGGGAGGGTGCGGAGGTCGTGGTGCTGGACGTCGAAGAGGAGCAGGCACAGAACGTCGCCGACGAAATCAACGACGACGACGACGAGTACGCGGGCCAGGCGCACGCCATCGAGTGTGACCTCACCGACCGCGACGACGTGGGCTCGACCGTCGACGCCCTCGAGGAGGAGACCGGCGGCATCGACGTGCTCGTGAACAACGCGGGGATGGTCGACGCCCGCGACCGGGTCGAGAACTTCGACGACGACATCTGGGACCGCGACGTCGCGGTGAACCTCACCGGCGCGTACAACATCACCCGCGAGGTGTTCCCGCGGATGAAGGAACGCGAGTGGGGCCGCATCGTCAGCATGTCCTCGATGGCCGGCTGGCAGGGCGGGTTCGGACAGCTCTCCTACTCCGCGACGAAGGCCGCGCTCATCGGCTTCGGGAAGACCCTCGCTCTGGAGGGCGCACAGAACGGCGTCACCTCCAACGTCATCGCGCCCAGCATCGTCGTCGGCGCGCTCGCCGACCTGCCCATCGACCAGCTCGAACAGATGGACGAGCATTTCGCCCGCATCGCCAAGGCGACGCCGATGCGACGACTCGGCCGCGAGGAGGACGTCGCCAACATGGTCGCGTATCTCTCCTCCGAGCAAGCGAACTACATCACCGGACAGGTCATGGGCGTCACCGGCGGCATCGACCTGTTCTCCTTCTAACTCCGTCGGCCGACAGTCCGCCGCTCGCTCATCCCTTCGCTCCGGCGTTCCCGTCGCCGCACCGAAGGTCCAAGTACGGGAGCGCGGCAACCCGCCACATCACCTGAGCGAGGACGCGATGGGCCACGGCGGGAGTGTGGTCCACCCATCGCGACTCTCGGGGTCGCGCCGTGGACCGCCTGCTCGCCCTCCGGGAACGCTACCGTTTTCGGCGTGCCACCGAAACGGTGGGTGTGTCCACGCTCCGCGCACTCGTTCCGTTCGCCCTCCTCGCGGTGCTGTGGGGATTCTCCTTCCCGGCCATCAGCGTCGGCCTCGATGCGCTCCCGCCGGTGCTGTTCGCGTCGTTCCGCTACGACATCGCCGCGGTCCTGCTACTCGCGGCCGCGGCCACCGGGAGCGGGTGGGTCCCGAACACGCGAGGCGACTACGAGGCCGTCATCGGGGGCGGCGTGTTCCTCATCGCCGGCAACGCATTCCTGTTCATCGGGCAACAGACCGTCGCCAGCGGCGTCGCCGCCATCCTTCAGGGGCTCGTTCCCATCGTGACGACGCTGTGGACGCTCGTGTTGCTCGACGAGCACGTCTCCGCCGTCGGCGCGGTGGGCATCCTCCTCGGGTTCCTCGGCGTCGGCCTGGTGGTGCGGCCGACGCCCGCGAACCTCCTCGCGGGCGATATCGCGGGCCGGTTGTTGATACTGTTGCAGGTGGTGAGCGTCTCGCTCGGCGGGGTCGTCGTCCAGCGGGCCGACGCCTCGCTCGGGTCGACATCTCGTGCGGGCTGGTCGATGCTCGTCGGGGCGGCCATCCTCCACGCCGTGAGTCTCGGTCTCGACGAGCCGACGACGCTGGAGTACCCGCTGGTGTCGGTCGCGGCGGTCCTCTATCTGGGGGTGTTTGCCACCGCCGTCGCCTTCTTCCTGTTCTTCCGCCTGCTCGACGAGTACGGCGCTCTCGAGACGAGTCTCGTCGGCTACGTGGTCCCCATCGTCGCAACGGTCGCTGGCGTCGTCCTCCTCGACGAGTCCATCACTCCGCTCACCGTCGTCGGGTTCGGCGTCGTGTTCCTCGGATTCCTCCTGTTGAAACGCGACGCCTTCCGTGCGATGCTCACGTAGCGTCGGGGGCCAGCGCCTCCACGGTCCCTTCGGCGAGATGCGTGGCGTTGCTCGGCACCGTGACAAGCGGCTGGTCCACCACCTCCATCGACTCGATGGCGGCGAACTGCTCGCGGGCCTCCTCGGGCGTCCCGGCTACCCCGAGCGCCGCGACCATCTCGTCGGTGACGCGGCCAGCCGCTGTCTCGCGGTCGCCGTCGCGCCACGCCGCCGCCACCCTCTCTGCCTCTTCGGGGAACTGCTCGGCGACGGCGTTGCGGTACCCCTCGCCGTTGCCGACGTAGTACGCGACGTGGCCGCGGACTGCGTCGCGTGCCGCCTCGGGGTCGTCGGCCACCGCCGACGGGACGTACGGCGCGACCGTGATGTCGTCTGCGTCGCGGTCCGCCGGCGTGTGCTCGCGGACGTAGTCGAACGCCTCGTCGAGCTTCGGGAACGGGACGTTGTGGGGAATCCAGCCGTCACAGAGCCGCGCGACCACGCGCCGGTTCGCCGGCCCGAGCGCGGCGTGGTAGACGGGCACGTCGGCGCCGAGCGACGGGAAATCGGCCACGTCGAACAGTTCGCCGTCGTACTCGACCTGCCCCTCCGACGAGAGGAACCGCCGCACGAGGTCGATGCTCTCGTGGGCACGCCGCACGGGGCGGTCGAACGGCATGCCGTGGAGGTCCTCGACGGCCTTGGCGGTCGAGGTGCCGACGCCGAGCGTGAACCGGCCGTCGGAGACGCGGTCGATGGACGCGGCGGTCATCGCCAGCACCGCCGGTGACCGCGAGAACACGTTCAGGATGGCCGTTCCGAGGCCGATGTCGTCGGTCCGCGTCGCTATCTGGGTCAGCGTCACCGGCGAACTCCGCCACCAGAGTTCGCCAAGCCACGCCGAGCCGTAGCCGAGTTCCTCCGCGCGAACCGCCAGTTCTACGGGGTCGTCACCGACCTGTGGCAACAGGAGGCCGCGGGTCATTCGACCGCCCCCGACTCGCGGAGTCGTTCGACCTCGCTGGCGTCGAACCCGACCTCGCGGAGCACGGCGTCGGTGTCCGCGCCGTGGTCCGGCGGGGACGACGCCTCCCCGTGCTCGATGTCGGTGCCGCGAGCGGGAAACCCGACGCGGGGATGGCCGTCGTCCGGTCGCTCGACGTAGCCGCGGGCTTCTATCTGCGGGTGTTCCATCGTCTCTTCGGGCGAGTAGACGCCGTCGACGGCGGCGTCCACGCCGTCGAAGAACTCGACCCACTCGTCACGGGTCCGCTCGGCGAACACCTCCCCGATGCCCTCACGGAGCGCCTGCAACTCCGCGGGGTCCTGCGTCATGTGCTTCCCGATCCACTCCTCTTTACCGACGGCTTCACAGAACGCCGACCAGAACTGTGGTTCGAGCGCACCGAGCGTGACGTACCCCTCCTTCGCCGGGTACACGTCGTACCAGGGGTACTGCCCGGTGAGCGGCGTCTCCCCGGGTCGCGGGTCGCCGCCGGTCAGCGCCTCGGAGGCGATGGCTTGCGAGAAGGAGACGACCACGTCGGTCATCCCCACGTCGACGTACTCGCCACCGGTGTTGCCCAACTCGCGCGAGGCGAGCGCCGACACGATGGCGAACGCGGCGAACAGGCCGCCGCCCATGTCCGCGACCTGGTAGCCGGGCATCCGTGGGGCCTCCGCGTCGGACTCCCGGGTCATGTCGAGCATCCCCGCGAGGCCGATGTAGTTCAAGTCGTGGCCCGCCTGCTCCGCGAGCGGACCGTTCTGCCCGTAGCCGGACAGCGAGCAGTAGACCAGGTCGTCGTTGTATTCGCGGAGCGTCTCGTAGTCGACGCCGAGCCGGTCGACGACCCCGGGACGGAACTGCTCGAACACCACGTCGGCGTCCTCGACGAGCCGGTAGAACGCCTCCAGCCCGTCGTCGCTCTTGAGGTCGATCGCGACGCTCCGTTTCCCCCGATTCACGGCGTCGAACACCGCGCCGTGGCCGGCGTCCGTCGTCGGGGGCATGTGTCGGGCGTAGTCGCCGGTCCCCGTGTCCTCTACTTTCACCACGTCAGCGCCCGCGTCCGCGAGCAACTGGCTCGCGTACGGGCCGGGGAGCAGTCGCGTCAGGTCCAGCACGCGCACGCCATCGAGTCGCATACGGGCCGCGAGCGCTCGCGGGGAGTTAAGACTACGGTTCGCCCGGCGGGCAACCGTTATGTCGTGGTGTGTTCATACGTAGCACGCCATGATGGACTCCCAGCTGACACTCGACAAACTGCTCGCCCGCGCGACGCGGCTGTTCCCCGACCGGGAGATCGTGACGAAACGCCCTGACGGGTCGAAACACCGGTACACCTACGCCGACCTCGACCGGCGGGTCCGGCAACTGGCGAACGCGCTCGACGAACTCGGCGTCGAAACGGGCGACCGTGTGGCGACGGTGGCGCTCAACAACTACCGTCACCTCGAACTGTACTTCGCGCCGCCGTGTTCGGGGCGGTCAATCCACATGTGCAACATGCGGCTCCCCGACAGCCACTTCCAGTACATCGTCAACGACGCCGAGGACCGGGTGGTGTTCGTCGACCCGGCGTTCGTCGAGAAGGTGGAGGCCAACGCCGACCAGTTCGACACCGTCGAGCAGTACGTCGTCCTCGCCGACGAGGTACCGGAGACGTCGCTGGAGCCCGTCGTCGCCTACGAGGACCTCCTCGCCGACCAGTCGACGGAGTACGAGTGGCCGGACCTCGACGAGGAGGCCGAGTGCGGGATGTGTTACACCTCGGGGACGACGGGCAAACCGAAGGGCGTCGCCTACTCCCACCGTGGCGTCTACCTCCACACGCTGATGTGCGGGCACGTCGACGCCAACGGCGTCAGCGAGTCCGATGTCGTGCTCCCGGTGGTGCCGATGTTCCACGCCAACGGCTGGGGGTTGCCGTACGCCGCGACGCTCGTCGGCGCCAAGCAGGTACTGCCGGGAGTCCACACCGACCCCGGCCCGGTCGCGGAACTCATCGACGAGGAGGAGGTGACGGTGTCGGCCGCGGTACCGACCATCTGGCTGGAGATGGCCGAGTACCTCGACGACCACCCGGAGGTGGACATCTCGAACATCGACCGTCTCACGGTCGGGGGGTCCGCGCCGCCGGAGTCGCTCATCCGCCGCTACGACGAAGAGTACGACGCGCCCATCATCCAGGGGTGGGGGATGACCGAACTCTCGCCGCTCGGGACGATGAGCACGCTCCGTCGGGAACTGCAGGACGCGGACCCGGAGACCCAGTACGCCTACCGCGCGAAGGCGGGGATGCCCGTCGCCGGCATCGAGACGCGCATCCTCGACGACGACGGCGACCCGGTACCTCACGACGGGGAGACGATGGGCGAGTTGCAGGTTCGCGGGCCGTGGGTCGTCGACGAGTACCACGAGCGACCGGAGGCGAACCGCGAGTCGTTCACAGACGACGGGTGGCTGAAGACCGGCGACATCGCCACGATGGACGGGATGGGCTACGTCGACGTCGTCGACCGCACGAAGGACGTCATCAAGTCCGGGGGCGAGTGGATCTCCTCGGTCGACCTGGAGAACGAACTGATGGCCCACCCGGACGTCGTCGAGGCCAGCGTCATCGCCGTCGACCACGAGACGTGGCAGGAGCGACCGCTCGCGGCGGTGGTGACGACCCCCGATGCCGACGTAGACGAGGCCGACTTGCTCTCGTTCCTCGGCGAGTCGTTCCCGTCGTGGTGGCTCCCCGACCGGGTCGAGTTCCTCGAGGAGATTCCCAAGACGTCCACCGGGAAGTTCGACAAGCAGCGACTCCGCGCCAGATACGAGGACGTCGAACTCCCCGCGGAGGACTGACACCCGACTGACTGGTGCATAGACGTTAAGCCGGATGCGCCGAATGGTGGGTCATGGCAACACAGGAGTCCTCCCCCGATTCCGCCGGGGTCAGTTTCGACACCGACGAGGAGACGCGCCTCATCCTCTCCTCGCTCGACGACTTCATCGAACAGGAGGTCGAGCCCATCGAGGACGACCTCGGCGAGACGTGGTCGAACCACCGGAAGCGCCACCAGGACGACGGACGGTTCGTCCCCGAGGTGCAGGAGGCCATCGAGGAGGTACGCAAGCGGTCGGCAGACGCGGGCTTCTACGCCGCGAACCTCCCCGAGGACGTCGGCGGCATGGGCGTCTCGAACGTCACGTGGTACCGGATGCTGAAACACGTCGCGGCCCACGGCGGCGGCCTCACGGAGTTCGTCCTCGCGGGGCCGGAAGGACCCAAGCCACTCCTGATGCAGGCCGAGGACGACCAGATAGACGACTATCTGAAGCCGGCGATTCGCGGCGAGGTGTCGACGGCGTTCGCACAGACCGAACCCGGCGTCGGCTCCGACTCGCCGAACATGGAGACCACCGCCGAGAAGGACGGCGACGAGTGGGTCATCGACGGGACGAAACAGTGGATAACCAACGCGCCGTACGCCGACTTCGTGCAGGTGTTCGCCCGTACCTCCCCACAGGAGGAGATGGGTCGGTACGGTGGCATCACCTGCTTCATCGTCGAGGCGGACGAGTACGAGGTTGGGTCGATGAACAACGCCGTCGGGATGGAAGGCCAGCAGGCGGAGCTCCGGTTCGACGGCGTCCGGGTTCCCGAGAGCCGCGTGCTCGGGAGCGTCGACACCGCTTTCTACGAGGCGATGGAGTTCCTCTCGCTGGGCCGACTCGAAATCGGCGCCCGGGCGATGGGCCACGCCGAGTTCCTGCTGGAGAAGGCCGTCGAGTACGCCAACGACCGGGAGGCGTTCGGACGGCCCATCGGGAAGTTCCAGGGCGTCTCTCACAAGATAGCGGAGGGGAAGGCCCGCGCGTACGCGGCGGACGCCGCCGGCCTCAAACTCGCGTGGAAGATGGACAACGGCGAGCAGGCCATCCTCGATTCCAGCGTCGTGAAGTATCTCTGCTCGAACGTGCTGTTCGACGTCGCGGACGACGTGGTGCAGGTCCACGGCGGCAACGGGCTCAGCGAGGACAACCCGTTCATGGACCGCCTCGAAACCGCCCGCGTCCTCCGCATCGTCGAGGGGACCGACGAGATACAGCTCAACACCATCGCCAAACAGCTCGGCGTCAACTGACCCGTCTCTGACGTCCAGTTTCGATTACATGAATCGACTTCAGGGAACCGTTTAGGGACCCCGTGTGCACCGTCCGGCTGTGAGGCTCGGCGACCGACTGCCGGACGAGGTGGTGTTGAAGTACTACCTGTATCAGGCGTCGGTGTCGTTCGGGTTCTTCTCGCCGGTGTTCACGCTGTTTCTGCTCTACCGGGACCTCTCGTACACCGAGATTGCCTTGTTGTCGAGCCAGCATGCGGTGTTGACCGTCGTGGGCGAGGTGCCGACCGGCTACGTCGGCGACCGCATCGGCCGGCGCAACAGCCTCGTCGTATCCAACGCGGCGATGGCGCTGTCCATCGCGGGGTTCGTCGTCGCCTCCGCGTTCGCGGAGTTCATGGTCCTCTACGCTCTGTGGTCCGTCGCGCTCGTGTTCCGGTCGGGAAGCGGCGACGCGTGGCTCTACGAGATGCTCCGCGAGCGCCTCGACGAGGGACGGTTCACCACGGTCCGGGGACGCGGCGGCGCGGTCAACCGCGCGGTGACCGTCGTGACGATGCTGGCGGGTGGCGCGCTGTACGCCGTCCGGCCGGAACTCCCCTTCGTCGCCGCGACGGTGCTGTTCGTGCTCGGTCTTCCCGTTCTGGTGTCGATGCCGAAGAACCGCCAGTTCGTCGACGGCGACGGCGGGCTGACCGTCCTGGAAGCGCTTCCCGTGTTGCGCGACCGACTGCTCTCGCCGCCGCTCCGTTCCGTCGTCGCCTACGTCGCCGTGTTCTTCGCGCTCGTCTCCGTCACCAACGCCTACGTCCAGCCGGTCGCCACCCGCGTGGTCGGCCTCCAGGTGTCAGCGATGGGCCCGCTGTATGCGGCGTTCACGCTCGTCGCCGCCGGTACCAGCTACTACGCCGACCGGCTCTCGGCGTGGTTCGGGGCGCGCCGGGCCGTGCTTCTGGTTCCACCGGTCGTCGCGGTCGTCCTGCTCGGGAGCGCGCTCCTCCCCCTTCTCGTGCTTCCGGCGTTCTTCCTGTACCGCGGTGCCAACGCCGGACTCCGCCCGGTCGTCAACCAGTTCATCAACGACAACGCCGGCGACGTGGGGCGAGCGACCGTGCTGTCGGCCGCGTCGATGGCCTACGCGCTGGTTCGTCTGCCGATGCTGGTGGGTGTCGGACGGGTCGCGGACCTACGGGGGCCGTTGACAGCCGTCGGCGCCGTCGCCGGTCTGGCGCTCGTTCTGCTGGCGGCCGTCGCGTTCGCCCGACGCCTCGCACGGGCGCGAGCGGCGGCGGAATGACCCCTTGGCTCGGCCGGGAGGCTTTTGCTCCATCACCCGTTGGGACGCTCATGGACGAGCGCGAACTCGCCTTCGCGGCCGACGCCATCCGCGATGCCGACACGGTCGCGGCGCTCACGGGAGCGGGCGTGTCGACGGCTTCCGGCATCCCCGATTTCCGAAGCGAGGGCGGCGTCTGGGACGAGTACGACCCGGAGGATTTCCGGCTCTCACGGTTCGACGCCGACCCGGAGGGGTTCTGGCGCGAACGGGTCGAACTCGTCGAGGAGGTGTACGGCGACGACGTGGACCCGAACCCGGCCCACGACGCGCTCGCGGACCTGGAAGCCTCGGGCCACCTCGACGGACTCATCACGCAGAACGTCGACGGACTCCATCAGGCCGCCGGGAGCGACGACCCGGTCGAGGTCCACGGCAACGGCCGTCGGGTCGTCTGCCGGTCGTGCAACCGCCGCTACGACGCCGACGGCGTCTACGACCGCGTCGACGACGGCGAGATACCGCCACGGTGTGACCACTGCGAGGGCGTTCTCAAACCCGACGTCGTGCTGTTCGGCGAGCAGTTGCCCGAGCACGCGCTGTTCCGCGCCCAGACGCTCTCCGAGAGCGCGGACACGTTCATCGTCGCCGGGTCGTCGCTGACAGTCGAACCCGCGGCGTCGTTTCCCCGCGTGGCGGCGAACAACGGCGCGACGCTGGTGCTCGCCAACCTCGAATCGACGCCGCTGTCCGGCCGTGCCGAGTACGATTTCCGGGCCGACGTCACCGACGTGTTGCCGGAGTTGGCCGACCGCGTGACCGACGCGTAGGTAGCTTTTTGCTCACCGATGGCCTGGTGGCTTGTGGCATGGTCTACTACGACGTGGTGGACACCGAGGACGTACCGGAGACCGACCTCTCCGAAATCGACGAGATTCCGCCGGACCTCACTATCCGGGGTGTCGACGACGCACTCGGCACCGAGAACATCGGAGTCAAGCTCTGGTACTTCGAACCGGACGAGGAGATACAGTACCACGCCCACAGCGAGCAGGAGGAGCTCTACTACGTCGTCGAGGGCGAGTTCTCGCTGAAACTCGGGCCGTCGGGCGAGGAGGAGTACGTCGACGCCGGTCCCGGCACGTTCTGGGTCGCCGGCCCGGAAACCGGACACGGCCACCGCTACGTCGGCGACGACACCGGCGTCGTACTGGCGATGGGGGCCCCACGCGTCGAGGACCCCGGACTGGACCCCCACTCGCTCGATACCGACGAGTAGTCAGGCCGGCGTCTCGACGTCGTCGGGCGAGTCGGCGTCGCCGTACGTCGTCTGAAGATACTCGATGACTCGCGCGCTCTGGCTCATCGTCACGCCGTACTCGTCGTCGACGACGACGGGGACCTGCCGCTGGCCCGAGACGCGCTGGACGACGTCGCGTTTGGAGTGGAGCCCCTCGACCCACACGGAGTCGTACTCCAGGCCGAGTTCGTCCAGTTCGTCGACGACGAACTCGCAGAACGGACAGCCTTCGAGTCGATAGAGCGTGATTCCCATACGCACGCGACGGGGCGGGGCGGCATAACTCCGGCGGCGAACCGTTTTTCCCACCCGGCACGCACTCACGAGTATGCCACCGACCGAGGGCGACGTCGCTCCAGACTTCGAGGCGCTGTACTGCGACGGCGATGCGTTCCGGGCCCGCAGGCTCTCCGAGACGCTCGACGAGCGGGGCGGGGTCGTCGTGTTCTTCGGCTTCGTGTTCAACGCCATCGGCGAGAACTGGTGGAAACGCTACGCCCGCGCCGGCTGGGGGGAGTTCGACGTGCCCGTCGTCGGCGTCGGACGGGACGGTCCCTACTCGATGAACGAGTTCATCCGACAGAAGGACCTGCCGTTCGCGTTCTTCGCGGACCTCGAATGCGACGCCGCCCGGGCGTACGACCTGCTGGTCGAGCGCGAGGGGATGGCCGGCGTCCACACGCCGAAGCGAGCCGTCTACGTGCTCGACGGCGACAGGGAAGTCAAGCACGTCTGGTCGAGCGACGACTGGATACATCCCGTTCCACGGGAGGAGATAGAGGCCGCGGTCGCGGATCTCTGAGTGTGTTCACCTTCTGTCCGGACTGCTCGGCGACGCGCCGGGACGTCTCGGTCGATCACGACGCCGGAACGGTAACCTGCCCGGCCTGCGGTGCGACCCGACAGTACGAGTCCCAGCCGCTGTTGGTGGTGACCGGCGCGTCGGCCGTCGGCAAGACCACCGCGTACCGGGAGGTGGTCGGCACCGTCGACGCCGTCGTCGTCGAGTCGGACCTCTACTGGCTCGAACCCCGCGGCGACGTGGCGACGGCCTGGCGCAGCGTCCCCGACGAGTCGCGCCACGGGTTCCACCTCCTCCGGTACGCCAGCCTCGGGCAGTCCGGCCGTCCGGTCGTCGCCTTCGGGAGCGCGCTCGGGGATGCAGAGCGGACGGAGTCGCTCGCGGAAGCCGACTACTTCCCGTGCATCGAGTATCTCGCGCTGGTCTGTGATCCCGACGAACAGGCCCGCCGTATCCGTGCGCGGCCGGGGTGGGACGGGGCGGCCGACTCCGGTGAACCCTGGGCAGACGTGGACGCACAGACGGCCGCGAACGAGCGATTCCGGCGGCTCGCCGACGACAGGGCGGACTACGACTCGTTCGACAACACCGACGCGACTGTCGACGAGACCGTCACCGCTGTCGGGGACTGGATTCGGCGTCGGCTGTGAGCCGCTCGAACAGCGGCCGAGTGAGGCGTTCGACGCGGACCCGTCGCTCGGCGTTCTCGTACAGCGACAGTGGCGGCCCCTCGACGTGGCGGTACACCTCCACGCGCCGCTGGTCCCCCTCCAGTCCGCGACTCGTCGCCGGCAGGAACGTCACGACGTCGACGACCGGTGTCTTCGACCAGTCGGTCGCCTCCAGTTCGGCCCGAACGTGGGGGCCCCATTCCCCTGTCGGAGCGACGAGGTGATTGTCGCCCATGGGTGCCGCGACGACGGCGAGTGACAAAGCTTCCGTGGCGAGCAGGCGGCCCGTGCCGGTTGCCGTGACGGGTGGGCCACGCAACCGCCGAGGCCCGTCACGACCGCGTTCAGGTCACGGGGCCGGTGGCCGCGGTCCGGTACTTGAACTTTCGGAGGGGAACGGCGACGTGGTCAGAACGTCGTCAGATGCTCGACCTCCGAGTGGTCGAGGTCCTCGAACGCGTCGCGGGCGATGACGCGGTTGTGGACCTCGTCGGCCCCGTCGACGATACGGAACGCCCGGACCGCCTCGTAGAAGTCCGCGATGGGGGTGTCACGGGAGATGCCCGTCCCGCCACACGCCTGGACCGCGAGGTCGATGACCTCCTGACAGACGTTCGCGGTGAACACCTTGCTCATCGAGACCGGAACCCGGGCCTGCTCGCCCCTCGAAATCTCCTCGGCGGCGTTGCGGACCATACAGCGGGCCGCGTGGAGGCGGGTCTCGGCGTCGGCGATGCGGTAGCGGAGCGACTGCTTCTCGCTAATCTTCGAGCCGAACGCCTCGCGGTCGTCGATGTACGCCTTGGCTATCTCGAGTGCGCGCTGGGCCATCCCCGAAAAGCGCATACAGTGAGTGAGTCGTGCGGGGCCGAGACGCTGCTGGGCGATAGCGAAGCCGGCGTTCTCCGCGCCGAGCAGGTTCTCCTCGGGGACGCGGACGTCGTCGTAGACGATTTCGGCGTGGCCCTGACCGTCCATGTCGGGACCGAGATGCGGGATGTCGCGTTTGATTTCGACGCCGTCGGCGTCCGAGGGTACGAGAATCATCGACGCACCCTGATACGGGTGGGCGTCGGGGTCCGTGACGGCCATGACGATGAGCACGTCCGCCAGGCTCCCCTGGGTGGTCCACCACTTGTGGCCGTTGACGACCCACTCGTCGCCGTCCTTCTCCGCGGTGGTCTTCAACATCTTCGGGTCGGAGCCGGCGCCGGCCTTCGGTTCGGTCATCGAGAACCCGGACCGAATCTCACCGGCGACGAGCGGCTTCAGCCACTCTTCCTTCTGGCGCTGGCTCCCGACGAGTTCGAAGGTGTGCATGTTCCCCTCGTCGGGCGCGTCGACGCGCATCGCGGCCGCACCGAGAAGCGAGCGTCCGGCTTGCTCGAACAGCGGCAGGACGTCGCGGAACTCCTCGCCCATGCCACCCCACTCTTCGTCTATCTGCGGGCAGTAGATGCCCCGCTCGCGGGCCTCGGCCCGGAGTTCCTCGATGAGGTCGTCGCTCGGTGGCCCCTGCCCGAGCTGTTCGCGCTCGGCGGGGATGACCACCTCGTCGACGAACTCGCGTGCTCGCGCCTCGAGTTCCTTCGCTCGCTCGGAGTCGTGGTACTCCATGACGCCCGCTTGCTCGTACACCAATGTAAAACAACCGGCACCGATTTTATCGGGATTCGGAGGGGAATCCCTAAATATACGTCCTCCCCGAGGTATAGCTCGCTTACAATGTTAGAGACGGTGGTCGCATGAGCGAGCCGGACGAGGACTACTTCGCGCGCATCGTCGACCAGGATGCGCTGGCGGCGTATCTGGAAGCGGCGCTGGGGCCGGCGGAGAGCTACGAGGTCGAACACCATCAGGAGGGCCACTCCAACGAGACGCTGTTCGTGACCTGGGGCGACGACGAACTGGTCATCCGGCGGCCGCCCCCGGGCGAGACGGCCGACCGTGCCCACGACGTGCTCCGGGAGTACCGCGTCGTCGACGCGCTTCAGGGGACCGACGTTCCGGTCCCCGAGACGGTGCTCTCCTGTGACGACGAGAGCGTTCTCGGGAGCGACTTCTACGTGATGAAGAAGGTGGACGGCGACGTGCTCCGCGACGAGGAGCCCGAGCGGTTCGCGACCCCCGAGCACCGCGAGCGGGTGGGGGTGGAACTCGTCGAGACGCTCGCGGCCATCCACGGGGTCGACTACGACGCCGTCGGTCTGGAACACGGCGACTTCGGCTACCCGCCGGGGTTCACCGAACGACAGGTGAAACGCTGGTCCGAGCAGTTGATGTGGGCGTTCTCGGTGACGGCCGACGAGCGCGAGGTGCCGGAGCTGTACGACGTGATGGAGTGGCTCCAGGACAACGTCCCCGAGGAGACGCCCGCGACGCTCGTCCACGGCGACTACAAACTGGACAACGTGATGTACGGCCCGGGCACGCCGCCGGAGATAGTCGCCGTCATGGACTGGGAGATGGCGACGCTGGGCGACCCGTTCACCGACCTCGGGTGGATGCTCTCCTACTGGTGGGACGAGAAGGACCCCGACCCGCCGGAGTCGACTTCCTCGTTGTCGAACACGTTCATGACCCGCGAGGGCTACTCCACGCGCCGGGAACTGGTCGACCGCTACGAGGAACTGACCGGATTCGAGTACGACCACGACCGCTTCTATCGGGCGCTCGCCGTCTACAAACTCGCCGGCCTCGGCGAGATGTTCTTCCGTCGCTATCTGGAGGGCAACTCCGACGACCCCATGTACCCGAAGATGCGCGAGGGCGTCCCCAAACTGGCCGAGCGCGCGCTCCGCATCATCGACGGCGAGGAGCCGCTGTAACGACCGCCCAACGTTTTGGCGCTCGCTCTCGACCGTCGGGGTATGGGGAGCGACGGACTCGTGGAACTCGACCAGTCCTGCTGGTCGGCGCTGGCGAAGTACAACCTCGTTCTGGCGACGCTGTTCGGTATCGTCGCTGTCGGCCTGCAGGCGACCGACATGGGGTCGACCCTGCTCGTGGTCGAGAACGGGGCGCTCGCGGTGCTGTTCGGCGCCGTCCAGTCGTACGCCTGGATATCCAGGTAGAGTTCCGGTGACCGAACGTATATCTCCGTGGCGCGGCACCACCGGCGCATGCGAGTAGCCGCGTTCACCGACCTGACCGGACCGGACGGCGTCGAACTCGTCGACCGCGACGACCCCCAACCCGGCGAGGGCGAGGCCGTCGTCGACGTTCGGGCCTGCTCTATCAACCGCCACGACCTCTGGATACTGCAGGGCGACTCGGCGATGGTCTCGGAAGGCGCGCTCCCGTTCGTGTCCGGACTCGACGTGGCCGGCGTCGTCGCCGAGACGGGCCCGGGCGCGAGCGTCTCCGAGGGCGACCGCGTCGTCCTGTGTCCGAATCAGACCTGCGGCACGTGCCGATACTGCCGCGAAGGACCCGAGAACCTCTGTCAGTCGTTCATGCTGTACCACGGGGGGCTCGCCGAGCAGGCGACGGTGACCGCCGACCGGCTCATCGCGTTGCCCGACGACCTATCCTTCCGCGACGCCGCCTGTCTGCCGACGGCGTATCTGACGGCCTGGCACATGTACCGGAAGGCCGACGTGACGGCGGGCGATACGGTCTTCGTCCCGGGCGCGACGGGCGGCGTCGGCGTCGCCGCGGTCCAGTTGGGCGACGTACTGGGCGTCGAGACGGTCGGCACTACCACCTCCCAACGCAAGGCCGACCGACTCGACGACATCGGCTGTTCGCACGTCGTCGTGAGCGGAGACCCCGACGACATCGTGCGCGAGGTGCGTGGCGTCGGGCAGGTGAACGCCGCCCTCAACCACCTCGCCGGCGAGTTCACCGAGGTGGCGGGGAAGGTGCTCGAGCGCGGCGGCCGGCAGGTGGTCTGTGGGCGCACGGCCGGCTCCCGCGTCGACACTGCGGCCGCTCCGTTCTTCCTCCAGCATCAGGAGATACTCGGCAGCACGATGGGCACCCAGCCGGAACTGGAGCGGCTAGTCGAGTTGGTCTCGGACGGCGCGTTCGACCCGGTCGTCGGCGGGACGTACCCGCTCGAGGAGACGCGCGAGGCGTTTCGCGACATGGCCGAGCGGGACGCGTTCGGCAAGCTCGTCGTCGAGCCGTGAGGTGGCTATAAACCGGAGCCGTCCCTTCGGACCCGCATGCAGGTTCCGCCGTGGGTGTACCGGCTGGTTCTCGTCGCCGCCGGCGCGCTCTCCGCCGGGGTCGTCGTCGCGCTGGCTCGCCCCGGCGGTCGGTGGGGACAACGCCTCCGCCGACGGCTCGTTCTCGGCGTCCCGTGGGGGACGTTACTCACGATGGGCGTCGTCCTCCTGTTTTATCTGGTCGTGCAGGGCGGGTTCGATAGCTGGCACGACCCGCTCGTCATCCCGTTCCGCGCGTGGTCGTACTTCTACCCGGTGGGTATCATCACCGCCGGGCTCGCACACGCCGACGGAGGCCACATCGTCGGTAACCTCCTCGGAACGCTGGTGTTCGGGTCGCTCGCCGAGTACGCGTGGGGACATTTCCCCACCCGTCGCGGGAGCCAGTCGTTCCGCTCGCTCCCGGAGAACCCGTTCGCTCGCGTCCTGGCGTTCACAGTCGCCTGCGTCGTCGCGGCGGTCCTCTCGGGAGCGTTCGGCCTCGGCCCGGTCATCGGGTTCTCGGGCGTCGTGTTCGCGTTCGCGGGGTTCGCAGTCGTCCGCTACCCGATTGCGACGGTCGTGTTGCTCGTCGGCTCGGACCTCGTCTCGCTGCTGTACCGCGCGCTCCGCTCGCCCGTCGGGTTCGGCTCCACGGGCGTCTCCTTCTCCTCGCCGTGGTGGGCCGGCATCGCCATCCAGGGGCACGCGCTCGGCTTCTTCATGGGGCTGGTCGCGGCGGTGCTGCTGTTTCGCCGGCGGGACAGCGTCGCACCCGCGGGCCGGGTGTGGTTCGGCGCGCTCGCATTCGCCGCCGCGAAGGGGATGTGGGCGGTGTACTTCATCCTCGGGGGCGGCCGCTATCAGCTGTTCCGGGCCGGCGGGCTGGCGGCGCTTCTCGTTCTCGCGGCGCTGGTCGCCGCCGCCGCCCGGGCGTCGAACCGGACGCTCCTGCCCAGCATCGGGCTCTCGCGCCGGGAAGCCGCCGTCGGCACGCTCGCGGCCGTCCTGCTGGCGCTTGCCCTCGTTGCGGTCCCGTACAACTTGCTGGCTGTCGGTGACGTGGGCACGGACGCGGAGACGGCGGTCGACGTTCGCGACTACACCGTCTACTACGCGGAAGACACGCCGAACCGGCTCGTGGGCGCCTACGACCTGCCGCTCATCAACACGTCGGGGGTGACGGCAAGCGGCGTCATCGTCGCCAACGAACGGCGGAACATCTGGTGGCAGGCCGTCTCGAAGGGTCGACTCGGCTTCGCCGGCCGTCAGGTCGTCACGGTGGGTGGCGTCGGATGGGAACGCCGCGTCGTCGCCAACCGCACGGGGTGGACGCCGGCGGGTGCGTCGACAGTCTACAAGGTGTTCCTCGCGCCCGAAGGCGGCGAGTCCAGACTCGCCTTCCGGTCGCCCAACGCCACGGCCGAGCCGACGATTCGGGGTCGGAACGTCACCGTCGTCGCGACGGAGCGCCGGTTCGACCTCGTCGTCTCGCGGGGGAACCGGACGCTCGGGCGGGCGGCGATTCCGCCGATAAACGAGAGCCGGTCCGCCGCGGGACTCACGTTCGTCCGCGAGCCGAGAACGGTGTACGCGACGGTCAACGACACGCGGGTCGGGGTCGCGACCCGGGAGACGTTCAACTAGCGCCAGACGACGCGGAACACCTCGGCGTCGAGCGTCTCCCGGTCGCTGTCGTGGTGGTCGAACTGGCGCGGGAGGTCGAACTCCGCGGCGAACGCGTGGGTCACCTCGCCGCCGGCGTCGGCGACGAACGCCTCCACGAACTCGCGGCTCCCCTCGTTGTGAACCGAGTAGGAGACCCGGGCGACGTCGGCCGCGGTGTCGAGAAAGGCGCGGTCGGCGTGTTCGTTTCCGGTCTGCGCGCCGAACGGGGGGTTCATCAGCACGGTCGCGTCGGTGAGACACAGCGGCACGCGGGTCGCATCGGCGCGTATCCAGTCCACGTCCGGGCGAGCCGCGACCTTCCGTTCGTTCTCGCGGGCGGTCGCCAGCGGCGCCGGGTCGAGTTCTACCCCGACGACCCGCTCGGGGCCCCGAAGGGCCGCACCCAGCGCCAACATCCCCGTGCCGGTGCCGAGGTCGACGACCGTTCGGTTCTCGATGTCGCCCTGCAGGTCGGCGTGGTGGACGATGTGTGCCGCCAGGTCGGGCGGCGTGTGGTACTGTTCGAGGGGAGCACGCGGGTTCTCGAAGCCGGCGACGACGCCGAGTTCCTGTGCGAGCCGCCGGCGGGTCATCAGACCGTGACCGGACCGTCGACGGACAGCGTCACGCCCTCGCGGCGCGCGCGCTCCTGGACCGCCGCCAGCGCCGGTTCGACCTTCGACTCGTCGGCCACCGACTCGACGGTGACGGCGAGTCGCCCGGCCCCGAGGAACGACGCGGCGCGCACGTACTCGCGGACCTCCTCCGCGACGTCCTGGGTGGCGAACGAACAGTCCTCCGCGAACGTGACCGTCAGATGGACCTCGGCAGGCACCTTTCCCGCCTCGCTGAGTTCGTACTTCAGGTCACGCAGATACTCGGGAGCGGTCGATTCCAGCGCCGTCGCGGGCAGGCTCACGGGGTCGGCGTCGGCCGGCCGACACGAGTCCACCGCGGAGTCGAACGAACGGGTGCTCATCACGTGTCCATATCTACTGGACATACTAATAGATTTGTGTATGCACAGCATGCATATGTCCCCTGCGCAAGAGTGTCCCCAGGGAGCGACGCGAGCGGCACCGAGCCCGGTGGGGCGGACTACCAGGTGCCGTGGAACGTGTCGAAGGAGAGTTCGTCCAGCGGCTTCTCGCCGATAGCTATCTCGTACTCGCCGGGCGTGAGCATCGGTCGCTTGAACTGCGGGCCGTCGTCCGTGGTGATGCGGGGACAGCCAGTGTTGACGTAGGCGTCGAACCCGAACTGCGTGAGCCGGTCGGGCGTCACCTCGTCCATCGTCAGGAGGTAGGCGTCGTCGTTGCTCTCGACGATGTCGTTGGCGACCTCCCAGCGGCCCTGCCCGATTTTGGTACAGAACACGACCCCCCACGTCTCGGCGTCCATCGCCTTGTGGACCGAGGCGTACCGCTGTTTCAGGAACTTCTCGGTGTCCGCGACCGACACCGCGTTGTTGACGGGGTCCGCGATGACGACGTTCTTGTCCGGGTGTTCCATTGCCAGCCCCAGCGGGTGGAACTTCCCGCCGCCGACGTACAGTACCTGTTCGGCGTCGATGTCGGCGCTGGCGTAGTTACA
Organism: Halorarius halobius; assembly: GCF_024298865.1. Classification (GTDB taxonomy): domain Archaea; phylum Halobacteriota; class Halobacteria; order Halobacteriales; family Haloarculaceae; genus Halorarius; species Halorarius halobius. The sequence continues at coordinate 2,977,065 of NZ_CP101161.1, read as the reverse complement.
GCCGAGCACCTGCCCCTCGTGGGTGAGGCGGTCGTCGCCGCGGCGCGTGTGGACGGTGAAGCCACGCTCCTCCAGCCACGCGCGCATCTCGTCGAACTTGTTCATGTGCTGGGCGGTCGTCACCAGGCCCACGTCGGGGTCGTCGTCCGGGTCGGCGAGTTCCGCCAGCGACTCCTCCATGATGGGTTCGACGTCGACGTTCGAGAACAGGGGGACGTAGATGATTTTCTCCGAGTCCTTCATCGGGGAGTGGCCGAAGTGGACGAACACGTCCGTCCGGCGCATCATGTACGTGTCGAGGTCGCAGGCGCCGTAACACGGCTGGCCGGAGATGAGCACGCGGACGCCGTCGGGCAACAGCGCCCGAAGGTCGTCCGCGACGTGTGGGGCGCGGCGCTTCAGTCCCTCCGGGAACTGGAGGCCCACTTTCTCGGCGTCGCGCTCTTCGACCTCCTCGACGATGCGGTCGAGTTCGTAGTCCCACGTCCGCTCGTGTTTGAGGGCCATCCCCGTGTTCCGGAGGTCCCCCTCGGTCCGCTCCGCGTCCTGGCTCATTGGGGGCCGTACCGGCCGGAGCCGTAAAACGAGCGCGCTTCCCCGCCGCCTTCGGCAGACCTAAACCGGGCGAGACCCAACGGCGAGTAATGAGCGTCGACTCCACCGACTCCGAGACCGACGTGGACGCCGCCGTGCGCGCGACCGAACTCGCCAACGAACTCGGCGACGCCATCACCGACCTCTCCTCCTACCAGCGGTTCGCCGAGGCGAAGGCGGCCGTCGAGAACAGCGAGGAGGCGCAGGCGAAGATACAGGAGTTCGAGAGCATCCGCGAGGAGTTCATGATGGCCCGGCAGACGGGGGACGCCACCAACGAGGACCTCCGTGAACTCCAAGCGACCCAGGAGGAACTCCACGACATCCCCGAGATGAGCGAGTACCTCGAAGCCCAATCCCAACTAGAACTCGAACTGCAGGAACTCAACGAGATGATCTCCGCGCCCCTGTCCGTCGACTTCGGACAGAAGGCCGGCGGCTGTTGCGAGGACTGACCGACTCACCTCTCCGTTATCCGCGCTCGGCCAGCCGTGCGACCGGGTTCGGGTAGCCCGCGACGACGACCCCGAGCACCAGCAGATACGCGACGAGACCCCACGCCAGCGCGGCCAGTATCCAACCGAGGCCGGACCGCATCGCGGCGATGCCGAGCCCGGCTATCAGCGCAAACGCGGCGGCCTGGATGGGCCGACGTTCCCACAACTCGCGACTCCGGTCGGGGTATCGCAGGAACAGCGCCTCCAGCAGGAGCGACCCGACGACGCCGACCACCGCTGCCTGCCAGTCGACGAGCGAGCCGATGGCGCCGGCGAGCGCGGCGACCACGACCAGCAGACCGAGCGCGCAGACGGCCAGTAGCCCGTCGCGGAGATGTGGGTCCACGGCGGGGGGTCGGCTCGCCGGGGCCGAAAAGATGGCGACCGGTTTTTGTCCTCTCCCGACGCGGCTCCGCACATGGCCCACGAGTTTCCCGGCTCCGACTGGGGCGACTGGCTCCCCCGCGAGGTCGAATCGGCCGACCCCGACGGACTCGACGTCTGGTATCTCGGATGCAACGGCTTCTTCCTCAAAGCCGCCGACGGGACGACCCTCCTCGTCGACCCGTATCTCGGAAACGGCGACCCGCCCCGAACTGTACGGATGGTGCCGGTTCCGTTCGCGCCCACGGACGTGACCGGTGTGGACGCGGTGTTCGCCACCCACGAGCACTCCGACCACGTCCACGGACCGACCCAGGGGCCCATCCTCGCTGAGACTGGCGCCGACTACCTCGCGCCCGACGACTCCCTGGCCGTCGTCGAAGAGGAAGGCTGGACCGACGAGTACGGCGTCGATGCCGACCAACTCCGGGAGGTCGGGGAGGGAGACACCGTCGAGGTCGGCTCGCTGACGGTCCACGTCGAAGCGGCCAACGACCCCGACGCGAGCCATCCGGTGTCGTACGTGTTCGAACACGACTCGGAAACCTTCTTCCACGGCGGTGACGCCCGCCCCGGCGAGACGTTCGAGCGCGTGGGCGACCGCTACGAGGTCGACCTCGGCGCGCTCGCGTTCGGTAGCTCCGGCATGATACTCGACAAGGAGACGCGCGAACCGACGTACACCCGGTGGTACTCCGACGAGAACGACGTGGCTGAAGCCGCCGCGCAGGTCGGGATGGAGCGACTGGTGCCGACCCACTGGGACATCTGGAAGGGGCTGACGGCCGACCCGACGGCCGTGTGGCCCCACGTCAGGTCGTTCGAGGCGCCTCGAACGGTCGAACTGCTCGAAATAGGCGACAGGACGACCGTCTGAGGTTCGATTCGTCGAAGAGGAGCGTAGATTTATACGCCGGGACACGAACGCGGGGGTGTATGAGTAACGCCGACCCAGCCGAGGTAACGGTGTCCATCTCCAGCGAGGGCGTGTCGGTCGAGAAGTCGTTCGAACCCGACGATTTCCCGGTCCCTGCCATCGCGTTCGTCGTGCGGTCCGACCGCGACGAGACGGTCTCCGTCCGACTCTCCGACGAAGTGCCGGACCGCGTCGACCCCGAGGACATCGGCTTCCACCCGAAGTACGGTTCCGAGTTCTGGTCAGTCGAGGACGGGAAAATCGTGTTCGAACGCGAGTTCGAGGCCGGTGAGGAGTACACGACGGTGTACGGCCTCCGCGCGAGCCAGACCGACGACGTGGAGAGCTTCATGTCGGAGCCCACGCTCGAGACCGTCGACCCGCCGCTCGACGACGCCGGCCAGGTGGTCCGGGACGTCATCGGGGACGACGGCGGCGGGTCGGACGACTCGGACATCGAGGCGGCCATCGCGGCCGCCGACACCGAGACCGACGAGCGCGCGCGCGACGAGCCGGACGCCAGCACCACCCCCGACGGCGCCGGCGATGTCGACGCGGACGACCCCATCGACGCAGAGTCGGATTCCGTCGACCCAATCGACCTCGGCGACGGCGACGGGAACGTGGAGTCCGACATCGACGAACCCGACGGCAACGGAGTGGCGGACGACGACGCGGGCCACGATGCCGACGACGACGGCGACGACGACGAACCGGTCGTCGCCGAGGCCGAGGAGACCGCGGGGGTCAACGACGGGACAGGCGCGGGCACGGACGACCTCGCGGGGGCGCTCGCGGAGCAGGTTCGGGCCGGCGACGTCGACGACGACGACCTCGACGTACTCCGGGACGCACTCGATGTTCCCGCGGAGGACGGAACGACGGACGCACGCATCGAGCAACTCCAGACGGAGCTTGCGGACCTCCGGGCGTACACCGGGGCGCTCGAGGCGTTCCTCGACGAGAACGGCGGCGGGAAGGCGGCGCTCGAGGACGTGCAGGACCGCGTCGACGAGGTGGAGTCCGACGTCTCCGACGTGCGCGACGGCGTCGCTGACCTCCGGGAGACAGTCGGGGACCACGACGACGCGGTCGACGACATCGAGGAACGCGTCGACGCGTTGTCCGACGAGGTCGAGGAGCTCGAGGCGTCGGTCGACCGCGTCGAGGAGCTCGACGAGCGGCTCGAGGAACTCGAAACCGAGTACGAGGACGCACGGGAGGACATCGAGGCCATCTCGAAGATGCGCGAACAGCTCTCCACCGTGTTCGGCGCACAGGTCGAGGGGCCGGGGAACGACGACGGGGACGACCAGTAGCCGGAACCGGACGCGTTTTACTTCGCCCGTTCGTCCACCCGACAATGAGTCCCGTCAGGGTGGCTGTCCCGCGGAAGGGACGCCCGCTGGAAGCCGTTCTCGAGCGGTTCGCGCGCGGCGCACCCCCCGAGGTCGCCGACCGCATCGACGACGTCATCTCGACGCTCCGATACGAGAAGGCCGTGACCAAGGGGTCGAGCGACGCCGACAGCCCGGTCTACGAGCGACTGGCACAGTACAGCGACGCCGCCGACCCGCATCGCCCGGAGTTCACGCTCCTGCGTGACGCCCGCGATGGGATGCCCCGTCGGGTCGTGTTCGATGCGCTCACGGTGCCGCTCGACGACACGGCGGTCCAGTTGGTCGGCCGCGAGGAGCCGTTCCGTGCACTCCGGAAACACGAGTTCGCACTCGGGTTCGACAGCGCCGACCTCGTGTTGGAGGAGGTGGTCGAACTCCGCGGCGACCCGCTCCGTTCGCTGACCGAGGTGAACGAGCGCATCGACCCCCGCGACACGGACGTCCGGCTGGTCGACGGACTCGGCGACACCGTCCACCACACGCTTCTGGCCACCCCGGACGTCGTCGACTCCGCACCTATCGACCGGTCGTTCGTCGCCGGCTACGAGGGACCGCTGTGTATCTCCCCCCGGTACGAACGGCTCGTCGAGGCCGTCCTGGGAACCGACGCGCTCGATGGCGTCGAGTTCGTCTACACCGAAGGGGGCCGCGAGGAGGAAGCCGTTATCGCGGACGCGGGACTGGGTGTCTACCTCACCGTCACCGGGTCGACCGCCCGCGACCACGGGCTTCACGTGGGCGAGGAACTGTTCCCGAGCGAGACGGTGATGCTGGCCAACGAACGCGAAGTCGACGAGGACGCCGATGCGGTGCTCGAGGCGCTGTTCGCAGCACCGGCACTCGCCGACTAAGGCGTTATCTCGCGGAGGACGGTCGATTCGGCCTTCCTGAGGTGCTCCCCGACTGTCGTGGCGGTACAGTCGAGTTCGGCGGCGATGTCCTCGTAGGTGACCTGCCGGGGCTCCTCGTAGTAGCCGAGGCCGACCGCGGTCCGGAGTATCTCCTGTTGACGGTCCGTGAGTTGCGCGAACAGTCGCTCCGTGTCGCGCTGGTAGTCCCCGGTCCGGGTGACCTCGAACCGCACGTCGTCCGGGATGGCCGGCATCAGTTTCCGGATGCCCTCGTCCTCGCCGACGACGGTGACGTGGAGCGCGCCACCCTCACCGAACGTCATGGGCCAGTCGATGACGACACCGTGCTCACGTGGGATGCGCAACAGCGACCGGACGAGGTCCGACGGCTCGATGTGCGCGTACATCAGAGTGTTGTTCCCGACCTCCGAGGTCTGGTACGCTATCGCGTGGTCGTAGTGGGCGTCGAGCACCTCCTCGACGCGTTCGTGGCTCCCGGAGTACTCCGAGAGGATGACGGCCGTCCCGTCGTCGAGCAGGTTCATCTGGTGGATAGCCTCCTCGCGGACGCCCGGCTCCGCCTGCAACAACTCGTCGAACGGGTGGAAGTACCCCCTGGTCGGACGCAACGCCACCTCGACGTACCGCATACCCCACGATTCGGGGAGAGGTACAAAACCCCTTGCCCCGCGACAGACCCCGCCACGCTGGCGCTCCATATCGTCGCTGAAGGTTTACCCTGCGTCCAGCCGATTCCAATGTAACTATTCAAGGAGCCGTCCACGCTCCACCCGAACACCCGATTGCAACTCGGTCCGGGGGGACTGTTCGCGAGTGGCGACGGCCCCGGCGTCGGAACGTACCCGTCGACACGAGTTTCCATCCCTGTTCGCCCACGGCCCCGACCCTGTCATCCGCGCCGCCCACGGCCCCGACCCGCGAACAGAATCGGCCACGGACCCTCGAGACCACGGCCCCGCGTGGGAACCCTGTCGGTGAGAGCGTGGCCCATCCCCGCCTAGCATGCAACTCACCCAGGCCAGGAGGCAGAATGGGTTTCGTATGCTCTCTACCGACCGTTCCTGGTTGTAGAGCGGGTCCGGTCAATAGCCAGATTTGGTATAGCAGTATATGGTTTACGAGTTACTATCACGACGAGGCATGGTGGCAGATTAGACATTAATTTGATAATTACCTCGGCCAAACCGGGCGTTTCCGCGCTACAGAAGCGAGTAGATGTTCGCTTCGTACACCTCCCGGACCCGGTCGCCCCAGTTGTGAGTGTAGGTGTCGATGATATCGCTCGCGACGTCGCCCCGGAGGTACTTCACGACGCCTCTGTCGCCGGTTCTGTCCCGAAGATGCGTGGTGAAGAAGTGACGGAAGTAGTGGGGCGTGACGTTCTCCTCGGCGCCGCCGCCGGGCTGGTACCACCCGGCTTCGGCCGCGTGGTCGGCGACGGTGCGGCCGACCATGCCGATAGTCAGGCGGCGACCCCACTCGCTCGTCGAACAGAACAGCGGCTCCGCCGGTGACCGTGCGTCCGGGCGCACGGCGAGCCACCGCTTCAGCACCCGTTTCAGTTCCTCATCGACAGGGACTACCGTCGCCCGCTTCCGTTTGTTCGACTCCGTGCGCTCTTCCCCGTTGACGACGGTGCCACGGGACGGTTCGTCGTCGACGTACAGGGAGTCCGGACGGCCGTCGAGCGCGCCTCTGTGGCCCGTCTCGTAGCTCTCAGCGACGTCTCCGTCCGCAAGGTGGATGTCCCGCACGTCGAGGTTACAGAGCTCTCCGACCCGGATTCCGGTCTTCAATAGCGTGACGAGAAGGGCCCGGTCGAGGGGGTGACGAACTCCCGTGACGAACTCGCGCATCGCTGGGAGCATGATTTCACGGCGGGCGGGGTCGGTGTCGATGGACTCGTCCATCTCCTCGACGACGAGCGTCATCGGGTTCGTGTCGAACGCGCCGACCTGGACCATGTAGCCGTAGAACCGATGGAGATAGGAGGCGTACGTCGCCACTGTCGACGCCGAGTTTTCGTCCCGCAGGCCGTGTACCCAGGCCATACACTCCCGCTGTGTGGCGGCCTGAAGCGTCGTGCCACGCTGGGTTCGCGCGAACGCCTCGAAATCCCGGAGGACCCGCTCGTAGGCCTCCCGCGTCCGCTGGGTCTTCCCGTGGTAGGTGAGGTCCTGCAGGAAGTACGCGACCGGGTCCTCGGGCGCGGGCGCATCCGTCGCGTCACTCGCCATCGTCCATCACCGTGTAGCCGCCGTGCCGGCCGCTGTAGGCGACGCGGTTCTGCTGTTGGAGCTCGCTCAACGTCTCGTCCAATCGATCCTCGATGTCGTCGGTCAGACCCGCGACGAGTTCGTCCCACGAGAGATGCGACTCCGCATCGAGGAGGTCGAGGACACGTGCTTCTAAGCCATCGACCCTGGGGGTAGCACCCGGAGAACTGCCCTCGTCGGTGGTTGAGCCATCGTGACCGCTCTCACCCCCGAAATCGAACCCTCTGCGGCCTGCTTGGACCATCGTGCGGACAAACTCCGCTTGACTCATCCCGAGTTCCTCGGCGTGTGCTTTCCACTCGGATTTCTGGTACGATGGCACGTACGTACGGACCGATGTCCGCTCCGTGTTCGGCTCCGAACTCATGGAAAGGCGGTCGCAGGGGCACCACTTCAATCTGTGTCAGACAATGGGATAAACACACTTATTCCACCATTTGGCCCGGATTTTCGTCAGTGCAATCTTATTTATTCTATTTTGTAGGACTACCAATTGGCATAGTGGTGCCATTAATTAGTATATGTGGTAGTGCTGTATCGTCGTCGGGTTCGCCATCTACCTCGCCCTCCGTCAGAGGTGTGGTTGGTGGCTGTTTCCGAATCCGACTGTCGACGCTCCGTTCGTGCGCACCGGCGCTATCGTCCGACTGGGAGTCTGGTTTCGCGCGTGGCCACTCGCTTGAACGGAATTCTTGTGTAGGTGCCTACCTCAACTGTAGAATGCCTCTGTCGCACACGTCGCCTATAAATCTCATCCTGCTATACCCAAGGGGCCGGGCGTGTTCTCCGGTTACCAGATTCCGGCCCACTACGGTCGACGGCTCAGGGCCAGTCGTCGGTCGAGGTCTCCATGCGATTCGCGTCGTCGGCTTCGTCGGGCGTTTCGAGGCCCCAGCCGGCCAGTTCCGCCGCCTCCGCTATCTCCAGATACTCCCAGCCGACACGCTCGGCACGCCCTTCGTGTTCCTCGCGGGTGCCGACGTGGACGTACCGCCCCGTCTCGAAATGCTCGCGGGCGTGCTCGAGGCTCTCGACTGCGGGGGCTGGCTCCGGCGCGAGGGCATGGTCGATGGCGTGTTCGCGCGTGAACTTCGTGAGGACGTGCGGCGGTCGGTCGGTGACGACACCGACGTGTTCGCTCCACTGCTTGGCGTCGGCAACCACCCTAGCCGGGTCGGACAGTCGGCGCAGTGCCGCCAGGTCGAACGCCAGCGTTAGCCGCACGTCGTCCATATCGGCAGTGAGTTCCCCGACGACTAACGGGCTTCGGTCCCACAGGCAAGCATCGGCACGACATGAAAGTTTATTACATATCGTCACAATCGTGCTGGTAACGGATGCTCGCTGTACCCGTACGCGACTGATTCCTTCCTCGACCGTACAGCGCTCCGACCGTCCAGCACCCGTCCACCGATGACACGACCCACAGACTCTATCGACCCGCTCGTCCCGCAACTCCCGACCGAACCCACGCCCACGCTCCTCGCCGACGGCGGCGACGCCACTTCGCGACCCGGGGCCGCGTTCGACCGGCGGCCCGACACGTCCCATGCGCCGAACGACCGCTGTACCGAGGAGATAGAACCGCTCGTCCCCGACATGCGGTAACGTGCCGATGTTTTAGGCGAACCTAAACACTCAAGTCCTCCCGTCGACCAGTCGGATGTAGTGACCGAGTACACCTTCGACGACGTGAGCGTCGTCATGGGAACGTACAACGAAGCGGCGGCTATCGGCACGGTGCTCGACGATATCGAGCGCGTGACCGGCGGACGCGCGGAGGTCGTCTGCGTCGACGGCTCCGACGACGAGACGCCGGAGATCGCCCGCGAGCACGGTGCCCGGGTCATCGAGCAGGAGCCCCGCGGCTACGGCTACGCCGTCCGCGAGGCCCTGCTGTCGGCGTCGAACCCCGTCGTCGTGACGACGGACTGTGACGACACCTACCCGATGGACGCGCTTCCCAGGTTCCTCGAACTCGTCAACGAGGGGTACGACGTGGTGTCGGGTGACCGACTGTACCACGGCGCCGACGCGATGCCGGGGTTCAACCGCTTCGGCAACCACGCGTTCGCCGCCGTCGCGTCGGCGCTGATGGGCGAGCGAGTCCACGACACCACCACCGGGATGCGCGCCTACCGTGCGGAGGTGCTTCGAAACATCACGTGGACGGAGAACACCGGACTCTCGGCCGAACTCCTCATCAGACCGCTGATGCGAGGCTACGACGTGACCGAGGAACCGATCCATTACGCGGAGCGTGCCGGCGAGACGAAACTCGACCCGCTGGCCGGCGGCTACGCAATCGCCAAGTCGATAGTGAAGGTGCCGCTCCAGGAGCGGTTCCGCTAATTCTCGTCGACGATCGACATAATTATCAGTTTTTCAATATTACTGCCCGTCGCATTTCGCATCTATAAATTGCATACTGCGATATCGAATCGTCGGCTGTAGTGCTGGCAGAACGCACGAGTAGAAAGAGAATGCGACGGTCGGTCGGCGCCCGCGTAGGGCCCCAGTCAACTGGTCGAGACGGACTGGTTAACGCTGACGCCCGAGATGTAGTCGCCGCCGGGCACGTACATCCCGTCGTGGCCACAGTCGGGGGTGAGTCGACACACTTCGGCTTCCGCTGGCCAGAGCAGTCGGACGCTGTCACCGCGCTCCTCGACCCCGAGTTCCTGCCGGTACGTCACCGTGGCCCCCCCGGCCTGGACGTACGTGACCGACAACTGGAGTTCGGCGCCGCCGTCGAAGTCGACGGTGCCGATGCCACGCTGCTCTAAACCGTCACCGGTGACGCGAGCGTAGCCCGGGTGGACGACGTACTCGACGGGCATGGTCCCGGTGGCGTCCCGTGTCACGTCGTACACGACCGCGTCGTCGCCGTCCTCGAGCCGCACCGTCGACGGCTGGCCGACGACGCCCGTCTCGAACGTGACCGTGTGGGCGGTGCCGTTACGGACGGCGAGTGGCTGGATGTGTGCCTCGACCGGTTCGGGCGGCACCTGTCCCCAGTCACCCCGGTAGGTGAACCGATAGAGGTTCCGGTCGGGGTAGTGGTCGACGACCCGGAACTCGTCGTCCGGGGCTCGGTCCTGTGCGTACACGACGTCGCCGTCGAGGCCGGCGTCGTTCCGGAGCGACTGGAACGGGTGGCCGAGCCACGGGCCGTACGGGTTCGGGACGAACACCACCGCATCGTCGAATGACCGCTCCTCGAACGGTTCGTAGGCGCTGGCGTAGCGTTCGGTGTACGCGCGGTTCTCCGCGATGGGTGGGCCGAGCGCGTTCGCTTCCGCGACAGCGACGAGGGGTGCGGCGACGAGCAACACACCCAGCACAATCGCCAGCGCGCGTCGGCGGTCGACGCGCCGACGGGCGACCGCATGGAGCCGTCCGACGAGCCAGGCCCCCCCGGCCGCACCGAACGCCGACAGCGGTAACAGCAGGTCGTAGTGGTAGAACGGACCGAACTGCGCGATGAGCCCGTCCGTCGGGTCGCCGACGTCCGCCAGCACGTTCAGGTTCCCCCAGAACGCGAGGTTCCCGGCGACGACGGAGACGAGCACACCGCCGAGCAGGATACGAAGGCCCATATCGGTGAGCCACGGCGGCGATTCGTCGGGAAGCGTGTGGTCGTCGGCGCCGACGGCGTCGCGTACCCTCGCCGCGAGCAGGCCGACGCCGACGGCCGGAAGCACCGCACCGAGCGGCGGGGCCGCGACGAACCGGGTGACGAACTCCCACAGGACGGTCCCGTTGGCTTCGAGCGCGAGTGCGAGGTCGTAGTCGCGCTCGTATCCGAGTATCTCTCGGTGTCCGAAGCCGACGCCGTCCTCCGGTGCGAACGCGGCGTACGGGAAGCGCAGAGGGGCGCCGGTCACCACCGCGTTGTACGCCAGCGCCAGACCGACGAACGCGACGCCCAGGCCGGCAACCGGCAACAGGTGAGCGAGGCGTCGCCGGAGCGCCCGCCGGTCGTTTCTGGCACGCGCCAGCAGGACCAGCGCGTGACCGATGAACGGGAGCGCGAACAGGACCGCCGTGTACGGTCGCGCGAAGAACGCGAGGCCGACGGCGGTGCCCGCGAGGACGCTCCACCAGCGGCCACCCCCGCGCATCAACCGCACGTAGGCGTACGCGAACACGAGATTGAGCAAGGTCGCGGGCGCGTACGGGAGGAACACGCTCGTGGTGAGCAGGAACAGCGGTGAGGCGACGACCAGAACTGCCGCCACGACGCCGGTCGGCCCGTCGTAGGCCGTGCGGGTGAGGAGCCCGACGAGTCCGACGATGCCGGTGCCGACGACACCGAGCACGAGCCGCGGGGTGCCGACGGCGAGACCCACGGCGAAAAGCGCCGGCACGACCGGCTGATACTTGCTGTAGAGCCGACTGCCGTCCTCGACGAAGAACCACCAGTGGAACACGTCGGGAAGCGAGGTCGAGAACCAGAGCTTCCCGCCCAGGAGTAGCCGCGCGTGCTGGAGATAGACGCCCTCGTCGTGGTTCGACGAGTGGTAGGGGAACAGGTCGACGGCCAGATACACCACGAGTGCGCCGGCCACGAGCGAGACGGCGGCGAGCAGGACGTCGGCGCGGTCGGGGCTACGCCGCATCGGCGCCGTCCACGACGCGCCCACCGTCGGCGACACGCTTTGCTCCCTGGGGGAACCACGCGAGTTCGTGGTCGGCGGCTAGCTCGACGCGGACGCGCTCGTCCAGCGGCACCTCTGTGGCGTGGTTGTGCATACAGCCCACCACGTCGCCGGTGTCGAGTTCGACCCGGTACAGCACGGTCGGGCCGAGGTAGCGGCGGTGGACGACCTCGCCGTTCGCCTGCCGAGAATCGTCGACGGGGTGGGCCGCCACGTCGTCCGGACGGACCAGCACGTCGACGTTCGTGCCGTCGTACTCGGGAGCGAGCCCGTGGATGAGGTCGCGGTCGACCGACCCCAGTCCCGTCTTGACCGCGTCGCCGGCCACCCGGCCGCTCAGGAACGAGGCGTGGCCGAGGAACGAGGCGACGAACCGCGAGCGGGGGTGCTGGAACACGCCCTCGGGCGTGCCCACCTGTTCGAGCTGGCCGTCGTGCATCACGGCCACCCGGTCGGAGATGGACAGCGCCTCCTCCTGATCGTGGGTGACCGAGATGGCGGTGACGCCGGCCTCTTTGAGAATGCGGCGCACCTCCTCGCGCATCTCGACGCGGAGGTCCACGTCCAGGTTCGAGAACGGTTCGTCGAGGAGGAGGAGGTGGGGCTCCGGCGCGAGCGACCGGGCGAGCGCGACGCGCTGTTGCTGGCCGCCCGAGAGTTCGTCGGGGTGCTTGTCGCCGTGGTCGGTCAGCCCCACCAGCTCCAGCAGGTCGTCGACCCGCTGGGAACTGTCGCTCTCGTCGGCGCCTTTCAGGCCGAACGCGACGTTCTCGCGGGCGGTCAGGTGCGGAAAGAGGGCGAACTCCTGGAACACGACGCCGACGTCGCGCTCCTCGGGTGGTTCGAAGCCGTCGCCGGTTACCGGGCGGCCGTTGAGCCGCACCTCACCGCCCGTCGGACGCTCCAGCCCCGCGATGAGCCGCAGGGTCGTCGTCTTCCCACAGCCCGAGGGGCCAAGCAGGGTCAGCAGTTCGCCCTCGCGGACGCGCAGGTCGAGGTCCCGGACGACCCGCGTCCCCCCGTACGCCTTCGAGACGCCGTCGAGTTCGAGAACCGGGTCGCCGGACGCTTCTTCGGGTTCCGCTTCCATCGCCGGGTTGGGTGTGCGTAGGTCACTCGACATCGTACTCCTCCGTTTTCAGTATCACGAGCATCGAGAGCGCCGATACGAACAGCAGGACGAACGCGGGCAATGCCGCTTCCCCGACGTGCCCGGAGCCGTACGCCGTCCAGACGCGGGTCACGAGCGTGTCGAACCCCGTGGGTCGGAGCAGCAGCGTCGCCGGCAGTTCCTTCATCGTCGTCAGGAACACGAGCGCGGCGCCGGCCGCGATGCCGGGGGCCACGAGCGGCAGAGTCACGTCCCGGAACGCCTCGCCCGGTGAGCGTCCGAGCGTGCGCGCGGCCTCGGGGAGGCTCCGGCTAACCTGCGTGAACGCCGCTCGCGTCGAGCCGACGGCCTGCGGGAGGAAACGCACCACGTATGCGAACACCAGAAGCGGCAGGAGGATAAGCCCGTTTCGGTAGAGCGTTCCGCCGTACCGGGCCCCGAAGTAGACCAGTGCCAGGCCCATCACCACGCCGGGGACGGCGTAGCCGATGTAGGAGGCGCGCTCGAACAGCGTCGCCAGCGGCGAGTCGCTCCGGGCCGCGAGATACGCGACCGGGAGCGCGGCGAGCGCCGAAACGACGGCGGCGCCCCCGGCGACGCTCACGCTGTTGAACACGAACACGGGTTTGAACGCCAGCGAGCCGGCGGCGGCACTCTCGCCGGTCTGCAACAGCCACATCGTCAACACGCCCAGCGGCACCGCGAGCGCCAACAGGACGACCGCGAGACAGCCGACGACGGCGGGCCACTTCCAGTGTCCCAGCCGAACCGGCGTCGCGTGCGCCCGGGGGTTCTCGCTCTCGACGCCCGACCCTCGGACGCGGGACTCGACGGCGAGAATGACCATCGTCGCCGCGACCAGTTGCATCGAGAGAAGCGACGCGAGGTCCCGACCCCCGCCGAGCACGTCGCCGTACACGGAGTAGATGACGCTCGTGAACACGTCGTACCGCATGATAGCGGGTGTACCGAAGTCGGAGATGGTGTAGAGTGCGACAAGCAGTGCTCCCGCCGCGACCGCGGGCCGAATCTGGGGCACCGTGACCCGCTTGAACGCCTCCCAGCGCGTGTGACGGAGGGTGCGGGCGGCGTCGACCAGCCGGGTGTCGAGGCTCTTCAGCGCCGCACGCGTCGTGATGAACACGTACGGGTAGGTGTAGAGGGTGAGGACCAACACCGCCCCCTGGAGCCCGTAGATGGAGGGAAGCGACTCGATACCCAGCGGTGCGAGGGCCCCCTGGAGCGTGCCTCGAGGGCCGAACGCCGAGACGAACGCGAACGCCCCGATGTACGAGGGGATGACCAGCGGCATCGCCAGCAGGACGGTGAACCCTCGCCGGAACGGGAGGTTCGTCCGGGTCGTTAGATAGGCGGCGGGGACGCCGACGAGGATGGAGAGACCGGTCACGCCGGTCACCATCAGCGTGCTGTTGACGAACACCTCGATCGTCGTGGGGGCCGTCAGGAGGTCCAGCGAATCGCTGGCGTCGAGCGCACCCGCCACGACCCACAGGAGCGGTGAGACGACGGCGGCCGCGACCGCGCCGGCGACGAGAACGAGCGGTAGTGACGTATCGCCATCCGCGTCCTCGGTCGCCGGTGCGGTCGCGTCCTCCGTCGCCATGTTAGACGTTGAGTCCGACCTCGCGCATCAGCTCCAGAGTCGGGCCAAGATCCGCGAGCTGTGAGAGGTCCAGCCCCTCCGGGGGCTGGAGCTCGTCGATGGTCGGCAGTTCGATACTCCCGGGCTGGACCGGCTCGACCCCCGGAATCAGGGGGTACTCGAACGTCGAGGTGGCGAAGTACTCCTGTGCTTCCGCCGACAGCAGATGCATCACGAAGTTCGACGCGAGTTCGGTGTCGGCGGCGGTGTCGACGACGGCGCCGCCCGCGACGTTGAACATCGAGCCGGCGTCGTTCTCGGTGAACGCGATGTCGATGGGCGCGTTCGGCTGGCCGTCGAGCACCCGCAGGGTGTAGTAGTGGTTGGCGAACCCGGCGCCGATTTCGCCCGCGGCGACGCCACGGGACAGCGTGAACTCGTCGTTGTAGCCGACGACGCCCGAATCGAGCATCCCCTCGAGCCAGCTTTTCGCCTCCGAGCGGCTGTTCAGGACGCGCATCGCGGTGATGAACGCCTGGAACGAGCCGTACACCGGGGTCCAGCCCATGGCATCGTCGAACGCCTGGGCGTCGGGGAACGCGAAGATGTCGTTCGGAATGTCGCTTTCGCTGAACTGGTTGGTGTTGTACGGAATGGTACGCGCGCGACCGGAGGTGCCGACCCAGCCTCCTTCAGGGTCGCGGAACTCCTGGCGCACGAGTTCGGTCACGCGGTCGGGGAGCGTCGCCGTCCGTCCCTCCTCGGCGAGTGCGCCAAGCGACCCGGCGTTCACCGAGTAGAACACGTCCGCGGGGGAGTTGTCGCCCGAGGTGAGGATACGGCTGACGAGGTCGGTCGAGGAGTTGTACCGGACCCGGAGCGTCAGGTCCGGATACAGGTCCTCGATGTACTCGATGAGCTCGCCGACCAGCGCCTCGCCCCGCCCGGAGAAGACGTCGAGTTCACCCGAGAGGTCGGGCATCTCCGACATCGGGATGCCACCGGGCGCCGCGCGCCCCTCCCGACCGGAGCCGATCTGCCCCGGCGCGCTCGGTGCCGGGGTGTCGGTCGCTTGCGTGTCGGTCGGGGTGCCACCGCCGAGCAAGCCGTTACAGCCCGCGAGTCCGGCGAGACCCCCTGCTCCGACTGCCGCGAGATAGCGTCGGCGCGTCGTCGTCCGATCGCCGTCCATATTCGATTTAGGGTCGCCTAATTCAGAAAACCCTGTCGGTTCAGTCATCGGCGACCACCTCCGCTTCCGGCGCCGCGCGGTCACCGGCCCCAAGTTCGTCGAGCGCCGCCAGCCAGTCACGCATGTGCTCGCCGACGAAGTTGAGGAACTCGCCGTTGTTCCACTGCGAGAACTCGCCCTCCGCGAGCGCGTCGGCCATCGCGGCGAACGCCTCCGCGTAGTCGTCGGCGTCTCCGCCCACCTCGTCGACGACTTCCCAGACGTGTTCGTTGAGTTCGAGCGCGGGTACCTCGTTGTTCAGGTCGTCGAACGTCGGCCGCGGCGCCTTGTTGTGCTCGCACAGCGGCGCGCCGTTGTAAATCTGCGTGCCGAGCACGTCGCAGGCGCGCTTGAGGAACACGCCCGACCAGATGTCGTCGAACCGGCCGACGTCCCACTCGTTGTCGTCCATCGGCAACTGGTAGAACGCGGGGACGACCTCCCGACGGAACGCGAGATTCATCGAGCAGACGGTGAGATACTGCCCCTCCGCGGCCACGAAGTCCTCGCCGTAGTCCTCGCGGGTGGTGCGGGTCTGGGCCTGGCCTTGCAGGTCGCCGTCCATGAGGATGCGCACGGCATCCAGGTCGGGAACGTTCGTCCACAGGCCCTGGGAGGCGACGACATCGCCCCGTTCCACGTCGGTCTTCCCCGTCTCGACCGTCTCGTCCATCGCGGCGTAGGGGTAGCCACGGGGATAGAGGCCGTGCTCCTCGAAGTTCTGGTAGAGGACGTTCACCCACTGCTCGTCCGACCGGACTTCGGTCACGGACCCCTCGTGTGCGAGGTTCGCGTAGTGGGTCCCGAAGAAGTCAGTGTCGTGAGGCAGGGTGTCGTCGTCGATGAAGAAGCCGTACTCGAACTCGTTGGCCCACAGATACAGCAGGCCGAACGACGTCTCGGCGTGGGAGGCGGCCGGCACGACGTGGCCGTACTCCTCGATGCCGTGCTCGTCGTACCAGGCATCGCGGTCGGCACCGTCGAACACGGCGCCCTCCACGTCCAGGTCGTCCAGCATCCGCTCCATCGCGTCGGTGTCACAGAACTCCTCGGTGACGAGCAGGAAGAACAGCCGGTCGTCGTGCCCGTGCTCGCGGGCGTTGGCGACGTACTCCCGGACGCATTCCCACTCGCGGACCGTCGGCACTACAACGCAGGTGTCCGTCATCACCGTCCACTCTTTAGGCCACCCTAAAGTACCTGTCGAAGTTTAGGTGCTCCTAAAACATGTGGCCGGAGCGAGATGACCCGAAGCATTAGGACGGACCGCGGTGTCGTCGGGCGCATGAGCGAGGTAGCCATCGTCGGCGCGTCGATGACCCAGTTCGGGGAGCGCGACGCCTGGGTGAGCGAACTACTCGCGGAGGCGGGCGCGGCGTGTCTCCGGGACGCGGGCGTCGCGCCGGACGCGGTCGAGCACCTGTACGTCTCGAACATGGCGAGCGGGGAGTTCGAGGGACAGACCGGCGTCCAGCAGATGTTGGCCCACGACCTCGGGGTACTGCCGGCGTACACGGAGCGGGTCGACGGTACCTCCGCGGCCGGCGGTGCGGGCATCCACGCCGCCTGGCAGTCGGTCGCGTCGGGCGCAAGCGACGTGTCACTGCTCGTGGGCGGCGAGAAGATGACCCACCGGTCGACGGGCGAGGCGAGCGACATCATCGCGTCGCTGACCCATCCCGTCGAGTACCGGACGGGCGTCACGCTCCCCAGTTTCGCCGGACTGGCGGCGCGACGCTACTTCGCCGAGTACGACGCCCCCCGGGAGGCGCTCGCGGGCGTTGCGGTGAAGAACCACGGCAACGCCGTCGACAACCCCCACGCGCAGTTCCAGACGGAAATCGACCGCGAGACGGCCCTGGAGTCACCGATGGTCGCCGACCCCCTCCGACTGTACGACTACTGTCCCATCACGGACGGGTCGGCGGCGCTGTTGTTCTGCACCGAGGAACTCGCCCGCGAGTACGCGGACACGTACGTCACCGTTCCGGGGGTGGGTGGCGCGACGGACACCCACGTCGTCCACGAGCGGGAGGACCCGACGACGATGGGCGCCGTCGTCGAGTCCGGGCGACGCGCCTACGAGATGGCCGATATCGGCCCCGACGACGTCGACGTCGCGGAACTCCACGACATGGTCACCATCCTCGAGTGGTTGCTGTACGAGGACCTCGGCTTCGCCGAGAAGGGCACCGCCTGGAGAGACACCGAGGCGGGGGTCACCGCCCGCGACGGCGACCTGCCGGTGAACACCTCGGGCGGTCTGAAGGCGAAAGGCCACCCCCTCGGGGCCTCGGGCGTCGCCCAGGGGTACGAGCTATACCGGCAGTTGACCGGCGAGGCCGGCCCCCGACAGGTCGACGCCGACGTGGGGCTGGCGACGAACGTCGGCGGGTTCGGCAACTGTGTCACCACCGCGGTCATGGAGGTGAGCCGGGATGCGTGACGCGTTCGTCGCTCACCGGTGTGCGGACGGCCACTGGACGTATCCCGGACACCGGCTCTGTCCGGAGTGTGGTGCCGACCAGGTCGAGACGGTCGACCTCTCCGGGCGGACGGCGACGGTGGTGACGTGGACGACATCCCACTCGACGCCACCCGGGGTCCGGGAACCGAACCACCTCGCTATCGTCGAGTTCGACCTCTCCGGGGAGCGGGGCGGCGACGCCGTTCGCGCGCTCGTCCAGTTGACGGACGACGACGTCGCCATCGGCGACGAGGTGCGGCCGACGCACGTCGAGCAGTTGCGCGACCCCGACGCGGGCATCCGGGAGCCGGAGAGTCAGGACTGGGACGGCTACCGGTTCGACCCGAGCTAGGCCGCTTCGGCGTCGGTCTGCGGGTCGGCGCTCTCCTCCCGCTGGATGCCCTCGAGCGCGTCCTCGACGGAGCAGTTCGTGCCGTCGGCGGTGTGGGGGTACACCGCATCGAGGCTCCCGCCCTCGTAGACGGCCAGACAGCAGACGGGGAGCACGAGCGCGTCGAACTGGCGGCCGTCCTCGAACGAGTAGGCGCCACGGGAGCCGAAATACGGCGAGAGGTCGGCCCCGGCGTCCTCGGCCCAGGCCGCGAACTCCTCGTAGGTGTCGAGCACGTCGCCGTCGCTCCAGCGGCGGACCCGTTTCGGCCAGTCGGTGACCGAGACGCGGTCCGCGACCCCTTCGAGCCGTTCCCGGAGGGCGTGCTGATGGCGAGCGGCGTGAGCGGGGACATCCTCCCGCAGGAAGAGTTCGTAACGGCACCCGGACTGAGTCATCGTGCCGGCAATGCAAGGCCAGCGTAATAAACGTCCCCGGCGGTGTCAGTTTTCGCCCGCGTCGTCGCCGTCGAGTTCCCGCTTGATGGACTCCAGTTCCGCGTCGACGTCCACGTCCGGCGTCTCCGGGTCCGATGTCTCGATTGAGTCGTCGGCCGATTCCGAACGGACCGGCACCCGGTGGGGGTCGTCGGCATCCCCGTCGTCGGTCCGCGTGTCGGTTCGGGAGGCGGTCGCGTCGTCGAGGCGACCGCGCAGTTCCGCCCGGAGGTCTCGCGCCTCGGCCAGGATGCGCCGTGCTTCGGGGTCCGTCGGGTCGCCACGGAGTGCGCCGCTCAGGTCCTCGAGCGCACGGTCGAGCGTCTCGACCGCGGCGTCACTTCGCCGTGTCTCGTCGCCGAGTCGGCCGTCGCTGAGCCTGATGGCGCCGGCCGTCAGCTTCAGAAGCCGGATGTTCGCCTCGAGGACTCCTATCACCGCTGGGATGGTGTACTGCTCGGTGAACCGGAGCAGGTCACGGAACCGCCTCGGCCGCTCCTCGTCGAGTTCCTCCTGCAAACGTTCGAGGCTCTCGGCCAGTTCCTCGACCACCGGAGCCAGGTCCTCGCGGTCGCTCATGGCGGGGGTAGGCTGGGGAAGGTGAAAAACCACTCGCGGGTGGAGTTCGTTTCAGCGGCGGTCACGGTTCGTTTCGAGCGGGAATCGTGGGAAAACACTTATAATACATGCATCCCTTCTTTTGAAAGAATGGTGACGGAGTCGGGGCCGGAACGGACCGAAACAGCGGCGTTCACACAGGCGTTAGCGTCACTGAAACGCCGCGGAAGCAACCTGCTTGTAGTCGGCGCGGCGAACGACCGGGCCCACACCGCCGCGTGCCACCGGCTCCTCGGGGACGCTGACGCCGAGCGGACCCGCGTGTTCGTCGCGACCGACGGAAGTTCCGGTCACGCGGCACGGGGCTCCGACGACCCCATCGTGGAGTACGCGACCAGCACGCGGGGCGCGGCCGCGGCCACGCCTGCCGAGAGCGCTGGCCCCTCGGCCGGCGGGAGCGTCCGCCGCGTCGAGGACCTCGCCACGCTGGGACAGTCGGTGGCGGAGGCCATCGACTCGGTGCCCGACTCGGAGCTGTCGCCCTCGGAACTCCGCCTCTGTTTCGACTCGCTCCGCCCCCTCGTCGAAGAGCACGACGACCGCGAGGTGTTCCGCCTCCTCCACGCGATGACCGGTGACGTTCGGGCGGTCCGCGGGATGGGTCACTACCATCTTCCGCTGGCGTTCGACTCGGTGACGGTCCGGACGCTCCGGCCGCTGTTCGACGCCGTCGTCGAAGTGCGGTCGCAGGGCGGGGCGGTCCAACAGCGCTGGCATCTCAACGAAGCGGGGATTACGACCGACTGGCTCGACCTGTAGCTTCTAGGCCGACCGAAACCCTTTTTCTTTTAGGCACGCCTAATCGGTGTGATGGCAGTTCCGGAGCGCGCCGGCGACGAGGAGGAGACGACCGAGCCGCCGGTCGACCTCGCGGTCCACTCGACATCACCCGATAGGACGGTGTTCACGGAGCCCGGCAACAGCGAGGCGTGGCTCTCGACCGACTACACGGTCGTCTGCGAGCGGTAACGAAACGAAAAGCGACAGGGTCGGGGAGTCGACGACTCCGGCCGGTTACTCCTGTGCGGTCTCGACGACCAGCGTGTCGTCCTCGAGGTAGTGCTCGAAGTGGTGGGCGTGTTCCTCGATGGTCTCGACGTTGCGCCGGAGCATCTCGCTGGTGGTGTAGTCGCCGAGGTCCTCCGCGAGTCCGATGTGGTCGCGGAGACTCTCGATGATGTCGCCGAACATCTCCATGTCGTTGTGGAGCGAGGTCCGGACGTCGTACACGTCTTGGCCCTCGGGTTCGACCGGCGCGTGCTCCTCGTAGGTCGCGCCGCCCGAGAGGGGGACGCCGCCGAGCGCCTGGGCCCGCTCGGCAATCTCGTCGGCACCCTCCTCGAGGTCCGCGGCGACCTCGCCGAGATAGACGTGGAGGTCGCGGAACTCCGCGCCCTCGACGTTCCAGTGGTGTTTCTTGACCTGGTGGTAGGCGACGTACGTCGCCGCGAGGTCGGTGTTCAGCGCGTCGATTATCTGCTCGGCTTTGCTCTCGTCCAGTCGGAGCGCGTTCTCCTCGACCGTATCCGCCTGCTGGCGGACGTGCTTCTGGGTGCTCATTACACACGTAGTTACCCCCGCCACCCACATAAAGATTGCTTGTAGAAAACAGAATTTTACGAAATACTAAATCATATTTGCTATTGTCGGTTCGCGTCACCGTTCCCGACCTGCACGCCGACCAGTTCGCGCTGGCGCTGGAACACGGCGTTGTCGAGGGTGACGACGAGGTCGTCGGGCGCGTGTGCAAGTTCACCCGCGACCACACCGTCCGGGCGGGCGACGAGCGACCGGCCGGCGTACGTCGTCGGCTCCGCGTCCGGCAGGTCTCGCCGTCCGGTCCGGCCGCAGGCGACGGCCCAGCGGACGCCGTCGAGCGCCCGGGCCCGGACGAGTAGCCGCCAGTTCTGCGCGTGAGTCGCGGGCCACGCCCCCACGACATAGAGGGCGTCCACGCCGCGGTCGAGAAACGCCGCGCTGTCGGTCACGAAGTTCAGGTCGTAACAGGTGACGAGCCCAGCGGGGCCGGCGGGCGAATCGACGACTACGTACTCGGTACCCGGCTCGAACACGTCGGCTTCGCCCCCCCAGAGATGTCGCTTCCGGTAGGTCGTCACCGCGCCGTCGGTGGCGACGTACGCGACGGTGTTGTGGTAGGCGTCGCCACCGGCTTCGGCGTAGCCGACCACGAGCGAGGTGTCGTGTGCGCCCGCGAGGTCCCGCACCCGGTCGAGCGCGGCGCCGTCGGTCCGGACCGCGGCCCGTTCGATGCGGTCGTCGGCGACGAACCCCGTCAGCGCGAGTTCCGGGAACAGCGCCACGTCGGCCTCGACCGCGGCGAGTCGCTCCTCGATACGCGCGAGATTCGCGTCCACGTCGAGGTCCTCGACCGGAATCTGACAGGCGGCGACGACTGCGTCTCCGTCCATACCCGCGTCTCGGGTGACGGCACCTAAACTCCCCCCGAACTTTTCCCCGACGCGGGAGTTCGGCCTCACATGGCCGATGCGATGGGTCTGTTCACGAAGGGTGTGAAGTGGAGCTACCGGAAGTACGGCGTCAAGGGCGCGGCCGCGTTCGTCCTCGCGGGGGTCGTGGCGTACTACGTCGTCTCCGAGAAAATCGACGCGGCCCTGGAGGGGGACACCGAAGGGGAGTCGGGAGACGCCGCCTAACGGCCTAACACCATCGCCGCACCGCCGTCGACCACGGCCACGTCTACTCCGGCGCGTGCAAGCGCGCGACGAGTTTGCCGGTCGTGGACCGACTGCACGGCCGTCGACAGGGGCTCGTCGAGGCCCAGCTGGTCGGCGAACTCGGTCCAGACGGACTGCTGGAACACCAGGTAGTAGGCCGTCGGCTCGCGGTGGACGAGCGGGTCGTACGGGAGCGAACGCCGCCAGTCGTACACGAGTTCCTCGATGCCGGGGAGCGACCGGGCGTGCTCCTGGTGGCGTTCGAGCGCGTCACGCAACCTCTCCGTGTCCTCGCCGGCGTCGTCGGCCACGGCCGCGATAACGTCGTCGTCGAGCGCCCCGAGCGGCTCGGTGACGGGCATCGTTCCCCCGTCGGTGGGGCCGGGCAAAAAACGAGGCTGTGGCGGCAACGTGCGCCGGCCCGAAGGTTGAAATCGGGGGCCGCGGCCACAGGGCGCGTGCCCTGAGAGCTGTGTCGCGGCGGGACGGCCGGCATCGCCGGCACGGGGGAACCCTGTGGCTCGCCCGTCGTGACGGCGGACCGTACGAGCCACGGTGTTCGATAGTCACAGCCGGCAACTGGCGTGTCCAGCGGTACCGCCACGGCCGGCCCGGGGACCGAAAGACACCTGTCCTGCCGGCGACCGCACGCTCGTATGGACCGTCAGGAACGCGTCGCCACGTTCGTCGCCGACCACGAACTGGACTGTCACCCGGCGTACCGACTCCTGGACCTCGCGGCCGAGGTCGGAGAGCTGGCCGCCGACGCCAACCGCACGACGGAGTACGGTGTCGAGCCCGACGCGCTGGCTGTCGAGCGTGACGAGGTCGGGGACACGTTGTTCGCGGTGCTGGCGCTCGCGGACGCGCTCGACATCGACGCCGACGCGGCACTCGAGGAGTCGCTCGACAAGTACGAGTCGCGCATCGATTCGACGGGGAGTGCCGGTAGCGACGCGTAGCTACTCGGGAAGTGGGACCTCGGCGACCGTCTCGCCGTCGTGGACGACTTCGACGACGCCGTAGTAGCCACACGAGAACTCGAGCGTCGCCCGGTAGTCGATGTCGACGATACACTGACTACACACCGACGACTCCTTGGACTCCGGAACGTGCGACTCGACGACTACCCGTAGGGTGTCGTCGTCAGGCACGGGTTCGACCCGTCGAAGCCGCGCCGTATGGCAGGCGTCGGAGCCGTCGATGGTCCCCGTAACGGTAACCGTGTACGTAGTCCCGTCAGCCGTCGAGGCCCCGGTCGGGTCGACGGACGCGTCGGCACTGTTCTCGCCGGTGCCACACTCGACCGACTGGACCTCGAACGCCTTCGAGGTGAGTTCAGTCGAGCACGGTGTCGACGTGGGCGTGTCGGTCGGCGTTGCGGACGGGGACCCGTCGGACCCGTCCCCGGGTGCGGTCCCGGTACAGCCGGCGAGGAGACCGGTGGTTGCGGCTCCGACGCTTGCGAGGAGGGCTCGGCGCTTCATGATACGGGGGTCGGTCGAGATGGAAAAATCCCTTGTGGGGGTTCAAGCGACTGTTTGAGTTACCGCGCCGTACGGCTCTCGCCACCTCGACAGGGTTTTTCACGGACGGGAGCGACGACCCCGTCATGCACCCACGCGCCGAGGAGTTCGCGGTCGAATCCCGCGAGCGGTACGGGTTCGACCCGGACGTCCGGGAGTTCCCGGAAGGGACGAAGACAGCCGCCGACGCGGCGGCGGCCATCGGTTGTGACGTCGCCCAGATAGCCTCTAGCATCGCCGTCGAGACGGACGACGGCCTCGCGGTCGTCGTCACCAGCGGAGCCAACCGGGTCGACACGGCGAAGGTCGCCGCTCTGCTCGACGCCGGGAGCGCGTCG
Source organism: Halorarius halobius (assembly GCF_024298865.1). Lineage (GTDB taxonomy): Archaea > Halobacteriota > Halobacteria > Halobacteriales > Haloarculaceae > Halorarius > Halorarius halobius. The sequence continues at coordinate 2,953,047 of NZ_CP101161.1, read as the reverse complement.
ATGGCAGACGCCGGGGACGTGAAGGAGACCGTCGGCTGGTCAATCGGGGGCGTTCCGCCGTTCTGTCACGCCAGCGACGTGCCGGTGCTGGTCGACGAGACCCTGCTGTCGTTCGCCGAGGTGTGGGCCGCCGCAGGCACGCCCGAGGCGGTGTTCTCTATCGCACCCGAACGGTTGCGCGAACTGTCGGGGGGTCGTCCGGCAGACGTGAAGCAGGCCGACTCGTAGGGGACGACGTCGAACCACGCCAGGTTTATCGCCGTGTGAGATGACAGTTCGGTGATGGCGTTGGAGAGCCTGTTCGCACCCGACCGGGTGGCAGTGGTCGGCGCGACCGAGAGCGAGGGGTCGGTCGGCCGCGCGGTGGTCCGGAACCTCCTCGACACGTTCGACGGGGAGGTGGTCCCCGTCAACCCCAACCGGGAGTCGGTGTTCGGCCTCGACTGCCTCGACTCGGTTCGGGATGCAGACGCCGACCTCGTCGTGGTGGTCGTTCCACCACAGGCCGCGGTTCAGGTGGTTCGAGAGGCCGGCGAGGCCGGCGTGCGCGACGCGGTGGTCATCACCGCGGGGTTCGGCGAAGCCGGCACGGAGGGCGTCGCCCGGGAGCGGGAACTCGAGGCCGTCGCCGCGGAGTACGAGATGAACCTCGTCGGACCGAACTCCCTCGGCGTCGTCTCGACGCCGAAGGGCCTGAACGCCACGTTCGGGCCGCGGATGGCCGAGCCAGGCAACGTCTCGTTCATGAGTCAGTCCGGCGCCTTCATCACCGCGGTCCTCGACTGGGCGGCCGACCACGATATCGGGTTCAACGACGTCGTCTCGCTGGGCAACAAGGCAGTGATGGACGAGGCGGATTTCGTCCGCGCGTGGGGCGACGACCCGGAGACCGACGTGGTGCTCGGCTACCTCGAGGCTATCGAGGACGGCGCCTCGTTCATCGACACCGCACGCGAGGTGACACAGGAGACGCCCGTCGTCGTGGTGAAGTCCGGGCGCACCGAGGCGGGCGCGCACGCCGCGGCCTCCCACACGGGCGCAATCGCCGGGAGCGAGGCCGCCTACGAGGCGGGACTCGACCAGGCGGGCGTCATCCGTGCGGACTCCGTCGAGGAACTGTTCGACTTCGGTGGCATCCTCGCGGGGCAGTCGCCGCCCGATACCGACGGCGTCGCCATCGTCACGAACGCCGGCGGCCCGGGGGTGATGGCGACCGACGCGGTCGGCGACAGCGGCCTCTCGCTGGCGTCGTTCACGAGCGAAACCCACGCCGCGCTCGGGGAGGCGCTCCCGGACATGGCGAACGTGTACAACCCTGTCGACGTCATCGGGGACGCCCGCGTCGACCGGTTCCGGGCCGCCCTCGACATCGTTCTCTCGGACCCCAACGTCGGCTGTGCGGTCGTGCTGTCGTGTCCCACCGCCGTCCTCACGTACGAAGAACTCGCGGACGCTATCGTCGAGGCTCACGAGGAGAGCGGCGTCCCGATGGCGACCGTCCTGATGGGCGGCGAGGCGACCCGCGGGCCTGCACGGACCCTCGCGGCGGCCGGCATTCCCAACTACTTCGACCCATCGCGGGCCGTGGGTGCACTCGACGGACTCCGGCGCTACCGGGAGATACGGAGCCGGGAGTACGAACCACCCACGGAGTTCGACGTCGACCGGGAGCCGGCCCGCGAGATGCTGGAGCGGGCGGCCGCCCGCGGCCAGACCCGTCTCGGCGTGGAGGCGATGGGCCTGCTCGACGCTTACGGAATCCCCACACCGGACAGCGAAATCGTCACCGGCCGGGAGGACGCCGTCCGGGCCGCACACGACATCGGCGAGGAGGTGGCGATGAAGGTGGTCTCCCCCGACATCCTCCACAAGTCGGACATCGGCGGCGTGAAGGTGGGCGTTCCCGCCGGGGAGGCGGGCGATGCCTACGAGGACCTCGTCACCCGGGCCCGGAACTACCAGCCCGACGCCACCCTGCTCGGCGTGCAGGTGCAGGCGATGGTCGACACCGACGACGCCGTCGAGACCATCGTGGGCGCGAACCGGGACCCGCAGTTCGGACCGCTCCTGCTGTTCGGTCTAGGTGGCATCTTCGTCGAGGTGCTGGAGGACACGACCGTCAGGGTCGCGCCCGTCTCGGAGCCGGAGGCGGCGGCGATGCTCGACGACATCGACGCGGCACCGCTGTTGCGCGGGGCACGCGGGCGGCCAGCCGTGGACGAGGCCGCCGTCGTCGAGACGCTCCAGCGGCTCTCACAGCTCGTGACCGACTTCCCCGCGATACTGGAACTGGACGTGAACCCGCTCGTCGCCCGTCCGGAGGGTGCCGAGGCGATAGACGTGCGACTGACCATCGACCCCGAGAAGCTATGACACCGGTACTCGTCACATCGACGGCGGAGAGCACAGGCAAGACGGCCGTGACGCTGGCGCTGGCACGCGCGGCGATGGAGCGCGGCGAGTCGGTCGGCTACATGAAGCCCAAGGGCACCCGATTGCAGTCGGCGGTCGGGAAGACGCTCGACGAGGACCCGATGCTCGCACGCGAACTGCTCGGTCTCGACGCGGAGATGCACGACCTCGAGCCGGTCGTGTACTCGCCGACGTTCGTGCAGGAGGCCATCCGCGGCCGCGAGGACCCCGACGCCGTCCGCGAGCGCGTTCGGGAGAGCTACGAGACGCTCGCGGCCGACCGCGACCGGATGCTCGTCGAAGGAGGCGGCACCCTCACCACCGGCGGCATCGTCGACCTGACCGACGTCGACGTGGCCGAGTTGCTCGACGCCGAGGTCGTGCTGGTCTCCCGCTACGAGGAACCGGGCGACGTTGACGACGTGCTTGCCGCCGCGGACGCGCTCGGTGACCGGCTCGCTGGCGTGCTGTTCAACGCGGTGCCCGACGCCGCGTTCGACGAACTCGCCACCGATGTCGTGCCGTTCGTCGAGGGTCGCGGCGTCCGCGTGCTCGGGACGCTCCCGCGCCGACAGGAACTCGCGGGCGTCACCGTCGCGGAGCTGGCCGACGAACTCGGCGCGGACCTGCTGACCGACGACGCGGCCACAGACGCCTACGTCGAGCGGTTCGTCGTCGGTGCGATGGGCGCCAGCGAGGCGCTGACACAGTTCCGGCGCACCCGCGACGCCGCGATGATAACCGGCGGCGACCGCACGGAGATACAGACGGTCGCGCTGGACGCCCCGGGCGTCGAGTGTCTGCTCCTCACCGGCGGATTCCGGCCGCCCGAGGCCGTCCTCGGGCGCGCCGAGGAAGCGGGCGTGCCCGTCCTGCTCGTCGGCACCGACACCATCACCACCATCGACCGCGCCGAAGAGCTCGTCCGGTCGGGCCGGACCCGCGACGAACGGACCGTCGAGGCGATGGGCGAGTTGCTCGCGGACTACGCCGACGTGGACGCGCTGTTGCCAGTCGAGGAGTAGCTACTCGCCGACGACCAGCACCGGCACGTCGGCGCTCGTGAGCACGCGCTGGGTCGTCGACCCGAGCAGGTGCTCGACGCCGTGGCGGCCGTGGGTGCCCATCACCACGAGGTCGACCCCGTGGTTCCGTGCGTAGTCGACGATGGCGCTGTGGACCTTCATCCCCCGCACGATGTCGACCACGACGTCGACGTCGTCGCCGGCCAGTTCCCGCACGGCGTCCGTCGCCGCCTCACCCTCCTCACGGAACGCCTCCAGTACGTCCGCCATCCGCTCGGTCGTGAACAGGAACGACGACGCGGACTCGTCGATGACGAACACGACGTGGACGGTCGCACCGAACTCGCGGGCCAGCGCGAACGCCTCATCGGCCGCGCGCTCGGAGACGTCGCTCCCGTCCGTCGGCACGAGTATGGTGTCGTACATGCCCGCCCGTACGACCCCGGAGGTGAAATAAACTGACTCGAACGTTGATAGGGATTGAACTCACATCCCGAGTCGGAGCCTTCGGGCTCCGTAGTGTCACACGAGGGGGCCGACGCCCCCTTCCGCGACGAGGTCCGGCAGTTCCTCGCGTACGGCGTCGTCTATCGTCCGGTTGCCGGTCTCGTAAACAACGTTAGCGCCACTTGTTGACGTATCTGTAACTCTTGGGGACGTTGTAACGCTTCCCGTTAAGTGGGGGGAGCGAGTGGAGTCGGGTATGGCTCACCGGGTGGTGACCACTGACACGAAGACGGCCGAGGTGTTGCCGGAGGCGTTCACCTGGCAGGGGTTCGACGCCGACGTACAGGTCGTCGAGGAGGGTGACGAGGAGCGACTCGTGCGGGCGGCCGCGGCCGGCGATGCCGACGCCGTCGTCGTCGACGCCGGGACGCCGGTGACCGAGCGGCTGTTCACCGAAACACCGGTCCGGGTGGTGGGGCGGGCGGGAGTCGGCGTCGACAACGTGGCGCTCGGTGCCGCCCGCGAGTACGGCATCCCCGTGGTGAACGTCCCCGACTACTGCACCGAGGAGGTGGCGACCCACGCACTGTCGCTACTGCTGTCGACGTGGCGACGGCTCGGTCCCTACGACGACCACGTCCAGAACGGCGGCTGGTCCCGCGACCCCGGCGTCCCAGTCGGTCGCCTCTCGAACGCGACGCTCGGGTTCCTTTCGTTCGGCGCTTCCGCCCGCCGGTTGGCGGAACTCGTCCGTGGATTCGACTTGGAGGGGTTGGCGTACGACCCGCACGTGGACGACCCGACGCTCGCCGAGTACGGCGTCGAGGGCGTGGAGCTAGAACCGTTGTTGCGTCGGTCCGACCTGCTCGCGCTACTGGCCCCGCTCACGCCTCAGACGCGCGGCCTGCTGGACGAAAGCGCGTTCGGGCTGATGAAGCGGTCGGCCGTCGTCGTCAACGTGGGACGCGGCGGGGTCGTGGACACCGACGCGCTCGCGGCCGCACTCGACGCCGGCGAGATAGCCGGTGCCGGGCTCGACGTGCTGGACCAGGAGCCGCCCTCGTCGCTCCCGACGGCCCACCCGAACGTGGTCTACACGCCACACGTTGGCTGGTACTCGGAGGAAGCCATCCGGGAGTGTGCCGACACGCTCGCGACGGACATCGCGCGGGTGCTCACGGGTGGCGACCCGGACCACCCCGTCGACCCGGGCTGGTGACCGCCAGCAAACGGGACCGCCGATAGCTAGTCGCACCGCTGGGACATCGAGACCACCCGGCGACGGGGGCGTCCCGTCTGTACCTGACGCAGTTATGTGGTCGCGTTCGCTATCTTTCCTTCGAGCGTCGACTTCTCCTGGACGCCGACCATCTCGTCGACCGGTTCGCCGCCGGCGAACAGGTACAGCGTCGGGACGCCCTGCACCCGGTACTGCTGTGCGAGCGCCTGGTGGGCGTCGATGTCGACCTTGGCCACGGCCGCGTCGGTCTCGGCCGCCAGTTCCTCGACCGTCGGCTCGAGCATCTTGCACGGACCACACCAATCCGCGTAGAAGTCGACAAGCACCACGTCGTTCTCGCCGACGAGTTCCTCGAGGTGGGACTGCCCCTCGACGTGGACCGGCTCGTCGGGCGTCTCGGCCCGGCTCGACAGCTCTTCGCGCTTCTGGTCGCGGATGGACTCCAGTTCGTCGTCTTCGTTGCTCATACACGTCGTAACGCCCGGGGCTAGTTAACGACATCGGGGTCGTGGCCGAACCGCACACGACCAGCGCCGCGACGCCGTCGCTGGTCGGCATGGAGGCCGCGGTGACGAGAGGTCCCCGGGGGACGGCGATGGGCGGGCGGGCCGTCCGCCGGGAAAAGAGGGGGCGGTCCGGGCAGAAACCGCCCCCGATGCCGGATGTCAGAGGCACCCCGGCATCCGTATCTACGGATGGTACGTCTTTACATCACTCATCGCACGAGCGTTCAAGAGGTGGCTTCACATACATATTTCTTTCCCAGACTTATACGAATTGAGAACCGTCCCGAACGCTTAACGGGTAACGAGAGGTAATCCGCGTCGATGACGGAGTCCCAGGAGTCCGTGTTCTCCCTCCTCTGCCGGCGGTCGTCGCTGTTCTCGGCACTGCTCGACGGGCCCCGCACCAAGCCGGAACTGGTCGAGTCGCTCGACGTCTCGCGGTCCACCGTGGACCGCTGTATCAGGGACCTGGAGGCGGCCGGGCTCGTCGAGCGCGTCGACGGGGGGTTCGGCCTGACGCTACCGGGGCGGCTCCTGTTCGAGGAGTACGACCGCTACCGCGAACGGGCGGCGGGAGTCCTGGATGCGCTCGAGGCGCTGGCGGTACTGCCCCCCGGCGCCGACATCGAGGCGGGGGCACTCCGGGGCGCCGAGGTGACGCTCGCGGACCGGACGGCGCCGTACCGACCGGTGGAGCCGTACGTCGGTGCCGTGCGGGAGGCGGAGCATATCGACCACATCTCGACGGCGCTGGGACCGCGGTTCGTCGACTCGTTCCGCGATGCGATAGTCCAGGGGGGTGCGGCGGCGCGGCTCGTACTCAGCGAGTCCGTCTCCAAGCGGGTCGTCACTGACCATACCGAGACGCTGGCGACGATGCTCGACACCGGACGGCTCCGTCTCCGGGAGTCGGGTGACCATCCCGGTTACAGCCTGACGCTGATGGACGTCGGTGAGGACACGACCGTCCACTACCTCGTGTACGCCGACGACGGCCTGCGAGCCCACATTCAGACGGGCCATCCGGAGCCCGTCGAGCGGGCACGGGCCCTGTTCGAACGTTACTGGAGTGGAGCCAGGGAGCTGTCGCCTACCCTCGCGTCGGAGTGAGATGAGTCGCCAGCCGGCCCACACCGCCGTTACGTCGCGTGACGCGCGTCAGACGGTGCCGGCAGGATTAAGAACGGGCCGACCCACGCTCGCGGTATGAACCAGGACGTTCCCCAGGAAATCACCTCGCTCGTCGGGCGGGAAGTGTACTCGAACAACGGGGTTTTCGTCGGCCAGGTCGAGGACTTGCGACTCGACCTCGACAACGAGACGGTGACCGGTCTCGCCCTGACGGAACTCAACGGGAGCCTGTTCGACGCCCGCGTCGACGAGGCGCGCGGCGTCATCGTCCCCTACAGGTGGGTGCGTGCGGTCGGCGACGTCATCCTCATCAACGACGTCATCGAACGGCTCAAGGACGGCGACGAGGAGGAAGCGGTCGCCTGACGCAGGTAGCGAGGGTCAGGAGCCGTTCGCCGACTCGCCGCTCCCGGAGGACTCGACACCCATCGCCTCGAACAGTTTCGTGCGTACGGCTTCCTCGACGAGCGAAAGCAGGGTCTCGCGGTTGTCCTCCGTCGTCTCGATGCCGGTGAAGATGCCCAGCGGTATCTCGGCGGAGGCGTCCGTCGAGTGGCCGACCACCTCACCGATTTCGCCGAACGCGTCCTCCAGCACCGCGCCGATGTTCATCCGGATATCCTTCGAGCGCGCCGCCAGATAGATGGTGTCGTCCGCGAGTGCGAACACGGCCGTCGTGGTGATACCTTCGAGGTTGAGGAGATGCTGTGCGGCCTGCGAGAGGGCGTCGCGGTCGCGGATGAACCCCGCGTTCGAGACGAGATGCGAGCCTTTCACGTCGCGGTTGCGAATCGCTTCCGCGAGTACGTCCAGCGTCTCCGGGCTCATCGACGGCGACTCCACCTGTTCGAGCGTGTCGTGGTCGGCGAACGGGTGGAGATACGCCGCCGCGGTCAGGTCCGCCGGCGTCGTGTCGCGCTTGAAATCGAGCGTCTCGGCGCGGATGCCGTACAACAGCGCGGTCGCTACGTCCTCGTCGAGTTTGATGTCGAACTCCTGGACGTACTTCGTGAGAATCGTCGACGTCGAGGAGACGTTGCGTCGCACGTCGGTGAATCGGGCATCGTAGTCGACGTCCGGCTCGAAGTGGTCGATGAAGATGTCGACGTCACCCTCGAACGCGTCTTCCGAGGCTTTCGCGTGGTCCACCAGCGCGACCGTGTCGTAGCTGTCGAGGCTCACCTCCTCCCGGGGCGTCAACTCGATGCCGAACAGGTTGACGAACGCGCGGTTCTCCTGGTGGCCGATCTCCCCGTCGTAGATGATGTCGGCCTCCACGTCGCGCGACTCGGCGATGGCCTTCAGCGCGACGGCGCTGGCGATGGAGTCGGGGTCCGGCGACCGGTGTGCGAGGATGGCCATCCGGCGCTCGGTCGAGTCGATGACGTCCGCCAACTGTTCGGCCTTGTGCTCCAGTTCCCCCGTCTCGAGCGCCCGGAGCGCGGAGTCGGCGATGACCGCCGACGGGTTGATCACCACGTCGACGCCGAGTTCGGTCAGCTCGTCGGCCGTAACGGGGTCCGAGGCCCGGACGACGATGAACTGGTCCTCGCCCCGAGCGCGGATGTTCTCGACGGCGGCACGGTTCGCCTCGACGTCCGACGAGAGAATGAGAACGACGTCCCGGTCGGCGATGGCTTCGGCCACCTCCTCGTCGGCGATGTCGGCTGTGCGGGCATCGAGGTCCTGGTCGCGTAGCGCCTCGACGCGACCCTCGTCCTTGTCGAGGATGAGCACGTCCTTCTCCTCCGCTTCGAGCTCTTCAGCGACGGCGTGCCCCACGCTGCCGCAACCGAGGATGGCGTACGTAGACATCGAGGCCATCGAGATTCCGCTACTCATGTTGTGTCGACGTGTGGGGGGCTACAACTTAAACTGCCCACCTCGGAGTTTCCGGTGACGGAACCGGTCGCAGGCGCCGAAACGCAAGCTATATGCGACGGCCTCCGCTACCCCGGAGTGAGGGCCGATAGCTCAGCCAGGGAGAGCGACTGGCTCTTAACCAGTCGGTCGGGGGTTCAAATCCCCCTCGGCCCGTTCCGATTTCTACCGACGAACGGTTACGGTGGCCAGCAGCCGCTGGGGCGGCCCCGTCGAACTCATCCCACCGGCGCGGACAGCGGGGGCGGGCTCAGGTGGTGCTACGTCCCAGCAGGATGCGGCCGTAGCAGAGCCAACAGCAGTCCCCTGGCCGCCGGAGATAGCATCCGGACGTCTCCTCCGGAAGGTGTCGCTTCATGGAATCTATCAGCTCCGTCGTCACCCGGGCCACCGCGACGGACCATCGTTATGCGGTCACTACCGGTCGATGGTCGCCCGGAGACTAGTCGCGGACGAGCGCCTGCCGAGCGGCCGGACCAAACGACGCGAGGGGCGTCCTGCTCCTGTAGGCAAACGGGTAGGAACTCCAGACGAGTTCGTGCTCGGGTGGTCGGTTGGGACGCTCGGAACGATGTGTAACACGATAGTGAACTGATTTCTGTCGTCTGAGCCAGCAGGGAAACGCCGTCAGACGGACGGCACACACTGAGTCAGATTTATTACACTGGTTGGCAATGGTTATCATATGTCGCTCACGTCCGTCACGTGCAAGAACTGTGGCGAAACGTTCGAGGCTCACGACAGCGCCCGGACGGCGGAGATGGGGTACTGCAGTCGCGCGTGCATGAGCGCGGACAGACTCCAGTGAGGTTCATCGGGACGTTCTCTAGCGATTCATCCTGTCGGAAACCACGATTCGAGGGGTGGTCCGGCGCCGGAGCGGGTGGCTCTCTCACTCCTGTGGCGAGTAGTTCGGCGCCTCGTCGGTAATCATCACGTCGTGCGGGTGGCCCTCGGTCTGGCCGGCCGAGGAGACCCGGACGAACTCCGCACGCTCCTTGAACCCGGGGATGGTCTCGGCGCCGACGTACCCCATCCCGGAGCGCATCCCGCCGACGAGCTGGTGGAGCTCGGATTCCAGCGACCCCTTGTACGGGGTGGCGGCCTCGACGCCCTCCGGGACGAACTCCTCGTCCCCGTCGTCGTCCTTGAGGTAGCGGTCGCCGCTCCCCTCGGACATGGCGCCGACCGACCCCATCCCGCGGTACTGCTTGTACTTCTTGCCGTTCATCGTGATGACGCGACCGGGCGCCTCGTCGGTACCGGCGAAGTAGGAGCCGAGCATCACGGCGTCCGCACCCGCCGCGATGGCCTTGATGGCGTCGCCGGAGTAGCGGATGCCGCCGTCCGCGATGACCGGCACGTCCTCGCGGGCGGCAACGTCGGCGACTTCGGCGACGGCCGTAATCTGAGGCATCCCCGCGCCGGAGACGACCCGAGTGGTACAGATGGAGCCGGGGCCGATACCCACCTTCAATCCGTCGGCGAAGTCGACGGCCTCCTCGGCGGCCTCGCGGGTACCGACGTTGCCGACGACGACGTCGGCGTCGACCTCCGTTTTGATGTCGCGAGCCGAATCGAGGACGTTGAGGTTGTGGGCGTGTGCACAGTCGATGAACAGCACGTCCGCGCCCGCCTCGTCGGCGGCCTGTGCCCGGTCGAGTTCGAACGGGCCGACGGCGACGCCCGCCAGCAGGCGGCCGTCGTCGTCGCGGGCCGCGTCGTCGTATTCGCGCCGCGAGAGGATGCCCCGCATCGTCACGAGGCCAGTCAGTCGGTCCTCGTCGTCGACGATGGGGACGCGCTCTATCTTGTGGTCGTACATCAGCTCCAGCGCCTCGCGGGCCTCGATGTCCTCCCCGGCGGTGATGACCTCGTCGGTCATCGCCTCCCGGACGCTGTCCTCGGAGCCGATGCCGAGATACGGCCGGATGTCGGTGCCGGAGATGATACCGAGCACCTCGCCGTCGTCGTCGACGACCGGCGCGCCCGACACGCCCGCGCGGTCCATCATGGCGTCTACTTCCTCGACGGTCATCTCGGGGGAGGCGGTCACGACGTCACGGATGATGAGTTCGTCGGCGCGTTTCACGCGCTCGACGTGGTCGGCCGTCTCCGCGACGTCCATGTTGCGGTGGAGCACGCCGAGGCCACCCTGTCGGGCCATCTCGGCGGCGAGTTCGGCCTCCGTGACGGTGTCCATCGCGGCAGACAGCACGGGGATGTTTAGCTGGACGTTCTTCGAGACGCGGGTCGAGGTGTCGGCCTCGTCCGGTTCGACACGCGACTCCTTGGGTCGCAGGAGTACGTCGTCGAACGTCAGCGCTTCCGGCACCTGGAGTTTCTGCGAGAACGGCTTGTCGTCCGCCATATAAACCGTGTGAAGCCCCGGTGCAAAAACGTTCCGAGAAGGAACCGGACACGGCGGCTGTGCCCGCGTGACACACCCGCAGGCTCGCCATCACGGCGTCGTCGGGAGGTCGGGAGCTGTACATCGACGGGCAGGTATCGGCGTCGGTGGCTCCCGATGGGCATTCGTCCATCCCAGTGGCTAACGATTGGACGGGTTCCGGTGTAACTACGGCGGGAATGGTGGATTTTCGGGGTGTGCGGACGCGCCTCACACAACGTTTATGCCCATCTCGTCAAATATTGCAGACATGGACTCCGCAAGTCCGATCGCGACGCGTACTGCCGGTCAGCCGACCGCCGACTCCGGCACCACAGTTACATTCGCGATTCGGGCGTTCAATAAAGCGGAGGGCTTCGCGCTCGACTGGCTGGGGACCGTCGCACGCCACGAGCACCGCGGAGCACACCACCCATCGGCGACGGGGTATCGCCAACGCCCCTGATCGATGAGCACGTCGAGACATCCGATAGCGCTCCGCCTAGAGCAGTCGGTGGGCGAGGGGACGCGGCTCCTCGCCACCGTGATGGCGCTCCCGCTGGTCGACGGCATCTTCCCCGCGCTGGTTCTCGCGGGGGCCGTCGACGGCGCGCTGGGCATCCTCGAGGTCGGCCTGCTGGTGTTCGGTGGCTCCGCCACTCTCGCGGTCGTCCTCGCCGAGATGGACGGTACCCGCCGCGAGCAGGTCACGTCCATCCTCGCGGTCGGCCTCCCGATAATGGCTATCGCCGGGGTGGAGGCCGCCATCGCGCCCACCATCGGGTCGATGCTGAACATGTGGGTGTTCGAGCGCTTCGCGGCGCTGGTCATCCTCGCCATCGCGGCGAAGACCGCCTCGGCGACTGTCGGCGAGTATCTCCCCCGGCCGGGCGTCATCGTCGGCCTCGGCCTCGTCGCGTCGTTCGACTTCGGCGGCATCGCGTTCGAGGTCGTCACCGACCCGATGCTGGTCGCCCAGGGCGTGGCGGCCGCCGGCGTCGGCGTCGCGTTCGCGCTGTCGGTCGCCCTGCTGGGGCCGTGGCTCCGGGGCAACGTCGACATCGACCGCTTCCGGTTCGGGAGCGCCGTCGCGCTGGGCGTTCTGCCCCTGTCCATCCTGGGCGTCATCGAGGCAAACGTCCCCATCGCGCTGGCAGTCATCGCCGTCACCTCGCTACTGGCACTCGACCCCGACGGGCACGGGGACCCGATGCCCGAATCCGAGGCGTCCGGCGCCGTCACGGACGGGGGCGACCCCGACGAGAGCGTCGAGGAGAACGTCGAGGACGCACCGCCAGTCGAGCCAGTGTCCGAGAACGGCGACGACGACGCGGGCGGAACGCCGGGCGTGACGGACGGCGACCGCGCGCCCTGGCTGTAGTCCGGTTTATCCTTTCGACGGCGAGCGGTTCGACACCGGCGAGGGCAACGCTTACACGCCGTCGGTGCCGCCTCCCGTTATGGCCGAGAACCGCGTCGTGCAGGGGCGGATGGTGACCCCCGGAAAGCTCGCAGAGCTAATCGAGGGGGAGACGGTGATGGACACCGAGGGAATCGAGGACGCCGACAGGGACTGTCCGGACTGCGGCGGGGACGTCGTCTCCGTCGGCTACATGCCCTCCGTGACGGAGTTCGTCACCGGCTACAAATGTCAGGATTGTGATTGGTCCGAGACGGACCGGTGACCGGGCAGTAGCTGTCCCCAGACGAGTTTCTCCGGGATCTGTACCGACAGCTCCCGCTGGACGGACAACTGACAGGAGAGTCGCGGGTAGCCGAACCGCGCGGCGAGCGCGTCGTGCCAGTGGCCCGGCGCCGGCGAGTCGCCACCGAACCTGACGCCACAGGTGCCACAGAGGCCGCGGCCCCCACAGTTTGCCGCCCGCGAGACCGGGCCGTACACGTCGAAACCGGCGTCGAGTAGCGCCCGCCGGAGGTTCGCGCCCCGGGGCACCTCGATGCTGTTCTCGACGCCCTGCTCGCGGACGGTGAGGCGAACGGTGTCCATGTTCCGAGTCAGGGGACGGCCGGGGAAAACGCCGGGGGTCGAATCGAAATCCATTTACGGGCAATCGCCATACCCGGAGGCGAGGGGCTGTGGCCAAGCCAGGCATGGCGACTGACTCCAGAGGCCACGCGCCCGGTGACGACACTCCAGACTGATATACCGAGCGGGCGACTGATCATCGCTCGCGTTGACGACCCTCTGGAGGACCGAGGCGCCGACCGGAGATATCAGTCGATCGGGGGTTCAAATCCCTCCGGCCCCATTCCAGATTTAACAGTATCGGAGGCTCTTGCCGCCGATTTACTTCAAGTAAACCCCAGAGTGGTCACACCGCCGATAAAAGAGGTGACCTCGCGTGAGCGACTCGAGAGACGTTCTCGTCTCAGAAGGTCGACACGCAACTGCGTTCCACCGTGAGCTCGGAAACAGCAAGCTCGCACGGTGCGGGAAGAACGCGCAACATGACCGCGAGTTCGTCCGCGTCTCACTCCAGGAGGCCATCGAGGAGTACGAGCGCGACCCCTGTCCCCAATGCTCCATCCCGGACGACTGGATAGGCGTCGACACCGGTGAGGGACTAGTCGCGGACGGAGGTCACCTCGAGGTGACGCTTACCGTCGCTCGCGACGACGATCGTCTGAGCGCCCTCGTCGACGGCGACGGTTTCGCCGTTCTCGGGACCGTCGACCGGGACACCCGTCCCGAGGAGGTCGCGAGCATCCTAGACGAGGTCGAGCGAGAGCTCCGAGCGCTAACCGAACGCGAGCCAACCCGTGAAACCGTCCGCGCCGACGGGGGTGACCAACGGTGACAACCACCTGGAGGTGGGACGACGAGCTCGCAGGCCCACCGACGACCATCCCTGAGTCCTGGAGCCGACTCGGACACCATGAACCCGTCGAGCCCTACCAGCGCGAGGTATACGCCGTCGAGGTCCGGCTCGGACCGCTCCTCCTCTGGACTGTCGACGACGCCGGTAACCCCGTCGACGGACCCCACCAGGACAAACCCGCCGCCCGTGTCGTGTACGCGACCGCGGACGGAAAGCGTGCCCTCGAGCGCGTGTACGATGCAGAACGCGGTCGAAATGGTTGGACTCCCGAGCGCGAGGAGTTCGTCGCGACGACTGGTGTCGCCCCCGAGGACCTCAGCAAAGTCCAGAGAAAGAAGCTCCGGGACACATTCGCCAGCATAGTTGACGATCGCTACCGAGCCCAGGATTCCGGAGGCGACCGTTCAGAGCGCCTCGTCGCGGACGGTGGAATTGTTGACAGACTCTCTAATCGAGACCTCGCAAGTTGTCCCGAGTGCGATACTCTCCTCAACGTAAACGTTTCACCTGAGGGTACGCGCTACCGCTGTTGCGAGTGTAACGATTGGATTCCGACCAAGGAGGTGATTCGGTGAGCTCCTCCCTCGAGACGACGTCGAGCGTCCGAGCCGGGAACAACGCGGAGTCCGCCGTAATACAGAGCATCCCCGAGCTCGAGTACGTCCCTGGAGACGAGCCAGGTATCCCCGACGCTCGAGTCTCGACCGTCCTCTCCCCCTCGCCGCGCCTCCCCTTCGTTGGCGTGTGCGTCCTCGAGAAAGGGACCGACGTCGAGATAAAATCCGCCGCCGCGGTCGTCAACCAGACGCAACGCCGCGGACGCTTCAACCTCAGGAAACGACAACACGACTCCCTCCTGGAGCGCGCCGGCTCGTACCTATTCGCCGTGTGTGAGCCGCGACCCGAGCGACCCGTTATCGCCATGAAGATCGTCCCCGCGACGATCGTCAACGACGTCGTCGGCTCCTGGATACCCATTGAGGACGACTCCAGAAGCGAGGTCGCGTACGCACAACTCACCTGGACCGCGATTTTCGACGTCTCGGAGGTCGAGGAGCCATGAGTTCCGGACAGTTTGAGGTCGACTGTTGTCCTCATTGCGGGGGGACGTCGTACTCGGTTCGCTCAGGGACGAAACACGTCGGGATGAGCAAGAGAAACCCCGAGCACCCGGACTCGAGGTACTACTGCAAAGACTGTCAAACCGGGTTTGACGAGCTCGCGACGAAGGAAACCCACACTCGCGGAGGCAACTCCCCACTCGGAGCGAAACTCGCCGCCATGAGCGCCGACGAGGTCGAGGAGGCACTCTCAAACGCCAGAGCCGACAGCGAGGGGGGAGACGCATGAGCCCAACCGGGGACCTCTCCCGAGAGCTCGACGTCGCCGGGAAGGACCCGCTCCGATACCTCAACCGGAGCCTCCTGGACGACGAGAACGCTCGAGAGCGAGCGCGAGCGCGTATCCGCGGACTCCGCGACCTCAAGGAGGTCAACGCCTGGATTAGCGTCGAAAGGAAACTCCAGCGCGGACCACGCTCGACCGTCCTCGACTGGCTCGAGAAGCGACGAGACGAGGTCCTCGACCTCGGGATATACGACCTGGACGAGTACCTCCAGGAAACCGACCTCGCGGAGACCGAGTCGTACGGGAGCGTCTGTCGAATCCTCCGCGAGACCGACGACGGATACGAAGCCGTCGACCCGAGCACTCGCGGACCTCGCGTAACCACCGAGCGACCCTCCCTCGAGGCTTTCAAAGCTCGTCGCGACGAGCGCGAGAAGCAATCTTCCCCGGACGCTCGCGAAGAGCCCTCGACGCCCGACGTCGACACCGTCGGACTCGAGGACCAGGTGGCTATCGCCGATGGAGGCGATGCCAACGAGCAGGGGCTCACCAGCGACCAACTGGCTGAGTGCCCCGATTGTAATGCTGACCTCGTCGAGCATCATATTAACGGAGAGCTCGGCCTCTGGTGTCCCGACTGCCGGACCTTCCCGCTCCAGGGTGGTTCAGAGTGACCAGCTCCGACCCACCGTCTCGGCCGTACCACTTGCTTGTCTATGCGGAACCCGCCGACGTCGTCCAGAATCTCCCCTCGAGAACCGACCACGACCGCCCTTATTGGGACCTGACCAGCACCACCGACGCCAGCGACGAGGGGATGATTATCTATTTCACCGATGGATCGACGCTCTGGGGCTCGGGAACTATCTTTGACGTCGACGGAGAACGAATCTGGTTCGATCGCCTACGGGTCGGCCAGGAAGCGGCTGACTACCCCTATCCAATCGAGCAGATTCAAGAAGGATTCGCGTACCTCGAGGACTGGGGGGTCTGGAAATGACCCGCGAGCAGCGGGTTCACGCGGGCGACGAGAAAGACGTCGACCTCTCCGACGTCCGCGCCGAGGACCGAAACGCTGAGCAGCGCGCCGAGTACTTGCTCTCGGGTGACTACTCCACCTCTGCCGACGATCGCGATGAGGACCAGGACGACCACAAGGACGTCGAGCCGCTCAACCGCGACAAGGACCTGGACGACGCCGTCCTCGACGAGGCGACCGGTCGACGCGAATACCTCGCTGGACAAACCCACGAGCACAATGCACACCTACTGTTCGCCGACGACCAACTCGACGACGGACTCACTCCCTTCTTCGCCTTTGTCCGCCAGTTCGAGCCCGCCACCGTCGACGACGACGGAACCATCACCACTCCCGCCCTCGATGACGTCGACCCGTTCGAGGCCGCCGGAACCACATGGGACGTCGACCGACTCGCCGATTACGACGACCCCGACGATGCCAAAGGAACGGCGAAATACTGGCCGGGAGGTATCGCCACACGCGACGACGACGCGGGCGACACATACTACGAGTACAACCTTCCAGTATACGACATCGACGACGAAAAGCGAAATCGAAGAATCAACTTCCAGATACGCCCGTCGCTCCCCGACGCTCGACAGCCCAACGGTGACCGAATTAATGCGATGCCGGTCGACCTTCCCGAAGGAGTGAGGGTCGAAATCAACGCGTCCAACGTCGACACACACGACATAGTCGACGTCCTACAAGCACTCATTGCGGAGATGGGTGCTCGACCCGGGTTCTATTCTCGAGAGAACATTCACCCCTGGTCAAACGTCTTTGGCCTCGCAATCTACGTGCGAGTGCTACGCGACCTGGCCGACGATCTCCTCGTCGGCCCAGACGACGGCCTCCTCGAACGACTCGCACAGTTCTCCAGCCGACGCGACGGTCGCGGCGAATACAAATGGAACAACGAACGAGTCACCGGACAGCGGTCCGCAGTCGCTCTCAATCCAACCTCCCTCAATCGTCTCTACGGAGACCACGCCGTCGGAAAACTCCTCAAGAGCTACCTCCTCAAACACGCCAGCAAGACACCGAATGACCCCGACGTTGCACCGACCGACCACCCGAAACTCGAGGTCCAATGGAACCGAGAGCACACACCGAACGACCTCACCGTCCGCTGGTTCGACGACCACGCCGACGACGGAGAAATCGGACGCGAAACACTCGAGGCAGAACTACGCACCTACCTCCTCAACTGCCTTTCTTGGGCCGGCCTCCCCACCTCCCCTGATGACGGCGTCTTCGTCGACGACGACCATTTCGACCAGGCAATCCTCACCAACCAGGACGACGCCGACCGACTCCAACTCGTCGGCTGCCCCATCGACCAAGTAGTCGAGCATGAGCGATCCGTCGCGACAAGAGAGCTACTCGCGAATCCTCCCACCGAAGCCGAGTCCGACGTCCTCCGCGCCGCGAGCGACGGCGGACGATACGACGGACTCGACGACCTCGCCGACGCCGCCGACCGGTCGACCAGTACCGTCTCACGGACCCTCAGAAAATTCGAGCGTCTATTCGAGCGCGTCGACGGTGTCTCCGTCGCCGACAGCATCGTCCGCGACCGACTCAACGAACTTTTCGCGACACTCGACTCCGCCGTCGACCGCGTCGAGCGCGGACTCTCGCACCTCGCAACAGCCAACCAGCAGGTCGACGACGACAGCGCCTTCGGTAAGTGGGCTCGACGCTATGGTGTCGACCTCGTCGACGATCGCGACGGCCTCGAGCTCCGTCTCGCCGCTGGGAACTTCTCACTCTACGAGCTCCACGTCGTCCTCAGGTCCGGCTACCAGGCTGCGAAAGACACAATCGGAATCGACGAGCTCCGATTCTTGGACGCGGGAATCACCTACCACGATGCTGACGGCGATCGTGACTCTCTGGACCGAATTGCCGTTTGGCATGGCTCGTCCCTGAAACTCCGCGGTCGCGAGGACGTGTTCGCACTCGACTGACGCCCTCCGGCAGAGTGGCAACACTACCAATTCCCCTTTTTCTTTAAATACCCTGACCGCGCGCCAGACACATACCTATTGCATTTCAGATAACTATCGGCTGGTCTCGTCCTCCGATCGCCCAACACTCCTGGACCTGCTTTCACCGACCGGGTGGTCCCCCTTAGGGGGGTGAGGATAAGACCAAAGGTCAGCAAAAACCCGCACCGCAGCCGCGCGGCGGGGTTCTACCTGAAGCACTCGAAACGCACCCATCTCCAAGTGTCAGGGTTTGGGTAAACCGGGGAAAGCCTTTTGCGGAACACATCAACCAGAATGTATGGTTCACCCCTCAGACAATTGGGAAGAAAAGACGAATGGGTATCAATGCCCAAACTGTAAACTGCGAATCGCTGAACTTCACCATAACCGGAGTGACGAGGTAAACAAATGGGCGGTCGACATGTTTTACGGCACTCAGCACCAGCGTATTCTCGGGTTTAAAGACCCGAGACTGGCTTGGGAGGCTGCAAAGATACTCACTCACTATATCGATCGGCTCGGTGGTCCCATGCCCGCCCTGGCAGATATGCGCCCTTCATACGGAGAAGAGAGGGAAATACATCTCGGAGAGACCGTTGAGGACATGCGAAGTCGTGAAGCGATTGAGAAACTTCTCGGTGGGAACGCTGTCAACCTCGAGGAGTGCTTCCCTCAAGAGGAAGGAATGACCAACTGAGAATTTTGCTTACTGTCTTGATATATAAGACCATCTAACAACTGCTGACACCTTCGCTGTCTTGCGTTTCCAAATGAGTTGGAATAGTACTTACCAGCGACGCGCGTCGTACCGTATATAGAATAGGGTACGCGCGATATATTGAGGGAGCGAGAGTCGACGCCGACTCACAAACTTGAACGACAGTACGGGGAGTAGGGGGCCGCTCTGTCCGCCCCGAATCCACGGAGAAACCTTCGGGAACCATGCTCCAGGACCATAGCGACGACGATCGCCGTCAACTCGCCCAAGTCTTAGCTTAGTCGAGCTCTCGAAACACCGCGTCCCAATTGATGTTGTCGAGCGCGTCTCGACCGACGGGAGTCAAGTGGTACAACTCGCCCTCTTTTGTGAGACATGGCCTGAGCGCGTTCTCGTCCTTTCTCATGTACTGAGCAATCATTGGTTTCGAGACGCCGGAGAGTGTCGCCATGTCTGAGTACGACGAGACCTCCTTGTTTCGGACCGTGTCGAGGACTCGTTCATACTTCGCAACCGTCGACCGCTCTCGGGAGAGCCACTCGCGGAGCGCGCCGTGTACTCCGTGTTTCTGATA
Organism: Halorarius halobius; assembly: GCF_024298865.1. Classification (GTDB taxonomy): domain Archaea; phylum Halobacteriota; class Halobacteria; order Halobacteriales; family Haloarculaceae; genus Halorarius; species Halorarius halobius. Next base: position 2,933,522 of record NZ_CP101161.1, on the reverse strand, counting down.
GAGCGCGTTTTCCTCCCTCTCCTTTGCGACGTCCGTCGAGACGAGGTCCAATTGCCGTTGCTGGTCCGCGACCGCGACCGGCGTCGGACGGAGGTCCTGAGCGAGCTCGTACTCCCGCCGCTCCTCCAGGACCTCGAGGAGGACCTCCTCGTCCAGGTCGCCGTCGACGTCCCCGACGATCGCCTCGACGTCCTCGACGCGGAGATACCACTCGTTGCGAGCCGGCGGAGCCTCCTGGAGCCGTCCCTCCTGGTCGACGTACTCGTCTCCGCCGTCCCACGCCTCCGCGTCGACGTCCCGGAGCTCGACGCGGAACCCCATAGCCAACCCGTACCGAGCCAGCCACGGGAGGTCTCCGAGCGAGAGCCCGCAACGAGCGCCGGTCCAGTTAATCGGCCAGACCTTCTTGTCCGGGAGTAACAGGAGTCCCCAACCCGTCGGGAATTGACGGAGTTGCCGTCGCGCCTCCTGGTCGAACGCGAATCCCGCGGACTCGAGCGTCCGAATCTTCTCCTCACCCATTTTCAGGAGGATTTTGATAGGCATATTCCCTCTAATGGGCATATAGACGTCTCTCAGGTATTGCGTCGACCCGAGCAACAGGACCCGACGACTCCCTCCCTGGCTCGTCAGGAAAAAGAGCGTCTGGCGGGTTGCCTTTGCGATCGTTGAGTATTTCGTCCGCTCGAGGCGCGACGGCGCGAGCTCCTTTATCTCCCGAATCTCGACCGCGACTCGCGGGAGCCACGGATTCGCGTCCCGAGCCGTGTAGATTTGCCGAAGCCAGATATTCTCAATCAGGTATTTGAGGTGCTCGTCGCCGTCCGGGAGAAAGTTACAATTGAGCGTCGCGACGTGCTCCTGGTCCTCGAGGACGTCGACCATGTCGAGGTTGGTGTCCGCGCCAGCGTCGCAAAGGAGTCCCTCGCTCGCGAGGAGCATCAACGACTGAGCACACTCCCGGAGGACCTTGTCCTCTCCGAGCTCGTACGTACGCGTCGCGCTCGAGACCTCGCTCTCCTTGTCCTCGAGGTCGTCCTGGTCCCGGAGCTCCGTTACCGTAATCTCCGCGGAGGTGTCGTCCGCGTACGTCTCCAGGAGTTGAATCAACTCGTCAACCGAGCCGCTCCCGCCAGGACCGCGGACCTCCTCGAGCGCGTGTTTGATACGTCGCTCCGTCGAGCCTTCCGGATTGACTCCGGAAAGTTGAGCGATCGTCTCGACCGAGAGCGAGTCGACCCCGAACGTAAACGGGACGTGATTCGCCGGGAGCTCGTCCGGGAGACCGACCGCCGGGACGTACACTTTCGTCGGATACCCCTTCGGTGTCTGGCTAAACTCCTCGAGACTCTGTTGAATCGGCTCCTCGTCGTTCGGGACCGCAATCATGGAGGTCTCAAACCGACCGTCGTCATGGAGCGAGACCCACTTGTACCCATGCTCGTCTTTCAAATTCCCCGAGAGACGAGCGATTAGCGAGTCCTTCCCCTCGCGAGGGTTGGCAATCGCGAGGATATGCTCACAGTCCGTATGCGGTATCTCGGTTGTCCGGTCCTCTATTGACGCCGTCGAGCTCTTGCCGATACGGACTCGACCGATAGGCGTCGGCTCTCCCTCGACTGGTGAGCGAGCGCCGCGGACGTCCAGTTTCTCCAACCGGACCGGAGCGTACCGCGTCCCGTCCGACGCCGCGTAAATCGTCCCGATTGCCTCCGACACCTGGACGAGCGTCCGGTACTCCGCGACAACCGGGACGTCGACGTCGTCTCCCTCCCGCCACCGCTCGCGGAGTTGACGGAGCCGATGATACGAGACCTTGACCCGTGTGTCGAGCCCGTCATGCGTCGGAGCGAGGACCTCCTCGAGCCGCGGGTCCTCCTCGACCTGGAGCGCGAGCTCGTCCAGGACCTCGACCGGCTCCCGATCGGTCTCACCCGCGAGCGCCGCCTCGACCTCGCTCATGAGCTCGCGCGTCCGCGCTCGAGCCTCTCGACGCCTTTCGTACGCCGCCTCCCGAACGTGTTTCGCGACCTTGTTTCGTATCGCCGTGTCCGTGTCGGTCGTGTCCGTCGGTTGTATCTCCTGGTAGTTTTCACTCATGATTCTGATATTTCTTCAATCACGCCGTCTCACCCCGATACCCGAGCGAGTCGACGTATATCGGGTCCTCCTGGAGCTTGTCCGAGACGTCCGGGAGCTCGTACATCGGGTCCCATTGAGCGTAATTCCGAAACGCGGACGCGAATTGAGCCCGGACCTCCCCGTACTCCGGAGGGAGCGGGTCCGAGCGGAGCCGAACCGCCGTCACCGTCTCCGAGCCGTCGCCGTCTCGAGAGACGTCAATCTCTTGCTCGACCAGCGCCGCCGGGACCAGGTCCCGGTACGCCGACCGGACCAGGTCCGGGTCATGTCCCTGGCCGGACCGACCAGGACCGACGCGTCGACGCCTCATGTCGTGCTCGACGGTGTCCTCAATCAACTTTGGTTTCGGGACCATTTCCCGCTCTCCGACGATCGCGAGGAGTCGCTCTTGCACTTGATGGAGCTCCGCGTCCCGGAACGCCGCGAGGTCCGGACGCATATTCTCAATCTCCTCAGCCTGTTTCTCCATGACCGATGGAGAGACCTGGAGCCCGTTGAGGACCTCGTACGCTCGGTCCGCAACGTGTCGAGCAAACTCCTGTTTGTCGTCATGTACGTACCGACGCGGCTCCTCGTCCCCGAGCCACCCGTAATAGAGCGTCGTCTCCGGGACCTCGACCGCCTTGACCAGGACCGCGAGCTCGGCAAACTGGATACCCTCTCGGTCCTGGCGGAGCGCCTCGAGGCGACGGGAGCGTTTCCACCCTATTCGGAGATAGTTGAGCGTCCCAACCAGGAGCGCGACCGCTCCAATTACCGGATAGAACCAGAACGAGACCCAAAACTGGACCATGACGAGGAGCCCGAACGCCGTAACTGCCGCCGGGAGGACGAGATACCAGCCGAGGTCTCGGAAACTCAACGTCGCCGCGAGGTCGAGTTTCATCAACTTGAGGTCCTCCCGCCAGGAGTCGCGAGACTCCGCGACGGCGTCCGGTCCGCCAGCGGACCCGCCAGCGGACCCGCCAGCGGAGCCGCGAGAGAGACGTCTCGCGAGCCAGCGTCCGACCAGGAGCGCGAGGACGACCGCGCCCGTCGCGACCGCGTACGCGAGCGGTTGCCGGAGGAGCTCGAGTTGGTCTTTCGTTAGAATCCCGAGCCCGAGCGCCGGTCCGTACGTCACCGCGACGTGATACCCGCCCGCGGAGACGCCGACCACCAGCGCGAGCTTGACGACCGCGACGACGATCGCGAGGAGCCGACCCGCGACCCGTTTCGCGAGCGACGGCGTCGGGTCGACCGACTCCTCCGCCTCCTCGAGCGGGTCAACGTCCCGTCCGCCGTCCGCGATTGCCTCCGGGTTGATAGTGATACGATCGTCCTCACCGCCGTCCAGCGCCGCGAGGATTCGCCGCTCTATGTCCTCCGGGTCGTCACCCGAGAGCCCGACGACTCGCGTCGAGCCGTCCGGCGACTTTGCCTCGTACGCCAGTCGACGGACCGACTTGACCATGTACCCGACGACGTCCGCCGCCTGCTCAGCGTACCGACGATCGCGGAATATCAAGAACCGACGGAGGAGGAAAATCAGTCCGACGACCCATGTCACCGTCGACGTCGCGACGACCAACACGGGACGGAGGACCGGGAGCGACGACCCGCCGGTCTCGAGCCCGCGCGTCGACGCGAGGTAAACACCCGCGACCGCGACCGAGAGCGCGAGCATGACCACCAGGAGGAGGACTCGTTGCGGGAGTCGCTCCGGAGGACCCATTACTCGACGCTTCAGCCGCTCGAGGAGTCCGACGTCCGTCATTAGTCGTCACCCGGAGCCGGTGCTCCGCCTCCCATGTCCTCAGCCGCGTACCGGGATATGTCCCGGCTCTCGTCCAACTCGTCAATCAACTCGCGGACGTCCTGGAGCGTCTCACCATAGACGTGTTGCATCCCGTACTCCGCGACCATGCGACGGAGCGCGAGTTTCCCATGCGAGAGAGCAATCTCGACCGACGGGAGCCGATGGTCTCGACACACCGCCTCGAGCCAACTCGCGTCAATCGTCTCGACGTCCAGGTCCGAGACACCGCCGACGTGTTTCGTCTCACCGTCTCGACGGACCGGGAACCCCTGGCGGAATAGCTCCGCGAGACCCGCGACCGTGTCGACGCCGAACGCGTCCCGCCAGTACACCTCTCCCATTTCACCGACCCCCTTGAGCTCGGAGAGAGGCTCCTCAGCCGCCGTCTGTTGAGCCTGTTTCCACTTAATCCAGAGCTCTTGTCGCTTCCGAGCGGACTTACCGGCGTCGTTGGTGAGGAGCTCGAGCATGGCTCGGTTGCGGGAGAGCATCCAGTACGTGACGATCGCCGCAATCGCGAGGATGCTCGCGATACCGAGCGGATTCGCCAGGATACCGAATACCGACCCCATGAGCCGGATAGCCTGCTCGACAAACAGGGAGTTGAGGAGTTGAGCCGTCTCCTTGACGTCCGTGTAATGGGACTCCGCTCCCTCCGGGTCTCGGTCGTACCCCGCGTCCTCCGCGTCGTCCAGTATGTCGAGGATTAGCGGACGGTACTTACGCATTTCAGCCGAACCGACGTCGACGCTCGTCCGCTCCGCGTACAACTCGAGCGTCTTACTGGAGCCGTCCGAAAAGTACACCTCGAGCGTATAGAGCGACTGGCTCCCTACTGGAGCCGCGTCAGGATCGTACGAGACGCGGACCTGGCGACCTCCCTCGAGGACCGTCGCCGTCGCTTTCGGTTGCCGGACCGCGACCTGGTCGACCGGCTCCGAGAACGAGAAGATTGCGAAAGGTCCCGACGTGTTGTACCGCTCTCCCTGTTTCGCCGTCTCGACGGAGAGGTACTCTGGCTCAAACTGGACCGGGAGCACTCGGACCGCCTCCGCCGTCGACGGTCGTCCGTCCGTTGGTGGCTCACTCGAGCTCGAGGACGTCGAGACCGGCGTCGGTGTCGGTGTCTCCGTCGCGTTGCTCTGAGAAGCCACAGATTGCTCGCTCAGCGCGTCGAGGTCGTTACTGGTCGAGAGTCCAGCCGCCGCGACTGGCGACGCGACGGCGCTCAGGAGGACCAGGAGCGAGAGGAATACGAGCGCGCCTCGTTTCATGCCTCAACCCCTGGCTTCTCACCGTTCTCTCTCGAGTCCTTCCGGTCCCGAGACGTCGACTCCTGGACGTGAGCGACCGAGCTCTTAACCTGTTGACTGAACCGGTCGAAATCGTCCAGGAGCTCTTGTCTGTCGCGATATTCGTCGTTCTTGATTTGCTTTCTCATTTTTCGGATTTGTGTATAGAGCTCCGCGTTGGTGGCTTTCACACCCTTCAACTCCGCCTTCTGTCGTTTCTGGAGCTCCCGGATTTGCGTCGCGCGCTCGTCCGAGAGCGAGTTGGGACTCGCGTACGTCAGGTCCGAGAGCGAGTCCCCCGAGAGGACCTCGTCGCCGTTCTCTCGAGTCGTAATGATGTACCCCGAGCCGTCCGCGAGCTCGTCGCCGTGACTCGGGACGAGGTGCGTGATAACGTCCGAGAGCGGTTTCTCTCCCGCTCGGAGCCGTCGGTCCTCACCTCGTTGCCGATACTTCCAAAACAACCCCAGGAGCCTCGAGTCCGCGACCTCCGGGACTCGGACCGCTCCATCCCGGACGCTCGCTCGCGCCTTCGCGTACGGGATTTTCTCAACGAGATTGCGTCGACCGGCTCGCTCGTACGTGACGAGGAGGTGTCCGATTTGGTCGTCCATGTAGGATTTGATTTTCACGCCGCCAGCAATCCCGACGATCGCGACGAGCGCGTACCGGACCTCCCGAGTAACGTACTGTTGGACCGGACTCCCGGTTTTCATGACCTGGTACGCCGCAATCGCGACACCGAGCGCCATGAGGACGAGCGAGGCGACAAACACCTTCATGGGTGTCGACCAGGCTTTGAGCCGCTTCCGGACCGGGACGTTGAAGTCCTGGTTTCGAGCCGCCAGGTCCTCCCGCTCGTCAGCCGATTGCTCGTTGGTCGAGTCCGGCTCAAAGTAGCCCGAGCGAGCCAGCCAGAGTATCGCGCCGACGATCGCGACGACGACCGCGACTCCGAGACCGACCTCGAGGAGGAGCGACGTCTCAGCCATTACCGCTCACCTCCGTCGGTCGCGACCTCGACGTCCTCACCGGAGACGTCCGCCGGGTCGACGTGTATCGCGTCGAGGACCTCCGAGACGAGCGCCTGGCCCTCCCGCATAAAGTCCTCATGCTCGTTCTCGTACTCGTTGAGGTACGCCGGGATTCGCGTACACCCGACGTCTCGAGCCTGTTGCTGGTAGATACGTCGCGCCTCTTGCTCCGTCTCCGCCTCCTCGAGGCGACGCTCCCGCCAGTCCGTCTCAACGAGGTCCAGGAGAACGGGGCAACTCGAGCCGTAATGTCGACACTCCTTGCACTCGTCAGGAAACGCGTCCTCTCCGCGTTTCTGAGCCGTCGAGTGATACATCGGATACTCCTCGAGGAGCTCGTTGAGGCGTTGCTCGACGTACCGCTCCGCGGTGTCCGCCTCCGTCAACTCATGCGACTCGTCAATCCAGTCGGTGATTCGCGAGCGGAGGTCGTCGTCCTCGACGTACCCGCGATAGAGCCGGAGCTCGCGTCGAATCTCCGCCTTCTCACCGACGTCCTCGCTCTCGTTAATCATCGGCGTCGACCTCCTCGAGGCTCGTCTGGACCTCCTTGCTCGACCGTTGGAGGACGACGTCGCTCTCCTCCAGGTCGAGCTCGAGCGCGTCGCTCGTCAGGACGACGACGTCTCGGTTACATCGGGTCGTCACTACCTGGATACGATACCCGTCGCCGGGATTGAAGGGAAACGTCGAGTCGTTACCGACGCGACTCGGGACGTATATCCGTTGGTAGTCGCCGCCGCCGACGCCCTCGACCTCTCCGGTCGCGGACCTCACCATACGGGACCACCTCCCGCGTTTGGAGAGTCCTCTCCAAACCTCGTACCAACTCTTTTGGAAAACTCCGCCGCTTCCGTGTTGTGTTGTGTCATGAATCGTAAGAATCACTCCGCGACTCGCTTACGGAGCCGCTTCTTGGTTGCCGCGCCCTTCGCCAGCCAGATGTACGAGGCTATCAGGAGGATTACAATCCCGATGATAACGAAGCCTCCAACGATCGCGAATACACCAGCAAGTATCCAGAACGTCGCGCTCAGAAACCCGACGGCGTCGTACGTCGCGTCCGCCGGTCCCTGGCCGAGACGACGATACGCGTACCAGCCGGCCAGGAGAGCGCCGACGATCGCGAGGACCGCGAGGACCGTACTCACCGTCCTCCCTCCTCGCGCTCGAGGCGCGACCGGACCTCGTACATTTTCCCGCGCTCTCCCTGTCGACGTTTCTTCTCCATGTCGAGGAGCTCGCGACCGCCGTACGTCACCGCGAGCCAGAGTATGACGAGACCGAGCGCGAAAGCCCAACCCGCGGGAGACAACAGGACCGGGATGAGGAGGAGTAACGCGACTCCCCAAACAACGTATGTAAAGGCGCTCGTCATGCGACCGCCTCACCTCCGTCGACCGTGAAAGGGAGCTCCTCGAATATGTCGACACCGCGGGTTATCCCGCCGATGTACCGCTCCGCGGAGTACCTCGCCTTGTCGAGCGGATTCGGGTCCGCGGTAAACGTGACCTGACCGTCGCCGGCTCGAGCCTCGTCCGAGAAGTGAAACGTCACCGAGTCCGCGCTCTCCGTGTAGTACACCGGCTCGCTCGCGTCCTGAGTGACCTCGCGAGTCTCACCGTCGACCGTGTAACTCGCCTGCCACTCCTCGACGCGTTGCCCGTCGTTCTCGAGGTCGACCGTGATACGCGAGGCGTCTCGCGTCGGTCGTATCTCGTACGTCTTTTTCTCGAGTTTGTCCGAGCCCCACCAGTCCGAGATACCGGAGAGGACTCCCGAGCCCTCGCGACGAGCCGCTCCCGTCCAGGAGAGCGACTCGACGCGGACCGACGACGGAGCAAACGTCGCGTTGGCTCCAGCCGGGAGCGAGAACGTCACTCGCGTATAGACCACGCCGCTCGAGAGATTCTGAGCCGCCCGCCAGCGCGCGTCATGCTCCTCCGAGTTACTCGAGACCGTCCCGAGGTCCGCGGGAGAGACGACGTCGCTCGCGATCGTCACCTCGTACGAGACGCAATACCCGTTGGGGTTTTCGGCTCGCAACCGGACGAAGCCGGTCGCGTCCTCGACCGAGACGAGCGTATTCTGGACCCGGCTCGCTACCTTCCCGGTCGAGTTGAAGGTCTCGACCGCCTCGTCCGTCCGAAACGCGTCATGTCGGACCGACTGGTCGCACTCCGACGCCGTCGCCGCGGACGTCGAGCTCGAGACCGGGACCGGGACCGCAACCGTCGCCGTAAGTAGCATGACCATGATAATCCAGGTTAGTCTCGTTTCCATAGTGGGACGTCTCTATCTCGGAGTTTGTTTCCGCGAGCCGACTCAAACCGGTCGTTGACCCACGGTACGAGCCGCCAGAGCCCAACGAGGAGCCCGATTGCCGGCGGAATAGCCAGGACGAGCGACCAGCCGAGAGTAAACGGTGTCGCGACGATCGCGATAATAATCAGCGTCACACTCGAGAATACTTGCTCTCTCGTCGTCCCGCGACCCGCGGCTCGAGGTATCAGGTACAAGAGCTCCTGCAAGAACGAGACCACTCCGTTCGGGAGGACCTCGTCCAGCGCGAAGGAGTCCGCCAGTCCCCGAGCGTTTCGCGCCGTCCCTCGAGCCTGGTCCTCGACACCGTCTCGAGTCCGCGAGACGACCTCGCGAGCTCGCTTACCTGGCATACGCCACCTCCGACGACCGCCACGCGATCGTCAAGACCAGCGACGGGAGGAGTCCCGCAACCGCTCCGAGAAGTACGGTTGTTGTAATCGTCAACAGCGAGAATACGTTGAACCCCGTCCAGAATACGAGACCGAACGCTCCGAGCCCGAGACTCCCGGAGACCGTGATTACGACCCAGAGGACCAGGAACCGAGCGACGTGTGTCGCTCCGTCCTGGAGGTACTCCCGAGCGAGTCGTGTCTCGACGCTCATGAGCTCGAGTCACCTCCGGAGCACTCGCCAGACGACGGATAGAGCGACGTGTCGACGTCGTCTCCGTATCGTCCTTTGAGTCGAGCCAGGTACGAGGCGTCGAGGTCCTCGTTCGGCTCCGCGTACTCCTCGACAAAGTGCTGGAGCTCCTCGTACGAGGACTCCGCCGCGAATCCGCATACCGTGACGGTCTCGTCCGCCGTCCGGTTGGTCGACTCGACCATGCGAGTCGAGACGTCTCCGCCCGACTCGTTCGCCAGGACGTACCGCGTCTCCTCCTCACCGTCGAGTTTCCATGTCACCTTGACCGTGTGATTCCCGGTGAAATTGCCGCGCTCGTTGACGTACGCCTCGAGCGTCTCGTTGTGACTGTTGTAGTACGTCGTTACCGCCGACGCCTCCTCGACCGCGGACGTCTCCTCTGGCGCGAGCGCCGGGACGGACTCCGCGAGGAACGACGGGACCCGTTTCGACGTCCAATGTCGAGCTCGGTCCGCCGCTCCCGATGCGAGCGCCCAACCCGCGCGAGCGTAGTCGGAGACCGACGTCTCACCGTCGTCCCCGAAAACGCCCTCGAGGATTCGGTCCTCCGTGTCCGTCTGAGCCGCCGCCGGAGCGACGACCGCCGTTGTAGTTACCCCCGTAACGATAACGACGATCGCGACCAGCGCGCGGAGCGAAAAGCGAGCCACTACTGGCTCACCTCAGACGTACGGGACCGTCGCCGCGGTTGCGTCCCATGCGCCGAACGCCGACCACATGGTCCCGAACGCGTACCCGGAGTTACCGGTCCCGCGGATGTTGAGCGTCCGGACCTCCTCGTAGTCCTCACCCGACGGGTTGACGGTGAGCGTGTCCGAGTCAGGGTTGTAAACGACCGTCGTCCCCTCCGCGTCCTCCGGGGCTTCCGTGTCGTACACCTTGTGCGGGATACCGTTGACGAAGATCGTCGCTCCCGTCATCCACTCGCCGCTCTCGGTCGAGTCAGCCGCCGCGTCGTACGCGTCCGCCGCGCTCGAGTTGTCCATGACGACGTCGACGGTCGTGTTGGTCCCGTCGACAGTCGTGTACCCGCTCCAGGTCGCGACCGAGTCCGAGTCGTTCTCGTCGTCAGACCAAAACGCGAGGTCCGACGAGGAGACGCCGAGGAAACCGCTCTCCTTCTCCTCGATCGTCAGTCGGTCCGCGACGAGCGACGTCATGGCCGCGCCGTTCTCGGTCGTCTCGTCCGTGACGATCATGACCGCCTTCGGGTCGTCGCCAGCGTTGGAGAACGTGACGCCGGTCGCGTTGAGGACCTCGTCGCCGCTCGTCTGGTTGATAACCTGGACGTCGTAGCTCGCGCCGTCGACGTCTCGAGGCGCGTCCCCGAGCTCGTCATGCGAGACGTTGAAAGCGTAGTGGCCGTTGGTCGCGTCCGTCGTCTCCGCGGACGTGTTCTCATAGACCACGTAGTCGACGCCGTCCTGAGCCGGCGTGATTCTGAGCGTCAGGTTGTCGGTCGTCGCGTTTTTGACCTCGAACCAGGTCGAGTTACCAGAATCGCCGTAATAGACGTCGATGCTCGTCGTTGTGGTGTCGACGTCTGAGGTTGTCGTCGTTGCGTCCGTACCTGAGGTGTCCCATGCGATCGCCGCCGCGCCCGCTCCGACCGCGGAGGTCAGGAGCATCGCGACCGCGAGAGCCGCCAGGACCCTCCGAATCTTGTCGTGCATTGTGTGTTGTGTGTTGGTTTTGAGTTGGTTGAGTGCCGATACGAGCCGCCAGCGTCGCCTCTCAGCGACTCCCTGGCGGGGGGACCGGCGGAGGCAACCACCCACCGGACCACCGAGCCCGCGCTCGAGGCGCTCGCGAGCTCGTTACCATACCTGGACCTCCTCGACGTCCGCCGTCGACGTCGCTCCCGAGAGCCCGAGGTTGAACCAGAGCGACTTGAGGAGCGCGTCAACGTAGTTGCCGCGAGTGTGTCGCCACCAGGTCTCTCGTCCGAGCATATCCCACGGGTCCCACGGTTGCGAGACCGCGAGCGACTCCTCGAGCCCGTTGCTCAGCCAGCCGCTCATGCTCGAGAGGAGGTTTTCCGTCTGGAGCCGTTCTCCCGGCCAACTCCCCTGATAGAGGTAATAATGGTGGTACGTCGGGTCGACGCGGAGCATCGGTCGCCGGTCCGCTCGGTCCGCGTACTGGAGGACGTCGGGACGAGCCGACCCCCGAAACCAATGGTACGCCGCGTAGTCGACGCGAGCGACCTCTCCGGTCGTCTCGTCGTACCAGACGATAACCGGCTCATGGTCTCCGAGGTGCGAGTCCGCGCTCGAGACGCCCTCCTGGTGGGAGTACAACGTCCAGCCGTACACCGCGTTGAGCGAGCTCTCCGAGTCCGACGCATGGACCGCGTGAAACGCAATCGGCTCCGGGTCGACCTCCTGGAGGACGAGTTGCGGTTGGTACTCCTGGATTGCCGCCTCGTCGTACTCGAGGACTATCTCGCGACCACTCGAGTACGTCACCGTCGCCCGCGTCTCCGACTCTTGCGTAAACTCGCCGCCAGCCGGTCGCGACGTCTCCGCCGACGCCGTCGAGCCGACGATCGCGAGCGCCGTCGCTCCCGTCCCCGCCCGGAGGACGTCCCGACGAGTTGGCCCCTCCATTGTCACCCGAGTACCGGCGTCGCGTTGGTCTCGAGCGAGAGGTCCGGGACGTCGACCGAGAACGCGCGCCAGGGTGAGCCCGCGAGCGCCTGGTTGCCGTCGTCGCGAGCGTCCGCGTCCGCGCCTTGCGTCGACTCCTGGCTCTCGTCGGGTTGGACGTCCTCGACGGCGTTGACCGCGTCGACGCGACCAGCGCCGACCTCCGTGACGCCAGCCTCAGGCATCGGGTCCGCTCGGTCCTCGAGGTACGTCTGGAGCTCAACCGGGTTGCCGACGAGGTCCTGGTTCGCCTCCAGCGTCAGCGCGACGACTCCCGAAACGACCGGTGTCGCCATGCTCGTCCCCGAGAGCGTCCGGTTGCCGTCCGCGACCGTTGCGCTCACCTTGAAACCAGGAGCCGCGACCGTCGGGTTGACGTCCGTCGACGGGTCCGGACCAACCGCGGAGAAGTACGCCGACTCGCTCTCGTTGATGGAGCGCGAGTCCGACGCCGCCACCGAGATAACGTTCGGGTCGTCGCCCGGACTCTGGACGTACCGGGTCGTCATGCGGTTGTTACCCGCCGCGACGACGATCGCGGAGACGTCCTCGTCCTGGAGGCACTCCCGAATCTCGTTCTGGATTGCGGTCGACTCGAGCGGACTCCCGAGCGACATGGAGACGACGTCCGCGTCCGCCTCTCCACAAGCGTACTCGAGTCCGCTCGCTATGTCCGCGGTCGTCCCGCTCCCGTCGTCCGCGAGGACCTTGACCGGGACGAGCTCAGCGCCAGGAGCGATACCCGTCCCGTTGGGACCCGAGCCGTTGCCGGCGATCGCCGTCGCGACCCAACTCCCGTGATTGCTCGAGGAGCCGTCCGCGAGGAGGTCGTAACTCCGGTTCTGGTAGCTCTTGCTGGTGTTGAGCGTCTCGTTGGTCAGGACGTTTTTCCCCGCGACGACTCGGTCCTCATGGAGGTCCTCGTCGTAATCCAGTCCGGTGTCGAGGACCGCGACGCGAATCCCCGAGCCGTTGCCGGCGACCTCGTCCGCGCGGATGCTCGAGCGGACGTCCGCGAGCGAGGAGCGGTTGACCTCCGAGCCCCACGCCGCGCCGTCCGCCTCAAACGAGCCTTTCCAACCGCCGTACGTCGCGAGCCACCCGCCGCTCGGACGACTCCAGTCCTCCTTGTCCATGAGCTCGGACGTCGGGATAGGGTCGACCGAGACCCGACGGTTGACGCCGATACGCTCGACGTACCCCTCCTCCGCGAGCGGAGTCGACCAGAGCGACGCTCCCGCGACCGACGAGAACGGCGCGCTAATCAGGTACGTCCGCGAGTCCGCGTCATGCGAGCGAATCGTCCGCTTACTCGAGGCTTCAACCCACGCCTCGACGTCGCCGCTCGACCCGTTCTCGTACTGGACGAACCAGCCAGCGTACCCGTTGGAGCCGTACCGGACGACGTCGTCCGATGGACTCCAGCCTCCCCACCAGGAGAGGTTACTCGTCACCTCGTCCGCGAGGACGTCCTCGCTCGAGCTCGACGGGGCTCCCGCGACCACGCCCGCGCCGACCGCGGACGTAACGAGGAGCGTCGCGAGGACGATCGCGAGGACTCGCCTCATGCGACCACCTCCTGAGCGTTGACGAGACCAGCCAGCGGTCCGACGTCGACGCTCCCGACGACCTCAGCCATGACCGACGGCGACTCGAGGACCACGACTCCGAGCGACGGGAGCGGGAGGTCCTGATAGACCGACTGAGCGAAGAACCACGCTCGGTCGACAAAGCTCGGGTTGTTGTTGACGGAGACGTCGACCGTCCCGTCCTCCGTGTACGTGTTGATGAGCGTCGAGCTCGAGAAGTGCTCGACCTCACCCCACTTATTCGCCTCCGTGTCAATCGGGTTGCCGTTGACCCGGACGAGCGCCGAGTCCTGGAGCCGGTTGAGGTGCAACTTGACCTGGATGCTCCTCGAGACCCGCGAGTCGTCCGTCTCGTCAACCACCGAGACCGAGACGTCCTGTTGGAGCCCGGAGAGGTCCCTCGCATGGACATGGAGCTCGCTCGGTGGGTCCTGGCCGTTGACGCGTGCCGTGATTCGCGCCTCCGACCCGCCCGCGTCCGTCGAGACCTCCGCGGACTCGACGCCGTCGCCAGCGATCGCCGTCCGACCGAGTACGCCGTTGTGTACCCGGACGCTCGCGGGATAGTCGACCGACGAGTTGCCAGCCTTGACCCGGAAGGTCTCTATGTAGTTGCTCGAGCCGTCCGAGACGTTGAGCTTGACCAGGTGCGAACCAGCGCCGTTGGTCGTAAACTCGACTTTGCTCCCGTCGAGCGTCGTCGGGAGACTCGAGCCGTCCGGTCCGTACACCGTCGCGCCGTTGAGCGACTGGTACGAGGACGTCTCCGTCGGAGTCACCCCGACCGTGACCGTCTCGTCCGGACCCGGTCGCATGGTGTTGACGTTGATGCTCGAGAGCTCCGGGATCGTCCCGTCAAACGACGGGTTGGGGACGTTGACGCCGCCACGGACGACTCCGGGACTCTCGTCCTCGTCGCCGCCAGGGACCACGCCGTCGCCGCCGTCCTCCGTCGGAGCGAACCACAGGTAATTACAGCCCGCCGTCTGGTTGGAGAGGACCTCCTGGATAACCAGCGAGTCACCCGTCAAGCCCTCCTCGACGGAGACGTTGCTCGCGTTGACCCACCGCGTCGAGCCCGTCGGCTCCTGACAGACGACCGACGGCGCGCTCTCCGACGTGTTGAGGTCCTCGCTCGTCGGTATCTCAATCGTCACCGTCGTCCCGCCGACGTTGACGTTGGGAGTCGTGTCGACCTCCGGAATAGTCGGAGACGTCGTCCCTGGCGTCGAGTCGCCGTCTGTCGTGTCCTGGAGGTTAAACAACACCTCCTGCATGGCTCCGATTTGCCGTTGGACCTCCTCGCGAGTGAGGTCCTCGTCACTCAGCGGAGGCAACCCGCGCTCCTCCGCGAGCTCGTTGTACCGCTCGCGGAGTTGCTCGTTGCCGTCGATCGTCCCCGCGAGCCGGTCGCGAGTGTCGAGGAGCTCGTTGAGCGTCGTCTCACCGGACCCGAGCGGGTCCGTAAAGAGCGACTGGATTTTTCCAAACGCCTCCGTGTTGAGGAGGTCCTCGAGCCATGCGAGTTGGTCAAAGTAGTCCGCGAGGTCCGAGAGCGTCGGTCGCTTAATCTCAACGACCGTTATCTGGACGTCCTGGTCTGGTGGATGGACGATTTTCGGAGACGTGCTCATGTAGATAGAGCCGTTGTAATTCTGGCTCTTGATTTGTGAGCGGAGGTCCGAGAGCGACGGGTCGTTGATACCCGACAGGAGCCCTCTCCCGTCGAATACCGTAATGGAGACCGTCGAGTACCCGTCTGGGACCGAGTACGAGAACTTGCCGTTAGCGTCCGTCTGGACCGTCACTCGTTGCATGGCTCCCGCGTCGACCTTGTCCTGGACCTCCTGAGCGATCGCCGCCGTAGTGTTCTCCGCGTCCTGGAGGTCCGTATCCGGGATGGACCGCGGTATCTTCTCGGGTTGACCGACCCGATAGTACACCGGGTTGCCGCCGCTCTTGGGGTACACCTTATAGTACCCTTCCGGGAGCGCGATACCAGCCGCCTCATGGGTTTTTACCGTGAATAGGTTGCCCGTCCCGGTCTTGACAATCGGACCCGTCTCATGCTCGCTCTTGCTGATAGTCGAGTTACCAGGTCCGATACGCTCAACGACGATCGTCCCCGAGCTCGAGACACCCGGCTCGACCTGCTGGTCAACTCCGTCCTCGAGCGTCGGGTCCCGCGTCCGGTCCCATATGCTGAACGCGTACTTCTTGTCCGGCTCGAGTTGACGGACCGGCGTGTCGAGCCCCTCCCCGACCGTCCCGTATCCTGTTGAGGCGTCACCGAACGGCTCACCGTCCTCGTACCAGTCCCCGTACGTGTGTACGAGGACCTGTTTCCCCGCGTTGTCTCCGGTGTACCGCTCCGCGTTGAGGACGTCGAGGTCCTCCTCATAGAGGTCGCGAGGGACCGACCTCGAGAGCGTCTCTATGGTGTCCTCCTGAGCCTCCTGGACCGTCTGGCCGGTGTCGGTCGTCGTATTCGCGTCCGCCATGAGCCAGAGCTCGACCGTACAATCCGCACAAGCCCCGCCCTCTTTCTTCGTAACCGTCCCCTGGAGATTGCCGCCGACGGTGAAATTCTGCGTGACTGGACCGCCGTCGACCGTCACCGTCTCCGTCGTCGTTGTGTACCCCGAGCCAGCGTCCGCCGTCAGGTCGTACGTCCCATTTTGGAGCGTAAACGAATAACCGCCCGACGCGTTCGTCGTCGTACTGTTTCCATTTCCATCAGAGACCGTTGCCCCCTCTATCGGTCCCTCCGGTCCTGAGACTGTTCCTGAAACCGTGTATCCCGAAGAATACGTCCCACCATATCGTATCTCGTCGAGGATGTAGTACTCTCCCTGATTTTCCCCTTCATACGTGTCGATTGCGGTTACGTCGCGTCCGAAACTC
The DNA here is from genome assembly GCF_024298865.1 of Halorarius halobius. Classification (GTDB taxonomy): domain Archaea; phylum Halobacteriota; class Halobacteria; order Halobacteriales; family Haloarculaceae; genus Halorarius; species Halorarius halobius. The sequence goes on along the minus strand of NZ_CP101161.1, from coordinate 2,917,145 downwards.
TTAGAAAACGAACCTCTCAGCGAGCCATCTTTGTTATAAACCTCAACAGTAAATGTATCTGCTGCGAAGTCTGGGCGAACGTCGACCCTTGCCCATTCATTATCGGGAAGAAATACTCCCTCTCGAGTATCAACAAATGTGTTTGCCTCATATGCTTGTCCGAGCTCGTTATTCTCGTGGATTACGAGACTCGCCCCTCTCCCGTTCACCCCCGCCCAGTCAGGGTAAGCTTCTCCAGATTGATTGGAGGGCCTCTTTATCCAAAACGAATATACGTCGGAGGTAGTCGAGCCAAAATTGACGCCGCTCGGACCGCCAGTATAATTCCCACCATACGGCCCATTTATTGACTCGCTCGTAATTGTAGCCGCACTAAGACTTGACGTGCCATCATCGAAATCCTCGACAACTGTACCAGCCGCACTCGCATTTTGAACCGCCGAATAATTCTGAGTGAGTGAGATACCGCCGAGCCCTGACGTAACTACCAGAATCGCCGCGATCGCCGCCGCGACCTTGTGACCCTGGCCTTTTGTTGCTCGCTCGGATACCTGGTTGGCGATTGTCCTCGAGCTCTCGAGGAGCTCGCGTCGACCGTAACTCGCGACCAGGAGACCAGCGAGGATGAGCGCGTACCCGACGAGCGCGTTGACGGGAGGACCAGGAGGAATACCAACGTGAGAAGCCGAGACGACGTCATGGAGAAGATTCGCGACCGAGAGAAAAGCGACCCACCCGGCTCCAACCTCAGAGAAGTACGACCAGGACCAGCGCCGGTTGCCGTCGTACTCCCATGTCGACGCGACCTCGAGCGCCACGATCGCGACGAGGACCGCGCCGACCTTCGCGACCGCGTACGCCGTCCACCCGAACGGCTCGACCAGGTAGCCGACGAGCGGGTTGAGCTCGGTCGCCGTGTACGCGCCGACGTACCAGCGCGTCAAGAACGCGACGAGCGCCGCGGAGGAGAGTGAGACGAGCTCGAGGCGACGTCGCCTCTTGCTCATGCGCGACCTCCGTCGATGTGTCGCCAGTCCGTCCAGCGTCGCTCGTATAACTCCGCGCCCTCATTTTCATTGTCCCACGGAAATCTAGGCATACCGAGAATTTGGAACAGATTTTCAAATACTGGCCTAAATACAGCATTATCCTCTGGGACGGTTGCTTATCCCAGTATGATAGCCAATTGGTCTCGTTGTTGTTTCCAGTTAAACACTTATTATCCGACAGTCCCGTGAATTAGAACATGTTACGTCATGCAGACTTCATCGGTAGGTCGGTAATCCAAAATGGACGCGATGGAACCGCCGTCCGCATACCATCGAAGGTCCGCGATGAGGTCGGACTCGAGGCAGGGAAAGAGGGTGACCTCGTCGACATGAGATACGATCGGCAAGAGAAGACATTGACCATCCACTTCCCCGAGAAGTGAGTAGGACTATCGAGATTGGAGAGGAGTACGACCTGTTGAAGAACGGTGAGAAAATCGGACGGTTTCGCTATGTTGAAAATCACCTTGAGTCGATAGAAGTAAACCCAGACAATCGAGGCGAGGGGTATGGGACCGAGGCCCTGAAAGTCTGGATTGAGTCCTGCAAAGAAGAGGGGTACTCGGAAGTTACTACGACACCTGCAACCTCCCAGGAGATGAAGTACATCTTGAAAAAACTCGGGTTTGAACGGATAAAGAATCCGAGTGAGTACAATTTCCGCAGGGAGATCGACAACCCAAACTGGTATCGTAGTTGTTGGGTCAAACCTCTCTGACGGATTCGCGGGGATTCATGTTTGTATAGAAACGTGCAAGCCGTCGACGGGCTCTGCACCAATTCTCCCGAATTTCGTCGTTTCAGGAGTCCCGATGTTTCCAGCGAAGGGTTCAATCTGCACACTTCTCTTGGTGAACGTGAATACCGATGCGGACCGAACGCAACAAAGACGGTAGCTGGAACGTGTGGATGAACAGAACGGAATACCATGAGATACCCCGCCAAGCGACGGGTCCGATTGAGGAGATCGCTCTCCGACTGATGGGTGACTGTGGGCTCAGAGTCGCTGAGGTACTTGACGTTACCCCGAGTGACATTTCTCGACGTACCGACGGTCGTCACTATAAACTCGCCGTGACCGGTGGGAAGGACACTACCGGTGAGCATGACGGGGGGAAGTACCGCGAGACCTGGCTCCCCGTCGACCTCGAGGCGCGCATCAACCAGGTCGTCCAACAGCCGATAAATGAGATTGGTCCAGACGATGCGATCGTGTCCTACGCGAAACGGACTGTCCAGGGTTGGGTCGAACGGGCGAGCTCGGCAGCAGCGAGAGAAACAGGAGACGAAGATTATGAGAAAGTATCAAGCCACGACCTCCGGCGCTGTTGGGCCAATTATCTTCTCGTCGAAGAGAACGTCTCACCCCGCATTGTCATGGCTCTCGGAGGTTGGAGTTCATACGACGCGATCGAGCCCTATCTCGCGGCTCCAACTGAGGAGAATATCATTCGTCAGATGAGAGCTGTATCGCTGTAGCTCTATTCGTCGTCTTCTAAGTCGTCCGCAGGTAGACCACCAGTAATGTACTCTCGTCCTTTCTCAGAGAGTTGATACACCGCCCGAGCCTCGTCATAGTACTCGACGAGTTCCTTCTCCTGAAGGACTGCCATGTGTTCTCGTACCGTCGGTCGAGCGTAGTCGGTATTGTCTGCAATCAGCGCAGGAGTCAGAACCAGCTCCACGTTTCCTTCATTCAGCAACCGCTCCAGAATCGCTCTATCAACTGGAGTCATCCACGAGGCCAGTTGGACTCTCACTTCCATCGAGGCGGTTCGCCTGCTCTATCAGTATTTTCATCAAGATTTTCCCGGCATTCATGCTGTATGTCTCGCATACAGATTCGTGGGTAACAACTAAGAGGTTGGCATACAACGCTGTAGGTCAGAGCCAATATCTCGTGGGCCTCCCGGTGCTCTGCACTTCCGGGTTGGTCTTGCTGAAAAGGGGATCGAGCCGGGTGGGGGGTCACCCGGCCCACGATGTGAGGCTCGGTAGGTGTTAGCCTCTGTGATAAGCCAAAACTCGGCGGGCATTAAAAGGCTCGCTGGACACACAACGAAATCGGACAGAAACGGAAGATACGGTATTGAGGCAGGAGCTCCGCTCTCAACCTTTAACCCTTGGCATTTCGAGGGTTTCGGAAAAATTGGAAAGCACCCCATCGGTGCTAAGCCCGGTCAAAAATTCTCACCTCGTATGGTGTCACAACCGAAAACGCGAGGGGAGATTCGTCTACTCGAGGACCCAACCGAGGGAAGGGGGTTGGTGCAATGAGTCGCCGACGTTCTGAGAGCCCTACTGAACTACCTCCCGATGAGGCCGCCGAAATGTGGCTCGACGACGGACGTACTGGAGAGGGGTGGACAGATGAAACGGTCCGCGACTACAAGAGCAACATTTCTCGGTTCCTCCTTTGGTGCGCCAACGAGCAAGTCGAGGAGGTCGGAGAGCTCACTCCATGGGACATTGAACTATTCCGCCAGGATAGACAGAACGACACCGTTCGCTCTGGCGAGAAGATCGCTCCGTCAACGCTGAGGGGCTCCATGATGACCCTCAAGCAGTTCGTTGATTACCTCGTCCGTATCGGGGGCGTCGACGACGAGGTCGGGGAGGCAGCGGCTGAGGCCGTGCCTACGCTTTCCAAGGAGGACGCGACGAGCGACGACATGCTCAACGCCGAGGACGCTCTCGCCTTACTGGACTACTATCGGAATAGTGCTCGCGACCGTGCCACCGATCGCCATGTCGTTCTCGAGATTCTCTGGCATACAGGTTGTCGTCGAGGCGGGATTCGCGCACTTGACCTCGAGGACTACCACCCGGAGGAGCGGACTCTTACATTCGTCAACCGACCCGAGTCCGGGACTCGCCTCAAGAGAGGCGACGACGGCGAGCGTACTGTCCTGCTCTCTCCAACTGTTTGTGAGGTCATTGACGAGTATATTGCCCGAGAGAGGTATCAGAAGCGGGATGAATACGGACGAGAGCCGTTGCTTTCATTTCGGCAAGATCGCCCGTCCGTCGCGACGATTCAGTCGAAATCCTACCTTGCCACCCAACCATGCGTTTATCGCGAATGTCCCCACGGAGAGCGCCCGAGAGAGTGTTTGTTTCGGGAGCGGACCCACTCGAGCAAGTGCCCCTCCTCCCGCTCGCCCCATGCTGTTCGGACCGGGTCGATAACCTGGCACCGAGACCGTGGGGTTCCGATTGAGGAGACCGCTACCCGCGTCAACGCGACCGCGGACACGATCGAGAAGTACTACGACAAGGCCGATGCCGACCAGGAGCTCGAGCGGCGTCGACAGTACACCGAGAACTTAGACATTACAGAAAACTGAAACCATGAGTGATATCACCAGCGACACGACCCGAGACCCGAAGAATCGTCAGGGGCGGCTAGCCCTCCGGCCCCATTCCGTCTTTCAACCTTTAGTAAGACCCCCAGTCGAGAAACCGCCGCTCGACGGGGGTCCGTCGGCCGGTGTCGCACCGGTGGAGCGCCGGTTCCCCGCGGGCACCGCGGCAGGAGTCCGTTGGATTCCGTCGTGTTGCCCAGGCGGCCGCCGCGTGGACAGACATTAGAGGGCTCGACGCGTGTCGGGGACCACGGAGGAACCAACCGTGAAAGACCGCGTCTCGCGGGACCCGGACCCGTAGCCTGCGGACGGACCGCCGTGGAACCCGTCCGTGAGCCGACTGCTGGACAACCGGCCGACGGACCGCTACGTCCCGACACTGGTCACCTGCGCGAACTGCGGATGTAGCGGCGACGAGTTCTCGTGGTTTCAGCGCATCGGGGCCGGCGACGTGGCCAACAGCGAGCCAGCTACCGACCTCCATTTCTGTGACATCGTCTGTCTGTCGCAGTACGTCGGGGACACCTATCCGACGTATGAGCCGACGCCGGGACCGGTGGGCGTCCGGTACGACGCCGCGGAGTGAGTCGCCTCCCGGAACCGGAGTCGTTATGTGGGTCGCTCCGTTTCGGACAGAGCGGTATGGACGACCTCCGAACGGGACTGAGCTACGGTGACGTGTTGCTGGTCCCGCAGCGCTCGCCCGTCGAGAGCCGAAGCGACGTGGACCTCTCGACGCAGTTGACGCCCGGCATCGAACTGGAGACCCCCCTGCTGTCCGCGCCGATGGATACGGTGACCGAAGCCGAGACGGCCATCGCGCTCTCGACGGCGGGCGGATTCGGGACCGTCCACCGCTTTCTCACCGTCGACGAGCAGGCTGACGCCGTCGGCCGCGCGAAAGCCGCTGACGAACAGGTCGGCGCGGCCATCGGCATCAACGAGGACTACGTGGACCGCGCCGAGGCCTGCGTCGACGCGGGCGTCGACGCGCTCGTGGTCGACGTGGCACACGGCCACCTCGAGGCGACCCTGGATGCGGTCGAACGACTCCGCGACGAGTTCGACACCGACCTCGTCGTCGGCAACGTCGCCACAGCCGACGGCGTCCGCGATTTGTACGCCGCGGGCGCGGACTGCGTGAAGGTGGGCATCGGCCCGGGGAGCCACTGCACCACCCGCAAGGTCGCCGGCGCGGGCGTCCCGCAGTTGACGGCCGTCGACGACTGCGCCGATGTGGCCCACCAGCTCGACATCACCTGCATCGCGGACGGCGGCATCCGCACCTCCGGGGACGCGGTGAAGGCGCTGATGGCCGGCGCCGACACCGTGATGCTGGGGTCGCTGTTCGCCGGCACCGACGAGGCACCGGGGGCCGTGGTCGAACACGAGGGCACGACGTACAAGCGGGCCCGCGGGATGGCCTCCACGGCCGCGGGCGAGGCCCGCTCCGACAAGGAGAACAACGTCGACGCCGACGAGGGCGTCGCCTCCCTGACGCCGTACAAGGGGTCGCTCGAATCGGTCGTCGAGGAGTTCTGTGCCGGCATCCGCTCGGGTCTCTCCTACTGTGGGGGCCACACCATCGAGCGTGCGCGGGCGAACGCCGAGTTCATCCGCGTCGCCGCCAGCGCCAAGGAGCGCGAGGGCGCCCACGGCGACCACGACTGGGAGGGCGTCGGCGTCGACACCGTCGCGGACGCCGACGACTGAGTTCCGCTCAGAGCTCGTAGCGGTCGTCGGCCTCGTACCCCACCTCGTACTCCTTGCGCATCGTCTCCTCGGCGCCGGACAGCGCCCACAGCATCAGCAGGTCGTCGGTGCCGGCGTTGCGGTACGAGTGCTTCTCGCCGGGCGGGAAGTAGGCGCTCTCGTGGCGCTCCACGATGACCTCCTCGTCGGTGTCGGTCCAGAACGCCGCCTTGCCTTCGAGGACGTAGTACGTCTCCTCGGCCTCGTGTTCGTGGAACCCCGGCATCCCGTTGCCCGGCGGCTGGCGGGCGAGTCCGAGCATCTGGTTGCTGGCGCCCGTCTCGCCGTCGACGTGCACCCAGATGTTCCGCATGTGGCCCGGAACGTCCGCCTCCGGCAGGTTCCAGTTCGGCTCCAGTTCCTCCAGTCTGCTCACTTCCATGTCAATAGTTAGCACGACTCGACTCATAAATATGGCAACAACCGGAAGTGACGAGCGTCCCCCGCGACATGGGGGTGGGGAGCCGACCGACCGAGGAACAACCGTTAACTCCCGGCCGGCGACACACCGGAGCATGACCGAGGACCGACGCCGCTCCTTCTGGGCGTGGGGCTGGGCCGACAGGCTCCCCGACGACGACGAGCGCCGCGAACTGAAGGCGCGCATCGAGGGGATGCTCGGCTTCCCGGAGCGGCCCCTGCTCGACTATCCGACGCTCGAGGACGTGTCGATGCCCACCCCCGCTATCGACCCGCCGTTCGCGTTCTGCACGACCGACAGCCGTGAGCGCGCGCTCCACACCTACGGCAAGGGGTATCGTGACCTCGTGCGCGGGTTCCACGGCGACTACACGAACGCCCCCGATGCGGTCGCAAACGTCGAAACCGAGGACGACATCGAGGACCTGCTCGCGTGGGCCGCCGACAACGGCGTCGCCGTCGTGCCGTTCGGTGGCGGCACCAGCGTCGTCGGCGGCGTCGAGTGCGACGGCGACGGCTACGCGGGCGTCGTCTCGCTCGACCTCCGGGAGATGGACGCGGTGCTGGAGGTGGACGACACCTCGCGGGCCGCCCGTATCCAGGCGGGCGCGACCGGCCCCGAGATACAGGAGGGGCTCGCCGACCACGGCCTCCAGTTGCGCCACTACCCGCAGAGCTACGAGTTCTCGACGTTCGGGGGGTGGGTCGCCACACGCGCCGGGGGTCACTTCGCGACGCGTTACACCCACATCGACGACTTCGTCGAGTCGGTGCGCGCAGTGACGCCCTCGGGGACGCTGGAGACGCGACGGCTCCCGGCCTCCGGCGCTGGCCCCGACCCTAACCGCTTCCTGCTGGGGAGCGAGGGCGCGTTCGGCGTCATCACCGAAGGCTGGGCGCGCGTCCAGCCCCGACCACCCTACCGGTCGCGGGCGACCGTGCGGTTCGACGACTACTGGGACGCCGTCGCCGCTACCCGGGAGATCGCGCAGGCTCGGCTCCAGCCGGCGAACTGCCGGCTGCTGAACGCCGAGGAGGCGATGCTGAACGAACTCGCGTTCGACGGTTCGCATCTCCTGCTTCTGGGGTTCGAGTCGACCGACGCGACCGGCGTCCCCCGCGAGTCGCTGTCGCGGGCGCTGGCCATCGCGGAGAGCCACGGCGGAACGTGGGACGACGCAACCCACGAGGACCGGACCGCCGACGAGGGGAGCGACCGCGAGGGCGAGGAGGGGGAGTGGCGCTCGTCGTTCATGGAGGCGCCGTACATGTTCAACGCGCTCGTCTCGATGGGCGTCCTCGTCGACACGTTCGAGACGGCCGTCACGTGGGAGTCGTTTCCGGACCTCCACCGCGCACTCGAGGCGAACGTCGGTGCGGCGATGAACGAGCAGTGCGGCGCGGGGTTCCTCTCCTGTCGGTTCACCCACGTGTACGAGGACGGACCCGCGCCGTACTACACCCTGCTCGCGCCCGCCGACGTGGGCAACGAACTCGAACAGTGGCGCGCTATCAAGCGTGCGGCCTCCGACACGCTCGACGAGCACGGGGCGACCATCACCCACCACCACGCCGTCGGCCGAGTCCATCGGGAGCACTACCACCGCGAGGCGCCCGACGGGTACCTGGACGCGCTCCGGTCGATGAAACGGACGCTCGACCCCGAGGACATCATGAACCCGGGCGCGCTCCTGTGACCACTTCCGCCGCGCTCCGGCAAGGTTGAACCGGGTGGCGCTCCGAGCCGCCACCATGGAGGGACCGCTCTCGCCCGGACGCCCGGAACCGGACAGGGAGCGCGTCGTCGTCCACGTCGACATGGACTGCTTCTACGCCGCCTGCGAGCGCCTGCGGGAACCCGCACTCCGGGGGGAACCGGTCGTCGTCGGCATGGGGTACGAACCCGGCGACTCCATCGGCGCGGTCGCCACCGCCTCCTACGAGGCCCGCGAGTACGGCGTCGACAGCGCGATGCCCATCACGCAGGCGCTCGACCGCCTCCCCCGGAAGGTCGACGCCGCCCGCGACGACGACCTGTCGGTCGACGAGGCGGGGTTCTACCGGCCGGTCGACATGAGCTACTACGAGTCGGTCAGCGACGACGCGAGCGAGGTGCTCCACGCGGCCGTCGAGGGGCGGGGACCGGACGGCGAGGACGGCGTGGTCCGGGAGGTGTCCATCGACGAGGCGTATCTCGACGTGTCGGGCGTCGGGTGGGACGACCCGGCGGCGTTCGCCCGCCGGGTGAAACAGCGTATCGCGTCGGCCGCCGGCGTGACTGCCAGCGTCGGCGTCGCACCCAACATGAGCACGGCGAAGGTCGCCTCCGACCACGACAAGCCGGACGGCCTCGTCGTCGTCCGGCCCGACGAGGTTCGGGAGTTCCTCGCGCCGCTGTCCGTCGAGGAGTTGCACGGCGTCGGCCCCGTCACCGCGGAGACGCTCGGAGAGATGGACGTCGAGACGGCCGGCGAGTTGGCGGCCGCCGACCCCGACGCCCTGGCCGAGGCGTTCGGGTCGCGGGGCCGCGAGGTTCACGACCACGCGCGGGGCCGCGACGACAGGGAGGTGACCCCAGTCGGCAAGCCGAAGTCGCTCTCCTCGGAGTCGTCGCTGGAGCCGACCGCCGACACCGCTCGCAAGCGACAACTGGTCCGGTCGCTGGCGGAGGAGGTGGCCGCCCGCGCCCGCTCGAAGGACGCGCTCTACAAGACCATCGGCATCAAGGTGGTGACGCCGCCGTTCGACGTCAACACGCGGGCGGAGTCGCTTTCCGGTCCGGTCGACGACCCCGAGTTGGTCGAGTCGGTCGCGCTGGACCTGCTGGGGGAGTTCTCCGGCGACCGGGTGCGGAAACTCGGCGTGCGCGTGTCGAATCTCGACTTCTCGGATGCGGACCAGGCCTCGCTCGACGGTTGGGAGCGGTCGGGTGACGGCGGCGAGGACCGGCAACGCCGGGGACAGACCTCGCTTGGGGATTTCTCGCACGGATAAGACACTTGTAGGCCGGTCGTCTCCGGGAGGATATGTCCCCCTTCGACCGTTCGAGCCTCTACTTCGCGATGGTGTTCGTCGGTGCCTGCGTCATGTTCGCGGGCGCCGGGGGGTTCCTCGCGCTCCACGACCAGGACTGGAAGTACAGCTACGACTGCGCGGAAGACGCTTTCCCGCAAAACGAGGGGAACGTGGTCTACTACGACACGCTCTCGCCCGAGGAGCGGCAGTCCGTCGACAGCGCACTCGACGGGGAGACGCTCTACTTCGAGACGGAGGAGCCGGTGCCGCCGACGGTGGTCAAGAAGAACGGGACGTTCCACGTGTTCGACCGCTTCACCGTCTTCGACTACTACAGCGAGGGGACGTACGGCCCAATCGCGGTGGCGCTGGTCGGCATGACGCTCATCGTCGACGGGGCGCGACGCGACGTGCGCCGCTGACGCGACCACAGCGCCTTTCTCGCGGGAGCGTCCACGTCGAGCATGAACAAACTCCCGTCCGCCGGCGACGGCCGGTGGCGGCTCCCGCAACACGCCCACCTCATCGTCTACGAGACCGAGGACGGCGGGGAGTTCCTCACCATCTACGACTGCGGCGCGGCCCAGAAGCCGCCGAGCGCGCAGGTCATCGGCAACCTCGTGCGCGTCGACGCCGACCACGAACTCGAACGCCAGCCGACGGGGTACATCGTCAAGATGCGCGAGCGGGCCGTCCTCGTCGAGCAGGACGACGACCACTTCGTCGTCCGCGCGGACTGACCGTGTGACGCCCGTCTGACGCGGATTTATCGGGTCCGGGGCGGTGGTGTCGGGCAAATGGGAGAGGAGACTATCACCGTCGGGGAAGTGAGCGACGGCGCGGACGCAGGCCGGGAGGTGGAGTTGCCCATCGTCGACCTGCTGACCGGCCGCGGGTTCATCACCGGCAAATCCGGGTCGGGGAAATCGAACACCGCGAGCGTGGTCGCGGAGAAACTGCTCGACGAGGGGTACGGACTGATGGCCGTCGACATCGACGGCGAGTACTACGGCCTCAAGGAGGAGTACGAGATACTCCACGTCGGCGGCGACGAGGAGTGCGACCTGCAGGTCTCGGTCGAACACGCCGAGAAACTGGCGAGCCTCGCGCTCGAACAGGGCGTGCCCATCATCCTCGACGTCTCGTCGTTCATCGACGAGCGGGACGCCCGCGAACTGCTGAAGGAGGTGGCGAAACAGCTGTTCGCCAAGGAGAAGAAGCTGAAACAGCCGTTCCTGATGCTCGTCGAGGAGTGCCACGAGTTCATCCCCGAGAGCGCCGGGATGGACGAGTGCGGCCGGATGCTCGTCAAAGTGGGCAAGCGCGGCCGCAAACACGGGCTCGGCATCGTCGGTATCAGCCAGCGGCCCGCGGACGTGAAGAAGGACTTCATCACGCAGTGCGACTGGCTCGTCTGGCACCGGCTCACGTGGTCGAACGACACGAAGGTCGCGGGACGCATCCTCGGCTCGGAGTACGAGTCCGACATCGAGGACCTGGGCGACGGCGAGTGTTTCCTGATGAGCGACTGGGACGAGTCGCTCCGGCAGGTCCAGATGGAGCGGAAACAGACGTTCGACGCGGGTGCGACCCCCGGGCTGGACGACTTCGAGCGGCCCGAACTCAAATCCGTCTCCTCGGATTTGATGAGCGAACTCGAACAGATAACCGAGCGGGAACAGCAACGCGAGTCGCGCGTCCAGCAACTCGAACTCGAACTGAAGGACAAGGAGGAGCGCATCGAGGAACTCGAGGCCGAACTGGAGGAGGCGCGCGACCTCTCGCAGATGGCCGAGCAGTTCTCGCGGGCGATGATGGCCCACGCGACGGGTAGGGCGTTCCGCGAGGACGTCACCGGCTACCAGGCGGAACTCGACGAAGTGGCCGACCCCGGAGACGCACCTGACCCGGCCGACGACGCGGACGCGTCGACGACACGGACCGAGACGGCCGACGACCCCCACGCCGCGGGCGCGCCCCGCGCCGAGGACTTCGGCGCCGACCGGATGGCGGAGATGGTCGGCGGGAGCGAGACGGCGGCCGACGGCGCCGGCGTCGGGGACGTCGAACCGGAGTTCGACGACCACTCCGGCGGTGTGGACGACTCCGACTGGGACGGCGCGTTCGACCCGCCGGAAAGCGAGGAACCGGACGTCGCGCCCGGCGAGGGCGTCCCGAACAGCAAGCGGCCGGTGGTCGGCCGCCTGCGCGAGAAGATAGAGCAACTCGACCCCGTCGCCCGAGGGATGCTGGCCCACTACCACGAGTACGGCCCGGCATCACCCGTCGACGCCCACGTCACCGCTGGCGGGGACGCCACCCGGACGGAGGCGTACCGGCGCAACGGGCGCCTGCGCGACACGGGACTCATCGAGCACGCCGGACGCGGCGGCTACACGACGCGCATCCGCGACATCGTCGTCGAGGACCACGACGACCGACTCGACGACGAGGACGTGGCCGCGACCGTCGAGGCCATCGAGGAGTCGCTACCGCCCGCGAAGCCGCCGGAGACGGCCGAGGACTGGCCGGAAGCCTGAGCCGACGTCGGCCCGAGTTTTATCACGGCGGCGGAGCGACCGACCACATGGAACGTATCGACGCGCTGACCGTCCTCGGTATCCTCGTGGTCGCTACCGTGACCGCGGTGGTGTTCGACCCGCTCGACGGCGTGTTGCTCGGGGGCGTGCTGGGGTTCGTGCTGGCCGCGGTGCTCCGCGGTCGGCGGATGGACTGGTACGGAAGCTAAAGACCGCTCACGAGGTCCTCCAGCGCCGCCCGGGGGTCGTCGGCCTTCGCCACGCCCGACGCCAACAGAACGCCCGTCGACCCGAGTTCGCGAGCGGCGAGCACGTCTTCGCCCGTCGAGATGCCGGCGCCACAGTAGACGTCGACGTCGTCGTCCACGCTCGCGGCGGCCGCGACGGCGTCCTCCACCACGTCGGGGTCGGCCTGCGAGACGGGGGTTCCGGTGCCGATGAGTTCGGGCGGTTCGACCGCGACGGCGTCCGGTCCCAGCGCCGTGACGGCGGCTATCTGCTCGGGGTTGTTCGCACAGGCGACGGTTTCGAGGCCGGCACGCTCTGCGACCCGCAAGGAAGCGTCGATGTCCGCAAGTTTCAGCCGACGCTCCGAGTGGTTGAGCAGGGTTCCGGTCGCGCCCGCGTCGGCGGCCGCCTCCGCGAGCGTCGACCCGGTGTGGCTCCCGTGTTCGACGGGGGAGACGTGCTGTGCGAACGTCTCGACGCCCGTGTCCGCGACCGTACCGAGGTGGGCGGCCTGGGGTGCGACGGCCACCCGGACGCCCGAGTCGTCCGCCACATCCGCCGCGGCGGACGCGACGGCGACGGGGTCACACGGGTACGCCTTCAGATTGACGAGGACGAACATACCGGGAGACGCGCGGGGCGGGGCAAATAGCTGTCCGTTCTCGCGGCGCTCGCCGGTTTCGACGCCCGCCAGAGTGGTGGAGGGCTGGCGTCAGCGTGGGACCGGCCCCGCGTGACCAACACCGTCCGCGACCGGTATAGTGTCGCAGGCAGTGTTTCAGGCCCGGAAACACCGCGCCCCGATTTATGTGGGTCGGCGCGGTCGGTCCGTGCGTGCCCGAGGTCCCTCCGGCGGAGCTTTTCGCCCTCCTCGACGACGAGTACGCCCGCGGCATCCTCCGGGCAACCAACTCGACAGCCATGTCCGCACCCCAACTCGCCGAGCGGCTGAACGTATCGCGCCCGACCGTCTACCGACGGGTCGAACGGTTGCAGGAACTGGGTCTCCTCGCGGAGGCGACCGAGGTGGACGACGACGGCCACCACCGGAGCATCTACCGGTCGCGGCTCGACCGACTGGTCGTCACGGCCGACGACGACGGGTTCGCAGTCAGCGTCGACCGGAGCGGTCACCCGGCGGACCGCCTCACCGAGATGTGGGAGGAGCTGTGATGTCGCAGTTGCGACCGACGCCGCTCCCGGCCGCCGCGGCGTTCGCGCTCGGCCTACTCGTCGTCGTCCTCGGGGTAGTCATCACCGCTCGCGCCTACCAGGGCCACCGGCGTAACGAGAGCAGGCCGATGCTGTATCTCGCCGTCGGAATGCTGTTGATAACGGTGGTTCCGAGTCTCGCGGAGATGGTCGTCGTTCCGTTCGTCGCCCGCTACTTCGCGGCGACCGCTCCGGCGATAGAGTACACGCTCGTCGCCTCGCGCGCCTCCGAGGCGGCGGGCATCCTCGTCCTGCTCTACTCGCTTCGCGCGAGAGAGTGACGGACGCCTGCCACAGGCGAAGGGAGTATGAGACGGGCGACCCGAAGGGGTCGCATGGAGGGCACCCGGGTCGCCGTCACCGTCGACGGCGAGCGGCACGAGGGAACCGTCGTCGAGGCGTCGTACACCGTGAAGGGCGGGGAACCCGTGGTCGGGGTGGCGCTGGACGACCCTCCGGAGGGTGGACCGGGGCGTCACGTCGTGCCGCTGTCCGAGACGGAGGCTATCTGACCTCGTCGAGCGCGACGAACGCGCCCGCGTCGGCCGTTATCCACGCCCCCATCATCGTCACGTCGTCCGCGTCCTCCGGGTGGATGGTCAACTGGTCGGGCCCGTCGGTGTACCGCACCAGCGTCGCGGTCAGCGCTTCAGGGGTGGCCTCCGGCACGCGCTCTTCCATGTGGTAGACAGGTAGCTGATTAAGAATAAACCCTGCTATGACGGTTCGGGACGCATACCGAGTGCTCCTGACCGCTTCAGGCGGCTCCCTGCGGCCGGTCAGTCTTTCCGCTTGACCACGTCGCCGAGCGTGTACGACCCGGTCGAGGAGTCGCTCTCGTACTCCTCGTCGTCGCCCGTCGCCGCGCCCTCGGTGAGCGAGATGCCCAGCGCCTTCTCGAGTTTCCGCTGGACCTTGTCGGAGGGGAGCGTGTCGCCCCGCTCCAGTTTCCGAATGAGACTCGCCTTCTCGTTCAGCTCCCGCGCGAGGTCCTCCTGGGAGACGCCTTTCGACTCGCGGGCGTTCCGGATGCGCTCGTCGTAGTCCTGCGCGATTTCGTCCATCTCGTCGAACATGTCGCGCCGGCGCTGTGAGCCACCGGACGACGAGGACGACCCCGACGACGAACTCGACGAGGTGGACGACGACCCCGACGACGAGGAGGTCGAATACTTCGTCGACGTCGTCGACGTCGACTCGTCGCGTACCTCGGTCCCGAAGTCGGCACAGTCGGAACAGACGTCGAGTTCCGCGCCCTCTACCTTCACGGTCTTCGGGTCGGCGACGTCCGTGCCGCACATCTCGCACTGGACCATACCCGGCGTTAGCCAGCGCGGGGTATAAAACGCACGACGGCGGGGAACGGCGCCTACTCCAGCGCGCGCATCGAGTAGTAGAACCGCTGGAGTGCGGTCAGATGCCCCACAATAGCGAAGAACACGAGCAACAGCGCCACGAGCGAGAGCCCCTGAACCGAGATGGTAGTGAACGCGGCCGCCGCGGTGACGAGGCCGATGAGCGCGAGGCGGTCGGCACGGCCGACCAGCCCGCCGTACACCCGGTCGAGGCCGACCGCCTGGGCCTGCGTGCCGAGATACGAGGTCATCAGCACGCCCGTCACGGCCGCCAGCCCCAGCGCGTACCGGCCGACGCCCGCGGCCAGCCCCGCGATGACGACGATGTCGGCGTAGCGGTCGAGCACGTGGTCGAGCAAGTCGCCCGCCTTCGAAGCGGTGTCTGTCCGGCGCGCGACCATCCCGTCGAGCACGTCGAGCACGCCGTTGCAGAACACGAGGACGGCACCGAGCAGGTACAGCAGGCCGCCGGGCACCGCGTAGTAGTAGGTGACGCCCGCGGCGGCGGCGGTGCCGAACGCGACGACCGAGATGGCGTCCGGGGTCAGGCCGACGCGGACGGCCGCCCGCACGAGCGGGTCGAGCGCGCGGTCCGCGACGGAGCGGTACTGGTCGAGCGTCATAGGTAGTCGATGAACTGGACTTCGCCCGCGGAGGGGTCGCGCTCGCCCGCGACGACGGCCTCGATTTCGGCCGCCGTCTCGTCGGGCGTCAGGTCGGTCGTGTCTATCTCGTAGACGCTGTCGAGGCCGTGGCGCTCGACGGCCTCCGACAGCACCACGTCCAGCGCCTCCGCCTCCGCGTTCTCGCGGGCTTTCGCGTCCGTCTCGCCCCGCTCCGTGAGGCGCCGCTCCAGTTCGTCGGGATGACACCGGAGGACCACAACCCGGTCCATCGGGAACTGGTGGGCGAGATGCGACTCCACGAGCACGTCCTCGCGGTCAGCGAGCCAGTCGGTCAGCGCTTCCATGTCCGCGACGACCGACCCCCGCTCGTCGTCGATGCCGGTGTCGAACCCCTGCTCGCGGACGACGTCGTTCAGGTGGACCACCTGGAGGCCGGTGTCGACCCGCTCGACCGCGGTGGTCTTGCCCGTGCCGGGCGTCCCGGTGACGGCGACCCTCATGCTACCTCGTTCAGCACCTCGACGGCGCGTTTCGTCTGCTCCTCGGTGCCGCAGGTGACGCGCACGCACTCGGGGAGACCGAACGACGAGGTGTCGCGGACGATGACGCCCCGCCCTTTGGCGGCCTCGAACGTCCGGGTCGCGTCGCCCACCTCCGCAAGCACGAAGTTCCCCTGGGAGGGCCACGTCGGGCAGTCGAGTTCCGACCGGAGGTGCTCGCGGGCCCACCGCACGCCCTCGACGGCCTGCTCGACGTGGGCCTCGTCGCCCAGCGCCGCGAGACCGGCCCGGCAGGCGAGTTCGCTCGCCGCGAACGGCGTGTTGACGCGGGCGTACGCGTCGGCCCATGGCTCGGGGACGAGCGCGTAGCCGAGGCGGACGCCCGCGAGTCCGTACGCCTTCGAGAACGTCCGCAACACGGCCACGTCGTCGCGCTCGCGGACCAGCCGGACCGCCGACGGCGACGCCGAGAACTCGCCGTACGCCTCGTCGACGACGACGAGCGTCTCCTCGTCGGTGCGGTCGGCGAGCGTCTCCACCTCGTCGAGCGGCATCTCCGAGCCGGTGGGGTTGTGCGGCGACGTGACGTAGACGACCCGCTCGCCGTCGTAGTGGTCGAGTACCGTTTCGGCCGTCTGCTCGAAGTCGTCGGCCTTCCGCAGGGGGTACTCGTTCACGCGGCCGTGGTGATATCGGGCCGACATCGCGTAGTAGGCGAACCCGGGGTCGGAGACGAGCACCTCGTCGCCCGGGTCGAGCGTCGCCCGCGCGAGATAGTCGAGCGCGCCGTCGCCGCCGTTGGCCAGCCACACCTGCGCGGGCGCGACGTCCCACTCGTCGGCCAGCGCCTCCGTCAGGTCCGTGTGGGCGGCCTTCGGGTAGGTGTGGACCGTCCCGGCGGCCTCCCGGAGCGCGACGACCGCCTCCGGCGACGGCCCCCACGCGTTCTCGTTCGAGGAGAGTTTGACCAGGTCCTCGGGGTCGAACCCGAGTTCGCGGGCCACCTCCTCGATACCCCGCCCTGCCTCGTAGGGGACGTGGGCGGAGAGGTCCCGTGGTTGCATACCCGAACCGAGCGCCCGACTCGCCTTAAGCGTGCTCACACGCCGCCCCCGGACACGCTTTTGACGGTCCGGGCCGTGGTCCGTGCCATGGACACACACGCGACCCTGCGGCTGACCGTCGGGTCCGCGGCCGGCGGCGAGCGGGGGGTCGAGGCCGCCCGTGGCGGCGAGGTGCGAGTGCTCGAAGTCGGGCCGACCGGCGCGTCGCGTCTGGAACCGCTCGCCTTCGCCACGCTGGACGGTCGGACGGCCATCCACGCCGACGTGACGCCCGAGCGTGCCGACCGACTCGCCGCGGCGCTTTCGGCAGGCGACCTGCCGACGGAGGGTGCACACGCCACCGTCGACCACGCGCCCGACGTGCCTCCACAGCCGAGCGGCGGGCCGCTGGGGGCCGGGACGCGGCGGGTGCTCCGGCACTGTGGCTGGGTCGACCCCACGGCCCCGGCGGCGCTCGACGAGGTCGACCCCGAACGGGTCGAGAGCGCGGTCAGGGACGCCGGTCTCCGTGGCCGCGGGCGGGGCGATGCCGCCCGTGCGGTCGGCTCCGACCGGCGCGTCGCGGCGACGTGGGACCTCGCCCGCGAGACGGCTGGCGACCCGGTCGTCGTCGTCAACGCTACGGAGACGGACCCGGCTATCGACGGTGACCGTCTGCTCCTCGAGTCGGACCCGGCGACGGTGCTTGCGGGTGCCGACGCCGTCGCGGCCCGCGTCGACGCGACGGACGTGGTCGTCGCCGTCGCCGAGAGCGACACGCTCGCCCGCTCGCGGGTCGAGGCCCTGGTCGCGGCGGCGGACGACCGTGGTTACCTCGACGCGCCGGTCGATGTGGTCACCGCCCCCGACGACTACCGGGTGACGGAGCCGACGATGACGCTCGAATCGCTGGAGGGGAGCGAGCGCATCGAGGCCCGGCGGCGACCGCCGGGGCCCGCCGAGTACGGTCTGTTCGGCCGGCCCACGGTCGTCCACACGCCGCGGACGCTGGCACAGGCGATGGCGCTGGCCCGCGACGGGGCGGTCGGCGCGCCCGCCGACCCGGGGACGCGGCTCCTGACGGTCATCCACGGCGACGAGCGCGCGACGGTCGAGGTGCCGACGGACGCACCGCTGTCCGAGGCGCTCCGGGGCGTCGGCCGGCCGTCGTTCGAGTCGGCCTGCGTCGGCGGGCGGTTCGGCGGCCTCACGCGGTCGCTGTCGGTGCCGGCGAACGCCGACGCGATGGCCGGGGCGCGTCTCGGCACCGCTGGCGGCGTCGAACTGTTCGAACCGGGTCGGTGTCCGGTCGCCGTCGCCGGGACGCGGGCGAAACTCGCGCGCGAGGGGAACTGCGGCCGGTGTGTCCCCTGCCGCGAGGGGTCGAAACAGCTCCACGAACTCCTCCGTGAGATATACGACGGCGAGTTCGACGCGGGCGAGGTCAGGGAACTCGGCCTGACGGTGAGAGACACCTCGCTGTGCGAGTTCGGCACGGAGGCGGCCCGCCCCGTGTTGACGGCGCTCGACGAGTTCGGCCCGGCGTTCACCGCCCACGCGAACGGCCGCTGTCCGGCGGGTGAGTGCCGGTGAGCTCCGACCCCCTGCCGCGCGTGCCGGGCGTCGAGGACCCGCAACACGAGACGCCGCTGACCGAGGACTTCGAGACGGGCACCGCGAACGACCCGCCGCTGGCGGTCGGTGACGACCCCGTCACGCTGTCGGTGGACGGCGAGACGGTGACCGTGCCGGCCGGGAGCACCCTGCTCGATGCGGTGGAGGCCGCCGGCCGTGAGGTGCCCGCGCTGTGTCACTACGACCGCGACAGCGACGCGAGCGAGTTGATAGGCCCGCGCTCGACGTGTCGCACCTGCACCGTCGCGGAAGGCGGCGAACTTGTGGCCGCCTGCTCGCGGCCGGCACGGGAGGGAGCGACCGTCAGCACCGACGACCCCGCCGCCGCGGAAGCCCGCGACGTGAACCTCGACCTCGTGCTGTCGAACCACAACCTCCGGTGTACGACCTGCGGGAAGAACGGCCGCTGTGAGCTACAGGACACGGCCATCGAGAACGGCGTCGAACACCCGCGGTACGGCGTGTTCGACGACCGCGACGCGTACGAACCGCTCGACGACTCCTCGCCGAACATCCAGATAGACCGCAACAAATGCATCCTCTGTAACCGCTGTGTAGACGCCTGCAACGACGTGCAGGTCGAGGGCGTCCTCAAAATCGAGGGCTCCGGCGAGGACACGCGCATCGCGTTCCAGAACGACGCCGACGCGATGGCCGACTCGACGTGCGTCTCCTGTGGCCACTGCGCGACGGTCTGTCCGACCGGGTCGCTCGTCGAGCAGGGGCTGACCGACGCGACGACGCTCCCGCTCCCGGGGTTCACACAGAAGAACTCCGTCGGGAAGACGATCGAGAGCGAGCGCGACCGCGGCGCCGGCCCGCCTGACGAACCGGCGCAGTCCGGCGTCGCCGGCTTCATGGCTCGCGCGAAGCGGAAAGCCCGCGAAACCGCGGAGGACGCGTTCGTGATGGGCGAGCACGCCGCGGAAGCCGTCGCCGCCAACACGCTCTCGGAGGGGCGACTGTTCGACGTGGCGACGCTCGTGGCGGACGGCCGACTCCGCGGCGTCGAGAAGACGGAGACGACCTGTGGCTACTGTGCGGTCGGCTGTCGGTTCGAGGTGTACGCGGACGACGACGAGGTACTCGGCGTGCGCGCGACGGGGCCGGACGGCGCGCCGGCCAACGACTTCTCGACGTGTGTCAAGGGGAAGTTCGGCTACGAGTTCGTCGGGAGCGACGACCGCCTGACGACGCCGCTCGTGAAGGAAAACGGGGAGTTCCGCGAGGCGTCGTGGGACGAAGCCGTGGACCGGGTCGTGGAGGGCCTGCGAGAGGTGCAGGCCGACCACGGCACCGACAGCGTGGCGTGTTTCGCCTCCTCGAAATGCACGAACGAGGAGAACTACCTGCTCCAGAAGTTCGCCCGCGCGGTGCTGGGGACGAAGAACGTCGACAACTGCGCGCGACTCTGTCACTCCTCGACGGTTGCGGCCCTGCTCCAGACGGTCGGCTACGGCGCGATGACCAACTCCATCGAGGACGTCGCCAACGCCGACGCCTACCTCATCACGGGGTCGAACACGACCGAGAGCCACCCGGTGCTCGCCACGCGCATCAAGCAGAACGTCCGCGACGGTGCCGACCTCGTGGTGTTCGACCCCCGGAAGGTCGGCATCGCCGAGCACGCCGGCCAGTACGTCCGCACGAAACCGGGATACGACATCGCGTGGCTCAACGGGCTCGCGCGGTACGTCATCGAGGAGGACATGTACGACGAGGCGTTCGTCGACGAGCACGTCCACGATTTCGAGGCGCTCCGCGAGAAGGTGGAGCCGTTCACGCCCGACGAGGTGGAGCGGCTGGCCGGCGTCGCGCCCGCGGACCTCGAGCGGGCGGCAGAGACGCTCGCCGACGCCGAGAACGTCGTCTTTGGCTGGGCGATGGGGATGACACAGCACAGCCACGGCACCCGCAACGTGCTCGCGGTGGCGAACCTCGCGCTGTTGCTCGGACAGGTCGGCAAGCCGAACGCCGGCCTCTCGCCGTTCCGCGGGCACAACAACGTGCAGGGGGGCGGCGGTGACATGGGGACGCTCCCGAACAAGCTCCCGGGCTACCGCGACCCGACCGACCCCGAGGTGTTAGACGAGTTCGAGGACGTGTGGGGTACCCGCCCGCCGGAGGGCGAGGGGCTGAAGGTGCCGGAGGTGTTCGACGAAGCACTCGATGGCAACGTCGAGGGCCTGTACGTGATGGGGGAGAACCCCGCGCTCTCGGAACCGGACATCTCCCACGCCGAGCGCGCGCTGGAGGAATTAGAGTTCCTCGTCGTGCAGGACCTGTTTCTCACCGAGACCGCGGAACACGCCGACGTGGTGCTCCCGGCGGCGTCGTTCGCCGAGAAGTCGGGGACGTTCACCAACACCGAGCGCCGGGTGCAGTTGGTCGGGAAGGCGCTGGACGCACCCGGGAAGGCCCGCCCGGACCTCGATATCCTCCAGTCGGTCGCCAACCGCTTCGGTGCGGACTGGGACTACCCCGACGCCGCCAGCGTGATGGACGAAATCGCGGAGGTCGCACCGATATACGGCGGCATCAGCCACGACCGCCTCGAACGCGAGGGGGGCCTCCAGTGGCCCTGCCGCGACGCCGACGACCCCGGGACGCGGTTCCTCTACGAGGCCGGGTTCAACTTCGAGGACGGAATGGCACGGTTCGTCCCCGCCGACATGGGCCGGCCGGGCGAACTGCCGGGCGAGGCGTACCCGCTGACGCTGACCACCGGGCGGGTGATGTACCACTTCCACACCGGGACGCTCACCCGCCGCGCGGAGGGGTTGACCCACCACGTGCCGGAAGCGTTCGTCGAGATACATCCGGCGACCGCCGAGTCGCTCGGCGTGAGCGACGGCGAGTACGTCCGCGTCACCTCGCCGCGGGGTGACATCACCGTCCGTGCGACGGTGACCGACCGCGTCGGCGAGGGCGTCGTGTTCGTCCCGATGCATTTCGCTGATGGAGCCGTGAACCGCCTCACCAACGAGGAGACGCTGGACCCCCAGAGCGGCATCCCCGAGTACAAGGTGTCGAGCGTCCGAATCGAACCGGTCGGCCCCGAAGCCGACCCCGACCGTCTCGCGGCCGACGACTGACCGGTCACACCACGTCGACGATCTCCGCCCGGTCCATCCGCGCGACCACGACCTGTTCGACATCCGCCCGGTCGTGGACCCGTCGAGCGATGGTCCGTGCGGTGTCCGCGAGTCGCTCGGTGTCGGCCATGTTCACCAGCGGGACCACCCGCGCACCGTCGGGAACGCGTTTCAGGCCACCCTCCGGACTGGCGAGCACCCGGGCCACGTCCTCGCCGCCGAGTTCGTCGCCCGGTGACAGCCCCGTCACCTCGGCCACGCGCTCTGGTCGGTGGACGTGCTCGTCGGTCAACGGCTCTCCTACCGCGCGGACGCTGGCGACGGGGACGACCGTGTCGACGCGCTCCGGCAAGCGGGGTTCGTGCTCCGCTGGGGCCTTCAGCAGGCGGGTGCGAGCGCCGTCGGCTTTCACCAGGACGGAGCCAGCGTGTGCGTCTATCAGGTCGTCGACGACAGCGGGGTCGTACCCCCGCAGTCGGTCGCCCTCGTCTTCGGCCGCGAGGCCGAGCGGGAACGGTCCCTCAAGCGCCGCGACGGGGTCCTCCGTGACGAGGCTCCGGACTGTCTCGCGGAACGGCGGAATCCGGACCGTGCTCGTCAGGACCGCGCGGTCGCGGGCGGTCGCGAGCGCGTACAGCGTCGTCTTCTTGCCGCCGGCGCCGACGACGGCGAGCGAGCGCCCCGGGAAGGCGTCGTCGAGGTCCATGCCCGAACCGGGGTGCGGAACCCCAAAGAACGGTAGGTTGACGGTGCACCCGCGAGTCGGCCCGGTATGGAATCCGCCTTCCTCTTGCAGTTGGGGAACGTCGACCTCACGGTGTCGTACGTCGTCCACATGCTGTTCGGCGCGCTGATGACGGGCGCGGTGCTGTTCTTCACCTACGCCGTCAATCCGGTCGCCCACGCCGGCGAGTTGGCCCCGGAGACGCTGGCGGCCGCGACCGGGAAACTGACGACCGTCACCCGGGTCAGTTCGGTGTTCGTGTTCCTCACCGGCGGCCACCAGGCCGGCGTCATCTACACGTTCGAGTCGCTGACCGGTAGCGGGCGGGGGCACCTCGTGCTCGGAATGCTCGTGTTGTGGCTGGCTATGGTGGCGTTCGTCGAAGTCGGCGCCTCGAAACTCCGCGACGGGACCGACCAGGACAAGGTGCGGACCCCGGCCCGCGAGGCCCGGCCGTTCCTCCGGGCCGCATCCGTGGCGGCGGTGCTGGTGCTCGTCGACGCGGGATTACTGGCCGCCGGCGCGAGTCTCTGACGCGCGCCGCTTTGCCTCCGCGACGACCGCCGGGCGACCTGACAGTTCCACGGTGACTCGGTCGCCGTACGACACGTCGTGGACCCGTGTGTGGTCGTACGCCCACGAGACGAGCGACATCGCCGCGTCGCAGTTGGGCATCCGGAGGGTCGTCCGCTCCGTCGGCAGTTCCGCGAGCACGCGCTCGCGAAGCGCCGAGAGGCCGCCGTCCCGGGCGCTGACGGCGACGGGGTCGCCACCGACGGCCTCGCGGGCCGTCGCGAGCGCCGCGCCGTCCAGTCGGTCGACCTTGTTCACGACCGGGACGACCGCTCCTTCGGTGTCGGCGAGCTGGTCGCGGGCGACGGCGACCTTCCGCCGAATCATCTCGGCCGGGTCGGAGCCGTCGACGACCAGAACCACCACGTCGGCGTGGTGGGCGGTCGTCAGCGTCGCCTCGAACGGTGCGACGAGGTCGTGGGGGAGGTTCGAGACGAACCCGACGGTGTCCGTGACCAGCGCCGGCCGCTCCCCGAACGTCGCGCGCCGGGTGGTCGTGCCGAGCGTCTCGAAGAGGCGGTCCGCGACGCCCGGGCCGGTGTCGAGGTCCGCCGGCCCCGAGGCTTCGCTGTCGACGGCCGCGGCGAGACGCCGGAGCAGGGTCGTCTTCCCGGCGTTGGTGTAGCCCGCCAGCGCCACGCAGTCGAACCCCGCCTCGCGGCGCCGTGCCATCCGCTCCGCGGTGGGGTCCTCGATGCGCTTCAGTTTCCGCGTCAGTTCGTCGATGCGGCGCTTGTGGTCCTCAATCGGCTTGCCCTCCTCGTCGTGGCGCGTTATCTCGGTCGCCTCGTCGCGGTTGATGCGCTCGCGGAGGCGCGGCAGTTCGTGTTCCAACCGCGCGCGCTCGACCTGTAGCCGGGCGGCTTTCGTCCCCGCTCCGGCCTCGAACACGTCGAGGACGAGCCGGTAGCGGTCGAGGACGGTCGTCCCCTCCGGGAACCGCTCGGCGAGGTTGAACGCCTGTCCGGGCGTGAGGTCGGCGTCGACGACAACTGTGTCCGCGCCCGTGTCGGCGACGGCCGTCGCCAGGTCGTCGACCACTCTTGGCGGGAGGTTGTAGGTGGCGTCCCTGGGCGCGACTACCCCCGTCGCGTGGACAACCTCGTACCCACCGGTCCCCGCCAGCGCCTCGATTTCGGTCGTGTCCGCTGTGCCGCTGTCCGTCCGTACTCCGATGACTGCTCGTGACATGGCCGTGTGTTCCGTCGGTCGAGAATCGGTGCGGGCCGGGGCCGACGCGCGGGGCGCCGGTCAGGCGACGGAACTGGGCATCGGAACTCGACCGGAGAGTGAGACCCCGGAAGAAAAAAGTTGGCCGTCGCGTGTCAGCCTCTCACAGTCGCCCTGCGACGTGGTCGGCGCATTTCAGCGCGAGCGCGCCGATGGTCAGCGTGGGGTTCATCGCCCCCGGGTTCGGGAACACGGACGACGACGGGAGATACAGGTTCGACACGTCGTGAGTCCGCAGGTCCGGGCGGACGACGCCGGCCGACGGGTCGCGGCTCATCCGCGTCGTCCCCGTGTGGTGGAACGCAGGTCCGGTGTTCTCCGGGCCGACCGACCACCGGATATCGACGCCCAGCGCCTCCAGTATCGCCCGCTGTATCTCGTTTGCACGCTCCAGCGTTCGCTCCGTCCGGTCGTCGAGCGACCACACGATTTCCGGCACGGGGTTGCCGTGGTCGTCGGTCCGCGAGCGGTCGAGCGCGATGCGGTTCTCCCGGCGGGGGGTCTGTCCCACCAGCCCGCCCATGGCGACGTGGTTTCCGTAGCTCGCTTTCAGGTCCTCGAGCAGGCTGTCGCCCCAGTCGTCCGCCGAGAGCGCCTGCTCGACGGGCGAAGGGCCCGCGTAGTTGAGAAACTCCAGTTTAATCGGGTTGAGCGGTCCCTCGCGGGCCGGAACGCCCCGCGTCGACTGCCCGGGGTCGTCGTAGAACTGGTGGCACTCGCTGGTGATGAACCCGACGTGCTTCTGGCGCGTCCGCTCGTCGAGGACGCCGCCCATGCCCGCGAACAGGTGGTCCGCGAAGTACCGCCCGACCAGCCCCGAGGAGTTGGCGAGGCCGTCGGGATGCTGGTCGTTCGCCGACAGCAGGAGCAGTCGGGGAATCTCGACGCCGCCAGCCGCGAGCACGAACACGTCGGCCGTCTGTCGGTGTTCGGTGCCGTCAGGCCTCGCGTACACGGCGGCGGTGACCTGTTGGCCCGACGGGTCCGTTTCCAGCCGCTGGACGGGCACGCGGTCGACGACGCGTACTCCCTTCCGTTCGGCCTGCTCGATGGTGTGGTCGGCGCTGTACTTCGCGCCCGACGCACAGACCGGCTTGCAGGTGCCGTAGCCCACACAGGGGGAACGGTCGTCGTACGGCTCGGAGTTGCGGGCGTTCGGCACCGAGTGGGTGGCGACGCCCACCTGTTCGCACGCCTCCGCGAACAGCGAATCCGAGTACGAGGGCGGGAACGCCGGCATCGGGTGTGGCTCCTCTCGAGGCGGTGCGAAGGGGTTGTCCGACGCGCCCGCGACGCCGAACGTCCGTTCGGCGGCCGCGTAGTACGGCCGGAGGTCACGGTAGTCGAGCGGCCACGCCGGCCCGACGTTGTCGCCGGCGAAATCCCGCTCGTGGAGGCGCATCACCATCCCCTGCCAGTGGTTCGTTGTGCCGCCGACCCCCTTCACGCGGGCGGCATTCAACGGGTAGTAGCGGCCGGAAGTGGAGAACGCGTCGCGTTCGCCGCCCATCCCCCAGACGCTCCCGCCCGACGGACGGATGGCCCGCTCCATCCGCTCGCGGTCGTTCGCGTCGTCGAACCGGGGGCCGGCTTCGAGGACGACCACGCTCGCGCCGTCATCCGCGAGGCGGTTGGCGACGAGCGCGCCCGCGGGTCCCGCGCCGACGACACAGACGTCGACGCCGGTGGACGGCGTTCGCGTGTCGGTCACCGTGGCCCCCGCTGGTAGCTCTGGGTCCCGCCGGGGTGACCTTGCGGATTCTCCAGCCCGACGAGTTCGCCACCGGTCGGTGAGGCGTACAGCGCGTACTGGAGTTCGTTCACGACGTAGCGACGGACTCGCTCGGCGGCGGTGCCGTCGACCGCCGGGTCGGCGGTGTGGACGCCCATATCGTGAAGCAGGGCGTCCCGGTTCTCGGGCGACAGCGCCGCGAAGGAGTCGGCGTCGAACCACACGTCGGCGTGTCCGTCCAGCGTGGCCGACGCCTCGCGCACGCCCCGAAGATACGACTCCCGTCCTTCGATACGCCCCAGGGAGTACGTCTCGACGAAC
Source organism: Halorarius halobius (assembly GCF_024298865.1). Classification (GTDB taxonomy): domain Archaea; phylum Halobacteriota; class Halobacteria; order Halobacteriales; family Haloarculaceae; genus Halorarius; species Halorarius halobius. The sequence goes on along the minus strand of NZ_CP101161.1, from coordinate 2,890,730 downwards.
GCCGGGATGCCCTCGACGGCCGACGGGTACACCGCCTCCGCGGCCGCCACCAGCGTCTCCAGCGTCGCGTCGATCGACGGAAGCTCCGGGTCGTCGTCCGCCGCCGCCCGTGCCATCTGACGGGAAAGGGAGGCCGCCCCGCCCCCGACGACGATGCCGGCGCCCGACAGCGCCGCGATGGCGTCACGTCGCGTCAGCTGCACGGGGTGAATTAGGTCAGCCTAAACTTATGCGTTTCCTCTCGGCGGTCCGGTCAGGCCCGCGTGAACGAGTACGCGACGAGCGCGCACGCGGCGACCACCACCGGGGCGATAGCGAGCGACGGACTCACGTCGAACCCGAGGTTCCAGGCGTAGAGGAACACCTGGACGTAGGCGATGACGCCCGCGAGAAACACGACGGACAGCGACTCCATCCACGGCCCCGAGGTGTTCCGGGTCAGCCAGTCGGGGCCGTAGCGTGTCACCAGAACGCTTCCAACGCCGACGCCGGGGGCGAGAACGATTGCGAGCGGCTTCGCCACGACGTTGTCGGCGTTCCCCGAGGGTCCGAAGTGGATTGCCATGCGTTCGGGGAGCGACGGCCACAGCGCGAGTCCGAGGAGCGCGGAGCCACCGAGGAGAGCGTAGGCGGCGAGGTCGGACGAGCGGAGATGCACGACCGGCGGTTGCCGCCGGCCGCACTTGATTCTCAGGGAATCGACACGGTGTTGCGGAGCGTGCCGACGCCCTCGACGTACACCTCGACGATGTCGCCATCGGCGAGTGGGCCGACGCCGGCAGGGGTTCCGGTCGAGACCACGTCACCGGGCTCCAGGGTCATGTACGTCGAAATCTCCGCGAGCAGGTCCGGCACCGAGAAGATGAACTCCTCGCGCGAGGAGGACTGGACCACCTCCCCGTTGAGGGTACACCGGACCTCTGCGTCGGGAGGGACCTCGTCCGGCGTCGCCAGTACGGGGCCGATGGGGGCGGCGTCGTCGAACGCCTTCCCGCGGACCCAGTTCTGCTCGACCGCCTGGTCGTCGCGGTTCGACACGTCGTTGACGCAGGTGAACCCCGCAACGTGGGCCATCGCGTCGTCGTCGGCGACGCCCTTGCACCGCTCCCCGACGACGACGCCGAGTTCCGCTTCGTGGTCGAGTCGCTGTTTCCCCGCCGGCAGGTCGAGCGTGTCGCCGTGCGCGGCGACGGTGTTGGGGGGTTTCAGGAACAGCAGGGGGCGGTCGGGCACCTCCTTCCCCTGTTCGTCGGCGTGGTCGGCGTAGTTGAGGCCGACGCAGACGACCTTGCTCGGCTCGCAGGGCGGGAGGAACTCGACGGTGCCGACCGGAAACGTCTCCTCGCCGGCGAGTCGGCTCCCGTGGTTCGGGAACGCGTGGACGCGGTCGTCGGCCAGTTCGCCGAGGCGGACGTCACCGTCCGGGTCGCGGAAGCGGACCTGTCGCATACACGCAGACGGGCCGCATTGGCGATAGGGTTTCCGGAGCGGACGGAACGTTCAGGGGACCACCGTGTCAACGGTCGGGCGTGCTCGACGGGGTGAACACGCGACGAGGGGTCGCCGCCGGGAGCGTCGCCGGGGGAGCGACGGTGCTCACGCAGGTCGTGATTCCCGGAGCGGTCGACCCGCTCATGCTCGGCGGCGTGTTCGTCGCCGCCGTCATGCTGGTGCTGTTGCTACTCGTCATCCTGCCGCGTCTGCTGGGGTGAGCCGGCACAGGCGACAGAACAAAGCCCCCTGCGGCACCGGAGTCGGTATGGACGCACCCGACTTCTCTGTCGCGGACCAGCGCGTCGTCGTCACCGGCGCGTCGCAAGGTATCGGGCGGTCGATAGCGGAGACGCTGGCGGCCGCCGGCGCGAGCGTCGCACTCTGCTCGCGGTCGATGGACCGCGTCGGCCCCGTCGCCGAGGGAATCAACGACGCCGACGTACCTGGCGAGGCGTTCGCCACCGAATGCGACGTGCGCGACCGCGACGACGTGGAGGCGTTCTTCGAAGCGGCCGCCGACGAGTTCGACGGTCTCGACGCCGCCGTCAACAACGCTGGCGGCGAGTTCGTCGCCCCCTTCGAGGACATCTCCGAGGGCGGGTGGGAGGCCGTGACCGACCTCAACCTCGGCGGCACCTACCGCTGTTGTCAGGTGGCCGGCGAGTATCTGCGGACCGATGCCGACGGCGACGGCGGGACCATCGTCAACATGGCGTCGGTCAACGGCCAGCACGCCGCCCCCAACGAGAGCCACTACGGCGCGGCGAAGGCGGCCATCATCCGGCTGACGGAGACGCTGGCGGCGGAGTGGAGCGACGGCGGCGTCCGCGTCAACTGTATCGCGCCCGGACTTATACAGACGCCCGGCGTCGCGGAGACGCTCGGCATCGACGAGTCCGACATGCCGCCACGCGAGCAGGTCCACCGTCGCATCGGCCACCCCGAGGAGATAGCCGACCTCACGGCGTTCCTGCTGTCGCCCGCGGCGTCGTTCGTCACCGGCGAGACGTACACCGCGAAGGGGGTCCCGAAGCCGGGCAACTCGATGAACCACGACCTCGGGTTGCAGTGAGCGGGAGCGACGCGCCCGAGTACCGACCGTTCGGCTACGTCGAGGACCATCCCGTCGTCCGACGGGTCTCCGACGGCCTGTTCCTCGGTAACGTCCACGCGGCTTCGCCCGATGAACACGACCGGTCGTTCGAGTACGTGCTCTCGGCGACGGCCGACCCCCAGCCGCTGACGACGCATCACCGCCCGCTCGTGGACGGGGACGACGTGACGTGGTCCCGATTCGAGGCGGCGGCCGAGACGGCCCGCGACCTGTACGGCGACGGGTCGCTACTCGTCCACTGCGAGGCCGGCGTGTCGCGGAGCAGCACGCTCGTCGCGACTGCACTCGCCGCCGAAGACGGTATCCCGCTCCGCGGGGGCATCGAGGCCGTGCAGGCGGCCCGCCCGATGGCACAGCCCCACCCGGCACTCCACGAGATGGCCGTCGTGTACCTGGCCGCACAGGGGTGAGTCCGCGTCACGGGTCGGTCCGGTCGATTATCTCGCGTATCCACAGCAGTTTCAGCCCCATCAACAGCGCCGTGGCGACGACGGTGTGGACCGGGCGGCGTCGGAGCGTCGCCCAGCCGAGGTACGCCGTCACCGGGACGTTCAGGAGATTCAGGACGTTCGGCCAGTCGGCGCCGACCGTCCCGTGGCCCGCATCGAGCCACGCGCGCTCCGCGCGGACGCCCCGGGTCATCCACGCGTCGTCGCGCTCCGGCGGCGGAAAGGCGGCGGGGTTGACGACCAGCCAGACGAGCCCCGCCGCGAGGAGTCGCCAGTTGCGGTGGTACAGCGCGTACACGAGTACGGGCGTCGTCGCCGCCCGCGACCAGCCGCTCCACGGGTTCGCGTGTCGCTCCCAGACCCACGCCGGCAGGGACGAGCGACCGTCTCCCTCGGAGGACACGGTATCCATGCGCCCGCTTCGACGGCAGGGAGGCTAACACTGTCGCCCGTCAGGAGAGCCGCTTGCGCATCGTCCGGTGGGGGATGCCCGCGTCCTCGAACTCCTCGCCCTCGGGCTCGTAGCCGAGCCGCTCGTAAAACGCGACGACCGGCACCTGCGCGTGGAGGACAACCTCGTCGTACCCCTCGTCGGCGGCGTACGACTCGAGGGCGTCCATCACGGCCACGCCGAACCCCTCCCCGCGATAGTCGGGGAGGACGGCTACCCGCTCGGCTTTCAGCGCACCGTCGTAGGGACGGGCCCGGGCGGTCGCCACCGGGTCGTCCTCGCTGGTGAGGAGGAAGTGGGTGGCCGCGTCGTCGCGGCCGTCGAGTTCGCGGTCCATCGGCACGCCCTGCTCCTCGACGAACACCAGTTCGCGGATGGCGACGGCGTCGTCGAACCGCGGGTCGTCGGTGTCGAAGACGGCAACGTTCATGCGGGACCCGAGTGGTCCCGGCGAGAAGTGGATGTCGCTACGCGTCGCGGTCGAGTTCGTTGACCGGCGCGTCGGGCGCGTTCTGCTTCACGGAGTCGATGCCCTGCCGGGCCTTCTGTCGCGTGGCGTACCCCTCGCCGGAGTCGGCGATGATGTTGCCGTTCTCGTGGACGAGCCGCCAGCGGTAGTCGCCGTCCCGGTCTTCGTACAGTTCGAAGGTGGCGCTCACAGTTGCTGGAGCACCTCCAGGTCGCGCTCCGTCCGGGCGAACACCGACGCGGACCGCTCCGTCGAGCAGTCCGGACAGACGAACGATTCGTCGGGGTCGGGCATGTAGTTCGCGTCCTCCTCCCACAGTTTGTCGCAGTTCGGGCACGTCAGCTCGACGAACGCTTCCTGCATGGCTCGGCGTTCGACGCGAACGGTGAAAAAGCTACCAGGCGGGGGCGTCGGGGTTGACGCCTCCTCCGCCTGAACAATTAATAGTCGGCCGGTGGTACGTTCGGCCGTGATGGAACTCACTTGGCACGGGCACTCCGCGTGGGGCGTACAGCTCGGTGACACCAGTCTCCTCATCGACCCGTTCTTCGACAACCCGAAGACGTCGCTGGAGCCGTCCGACGTCGACGACCCGGACTACGTCCTGCTCACGCACGGACACGCCGACCACATCGCCCACGCCGCGGAGTATCCCGAGGCGACGCTCGTGGCGGTGCCGGAACTGGCCGCCTACGCCGAGGACGAGTGGGGGATGGACGACGCCGTCGGCGGCATGGGGATGAACCTCGGCGGCACCGTCGAGTGTGGCGACGCGTTCGTCACGATGGTCCGCGCGGACCACACGAACGGCATCATGACCGACTACGAGAACAGCGCCGGCCCGCCGGCGGGTTTCGTCATCTCCGACACGAAGCCCACCCAGGAGTCGGACCCCGACTCGACGGCGTTCTACCACGCAGGCGACACCAGCCTGATGGTCGAGATGCGCGAGGTCGTCGGCCCGTATCTGGAGCCCGATGCCGCCGCTGTCCCCATCGGCGACCACTTCACGATGGGGCCGGGACAGGCCGCTATCGCCGTCGACTGGCTCGACGTCGACTACGCGCTCCCGATGCACTACGACACGTTCCCGCCCATCGAGCAGGACCCCGAGGACTTCCGCCGCGAGGTGAAAGCCGCCGGTAGCGACGCGGAGGTCGTCGTCCTCGACGGCGACGAGTCGTTCAGTTTCGAGTAGCGGGCGAGCGAGCCACCTTTTTGGTGTCGGCGGGCGTCGGTCGGGATGCTATGGCAGATATCGAAGCCAACAGCGTCTGCGAAGAAGGGTACACTACCGTCTCCCGCGTCGGCGACTTCGAGTTGACCGTCGACGCGACGGGCGAGGACGGGCCGACGCCCAACGAGGTACTCGCGGCCGACTACGCCTCCTGTTACGTGCCGGCGCTCCGCGTCGCCGGCCAGCAGCACGGCTACGACGACCTCGGGCGCGTCGAGGTCGACGTGGAGGCGAACCTCGACGACGACGACGACCTGACGGACATCTCCTTCGACATCGGCGTCGAGGCCGACGTCGACGACGAGGACGTCGACGCGCTCATCGAGACGGGCGAGGACATCTGTCACGTCCACTCGGCGCTCCGCGAGGGGCTCCACGCCGACATCTCCCTCGAGTCGGGCGTCTGAATCGGCCCCGCCGTCTTTTGCCAAACGCTCAAACCACGGCCCCACGTAGAGTGGTCCATGACCAACTGGCAGGACCGCATCGTCGGCGCGCGGATGGCCGTCGACGACGAGTACTCGTCGGCCATCGACAACTCCGGCTTCTCCCGACAGGAGTGGGGGATGGTAATGACCGCCGTCGAGTTCGACATCAGAAACGCCGACGACGACGAGCACGCGGAGCTGTACGCGGACACCTCGAACCTCAAGGACATCATGCCCGAGGTCGAGAGCGTCGCCGAGATGCAGTCGATGGGGATGGGTCAGCAGGCCGACTCCGGGGGCGGCGGCGTCCTCGATTCGGTGAAGTCGGCGCTCGGCCTCGGCGGGGATGGAAGCGACGACGCGGACCTCGAACGCCGCGTTCGCGAGGCCGAGGACCTCGTCGACGGCTACGCCACCGAACTGCAGGCCCACCTCGAAGCGAACGGGACGTGGGAGGAGGTGCTGGCCGCGTACCGCGAGCAGGATGAGTCCGCGTGACGAACTGCTCCTCGGACTGCTGTTCGCCGTCGTCGGTCTGACGTATCAAGCCGGAGGAATCGCCCGGTTCGCGGGCGCGCTCGGCCTGTTCGTCGGCCTCGGCGCGTATCTCGCGGACACGTTCTTCGGTAGAACCACGACAGAGGCGTGACGCCCTACAGCCGGTCGACGACGGCGGCGGTCACGTCCGCGGTCGTCGCGTCGCCGCCGAGGTCGGGCGTCCGCGGGCCGGACTCGAGGACCGACTCGACGGCCGTGCGCACGTCCGCTGCCTTCCCACCGTATCCGAGATGCTCCAGCAGCATCGCCGCGCTCAGTATCGTCGCACAGGGGTTGGCGACGCCCTGGCCCGCGATGTCGGGCGCGGAGCCGTGGACCGGTTCGAACAGCGCGTTGTCGGGACCGACGTTGGCGCTCGGCAACAGGCCGAGACCGCCGACCAGCCCCGCCGCGAGGTCAGAGAGCATGTCGCCCGCGAGGTTCGGGCAGACGACGACGCCGTACTCCTCCGGACGCAACAGCAGATGCATCGCCAGCGCGTCCATCAGCGCCTCCTCGTACTCGTGGTCCCCCTCGTCGGCGACCGCACGGCAGGCGTCGAGGAACTGGCCGTCCGTCTCCCGCATCACGTTCGCCTTGTGGGCGACGGTCACGTCGTCGTAGCCGTTCTCGGCGGCGTACTCGAAGCCGAACTCGGCGATGCGCCGGGAGGCGTCTTCGGTGATGACGCGCGTGAGCGTCGTCACGCCCTCCGCTATCTCGCTTTCGATGCCCGCGTAGACGCCCTCGGTGTTTTCGCGGACGAACACGAGGTCCGTCTCCGGGCGGAGCGCGTCGACGCCCGGGTACGCGCGGGCCGGCCGCACGTTGGCGAAGGAGCCGACGGCCTCCCGGAGTGGGAGGATGACGTCGGCGGCCGACTCGCCCGCGGCGCCGAACAGCGTCGCGTCCGCGTTCGCCGCCAACTCGTACGTCTCCTCGGGGAGGGGGTCGCCGCCCGCTTCGGCGACGTGGTCGCCGGCCTCCGCCTCGACGAACGCGAAGGAGCCGACCGTCTCCAGCACCTCTACGGCGGCGGGGACGACTTCCTGTCCGATGCCGTCGCCGGGGACGACGACTATCTCCTCAGTCATCGGCACTCGTCCGGGGCTCGGGGTTCCCGACGTACGGGAGCGATTCGGCCGTCGCCCGTATCGCCTCGGTGTTCGACTTCATCAGCGCGGTCGTGTCCCAGATACCCTCGACGAGCGCCTTCCGCTGGGCGTCGTCGACGGTCACGTCGACCGTCGTGTCGCCGTAGGTGACCGTCTCGGCGGCCACGTCCACGTCGAGTTCGCCGTCCGGGTTCGACTCGACCCAGTCCTGGATGGCCTCGACCGTCTCCTGGTCGGCAGTGACGGTGGGGATGCCGAGCGCGAGACAGTTGCCCGCGAAAATCTCGGCGAACGACTCGCCGACGATGGCGTCGATGCCCCAGCGCATCAGCGCCTGGGGCGCGTGCTCGCGGGAGGAGCCACAGCCGAAGTTGCTGTTGACGACCATCACGCTCGCGTCCCCGTAGCGGTCCTCGTTGAACGGGTGGTCCTTCTCGTTGTCCGCGTCGTCGAACCGCTGGTCGAAAAACGCGAACTCGCCGAGGCCGTCGAACGTGACGACCTTCATGAACCGGGCCGGGATTATCTGGTCGGTGTCGATGTCGTTGCCCCGCACCGGGATACCGGTGCCGGACACGTCGGTCACCTCGGGGATGTCGGTCTCGGTTTCGGTCATGCTTCGACCTCCGGTTTCGGCAACTCGCGCACGTCGGTCACCTCGCCCGTGACGGCCGCGGCGGCGACCATCTCCGGCGACATCAGCACGGTCCGGCCGTCCTTCGACCCCTGCCGACCGATGAAGTTCCGGTTCGAGGAGGACGCACACCGCTCGTCGCCCTCCAGTTGGTCCGAGTTCATCCCGAGACACATCGAACAGCCGGCGCCGCGCCAGTCGAAGCCGGCTTCGGTGAACACCTCGTCGAGCCCCTCGGCCTCGGCGGCGGCTTTCACCCGCTGGCTCCCGGGCACGACCATCGCCCGCACCGAGTCGTGGACCTCGCGCCCCTCGACGAGTTCGGCGGCCGCACGCAGGTCCGGCAGACGCGCGTTGGTACACGAACCGAGGAACGCCACGTCGATGTCGTACCCCTGCATCGTCTCGCCGGGGTCGACCTCCATGTGCTCTTGGCTCATCCGGGCGGTGTCCTGCTTGTCCGCGGGCAGGTCCTCGGGCGCGGGGATGGGTTCGGTGATGCCGACGCCCTGGCCGGGGGTCGTCCCCCACGTCACCGTCGGCTCTATCGCGGAGCCGTCGATGGTCACCACGTCGTCGTACTCGGCGTCCGCGTCGCTCGCGATGGACTCCCAGTACTCTTTCAGTTCGGCGAACCGCTCGGGGTCGTCGGCGAACTCGTCGGTGTCGCGGAGCCACGCGTAGGTGGTCTCGTCGGGGTTGACGTAGCCCGCGCGGGCGCCACCCTCGATGGACATGTTGCAGATGCTCATCCGGCCTTCCATCCCCAGCGACTCGATGGCCTCGCCGGCGTACTCGTACACGTAGCCGACGCCGCCGTCGGTGCCGAGCCGCCGGATGATGGTGAGGATGACGTCCTTGGCGGTGACGCCCTCGCCCAGTTCGCCGGTGACCTCTATCTTCCGGACGTCTTTCTTCTCCATCGCCACGGTCTGGGTGGCGAGCACGTCGCGAATCTGTGAGGTGCCGATGCCGAACGCGAGCGCGCCAAAGGCGCCGTGCGTGGAGGTGTGGCTGTCGCCACAGACGATAGTCGTGCCCGGCTGGGTGAGCCCCTGCTCGGGGCCGATGACGTGGACGATGCCCTGGTCGCCCGTCGTCGGGTCCGAGAAGTCGATGCCCGCCTCGCGGACGTTCCGCTCCAGTTCGGACATCATCTCCTCGGCGGCGTCGTCGCCGAGCGGCCGCGACTGGTCGTCGGTCGGAACGATGTGGTCGACCGTCGCGTGCGTCAGGTCCGGCCGGGCCACGTCGATGTCCCGCTCCTGTAGCATGCCGAACGCCTGCGGGCTGGTGACCTCGTGGATGAGGTGGAGGCCGACGAACAACTGGTCCTGCCCGTTCGGCAGGGTCGTCACCTTGTGGGCGTCCCAGACCTTGTCGTACAGCGTCCGCTCACTCATCGGCGTTCTCGTCGCCCTCCATGTAGGCGGCGTTCGCCGCGGGGGCGTTCCGCGGCGGCGTGTGGTCTACCTCGCGCAGGGTCATGTCCGGGGCCTCGTCCATCGCGGGCGTCCCGCCGGTGGGCGTGTCGCCCTCTCGGGGCTGGATGGCCGCGCCCGCCTCGCCCCCGTCGGCGGCGACCGTTCGACCCCGGTTGTACGTCTGCGTGTCGCCGAACGCCTCGTTCGTGTACGGGTTCGTGTGGCTCATCTCGCCCAGCGTGTCGTTGTCCTCTGTCATTGTCAGTCGTCCGCAGGTGTCTCCGCAGGCTGTTCCTCGTCCGATTCCTCGCCCCACGCGAACAGGCCGCGGAGCTCCTCGCCGACCTCCTCGATGTCGTGGTTCTTCTCGGCGTGGCGCAACTGCTTGTAGCTCGGTCGCCCGGCCTGGTTCTCGGATATCCACTCGCGGGCGAACGTGCCGTCCTGCACGCCCTCGAGCACCTGCTCCATCTGCTCGCGGGCGTGGTCGTCGACGACCACGTCACCGCGGGTCAGCCCGCCGTACTCGGCGGTGTCGGACACCGAGTCCCACATCTCGCCGAGCCCACCCTCGTACATCAGGTCGACGATGAGCTTCAGCTCGTTCAGACACTCGAAGTACGCCATCTCCGGCGAGTAGCCGGCGTCGACCAGCGTCTCGTAGCCGTGTTTCACGAGCGAGGTGACGCCGCCACACAGCACCGCCTGCTCGCCGAACAGGTCCGTCTCCGTCTCCTCCCGGAACGTCGTCTCGACGACGCCCGCGCGGGTACAGCCGATGGCCTGTGCGTACGCCAGCCCCACGTCGTGGGCGTCGCCGGTCGCGTCCTGGTAGACGGCCAGCAGGCCGGGCGTCCCCTCGTCGTTCTCGTAGTTACGGCGGACGAGGTGGCCCGGCGACTTCGGCGCGACCATCGTGACGTTGACGTCCTCGCTCGGCTCTATCTGCCCGTAGTGGATGTTGAACCCGTGGGCGAACTGGAGCGTGTCGCCGGCGTCGAGTTCCGGCGCTATCTCCTCGTACACCGCCGGCTGGACGGTGTCGGGCACGAGCACCGACACGAGGTCGGCCTCGCTCGCGGCGTCGGCGGGCGTCTCGACGCGCAGGCCCTCGGCCTCGGCGGCCGACCGCGAGGAGGAGTCCTCGCGCAGGCCGACGACCACGTCGACCCCCGACTCGTGGAGGTTCAGCGCGTGGGCGTGGCCCTGACTGCCGTAACCGAGTACGGCGACCGTCTTCGAGTCGATATGCGATGCGTCCGCGTCGTCGTCGTAGTACACTGGGTTGTCGAACTCCTCGCTCATTCTTTCAGATGCTCCGGCACGATGGCCGTCTTGGTCTCGCCGCGTGCCAGCGCCGTCTGCCCGGTCCGGGCGATCTCTCGGATGCCGAACTGGCGGTAGGCGTCGATGGCGTCGTCTATCTTCCGCTCGTCGCCGGTCAACTGGACCGTGATGGTACGGGGACCGGCGTCGAGCGTCGTCCCGTCGTACATTTCGGTGATTGCCTGCACCTTGTCGGGCTCCTCGCCGTCCACTTTCACGATGACGAGTTCCCGGGTCACGGCGTCCTCTGCGAGTTCGCGGACGTGGATGACGGGCACTATCTTGTTCAGTTGCTTCTCTATCTGGTCCAGCGTCGGGTCCGGCTCCTCGACGACCAGCGTGATGCGCGCCCAGTCGTCGTTCTGGGTGTCCGCGACGGTCAGCGACTCGATGTTGAACTGCCGGCGGCTGAACAGCCCCGACACCCGCGCGAGCACGCCCGGTTCGTGGGCGACCAGCGCCGAGATGACCGTCCGCCGGGGCTCCGGCTCGGCCTCGACTTCGGGGTCAATGCGGATGCCCTGACTGTTCCGCCGGCCGTCGGGCCGCTGGCGCTCGTCCGGGCCGGGACCGTCGAGTCCCTGACTCACAGGTGGTCACCCCGCAGGGCGAACAGCCCGTTGTCGCCACCCGAGGGGACCATCGGGTAGACGTCCTCCTCGGGGTCGATGTGGACGTCGACGACGGACGGCCCCTCGACGTCGAGCGCCGCCTCGACGGTCTCCTCGACCTCGTCGTACTCGTCGATGCGGAACCCCGCGGCGCCGAACGACTCCGCGAGTTTGTCGAACTGCGGCATCCAGTTGTAGTCGGAGGCCATCCGGCGACCCTCGTAGAAGCCGTCCTGCCACTGGCGGACCATCCCGATGAACTCGTTGTTCAGGATGAACACCGTGACGTCGAGTTGCTCGCGGACCGCGACCGTCAGCTCCTGACACGTCATCAGGAACGAGCCGTCGCCGTCGAAACAGACCACCGACTGGTCGTCGTCCGCGGCCAGGCGAGCGCCGATAGCGGAGGGGAGGCCGTACCCCATCGCGCCAAGCCCGTGGCTCGACACCCACGTCCGTGGCTCGGTGTACCGCCAGTACTGGCAGGCCCACATCTGGTGTTGGCCCACGCCGGTGGTGACGACCGTGTCGTCGGCCGTCGCCGCGTCGACCGTCTCGACGACGTACTGCGGCTTGACCGGGCCGTCCTCGTCCATCGGGTAGTCGAGCGGGTACTCCGTTTTCCACTCCTGGACCTGCTCGCGCCACTCGTCGGCGTCTGGGGTGGCGGGCATCGCGTCGTGTAACTGCTCCAGCACCGCCTTCGCGTCGCCCACGAGCGGGTAGTCGGCCGCGACGTTCTTCGATATCTCCGCTGGGTCTATCTCGACGTGGACTATCTCGGCGTCCGGCGCGAACGACTCGACGCCGCCGGTCAGGCGGTCGTCGAACCGCGTCCCGACCGCGAGCATGCAGTCGGTCATGGTGATGGCCATGTTGGCGTAGCCGGTGCCGTGCATCCCGGCCATCTCCAACGCGAGGTCGTGGTCCTCGGGGAACGCGCCGATGCCCGGCATCGTCGTGACGACGGGCACGTCGTACTCGATGGCGAATCGGCGGAGTTCGTGGCAGGCTTCGGCCTTGATGACGCCGCCGCCCGCGAGGATGACCGGCTTGTCCGCGTCGGCGAGCACCTCGGCGGCCTCACGCACGTCGCGGTCGTCGGCCGTCTCCGGCGGCCGGTAGGTGTCCGGCGTGGTCGCGCGCCCGGGTTCGGCGTCGGTGTCGGCCTGCGTCACGTCCTTCGGCAGGTCGACGAGCGTCGGGCCCTGCCGGCCGCGTTTGGCCATGGCGAACGCCTCGCCGACCACGTCGCCGACCGTATCGGGGTCGTCCGCGAAGTAGTTCGTCTTCGTGACGGGCATCGTGACGCCCGTTGTGTCGGTCTCCTGGAAGGCGTCGGAGCCGACGAAATCGGTCGGCACCTGACCCGTCAGAGCGACGACGGGGTCCGAGTCCATGTTGGAGTCCGCAAGCCCGGTGACGAGGTTCGTCGCGCCGGGGCCCGAGGTGGCCATACAGATGCCGGGGTCGCCGCTGACGATGCCGTACGCGTCGGCGGCGTGGGCCGCACCCTGCTCGTGGGCCATCGTGATGTGGGTCATCTCGGAGTCGAACAGGGCGTCGTAGACGGGCATGATGGCCCCGCCTTGGACGCCGAACAGGTACTCGACGCCGGCGTTCTCCAGCGAACGGACGACGGACTCCGCGCCCGTCGAGACGGGCGCGTCCTCGGTGTCGGCGTCCGCTTCGGCCGGTTCCTCCTCGGGTTTGACTGTGTGTTCGCTACTCATGGTTCACCTCCGCTGTCGTGTCGTGGGTTGGGTCGTTGATACATCGGTCGTGCTGTCGGGGTACTCGAACGCGATTCGGACGGACGGGGAGAATGATATGTAGGGGCAGTTATACCCCTACGATAATCGCGGCCGCGATGCTCGTCGCCGTGCTGGCGCGAGCGGTCGCGGCTGGTGTCACGTCCGTCGACTGAACCTCCACGGTCAAAGCCCTGTCGCGGCGAGCAAGCGTTGCCGCGTCGCTCCACCCGCGGCTGACCGGGTGGCGACTCGTCGGAGGCGGCCATCAGATTCGGACCTCCTCCGACGTGCGGACGCCGACCTCCTCGGCGAACCGCTCCAGCACGTCCATCGTCACGCGCTGTTTCTCGGCACCGTAGTCCTTGACGCGGCGCGTGACTTCCCGGACCTCGGCGTCGGTCGGCTCGTAGCCCGCGTCCTGCAGGCGCTCGCGTACCGAGTGGTTGCCGGTGTGTTTCCCCAACACGAGTTCGCGCTCGGCGCCGACCATCTCGGGGGTCATGACGCCGGGCTCGAACGTGTCGGAGTTCTCGATGACGCCCGCGGCGTGGATGCCCGACTCGTGGGAGAAGGCGTTGCGGCCGACGACCGGCTTGTTCGCCGGGATGTCGATGCCGCTCTTCTCCTCGATGATGCGGGCGATCTCGGTGATGCGCGTGGTGTCGATGCCGGTGTCGACGTCGTACAGCGACTCCATCGCCATCACCACCTCCTCGTAGGCGGCGTTGCCGGCCCGCTCGCCGATGCCGTTGACCGACACCTGCGCCTGCGACGCGCCGGACTCGTAACCGGCGACGGCGTTGCCCGCCGCCAGCCCGAAGTCGTCGTGGGTGTGGACGTCGACCTTCGCGTCGGTGTGGTCGACGACCGTCGCCACCAGGTTGCCGAACCGGTTGGGCGTGCCGACGCCGCAGGTGTCGGGGATGTTGATCCAGTCGGTGCCCGCCTCGGAGACGGCCTCGACGACCTCGATGAGGAAGTCGGTGTCCGTCCGCGTGGCGTCCATCGGGGAGAACATGCACGTCACGCCCGCGTCCTTGACGCGCTCGACCGACTCGACGGCGCGGTCGACCGCCTCCTCGCGGGTGGCGTGCATGCTGTCTTCGAGCTGGACGTCGCTCGTCGAGACGAACACGTGTACCATCTCGACGCCGCTGTCCAGCGCGGCCTCTACGTCCTGTTCGACCACGCGCGCCAGCCCACAGACGGTGGTGTCCGTGGCGGCGGCGATGTCGCTGACGGCCTCGAACTCGGCGTCGGAGTTCACGGGGAAGCCCGCCTCGATGACGTGGGTGCCCATCTCGTCGAGCACCGCGGCTATCTCCCGTTTGTCCTCGTACGAGAACGACGTCCGTGGCGACTGTTCGCCGTCGCGCAGCGTGGTGTCGAAAATCCGTGCTTCGTCGACTTCGTCAGGGTTACTCAGTGTGCCCTGGAAGAACTCGACCCGCCGGGGTATCCGACGAAACCTCGTGTGTCATGGCAACCGTGTCCACGCCGCGACCACTATTTAATACCTTCGTTCGAACAGGTGTTGCCGGGGTGTTGATGTTCGGGCACTCGGCCGGGCGAACGGAAAACCACACGACGTAAACGGCCTTTCTCTCTGCCTGCGTCCCTTATATGGTATGGAATACCTTGGATACGAGCGCGGATTTAAATAATCGTGAGGATGAAAATATCTCGATTTTTGGCGCGGAATCAAGTTTCGGGCCGCTGGCGCGCGCGCCCGACTGGACGTTCGTGGACTCCCGTCGACGACCACCGGGGCCGCGTGCGTGCAGTGGCCGCGCGTGCGTAGGTTTATTCTCGTGGGGCACCCTCCGGTCGCCCATGGCCGACTTCGACCTCGACTTGCAGACCGCGGAGGGCGAGATGGACGCGACCGTGGACGGTGACAGGGTGGTGCTGGGCATCCTCGACGGCGGGACGCCGGCCGACGAGTGGGTCGAGACGGTCGCCGCGGGCAACGTGCTCGTGCTCGACGTGGACGGCGACCTGACGGAGCTGGCCGAACCGTTCGCTCCACGCCTCAACGAGATGGGTGCCGAACTGATGCATTTCCGGGGGAAGCTCGTCGTCGCGCCCCCGGACCGCGACATCGACACCAGCCGTCTCGACTAGGGGCCGGGTGTCAACCGGTCGACCTCCGTGCCGCAGGCCGCACACGACAGCACGTACGCCGTCGTCCCGTCGCGGCGCTCGCTGTGGTACTCGCGGTCGGTCGTCTCGCCGCAGGCCGGACACTCCTCCTCGATGACGGCCCCGTCGGTCGCCTTCGGCGCGCCGACGGCAACCACCTCGGCAGGGTCGTCACCGACCGCGACCCCCCGCTGTCCCCGCCCCGGCGGGACGAACAGCACCTCGCCAGCGGTCACCTCCCGGTCGCCGTCGTCCGTCTCGAACGCCACCCGCCCGGAGAGCACGTAGAACAGTTCCTCGTGGTCGGGATGGCTGTGGAACCCCCACGGGAGTCGTTCACCGGGCTCCGCGGTGATGACGTTGAAGCCGAACTCGGTCGCACCGACGGCCTCGTCCACCTCCTTCTTGTGCCGGGTCGGGTTCGGGGCGTCGGGTAGCTCCGCGACGACGACCTGCTGGAACTCCTGGTCGGACTCCATGTCGGCCGTTGGCCCGGAATCGAGAAAATCCCTACGCGAAGAACAGCGAGTGGCCGTCCGGATCGGTGACGCGGACGCCGCCGTCCTCTCGGGCGACGTCGGTGACCTCATCCCGGACGGCCTCCAGCGCACGCTCCGGGTCGCTCGTCTCGAACCCCACGTCGACGTGGACGCCGCCGCGGGCGTCCGCGAGGCCGAGATGTGGCTCCCACAACTCGAAGTCGAACGGGCCGGCCGTCAGTCGCACCCGCTTGCGGGCCTCGCCCTCGTCGACCGTCTCCATCCCGAGCGCCTCGTAGAACGCCCGCGCGCGGTCGAGGTCGGCCACCTCCAGCACCACCTCGACGAGCCCCGTCACCGTGCGTTCCTCACCGTCGTCCCGTCCCATCACCTCGACGCAGTTCCCCTCGGTGTCGTAGAAGTACAGCGACCGCACCGGTCCGAACGTGTGCTCCTCGAGTTCGAACGACTCGCTCAGTCGGTCCCACCACTCGTCGTAGCCGCCGGCGGGACACGAGAACGCGTAGTGGGTGTGGAGTCCGCCCCGCGGCAGGCTCTCAGGGCGGCGCAACACGAGGTCGGTCCCGCCGGCCGCGAGCGCGACCTCCCGCTCCGTCTCTCGGCGCACCGGCAACTCGAGGTGGTCGCGGTAGAACGCCGTCGCCTCGTCGAGGTACTTCACCTCGAGCGCGAGATACGAGAGTGCATCGAGCATACATTCGGTAGCGGCCGGCGGAGCATAAACCGCGGGGCCTGCCGGCTGGCGACCGTTTATACGGCCACCGGCCGTTGGTTGGGCTATGCCGATGAAGGGCTCGGGCGCGGCGGACCTGCGCGAAATCGACCGCTGGAGCGACGGGGTCGGCTGGCTCGCGTATCCGGACGAGGAGATGCGACGGGCCTCCCATGCGGTCGCGACGGAGGCGGGCGTCTATCTCCTCGACCCGGTCGACGCGGACGGCGTCGACGACCTGCTCGCGGAGTTCGGGGAGGTGGCGGGCGTGCTTGTGCTTCTCGACCGCCACAAGCGGGACGCCGCCGCGATTGCGTCACGTCACGACGTCCCGGTCCACGTTCCCTCCTGGATGACGGGCGTCGCCTCGAAACTCGACGCCCGGGTCGAACGGCTGGACGGGACGCTCGGCGACACCGGCTACGAACTGGAGCGCGTGGTCGACAACCCGATGTGGCAGGAGGCGGCGCTGTACCACGAGAGCGACGGCACGCTCTACGTGCCGGAGTCGCTCGGCACGGCGGGGTTCTTCCGGGCCGGCTCCGAGCGGGTCGGCGTCCATCCGTTCCGCCGGCTGACGCCACCGAAGCGGCTGGCGTCGCTGTCGGTCGAGCGACTGCTCGTCGGACACGGCGAGGGGGTGTTCGACGACGCGGAGGCCGCCATCGGCGATGCGGTGGACAACGCTCGGCGTCGCGCCCCGTCGGCGTTCCTCGGGATGCTGAAGGGCGTTCTCTCCTGAGTCGGGCCAACGATAGGTTTTTGCGCCACAGTCGAGAAACCCGGGTCGGCATGCGCGTGCGGGCTCGCGCCGAACGATGACGATAGCCATCGAGCCGCTCCCCGACGAGACGGGTATCGAGCTACGTGACCGCATCGAACAGCGGCGCTGTCGCATCGTCACCGACGAACCCGTCGAGGCGGCGGCGGGCGACCCCGACGGGTTCCCGTACCCCCTCGATGCGGCCGTCGACATCACGGCCAGTCGCCTCACAGTCGGGAACGTCCCCACAGGCTACGTGCGGAACAGCGACGGCGAACTCATACGCGAGGTGGAGCATTTCTCGGGGTTCTCGCTGTCGTCGGGCACGTACCTGTTCGAGATGTCGGCTCCGGTGAAGCTGTATCTGGACGTGCAGGGGCCGGTCGACGTCTCCGTCGACGGTATCCAGATGTCGCTCGCGTTCGACGGCGCCACGCAGGTCAGCATCGGCGTCCGGTCGTACCACGAACGTCCGGCGACCACCATCACGACGACCCCGGAGCCGGACGACCTGATGACGGCAGTGTCGTCGCTGTCGAGCGCACTCAAAACGACCGGGCCGGACCGGGCGTACCCGACGCTCAGGGGGCATCCCCCGGAACTGGCGGTCGGCTCGGAGCTGCAGGTACCCGAGATGCTCGACCCTCCAGACACCGGCATCGCCATCGAAATCCCCCCCGAACTGCGGGCCGTGTTCGTCGTCGCCCCGCTGGCGTACTATCTCGGGGCCGAGGTGCGGCGGGGCGACGCACCCCGGATCGTCACCGGCGAGGGGTTCGTCCACCCGCTGACCGGTGGACGCGAGTTCGAGGACGAGGTGGAGCGCGTACTCAAGCAGACGTTCCTGCTCGACTCCGCCATCCGCTCGGAGGGCGCCTACGTCATCCCGACGCGGGAGGAGCGCGTCGTGGACGGACGACTGAGCGTCGGGCCGAGCACGCTGTACGACCTCGACCCGGGGCCGCAACTCGCGGAGTACCTGTCGGTGCCGTACGACGCCGTCTCGGATCTGGTTCCGCGCTGGAAACTGACCGCACACGTCACGCCACGCGCCGACAGCATCGAGGTGCTTCCGTTCCTCGTCGACGACCTCGCGGTCATCCGAACCCCGCGACCGTTCGACCTCGGAGGGGGCGACCCGTACAAGGCCGCCATCGACGAGTTCGTCCGGACCGACGGCGAGGTTCGCGGCGACGGTGGCGTCCAGCGGCGCGGGGACCCGTGGGGGGACGACGACCACGCGACCCGGAGCGACCTCCCCCTCGTCGAACCCGAACAGGCGGACTCCATCGAACAGGCGTGGGTCGGGGACGACGTTCCGGTCGGCGCGTCGAAAGCCGTCGCGCAGGCGTACCGGAACCGTCTCGACAGAACGCCCCAGAGCGGCGACATCGGTATCGTCGTCGTCTGCAACGACGCCGAGATGGCCGACGAGCGGCAGTTGGCCAGCGAAGTGTACGGCTCCCGCGATGAGCTACCGTTCGACGTGACACTGTACGAGGACCTGACCGCCGACCGACTGGCGCTCGTTCTCGAGTCGGACATCGACTTCTTCCACTACATCGGCCACATCGAACACGAGGGGTTCCGGTGTTCGGACGGCGTCCTCGACGTCGCCTCGGTCGACGGCGTGGGGCTCGACACGTTCTTCCTGAACGCCTGCCGGTCGTATCGTCAGGGAATGGCGCTCATCGAGAACGGCGCCATCGGAGGCGTCGTCACGCTCGACGACGTCATCAACAGCGGCGCGGTCAGAGTCGGGAAGGCGATGTGCCGGCTCCTCAACCGCGGGTTCCCGCTTCGGGCGGCGCTCACCATCGCCTCCGAGCGGTCGGTGGTGGGGCCGCAGTACATCGTCGTCGGTGACGGGAACATGGACCTCATCCAGGGGGAAAGCGTCGTGCCGAACCTGGTGGAGGTCGACCGGACCGACCACGGGTTCGACGTCGCTATCAGCTCCTACCCCACCCAGCATTTCGGCCTCGGGGGTGTGTTCAAACCGGAGATCGGCGGCAACACGGACCACTTCCTGACCGCGAGCCGACTGATGGAGTTCGAGGTCACCGAACGGGAACTGAGCGACTTCCTCGACCTGGCTGTGGTGCCCGTGCGAGCACGGAACCAACTGTTCTGGAGCGACCGCGTCGGCGTCGACGACCTCTGAGTTACGGCCCGGGCGACCCGTTACCGTTCGTGGCGATGACGGTCCCCGCCTGCGAGAGAATCATCATCATCGTGAACAGGACGCCGGTCATCTTCGGGTGCTCCGCGAGGTACGCCGCGATCTTGCTGTCGGACATCGTAACTACTTATCATCGCGCTTGTAATATAAATCTTTTGTTATAATTGAGATAACTACAACGGACCACGGGGCCGAAATCTGATTCAAGAGCAATATATAAAAGTAGTTCCCCGCACCGTCGGGGCCGATGCCGTTATCGGGCTTCGAGCAGTATCCGGGGACGTGGTGTACGCGACAGCCGGGTTGGTCGACGCGTTGCTGGACATCGCGGAGAGTCGGGACCCCCAGGAGGTCACCGTGGCGCTGGCGACGCGACCGGCGGGGGAAATCGACTGCGACCTCCCGGCCGAGACGCCCGTCTACACGGACTTCTACCTGCCGGACACCGGGCGCTCGGTGCGTGCCGTGTTCGGAATGGACCTGGGCACGCCCGGATCACAGGGCCGATTCGTCTCCCACCCGAGCGGTGACCCGAAGCTCTCGCGGACGGACGACCTCCACGAAGTGGTGCTGGTAGCGGTGCCGCCGTACGACCGGGACAGTCTGCGGGCGTTCGACCGCTCGGGCCGGCGTCTCGACCTCCAGATACTGGACGTCGAGCCACCGGAAGCGACGCTGGAAGAGCCGCCCTGACTACTGCAGGTAGCCGAGTTCGCGCAACTGGTCCGCTATCTCCTGGAACTCGCCTTCGGTGAGTTCACCCTGCTGTTGGTGTTTGATGACGATGCTTCGCAGGAGGAACCGAACCAGGTCGCTCGTCGAGGAGAAGCTCGTCCCCTCGATGGTCTCGTCGACCCGCTCCGCGAGGTCTTTCGGGATGGAGACGGTAGTGTACTCCGTCATAGCCGGGGGGAGGGGTGCCCGACGCAAGTGGGTTTCGGGCGCGTGTCCGGACACTTTTCTACGGGGGGGTCGTATCCGGAGGCGATGGGAGTCCGGCCGCCGCAAAACGACGACGACGAGGAACCGGAGGCGGTCAGCTTCGGCATCGCTGCCCTCGATGCGTATCTGGACGACGCCGACGTGTCGTACCCGGTGAGAAGCGAGGAACTGGTCGAGCGACTCGGCGACCCGGAGATTCCGTACGATGCGTCCGGCAACGGCGTCGAGCTATCGGCGGCGCTCGACCGGGCGCATTTCGACCAGTTCGAGACCGAACAGGAACTGCTGAACACGCTCCATCCCGTCTTCGAATCGTACCGCGAACGCGGGCCGAACGACCTCGTCGGGCGCCTTCGACGGTTGCTCCCCTTCTAATCCTCGCCGCCATCCGTCTCGGCGACCTCGTCGACGCTCCGGTCGGCCGTGTCGCCCCCCACCGGGTCCTCGCTCAACTGCTCGGCGAGTTCCTCCAGACGGCGCGTTTGCTCCCGGTTCACCGCGACGATGATGTCCGACAGCACGCCGAACAGCAGGAGCTGAGTCCCCAGCAGGATGCCAGCGGCCGCGACGACGGCCAGCCCCTCGTGGGAGACGGACGGCGTCTGGATGTAGAACTCGTAGCCGACGTACGCCGCCACGAGCAGGCCCGCGAACAGGGAGGCGACGCCCACGCTTCCGAGGTAGAACAGCGGGTTGTTCGTCTTCGCCAGTTTGTACAGCGTGAGGAATATCCGGCCGCCGTCCTTCACGGGGTGGAGGTTGGTCTCGGACTCGTCGGGACGCGCCAGATACCGGATGGGGACCACCTCGACCGGCGTGCCGTGTTTCACGCACTCTGCGGCCATCTCCGTCTCGATACCGAACCCGTCGGACGTGAGGTTGTACCGCTCGAACGACTCCGTGGTGAACGCCCGATAGCCGGAGAGGATGTCACCGAAGTCGCGGCCGTGAACGACCCGAAACGCCCGGTTGATGAGGCGGTTGCCGACGCCGTTGAGCCGCGTCATCGCGCCCGCCTCCATGTCGGCGAACCGGTCGCCGATGACGTGCTCGGCCCGGCCGGTGAAGATTGGTTCGAGCATCGACTCGGCGTCGTCCGGCCGGTACGTCCCGTCGCCGTCAGCCATCAACACGACCGGCGCCTCGACCGCCTCGACCCCCTCGCGGACGGCCTGTCCCTTGCCGTTCCCCTGCTGTTCGATGATGCGGGCGCCGGCGTCGCTGGCGGTCGCCTGCGTGGCGTCGGTCGACCCACCGTCGACGACCAGCACGTTCTCGAACCCGGCGTCCCGGAACCCCCTGACGACGGACCCGATGGTCTCCGCCTCGTTCAGCGTCGGGAGTAGCACGCAGACGTCCGAGCGGTCCATCGTCGCGGAGTCCGCCCCCCGCTCGTGAAAAGGTTGCGCTCCGTCCCTCAGTCGTCGCTGGCCCGGGCCGCACTGGTATGTTCCCACACCTCTGCACAGCCACACCCGTCGTCGATCTCCTGCAGATGTGCGTCGGCGCGCTCGTCCGTGTCGTCGTCGGTGTCGTCCCCACTCATGTTACTCGCTCGTTGAGTAAACGAAATGGCGGGCACCACTTAAACATTCCGGGCGGTCCCGTGATGTTCATGTGGGCGGCCCCGGAATCGGGGGGCATGAGCGACGTGGGGCTGTTCGAGACGCTTGAGCTGACCGAGTACGAGGCCACGGCGCTGGCCGAACTGCTTCGGCTCGGACGGACGACCGCCCCGAACCTCGCCGAGGCGACCGGCATCCCGAAGGCCCGCATCTACGGCGTTCTCGACTCGCTGGGTGACCAGGGGTACGTGAAGATCATCCCCGGTCGCCCCAAGGAGTACCAGCCCCGGTCGCCGGAGGCCATCCTGGAGCGTGCCAAGGAGAACAAGCGTCAGGAGTTCGAGTCGTTCGAGCGCGACGTCGACGGCCAGCGCGAGGAGTTCCTGGCCCGGTTCGGCCCCGCGTTCGAGCGTGGCGGCGACGAAATCACCCCTGCCGAGGAACTGTTCTACGTCGTGGACGTGGGCGAGCCGTCGGAGTCGGAGACGCGCCGGCTCTACCACGAGGCCGACCGCGCGGTGTACGTGCTCACCAAGAGCTTCGAGTACCTGGAGAGCGTCGAGCCGGCCCTGGAGGACGCGCTCGACAGGGGTATCGGGGTCCGCGCGCTGTTCCACCACCCCGACCTCCTCGACGACGAGGAGCGCCGCATCCAGGAGCGCATCGTCGACCGACTGCGGGCCGACCACGCGGGCGTCGAGTTCCGGTTCTCGGAGGGACGGCTCCCCTGGCGGGGCACGTTCACCGACCCGAGCATGGAGTACGACGACGGCGAGGCAATCTTCCTCGTCGAGGAGCCGGACGTTCCGAACCACATGCGGCAGGCCGCCATCACCGAGAACGGCTCGTTCGTCGCCGGCTTCAAGCGTTACTTCGACCTGGTGTGGGACCACGAGAGCGCCGCCGAGCCTACATGAACAGCCTGGCGACCCGCTTCAGCGGGCCGAGGTCGACGCCGAATCGCTCCTCGAAGGAGACCACGAGCCGAACTTCCTCGGGTTCGATACCGAATCGGAGCACCCCGAGCCCGTAGATGACTCCGAACGCGGCGAACAGGCCCACGAGCGTGAGGGGCGTGACGACCAGATACGCCCGACCGAGCGCGTAGACGGCCCCCATCGCGACACCCCCGATGAGGGCCGGCCACGCCAGCGCCGTCGACAGCGGGTGAGCCGACGTGCGCCGGTACAGCTGTCCGGAGTAGAGGAGGTTGAGCACGACGTACGACAGCGTAGTCGCCCACGCCGCTCCCCACAGCCCGTACAGCGGTATCAGAACGAGGTTCAGCGCCACGTTGACCGCGGCCCCGACGATGTCGTCGTACATGATGAGGCGGGTGTGGCCGAGCGACGTGAGCGCGCCCTTGTTGAGGCCGAAGGCAGTGTGGATGAAGAACCCGGTCGCCAGCACCGCCAGCGAGGGCGCCGCCTGGGCGTACTTCGCGCCGAACGTTAGCGGGATGACTCGGTCCGGGAAGAACACGAACACGAGGAACACCGGGAGCGTGGCGACGACTATCCACTTGGTAGCGACTTGGTAGAGCCGTTTGAGCTGGTCACGTTCGCCCTCGGCGTCGAGTTCCGAGACGGCCGGCATGAACAGGAAGCCGAACGCACCGAGCGCCGCGGTCAGCAGTTGTGCCAGCGGGTAGATGACGTTGTAGTCGGCGACGACGGCCGGGCCACGAAGGATGCCTAGCATGTACATGTCGATGTCCGAGAGGACGATAGACATCGCCGCCGTTACCACGAGCGGCAGGGAGAACACGAGCAGTTCTCGGCGCATCCGAACGGCCTCGACGGAGCGGTCGAACAGCCGGGTCCGGGTAGCGAGGAAATAGACGCCGGCGGCCGCCGCAAACACGTACGAGAGGACGTACGCGATGGAGACGCCGAACACGCCCGCGCCGAGCAAGATGGCGATGGCGATGCCTACGAACCGCGTCACCGGGAACGTGATGTTCTGGACGACGATTCGGGGCACCGAGTCCTGGAGCCCCTGGATGCTCCCCAGGGCGAGTTTCATCACCGTGCCGAACGGGACGGCGACGCCGAAGATGCGGAACACGACCACAAGCGACTGGTCGTTGAACACCTCCGCCAGCAGTGGCGCCCCGAGCACGATGGCCGCGCCCGCCGCGACGGACAGCGGGATGGCCACCTCGAACCCCGACACGAGGACCCCGCGGCGCTCCTCGGGCGTGTCGTACCGGGGGAGGTAGCGGCCGATGCCGGTGTTGAGTCCGAGCATCACCAGCGTCGAGACGATGGCCGCGGTGATGATGCCCAGCGAGACGGTGCCGTAGCTGACTCGCTCGAGTTCCTGTGCGATGATTATCTTGGCGACGAACGAGATGCCGAGTTCGAGCACCAGCCCGAACAGGAGCGCGCCCCCGCCCTTGAACAGGTCGCGGACGGTAGCGAACGCGCTCTCGTCGTCGGCCGCGGAGTCGGGGCCGCCGGCCGCGTCGTCGCCGCTCATCCGCGTGGCCCGTCACAGCCGCCGTAGTTCCACGGACGGTCTGTACCGACGAGCAGTTCGCGGGCCGCCGTGACTCCCAGCAGGTAGAACCGGGCGGCGTCGTAGGCGTCCTCGCGGATGAACCCGCCGTCGCGGTGTTTGACCTTCTTCAGATACAGGTACGGGAGCGTCGGGAGCGCGGCCAGTGCGAGCATCACCAGGCCCAGCGGTGGGAAAGTCGGGAGCGCGAACAGGCCGAGCACCAGCAGGCCGAGCGCGCCGACAGACCCCACGTCCCCGAGGACGTGTTCGGGGTGGAAGCCGACGTACCAGCGGCCATACTTCCGGACGAACGCGACCGAACTCGGCCGCCCCCACGTCTTGCGCAGGCTCTCGGCGGGCGTCTCGTCGGTCATCGACTCGCCGTCGAGGTCCGACCGGGCGTACGCGTCCGCGCCCGAGCGCCACAGGCGTATCTGTGCGTCCCAGTCCTCGCCGCGGGGGAGCCAGCGGTCCCAACCGTCGATGCGGGCGAGCGCCTCGCGTTTCACCGTGCAGTTGGCCTGCTGGAACCAGAAGCCGCGCTTCGGGTCGGTTACTGGCCCGTCGACGCCCGCCATCGGCGCGGCCGAGAGCACGTCCACGTCTGGATGCTCGCGGTGGAAGGCGACGTGCTCGGCGAGCCAGTCGTCGTCGACGGCCACCTCGGTGTCGAGACACGCCAGCAGGTCGCCGTCGAACCGCTCGTAGATATCCTGTCGGGCGGCGCCGACGCCGCGCCCCTCGTCGGACTGACGGTAGCAGTCGACCGGCACGTCGTACTCCGCGGCGACCCGCTCTATCACCTCGGGCGTATCGTCGCTGGAGGCGTCGACGACGAGGATACGGTCGGGTTGGCGCTCTGCGTCCAGAAGCGAGCGGAGCGTCCGGCCGACTGTGTCGGCGTTGTCGCAGGTCGGGATGCCCACCGTCACGAAGAGGTCGTCGCTCATCCGCTACTCGATGTAGCCGAGCTCTTCGAGCCGTTGTTCGGCGGTGTCCATCGTCACGTCCCGGTCGTCGGCGTCGTCGGCATCGGTGTTGGCCTCCAGCCACGCCTTCACGTCGAACACCGACTCCGGCAACTCGCCCGTCACGCCCTCGGTGGCGGCGACCATCGCACGGTCGCTGTGGACGCCGACCTCGCCCTCGTCGACCCACGATACCTTCATCCCGTGGTCCGAGAGGACCACCATCTCGTCGGTCTCGCGGCGGACCACACCGAGCAGTTCGTCGACGCGCTCGTAGAACTCCCGCAGTTTCGACTCGCGTTTGGCGAACACGTGGCCCACCACGTCGAGCACGTGCGAGTGGACGCCGGCGATGGGGACGACGCCGTTCATTCCCACGAGGAAGCCGAACTCCTCACCGGTGTTGCCGTAGACGTTTCGGCGCAGTTGGCTCTCCGTCAACTCGCCGAACTTTATCTCCGAGGCCCACGACCACGCCTCCGAGAGATGCTCGGCGTCGGTGATGCCGGGCCAGCCCATCGCGGCGCCGGAATCGAACGCACTCGGCGCCTCGGTGCGATCTATCTCCTGTTCGTGGCCCCGGTCGCGGAACGGCTGGCCGAGCCGCTGGCGAACCTCGGGGTGGAGATGCTGGGTCAGTTTGCTGGCCACACGTAGCGGCAGGGAGTCCCACTCGGCGGCGTCGCCGTGGACGCCGTGGTCGCGGGGGTGGACGCCCGTCGCTACCGTCGTCCACACCTCGGGCGTGTACGGCTGGTCGTACGAGTAGCTGAACGTCTCCATCTCCCGGTGGTCGTCAAGCAGGACGTTCTCGCAGTCCCACCGGCGCGCGAGTTCGTAGTCGGCCGCGTCGAGACCGACCACGGCGAGCGTCGACGTCATTTGCTGGGCGTTCCGCTGGCGGACATTTACGATGTTCGGTTCAGTCCCCGGCCAGCGCCGCGTACAGGTCGGCGTGGCGGCGGGCGACCGCCGCAAAACTGTTCTCGGTCCGGAACTGCTCCATCCCCGCGGCTAGTTGTTCGCGCGCCTCCGGGTCGGTGAGATACTGGTCGACGGCCGCGGCCGCGTCGTCGATGTCGTCAGGGTCGAACAGCCCCACGCAGTCCCACTCGTCGGCGACCTCCCGGAAGTAGTCGACGTCGCCGGCGACGACGGGCAGGCCGTAGGCGATACACCAGTTCAGGATACCGCTCTGTCCCTGTTTGCGGTACGGCAACACCGCGAGGCCGGCGGCGTCGAACACCCCGCGGAACAGTTCGTCGTCGAGAACTCCGGTGATTTGGAGATTCTCGGGGGCCTGAGATTCCAGTTCCCCGATGAACGCCTCGTCGCCGGGTGTCCGCGCACCGCCGGCCAGCAGGAACTCCGCGTCGGGGAACCGCTCGGCGAGTTCGAGGAACGTGTCGGCACCCTTCTGCGGGCTGACGTAGCCCGGTTCGACGACGAGCGTGTCCTCGGGGTCGTATCCCAGTCGGTCCCGGGCGTCGACGGTCGGTTCGGCGTCGACGAGGTTCACGCCGTGGGGGAGCCGCGTCGCATGGGAGGTTTCGACTGTGCCGGTGAACGCCTCGGCCCGCGAGTCCGAAAGGAAGACGAGTCGGTCCGCGAGCAGGGCCAGCGACCAGTTCACGAGGCGGACGTAGGCGTACTGGAGCCACGCGGCCGTCTCGCCCGTCGTCTCCCGGTCCCACGCCTCGTGGAGCGTCACGACGACCGGGACGCCCCGGAGCCGTGAGAGCAGGAAAAGCACGGGCGCGAACGCCCACCAGAGGTACGTCATCGGGCCGAACAGCCCGTACTCGTGCTGGAGGTGGACGGCGTCGACGTCGGCGGTGCCCGCGCGCCACGCCACCCGCGCGACGTGGAGGGGGCTCCGCGTGTTCGTCGCGAGTTCGACGTGGTCGACGGCGACCGCCTCGTCGGCGAGCACCGCCCGAAGGTCGCCCGCGTAGGTGCCGACCCCACAGGAGCCGTCGTCGGGGGTTGCGACCATCGCCACGCGGAGCCGCTCACTCGACATACGCCATCAACTCGCGATATCGGTCGGCGATGCTTTCGGTTAGCTGGTCGGCGAACGAATCGAGGCCGAACGGCTCGGCGCGGGCGGTCGGGTCGTCGTCGTCGACGCCGTCGCGTTCGAACCGCTCGACGGCGTCGCGGATGCCGTCGGCGGTGCCGTCGTGGGTCAGCCCGTTCTCGCCGTCGTCGACGAACACCGCCGGGAACCCCTCCGCACGCGCGAGGACCGGTTTGCCGCTGGCGTTCGCCTCTATCGGGACGATACCGAAGTCCTCGTTGCGGCCGTTGAACACGACGGCCCGGCAGTTCGCCAGCAGGTCGTACTTCTCGCGCTCGTCGACGAAGCCGCGGTAGTCGACGTTGTGAGCGCGGTCGATGCGCTCGCATGCGGTGCCCGCGGCGTCGCCCTCCCCGCCCGCCAGCACGAGGCGGTAGTCGGTGTCCGTGAACGCGTCTAACACTTCGACGACGCCTTTCTCGCCGTCGAGCCGGCCGAGATGGAGATAGTAGCCGTCGTCGCCGTCGTTCCGGTACGACGAGAGGTCCACGGGCGGGTACAGCACCTCCGATTCGCGCTTGTAGTACTTCCAGAGGCGCCGCTCGATGACCGGCGAGTTGGCGAAGTAGTGGTCGACGCGGGGGTCGACCGTCATGTCTCGCGTCCTGAGATATCTGACCAGCGGGCGCGCGAGCGTGCCCGCGATTGAGTTCTTGCGGTCGTGATACAGGTCGTAGTACCAGCGCGGCGGCGAGTGACAGTAGTTGCAGTGGAGCGTGTCGTCAGGGGTGATAACCGCCCGAGTCGTCGCCCCCGAGGTGACAAGCACGTCCGGGTCGCCGAGGTCACGGAGGTCGAGGTCTTCCCACTGGGCGTACTCGAACACGCGTCCGGCGCGCCGCTGGAGCCGCCGGCCCCAGGGGTACGACAGCGTCGGCGTCACGTCCCTGAATGCGACGTCGCCGTACGGGTTCGGCTCGTCGGGGTCGGGAGCGCCGAGCGTGTGGACGGTGTCCGCGCCCAGCGCCTCCGCGAGGCGGGTGACGAGGTACTCCGCGCCGCCCCACGAACGGACGTGCCAGTGGGCGACGGCCACGTCTACCTCCGCGAGCGGCCCGCCGGTCGTCATTCGGGCGAACGGAGTGGGCGCCGCGTGGTGTAGGTTTCGGTCGCCCGGGACGGACAGAGCCTTAACCCTGCTGTGCGTTCCTCCGGCCGAATGAGCGTCCCCTCCGCCCTGCGGTACGCGTACCGCGAGATACGCGACAACTACGACGACCGGTTCTGGTGGCGCAACCGCTTCTTCCACCGGGTCGTCGCGCCGTTCCACCTCGACGTCTACCCCACCCGGGAGGGGAGCGTCGACGTGATGGCCGAGGACTGGGACACGCTGGTCGTCCTGGACGCCTGCCGGCGCGACCTGTTCGAGGAGCGCGCGGACGTGAGCGAGTACGACGACTACCGGACGGTGACGAGTCGCGGCAGCGCCACACAGGAGTGGGTGCTCCAGAATTTCACCGGGGAATCGTACGGCGACACGGTCTACGTGACCGCGAACCCGTTCGTCTCCCGCGAGGCGGGCGACGCCTTCCACGCGCTGTACGAGCCGTGGCTCACGGCGTTCGACGAGGAGACCCGGACGGTCCTGCCGGAGGAGACGACGCGTGCGGCCATCGAGGCGCACCGCGAGCATCCGGACAAGCGGCTGGTCGTCCACTACATGCAGCCGCACCACCCGTTCGTGACGGCTCCCGACCTGCGGTTCCACGGCTGGCAGATAGACGACTTCGACGACTGGACCGACAAGCAGGAGGAGGCCGGGCTGAAAGACGCCACCAGTCGCGGCCGTCCGCACACGCCGTGGGACGCCCTCTACATGGGGCTCGTCGAGAGAGACGACGTGTGGGCGGCGTACGGCGAGAACCTCGACGTGACGCTGGAGTCGGTCGACGACCTCCTCGCGGCGGTCGACGGGCGCACCGTCGTGACGAGCGACCACGGCAACATGCTCGGCGAGCGCACGTTCCCGGTGCCGTTGCGCGTGTACGGCCACCCCTCGGGCGTCCGCAACCGCGAACTCGTGGAGGTACCGTGGGCGGTCATCGAGGGTGACGAGCGCCGCGAGGTCACCGACGAGGGGACGAACGCCGCGGACGACCACCGCGAGGACGTGGTACAGGACCGTCTCGAGGACCTGGGCTACGTCTGAGCCGGGCTACCGCCACTTCAGGAGGCCGTACCCGTAGCCCGCGCCGACCGCCGCGGTGAACACGAACAGCATCACCAGTTGGGTCGCCGCCTCCACGCCGGGGTCGCGGACGAGCCTCCGGAGACGTGCGGGAGCGAACTCGCCGAGTAGTTGCCCGAGGAACTCCCCTTCCTCGTCGGTCGACCCCTCGACGAACTTCTCCATCCCTCGCTTGGAGTAGCCCTGCCAGAACGCCCGGTCGAGCAGCCACCACGGGTCCGTCCGGTAGTCGAACACCTTGTGTTCCACCTCCGCGTCTGGCACGTACCAGACGCCGTGGCCGTACTCGCGTTCCAGCCGCGCACACAACTCCGTCTCGCCGCCCTGGAGGTTGGCGTCGCCCTTGCGGCCGCCGATGTCGCCCTCGAATCCGCCCAGTTCGAGAAACACCTCGCGGCGGAACGAGAGGTTCGACCCGTTGGTGTTGCGGACCTCACCCGGCGTCTCCCGGAATCCGCGGTGGGTGACGCCCACGAGCCAGTAGAACTCCGCCGGCAGGAACCCCGGTTTCCCGGCGACCCACCGGGGCGTCATCTTGCCGCCGACGGCCGGCACGTCGTGGGTCTCGTAGGCGTCGACGAGCCGTTTCACCCAGTCGTCGGCGGGGACGGCGTCGTCGTCGAGAAAGGCGACCACGTCGCCGGTGGCGGCCTCCGCACCGGCGTTGCGGGCACCCAGCAGACCGAGGTTCTCGTCGAGTTCGTGGACGAGGGCCGCCGGGTCGTCGCCGTAGTCGCGGCGCATCCGGTCGGCGACCGCGGGGGAGCCGTCGCTCACGAGCACGAGTTCCACCTCGTCGTGGGTCTGTGCGAGCACGGCGTCGGCGGCCTCCCGCAGGTCCTCGTAGCGGTCGGTGGTGTGCTCACAGAGGACGACCGAGACGCGCATGTAGCGGGCCTCGGGGTGGCGCTGTTAGGTCTTTTCGGTGTCACGTCCTGGCGATATGAGAAGGCTTATACGCGTTTTGCGGCACCTTCGGGGTAATGAGTGGTCTCACCGAGCAGTTCTCCGCCGAGCTAGAGGAGAAGTCCGTCCTCGACCTCGTTCGTGAGTACTACCACGTTCCCCTCCTGACGCTGGCGGTCGTGTTCTCGCTGTGGGTTCGCACCCGCGGCTGGGACGAGTTCACTACCGGCGGGGAGGTGCTGTTCGCCGGGAACGACGCCTGGTACCACCTCCGGACCGTCACGTACACGGTCCAGAACTGGCCGTTCACGATGCCGTTCGACCCCTGGACGTACTACCCGTACGGCACCAGTTCCGGCCAGTTCGGCACGCTGTACGACCAGCTAATCGCGACCGCGGCGCTGGTCGTGGGGCTCGGCTCCCCGACCGAACAGCAGATAGCGATGACGCATCTGTTCGCACCGGCCGTGTTCGGGGCGCTCGCGCTCATCCCCGCCTACTACCTCACCAAGCGGGTCTCCGACCGCAACGGGGGGCTGGTCGCGGTGCTACTGCTGTCCCTCACGACGGGCCAGTTCCTGACCCGCGGCGTCGTCGGGTTCTCCGACCACCACATCGCGGAGACGTTCTTCCTGGCGACGGCGGCGGTTGCGGTCGCCACCAGCCTCGTCGTCGCCGAGGAGGAGAAGCCGGTGTACGAACTCGCGACGGCCCGCGACTGGGGCGCGCTCAAACGACCCGTCCTCTGGGGTGGGCTCGCCGGCGTCGCGCTCGCGCTGTATCTCTGGACGTGGCCGCCCGGCGTGTTCATGCTCGGCATCCTCGGCATCTTCTTCGCCATCGCGATGTCCGTTCATCAGGTCCGGGGTATCAGCCCCGACCACATCGCCGTTCCCGGCGTCACGATGGGCGTCGTTGCGGGCCTGCTGACGCTCGTCACCGCGGACACGTTCACGGTGTCGGCGGTGGCACTCTCCTTGCTCCAGCCGCTTCTCGCGTTCGGACTGGCCGCCGGCTGTGCGTTCCTCGCGGCGCTGGCCCGCGTCTGGGACGACCGCGAAATCGGCGACTGGTACTACCCGCTGACGATTCTCGGCATCGGGCTGGCCGGTGCCGGCCTGCTCGCGGTCGCCGCCCCCGGCTTCTTCGACTACCTCGTGAACCAGGTGCTCCGGGTGTTCGGCTACGACGCGACGGCCCAGTCACGGACCGTCGCGGAGGCACAGCCCATCCCCGTCGAGGCCGCCTCCACGTTCTTCATGCAGTCGTACGGGCTGGCCATCTACACGGCTGTGGGCGGGTTCGCGCTCATGCTGTACAAGTTCGCCGTCGCCGACGACGGCCGGACCGACCACATGTTCGTCCTCGTGCTCGCCGCGTTCCTGTTCATGGCGACGATGACCCAGCGCCGCTTCGACTACTACTTCGCCATCCCGGTGGCCGCGCTCAACGGCTACCTGGCGATGGTGGTGTTCGACCTCGTCGACATCGGCGAGGCGGTCGACTCGCTGGACGACATCAAGGCGTACCAGGTGATGGCCGTGCTCTCGGTGCTCGTGCTCGTCGTGGCGCCGCTGACGCTCGGCACATCGGCGTGGGCCGTCACGCAGGACCGGTCGGGGCCGGGCGAGGTGAGCGCCTGGACCGGCTCGCTCGACTGGATGCAGGACAACACGCCCGTCGAGGGCGCGTACGGTACGGGCGGCGAGCAGTCGCTCGACTACTACGGCACCTACGAGCCGACCGACGACTACGACTACAGCGACGGGACGTACGGCGTGATGGCGTGGTGGGACTACGGCCACTGGTTGACCGTTCTGGGTCACCGCATCCCGAACGCCAACCCGTTCCAGCAGGGCGCGACGGAGGCGGCGAACGCGCTACTTGCCCCCAACGAGTCGGCGGCCTCGGACGTGATGGACCACCAGAGCGGTGAGGACACTCGCTACGTCGTCGTCGACTACCAGCTCGGCGTCGCCGGCACCACGAAGTTCTCCGCGCCGCTGGTGTTCGAGACGGAGTACGGCCTCTCGGACACCGACACGAACCTGGACAACGACGTGGCCCGGACCATCTTCAGTCCCGAGACGGGCCAGGCGTCGCGGGTCATCCACGCGCCCCGCTCCTACGAGAGCCTGCGCGTGCGGCTCTACCAGTTCCACGGTAGCGCCACCTCTCCCGACCAGTTCAGAACGCCGGTGGTCACCGACTTCGACACCACGACCGGCGAGGGGCGAACGTACCTGCTCGCACCCGAGAACGGCCGCACCATCAAGACGTTCCCCAACATGTCCGCGGCCCGTGAGTTCGTCCGGCAGGACGGCACCGCACAGATCGGTGGGCTCCCCGGCTACCCCTCGAAGGACATCCCCGCGCTGGAGCATTACCGGCTGGTCCACGCCAGCGAGCGGACGGTCGGGCCGCTCCAGCTCGGGCAGAACTACTCGTGGGTGAAGACGTTCGAGCGGGTCCCCGGTGCGACCCTCGAAGGACAGGCTCCGGCGAACAGCAACGTCACCGCGACCGTGCGGATGCGAATCGACTCGACGAACAAGACGTTCGTCTACCGCCAGCACGCCCGGACGGGCCCCGACGGCGAGTTCACGATGACGCTCCCGTACTCGACCGAGGGGTACGACCAGTGGGGCACCGCCGAGGGGTACACCAACGTCGACGTGCGGGCCGTCGGCCCCTACCAGGTCACGACCGAGTTCGAGTCGTTCGACAACGGCACCTACGTCCGCCACAGCGGCACCGCGAACGTCACGGAGGCGCAGGTCATCGGCGAGTCGGACGAGCCGGTCACCGTCGAACTCCAGCGCCGGTCCATCGACCTGAGCCAGGACGGCAACGAGACGAACACGACCGACACGAACGGGACGGACACGACCGACACCGACACCTCGGCTAACACCAGCGACGGAACGAACACGACGGACGCGAACACGAGTTCGTCGCTTGCGGCCCCGCCGCGAGCGGCACGCGCCGGCTGATGGAGGACCGCGCGCGCACCGACGAGGCGCCGGGCGTCCGTGGCTACCTGTTCGTCTACCTGAAGGGAGCGTTCATGGGCGCCGCCGACGCCGTCCCCGGCGTCTCCGGCGGCACCATCGCGCTCATCGTCGGCGTGTACGAGCGGCTCATCGGCGCGCTGACCGCGCTGGACCCGCGGGTGCTCGAACTGGTCCCACGGCTCCACACCCGTGACGGTCGCACCGAGTTCGTCCGCGCGCTGGTGGCGATGGACGTGCCGTTTCTGGTGCTTCTTGGAACCGGCGTGGTGACCGCGGCCGCCGGCGTCTCCGGCGTGATGCACGTCGCCGTCACCCAGCATCCCGTGCCGACGTACAGTTTCTTCTTCGGACTCATCGCCGCCAGCGCGGTCGTCCTGCGCGACGAGGTGGCGCTCGACACGGCTGGGCGCGTCGCCGCCGGCCTGGTGGGGTTCACCCTCGCGTTTCTCGTGTCGGGCATCACCCAGAGCGGCCTGCTCCCGACGACGCTTCCCGTGCTGTTCGTCGCCGGCGGCATCGCCATCACCGCGATGATACTGCCGGGCATCTCGGGAGCGTTCCTGCTCGTCCTGCTGGGACAGTACGAGTTCATGTCCGGGCTTCCGGCGGCGGTACTCGGAGGCGTCCGAGACGCGCTGTCTGGCGACGCCGGGTCGCTCGCCGACCCGCTCGCCGCGCTCGTCACGTTCGGCGTCGGCGCCGTCATCGGACTGCTGACCGTCGCCCACGCGGTGCGGTGGGCGCTCGAACGCTACCACGCGGCGACGCTGACGTTCCTCGTCGCGCTGATGGTCGGCGCGCTCCGTGCGCCGTACCTGGAGGTGGCGAGGGCGACAGACGGCCTCACCGTGACCGTCCTCGGGACCGTCGCCGTGGCCGGCATCGTGGGCGCTGGGCTTGTGCTCGGCCTCGATTACGTCACCGACGACATCGACTACTGAACGGAATTGGGTCGCAGTTCGGCGTAGCTTGATACGTGCGTGGTCGGGACGCTGTAGTATGCAGGGAGGGAGCATCACCGACGCCGTGCCCGCGCTCGACACCGGGCGCGACCGGAACCTCGTGCAGGCGTTGCTCACGGCATCCGCCGAGGCGCTCGGCTTCTGGACGAGCGTAGTCCTCCCGGCCGTCTACCTGCCGCTGTTCGTCCTCCGCGGGGTCGATGCGGTGACCGTCGCCGGATTCCTCCTCGCGCACGCACTGGCCGTCGTCGTCGGCCACTCCTACGGCCGCTGACCGGGCGAAACGCCCCTGCGGGCGTCGGAGAACACAAAACATACGTCGGAGGTCTGACTGACCGCCGACCGATGAAGGTACCACGCCTCTCCCCCCGCGAGACGGTCGAGCACGCCTGTTCGGCCGGCTTCACAGGAGTGGTTCTCTGGTCGGCGCTCCTCCGGGGAATACAGGTCCTCGCTCTCCGGGTCGACCTGCTGGCGGTGGTGCTCGTCGTCGCCGTGACGGAGGCCGTGGTGTCCGCGACGCTGTTCACCCTGCTGACCGCCGGGTCGGGTCTGTTGCTCGCGGCGCAGGTATCTCTCGGCGGCCGCGGCGATGCGCCCACCCCGACAGACGAGAGGGTCACGGCGGTCGTCCCGGTGTACCGCGACAGCGAGGTGCTCCACCGGAGCGTCGAGAGCCTGCTCGCGTCGACACAGCCCGTCCGGGTGGTCGTGGCCTGCGAACCCGACGACAGTGCCTCCCTGGCCCGCGCCCGCGAACTGGCCCGTGACCGCCCGGTCGAGGTGTTCGTCAACGACGTGACACCGGGGTCGAAAGCCGGCGCAGTCAACGCCGCCGTCTCGGTCGCCGACGCGACGTACGTCGCGGTGTTCGACGCCGACGAGCGGGTCCACCCCGAGTTCCTCGCGGCCGCGGTCGACCGCCTCGAGGACGGCGCCGAGGCCGTTCAGGGGCGGACCGTGCCCGGAGCCACCGGGTTCGT
The DNA here is from genome assembly GCF_024298865.1 of Halorarius halobius. GTDB lineage: Archaea > Halobacteriota > Halobacteria > Halobacteriales > Haloarculaceae > Halorarius > Halorarius halobius. The sequence continues at coordinate 2,855,278 of NZ_CP101161.1, read as the reverse complement.
CGAGGCGCTGTCGTACGTCGAGTCGGTGCTGCTGTCGTACGCGGGGCGCCGGCCGCTGTATCTGCTGACCGACTTCCGGATGGCCGCGAGTCGGGCCGTCGTCTTCGAGCGGGCGGCGTTTGAGCGGGTCGGCGGCTACGACGAGACGCTCCTGACGGAGGACTACGAGTTCGCACACCGCTGTTACCGCGAAGGCGTCGAAGTCGAGGAACTGGTCGGCTACCCCTCGCGCATCGAGGCGGCTCACTCGCTCGTCGACTGGTGGGGCCAGCGCAAGCGCTGGATGACCGGCTACGTGCAGACGGCCCACCACCTGCTCGGCTCGGCCATCCCGCCCCGGAGCCACCGGGACGAGCTCTCGGTGGTCGTCGCGGCCGGCACCCTGCTGGGAAGCCTGCTGATGGTCGGGCTGGCCGCGAAGCTGTTCGTGCTTGTCGCACTCGGCGGTGCGCCGTGGGTGCTCATGCCGCTGGGGTCGCTGGCGCTGGCCGTCGGGGCCGTCCGCCTCGCCGACCGCGCGAACGGCGCGGTCGACCGCCTCGGCTGGCGGTGGCTCCTCGTCCCTGCCCTGCTCCCCGTGTTCGGCATCGCGGCCATCAAGGCGCTGTTCGAGTATCTGCTGTCGTGGGACGGCGACTGGTATCGGGTCGCCAAGACCGACGCCTGAGCCGCCGGGGTTTTACTGGCCCACGCCGAGACCCCGCTATGGTACTTCGCTCGTTCGACGGCACGGAGCCCGACATCCACGAGTCGGCGTACGTCGACCCGGACGCGGTCGTCATCGGGGACGTGACGCTCGACGCGGACGCATCGGTCTGGCCGAACGCGGTGTTGCGCGGCGACCACGGGGCGATACACCTCGAAGAGGGTGCGAACGTCCAGGACGGGGCGGTCCTCCACGAGGGGGCCCGCATCGGCCCGTACGCGACGGTCGGCCACAACGCCATCGTCCACAGCGCCGAGGTGGAGGAGCGGGCGCTCGTCGGGATGGGCGCGACGGTGCTCGACCGGTCGACCGTCGGCGAGCGCGCGATGGTCGGCGCGAACGCGCTCGTGACCGAGGACACCGACGTGCCCGCCAACACACTGTTCGCGGGGACGCCCGCCGAACTGAAGAAGGAAGTCGAGGAGTCGCCGTGGGCGTACGCCGGCGACCGCTACGCCCAGTTGGCCGACGAGCACCGCGAGACGTCCGAGCGCCTCGATTAGCCCGCGTCGTCGAACCCCTCGACGCCGTCGAGTCCGAGGACGAACTCCGGACCGAACGCCCCGCCGGGCGTCGTGAACCCGGCGGGCGCGTCGCCCGACAGCGTCCGCTCGACTGCCGCCAGCGCCGAGTCGACGGTGAGCGCGTACGTGTTCGGCGTTCGAAGTCGCGACACGGCCCGGCGCTCGATGCCCGACTCCCCGACGACGCGCGCCTCGCCCCACACACGACACGTCGTCCGTTCTCGCTTTCGCTCGCCGGGGCCGGCCGCGACCCGGTGGACCAGCGACTGGAGCGTGTCGGTGACGAGCGGGAGCGACAGCAACGGCTCCAGGGGTCGAGAGGCCCGGAGCGCGAGCACCGCGCCGGGCGGGACGCCCGCGTACACCTCGACGTTGCCGATGCCGGTCGTGTAGTAGGCCGTCGCCACGTCGCCCCAGGGGATGGTGACGGCGGTGCGTTCGCCGTCGCCGAAGTCGATTCGCCGCGATTTCCAGGCGGAGGGAACCCGCTGGATGCGGCCGTCACGGCGGACCGCGCCGCCCTCGCCGAGCGAGTCGACGGCGGTGGCGGCCGTGCCGGGCGAGACGGAGCCGAGCGCATCGAAGCCGAGTCGGAGATGGGTCGCCTCCGGCAGGCGCTCGGCGAGGTGGGCCGCGAGACAGTCCGTCGGGACGACGTCGAAGCCGACGCCGGGCAGGAGCGTGACGCCAGCCGCCTCCGCCGCGGCGTCGCGGGCCGCGAGGGCCTCGAACACCTCCATCTCGCCGGTCACGTCGAGGTAGTCGGTCCCGGTGGCGAGGCAGGCGTCGACCATCGGGTCGGCCGTCTCCGCGAACGGCCCGGCGCAGTTGAGCACGCAGTCGACGCCGTCCAGGTGGTCGGCGGCCGCGTCGACGGGGAAGACACGCCGCTCGCAGTCGAGTTCCGCGGCGAGGTCGTCGAGCGGGTCGGCTCGTCGTCCCGCGAGCACGACGTCGCGGCCGCGGGCGTTGGCCTCGCGGGCGACCAACTCGCCGGTGTAGCCGTACGCGCCGTAGAGGAGGAACATGGGGGGACCGAGAGCCGACCCGCTCAAAAACGCTCGGCGTCCGGCAAGCGTTGGCCCTATCGGGCGACGAGGTACGTCCGGCCGCCCTTGCGCTCGAAGTAGAGCATCGCGTCGGTCTCCCGGGCGTAGTCGGCCACCCGGTCGGGGTCGAGTTCGGAAACGTCGAGTTTTCGTTGGTCGGGGGCGTCGGCCTCCCGGTTCGTCGTATCGGTGCGGACGGTATCGATGCTGGCGCTCATACCTGCGGATAGGCCCGGACGCGTAGTTAAGCCGAGCCTACCGCGGAGTGAAAGTGAAACTGGAACGGCCGGCGGTGGTGAACGGACGTGAACGGTTTTACGCACTGAACTTCAAGAGCCGGCTATGTCCGCCCCCGACGAGGTCGGTACCGCCCCGGACGACCGGGGTGCGGAGTTTTTCGGCGACCTGACACGGCGCGTGGCACTAGAGGCGCCGGTAAGTCTCGTCGAACTCCACCGGGCGCTCGACCTGTTCGACGCACGGCCCCCCGAGAGCCGGCTCGTCGATTCCGTCTCCGGTGCGACGGTACGCTTCGCGTCCGCGACTGCCTGGCACGAACGCGCCGCAGGCGAGGGGATACATCCGGCCTGCGAACTTGCGGCCCGGGAGGTGCACCGCCGGATGGCCGCCGCTCTGGGAGCCCCCCGGCCGCCGGCACGAACCGACCCGTTCGTCGCCCGCGAGTAATTCGACCGTATCGGTAGGGGGGTTTCAGTTCTCGATAACAGCCCCCGAGTTTAAGTGCGTAGGCCGACACTACCACGGCATGGCGACGAACGCCGACGGTACGGAGCTGGCCGACGTGCAGGAAGGGAGCGTCTCAGTCGGCCAGCTCTACCGGGAGATGGTCGGCGGGGGGTCGGCGGACGACGAGAGCATCGAACAGCGGTCCGAGGCGATACTGGCGGCCGTCACCGAGTCCCTGTTCGAGGACGGCGAGTTCGAGTTCGCCGAGGAGACGGTGAAGTCGAACCTCGACGAGATTCTCCTGATGCTCGTGGCGCTACGCGACAGCCGGACCCACGGCAAAGGGCTGATGGAGGACCTCGAATCTGTGTTCGGGGCCGACCTCAGTCCGGGCACGGTGTACCCCCGCCTCCACGAACTGGAGGACGATGACGTCCTCGAAGTCCACGAACTCGTGCGGACGAAGGAGTACCGCATCGACGACGAGGAGGCGTGCCGGGAAACCGTCGCGGCGGCGATGCGCGAGCATCTCGCGCTCGGCTTCTTCTTCCGGGCCGCGCTCGAGGACCTGTAGCGGATAGTCAGTTATACCTTCCCGCTTCGAGCAGGCCCCTACAGAGATGTCTGGCACGCCAGCGGTGGTCCAGTCATGGTAGCAGTCGAGACGCTCGTCACCCTCGGGGTCGTCGCGTTCGCGGGCGGCGCACTCGGGGCCGCACTGGGGGGACTCCGGGCGTACGGACTGGCCGGCGTCGCGGTGCTCGTCGGACAGGCCACGAGCGTCGCCAACGGGATCGTCGCCGCCGCTGGGGGCGACCCCGCGGCGCTCGGAACGACGGGCATCACCGCGGCGCTCGGATTCGGCCCCGCGCTGGGCCCCCACGTCGCCTTCGCCGGGGGCGCCGCGGCGGCGGCGTACGCGGGTCGCGGGGGCGGCGAGGACGGGTTCGAATACCACGCCGCGAAACGCGTCGGCGTTCCCGTCGGGACCGACCCCGACGTGCTCGCGGTCGGTGGCGTGTTCGGTCTCGTCGGCTACGGCCTCGCCGTGGGACTCGCCGCCGTGGGCGTCCCCACCGACCCGATTTCGCTGTCGATTGTGCTGTCGGCGCTTCTCCACCGGGTGGCGTTCGGCTATCCGCTGGTCGGCGAAGTGCGCCACGGACTGCTCGATATGTCCCCGTACGAGCGCCGCGAGCATCGCCCACGCCGGCCCGGAGCGGTCTCGGACGCCGAACAGCAGTCCGCCGAGGAGGCCGCCACGGCAGGCACCCGCTACGTCGTCGAGCCCTGGCTCCCCGACCAGAGCGAGTGGGCGAACGTCACCCTACTCGGGTTCGTGGTCGGCGCGTTCGCCGCATTCGTCACCTACGAGACGGGCGCACCGTTCCTCGCGTTCGGCATCACGGCGGCGACCCTTCTGGTCGCCGACTCCGACGGCCGGGTTCCGGTCGTCCACCACATGGCGCTCCCGGCCGGTGTCGTCGTCGTCGCGCTGGTCGGCGCCGCCGACCCGACGCTACTGGACGGGGGACTCACGCCCGCGGAACTCGAATCGGCGGTCCAGCCCTACCTGGCGGTGCTGGCCGGCGGCGTGCTCGGTATCGTCGCGGGGGTCGTCGCCGAACTCGCCCAGCGGACGCTGTATGCCCACGCCGACACGCACCTCGACCCGGCGGCCGCGGGTATCGTCGTCAGCGTCCTGCTGGTCGGCCTGCTCGAACTCGCGGGAGTCGTGACGACGGGCGGCATCCTTCCGATGCCGTAATCACTCGACGCTCTCGGCGAGCCAGCCGGCGAACGGCTCGACCGTCTCGGCCTCGTCGAACCGCTCGACACACGGTACGTCGTGCGGGTGGAGGTCGACGACCCGGCTCTCCAGGTCGGCGTATCGTTCGTCGGTGGTCTTCGCCAGCAGTATCTCTTCCTCGTCGTGGGCCACCTCCCCCTCCCAGCGATACGTCGACTGGCAGGGAACGCGGTTGACGCAGGCGGCCAGCCGCTCGGCCACGAGCCGCTCGGCTATCTCCGCGGCCGCGTCAGGCGGCGCGGTGACGTACGCCGTCGGCATCAGGCCGACTCCTGCACGGGGTTGTACCGGCCGTTGATGTCCCACTCGTGGACGCAGGTGGGGCTCCCGACCTGCCGGTTGCCGTCCTCGACGGCGATGACCCAGTTCTCGGCGTCGTCGTCCCAGACGTCGGTCCGGCCACAGAGTTCGCACGACCGTTCGCTCGGGGGGACGATGCGTACCATACCCGGGGAAGGACCGGCGGCGGCTTGAACGCTACGGCGTCGGCTTCGGGACGACTTTACGGCGGCGGTACCTACGGGCGACAGATGGTTCGTCGTCGCCGGTTTCTGGCTACCGTCGGAACCGTCGCGGCCGGGGGGGTCGCCGGCTGTACCGACGGCGGCACCTCGACGCCACAGGCGCTCCAGTACCGGGTGCCCGCGCTCGCCGACGGGACGATACCCCGACGGCTCACCTGCGACGGTGACGGCGTCTCCCCACGGGTCGAAATAGAGCGTGTGCCACCACCGACGGAGGCGCTCGCGCTGACGTTCACGTTCCCGCAGGGAATCGCCGGCCAGACGATGCTGTGGTCGATGTGGGACCTGCCCGCCGACACCGACGTGGTTCCGACCGACGTGGCGGCCGACCCGGGGGTTGACGCGCTGGGCGGCGCGAAACAGGGCCGGAACGCCCGCGGCGACGTGGGGTATCTGCCGGTCTGTCCGCCACCCGGCGAGGAGTACGAACACTGGTTCACGCTGTACGCGCTCCGCCGGCCGCTCGGGCTCGCGGCCGGCGCCTCGGCCGACGCCCTCCGGGAAGAACTGGAGACGGCGACGCTCGCGAGTCGACTGACGACGGCGACCTACCGGCGGGCGTGACCGGGGGAGCTATCGGTCAGGGGCGCGTGGCCCCGGTATGGGCTTTCACACGTTCGACAGCGACCGGGCCGACAAACTGGAGGACCCGACGCGGTTCGCCTACTGCTCGGTCGACGAACTGCTCGCGCTGGTCGGCGCGCCTGCGGAGCTCCGGGTCGCGGAAATCGGGAGCGGCACCGGGTTCTACACCGACGAGATAGCGCCGTACCTCTCGGCGGTGCACGCGGTCGACGTGCAGGCGGCGATGCACGACCGCTACCGGGCGAAGGGCGTCCCCGAGAACGTCGAACTGGTGACGGCGGAGGCGGCGGACCTCCCGTTTGCGGACGGCGAACTCGACGCCGTCGTCTCGACGTTCACCTACCACGAGTTCGCCTCGGAGTCGGCGCTGGCCGAACTGGCACGCGTGCTCGACTCCGGCGGGCACGTCGGCATCGCGGACTGGTCGGCCGAGGGGCTCGAGGAGTCCGGCCCGCCGACGAGCGAACGGTTCGCGGCCACCGACGCGGTCGACGCGTTCGAGACGGCCGGCTTCGCGGTGGACCGTGCCGACGAGCGCCGGGAGACGTTCGTGCTCGCCGGCCGGGCACCATAATTGGACGTTCGTATACCGCAATCCGAGATTCTACAGATGTTCTAGGTGATTTAACCCTAAAAGGAGAGCATAGGAGAACGCTTTAGCGCGTGTGACTGTTTCTCACGGATATGCACGTCGACCCCTACGACCCCGGCGACCCGATGTACGAGTGCTTCGACTGCGGCCACCGCGTTGACGGCGGCTATCAGGGCCGATGCCCCGAATGTTCGGGCGGTGTCAGGAACATCGCCGTGAGCAGGGAGTGACGCCGTTCGTGTGATTTGGTACCATGTGCCAAAACCTTTATGTCGGCTCGTCTCCTTAGAGTCGTTGCCAGCCGGGAGTCACGGGGACTCACCGGACGACCGAGCGGAAACGACCGGGAAGGTCACGTTCAGTGGCCGACACCGGAGTCGACCGGTTCCAGGTGGAAACCTGGCTACGCCTGCGGGCAGGTGCGAGTCCTGTCGCGGGTGCGGGACGGTCGGCGCTCGTGACCGAGCGGTTGGGGGCTAAAACCGAAGGGCCCGTAACAGGGCGACGAGGTCGCAGTCCCGAAGGAGAACCGCAACAGCCCACTTCCGAACCGTCCGGACGGTTCGGTGTGAAGGCCAACTACCGGAACGCGGGTGACTGCGTTTCGGGAACCCGTCGAGACGGCCGACGACGGAACGGCCGTACGGGCTGTGGAAAACGTCTCCCGTCCGGGTCCTATCCGGGGCTCCCGGCGTTCTCTGTCATCTACCTCCGAGTCGCTACTCTATCTCCGAGTCGCTACTCCGGGTAGCGGTCGCCGACGGACGCCTGGAGGTACTCGTCGAGCAGGGTCGGGAAGTCGCGACCCTCCAGATAGCGGAGGCCGAAATCCTCCGCCCAGGTGATGATGCCCTGGTCCTCGGTGACGACGCCGGCGTCGAGTTCGCGCGCGAGGATGAGCAGGTCGAAATCCTCCCGGGAGTCGAGCACGCCCTGCCGGAGCGTCTCGCGGTACTCGTCGCGCAACTCCGAGACGACCCTGTCCACCTCGCTCATCCCGTTCTCGTCGGGCGCGTCGCGCGACTCCTCGGCCTTCCGGACGGCTTTCTCCGAGACTCGGAGTCCGCGGTCGACCCGGTCGGACATCTCGTCGATGAACCGGTAGACGATTTCGGCCGGCACCATCACTTCGAACCGCGCGGGGTTCTTCGTGATGACCCAGGTGTTCAGGCGACCGACGAGCGCCTCGTCCACGTCGCGTCTGCGCAACATGCCGACGAGTTCGTCATAGATGGACGGCGGCACGTAACAGGAGATGTCGAGTTCGAGTTTCGCCTCCGCAATCAGGTCGAGCAACCGCTCGACCGCCGCCTCGAGAGTCTCGCCGTCGCTCCGTATCTCGTCGGTGATGAAAAGCGAGGTGTCGAGGACGAACCGCTGTCGCAACGGGTGTGCCGCCGTTCCCATACCCCCCGTCGGAGTGGTGACGGGATAAGGCTACCCCGAACTCACTCGAACTCCGGCAGGTCGTCCGGCGCGTCGAACTCGCTTTCCCACTCGATGTACTCGTCCTTCAGGTGGTCCGACACCGTTCGCCCGAGTTCGGTGAGCGCGGCGTTGATGGCAGAGACGGTCGCCCACGAGTCGAGCCCCGGATGGAGATCGCGCTGTTTCCAGTCTTCCGGCAGGCCGGGCGCGTGGTAGCCGACCCGGTCGGCGAAGTCGTCCCAGAAGAAGTCGAACTCGGCGACCAGGTCGAGGTCGGAGACGACCCGCCAGTCGTCCTCGTCGAGCTCCGTGTGGGCGGCCCACTCGTCGAACGCCTCGGCCCACGCGCCCGCTTCGAGATACTCCTGGAGTTCCTCCCGGCGGTAGTCGTCGCCCATCACCTCCACGTCGTCGTACGCGTCGGCGTCGAACTGCGACTCCAGTTCCGGCGGCTCTGGGGGAGAGACGTGAAGCGCCATACCCACACGAGGCGGGGGGCGGCGATAAATGGGCCGGATATTTCTACCGCGACGTCGTAGTTTTGACCATGCGCCGCGTACTCGTTCCGCTGGACGACTCGCCGATGGCCGACCGTGCGCTGAAGCAGGCCCTCGAGGACTACCCCGACGCGGAACTCCACCTCCTGCACGTCATCGACTACGTCGAGGCGGGCTACGCCGCCAGCCCCGACATGGGGATGGGCGCGTACATCGACGAGTGGGAGGAGGCGGCCCGCAATCGAGCGGAAGCGCGGTTCGACGAGGCCAGAGAAACAGCCCGTGCCGAGGAGTTCGACGGCGACGTCGAGACGGCCATCGAGGTCGGGCCGCCCTCCCGCACCATCGTCGACTACGCCGAGGAGCACGACATGGACTACGTGGTGATGGGCTCGCACGGTCGTTCGGGCGTCTCCCGCGTCCTGCTGGGGAGCGTCGCCGAGTCGGTCGTCCGGCGCGCGCCCTGTCCGGTGCTCGTCGTGCGCTGATGGCCGAAGCGGCCGACCTGCTCGAGGCGTTCGACCCCGGCCGGGTCGTCGCCGCCCCCGACGGGAGCGTCGACTCCTACGTGTACGTGTTCGACGCTGGCTCGCGGGTGACCGACCGCGCGGCGTTCGGCGACCGCGTCGAGGCCGGCGACCGCTCGTTTCGGCTCGACCCCCAGCGCCACGAACCCGGCGGGCAGTCGGTGAACATGGCCGTCCAGAGCCACGCGCTCGGCGCCGACACCTGTCTGTACGGCCACTGCGACCACTCCGTGTTCGCGTTCCCGTTCGAGACCGTCTCGCTGGGCGAACCCGCGTGGGTCACCATCTGCGACTTCGAGGACGGCGACCTGCTTCTGGCCGAGGAGTCGGTCGCGCTCCAGGCCTGCGACGACGAGACGCTCCGAGCGGCGGGCGCGTTCGAGGAGTCGCCCGACGCCGTCTGTCTCGCCAACTGGTCGTCGGTCCACGGCGTGACCGACATCCTCGGCGCGTACGCCGCGGTGCCGGGTGAGGCCCCCATCGTGCTCGACCCCGGGTCGCTGTCGGGGCTGACCGACGCTCGCGCCGCTCGGTTCCGGGACGCGCTCTCGGCGTGTGCCGACCACCGGCGGGTGGTCGTCAGCGCGAACGCCGCCGAGACCCGTGACCTCGCGGAGGTGTGGGGCATCGAGGAACCGGCCGGGGCGGCGGTCGCGCCGCTCCGTGACCTGCTCGGCGTCGACGGCTACGTGCTCCACGCGACCCCGGAGACGGTCGCCGCGACGCCCGACGGGACGCTGACGGTCGAGACCGTGCCCGTCGACGACCGGACCACCGACACGGGTGGCGGCGACCGGTTCTCGGGGGCGCTGGCGTGCGCGCTCGGCGAGGAGTGGCCCTGGCGGCCGGCGCTGGAACTCGCGGACGCGGCCGCGTCGTACTACATCCGCACCGGCGAGACCGCCGACAGGGGAACGCTCCGGGCGCTACTCTAGGCGGTCGGCCACGTCCGCCAGTTGTTCGCGCCGCAGGTCGACCGCCCGCTCCCGTAGCGCCGCCTCGTTGTCCGTCGGGCACTCCAGGTCGGGTACCTCGGTCGGCTTGCCGTCCTCGTCGAGCGCGACGAACGTGAGAAACGAGGTGGTGGTCGGGCGGCTCTCGCCCTCGCGTGGGTCCTCCGCGCGCACGTCGACGCGCACGTCGAGGCTGGTCCGCCCGGTGTTGAACACGTACCCTTCGAGGACGGCGACCTCCCCGAGGTCGATGGGCGAGAGGAAGTCGACGTGGTCGACCGACGCCGTGACGCACTGCCGACCGGAGAACCGCATCGCGGCGATGGCCGCACAGATGTCCATCCAGTGGAGCACCGCACCCCCGAGCGCACGGCCGAGGTTGTTGGTGTCGTTCGGGAGGAGGAGTTCCGTCATCTCGGTGTAGGAGTCCTGAAGCGTCGCCATGCTCGCCACTGGCGCGCCCTGGCGTTAGGCGCTTGTGGTCGCACGACCGCCCGAGCCGGGACGCCACGCCGCCGGGCCGACCCCGACAGGTACAAACGGCCCGCACCACCAATCGGGTGTAATGAGCGAGCAGACGTCGGCCGGCGACGTGCGCGTCGTCGGGACCGCTCACGTCTCCGCGGAGAGCGTGTCGGAGGTCGAGGAGGTGGTCGAAGCCGAACAGCCGGACGTGGTCGCGGTCGAACTCGACGAGGGGCGGTTCCGCCAACTGAAAGGCGAGACGCCCGACGACCTCGACGCCGCCGACCTGCTCCGGGGCAACACCGTCTTCCAGTTTCTCGCGTACTGGATGCTGTCGTACGTGCAGGCGCGACTCGGCGACCGGTTCGACATCACGCCCGGCGCAGACATGCTCGCGGCCGTCGAAACCGCGGAAGAACACGGCATCGACGTGGCGCTGGTCGACCGCGACATTCAGGTGACCATCCAGCGGTTCTGGGCGCGGCTCACGGCCCTCGAGAAACTGAAAGTCGTCGGCGGACTCGCACTCGGGGCGGCCGACGGCCCGACCGTCGGCCTCGGCGTCGGGCTCTCGGTCGGGTTCTTCCTCGGCGTGCTGGTCGAGGCGTTCGCCGGTCCCGTAGTCGTACCCGCGAGTCTCGGCCTGCCGGGGCTCGTGGTCGCCGTCGTCGACTTCGCGCTGGTCGCCGCGGGCATCGGCCTCGTGGTCGGGGGGGTGCTCGTGGCGCTGTTCGCGCTCACCGCCCCCGACGAGGACGTCGAGGAGATAGATATGGAGGAGCTGACCGACGCCGACGTGGTGACGGCGATGATGGAGGAGTTCCGCCGGTTCTCCCCCGGCGGCGCGGAGGCGCTCATCGACGAGCGGGACGCCTACATCGCCCACCAGTTGGTCGGGCTCCGGGAGGCGGGCAAGCGGGTCGTCGCCGTCGTCGGCGCGGGCCACCGCGAGGGCATCGAGGCGTATCTTGCCAACCCCGAGACGCTCCCGCCGATGGAGGAGTTGACGGGGAGGCAGTCGTCGGGCTTCTCGTTCTACAAACTGTTCGGCTACCTGTTCACGCTCGGCTTCCTCGCGTTCTTCGTGCTGGTGGCGATGGCCGGGGTCTCGAACGCTTTCCTCCTGCGGCTGTTCGGCGCGTGGTTCCTCGTCAACGCCGTGTTCTCGGCGGGGTTGGCGAAACTCGCGGGCGCCCACTGGACGAGCGCGTCCGTCGGCGGCGCCGTCGCGTGGCTCACCTCCGTCAACCCGCTTCTCGCGCCGGGCTGGTTCGCCGGTTACGTCGAACTCCGGTATATCGACGTGAACGTCGCGGACATCTCGACGCTCAACGAACTCGTCTCCGACGAGGAGCGCCCGCTCGGCGACCTGATAGCCGACCTGCGGGAGGTGCCGCTGTTCCGGCTCATCATGGTCGTCGCCCTGACGAACGTCGGCTCGTTCGTCGGGAGCATCCTGTTCGCCACGGTCCTCATCCCGTACCTGTTCGCCGGCGTCGGCGGCCCGGACCGCATCGCCCAACTGATGCTCGAAGGGGCACAGAACTCCATCGACGTCATCGTGGGTGGTCTGCTGTGAACGTGGAGTTCTCCGGTCGGGAACTGCGCGACATCACCGTCGCGTGGGCCGCTCTCGGCGTCGCGTTCACCCTCTTCATCCTCCAGACGAACGACCAGTACCGGCTGTTGCCGGACCCGACGACCGTGCCGGTGGGCTTTCTCACACGGGTGTTCGTCGGCTCGCTACTGACGGTCGGCGTCGGCTTCCTGCTACACGAACTCGCGCACAAGGTGGTCGCCATCCACTACGGACAGGTTGCGGCGTTCAAAGCCGACTACGGTATGTTGGGCATCGCCGTCCTCGGTGGGCTGGCGGGGTTCCTCTTTGCGGCGCCGGGTGCCGTCGTCCACCGGGGCCGCGTCTCCCCGCGGGAACACGCATTCATCGCCGTCGCCGGGCCGCTCGTCAACGTCGCGCTCGCGGCGCTTTTCGTCGTGCCGTGGCTCCTGTTGAGCGGGATGGCCGGCGAGATAGCGCAACTCGGCGTGACGGTCAACGCCGTGCTCGCGGGGTTCAACATGATACCGTTCGGCCCGCTGGACGGCCGGAAGGTGCGCCAGTGGTCGACGGCCGGCTTCGCCGCGGCGTTTCTGCTGTGCGTCGGGGTCGCGCTCGCCGCGTTCCTGTTCGTCGGCTTCCCGTTTTAGTCGCCGGCGGCCGCTTCGGGCGCGGCGTCGGGGAACGCGTCGACGCCCGCGTACTCGACACACATCTCGCCGAGTTCCTCGATGCGGCTGACCAGCGCGCGGTCGGTCAACCGACCGCCCTCTGTCGCGGAACTGGAGTTCGGGATGGCGACCTGATGGGGGAGCGTCCAGGCGTTCAGCGTGCGACACACCTGCCGGAGATGCTCCAGCGGCGGCGTCGGGTAGCTCCCACCCGCCACCTCCAGCAGACCGACCGTCGTCCCCTCGAACTCGTCGCGGCCCAGGTAGTCGAGCGCGTTCTTCAGCACGCCCGAGTACGAGCCGTGGTAGTTGGGCGTGCCGAGCACGACGGCGTCGGCGGCGTCGACGACCCGGCGGAGTTCGGGCGCGTCGCCCGCGTCGGGTCGGTCGGGGTCCAGCGGCGGCAACTCGTAGTCGTCGAGGTCCACGAGCGTCGTGGTCGCGCCGCGGTCGGCCGCCGCGTCGAGTGCGGTCCGGAGCGCGATGCGGGTCACGCTCCCGTCGCGGCGACTGCCACAGAGCGCGACGACGTCGGGAGAGGGGTTCGGGGACATACGCCTGTGTAGCGGCAGGAGCCACTAAACGTCTCGCTGAACTCGATTACCGTACGCGAGCCGACACGTCGACCGCGACACCGGTGTGCTTTTGCCCGCGGTGGTGTGCGTCTCGACTATGACCGACGACAGCGAGGAGGGGCTGACGTACGCGGAGGCGGGGGTCGACATCGAGGCGAGCGAGGCGGCGACGGCGGCGCTGATGGGCGCCGTCGGCGAGTTCGAGGGCGACTACGCCGGCCTGCTCGACATCGGTGACCGGTATCTCGCGCTGGCGACGGACGGCGTCGGCACGAAACTGCTGGTCGCGGAGGCGCTCGGCGACTACTCGACGGTCGGCATCGACTGCATCGCCATGAACGTCAACGACCTCGTGGCCGCGGGCGTGACGCCCGTCGCGTTCGTCGACTACCTCGCGGTCGACGACCCCGACGAGACCTTCGCCGAACAGGTCGGTGAGGGGCTCGACGCCGGCGCAAAGCGGGCCGACGTCCACCTGCTGGGCGGCGAGACGGCGGTGATGCCCGAAGTCGTCACCGGCCTGGACCTCGCGGGCACCTGTGCGGGGCTGGCGGCGAAAGACGAGGTGTTCGACGGCGAGGCCCGCGAGGGCGACGCGCTCGTCGGATGGCGCTCGTCGGGTATCCACTCGAACGGACTGACGCTCGCCCGCGAGGCGACGACCCGCGACCACGACTACACGGACGCCTGCCCGTTCGGCGACTACGACACGCTCGGCGAGGCGCTCCTGGAGCCGACCCGCATCTACACCGACCTGCTTCCCCACCTGCACGCCGCCGACACCCACGCCGCGGCTCACGTCACCGGCGGCGGGTGGACGAACCTCTCGCGGATGGGGGCGTTCCGATACGTCGTCGAGGACCCGTTCGACCCGCAGGCGGTGTTCGGGTTCGTCCAGCGGGAGGGGGCGGTCTCGGACGAGGAGATGTACCGCACGTTCAACATGGGCACCGGGTTCGTGGCGGCGATGCCCGAGGCCGACGCCGAGCGGGTGGCCGCGGAGACAGACGGACGGGTCGTCGGGCGCGTCGAAGCCGGCGAGTCGGTCGACGTGGCGGGGCTGTCGCTCTAGGAGAGCCGCGAGGCCACGTCCGCCTCGGTGATGATGCCGACGGCCTCGCCGGCCTCGGTGACCATCACGGCCTTGTAGTACTCGAGGAGATGCCGCACCTCGTCGATAGAGGCGTCCGCGGCGACGGTCGGGAACGACTCGCTCATGTGCTCGGAGACCGGCTGGTCGCGGGCGTCCTCGTCGAGTCCCACGAGGTCGGACTGCGAGATTGAGCCGACGGGCCGGTCGTGTTCTAGCACCGGCAACTGGGAGTACGCCTCGTCGTCCATCTGGCTGGCGGCGGCCCGCACGGAGTCGTCGGGCGAGACGCTCACCACCGACTCGTGCATCAGGTCGCGCGCCTTCAGGACGTTCCCCTCCGCCTCCTCCAGCGCGGTGACGATGCGCCGGAGCGTCGACAGCCGCGGGTCCACGTCGCCTCCCTCGATGCGGGCGATGAGCGGCTGAGAGACGTCGGCGCGTTCGGCCAGTTCGCTCTGGGTTAGCTCCAGCGACTTCCGCTTCTCGCGGAGGTCCGCAGGCGTCGGTAGTTCCATATCTGCGAATAACCTCTAGTTATACAAAAAACCAGGGGTAATCCGCAACCCGGTGACGGCGCTACTCGTCGTCGTCCTGCCCTTCGATTTCCATCGTCTCGATGACCTTGAGCGGCACGTCCCGGAGGGCCCCGCCGACCTCCTTCTTCGCGACCCGCTGGGCGTGTTCGTCGCCCTCGACGTTGAACACCTTCATCTCGAGCACGAGTCCGACCAGCGCCGTGTCGGCGGCGACGAACACCGAGTCGAACGGCTCCCCACAGGCCGGACACGGCGTCGCCCCCACGTCCACCTCCACGTAATCGAGGTCCTGCTGATTGAGCCGCTTTCCGGCCTCGCTGACCGCGACGCCGATAGCGTCGTCGACGTCTTCCACGTCACGCACCAGCCACGCGGCCTCCATCGCCACCATGTAGTCGCTCATGTGCGACTCCTACCGCGCGTCGAACTTGACGCTGTGGATTCTCCCGCGACGGCGCGCGCCGGCGTGGGCACTTCGCCGAATCCGCCCGATAACTTATGGCGACGTTGGCCGCGAGTTCGCGCGCTCTCACGCGAATGTCGAGATTACAACCATTCCAGTTGCACACAGCACAACCCCAGTTGAACCGCACGACGGCGAGCAGTCAGGTGTGTCGTGCGAGCGTCTGACATCCCCCGAACCGGTGGGAAAGCTTATGTGTGGGAACGCGGTTCGACTCGACCTGACCACCGATGGCGACCCGACCCGACCGAATCGTCCTGCTCGCGCTGTACCAGTTCAGCCTCCTGCTTGGAGTGCTGTTGTTCCCCGTCGCGCTCGCCGCGAGCCGCGTCGGCGTCAAACTCCCGTTCGACCGGGTAATCGCCGGCCTCGACGCGGCACTGGAGCGGACCGAGTGACCCGACCGTAGCGGCCCTGCTCGCCCGCGCCGGACCACCGGAAGAGTGGGGTTTATGGGCGGCCGTGGCTTACGCCCGGCAATGCGTACCCCAGAGTTCTCCGACGTCCGCGACCAGCTCGAACCCGAGTTCGACCCCTACGAGCCGCAGGTGGGCGAACTCCCCGAGAGCGACCTCTCGGAGGAGGACCTCGAGAACGTCAACAAGACCGGGACGACCACCATCGGCCTGACGACGCCCGACGGCGTCGTGATGGCGACGGACATGCGCGCGTCGCTCGCGGGCCGGTTCGTCTCCAACAAGGACGTCCAGAAGGTCGAGCAGGTCCACCCGACCGCCGCCCTGACGATGGCCGGCTCCGTCGGCGGCGCCCAGTCGTTCATCCGCACCATCCGCGCGGAGGCGAACCTCTACGAGGCGCGCCGTGGCGAGAACATGAGCATGGAAGCGCTCTCGACGCTGTGTGGCAACTTCCTGCGCGGCGGTCCGTTCTTCATGGTCTCGCCCATCCTCGGCGGCGTCGACGAGACGGGCGGCCACGTGTTCTCGCTGGACCCCGCCGGCGGCGTCATGGAGGACGACTACACCGTCACCGGCTCCGGCATGCAGATGGCCTACGGCGTCCTGGAACGCGAGTACGCCGACGACCTCTCCATCGAGGAGGCCCGCACCGTCGCGGCCCGCGGCATCCACTCGGCCGTCGAGCGTGACACCGGCTCCGGCAACGGCGTGTTCCTCGCGGACGTGACCGACGAGGGCGTCGACATCGAGGGACACAAGGAGTTCGACGACCTCATCTGACCCCGCGTTCTGCATTTCTCCCGCCCTACACAGGTCGCGGCCGGCGCGCGCCGGCGTTGTCGGTCACAAAACTTACTCCGCGAGACTGAATTGCCCGAGTCGTGTCGCTCCGCCGGCAGTTTCGGGCGTTCGCGGACGGCGACGAGCGGCTCGCGTCGCTCGGCTGGCTAACACTGAGTGCCCTGCTCGCCTTCCCGTTTCTCGCGCTCGTCGTCCAGGCCGACGGCGGCCCGTTCCGGTTCGGCGGCGTCGACTTCAAGGCGTACTACCTCGCCGGCCTGCGAGCGCGGGCGGGCCTGCCGCTGTACGAGTCCGGGCAGTTCGTGGAGCGGGTCACACGACCGCGTGCGACCGAGTTCCTCTATCCCCCGGCCGCCGCAGTTCCCTTCGCCGCAGTGACCCGCCTGCCACCGGTGTCGGCACGATGGCTGTGGACCGTCGGGCAGGTCCTGTTCCTCTGGTGGAGCGTCCTGAAGTTGGCCGGCTCGTTCGGCCTCTCGCTCTCGCGTGGCCAGCGGGCGCTGGCCGCCCTCGTGGTGGTGGGGTTCCAGCCCGTGTTCTTCCTCACGCGAATCGGTAACGTCTCCGGGTTCATGGCCGGGATGTTCTGTCTGTCGGCGGCCGTCACCGTCGCCCCTGAGGGCCCCGAACGGCCGTATCTCGGCGGTGCCGCGGCGGCGCTGGCTGCGGCGGTCAAACCGTTCGCCGCGCCCGCCGGCGCCCATCTGGTCGGCGACCGGCGGCGACTCGTCGGTGCCACGGCCGCCGTCGCCGGCCTGCTCGCCGTCGGGGTCGCGGCGTTCGGCGCGGACGCCCACGGCGCGTATCTCGAGGTCCTGCTCGCGGGCGACGATTCGGCCGGCGGCGACCCGTCGGCTCTCCCGTTCCACGCGCGGCCGTACTACCGGTTCCCGGGCGTCGCGACGGTCCTCCGTGGGAGCCTGCTCGGCGTCGCGGTCGGCGCGTCGGCCGTCGCCGCCCGGGTCGGCGCCGACGCCCGCGCGTTTGCGCTCGGCGCCGTTTCGATACCGCTGGTCGCGCCGGGGGCGAACACGCTGACGCTGGTGCTCGCCGGCCCGGGACTCGTCGTCGCTCTCGCCACCGAGTGGCGCGCGTCGGGGCGCCCGGGCGTGGTGCTCGGGAGCATCCTGGCCGTGCAGGTGAGCGTCTACCTCGTCCGTATCGTGGGCATCTACGGGCCGATGTCGCACCCGGGATTGCCGTGGGGACTCGTCCAGCACGTCCTCGTCGTTCAGCCGGCGACGCTGGGTCTGCTTGCGGTGTTCAGTCTCTGTGTGGCTCGCGTGCTGGCACGAAGCCGGGACGTTTAATCCGACCACCCGGCAACCCGCGGTATGGAGTTCGCCCGCCTCGCCGACCGTGCCGACGCCATCGAGGCCGAATCCGCCGACCTGGAGACGGTCGCGCTCGTCGCGGACCTGCTGGCAGAGGCGGGCGAGGGCCTCCCCGTCGTCGCCAGGTTCCTCCAGGGCCAGGTGTTCCCGGCCCACGATTCGACGAAACTCGACGTGGGGCCGGCGCTGGTTCACGAGACCATCGCGCGGGCGGCCGGTCACAACGTCACCGCCGACGACGTCGAGGACAGACTCGCGGACGTGGGTGAAATCGGCGCGGTCGCGGCGAGCTACGAGTTCGGCGGTCAGACCGGCCTCGGTGCGTTCACCCGCGGCGGCGACGACGCCCTGACCGTCGGGGAGGTGGACGAGGAGTTGCGCGCGCTGGCGGCCGCCGAGGGAACCGGTTCGGAAGACACGAAACGCGACGCGCTGTTCGGCCTGTTCAACCGGTGTTCGCCGTCCGAGGCGAAACTGCTCGCGCGGCTCGTCCTCGGTGAGATGCGCATCGGCGTCGGCGGCGGCACGGTTCGGGATGCCGTCGCCGAAGCGTTCGACGTGCCCCTCGAGTCCGTCGAGCGCGCCCTCCAGGTGTCGAACGACTACGGCCTCGTCGCCGTACGCGCCCGCGACGACGGGGAGGCTGGCCTCAACGCCATCGACCTACAACTGGGTCGCCCGGTGCAGGCGATGCTCGCGCAGGCCGGCACCGCCACGGAGGCACTGGAGGCGTTCGGCGAAGTAGTCGTCGAGACGAAGTACGACGGCGCCCGCGTGCAGGTCCACCACGGCGATGAGACGCGGGTGTTCTCGCGCAACATGGAGGAGGTGACCGAGGCGCTCCCAGAGATAGTCGAGTTCGTCGATGCCCGCCTCGATGCGCCGACCATCCTCGACGGCGAGGTGGTGGCCGTCGACGACGCGGGCGACCCGCTCCCCTTCCAGGAGGTGCTCACGCGGTTCCGCCGGAAGCACGACGTCGAGCGCATGCGCGAGTCCGTCGCGGTGGAGTTGCGCGCCTTCGACTGCCTGCACGCCGACGGCGAGGACCTGCTGGACGCGTCGTTGAGCGAGCGACACGACCGTCTTCGCGACCTGTTGGACGAGGGCGTGTCGACGCTCGCCGTCGCGGACGATGCGGACGCCATCGCCGCCCACGAGGAACGGGCGCTGGAGGCGGGCCACGAGGGCATCATGCTGAAGAACCCCGAGTCGGCGTACACGCCGGGTCGCCGGGGGAAGAACTGGCTGAAGCGGAAGCCGGACGTCGAGACGCTCGACTGCGTCGTCGTCGGCGCCGAGTGGGGGGAAGGTCGCCGCGCTGAACTGTTCGGCACGTTCCGCATCGCCGTCACCGACGGCGACGGCTACGCGACCGTCGGGAAGGTGGCGACGGGCGTCACCGACGACCAGCTCGCGGAGCTGACGGAGCGTCTGGAGCCGTACGTCCGCACGTCGTCGGGCCAGGACGTCACGTTCGTTCCCGAGGTGGTGTTCGAGGTGGGCTACGAGGAGATACAGTCCTCGACGACGTACGGCTCGGGGTACGCCCTCCGGTTCCCGCGGTTCGTCGCCGTCCGCGAGGACGCATCGCCGGAGGACGCCGACTCGCTAAACCGGGTCCGGCGACTGGCCGACCGCTAATCGAGGCGGCGTTCGACGGCGTCGAGCCGCGTTTCTATCGCCTCGATTCTCTCTGCCAGGTCCGACATCTCCTCGCGGCTGGCGGCGTCCGCCCGAGTCGCCTCGATGCGGCTCAACAGTTCGTCGTGGACGGCCCGTGCCTCCTCGCTGATTTCGCCGGTCACCTCACCGAGGCCGCGTCCTTCGACCGATTCGATGTGGCGTTCGAGTTCGTCGTCGGAGACCATCGTCCTGGAGGGAGCGACGCCGAGGGGCGTCACTACCGGAACGAGGCGACGCAACGCCATAAACCGGGGCGTGCGTTCTCTCGGCGTGAAAACCGCGGTGGGCAACCTACTTGCGGCGCCGAACGCAACCACGGGCATGGTCAAACACGACGGCCTCACCGTCGAGTGGCTGGGCTACGCCACCCTCCGGGTCGCGGGCGACGGCGTCACGGTCTACTGTGACCCCGGTCGGTACGGCGTGCTCGACGGCCGGGAGCCGAGAGACGGGGACGTGGTCTGTGTCACCCACGACCACCACTACGACCCCGACGGTATCCGTCGCGTGGCCGCGCCCGACGCGACGGTCGTCATCTTCGACGGCGTCAACACCCACCGCATCGACCGGGACGTGGACCGACCGGCCGACCTCGATTTCACGGTTCGGGAGGTGGACGACGAGGCAGACATCGCGGTCGGCGAGGTCATCGTTCGGACGGTGCCGGCGTACAACGACCCCGACGGCCCCCACACCGGAGCGGACGGCGAGCCGTACCACCCCGAGGGGTTGGGGTGTGGCTACCATCTCACCGTCCCGAGCGAGTGGGGGCGAAACGTGCGGGTGTTCTGGCCCGGCGACACCGACGTGCTGGCGGGGCACGAACGGCTCGACGTGTCACTGTTCTGCCCGCCCATCGGCGGGTCGTTCACGATGGACCGACACGAGGCGGCCGACCTCGCCGTCGCGATAGACCCGGACCTCGTCCTCCCGATTCACTACGACACGTTCGACGCGCTGGAGACGGACGCCGGGGCGTTCGCCGCCGACGTGGCGAGCCGCGGCGTCCCGGTCGTTCTCGACGAGTAAGCCGGCGTTTCTCCCCGCGGCGCCGCTCTGCTTCCCGATTGGCTGTGGCTAATTATTCCGCTGTGGCGCGAACGTGGGGTACGATGTCCGACACCCACGGCGCCGGGGCGTCGCGCCGACAGCTCCTTCGAGCGGCCGCCGCAGTGGGGGCCCTGGCGGGGCTGACAGCCACGGGCTCCGCCACCCGACAGCCGGACGCGCCTGCCGTGCCGGCGACGCTCCCGAGTGCGCGCCGTCTCGACCGCGAGGCGGGCCGCGTCACACTTCCGGTGTACCGGGGACTCGACCCGGACGGCGACAACCTCTACTTCGCACTCACGAGCGCATCGACCATCGCGGAGGCGACCAGACAGGGCGTGAACTGGGCACCGAAACTGGCCAACGCCCGCGACGAGGACGGCGTGCAGGAACTGACGCGGGCCATCCCATCGCCGCGGACCCGCCGGCAGGCGCCCGTCCCGTTCGACGCGACGGTGGAGTTCGACTCCACGCCCGGGTCGCCGCCCGCGGTCGCGGCGCCGGGGTACACCCCCCTCGTCTCGCCCGAGGCGTCGGTTCCCGGCCCGTCCAGCGGCGTCGTCTACTGCACCCCTCATCTCGTCAACAGCACGGGGCGACACCCAGCCGTGGTCGAGTTCGACCGCGACGAACTGGAGGTCCGGGTCGACCTCTCGACGGCGTTCGTCGGCGGGCGACGGGCGCTGTATCTCCCGGCCGAGGCGTCGACGGAGTCGTACGCGCGACTCGAAGGCGCCACGCACACGCCCGCGCTCGATGCGGTTCCCGCGGTGGGCGACCGCTCGCTGGAGGCGTCGGCCCGCGAGGCGCTGTTCGCCGTAGTGAACGGCCCGGTCGGTGCCCGGAGCCCCGAGCGCCAGGGAACCAACTCGGCGCGGGCCGGCGAGGGCGACGCACTCTACGTGTTCCGCTCCTCGCAGGTCTGTGTGGACGCGAGCGACCCGACCGACTGCTCCGTGTTCTACGCGCCGACGTGGGGCGTCTACGAACTCGCGTGGACGGGCGACGCCATCGAGTCCGACCGCCGACGGCGACTGACCGACCACGAGGCCGTCATCGAGGGCGTACTCGGTGGCGAACTAGAGAGCGCAACCCCCGACGGTCCCGTCGACACGCTCCTCGCGAACGTTTCGGCTTCGGGGGCCGTCCTCGCGGCGCCGCTGGTCGACGTCAGCCCGCAGAACGGTTCCCCGTAGCCGCGACCAGGTCGACCCTGACGACGTCCCCGTCGTCGCCGTCCGACGCCTGCAGGAGATACGACCCCGGTTCTAGTCCGTCGGTCGAGAGCCGTGCGCGCCACACCCCCGACTGCCCCCACTCACCGGCCGTGGCGAGCGAGGCGACCCCGCTGGTCTCGGCGTCCACGAGGTCGACGAACACGCTGTTGTCGCCCGGCTTCCGGTTCGTTTGCCCCCGGACGACCATCGTCTCGCCGACGGGCACGGACCGAACGCCCGTCCGATTTATCGCGCCCGCCGGCACCACGGCCTCGATGGTCGTCCGCGCGTCCGCGAGTGCGAACGTGTCGACGACCGAGAGGTCGTCGCTTCCCGCCTCCTCGACTGACTCGGCGAACAGGATGTCGAGTAGCTGTGCCTGCGAAAGTTCGACCGCGGCCCGGCGCTCACCGAGGTGTCGCTCCAGCGACGCGAGGTCCGCCCCGAACTCCTCGCGGATGATGCCGTTGCCGACCCGACCATCCCGACCGGCGCTGAGCACGACGCCGACGACCGCCCCCCTCGACAGCGGCCCGCCGTCGGGCGCCGCCAGCGCGAGGTCAGTCTCGAACGTCCCGTCACGGTCCACCGACACGAGGTCGCTGGCGAACTCGCCGCGCCTGTCGACGGCCACGGCGAGGACCTCGTCGGCGCCCGGGGCGAGGCCCGCGACCGTCACCTCGCCGTCCTCGATGGCCACCTGGCCGCCGATGTCGCGGAACACCGGCGATTCGGATTCGGCCGGCGCGGTCACGTCGAGCGACACCGCGACGCTGTCGTGACCGTCGCCGAGGGCGTCAGCGGGGAGTTGCGGGCGGAGCGTTCCGTTCGGCGTACACACGGCACCTCGGACGACGGCACCCAGTTGATAGCGTCCGGGGCCGGCCACGACCCTGCTCGCGTTGGTCAACACGACACCCTCCCGTCGCCAGGTTCCGTCGGGGCCGACCGCCACGGCGTCGTCGTCCGAACGCCGGCCGTCCTCGTCGGTATCGAGCAGATGCCAGTCGCCGTCGGCCCGCACGTACAGCGCCACGGCGCCGGCATCCGCGGGTGCCGTGCCGCCGAGTGTCGTCCGCGTTCCCAGTTCGTAGCTCCCGTTCGGCCGGGTGATACCGACTGGGCTCGCCGACGGCTCCGACTCCGGACTCTCCCCGTCAGCGGCGGCAGGGCTCGCGGGGTCGGCGGCGACCGGAACGCCGGTCGCCACCAGCAGGAGGACCACCAGCCAGGTCGAGTCGGGTCTGGGTATCGTCATCGGGAGGTGAGCGGCGACCGCCGGCGACGGACGGGTCCCCGTATCGTATCCTGGTGGGGCAGTGGCATTGTTACGCGGCACCAAATCGTCCGGCGTCCGGAGAAACGACCGGCATCTCGCGGAGAGTCACGGTTCCGGGCCTCTGGTGCAGTGGGCTCGAAAAAACGCCCCCGCGGCCACGGCGAGCGACGGCCCGCCGCGAGTCGGGGCGACGGCCCCGGTGGCCAGGTCAGTCGCGTCGGTACAGCGCCACGACGGCGGTCGTCAGTAGCCCGACGAGCAGTGCGAGAGCCGGCATGCCGCTCTGGGTGGGTGTCGGCGTGCCGGGTTCCGGGGTCGCGGTCGTTTCGTTTCCGACCGTCACCACGGCGTCGTCGGTGACGGCGGCGCCGTCGGCAGTGTACGGGCCGTCGTCGCTGCCGTTCGTGGCCACGAAGTCGTACGACTGGTTCCCGTTCGTGTCGCGGTGCGGCATGGCGATGTAGGTGCCGGACTCCGAGACGGGCTCCTCGAACGTGACGGTCACGTTCGAGGCGTTGCCGGCCTCGAGATACTCCGAGACACCCACGGCACTGCCCACGACGTTGCCGTCGAGGAGTGACGCGTCGTGGACGACGACGAACCCGCCATCCGGGAGCGACGCGCTCTCGACCACGACCGAGGAGCCGTCGCTGGTCTGGTTGGCGAACGAGACGGTGGCGGCCGGTCCGGCCGGTTCTGCCGTCTGGTTGCCGACCTCGAAGACGACGATGTCGGTGTTGTCACCGTCGTCGGCCTCCAGCGTGTAGCTACCGGGCTCGGCGTCCTCGGGCACCTGCATGGTCACGGACCAGCGGCCCGTGAAGTTCCACTCGTCCGTCGAGGGGCTGGCGAACTCGTTGGCGCTCGGCCCCTCGGTCACGTCGATGGCGATGGTGTTGTCGTCCGGCTTGCGGTTGGTGATGCCGGAGATAAGCATCTCGTCGCCCGGTGCGACCGGGTTGATGCCCGTCCCGGCGGCACCGACCGGCTTGACCGTCTCGATGCTGGTCGCACCGTCCGTGTACCGGAACGAGTCACGGATGAACAGGTCGTCGGAGCCGGCCTCGTCGACCGTCTCGTCGTTGAATATCTCCAGGACCTGCTGTTGGGTCAGGCCCGTGCCGCTGAACCGCTGGACGTAGTTCTCGACGGCGGCGATGTCGGCGCTGGTCTCGCCGGGGATGATGCCGTCGCCGGCCACGCTGTCACGGCCGACAGCGTAGACGACCGCCTGGATGTTGCCCTCGTTGAGCGGACGACCGTCGGCGGTGATGAGCGGCACGTCGTCCTCCTCGAAGACGTCGTCGTCGTCGACGGTCACCTGTTCGGTCGCCACCCGGCCGCGGGTGTCGACCATGACGAGCAACACGTCGTCCTGCCCGGGAGCGGTCCCGAGCACGTCGACGGTGCCGTCGTCGGTGGCAACCTGGCCGTTGTACGACTTGAATATCTGCGGCCGCTGGACGTCTATCTGCTGTGGCGCCTCGATCGGCGCGTTGACGTCACCCTCCGCGGCCCCGGGACCGAGGCCCGGTTCGGTGACCAGTATCGACGTCTGTTCGCTACTGCCGGCGCTGAACTCCGAAGTGGTCAGCGTCTCGCGGAGCTGACCGTCGTCGCCCCGCGCGTCCTCAGCCTCGATGACGCCGAAGCGGTAGCGGCCGGGGATGGCGAAGATGTCGGTGGCGACCGAGAGGCGCACGTCGCGCTCCTCCCACTCGCCGTCAGCGTCGACCGGGATGAGGTCGCCCTCGTCGAGGTCGCCGTTCTCGTCGATGTCGAGCAGTTCCCAGTCGCCCTGGTCGCGGGCGTAGAGAGCGACGTCGGAGATGCCCTGCTGGGCGGTGCCCCGCACGTCGACCTCCTGGCCGGCGATGTACGAGCCGGCGGGCTCGTCGATGGACAGCACGCCCTCGATGACCCGGACGGAGTCGTCGTCCTCGGGGTCACCGATGGACGCCGCGACGTCGTCCAGGGTGAGCCCCTCCTCGAACACGTTCACGTCGACGTTGGTGTCATCGAGGTACGCGGAGTCGATCTGACCGAGACCGAGTCCGGTGTCCTCGTCGATGACGACCTGCGCCCACGCGAACTCCGCGGTGCCGTCGTCGTCGGTGTCGAAGGTGCCGCGGTCGACGGTGTCCTCGACGTCACGGAACACCCGCTCGTCGACGACGTTGTTGCGGAAGTCGTCGTCCTCGATGGCGACGAAGTGGGTCGCACCCGCGGTCGACCCGCGGATGGTGAACGGGACGTACTGGCCCCGCACCGCCTCGTCGCGTTCGAGGTCCATCGTCACGTCGGTGTCGGTCGTCAGCTGGATGGTCGCGGTCCGGCTTGCCGGACCGAAGTCCAGGTTGTCCCAGCCCTCGACCGTGATGGTGTAAGTGCCGGCGTCCTGGTCGCTCAGGTCGAGCGCCCAGTAGCCAGCGTCGACGGACTCGTTGCCGATCTGCGTCTCGTTGAACTGTCCGAGCCCCTGGAGATAGACGATCTCCGTGCCGGTGCCCCGCTGGGCGGGGTTGCCGACCTGCTGGGGGTTGGTCGCGTACGGGCCGGTCAGTTCGGCCAGTTGTTGCTCCGAGAGCTCGTCCGACGTGGTGAGCACGTCGCCCGTGATCTCGTTGCCGTTCTCGTCGAACACGTTGATGTCGAGGTCCTCCGCGGTCTCGAAGTTGTACTCCCCGCGCACGAGGAGCACTTCGTCTTCGGGAACGCTGGAGTCGGCCACGTCGGCGCCCCGCTCGTTGAGCAGTTCGAGGTCGGTGACGCGCGGCTGCTGGACGGTCACGCCCGCGCCGGTCGACTGACCGTTGAGCGTGTACTGGCCCAGCGCCTGGTCCTGCGGGATGGGCTCTTCGAGCGGTTGGCCCTCCGCGTCGCCGGCGACGCCGACCAGGTTACCCGGGTCGACCGGGGTGCCGTTCTCGTCGACGAGGTCGATACCGTCCTCGCCACGGAACACGATGGGCTTGTCCGTGGAGACGACCACGTCGCTCGGGCCGCCGACGCCGGGGTTGAACTGGCCGGCGTCGCCGCCGCGGTTGGTGTGCGCCGCGCTCACGGCGCCCGGTATCGCCAGCACCGACAGTACCATCAACGAGGCGAGAAGTATCGCCCTGATTTCGTTATTGAGTGTTATCATTCCTTCCTGTTGCCGAGTTCGCTGTTGTCATTTCACGTCTGATTTCGATTCCGAGTCGATCCGTTACGTCTGATAAGCCGAGATACTCCTGATGATCACGGGAAACCCGTGTGAGACGATCACCTCCGTGTTTCGCGTCGTATAGAACGCCGCACGACGGTATTGTTATGTACGGACAAGAAATAGCGCACAGACGCCTCGAATCGAGTAATATCGGCGTTCCAACGCCGAGAGTAGCGGCGGCCGCGGCGGGCAGTCAGGGCCGCGAGTGGGTCGGGTGACCGAGCGCGGACCCAGAACAATACAATATCTGATAGATACGATTCGGTATGATTTACAGCATCCTGATAAGAGTAAGCGGAACGGCGAGGAGTCGTTCAGCCGGACTTACCGAATCGACCGGACCGCGGGGCACGGGCACCGACGCGTGAACGGTCCGGTGGGGCCGAGGTTACTCGCCGGCACGCCCCGGCGTATCAGACGGGCGTGTGGGACGGCCAGTGAGCGGCAGGGCGGCCGCCGGGCTCAGAGGAATGCGCCGACGAGCACGGCGAGCACGAGCAGTACCGAGAGGACCGCGATGACGCCGAACAGAATCGAAACGACCTCGTTCGTCTCGGTAAGCCCCGATTCCAGCGAGCCGGGGTCGAAGACCACCCGTCGCGCACGGTCCAGGACGCCGCTCGCTCCGTCCTGGTCGACGTCGGTGGCCGGGACGACAGTGCCCGCGGAACACACCTCACAGACGTCGTCGGGTGGGTCGTAGTAGGTCCGCCCGCAGTTCGTGCACGCCCACTCCATACGCCCAGTACGGCGCCGGCGCCGATAAGCGTTGGCCGCCGACCGGCGAGCCCGGTTGCCGTCCGGGGCCATAGAGAGTGCTTTCAGGGTCGTACGCCGGGATTTCCGAACGTGGGGCGACCCTACTCACCCCGAACTATCGAACGGGTTAATGTGCGGTGCTGTCCCTCCATCCGAACCATGAATCCCCACCCCGGGAGTGACACGTTCCGAGCCACGCCGGCTCACGACCGCTCGACCGACGGCACCGCCACAGCCTCCAGGGGAGTGGACCGATGAGGCTCGCGTTCGTCGGTGTCGGGCAGGCGGGCGGGAAGGTGGTCGACGCGTTCCTCGAGTTCCAGCAACACACCCCCCGCGAGTTCGTCGCGTCGGCGGCGGCGATAAACACGGCCCACTCCGACCTGCTCGGACTGGAGTACGTCCCCGAACAGCACCGGACGCTCATCGGCCAGGCGCGGGTGAAAGGCCACGGCGTCGGCGCCGACAACGAACTCGGGGCCGAAATCGCCCAGCAGAACCGCGAGTCCGTACTGGGTGCGCTCGATTCGGTTCCCATCGGCGAAGTCGACGCGTTCCTCGTCGTCGCGGCGCTGGGCGGCGGCACCGGAAGCGGCGCCGCCCCAGTCATCGCCCGCTATCTCCGGGAGGTGTACACCGAACCGGTGTACGGGCTGGGCATCCTGCCGGCCTCGAACGAGGGGGGCATCTACACGCTGAACGCCGCCCGCTCATTCAAGACGTTCGCGCGACAGGCCGACAACCTGCTCGTGTTCGACAACGACGCCTGGCGCAAGAGCGCGGAGACGCTGTCGGACAGCTACGGCCAGCTAAACCGCGAAATCGCGCGCCGGTTCGGCACGCTGTTCTCGGCCGGCGAGGTGGACGCGACCAGCGACGTGGCGGAGTCGGTGGTCGACGCGAGCGAGATAATCAACACGCTCGACACCGGCGGCGTCTCCAGCGTCGGCTACGCCACGCAGGCGCTCAACGACCAGCGCGGCCTCCTCGACCGGTTCCGGAACGGGTCGGACGTGGAGGACCCCGCCGCGGACACGAACCGCATCACCGGGCTGGTTCGCCGGGCAACGCTCGGCCGGCTCACGCTCCCCTGTGATGTGAAGAGCACGGAACGGGCGCTGATGGTCGTCGCGGGGCCGAGACGGCATCTCGACCGGCAGGGTATCGAGGAGGCGCGTCGCTGGCTCGAATCCGAGACCGGGACGATGGAGGTCCGGGGCGGCGACTTCCCCATCCAGTCGTCGGAGCTATCCGCGGTCGTGATGCTGTCGGGCGTCTCGAAGATACCCCGCATCGACCGGCTTCAGACGGTCGCGCTGGAGACACAGGACGTCCAGCAGGACACCCGCGAGCGCCACGAGCACCAACTGGACGACCTGCTGACCGACGAGCGGGACGAACTCGACCCGCTGTTTTAGCTGTCCCGGCCGTCCGCCCGACGCGTCCCGTGTTTCGTGGCCGAATCGTCCGCCGTGTCCGTCGGCGAGTCGGCCGTGTCGGCAGTCGGTCCAGGGAGTGTCGCCCGGTCCGCCTCGAACACCCGCCGCTCGCGAATCGAGCCGTCGGGACGAACGTGCCGGACCTCGACGACCGCGACCCCCTCCGGCAGTTCGCCGGTTATCGTGTACCCCTGTCGGAGACACCGAAGTCGGCGAAACCGCGGCCACGCTCGCAGACCCACGGTGAGGCTCATCCGGTCGGACTCGCGGGCGACTCCTGCCAGCACGGGGTGGAACCGCTCGGCCCTGAGCGACCGCGCCCACTCGACGTACAGGTCGTGGTCCACCTCCGCGTGTGGCGTCCGCCGCTCGCATCTGGCACCGCCCCGATGGAGCCTGAACCCCCCCTCGGACGACGACGGCCGCGCGAACGAATCCAGCCCGACGCGCTCGTAGCCCGCCGCGCTCGGCGACGCCGTCGGCGTGTCGTCGCCGGCGTACCGCGCCACCTGCTGGTTCCCGTACTCGGTGCCCCTGGCGGAACGGAACCGGAGGCCGACGACGCGGGGGAACGCGCCCGCGTCGACGCTCGCGGTCCGGGTGAACCCGCCGTAGGAGCCACAGTCGTCGTGACTGCGGACGTCGTCCGGCACCTTCGACCACGTCAGGTCGCCCAGTCGCCGGGCGCCGACCAGTCGGCCGTCGGCGTCGAACGCCGCGAGCGCGGCGTCGGAGAACCCCGCTCCCTGACGGCCGAACTGGAAGGAGACGTCGACGCGGGCGTCGACTTGCCACCCGTCACCGATTCGCCGCAGTGCCGTCGGCGTGACGTCGAGGTCGATTCCCGTCCACGTCTCACCGCAGGGCGAACAGCCGGCGAGTGGGGACGCCACCGCAGTCGCGACACCGGCGAGGAGAGCACGGCGGCGCATGGCCTGCAGTCGGCCAGCCCCGGCAAAAACGTTCGCCCGGTTACAGGACGTCCATCTCGTCGAGGCGGGTCGGCAGGTACTCGTCGGTGACGAAGTCCAGCCCGCGGGAGGCCAGCGCCTGCTGTTCGGACTTCTTGCCGATGTCGAGCTGGAGCTGTATCTGCTCGGTCCAGAACTCGGTCTGGAACCGGGGGTCCTCCAGTTCGGATTCGAGGGCGTTCACGTCCGAGTCCGACAGCGGGTCCGACGGCAGGTCGTACTCCTCGATGTCCTGTGGGCGGATGCCGACGAACTCGGCGTCGGGCGTCGCCAGATACTCCGAGAGATGTGCCGACTTGATGGAGCCGTACGACACGGAGCCGAAGATGCGGTACGACCACGGGTCGCCGTCGGTGAACACCACGACAGGGAGGTCGAGTTCGTCGTGGAGCCGTTTGGTGATGCGGCGGGTCGCACGGGCCGGCTGGCCCTTCAGGTGGACGATGATGCTCCCCCACTCCTCGTCGAACCCGTTCTCGACCAGTCGGTCCCGCATGCCGCCGGTCTCCACACAGAGGATGAACTCGGCGTCGTGGTCGAGAAACTCGATGGTGTCGGGGTTGTTGGGAATCTGGTAGCCGCCCTCGCCGACGTCCTCCTGGCAGTGTATCTCGCGTTCACCGCGGCGAGTCTGCTCGCGGAGGTGGAGCGGCCCCATGATGGTCGCGCCCGACTCCTCGGGACGCATGTGGAAGTCCTCGCGGGTGACCCCCGAGACGATTTCGAGGTCCTCGACAAGCTGGTTGGACTCGTCCTGGTCGTTGAACTGCGCGTGCTCGTTGTCCCACGACTCGCTGAGGTAGTACAGTTCACGCAGGGTCGACGAGCGGTCCTCGCCTAGCTGGTTGGCGAGGAACTCGATGGTGTAGATGGCCTTCAGTAGCTTCTTTGCACCACGCACGGAGTTGGCCGAGCGGGTGGTGTGGCGGTCGCCGAGCACCCACACGTCCGCCTCCTCGTCGAACTCGATGTTGGACTTGCTCCGGGTCGGAATCTGCATCGACGGCACGTCGCCGCCGAGGAACTGGTCGTAGAACTTCGAGGCCAGGTCCACGAGTCGCTCGCGGGCCTCCTCGTCTTCGATGTCTGCGGTGGTGTCGACGTTGCTCATGCGTTGACCGTTATCTTCTCGCTTTCCAGCCCTTCGACGGAGATGTCGAAGTCGGCTTCCTCGCTCACGCTGTACTCGATGACGCTCTCCGCGCCGCCCGGCACGTCCGGGTTCCACTTGATGAACCACTCGCCGTCCATCTCGACGACGGTGGCGTCCTCCACGTCGCCGGGGTCCTCGCTCACGATGTCCGTTATTTCCAGCGACGCCGACGTGTCGCCGTGGTTCTGCACCGCGAGCGTGACGGCTCCGTCCTCGATGCGGCGCTCCACGAGGACGTTGTTCATGATGCGAGCAAGCGAGTCGTCGATGTCGAGCGACTCGCGGTCGGTCACTTCCGAGAGCTTCGCGGCCATCTCCGGCAGGATGTCCACGAGGACGTTCTCCTTCCGGCGACGCTTCTCCAGCGACCGCTGTTTGTTCAGATACGACTTCAGCTCGCGGGCCGCCTCCCGGAGCGCGAGCTCTATCTCGTCTTCGATTTCGGGAACGTTCGCCACGGCGTCCTTCGACTCGCTCGTGAACGGGACGTTCGTGGAGGCGACGTGGACCATCAACACGGCCGGCCCGTTCGGCATCCCGCTTCCACCGGGCTGGTCGAGCCCGTAGTTGCGCCAGTTGATGTTCTTGACGACGTCCGTCGTGGAACACGCACCGAGTCGGTAGACGAGCGGCACGCGGTTCGCGAACCGCAACACTTCGACGTTCCCCTCGGCCGGAAGGTCACCCCCGTAGGCGATGCCGGCCTCGACGATGAACGGGTCGCCGCGATGGACCTCGGCGTCGCGGGTGGCCGCGGCGTAGAAGTCGGCGTCGTACTCCTTCCTGAGGCCGGCTTCGACGAGGTCCTCGTCGATAGGCGCGAGACAGTCGGTAGGCGGCGACAGCACGTCCGTCTCCCGCATCGCCTCCAGCAGACGGGCGGCCACGTCGCGGTCGGCCGCCACCTCGGACACCTTCGGCGCGTCGTCGGGGACCGTCTCCATCACGTCCCACAGCGCCTCGACCACCTTCTCGCGGGCCGTCTCGCCGAACGTCGCGTCGTCCGTCTCCTCGGTCATCTCGGCGGAGCGGTCGACGAACTCCGCCAACTGCTCGCGGGTTGCGCGGTTCCGCGTGTCGTCCTGGTCGTCGAACTTCTCGGCGATGCGCCGCGCCAGCCCTTCGACCGCGGCGTCGTCCTTGCGGCTCGTCGTCGCGTCGTCGACGAGTTCGTAGATGTCGCCCGCCCGCTCGCGGGTGACGGCGTACCACGCCGCCGCGACCGCGTTCTCGCGGACGGTCGCGCCGAACGACTTGCCGGACCGCTCCGCGGCGGCCTCGGCGGCCTCGTCGACGACGTCGACCACCGCGGCGTGGGTGACCCGCTCCCGCGTTTCGATGGCGTCGGCCACGTCGGCGGCGAACGCCTTCGTCACCTCCGAGCCCTTGTTGGAGACGGCGGCGGTCACCTCCGCGGTCACGTCCGCGTCTTCGTGGGCTTTCGGCGGCGACCACGCCATCTCGCGGCCGAAGTGGCGGTCGCGGAAACGGTCGACGACGGTGTCGGCCGTCTTGCCGCCGACGCGGGTGAACTCCCCCTGGAGGAATCCCGAGACTGAGTAGGAGTCGGTGGCGTCGAGCATCTTCAACAGCGTGCCGAGTTCGACGCCGTGCGGGTGGGGGCGTATCTCCGAGGTCTCGTCCGGGAGTTGGTCGGTCGCGCGCTCGTACTTCTCGTGGTTCTTCGGCTCCTTGTACTCGAGGCGGGCGTGGGGGTTGACGACCGCCGTGTACTTCATGTACGCTTCCAGTTGCTTGCGGGCCCGCATGTTGGCCTCCATCTCCAACTCGATGCGGGTGCCGTGGGGCCGCTCCCACGACCGTTCCTCGCCGACGTCTATCTCGGGTTCGTTCGTGTCCGTGTCGATGGTCAACTCGAAGTACTGGGCGCTGTTGTTCGCGCCCGTCTTCGACGTTATCTTCGCGGGCTTGCCGGAGGTCAACTGCGAGTAGAGGACGGCCGCGGAGATGCCGATACCCTGCTGGCCCCGTGACTGCTCGCGCGCGTGGAACCGGGAGCCGTACAGCAGTTTCCCGAACACTTTCGGTATCTGCTCCTTCGTGATGCCGGGGCCGTTGTCCTCGACGACGAGCCGGTAGTAGTCGCCCACGTCCTCGATTTCGACGTAGATGTCCGGCAGGATGCCCGCCTCCTCGGTGGCGTCGAGGGCGTTGTCGACGGCCTCCTTGACGGCCGTGACCAGCGCCTTCGCGCCCGAGTCGAAGCCGAGCATCTGCTTGTTCTTCTCGAAGAACTCGGCGATGGAGATGGACCGCTGGGACTGTGCCAACTCCTCCGCGACGGCACCGTCCCCGGCTCCTTCCCCGAGCGTCGACTGGAACGAGGTCATTACGACCACGGTAGCCCGGCGGGGCCTAAAACCCTCGCGGTAGCACGGTGGAAGTAGACGAATCGGGGACAGCATCGGTACGTCGGACGCCCGGCGGACGCGTGGCGTCGGGCCTGTGCGGAGTTGAACCGTGAACCGCGTGCGTTCGCGCGCGCCCGTGGCCTTTATACCGCAACCGGGCATAGGCCGGGTAAGCGCAGATGTCTAACGAACCTAGCTACGGAGCCGACCAGATTCAGGTCCTTGAGGGGCTGGAGGCGGTCCGGAAGCGACCCGCGATGTACGTCGGGTCGACGGACGCCCGGGGGCTCCACCATCTCGTCTACGAGGTGGTCGACAACTCCATCGACGAAGCGCTCGCCGGCTACTGTGACACCATCGAGGTGACCGTCCACGACGACGGCTCCGTCTCGGTGTCCGACGACGGCCGCGGCATCCCCGTCGACACCCACAGCGAGTACGACCGCCCCGCACTGGAGGTCATCATGACCGTCCTCCACGCGGGCGGGAAGTTCGACAACAAGTCGTATCAGGTGTCCGGGGGGCTCCACGGCGTCGGCGTGAGCGTCGTGAACGCGCTCTCCCAGTGGCTCGAAGTCGAGGTGAAACGCGACGGCCACGTCTACCGCCACCGGTTCGACCACGGCGCGCCCGACCAGGAGATGGAGCAGGTCCGCGAGATGGACGCCGACGAGGAGACGGGGACGACCATCCGCTTCTGGCCCGACACCGACATCTTCGAGACGACGGAGTTCACGTTCTCGACGCTGGAGTCGCGGCTTCGGGAACTCGCCTTCCTCAACCCCGGCGTCGAAATCGGCATCGTCGACGAGCGGGACGACCAGGAATCGCGGTTCCAGTACGACGGCGGCATCCGGGAGTTCGTCGAGTATCTCAACGAGACGCGGACCGCGCTCCACGACGAGGTCGTCTACCTCGACGGCGAGGAGCAGGACATCCAGGTCGAAATCGCGATGCAGGCCACCGACGGCGTGCAGGGTTCGGTCCACGCGTTCGCCAACAACATCAACACCCGCGAGGGCGGCACCCACCTGACCGGGTTCAAAACCGCGCTCACCCGCGTCGTCAACGACTACGCGGACGACCACGGACTGGCCGACGACATCGACGAGAACCTCAAGGGCGAGGACATCCGCGAGGGGCTCACGGCGGTCATCTCCATCAAGCACCCCGACCCGCAGTTCGAGGGGCAGACGAAGACGAAACTCGGCAACAGCGAGGTCAGAGGGATAGTCGAGAGCCTGATGCACGAGCAGTTCGCCACCTACCTCGAAGAGCATCCCGACACGGCGGAGGTCATCGTCGGGAAGGCCGTCGAGGCGGCGAAAGCGCGGCTCGCGGCGAAGAAGGCGGAGGAGCTGACGCGCCGGAAGTCGGCGCTGGAATCGACCTCCCTGCCCGGAAAGCTCGCGGACTGTCAGACCCGCGAGCCCGAAGAGGCCGAACTGTTCGTCGTGGAGGGCGACTCCGCGGGCGGCTCCGCGAAACAGGGTCGCAACCCCGAGTTCCAGGCCATCCTCCCGCTCCGTGGGAAGATACTCAACGTCGAGAAACACCGGCTCGACCGCATCCTCGAGAACGACCAGATTCGGAACCTCATCACCGCCATCGGGACGGGCATCGGCGAGGAGTTCGACATCGAGGACGCCCGTTACCAGAAGATAATCATGATGACCGACGCCGACGTGGACGGCGCGCACATCCGCACGCTCCTGCTCACGTTCCTCTACCGGCACATGACGCCGCTCATCGAGGCCGGCTACGTGTACGCCGCACAGCCACCCCTCTACCGGATTCGCTACCGCGGCGAGACGTACGACGCCATGACCGAGGCCGAGCGGGAGCGCATCATCGAGGAGGAGTGTGGCGGTACGCCCGACCAGGTCCAGCGGTTCAAGGGGCTCGGCGAGATGAACCCCGAACAGCTGTGGGACACGACGATGGACCCCGAGCACCGCATCCTCAAGCAGGTCACCATCGAGGACGCCGCCGCGGCCGACCGGATGTTCTCGGTGCTGATGGGTGACGCCGTCGAACCGCGCAAGCAGTTCATCAAGGAGCACTCCGAGGACGCGGAGTGGGTGGACATATGAGCGCCGACGACCAGCCCGACGTCCCCGCACAGCGGGTCGAGAACGTCCGCATCGAGGACGAGATGGAGCAGTCGTACATCGACTACGCGATGTCGGTCATCGTCGGGCGCGCGCTCCCCGACGCCCGCGACGGCCTCAAGCCGGTCCAGCGGCGCATCCTCTACGCGATGCACGAGGCGGGCGTCACCTCGAACGCGGGCCACCGCAAGTCCTCGAACATCGTCGGGGACACGATGGGCAACTACCACCCGCACGGCGACTCGGCCATCTACGACGCCCTCGCGCGGATGGCACAGGAGTTCTCGCTACGGTATCCACTCATCGACGGCCAGGGGAACTTCGGCTCCATCGACGGCGACCCGCCCGCGGCCATGCGGTACACGGAGGCGCGGATGGCACCGCTCGCGGAGGAGTTGCTCGCCGACATCGAGGAGGACACCGTCGACTTCTCCTCGAACTACGACGACCGCCTGACTGAACCCGACGTACTGCCGGCGAAAGTGCCGAACCTGCTTCTGAACGGCGCCTCCGGCATCGCCGTCGGCATGTCGACGAACATCCCGCCGCACAACCTCCGGGAGATAGTCGACGCCTGCATCCACGTCATCGACAACCCCGACTGTTCGGTGCGTGACCTCATCGCCGGCCCGGATGGCGACGGTCCGGTCAAGGGGCCGGACTTCCCGACGGGCGCGAACATCGTCGGCCGGGAGGGCATCTACGACGCGTACACGACCGGTCGGGGACGGCTCCGCGTCCGCGCGGAGATGGACGTCGAGCGGAACGACTCCGGCGGCGACCGCATCGTCATCTCGGAGTTGCCGTATCAGGAGAACAAGGCCCGACGCATCGAACGCATCGCCGAGGACGTCACCGAAGGGAAAATCGAGGGCATCTCGGACATCCGCGACGAGTCCGACCGCGAGGGGGTCCGCGTCGTCATCGACCTCAAGCGCGGTGCGAACACCGACGTGGTGAAGAACAAACTGCTGGAGTCGCATCTCGAGCGCACGTTCTCGGTCATCTCGCTGGCGCTGGTCGACGGGCAACCGCGGGTGCTGAATCTGAAGGAACTCGTCGAGGAGTACGTCGACCACCGGAAGGAGGTCGTCCGCCGGCGCACCCAGTTCCGACTCGACGAGGCCGAGGACCGCGCGCACATCCTCGAAGGTCGGCTGGTCGCGCTCGACAACGTCGACGGCGTGGTCGAACTCATCCGCAACAGCGAGGACCGCGACGCCGCCAAGGAAGGCCTGCAGGAGGAGTACGACCTCACACAGGACCAGTCCGAGCACATCGTCCGGATGCAACTCGGCTCGCTCACCTCGATGGAGGCCGGCGAGGTCCAGGAGGAGTACGAGGAGGTGCAGGCGACCATCGAGCGCCTCGAGACCATCCTCGCAGACGAGTCGGAACTGCTGGGCGTCATCAAGTCGGAACTCCGCGAGATGCGCGAGGAGTACGGCGACGACCGCCGCACCTCCATCGTCGAGGACTACGGCTCCGTCACCCGCGAGGACCTCATCCCCGACGAGGACGTCGTGGTCGTCCTGACCGAGGAGGACTACGTGAAGCGGATGCCGCTCTCGGAGTTCGACCCCCAGCACCGGGGCGGGAAGGGTATCATCGGCGTCCGCCCGAAGGACGGCGACCGCGTCTCGACGGTGTTCCACGCCAGCACCCACGACTCGCTGATGGTGTTCACGAACCGCGGGCAGGTGTACCGGCTGAAGGTGTACGAACTCCCGGAGATGGGACGGACCGCACGCGGCACGAACGCGGTGAACGTCCTCGACCTCGACTCCGAGGAGGACGTGACCGCCGTCGTCAACCTCGAAGAGTTGGAGGCCGACGACGGTAGCTACCTGGCGATGGCGACGAAGAACGGCTACGTGAAGCGCACCGAACTCTCCGCGTTCGAGAACGTCCACTCCGGCGGCATCCGCGCGACGAAACTGGAGGACGGCGACCGCCTCGTCGACGTCGAGGTCACGGACGGCGACCAGGACCTCGTCATCGGCACCCGCCGTGGCATGACCATCCGCTTCGACGAGGACGAGGCCCGGTCGATGGGCCGGTCCGCTCGCGGCGTCAACGGCATCAAACTGCAGTCCGGCGACCAGGTGGCCGGCATCGTCGCCACCGACGACGCCGACGACCGGGACCTGCTCACGGTCACCCGGAACGGCTACGGGAAACGCACCGCGCTCTCGGAGTACCGCAAGCAGTCCCGCTACGGGAAGGGACTGGTCGACATCAAGACCAGCGAGCGCAACGGCGAAGCGTGTTCGCTGTCTGCAGTCTCGCCCGGCGACGGTCTCGTCATCATGAGCGAGTCCGGCCAGATAATGCGCACCCACGTCGACGAGGTGTCCCGGCAGGGACGCAACACGATGGGCGTGAAGGTGATGGACTTAGACGAGGGCGACTGGGTCGCCGGCGTCGACGTCGTCACCGAGCGGGTCGACGCCGACGAGTCGGACGCCCCGGAGGAGGCGACAGGCGACGCTGACGCCGACGAGTCGGGCGACGAGTAGCGTCCGTCGGCCGCCGCCGAACGCTGTTTTGCACACGTCGCAACGCTTTTGTCCACCAGCGGGCAGATTCGGTCACATGTCCGACAGCGAGTTCCCCGACGAGTTCGACGGGTTCGGCGGCCGACACGTCCCCGAACCGCTCCTGGAACCGCTCGCCCAACTGGCGGCCGCGTTCGAGGACATCGTCCCGAGCGAGGCGTTCCAGGAGCAGTTCCGGGACATCCTCGCGTCGTACGCCGGCCGGCCGACGCCGCTGTACCACGCCGAGAACCTCAGCGAGGAGTACGGCGCCGACATCTACCTCAAGCGCGAGGACCTACTCCACGGCGGCGCCCACAAGATAAACAACACCGTCGGACAGGCCCTGCTGGCGAAGAAAGCCGGAAAAGAGCGGCTCATCGCGGAGACCGGCGCCGGCCAGCACGGCACCGCGACGGCGATGGTCGGGGCGCTGTTCGACCTCGACACGGAGATTTACATGGGGAAGAAGGACGTCGAGCGCCAGAAGATGAACGTCTTCCGGATGCGGTTGATGGGCGCGGAGGTGAACGAGGTTACCCGCGGCGGTTCGGGGCTGGCGGACGCCGTCGACGCGGCGCTGGAGGACTTCGCGGCGAACGTCGAGGACACCCACTACCTCGTCGGGAGCGTCGTCGGCCCCGACCCGTTCCCGCGGATGGTCCGGGAGTTCCAGTCGGTCATCGGCGAGGAGGCCCGCGAGCAGTTCCGCGAGCGGACTGGCGAGTTGCCGGACGCCTGCGTCGCCTGCGTCGGCGGCGGGTCGAACGCCATCGGCCTGTTCCACGCGTTCCGCGACGACGACGTGGCCTTTTACGGCGGCGAAGGCGGCGGCGAGGGCGCGGATTCGAAGCGCCACGCCGCACCCCTCGCGGCGGGCAACGAGGACGTCATCCACGGGATGAAGACGCGCGTCATCGACGACGACGTGGAGGTCCACTCGGTGTCGGCGGGCCTCGATTACCCGGGCGTTGGCCCCGAGCATGCGATGTTCCGCGAGGTCGGTCGCTGTGAGTATCGCGGCATCACGGACGACGAGGCGCTCGACGCCTTCAGGACGCTCGCGGAGACGGAGGGCATCATTCCCGCACTGGAGTCGAGTCACGGCCTCGCGCTCGCGAAGCAACTCGCCGAGGAGGGGGACCACGAAACCATCCTCGTCAACCTCTCGGGCCGCGGCGACAAGGACATGGAGCAGGCCGCGGAGCAGTTCGACCTGAGCTAGCGGTCGAGCAGTTCCTCGTACTCCTCGCTCGTCATCCCCACGTTCTCGGCGACCTTGCTGTCGACCAGTTCCGGTTCGTCCGGGCTGGAGGCGACCCGGCGTGCGAGCAGTCCCAGCCCCAGCGTCAGCGCACCGAGCGGCACGAGAACGGCGGCCATCGTGACGGCGGGCGGGACCGCGACGTCCGCGGCGGCCACCCACACCAGCACGACCGGCGGCACGGCGAACGCCGCCAGCAGGGCCACGACGGCACGCCGTCCGAACCCGCGCTCGTCAGCCATACCTCCCTCAAGGAACCGGTGCCACTAAACCGTACCGTGCGCGGATGGAAACGCCGATACGCGCGGGGCGCCTGCACCTATCCGTGACGACCCCCGCCGGACTCCGGACAGCCCTCGACCCGACCGTCCCGGACGCACGGGGCGGTCGGTGACCGTGTCCCGCGGCCAGCGCGTGTACGACTGGTGGGCAGACCACCAGCGCCTGTTCCGACTGCTCTCGGAAGCGGCGTTCGGCGGCCGCCACGACGAACTCAGGAGTCGCTCCGTGGGCGCGCTCCGACTGAACGCCGGCGAACGGGTGCTCGACGTCGCGTGCGGGCCAGGGGTCAACTTCGACCGCCTCGCGTACCCGGTCGGCCCGGAGGGGCGGGTCGTCGGCGTCGACTACTCGGCGGCGATGGTCCGGCGCGGCCGGCGGCGGGCGCGGGGCGACGACCGGGTCAGCGTCCTCCGCGGGGACGCCGAGCGGCTTCCCGTTTCGGACGGTGCGTTCGACGCGGCGTACTCCTCGCTGTCGGTGAGTGCGATGGCCGACCCCGAGCGCGCGCTCAGGGAGGCGTACCGGGTTCTCCGTCCCGGCGGTCGGGTCGTGGTCCTCGATGCCCAGCCGTACCAGTCGGGGCCGGGTCGTCTGGTGAACCCACTCGTGAACCGGGTGTCCGCGTGGGCGACGAACTGGCGGCCGGACGTGAACGTGCCGGCGCTACTCGACGAGGTGTTCGACGAGAGCGACGCCGAGACGTTCAACGCGGGGACCCTGTTCATCGGCGTCGGGCGCAAGCGGGCGTGATGTCTCCGAAATCCGGTCAGAGGATGCGCTTTCCGACCGCGGAGGCGACCAACTCGACGGCGAGTTCGGCGGTGGCGTTGTGCTGGTCGAGGATGGGGTTGACCTCCACGACTTCCATCGACCGGACCACGTCGAGGTGGTCGGCGACGTACTCCATGGCGGCGTGAGCCTCGCGGTAGGTCGCGCCCCCGCGAACGGGCGTCCCGACGCCCGGCGCCTCGTTGGGGTCCAGGAAGTCCATGTCGAGCGAGACGTGGATGCCGTCGGTGCCGTCCGTGGCGACCGCGAAGGCGTCCTCGACGACGTCGGTCAGCCCGCGGTCGTCGATGTCCGACATCGTGAACACCGAGACGCCGCTGTCGCGCAACGCTTCCTGTTCGGCGTCGTCGAGCGAGCGGATGCCGACCATGGCGACGTTCTCCTCGCTGACCGTCGGGGCGTACGCCCA
Source organism: Halorarius halobius (assembly GCF_024298865.1). Classification (GTDB taxonomy): domain Archaea; phylum Halobacteriota; class Halobacteria; order Halobacteriales; family Haloarculaceae; genus Halorarius; species Halorarius halobius. The sequence continues at coordinate 2,814,958 of NZ_CP101161.1, read as the reverse complement.
GTCGGCGTCTGCGAACTCGCCGCGGCCCAGGACCGCGGCGACGGGCATCCCGTGGACGTTCCCCGAGGGCGTGGTCGCGGGCGTGTTGAAGTCGCCGTGGGCGTCGAACCAGACGACGCCCGTCGACCCGGCGCGTGCGCTCCCGCCGATAGAGCCGATGGCGATTGAGTGGTCGCCCCCGAGCACCAGCGGGAACTCGCCGGCCGCGAGCGCCTCCTCGACCGTCTCGCGGAGGTCACGACAGACCTGTTCGGTCTCGGCGAGGTACTTCGCGTCCACCGCGTCGCCGTCGCCCGATGAGAGCTCCGGGCGGGGAACCGAGAGGTCGCCCACGTCGACGCAGGTGTGACCGATGTCGTCGAGGGTGTCCGCGAGGCCGGCGTAGCGAATGGCGGACGGACCCATGTCGACGCCACGGCGGTCGGCACCGAGGTCCATCGGCACGCCTATGAGACGAACGTTCATGCCGACGGCTACTGCCGCCGGGGGTTTATGGCCCCCGGTCTCGCCGTTGGCCCCCCATAACTACGTGCGAAACGGGCGTTGCTCCCGGGGATGCGTCTCATCCGGCTACTCGTCGGGGCCGACGACCGCGAGACGGTTGCGGGCGTCCTCGACGAGGAGGGTATCGACTTCGTCGTGACCGACGAGGAGAGCCACGAAGGAGCCACAGTTGTCGAGTTCCCCCTGCCCGTCCAGGCGGTCGACGCGGTGTTCGAGGCGCTCGACGAGGCGGGCGTCGACGCCGAGACGTACTCGGTGGTCGCCAACGCGGAGACGGCGACGACCGACCGGTTCGACGAACTCGAGGCACGCTACGTCGAGGGGACCGAGGAGTCCGACAGCGTCGCCGGCGAGGAGGTGCGCACGAAAGCGCGGTCGTTGCTTCCCGACGCCCGCACCTACTACGCGATGACGGTGTTGAGCGTGGTGGTCGCCACGGCCGGCCTCCTGCTCGACTCCCCCGCGGTGGTCATCGGTGCGATGGCCATCGCCCCACAGGTCGGGGCGGCCATCACCGCCTGCGTCGGCACCGTCGTCGGCGAACGGGGGATGCGACGCGACGGCGTCCGCTCGCTCGTGCTGGGGCTGGTGATGGCCGTCGTCGGCGCCGTCGTGTTCGGATGGCTGTTCCGCAACGCCGGCTTCTTCGCGCCCGCGCTGGACGTGACGACGGTCGAGCAGATCAGCACCCGTATCTCACCGGGCCTGCTGTCGCTACTGTTGGGACTGTGTGCTGGCTCCGCCGCGGCGTTCGGGGTCGCCACGGACCTCCCGCTGTCGCTGGTCGGCGTCGCAATCGCGGCGGCCGTCGTCCCCGCCGCGGCCGCCGTCGGCATCGGCGTCGTCTGGGGTCTTCCGCTGGTCGCGCTCGGCGCGGCGGTGCTTCTGGTCATCAACACCACGACCATACTGCTGTCCGGTACCGCGACGCTGTGGTATCTCGGCTACCGGCCGGACGACTGGGAGCCCGGGTCCCACCGTCGGAACCTGACGCGCCACGCCCGAACGCTGGCCGTTGTGGTCGCGTTGCTCCTGGTGTTCTCGGCGCCTGCCGTGGCGATGGTCGACCACGTCCGACTGGAGAACACCGCCAACGGCGTGGTTCAGGACACCCTCGAACGGCCCGAGTACCGCGAGTTGACGCTCGTCTCGGTGCAGACCGAGTTCACGGACCTCGGACTGCTCGGTGTCACCCAGGAGATAACCGTCACCGTCGCCCGACCGGACGGGTGGGCCTACCCCAGGTTCGCGACGACCATCGACGAGGAGGTGACGGTGCGGGCGGACCAGCCGGTCGTCGTCACCGTCGAGTTCGTCGACCAGCAGGTGTCCGAGGGGGACGGGCAGGCGGCGCGTCTCGACCGTCAGAGATACTGGTCGCAGACGCGACGAAGCCCCTCGTCGAATCCGATTTCGGGCTCCCATCCCGTCGCCTCGTGCATCTTCGAGGGGTCGGCCATCGTGTGGTGGACGTAGTTGCGCATCGTGTTCTCCTCGTACACCGGGTCGACGTCCGTGCCGAGCACGTCGTTGAGCCGCTCGACGAGTTCGTTCAGCGAGTAGGACTCGCCGGTGCCGAGGTTGTAGACGCCGTCGAGCCGTTCGTCGGCCGCGAGTTCCAAACCGCGCACGATGTCGTCGACGTGGGTGAAGTCGCGGGTCTGCGTCCCGTCGCCCCAAATTTCGGGGGACTCCCCGCGGGCTATCTCGTCGGCGAACTGCGCGATGAGGTTGGCGTACTCCCCTTTGTGCTCCTCGGCGCCACCGAACCCCTGGTAGACGGAGAAGAACCGCATCCCGGCCATCGACATGCCGTGGAAGTTGGAGTAGTACTCGCCGTAGCGCTCCCGGGCGAGTTTCGACGCCTCGTAGCCGGTCCGGGCCTTGACGTCCATCGATTCGGGCGACGGCTCGGTCATGTCGCCGTAGATGGAGGAGGTGGACGCGTACACGACGGTGTCACAGCCCTCCTCGCGCACCTGCTCGACCGTGTTGATGAACCCCTCGACGTTGACCCGCGCGCCGCGGGCGGGGTCCTCCTCGTGCATCGCCCGCGAGGACAGCGCCGCCAGATGGAACAGGACGTCGACGTCCGCCGGCAGGTCGTCGTCCAGCACCGAGGCGTCGACGAACTCCACGTCGTCGTCGAGGTTCTCGGGCGTGCCGAGATAGCAGTCGTCGAGTGCGATGACGTCGTTGTCGCCCGCGAGATGGTTGGCGAGGTTCGAGCCGATGAACCCTGCACCCCCCGTCACGAGCACGCGTTCGCCGTTCATACCGGGTGCGGTAGGCCCGACGACAAGTGCGTGTCGGTCCCCGTCCCAGAGGTTGACGAGAATTTGATAAATCACCGTAGCATCACGGTCAGGGGCGGCGGCGATTCACCCGGAACGGGGGGCGGGAGATTCACCGCCGGACTTAAGGGACGGAGTACCGAATTAAAGTTAATGTCATCAATCGAACTCACCCCCTCGCAGAAGAAGATACTCGAGGCGCTCATCAACCTCTACCGTGACACCGAATCCGCGGTGAAAGGCGAGGACATCGCCGAGGAAGTGGACCGGAACCCGGGCACCATCCGCAACCAGATGCAGAGTCTGAAGGCACTGCAGTTGGTCGAGGGCGTACCCGGGCCGAAGGGTGGCTACAAGCCGACGGGCAACGCGTACGACGCCCTCGAGATACAGGAGATGGACCAGGCGGCCGACGTCCCGTTCCGACACAACGACGAACTCGTCGAGGGCGCGAACGTCCAGGAGATAGACCTGACGAGCGTCCACCACCCCGAACTCTGCCGGGCGGAGATTCGCCTCCAGGGCTCCATCGGCGACTTCCACGAGGGCGACTCCATCAGCGTCGGCCCGACGCCGCTGTCGAAACTGCTCATCGAGGGCACCCTCGAGGGCAAGGACGACACCAACAACAGCCTCATCCTCACCATCGACAACATGGAGGCACCCGCCGGCGGCGAGGAGCCCGCCCACTGACGAACTGAAGAGTATTTCTCTTCGATTGGTACGTTCTAACACCACGAGCCGAGCGTGCCGAACGCGCAAGGCTTGCCGGCTCCATGGGGCGATTCCGCAGGGTTTGTATCCGATGACCACCCAGCCTCGGGCATGACAGACGACGTCGTCGTGCTGGGCTCGGGGTACGCCGGGACCGGTGCGGTGCTGAAGCTCGAACGCGAGCTGGACGACGAGGCGGACCTCACCTGGATCTCGGACGTCGACCACCATCTCGTACTCCACGAGTCGCACCGCTGTATCCGGAATCCGGACGTGCAGGACAAGATAACTTTCCCGTGTGAGGAGATCAAGTCCCCCTCGACGCGGTTCATCAACGCAAGCGTCGAGGACCTCGACACCGACGCCCGGACGGTCCATCTCGACGACGACTCCACGGTCGACTACGACTACGTGCTGGTCGCGTTCGGCTCCCAGACCGCCTTCTTCGGCATCGACGGGCTCCGGGAGCACTCGCTGACGCTGAAGGGGCTCGACGACGCCCTCGAGATTCACGAGGAGGTGAAGACGGCCGCGAAGGAGGCCACGCGCGACGACCCCGCGCAGGTGGTCGTCGGCGGTGCCGGGCTCTCCGGCATCCAGGCCGCCGGCGAGATAGCGGAGTTCCGCGACAAGCATCGGGCGCCCATCGAGATCAAACTCGTCGAGGGGCTGGACAACGTGTTCCCGAACAACGACCCCGTCGTGCAGGCGAAACTCGCCAAACTGCTGGAGGAGAAGGACGTCGACGTCCTGACCGGCGAGTTCATCGGCGAGGTCGACGAGGAGACCGTCTACGTCGGCGACGACGCCGAACTCGACTACGACGTACTGCTGTGGACGGGCGGCATCACCGGCCAGGACGCCGCCCGCGAAATCGAGGTCGACCAGGACGACCGCTCGCACCGCATCAACGCGGAGGCCGACTTCCGGACGAGCGACGAGCGGGTGTTCGCCATCGGCGACGCGGCGCTCGTCGACCAACCCGGCCAGGAGATGCCCGCGCCGCCGACCGCACAGGCCGCCTGGCAGGCCGCCGAGGTCGCCGGCGAGAACCTCGCGCGGGCCGCCCGCGGCCAGTCGCTCGACACCTGGACCCACAAGGACAAGGGGACGGTCATCTCGGTCGGCGACGAGGCCGTCGCCCACGACGTGATGTATCTCGACAGCGTCATCGACACGTTCGGCGGCCCCGTCGCCGAAATGCTCAAGAAGGGTATCGCCGCCCGCTGGATAAACGACGTCGCCGGGCCCTCCGCCGCGCTGAAGGCCTGGGGCGACATGTAGCTGTCACCCCGGCGAACTGCGTCTCAGGACTCCGTTTTCCCCTCGTCGGACCGCCGTTCCCGTTCCGCTTCGAGTTCCGCGACCCGGGTTTCGAGTTCGTCGATTCGGCTCTCCTCGCTGTCCACGTTCGCCCCGACGGCGAGCGCGAGTCCGGTCCCGGTCACGAAGCCAAGCGCGGCCCAGGCCGGCCCGACGAACAGTCCGGCGACGAACCCCACAGCACCCACGACCAGCGGGACGACCACCGTCCCGACGAGCGAATCGTCGCGCGCGAGGCGCATGGACGGTGTCTCGTCACGCGCCGGCAAGAATGTCGTGGTCGTCAGTCCACCTCGAACCGTCCGAAGGCCGCCGCGCCGACCGTCACCATCACCACACCGGACAGCGCCACGACGCCGAAATCCAGCCACAGCGGGTACTGCGAGTAGCCGACCAGCGCCCCGCGGAGGCCGTCGATGCCGTACGTGAGCGGGTTGAGATACCCGAGATACTGGACGACCGTCGGGAGGTTCGACAGCGGGTAGAACGCTCCCGACAGGAACGCGAGCGGGAACAGCGTGAAGTTGACGAGCAGGTTGTACCCCTGCGTGTCCGAAAAGAGGGTCGCCAGCGCGAGACCGAAACCGATGAACGTGACCGCGATGGCGACGAGCATCACCGCCGCCAGCGGGAGGCCGAGGAGTCGCGGCCGGAACCCGAGCACGACGGTGCCCGCGAGGATGAGCCCCGTCTGTATCAGCGCCGTCGTCGCGCCGCCGAGCACGCGCCCGAGGACGATGCTCGTCCGCGGCACGGGCGCGACGAGTATCTCCTTCAGGAACCCCACCTCGCGGTCCGAGAGCACGGCGAGTCCCGTGAACGACGCCGAGAACAGCATGGTGAACCCGAGGATGCCCGGCACGAGATACTCGACGTAGCTCACGTCGCCCGGGACGCCGCCGAACTGGACGCCACGGAACCCGAACCCGAAGAACGCAAAGACGAGAAGCGGCGTGAGGAAGGCCCCGATGACCCGGGAGCGCGAGCGCCGGAACCGGAGGAGGTCACGTATCCAGAGCCCGTAGACGGCCAGCGGGTCGACCCGGAGCATCATTCGGCCCCCGCCGGTGCGGCGACCGGTTCCTCCCGAACTCGAGCGACCGGGCGACCCGTCAGTTCGAGGAACACGCGTTCGAGCGTCGGTGCCTCGACGCTGACGCCGGTCACGTCGGCAACCTCCCCCGCGGCGACGACCAGTGCGGGAACCCGGCGCTCCCCGTCGTCGACGACGACCCGGAAGCCGTCGCCCGCGTCGGCGACGGATTCGACCCAGGGGAACTCGCGGACGCGAGCGGCCACGGCGGCCCCGTCCGAGACGGCGAGGCTGACGGCGTCGCCGCCGAGCCCCCGCTTCAGCGCGGCGGGCGCGTCGCAGGCGACGACCCGGCCCCGGTCCACGATGGCGATTCTGTCACAGAGCGCGTCGGCCTCCTCCATGTAGTGGGTCGTGAGGACGACGGTGACGCCGGTGCGGTCGTTGAGCGCCGCGACGTACTCGCGGACGTCCTTCCGGGTGCCGGCGTCCAGCCCGACGGTCGGCTCGTCGAGGAACAGCACCTCCGGTTCGTGAAGCAGGCCCCGCGCGAGTTCGAGGCGGCGCGCCATCCCGCCGGAGTAGTCGCCCACCTTCTCGTCGCGGCGGTCGCCGAGGTCCACCAGCGCCAGCACCTCCTCGATGCGGTCGCGCCGCCGGTCGCCGGTGATGCCGTAGAGTCGGGCGTGGAACCGGAGGTTCTCGACGCCGGTGAGTTCCTCGTCGAGTGCTGGTTCCTGGAACACGACGCCGATGGCCTCTCGGACCTGCGCCGGGGCGGCGCGGACGTCGTGGCCGGCGACGGCGGCCGTCCCCGCGGTGGGTCTGGTGAGCGTACACAGCGTGTTGACGAGCGTCGTCTTCCCCGCGCCGTTCGGGCCGAGCAGACCGAACAGTTCGCCGGCCTCCACGTCGAGGGTGAGGTCGTCGACGGCCGTCACCTCGCCGTACCGCTTGGTGAGTCCGGCGACCTCGATGGCGTTCATACCCGTCCAACGGGCCGGAGCGACTTATCGACGCGGCTACCTGTCCAGCGACAGCCCCGCGTGCCAGCGGTCCGCGCCCGCCTCGGCTTTCGTCTCGTCCATCTCCCGCAGGATGGCCGCCGCACGCGACGCAACCTCGCCCGCACGCCGTTCGCCCTCGGTGCGGAACTCCCCGGTGACACGGTTGGCGTACACCGTACAGACGGCGCCCGCCCGAAGGCCGTAGAGGTTCGCCACCGTCAGGATGGCCGCCGCCTCCATCTCGAAGTTCAGCACGCCGGCGTTCTGGAGTTCATCGACGAGCGCCTCCGCGCCCTGCGCCTCGAACCCGCCGTGGCCGGGGCGCCCCTGTCCCGCGTAGAAGGAGTCCGTCGAGCAGGTGACCCCGGTGTGGTAGTCGTAGCCGAGTTCCTCGCAGGCCGTGACCAGCGCCGTCACCACCTCGCTGTCGGCCGTCGCCGGGTAGTCCTCGCGGACGTACTCGTCGGAGGTGCCCTCCTGTCTGACCGCACCGGTCGTGATGACGAGGTCACCCACGTCCATCCCCGGCTGAATCGCGCCACAGGAACCGACCCGCATGAACGTCTCCGTACCGATGTTAGCGTGCTCCTCGACGGCGATGGCCGCCGACGGCGAGCCGATGCCCGTCGAGGTGACCGTCACGGGCGCGCCGTCGTACGTGCCCGTCGCGGTTCGGTACTCGCGGTGGTGGCCCCGCTCCTCGCTGTCGTCCCAGAACGCCGCGATCTTCGGGACGCGCTCGGGGTCGCCCGGCAGGAGCACCGGGCCGTCGACGTCGTTCGGACCGACGCCGAGGTGGTACTGGACGTCGTCGTTGGGGTTCTCGCTGTCGCCCGTCATTTGCCCAGCGTCTCCGGCGAGATGGCGTTCGGGAGCAGTTCGCCCAGCGTGTACTCGCTCACTGTATCGCCCTCGTCACAGTAGATTGGAAGCGACCCGTCGCAGAACTCCGCGAGCGTCTGCCGGCACATCCCGCAGGGCGTGACGCCGTCGCGGTTCCCCGAGACGACGGCCAGCGCGTCGAACGACTCGTGGCCGTTCTTGACGGCTTCCGCGACGGCCACCTCCTCGGCGTGCAGTGAGTTCGAGTAGTTCGCGTTCTCCAGGTTACAGCCGACGAACACCGACCCGTCCGACGCTCGGATGGCGGCGCCGACCCGGTACTCCGAGTAGGGGACGTACGCCGAATCGAGCGCGTCGCGTGCGGCGTCGAGTAACTCGTCCATGGGCGGCGTTCGACGAGACGGCAAAAATAGCCACCGGACGCCCGGCCGCAGGAGGTGGGGGTTACCCGTCTTCCCCCGACTCGTAGTGGTCGCCGGCGGCCTCCGGGATGCGCGTCTTCCCGACGAACGCCAGCACGAGGATGACGGTGACGAACGGGATGATGCGGACGAGCGACGGCGGCAGGCCGGTCGTGCCGCTCGTCTGGAGCGTCACCTGGATGGCGTCCAGCCCCGCGAACAACAGCGTCGAGAGGAACGCACCCACGGGGTTGTAGTTGCCGAACAGGTACGCGACGATGGCGATGAACCCCTTGCCGTTGACCATCGTCGGGCCGTTGCCGGTGAACTGCCCGATGGACAGCGCCAGCGCGCCACCGCCGAGGCCGGAGAACACGCCCGACAGCGTCACCGCGGCGTAGCGGACGCGGGAGACGCTGACGCCCGCGGTGTCGAGCGCCTTGGGGTTCTCACCGGACGCGCGGACCCACCGCCCGAACGAGGTGCGATTGAGCAGATACCAGCCGACGCCGACCATCAGGAACATCAGATACACCGACAGCGACGCCCCCAGCAGGACGTCCGCGACGAACAGCGGCGGTCGGCTGAGTATCTCCACGGCCGACTGGAGCAGGCCGTCCACGAGGGGGACACCGAGGTCCGGCGCACCGAGTCGCTGGGGGATGGTCCCCTCCGCGGGGAGGAACCCGAGCAGTTCGGGCAGGGTGGGAATCGTCCGGACGCTCCGGGTGTTGGGGCCCCCGTACACCACCTGTGAGGCGAACGGGGCGAGGCCGAGCGCGATGAGCCAGACGGCAAGTCCCGCGATTATCTGGTCGGCGCGGAACTCGATGCAGACGACGGCGAACACCAGCGCCAGGAGCGTCGACGCGAGCACGCCGAGCAGGAAGCCGACGAGCAGGCTCCCCGTCACCTCCGTCATCCAGACGGCGACGAACGCCGAGATGATGAGGAGGCCCTCGAGCCCGATGTTGATGACGCCCGACTTCTCGGCGAAGATACCGCCGACGGCCGCAAGCGCGATGGGAACCGACAGCCGGAGCGCCGACCCGACCACCGACTCCGTGACGACGATGGACAACAGCGTCCCGAAGATGGAGTCCGGGAGCACGACCCCGAGCACGACGACTGTGACGACGGCCGCGGCGACGACTGCGACGCCGATGAGGCGGCGGCCGACCTGCTCGGGAGCGAGGGCATCCGCACGCAACCGGAGCCACGTCGAGAGGTCACTCATCGGCGCCACCTCCCTGTTCGCCCCCGTCGGCCGCGACCTGGCGGTCCGTCTCCACGCTGGGAGCAAACGGCAGTCGCGCACCCAGCATCCGGAAGAACTCCGGCATGGCGACGAACAGGATGATGAGCCCCCGGAGGACGCTCACTAGCTGTGGCGGCACGTCGGTGGCGAAGTCGACCACGATGGCGCCGGACTTCAACACGCCGAACAGCAAGGCCGCGAACACGACGCCGAGCGGGTTGTTGCCCGCCAGGATGGAGACGGTGATGCCGTCGAACCCGTAGGCGGGCACCCCGGTCTGGTACTTGCCGAGTATCAGCATCACGTACAGCGCCCCGCCGATGCCGCCGAGCGCCCCCGAGAGGACGAGACTGGAGACGACCGTTCGCTCGGCGTCCACGCCGCCGTACTCCGCCGCGCGCGGCTGGATGCCGCTGGTCCGCACGTCGTAGCCGAACGTCGTGTGTTCGAGCACGTAGTAGATGACGGCGACGAGCAGGAGCCCGAGCGCCAGCGCGACCAGCGAGAAGTCGGTCCGCGGGTCGAAGATGAGATGCGGGAAATCCGCGTACGCCGGGAGCGACCGCGTCTGCGTCGCGGCGCTGTTGGGGTCCTTGAAGTGGTTGAGCACGAGGTAGCCGACCACACCCGTCGCCACGAAGTTCAGCATGATGGTGGTGATGACCTCGTTGGCGTCGGCGTACGCTTTCAGCAAGCCGGGGATGGCGCCGTACAGCCCGCCGAACGTCGCGCCCGCAAGCAGTCCGAGCGGCACCAGCAACAGCGTGCCAGCGACGCCGGAGACGTACGGCGCGGTCCACAGCACCGACATGGCACTCGCGAGGGCGCCGACGACGAGTTGGCCCTGCGTCCCGATGTTGAAGATGCCGGCGCGGAACGCGACGGCGACGGACAGCCCCGTGAACACCAGCACGGTCGCCTCCCGGAGCGTGACCGCCATCTGTGCGTTCAGCGGATCGTAGCCCGCGCGAAACGGGACGACCGGGCCGCCACGGAACGGCGTGAGCGGTCCCCAGCCCTCCTTGAGCGGGTCGCCGAGCGCGCCCACGAACAGCCGGTCGTAGACGGTGACGGGGTCGTAACAGAACCCCACGGAGAACAGCCGCGGGAACCCGAACGGGGTCGGGTGGGTGAGCACGAACGCCGCCTGCGTGCAGTCGGTCATCCGGCCGGCGACGAGCACCAGTACAGTCCCGACGGCGATGGAGGCGACGAGCGCCGCGACGCTGATGGCCAGCCGCTCGAACCCCGAAGCCGTCACCAGTCGGGCGTACGCTCGGCGGAGCCGGTCGCGCCACGTCATTCGGCCCCTCCGTCGGCCGCCGTCCCGGAGGCGGCCGCCTGCTCGGTTGTCTCGGTCAGTCGCCGCGAGCCCAGGTCCCGGTCGGGCCGTTCACCGGCCATCAGCAGACCGAGTTCCTCCTCGGTCACGTCGTCGGGGTCGACGACGGCCATCAACTCGCCCTCGTACATCACCGCGAGGCGGTCGGACAGCGACTGCACCTCCTCCAGTTTCGAGGAGACCAGAAGCACTGCGGCCCCCTCGTCGCGCATGTCGAGCAGGCGGTCGTGGATGAACTCGGTCGAGCCGATGTCGACCCCGCGGGTGGGATGGGTGGCGACCAGAAGCGAAGGGTCGCGCTCGAACTCGCGACCGACGATGAACTTCTGCTGGTTGCCGCCCGACAGCGACGCCGCGGTGGCGTCGGCGTCCGGCGGCCGCACGTCGTACTCGTCGATGAGCGTCTCGGCGTGGTCGCGGGTCGCCGGCCAGTCGATGCGGCCGCGGTCCGCGAACTCGTCGTCGTGCTGGTTGCCGAGCAAGCCGTTCTCCACGAGGTCGAACTCCATCACGAGGCCGCGTTCCTGTCTGTCCTCGGGGACGTAGGCCATCCCAGCGGCGATGCGCTCGCGTCGCGACCAGTTCGTCACGTCCGTCCCACTCAGACCCACGCGCCCACTCGACGGCTCGCTCAGCCCGGTTATCGCCTCGACCAGTTCGGTCTGGCCGTTGCCGTCGACGCCCGCGATGCCGAACACTTCGCCCTCGCGGACGCGGAACGAGACGTCGTCGACGACGTCGACGCCCCGGTCGTCGGTGACCCCGACCCCTTCGACCGCGAGCGTATCGCTCCCGGGCTCCCGTTCCGGTTCGCGGACCTCCATGAACACCTTCCGGCCGACCATCAGCTCCGCGAGCTGTTCGCGGGTGGTGTCGGCCGCGGGCACCGTCCCGACGTTCTCGCCGTCGCGCAGGACCGTCACGTCGTCCGCGGCGGCCATCGCTTCGCCCAACTTGTGGGTGATGAAGATGATAGTCTTCCCCTCCGCGGTGAGTTCCTCGAACACGTCGAACAGGTCCTCGACCTCCTGGGGAGTGAGCACCGCCGTCGGCTCGTCGAGGATGAGTACGTCGGCCCCCCGGTACAGCGCCTTCAGTATCTCGACGCGCTGTTGGACGCCGACGCTGACGTCCTCGATGCGTGCCTCGGGGTCGACGTCGAACCCGTACCGCTGGCTCAACTCCCGGACCTCACGGCGCGCGCGCTCGCGGTCGACCGCCAGCCCGCCCCACTTGCGCGGCTCGTTGCCGAGCGTGATGTTCTCGGCGACGGTCATCGTGTCCACGAGCATGAAGTGCTGGTGAATCATGCCGACGCCGGCGTCGATGGCGTCCCGCGGCGAGTCGAACTGGCGCTCGGTGCCGTCGACGACGACGCGGCCCGCCGTGGGCTGGTAGAGCCCGTAGAGGACGTTCATCAGCGTCGTCTTCCCGGCGCCGTTCTCGCCGAGGAGGGCGTGGACGCTCCCCGCCTCGACTTCGAGCGTCACGTCGTCGTTGGCGACGACGCCCGGGAACCGCTTGGTTATCCCGTCGAGGTGGACGGCCTCGGTCATCCGCTCAGACGTTCTCGGGGTCGGTCGGAACGTCGATGTCGCCGTCGATGATGGACTGCCGCGACGACGCTATCTCGTCTTTCACCGACGACGGAATCTCCGAACCGAGCTGCTGGCCGTACACCGCGGCGACGCCGTCGTCGTCGAGGCCGAGTGCGGTCGTCGTTCCGCCCTCGAACTCGCCGTTCACCTCCGCCTCGATGGCGTTGTAGACGGCGGTGTCGACCCGCTTGACCATCGACGCGAGGATGACGTTCTTGAACGAGGACTTCGTCACGGACTGGTCGCGGTCGACGCCGATGGCGAACCGGCCCTGGTCCTGGGCGGCCCGGAACACGCCGGTGCCGGTGTTGCCGGAGGCGTGGTAGACGACGTCGGCACCGCTGTTGTACATCGACAGCGCGGCCTCCCGGCCGGCCCCGGGGTCGTTGAACGAGCCGACGTACGCCGTCTGCACGTCGACGTCGCCGTCCGCGGCCTTCACGCCGGCCGTGTAGCCGGCCTCGAACTTCTTGATGAGACCGGACTCGACGCCGCCGACGAAGCCTACGTTCGTGGAGTCGGACTGGGTGGAGCCGGCTCCCGCCGAGAAGCTCCGGGTCGTGAGCAGGCCCGCCAACTGACCGACGAGGTACGACCCCTCTTCCTCGGCGAACACGTAGGACGCGACGTTGTCGAACTGCTCGTCGCCCTCGCCGTCGTCGTCGGTGTCCTTCATCGGGACGGAGTCGACTATCTGGAAATGCTGGTCGGGGTACTGCGGCGCCGTCTCCGAGAGCGCGTCCGCCTGCAGGAACCCGATGCAGGACACCAGGTCGTAGTCGGGGTCCTGCGACTGGGCGAACTGCTGTTGGAACGTCCCGAACTCCGACACCTCCTCCGGCTGTGCGGACTGGTACTGAACGTTCAGTTCTTCCTCGGCCGCCTGCACCCCCTGCTGGGCCTGGTCGTTGAACGAGCCGTCGCCGAGTCCACCCGTGGCGTACACCATGCCGATGTGGGCCGCCGTCTCCATGCTGTCGCCCCCGTCGTCCGTGTCGGTGGTCTCGTCGTCACCGCCCCCGTCGGTGTCGGTCGGCGAACCGTCGTCGCTCGACGGTCCCCCCGTACATCCTGCCAGCCCCGCGAGGCCTGCGATACCCGTTGCCGTGACGAACCGCCGCCTGTCCAGTGGCATCTCGGTTCAAGAGCCGGGCCACCCCGGCATAAGGTCTGCGAAAGTTCCCCCCGGTTCGACTATATAACCCCGCCTCGCCCTCTCTATCGGAATTTCTCAGAGCTCTCGCTCGACGACGGCGCGGGCCCGGTCGACGAGCGCGTCCACCTCGTCGCTCTCCGCGTAGATGCGGACGTACGGCTCCGTCCCAGACGGGCGGACGAGCACCCACGAGCCGTCCGGGCGGTCGATGCGGACGCCGTGGTCGGTGTCCACCTCGCCGTCGGGGAACGCCTCGGGGAGTGCCGTCTCGATGGCCGTCATCGCCTCCGCCTTCCGGTCGTCCGGACAGGGAACCGACAGCTTCCGGTAGGGTCGCTCCGCGACCGGCTCCCGGAGCCCGGAGAGGCCGCGCTCGGCGACCAGTCGTGCGAACACTGCGGCGCTGGCGACGCCGTCGATCCACGGTCCGTGGACCGGGTGGATATGCTTCCACGGTTCGGCCGCGAACACGACCACCGTCTCGTCGTCACCGGCGGCACGGACGCTGGCGATTCCCTCGTGGAGCGCCCCCAGTCGGACGCGCTCGACTCGGCCGCCCTCGGCGTCGACCCGCTCGTCGATGCGCCCGGACGCGTTCGGCGTCGTCACCACCACCGGGTCGGCCGCGTCGCTCGCGGCGACGAAATGCGCCGCGAGCACGGCGACGACGGTGTCCTCGTGGACCACCTCGCCGTCGCCGTCGACGACGACGACCCGGTCGGCGTCGCCGTCGTGGGCGATTCCGAGGTCGAACTCCCCCTCGCGGACGAACGCCCGCAGGTCCCCGAGGCTCTCGGGCGTCGGCTTCGACTCCCGGCCGGGGAAGTGGCCGTCGACCTGTGCGTTGAGTGCGACGACGTGGGCCCCCATCGCGCGCAACACCTGGGGCGTCGCCACGGCGCTCATCCCCGTCCCGCAGTCGACGGCGACGGAGAGCCCGTCGAGCGATGCCCCGTGGGAGTTCGCGTACTCGACGACTGCGCTCCGATACTCCGCGAGGACGTCCACCCGCTCCGTGTCGCCCCAGGCGTCCCACTCGGCCGGCGGGGCGTCGTCGACGACCCGTTCGTCGATGCGCCGCTCGGCGTCGCGGTCGTACTCTTCGCCGTCGACGAACAGTTTCAGCCCGTTGTCGCCGGGCGGGTTGTGGCTGGCGGTCACCATCACGCCACGGCGGCCGCGGGAGGCGGACGCCAGCGCCGGGGTGGGCACCTGCCCGACGCGGACGACCCGGGCGCCCGCGGAGGTCAGTCCGGCTTCGAGCGCCGCGGCGAGCGCGGCGCCGGTCTCGCGGCCGTCACGGCCGACGACGAACTCGTCGCCGTCGCGGCCGGCCGCCCGCCCCACCGCGAGCGCTAGCTCCGGGGTGACGCGCTCGCGGACGTCACCGCGGATGCCGGCGGTTCCGAAGAGGTCCATACGGGGAGAACTCCCCTCGGGCACTTATCTCTGTTCTCGCAGGCTCAGAGTTCGACCCCGCTGGGGATGAGCGAATCCGAGCGGCGCAGGTCACCGTCGGGACCGTAGACGAGCAGCGTCCCCTTCTCGTGGTCCAGCGTCGTCTCGCCGTCGACGGTGACGACGAGCCGGTAGCGATGTTCCTCGTCGGCCTCGTCGCCCCCGCGGGCCGAGCGGATGAACGCGAACAGCTCCTCTTTCGGTGCGTTCACCTCGAGGATGAACTCGCCGGTGATGCGGTTGGTCACCCCGAGCACGCCCCCGTCGCCGTTCTGGAGTCTGTACGCCACGTCGAGTGCCCCGGCGTCGAGTGGGTCCCCCGAGTCGTCGGTGAGGCGGTCGACGAGTCGGTCTGACGGCCCGTCGAACTGTACGTGGACCGTCGGTAACCCGGAGGGGTCGTCGTCGGTGACCTCCAGGGTGAAGTAGTCACGCCTCATTCCGTACCGTACAGTTCGACGGCAGGCGGCAAGAACGTAACGCCTCCGGGGGTCGTCGGCCGCTCCCGACAGCTTTTATTCCCACCCGGTCGCCGTCCGCGTATGGCCTGGGTCCGGTCGGAGTACGCTGGCGAACTCGCCGTCGTCGCGGCGTGGCTGAGCGCCCTCCTCCCGTGGACGGTGTCGGTCACCACACAGCGCGGCGTGAGCTTCGTCGTCATCCGGTTCCCGCTGTTCACGTTCCAGTTCCTGTTCGGCCTCGATCTGGGGTCGGCGGCCCAGCCGTTCCACCTGGTCACGGCGATGCCGGCGCTGGCCTCGAACCCGACGAACCGGCTGGCGTATCTCGCGTGGCTCGCCGCCGCCGCCGTGCTCGGGGCCGCACTCCTGCTCGCGGTGGCGTACTACGGATGGGAACAGCGCATCGAGGCGGGCCGGGTGGACCCGGTTCGGCTGATGGGGGTCCTGCTCGGCGTCGCCGGCGTCCTGCTCGCCGCGAGCACGGTCCTGCTCTGGCAGGGGTACTTCGGGCTCACCGCCCCGGTGGGGGCGGTCATCGTCCCCGTGCTGGGCGGCGTGCTTCTGGCCGTCGAACGAACCGATACGCCGTCGTGACTGCCGAAATCTCGGGGTGGATTTATGTCTCGTCAACCTGAACACCCAACGAACGTGGGGGAATCGACCGACGAAACAATGTCAGAACCGGACGACGGGGGTTCTACGGGTAACGTTGTCGACCAGCTGAAACGAGCCGTCGAGATGCTCCGGGGCACCCACCTCAGCCTCGAGACGTACGACCCGGCGAAACACGGTTCGCTGGTGAGCGAGAGCCCCCCGACTGACCTGGAGGAAGTCGACCGCTACTGGCTCAACGCACCGTTCGCGTACGTCTCGATTCTCCACGACCCCGTGGAGAACGAGCACCAGTACCACGTCGTCGAACCCCGACTCGACGCCGCCGAGGAGGACCTGCTCGAGACGCTGTACGACGACGTCCGCAACCCCCTGTTGTACGCCGACGACGATGGCGACCCCGAGACGCTCCTGCGGACGGAGCTCCGCAACCGGCTCGAGGAGTTCGGTATCGAGACCGACACGAACGGGTTCTACCGGCTGTTCTACTACCTGTGGCGGCGGTTCCGCGGCTTCGGGCGCATCGACCCCCTGATGCACGACCCGCACATCGAGGACATCTCGTGTGACGGCTACGACATTCCGCTGTACGCCTACCACGAGGACTACCAGGACATCGAGACGAACGTCACCTTCCGGAAGGAGGAACTCGACTCGTTCGTCGTCCGCCTGGCCCAGCAGGCCGGGCGACATATCTCGGTCGGTAGCCCGGTCGTCGAGACGACCCTCGAGGACGGCTCGCGGGCGGAGCTGGCGCTGGGCGAGGAGGTGACGCCCCGCGGCTCGGCGTTCACCATCCGCAAGTACAGCGAGGAGCCGTTCACGCCCATCGACCTGCTGGAGTTCGGCACGTACTCGCTGGAACAGATGGCGTACCTCTGGCTCGCCATCGAGAACAACAAGAACATCATCTTCGCCGGCGGCACCGCCTCGGGGAAGACCACCTCGATGAACGCCATCTCGATGTTCATCCCGCCGCGCTCGAAGCTCATCTCCATCGAGGACACGCGCGAACTCGCGTTGCACCACGACAACTGGCTGTCCGCGGTGACGCGAGAACGACTGGACGAGGAGTCGAACATCACGATGTACGACCTGCTCCGGTCGTCGTTGCGACACCGCCCCGAGTACATCCTCGTCGGCGAGGTGCGCGGCGAAGAGGCAATCACGCTGTTCCAGGCGATGAACACCGGCCACACGACGCTGTCGACGATGCACGCCGACTCGGTTCAGACGGTCATCAACCGCCTGGAGAACGAACCCATCAACGTGCCCCGTGCGATGGTGCAGTCGCTGGACGTGCTTTGCGTGCAGGTGCTCGCACGGTTCGGCGGCGAGCGGGTCCGCCGCGCCCAGACCGTCGCCGAAATCGAGGGCATCGACCAGCGCACGGGCGAACTCGACTACTCGAACGCCTACGAGTGGCTCGCTACCGACGACTCCTTCAGGGAGGGCAACCGGAGCCTGCTCGACGAGATACGCGAGGAGCGGGGCTGGTCACAGTCGGAACTGCTCCGGGAGATGCAGCGGCGCCGTCGCTTCCTGAACCACCTCTGGGAGGAGGGCGTGACCCAGTATCAGCAGTTCACGGCGATGGTCAACCGATACTACGCGGACCCCGAGCGGGTGATGGAGCGCATCGGCGAGTCGGCGGCCGAACCGGAAGCGGAGGCCGCCGACGACTGATGTGGGTCTTCGTCCCTCTGGGGCTGGCGCTTCTGTTGCTCGCGGCGCTCGCGGTGACGACGGTCTCCTCGTGGCTCGACCGCATCGCCACCCGGCTGTCGTGGGCGCTGTTCGGCCGCCTCGAGTTCGACGACCGGCGGCGCGAACGGAGCCTCCGTGGCGCCGGCATCGGGACGCCGTACCGCGTGTACGCCGCAAAGACCAACCTGTTCACGCTGGTCGGCGCGCTCAGCGGCGCGGTGCTCGGCATCTACGTCGGCGCCGCCGTCATCAGCGTGGTGGAGACGACGGAAGCCGGGACGAGCCTCGTCGAAACCGCGGCCGGGGTAGTTCCGGACTGGGCCGCCAGCGCAGAACCGGGCTACTTCACGGTGCTTGTCCTGGCCAGCGCCCTGTTCGGCCTCCTGACCGCGGCACTCATGTACGCCATCCGGTGGCAGGTGCCCAGCATCCGTGCGAACACCCGTCAGCGACAGATAGAGGCCGGGATGCCCCGCACCATCGCGTTCGTGTACGCGCTCTCGCGTGGCGGGATGGCGTTTCCCGACGTGATGCGGACGCTCGACCGCAACCGCGGGGTGTTCGGGACCGCGGCAGACGAGATGGGCGTCGGCGTCCGGAATATCGACCTGTTCGGCGACGACCTCGTGACCGCGGTGCGTGACCTCGCCCAGCGGACCCCCTCCGACCAGTTCCAGAAGTTCACCGAGAACCTCTCGAGCGTGCTCCAGTCCGGTCAGGACCTGTCGACGTTCCTGCGTGACGAGTACGAACGGTACAGCGAAGCCGCCGAGGACCAACAGCGGCGCATCCTCGACCTGCTTGCGACGACCGCCGAGGTGTACGTCACGGTCGTCGTCGCGGGGATGCTGTTCTTACTCACCATCCTGCTCATCATCGGTCTCACCAGCGGCGGGATGCTACTGGTGTTGCAGATACTCACCTACGCCGTGCTCCCGGCGACGAACGTGCTGTTCATCGCGTACCTGACCGAGATAACACAGCCGCTCCGAGCGAGCAAGGATACCCTCGAGGAGGAGACGCCGGGAGCCGGCGACCGTCCTGGAGACGGGGTCGAGCCGGTGCGGGCCGATGGTGCCGGCGTGCTGTCGGAGCGCTCGCTCCGGAACCGCGACCGACTGCACGCGTACCGTCGGCTCAAGGGACTGCTGTCGACGCTCTCGAACCCGTTCGAGGCGCTGATATCGGAGCCGACCCTGCTTCTGTACGCGACGGTCCCGCTCGCGGTCGGGTTCGTCGCCGTCCGCGTCCAGGCGATGTTGAGCGCCGGGGCGTTCAGCGTCGGGGCGTTCGACGACGTGCTCGTGCAGGCGACCCTGTTCGTGCTGGGGACGTTCGCCGTCGTCTACGAGATACAGCGCCGGCGGCTCGAACGGCTCGAGGACGCCGTGCCGGACCTGCTGGAGCGGCTGGCGAGCCTCAACGAGGCCGGCGTGGCCGTCGTCTCCTCGTTCGACAGAGTCCGCGAGAGCGACGTGGGTGCGCTCGACGAGGAGGTCGAACGCATCTGGCGGGACATCCAGTGGGGTGCGACCGTGACGGACGCGCTCGAACGGTTCGAATCGCGGGTCCGGACGCCGTCGGTCACGCGGACGGTGACGCTCATCACGAACGCCCTGCGTGCGTCGAACGAAATCGGCCCGGTGTTGCGTATCGCCGCCGAACAGGCGCGCAACGACCGACGGCTCAAGGAACAGCGCAACCAGGAGATGTTCACCTACGTGCTCGTCATCTACGTCGCGTTCCTGGTGTTTCTCGTCGTCATCGCCGCGATAAACTTCATCCTCATCCCGGCGCTCCCGACCGGCGGGAGCGGGCTGGGGGCCTCGGTCCCGGGGAGCATCACCGTCTCGGAAGCGGAGATACGGGCCTACCGGCTGGCCTTCTTCCACGCCGGGCTCGTCCAGGCGATGCTGTCGGGGCTCGTCGGCGGGCAGATGAGCGGCGGCTCCATCAAGGACGGGGCGAAACACGCGAGCATCCTGCTCGGTGTCGCGTACCTCGCGCTCCTGTACGCACAGAGCGTCAGCGCGACGGCGGCACCGCTGGCGCTGTTGCCGCTCTGAAACCGGGCGACATTTCCCCGGCGGCGACCTCCGGCCCGTATGGACGACCGACGGGCGGTGCGTGACACCTACGACCGCATCGCCGGCCACTTCGCCGCCACCCGCGAGTACCCGTGGCCGGAGGTCGGCGAGTTCCTCGACGGGCGAACGGGCGCGCTCGCGCTCGACATCGGTTGTGGGAACGCCCGGCACGCCGAGTCGCTTTCGACCCACGCCGACCGGGTGGTCGGGGTCGACCTCTCGCGGGGACTGCTCCGGGCCGCAGTCGAGCGCGCGGCGGAGCGCGGCTTCGACGTCGACCTGGTGCAGGGCGACGCCGCGCGGCTCCCGGTCCGGACCGGCGTCGTCGACATGGCCGTCTACGTGGCGACCGTCCACCACCTCCCCACGCGGGCGTTGCGCGTGGCGAGCCTCGACGAACTGGGGCGCGTGCTCTCGCCGGACGGCCGCGCGCTCGTGAGCGCGTGGAGCACCACCCACGACACGTTCGACCGCGAGTCGGGGTTCGACACCACCGTCGACTGGACGCTCCCCGACGGCGAGACCGTCGGTCGGTTCTATCACATCTACGACCCCGACGAGTTCGAGCGTGACCTGGCGGCGAGCGCACTGTCCGTCGAACGCTCCTTTCTCGCCAGCGGCAACTGCTATGCCGTCGTCGGTCCCGAAGGGAAACGCACATAGGCGGAGGCGGAGTACGGGCCGGTGCGAGACCACACGTCGTCGGTGAGGCGCCGGTGGTGAGCGGTTCCGACGGAACCGCGAGCCCGGGTGCACTCGCCGTCGGCAAGCGCGCCGGTGGTCTAATGGTATGACTTTGGCCTTCCAAGCCAACGATCCGGGTTCAATTCCCGGCCGGCGCATTCCTGCCGAACGGGGCTACCCCGCCCTGGACTCGGAGTTCGTCGGTGGTGACTCCTGTATGGGAGGGGTGGGGTCGTTCGATAACATCGGACATCGAACAGAACAGTAGACGACCAGTTATCGGCGGCCATTTTTATCAAGTGGGCCGGGCGGGTCGTTTCAATGCCCAAAAATACCCGGGCTTTTATAATTCCGGACGGGAGCGATTCGGCCGTCAGTCCGGGATACAGCCGTCGAAAATACCGAATACGATTTAACGGTCGAGTCGAATCTCCGTTCAGACCCGAATGTTTAATCCTACACGAACCGACCATCGGTCAACTCCGTTCGGGGGGCAGTAGACAGATGGCAGACTTCTCATGGGATGACGCGGACGAGCGGGGAGAAGAGGCGACCGACGGCGGGACCGCCGTCGCGTCCGAGGCCGACGCGGAGACGACGGACGACACCGAGGCGGTCGACGGGCGAGAGCCCGAGGAGCCGCCCGAGCAGGACCGCGGTCTCGTCGCGGACCACCCGATAAAGGGGGAGGTGCTCCGCGAGGCGAAGGCGTGGTTCAACGACGCGGACCTCGACGAGACGTTCGCCACCGCGCCGTCGACGAACTTCATCAAGACGAAACTGTTCGACTTCTCGTATCTCGACAGCTACGACGAGGTAGAGCGCATCTGGGTGAACAAACCGTTCGCGTACGTCTCCATCCTGCGGGACCCACAGACCGACAAACTCCGCTATCACGTCCACGAGCCGATACTGACGGAGTTCGAGGAGTACGTCCGCGAGGACCTGGTGAAGATACTCCGCAACTCACTGATGTACCAGGACCTCGACGACGGCGACGACCGCGAGGCCGTCTTCGAGCGGAAAGTCGACGAGATAATCGACGACCACGCCGCCGCCACGGTCGAGGACGGCACCCTCCACAAACTGAAGTACTACCTCATCCGCGACTTCGTCCACCTCGGTCCCATCGACCCCATCATGCGGGACCCGAACATCGAGGACGTCTCCTGTGACGGGGTGGACATCCCCGTCTACGTCTACCACTTCGAGCACCGCGACCTGCCGACGAACATCACCTTCGACGGCCAGGAGCTGTCGTCGTTCGCTCTGCGGCTTGCCCAGCGTGCCGGCGAGCAGATATCGGTGTCGGAGCCGCTGATGGACGGTACCCTGCCGGACGGCTCCCGCGTGCAGTTGACGTTCGGCTCGGACGTCTCTACCCGAGGGTCGAACTTCACCATCCGGAAGTTCGCCAACATCCCGTTCACGCCGGTCGACCTCATCGAGCGTGGAACGTTCTCGGTCGAGCAGATGGCGTACTTCTGGATGGCCATCGAGAACAACCGCTCGCTCATCTTCTCCGGCGGGACGGGGTCGGGGAAGACCACCTCGATGAACGCTGTCTCGATGTTCATCCCCGAGGACTCGAAGGTCGTCTCCATCGAGGACACCCGCGAGATTACGCTCCCTCACGACAACTGGATTCAGAGCCTCACGCGCGACTCCATCACCTCGGAGGGTCGCGGCGAGGTGTCGATGTACGAACTGCTCCAGGCCGCGCTCCGCCAGCGCCCCGAGTACCTGCTGGTCGGGGAGATACGGACCGAACAGAACGTCGCGTTCACGTTCTTCCAGGCCATCGGGACGGGCCACACCGCCTACACGACCATCCATGCCGAGAGCGTCGCGGGCGTGTTGAACCGACTGGAGAACGACCCGCTGTCGGTGCCGACCCAGATGATACTCGACCTGGACATCATCTCCGTCCAGAAGCAGACGTTCCTCGACGGCGACCGGGTGCGCCGCAACGACGGGGTGACCGAGATACGCGCGGGCGACGACGGCGGCGAGACGGTGCGGGCCATCGACGTGTTCAACCGCGACGCCGACGCCGACGCCCACCAGAAGATGAACAACTCGCAGGTGCTCCAGGACATCGCCGACGACCGTGGCTGGTCGAAGAAGGAACTCGCCCAGGAGCGCCGCAAGCGCGAGGAGTTCCTCCAGTACCTGCTCGAGAACGACATCACCGGCTACCACGAGGTGACGAACGCCATCCACGCGTTCGGCAACGAGGAGGTCGAACTGATGCGGCAGATAGAGGAAGGAACGCTCAGCCCCGCTGACCTGACAGAATGAGCCAGCCCAACGTCGACGACTCGGCCCCCGTCCCCGAGTACGAACTGGACCAGTACTTCCCGGACCAGCGCGACCTCTCGAGCGAGGAGCGCGACCGCCTCCGCGACCAGCACGGCTACGTGCGGACGTTCTTCAAGACGCGGCCGGAGTCGTTCCGCGACATCCAGCGGTGGCTCAATCAGGCGCGGTTCGGCGAGACCTACGACGTCTACCTCGCCCGCGCGGTCCGCTACGCCGCACTGGCGGCGGTCGTCGGCCTGCTCGTCGGTGCGGCGCTTGCCGCCCAGCTAGCCAGCATGGATGCGTTCGCCCGCCTCGCTGGCGTCGCCGGGACCGGCGCGTCGGTGACGACCTACCTCGTCGGGAGCCTGCTGACGGTGCTTTTCGTCGTGGTCTGTGGAGCCGGCACGTTTCTCGGCCTGTACTACTACCCGCGGAACGTGGTGGCGAGTCGGCGCAACTCCATCGACATCCAACTGCCCCACGCCATCGTCTACATGTACGCACTCAGCCACGGGGGGATGAACACGTTCGAGGTGTTCGAGGAACTCGCGGACGCCGAGGGCGTCTACGGCGAGGTGTCAAAGGAGTTCGACATGATAGTCCGCGACGTGGAGCTGTTCGGCAACGACCTGTTCACGGCGTTGCGCGACGCGCGGAACCTGACGCCGTCGGACAACCTCGAGCAGTTCCTCGACGACACCATCTCGGTGCTCGACTCCGGCAGTGACTTCTCGCATTTCCTCGAGGACGAGGCCGAATCGTACATGGACGAGGCACGGCAGAAACAGGACGAGTTCCTCGACACCCTGTCGGTGCTGTCGGAGGTGTTCGTCGTCCTGTTCGTCGCCGCGCCGCTGTTCCTCATCGTGACGCTTCTGGTCATCAGCCTGCTCGGCGCGAACTCGCTGACGCCCACGTACATCATCATCTACGCGGTGTTGCCGCTGGCGATGGCGGGCTTTCTCGTCGTCGTCGACTACCTCTCGCGGCCGTACGCGCAGAACTCCGGCGAGGTGGAGATTTCGACCGCCGACCGGGGCGGTGACGTCTCGTCCGACGCGGTCGAGGGACACCCCCTGTTCGCCGAGTACGAGGAGCGCAAGCGCCGCGACGACCTCTGGGAAACGGCGACGAACCCCATCGACCACCTCAAGAACCAGAACCCCCTGCTGTCGCTGGTGGGAACGGTGCCGCTGGCGTTCCTGGCGGTCGGCGTGCTCGTGGCGTCCGGGCAGGTCCCGCTGTCGGTCCAGGGCATCACCCAGAACGCGATTCCGGCGACCATCGGCTACTTCGTCGTCCCGTTCCTCATCACGGCGCTCCCGCTGACGGTGTTCTACGAGATACAGCGCCGGCGCCGCCGAAAAATCGCCAAGCGGTTCCCCGACACGCTCAACATCCTCTCGAGCGCGAACCAGATGGGCATCCCGCTGGTCGACTCGTTCGAACTCGTCTCCCGGTGGTCCGAGGGGACGATGGCCGAGGAACTGCGGAAGGTCCGCAACGACATCAACTGGAACTACGACGTCCAGCGCGCGCTGCTGTCGTTCGCCAACCGCCTCCAGGTGCCTCAGGTAACCCGGACGATGAACCTCATCGCCAAGGGCTCGCGCTCCTCGTCGGACCTGGCGAAGATAATCTCCATCGCCGCCGAGGACACCCGCAACCGCCACCAGATAGAGTCCAAGCGGAAAAGCGAGATGAAAGCCTACACCGCAATCGTCATCATGGGCTTTCTGGTGTACCTGGCGGTCATCGTTCTGCTCGATACGTCGTATCTCGGCCCCATCGGGGAGATGGCCGGCGAAGCCTCGGGCACCGCCAACGCCGGACTCGTCGACATCACGAAGGTGCCCGTCGACGCCTACCGGACGGTGTTCTTCCACTCGGCGCTCATCCAGGGCATCGGGAGCGGACTACTGGCGGGCAAACTCGCCGACAACGACGTGCTCGCCGGCCTGAAGTACAGCATCGCGCTCGTCGCGCTTGCGCTTGCGGTGTTCCTGTTCATCTGACCATGTTCGACGAACTCACTCTCGACTCGCGTGCAGTCAGCGAAACCATCGGTGCCATCCTCGTGTTCGGGCTTCTCGTGGCCGTCATCTCGGTCATCCAGGTGCAGGCCGTCCCTGACGCGAACGCCGAAATCGAGTTCGACCACAGCCAGGAGGTGACCAACGACATGGCGAACCTCCGGGTCGCCACCTGGGAGGCCGTCGCCAGCGGCAACAGCCGTGAGGCCGCGGTCAAACTCGGCGTCGACTACCCCGCGCGGCTACTGTTCTACAACCCCCCGCCAGCGAGCGGTAGACTCTCGACGACCGACAGGGCGAACATCACCGTCGAGAACGTCACCAGTTCGACGCAGGCCGGCACGCTGTTCGACAACGTCCCGGTGTACCGCGTCGGGACGAAGGCGCTCACCTACGACATCAACTACAACGTGTACGGGAGCGAACCGGTCCGGACGCTGGAGCCGACGGCCTACTACGAGCGGTTCGACAACGAGACGCTCGTCAAGTCGAGTTCGTTCATCGACGGCCGCGAGATAAGCCTCGTCGCGGTCGGTGGCAACTACTCGGAGGGCGGCGTCACCGCCGAGGCCGTCACGGCGAAGTCGCTGTCGGGGCCAATGAGCGAGTACGAGGTTTCGAACAACGCCAGCGGCCCCATCAACGTCACCGTGCCGACGAAGCTCTCGCTGGAGAAGTGGAACGAGACGCTGTCGGACGAGTACACCCCCTCGGGCGCGTCGGTGAATGGGAGCGGGACCGTCGCCGGCAACGGCCACATCTCCGCGGTGCGCTACAAGCCGCGCTCCGGCGAGTTCAACCACCTGACGGTCGTCTTGGAGCCCGGCCAGTACACCTTCCGTACGGCGAAGGTCGGGTTCGGGACCGGGGGCGACCCTGGGCCGAGATACCTGACTACTACAGTGACGGACAAACGGTCGACTGCCGGGGTCATTGTCCGCGATGAGTTTCACAATCCGGTTGGCGGCGTGACGCTGTGGGCGAACACCTCGTCCGGCACTCTCTCCAACGGGACCGTTTCCGCGCAAAGCGTCCGTGTCACGACCGGCCCGAACGGCGTAGCCACGGTAGAACGAGTTGGCGCTACCGCGACGACGGTTGAGTTCTCAGAGGATTTGAACAATAGTGGAACGGTAGAGCCTAAGCTTGAGGAATTGGATGGCTTCTTTGGTGGCAAAGATGCCCCGATAGTGTTGGGTGATGCCAGCCAGGCAAACAATGATGAGCTAACTATCGAATTGGTTAATACGGGCTCGACAAGACAGATTTCTAGCATTACTCTCGCACATATATCATATGCCGATAACAAGACAGTTGCAGGAGCCCCGAGCCTGGTAGGTGGCACAGCATGTGACCTTGCAAGTCTTCTCACTGGAAGTTGTGAAGATGCTAGTCTAACAGCGACTGGCACAACCGCTCTAAAAGATGGTCCAGATAAGATTACAGAACTAAATGGAACTAGCACCAATATCGTGGAAAAATCTGGACCAGTTGTTCTCAGCAGTGGGCCCACTGTCCCAAGTGGTAGTTCACAGCTCACGCTACAATTTGACGAAGAAGTCCCACTTGACACAGATTCAGGTGATGCAATTATATTAGAAATGACAATCGTCTACGACAGCGGCTATAGCGAGACATACAGCGTCCAATTGTTCGCCAACGAAGCGTAGCAACCCGGTAATCTTTCTCGGATTATCGGCTGTCTCTCCGTTACTGGACTCGATATCGCCGTGAACAGCAGGGTGAATCCGGAAAGTGCAAGTTGCGTCCGATTCGGACCACACTTCCCACACGACATAGACCACCCTTTCATTACAGATGGGGTCCAACCCCTCGTGAAGGTACATGGGTGAGCAAGCCACGGTGCTGGTGGTCGAGGACGAGGAGGCGCTCGTCGAGATCTACACCCACTGGCTCACGGAGGAGTACGAAGTCCGCACCGCGAACGGGGGCGAGGAGGCGCTCGAGCGACTCGACGGGAGCGTCGACGTGGTGTTGCTCGACCGCTTGATGCCGGGGATGACGGGCGAGGAGGTGCTCGGTCGGATTCGCGGGCGGACGAGCGAGTGTCGGGTGGCGATGGTGACCGCGGTCGAGCCCGATTTCGACATCCTGGAGATGGGGTTCGACGACTACCTCACCAAGCCGGTCGGGCACGAGCAACTGCTGGAGACGGTCGAGGGGTTACTGGAGCGGGGGACTCACGCGGAACTGGAGCGGGAGCTGTACGCGCTCGCATCGAAGCGTGCGGCGCTCCAGTCGTCGAAGTCGCCGGCGGAACTAAACGACAGCGAGGAGTTCGAGGAACTGGAACGGCGCATGGGCGACATCCGGAAGGAACTTGAGACGTCGATGTCGTCGATGGATGACGGGGAGTTCGTGGCGATGGTCCGTGAGATAGAGGACGAGGCCAGCCGCAGGGGGTCAGAGTGACGTATCCGGCGGGGGACATCTCCGATGGGCTCTCGTTCGACCCCGGGACGAGCCTGCTCATGTCCGGCGAAGCGCCGCCGGTCCGCGAGCGAGTGCTGGACGCGACGGCCGAGGGCCTGCGCGAGGGCGAGACGGTGCTTCTCATCACGGCGGACCGCTCGGCCGAGCGCATCGTCGACGCGCTCGACGACCGCGGGGGAGTCGACCCCGCTCGGGTCGGCATCGTCGACGTGACGAACGACAAGGGTGCGACCGAGGTGGAGGGCGTGCAGGTGAGTCAGCTATCCTCGCCCAGCGACCTGACGGGCATCAGCCTGGAGTTCGCCAAACACCTCGAACGGTTCGAGTCGGCCGGGCAGGCCGACCGTGTGCGGGTGGGTCTGCTGTCCGTCTCCACGCTGATGATGTACGGCGAACTCCAGACGGTGTTCCGGTTCCTGCACGTGTTCACCTCGCGCATCCGCTCGGCGGAGCTGTTCGGGCTGTTCGCGCTCCATCCCGACATGCACGACGACAAGGCGACGAACACGGTCCGGGCCATCTTCGACGCGGAGGCGACCATCACCGGCGACGGCGTCGACCTCCGGGGCACCGGCTACGCCGACGCGTAGCGGTCAGTCGCCCGGCACCGCTCCGGGCGCGGGCGACGACTCCTGGTACAGGAAGAGGAACACGAGCGTGGCGGCCGCGATGAACGCACCGGCGACGCCGAACGCCACGCCGACGGAGGTGGCGTCCCAGACGACGCCGACGGTGACGGGGCCGGCCACCTGCCCGACCTTCCACGCGACCGAGCGGAGCGACATCGATCCGGCGACGGCGTCGAACGCCTCGCCCTCTTCGACGAACAGCGCCATGCTCGCCGGGAGTCGGATGCTGTCGGCGACGCCACAGACGGCGTAGGCTCCCGCGAGCACGAAGAACGCCGGCGGGAGCAGTAGCGACCCGGCCGCGATTGCACCCCCGAACGTCGGCAACGAGACGCGCATCGTCGGGAACACCGCGGGGGCGAACTCCGCCAGCGGGATGAGGACCGTCCCGAGCGCGTACAGCAGGGCCCCGACCGCGACGAACAGATGTTTGTTGCCGAGGCGGTCGGTGGCGTCGCCGACCACCCCCTGCGTGAGCGCCTTCGTGAGTTTGCCGCCCGCGAGCAGGCCGCCGACGACGAACGGGTTCATCCCGAAAGCGGTCCGGGCGTAGATGGGGAGGAAGGTGATGACGCACATCTTCCCGAAGGAGAGCCCGAGCCGGAAGGTGACGAGCGCGCGCACTGGCCCCCGACCCAACAGCGTCCGGAGCGTCTCCGTGCCGGTCGCCTCCTCGGGATCCGTCCGTCCGCCGGGGTTGTCACGGAGCACGAGAAACACCGCGGCGAACGCGACGACCGTCACCGCCGCCAGAAGGGCGTACGCCTCCGTGAACCCGTAGACGGCCAGCATCGCTCCGCCGACGAGGTCACCGAACAGCGACGAGAACGCGCCCACCTGGTTGTAGGTGCCGAGCCACAGCCCACGACCGTCGTCGGGTGCTATCTCCCCGACGACGGTGGACCCGGTTATCCACAGGAGGCTCGCTCCCACCCCCTGTACGACGCGCATCAGAATCACGTCTGCCACGCTCGAAATCAGCGCGTAGCCGACGAACACCGCGACGTTGAGCACGAGCCCCGCCAGCAACCACCGTTTCGCGTTGCCGGTGTCTATCTTCCGACCGAGCGGGAGCACGATGAGCAACTGGACGACGGCGAACGCCGTCCCGAACAGCCCCTCGACGCTGGAGGTGGTGCCGAAGGCGTCGGCGTACAGCGCCAGC
Organism: Halorarius halobius; assembly: GCF_024298865.1. Taxonomy (GTDB): domain Archaea; phylum Halobacteriota; class Halobacteria; order Halobacteriales; family Haloarculaceae; genus Halorarius; species Halorarius halobius. Next base: position 2,785,891 of record NZ_CP101161.1, on the reverse strand, counting down.
GCGATGGCGATGGTCGAGTACGACTGCGCGCGAGCGAACGCCGTCCCCGACAGCGCGAGGAACTCCGGGTCGCGGAACGCACGGAGCGACGACACTACCTCGAGTGACTCGGCGGCGGACCAAAAGCGGACGGAAAGCGGACGGAAAGGTGACCCCTACAGTTCGATGCGCTCGACGAGGCGCTCGTCCTCCTCGTGGGTGTTGATGGCGACGATGCGGACCCAGTCCTCCAGCCCGGAGTCCTGCAGTTTCGCCTTCAGCAGTTCGTCCACCTGGTAGACGCCCGCCGCGTCGGTCATCTCTATCTCGACGAGCACCGGCCGGTCGTCGCCCTCCGCGAGGGTGACCCGCGTGATGGCCTGCGAGGAGAGCGTGTTGATGCCCCTCCCGCCCCGCTCGTAGGGAATCCGCGAGCGACCCCGTTCCATGTCGAGCGCGTCCGCGACCCGCATCACGCCCGCCTCGGTCGTCAGCGGGTCCTCCTCGGTGTGGTGACAGAGGATGGCGTGGAGCGTCTCCCCCTTGACGCGGACGGCCTCGCCGGCGTCGTAGAACTCCGGGAGGATGCGGTCGAGCACGTCGGCGGCCAGCGGGATGGAGTAGTAGGCGTGTTCGTCGCGGTGGACGACGTGGCCGATGTCGTGCAGGGTCGCCGCCAGCGCGATGATGACCGCCTCGTCGGCCTCCTCGAGCCCCTGGTCGGCCGCGCCGTTGAACTCGACGCCGCCGCGCTTCAGCAGGTCGTACAGACACAGAGCGCGGTGGCGGACGATTTGGATATGCGTCTCGCCGTGGTCGTTGTACCCCTTCCGCTTGACGGGGTTGACGTTCTGGGCCTGCAGATACGTCCGTATCTCGGGGTCGTTTTGAACGAACTCGAGCACGCGGTTCACCCGCTCGTCGGGGAACGCGTGAGTGGCGCTCGGGTCGTACTCACGACCCCCGGCTTCGACGTCGCTCATGTCGGACCCGAGGGGGCGCGGCGCGAAAAGGATTCGGGCCTCAGGCGGCCTCCGCGGCGTCCGCGACCGCGTCGTAGTCCGGTTCCTTGCCGGGATGGTCGCCGACCCAGGCGTACGAGACCGTACCGTCGCCGTCGACGACGAACACCGCCCGCTCCGCGACGCTGGCCTCGCCAGTCTCGACCCCGGGCACGTCCAGCCCCGCGAGGTCCATCGCCACCCCGTACGCCTCGCTCACCTCGCCGGTCACGTCGCTCACCAGGTCGAACGGGAGGTCCTCCTGGTCACGGAACTCGTTGAGGGCGAACGGCGGGTCCGTCGAGACGCCGTACACCGCCGCTTCGCCCGCGAACTCGTCGATACGGTCCCGGAACGTCCGCATCTCGCCGGTGCAGACGCTGGTGAACGCGCCGGGGAAGAACGCGAGCACGATGGGACCGTCCTCGATTCGCTCGGAGAGCGTGAACGACTCGATGTCGCCGGTCGCAAGCGGCGCGGTGAACTCGGGTGCGTCGTCGCCTTCGGTTACCATACGCCAGACTTGCCGCCGGGCTGTCAAGAGGGTTCGTGCTCCGGCAGAAGACTTACAACTCGGAGAAAGGCCTACAAGTCACCTCCCGAACGGTCGGGTGATGCTCGAACTACTGACCCCGGCACAGCTCGGCATCCCCGGCGGACCGGAGCTACTGCTGGTCCTGCTGGTTGCCGTGCTGCTGTTCGGCGCGAACAAGATTCCGAAACTGGCACGCTCGACCGGCGAGGCCATGGGCGAGTTCCAGAAGGGGCGCGAGGAAGTCGAACAGGAACTGGACGAGATGCGCGGGAGTGACGCGTCGACGACCCCCGCGACGGAGACCGCGAGCGACGGCTCGTCAGGAAAAAGCCTATAATCGGGAGCGGGTAATCCACGCACATAGATGCTCGAACTACTCACCCCGGCGCAGCTCGGCATCCCCGGCGGGCCTGAGCTGCTGGTCATCCTGCTCATCGCCGTGCTGCTGTTCGGCGCGAACAAGATTCCGAAACTGGCACGCTCGACCGGCGAGGCCATGGGCGAGTTCCAGAAGGGACGCGAGGAAGTCGAACAGGAGCTCAACGAGATGCGCGAGGGCGCGACGGGTTCGGAGACGGAGACGACGACCACCTCCGAGACGACCACCGAGTCCACAGCGGAGACGACCACCGAGACCGACGAGACGACCCAGAACTGACGGGTACCCCACCACTTCTCTCGACGCCACCGGACAGCGGCGGTGCTCCGCAACCGTTTTCTCGCGGGGGGCGGTGCTCCCGGTGGGACGTGTGGCCTAGTGGACCAGGGCGAGGGGTTCCTAACCCCTAGAACGCGGGTTCGAATCCCGCCACGTCCGCTCGTTCGTCGCTTCGCTCCTCACTCGCGGACGTGGCGTAGTTCGCGCACGCTCCGCGTGCGCTCACTCCCGCCACGTCCGCTTCCTCTCTCCTGCCACGTCCGCTCCCTCTCTCCTGCCACGTCCGCTCCGCTCGCCTCCTTTCACTCTCGGCACGGACGCTCCCGCCCCGACGCGGCTCAGACCGGAATCCGGTCGAGGCGCCGGTTTAGCTCCACGTCGAGCCACGCGGTCAATTCCCCGACCGGTTCGTCGACGAACTCCGCGGTCCGGTCGAGGTAGCCCGACACCCCGAGCAGGCGGACCGCCTCGTACAGGGGTTGGCGGCGCTCGAACCCCTCCGGGAGGCCGCCAGCACGTTCGCGATAGCCGTCGTGGAAGGCGTCGACGACCGCCGGAGGGGCCTCGCCCCGGAGCGGGTCGAACTGTTGGTCGCGCGCCCGGACCACGTCACGGGCGGGGTCCCCGACGTGGGCAATCTCCCAGTCGAGGAAGCCGACCTCGTCGTCGACGACGAAGCAGTTGGGCTGGGCTGGGTCGCCGTGCAGGAGTGCGGCGGGCGCGTCGTCGAGGAGGGGTGCGGCGTCCCGGACCGCCGCGACGACGGCCTCGAAATGCTCGCTCCGTCGGTCGCAGGGCGCACGCGACTGGAGGTTCCGAACCGTGTCGACGAGCACCTCCGACCACGGCGCGGCGTCGACGTCAAGGCCGTCGCCGGTGCCACCGACGACGTGGCCGTGGCTGTCGAACCGGTGGTCGTGAACGGTCGCGAGCGACCGACCGACGCGGCGCGCGAGGCCGCGTCGCCCGTCGGCGTCCGCGTCGTCCCACCGACGAATCAGCGGGTCGCCGTCGACGGGACGGGTGACGAGATACGGCGGGTCGCCGCCGGCGTCGGCCGCGAGCACGTCGGGGACCGGGACGCCGTCGACGCGCTCGACGACGGCGCGCTCGCGGGCGATGCGGATGCCGTCGCCGTCGCTGGCGATCTTCAGGTAACACCGGTCGCCGTCGGCGAACTCGACGCCGACCGTGTGGTTCGCGTCGTTCCACGACGGGCCGGCCGCGCCGACGCGGTCGACTGTGCGGTCCGGGAACGCGGCCTGGAGGGCGGCAGAGACCCGTTCGTCGTCGTCCATGTCGCTGGGAGTCGGTGGCCCGGAAAGGCTCTTGTGGTGCCGTGTGAGCCCGTCACGGAGTCACTCGCGGGGGACGAACCGGACCGCGATGTCGCGGTCCGGCTGGAGGTTGATGGCCGAGTCCACGTCGACCGGGGGCGCGTCGTGTGGCTCGTCGCCGACGAACTCGACGCGGTGGGTCGCGAGCGTCGTCGCCAGCACGACGGCCGCCTCCGTCGTGGCGAGCGACTCCCCGAGACAGGCGTGGCGGCCACCGGAGAACGGGTAGTAGGCGAACTCGTGGCGGCCACCGCCGTCGAACCGGTCCGGGTCGAATCGGTCCGGCTCCGACCAGAACGCGTCGTCGCGGTGGGTGACGTACGGGCTGAGGAGGACGTGCGACCCGGGGGCGAGCGTCGTCTCCCCGTCGGTGAGCGTCACCCGCTCGGCGACCGTCCGCCCGAAGACGGGGAGCGCGGGGTAGAGCCGGAGCGTCTCCTGCCATACCTGCCGCGTGAACGGGACGGCGTCGAGGAACTCCTCGCCCGTCTCGGGCGACGGCTTCTCGGACATCGCGGCATCGGCATCCGGCAGGTCGCCCAACAGCACCGTCTCGCGGGCCTCGCCGTGAACGCGCTCCTGGACCTCCGGGTGGGCGGCCAGCAGGTAGAACGCCCACGTCAGCGCGGCGCTGGTGGTCGCGTGGCCGGCGATGAGCAGTCCCATCACCTCGTGGCGGAGCGTCTCGGGCGTCACGCGGTCGCCGGTGACCGGGTCCGGCCGCCGGAGCCACGCGCCGAGCGCGTCGTCGAACGCCAGGGGCGTCCGCTCTCGCCGGGCGATGATGGCCGCCGCCGCGGTCCGGAGCGTCTCGATGGCCTCCTCGACGCGGCGGTCGTGTCGCCGTGGTAGCGCGACGTGGGGGTCCGAGCCGATGGCGTCGCGCACCCTGGCAGGGAGGTGAATCTCCGCGGGGACGTGACGGGTGACGTGGCTCGTGACGAGCTGGAGCTGCCGGCGCTTGAACTCGTCGCGGAGCGTGTCGACCGCGTCGATTATCGCCACCTCGTGGGCGCGCACGTCCGGGCCGAACAGCGTGTCCCCGAGCAGACGAAGCGAGAGCCGCCGCATCGCCGGCAGGAGCCGTACACCCTCGCCGCCTGCCGTCCGGATGCGAGCGCCGTCGGGCACCGTCACCGGTCCGCCGGGCGAGTCGTCGTCCGCCAGTTCCGCCAGCGTCGCCAGCGTCGTCCCGACCTGGTCGGAAACGGCGCTGGCGGCGGCCGCCGCCGTGAACTCGGGGTTGACCAGTCGGAGCCGCTTGACCCACTCGCCGCCGCCGTCGTCGGCGGTGAGACTCACGATGCTGTCCTGGACGACCCGCCCGAAGTCCCGCGACCCCGGAACGTCGAGCGCCCGGAACGTCTCCGGGTTCCGCTGGAGGACGAACTGTACGTCGTCCGGGTGCGACAGCAGGGTCACGTTCGCGTCGAGCGCGGGATGTATCGCGGGAAGCGACACCCGGTAGCCGTATCGCTCCCTGAGGAGCCGAGCGAACACCACCGGGTCGTCGTTGACCAGCGACGGCACCAACTCGAACACCGCCGGAAGCGTCGAGTCGCCCAGCGCCGGCAGGACGCGACGGTACGGAAGTGCCATGAATGTTAACGTTTGACACGAACACGTATGTGTCTCACGGTGGTTCGCCGACGGACCGCACGCCGAGGCGTCAATCCGGGACGGAGGCAGACCGGCGCGAGACCGTCAGACGGCGTAGCTCCGCGGGCGAAACCGCCCGCCGAAAGCGATTCTACCGCGCGACCGCTACCCGGTCCATGGCCGTGACCCTGCTGTCGTTCAACGTCCGATACAGCGGACTCGATACGGGCGACCGGGCGTGGGAGCGGCGACGCGACGCCGTCGCGAGCGTCGTCGCGAGGGCGACACCGGACGTGCTCTGTCTCCAAGAGGTGTGGCGCGGACAACTGACCGACCTCCGCGAGCGACTACCGGACTACGCCTGGGTCGGCCGCTCGGTGGCCGGCGGCGAACACACGCCCGTCGGCTACGACGCCGACCGCTTCGCGCTCGACGACTGGGGTGCGTTCGGTCTCTCGGAGACGCCCGAGGCCCCCGAGCGGCCGGGGTGGGACGCCGCGCTTCCACGGGTCACGACGTGGGCGCGACTGTGGGACGGCGACCGGTCGCTCACCGCCGTCAGCACCCACTTCGACCACGAGGGCGAGCGGGCACGCCGGGAGAGCGCCGACCTGCTCGCCGACTGGGTGACCGACCGCGAGGAGCCGGTCGCTCTCGCGGGAGACCTCAACTGCGAGCCCCACGACCCCCCACACGCGCGGCTCGTGGACGAGGGACCGCTGGCCGACGCCGGGAGGACCGACGGCGCCGCGTCGAGCGTGCCGACGTTCACCGACTTCGGCGGACCGGACGGCGGGCGACGACTCGACTACGTCCTCCTGACCGACGAACTCCGCGTCGAGCGGTTCGACGTGCTGGACGCGCGGCCCGACGGTGGCTACCCGTCTGACCACGACCCGGTCGTGGTCGACCTGGCCTGGCGGTAGCCGCGTCTCAGGGCTGTCGCTCCGGCGCGAGCGCCCCGGTCACGTCCGGAAACAGCGCGTCGAGGTCCGCCTCCGGGTCGGCCAGCGCGTAGTCGTCGCCGTCGCGTTCGACGACGCCCGCGTCGGTCAGGTGGACGAGATGTGCGTGTGCCTCGCCGGGGCCGTGCAGGATGTGGATGCCGTGCAGGTCGCCGAACAGGTGGGCGCCGACTGTCCACGGGTCCGCCGGGCCCGTCTCGTCGAGCACGTCGACGACCCGACCGGTCCGATGGCGATGGTGCGCGATGATGTCGGCCGCGCGGCCCGGCGGGTCGACGATGGCGCCGCGGTGGCCGGGCCACGCGCGGGTGTACCCTCGGTCGACGACGCCCGCGAGCGTGTCGAGATACTTGCTCAAGGCGGCCTCGACGCGGGTGTCCGCGCCGCCGACGTTCGGCGTGTAGTACGGGAGGAGCGCGTCCCCGGGGAACAGTTCCTCCCCGTCGCGGCCGTCGAACGCGAACCCCGAGAGGCCGGCGCTGTGACCCGGGAGGTGGACGACCTCGAGGTCGACGCTCCCGGCGTCGAACCGGTCGCCGTCCGTGAACGTCGTCACGTCCGGTGGCCGGCCCTCGCCGTCCTCGCTGGTGAGAAAGCCGAGCAGTTGCTCGCGCTTCCCGTCGGGCATCCCCCACTCCTCGGTGAGTCGGCGGAGTCGCGCGTTCATCGACTCCTGGGCCTCGGTGTCCTGGGCGATGAGCGGCGCGTCCTCGGCGTGGGCGTGGACCGAACAGCCCGATTCGGCCTGTATCTCGCCCGCGAGGCCGACGTGGTCCTGGTGCCAGTGGGTAAGCAGGACCCGCTCGACGTCGGCGAACTCGAGGCCGTGGGCCGCGAGGTCGGACTCCAGTTGCTCGCGCGTGTCGGGGTGGGCGATGCCGGTGTCGACGAGCGTCAGGGTGGCCCCCGGCTCGGTCCCGAGGACGTAGCAGTTGTTCTGCCCCTCGAACTCGTGGTTGCCGAGCTGTACCTGCTTCATCTCGAACGGGAGCGAGGGCACGTCCATCTATCCTCCAGCGACGCCGGGGGCGACTATGAGCGTGTCGCCACCGGAGAGCACCCGGTCGAACGCCTCGCCCACGGGGTCGCCATTCACCGAGACGGCGATGGTCGGGCGGACGTCCCCGTCCCCGTCGAACAGCAGTGGGCCGAGCCCCTCGTGCGCGTCGGCGAGCGCGTGGAGCGCCTCGCGGACGGTCGTTCCGGCCTCGAACTCCCGGGTTCGGCGTTTCGTGCCGACGGCGTCGCGGACCGTCGCGTAGAACTCGCAGTCGACCTGCACGGGCCGACCTCGGTGCGGTCGGCCATCAACGTTCGGGCGGCACGTGGCCCCGGCGCCACGGCAAATACCCACGGAGTGACCCGGCTCAAACCCTTTCTGTCGGGCGGTTTTCTCCGATGCATGGACGAGCGACCGCTCTCGCGACGCCGACTCCTGAAGGGAGCCACGGCCGCTGGCCTCGGGACCACGCTCTCGATGGGGTCGGCCGGAGCCGTGCAGGCCAGCGACGACAAGCCGGACCTCGACGAGGTGGACCCCGAACGGTTCAGTTACGACGACGCCGTCGTCGAGTACGAGCAGATATCGACCCGGACGGGCGCCGATATCTGGGTGGACATCGTGCGCCCGGACACCGACGAGGAGGTACCGACCATCATGGTCGCGTCGCCGTACTTCAACACGCTCGGACGCGGCTGGCGCCGGCAACTGAAGGACCCCCACTGGGACCAGCGTGACGTGCCCACCTCGCCGGGCGTCCCGGGACTGGGTGGCGGCGAGTCGGTCCCGTTCCCCGAGTGGTACGACGAGTACTTCGTGCCGCGGGGGTACGCCGTCGCCCTGCTGGACCTGCGGGGGACCCGCAACTCCTCGGGCTGTCAGAAGTACGGCGACCGCGACGAGGTGTACGACATCGTCGACAGCATCGACCACCTCGTCGAGCGGGACTGGTCGAACGGCGCCGTCGGGATGACCGGCGGGTCCTACGACGGGACGATGGCCATCGGCGCGGCCGCCGAACAGCCCATCTCGGGTCGCCACCCGGAGGCGCTGAAGGCCGTCATCCCCATCCGGGCCATCGGTCGCTGGTACGACTACGCGTTCGTCAACGGCGCCCAGATACAGGGCCAGTCGCTCGTCACGCCGTCGCTGTTCACGGAGGTGCTCCCGGCCGCCGACACGCAGAACAGCGGCCTCGACGACGACCGCTACCCCCTGCACGTCCTCGAACGGAAAGCCTGCATGGGGACGTTCGGCGCGGCGGTCTCGCAAGGTCACGCCAACCCCTACCAGGACGCGAAACGCGACTTCTGGCGCGAGCGGTCGTTCACCAAGGACGCCGCGGGCATCAACGCGGCGACGTTCATCATCCACGGGCTGTTCGACTACAACGTCAAGAGCCACAACGTCGGCTACCTGTGGGAGGCGCTTCCCGACGAGTTGCCGACGAAACTGTGGCTCTACAACGGGAAGCACGGCGACCCCCACGTCCCCGAGAGCGAGGGGGGCGCGAAGATAACGCACCCCTTCCGGGAGAAGTTCGTCGAGGCGACCCACCGCTGGTTCGCCCAGCATCTCAAGGATATCGACGCGGGCGCTCACGCCGACCCGGAGTTCGAGGTCCAGCGTGAGGACGGGTCGTGGGAGAACGGCGGCGCCTACCCCGCCGCCGAACGCGACCGGACGCTGTATCTGAACCCCGACGGCACGCTCTCGGCATCGAGCGGGGAGGGTGGAACGGCCGCGTACGCCGACGGCCCCGCATCCGACGCGCCGGAGTCGGTGACGTGGGTGACGGAGCCGCTGGAGCAGGACCTCCGGCTCTCCGGCCAGTTGGGGTTCCATCTCGGCATCATCCCCGAGGGTACCGATGCCACCACGGCCGTCGAGGTGCTGGACGTGCCGCCGGGGGCGGAGCCGAGCGACCCGACGACGGTGAAACACACGCCGGACCGCGACCAGCCCCTGCTGGCCTCCTACGCCTGGATGCGGGCGTGGTACCGCGACAGCGTCCCGATGCGCGGTCGCTCGACGCCTACGGCGGGCGACGCGCTCAACCCCGGCGAACTGGAGGAGGTGACGTTCGGGTCGCTGTACACCGACCTCGTGGTGCCGGCGGGCCACCGACTCGCGTTCCGCGTCTCCGCGGCCGCGGGCGGAACCCTCGCCTCCGAGCAGGGCGGCACGGTCCGGGTCGCGTGCGGTCGGAAGGGGTCGCGGGTCCACCTCCCGGTCGCGCCCCTCGACCCCGACTACGAGGGGAACGACCGCGGCGGCGCAGACGACTCGCCGCTGTACGGCGACCCCGAGGGGTACGACGCCTACCGCGAGGACCGCGACTCGTCGTTCGACGTGCCGAACCTCCCGAATCCCACGTCGTAGCCCGAACAGCGTTAAACTCGCTTCCCGTTCTGGGAAACAATTTTAACCGAGCCGGCCGCTCGATCTACCATGAGCCTCACGAGCACGCCCGAGACCCGGTTCGACGACGTCCCTGACTACGACTACCCACACGAGACGGTCGAGGTGACCGACGACGGCGCGGAGATGGCGTACGTCGACATCGAGGGCGATGGCGAGGAGACGTTCCTGTGTCTCCACGGGGAGCCGACCTGGGGGTTCCTCTACCGGAAGATGGTCGACCGGCTGGCAGAGCGGGGCCGCGTCGTCGTCCCCGACGCCATCGGGTTCGGCCGCTCGGACAAGTACACCGAGCGCGACGAGTACAGCTTCGAGATGCATTACTCGGCGTTCGAGCGGTTCCTCGAGGAGTTGGACCTCGACGACATCACCCTCGTCTGCCAGGACTGGGGCGGCATCCTGGGGCTGACGCTCGCGGGCCACCACCCGGAACGGTTCGCCCGGCTGGTGCCGATGAACACGGGCATCCCGCAGGGCACACAGGAGATGCCCCCGGAGTGGGAGCAGTTCCGCGAGTTCGTCGAGGGGGTCGAGGAGCTCCCCATCGGCATGCTCATCCAGAACGCCACTGCGACGGAGCTGTCCGACGAGGTGCTCGCGGCCTACGAGGCGCCGTTCCCGGACGAGGATTCGAAGGCCGGCGCCCGCGAGTGGCCCGACATGGTGCCCCGGAAGGGCGGCGGCGACGGCGCCGAGATGACCCGCGCGGCCGCCTCTCGGCTGAAGGAGTGGGAGAAGCCGGCGTTCGTGCTGTTCGCGGACTCGGACCCAATCACGCGGGGCAACCGCGACCCGCTCCGGGACCTGATTCCGACGGCCAGCGACCAGCCGGACGTCTGGGTCGAAGGCGCGATGCATTTCCTGCAGGAAGACGCCGGCGAGGAGATAGCCGACCGCATCGTCGCGTTCGTCGACCGCAGTTAGCCGACGGTCGTCGCCACGCCCTTCGTCTGCCGGTAGTCGGAGTCGAGTATCGCCCGGAGCGTGCCGAGCAGACGCTCCCGGTCGCCGGCTTCCCACTCCTCGGGGTCCCTGACGGGGACGACGAGAAAGCCGCGGCCCCGCACCTGCCGCGCGTGGAGCGCGGCCGCGTCGCTCGGCAGTTTCCGGGCCAGCGACGTGTGTTCACGCAGACAGTAGTCGAGCGCACGGTCGCCCACCGGCAGGAGGATGTGGGCGTTGATTGCACGCAGTTCCGCGTCGAGGAACCGCTCCATGTCGGCGAACCCGGCGTCCGTCGGCGGGCCGTCGGTCACCTTCGGGTGGGCGTAGGAGAGATACAGGTTCTCCGCGTCCGGGTCGTCGGCGTACGATTCGGCCAGCAGTCCCACCTCGTGCAGGACGGACTGGATACGCTCGCCCGCCAGCGAGTCGGTGAACGGCACACCGGTGTCGGCACCACCGTGGGCGTACGGGGACTCCCCGACGACGTGGAAGTCGGCGTTGGCGTCCCCGTAGCCGTACACCGCCCGGCCGTCGACCCGCATGCCGAACGGGTTGCTCGTCTCCTCGGTGACGTTCTCCACGCCCGTGAGGACGCGAGCGCGGACGAAAAGCGTTACTCGACGACGATGCCGCCCTTCATGCCGAGGCTCTTGTGCGGACCACAGAAGTAGAGAGCGACCCCGGCGTCGTCGAACGACTGCTCGTAGGGGTCGCCGGACTCCTTGGGGTCGCCACTGGTGAAGTCGAAGTCCGACTGGAACTCACCCTCGAAGGAGTCGCTGGCGACCGACTCGACGTTGTGGAGGCTCCCCTTCCCGGTCCACTGCCACGAGACGGTCGTTCCCGCATCGATGCGGACCGCCGCGGGAGCGTACGCGAAGTTGCCGCCGTTGCCGGACGCACCGACCTCCACCACTACCTCGTCCGTTCCGGTCTCGTCGACGACGGTACCCTCGAAGTTCCCCGCCGCGGGGTCGGCGTTCAGGAACGCCGCGACGCGGTCCGCCGGCGACCCATCACTGCCCGACGTGGGACTGTTGCCGCCGTTCCCGCCACCGGTCCCGGTACAGCCGGCGACGCTCGCCAGCAGTGCCGCCGAGCCGCTCGCCTTCAGAAATCCTCTCCGGCCGAACGATGTCTCGTGCATACGGATAGTAGTTGGTAGGCGATGGGCAAGAACGGGGAGGAGGCGAACGCTACCGTGTCACAGGTTCGTGTGAATCTGACGCGGGCGCTGGCACCGCTTACTCTCCGCGGTCCAGTAGCCGCGCCACGCGGTCACGGATGCGGTCGCGCTGGTGAGCGGCGACGCCCGCGGCGGCCGCGCCCGCGGCCAGGTTCGTGTTGGCGCCGGCCACGACGTTGCTCCGGATGGTGCCGGGAACCGCGTACCAGGTGTCGCCGCCGTCGGGGCTCACCTCGACGGGGCCGAACGTGTAGGCGCCGGATTCGGCGGGCGCCTCGACGAAGTAGCTCAGGCTGTCACCGACGCCGGCGTCGGCGGCGAACTCGACGAACGTGGACCCACCGCCGTCGTAGGTGCCGTCGTCGTTCGTACGGTCGCCCGCTCCTGCGGCGACACCCGACTGGCCGAGGTCGTCGCCCCCGACGACAGACCACGACGAGGGGAGGCGGTCCCGTACCGTCAGTTCGTCGTACCGGCCCGGGAACACGTCGAGGACCGTCTGGTTCGTCTGCCCGGCGGTGAAAAGCGAGCCGTCGTCGCTCACGTCGACGCTGGCGGTGGCCGGTGCGCCGCCCAGCGGGACGCCCTCCGCCTTGATGGCGTGGACGCCCTGGTTGATGTCGGAGGCGAACGTGACGCCGTTGGACTGGACGGCGCCCCAGCAGTTCGGAACGACCGTCGTGAGCCCCTGCATCCGCGACGCCTCGGGCGTGCTGTACTTCGGCCGGGAGTAGCCCTGCTCTTCGAGACGGAAGGCTCCGGGCGACGGCTCGGTCATCTTGAGGAACCGAACGCCGCCGTGGTAGTGAGCCTGATGGACCCAGAGTTCGCCGTCGTGGACGGCCACGTCGGAGTTGTGCGGCGACAGCTCGAAGTTGCCGAACGAGAACGCCGTGTCGTCGCCGTCGCTTTTCTTCTGCCACTCCCAGGAGCCGACGTCGCGGAGTTCGACCACGTCGCCGTCGGACTGGAGGTCGACCGCCAGCCCGGCCTCGGCGTCCGCGTCGTACAGCCCGGAGGCGTCGACGAGGTAGACGTTGCCGGTGCCGTCGGCGTCGTCGGCCGCGGTCGGCGTCTCGTGGCTGGCGACGCAGAACCGCTTGAGGCCGGCGTCCGTCTCGACGAGTTCCGGTGCGGGGCTGGCGAAGTGACAGCGGCCGGTGCCGTTCATGTCGAAGTGGCCGACGAGCTCGAGGTCCTCGGGGTTCGAGGCGTCGAGTATCTGCAGTCCGTTGCCCCAGTAGGAGAGATACAGGGTCGGCTTGCCCGTGACGGGGTCGTCCTGCAGTTCGACGTCGTGGATGTACGCGAGGTCCGCGCCGACCTCGCCCTGCCGCGTGTCGCCCGACAGCGCCCACCGGTTGACCAACTCGAGGCCGCCGCTCGTCCGGTCGAACCGGAACACGTACATCCCGGTGGTGCCGTCGCCGGTGTCGTGGATGGCGAACACGTACTCGTCGCCGCCGATGCGGTGGTGGTAGAGGTTGTGGACGCCGGTGCCCGACACCTCGAACGCGCCGACGAGTTCGGGGTTCCCCTTGTCGGAGACGTCGACCGCGACGACGGCACCGGGTGCGATGGTCGCCGAGTGGTCGTCGAGGTTCGGCGTCGGGTCGCGGGCCTCGCTCCGCGAGGCCGCGCCCACCGGGTCTGCCGTCGGCGAGGGGAACAGCGCCGTGTACGGCTGGGTGCCGAGGAACACGTAGTCGCCGTCGTCGCTCACCTTCAGGTCCATCACCGCCGCCGCGCCGTTGTTGTTCCGTAGGAAGGAGACGACCGACACGCTCCGGCCGTCGAGGTCGCTCGGGTCATCGGCGGCGTTGAACGCCGAGATGTCGAGTATCGCCATTCCGCGACCGGGCGTCGGCCGGTCCGAGGAGAAGAAGGCGACGTACGCGTAGTCGCCGCGCGTCCGTATCTCGGTGATGCCGCCGTAGTGGGGGTCACGGGACTCCGCGTTCGGGTTGGCTTTCGGGGCGCCAGCGTCGCCGAGCGCGTGGTAGCCGACCGGGGTGGCGTTCGCGTGGCCGCCGGGCCGGTCGGACGCGTCCTCGGGGGAGGACTCGACGCCCGTCGTCGAACTGGACCCCCACTCGTGGGCACTCGCCGTGCCGGTGGCGGCCACGCCGAGCGCGCCCGCCGTCGCCTTCAGCACCGCACGCCGCGTCGCGTCGGTCATGTCGTCTCGCTCCATGGGATACCGACACGCACTCCCAGCCACCCAAGAAAGGTTCTGACAAACGCGTCCAAACGTCGGTCTCGAATGCTCCAGACGCCGATCTGTTCCCGCGGAGGCGTGACCGGGGGTTTTGCCCCTGCGGCCCCTACCTCCCCCATGACCGTCCTCGTGTTGGGCGACCAGTTGCACCCCGACCGCGGCCCGGTCGCGGACGCCGACGAGGTCCTCATGGTAGAGGCGCACGGCTTCGCGCGACGGAAGCCGTACCACCCGCACAAACTGACGCTCGTGTTCGCGGCGATGCGGCAGTTCCGCGACCGTCTCCGGGACCGGGGAGTCGCGGTCGAGTATCACACCTGCGAGACGTTCGCGGAGGGGTTCGGCGCCCACTTCGGGGCGCATCCGGCCGACCATCTCGTCGTGATGGAACCGGCCAGCCACGGCGCGGGCGACCGGCTGACCGACCTGGTCGAGGCCCGAGGCGGGACGCTGGAGGTCGTGAAAAACGACCTGTTTCTGTGTGACCGCGACCGCTGGCGGGCGTACGCCGGCGACCGCGAGCCGCCGTATCGCCACGAGGCGTTCTATCGGCACATGCGCCGCGAGACGGGGTATCTGATGGCCGACGGCGACCCCGTGGGCGGGGAGTGGAACTACGACGAACAGAACAGGGAGACGCCGCCCGCCGAGTACGAGCCGCCCGCACCCCCGTGCTACGAGCCTGACGAGACGACTCGCGAGGTGAGCGAGTGGGTTCGCGAGACGTTCGACGGACCGTACGCGGAGGGTGGACACGACTGGGCCGACCCCGAACCGTTCCGCTGGCCGGTGACCAGGGAAGCGGCGCTGGACGCGCTCGACCGGTTCGTCGACGACCGGCTGGCGATGTTTGGCCCCTACCAGGACGCGATGGTCCGCGACGAGTGGGCGCTCCACCACAGCCTGCTGTCGGCGGCCATCAACGTCGGCCTCCTCCACCCCGCAGAGGTGGTCGAGACGGTACTGGAGGCGACACGCGAGCGCGAAGACGTGCCCCTGAACAGCGTCGAGGGGTTCGTCCGGCAGGTCGTCGGCTGGCGGGAGTTCACCCGCCACGTCTACCGGGAGACGATGCCCGACCTCGAGGACGCAAACCAGCTAAACGCGACCGAACCCCTTCCGGAGGCGTACTGGACCGGCGAGACGGCGATGGCCTGTCTGGGCGACGTGGTCGAGGGCGTCCGCGAACGGGGGTACAGCCACCACATCGAGCGGCTGATGGTGCTGTCGAACTTCGCCCTGCTTCTCGGAGTCGACCCCGCGGAGTTGAACGACTGGTTCCACGCCGGCTACGTCGACGCCTACCACTGGGTGACGACGCCGAACGTCGTCGAGATGGGGTCGTACGCCGCGGGCGCGTTCGCCACGAAGCCGTACGCCGCGAGCGCGAACTACGTCGACCGATTATCCGACTACTGTGGCGACTGTCGGTACGACCCCGACGCGACGGTCGGTGCGGACGCCTGCCCGTTCAACAGCCTCTACTGGGCGTTTCTAGACCGCAACGAAGCCGAGTTGCGCGAGAACCACCGGATGGGACTGGTGTACTCGCATCTCGACGACAAGCGGGGCGAGGAACTCGACGCCATCCAGGAGCGCGCGGCCGCGGTCCGCGAGGCCGCCCGCGACGGGGACCTGTAGTCAGTCGCCGGCGGCCGCGCAGTTGTTCGGGCCGAGTTCCCACTGGAGCGCCTCCTCGTCCTCGGGCGTCTCGTGGCCCCTGTTCGTGTCGATGACGGACTCGTAGTTGGGCGGTTTCTCCGGCACGGTCTCGGTCAGCGACTCGACGAAGGCGTCCTCGTCGCGCTGGAGCACCGACAGCCCCGTCCGCAGGTCGCCCACCGTCGCCGTCACGGGCTCCGCCCGCAGGACCCCCGACTCGTGGCCCGGGAGTACGGTCACGGAGTCGGGTTCCGCGAGCAGGGTGCCGTGGAGCGATTCGTACAGCAGTTCGGCGCCGGTCGCGGCGTCGCTCTCGCCGAACTGGAGTTCCGTGCGGCCGACGCCGTCGACGAACAGCGTGTCGGCAGTGCAGACGGCCGCGTCGTCGACGAGGTAGCTGACCATCTCGCTGGTGTGGCCGGGCGTGAACAGCGCCTTCACGTCGACGGTGCCCACCTGGACGACCTCGTTGCGGTCGAGCGGTTCGTACTCGTAGGCGACGCCCCGGTCGGTGGCGTTCGCGCCGAGATGATAGGGGACGTCGAGTTCGTCCGCCAGTTTCCGGCCGCCCGAGATGTGGTCCGCGTGGACGTGGGTGTCGAGCACGCGGACGATGTCGTAGCCGCGCTCGTCGGCCGCCGCGCGGAACTCGTCGGTGTGGCGGGTCGCGTCGACGACCGCCGCCTGCCCGGTGGTGGGGTCGCCGACCACGTAGCCGAGACAGCCCTTCGCGCGGCGCTGGACCTGCACGATTTCGACGCCATCGACGTCGAGGTCGACGTGGTCGTACACGGCGGACCACGCCTCCATCCCGCCCTCGACGACGCGGACGTCCTCGAACCCGTCGGCCTCCAGTTCCGCGGCGAAATCCTCCGACGAGATGCCCTTCGCGCAGATGGTGACGATGGGAGTCTCTTCGGTGAGGTCGGTCTGCTCGCGGAAGTCGGCGGGGTCGAACGTCTGGAACGGCTTGTACTCGTACTGGAGGGCGCCGTGGATGTGCCACGCCTCGAAGCTCTCGGCGTCGCGTGTGTCGACGAGCGCGAACTCCTCGTCGGAGTCGAGCACGTCCCGGAGTCGCTCGGCGGAGATACTGCGTGCCATACCCCGGAGTCCGTGCCCGAGCGGTAAAGTATTGTTCGTCTCGCTCAATCGTCGTCCCAGGGGACGACCTCCTCGCTCCGGAGTTCTCCCTTGGCTCGCCAGCGCCGGGGACGGCACGCCACGGCCAGCGCACCGAGCACCGCGAGCGCGACGACGCCGGTGACGATACTCCCGGGAACGACGCCGACGGCGGCGCTCGTCGGCCAGTCGGCGCCGTGGAACGCGGTCACGCGGAACGTCCACGCCCCGACGACGACACCCAGAAGCGGGAGGTAGACGCGCCTGAGCCGGTGCGCGAGCGCCTCATCGTACGTTATCTTCGGGTCCGGCGAACGGTAGTCGGCGGCGAGTCGCTCGCGCCACGTACCGTGTTCGATGCCCTCCGGCGGGTCCAGCGCGTGTGCGAACACGTTCTCCTGGAGCGTGCGGACCCGCGAGCGCCACATGTCGTAGCCGCGGTAGCGACGGGCCTCTATCCACAGGAACACCGTGAGCATCACGCCCCCGACCAGGATGACGTAGTGGGGGTTCTGCTCGCTGGTGAACGCCCACGTCAGCACCGCCGCAAGCACCGTGACTGCCCAGTTCGTGGTCCGGTCGAGCCGCTCGCGCCAGAGCTTCATCCGGTGAATCTCGCCGCGGTACAGATGCGCAAGCGGCGACCCCGGGTCGCCCTCGAACATGTCGCCGCCGAGCTTCTGGTCGGGACCTCCCATCGTGTGACGACCAGTAGCTATCGGAGGCCGATAAGTATTGTGTGTAGAGTGCAATACAACTGCTCGGGGGCCGCCACGGTCCGGCGGGGACGGCCACTCCCGTCGCCAGCCGGGGGTCGGCGGGGGTCGCCAGACACATAAGAAGACGAATACGACTCTCGGGAGCCGTCGAGGTCACGTGGAGACGGTGAAGACCCGGCGCACGCACCGTGTCAACTGGCCACAGCCCGTCGGTCCGTCGGGTGCGTTACCTACTACAAGAGTTACAGGTTATGGCTCGCACAACCCTTTTCACGGCTTGGTCGGAGATGCCGACAGAGACGCGATGGTGATTCCAACTCCAGACAGCGGCGTGTTGAAGCGACTCTACGCGAACCTCGTCGGGTCGGGGCGGTTCTCGCTCGACATCCCGGACCGCATCCTGCAACGGCTCTACACCTACGGGAGCCTTCGTGACACCGGGTCGGGCGCACAGTTCGAGATAAAGAACCGGTTGCAGGACGCGAAACTGACGGGCGTGTCACGCGTCGTCGTCGACGGCGAGCGGGTCGACCTCGCGGACGTGCGACTCGTCACCCACGACGAGACGACAATCGAACTCGACGACCTCACCGAGGAGGAGTACGTCAACTTCCCGGTCGGTCGGACCGTCATCGTCCGTATCGACGGCGTGACGCTGACGACCGGAAGCCACTCCATCACCGTCGAGTTCACCGCGAAACCGTTCGGCGAACTCACGCTCGAAGTCGAGGACACCATTCGCGACGAGGAGATGGTCGGCGGCATCCCGCGCAACGGGGAGGACAACTACTCGCAGGAGGCCATCGAGAGCCGCCACGAGTTCGTGAAAGAGGAGACGGGCGCCGAACTGGAACACGTCGGCCAGCACTCGTTCGACCCCGAGGTGACCGAGGGGAACATCGAGAACTTCGTCGGCGTCGCCCAGATGCCGCTGGGCCTCGCCGGCCCCGTGAAGGTGAACGGCGAACACGCCGACGGCGAGTACCCTATCCCACTGGCGACGACGGAAGGGACGCTCGTCGCCTCCTACTCGCGGGGGATGAAGGCCATCAACCTCTCCGGCGGCGCGAAGGTGACCGTCGTCGACGACAACATGAACCGCGCCCCGGTGTTCGTGTTCGAGGACGCACGCAACGCGCGTGATTTCCGCGACTGGGTGTTCGACCACTACGAGACGGTCAAACAGAAGGCCGAGGAGACGTCAAGCGTCGCGGAACTCGTCGAGATAGAGGATTATCTCACGAACAACCACGTCCACCTCCGGTTCGACTTCGAGACGGGCGACGCCGCCGGGCAGAACATGGTCGGGAAGGCGACGTTCGCGGCCTGCAACTGGGTGCTCAGCGAGTACGACGGCTACGTCGAGAACTTCTACCTCGAAGGGAACTTCGCCACCGACAAGAAGGCCTCGAAGGTCAACGACCTCAACACCCGCGGGAAGCGCGTCACCGCCGAAGTGACGCTCGACGAGGAGACGATGCTCCACCATCTCGGCGTCGAACCCGAGAGCATCCACCACCACGCGCAGGTGGCGACGCTCGGGTCGTTCTTCTCGGGCGCGAACACGAACGGTGCCCACCCGGCCAACGGACTGGCGGCGCTGTTCATCGCCTGCGGGCAGGACGAGGCGAACGTCGCGGAGTCGTCGGCCGCGATGGTGAACACGACGCTCCTGAACGACAACTCACTGCACGTCTCGGTCACCATCCCGTCGCTCATCGTCGCCACCTACGGCGGCGGCACGAACCTGCCGACGCAGTCGGAGTGTCTCGAGATGCTCGACTGCAACGGCGCCGGCAACGTCAACAAGTTCGCCGAAATCGCCGCGGCCGTCGTGCTCGCGGGCGAACTGTCGCTGGCGTCGGCCATCTCGGCGTCGGACTGGGTCACCAGCCACGACGAACTCGGCCGCAATCGCTAATCGTCGTCGGTCAGGCTCTCCCAGCCGACCCGCTCCTCGATGTCGTCTATCGCGTCCTGGAGCGTCTCGCCCGGCGAGAGCTCACGACCCTCCTCCCACGACGGTAGGAGTTCGCCGTCCGCGTCGAACGCGGGGGCGATGCGGTTCTGGACGGGGTCGTAGTACTGCGGCTCCCCGTCGGCGGTCACGCCGACGAGCTGTGAGCCGTTCTCGTCGTCGAGCGTTTCGGGGTAGTCGCGGACGGTCTTCGGGTCCTGGTCGGTCACGCTCCGGGCGTGACGCGCCCGTGACGGGTAAAAATCGGGGGCGCTACCGCAGGAACCCGAACAGTTCGTAGTCGTGGTCGGGGGTGTACCCCCGGAACAGCAGGCTGTTTGCGAGCACCGACACAGACGACAGCGCCATCGCACCCGCCGCAAGCACCGGCTGAAGCAGACCCAGCGACGCCAGCGGAATCATCGCCGTGTTGTAGCCGAGCGCCCAGAACAGGTTCTGCTTTATCTTCCGGAGCGAGGCCTCGCTCACCCGGATGGCTTTCACCACGTCCAGCGGGTCCGAGCGCATCAGCGTCACGTCCGCCGCCTCGATGGCCACGTCCGTCCCGCTCCCGATGGCGACGCCGACGAACGCCGCCGCCAGCGCGGGCGCGTCGTTCACGCCGTCACCGACCATCATCGCCCGGGAGCCGTCCGCCTGGATGGACTCGACGGCGTCGGCCTTGTCCTCGGGGAGGACGCCCGCCCGGACGTTCTCGGCGGGGATGCCGACCTGTTCGGCGACCGCGCGGGCGGTCCGCTCGTTGTCGCCCGTTATCATCCGGGTCTCGACGCCCCGCTCGCGGAGCGCGGCGACGGCCTCGCGTGCGGACTCCTTGACCTCGTCGGCGACGGCGACCGCGCCGAGCAGTTCGCCGTCGACGCCCGCGAGCACGACCGTCTTCCCCGCCGATTCGAGCGACTCGACGGCTTCGTCGGCCCGCTCGACGGCGACGCCCTCCTCGGCCAGCAGGTCCGGCTTGCCCACGACGACAGACTGGCCGTCGACCGTCGCGCGGATGCCACGCCCCGACACGTTCTCGAACGCGTCGGGCTGGCCCACCTCGATGCCGCGGTCGCGGGCGCCCGCGACGATGGCCTCGGCGATTGGGTGCTCGCTTCCGTGCTCGGCGGTGGCGACGACCGACAGCAGACGCGTCTCGGCGTCGGCTTCGTCGACGGCGAGACCCGCCCCGTCCGCTGCGGGGCCGAGCGGCCGCACGTCGGTCAGCGTCATCTCACCCTCGGTGAGCGTGCCGGTCTTGTCGAACACGACGGTGTCGGTGTCGCGGACGCGTTCGAGCACGTCGCCGCCCTTGAACAGCACGCCGTTTTGCGCGCCGATGGACGTGCCCACCATCGTCGCGGCGGGCGTCGCCAGCCCAAGCGCGCACGGGCAGGCGATGAGCACCGCCGACGCGAACACCAGCACCGCGAACTCGACGACGCCCACCGCGGCGGGGCCGCCCGCGGCCAGCCCCCACAGCGGGAGACCGCCGACGACCCCCGCGAGCGCCTCGGGGAACAGATACCAGACTGCACCCCACGCCAGCGCGTTCAGGATGACCGCGGGGACGAAGTACGCCGAGATGCGGTCCGCGAGGTTCTGGATGTCGGGCTGGCGAGACTGTGCCTCCTTCACCATCGACACTATCTGCTGGATGGCGGTCTCGGAGCCGACCTTCGTGGCCTCGACGACGAGCACCCCGTTGGTGTTGACGGTCGAGCCCACGACTTCGTCGCCGGGGTCCTTCGAGACGGGGACCGACTCGCCGGTCACCATCGACTCGTCGACGGCCGAGTCCCCCTCCACGACGACGCCGTCCGTCGGTATCTTCTCGCCCGGCCGGACTTTCAGCCGGTCACCCACCTCGATATCCTCCAGCGGAACGGTCTCCTCGTTTCCATCCTCGTCGACGCGGGTCGCTTCCTCGGCTTCCATCTCCAGCAGCGACCGGAGCGCTTCGCCGGCCTGGCCCTTCGAGCGGGCCTCCAGGTAGTTGCCCAGCGTGATGAATACGAGGATGAGCGCCGCGGTGTCGAAGTAGAGCCCCGCCTGGGGCAACACGCCCAGCAGGGCGACGACGGAGTAGCCGTACGCCGTCGTCGAGCCCAGCGCGATGAGCACGTCCATGTTCGCGGTCCGGTTCTTCACGACCGCCTTGTAGGAGTTCTCGTAGAACTCGCGGCCGAGCACGACCTGGACCGGCGTAGCGAGCAGGAACGCGACCCAGCCGATAGAGACGGTCGTCCCCGGGATATGCTCGGGGAGCACCCCGGGCGCGAACAGTTCCGCGACGAGCATCCCGACCAGCGGCGCCGCCAGCACCGCGCCGAACAGGGTCAGCCGCTTCTGGTGGCGTATCTCCTCGCTCCGGGCGGCGTCGACGCTGTCGGCGTCGGCCTCCTCGTCGCCTGCCTCCGGCCGGACGGGCGTGTAGCCGGCCGCCTCGATGGCGTCGTACAGCTCCCCCCGAGCGGTCTCGGCGGGGTTGAACCGGACCTGTGCCGCGTCGGTGGCGAAGTTGGCGTCGACCTCGATGACGCCCGGCACGTCGCGGAGCGCCGATTCGACCGTCTCCGAGCAGTTCGCACAGGTCATGTCCGTGATGGCGACCTCGACGCGCTCGTCGACGACGCCGTAGCCCGCGTCCTCGACGGCGTCGTATATCTCCGCCAGCGAGACGCGGTCGGGGTCGTAGGTGACGCTCCCTTCGTCCGTGGCGTAGTTGGCGTCCACCTCCTCGACCCCGTCGAGTTTTCCGACGGACTCCTCGATGGTGCCCGCGCAGTTGGCACAGGACATGCCGGTCAACTGCAACGGTG
Source organism: Halorarius halobius (assembly GCF_024298865.1). Taxonomy (GTDB): domain Archaea; phylum Halobacteriota; class Halobacteria; order Halobacteriales; family Haloarculaceae; genus Halorarius; species Halorarius halobius. The sequence goes on along the minus strand of NZ_CP101161.1, from coordinate 2,763,762 downwards.
AGCGATGTGTCATGTCCCTACGTAGGGCCTCACCGTTAATGCGGTTTGTCACGAGGATTCCAAAGTATACCCACATGCAGAATCTAGAGTCAAAAGCAATTCACCACTCTCGGGGCAGATACCCGGCCCCCAAACGGCAAAAGTCGGGCGCGAGAACATGGACACACGATGAGTGTCGAGCAGACTCTCCAGGCCGTGTTGACGAACCCGCAGGTACTCGCCGTGTGGGGCGCTCTCGTCGCCGTTTCGCTCCTCGCGCTCGCGTACGACCTGCGCGCGAACAACTCGGGTATCGCGCCGCTGATGAAGTTCGTGTGGGGACTGACCGTCCTCTACTCGGGGCCGCTCGGTCTCGCCATCTACGCCTACTCCGGACGGTCGGCCATCGACCACGACTCGCTGTGGCGCCGCGGCTTCCGGTCGGTCGCCCACTGCTACTCGGGGTGTGGTGCCGGCGAGGTCATCGGCGTCACCGTCGCCGCCGGCCTGCTCGCGTTAGCGAGCCACTGGGTCATCGCCATCACGTTCGGCTGTGCGTACGTCCTCGGCTACTCGCTGACCGTCGGCCCACTGATGCAGGAGGGCGAGTCGTTCGCCACCGCGATGACGGACGCTCTCTACACGGAGACGCCCTCGATTACCGTGATGGAGATAGCCGCCATCGGCACGGACGTCTGGCTGGCCGGCGAGGCCCACATCGGGCAGGTGCTGTTCTGGTCCGCGCTGATATTCTCGCTGACCATCGGCCTCGTCGTCGCGTACCCCGTGAACGTCCTGTTGGTCAGCCAGGGCGTCAAGGAAGGCATGCAGAACCCGAAGGAAGCGGCCGCCTGACTACTCCCGGCCGAGCGTGTAGAACTCGTCGTTCGGGCGCATGTCCGTGACGACGGCCAGCCGGTTCGAGAGGTTGTAGAAGCCGACGACGCTTGTGATGTCCCAGACCGCTTCCTTCGAAAATCCGACCTCGCGGAGCGCCTGAACGTCGGCGTCGCCCACCTTGCCGGGCGATTCGGTCAACTTCTCGGCGAAGTCGAGCATCGCCCGATGGCGCTTCGAGAGGTCCGCACTCCGGTGGTTGGTGGCGAGTTGGTCCGCGAGTTTCGGGTCCTTCGCGTAGATGCGAACCAGGGCGCCGTGGGCGACCACACAGTAGAGGCAGTCGTTGATGCCCGAAACCGTGACGACGAGCATCTCTATCTCGTGGCGCTGTAGGGCCGTGTCTTCGACCAGCGCGTCGTGGTACTCGAAGAACGGCCGGAAATGACTCGGCTTGTACCCCATCGCCGCGAAGACGTTCGGGGTGAACCCCGCGTCCTCGCGTTCCTCGGCGATTCGCTCGCGGATGTCGTCGGGCAGGTCCTCGACGTCGGGCGCGTCGAAGCGGCCCATCGGTTCGTCGGCCATGCCGACGTGTGGAACGCCCCCGGCCTTTACTGTTCGTCCCCCAGCAGGCGGGAGAGGAGATACAGAAGGAGGTAGCCGACGACGCCGACGCCGAACAGCACCGCGGGGACGAGAAACGGGCCGAACGCGGCCACGAGGGCGTCGAGCATGCTCCGCCTTCGGCCGGAGACAGAAAAGGAGCGTCGGTTTCGGCGGCCCGTACGTTCAAGCGGGAGGGGGCCCGCGTCCCGGTATGTACGCGACCGGGCACTACGGGGCGGCGCTCCTGGCGTACGCCCCCGTCGGCTACCTGCTCCTGGCGTCGGACCCGACGCTGGCGTTCGTCGGCGGGGCGGGCGTCCTGCTTCTGGCGACGCTTCCCGACTACGACCTCCGTGTGCCGTTCGTCAGTCACCGCGGCATCACGCATACGCTACTGTTCCTGCTTGGGGTCGCGGCGCTTCTGGGCGCGGTCGGCTGGCAACTCGGCCAGGGGAGCTACCGGCCGCTGGGCGGGCCGACTCGCGCGGCGGCGTTCGGGGCCGGCGTCGGGGTCATCGGCGTCGGCTCACATCTACTCGCGGACGCGCTCACGCCGGCCGGCGTCCCCTTCCTGTGGCCGCTGTCCGGCGAGTCGTACACGCTGGGGGTTGCCCGCGCGAGCAACACGCTCGCCAACTGGGGCCTGCTCGCGCTCGGGGTGTTCGCCACCGCCGCCGCGCTACTGCTCGCGGGACCGTAGTCGGGACATAAATTTATTACCGGACGACGGGATTGCCGAACGCTACCATGGATCACTTCGAAGGCGCTCCGCTCCGGCACATGGGGGACCTCCCTGCGATGGCCGCCGACCGCTACGGCGACGAGACGCTGTTTACCGCGTTCGGACAGTCGATGTCGTTCCGCGAACTCGACGAAGCGGCGAACCGCGTGGCGAACGTGCTCGTCGACCACGGCGTCGACCCGGGCGACCGGGTGGGGCTGTTCATCCCGAACACGACGCAGTTCCCGGAGGCGTACTTCGGCGCCATCCGGGCCGGCGCCGTCCCCGTCCCGCTGAACCTCCGGATGGACCCGAACACGCTCGTGTACGTGCTCGACAACTCCGAGGCGGACCACGTGGTCGCCTCGCCGCTTTTGGCCGACGAGGCACAGGACCTCGCGGCCGCCGCGGACGTGGGGACGCTCCTGCTCTCGGGCGTCTCCGGCGACGGCGTCGTCAACTACTCGCAGGCGAAAGCCGAGGCCGACGTCGAGTTCGACCGCCCCGACCGGGCGTACGACGACGTGGCCTGCCAGCCGTACACCTCGGGGACGACGGGCAACCCGAAGGGCGTGCTGTTGACCCACGAGAACCTGCTGTCGTCGGTGGAGGCGTACACGAAAGGCGGGCTGGCGGTGGACGCCGACGACTCCATCGTGCTCGTGTTGCCGCTGTTCCACATCTACGCGCTCAACGCCATCCTCGGCACGTATCTGGCGAAGGGCGCGACGATGCATCTCCAGCCCGAACCGGACGGCGAGCAGATGCTCACCGCGCTCACCGAGAGGAACGTGACGACGATGGCCGGCGTCCCCGCGATGTACACGATGATGTGGCGGGAGTACCGCGAGAACCCCGAGAAGTACGACCTCTCGGCACTGCGGTACGTCAACTGCGCGGCCGCGCCGCTCGCCGACGAGGTGCGCCGCACCATCGAGGAGGCGTGGAACGTCCCGATGATAGAGGGGTGGGGGATGACGGAGACGGCACCCGCCGGCACCGTGGAGCCGGCCCACGGCGTTCGGAAGCCGGCTGGCTGTATCGGCCCGGCACTGGAGAACATCGAGATGAAGCTCGTCGACCCCGAGACCCGCGAGACGCGGGTCAGCTACGAGCAGTTGACGCCGTTCCCCGACGACGACATCGATTTCGACGACGAGGAGCAGGTGACCGGCGAAATCGCCATCCGCGGGCCCAACGTGTTCGAGGGGTACTTCGGCCTGCCCGAGAAGACCGAGCAGGTGTTCGACGACGAGGGGTTCTTCTACACGGAGGACATCGCCCGCGTCGACGAGGACGGCTACTTCTGGATGGTCGACCGCGCCGACGACATGATAATCGCCGGCGGGGAGAACATCTACCCGGCGGAGGTCGAGAACGCGCTGTACGAGCACCCCGACGTGGCCGAGGCGGCCGTCGTCGCCGCACCCCACGAGGTGAAAGGTGAGGCGCCGGTGGCGTTCGTCGTCCTCGAGGAGGGAAGCGACGCGACCGAAGCGGACCTGCGGGAGTTCACGCTCGACCACGTCGCCACGTACGCCCATCCGCGGCGGGTGTTCTTCGTCGACGAACTGCCGCGGTCGGCCACCCAGAAGGTCCAGCGCTACAAGCTAGAGGAGGAGGCCGAACAACGACTCGACGGGCCGCTCTCGTCGAGCGAGGAACTGTAGACGGGAGCCTCACTCGGTCGACGACTCGTCCAGTTCCTCGAGTTCGGACTCGGGCGTGACGTAACTGAACAGGTACGCGCTCCCGAGAAGCAGGACGACGCTGACGACGAACCCGGCGGTGTCGTACTCGCCGAACCCGAGCACCGTCGCCGGCGAATCGAGGTGGCCGACGCCGGTGTAGCGGCCCCCGAACACGAACACGCCGAGAAGCCCCAGCAGGAACGGCAGGATGAGCGCGCGCTGTACGATGTCAGTCGTGTCCATGCGCCGCTCGTCAGCCCCGGACGACTTCAACCTCGGGTACGGTTCATCCGACACGAGACGTTCACCGGTGGTCGACCACCCACCCGTCGGTGCCTTTCAGACGGACGTTGCTCGCGGCCGTAGCGACGAGTATCCGACGACGAGGACGGCGTGTGCGGCGTTCGCTGCTCCCGGAAACGGCCCGGACGCTAGTCGACAGGTTCGACATCGGGATGGCGGGCGACGGGCTCTACCGGCTTACGTGTAGGGGTGAGAAACGAACGGCGGGGAGCCTCAGATGTGGCCTTCGTCCTCGAGCTGTTCGATGATGTCGTCGACGAACGCCTCCGGCGAGTCGTACGGGAAGTCGCCGCCGCCGAGCTTCGTGTTGAGCTCCATGGCGGTCATCGAGAAGTCGCCGGACTCGAACGTCGTCGACGGCCCGTTCGGGAGCGCGGGGACGAGGTCCATCGGGCTGTTGATCGGGTAGTCGGCGCCTTCGAACGCGTCGATCATCTGCTGGCGGAGTTCCTCTTTGTCTGCCATAGCCACTCGAACCAACCTACCGATACATCATAAATCGTGGGTTATCGGAAGCGCGAAACCCCCGACGAGGTTTACGGTGGTTCGTTCCTTCGGCCAGCGGGGAATCGGTGTTCCCGACGTGGCGCGCTGAGTTAACGGTGTAAGGCCGCCGGCTCCGAGTTAAAAGAACACGGTGCCGTGGTGGCGGTCGACGGGGTCTCGCTCCTTCGTCTTGTAGACGTCGAGGCGACTCTCCAGTTGCTCCCGGAGGTCGCCCGCGGGGACGAGTTCGTCGACCTGCATCTGCCCGGCCTGCTTGCGGATGTCGATGTACTTGTCGAACTCCTCCTTGGCGGACTCGATGAACGCCTCCTTGCTGGCCTCGTCCATATCCTCGAGTTGACCGCCGAACAGCGCGTGGACGGCGGCGTCGGGACCCATCACGGAAATCTCCGCGGACGGGAGCGCCAGCGTCGCGTCCGGGCCGAAGGAGGGGCCGGCCATCGCGTAGATGCCCGCGCCGTACGCCTTCCGCGTGATGACGCAGAACTTCGGCACCTGCGCGTTCGATGTGGCGTAGATGAACTTGCGGCCCTTCCGGAGCACGCCCTCCTTCTCGACCTGCGAGCCGATCATGTAGCCCGGCGTGTCACACAGGTACACCAGCGGGATGTTGTACGCGTCGCAGGTCCAGACGAACCCCGCGCCCTTGTCGGCCGAATCCGGGAAGATGGCTCCCGAGACGTGTTCCGGCTGGTTGGCGACGATGCCGACCACCTGCCCGTCGATGCGGCCGAGCCCGGTCACGAGTTCGGGCGCGAAGTCCGGTTTCATCTCGATGAACGAGTCGCGGTCGACGACCCGGTCGATGACCTCGTGGACGTCGTAGGCCTTGTTCGGCTCGTCGGGGATGACCGCGTCCAGCCCGTAGGGGTTCTTCTTCGGCGGCTGTGACGGCTGTTCGGGCGGCTGGTTGCGGTAGTTGTCCGGCAGAAGCCGGAGAATGTCCTTGACCCGCTGGGCGGCCGTCTCCTCGTCGGGGACGACGAGGTCCGTGCTCCCCGAGTGCTTGGCGTGGACCTCCGGACCGCCGAGTTCCTGCATGTCGACGTCCTCGCCGGTCATCGCCTGCACGATGCGCGGGGAGGCGATGGCCATGCCGGCGATGTCCTCGACCATCACGAGATAGTCACAGAACACCGGCGTGTACGCCGACCCCGCCACGTCCGGGCCGTAGAGGACGCCGATCTGGGGTACCTTCCCGGAGAGCAGACACTGGTTGTAGAACATCTTGCCGCCCCGATAGCGGTCCATGTGGGTGTCGCCGGGCTCCCGCTCCTCGGCGTTGAGCCGCGCCCCCGTGGAGTCCACGAGCCGCAACATCGGGATGCCGAGGTCCATCGCCCGCTCCTGGATGCGGATGACCTTCTCGACGCCCATCTGCCCGAGCGACCCCGCCTTCACGGTGTAGTCGTTGGCCGTGAACGCCACCTTCCGGCCGTCGATGGTGCCGATGCCGGTGATTAGCCCGTCGGCCGGCAGTTCGTCGTCGTCGCCGTGGCGGGCGAACGTGCCGTCCTCGTACTCTATCTCGTCGAAAATCAGGTCGAGGCGGTTGCGGACGAACACCTTCCCGAGGTCCTCTATCTTCTCGAACCCGCGGTCCGGCCCCCCCGACAGTATCGCCTCTATCTCCTCGCGTATCTCCTCTTCGCGCTCGGTGACGATGGCTCCCTCCTCGCTCCAGTCCCGGCCGGCCGCGGCGACCTCCCCCTCGCCGTCGACGAGTTCGACATCTGTGCCGAGATGCTCCGAGATGGCGGTGGCGATGGCCTGTGCGATCTCCTCGTCAGTGTCGTCCTCGATGTTTATCTCCATAGTAAATTTGACTCTAGTTTAGAGTTTCTCGGCGCGCGTGTGCCGTGCTGTTTTCCGCGATGGGGCAAATATCTATGGGTCAGGGCGGTTCTCTCGGGGCACCGGGTCGGTCCCGGGCCGCGAATCTGCGGCAGAAAACTCTAACCGCGGGTGTGTACAACACGGGGCATGGCACTCGGCGAGACCGAACTGCACGACATGATCCGCGAGTCGGTACGCGACATCGCGGGCGACTTCGACCGCGAGTACTGGCGAGAGCACGTCGACGAGGAGGAGTTCCCGACGGAGTACTGGCAGGCGCTCGCGGACGACGGCTGGCTCGGGGTCGCCATCCCTGAGGAGTACGGCGGCGAGGGTATGGGGATGCTGGAGATGACTATCATCATCGAGGAGCTATCCCGGGGCGGCGGCCAGGGAGGCATCGTGTTCGTCCTGACGCCCGTGTTCGGCGGCATCGGCATCACCCGCCACGGGAGCGAACAGCAGAAACAGGAGTATCTCCCGAAGATAGCGGACGGAGACATGCGCTTCTGCATGGCGCTGACCGAGCCGCGTGCGGGCACGAACACGCTCAACATCGACACCCGCGCCGAGGAGACGGAGGACGGCTGGCTCGTGAACGGCGAGAAGACGTTCATCTCGGGCGTCGAGAACGCCGACACGATGCTTCTGGTCGCCCGCACCTCGGAGTTCGACCCCTCGAACCCGACCCACGGTGTCACGCTGTTCCTCGTGGACGACCCCGCCGAACGCGAGGCCGTCTCGCTGTCGGAACTCGACACGACGGTTCCGTGGTTCGAGAAACAGTACCAGGTCCACTACGACGACCTCCACGTCTCCGAGTCGGACGTGCTCGGTGCGGTCGACGGCGGCCTCTACCTGCTGTGGGACACGCTCAACACCGAGCGTATCGGCGGCGCCGCCTCCGCGCTCGGTGGCGGTCTGCGGGCCGTGGACCTCGCCGTCGAGTACGCCAACGAGCGGGAGGTGTTCGGCGCTCCCATCAGTTCCCACCAGGGCATTCAGCACCCCATCGCGGAGTCGTACGCGAAACTCACGGCGGCCCGCGAGGTCACCTACAAGGCCGCCAAGAAGTGGGACGAGGACGAGGACTGCGGGATGGAGGCCAACGCCGCCAAACTGCTCACCTCGCGGTTCGGCACCGAGGCGGCGGACCGAGCGATTCAGGCCCACGGCGGCAACGGGTTCACCCGCGAGTACGAGGTGTACGACATCTGGCAGAACCTCCGGCTCACACAGACGGCCCCCGTCTCCAACGAGATGGTGCTCAACTACATCGGCGAACACGAACTCGGGATGGAACGCTCCTACTGACGCACCTTTTTCCGCTCGGGTCGCCTGCGGCGACCGCTCGCGCAAAAAATCTGCACGAAAAAGCCCGGCGGCTCGCTCCGCTCTCGCGGATGCTCGACGGCGAAACCACCGCCGCTCGACGTGTTCAGTACTCGGAGATACCCGGGGCAAGTTTTACCCGTGCGTGTGAACCTCTCGCAGTATGGCCGGGCCCCCGCGAACGGAGGGCGGCGTCCGCTATCGGTGGGTGGTGCTCCTCGTGGCGTTCCTCGTCCACGCGACCTGCATCGCGCTCATCTGGCAGGCCGTGCCGCCGCTGAAGCAGGCGATGGCGCCCGACCTGAGGACGCCCTGGCAGCGGGTCGTCGCGGTGTACGCGGCCATCAGTTTCGGCCTCGTCTTCACCCAGTTGCCCGGCGGCGCGCTCGGCGACAAGTACCCCGTCCGGTTCGTCGTCGGTCTCGGCGCGGTGCTCGCGGGCGCGGCCACGGTCCTGCGGTTCGCCGTGCCGTCGCTGGCGGGCCAGCTACTCGTCAGCGTCGTCGCCGCCGTCGGGATGGGGCTCGTCAATCCCAACCTCATCAAGGTCGTCACCGAGTGGTTCCCGAGCGGCCAGCTCGGACTCGGACAGGGAATCCTCATGTCGGGCAACACGCTCGCGTCGGGGCTAGCGCTGTCGCTGTCGGCCGGGGTCGCGCTCGGAACGCTCGGGACGTGGCAGGCGGTGTTCATGCTGTACGGCGGGCTGACAGCCGCGGCGGGCCTGCTGTGGCTCCTGCTCGTGCGCTCACCGCGCGGCGAGGAGCGGCCGCGGAACCCCGACACCGGCGCCGCGTTCACCACCGACGAGCGGGTCCCGTTGCGGGAGTCGTTGCCGGCGGTCATGCGGTCGCCGTCGACGCCGTGGGCGGTCGCGCTGTCGGCGCTGGCGTTCTGGGCCATCCTCGGCTCGCTGGCGGTCCTCCCCGAGTTCGCTGACGCCCACGCCTACGCCGTCCCCGAAGTCGTGCTGGGGACGCCGCTGTATCTCGCCACCGTCGGCGCCGTCGGACTCCCCGTGCTCTCGGACCGGTACAGCCGACGCCTCGGGCTCAACATGGGCATCGTCGGCCTCTCGGGTGGGATTCTGCTCACCGGGTTCGCGCCCTCCTTGCCGGCGTTCGTGCTCGGGATGGCCGTCGCCGGCCTGTTCGGGGGCGGCCTCAACGCGATGTTCTATCTCCTGCCGGGCGAACTCGCGGACATCGAGGCCGCGCACGTGGGAACGATGGCCGGCGTCATCCTCTCGCTGTCGCAGGTGGGCGCCGTCGCCGCCAGCGTCGTCGGCGCGCAGGTGCTGTCCGTCTACGGCGTCGAGGCGTCCGCGATGTTCGTCGCGGTGCCGGTGCTCGCGGGGCTGGCGCTCGTGGGGAGACTCCGTCTCGACGGCCGCCACGCCGGGAGCGACCGGGAGGACGCGACCGCGGCCGTCGACGACTGACTACAGGTGCGGCGCGTCTATCTCCATTATCTCGGCCGCTTCAGCGGGCGTCGCGGTGTCGCGACCGACCTTCGCCGCGAGGTCCGCGGCCTCCGCGACGAGTTCGGGGTTCGTGCCCATCTCCCCGTTCGGTTTGTAGAAGTTGTCCTCGAGGCCGACGCGGACGTTCCCGCCCATCGAGAGCGCGCCGCCGACGAGTTCCCACTGGTCGCGGGAGATGCCGATGACCTGCCAGTTGGCGTCGTCGGGTAGCTGGCGCACCTGATGCGCGAGGTTCTCGATGCTGGCGGGGATACCGCCGAGCACGCCCATGATGAGCGAGAAGTGGATGGGATGTTCGAGTTCCCCGGATTTGAGGAACGGTCGGATGTTGCCGATGTGTCCGGTGTCGAAACACTCCAGTTCGGGCTTCACACCGGCGTCGTTCATCGCCTGAAGCATGTCCCGAATCTCGCCGAACGGGTTCTCGAACACCATGTCGAACACGAAGTCGTCCCGCGAGTCGGAGTACTTCGAGTAGTTCATCGAACCCATGTTGAGCGCCGCGATGTCCGGTTCGACGCCCTTCACGTACTCGATGCGCGACTCGGCGGGTTCGTGGAGCGCGCCCGTCGAGAAGTTGATGAGGATGTCCGTCCGGTCGCGAACCTCGTCGTATATCTCCTGGTACACCTCCTCGTCGAACGTGGGAGAGCCGTTCTCCGTGCGCGCGTGGATGTGCGCGACGGCCGCACCGTTCTCGCGGGCCTGTGCGGCGTCCTCCGCTATCTCTTCGGGCGTGTACGGGATGTGTTCACACTGGTCGCGCGTCGTGAGCGCGCCGGTGAGCGCTGCCGAGATGATTGCCTTGTCGGGGTCGTTCCCCTTGACTGAGTCCTGTTGCATGGGTGTGGTATCGGTGGATGTCGGTCAGATGCTGTGCTATCGGCCCTTCCAGTCGGGTTCCTCGTCCATCAGGAACGAGTTGATGCCCTCCTCGGTGTCGTCGCTCATCGCGATGAGCGAGATGACCTCCTTCATGTGCGAGAGGGCCCCGTCGAACGACATGTCCCGCTGGTCGTAGTACGCCTGCTTCCCCATCTCTATCATCACCGGCGAGGAGTTCGCCAGCGAGTCGACCAACTCGTCGAGTTCGTCCTCGAAGGCGTCGGCGTCGACCACGTCCGTGGCGAAGCCGATGTCGTACGCCTCGTCGGCGTCGATGTGTTCACCGGTGAAAAGCAGGTGGAGCGCCTGCTTCTCGTTGACCGTCCGCATGATGGGAACCAAGGCCTGCGCCGGGAACAGGCCGATGTCCGTCTCGGGCGTGCCGAAGGTGGCCTCGTCCGAGGAGAGAATCACGTCGCACGCGGCCGCGAGGCCCATCCCGCCGGCGAGACAGTACCCCTCGACGGCGGCGACGACGAGCGCGTTCGTGTCCACGATTTCCTCGATGAGCGTCGCCATCCCCGAAAAGCCCTCGCGGTAGGCCATCGGGCCCTGGCCGATGTTGCCGGCCATGCTCTTGATGTCGCCGCCGGCACAGAACGTGCCGCCGGCGCCGCGAATCACGACGACGCGGGCGTCACCCCCGTCGGCGGCCGCCAGCACCTCCTCGAGGCCGCCGATGACGTTGTCGTTCAAGGCGTTGCGCTGGTCCGCGCGGTCGATGGTCGCCCGTATCACGAGCCCGTCGTCGGCGACATCGACGGCGAGGTCCTCGTTCGTGAGTTCGTCGCCGGATACCATACGTACGGGGAGCGTGACACCCCCACATGAAGCCTCTTTTGGAACGGGTAAAACGAGAAACTCGTTGAACGAGGAAAGTCGCGCTGGAAGTTGTCGGTGGGTCGAACCGAACGTTGATTGCGGGCCACAGCAACAGAGTACGACATGGCGACGGACCCCATCGACTTCGGCGCTTTCGAGCGGGGACGCGACTGCAACTACTGGGACCTCGACCCGACGCTCCGTGGCGAGGCCGAGCGCGTCTACCCCGACGAGGAGTTCGCGTGGGCCGAGGCCGACCTCTCCGAACTCGGTCACGCCACCGGCCACCGACTCGCGGACGCCGCCGCCGAGGCCGACCGGACCGGAATGGAACTGCGCACGTACGACCGGCACGGAGAGGTGCGCAACGAGGTGAAGTATCCGGCGGAGATAGAGGAACTCGAACGCACCGCCTACGAGGAGTTCCGCTTGACCCACGACGCATTCCACGCGCCGCCGGACCGAGACGAACCGGTCGGGCTCGTCCACACGCTGACCCAGCAGACCCTGCTGTCGTTCGTGGGCGCGGGGTTCGTCTGCCCGGCGTCGATGACCACCGGCGCGGCCATCGTCCTCGAGAAGTTCGACGACGGGAGTCTCGACGACTACTTCCAGGGGCTCACGGCCGCCGAACTCGACGACCACATCGAGGGCGCGATGTTCCTCACCGAGAAGCAGGGTGGCTCGGACGTGGGCGCAAACGAGGTGCGGGCGGAACCGCAAAGCGACGGCACGTACGAACTGTACGGCGAGAAGTGGTTCTGCTCGAACATCGACGCACAGGGTGCGCTGGCGCTGGCTCGCACACCCGACGCACCCGACGGCACCGAAGGGCTGTCGCTGTTCCTCGTCCCCCGCGTGAAACCGGACGGCGAGTTGAACGACTCGCTGTTCCGACGGCTGAAGGACAAACTCGGCACGAAGAACGTCCCGACGGGCGAAATCGAGTTCCGGGGCGCGGAGGCGTATCTCGTCGGCGAGGAGGGCGAGGGGTTCCGGGCGATGGCCGAGATGATGAACTTCGAGCGGCTGACGAACGCCACCGGCGCCGTCGGCAACATGGGTCGCTCGCTCGTCGAAGCGAAGGTCCGGGCGGCGAACCGCGAGGCGTTCGGCGAGACCATCCAGGAGTACCCGTTGATGCAGCGGGACCTCGTGGAGATGACCGTCGACTACGAGGCCGCGGCGGCGTTCACGTTCGAGGCGACGAAGTTCTACGACCAGTATATGCGCGCGGACTCCCCCCGCGAGGACGCCCCAGACCCCGAGACGGCGTTCAAACTGATGCGACTGCTCGTCCCCGTCGCCAAGTACAAGACCGCGCGGATGGCCGTCGACACGGCCTCCTACGCGATGGAGGTGCTCGGGGGCAACGGCTACGTCAACGGCTGGACGACCGAACAGCTCCTTCGGGACGCGCAGGTGCTTCCCATCTGGGAGGGCACCTCGAACATCCTCTCGCTCGACGTGCTCCGGGTCCTCAACCGGGAGGCCGCCCACGAGGCGCTCCTGCCGCACGTCCGCGACTTGCTAGACGTGGACCACCCGTTCCTCGCCGACCTCGCGGACGACGTGGACGAGCGGTTCGCCGAACTCCAGGAGGCGCTCCTCACGATGGCCAGCGAGGACGAGGAGTACGCCCAGTACCACGCCAAACGGCTGGCCGACCTCCTCTTCGACGTGGTGACGGCCGCCGTCCTGCTCGACGAGGCCCAGACCAACATCGACGAGGACGACGACGCGCGGAAGGCCCTGGTCGCGGAGTTCTTCGTCAATGACCGGTTCGGCTCCGACGAGGCGTACGGCGTCACCAGCGGCGACCGCTCCGGGATGGCGGGGTTCGACGCTATCGCCCGCTACGGCCGGGTCGACCCGGCGGAACTGGAGAGCGAACTGGCGCCCGCCGACGACTGAGCTCCACGGGGCTCACACTGTTGATGGATGGCGACGTAGCCACGCATCATGGCCCTCTCGTTCCAGCGCGAGGCCGCGGAGACCGACCGACTGCTCGCACTCTCGGACGGCGTCATCGCCATCGCAATCACGCTGCTGGTGCTCGAAATCACTGTACCCGAGGCGCCGCTGGGCACGGAGACGGCGCGCATCCAGGCCGTCGTCTTCGACCAGTGGGTGCCGTTCGTCGGCTACGTGGTGGGCTTCCTCGTCGTCGGGAACTACTGGATTCTCCACCGGCGAGTGTTCGTCCACATCGAGGAGCACGACCAGGGCGTCCTCTGGCTGAACCTGCTGTTCTTGCTGTTCGTCGCGTTCGTCCCCTACGGGGCCAGCGTGTTCAGCACGTACCCCGACCAGCTCGGCGTGTCGTTCATCGCCGCACTGCTCGCACTCACCGGCCTCTCGCTCGCGGTGCTCTGGCTGTACGCTTCGCGCAAACGGTTGCTCGAAGCGGGACTCACCTCGCGGCTGGTCGGAATTCAGGCGGCCCGGTTTCTGGCCTCGCCCATCGTGTTCCTTCTCTCGATAGTCGTCGCCGCGGTCGACCCGTCGTGGGCGATGCTCAGCTGGCTCCTGCTCGTTCCCATCACGGCGACGCTGAACTCGCGGCTCGTCGAGAGCATCGAGACGGCGGACGGCGCGAGCCCGTAACGGCCGGCCGCGCTACCGTGGCGACTCGGTGCCCCACTTGTCGAGCGCCGTCCGCAGTGCGGGGACGTCCTCCGCCCGGGCGTCGAGCGATTCCCCGTCCGTCCACGCGTCGACCGCCGCACGGAGCGCCTGCGCGCCGGCCTTCGTCCCGTCGGGGTGGCCGTGGATGCCGCCGCCAGCCTGCACCATCACCTCGGGACCGGTGTGGTCGAGCAGGGTGTCGACGATGCCCGGGTGCAGGCCGCCGGAGGCGACCGGCAACACGTCGGTCATCCCGTAGAGGTCCGACTTGAGCCAGTCGTTGATGCCGACGGTGTCCTCGTTCGCCAGTTTGCCGAGGCCGACGGTGCCGGTGTGGAGGTGGTCGACGCCCGCCAGCCGCGAGAACTGCGCGAGACAGCGCATCGAGACGCCGTGGTGGTCGAGGCGGTCGAACGCCGCGTGCATCGCGCGGTGGGCGTGGATGGCGAGGTCGAGGTCCTCGGTGCGGCGCCGCACCGTCTGGAGCGCCGACCAGCCGGCGGTGATGATGTCGACCATGACGAACCCGCCGCCGTGGTCGTCGACGTACTCGGCGCGGCGGACCATCTCGTCGGTCTCGGCGGTGATGTTGACGAGGTAGTCCTTCCGCTCGCCCGTCTCGGATTCGGCGCGGTCGCGCATCTCGAACGACTGGGTGACCCGGCGCTCGAACGGGTTGAAGTTCTGGTCGGTGAGGTTCTCGTCGTCCTTCAGCAGGTCGACGCCGCCGGTCCAGGCCTCGTAGCCGACGCGGGCGTGTTCCTCGGTCGGCAGGCCGACCTTCGGCTTCGGGACCGTCGCCAGTCCGGGGCGGCCGCCGGCGTCCAGTTTCTCGGTCAGCACGTCGCTCCCGAACTGCGGGCCGGGAAAGGAGGTGGCCAGCGGTTCCGGCCACTCGCAGTCCACGAGGCGGATGCTGTCGACGGCCTTCATCCCCAGGATGTTGCCCGCGATACAGGAGAGTATCTGCGGCAGGCTCCTGGGTTCGAACAGCGGGTCCGGGTACGCGACCCGGACGGTGCCGTCCTCCTGCAGGTCGTAGGCCATCGCGGAGAGCCGCGAGACGTCGGCGTCGACGTCGAGCGCGGCCCAGGTGCCGTTGGAGGACTCGCTGGCGACGCGGGCGGCCGCGGCTTCGAGGTCCATCCCCTCGCCGGGTTCGAGCCGGAACTCACAGACGAGGTCGTCGCTGGCTGGCGTGTACGACTCGTCGAGGAAGTCGTCGTACTCGATTCCCATGCCCCAGGGCTTCGACGCGCCCCCTATTGGGCGTTCGGGTCACTCCGGCTCGCTTGCACGTTCGTAACTGCGGTAGGTCATCGCGTCGCCGTCGACGATGACCGCGTCGGTGCCGTGCTCACAGCCCTCCGGGGGCTCGTCGTCCCCCAGGCCGCCGTCGGTGTCGATGCCCCCGTAGTCGTACGCAGAGTCGTCGAACTCCATATCTGAGGAACGCATCCCAGGGGGCATAAGCCTTTGTCAGACGCTAACACACACCATTATATGGCTCCGGCGCCTACCTACCAGGTTGCGCCTGCCACGACCGCTTCGACCGGTGCGCACCCGGACGGTCGTCGGCCGCCCCACGCACTCAAAAACGGCCGGATATCGACGGGTAGAGGCGTCGATTCGTCCGTTCTCCCACTTGTA
The DNA here is from genome assembly GCF_024298865.1 of Halorarius halobius. Classification (GTDB taxonomy): domain Archaea; phylum Halobacteriota; class Halobacteria; order Halobacteriales; family Haloarculaceae; genus Halorarius; species Halorarius halobius. The sequence goes on along the minus strand of NZ_CP101161.1, from coordinate 2,748,479 downwards.
CGCCCCCTCATCGACGGCAGAACGGGTATCCTGTAGAACCGTGAACGACGGGGTAGTTCATGGAGCGACGCGAGTTCATCCAGGGGCTGGTCGGGAGCGCGGCCGCCACCGGCGTCGTGGGGACGGCCTCGGGCCGGAGCCTCGGCGGCGCGAACGACCCGCTCGCGGAGATAGAGATACTGACCGACGAGTACGACGAGAGCCACGTCTACGCGGACTCCCTGTACGCGCTCGGCTTCGGCAACGGCTACGTGCAGGCCCGTGACCGCCTGTTCCAGATGGACGTCATCCGACACATCGGCCGCGGCAACTCCGCGAAACTGCTGGGGCCGGCGCAACTCCCCTCCGACATCCAGGTTCGCCGGGACCTCTACGGTCCGAACGCTCTCCAGGAGCAGTGGGACGACGCCTCCGAGACGGCCAGCGAGATGCTCCGCGGGTTCGCGGACGGCGTCAACCGTCGGATGACCGAGATGGCCGCGCAGGGGAACCTGCCGGGCGTGTTCGCCGCCCTCGGCCACCCACCGGAGCCGTGGGAGCCGACCGACTCCATCGCCTGTATGAACTACCTCATCGGCGTGTTCGGGGTCAGCGGCGGGAGCGAACTCGGCAACGCCAAGACGTTCCTCCAGCTCGCGGAGTCGCTCGGCTCCGAGCGGGAGGCGTGGGGGGCGTACGGCGACCTCAACTGGCTGGAGACGACCGAGGACCACTACACGACGATTCCGGAGACCGACAAGAGGGTGGAGGGCGGCGAGACGGTCCTCGACTACGACGAGGTGTCCGACGAGCAGTTGCGGTTCATCCGCGCGGCCGGAAACACCGAAACGTGGGGCATCGAGACCGACATCGAGCTTCCGGGCGACCTCGCGAACGGCGTCCCCACCGGCTTCGGCATCATGGACGGGTTCAAGTGGGGCTCGAACGCGCTCGTCGTCGACGGCGACCACACGGACACCGGCAAGCCGATGCTGTCGGGCGGCCCGCAGATGGGCTACTTCAAGCCGCCCATCCCGTACGAGGTCGGCCTCCACGGCGCCGGCTTCGACGCCACCGGCATGGGCGTCGTCGGTGCCCCGTCCATCGTCATCGGCCGGACCGAGAACCTGGCGTGGACGGTCACCTCCGGTCGCGACGACCAGATAGACACCGTCGCGGTCGAACTCGACCCCGACGACAGGCACCGCTACAAGTGGGACGGCGAGTGGTACGAGATGGAGACGGAGACGGTCGTCCACGAGGCCTCGCCCGTCGGCGGCGCGGTCGGCGGGAGCCCCGGGACGCGGGTGGTCGAGCAGGAGGTCGCGCGCATCGAGCAGGACGGCGACGAGATGCCCGTCGTCGCGTGGAATCCGGAGGAGAACGTCGCGTTCGTCCAGCGGAACACCACGCGCTACGACGTGCTCGGCGGCGCGTTCCAGTGGGCCGAGGTCGGGCGCGCGAACGACCTCGACGAGTTCGAGGGGAAGATATCGGAGTTCCCGTTCACGTTCAACTTCCACGTCGTCGAGTACGACCCCGACGAAGAGGAGAGCAACATCGCGTTCATCCACACGGGGAAGGTGCCGGACCGCAACCCCGAGTTCGACCTGCGGTTCCCCCAGCCCAGCGACGGCCACTACTGGACGCGGATGCGGACGGGGCTGGGGCTCGACACCCACGACCGCAACCCGTCGACGGGCTACTACACGAACTGGAACAACGGCCCCGCCGCGGGGTGGCGCGCCGGCGACGGCGAGCAGAACTGGGGGAGCCACCACCGCGTCGAGGTGCTCGTCCACTTCGTCGAGCAGAAGCTCGCCGAGACCGGCGGGAGCCTCTCAATCGACGACATGAAGGCGATAGTGGAACTGGCGGCGAAACACGACTCGACGGCCAACGAGTCCGTCGACCACTTCATCGACGCCGCGGACGCCCCCGACGAGACGCTCCAGGCGATGGGCGAGGAGCTCCAGCGGTGGGCCGACAGCTACTGCGAGTGGGACGACGGCAACGAGAGCGAGCTCAACGGCGACGCGAGCGCGAGCGCACGCGACGAGTACGTGTACGCGGGCCTCGCCATCTGGGAGGAGGTCCGGGCGGAGCTTCAGGAGGGGGTGTTCGGCGACGAACTCGGGCCGCGCAACTACGACCCCAAGTGGCAACCGGACCAGAGCCGGCACGCCAGCGACCACGGCAACGCCAGCGACGACGTGACCTTCCTCGACGCGCTGGACGGCGACACCAGCTACGAGTGGTTCGACGAGCCACGCGAGCGCGCCATCCGGAACGCGATGCTGTTGGCGGCGGACACGCTCTCCGAGCGGTTCGACAGCGACGACCCCGCCGACTGGACCCGCCCGGAACACAAATCGCGGTTCCGGGTCATCGGCGCCGTGCAGGGCGAGGCCATCGACATGGTGAACCGCGCGACGTACCAGCACGCCGTCGCCATCGGCGAGGGGCTCGACGAGACGGGCCGCGCCATCGCGGACGTCTCCGGCGACGCCCTGCCGCCGTCGAACTCCGGGCACGTCAGCGCGGACGAACTCGTCGGCTTCCTCTCGGGCCAGCAGAACGAACCTGACCGCGTCGACGAGCAACTGGAACTGTACGCCAACTTCGACTACAAGCCCCACCCCATCACCCGCGAACAGGTGGAGTCGGTCGCCGTCGAGACGACCACGCTCCGGGCGATACCGGCCCTGGAGAACGTTCCCATCGAACCCGGACGTGACCTGCCGGCCCGCCTCGTCGCCGACCGGGTGCCGGACCTGCCGGAGACGCCAGCGCCGCCCGCATCGCCAGCCGGCTCGTCGTCCGCGACGGGCGACGATGCGTCGGACGACCAGACAAGCGACGAGTCGACGGACGGCGGACCGACGGAGAGCGCCGAGGACGCCCTCGATTCGGTGCTCGACAGGCTCAGGTAGCTACAGCAGGTCGAGCACGTCGCTCAGCGACTCGACGACGTGGTCGGGTTCCGGCGAGGCGCCGTCCGCGTCGGCTCTGCTCGTCCGCCCGGATAACACGAGCGCCGTCCACATCCCCGCGCGGGCACCGAACGCGATGTCTGTGTCCAGGCCGTCGCCGACGACGAGCGTCTCCTCGGGCCGGCAGTGGAGCCGCTCGCACGCCAACTCGACCATCACGTCGGAAGGCTTGCCGAGCACGCGGTCCGGTTCCCGCTGTGCGACGCCCGCGACGGCCCGCGTGATGGCGCCCGACCCGGGGTAGCGGCGGCCGTCGGAGTCCGGATACGTCAGGTCCGGGTCGGTCCCGTAGAACCGGTCGGCGGCGTCGAGCGCCCACAGCCCCTCGGTCAGGGCCTCGTAGTCGAACCCGTACGTGTGCGAGGTGACGGCCACGTCCGCGTCGTCGGGGTCCGTTACGGGGACGACCCCGTGGTCGTGCAACTGCTCGCGTAACCCCGACGAGCCGATGCAGAACACGTCGTCCTCGGCGTGGCGGTCCGCGAGGAACTGTGCGGTCACCTCGCCGGCGGGGAGCACCTCCTCCGTGGTCGCGTCGACGCCGAACGCCGCGAGTCGTTCGACGTACGCCTCGCTGGAGCGCGTCGGGTTGTTCGTCACGAACAGCACGCCCAGCCCCCGGTCGCGCAACCGGGCGATAGCGTCGACGGCCCCCGCTATCGGCTCGTCGCCGCGGTACACGGTTCCGTCGAGGTCGACGACGACGCCGCTGACGTTCATGCGTGGCGTTGTGCGGGGAGGGGTGAAAAGCGGTCGCGTCCCGGCTACACCAGCCCACGAACCGCCAGCGCCGCCAGCGGCGGGAGCGCCAGCGCGGAGCCGACCGCCACGTACACGAGCGGCGCCGCCGTCGCCACCGCGCCGAGCGTCCCGAACCACAGCAGTGCGAGCGCCCACGTCCCGAGGACGGCGACGCCGAACCAGAGGCCGAGCACGCCAGCCCTGGAGAGCGACGGCGCGAGCAGGCCGACGAGCGCCCCGCCGACGACCAGCCCCGCCGGGTGGATGGCGGTCGCCGCGAGGCCGACGACGAACGCGGCCGCGAGCGCCGCCTCGACGCGGTCGCTCTCGCGGAACTCCGCCAGCGCCGCGGGCGTGGCGACGGCCATCAGGAGCCACCTCCAGTGAATCGGATGACGACCGGACCGTCCTCGTCGAGCGGTATCTCGTGGTACTCGCCGTTCGCCCACGGCCGCAACTGGTCGTGGTAATGCGGCGAGTAGGGGTTGCCCGACTGGCCGCCCGGGATGACGCCGTACGCCGCGTCGCTCCCGACGACCATCCGCCACGACGACCCGGCCGGTCCGGAGACGCGGTAGTTCGAGACGGTGTACGGCGAGCCGTCGGTCGGCATCTCCGGGTAGTCGAGGAACGCGACCGGGAACTGGTGGTTCAGGTCGACCCGGTTGTAGTCGCCGTACGTCTCGTAGCCGCGCGCGTCGGCCTGGTCGACCGCCTCCGCGAGCGCCCGGGCGTAGATGTCGGCACGCGTCTCCGTCTCGGGGGTACGCACGTCGTCGAACCACCTGCTGTCGGCGGGCAACTGCTGGAGCGCGTACAGGTGCGGATACGCCGACGCGTCCAGCCCGCGGGGGTGGAACTCGTCGTAGAACGTCTCGTTGCGCACCTCCTCGCGGAACAGGGTCCACAGCAGGGCGCCGCGCGAATCGCGGCTCATCTCGTTGTTCCAGTCGTCGAGCACCCGGGCGGCCTGCCGCGTCTCGGTGTCCATCTCGTCGGTCGCACGGAGTATCTGTGGGACGAACCCCGCGACGGCCCGCGAGGTGGTGTCACGCTGGAGGTCCTGCATGAACGCCGGCGTCACCGGCTCGTCGGCGTCGACGCGGGCCTCCAGTCGCTCGTAGATTCGCTCCCCGCGGTAGGGGTCGGCGTACCGCTCGCTGTAGGCGAGATAGAACCCCGGGGTCGCGGTCACGCGCTGGTTCGCCGTCCCCAGCACGTCGGGGTTATCGACGTGGGGCACCTCCTCGAACGGGACGAACCCCTCGGAGAAGTCGCTCTGTCCGTACGGCTCGAAGCCGCGCCACTCGCCGTGGCCCGCGGAGCCGTTGAACGGCAGGTCGCCCGCGACCCGCTCGCCGTCGGTGTATCGATAGGGGTACTTGCCGGTGATGCGGTACATCGTGTTCCCCTCGCTGTCGGCGGCGACGATGTTCTGTGTCGGCGTGTCGAACAGCCGCAGCGCCTGCTTCACGTCGCCGAGGTCGTTCGCCCGGTTGATGCGATAGACGCCGCGAGCCTCCCGGGTCCCCGTCAGCCCGAGCCACGACACCGCGACGGTGCGGCCGCCCCGCTCCAGAAGCGGCCCGTGGACCGTCTTGCGCACCTCGACGGTCGCGTCGGGGCCGTCAGCGACGGGGATGGTCTCGGTGTGGCTCCGCACGTCGCGCACCTCGCCCTCGTAGACGTACGTGTCGTTGGTCGGCATCCGATAGGTGTAGAGGTCGGTCTGGTCGGCGCCGACGTTGGTGAACCCCCACGAGACGTTCTCGTTGTGGCCGATGACCACCACCGGGAGGCCGGGGAACGCCACCCCACGGACGTTCATCCCCTCCGTCTGGAGATGCATCTCGTACCAGACGGGCGGCACTGTCAGGGAGAGGTGGGGGTCGTTGGCGACGATGGGGTCGCCGCTCTCGGTGTGGTTACCGGAGACGACCCAGGAGTTCGACCCGATGCCGGGGTCGCGCTGGAACTCGGCGAGCGCGGAGTAGGCGCCCGCGAAGTCGCCGCTTCGGCTCGCGCGGCCCGACCGCGTGCTCGCGGGGACGGCGGTGCCGCCCTGCGACCGCTCGACGATGCCGGCGTCGTGGTCGAGATACCGGGGATAGACGTCCGAGACGTTGCCGAACTCCTCCTGCAGGGTCGCGGTCTGGAGGTCACGGAAGTCGCCGGTCAGTTGCCACGCGATGAGTTTGCCGACGAGTAGAGTGTCGGTCGGTTTCCAGGGGCGCGGCTCGTAGTCGTTGAGCCGAAACTCCGTCGGCAGGGAGTTCGACGCCATGTAGTGGTTGACGCCCGCGGTGTACGCGCGGATGCCGTCGCCGGCTTCGGTGTCCTCTACCGCGTCCCAGGAGGCGTTCGCGGCCGCGGCGAAGTCCATCTGCCGGTGGAAGCGGTCGGACTCGACGGCTCGCTCGCCGAACGCCTCTGCGAGACGGCCCCGCATCAGCCGGCGCTGGAGGTCCATCTGGAACAGGCGGTCCCGCGCCTGCACGTAGCCGACGGCGTACGCGAGGGCTTGCTCGTTCTCGGCAGAGACGTGGGGGACGCCGTCGTCGTCGTACCGGACGGTCGCGGTACCGTACGGCGACTCGACGCTCGTCGCGCCCGTCGCCGCGCGGTCGAGGCGGGCGCCGACGCTCCCCTGGTTGGCGCCGTACGCCGGTCCCCACGCGTCGCCGCTTCCCGGCGCGGCCAACTGGAGGAAACTGCCGCCGCCGACCGCCGCCGACGCCAACAGGGCGACGGCGACGAGCGAGACGGCAACCGGTCGGTAGCGTGTCACAACCGAACCACTCCCGGCGGTGGGTTAACGCTGTCGCCGAGCCGGCGGCGGTAGGTCGGCGGGACCACCCCGGCCCGTCCCGTGTCCGAACGGTTATTCCTCCCCCGCCGTACGGTAATCGCATGGACATCCGTCGGCTGTTCTCGCCGGACCGACAACGCCGGCTCATCGTCGGCTATCTCCTCGGGGTGAACGTCGTCGTCCTGGCGTTCGCGGCCGGCTACGTGGCGCTCGTCTCCGCGTTCGAGGGCGTCGACGTGACGTACGTCGAGGCGCTTCTGGTGGTCGTCGAGTCGTTCACCACGACCGGCTACGGCGAGGCGTCGAGACAGTGGACCTCGCCGGTGGTCCAGTTGTATCTCATCCTGATGATGGTCGTCGGCGTCGCGCTCATCTTCACCGCCCTCCCGGTGTTTGCCGGACCCTACGTCGAGAAGCGGCTGTCGACCCGGCCCCCGGATTCGGTCGACGGCTACGCCGACCACGTCGTGCTCGCGGGGCTCACCTCCCGGGGGAAGGCGCTCATCGAGGAGTTGAACGCCCGCGGCCGCCGTTACGTCGTCGTCGAACCCGAGCGCGAGCGCGCGACTGACCTGTACGAGTCGGGCGTCACCGTCGTCCACGGCGACCCCGAGGATGCCGCGGTGCTTCAGGCCGCCTGCGTCGACGACGCCCGGGCGCTCATCGCCGACGTCGACGACGAGACGAACGCGTCCATCGCGCTGTCCGCCCGAACGCTCGACGACGTGACCGTCGTCACCTTCGCCGAGAACGAAGAGACGGCCCGCTACCACCGGTATGCCGGTGCCGAGCGGGCGTTCATCCCCCAGCGGCTCATCGCCGACGGCCTCGCGAAGAAGGTGACCGCCGGGGTCACCCCCGAACTCGACGACGCCGTCGTCATCGACGAGGACTTCGACGTGGTCGAACTTCCGGTGCAGGCGGGCGCCGAACTGGAGGGCGTGACCGTCGAGGGGTCCGGCATCCGCGAGCGAACGGGGACGAACCTCATCGGCGCGTGGTTCCGGGGCGAGTTCGTCTCGCCGCCGCCGCCACAGGAGCGCATCGACGCCCAGACCATCCTCGTGGCGGCGGGCCGCGAGGACCAACTCGAACGGCTGAAGGAACTCACGCTGTCGGAGCGGCGCCAGCGCCGCGAGGGCCACGTCGTCGTCGGCGGCTACGGCGAGGTCGGCTCCCGCATCGCCGCCCGCCTCGACGACGCGGGCGTCGAGACGACGGTCGTCGACCTCCGGGACGACGACGGCGTCGACGTGGTCGGTAACGTCACGGACGACGACGTGTTGCGGGCGGCGGGCATCGACGATGCCAGCACGGTCATCCTCGCTATCGCGGACGACACCGAGGAGGTGTACGGTACCCTCGTCGCGAGGGACGTGGCGCCGGACGTCGAGATAATCGCGCGGGCCGACGCGACCGGCTCCGTCCGGAAGCTGTATCTCGCAGGCGCCGACTACGTGCTGGCCGTCGCCACCGTCGCCGGACGGATGCTCGCGTCCACCGTGCTCGACGAGGAGGTCATCAGCTTCGACCAGGCGGTCGAACTCGTCCGCGTCGACTGCGGGGCGCTTGCGGGCAAGACGCTCGGGGGCGCGGACATCCGGGCGAAAACCGGCTGTACGGTGGTCGCCGTCGAGCGGAACGGCGAGGCGATTACGGACCTCGACCCCGAGTTCCGCATCCGCGAAGACGACGACCTCGTCATCGCCGGCACCGACGCCGACGTGAATCGGTTCGCGAACCTGACCGACTGAACCGGCCTCGCCGAGGTGGGCGTCACGCCGACGCGTGACCGGGAAGCACGTCGACGTTCGGGGGAGCTACGCCTTCGAGACCCAGGTTGGCGCGTCGACGGTGGTGTCTCCGACGCCCTCGGAGACGATGGTGACCTCGACCGACCGCTCCGCGTCGCCCTGCTGGACGGTCGCGCTGTACTGGAACTCGTGGATGCGGCCCTCCTCATCGACGACGAGCGTGGCGGAGAACGACGTGACGTTCTCCATGCTGATGCCCCGGCCGAACAGCCCCTCGGTCGACTCCAGCGTGGCGTCGCTGTAGACGGCGACCAGCTCTCCGTTCCGGCGCTCCACCTCGCTCGACCCGTAGCTGGCGCCCCGCAGTCCCGGGCCGATGAAGTCGACGCCGGTGAACGACGAGAGTTCGTAACGCTGGCTCTGGTTGCCGTAGACTGTCTCGTTGGTGCCCGGCTGGTTCGACTTCACGTACACTCGCCCGTCCTCGTAGTAGCGGACGACCGTTCCCGACACCTGCTCGGAAGTGACGTTGGTTCGGCGGATGACCTCGCGGCTGGACGTCTCGACCTCCTGGTCGTACGTGACGTAGGAGGTGGCGTTCGGCGTCGTCACCGTCGCGTCGTAGACGACCGTGAAGCCGCTGGCGGTGGTCAGCGCCTCACGGTGCCCCGCGGCCGCCGCCGTCACGTTCGCCACGCCGCCCGACTGGAAGCCAGCGGGGTAGCTGAACGACGGGGCCGAAGGGGAGGGCGTCGGCGAGTCGGTGGTCGGCGTCGGGGAGCCGGTGCCGCCGAACGAACAGCCTGCGAGCAACAACATCGACGCGACGGCGAGCGCCGCGAGTGTCCGACTGCGCATACTCGGACGATTGCCGCTCGCCCGATAAGCCTACTGGCCGCGACGCTACTGGCCACCTGTGAGAGTCACCGCCGGCGTCGCCGCGGGTCACTCCTCGGCGCGGACGACGACGTCGCCGGTCGCCCGGACGACCACCTCGCGGCGCTCCATCTCGAAGGTGACCGCGGTGGCGGCGGCGTCGGTGCGTGTGCCGTCGGTCCGCAAGAACGCGTCGAGCGCGTCCGGGTCCACGACGTCGTACAGCGGGTCCATCGCCGTCGGCTCCCGGTCGGTCGCCACCGCGAGCGTCTCGACAACGGCAGTCGACGGGGCCACGGACGCCCAGTCGAACTGTGCGCGGACGACGCCCGTCTCCCCATCCGACCCCATCCCGTCCGTCATGGTCCACCACGGCCGGACGCCCACGAGCGGCGGTGCCGTCTTCTGCACCGGGGGCCGATGCGTCGCTGGGATGGGGCGTCTCGCGTACAGGTCTGTAGTTCGAGTGTCATGGTTGGGCCGAGAGGGAACGTCACCGGGACCGCGGAGCGACCCAGTGCGTCGCCGGGACAACCGGGCTATCGAGAGTTACGTAGCGGTCCATGCGATAAAACCGTTGTGTGATTACTCCGGATACTCTCGGCTTTCGGCCGTCAGGGACGGCCGGAGCATACGGGCGGCCCGTCCACGGAGGCCGGTACCGTGCCCGCGTCCAGCCACGCCCGACCTCACGGCTCGGTATCGGGGGGCACCGTTCCACAGTACGGACACCGCGCACGGTTCACGACGACGTTGACGAGTCGGTCACATCCCTCGCACACTTCCACCAACGACGACGGCTCATCGGCGGTCACGCTCCGGTGGCTCGAAGGCGGGCGTATTCAGTATACACTGCCTACGGTGGGTACAGGGCGCTGTCAGCCGATTCATCTGGGAACCGAGGAGCACCCGTATCGACCGCCGGGCGACTCAGATGTCGGTGACGTAGTGGTAGTCGTCGTCGAGCGCCTGGGCGTCCTCGGGAAGGAGCGCGACGACCACGTACGTCGCGTGGTCGGCGAAGTAGTCGACGAGAGACGCGATGCGCGCGGAGTCGATGGCCTCCAGCGAGTCCATGACGAGCACCGGAAGCCGGTCGGCCACGTCGTGGGCGAGGTAGCCGGCCAGCGCGAACACCAGCCCGGTCACCTCCCGTTCGCTCTCCGAGAGGTGGTCGACGGTGTCCTCGTAGGTCGTGCCGGACTCGGTGGTCCGGACGATGTGGAGCAGGAACTCGGCGGCCGCCTCCGGGCTCTCGCCCACCCCGCGACGCTCTATCCACACGCGCTCGATGTTCTCGTAGCCGAGCAGTTCGAGCAGTTCCCCCATGTGGGCGTTGAACGCGTCGACGGCCTCCCGCTCCAGTCGGTCGACCCGCGTGCGGAGCTCCCGGAGCGTCTCCTCGACCTGCTCCAGCCGCTCGTCGACCTCCGATTGCTCGGCCACCCGCGCCTCCAGTTCGGCGACGTCGGCGCCCATCTCGGCGCGTTCGTCCTCGAGTCGGTCGATTTCGAAGGAGAGACGGGTCACCGTCTCGTGGAGCGACAGCAGTTCCTCGTCGCCGTCGGCGTCAAGGCGTTCGACCTCCGCCTCGAGCCGCTTGACCGTCTCCGTCAGCTCCGTCCGCTCGGCCTCCAGTCGCTCCACGGTTGCCTCTCGGTCGGCAATTTCGGCATCGAGTTCGTCCGCACGGCTTCGAAGCGCGTCGCGGCGCTCCCGGCGGCGCTCGCGCTCCTCGCGGCGTGCGGTCAGCTCGTCGAGTCGGTCCGCGAGCCGGCTCCGTTCCGACCGGAGGCTGGCGCTCAGCTCCCTGAGTTCCGCCAGCGTCTCCTCGAACTGCGAGCGGTCGACCGACGACCCGCAGGTCCAGCAGACCGCCGGGGCCGCCTCCCCCGCGAGCGCGTCGGTCACCGAACCGCCGTCGGTCGACCGCTCGCCTCGGAGCAGTTCGCCGAGCTTCCCGTCGCCGTCGAGCGTCTCCTGGTTCACACGTATCAACGTCTGCAACTGTGAGAGCGTGTCCTCGAGGTCGCGCTTCTCCGAGCGGAGCCGCTCGATCCGCTCCTCCGGGGCCGCCTCGGCGTCCTCGGGGTCGGGGAGCGCGTCCAGTTCCGCGACGACCTCGCGACGCTGTTCCCTAGCTGATTCGAGACTCTCGCGGGCCGTGGACAGCTCGTATCGTACGTCCTCCAGCCGCTCGCGTGCGTCCTCGAGGTCGTCGACGGCCGCCTCGAACGCCCCGTCGGTGTCGCCGGCCACCGCCGCGCGGCGGCGCTCGAGCGCCTCGCGTTTGGCGTCGCGTCGGTCGCGTTTCGCCGCCAGCTCATCGTCGATTTCCGCGAGCCGCTCGCGGGCCGACGCCAACTCCTCGGCCGCGCCGTCGAGCGCCTCGCGTTCGGTCTCCAGCTCCCGCTTCTCCGTCATCCGCCGGTCGATTTCGGCCGCTATCTCGTCGGTGTCGACGGGACGCATCACCACCTTCCGAAGGTCGTCGCCGCGCTCGACGGCGCGGCGAGCCTCGTTGTTCTCGAGCAGGAACGCGTACAGGTCGGCGACCGTCGGCTCGGAGAGGTAGGGGTCGCCCCCGAACGCGACCGAGCCACCCGCCCGCGAGAGCGTCCGCGTCGCCGTCTCGGCACCGAAGTCGAGTTCGACCCGGCCCTCGTCGGCGTCGCCCTTCAGCGACGCGCGCTCGCTCCCGAGGCCGGCCATCACCGCCTGCAGGAAGGAGGTCCGGTTGGTCGCGTTCCGCCCGGCGAGGACGGTCACCCCCGGCCGGAGTTCGACCGACGTGGTGTCGATGCCGCCGACGTTGCGGACGCGAACGTCGAACGGAGCGCCGGACGACAGCGACGGGCCCATACCGGACCACGGGCCAGACCGGACTTATAGACCCGGGTTAGTGGTCGGTAACGGCGACGTACCCCGCGGCGCGACAGCCGTCACGGCTCGTCCAGCCGGCACTGACACCCCCCGCGGTCCAGCAGGGCCGTCGCCGCGTGGACCCGACCGCACGACTCGCAGGTGACCGTCACGTCGACGAACACGTCGAACCCCTCCAGCGCCAGCGCGTCGGCGTCCCGGAGCGCGGTCAACGACCCCTCCGTGACGGCGGCGGTCCGGTTGGCAAGCGCCGCGACGCTGTCGGCCGCACCGTCCCGGCGCTCGGCGGGCGAGCGGTCCGCGCTGGCCCGCGAGACACCGAGACAGTCCGTCAGATGTCTGTGGACCGACTGGTGGGAGACGAACTCGCTGTCGACCGTCTCGACGTCGACGCCCTGTCGCTCGAGGCGGTTCACCAGTTGCGTTCGCTCGCCGGCGCTCGCCGCCTCGCCCGCGAGCGTCCGGTACGTCGTCTCCACGTCGCCCGAGAGAGGGTCGAGGCCCGCCTCGCGCATCGTCGCCGTCAGCACGCGCCGGTTGACGACGCGGGCGAGTTCGCGGACGCTCTCTGACTCGCCGTCGGTGCCGCGCCACCGGGCCGGAAGCTCGGCCGCAAGCTCCTCGAGCCCGTGCGCGTGGAGGACCCGACCAACCTTGCAGTCACAGGCCGCCGACCGGCTGGTGGCTCCCTCGTCCATGTGGGTCCGTGCGCCCAGCCGGATTTAACGCTTGTCCGGCGCCGTCACTCCTCGCGGAGCCTGACCGTCCCGTCTTCGGGGTCGTACTCGACGACGCCGAGGGTGACGAGCGTCGGGACGTGCTCGCGGCGCAGTCGGAGATACCCCTCGCGGTACGCCGCCGGGCTCCCACCGCCGACGAACTCACGGGCCAACGTCCCGAGCCGGCAGGCGCCGCCGGCGTCACGGAGCGTAGTGAGGAACCGGGCGTACTCCTCGCGCCGCGCCGGCCGCCCCGCGAGAAGCGTCGCCACCCGCTCAGGCAGTTGCCCCGACGCCCCATCGCTCCGCTCCGAGCGTGACATACGCCACGCCGGGCCCGGAGACGGCATTAGTATGTGCCGTCTATCAGCTACGCCCCCCCGGCGCGGCGCGTAGTAGCCGACTACTCCGCCGAGTCGGCCGCTCCTACGGCCGCGAAGCCGACGGATAACAATACGGTCGATGGACGGTGCATGGGTGTGATGCAAGAGATTCAACAGCGGTCGACCAGCCGGCCCCGCTGCCGGAACTGTGGATCGCCGGTCTCCCGTCGCTTCTGTCGCGTGTTCGGGGACAACCAGGACGACGTGTACGGCTGTATGGACTGCACGTCGATGCGAAAGTTGACGAAGGGAGCCGCCACCTCCAAGTAACGCGGACACACCGACGCGAGCACGCCCGGGTCGCCCGCGTCGAACCGGACGTACTGGCGTCGTCCCGGGCGCCTGGAGGAGGAACGCGGTAGCCGCAAGCGAGACCCGTAGCCGAACGGGTCCGTCGTCCGGGCCACTGCGGGCCACCGGCCACGCGGCGCGCGCGGACCTACCTAACACCACCTTACTGTGCGTCGGAAGCGAACCGGTCGTGAACTGCCGGGGAGTGGTAACTATCTGGAACGCGACTCGTCGGAACCACTAATCCCGGTAGCCCCATGCTACTCGCCCGATGAGAACACGGCTGGCAGGTGACCCGCGGAAGTCGAACCCTACTGAAAGCGACACGAACGGCGACCCGACAGGGGGTGACAGGCGGTGAGTCTCCCGTCGCGCAAGCAGTGGGAGGAGGTCCCACCCGACCCGGACCTCGAACGGGACTTCGGATACGACCGGGAGCCGCTCACCGCCATCCGGACGCCCGAACACACCGGCCAGTTGATTTTGCTCCCAAGCGAGGAGCGCCAGCTCGAGGACGACGAGTTCCTCGTCGTGGACGACGGGAGCGTCGAACCGCTCTCCGACTGGCGCTGACCCCGGGGTTTTCCACGCGATTCCCGCCGGGGGAAATTTTATTACCCTACCCCTGATTGGAAACGACGGAACTGTTCAATTGGCAACGATTGCGGGGAGAACTCGAAGCAACAACGGACGCACGCATGAATCAGACAGCGGTTTCAGCCGCGGCACCCGGACGCCATCGAGCGTCGTCGGGCCACGGCTACTGGCTACCGGACGACGGGGGGTGGACCGGCCGATGACGGGGGCAGGCGTCGGCGAGGTCGCACCGGGTGACGAGACACACGTCGACTCGTCGACGGGAGGGCAGGAGGCGTCGGCGGACGCGCTGGGACTCGACCAGGTGTTCGAGACGCTCAAGAACCACCGGCGTCGGCTCGTGTTGAACCACCTCCGTGACCACGATGGACGCGTCGAGGTCGGCAAGCTTTCCCGTGCTATCGCCGCGGCGGAGAACGAGAAGCCGGAGGAGGCGGTCACCTCCGACGAGCGGAAGCGCGCGTACGTCGGGCTCTACCAGTGTCACCTGCCGAAGATGGACTCGATGGGCATCGTCGAGTTCGAGAAGTCCCGCGGCCGGGTCAGCCTCGGACCGAACGCCGAGCCGCTGTTCCGGTACATCGACACGGACGGCAACGAGGAGACGGAGGAGGCCGTCCGCTGGCACGTCGTCTACGGGGCTCTCGCCGCGGGGAGTCTCGTCGCGTTCGGGGTCGCGCTTCTCGCCGCCACGGCCACGCCGTGGCTCGTCGTGCCGGCGTTCGCGCTCGTCGTCCTCGCGCTGTCGGCTACGGCGTTCGTCCACGTCCGGACGTGTCGCTGGGACTCCGGGGAGTAGTAGCGCGCCGGCGACCCACCCTCGACACCGGGGCGACTCAGGCGGTCGGAAGCCAGTACTCCGCGGCGTCCCGACAGTGGAGCGCCGAGGTGACACAGAACGCCAGCGAGACCAGGGCGAACCCGACGGTCGTGGCGACCGGCGGCGCGGCGACCGTCGTGAGAACCAGCAGTCCGAGGCTCACACCCGAGAGCCCGAGATAGCGGCGCGCCCAGACGTCGGCGTTCTGGTCGGCCCCGGGGTCCGGCCCCCCGAGATACGGGTCGACACAGCTTCCGTTCTCGCCCAGCCGCACGATGCCACGCGATTTGTTGAACTCGACCACGTCCATCGAGTCCATCTTCGGCAGGTGACACTGGTAGAGCCCGACGTACGCGCGCTTCCGCTCGTCCGACGATATCTGCTCGATGGACTTGCCGGTCTCGTGGGCCGCGACGTGTTCCGCCAGGTCGCTCGTCGACACCGGCTGGTCGTTCCGCTTCAGATAGCGCAACACCAGCCGCCGCCGCTCGTTTTTCAGTACGTCGAACACCTGGTCGAGCGGCAACGCCGTGACGGGTGGCGTTCCCCCTGTCGCCGGCGTCTCCTCGCCGTCGGTCGTCGGTTCCTCCTCCTGTACCTGTGCGTTCTGTCGTTGGTGTGTTGTGCTCATTCCCCGGGTCCTCCGGTCGCGTTGTCGCTGGCCGCACCGTCGGCTGACGGTGCGCCACGAGATGGATGTCTCTCTGTGCCGCCGGCGCGTCTCGGTGCCGTCTGTGGCTGTCCTACCGACTATGTAGCCATTACCGACAGCATCCTATTTATAGATATTCCCGGAGCGACAGGAGCGAGAGGTTGACTCCGAAAAACCGCATGACTGAAAGCCACCGCACTGGCTCGAACGCGGGGAACGGCCACGTCCGGGTAAGCCGCCGATTACCCGACGGCGCTCACTCGACGGTGACGCTCTTTGCGAGGTTACGGGGTTTGTCGATAGCCCTGTCTAGCAGGTCCGAGACGTGATACGAGATGAGCTGGAGCTGGACCGTCGAGAGGACGCCGACGAGGTCGGGATGCGTGTCCGGCACGGTCAACACCTCGTCGGCCTGCTGGAGGACCGCGTCGTTCCCCTCGCAGGTGACCGCGACGACGGGCGCGCCCCGTGCCTGCACCTCCTGGACGTTGTTGAGCGTCTTCTCGTCGCTCCGGCCGGAGAACACCGCGAACACAGGGGTCTCGGCCGTGACGAGCGCGAGCGGCCCGTGTTTCAGCTCGCCCGCCGGGAACCCCTCGGCGTGCTCGTAGGATATCTCCTTGAACTTCAGCGCCCCCTCCAGCGCGACCGGATGCGCCAGCCCGCGCCCGATGAAGAAGTACGCCTCCTGTCGCGCGTACCGCTCCGCGATGACGCCCGCGTCCGTGTCGTCGATGACCGCCTGGAGCTGGTCGGGAAGCGCAGTGAGCGCCCGCACCGCCGCGCGGCTGTCCGCCGAAAGGTCGCCCGTCAGGTCGCGGGCCACCGTCGCCGCGAGCAGGAGGAGCGTCACCACCTGCGAGGAGAACGTCTTGGAGGCGGCGACGCCGATTTCGGGCCCGGCGCGGATGAACAGCGCGTCGTCGCACTCGCGGGCCGCCGTCGACCCGAGGACGTTCGTGAGCGCGAGCGTGCGCGCGCCCCGCTGGCTGGCGTGCCGGAGCGCCCCGAGGGTGTCGGCCGTCTCCCCGCTCTGGGTGACGCCGACGACGAGCGTGCGGTCGTCGAGCGTCGGCGTCGTCTCCGCGTACTCGCTGGCGAGGATGGCCCGCGCGTCGACCCCCTCGCGTGCGAGCAGGCCGGCCCCGTAGAGCGCGGCGTGATAGGAGGTGCCACAGCCGACGAGTTGGACGCGGTCGACGTCCGCGAACGCGCCGTCGGGGAACGCCAACGTCGGCTCGCCCGTCGACTCGTCGATGCGGCCGCGTATCGCCCGCCGGACCGCGTCGGGTTGCTCGTGTATCTCCTTGAGCATGTAGTGGTCGTACCCCTCCTTGCGGGCGTCCTCCGGCGTCCAGTCGAGGCTCCGGACCGCGCGCTCGACCGGCGCGCCGTCGGCGTCGGTGACGGCGTAGCCGTCGGCGGTCACCGTCGCCACGTCGCCGTCCTCGAGCACGACGACGCTGTCGGTGTACTCCAGGAACGCGGGTGCGTCGCTGGCGAGGAACGTCCGATCGTCGTCGACACCCAGGAGGAGCGGCGAGCCACGGCGAGCGGCGTACAGCGCGTCCTCCCCGTCCGCGAGCACCACGAGCGCGTAGCTTCCGTCCAGCACCGACAGCGTCTCGCGGAGCGCGCCCGCCAGGTCCCGGCCCGCCGCGAGATGCTCCTCGAGGAGATGCGGGACGACCTCGGTGTCGGTGTCGCTTGTGAACTCGTGGCCGCGGGCCTCGAGGGCAGTGCGGAGGTCGGCGTGGTTCTCGATGATGCCGTTGTGGACCACCGCGACCTCGCCCGTGCAGTCGGTGTGGGGGTGGGCGTTCGCGTCGGTCGGTGGCCCGTGGGTGCTCCAGCGGGTGTGGCCGATGGCGATGGAGCCGCTGGACAGCCGCTGGCTGATGGTGCCCTGGAGCGCCGATATCTCACCGGCGCGCTTGCATATCTCGATGCCGCTTCCGTTGCGAAGCGCGACGCCGGCCGAGTCGTAGCCGCGGTACTCCAGGTTCTCGAGCCCCGTCAGGACGTTCGAGACCGTGTCGCCGGAGCCGGCACAGCCGACGATGCCACACATCAGCGACCGCCCCCCCGTGGAGCGGAGCGTCGGGTGTCGTCTTCGCTCGGTGCCTCTCGGGTGGAGTAGCGTGTCGTCATTGTCGGTAACATCGGCTTTTCGTCCCGCCGGCACGCGGGTCGCGACCGGCGCCTGTGGACGGGCCTGCTGTACCCGTGCCGCGGCCTTTGTTATGGTCGCGTTGCCGAGCCGATAGCACGCGGTTAGCGACGTAAGTCGGAGCTACGGGCGGTCAGACGTCGGGCCACCGCGGGAGCGGCAACAGGCGGCGCTCGGCCGACGGTGCGACGCCCGCCTCGACGACAACGTGCGCGAGCGCACAGGCGACGAGCGTCGCTACGGTCGCGAGCACGGCAGGACCGGCGACCCCGACCACGAGGCCGACGGCGGTCACGACCGTTCCGAGCGCCACGATGGCGAGATAGTACCGGTACCACTCGTCGAGTTGTGGGTCCCCGGCGCTCAGATACGGATAGAGCCCAGGCGCCGCCGGACCCGGCGAGACGATGCCACGGGTGGTGTCGAGTTCGACGACCGACGCCTCGTCCATGGTGGGGAGGTGACACTGATAGAGGCCGACGTACGCGCGCTTCCGCTCCTGTCGGGTCAGTTGGTCGCGGGCGGTGCCGGTCTCACGAGCGGCGACGTGCTCCGCGAGGTCACCGATGACGACCGGCCCGCCTCGCTCTCGCAGGTACTCGAGAGCGTACCGCCGCCGCGCGTTCCGCAGTATCTCGAACCGGTGCTCCAGCGAGAGGCCCGTCCCCTCCTCGGGGGACGCGACGGCCCCCTCGGACGCCTCCCTACCGCTCGCCATCGCCCTCTCCGTCGATGCTCTCGGCCGGAGCCCGAGGTGGGTGGGTGCACCGGAGTCGCTTCGGTGGGTCGCCGTACCGTGCTGTCTGGACCACGTCGGCACGTGCTACCGTAGACCAAACCTTTGTTATGCACGGCTTGGGTCCCCGCCGCGTGGCCGGCCACCTCGGAGCGGGTAGTCGCACCGGCCACCGCGTCGAGCGGTGGCCCCACCCCGACGTAGGTGTCCGGTACACCGCGTGAATCCGCCGTAGCGTCGCTATTACAATGGTGACACGCGACGGAGTAGCGACCGGGCGGACCAGTCGGCGCGCCGAGACGAGCGCACGACACGGTCGTAGTGGTCGCACGGGGCGCCGCGTCCGCCCGTCCCCCCCTGTGTGCACGCACATCCCGCCGGGTGGCGGGCCGTGGCCGCCCCCCGGCCGGCGGTGTGTCCCCCACCCCCTCATCTTTGACACGGGTCAGCCGTCGAGCGGGGGCGCCGGCGGTATGACTCTCCTACGTGAGCCGGGTCGGTGACGCGTGAGCCGGGCGGCGTTCGGGGTGACTCCCACCTAGCGAACTCCGGGACGGCGGCCTCGTGGGGTAAGACGGCTCTAGGCGTTCGTAGACCGGCTGTAACAAAGTGCGGATACGAACGAGTGGACAGCGATGCCCAGTAACTGGTCGTGGTTCCGAACCGGCGGGAACGGGGGACAGCCACCCGGGTGACCACAGCGTGTCGAGTGACTCGGAGAGCCGGTTGTCACAGGACCTCGTGTTCGACCTCCTGAGTAGCCCCCGCAGACGGATGGTGCTGTACTACCTCAGGGAACACGGCGGGAGCGCCACCATCACGGAGCTGGCCGAGCGCATCGCCGCGATGGAGAACGACACCGACGTCGAGTCGCTCACCAGACAGCAACAGAAGCGCGTCTACGTCTCGCTGTACCAGACACACGTCCCGAAGATGGCCGACTCGGGCATCATCGACTACGACCAGGACAGTGGCGAGGTGGCGCTCACGAGCCAGGCGCGGGACATCGACTCCTACCTGACACCGAGCGTCGCCAACGACTACCCCTGGCATTTCCACTACCTCCTGCTCGCGGCCGCGGGAGTGGTGCTGTTCCTCCTCGATTTCGTAGGCGCCCCGCTCGTCGGCGAGATCCCGACGCTCGTCCTGGGCGGGCTCGTGGTCGTGGCGTTCGCGGTTTCGGGCGTCGTGCAGTACCTCTACTGGCGGCGTCACCGTCGCAGACTCCCCCGCGAACTCTCGGAAGACTCGTTCAGATGATACGACTCGTCGAGCGCGGTCGTCAGTCGTCGGACCGCTCGATGACGGCGATCTCACCGTCGGCGGCGACGGCGACTTCGACCCCGGCGACCGGGAACCGGACACAGCCACCGGCCCGGTCCGACCGCGGCGTCTCCGCGAACAGCGCGTCGAGCGCGTCCGGGTCTACCGCGTCGTACAGCGTCTCGCCACCGCCCGCGGCGTCGTAGCCGGCGGCCGCTTCCAGCGCCGCCACGACACGCTTGCTGAGTCGCTCGTCCGGTTCGGGCTCCGCTCTCGCGAGCACTGCTCCGTCGCTTGGATAGGCACAGTTCGGCATGGGTGTCTCGGACATCTCGTGTTCCGACCGCTGGCTTCCGGGAGTATATACGTGACGCATCAGCCCAGAACCGGCGTAAGAAACAGTCTCGGCGGGTATTCGTCGGTAATACTCCGGAACCCGCGACGAGAGCGAGGCCGGTCGCATCCAGTACGCTACGATTATCGAGAGTAAGCAAGTCTGAACGCCGAAAACGGACGAAAAGGCTATCCCCGGGAACGTGGGAACACTCAGCAGTCACCCCGGAACCGAGCGGCAGGCACCGCCGACGCTCTCGGCGAGCGTTCGTAACGTTCCGGCGAGCACCCGTACCCACCCAGCATGAACCATCAACGCACGCACGCGGAGGGTTGCCGCCCGTGAGCGCGGACTGGGACGAGATTAGCTTCGTCATCAGCTCCCGCTACAGGGTGGCGGTCCTCCGACGACTCGCGTCGAGTCCAGCCACGCCGTCCCAGATAGCCAACGACGCGGACTGCTCTATCGCGCACGTGTCGCGTGCGCTCCACGAGCTCCGCGAGCGGTCGCTCGTCGACCTGCTCGTCTCCGAGGACCGGAAGAAAGGCCGCGTGTACGGCATCACCGAACCCGGCCGCTCGGTCTGGGAGCGCATCGAAGCCGAAAACCTCGTGTGAGCCACCGTCCCCACCCCGTGGGGACGCGCGGGAACGTACTACTCCTCGTCGGGCTCGTCGTCCGGCACCAGCTGGTCCGGACTGCGACGGTACTTCGGTGTGTTCACGAACGCGTCGATTCGGTCCAAGTCGTCGTCTGACAGGAACTCTGCCATGGATGGCGCATGGGCCACGGGAGACAAAGTTATTCGTTTGGTACTCCGCCGTCCACGACACGCTCCCGCACGCTCCCCGAACCGTCCCCCGTACCGTGGTATGTTGATACTTCCCAAGAGTAGCTCCGTTCTAGCATCGAGAGCGGGCAACGACTCGGCCGGTTTCAATACCCGGCCCACTCCGGGTCGACGGTTCGAACCGCCTCGGTGCGAAGATTGTTACATATCTATAGCTGTAACAGAGTGTGTCGCGAGTTCGTCGACCGGCCGGGCGCCGATTGCCGTCGGTGGGTACCGGTCCCGGGGCCGCAACCGAACGAGGAGTAGACGTATCTATCTGGTTGCAAACCTGTCGTTTGAGTTATCACATCGGCTGTGGAACCCCCGGATGGTTCCGCACGTCGTGCGGGGCCAGCGTTCGGTTCCTTCCCCCGGACCGGATCGCTTCGCTCGGTGTCGCGGGCCTCCCCCCGCCCGGGACACGTTCTCGTAGCGACTGCCAACTCCCCGATAACCGGAGCATTACTATCCTGTGAGTCGCCTTACGGCCGTAGTATCACGCATGCGCCTCCGTTGTCCCGCCTGTGATTCCACACACGACGTTCCGTTGCCCGATGGTGGGAGGCCCGAACCGACGACGGAGTCGGACCTGCTTCGCGGTACCGCCGTTCGGTGTCGCGACTGCGGGAGTCGGGTCGACTACTACGTGCTCGCGCTCGAGCGAACCGACGGGCACCGGCGCGACTAACCGTCCCGGCGGTCGACCGGGACGGCCGACGCGGCGAGCCCGTCGAGCACCCGCTCGGCGACGCCGCGCATCGTCTCGACCCGGACGCCCCGTCGCTCGACGTGCTCGAGTATCGCCCGCATACGGTCGCGGTCGCGGTCGTCGACGAGGTTGTTCGGGTGAAGCCAGAGATGTAACACGCCGTCGCCGTCGGCCGCCGCGTCGATGCCGCGACACGCCTGCCGGACGACTGGGTCCCCGAACACCGGCTCCACGAGGCTCCGTGCACGTCCTTCGAAGCTAAACAGGTACAGGGAGGCCGGGACGTTCACCATCCCGTAGCTGTCGAGTCGCGGCTCGACCAGCGGCGGCGTCCAGTCGCCGACGGTGGCCTGGAGGAGCCGCCGGAGCCGCGAGTCGGTGCGGGCGACCGGCGTCTCGCCGCGATAGCAGGTGAACCCCCACTCCGCCAGCACGTCGAGATGGCCCACGTTGTTGCGCGGGAACACGAACGACGCGAGGTCGATATCTTCGGCGTTCGCCAGCGCCACGCTGGCCTCGACTTCCGCGCGTGCCAGTTCCGTCGACGCGTCGCCGAACTCGACGTGGGAGAACGTGTGACAGCCGAGTTCGTGGTCGGCGTCGGCCGCGCGCACGGCCTTGACGAGTTCGCGTCCGAACCGGAGGTCCGGACGGTCGCTCCACTCCCCGCGTTCCCGCGTGAACCACCCGGACGGGTAGTCGCCGTGCTGGCCGTCGCAGTCCTCCAGGAGGAGGTGGCCGACGTACGCCCACGTCGCGGGGACGTCGAACTCGTCGAACAGGTCGAGCAGGGCACGCCACCCCGGTCGGCCGCTCTCGACGCGGCGCTCCGGCGGCTTCGCCAGGTCGTGGAACCCCCAGCCGAGTTCGGCGTCGACCGATATCACGACCGAACCCATCCGTCACCCTCCGTACAGACCAGTTGCATGGGCGTCGATGCGGCACGGTCGCGTTTCGTTATTGAGCCGCTTCCGCCCGCTATCGCCCGCGTACCCAGTTCCGGGGCGCCCGGTCGCCCGCCCGACCCCCCGGAACCGACGGCCCCGGGCGAGTACGCACCTCCTGTGGCGTATGGGAGACATAACAATAGCCGGCCGCGGCCTGGTCCGAGTAGATGACCGACCGTATCGACCGCCCATCTCGCCGGTGTGAGCGGCAGGGCCGCGCTCGGCATGCGGCGCCGGGGGCCCCGCCGGAGCGGGACTGATGTGGCCGTGGGGCCACGCCGCGTTCGGCTATCTGCTGTACTCGCTGTCCCACCGGCTCGCCACCCGGAAGCCGCCGTCGGACCGCCCGACGGTCGTGTTGCTCGCCGCGTCGCTGTTCCCGGACCTGGTCGACAAACCGCTCTCCTGGGGCTGGGGGCTGTTCCCCTCGGGCTACGCCGTCGGCCACTCCGCGCTCGTGGCCGTCCCGCTCGGACTGCTCGTCGTCGGCATCGCGCTCCTCCGTGGCTGGCCCGCGGAGGGGCTCGCCTTCACCGTCGGCTACTGGTCGCATCTGGTTGGCGACGTACTGTACGCGTCAGCCCGGGAGGGCGAACTCGCCGTGTCGCTGGTGCTGTGGCCGCTGGTCAGCCTCCCGCCGTACGCCACCGACCGCGGGCTGTTCGGCAGGACGGTGCTGTATCTCCACGAGTTCCTGGCGGGGTTCGCCAGCGGGTCGTTCGAGCCGCTGACCGTGGCGCTGTACGTCGGCCCACTGTCGGCGGCGGCGCTCCTGTGGCTCCTCGATGGTCGACCCGGTGTGCCGATGCTCGGCAGGTCCTGACGGGGGGCGAGACGGTACTGGCCTGCTACGCACCATCTACTCGCGGAGCCTGTATCCCGCGGGGGCGTTCCGGAGCGGGCGGGCGCCGTCAGCGTCGCCGCGGGCGACGACCCGGGTGGACGGACCCGTTCTCCCGCCCGTAGCACGACCATAACAATATGCGACAGGTCGGTATCACAACCCGGTCGAGGACATGAGAGACGTTACGTCCGAAAAATCGCCGTGGGGACAGTTCGTGGAGTCCGTCTCGGAGTTACCGATGGATTACCTCGGGGTGCTGGGGTTCGTGCTGGTCACGGACGCCCTCCTCGTCTCGTTCCCGCGGACGGCCACGCCGGTCAGGCTCCTGGTCGGGGCACCCCTGCTGTTGTTCTTTCCCGGCTACACGCTCCTGGGGGCGCTGTACCCCAGAGCACGGGACGCGAGACGCGACCCGCACGGTCGGGAGACGGCGGCGTGGGGACCGACCCTGACCCAGCGGCTCGCACTCTCGGTGGCGACCAGCGTCGCACTGGTTCCACTGCTGGCGCTCGCCCTGCAGTTCGCGGACGTCGGCTACGACGCCGGGAGCGTCCTCTCGGTGCTGTCGGTCGCCGTCGTCGGGTTCACGCTGGCGGCGGGCCTGCGACGCGCTCGGGTGCCCCAGGAACAGCGGTTCCGACTCCCAATCAGGAGCGGCGTGGGCAGGTTCCGTGCGTGGCTCGCCGGCCCCTCACAGGTCGACGCCGCGCTGAACGCGATGCTGGCCGTCGCCGTCCTCCTGGCGGTCGCCGCGACGGGGTTCGCCTTCGTCGCGCCCGCCGAGGGCGAGTCGTACACGCAGGTCTCGCTTCTGACCGAGCAAGGCGACGAACTGGTCGCCGGCGGCTACCCCACGGAACTCACGTTCGGCGAATCGGCGTCGGTCGTTTCGGCCGTCGAGAACCACCAGGGCCGGACCGTCAGCTACACCGCCGTCGTCGTGCTCCAACAGGTCGACACCGACGGTGGCGAGCCGACCGTGGTCCGGCAGCAGGAACTCGACCGGGCGCAGGCGACGGTGGCGGCCGGCGAGACGTGGCAGGTGCGTCACGACCTCACCCCGCGCACGACTGGCACGGACCTCCGGCTGACTTACCTGCTGTTCGTGGGTGACGCGCCCGCGAACCCGAGCGTCGAGAACGCCCATCGTCACCTCTATCTCTGGGTCGACGTCGAGGGGCCGGGCGGGGTCGAACCCGGCGGATGACGATGGCCGGGGACGCCCGGAGCGACGGACACGGGACGGTGGTGCCGTCCGCGCTCCCCTCGCCGGTCGTGGTCACGATTCAGCATCCCGCGCACGTCCACTTCTTCCGACACGGGATTCGCGAACTCGAGGCGGCCGGCGTCGATGTTCACGTGTTCGCTCGCGAGAAGGACGTAGCCCGTGACCTGCTCGACGTCTACGACATCGACCACCGGATGCTCGCCGGAACCTCCGGTTCGGCGCTGTCGCTCGCCCGTGTTCAGGCCACCTACGAGTGGCGCCTGCTCCGGGCCGTACGGCGCATCCGGCCGGCCGTCATCACGGCCATCGGCGGCGTCGCCGCCTCGCACGTCGCACCGCTGGTCGGCGCCCGGAGCCTCGTGTTCGCGGACACCGAGCACGCCCGCCTCCAGAACCGGCTCTCGTTCCCGTTCGCCCACCGCGTGTGCACGCCGGTCGGCTACCGCGGCGACGCCGGGCCGAAGCAGGTCCGCTATCCGGGCTACCACGAACTGGCCTACCTCCACCCCGACCGGTTCGTGCCGTCGCGGGCGCCGTTCGACGCCACGGACCTCTCGCCCGAGGAGCCGCTGGTGGTGCTCCGCGTGGTCGCGTGGGACGCCGCCCACGACCTGGGGAAACAGGGACTCACCGGACTGGAGGCGGTCGTCGAGCGACTGGAGGCCGCGGGCGGCCACGTCGTCATCTCCTCGCAGGCGACGCTCCCGCGGGCGCTGGAGCCGTACCGCTACAGCCTCCCGCCCCACGAGATGCACCACCTGCTCGCGCACGCGGACCTGTTCGTCGGGGAGAGCGCCACCATGGCGACGGAAGCGGCCGTCCTCGGGACGCCAGCGGTGTACATCTCCCACTGGGAGACGGGCTACACCGCCGAACTCGAACGGGAGTTCGGCCTCCTGTTCAACCACACGGCCGACGACGCCGCGCGCCGCCAGCGGCGGGGGCTCGCGCGGGCGGAGGCCCTCCTCGACGACGACGGGACCGACTGGGAGAGCCGCCGCCGTCACCTGCTCGCCGAGCGCCGCGACACCACCGACGTCCTACTCGAACAGCTCGCGGACGTGGGCCACCGGGTCGATGACTGACCTCGCCGCGCTCGTCGACCGGCCGGGCGACTGGCATCTCCACACCGACTACACCGACGGGCAGGCGACGGTCGCGGACTACTGCGAGCGGGCCGTCGCCAACGGGCTCGAGTTCCTCGTGTTCTCCGAGCACGTCCGGCGGCGGCTCGATTACGACTACGGCGCGCTCCGTACGGACGTGGAGGCCGCACGCGAGACGTTCGACCTGACGATACTGCTCGGCTGTGAGGCGAAGACGCTCGACACCGACGGCCGCATCGACGCACCGCCCGCGGTGACGAGCGTCGCCGACGTCGTTACGGGCGTGTTCCACAGTTTCGACGGTGACCGCGAGGACTACCTCCGGGCGGCGGCGGCGATGCTCCGGAACCCGGCCGTCGACGTCTGGGGGCATCCCCTGCTCTTTGCCGAGCGCCGGGGGTACGAGCTGACGGACGCGGAGCTGTCCGGGCTGATGGCGGCGGCCGCGGAGGGGGGCGTTCTGCTCGAGCGAAACCGCCGCTACGGGTTGCCACCGAGCCGCCTGGTGGCAGTAGCACCCGACTACGGCGTCGATTTCGTCGTCGGGAGCGACGCCCACGGGGTAAGCCGGTTACTAACTAAGGAACGACTGGCGTATGAACGGGCATGGCTGGCCCAACAGTCCTGATACCGGGAGCCGGGGGTCCGGCCGCCGTCGGGGCGATACAGTCGCTCAGGCGCGCCGGCTTCGACGGGCGAATCGTCGCGACCGACGCGAGCAAGCGGTCGGCGGGGCTCCATCTCGCCGACGAGGGGTACACGGTGCCGCGGGCCGACGACGAGGCCTTCTTCGACGCCGCGTTCGACCTCATCGTCAACGAGGGCGTCGACGTCATCCTCCCCACCTCCGGGTTCGACATCGAGCCGTACGCGCGCCACCGCGACCAACTTCGGGCCGCGGGCGTCGTCCCCGTCATCTCACCCCCCGAGAGCATCGACACCTGCACCGACAAGGCCGCGTTCGACGAGGCGATGCGGGGCGTCGCCCCGCTCCCGGAGACGCACGTCGACCCCGACCCGCGTGATGTGTCGGGATTCCCGCGGTTCGTCAAACCCGTCCGGGGGAAGGGGAGCGAGGGGGCGACGGTCGTCCACGACCGGGCCGACCTGGAGCTAGCGCTCCGTGGCGACGACCGGATGCTCGTCCAGGAGTATCTCCCGGGCACCGAGTACACGGTGGACGTGCTCTCGGACCTGCACGGCAACGCACTCCGGGCTGTGCCCCGCGAGCGCCTCGCCACCAAGGGGGGCATCTCGACGGCGGGCCAGGTCGTCCACGACGAGGACCTGAGCCGCACCTGCCGGCGCGTCGCCGAGTCGCTGGGGCTGGCTGGCCCCACCTGCATGCAGTTCAAGCGCGACGACGACGGGACGGCGAAGCTCATCGACGTGAACCCGCGGCTCGGCGGCGGCACCGTCATCACGACGTTCGCGGGCGTCAACCTGCCGCGACACAGCCTCGAACTCGTCGCCGGCGTCGACGTCGACGTGCCCGAGCCGAAGGAGGTCACTGTGTTGCGCTACTGGGACCAGTTCGTCGCGGGCGAGGGAACCGAGGAGGTCGACGCGTGATCGGCAAGCCGGACCGCGTGCTCGCGCTCGGCGCCCACCCGGACGACGTGGAGATAGGCGTCGGCGGCACGCTGGCGAAACACGCCGACTGCGGGGCCGAGGTGACCGTGGCCGTGCTGACGAGTTTCCCCGAGAACACCGAGGACGCCCGCTGGGCGGAGGCCGAACGGGCGGCCGAGGCGCTTGGCGTCGACATCGAACTGCTCGACGTGCCGGCCGACCGGCGACGGTTCGAGCGACCGCTGGTGGGCCGCCTGGACGACCTGCTCGGCCGGTACGACCCCGACGCGGTGTTCACCCACTGGCTCCACGACTCCCACCAGGACCACGTGAACCTGACGCGGGCGGTGCTGGCGGCGACCCGGAAGAACCGCCGCTCCGTGTACATGTACGAGCCGATGACGCCCGGTGGCATCGTCGCGGAGTCGTTCGACCCACAGCTGTACGTCGACGTCTCGGCGACGGTCGACCGCAAGTTCGCCGCCCTCCGCGCTCACGCCTCGCAGGTGGCGAAACACGGCGACGGCTGGCTCGACGGCATCGAAGGTCGGAGCCGGTTCCGGGGGTTCCAGGTCGGCACGACCCACGCCGAGGCGTTCGAGGTCGTGAAGGCGGTCGAGCGGGGATGACGTAGCAAGAGCTTACGCCGTATAATCCAGACAAGAGATAGACAGTTCTGCGTTCTACCGTCGCCACCGAGAGCACCACCACCCTGTTCTTTCTCCCGGTATACGGTCGCTACACCACGTAATCCCAGTATTACAAAGCGGCGAAATCGCGTCCGGCTTCTGTGTGTCTATGCTGACAGTCGACCCCGTTGTCACCGACGACGAGCGAGCGACGAGACTGCCTGCGGGGGCGGAACGATGACGGCGAGCCAACCGGGCGCCGACCGGAACGAGGTGCTCACGTCAGTCGAACGCGCGGACGGCGCGACCGTCTGTGTGGTCGGCCTCGGCTACGTGGGCCTGCCGCTCGCGGTGGCGTTCGACCGGGCCGGTCACGCCGTCGTCGGCTACGACGTCGACACCGTGAAGGTCGGCCGACTCGCGGACGGCACCGACACGACCGGCGACCTTGGCGACGACCAGGTCGCCGACAGCGACGTCTCGTTCACCGCCGACCCCGCGCTGGTCGCCACGGCCGACTACGTCGTCATCACGGTCCCGACGCCGCTGGGCGAAGGGAACATCCCCGACCTGAGCGCCGTCGAGGCGGCCGCAGGCTCCGTGGGAGAACATCTCTCGCCGGGCACGACGGTCGTACTGGAGTCGACGGTGTACCCCGGTGCGACCCGGGAGGTACTCGTGCCGGCCATCGAGGATGCCTCGGGGTTCACCTGCGGTGAGGAGTTCGCGGTCGGCTACTCGCCCGAGCGGGCCTCGCCCGGCGACGCCGACCGGGGGCTCGACGGCGTCGTGAAAATCGTCAGCGGTCAGACCGACCGCGTCCGGGCCGAACTCGCGGAGCTGTACCGGACGGTCGCCGACGAGGGCGTGTACGAGGCCCCGTCCATCGAGGCGGCGGAGGCCGCGAAGGTGTTCGAGAACGTCCAGCGGGACGTGAACATCGCGCTGATGAACGAACTGGCGATGGCCTGCGACCACATCGGCGTCGACGTCCACGCCGCGCTGGAAGCCGCGGGTACGAAATGGAACTTCCACGACGAGTACCGCCCGGGCCTCGTGGGCGGCCACTGTATCCCCATCGACCCACATTACCTGGCGCACCGTGCCGAGCAGGCCGGGTTCACGACCGACCTGCTGTTGACGAGCCGTCGCGTGAACGAGTCGGTGCCGGGCCACGTCGCCGACCTCGCGCTCCGGGCGCTCAACGAACGCGGGAAGGTGCTCGGGGAGAGCCGACTGCTCCTGCTCGGAGTCACCTACAAGCCGAACGTCGGTGACATCAGGGACTCGAAGGTGGCCGACATCGCCGCGGAACTGCGGACGTTCGACGTGTCGGTCCAGGGGTACGACCCGCACGCCGACCCCGCCGAGGTCCGCCGCCACGTCGGTCTCGACCTCCAGTCGTCGCTCGCGTTCGACGGCTTCGACGGCGTCGTCGTGGCGACGCCCCACGACGCCTTCGCGGGGTTCGACCTCGACGCGATGGCCGAGGCGCTCGCCGACGCGCCCGTGCTCGTCGACGTGTCGGGGCTGTTCGACGCCGACGAGGCGCGCGCGGCCGGCTTCGACTACCGACGGCTATGAGCCGTGAGCGCCCGCCGACCGCCGACCTCACCCCCGAGAGCGACGACGCGGGCCTCGACGTGCTCCAACTGGTCACGTCGCCGCGCCCCTTCTTCGACGACCAGGTCCGGATACTGGAACGGCTCGGCGCCACCTGCACCGTCCTCGAGGTGCCCGGCGAGCACGACCCGGAGGCAGGGCGACGCCGGTCGGTGACCGACTACGTCCGCTTCTATCCGCGCGTGCTCGACCACGGCCTCGACGACTACGACCTCGTCCACGCCAACTTCGGGCTGACCGCGCCGGCCGCGCTCGCCCAGCCGACCCGGCCCGTCGTGGTGTCGCTGTGGGGGACGGACCTCCACGGCGAGTTCGGCTGGCTGAGCCGGTGGTGTGCCACCCGGGCGGACGCAACGGTCGTCATGTCGGCGGCGATGGCGGCCGACCTCGACCAGCCCTGCCACGTCGTTCCCCACGGCGTAGACACCGAGCGGTTCCGCCCGATGGACGGCGAAGCGGCCCGCGACCGACTCGGCTGGTCCGCCGAGGCGCTCCACGTGCTGTTCCCCTACGCGCCGGACCGAGAGGTGAAGAACTTCCCGCGAGCCGAGCGCGTAGCCGAGAACGCGGACCGCCGGCTCGATGCCCCCGTCGAACTGCACGCGGTTTCGGGGGTCCCCCACGAGCGCGTGGCGACGTACATGAACGCCGCCGACGCCATGCTCCTCACATCGAAACGCGAGGGGTCGCCGAACGCAGTCAAGGAGGCGCTGGCCTGTCAGCTCCCGGTCGTCGCCACCGACGTGGGCGACGTACGCGAGCGGCTATCCGGGGTGGCGAACACCGCGGTCGGCCGCTCGGACGCCGAACTCGTCGACGCGCTCGTCGAAGTTCTCGAACGGGGAGAGCGTTCGGACGGGCGGGAGGCGGTTCGGGATATCACGCTCGAACGGATGGGCCACCGGTTACTGTCCGTCTACCGGCGAGCGATGGGCAAGGGTGGCGAACGCCCTGGTCGCCCGGCGGAGCGGGCCGCGAACCGCCGGGAGGCCCGCGAGTAACCCGCCGTTACCCGACGGAACACGACCCATAACAAAGCCCGTTCCGGCGGCAAAGCGGGCAAACAGGTCGTGCGCTCCGCGCGACGAACAGCCATCATGCATACGCACGCTCGGACGACTCGGCTCGGGAAAGTATCGCTCGTCGTCGGACTCGTTGGCGTGGCCGTCGCCGCCGTGGCCGCCCACGAGGCGCCGGCGACCGGTTACGAACTGTCGGTGTACGCCGCCTCGCCCGTGGTGTTCTGGGCCGGCATCGGCATCGCGCTGGCCACCGCGCTGGTCGCCGGACTATCGGCCGGCGTGCAGGCGGACGTGCGCCGTGTGAGCATGGTGCTGGCCGGGGCGGCCGTGACGCTCGTCGTCGGCCTCCCCGTCGTCCGTGGTTACCATTTCGCCGGCCCCGCGGACCCCCTGACACATCTCGGCTGGGCACGCGAAATCGCCGCCGGTACGCTCGCTCCCGCCGACCTGCTGTATCCGGGCGTTCACACGCTCGCCGTGTTCGAGGCGGCGGTGTTCGGCGTCCCCCTCACCCGCGCCATCGAGTACGCCGTCGTTCTGTTCGTGGTCGTGTTCCTGCTGTTCGTGCCGCTGTGTGTCGGGCTCGCCACGGGCTCGCGGCGCGGCCCGCTCGTCGGGCTGTTCGCCGCGCTGTTGCTGTTGCCGCTCAACAACGTCGGCACCCATCTCACCGCCCACCCGTCGAGCCAGGCGGTGCTGTTCCTGCCGTTCGTGCTGTTCCTGCTGTTCGCGCACGCCAGCCGCGAGTTCGGCGAGCGGAGCCTCGGTGCGGTCACTGCGACCGGCGGACTCGCCGCGCTGGCGGGCACCGGCCTGATACTCGTCCACCCGGAGGAGGGGCTGACGCTACTGGCCGTCCTCGCGGCCGTCGTCGGCGTCCAGACGCTCGCGCGCCGGTACCGACCGGAAGGCGCCGTCGCCGCCCACCGCTCGCTTCTGCCACTGTTCGTCGTGCTCTCGGTCGTGTTCCTGCTGTGGGCGCCGCGGCACCCGCGGGTGCAGGCCGGCATCGCCGGCGTCCTCGCCAGCGCCGCCGGCATCGTCGAACCCGGCGGTGAGATAGCGAGCACCGCCGGCTCCGTCGCCGGCGTCGGCGGAAGCTTCGCGTCGCTGTTCGTCAAACTGTTCCTCGGGAGCCTCCTGTTCTCGGTGCTCGCGGCCGGACTCGGCCTCTACAGCGTCAGCGGACGGCTCGACGACGCCTTCCCCGACGACAACGCCCTCAACAAGTACCTCACGGTCGGGATGGTGCCGGTCGTGGCCGGCGTCGTCCTGCTGTTCCTCTCGGCGGCCGGTGACCACTACTTCCGGTACATCGGCTTCGGGATGGTGCTCGTCACCCTGCTGGGTGCGGCCGCACTCACCCACCTGCTCGACGCGGGCGTCGGCCCGCCGGCCGCCCGCGGGACCCTCTCGACGGTCGGCGTGGCGCTACTGCTGGTGTTGACGCTCGCGACGGTCCACCCCTCGCCGTTCATCTTCCAGTCCAACGACCAGATTTCGGAAGCCGAGTACGCCGGCTACGAGTCGGCGTTCGCGGCCCGACAGCCGGGCGTCGAGTTCACCGGCATCAGGGCCGGCCAGGGCCGGTACGCCGACGCGATATACGGGCCGACGTCGGAGACGGCCGCGACGTTCCCCGGGCGGTCAGACCGCGTGCCGACCGACCTGCGCCCCGCGACCTTCGGCGAGTTCTTCGACGAACGCAGGTACGTCGTCATCACGGAACGGGACGTCGAACGCGAACTGGTGCTGTACGACGGGTTCCGCTACTCCAGGGAGACGTTCGCCACGATTCGGAACCAGCCCGGCGTCGCTCGGGTCGAATCGACCGGCGAGTTCCGGCTCTACTACTACCCCGACGAGTCGGCGTAACCCGACGCGCCGATGTCGCTCGCCGACCGGATCAGTCGTGGACTGAAGGCGAACGTCGTGGCGGAGGTACTGTACTCGGTGTCGAACGCGGTGCTGATACTGGTTCTGACCCGGTACCTGCTCACCGCCCCGGCCTACGGGATGCTCCACTACGCGCTGTCGGTGCTGGCCATCGTCGCCATTCTCGGCTCGCTCGGGCTCCCGAAGTCGGCCGCGCGGTTCGTCACCGAGTACGCCGAGACGTCCCCCGGCCAGGTGCGGCACCTGCTCCGCGCGACGGTCGCTGTCGCCGTCGTGCTCGCGGGGGTCGTCGCGGCGATGCTGACCGTCATCAGCGGGCCGCTCGCGGACCTGCTCGAGGAACCGTCGCTGGCGCCGTTCCTGGCACTCGGCGCCGGTTACGTCGTCACGCGGGCGGGCTACGCCTACATCGTGCAGGTGTTCCAGGGGTTCAACCGGGTCGACTGGAGCGCCGTCATGAAAGTCGTCACCGGCGTCGGCCGCCTCGTCGTCGGGGTCGCGCTCGTCCTGTTGGGGTTCGGTGCCATCGGGGTCCTGCTCGGCTACATCGCGGGGTTCGTGCTCGCTATCCTGCTGGGTGGCGTCGTGCTCTACCGGCGGTTCTACCGCCAGTACGAGGAGACGACGACCCCGGAGGAGGGCCTGTTGCGACGGGTGCTCAGGTACAGCGTGCCGCTGACCGCGACCCGGAGCGCGGGCGTCATCGACAACCGGGTCGACACCATCCTCGTCGGCGCGCTGTTGAACCCGACCGCCGTCGCCTACTACGTGCTCGCCAAGCAGATATCCGACTTCAGCGTCGTCCCCGCGTCTTCGTTCGGGTTCACCATCTCGCCCGCGCTGGGCGAACAGAAGGCGAGCGAACAGCTCGGCCGTGCCGCCCGCCTCTACGAGCAGTCGCTCGGCCACGTCCTCCTGCTGTACGCACCCGCCTGCGTCGGGCTCTGGCTGGTCGCCCGGCCGCTCGTTCGGCTCGTGTTCGGCTCGACGTATCTCGGTGCGGTCCCCGTGTTGCAGGTGTTCTGCGTGTTCATCCTCGTCCACGCCGTCAACAAGACGACGAGCGACGGCCTCGATTACCTGGGCCGGGCCCGCTCGCGGGCGATAGCGAAGATGGGGATGGCGGGCGCGAACTTCGGGTTGAACCTCCTGTTGATACCCGTGTTCGGCGTCGTCGGGGCCGCGGTGGCGACCGTCGTCACCTACTCGGCGTACACCGCGGTCAACGTCTACTACATCCACCAGGAGCTATCGCTCCGGCTCGGCGGGCTCGCGCGGGCGGCCGCCGCGAGCGCCGGCCTCTCGGTCGTCGTCGCGGGGGTGGTCGTCGCGTTGATGCCGTACGTCTCCTCGATGCCGACGCTGTTGGCCGTGGTCGCGCTCGGGGGGTCAACCTGGGCGGTGCTGGCGGTGGTGAGCGGCGCCGTCGACGTCGAGTGGGTGACCTCGTATCTCATCTGACCCGTCGCCCGGTAGGCCGACGATAACTATACGTGGAGAAGGCGAGCCTCCGGAGGATGACGGTTCCGGGAGCGCTGTCTCTCGACCCATTGAGACGGGCCTGGCGACGTGGTACGGTCGAGGTACTCCCCCGGTTCGATCTCCGGTGGCTTCCGGCAAGCGCCACACAGCTTCCCGGCTGGCTCCAGGACGACCGCTGGGTGCCGCCGGGGAACCGGGCCGTGTACGCGTACGCGCGGTCGGGGCTCCGGGCGGCACTGGCCGAACTCGGTCTCGGCCCCGGTGACACGGCGCTGTTGCCGGCGTTCATCTCCAGTAGCGCCGTCTGGCCGTTCCACGACCTCGGCATCGACGTGTCCTACTACCCGGTCACGCGGTCGCTCTCCCTGCGGTCGGGGCTGGCCGACCGAATCGAGCGGCTGGAGCCGGAGGTCGTGCTGTTCGTCCACTACCTCGGCTTCCCGGACCAGGAGTTCGGTCGGCTCGCCGCGGCCGCCCGCGACGTCGGCGCGACCGTCGTCGAGGACTGTGCCCGCGGGCTGTTCAGCCGCGACGACCAGGGGCGGCTCCTGGGGACGACGGGCGACATCTCGCTGTTCAGCCTCCGGAAGGTGCTCCCGGCCCCCCACGGCGGCCTCGTGGTGGCGAGCGAGGCGCACGTGCCACAGCCCGCCACGAGCATCCCCGAGCGGTCGTATCTGGTGTCCGCTCTGGGCCGACCGATAGCGTCGCTGTTACCCGAGCGCCCGCCGTCGACGACGCCAAGCATCACGGAAATCGACCGTAACGGCGACGGGCTCTCCGCGCCGAGCGGGCCGCCGGACGCCGCTCCTGGCCGGCTGTCACGGCTGGGTCTCAGCCGGTCCGAGCCGACCGACATCGCTCGTGCCCGCCGGGACCGGTACAGCCGGGTCCGCGACCGACTACGCGACGTTCCGGAGCTCGAGCTTCTCACACCGGCGGTCCACGACGGGGGCTGTCCCTACGGCGTCGCCGTCAGGCTCCCCGGCGGTCCGGACCTCCGCGACCGCCTGTTCCACCGCCTCCGTCGACTGGGGTTCCCCGCCGAGCGGTTTCGGTGGCGGATGGCGTACGGCGAGCCGTCGCTCGAGGAGTTCCCCGGCGCGGTCGAACTCCACGACACGATGCTCGTCGTCCCGACCCACCAGGCGCTCCCGTGGCGCATCGTCGACGCTACTGCCGACGCACTGGTCGACGAACTCCGCGACGGCGACTCCTGAGGTCAGGCTCCGTCGTGTAACAGCGGCCGGATGTCGGGGTGGTCGCGGACGTCCGCCGGAAGCTCCTCGATGTCGCGCTCGCCGTCGGCGACCGCGGCGCGGAACCGTTGCCAGTCGGCGTGACGCACGAGTATCCACACCGGTATCTCGTCGAGGCCGAGAACCTTGGCGATTGCCAGCCGGTTGCGGCCGTCGGAGAACAGCAGTTCGCCGTCCCGCGCGACGCTGACGGCCACCTCGTCGCGGACGATGCGTTCGGTCAGCGACGAGCGCCGCTTCTCTATCGGGTCCGGCGCGTTCTCCGCGAGCAGTTCGCGCTGGCTCTTGTAGCCGTGGTCGCGGATTATCTCGTAGAGACGGTCGATGCGGCGACACCGCCGCTCGAACTCCGCGCGCGTCGTACACCCCCACATCGTCTTCCCCGCCGCTATCTGGTCGACGACGCGGTGGAAAAACGCCGTCTCCGTCCACGGGACGCCCTCGCGGAAATGGGCCTCGTAGGCGCGGTACACGTCGGTCTCCTCGAACGGGCGGTCGACGCGGTCCCAGTCGCCGTCTATCACCTCGCCGGCGTACTTGAACTTCGACTTCTCGAACGAGTTGGTCCGGTGTTCGATGCGGTCGGGGTCGACGCGGACGACCTGGAGGGGGTCGATGCCGGTCCCGTACGGCCGGACCACGGCGTTGCGGGCCCGCACGTACCAGAGGTACGCGCGGGCGTACTGCCCCCAGAGGGTCGCCAGCGACCGCTCGAGTGTGGGGTGGACCCGCATCGCCCGACGCCCGACGCGGCGGAGCCCCGTCTCCACGCGGGTCAGCAGTCGGCCGACGGTAGTCCCGTTAGATGAACTTCCGGGTACGTCCATTCCCCGGCCGCTTCTGCGGGCGCCCGTTTCGTTATGCTCCGCCTGTCGCGGCGTCCGTTCCGCCCGGCGACAGGTAACTCGGTCGAACGCCGGGGCGTACTGGCGTCAGTTTCCGTCGTCGATGACGACCTTCGCGGAGCCCCGGATGTCTAGGCTGGTGACCTCGCCGGAGAACCGGTAGGCGTCCTTGCCGGAGCCGACGACGCCGACCACCGTGTTGCCGTCCGTCCGGTCGGTCAGCGTGTCCCACGCGAGGCCGCCGTCCGTCACCGTACTGAGCGAACTGCTCCGCTCGACATCGCCCGAGACGGCGAACGTGTACTCGCTGACGTTCCGCGTCCGCGTCCCGTCGATGACGATGGTGTTCGGAAGCGTCGTGGAGCCGTCCGTCGAGTCCGAATCGTCGGTCGAGTCCGACCCGTCCGTCGAGTCGTCCGTCGAGTCGTCCGTCGAGTCGTCCGTCGAATCCGACCCGTCCGTCGAGTCGCTCCCCAGGGTGGAGGGGTCGACCTCCTCGCCGTTCAGGTAGACGGTTCCCGGACCGCTCATCTCGAAGGCGGTCACCTCGCCGCCGAAGTAGAAGTCGTCCGTTCCCCCGACCGTGCCGGAGGCCGTCGTCCCGTCGACGGTGTCCGCGGCGTCCGCCTCCGGCCCCTTCTGGAGCGTCTCGGAGACGGAGAACGTGTACTGGACCGGGTCGGTGTAGCCGCTCCCCTGGATGGTCAGGCTGTTGGGCGGCTGGGTCGCGTCGTCGTCGGAGCTGTCCCCGCTGGAGCTGTCGGAGTCGTCCGTTCCGTCGACGGACGACCGGGCCTGCTCACAGCCGTCGCCCTGACAGACGTTCGTGAAGTCGTCCGGGACCGAGAGGTCGCCCGACCCCGTCACGTCGATGTCGTCGCCCGACCAGTCGCCGCCGTCGCGGTCGACGGCCGAGGCACCGTTGTCGTTGCAGACGCGGAGCCCCTGGATGTGGCCGCTTCCGCCCGCGTCCCGGGGGAGAATCTGCACCGGGTAGCTCGACCCCGCGCCCGTGTGGGTGTAGTAGACGTCCGAGTCACGAATCTCCATGTTCTCGCCCTCCTCGCGGACCCAGATGCCGCGCTGGTTCTGGACCGGTGCGTCGGTCGTGTCGTCGTTGACGACGACGCAGTTCTCGACGGTCGAGCCGTCGGACGCCATCCGAATCGAGGAGACGTTGTTGTTCTCGAAGTAGGAGTTGCGCCAGTGGACCGGCCCGCTCGCGGAGCCGCTGGTGTACGTGGCGTTGTTGTTCATATACCGGATGTCGATGCCGTCGAGCACTAGTTCGCCGGCGTGTCCGCCGGGGATGTAGATGCCCTGACCCCAGGTGCCGGCTTCGGCGCCGTCGCGCATGATGAAGTTGCGGACGTGGCAGGTGGCGTTCGGGTCGGTCGCGCCGAACGAGAAGTTACCCCGCTCGGACTGGTCGCCCTCGGTACCGCCGACCTCACCGAGCACCTGCATGTTCTCGACGACCACCGTGCCGCCGCTTGCCAGCACGTCCGGGCCGTGGAACCAGCCGTCGCCGCCGTCGATTTTGAACACGCCACCGTCTCCCCGGAGCGCGGCGTCGGACACCTCACCCGGGAACCCGCCGCCGTTCCAGTTGTACGTGCCCGGCGGCACCAGGACCTCGGTGCCGTCCGTGAAGTGCTCGTCGAGGTACGGGTCGATGGTGTCCCCCTCCGAGAGCCCCTCCTCCCCGAGGTCGACGGTCGTCCGTGCGCTGACCGTACTGGAGAGTACGCCCAGGCTAGTCGTCGCCGCGGCCGCACCGGCGAGCTTGAGGACCGAGCGTCGGTCGACTGTGTGGTTCGCCTTACTGCCGTTCTGGTCGTCCGGCATGCCCGGTAGGACCGAGCTACCCCTAAAGTCGGTTATTACCGCCTTTCAGCCCGGTGTACAGTCTTGATTACCAGTTACCTTCGATTAGTTGCCGCCAACCGAAACTGAGGGTTACTTCCAGTACGCACGGCTTTATTCAACGGTCGTCAGTCGGGGAAGCGAGCGAGCGCGAATCGCATCCTTGTGAGCGTATCCCACGCCGGTACGGGTCGGATACGTGCTCGCAAAGCGACGGGTACCACGGCGCTGTCGACGCGCACGCCCAGTAAGCTACGTCTGAACGGTCGCAGTGGGCCGCCACGGGTATCGGTCGGCGTGCCCGCTGGCTGGCCGGCAGTAGCACGGGAGTCGCCCATGCTCGCCGGGGCGCGAGGCCGCCGGCTTTTCGCCGACGTAGGCCTCTCATAACAAAGCACGCGTCGGGGGTCAAGCCGGGTATGTCCAGTGGGGACTCGACGCTGACCACGCTACTGGTCGGCGTCGACGCGGCCTGTCTGTCGGTGCTGGAACCGCTGTTCGACGACGGTGAACTCCCGACGCTGTCCACGCTGTTTACGGAGGGCGCCGCCGGCGACCTGGAGTCACAGATACCGCCGTGGACCGCGAGCGCGTGGCCGTCGATATACACGGGCGTCAACCCCGGGAAACACGGCGTGTTCGGCTTCCTCCGGTTCGAGGGCCACGACTGGGACGTCGTCAACTACAGCCACGTTCGGCGGCCGTCGGTGTGGGAACTCCTCGACGCCTGTGGCCTGTCGAGCGTCGTGGTGAACGTGCCGGTCACGAACCCGCCGCGACCGATAGACGGCGCGGTACTACCGGGGTACGTCGCCCCCGAAGAGCCGACCTGTCACCCGCCCGGCCTGCTCGCGGACGTTGAGGCCGAAATCGGCCCCTACCGGGTGTACGCTCCAAGGGACGGTGACGATGAACAGGTCGCCTGGTACCGGCGTCTCACCGAGATGCGCGGGGAGG
Source organism: Halorarius halobius (assembly GCF_024298865.1). Lineage (GTDB taxonomy): Archaea > Halobacteriota > Halobacteria > Halobacteriales > Haloarculaceae > Halorarius > Halorarius halobius. The sequence goes on along the minus strand of NZ_CP101161.1, from coordinate 2,709,662 downwards.
CGTTCCGCTATCTCGCCAGGCGGTTCGACCCCGACTTCGGCTTCCTCCAGTTCCAGCAGACCGACACCGTGTTCCACGAGCGTCCGGGCGACGACGAGGCGGTCAGGGAGGTGTACCGTGCCGTCGACGCCGAACTCGCGAAGACGCTCTCCGCCTGTGACCCGACGAACGTCCTGCTCGTCAGCGACCACGGGATGGGCCGGTACGACGGCTGGGAGTTCCGGGTCAACGAGTACCTCCGCGAACACGGCTACGTGACCGCGACGAACGGCGGGCGCGGCATGCCCTCGTGGGTGACCGCCCGCGAGTCGAGACTGCTGACCGGCGACGACGACACCGCCGTCTCGCCCGGGGCGCTCGAACGGGCGCTCGCCGCGCTGGCCCGCCTGGGCCTCACGACCCAGCGGGCCGCGGCCCTGCTCGATGCGGTCGGCCTCCGTGAGGTGGTCGCCAGACACGTACCGACCGCGGCGACCCGCGCGGCCGAACAGCAGGTCGATTTCGGGGAGTCGATGGTGTATCTCCGTGACGCCATCGAACTCGGCGTCCGCATCAACCTCGACGGCCGGGAGCCGGACGGCGTCGTCCCCCCCGAGGAGTACGAGGCGTTCCGCGAGGAGCTCATCGACCTGCTGGCGGCCGCCGAGACGCCCGACGGCGACCCGGTGTTCGACCGCGTCGTGCCCAGAGAGACGTACTTCGACGGCCCCGAGAGCGGCCGTGCGGTCGATGTCGTGACGGTGCCGAGGGAGTTCGACGTCTCCCTCTCGACGAAGCTCGGCGGCGGACCGTTCGGCCCGCCCGAGGAGCCGTGGAACCACAAGCTCATGGGCTGTTTCGCCGCCGTCGGGGACGCGTTCGACGGGGCCACCGACCCGGGGACACCACACATCTTCGACGTCGCACCGACGGTGCTTTCGACGTTCGACCGCCCGCGCGACGAACGGATGGACGGCGAAGTGATGCCCGTCGCGGACGACTGCGGCGAGCGGCGCTACGAACTGGCGGCGGACAGCCGGACGGAACGCACGGAGGACGCGGAGGTGGCCGCGCGCCTCTCCGAACTGGGCTACCTGGAGTGACACCGATGAGCGACACAGACCTCGAACTCGAGAGCTACGACACGGTGACGGCCGTCAACGAGAACCAGTGGAACAACCTCGTCGAGCAGTCCGACATCGGGAGCGTGTTCCAGCGCTACGGATGGCTCCGCGCGATAGAGGAGGGTCTGGGCCGCGACGTGCGGCACGTCGTCGTCGCCAAGAAGGGGAACCCCGTGGCGTTGCTCCCGAACATCGTCCGCGAACTGCCGGTGCCGGTCGACGCGCCGCTTCTGGACCGCCTGCCGATGAGACAGCTCGTGTCGACGGCGCCGGGCTACGGCGGCCCCGTCGTCGGGAGCGACGAGCGCACCACGCTGTCGATGCTGTTGGACGCCGTCGCACGCGACGGGCGGGGGACGGTCCAGCACGCACTCCGGACCGGTCGAGCCGGCAGTCTGCGGTACGGGAAGCGGTTGCTCTCGCGCGGCTACCGGCCGGACGTGGTGACCGGTCGGTTCGTCCTCGACCTGACCGACGACTGGGACGGCCTGCTCGGGACGATGAGCCGGTCTCGGCGGCAGGCGATACGCCGGGCGCTCGACGGCGACTACGAGGTGTCGGTCGGGCCGCTCGAGGACGTGGCCGCCTTCTACGACGACTACGCCGCCAACATCGAGCGCGTCGGCGGCGACCCGTTCCCGCGCCGGTTCCTCACCGCGCTGTCGGACCATCTCGCCGACCGCCTGCTCGCGGTCACCGTCACCGTCGACGGGACGGTAGTCGGGCGGTACCTCTATCTCGTGGACGAGGAGCGGTCGACGCTCCACCACTATCTCCCGGGCGTGGGGAGCGAGGAGCATTTCGAGCACGCCCCGTCGGAGCGGCTTCACGCCCACGCCATCCAGTGGGCGCTTGAGGAGGGGTACGACCACTACGACCTCGGCTCGACGAGCGCGGATTTCACGGACAGCCAGTTCCGGTACAAGGAGGGGTACGGCGGGCGGTTCGTCCCTACTATCGAGTGGGAGCGGGGGCGGGCACCGCTCCGGTGGGGGGCCTACCGGCTTGCCCGCGACGTCTACCGACGGTTCGCCTACGAGTAACCACGGAGTACGACCCGCTCCGAGTCGGTAATCTGGAAATAGTAAATCCGTCGCCGGCGCGATAGCCGGCCGATGGGAATCGACATCGAGACGGCCGATGCGGCGAGCATCGGTCCGGACCGGTGGGATCGGCTCGTCGAACGCTCACCACAGGGAACCTTCTTCCACCAGTACGCGGCACTGGAGTTGCAGGCCGACCACGCTGGGGCCGAACTCCACCGGCTCGTCGGGTTGAAGGGTCAGGAGCCGGTCGGGCTGTTCCCGGCGTTCGAACTCCGGAAAGGGCCGATTACCGGCGTGTTCTCCCCACCCCCGCGTCTGTGGGTGCCGACGCTCGGCCCGGCGATGGTCAACGTCGAGAAGCTGTCGCGGCGCAAGCGGGACCGCCGCATCCGGGCGTTCATCGAGGGCTCTCTCGACTGGTTCACCGACCGCATCGGCGCCCAGTACGTCAACGTGAGCACCGACGACCGACTCAGGGACCTCAGACCGTTCAAGTGGACGAACTGCTCCGTCGTCCCGGAGTTCACGTACGTGGTCGACCTGACCCGGACCCCGGACGAGGTGCGGTCGGGGTTCAGCGGCGACGCGCGCAACAACATCCGCAACTGCGAGTCGGCCGGCGACAGCATCGAACTCACGGAAGCCGACGCCGAAGGGGCGGCGCTCATCCTCGAACGCGTCCGCGAGCGGTACGCCGAACAGGGCGTCCCGTTCACCGTCGCCCCGGAGTTCGGCGCTGAGCTGTACCGCGCGCTTCCGGAGGGACAGCTTCGGCCGTACGTCTGTCGGGTCGACGGCGCGTTCGCGGGCGGCATCCTCGCCGTCGAGTACGGCGACACGGTGGGTCGGTGGATGGGCGGCGCCCGGCCCGACGAGTCGGTCGAACTCCCGGTGAACGACCTGCTCGACTGGCACGTCATGTCCGAGGCGATGGACCGGGGGTTCGACGCGTACGACCTCATGGGCGCCGGTGACCCGCGCATCAACGACTACAAATCGAAGTTCGGCCCGGAGCTACGGAGCTACGCCACCGTCGAAGGGGGCACGCGCTGGGGTCGCCTGCTGGTCGACCTCTACCGCAAGCGGGGCGTCGTGACGGGGCTGACGGAGGGGCTCAGTCCAGATATCGTTCCGTCCAAACTGCGAGGGAAGTGACCCCGGCGACCGGCGCGAGCGCGCCGGGGTCGCCGTCGCGCAGGCGGTCGCGCAGGTCGGCCACGCCGTCGGCCTCCAACACGGGTCGTGCGGCCGCGCGGTCCAGCCAGTCGTCGATGGTCTCCCGCACGCGGTCGTCCTCGCGGTACCAGTCGAGCCAGCGGACCGGCCGCCCCGTGACCTGCCACTTCAGGTGCTTGAGGACGTAGGCGGCGTCGTGGAGCGCCAGCGGGCGTTTCGGCGCCACACCCGTCCGCTCGTACGGTATCGACGCGAGGTCGTCGTCGAGCGCGACGATGACGTCGCGCTTCAGCGGCGACATCGCGCGCGGTACTCGTCCGCCAGAGAGGGGAAACGTGTCCTGGCGGAACCGTTCGTGAGGCATCTTCCCGACGTGGTCGAGGAACGCGCGGTCGGTGAACGGGACGCGCATCCCGACCTGGCTCCGGTAGACGCGGTTGCCCCGGAAATGCGAGTTCGAGAGGAACGTCCGGAACCAGGTGTCCTGCACGCGGTTCGCCTGCGTCGACTTCTCGCTGTCGGCGACGGCGTCCGCGATGGACGCCTCGGGGTCCACGTCCGCGTCGACGACCGCGCGCGTCTCCTCGGCCGACAGATGCGGGAAGCTCCGGCTGATAGCCTCCGCGGGCGTGGCGCTGTCCATCATGTTGTGGAGCCAGATGTCCTCGCCGAACAGTTCGCCCTGCGGGGCCGCCTCGAGTATCACGTCGACGGCGTCGTGGAGGCCGTCGAACACGAACCCCGGGTTGTGGACGACGTGCCACGCGACCATGCCGTCGGTCGCGTCGATGGCCTTCCCCAGCGTCTCCGCGGGGTCGCCGGGCCGCATCTCGACCACGCTGTTCTCGACGCCGAGGTGGTCGGCGACCTCGCGGGCCGGCGCGAGGTTCGACCCGTCGCTCGGGTTCGAGTCGTAGGTGATAGTCCGGAACGGGCCGTACGCCTCCCTGAGCACGCCCGCAAGTGCGCGGCTGTCGAGCCCACCCGACAGCCAGACGCCCACCCGACCGTCGAGCGTGTCGGCGGTCCGGTCGACGGCCGTCCGGTAGCGGTCGACCGTGTCGTCGACGTAGCCGTCGACGCTCGCCCGCCCGAGTTCCGGCGACCAGTAGCGACGGACGGACACCTCGCCGTCGTCGTACCGGAGCAACGACCCAGGGGGAAGCGCGCGCACCCCTTCGACCAGCGTCTTCTCCCCGAGCACGTAGCCGAACGACACGAGGTCGCCCGCCGCGGCCTCGTCGAGTTGCGGGTCGGGGAGTCGGTCGGCGACCGCCTTCAGTTCCGAGCCGAACACGATTCCGCCGGGCGTCTCGGCGTAGTAACCGGGCCGCGTCGCCAGCGTGTCGGTCGCCAGCGTCAGCCGCTCGCCCGTGTCGTCGACTGCGGCCGCGAGGAACGGGCCGTCGGCCCGCGGCAGGACCGCTGACGGCCGGTCGACGAGCGCGCGGAACAGCGCCGGCCCCTCCAGCCCGAGCGCCGCGCGGTTGGTGATTGCACCGTGGAGCACGCCGGCGGCGCCGTCGCCGGCGCTGGCGTCCCGGCCTGCGGGGTCCTTCGCCCCGTGGCTCACGAGCGCGACGCCGGCGTCGCCCCGCTCGTATCGCTCGGTGTCGTACCACGGCTCCCTGTCGAGCAGTTCGACCATCGAGGACAGCGAGGAACCGCTCACGGTTCCCCCGACGATTCCGACCATTACGGTGCCCCGCTTGGGTGATGGCGGGCTTTGTTAGGTGCCGCCTGCCCGCTCGACCCGGGCGGGTCAGGCGCCGTCCGTCGACGACGTCGGTCGGGGCGTCCCTATCCGCGTGTCGGTCGTGTCGATGGTCGCGTTCTCGAGCACGATAGCCTCCCCCGGCACATCGATGACGCTGTTCGTGATGCGGTTGCCGGTCGACTGTTCGAGATGGATGCCGTTGCGCCGGCGGCCGGACTGCTGTATCGAGACGTCCCTGAACAGACAGCCGTTCCGGCTGTTGACGCTGACGGCGGCGTTGTCCGCCGCCGAGCCGACGATGTCGACCCCCCGGCAGGTGAGCGCCGGCCGGGAGGCGGCGGTGGTCGCGGTCGGAGCCGGCGGCTTTACCCGGAGCGCCGCGATGCCGTCGGTGTCGATGCGGACCGTCGTGTCCCGGACCGTGGCGGACTCCAGCCACTCCTCGACCACTATCGCACCGTCGCTGTACGTCACGTCGATGAGTTCCACGGTGCAGTTCTCGACGCGGGCCGACGCGCCGTTGCGGAGGCGGATGCCTCGCATGTTCTCGAACCCGTTGTCGCCGGCGTCACACCGGACCCTGACGTTGCGGACGACGCCGCCGTTGCCGACACGGACGCTGGCGATGCCGTTGTTCGCGTAGTAGCCGCCGCGGACGACCAGGGGCCCCTTCGAGGAGGAGGCGTACAGGCCGTTGTTCGGGAACGACTCCATCCGGCAGTCGACAAACTCCAGGGCCCCGTAGCTCTGGTCACCGACGTAACAGCCGACCGCCCGCGAATGGGCGACGCCCCCGTCGGGGAGTCGCAACCGCTCGACGACGCCGCGTCCCGACTCGCTGGTGATGTCGAACCTGGTGGCCGCGAAGTCGACCTCCTGGACGCCACGGACCGTCACGTCCCGGACTTCGAGTCCGTCGTCGATGCGGGCCTCCAGCACGCGCGCGCCGGAGTCGCGGGCCGAGCAGTCGAAGTCGACCCCCTCGAACAGCAGGCCACGCGCGCTGTCCGGTTCGCCGAACGCGAACAGGTAGTTCTTGTACCCCGGCGGGATGGTGACCGTGGCGTCCCGGCCGACGACACCGACGTTCGAGAACTCCCGTACGACCCACGGGTCGGACATCAGATACGTACCCGGCGGGAAGAAGAACAGCGTGTCGTTTCCCCGGTTCGCCTCCAGTACGTCGTTTATCGGCTCGTTGCCGGTCGGGTCTGCGCCCCGCTGGCGCACGTCGACGACCCGGTCGAACCGTTCGGTGTAGGGGTACGGCGTCCCCGTCCCCGTCTCCGTCCCGGTCGCCGTCTCGGTCGTGGTGCCGTCGGTCCGGGACGGCGACCTCTCCGTCGGCGACCCCGTTTCCCGGTCCATGACGTTACATCCGGCGAGCACGCCGATACCGACCGTCGCACTGCGTAGAAACGTTCTCCGTCTCATCACTGGTCTCTCGTCCCCGAACGGGCAAGCTACGCATTTCGTTATAGCGTGGTTTCCCGCCGCATGATGGGTGTCAGCGAGCGGGGCCCCCTCGAGCGACACCGTGTTCGACGACTGGTGAGGCGGCGGTCAGGAACGGAAGGGGCGGGATTCGAACCGCGCGAGGCCTCTCGGCCCCCACCGGGCGACCGGTGGTGCTCTCCCAACTGAGCGACCCTTCCAGGCGACGGTCGGCCCTACCGGCCGGAGCGACGTAGTTATCGTCGCGTTACCGCCGCCGGCCGAGCGTCGCCTGGAGTCGAGCCAGCGTGGCTCAGGCTGACGGTCCGCGGCGTCTCAGCGGCCGAGCGACGGTACGGACGTAATAACAAATGACGGGCGGGCGGTAGCCAGCGGGCACCCGACACGAACCATGTACAACGAACAGACGGTCGCCGTCGTCGTCCCGGCGTACAACGAGGAGCCGTTCATCGGGGAGGTGATATCGACCCTTCCCGGGGTCGTCGACCGTGCGTACGTCGTCGACGACGGTTCGACCGACGGGACGTGGGCGGCGATACAGGTCGCCGCCGCGCGTGCGAACGCCGCCCGCTCGGCCGGGGCACCCGTCGACCCCCCGGACGCGGGCGGAGAGCCACCGCCGGCGACGACCGACGGTGGGAGCGACGACCGAGTCGTCGTCCCCGTCCGCCACGACGAGAATCGCGGGGCCGGGGCCGCCGTCAAGACCGGCTACCGGCACGCGCTCGCCGACGGCGTCGACGTGGTCGCGCTCATCGCCGGCGACGGACAGACCGACCCCGAACTCGTCGAGCGGCTCGTGACACCGGTCGCGGCCGGCCGCGCGGAGTACGCGAAAGGGAACCGCCTCGGGGCGGACGACAGGGAACCGATGCCGTCGGTACGCCTCGTCGGCAACCTCCTGCTGACGGGGCTGACGCGGGTCGCCAGCGGCTACTGGTCGATGACCGACTCCCAGAACGGGTCGACCGCCATCGCACGCGAGGCGCTGGAGCGCATCGACCTCGAGGCCGTCTACGACGGCTACGGCTGGTGTAACGACCTGCTGGTCCGGCTCAACACCCACGACACCCGCATCGTCGACGTCCCCCACCGCGCCGTCTACCAGGAAGAGACCAGCCACATCACGTTGTCGACGTACGTGCCCGCGGTGTCGCTACTGCTTTTGCGGGGGTTCCTTCGGCGTCTCCGACGGAAGTACCTCCGGGGAGCGCCCCATCCGGTCGCGCTCGGCTATCTCGGGGGCGGCGCGCTGACGGTCGGCGGCGCGCTCGCGTGGCTCCGGAACCGAGAAGGGGCCCGACTGTCGGTTCTGGGCCTGCTCTCGTTTGTGGTGGCGATGCTCGCGGACGCCGTCGACAACGCCGACCTCCAGGAGCCGTCGGACCGCGACCAGTAACCGGTCGCTACCGCCGCCGCCCGCCGGTAGGGTCGAGGGTACCCCGCCGCATTACTAAGCCGACGCGTCGTGGTCGTTCCGCCGTGTCCGCAGGACCATCGACGACGCTTCCCGGACGTGACGTGCTCGTGACCGGCGGCGGGGGGTTCATCGGGAGCCACCTCGTCGACGCGCTGGCCGACGACTGCGACGTGCGCGTTCTCGACGACTTCTCGACCGGGAGCCGTGAGAACCTCCCGGAGGGCGTGACGCTCGTCGACGGCGACGTGCGCGACCGCGAAGCCGTCGCGGAGGCGGTCGACGGCGTCGACGCCGTGTTCCATCTCGCGGCCGTCGTGAGCGTCGACCGCTCCGTCGAGGCGCCACTCGAGAGCCACGCCGTCAACGTCGACGGCACGCTCGCGGTGCTGGATTCCGCCCGCCGAGCGGACGCCAGGGTGGTCGCGGTCTCGAGCGCCGCGGTCTACGGCGACCCGAGCGAGGTGCCGACGCCGGAGAGCGCCCCCCTCGAGCCGCTGTCCCCGTACGGCGTCGACAAACTCGCCGTCGACCAGTACGCGCGGCTGTACGCCGACCTGTACGGCCTGCCGGCGGTGGTCGTCCGCCCGTTCAACGTGTACGGGCCGCGGCAGTCCGCCAGCGACTACAGCGGCGTCGTCAGCGTGTTCCTCGAGCGCGCGCTGGCCGGCGACCCCATCCCGGTCCACGGCGACGGCGAACAGACCCGCGACTTCCTCCACGTCAGCGACGCGGTAGACGGCCTGGTAGCGGCCGCCGAGTCCGACGCGACGGGCGAAGCGTTCAACCTCGGCACCGGCCGGCAGGTGAGCGTCAACGACCTCGCCGCCGCCGTCAAGGCCGTGACCGACAGCGACGCGCCGGTCCGCCACACCGACCCGCGCTCCGGCGACGTGCGCCACTCCTGTGCGGACGTCGGGAAGGCGCACCGCACGCTGGGGTTCGAGCCCTCGGTGCGGCTCCGGGAGGGTCTGGCGACGCTGGTATAGTCGCCTTACCGGCCGACACGAACCTCGAGCGACGCCGCGCCCACCGACGGGGGGACCGACGCCCCAAAGGAGTCTATAACTATTCTTCATTCCCTCGTCGCCATCGGGTGCAATGTACGAGATTCGCTGTGGTGCGTGTGGCAAAATCGGGTTCCACCCCTCGCGGGCGGGCGCCGAGTCGCGGGCCGAATCACACACCGACAACACGGGACACGACTGCTCCGTGCTGGTGATGGAAAGCTACTGAGCGCGGGCGTCGTTCCGTCCCCGCGTCCCCGTCCGGTACACACGAACGGCCGTGTACGCGACCCACGCGTTGAACAGGAGCGCGCCGACGAACTCCGGGGCTGCGAGGCCGGGAAGCGCGTCGTCCAGCAGGGTCGCCCAGGCGACCCAGACGCCGAGATGGAGGAGTCCGCTGGCGACCGTCGCGGCCGCGCGGCGCCGCGCCCCGACGTAGAAATCACCGACGCCGTACGCGACGGGCGCGGCGATGAACCCGAGGTACCCCGTCGCCGCAAGCGGGAAGTGGTACGGGTGGCCCGCGGGGAAGAGGCCGACGCCAGCGATGGCGACGACGCCGACCACGAGCGGCAGTTGCGCGACGCGGTGGGCCGTCGCCCGCATCGTCGTCCGGAGCGCCGGGAGGAACGCGAGCCCCAAAACGCCGGTCAAAAGGAGTGTACCGTTGAATACCAGCCGCTCCGGGCCGGTGGCGACGCCGAGGTTCGAGAGCGCGTCGGTCCGCCACGCGAACCACGGCGCGAGTCCGACCGCAACGAGGATGCCGGACAGCGAGACGGCGACTGCGGCGAAGCCGGCCATCGCTGAGACGCGACGACGCTCCATCGTGAGGTCGACGTCCGCCGCCACCTACATAAGCACCGGTCAATCGTCGGCGGGCGACACGCGGCGTCGACGCCGCTCGACGAGCGCGTCGTGGAGTTCATCCTCCAGTCGCTCGCGGAGTTCGCTCGCGCGGCCGGCGTCGACGTCGAGCGCGCGGGCGTCCATCCGCCCGAGCCCCGTCGCACCGGCCGTATCGACGACCAGCGTCGCCAGTTCGCGGCGGCGCTGGAACGCCGTCGCCCGTTCGACGAGCGTCTGCACCCGGTAGTACGGCACCACCTTGGTCGAGCGGGTCCAGAACCCCGCGCGAGTGACGACGTGGTCCGCCGCGAGCGCGACGCCGAGGTTGCGCCACTTCAGATGCGCCGCGGGCGGCACCAGAACGAACAGCCCGGCGACCGCCTGCCAGGGGACCGGCAACTGGAAGGGGGCGAACCGCGCGACGGCGTACGCGACACCGACGAGCACTGCGACGCCAAGCGCGTACCGGGCGGCGTACCGCTGTCGCGCCCGCTTGGGCGGCCGCTCGAACGAGAGGTCGCCGAACGGCTCGACCTGTCGGGCCAGCGAGAGCACCCGGTCGCGCTCGGCCAGCGGCACCGCCGACTGGGAGCCCTGCTGTTCGCCGGGGGCGTAGCCGGCCGTCTCGACTTCGAGCGAGGCGTAGCCGAGCCGTCGGGCGATGACGCTCTCCGTAATCGTCACCGACTGCACCTTGTCGAGCGGGATGGTCCCGGTGTACTGCTGGAGTAGCCCCCGTTCGTATCTGAGTTCGTCCTCGCTCCGCCACAGCCGGAACCCGTAGTAGGCGGTGACCGCGCTCACGGAGGAGACGGCCAGCGAGACGGCCACCAGCCCCGCCAGAAGCACCGGCGCGACCGTGAGAAGGGAGGCGAGCGGGAACTCCGGGGAGACCGACGGCACGAACAGCGGGACGACGGCGACGGCGAACGACAGGAGCCGGAGGTCCACCTTCACCACGCCCAGCAGTGCCAGTTCGGTCGGCGTGATGGCGTACAGCTGTTCGGCCGTCTCCGCGGCGTCCTCCTCGGCGGTGTCGCCCCGCTTCCGGCGACCGATTTCGCGCTGGAGCCGTGAGGCCTCCTCGTCGTCGACGTAGCGGAGTCGGGCTTCGGTCTCACCGCCGCCGGCCGTCTCCACCCGGACCTCGGTCAGCCCGAGCGCGCGCTGGACGGGGTTGCGCGAGAGGTCGACGTTCTGGACGCGCCGATACGGTATCTCCCGGGTGCGGACCGACAGCACGCCCGAACGGATGTCGAGCGTGTCCTCGGTGAGTTCGTAATCGAACCGCGCGACGTAGGCGTACTGGTACGCCAGGGTGACGACGAGACCGACGCCGATGACGACGAGCGCCACCTGGAGACCGAACGCTTGCTGGGAGCCGAACGTGGCGAACACGAGTATCCACGCCAGCCGTGTCAGCGAGTCGACCGCGCGGTACGGCACCGACAGCAGGTCCAGTTTCATACCGCGTCTTCACCCTCCGCGGCGATGGCGAGCCGCTTCAGCCGGCGCTGGAGGTCGTCAGCTCGGTCGGGCGTCAGCCCCGGGATGGTCACGTCAGCGCCCCGCGAGCCGGCCGTGTAGACCACGACCGACGCGAGCCCCAGCGCCCGCTCGACGGGGCCCCGCGAGACGTCGACGTGCTGGATGCGAACGTACGGGACGACGGTCCGGACGTGAGCGTACACGCCCCGGTCGAGGGAAAGCGAGTCGTCGCGCACCTCGTAGCGCCACCGCCGGTAGCGGGCGACGACGAGCGCGAGCCCCACCGCCCACAGGACCGCGAACGTCACCACCCCCGGCCACAGCAGGTCGGCGAGCGCGAACGCGGCGACGCCGACGACGGCCCCGAGCACCAGCGCGGCCAGCGTGGCTCTTCCCGCCCACAGATACCTGACCTTGCCGTTCAACCGACGCTCCGGGCCGGTAAGCTCCCCGACCGGCGGCCCCTCCTCGGCCGCCTCGTGGCCCCCGTTGTCGCCGGCGTCGGCGCTCTCCTCCACCCGGCGAACGGCGCTGACCACCTCGTCGTCGCTCATTACCGGCATCTGAACGGCCGGCTACTAATCAAACACGGTGGAGGCGGCCGGCGCGCACGTCGAGCCGCGGCGCGTAGTGACACAGTGGCTCGCCGTCCGGATGGTCGAACCCGTTGGCCGCGAACAGGCCGTTCTCGCGTATCTCCGCGGTCGCGGGCGCCAGCGACCACGGCGCGTGGCCGATGTCGCCGTAGTAGCGCCGCCCGGCGTCGTTCTCGGTGTAGAAGCGGTAGCGTTCGGTCAGGAAGAACGCGCGGGTGCCCGGTTCGGGCTCGAACCGGTCGCCGGCCGGACCGTACGTGGCCTCGAAGTCGGCCGCAGGCAGGTCCTCGTCGACGCGACTGGAGCGGAACGACACCCGACGGCCCCGACGCTCGATGTCCATCGCCGCGCGGTAGTACGGTAGCCGGAACAGTCGCCGGGCGACTGCGACGCCGAACCGGTCGCTGGCGTCGAGGTTGTAGAAGTAGACGCCCGGGGCGCCGTCGTCGTCGCGCACGTACGTCCGGAGATTGAGTTCGCCGAACGAGAGTCCGACCGGAACGCCGCGGGGCCGGATGTCCTCCATGCGGAAGCCGACGACGCCGAGCCACGCCCGGTCGTCGAACGTGTCGACGGTCAGCCCCTCGGGGAGCGTCTCGGCGACGACCGCCGGGGGGACGTCCCAGTGGGCAAAGAGGACGTCGCGCCATGTCATCTCCAGCAGGGCCGGCTCCGAGAGCGTGTGTCCCGCGGTGGCCTCGGCCATGCCGGAACTACGTCCGGAGCCGACTTCGGGGTGTCGCTCGCAGAAGCGGTCTCAGCGGAGTGTGTCGGGCAGGGTCTCGCGGACGGCCTCGCGGGTCGCGTCGTCCGCGGCGAACACGCCCAGCGGCCCGGTCTCGTAGACGGCCGCGCCGGCCTCGCGTGCCAGAAGCGACCCGGCCGGCTGTTCCCACACGTCGGGGTGGAACGTGACGACGGCCTCGATGGCTCCGCGGGCGAGCAGACCCCAGTCGACGCAGGGCGCCCACGACTCCAGCACGCGCTTCGTCCCGCCGTCGAGTGCCGCACGGATGTCGTCGAGCGCCTCGGCGTGGTCGGCGAGCGCCCCGTAGCCCGGGACGAGCGCGACGGTGGCTTGGGCGAGTGGCAGGTGCGTCCCCGTCGAGATGGGGTCGCCGTTCACGGTCGCACCCTCGCCGCGGGCGGCGGCGTAGGTGTCGCCGGGGAGCGGTTCGTGAACCACTGCCAGCAGGGGGCCGCCGTCGTCGCGGACGCAGACGGCGTGCGCGAACGTCGGGACGCCGGCGGCGACGTTGTTCGTGCCGTCGAGCGGGTCGACGACCCACTCGCGGGCGGCGTCACCGCCGACGCGCCCGCGCTCCTCGGCCAGCACCGCGTCGTCGGGGAACGCCTCGCGAATCGTCGAGACGATGCGCCGTTCGCAGTCGGCGTCGAGCGCCGTCGTCACGTCGCCCTCGCGGTAGTCGCCGTCGGGGCGGCCGTCGCGGAAGGCGTCGAGGGAGCGGCGGCCGGCCAGTTCGCAGGCGCGGACGGCCGTCGCCTCCAGCGGGGAGATGGCGTCGCTCACGGCAACTGCGTGGCGGACGCCCGACAAATCGCTGTCGATGCACACCTCACTCGGTGAGCGACTGTTCGATGGCCGCGACCAGCGGCTCCGCCGCGTCGCCACGCTCGATGGCGATGAACAGGCCGGTGTTGTCGTCGAGGTACAGCCGGACGATGGTCACCACGTCGAGCGCGGTCACCTTGTAGCGGACCCGCTCCGCGGCGTCGAACAGGTCCACGGTGAACAGGTCCGTCTCCATGAAGTCGATGTTGACGTAGCCGTGGATGCGCTCGAAGTGCGCCGCCATCTCGTCGTCGGACTCGTACAGCCCACGGGTGGCCTCGGAGACGTACAGCGGGTTGAACTCGTCCTTGTCGAACTCGACGAGGCTGTGGACCGTCGCCTCCGTGTTGAGCGCCGCCTCGAGCGCGGCGTCGGCGTCGATATCGACGATTTCCGGGGGAGCGGCCTGCGACATCGGCCGTGGTTCGGGGAGTGCCGTCGTAATAGTTGCGACGAGTTCGGGCCCCGACCCACCTTTTTGTCCCGCGGGCCGCAACCCTCGGGCATGGAGTTCCGCGTCGTACAGGGCGACATCGCCGCAGAGTCCGCGGACGCGCTCGTCAACGCCGCCGGGACGAGCCTCCGGATGGGGTCGGGCGTGGCCGGCGCGCTCCGGCGCGCGGCCGGCGACGGACTGAACGAGGCCGCCATGGAGCAGGGCCCCGTCGAGTTAGGGAAGGTGGCGGTGACCGACGCCTTCGCGCTGGACGCCGACTACGTGGTCCACGCCGCCGCGATGCCCCACTACGGCGACGGGCAGGCGACCGAGGCGTCCATCCGAGCGGCGACCCGCAACGCCCTGCAGGCCGCCGACGACCGCGGCTGTAGTTCGCTCGTGATGCCGGCACTCGGCTGTGGCGTCGCGGGGTTCGACCTCGCGGCGGGCACACGCCTCATCGCCGCCGAGATACGGGCGTTCGAGCCGTCCAACTTGGCTGACGTGCGGTTCATCGCGTACGACGACGCCGAGTACGAGACCGTGCGCCGGGCCGTCGCGTCGGACTGACGAGCGCGAACGGGCGGGTTTTAAGCCGCGACCGTCGCTGTCGGCCACCATGGTACAGCGTCGGCCGGTGCGGTATCTCGCGGGTGGCGTCGGGCTGTTCCTCGCCGTCGGCGTCGGAGTCGGACTGGCACAGAACTTCACGCTCGCGTTCCTCATCGAACAGCTCGTCGAGCCCGGCACCAACCCCCTCGACAGCACCGTCGTCGGACTGGTGCTCATCGTCGACATCGTGACGCCGTTCGCGCTCGGGCCGCTGGTAGCCGGCGGCACCGGGGTCGTCACCGGCGCGGCCTACGACGACCGCCCGGGCGGTGCCGCCCTGCTCGCTGGAGTCGCGTCCGCGGTCGGTTTCATCGCCATGGCGTTCACGGCCCTGCTGTTGACGTTCATGGTCATCGGCCAGTACTCCTCGGGCGGTGGCGGCGGCGGTGGCGGCCCGTTCTCGCCGTCGGCCATCGTCCCCGTCGTGTTCCAGTCGGCCGCGCCGATGGCCGTCGTCGGCGGTGCCGCCGCCTACATCCGCGCCCGCCTGGAGTAGTCGACGACCGCTCCGGGCCGACGCTCACCAGACGCTCGGGTCGTACTCGAACCGGAGGCCGTCGGCGGCCGTCGGCGGGATGCCGACGGCGGCGAACCGCTCGCGGACCGCCGCGCGCAACTCGGCGTCGGACCGCTCCATCCCCGCGGGCCCGTGGACGGTGACGCCGACGCCGCCGTTCCGGTCGACGTTGAGCACGTACGAGAGTCGCCCGTCGCGGTCGGTCACCTCGGCGCGCGCGACGACGAAATGGAGTTCGCCGGTCGCCCGGCCGTCGCTGGCGTAGTGTAACTCGGTCCAGCCCTGTCCGGGCATGCCGGTGGTGACTGTCCGCTCGTGGCCCTCGAAGGCGGCGTACACCGCCGAGAACCGGAGCCGCTCGGCGGCGTACGTCCGCGGAATCGGTGCGTCGTCGGTGACGGCCCCGCGCATCTCGTCGACGTACCGCTGGGCAGTCGGAGAGTCGACGCCGAGGGTCAACTGGACCCTGTCGAGAAGCCACGCATCCGGGAGCGCGTCGGGGTCGACGGGCCCGAACTCGGGGCCGAAGACGACGAGTTCGGTCCGGCCCTCGCCGGCGAACACGTTGGCCTCGAATCGCCAGCCATCGGGGTGGTAGAACACGGTCCGGACCACCTCGTAGTCGGCGCCGAGTTCGGCGTCCAGGTCGGGGGTCCCGTCGGGGTGGAACCCGGAGGAGCCGACGCGTTCGACGTCGTAGCCCGCGGCGGTGGCGTTCGCCACCACCGCGTCGTAGTCGAACGCCGCCGTCGTGTTCGCGGTGTACGCCGACCGGTCGGCGGAGACGAGGACGACCGCGAAGACGGCGTACGCGGCGGCGACGACGACGGCGAGCGCCACGAGGACGACGGCAACCGTCCGGAGAAGATTCATGCCAGCGATACGACAGCCGCGGAGATATAGCCGACGGGCGGGTCCCACCGGACGGGACGGGCGTTATCGTGCGATTTCCGACAGCAGGCGCGCCTCGATCTTGCGGAGGTGTTCGCCGACGGTCGTCGTGGAGATGTCGACCCGCTCGGCGATGTCCTCGTGGGTGGCGTTGCGGGGCACCTTGTAGTAGCCGACCTCGACGGCGGCGTCGAGTATCTCCCGCTGGCGCTCGGTGAGAAGCGAGGAGAGTTCGCGGAGTTCGGGGTCGTAGTCCGACAGCTGTTCGAGTTCGAGCCGCACGTTGTCGGGGACGTGCTCGATTGCGTTCTGGACCACGTCGTCCTGCCCGATGACGGAGACGCGGATGGAGCCGTCGGGGTTGTACTCGATGGGCGTGTCGAGGACGAGTTCGTGCTCGCGGGTCAGCTCCATCAGCGCGTGGGTCGTCGCGTTCGGGACGAAATGGATGTACGCCTGGAGTTCCTCCCCGGCCTCGCTGACGTCGTAGCGCATGATGTCGTCCGTGCCGCCGAGTATCTCCTCCAGGCTCGCCCGGTCGCCGCGTAACCGCGACAGAGTCACCGCAGTCCCGTCGTTCAGCAGGTTGAGATGCTGGATGGACTCCCGAGTCACGTCGGGATGCTCCGCGAGGTCGTCGGCCGCGGGATGCAGGTCCCCGTCCTCCGGCGAGAGGAACACCTTGACGTACCGCATCGTCGGCCTTTCGGAGCGGGGGGTCTTGTCACCATCGCTTATACTGACCGCTGATTGACGGCAACAGGCGTTTTCCGAACGGGGGCGTTGTCACGCGTACCCGACAGGATGGACCGGACCGCCGCCGCGCTCGTCGTCTGTCTCGCGCTCGCGCTTGTCGCCGTACCGCCCGCGAGCGCCGAGCACGGCTCCCCCTCGAACTTCACGATCATCCCCTACGACCACCAGCCGGGCATCGGCGACGCGACGTACGAACAGCACGCGACGGCCCCCGTCAGCATCGAGTATCTCGACTACATCGGTGCGACCTGGAAGGAGGGCGGGTTCACCGGCTGTGCGGCCACGAACATCGACACGTTCGGCATCGACCGCGACAACGACCAGCCCGGCACGGCGACCGACGAGGGACTGGCTCAGTACGTGGAGTCATCGGAGGTGGGCGAAGACGAGTTCGTCGCCAACTTCTACGAGAAGGACGCCGCGTTCGGTACGTCGACCAACCTCGCGGCCGGCGACGAGTTCGTCTCCGTGACCGAGAACTGCTTCGACAACCCCGGCGACCCGGGCTGGTACCAGATACAGTCGAGCATCGGCGGAACCGCGCCGAACGGCACCTACATCGAGGCGACGGACGTCTCCCACTACTTCTACGTCTGTGACTGCGCCGGCGAGCAGGCGGCCCGCCAACAGCTCGGCCCCCCACCGTCGGAGCCGACCCCCACGCCGTCGCCGACGGCGACGGCCGATCCGACGCCGACCCGGACGCCGCCGGAAGGCACCCCGTTCCCCTCGCCCACGCCGACGGCGACCCCGAAGCAGGCGACGGCGACCCCCGGACCGGCGACAGACGCGGGCGGGGGCGGGTCGGGGAGCGACGCCGTCAGTACCAGCGGCGAGGCCGGCACACCATCGGCGACGGGGACGCCGACCGCGACGCCGCCCGACTGGGACGAGTACGTCCGGGAGACGCCGACCGTCGGCTCCGGCCCCGGCTTCGGCGGCGTCGCGGCGCTCGTCGCGCTCGCCGCGGCCGCGATGCTCGCGCTCCGGCGTCGCTGACCGCTACGAGTGGCCGGACACCGGCACCGGTTCGTACGGCTCCGCCAGCCACTCCTGGTCGGACTCCGAGAGGTCGATGTCGAGCGCCTCGACCGCGTCTTCGAGATGCTCGACCTTCGAGGCGCCGACGATGGGTGCCGTGACCGCGTCCTGGTGGAGTACCCACGACAGGGCGACCTGGGCCATCTTCACGTCCTTCTGGTCGGCGAGTTCCTCGACGCGCTCGTTTATCTCCCGGCCGCCGTTGTCGGCGTACGGGTGCGCCTCCGCGTAGTCGTCGGTCTCGGCCCGCTCGGTCGAGAAGTACGCCTCGTGGGGCCGCGCGAGGAAGCCGCGAGCCAGCGGTGACCACGGCAGGACCGCGACGTCCTCCTGTCGACAGTAGGGGTGCATCTCGCGTTCCTCCTCGCGGTACGCCAGGCTGTAGTGGTCCTGCATGGAGACGAACCGGTCGTACCCCTCCCTGTCGGCGGTGTGCTGGGCGGTGGCGAACTGGTAGGCCCACATCGACGAGGCGCCGTAGTGGCGAATCTTCCCCCGGCGGACGGCGTCGTCGAGCGCCGCGAGCGTCGTCTCGACGGGCGTGTCGTCGTCCCATCGGTGGGTCTGATAGAGGTCGACCGTCTCCATCCCCAGCCGGTCGAGCGAGGCGTCGAGTTCCTGCTCGATGGTCTTCCGCGAGAGGCCACCCGAGTTGGGGTCCGAGTCGCGCATCTCGAAGAACACCTTCGTCGCCACCACCTGCGCGTCGCGGTCGTAGCCGTCGAGGGCGTCGCCGAGCACCCGCTCACTCTCGCCGCGCGAGTACATGTTCGCGGTGTCGAAGAAGTTGATGCCCAGGTCGATGGCCCGCTCGACGAGGTCGTGCCCGAACTCCTCGCCTCGAACCCAGTCGCGCCAGTCAGGACTGCCGAAACTCATACAGCCGAGACAGATGCGTGACACCTCGATGCCGGTCGAGCCGAGCGTCGTGTACTCCATACGGTCGCGACAGCGGGCAGGGAGAAAAGCGTGCCTGCAGCGGAACTCACAGCCGCTCGGCGTCCAGTCGCGTCGCGTACCACCGGACGGCCGCGGCGACGGCGACCCCCGCGGCGAGATACACCACGACCGAGAGATGCGTCGCCGTCGTCGCGCTCCCGATAGCGAGGCGGGCTACGGTCGTGGCGGGATGGGCAGGCAGCAGCGCCGCGACGGCGAAGACGGCGAGCGTCCCCAGCGAGTAGAGCAACTGAGCGCGCTGGCGGCTCGGCACCAGCAGGCCCAGGAGGACGCCCCCGGCCACGAGAATGAGGGCGAATCCGGTGGTCATGGCGACCAGCGAGCCGACGTTCGCCACCTCGATACCGTTGACCGACAGCAGTCCCAACCACAGCGCCGCCTGGGCCGGAGCCAGTGCGACCATCGCCGCTCCCTTTCCGTCGATGATATCCCTGAGTGAGAGGGGTGCGACCCGGAGCAGTTCGAGCGTCCCGCGCTCCATCTCCTCGGTGACGCTGTCGACGGCAGTCGAGCCCGCGATGAAGGTCGGGAGGAACAGGAGCAACGGTACCAGAACGGTGTACGAGAAGCCGAAGTAGGGGCTGGCGGACACCTGCGGCGGGAGGGGGGCGAGGTCGTGGGTCAGATGCTCCGCACGCTCCTGTCGCTCGGCGCGTTCGAACGCCTCGAGCGTCGCGCGCATCCGGACGACGACGAGGGTCTTGCGCAGGCTCGCGTCGGGGACCGTCACGTCGACGCCGATTCGGTGGTCGTCGTGGGTCGCCACCGCCACGGCGTCGAGGCGGCCCCGCTGGAACGCGTCGACGGCCTCGCTCCGGTCGTCGTACATCTGGGCGTCGACGCCGTCGCGGCCGGCCATCGCCGCCGCGAGTTCCCCGGCGGCGTCGCCGGTGACGCCGACTTCGACCTCGCCGCCCCCTGTCGCGCCGGGGTCGTACAGCGTCGTCAGCCCGACGACCAGGAACGACGAGAACGCCGCGACGAACAGCTGGATGAGTAGCGCGAGGACGATGGTCTTCTCTCGCGACAGCGACCCGAGTTCGCGGCGCGCGATGGTCAGTCTACGCGACAAGGCGCAACACCCCGACGTTGTAGGCCAGATGGACCATCACGGCCGTCGACAGCCCGAGAATCCAGCCACCGGTGCCCTCGGTCGCGCCCAGCGACGACAGCGCCGCGGTGACGGTGTGGAGCACGAGCGGCGCGACGAGCAGGCCGCCGGCGACGAGCGGCGAGGCGGTCGCGCCCGTCTGGAACGCGGCGCTCCCCGCTTGCAGTTGCGGCAGGCCCACGAGTTGGACGATGAGCGTCAACTTCTCGCCGAGGAAGAAGCCGACGCCCGAGAAGGCGCCGGCCACGAGCGCGGCCCGCGGCGTTCGGTCGAACCGGGCGTGTTCGAACCCCGCGAGCACGGGAACGCTCTTGGCGAGTTCCTCGATGACGGCCACCGACGCCAGCACCAGCGGGATGGAGACGGCGACGGGGAGCGCGAACAGCGTCGCCACGACCAGAAGTTCCGCGACGAACACGAACGGGATGAGCAGGGCCGTCACGACGACGAGACTGCGCGCCGAGCGGATGCGGCCGGCCAGCGCGTCGAGCAGTTTCAGCGGGACGCGCCGTTGGGTGAACATGTCCTCCTCGCGATAGAGCCCGGCCCCGAGCCCGTAGAGCACGCCCGCGGTGAGCGTCGGCGGCGCCACGGCGAAGGCGGCGTCGCCGAGCGGCACCGCGGTGCCGGCGAGGTCCCGCACGACCAGCGTGAGCGGCGAGATGAGCGCCACGCCCTGCACCTCCGTGAAGACGGCCGGGATGAACGCGTACGACGTGAGGCTCACCGAGATAGCGACGGTGAGGAAGGTGAGTTCCTTGAACGAGCGGGCGAACATCGCCGCGACGAACGTCGCCGCCAGAAACAGGAGCGCGAGGGGAACGACCCCCGCGACGGCGAGCGGCCCGCCGCCGACGGCGACGGCGATGACGGTGGCGGCACCGACGGCCGCCCCGAAGTACGGGAGCGTCTTGCCCGCGATGATGTCGCCGCGGGACAGCGGCGCGACCAGCAGGAGTTCGCCGCGGCGGTTCAGTCGCTCCTTCAGCATCGTCGACCCGTATGCCTGCACGACGAAGTTCAGCGGGAGCACGAACAGGAACGCCAGGAGCAACGACTGGAGCGGGAACGGCGGCGAGAGCTGTGAGGGTGCGCCCGACGACTGACCCGTCCCCAGAATGTCGCCGGAGACGGACGGGAGCCCGCCACCCGACTGGCCCCCGTCACCACCGGCCGTCCCATCGCGTCCGCCCGTGCCGTCTCCACCACCGTCGGTCCCACCCCCGGAGCCGCCGCCACCGGCGTCACCACCACCACCGGCTCCTCTGCCGCCGGGCGCGACCAGTCCGGCGGCGTCCCGGTCGGCGTACTCGATGGTCACCGGGTAGACGGGGAAGGCGGCGGACTCGTTCGGTTCCTCGCGCATGCGACGGTCGTTGTACCGCTCGACTGCGGCACGGAGTTCGGCGACGGCCGCCCGCCCCTTGTCGGTGGGGCGGGCCCGGACCACCCCTCCGACTATCAGCACGTCGAGGTCACCGGCACGGAACGCCTCGCGGGAGGGGTCCGCGACGGCGAAGGTGGCGTCGGCGGCCGCCGGCCCGTACAGCGGGCTGTCCGGCGAGACGCCCACCCGGTAGATGCCGTCGTCGACCGCGACGCCGCCGCCCGCGAGCGTCGGCGCCAGCGCCGCCAGTAGCAGTACGACCCCGACCGTCGCGAGTGCCGTCTTGCGGTCCACCCCGCCCGCGCCCTTCGTCACCTCCCAACGGGCGACCCGCAGAACCTTCCGGGGGTTCACGCGCCGGTCCGTCCCTCCGCGATGTCGAGGAACACCCGTTCGAGGTTCGGCTCCGTGGTGCGGATGTCGGCGACCTCGCCGCCGGCGGCGGCGGCCCGCTCGCGGACCCGGTCGACCGCGTCCATCGAGTCGACGACGAGTTCGTGGCCCCGGTCGGTTGGCTCGCTCCCGTCGACGGGGACCGTCGTGTAGACGCGGTACTCCGTGCGGCCGTACTGCTCGCGGAGGGATTCGACGGTGCCCTTCGCCACCATCTCGCCGCGGTTCATGATGGCGATGCGGTCGCAGACTTCCTCGACGTGATACAGGTTGTGTGCCGAGAACACGACCGTCTTGCCGGCGTCGGCGAGTTCGCGGGTGAAGTCGATGATGTAGTTGGTGGTGAGCGGGTCCAGTCCCGACGCCGGTTCGTCGTACACGAGCACGTCCGGGTCGTTGACGAGCGAGCGGGCGATGGCGACCTTCCGTTTCATCCCCTTGGAGGTGTCGCCGAGCGGCCGCTCGCGGTGGTCGAGTTCGAGACGGTCGAGGGTGTCGCCGATGCGCTCGTCGGCCACGTCCCGCGGCACGTCGTAGAGGTCCGCGAAGAACCGGAGGTACGACAGCGGCGCCATCTCCTCGTACAGCGGCGACTCCTCGGGGAGGAAGCCGAGCCGTCGGCGCATCTCGGTGTCGCCGGGTTCGTGGCCGGCCACCTCGACGGTGCCGCTGGTCGGCTCCAGCAGACCGGCCAGCGTCTTCAGCGTCGTCGTCTTCCCCGCCCCGTTCGGGCCGACGACGCCGAACACCTCGCCCGCATCGACCGAGAACGTCGACCCCTCGACGGCGACGAACTCGCCGTACTCCTTGCGGAGGTCCCGAACGTCTATCACGAGGGTCGAGTGGAACCGGAGCCCCAAAAGGGTGAGCGCCAGTCGTATCTTCGAGCCGTCCCTACGCCCGGTGTGCGACTCGCGCGAACGCCGGACGGCCGGCGGTGGGAGGTGGACCGAGAGATAGCCGCGCCGCCGGAACGGGTCTGGGCGCTGTTGTGTGACACGGAGGCCTGGCCCGACTGGGGGCCGTCGGTCACCGGAGTCGACGCCCCGAGCCGGTTCATCGAGGCGGGGATGGAGGGTCGCGTCCGGACGCTCGGCGGGGTCTGGGTGCCGTTCCACGTCACGGCCTGCGAGAACTACCGGTGGACGTGGGACGTGGCCCGCGTGCCGGCGACGGGCCACCGGGTCGAGGAGACAGACGGCGGCTGTCGGGCCGTCTTCGAGGTGCCGGTGCTCGCCGCCGGCTACCTGCCGGTCTGTGAGCGGGCGCTCCGGCGACTGGACGCGCTGGCGACGCGCTAGCGGGTGGCGATGCGGACCCGGTCTACCTCGTAGAGGTCCTCACCGATGCCGTCGCCGTCACAGCCGTCCGTCGGGCAGGTGTAGTGCCAGCCGTCGCGCGTGGCGGTTCGCTCCGGGAACCGCTCGCCGCACTGCTCGCAGAACAGCATGTCGGCCCCGCAGTTGTCCTTGTGGAGCTCCAGTCGGAGTTCGGAACCGAACGTCCGATTGCAGTCCCGGCACGTATGGGTCATAGTCGAGGGTCTCACGCCCTGCACCTTCAAATACACCCTTTCCATGTCCGGGTGGTAAGTAGACGAGCGGCGGACAGCTAGCAGACACAGGACAGCCGAGCGTCCGACGCTCGCGCGGTCAGTCCGGGCGTTCGAGCGCGAACCGGTCGCGGGTGTATGCGTACTCCGACCCGGCGAGGCGGCCGACGGCGTCGAGTTTCGTCGTATCGAGTTTCCCGTCGGTCGTCACCTCGTCGTCGACGTGGACGTGCGTCACCTCGCCCAACACGAGCGAGGAGACGCCGATGTCGACGAACTCGTACAGTTCACACTCGAAGGCGACCTTCGCCTCCGCGACGTACGGCGCGTCGACGCTCGTACACTCGGCTTTCGTGACGCCCGCTCGCTCGAACTCGTCGACGGCGTGGCTCGTCGCCGTCTCGTTCATCGACCCGACGAGGTCCGCGGTCACGACGTTGTGCGCGAACGCCTCGGTGTCGACGACGTTCCGTGGCGTGTCCTTCAGACCGTCGTCGGCGTCGACGGGCGCGAACAACAGCACCGGCGGGTCGACGCTGGCGACGTTGAAAAACGAGTACGGCGCGAGGTTGTCCTCGCCCTCTGCCGACCGGGTGGAAATCCAGCCGATAGGGCGGGGGACGACGGCGCCCGAGAGCGTCCGATACAGCGACCCCGCCTGCTCGCTCGGGTCTATCTCCACAGGTTGCCTCCACGTCGTGTAGTCATGGTCGGGAGAACGGTCGGAGCGACTTAGAAGGCGCCGATTCCGAGGGCGTAGGGCCACGCGACGCCGCCGAGCGCGAGGAAGCCGAGCGCCGCGCCCGCGCCGAACGCGTTCTTGAGGAACGCCGTCATCTCGTTCTGCTGTTCCTCGGGGTCGTCGACGCTCCAGAAGTCGTGCATCGTCACTGCGGAGACGAGCAGGAACACGGCCAGCGCGCCGGCCGCGAGCACCTGGAACGCGCCGACGACGAGGCCGAGACCGCCCAACACGAGCAGGCCGCCGGAGAACGCCACCGAGAGGCGGGGGGCGGGCAGACCCTTGAACTCGGCGTAGCCGGTCATCTCGTCGAGGTTCGTGAAGTGGTTCAGGCCCATGAACGCCAGCACGCCCCCGAACAGGACGCGCGCCAGCAGGAACACCTCCGCCGCGCCGGCGGAGCCGAAGGGAGTCGACTGCAGTACGACTGTCGTCAGGTCACTCGGTATCATTGCGTTACCGGGTACGGGACTGTGACTTATATCCGTTCCCGGACATTACGGTAACCGAGTGACACCGGTGTCAGCGGGTGGCGTCGGTCACGATGGGGCGGGAGAAAGCCGGCGTCAGGCGTACGTCTCCGGGTATGCCTCGGCGAGCAGGTCGGGCTGGTCGAGCAGGCGCTCGCGGACGGGGTCGATGACCTCGCTGATGGCCGCCGCGGCGGCCGGCTTGAGGTCAGCAGGATGGAGTTCGCCCGAGACGAAGTCCGATTCGAGCGGGTCGTAGCTGTCGTACGTCAGGTCGCCGCCGTACTCGTCGGGTCGCTCGACGACGAACGACTCGCCGCGCTCGTCGAGCACCGGAAACACGAGGAAGCGGAGGTACTCGAGGACGCCGTTGTCCTCCACCTCGCCGGCGGGGCAGTACGCCTGCTGTATCTTCTCGTCGACGGCGTCGGCGTCGTCGGTGAGGTTCACCTTCGAGGCGGCGTCGGAGGCGGACATCTTCCCGCCGGTGAGCCCGGACAGCAGCGGCGCGAACACGCAGGCCGGTTTCTCGTAGCCGTGGTCCGGGAGTATCTCGCGGGAGAGCATGTAGATGCCGCGCTGGTCGATGCCGCCGTAGGCGATGTCGGCGTCGAGCGCGCCGACGTCGAGGCTCTGCATCAAGGTGTAGATGAGCCCGCCGAGTTTCGGGTTGTCGGACTGGCGGACGACCTCCGAGCCAGCCCGCTGGGCGCGCGACAGCGTCGTCTCGGCCATCATCCGGTACAGTTCCAGCGTGTACGGCTCGGAAAGCTGGTAGTCGGTGCCGCGCACGAACTCGACCTGTTCGGGGTCGGCGCCGGCGGCGTCTATCATCCCGCGGATGGCCTCCCGATAGTAGGTCGAACGCGCGTCGAGCAACTCGAACGGCGACTTCTCGTCGTCGAGGTGGGCGTGCAGGTCCGCGATGAGCACCGTCACGTCCAAGTCGGCACGGAGGAAGTCGGCCAGTTTCCGCATCGTGGTGAAGTGGCCGATATGCATCTCCCCGGTCGGCGCGTAGCCGATGTAGGCGTGGGGCGTGTCCTCGCGTTCGAGCAGGTCGTGAATCTCCTCCTCGGTCACCACTTCCTCGGTGAACCGGGAGACGAGTTCGGCGCGCTCGGCCGTGTCCATACACGCGCTTTCCCGGTGAGCGGAATAAATCGTTCGTAAGGAGCGTGGTCGACCGAAGGGAGACCACGTCACGGTGAGCGGCGACCGGAGGGAGCCGCGAACAGCGTGGCCGAGCGACCGCAGGGAACGAGGCCACGTTATCGCGAGCGGGCCGGAGGCCCGCGAGCAGTGTGGTGGGCGCCACCACGGCCGGACCCACGGCTCCCCGGTCAGGTGAACACGTAGAACGGACCCTGTTCAGTCGAGGCGGTGGCTGAACACCGTCTCCGCGAGCGACTCCACCGTCTCCGTCTCGGGAGTAGTGGACTCGGTCTTGATCGGAACCGCCGGGACGCCGGTGTTCGTCGCGTCAGTGTACTGCGTCATTGGCTTCACTCCCCTCGAAACGACGGAGGGTGATAAAGTTAATGAACGATAATGTTAACCTTCTTCCGAAGTCTTTCAGGAATATTAGGACGGCACTCCGCGAGTCGGGAACAGGTAAGTTCGGGGGCGTCCGACGGTGTGTATGGACGCGGTTTCGACCGTACGCGACTACTACGACAGCCTCCGGGGAGGCGAGCCGCTGGCGCCGTACTTCCTCGACGGCGAGACGACGGTGAAGTTCGGCGTCGGCGAGCGGCTGACCGGCTACGACGAGGTGGCCGCCGGCCTTCGCGAGCAGACGGCCACCACGACGGACTGGACGGTCGAATCGACTCGCCTGCTCGTCGAGGAGCGCGGCGACCACGGCTGGTTCAGCGACGACGTGCGGATGGCGTGGACCGACACCGACGCGGAGGTGCGCCACGCGTTCGACACCCGGTGGTCGGGCGTGCTGACGCTGGTCGAGGGCGACTGGCGGTTCGGCACGATGCACGTCTCCGCCGCGGTCGACACGGAGGGGGACGGATAGTGGTCGGCCCCATCTCCTCGGAGGAGCGGTCGGCGTTCGCGCTGAAGGTGAAACTCGCGCTGACGGCCCTCGTCGCGGGGTCGGCGGGGCTCATCGCCGTCGCGGGCGACGCGTCGTTGCCTGTCGTCGCGGCCGCCGTCGTCGGCGGTGTAGTCGCGGGCGCGGCGCTCATCTGGTTCGTGTTCCCCGGGAGCGGCGAGACGAAACGGGGCGGAGGCGAGTCGACCCGCGACGGCGACGACCGTTTCGGGCGGTAGTGCCGCAACCGTGCCGGCGGTCGTGCGGCAACCGTGCCGGTAAACGTCGTATTGATTAGTCTTGACATAGCTATCGTAACCAATGGCACGAGCCGCAGTCGTCGGCGCCGGCATGACGAAGTTCGGCGTCCACGACACACCCCTGCAGGAACTGTTCGGCGAGGCCGCATTCGACGCCGTGGACGACGCCGGCGTCGAGATGCGCGACCTCGACGCCATCTACTTCGGCAACGCGATGAGCGGACAGGCCGAGAACGACACCCACCTCGGCCCGAAGGTCGCCTCGCATATCGGTGCCGCGGGGCTCCCTGTCCAGCGGTTCGAGGACGCCTGCGCCACCTCCGCGAACGCGTTCAAGAACGCGGTGCAGGCCGTCGAGGGCGGCACCCACGACGCCGTCCTCGTCGGCGGCGTCGAGCGGTGTACCCCCGAGACGGGGAAGGACACCCCCGAGATGACGCGCATCTTCGCGTCCGCCTCCCACCGGCAGTACGAACAGCCGGCCGGGCTGACGTTCCCCGGCGTGTTCGCCCTGCTGACGAAGCGACACATGCACGAGTACGGCACGACCGAGGAGCAACTCGCCTCGGTCGCCGTCAAGAACCACTCGCACGGCCGGCTCAACCCCCGGGCCCACTTCGGGAAGGAGACGACCGTCGAGGAGGTGCTCGACGGCCCAGTCGTCGCGGACCCGTTCCGGCTGATGGACTGCTGTCCGTTCTCCGACGGCGCCAGCGCGGTGGTCGTCGTCAGCGACGACCTCGCGGATTCGTACGACGCGCCGGTCGACGTGACCGGCATCGGCCACGCGACCGACGTGACGCCCATCGGCGACAAGGCGACGCCCCACGTGACGCAAGCGGCCCGCGACGCCGCGAGCGAGGCGTACGAGCAGGCGGGCATCACCGCCGACGACGTGGACTTCGCGGAGGTCCACGACTGCTTCACCGGCGCGGAGGTGATGGCCAGCGAGGCCATCGGCCTCGTCCCCGACGGCGAGGGCGGCACCTACGCGGCGGAGGGGCGTACGTCGCTGGGCGGCGACCGGCCCATCAACCCCTCGGGCGGCCTGAAGGCGAAGGGCCACCCCATCGGCGCGACGGGCACCGCACAGGTCGTCGAACTCACCGAACAGTTGCGCGGCACGGTCGGCGACCGACAGGTCGAGGGCGCCGACACCGCGGCGGCACACAACCTCGGCGGTGACGCGGCTACCACCGTCGTCAGCGTGATGGAGGCCCGCTCATGAGCGAGACACAGGAACTCCCGGAGACGCTCCGCTACAACGACTGGGCGCAGGCGGTCACGGAGGGCCGCCTGCTGGGACAGGAGTGTGCCGACTGCGGCAACGTCGAGGGCACCCCGAAAGGCGCCTGCTCGGCCTGCGGGTCGCGCGCGCTCGACACCGTCGAACTGCCGACGACCGGCGAGGTGTACACCGAGACGACCATCCAGGTGCCGCCGGTCCAGTTCGAGACGCGCGGCTACCAGGTCGTCGTCGTCGAGGTGGGCGAGGCCCGAGTGATGGGTCGCGTCGAGGACGGCGGCGTCGCCATCGGCGACGAGGTGACGCTGTCCGGCTACGTCGACACCGACGACGACCATCCCGGGCCGGTGTTTGAACCGACGTAAGCGGTCGCTTCAGGCGTGGCTTTCGAGGCGTTCCGCTAACCACACGGCGATGGGTCTGTCTTCCTCCTCGACGAACCGGACGACCTCCTCGCCGTCGATTTCGACGACCACCGTGGGGATGAGTTCGATGTCGTACGCCGCTACCCGCGGCCCGACCTTCGAGCCGTCGTCGTCTTTCTCGACGGGGTAGTGTTCGATGCGCTCGTCGGGGACGCCCGCGGCCTCAAGCGCCGCGCCGAAGTCCGGGAGTTGCTTGCGACAGTCCTTGCACCAGTCGCCGCCCCACACCTTGTACGTCGTCGAGTCGGGGAGCGCGGCCAGCGTCTCGACGCTCTCCTCGTAGGAGGGTGCGTCCCACGCCGGATTCGGCCGCATCGTCTCCAGGTCCATACCGGAGGCGGGGGCCGACGGCTCTTGAACCCGACGTTGCTCACAATTCCGCGCGGAGATGCTCGCGGAGGACGCGCCGGTGACACCGTTTGTTCTCGCCCTCGAAGCAGACGAGCGCCACGTCCTCGCCCGACGCGACCCGCGAGCGCAGGTCCGCGACGGCCGCCCGCGCGTCGGCATCGTCCGCCAGATACTCCCGGTAGCGTGCCTCGAAGTCGGTCTCCTCCCAGGCGGCGTTGTGCGCGCCCTCGTCGCACATGCCCGCGCGCTTCAGGTCCTCCTGTCGCCGTTTCGCCTCGTCCAGCAGGGCCTCGGGAGGGCCCAGCGCGGACACGTTCTCGTCGACCAGCGCCGAGAACCATCCCGTCGGCCGGCGGACGACGCCGACGAGCGTCCCTCCGCCGTCGTAGAGATCGTGCTGGAGTGCCGCGGCGTACGTCTCCTCGACGGTGCCGGTCATCGGCGGCCGTTCGTCGCGGAGAACCGAAAGGGTTCGGCAGGGTCTGCCGGTGTCCGCAGGCCCCTTACCGTCGGGGGGCTACTGGCGCGTGATGGACGAGAGCATCCTGGGGACCATCGGGTCACCGCTCGTCGAGGTCGAGTCGCCCCCGGGGAGTACGGTCGCCGCGAAGATAGAGTCGAAGAACCCGGGCGGGTCCGCCAAGGACCGCCCGGCGCTGGCGATGGTGGAGGCCGCCGAGGAGTCGGGCGACCTCGCGCCCGGCGACACCATCGTCGAACCCACCTCGGGCAACACCGGCATCGGCATCGCGATGGTCGCGGCCGCGAAGGGGTACGACGCCACCATCGTCATGCCGGCGTCGAAATCACCGGAGCGCAGACAGATAATGCAGGCGTACGGGGCCGACCTCGACCTCGTCGAGGGTGACATCTCCGACGCGAAGGACCGCGCGGACGAACTGGAACGCGAGGGCGACGCCGTCCAGCTCCGCCAGTTCGAGAACCCCGCGAACCCCGAGGCCCACTACCGGACGACCGGCGCCGAGATTCTGGAGCAGGTGGGCGACCGGACCGTCGACGCACTCGTCGCGGGAGTGGGCACCGGCGGCACCATCACCGGAACCGGCCGGCGTCTTCGCGAGGCGTTCCCCGACCTCGACGTCGTCGCCGTCGAACCCGAGGCCAGCGCCGTGCTCTCGGGCGAGGAACCGGACGCCGACACCTTCCAGGGGATGGGCCCGGGGTTCGTCTCCCCGAATCTCGACCGGGACCTCATCGACGACGTGGAGACCGTCGACATCGACGCCGCGGAAGCCGAGTGTCGCCGTCTCGCCCGGGAGGAGGGCATCCTCGTCGGCCAGTCGTCGGGCGGGTCGAACCTCGCGGCCAGACGCGTGGCCGACCGACTCGCGGACCGAGTGGACGACCCGCTCGTCGTCACGGTGTTCTGGGACTCCGGCGAGCGCTACATGTCCACGGGCATGTTCGACGCCGACGGCGAGTCGGACGACTGACCGCCGGCGGTGAGGTCGCGAACGAACAGCAGGGTTGCGACGTTCAAAAGCAGAGACAGCGGTGCGGTCACGAGCACTGCCACGGCCACGCCGACCGGCGGGGCGGCGAACGCCACCGACGACACCGGCACCGAGACGACGGCGGAGACGACGAGGTACGCGAGGAAGAACCCGACGACGCGGGCGTCGTTGGTCGCCAGCGACGCGGCCCGGCGGAGCGCCGGAACGAGTCGCTGGTCGTCCACCACCACGAGATACGGCGCCGTGTAGAACAGGTACGCGAGCACGACCAGCACCAGCACGGCGGCGACGACGGCGCCCATCCCCGCAAGCAGGGCCGCGCCGACGCCGATGACACCGGCGACGGCTTCCAGCAGGGAGAAGCCGACGAGCGGGCGGCCGTACGCTCGCACCGCGTTCACGAAGTCGTACTCGCCGTCGACGGCGGCGTCGATGCTCCCGAGATAGCCGGCCGCGAGCAGGCCGCCGACGACCGCGGAGACGACCAGCGAGACGGCGAACACAGGCACGTCGGCGAGCGTCGCGGGGCCGCCGACGCCGGACGGCTGGGCGTTGACGAACGACCACAGCGACGAGACCGCCCGGGGGAAGCCGAACGTGACGCTGAACATCCGGTCGGTGTTCGACAGCAGGCTCCGGAGACGAGCGACGTCGAGCAGGGAGACGACCAGCGGGACGGCCGCGAGCGGCCACACGCGCCCGGCGAGGTCGAACGCCCGGGCGGGTAAACTGTTGGAGGGCATGCGGGAGGTGGCTGACGCTCCCAGAGCAAAGTGGTTGCGTTCCGCTACGCGCCGAACTCGGATTCCGTCACGCGTACGCGGAGCGTGTCGGCCACCTCCCGCAGGTCGTAGTCGGGGAGCGTCTCGCCGGTCCGGGCCACGAACATCGGCTCGACGAGTTCGTCGTCCCCAGTGACGCCGTACACTTTCAGGAATCGTCCCGACTCCTCGGCGGCCACGTCGTCGTCGCGGATGGCGGCGGCCATCTCGCGGGAGAGCCACTCGGTCTCCGAGACGGACGGCTCGAGCACGAGCGCGGCGTCGACGAAGCGGACGAGATACCAGTTCAGGTCGTTCAGAAGCGACACCGCCGACCCGAGGCTGATGGTCTCGAGCGCGACGGTGTTGTCGTACGGTTCCGCGAGGTCGTAGGTGGCGAGCGCGTCGCGGGCCGTCTCGCGGGAGACGAGTTCGTACCGGAGGTTCACGTCGTCCGTGCCGACGAGACACACCCGCGTCATGTGGCCGGATGGAACCGCGCTCGGGAAAGCGGTTTCGCTTACAGCACCGGCCCGAGCAGTTGGGTGACCGCGCCCACGAGCACTATGAACCCACCTGCGACCGACAGCGCCTGCCCGGCAGGCCGCCACCAGCCCTCCGAGTAGAGTGCGGCGACGACGCCGAACGCGAACAGCAGCATGGCGATGGTCTCTATCTGCGCGTCGACGAAGGTGCCCGAGAACCGGAGGACGACGCCCAGCAGGACGCCCGTCACGCCCGGTCGCTCGTAGAGCACGTCTGTCGGCTCCATACCCGGTCGTCTCGGGTGTGAAACATAAAACGGGTGGTGCGACGGGCTTTTCCACCGTGGCCGCGGACCACCGGGCGATGTACCGGACCGTGACGCGCCTGCTGGGACTGACGCCGACCTACGAGGCGGTCGAGGGGCAGGTCGCCGCGGCGCCCGGCGACGTGACGGTCCTGGACCACACGGCCACCCCGCGGCGCACCGACGAAGGCACGCATATCGCGGTGAGGGTCCGGGTCCGCAACGACGGGACCCAGCCGCGAACCGTCCCCGTCCGCGTGCGGTTCTATCGAGCGCGGTGGCTCGGCCGCCGGGAAGCGGCGCTGGACCCCGTCTCCAGAGCCACCGACCGTCTCGCCCCGGGCGAGGTGGGGACGACCGACGTGGGACTCCGCACGAGCGGGGCGGTCTCGCGGTACGAGGTGCTGGTCGGGCACGACCGGTAGCGACGAAGCGTCGCCGCAGGCGCCGCCGGACGGCCGCGACCGCCCGGGTGGTGAAACCGCGGACTCAGAACGTCGAGAGGTCGCCCTCGATGACTGCCTCCGTGATGGCGGTCACGTCCGCGAGTTCGCGGTCGACGATGGCCTCGACCTCCGCGTCGATGTCGCCGACCGAGACGCCCTCCTCGGTGACCAGCGACACGTCCGCGACGTGGGGGTTGTCGATGGGCTGACCGATCTGGCTCAGCAGGCGGATCTGGAGTTCGCGGATGCCGTCGACCTCCTCGACGACGCTCTCGGCTATCTCGGTCGACAGCAGGTTGTAAATCTTCCCGATGTGGTTGACGGGGTTCTTGCCCGAGGTTGCCTCCATCGACATCGACCGGTTCGGGGTGATGAGCCCGTTCGCGCGGTTGCCCCGGCCCACGGAGCCGTCGTCGCCCTGCTCGGCGGACGTGCCGGTCGTCGTCAGGTAGATGGACCCCTCCTCGATGTCGTCGGCGGTGTTGACGTAGACGGTCACGTCGCGGTCGGTGTAGTCGGCCGCGAGGTCAGCGACGAACTCCCGGACGCTGGCGACCGCCTCCTCGTACTCGTCGAGGCCGTCGACGTACGCGTCGACGATGGCGGCCGCGACCGTCACGTCGATGTCGTCGCCCTCGCGTTTCCCCATCACCTTGATGTCCTGCCCGAGGTGGTCGCCCGGATACTCGGTTATCAGCCGGCGCTCGGCCTCGCGCACGATGGTTTCGGTCTCGGTCAGCGGGGCGTGGCCCACCCCGAACGAGGTATCGTTCGCCATCGGCACCTCCGCACCCTCCTCGCCGAACACGGTCTGGAGGTCGCCCGACCCCTCGCCGAGTTTCACGTCGACCACCACGTCGGTGTCGAGGTCGAGTTCGGGGAACCGTTCGCGGAGGTAGTCGCGGGCCGCCTCCAGCGCGATGCTCTCGGTCGGGATGCGGACGACCCCGTCGTCGGTCTCGTACGTCTTGGTCGCGCGTCCGACGACGAGGATGTAGATGGGCTCGACGACCTCGCCGCCGCCGAACGCGGGCGCGGCGGTGCCGGCGACCAGTTGCGTCTCGTCGGTGTTGAAGTGGAGGACGGTGCCGACCCGGTCGAGATACGCGCGGGCCAGCGCCCGGGAGACGTGTTCGGCGATACCGTCGCAGATGGAGTCCGGATGGCCGAGCCCCTTCCGCTCGACTATCTCGACCTCCTGGTCCTCGACCGCGCGGCCGACCATCGGCTCGACGCGAATATTGCGGTGAGTCATTGCCGGAGCTACCCGTGCGGCGGTTCTATAACTTACGGAAAGTATCTACCCCTGTAGGATAACCCACGCGCATCCGGCATCGCCGCGGGGAGCGGTCACTCGGCGAGTAGCAGACCGAGATACGAGGTTCGGATGCTCGTGTCGGGGTCCAGACCGAGCCGTTCCATGAGCGCGATTGCCTCGTCGCGGGCCGGTTCGATGTCGTCGGCTACCTCGCGTTCGACCTCGACGAACTCCCCGAGGTCGGTCACCGAGTCGAGCGTCACGGTGAATCCCTCAAAGTCGTAGCATTCCCGGTCCTTCTCGACGGTGGCGGCCGGTGTGAACCCGAGCCCCGCGACGATGGCCTCGGCCTCCTCCCCGTCCCCGACGGGCGTCTCGTGTTCCTCCCGGGTCTTCGACTCGCTGTCGAGGAGCGGCCCCTTGTAGGTTAGTTTCGCCGACACCTCGCCGTCGCGGTGCTCCCGACGGATTCGGAACGCCTCGTCAGTCTCCGCGAAGTCGCGGTGGGGGGCGTCGTAGTAGGTGTCGACCTGTCGGACCACGTCCGTCCGCTCGGCGCCGAGTTCCGCCAGCCGCGCCCGGACCGGGCCGTGGTCGGCCCGAACCTTCAGTTCTACCTCGTACACGCGCCTGACTGCGTGAGCGGCCGGGATAACGCTGGCGACCCGTGACGAGCGAAACGTGATTGTTAAGGGTGCGACGAGTGAGATGACGAGTATGAGCGACGAAGCCGATGAGGTCGAGGAGACCGAGGAAGCGGTGGACAGCGACGAGGAGACAGAAGCGGAGGAGACCGGACTGCAGGCCGGAGACTTCGTCCGCATCGCCTACACCGCCCGCACCGTCGACGGCGACCAGCTCGTCGACACCACCGACCCCGAGGTGGCCGAGGAGGAAGGCGTCGACGACCAGGGCACCTTCGAGCCGCGGGTCATCGTGCTCGGCGAGGGCCACCTGTTCGAAGCCGTCGAGGACGACATCATCGGCAACGAGCCGGGGCACTCCGGGAGCGTGACTATCGCCGCCGCCGAGGCGTTCGGCGAGTACGACGAGGAGAACGTCCGCACCGTCTCGAAGGACAAGATTCCGGAGGACTCCCGGCGCCCCGGCGCGCAGGTCCAGATAGACGGCGAGCAGGGCTACCTCGAGACCATCATCGGTGGCCGCGCCCGCGTCGACTTCAACCACCCGCTCGCGGGCGAGGACATCGAGTACGACTACGAGATACTCGAGGAGGTCGACGACCAGCTCGAACAGGCCGAGGGGATGCTCAACATGTTCCTCGACATGGACCTCGAGATGCACATCGAGGAGGAGGAGGTCGAGGAGACCCGCGTCGAGGAGCCCGACGAGGACGACGAGGACGCCGAACCCGAGACGGTCACCGAGACGGTCGAGAAGACCTCGCTGTACGTCGAAGCAACCCCGCAGCTGTCGATGAACCAGCAGTGGATGTTCCAGAAGCAGCAGATCGCCCAGCAGATCATCGACAAGACCGGCATCGACCGGATCGTCATCCAGGAGATCCTCGACGGCCAGGGGATGGGGATGGGCATGGGCGGCATGATGGGCGGCATGGGCGGCGGTGCGCCCGGCGGCGCCGAAGGAGCGGACATCGAGGAGGCGCTCGAGGAGGCCGACATCGACGCCGACGAGATCGTCGACGAGATCGAGGAGTAGACCACCCACTTTTCCCCCGCGGCGCCCAGCGCCACCAGCGGTCAGCGTGGCGAACCCACCAGAGGGGTCCCGGATGCGTCGGCTCGCGGGACCAGTCGGTGAACGCTGCCCCTGCCGCGGGAAGGATGGCGTTTCGATAGCCACAGCAGGCGGAGTAGCGAGGTCAAACCGCCACGGGTTCGAACTGGTAATCTCCCCCGCGTCGAGATGGACGTTCTGAACGATCTACGCGGCTTATCCCCGTCGGGCTCCTCTACGTATCGGTGATTACAATGGCACAAGAACTACGACAGGAGCCGCAGAGTCTCGAACAGAGCGGGACTGTGCGGGACGGCTGGGCGTGGCAACACGGCGTGCAGGCGGGTCTGGTCGGCGGTCTCGTGATGGGCGTGCTGTTCTCGCTGCTGATGCCGCCCGTCATCGAGTCCGGGATTCCGGCGCTCGTCGGGCTGTCCGGCGGCATCGCCGGCTGGTTCGTCCACATGTCGATCAGCGCGGTGTTCGGCGTCGCGTTCGTCGCGGCGTTGACGCACCCCCGGCTCGCAGCCGTCGGGACGTCACCGGCCGGCGTGGTCGGCCTCGGCCTCGCGTACGGCGTGGTCCTCTGGGTCGTCGCCGCCGGCGTCGTCATGCCGCTGTGGCTGTCGGCCGTCGGCTTCCCCAGCCCGCCGCCCCTGCCGAACCTCGGACTGATGGGCCTGCTCACGCATCTCGCGTTCGGGCTGTTCCTCGGTGCGAGCTACGAGTACCTGCGGTAGACCCGCAGGATGGCTCGGTGATTTCTACCCCCAGGTTTTCCACGATAGTCGGCGGATTCACACGGTTGTAGACCCAGTCACGCTGTTCACGGGAGCAGGCCAAGCGAAAGGGACAATCGTGGCTACGCGATGTCGCGGGAGGTGTCGATGGCGACCTCCTCGGCGAGTTCGAGTTTGATGACGTCCGGGATGGCCCGGCCGCCGCGGAACTTCGGCACCGTCAGCCGGTTCTCGACGCGGTCGCCGTTCACCTCGGTGTCGAGGTCGAACACGATGTCGGCCATGTGGAGCGTCGTGTCCCGCAGGGGTGGGACGCCGTTGCCGTTCAGACAGTGGAGCAGGGCGACCGACCCGGTGTTGTAGATGTGGTTCTGCAGTTCGTTCATGAAGTTGCGGAACCGTGGCCCCTCCTGTCGTTCGAGGATGTCCAGCGGGTCGACGATGAGGTTCGACTCCTCGGGGAGCGCGGAGACGAGTTTCGCCGCGTTGTCCAGCGGCGCTTCCCCCGCTACGTCCCGGACCGTCGGGTCGCCCGTCTGCGCCGGCGAGCGGTCGATGGACGAGGAGACCGCATCACCGGTGCGATCCAACGAGAGATACAGCGTCCCGCGGGTCGCAGTGAGTTCGTAGAGGAACAGTTCGGCCTGGCTGGCAGGGTCCGCCGTGAGTGCGACGATACTGCCGGCCGGGATGCCGCCCTCGAGCTTCCGGTCGAGGACGTCGATACCCGTCCGTAACCGTTCCACCATCGTCCGTACTCAACGCCCCGAGAAGGATAAACGTTCTGTCAATACAGCGAAGCTATCCCGAAAACGTCCGGGAACAACCCGTGGCCTCGGAGTCAGGTGTCCGCCATGGAGCGTCGAGGCCCCGGGCGACGGCCCGCCACCGCGGCCGGTCGTCAACCGTCGGCACCGCGACGGGCGTCGGCCACTCCGCCGGCACGTCGACGGCCGGGACGGCTGACGCCTCGTTGAACACCACCCGGCGTGGCGGCGCGTCGAGTCGTCGTGCGAGCACCCCAGCCTTCACCGCGTCCGCGAGCGCCTGCCGAGTGGCGCGGGTGACGAGCACGCTCCCTGTCGCCGCGCGCAACGCCAGACCGTGCGTTCGGCCGGCTCCCGCCGGACAGTCGACGACGACCGGTCGGTCGAGCGCCGCGAGCCGGTCGAGCAGACCCGCGAGGGCATCCACGTCGGCCCCCGGGGAAGCACCGACGAGAGTGACGCCCGCGACCTGCGGCGCCGTCGCGAACGGGTCACCGTCGGCGAGCCCCGTGAGACACCGGCGCTCGACGCCAGCGACTGCCGCGAGATCCGGCAGGTCGAGGTCAGCGTCGACGACCACCGGCTCCCGCCCGTCGCGTGCGGCCGCGACCGCGAGCCCCATCGCCGTCGTCGTCTTGCCGACGCCGCCCTTCCCACCGGTGACTGCGAGCATACGCCGGGTGGACGCCTCATCGTACCTGAACGTTCGGGGGGTCGTGACCCGGCAGTGTACGGCGTCAGCGTTCCGCACGGGGCGGCCCGGTCGGGAGATTCAAGGCGAGGCGGACCACGGTATCCACCGATGCGGCACGACCACGTCATCAGCGCCAGACACCTGTCGCGGGCGGACATCGAGGCGGTGCTCGACCGCGCCGCCGAGATGGACCGCGACCCCGCGGCGTTCCGGGAGGCTCACCCGGACGCGCTGCTCGCGCTCTGCTTCTTCGAGCCGAGCACGCGCACCAAGATGAGCTTCGACACCGCCATCAAGCGGCTCGGTGGCGACTCCGTCGACATGGGACCGGTCGACTCCTCGTCGGTCAAGAAAGGCGAGTCGCTCGCGGACACGATGCGCGTCGTCGAGGGGTACGCCGACGGCATCGTCCTCCGCCACCCCAGCGAGGGCGCCGCGAAACTCGCCGCCGAGTTCGTCGACGTACCCGTCATCAACGCGGGCGACGGCGCGGGCCAGCATCCGACCCAGACCTTGCTCGACCTCTACACCATCCGGGAGAACGCCGGCCTGGACGACATCACCGTCGGCATCATGGGCGACCTGAAGTACGGGCGGACGGTCCACTCGCTGGCGGAGGCGCTCACGAACTTCGACGCGCGCCAGCATTTCATCAGCCCCGAGAGCCTCCGACTCCCGCGGAACGTCCGGTTCGACCTCCACGAGTCGGGCGCGGACGTCCACGAGCACCGGACCGTCGAGAGCGTGCTCGACACGCTCGACGTGCTGTACGTGACGCGCATCCAGCGCGAGCGGTTCCCCGACGAGAACGAGTACCGGAAGGTCGCCGGCGAGTACAACATCGACGCCGACCTGCTCGCGGGCGCGAAAGACGACCTGACGGTGATGCACCCGCTTCCGCGCGTCGACGAGATAGCGCCCGACGTGGACGCGACCGACCACGCGAACTACTTCGAACAGGCACACAACGGCGTCCCGGTTCGGATGGCCCTGCTCGACGAACTGCTATGACAGAGACAGAACTCCGCGTCTCGAAGATAGAGGACGGCACAGTCATCGACCACGTTCCCGGCGGACAGGCGCTCAACGTGCTCGCCATCCTCGGCATCGACGGCACCGGCGGCGAAGAGGTGTCGGTCGGCATGAACGTCCCCTCCGGGCAGTTGGGCCGCAAGGACATCGTGAAGGTCGAAGGGCGGGAACTCTCCCAGGAGGAGGTCGACGTCCTCTCGCTCATCGCGCCGCGGGCGACCATCAACATCGTCCGCGACTACGAGGTGGTCGAGAAACTCCGCGTCGAGCGCCCCGACCGCGTCGTCGGCGTGCTGTCGTGCCCGAACGCCAACTGCATCACCACCGGCGACGAGCCCATCGAGTCGACGTTCGACGTGTTAGACGACGGCGTGCGCTGTGCGTACTGCGACACCATCGTCCGCGAAGACATCGCCGCCCTCATCGAAGTCTGACCCACCGGAACATCTTTGCCGTCGGCCATCGACAACCTACGTGATGTCGAAGAAAGCCCTGTTCGTGGTCCTGCTCGCGGTCGTCGCCATCGCGTACGTGGCGCGCCGCTGAATCATCCTCAACCACCCCCTTCCGAACCACTTACCCCGACAGCGGCGCAACGGCCCCCATGGAGTACGGGGTCGTCACGCGCAACGCCGAGGAGACCGAGCTACCCGAGTTCGACCGCGCGTTCTACGAGGTGAAGGACGTGTCGGGGCGGGCGAACGAGCCGCTCGAAAGCGCCGTGAACATGGTCTCCTGTTTCGGTGACAACGCCGCGGCCGAGGAGACGCCCGAGCTAGTCCCCGTCACCCCCGAGGGACAGCAGGCGACCCGCGACCGCACCTACTTCGACTGGGCGTACGTCTGCCCGACGCACGACGACTACCGCGCGGGCCTGCTGGAGATAATCGAGGACTGCGCCGAGGCGAACGGGGACGTGCGACTCGACGACGTGGGGTTTCCCCGCCCGGAGTACTGCTACTGCGACCGCTGTAACCGCCGGTTCGAGGAGTGGGTGGAGGCCCGCCACGAGCGCGGCGAGGGCCCCCCACCCGAGGAGACGACCAGCGAGGACCGCTACGCGTGGCGTGCGTCCGTCGTGACCGAGTTCGTGGCGGAGGCTGTCGACCGGATTCCCGGTCGGACGTTCTTCACCCTCTACCCGGACCCGTACGGCGACCACCTCTACGAGCGGGCCGGTCTCGACCTGGATGCGCTGGAGTCGCTGGTCGACGAGTTCGTCGTCCCGCTGTACGACACCCACTACGGGACGACGTACTGGCTGGAGACCATCGCACGCGGGTTCGTCGACCGCCTCGACACGCCCGTCTCCGTCGAGTTGTACGCGGTCGAGGTGGATATCGACGACCTCGTGCACGCGACGGAGGTGGCCGGCGAGTACGCCGAGCGCGTCCTGTTCGGCTACGACGCCTCGAACGCGGTGGCGGCGCTCCGACGGAGGGACGCCGAGTCCCGCGAGGGCGTCACCTGGTGAGCACGCGGTCACGCCACGCGCGGATGTCGGCGCGGTCGCGGGTATCCTCCGGGAGGTCGGCGAACCAGCGCGCCTCGCTTATCTCGCCGTCCGGGTCCGACACCTCCGGGTCGGTCGTCCGCGCCGCCGCCGCGAACACCGGCAGGACGCCCCACGTCTCGTGGTCCGCGGCACGTACGTCGACCCGCCCCAGCATCCCGAGCCCGTCGTACTCGACGTCGACGCCCGCCTCCTCCGCGAGTTCCCGCTCGGCGGCCTCGCGGAACGTCTCGCCGTCGTCGATGCCGCCGCCGGGGAGCACCCACATGTCGACCCCCTCGTGGCGGACGAGCAGGAGTTCGCCCGACGGCTTGTAGACGAGCGTGTGGGCCCCGTAGGGGGCGCCCGTCCGCGTGATGCGCTCCGCGAGCGTGCGGAACCGCCGGCGCGAGACACGCTTCGTGTACGCCGGTTCGAGGTCGGGGTCGTGCCGGGAGGCGAGCCGGTGGCGTGCCTGCTCGGCCTGCTGGCGTGCCTCGTCCGCGAGATACCACAGCCGGTCGAGCGTCATGCCCGCCCGGAAGAGGAGAGCGGCCACCGCCCGCGGTGCGTATGAGAGTTCATGCGAGCCGATAGGGGGTGCCCTCGCAATAAGCCTTTGACCCGCTGAATCCGGGCGGGAGCCGAAAGCGACGGGCTTTTGGCTCGGTCGGAAGTACCCGGAGACATGAGCTTCGAAGAAGGCGACTCGGTCGTCCTGCACGACGAGCACAGCGAGTTCGACGGCGAGGTCGGCACCGTCGAGACCGTCTCGGAGACGATGTTCGGCGACGAACAGTACGTCATCTCCTTCGAGGGCGGCCAGGAAGCCGGCATCTCGGAGGACGCGCTGGAAGCCGCGGACGAAACCGACGAGTAACGCCGTGAGTTCGGTCCCGTTCCACTACGTCGACCTACGTGCCTTCTGTTACGCGACGGAGGACGACAAGCGCGTCGCGGACGCGCTCCGCACGTTCCTCCCCGAGGAGACGGAACTGGAGCGGGCCGAAAGCGAGGGGTTTCACGGCGACCGAATCCTCGTGCTGTCGGCGCGATTGGAGCGGGCCGACGACGTGCGCCACGTCCTCGCGAGACTCGACGAACTCGACGACATCGACACCGTGCTCGAGGAACTCGACCAGCGCGTCGACGACGACTGCACCTTCTTCCTCACGCTCGACAAGCAGGCCGCGTTCCGCGGACAGGTGAAACGGGGCGACGGCATCACCCTCCGCGCGAAGGTGGAGGCGTACCCCGCGAAGAAGGACGCGGCCGTCGAGAACGTCCGCGAGGCGTTCGCCGAGTTGCGGGAGTAAGCGTCCGGCCGAGCGATGCGTCTCCTCGCTTGCGCTCGGAGAACGCATGCGCGGGACCGGATTTGAACCGGCGGACTCCTACGAGACAGCGTCCTAAGCGCTGCGCCGTTTCCTGGCTTGGCTACCCGCGCGCATTCCGGAATCCGGCCGAGGGCGACAAGAACCTGACGCTATTCGAGCCGCGACCGTATCGCGTCGACCAGTCCCCTGCCGTCGAACGACAGGTCCTCCAGCAGTTCCACCTCGTCGCCGACCGACACGTCGCCCTCCTCGATTACGTCCGCACAGATGCCACCCCGACCCTTCAGCGCGCTCATCACTCCCGTCTCGCCCGCGAGTTGTTCGACGTGGCGACACGGCGGGCGTCGGCGCGTGCCCTCGAACACAGCGTCCCCGACGCGGAACCGCGCGTTCACGAGCGCGTCGAGGTCCGCCCCTGCGAGGACGACGTTCCGCCGGTGTCGCCCGTCGGAGAGGTCGATGCCGGTGGCCTCCCGGATAGCGTCGACGTCCTCCCGGGCGATGAACGTCACCTCACAGACGTCCATCGGGGAGTAGTAGCCCGTCCCCTCGAAGTAGCGGTCCCCCTCGATGCCCCCCGGGAGCGCGTGAACGCGGTCGACGGACTCCATCGTGGCGGAGCCCTCGGGGGCCGTCCAGATGCGGTCGACGCGGCCGGTCATGGGTCGGCTACGGGCCGTGCCCGAATAAACCCCGCCGAGCGTGGCAGTTAAGCGGCCGCCGGCCGAACTTCGACCGTGTACCGCGCGAGCGACGAGGTGGAAAACGAGGACTGGCTGGCGACGCTCGACGAGGCCGCCGAACGGCTGGACCTCTCGACGGCGGCGCGCTCGCGGGCCGCGGACCTGTTCCTTTCCACGGTACCCGAGTCCGAACGGTCGAAACAGCCGGTGCTGGCGGCGGCGATATACGTCGCCACCCTGACCGCCGGCGAGAGCCGTTCGCAGAGCGACGTGGCCGACGCCGTCGGTGTCTCCCGGCTCTCCGTCCAAAAGCGGTGGAAGGACCTGATGGCGGAGGCCGGGTTAGAACCCCCGTCGTGGTGAGATAGCGCCCGACGCTCCGCGACGCGCTCGCTATTCGGAGACCTCGCTCTGCTCGGCCTCCCGGCCTTCCCGCTCGGGGGTGACGTTCCCGTGTTCGTCGATTTCGCCGTTGACGATGCGCGTCGAGGAGATGATACCGCCGTCCTCCGCACGGACGTGCTCGACGACTTCGATTTCCAGGGGGTCGAGCCCCTTCTCCTCGCGGATGTCGTTGACGGTCCGTGCGCCGTCGACCGTCTCGGGCGAGACGATGAGTACGTCGAACCCCGGTTCGGTGGCGATGCCGGTCGGCTCGTCGAGCCGTCGTACCTCGAACTCGTGGTCGCCAGCGAGTGCGGCGAGTTCCGCCTCGAGGTCCCGCTTGCGCTCGTCGAAGGGGCGGACGTACCGGTCCTCGTTGCGGGTCTTCGGCGCGAGCACGTCGCTGGTAAGACCGACAGTCACGTCCCCGAGTTCGAACGCGCGCTCGAACAGCGCGCGGTGTCCGTCGTGGACCGGGTCGAACGTCCCGCCCAACACGACCTGCATGGCTACCGACAGGGCGGGGGCTCGTAAAGTGGTGTCGCTAGTCGTCGCCGCCCGCTTCTACCTCTATCGACACCGGCCCCTCCGTCGATTCGCTCTCCGTACGCTCGCCGAGCAGGAACTCGTCGAGGTTGAACACGGTGTTGAGTTCCCCCTGTACGTCCTCGACGATGTCGCCCACGAGGTCGGCGGGCGCGATGGCCTCGTACTCGTAGGGGTTGTTCCCGGCGCCGGCGGCCTGTCGCTTGTGGCGATGGACCCGCTCGTCGTCGGTGAGTTCCGCCAGTGCTTCTCTGACCGTGCTCGGATACAGCCCCGTCCCCTCCGCGACCTCCTCGCTCGTGCTGTTCGGGTTCTCGCGGAGGAACACGTAGATGCGCGCTCGCGTCTCCGTGTCCAGCACCCACGCGAGCAGGTCCACGACGCGCTGGTCGAGGTCCTCGGCGCGCTCCTCGAGTCGCTCCCGTACGTCCTCCGATGAGTCGTCTGCAGACATGCGTCCTCTCCCGTGGGACACGAAGCGATTGGCGGTGAAAAAGGCCTCGCTATCCCTGGGTTTGAAGCCCGTCCGGTCGAAGCATCAACGATTCGGCGAGCGCCGCGACGCCCTCCCCCCGACGGCGGCGCTGGCGGGTCGCGCCCGACTCCGACTCGTAGAGGTCGCGGATACCCGAGACGCCCAGCCGTGCGGCCTCGCGGTCGACCAGTTCGCCCAGTCCGACCGTCTCGTCGTGGTCACGGCCGAGCAGTTCGGCGTCGTGGCCGTGCCGGAGCGCGCGCCACTTGTTCTCGTCCAGGAGTTCGCGGCGGTGGTCGTGGCCCACGCTCCCGCTCCGTGGCCCGTTGCCGGTCGACTCGTACACCGCCCACGGGTCGCTCGCGTCCTCGTACTCCTCGGCGTACGCCTCCACGAGCGCGGCGACGTACTCGACGAACGCGAACACGCGGTCGGGGTCCGCTTGCCCGTCGGGGGTCCGCACCTCGACGGTGCCGTGGCCGGTGTGAGGGCGCACGTCGTACCACAGTTCCCCGCGGTCGTTGATACTTCCCGTCTCGACCATCCGGCGCTCGAAGGCGGCGTACTCCTCGAAACCGGCGAACGAGGTGGGCATCCCCGTGTTCGGGAGCCCTTCGAAAATC
Organism: Halorarius halobius; assembly: GCF_024298865.1. Classification (GTDB taxonomy): domain Archaea; phylum Halobacteriota; class Halobacteria; order Halobacteriales; family Haloarculaceae; genus Halorarius; species Halorarius halobius. The sequence goes on along the minus strand of NZ_CP101161.1, from coordinate 2,665,834 downwards.
TTCGCTCGCGCCGAGGCCAGCCCCGTGTCGTAGCCGTTCCAGTACGGCGAGTTCGCCGACAGCGCCAACATTAGCGGGAGGTGCCACCGGAGTTCGTTCGCTATCCACGTCGCCTTCTCGGCGTCGTCGACGCCGACGTGGACGTGCAGGCCCGCGGTCGTGTTCCGGTGTTGCGGGTACTGGATGCGCTCGAGTTGCGCCCGGTAGCGCGGCTTCTCCGCGTGTTCGAGTTCGCGCCACACCGCCAGTGGATGCAGGCCCGCGCCCGCGATGCTGAATCCCTCGCTGTCCGCGTGTTCGACCAGCGCGGCCCGGACCCGACGGAGCGCGTCGTCGGCCGCCGACAGCGACTCGCAGGTCGGCGTCTGGGTCTCGATGACGCATTTGAACAGTTCGTGGTCGAGGCGGTCCTCGAGCAGGGCGGGTGGGTCGGCGTCGTACACGAGTTCGTCCGTACCCGAGGTGGGGTAGCCCCGCTCGTCGACCACGTAGAACTCCTCCTCGACGCCGAGCGTCCCCATCCGGTCGAACGCGTCGGCCGACCCGAGTTCCATCGCCCGCCAGTCCGACCGCGGAGCCTAAAGGGGTTCCGTTACCGGGAACTCACCCCTCGACGTCCATCTCGTACCCCGGCGGGCCGGCGAGGCTGGCGGGCGTCTCGCCCGCTTCGCGGTAGTCGTGTTCGTACAGGGTGCGCCACGGACCGAAGTCGGTCCGTGCGCCGACCTCGACGTTCGGGAACCCGTCGTGGCGGCCGGTGACGCCGACCGTGCCGTCGGTCGCGACCGACACGTCGAGGTCGTACTGGACGGGCGGGGCCGCCTCCGCGAGGGGGTTCCGGGCCGAACACGACAGCGTGAACGTCACCGGGTCGCCCCACTCGACGCCCTCACAGACCACCTCCGAGATGTCGGCTGTCGCCCGCTCCGTGGAGACGCTCCCGTCCTCGTTCTCGACGCGCTCGACGGACCGACCGGCCCGGGCCTCGTCACGGACATCGCCGTAGGTGAAGTCGACCGCGACGACCTGTTCGACCCGCGAGCGGCCCGTGCCGACGGCCCGGTGGGTGAACCCCCGGCCGTCGCCCCGGAACTGCCCGCCGCGAGGGGAGTCGAGCCACTCGTCGGGGATGAACGTCGCCACGCGGAGCGTCACGATGTCGGCCATGGGCGCGGTCCGCCCGCGTCCCGGAAAACGCTACCGCCGGCGCGCGACGACGCCGAGGTGGTCGTCGTGGAACGGCTCCAGCCGTTCCGTGGCCAGTATCTCGTACGACTCGCGGAGCGTGTCGAGTTCCCGCTCGAACACCTCGCCCGGCGCGGCAACCACGTCCTCGGAGCGGGCCTTGATGGCCGCCAGCAACAGCCCCCTCTCGTCGAGGAACGTCGCGTTCGCGTTCGCCACCCGGGCCTGCCCCCGGGTGGCGACGTCCTGCACCACGACGTCGACGGGTTCGACGACGTGGGCGTACGTCTCCGGCTTCCGGGCGTCCTTCAAGAGGGGAAAGAGGTTCGGGCGAGGTTCGGCGGCGTCCAGCAGGTCGCGGGCCGGCCGGGCCGCGAACTCGACGGCGTACGTCGGCCCCGCGACGTCGGCGACGTGCGAGACGGTCGTGCCCGCGGCGGCACCGAGATACAGCACGGTCTCGTCGCCCGAAAGCCCCGTATCCATCCCTTTCTCGAGCATCGCACCGAGTTTCGACCGGCGGGCGTCCCACGCGCGCCAGCCCTCGTCCGTGGGCTCGCCGTACACCGGCGTTCCGCGGGTAGCGAGCCGCTCGCGGCCGTCGAACGTGCGGCGCTCGACACCGTCGGGCAGGTCACTCATCCGGCTCACCCCGCGCGCGGATGGTCGCCATCCGCTCGTCGAGTTGCCGCTCGATGTCGGGGTTCAACTCCCCCTTGTAGTGGTCGGCGCGGGCCGCGATGGCGAGTTTGCCCGCCAGCGCGCGGGCCGCGCTCCCCCGGTCCTCCTGCCGGGTCCCGTGGACGTACTCGTGGGTGTAGATGACGCCGTGCTTGGGTGAGGGCGCCTGCCCGCGCAGATGCGCGAACAGCGCGTCCTCGGCGCCGAGCACCTGTACCGTCCCGCTGGGTTTCTTCGCCAGCGACTCCAGTCCACCCGCGAGCGCGACGAGTCGGGCCGCGAGCACCGGTCCCGCCAGGTTCGCGAGGTTCGGTGCGACCTCCGGGGCCGTCCGCTCGACGTAGGCGCGCAACTCCTCGGCCTCGTCAGCGAGTCCGACCACCCGCTCCGCGAGCGCGACGACCCGCTCTTCCGTCGAGTCGGCAGGCTCCCGTGTGGCCACCGCTCGAGCGCCCTCGATGCCGGTGCCCACCTCGTCGAACAGGCTCCCGGCCCACTCCTGGAGTCGCTCGGCGAGTTCGTTCGCCGTCCGCTCGCAGTCGTCCATCGCCCGGACGGCGTGAATCAACTGGCGGTCCCCCGCGCGCTCGGCCTCGGTGACGGCCGCCCGCGTCGCGGCCATCGCGGCGTCGTGGAGCGCGTCGTAGTAGTCGCTCTCGTCTGCGGCGAACCCCGACTCGACGGCCCGTGCCGGCCAGTCGTCGGGCGCGTCGGCCCGCCCGTCGCGTATCCGGTCGGCGGCGGCCTCGGTGTCGCCGGGGTCGAGGCCCGCGAACCACGCGTCGTCGTTCATACCCCGGCTTGCGTCGGCCGGGGTGAAAGGCCCCTCGGTCAGCGACACCAGCCGTGAGCGCCTCGCCCCGACGGCCGGCGTCGAGCGCGGAGCCGCCGCGGAACCGGCCCGTCAGGGCGTAGCTTCAAGTGTAATGGACGATAGTCAATGACAACCATGTCGGGAGGGGAACACAAACTCGTGACACAGCGCATCGGTCTCCTGGGTGCCGTCGGCCTCCTGGTGGGGACGGCCGTCGGGATGAGCATCTTCGTCGTGCCGACGCAGATGGCCGCGGCCGCGGGGCCGAGCATCGTCCCGGCGGTGCTTCTGTCCGTCGTCCCGATGGGGCTGGGCGTCCTCCTGCTGTTGCAACTCGGCGGCGCCATCCCCGTGGCGGGCGGCATCTACGTGTACGGGTCGCGGCTCGTCGGCCCCTTTTGGGGGCTCGTCAGCGTCACCGTCCCCGTGCTGGCCGTCTGGTCGTACCTGCTGTTCGCGGCGCTGGGGTTCTCGCAGTACCTGAACGGCATCGTCGGTGGCGCCGTCCCGCAGGTGGCGGCGGTGTGGCTCCTGCTCGGGGGGTTCCTCGCACTCAACTACTTCGGCATCCAGGTGGTCACGAAGGTGCAGTTGGCCGCCGTCGCGGTGCTCGTCTGCGGAATGGCGACGTTCATCGTCGGCGGACTCGCGGCGTTCGACGCGTCGAACGTCACGCCGATGTTCCCCGACCCGCTGTTCGCGGAGGGACTGGGCACGTTCTTCCTCGCGGTCGTCCTGCTGTACATCCCGTTCCAGGGGTTCGGCATGATAATCGAGATCGGCGAGGAGTTGGAGGACCCCGTGCGGAACATCCCCGCGTGCTCGCCATCGGGATGGGGGTCGTGACGGTGCTGACCGTCGGCGTCATCGTCGCGCTCGTCGGCGCGGTCCCGTACCAGGCGACCATCGACCCCGAGACGGGACAGGCGTACGCCGCAGGGCTGGCGGCCGTCGCCGACGGGTTCCTCCCCGGGCCGGCCGTCCTGTTCATCGCCGTCGCCGCGCTCGTCGCGGCCGCGACCACCGTCAACACGCTGTACACCTCCTACTCGCGAACCGTGATGCGGGCCGGCCGCGACCACGTCGTGCCGGGCTTCTTCGCCGAGGTCCACGAGGACCACGACACCCCGTACCGCGCGGTGCTCGCGCTCGGCATCCCGCCCATCCTCGTCGCGCCGTTGGTGCCCGTGGCCGACACGACGCTTCTGTCCCACGTCGACTTCCTCGACTGGCTGGTGGTGGTCGTCGTCACGGGCATCTTCGTCGCGTTCGCGCTCGGCGGCGTCGCGCTGTGGAACCTCCCGAAGGAGTTCCCCGGCCGCTACGACAACTCGCTGTACCGGCTCCCGATGCCGGTGTTGAAGGTGGTCGCCGTCGGCAACGTCGTCGTCTCCGTCGCGTTCAGCCTGCTGGTGGCCGCAAGCGCCCCCTCCGCGCTCGCGCTCGTTCTCGGCGTCGTGGCGCTGACGTACCTGCTCTACCGGTATCGCCTCCGCTCGTACGCCGCGCGAGGCGTCGACCTCAAGCGACGGATGAAACGGCTCCACGACAACGAAGAACTCGGGGCGGCCGACGACTGACCCCCGCGTCAGACGCAGGCGACCGTCGGCCCCTCCGCGACGGCCTCGGGCGACGGAGTGGTCTCGCGGTCACCCTGTGCGCGGAGGAGTCGCCCCTCGGTGAGGAGATACGCGACGTGGTGGGGTGCGCCGTCCCAGTGGACGGTGATAGGGGTCCCGGCGTCGGGCGTCGACTGCTCGATGCCCCCGTTGGTGTAGGAAGTCAGTCTGACCAGATACAGGTCGCCACGCGGCGTGACGTGTTCGAGTTCGACGTGCGTCTCCAGATACTGGGTGCCCGGTTCCAGTCGCTCGTTGTGGAGGTACGCGCGCTCGAACTCGACGACGTAGCTCCCCACCGACCCGATGGAGCGATTCTCCGGCGGGTCGGGCCACGCCCGCGGGGACACCTCCGCGGAGCCGTCGGGTGACGGCGTCGTCGCCGCACAGTCACCTGACGGCGTCGGAATCGACTCGGTCGGCGTGCCCGCGAGCGGGCCGGCCGTACAGCCGGCAAGCAGGACCAGAAGGGCGGCGAACAGCGTTCGCATGGCCGGGACGACGGGACGACGGGAAAAGGGCCTTCAGGAGACTGAAACAGCGGTTTACCCCATCGCCTCGAACGGCTCGTCGCAGTCGTTACAGTAGTGAATCGAGCGACACAGCGACGGCCCTTTCGGATGTTCGCGCTCGGTGTTCGTCCCGCCGCAGTACGGACACGCGGCGGGGCCGTCCTCGTCGGTGTCCGTCGAGGGGTCCGGCCGACCTCTCATATGCTCACCCCGAACTCGCGGAGCGACTCCTTGCCCGCCTCGGTGACGAGGTTGAGGTTCCACTCCGGCGACCAGACGAGTTCCACGTCCGCGGCTTCGACGCCGTCGGCGCGTTCGGCGGCCTCGACGACGTCTTCCTGTAACATCGTCCGGGCCGGACAGCCGGTGTAGGTGAGCGTCATCGTCACCGTCGCGTGGACTCCGGCGGTTTCACCGCCTCCGTGAGGCCTCTCCGAAGCCTCCCTGTCGTCGACGTGGACACCGTAAATCAGGCCGAGGTCGACGATGGAGACGGGCATCTCGGGGTCCTCCACCTCGTACAGTTCCTCCCAGACGCGCTTCTCGACGCCGGCCGCCTCCTCGCCCGTCGCCGGCAGGTCCTCGGGGTCGACCCCGCGCTGGTAGTCGGTGTAGCCGCAGTAGTCGGGGCCGCCGTCGACGGGTTCAGACATCGGCCTCGTCGGGGTCAGCCATCAGTTTCGCCGGTTCGTTGCCCAGCATCTCGTAGGTGTAGGTGAACTGGTCGTAGAGGTTCTGCCAGTCGTCGGTGTGGGTGCCGTCGCGGCCCCGCACGCCGGGCAGGTCGGGGTCCGGCACCGTCAGGCCGAGACCCTCGAGGAACGGCGTCGTGATGGCGAGCCAGTCCTCGCGGAGTTCGTCGAGCGGGGTCGACCGGACCCCCATCTCGACGACGTCGTTCTCGTACTCGGTGGGCGCGAACAGCGTCTGCGCGTGCGGGTACAGGCGGTCGAGCGCCGACTGGAGCCGCTGGACCGGTTCGCTGGAGGCATCCTTGCCTTCTGTCAGGCGTTCCAGCCAGTTCTCGGCGTGGTCACGGTGGTAATGTTCCTCGCCGAGCACCTTCCCGACGCGGTCCGCGATGCGGGGGTAGGCGCTGTCCGCGAGCGCCTCCAGTCGCAGGCGCTCGAAGTGGTCGTAGAGGTAGCCCCGGAGCACGCAGTCGGCCCAGTCGCCGTTCTCGAAGGCGAGTTCGGCCATCGTCGCGTGCCGGAACGCGTCGGGGTCGCGCTCCCAGACGAGTTCGGGTTCCTCGTAGCCGAAGTCCTCCAGCAGGTCGTACCAGAGGCGTGCGTGGCCGTACTCGTCCTGTGCGATGTTGGCGACCGCGAGGTCCGCCTCCAGCGTGGGGCCGCGCACCTGCCAGTCGATGTAGCGCTCGGCCATCACGAACTCGTCGTCCGCCAGACACTCGAGTTCGGCCTCGACGGCCTGGCGTTCCCGTTCCGAGAGGTCGGTCGGGTCCATCTCAGTTCCCCCCCGCGGCCTTGCGTTCGTCCTCGGCTTCCTGCTGTTCGGCCTCGCTCTCCTCTATCTCCTCGGCCATCTCGCCCGTGGAGTAGTTCGTCGCCCAGCGGTACTCTTTCTGGGTGAGACCGCCCATCGCCACGTCGTGTTCGTCGGCGTCGACCGTCTCTATCTCGTCTTTGGGGACGACCCACAGCGAGTTGGCGGGCTTGCGGCGCGCGTGCATCACCTGCGCGAACTGCGTTGCCATCTCGGCGTTGGGCGCGTGGACGTCGCCGACGTGGACGTGGTAGTCCTTCCGCTTCTCCTGGCGGAACACTTCCCAGCGCATGGTCAGTCGGCCGCGGCGCTGGTCGTGCCAACGCCGGGCGAATCGTCCACGATGGCTTCGCGCACCCACTCGACGGCCTCCTGTCGGCGCTTGCGCTTGGATATCTGCTCGGCGCCGGTGGGGTACTCGTTTTGCGACACCTCGCCGAACTCCTCCCAGTCGAGGTCCGACTCCTCGACGTGGTAGCGCTCCTCGTACTCGTCGTACTCGACGCGGGGCGTGTCGGGAATCTCGAGGCCGTACTTCTCGGCCTTCGGGAGGTAGGCGTTCAGGAACGCCGTCCGGAGGTCGTCGTTCGTCATCGTCTTCAGGCCCACCTCCATCGAGAAGCCGCCGTGGACCGACTGGTCGTTTGTGGGGCCGAAGAACTGGAGGATGCGCGGCCACCACTTGTCGAACGCCTCCTGGAGCAGTTCCTGGTCGCGCTTGCTTCCGGTCGCTATCTCTCGGAGGATGTCCTCGCCGTGCTTGATGTGGAACCCCTCCTCGAAACATATCTTGTCGATGGCGTGGGCGTACGGCTCCCAGGAGGTGCGCTTGAGGGTGGCCTGCCGGCGCATCGCCGCGCCGTCGACGAAGAACATTATCATCGGCAGTTCGTACCAGTTCTGGACCGGGTAGTGGAAGCAGTTGAGGAACTTCCCCTCGCCCTCCTCGAGTTCCCGGAGCATCTCCTCTCGCGTCTTGATGCCGAGGTTCTCCGCCGCGCGGTACAGCAGTTGCCCGTGACCGATTTCGTCCTGCACCTGCGCGCTGACGGCGAGTTTGCGGTCGAGGCTCGGCGCCTGCCGGATGAACGGGCGCTCGATGTACGCGCCCATTATCTCGCTGTTGGCGTGGAACTGTATCATCCGGGTTGCGGCCTTCCGGTACTCCTCGGGCATCTCGTCGCCGGGGCCGAACTCCCGGGGGCCCGCCCGCTGTTTGACCTCCTCGATGTCCATATCTGCCGGGTTCGGCGCCAGCCACGTAGCCACTTACCCGCACATGGCGCGGTTTTATATACTAACCCACACAATCGTTCGGCATGATTCCGGAGTGCCTCGTCGTCGAGTTCCGGGTCACCGGCGACGACTGCCCGCTGGCGGACGCCTCCCGCGAGGCGGGCGCAACAGTGGACGCGCGGCCGCCCCTGCGGCGCGCCGACGGAAACACCCTGTTGCGGTTCAGCACCGCCGACCCGGAGGTCGGCCGCGCGCTCGACGCCGACGACCGGGTGCGGTATCTCCACCAGTCGCGTGCAGACGAGCGGTACAACTACCGCTGTCTCTCGAAACACCGGTGTATCGTCAACGACCTGGTCGATGTCGGCTTCCTCGTCGACTCGACCCACTACGACCACGGCACCGAGCGGTACGCGGGCGCAGTAGTGGGTCACGACGTGCTCGATGGGGTGCTGGAGGCCGCTGGCGAGACGGTCGGCGTCTCCATCGAGCGCATCTCGCCGCTCGACGACGGCGAGGACGCGCCGGTAGCGAAGCGGTGGGACCTGACGCCGGCCCAGGAGGAGGCCGTGCGGGCCGCCTTCGAGCTGGGGTACTTCGAGGTGCCACGCGGTGCGACGGCCAGCGAGGTGGCTGGCGAACTCGGCGTCTCGAAGTCGGCGTTCCTGGAGCGCCTGCGCCGGGCCCAGGGCTCGTTGCTCGGGCAGATCATCGCATGAGTCGGCCCCGGACTCCGAGCGCGACTTTATTGTGCAGTGGTACTTACGGGGGGGTAAGCGGAGTAGCAACCAGTGGCAGGCGAAACCGGAGACAACAGTGTCGTCACGGTCGTGGGTGGAACCACGGGCGGGGACGACCCCATCGACGAGCGAGGTGTCGACCTTCATGTGCGACGTGTGGCCACCGTGGACGCAGTCGAGCCAGACGAAACCGACTGTGCAGTCGTCGTGGCCGGCGAGGGCTGGAGACGCGCGGTCGAGACGTTGCGAACGACCGCGCCCGCCCTTCCGGTCGTGGTCACCGGCGAGGCGGACCCGGTCGTCGGCGCCGCGGCGTCGCGTCTCGGCGTCGAGTACGCGCCGCGCGAGGCGCTCGATGCCACCGGGGAGACGCTGGCGTCGCGGGTCCGCGAGACGCTGGACCGTGGTCCCGCGTCCGCGGACGGCGGCACCGTGGAGGCCGGCGAAGGCGACCACGAGCGACTCAGGACCCGGGTCGCCCGGGACCCGTGGTTCGAGACGGTGTTCCAGCACGGCACGTCGTTCGTCGCCCTGCTCGCTCCCGACGGGACGCTCGTGCGGGCGAACGACCGGGGCCTCGACGCCGCCACCGAGTCGGCCGACGACCTCTACGGCCGGCCGTTCTGGGAGGTGTCGTGGTGGGCGCGCGACGACGCCGTCGCCACGCGCATCCGCGACGGCGCGACCCGCGCGAGCGACGGCGAGCGAGTGTCGTTCCGGACCGACTACTTCGTCGGCGACCAGCGGCGGAGCGCGGAGATGATGTTCACCCCCGTCGTCGACGACGGCGACGTCGTCGGCGTCGTCGCGTCCGGCCACGACGTGACCGAGGTCGAGCGCAACGAGGACGCGCTTCGTGACCTCCACCGCGTCTCGACGGACGCCGACGGCGCGTTCGCCGGCGTCGTCGACGAACTGCTGGCGGTCGGCTGTGAGTATCTCGACCTCGACATCGGCTTCCTCTCGTTCATCGAGGAGTCGGCCGACCGGTTCGAGGTCGTCACCGCACGCGGCGACCACCCCGACATCCGCGACGGCACCGTCGCCTCGCTGTCGACCACCTACTGCCGGCGCACTATCGATTCCGACGGTCTGCTTGCGGTGACCGACGCGCGCAACGACCCCGGGTGGCGGGACGACCCCGCCGTCGAGAAGTACGACCTTGGGTGTTACGTCGGCGGGAAGATACTCGTCGACGGCGACCTCGTGGGAACGCTGTGTTTCGCCGACGGCGCGGCACGGGACCGGTCGTTCTCCGAGGTAGAGGCGTCGTTCGTCGAACTGCTCGTCGAGCGGGTCACCCACGAACTGGAACGCGAGGAGCGCGAGACGGAACTCCAGGCGGCCCGCGACCGGTTGGACACGGTGCTTTCACGCATCGACGACGGCTTCTTGGCGCTCGACACCGACTGGGAGTTCACGTACCTCAACGACGGTGGTTACGAGGTCATCGACCGGGCGGCTGGGGGCGCGCCGCCGGAAGACGAACTCCCCGGGCAGAACATATGGGACGTGATTCCCGACGCCGCCGGAACCGGGTTCGAGGAGAACTACCGGCGCGCGATGGCGACTCAAGAGCCCGTGAGTTTCGAGGAACACTACGAGCCGCTCGACCGCTGGTTCGGCGTCAACGCCTACCCCTCCGAGGAGGGGTTGTCGGTGTTCTTCCAGGACATCACCGAACGGAAGCACCACGAGCGGGCGCTCAACGCCCTGCTGTCGACCACGCGGAAGCTGATGAGCGCGAACGACCGCGGGGAGATAGCCGCGGTTGCCTGTGACGCGGCCAGCGACGTGCTCGACCTGGAGTACGCGCTCGTTCGGCTGTACGACGCCGAGCGTGACCTGCTCGTGCCGGCCGCGCGGAGCGACGCCGTCGCGGCCGAGATGGACGAGCGGCCGGAGTACGCCCCCGGCGAGGGACTGCCCGGTCGGGTGTTCGAACGCGGCGAGATGCAGACCTACGAGGGCGACGAACCGGTGTTGCCCGGCGACCCCGGCGACCTGTCGACGGTTCACTGCTTCCCGCTCGGCGACGAGGGGACGCTCACCGTCGCGAGCAAGAAGCCCTCCGCGTTCGACCACGACCGACGGACGCTCGCGTCCCTTCTGGCCGCGAACGCGGAGGAGGCGCTCGACCGCGCGCGCCGCGAGGAGCGTCTCCAGCAGTACCGTGCCATCCACGAGAACGTCCGGGAGATGGTGTTCGTCCTCGACGCGGACAACGAGGTCCAACTGGTGACGGAGCCGCTCGCGGACGTGCTCGGGGTCGAGCCCGAGGCCGTGGGTGGCGCCTACGGCGGCGAGTTCATCGCGTCAGAGGACGTGGCGCTCGGTGAGCGACTCATCGGCGAACTCGCGGAGGAGGAGGCCGACGCGAGCCGCGCGTTCGAGACGAGACTCCTGACACCGGACGGTGAACTCCCCGTCGAAATCGAGTTCTCGAAGTTGTCCGGCGAGCAGTTCGAGGGTACCGTCGGTGTCGTCCGCGACCGGACGGAGGTCGAGACGGAGCGGGCGCGGTTCACCAGCCTGTTCGACCGCTCGCCCGACGCCATCACCGACACGGTGCTCACCGACGACGGGCCGATACTCCGGGACGTGAACCCGAGTTTCGAGGAGACGTTCGGCGTCGACCGCGAGCAGGCGGTCGGTCGCTCGACGAACGACCTCATCGTCCCCGACGGGGAAAGCGAGAGCGCCGAACACCTCGACGAACTCGACCCGGAGGCGCTGACCGTCCCCACGGAGGTGGTCCGCGAGACGGCCACCGGAACCGGGACGTTCCTGTTCCGTGGCGTCCACTACGGGGACACGGAGAGGGGGCCGCGCGCGTTCGGCATCTACACCGACATCAGCGACCGGAAACTGAACGAGCGACGCATCGGCCTGCTGAACCGGGTGTTGCGCCACAATCTCCGGAACTCGGGGACGGTCGTCGAGGGGTATCTCGACCTGCTGGCCGAGGAAGTGTCCGGCACCGCGAGCGAGCACGTCGAGCGGGCACGGGATGCCGCCGACCGCATCCTCGACATCGCCGAGCAGGTCAGGGACATCGAGCGCACCTTCGAGCGCGACCAGCGGGAGCGACACCCGAGCCCCCTGATACCGCTGGTCGAGAACGCCGTCGCGGACGTGCGCGAGGACAACTCGGACGCCACGTTCCACGTCGACGTGCCGGACGTGCGAGTCGTGGACGACGACCTGCTGGAGAAGGCGGTGGGCGAACTGGTCGAGAACGCGGCCATCCACGCGGGTGGGAGCCCGGTGGTGTCGGTGACAGGGAGCGTCGAGGGCGGCGCCGTCCACCTCCGGGTGACCGACGACGGCCCCGGCATCCCACGGCGCGAGCGCCGCGTCATCACCGGCGACGTGGACATAAGCCAACTCGACCACAGCCGAGGGCTCGGCCTCTGGCTGGCGTGGTACGCCACCGACTCCATCGGCGGGTCGCTGACGTTCGACGAGGACCACGACGGCGGCGCCGTCGTGCTGGAGCTACCGCTCGCCTAGAGGCCGAGGAACTCCTCGGCGTTCTCCCACAGCAGTTTCCGCTGAACCGACTCGTCGAACCCCAGCTCGGCGAACTGTTCGAGCCATGGTTCCGGCTCTATCATCGGGTAGTCGGTGCCGAACATCACCTTGTCCTGCAGAATCGTCCGCGCGTAGTGGAGCACCTGGTCGTCGATGTAGTTGGGCATCCACCCCGAGAGGTCCATGTAGACGTTCCCCTTCTGCTGACAGATGGCCAGTTGCTCCTTCTCCCACGGGAAGGCGGGATGGGCAAGCAGGATGTCCATCCCCGGATGCTCGGCGGCCACGTCGTCGACGAGCATCGGGTTGCCGTACTTCACCTTCAGGCCGCGACCGCCGGGCGTGCCCGCCCCGAGCGTGGAGTTGCCGCCGTGGAACACCACCGGCACGTCGAGGTCCTCGATGGTGTTCCAGAGGTGGCGGTGCTGGGGGTCCGAGGGGTCGAACCCCTGGGCTATCTGCTGGAACTTGAACCCCGAGAGGTCGAGGTCCTCCACACAGCGGATGGCTTCCTGCACGCAGTCGTCCTTCAGGGGGTCGACGCTCCCGAACGCGACGAAGAAGTCGTCGTACTCATCGCGCACCTCCGCGACGTAGTCGTTCGGCACCGGCGGGTTCCCCGTGTTCGTCTCGGCGTCCCACCCCAGCAGGATGGCTCTGCCGACGCCGGCCTCGCGGTAGTCGGCGACCATCTCGTCGTACGAGCCGGGCTCCATCTCCGCGCCGAACTTGTCGGCGGCGTCCTGCATCATCTGCCCGCCCGCGTCCTCGAGGAACTCCTCGGTCGGCTGGTGGGCGTGCGTGTCTATCGCGCGCGCCTCACCGTCGAGTACGTCTATCACGCTCCGGCGTTCTCGCCCGGGTGGCAAAAATTGCGGCGGTCCGCTACCGGTGGGTGAGATGGAGGTCGACGTTCGTCGGCAGACTGTCGAGCGCGGGCGTCAGCGACCAGACGCTCGTGTAGATGAGTTCCTCGGCGGTCCCCAGTTCCTCGTCGTCGAGGCCGGTGTCCCGCGGCTCGACGGTCACCTCGGCGTGGAGCGTGTCGCCCTGGACGCGAACCTCGCCGGCCGGCGTCAGCATGAGCGACATCGGCGCGTCGGGAATCGAGCGCAACTGCATCACGAGATGGAACACGTCGCCGCCGTCGTTGCGGAGCGTGTCCGCGAGGCTGTCGTCCGTCGCCTCGGTGACGAGGTTCGGCGACTCGTCGCCGACGACCGTGGCGTACACCCGGTCGTTCCCGCCCGGCTGGAGGCCGTTGGCTATCTGGAGCGGGTCGGCCGGATGGACGACGCCCGTCCCCGACTCGGCTCGAACGTCGGGAGCGGAGAGGGCGGAACAGCCGGCGAGCGCGACGGTCGCGGGGAGGGCGGCGAGCAGGGACCTTCTGCGCATGTTTTGACTTGTTGGAACGGGAGAATAAGCCTTCCCGTCGCTACTCGTCGTAGCTCCGCTTCTTGAACATGAACTTCATGTCCCCCTCGAACACGCTCTCGCCGTCCTGGTTGGTCGTGACGGCGTCGATGACGACGATGCCCGCGTCGTCCCGGGAGTCGAGGTCGCGCTTCTCGGTCACCTCGAACTCCGCGGAGATGGTGTCGCCCACGAACACGGGGTTCTGGAGGTCCATGTAGTTCATGCCGAGGAACGCGATGACCCGGCGCTCGACGAACCCACATCGGTGGACGAACCCCGTCGTGAGCACGAACGTGAACGGCCCGTGGCCGATGCGCGCGCCGTACGGGCCGTCCTCGGCGTACTCGTCGTTGGTGTGTATCTCCTCCCAGTCGCCCGACACCGCCGAGTACATCTCCAGGGCGGCGCTCGTCACGGTGCGCCCGGCGCTCTCGAACGTCTGTCCGACCTCCAACTCCTCGAAGTAGTGCGGTTCGTAGGTGACCGGCATACGCCCCGCACGTCTCCGGGGACGGTGATAAATATTGCCGCGACCCGTCTTCGACGGTCGGGGTCCCCGCTCCCGTCGCTCGCCTGCGGTGCTCTCTTTCTTTCGCGTTCCGACCGGCTACCGGTGGTCGAACACGCGCTGGACCTTCCCCGTCGCCTGCCGCTCGATGCCGTCGGGCGGGACGACGGTCACGTCGTCGGGCGAGACGTCCAGCGTCGAGTCGAGCGCCTCGCGGACGCGCCGCTCCACGTCGTCGGTGTCGGCCCCTTCGCGGCGCTCGACGGTGAGTTCCAGCGTGTCGAGTCGGCCCTCGCGGCGGATGTCGATGCGGTACTGCGGCGCGACCCCCTCCAGGTCGAGGACGACCGACTCTATCTGGCTCGGGTAGACGTTGATGCCGCGGACGACGAGCAGGTCGTCGGTGCGCCCGCGGACGTTGCCCATCCGGGCGTGGGTCCGCCCGCAGTCGCAGGGGTCGCGGGTGAGCGTCGTGATGTCGCCCGTCCGGTACCGGAGAACCGGGAGCGCGTCCTTCGACAGCGTCGTCAACACCAGTTCGCCGCGCTCGCCTTCCTCGACCGGGTCGCCCGTCTCGGGGTCGACCACCTCCGGCAGGAAGCGGTCCTCCCAGACGTGGAGGCCGTCCTGTACCTCCGCGCACTCGATGGAGACGCCGGGACCGATGATTTCGGAGAGCCCGTAGATGTCGACCGCGGTGACCCCCAACTCGCGTTCTATCTCCTCGCGCATCGGCTCCGTGAACGGCTCCGCGCCGATGATTACGGTCTCCAGCGGCAACTCGCGTACGTCGACGCCCATCTCGCGGGCCGTCTCAGCGAGATACAGCGCGTAGGAGGGCGTGCAGGTCAGCACGTCGGATTCGAGGTCGCGCAGGAACTCAATCTGCCGGGCCGTGTCGCCGCCACCGATGGGGATGACGCCCGCGCCGAGTTCCTCCGTGCCGGCCTGGATGCCGAGCCCACCCGTGAACAACCCGTAGCCGTAGGCGTTCTGCACCATGTCGTCGGCGGAGACGCCCGCCGCCGTGAGCGAGCGGGCCATCACTTCGCGCCACACCTGCACGTCGTCGTCGGTGTACGCGACGACCTTCGGCTTGCCCGTCGTGCCCGAGGAGGCGTGGATGCGCTCGACGTCGGCGTGGTCGACGGCGAACAGGCCGTCGGGGTACTCCTCGCGGAAGTCCTCCTTCGTCGTGAACGGCAACTCGCGCACGTCGTCGGGCGAGTCGACGTCCGCGGGCGCGACGCCCGCCTCGTCGAGGCGCTCCCGGTAGAACGGGACGTTCTCGTAGGCGTTCTCGACGGCGTCGCGGAGGCGCTCGGCCTGCAGGTCGCGGAGGTCGCCGCGGGGCGCGGTCTCGATGTCGTCGTAGGGCACGCCGCAAACCTTGCCGGCAACTCACAAAGAGGTTCGCCCCGTCAGTCCTCGGCGTCGTCGTCCGCCCCGGCCGCCTCGGTCACCTTCCCCAGGCGTAGGTCACGCTCCCGTGCGGCGGAATCGCGGGCCGCGGAGTCGCCGTACCCGCCGCCGCCGGGCGTTCGGAGGGAGACCACGTCCCCCGCGTCGAGTTCGTGCGTCGACTTCCCCGGCACGCGGTCGCCGTTCACGCGCGTCTCGCCCGTCGCGCCGTCCTCGCCCCCCTCGATGCCGTAGGGGGCGTAACGCTGGCGGTCAGCGAGCACCGAGCAGGTGCAGTCGGTCCGGACTTCGATGTCCCGGCGGAGGCCGAGGCCGCCCCGGAACTCGCCGTCGCCGCCGGTGTCCGGCCGGAGTGCGTACGCGCGGACCCGGAGCGGGTACGCGGTTTCGAGCACCTCGACCGGCGTGTTGAGCGTGTTCGTCATGTGGACCTGCACGCCGTCCATGCCGTCGGCGCCCGCGCGGCCGCCGAAGCCCCCGCCCTGCGTCTCGTAGAACGTGAACGGCGTCCCACCGCCGTTTCCGTCCCCTCTTGCCGGCGTCCCACCGCCGTTTCCGTCCCCTCTTGCCGGCGTCCCACCGCCGTTTCCGTCCCCTCCTGCCGGCGTCCCACCGCCGTTCACGTCCGTCCCGTCACGGGGGTCCGTCCCGCCGAACGTGACGTTGTTCATCGTCCCCTGACCCGCGGCCGCGGCCCGCTCGGGAACTGCCCGCGCGAACGCGCCGAGCACGGCGTCGGTGACCCGCTGGGAGGTTTCGAGGTTGCCGCCGACGACGGGCGCGGGCGGGTCGGGGTCGACGAGGCTCCCGCCCGGCAACGAGAGGTCGATGGGCGCGTACGCGCCGGCGTTCGGCGGGATGTCGGGGTCGGTGACGGCCCGCACTGCGAAGTACGTCGCGCTGGCGGTCACCGCGGGCGGGGCGTTCAGCGGCCCCGCGGTCTGGTCAGCGGTGTCCGCGAAATCGACGGCGAGGTCGTCGCCGTCAACGGTGACGGTGACGACTATCGGGAGGTCCGCGTTGCCCCGGCCGTCGTCGTCGAGGTAGTCCTCGAAGCGGTAGCTACCGTCCGGCAGGTCGTCGATTTCGGCGCGCATCCGCCGCTCGCTGTACGCCCGCAGTTCGTCGAGGGCATCGGCCAGCGACTCGTTCCCCCGGTCGTCGACGAGTTCGCGGAACCGACGCGCGCCGACCTCGTTGGCGGCCGCCTGTGCCCGGAGGTCACCCCGGCGCTCGTCGGGCGTACGGACGTTGGCGAACAGCACGTCGCGGACGGCCTCGTTCGGGGCTCCCGACTCGCGTATCTTGACCGGGGGAATCCGCAGGCCCTCCTGGTACAGGTCCGTCGAGTCAGCCGCGACAGAGCCGGCCGTCGCCCCGCCAACGTCGGCGTGGTGTGCGCGGTTGGCGACGAGTGCGACGAGGTCGCCGTCGTGGAATACGGGTTCGACGAGCGTCAGGTCGGGAAGATGTGCGCCGCCGTGGTACGGGTCGTTGAGCAGGACGGCGTCGCCCGGAGCGAGGGAGTCGGCGGGGAAGCGGTCGAGCGCCGCCTCGACGGAGAACGGCATCGCGCCGAGGTGGACCGGGATGTTCTCGGCCTGCGCGACCATCCGGCCCTCGGGGTCGAACAGCGCACACGAGCAGTCGCGTCGCTCCTTGATGTTCGGGGAGCGCGCCGTCCGCACCAGCGTCGCGTTCATCTCCTCACAGACGGCCGCCGCGGCGTTCTCCACGACCGACAGCGTGACGGGGTCGGTCACGCACTCACCTCCAGACGGATGTTGCCGTCGGCGTCGACACGTGCGGCGTCGTCGGGTCGCACGACGACCGTGCTCTCGGCGCCCTCGACGATGGCGGGACCGTCGAACGCGGTGCCGGTGGGAAGCGCCTCCCGGTCGTAGACTGCGGCGTCGTGCGTCCGGTCGTCGAACCGCACATCGCGGGTCTCGCGCCGGGCGTCGGCGAGCGTGCTACCGGGGTCGACGGGCGCGATGTCGGGAGGGTCGACGACGCGTCGTGCCCGCACGCGGACGGTGACGAGTTCGAGGCTCTCGTCGGGTGCGGCGTAGCCGTACCGGCGCTCGTGGCGCTCGTGGAACCGCTCGGGGACGGCCGCGATGTCGTCGGCCGGCACGCGCACGTCGAACGACTGGCCGACGTAGCGGACATCGACGGTGTGGTCGACCCGCACCTCGCCGTCGCCGTCGCCGAGTCGCTCCCGGGCGTCGGCTTCGAGGTCGGCGAACGTCTCGCCGAGGGCGTCGGGGTCCACGTCGCTCCACGGCCGGACCCGGGACGCCGACTCGTCGGCCACCACGTCGGAGACGAGCAGGCCCAGCGCCGAGAGCACGCCCGCAGTCCGGGGGACCAGTACCTCCCGCATCCCCACCTCCTCGGCGAGTGCCGCGGCGTGGAGCGGGCCGGCACCGCCGAACGCGACGAGGCCGAACTCCCGGGGGTCGTGGCCCCGCTCGACCGTGACGACACGGAGCGCACCCGCCATGTTCGCGTTCGCGACCCGGAGGACGCCCGCGGCGGCGTCCTCGATGCCCTCGCCGAGCGCACCGGCGAGCGGTTCGAACGCCTCACGAGCGAGCGTGGCGTCGCCCTCGGGCAGGAACGCCCCGGGGTCGATGCGTCCGAGGACGGCGTGGGCGTCGGTCACCGTCGGCCGCGTTCCGCCGCGGCCGTAGCAGGCCGGGCCGGGGTCGGCGCCTGCGGATTCGGGGCCGACCTGCAGGGCGTCACCGGCGTCGAGCGACGCTATCGACCCGCCGCCCGCTCCGACGGTGTGGACGTCGACCGTCGGCACGCCGACGGGGTAGTCGCCCACCGTCACGTCCGTCGCCACCACTGGGTCGCCGTCGCGAACGAGCGACACGTCACAGGAGGTGCCGCCCATGTCCATCGTGACGAGGTCCGCGAGGCCGGCGCGCTCCGCGACGTGGGCCGCACCCTGCACGCCCGCGGCCGGCCCCGACAGCAGGGTCGTCACCGGCCGCTCGCGGGCCTCGCGGGCGGTCATCACGCCGCCGTTCGACCCCATCACGCGAAGGGGTGCCGTCACGCCTCGCTCCCGGAGGCCGTCGTCGAGGCGGCCGACGTAGCGGCCGACGGGCGGCGCGAGCGCGGCGTTCAGGGCGGTCGTGAGCGTCCGCTCGTACTCGCGTATCTCGGGAAGGACCTCCGAGGAAACGGAGACGTGAGCGTCCAGTTCCGCGGCGAGCAGGTCGCGAACGCGCCGTTCGTGTGCGGGGTTCTCGTAGGCAAAGAGGAGGGCGACGGCGACGCCGTCGGCGTCGATGCGGTCCGCGAGGTCGCGGACCGCGCTCTCGTCGAGCGGGTCGAGCACCTCGCCACGTTCGTCGAGTCGTTCGGGGACCTCGTAACGCCGGTCCCGCTCCACCACCGGACGGGGTTTCTCCTGGTGGAGGTCGTACAGGTCGGGGCGGGCTTGCCGGCCGATTTCGAGCGCGTCCCGGAACCCCTCGGTCGTGACCAGCGCCGTCTCGGCCCAGTCGCGTTCCAGCACCGCGTTCGTCGCGTGGGTCGTCCCGTGGCCGAAGTAGGTAACCGCCTCCGGGTCGGCGTCGCTCGCGTCGACGCCAGCGAGGACGCCCTCCTCGGGGGCGTCGGGCGTCGAAGCCACCTTCTCGACGGTCACGCGGCCGTCCCGGACCGCTACCACGTCGGTGAAGGTTCCGCCGACATCGACGCCGAGGCGCGTGTCGTCCATGGACGCGGGTCGGCCGGCACGGCCATAAGTCCACGCCGGCCGGGGTTACTTTGTGCCGGGCTTCCTCGGGGGAGGCATGCAGACGAGACACCGACTACGGGGGGGCCGGGCGTGACCGACGCCTACCTCGTCGGCGCGGGCCAGTCCGACTACGGCTCGTTCCCCGAGGAGTCGTACCGCTCGCTGTTCCGAACGGCGTTCGAGGACTGCGTGTCGAGCGTCCCCGACGGGATGGACCCCGACCGCATCGACGAAGCCGTCGTCGGCACGCTCGGCGTCGGTGGCCGCCAGCTCGGGCTGTCGGGGCCGGCCGTCACCGAACACGTCGGCCTCCACGGCGTCCCCGTCACGCGCGTCGAGAACGCCTGCGCCGCCTCGGGCTACGCCGTCCGCCAGGCCGTCCAGGCGGTGAAGTCGGGGATGGCCGACGTGGTGCTCGCGGGCGGCGTCGAGGTGATGACCGACGCCTCGGGCGACGCCGTCCGCTACTGGCTGGGCGTCTCCGGCGAGACGGAGTGGGAACGCCTCTCCGGAACGACGTTCGCGGGCGTCTACGCGCAGATGGCCTCCGCGCACATGCGGGAACACGGAACGACGGCCGAGCAGCTATCCCACGTCGCGGTGAAGAACCACGCCAACGGCGCCGACAACCCCCACGCACAACTCGGCTTCGAGTGCTCGCTCGACGACGCGATGTCGGCGCCCACCGTCGCGGACCCGCTCACGCTGTACCACTGCTGTCCGACGACGGACGGCGCCGCGGCGGCGCTGATAGTCAGCGAAGACGTCGTCGGGGAGTTCACCGACGACCCGATTCGAGTCGCCGGGGTCGGGGCCGCGTCGGACCGCGTGGGGCTGTTCCAGCGCGACACGTACGCGGGCGTGCCGGCCGCCCGCCGCGCGGCGGACGGCGCCTACGGGATGGCCGACCACAGCCCCGACGACCTCGATTTCGCGGAGGTCCACGACTGCTTCGCCATCGCGGAACTGATGGCTTACGAGGACCTGGGCCTCTGTGAGCGCGGCGAGGCCGGGCCGTTCATCGAGTCGGGTGCGACCCGCCCGGACGGCGAGATACCCGTCAACACCTCCGGCGGCCTGAAGTCGAAGGGCCATCCCATCGGCGCGACCGGTGCCGGGCAGGTGGTCGAGGCGTTCGAGCAACTGTCCGGGCAGGCTGGCGACCGACAACTCGACGACCCGCGGGTCGGCCTCACCCACAACGTCGGCGGGAGCGGCGGTGCGGCGGTCGTCCACCTGTTCGAGCGGGAAAAGGAGGTGATGGGATGACCGACGCCGGCATCCACGCGGTCGGCGCGTACGCCCCCGACCACCGGATTTCCGCCGACGAAATCGCGGACGCGTGGGGGCGGTTCGAAGCGTCGGGCATCGAGACGACCGCGGTGCCGGACGCCGACGAAGACGCCGTGACGATGGCGTGGGCCGCGGCGACCCGGGCGCTGGAGGCGGCCGGTAGCGACGGACCGGACCTCGATTTTCTCGCCGTCGCCACCACCACGCCGCCGCTGGAGGAGGAGGACCTGACCGCGCGCCTCGGCTCCCTGCTGGGCGTCCCCGAAGACGCGACCCGTCACGTCGTCACCGGGAGCACGCGCGCCGGGACCCGGGCGCTGGCGCTGGCGCTCGATGCCGCACCCGAGCGCGGTCTCGTCGTGGCCAGCGACTGCCCGCGGGGCGAACCTCACGACGCGCGCGGCCACGCCGCCGGCGCGGGGGCCGCCGCCTTCCTCGTCGGTCCGGACGCGCCCGTCGCCGTCGTCGACCGCGCGGAACACGCCCAGGCGTACCCCGGCACCCGGTTCCGCGAGCGCGGGAGCGACACCCTCGACGGCATCGACGCCGGCACCTACGACCGGAACGCGTTCGTCGACCCGCTCGCGGCCGCGGCCGACCGGGTCGACGCGGGCGAGGTGGATGCGGCCGCGGTCCAGATGCCCGACGGGAAACTGCCGTACCGTGCGGCGTCGGCGCTCGGCGTCGACACCGACGCCGTCGCGGCCCCCGAGACGGTGTCGACTCTCGGTGACACCGGGGCGGCGTCCGTGCCGCTCGGGATGGCGAAGGCACTCGATGCCGGCGCCGACCGCCTGCTGGCCGCCGCGTGGGGGTCGGGTGCCGGCGCGGACGCGCTCGTGCTCGAGCGCGGGGGCGAGGTCCCTACGGCGCTCGCGCTCGACGGAGCGGAGTCGGTGAACTACGGCGAGTACCTGCGCCTTCGGGGCGAAATCACGGCCGAGGAGCCGGACGGCGGCGGCGCGTACGTGTCGGTGCCGACGTGGCACCGGTCGCTCCCCCAGCGCCACCGCCTCGTCGCCGGCCGGTGTCCCGACTGCGGGGCCTACACATTCCCGCCGGAAGGTGCCTGCCGTGGCTGTGACTCGCTCGTCGAGTACGAGGAAGTGGCGCTTCCGGGCACCGGGACGGTCGAGGCCCACACGGAGATAGGGAAGGGCGGCGCACCGCCGGAGTTCGCTGAACTCCAGTCGCGGGCCGGCGGGTTCGGCGTCGCCATCGTCGCGTTCGACACGCCCGACGACGAGACGGCGACGGCACCCGCGATGGTGGTGGGCGAGGCGTCGGTCGGCGACCGGGTGAAAGCGGTCCAGCGGCGACTCTACACCCAGGAGAGCGTGACGCGCTACGGGTTCAAGGTCCGCGCCGTGGAGTGACCCCACGGCGAACCCTTACGTATCCAGCCGCCGCCAGCCGTCCCATGCACGTAGCCGTACTCGGTGCGGGGACGATGGGTCGCGACATCGCACACGTCTGTGCCGTCGCCGGCCACGAGGTGACCCTGCGGGACGTCGACTCGGATGCGCTCGATGCGGCGCGCGACCACGTCGAGTCGAACCTCGCGGGCGGCGTCGAGCGCGGAAAGCTCACCGACGACGAGCGCGACGCGGCGCTCGACCGCCTGACGTTCACCGACAGCGTCGACGCGCTCTCGGGCGCGGGCGTCGCCATCGAGGCAGTTCCCGAGGACGTCGACCTCAAGCACGCCGTCCTCTCCGAAATCGAGGGGGTCCTCGCCGAGGACGCGTTGGTGGCGACGAACACCTCGTCGCTGTCCGTGACGACGGTGATGGACGCGCTCGACGAGCCCTCGCGGGGCGTCGGCCTCCACTTCTTCAACCCGGCGTACGTGATGGGGCTGGTGGAAGTCGTCCTCGGCGAGCGAACCGCCGTCGAGGACCGCGCCGTCGGGTTCGTCGAGGGGCTCGACAAGGAGGCGGTCGTCGTCCGCGACACGCCCGGGTTCGCCTCCTCCCGGCTCGGTGTCGCGCTCGGCTGTGAGGCGATGCGGATGGTCGAGAGCGGCGTCGCCGCGCCCGACGACATCGACGCCGCGATGGAACTCGGCTACCGGCACCCGATGGGGCCGCTGAAGCTAACCGACGTGGTCGGGCTGGACGTACGTCTCGACATCCTCGAGTACCTCCGCGAGGAGTTGGGCGAGCGGTTCCGCCCGCCGCAGGTGCTCAAACGAAAGGTCCGGGCCGGCAAACTCGGCAAGAAGACGGGCGAGGGGTTCTACGTCTGGGCGAACGGGGAGGCCGTCCGGCCCGCGGAGTGATGTCGGCCGACGACCCCGCCGACGAGCCCACCCCCGAGGAGGTGGTCGACGGGTTAGCCGAGCTCAAACGGGAAGTCGACGACCCGGAGGCGCGCGAGCAGGTGGACGACCTGATGGCACAGGTGGCGGAGCTACAGCCGCGGGGGCTCGGTAACGTCATCGTCGGCTTCGACCGGACGGACCTCGCGGAGGCGACGCTCGGCGCGTTGCTGTTCGGCATCCCGATGTTCGTCGAGGGGGGAACGAGCGAGGTGGGCGCGGTGCTCGCGGCACGACCGCTCGCGCTCGCCGGGACGCTCGCGGCCGCCGTGGCGCTCGTGTACGGCATCGTCTACGTCGCTGACTACCAGGACGTCCGGGTCAGGGACCCGATTTTCGGCGTCGTCCCCCGGCGACTGGCGGGCGTCGTCGCCGCGTCGTTCGCCACCGCCCTCGTGGCGATGACCGCGTGGGGCCGGGTCGACTGGGCGGAGCCGTGGCTCGCCGTCTCGACGGTGGCGGTGGCGTTCGTCCCGATGGCCATCGGCGCGGCGCTGGGCGACATCCTCCCCGGAAGCTAGGCGGAGAGCGCCGCCAGCGCGACGACGCCCCACGCGGCCAGTCCGAGCATGAACAGCCCCACCTCGGCCTTGCCGGGGAACGACAGCGACTCCGGTTGCATCGCGCTCGGGTCGGTGATGCCCCGGAAGCCGACTTCGCCGCCCGCGGCCGCCGCGTCCAGCCCCTCGTCGGAGACGGCGAACAGGACCGGGCCGACGACGAACCCGACCAGCGCGAGCAGTAGCGCCGCGTTGCCGAACGAGTAGCCGACGGCGACGCTCCCGGCGTACGCCGCGGCGACGACGAGACCCGCGTACAGACCGGTGTAGCGGAGCAGATGCGGTGCGAGCGCGCGGAGGCTGTCCATATCAGTCCGTTCACACCACCGTGCAAGAAAGTTGGGCCGCGCGCCTTTGAAAAGGGTTAAACCTCGCGACCACGCACCTGCGCGTATGAGCGAGAGCGAGCAGAAGCGTGCACGCAAGTGCATCTCCTGCGGAATCAACATCTCCGGGACGAGCGCCGCCCGGTTCAAGTGTCCCGACTGCGGGCACGAGATCTACCGGTGTTCGAAGTGCCGCAAACAGAGCAACCTCTACGAGTGCCCGGACTGCGGGTTCACGGGGCCGTAACCATGGGGAAGGTCGCCGTCAAACTCAAGGTCATGCCGGAGAGCCCCGAGGTCGACCTGGACGAACTCCAGGACCGCCTCGAGAAGTCCCTGCCGGAGGGCGCGAAAATCAAGGGGTTCGAGCGTGACGACGTCGCGTTCGGGCTGACCGCCCTGCTTCCGACCGTCATCGTTCCCGACGATTCGGGCGGGAGCGAGGCCGTCGAGGAGGCGTTCTCGGGCGTCGAGGACGTCGAGTCTGTCGCCGTCGAGTCGCAGGGTCGGCTGTAGCTCGGTTTTCACCTCCCGAGCGGTCGCTGGTCGCCAGCGACCGCCCGGGGCTCCGCCGGCGCCGATGTGGTTCACACCAGCGGACGTAGTGGCCGGCGGCGCCACCACATGCGTATCGGAAGCGATTTGACCGTCGGAGGAATATCCTGCGGCTACTATGCCCTCCGAAGACACGACCGACGCGGCCGCTCTGGGTCTCACAGTCGTGTTCGTCGTCGGTGTCCTCCTCTACGGGTTCTTCGTCCTCCAACAGCTGTTGCTCTCCGGCATGATAGCTGTTCTCGGGGTGGTCGCGTATCTCGCGTGGCGGCTCCTCCGATAAGCTCCTTATCGCGGGACGGCGGGGGATGCGATGCCGTCGGAACCGCTCGCGGACCGCCGGAGTCGCCGGCTGTCGGGGGCACGGACTCGCGTCCGCTACACCAGCCCCGCCGCCGCGAACGCCTGCCGGAGGTCGTTCTCCAGGTCGTCGGCGTGCTCGATGCCGACGCTGATCCGGATGAGCCCGTCCGAGAGGCCGATTTCCTCCCGCTCTTCGGGCGGGATGGCGGCGTGGGTCATCGCGGCCGGCTGTTCGATGAGGCTCTCGACGCCGCCCAGCGACTCCGCGAGCGTGAACACCTCGGTCTCCGAGACGACGGTGCTGGCTTCCTCCAGCGTCGCGTCGAGTTCGACCGACAGCATGCCGCCGAAGTCGTCCATCTGTCGCGCCGCGAGGTCGTGGGAAGGGTGCGACTCCAGGCCGGGGTAGTAGACGCGGTCGACGCAGGGCTGGCCCTGGAGCCACGCGGCGAGATGCCGGGCGTTCTCGCAGTGGCGGTCCATCCGCACCGGGAGGGTCTTCGTCCCCCGGAGTACGAGAAAGCAGTCGAACGGGCTCGGGGTCGCGCCGACGCTGTTCTGGTAGAAGCCGATGCGCTCGTCCAACTCGGCGTCGTCCGTTATCAGGGCGCCGCCGACCACGTCGGAGTGGCCCCCGAGGTACTTCGTCAGCGAGTGGGAGACGACGTCCGCGCCGTGCTCCAGCGGGCGCTGGAGATACGGGGTCGCGAACGTGTTGTCGACCGCACACAGCGCGTCGTTCTCGTGTGCGATGTCGGCCATCGCCGCGACGTCGACGACGCGCATCAGGGGGTTGGTCGGGGTCTCGACCCACAGCAGTTCCGTCTCCGGGCGCATCGCCTCGCGGACGGCCGCGGGGTCGGTCGTATCGACGAACGAAAACTCGAGGTCGTACTCCTCGTACACCTGCGTGAAGATGCGGTGGGTGCCGCCGTACACGTCGTCGCCGGTGACGACGTGGTCGCCGGCCGACAGCAGGTTCAGGACGGTGTTGATGCTTCCCATCCCCGAGGAGAACGCGCGACCGAACTCGCCGCCCTCCAGCGCCGCCAGGTTCGCCTCGAGGTCCGACCGCGTGGGGTTGCCGGTGCGGGAGTACTCGTAGCCGCGGTCCCGTCCGGGCGCGTCCTGTTCGTACGTGGAGTTCGCGTAGATGGGCGTCATGAGCGCACCCGTCTCCTCGTCGGGGTCCTGTCCGGCGTGGATGGCACGCGTCTCGAAGCGCCCGTCGTCGGCGTTGTCCATACGCCCGGGTCGGCGCCCGCGGCGTAAATCCCTGTCCGTCCGTGTTTCGAGCGTCGAAACGGGTTTGTAGTTTAACCCCCTCCGCCCGCTACTGGGGGTATGCGACGCCGCCGCGTGTCGAGCGTTCGGGTGGGATGCCTATGAGCGGGACCGAGCCGATGGCTCCGTGGGCCTTCAGGGCGGCGCTGTCCGGCCTCCCGGAGGACGAGGTGCGCGACATCCTGGAGAGCGACCGCTGTCCAGCGCCCGAACGGACGCAGGACCACACGGTCTGTGAGCAGGACGGGCCAGGGCTGGTCGTCCGGGACGCCGAACGCGAGGGCGCGTGGCTCCGGAGCGACGAGTTCTTCGCGCTGACGTCGATGCGCTGAGCGGCGGGGAACGCACGATTTATAACGCCGTCGTTACTACGCGCAGGCACGACTATGCCGAACTCCAACGGTCCACTCGAGGGCACCCGAAACAAGCTCAGGAACAAACCCCGAGAGCGAGGTACCTCGCCGCCACAACAGCAGGTCGAGACGTACGAGGCGGGCGAGAAGGTCCATCTCAACATCGACCCCTCGATTCCCGACGGCCGGTTCGACCCCCGGTTCAACGGCCACACCGGCACGGTGCTGGCCGAGCAGGGCACCGCCTACAAGGTCGAAATCAACGACGGCGGGAAGTCGAAGACGGTCATCACGAAGCCCGCTCACCTCCGTCGCCAATCGAACGAATGACGATATTCAAGGAGGTACTGGACGAGGAGTATCTCACCGTCAGCGAGGTGAAAGACGACCTCGCCGACATCGAGGAGGAGCGGGCTCTCGACGAGGAACGCGAGATGCCGTACGAGCTCGCGCGAGCCATCGAGCACGTCAACCGCTTCTCCATCATGTCGACGGAGGACGCCGAGCAGTTCGTCGACGAACTCCAGGAGCTAGAGAAGGTCGACGAGGCGACCGCCTACAAGATAGTGAACCTCCTGCCGCAGGACCGCGACGAACTGCGCGCGCTGTACGCCCAGGAGCGGTACACGCTGTCGGGCGACGAGCTGGACGACATCCTGAACGTCGTCGCCAAGTACGCCTGATTTTTTATACGCCCTCGTCCTAGTCGCAGGCATGAGCGACGCCGGGAGCGACGAGACGGTCGAAGCGGTGGTGCTCGACTACCTGCCCAACGGCAGGCCCGACGACGACCGTCCGCAGTACCAGAAGGACCCCCTCGCGTACGCGCTCGGCGTCGACGACTTCCGGCTGTTCGAACTCGTCGTCGACGAGGACGCCCACGTCCTCGTGGGCGACCGCCTCGTCGTCGAGCCGGCGTCGGCCCGCGAGGACGTCCAGCAGGTGCGAAACGTCGGCATCGACGACCTGTCGAGCACGGCACAGTCGGAACTCGAGTACGCCGTCGAGGACCTCGTCGACGCCGACGAGCGGCGGTTCGTCGATTTCTACAACGACGCCCAGCCCATCACCCTGCGGCTCCACCAGTTGAACCTCCTGCCGGGCATCGGGAAGAAACTCCGCAACGCCATCCTCGACGAGCGGAAGCGCCAGCCGTTCGAGTCGTTCGAGGACCTCGAGGAGCGGGTGTCGGGACTCCACAAGCCCCGGGAGGTACTCGTCGAGCGCATCATCGAGGAACTCCAGGAGGACGACCTGAAATACCGCATCTTCGCGCGCCGCGACGGGGAGTGACAGTCCTGAACGCTTTTATTTGCGAGCGGCCAACGCCCCGCCAGTGACCGAACGCCAGCGACGAGACCCGGACGCACTCATCAGACGTGCCGGGGGCCGTGGCGACCCCGAGTTCGACCAGCATTTCCTGGTCGACGACCGGGTGCTCGACCGGATTCCGACGTATCTGCCGGCCGACGCCGACCGGTCTCATCTCCTCGAAATCGGAGGCGGTACCGGCGCGCTCACCGACCGACTGCTCGCGGAGGCCGACCGCGTCACCGTCGTGGAGCGTGACCCCGACCTCGCGGCCTTCCTCCGCGAGGAGTTCGCCGACGACGTGGAGGCGGGGCGGCTGACCGTCGTCGAGGGCGACGCCGTAGACGTCGACCTCCCCGAGTTCTCCGCGTGCGTCTCGAACCTCCCGTACGGAGTCTCCTCGGAGGTGGCCTTCCGCCTCCTACCGACCGAGCGGCCGCTCGTGTTGATGTTCCAGAAGGAGTTCGCCGAGCGGATGGCCGCCGACAGCGGCACCGACGAGTACGGCCGCCTGTCGGTGACGGCCGGCCACTACGCCGACGTCGAGGTGGTCGAGACCGTCCCCCGTGAAGCGTTCGACCCCCAGCCGCGCGTCGAGAGCGCGGTCGTCCGGTGTACGCCGCGCGCGCCGGACTACGAGGTGCCCGACGACGAGTTCTTCCTGAAGTTCGTCACCGCCTGTTTCACCCAGCGGCGCAAGACGATGCGCAACGCGGTGCGGAACACGGCGCACATCTCCGGGCTCTCGGACCCCGATGCCGTGGTCGAGGCCGCCGCCGAGGAACTGATGAGCAAGCGTGCTGGTCGCGTCTCGCCGGCCGAGTTCGCCGAACTCGCCGCGCTGGCGTGGGAGGTCGGACGGTGAACCCACAGCAGGCGGGGACGACGACTCCCACGCCGGGAACGCCGACGCCGACCCCGCTTCCGCCGAGCGACGGGTTCCTCGGGCCGCTCGTCTCCTCGCGGGCCGAGCAGTTCGTCGCGACGGCGCTGATACTCGGTGCCGTGGTCGCCGTCTCGCTGGTGGCGTACAGGCTCGGCCCTACACTTGACGAGCGGCTGAGCGACGACGGCGTGGAGGCCGTACAGGCGATGCTGGTCACGACGACCGGCATCGTCGCCGGGGTGGCGCTGGTCGCCGTCTGGCGGCTGACCGGCGAGGTCGACGAGGCGCTCCAGGTGATAGACCCCTCCGCACAGGGGAGCGTGAAAGTGCTCATCACCTTGCTGGCGTTCGGGCTGGCGTACACGGCGACGCGCATCACCAAGCGGTTCGTCCGGTTCGGCGAGGGCCGGGACGCCATCACCAACCACCAGCGGGAGATACTCCACCACATCACACAGATAGTCGTGTTCCTGCCGGCGTTGCTGTTCGCCGTCGCGCTGTGGGAGGTGCCCGCCCAGGACCTGTTGCTGTCCGCGAGCGTCCTCGGTGTCGTGCTCGGTCTGGCGGCTCGCCAGACGCTCGGGGCGGTGCTCGCGGGGTTCGTCCTCCTGTTCTCCCGGCCGTTCGAGGTCGGCGACTGGGTCGAAATCGACGAGAACGAGGGCGTCGTCACCGACATCTCCATCGTCAACACCCAGTTGCAGACGTTCGACGACGAGATGGTGATGCTCCCGAACGACCAGATTACGAACGAGGCGGTCGTCAACAAATCCCGGAACAACAGGCTTCGCGTGCAGGTCGACGTGGGCGTCGACTACGAGACCGACGTGGCCCACGCGATGGAGACGGCCGCGAGCGCGATGGAGGGCCACTCGGAGCTGATGGACGCGCCCGAGCCCGACGTGGTCGTCGACTCGTTCGGCGACAGCGCGGTCGTGCTCAACCTCCGGTTCTGGATAGCCAACCCCACTATCCAGAAGAAGTGGGCCGCACAGAACGCGGTGATGGGGGCCGTCAAGGAGGCGTTCGAAGCCGAGGACATCGCCATCCCGTTCCCCCAGCGCGTCCTCGCCGGCCGCGAACAGGCTGACGGACTCCGAATCACGGGCGAACCGGTCGAGACGGGCGACCGGGAGGAGACAGGCGACGGCGACCGCGAGCGACCCTCTCCGGAACCCCCCGACGGCGCGGACGACGACGGCCAGGTCGAGCAGGCCGTCGAGCCCGCCTTCGAGAGCGACCAGGACGTCACGCCGAGCGGGGGGGCCCAGCCCGACCCCGCGACCAACGGCGACGACGAGGACGGGGACGGATGACGGACCTCGCCGACCGCCGGGGAATGGAGACGGAGGTGTACCAGCCGGCGGAGGACTCCGGTCTGCTGGCGACGGCCGCCTGCGAACTCGTGACCGGCGACGAGCGCGTCCTCGAAGTCGGGACGGGGTCGGGCTACGTCGGGGCTCGCGTCGCCGAGGAGACGGGCGCGACCGTCTACGCCAGCGACGTGAACCCCCACGCCTGCCGGCAGGCACGCGACCGGGGGCTTCCGGTCGTCAGGGCGGACCTGACAGCCCCGTTCCGGGCGGGCGCGTTCGACCGTGTGCTGTTCAACCCCCCGTATCTCCCCCGCGACGAGGCCGCCGAGCGCGACGACTGGATGGAGCGGGCGCTGTCGGGCGGGGAGACGGGCCGCGAAGTGGTCGAGGCGTTCCTCGACGATGTCGAGCGCGTGCTTGCGCCCGGCGGGAGCGTCCTGATGCTCGTCTCGACGCTGACCGACATCGAGGCCGTGGCCGCCTACGCCGCCGACTGCGGCCTCGCGGCCCGGACGGTCCGCGAGGAGTCGTACCCGTTCGAGCGGCTGGCGATACTCGAAATTACTCCAGAACATTAGCCGACTTCGCAAATATTAAAGAGCGTCATGACCGAATGCCGGTAATGACCGAACTGGTTTCGACGACGGCGGGACTGTTCCCGCTACCGGACCCCGCGAAAGAGGAGCTGTCGGACCTGAAGGGCCACCAGAAGTCCGACCTCGTCGACGGCACGGAGAGCGAAGCCGTGGAGACGACCTACGACCGTGTTCGCGAGGAACTGGTCGCGGCCCAGACCGACGCCGGCCTCGACCGCGTGGTCGAGGGACAGGGCCGGTGGGACGACATGCTCGCGCACCCGCTCGCCGTCCACGAGAACGTCGACACTGGGGGTATCGTCCGCTACTACGACAACAACAACTTCTACCGCGACCCGGTCGTCACGGGCGAGTTGACGTTCGACGGCGACGTGGCCGCGGAACTGGAAGCGGTCGACGCCGACGGCCTGCAGGCCGTGTTGCCGGGCCCCTACTCGCTCGCGCAACTCGCCACCGACGAACACTACGGCGACGAGGGGACGTTCCTCGCCGGGGTCGCGGAGTTCCTCGCCGGCGAGGCCGAGGCGTTCCCCGACCACGAGACGCTGTTCCTGCTTGAACCGTCGCTCGTCGAAGACGCGCCCGGTGACGGCCTCGACGAGGCGGCAAGTGAGGCCATCGACACCGTCGCCTCGGCGGTCGACAGCGAGGTCGTCGCCCACCCCTACTGGGGGGCACTCGACGAGAAGGTGTACGCGCATCTGATGGACGCCGACGTCGACGCCATCGGGTTCGACCTCGTGAGCGACCACGAGGCGAACCTGTACAACGTCCAGGAGTACGGCACGAAGGAGTCGGTCGCACTGGGCGTCGTCGACGGGCAGAACACGCTCGTCGAGGAGCCCGAGACGGTCCGCGAGCGGTTCGACTGGTTCGCCGACAACGTCCCGGCCCAGTCGTTCGAGCGGGCGTACCTCACCGCGAACACCGAACTGTTCTATCTGCCGGTGAACAAGGCGGAGGCGAAACTGGAGACGCTTTCGACCGCCGCGGACCTCGAGGAGGTGGAAGCATGACGGAGAACCGCGAGCAGTTCCGGCCGCCCGAACACCCGACCGACCACTTCCTGCTGACGACCGTCGTCGGCTCCTACCCGAAGCCGAAGTGGCTCAACCGCGCGGACGACCTGCACGAGGACGACGAATCGGGGTTCACCGACGGCCACCTCCACGAGGCGGAGGACGACGCCTGCCGCGTCATCACCAACGAACACGAGCGCGCGGGGCTGGACGTGGTGGTCGACGGCGAGATGCGCCGCAACGAGATGGTCGAGTTCTTCGCCCACCGCATCGACGGCTACGAGTTCAACGGGCCCGTCAAGGTGTGGGGTCACAACTACTTCGACAAGCCCTCCGTCACCGAGGAAGTCGCGTACGACGAGCCGTGGCTCGTCGACGAGTTCGAGTTCACCACCGGCGTCGCCGACCGCCCGGTGAAGGTGCCTATCACGGGCCCGTACACGCTCGCCAACTGGTCGTTCAACGAGGCGTACGACGACGAGGAGGCGCTGGCGTACGACCTCGCCGACCTCGTCAACGAGGAGATAGAGAAGCTCGTCGAAGCGGGCGCCCGCTACATCCAGATCGACGAGCCGGCGCTGGCGACGACGCCCGACGACCACGCCATCGTCGGCGAGTGTCTCGAACGCATCGCCGCCGACGTCCCCGACGACGTGCGCATCGGCCTCCACGTCTGCTACGGCGACTACTCGCGCATCTACCCGGAGATAAACGAGTTCCCCATCGACGAGTTCGACGTGGAACTCTGTAACGGCGACTACGAGCAGATAGAGACGTTCGCGGACGGCGAGTTCGAACCGGACCTCGCGCTCGGCGTCGTCGACGCCCACGTCGCCGAAGTCGAACCCGTCGAGGATATCAAGGAGAACATCAAGGAGGGGCTGAAGGTCGTCCCGCCCGAGCGGCTCACCGTCTCCCCCGACTGCGGCCTGAAGCTCCTGCCCCGCGAGGTGGCGTACGGCAAGATGGAGAACATGGTGCAGGCCGCCCGCGAACTGGAGTCGGAACTCGACGCCGGCGAGGTCGACGTCGGCTACGCGGGGGCACAGGCACCGGCCGACGACTAGCGAACCCGCCTACGTCTCTATCATCACGTCGCTGGCCTTCACGACGGCCCGCACCTCGTCGCCGACCTCGATGCCCAGCCGCTCGACCGAGCCGCTGGTGATGGTCGCCGTCACGTCGGTGCCGTCGACGTCGACGACGACTTCGGCGACGGGGCCGTCGCTGTCGACTGCCGTCACGGTCCCTTCGAGTCGGTTGCGGGCACTGAGTGCCATACGCCCCCGCACAACGAACTGACTCAAAAGCGTGCCGCCGGGGACAAACCACTTCTCTCGGCGGGACCGAGAGGCGACCATGCCCGCGGGAGCCATCCTCGCCGGCGGCCGCTCGACGCGGTTCGGCGACGCCGACAAGGCCGTCGCCGAACTGGCCGGGACACCGATGATTCGTCGGGTCGCGGACCGCCTCTCGGGCGTGGTCGACGCGCTCGTCGTCAACTGTCGACGCGACCAGCGGGCGGCTATCGAGACGGCGCTGGCCGACTACCCGCACCCGGTCACCTACGCCGTCGACCCCGACCCCGACGAGGGACCAATGGCCGGCATCGGGACCGCGATGCGTGGCGTCGCGCGCGACACGTC
Organism: Halorarius halobius; assembly: GCF_024298865.1. GTDB lineage: Archaea > Halobacteriota > Halobacteria > Halobacteriales > Haloarculaceae > Halorarius > Halorarius halobius. The sequence goes on along the minus strand of NZ_CP101161.1, from coordinate 2,633,130 downwards.
GGCCGACTACGCGTTCGTCGCGGCCTGCGACATGCCGTTTCTCGACCCCGGTATCGTCGACCTGCTGGTCGAGCGCGCGGCGGGCCACGACGCCGCCGTCCCCCGTCCCGGGGAGTGGTACGAGACGACCCACGCCGTCTACCGGGCGGACGCGATGGCCGACGCCTGCGACGCGGCGCTCGACAGGGGTGACTCGAAGATACTCGCGCCGCTGGAGGCGCTCGACTGGGTCGTCGTGGACGAGGCCGCGTTGCGTGACGCCGGCTCGCTGGAGACGTTCCGGAACGTCAACACCCGCGAGGAGTTCGAGCGGGCGGCCGCCGACCTCGGGTAGACGGCACGGCCGCTCGCGGCGGAAAAGACGGACGAATCGCGCGGATGGAACCGCGCTCAGTGACTTTCGTCCTCGTACACCCAGTCGGCGGTGTCCATCTCCCAGTCGACGAGTTCCGCGTCGTCGAAGAACAGGTCGATTTCGCGCTCGTTGGCGCCCTCGTCCTCGTGGTCGGAGCCGTGGATGACGTTGTGGCCCAGGTCGAGCCCGTAGTCGCCGCGGATGGTGCCCGGCGCCGAGTCGGCGGGGTCGGTCTCGCCCATCATCTTGCGGACCTGCCGCGTGGCGTCCGCGCCCTCCCAGACCATCGCGAAGACGGGCCCGGAGGTGATGAACTCGACGAGCCCCTCGAAGAAGGGCTTGCCCTCGTGCTCGCCGTAGTGTTCGTGGGCGAGTTCCTCGTCTATCTGCATGAACTTCGCGCCGACGAGCTTCAGACCGCGGTCCTCGAACCGGGAGACGATGTCCCCGATGAGGCCGCGCTGGACGCCGTCGGGCTTCACCATCACGAAGGTGCGTTCGTCGTGGTGGCTCATTCCTCGTCGTCCTCCTCGTCGGCGTCCTCGACGCCGTCGGCCTCCGCACCGCCACCGACGTCCTCGACGGGCTCCTCGTCCTCGTCGCCCTGGTCGGGCTCGGCTTCCGCGTCGTCCTCGTCGACGTCCGCGTCGTCCTCGTCGACGTCCGCGTCGTCCTCGTCGACGTCCGCGTCGTCCTCGTCGACGTCCGCGGCGTCCTCGTCGACGTCCGTGTCCGCGTCGGGCTCGTCGGCCTCGGTCTCACCCTCGGCGGCCTCGAGGTCCGGGGCGTCGGCCTCCGGCTCGCCGGCCGTCGCGGATTCGGGACCGTCGGTGTCGGCTTCCTCGGTGTCGGCCTCCTCGGCGGCCGCACCCTGGGCCCGGCCCGAGTCGGTCCACTCGAGGTCGCGGGCCTCGCGGTCGAGTTCGGTGTTCTTCTCGCACTTCGCGGAACAGAAGTGGTGCGTGGTGCCGTCGTTCAGCACGAGCATCGTGCCCGTCCCGGGCTCGATGTCCGCGCCACAGAAGTCACATTCTCGCGTTCGGGGCATTACTGACCACCGATGGAGTCGGCTTCGCGTGCGGTCTCACGGAGCTGGATGACGTCGCCGACGCGCACGGGGCCGAGGCAGTTCCGCGTGATGATGCGGCCCTGGTTTTCACCCTCCTGGATGCGGCATTTGACCTGCATGGCTTCGCCGTGCATGCCGGTCTTGCCGACGACCTCGATGACCTCGGCGGGTGTGGCGTCGTTGCCCTCTTCCTCGGCGGACATGGGTTATCGCAGCTCCTCGACCTTCTCGGCGATGTCCTCGACGTCGGTGACGGCCTCGCCGGCGTCCGTGATGGCCGCCGCCGCGGAGCCGACCGACAGGCCGGCCGCGTGGCCGACGTCGTCCTGGCTCTCGACGAAGACGTACGCTATCTCCTTCTCGTCACAGAGTTCGGGGAGATGCATGACGACCTCCTCCGGGGAGACGTCCTCCGCGATGTAGACGAGTTCGGCGTTGCCGCGCTCGATGGCCTTCGTCGTCTCGTTCGTTCCTTTCTTCACCGTGCCTGTGTCCCGGGCGACCTCCAGCGCCTCGAGGGCGTCGTCCTGAAGGTCCGCGGGTACGTCGTAGTCTACGTACACACTCATTGGTACTCACCTCCGACACGGTGGCTCGCGCCCCCCCGCCTCCGAACCGCAGTGCGGTTCTCGCGGCACAGTTCCCCGTACCGCGCAGGTCCTTGGCTAGGGGCATCACAACCCCGCGTCGGCTGTACCCCCTGCTACAGAGTCGTGGCATAAAAGGGCTTTTGAACGTTCCTCCGGGTGTCACGCCGCCGCACGCCTACGCGTAGAGGTCGCCTTTGCTCAGCAGGTACAGCAGGATGCCACCCCCCACGAGCAGGCCCAGCAGGTCACCCATCGCCAGGTCGAGCACCAGTCCGAGACCGTTGAACACGACGGTGCCGAGCCAGCCCCAGTACTGCATCGTTACCAGCCCGTAGGTGAACACCAGGCCGGCGGCGACGAACCCGAGCAACAGAACGCCCGCGATGGGTCCCAGTGGATGCGAGACGCCGAACAGCATCCCGATGGGAATGAGCGCCAACAGCGCGCCGATGACGTTCAGCACCGCGAGTATCTTGATGCCGAGCGGCGCACCGTCCCGGCTCGCCCTGCGGTCCGCCGGGCGGTCGGAGCGCCCGCTCGTCGTGGAGGTGTCGTGCGGTGGCCTTCGCATATATTCTGGTCCGAATCCGACGGAATAAGCTTTGGGCCCGACCGACAGCCCCGTTCCAGCCCGGCCGTCCTCGTGGGCATTCACCGGGTCGCCACCGTCCTTCGCGAGGAAGCCGCCGCCACGAACGAGCGGCGTCTCCTCGTCTGTCACGACGACCGTGAGGCGACCTGCACCAGTTGCTTGCCGACGTTGACGCCATCGAACAGCCCGAGGAACGCCTCGGGCGCGTTCTCCAGCCCCTCGACGACGTTCTCGCGGTAGCGGAGATCGTCGGCCGCGATCCACTCAGCGAGCTGGGCGACGGCTTCGGACTGCTGGTCCCGGCTGTAGTCGCTGACGAGGAACCCCTCGACCCGTCCCCGGGTCTCGATGAGCCCTCCGAACTTCCGGGGACCGGTCGGCTGGTCTGTCGCGTTGTAGAGGGCGATCTGTCCGCAGACGGCGACGCGACAGCGCACGTTCAACAGCGGCCACACCGCGTCGGTCACCTCGCCGCCGACGTTGTCGAAGTAGACGTCGACGCCGTCCGTCTCCTCGCGGAGCCGAGCGCGCACGTCCTCGGTCGCGTAGTTGATGCCGGCGTCGAACCCCAGTTCACCGGTGAGCCAGTCGAGCTTCTCGTCGGCACCCGCTATCCCGACCACGTGACAGCCGCCGAGTCGCGCGATCTGGCCGACGACGCTACCGACCGCTCCCGCGGCGGCGCTCACCACGACTGTCTCGCCGGGCGACGGGTCCCCCACGTCGAGGAGTCCGTGGTAGGCAGTGATGCCGGGCATCCCGAGCACGCCGAGCGCGGTCGAGACGGGCGCGCGTGACGGGTCGACAGTCCGGAGGTCGCCGCCGTCGGCGACGGCGTGTTCGGCCCACAGCAGGTTGCCGGTGACGACGTCACCTTCGGCGAAGTCGGCGTGTCTGGACGCGACGACCTCGCCGACGACGCGCGCCCGCATCGGCTCGCCAACGTCCCACGGCTCGGCGTACGACTCCGCGTCGCGCATCCGCCAGCGCATGTACGGGTCGACCGACTGGTACAGCGTTCGGACGAGCACCTCGCGGTCGTCGAGGTCCGGGAGTTCGACCCGGCGCAACTCGAAGTTCTCCGTCGTCGGTTCCCCGCGCGGCCGCGACTGCAGGAGCCATTGCCGGGTCTCAGTGGCCATGACCGGCGCACGACGGGGTGGGTCTTTACCCTTGAGTCAGCGGCGACCGACAGCCCCTTTTCGGGCCCGGCCGTCCTCACGGACATGCACCGGGTCGCCGCCGCCCTCCGCGAGGAAGCCGCCGCCACGAACGAGCGGCGCCTCCTCGTCTGTCACGGCGGGCGCGAAGCGACCTACGACGCCTGCCGTGAGGCGCTCGGCGACGTGCCGAGCGACGGCGTCACGGTCCTCTCGGAGGGCGACATCCTCCCCGCGGAACATCTCCCGCCGCGCCGCTCCGGGGAGTTGCTCGGCACCACCCGCGAGGCGGTGGTCGTCGACTGCCACGACGCCTGCCACCCGAACGCGCTCGGCCGCGCGGTCGGTGCCGTCGACGGCGGCGGCCTGCTGGTCCTGCTCGCGCCGCCGCTCGACGACTGGCCCGACCACCGCGACGGGTTCGACGAACGCCTCGTCGTCCCGCCGTTCGACCTCGACGGCGTCACGGGCCACTTCCGCGAGCGTCTCGTCGCGACGCTCCGCGTCCACCCCGGCATCGCACTCGTCGACGCCGACGCCGGCACCGTCGAACGCGACGGGCTCACCGACCCCGCGCCGCGCCTCCGCGAGGGGTCCGTGACGCCGCCGGACGACCACGCGTTTCCCCGAGCGGCGTACGACGCCTGCCTGACCGACGACCAGGTCGACGCCGTCCGCGCGCTGGAGGCGCTCGCGGACGCGAACGCGGCCGTCGTCGTGGAGGCCGACCGCGGCCGCGGGAAGTCGAGCGCCGCCGGACTGGCCGCGGGCGCCCTCGCCGCCGACGGGGCGGACGTCCTCGTCACGGCGCCGGGCTACCGCAACGCCGCCGCGGTGTTCGACCGCGCCGCGGAACTGCTGGACGCCCTCGGCACGCTCGCAGGACGGGACGACCAGGCCCACGAGGTCCGCGCGGCGAGCGGCGGCCGCGTCCGGTTTGCACCACCACCGGAGGCGAGCGAAGCCACGGCCGACGCACTGGTCGTCGACGAGGCGGCGGCGCTCCCGGTCCGCCTGCTCGATGCGTTCGCCGCCGGCGACCGGCCGGTCGCGTTCACGACGACCATCCACGGCTACGAGGGCGCAGGGCGGGGGTTTTCCGTCCGGTTCCGCGACCACCTCGCCGACTCCGACCGCGAGGTGCGGGAGCTGTCGATGAGCGAACCCATCCGCTACGCCCCGGGCGACCCCGTCGAGACGTGGGCGTTCCGCGCCCTGCTGTTCGATGCCGGCCCCGCCGTCGACCCGCTCGTCGCGGACGTCGAGGTCGGAGACCCCGAGTACGGGCCGCTCGAGACCGACGCGCTGGTCGGCGACGACCACCTGCTCCGGGAGGCGTTCGGCCTGCTCGTCGCGGCCCACTACCGGACCGAACCCGACGACCTCGCGCGCCTGCTGGACGCGCCGAACCTCACCGTGCGGGCGCTCACGCGCGACGGCCACGTGGTCGCGCTGGCACTGCTGGCGTGGGAGGGGAACCTCCCGGCGTCGACGCGGGAAGCGATGTACGAGGGGGCGTACGTCCGCGGGAACATGATTCCCGACGTGCTCACCTCGCAGTTGCGCGACCCCGAGGCCGGCGCTCCCCAGGGACTGCGCGTGATGCGCATCGCCACCCACCCGGCGGTGCGGTCGCGGGGGCTCGGTTCGCGGCTCCTCAAGGAGATACGCCGGGAGTTCGACGGCGACGTGGACTACCTCTCGGTCGGGTTCGGGGCGACGCCCGACCTCGTGCGGTTCTGGCGCGACAACGGCTACCGGACGGTTCATCTCTCGACCTCCCGGAACGACACCTCCGGCGAGTACTCGGCGCTGATGGTCGACCCCGTCTCCGAAGCAGGCCGTGCGCTCCACGACCGCACCGCGGAGTGGTTCCTCCGGCGGGTCGTGGGCGTGCTCGGGGACCCGCTCTCGGACTGCGACCCGGACGTGGTGGCGGCGGTGCTGGCGGCCGTCGACACGACGCCCGACCTCGACCTCTCCGAGCGGGAGTGGCGGCTCGTCGCCGCCACCGCGTTCGGCCCGGGCATCTACGACGTGGCGCCGTCGGCGTTCGCTCGACTGGCGCTCCGGACGCTCGTGGACGGCCGCGTCGAACCGGGCACCGACGCCGCCCGCCTGCTCGCCACGAAGGCGCTCCAGGGCCGCGACCGTGCGACGGTGACCGAGGAACTGGGCTACGTCTCGACCCGCGAGACGATGCGCTCGCTCGGGGAGGTGCTCCGGCCGCTGGTCCGTACGTACGGGCCGGAACTCGCCCAACAGGAGGCGAATCGCCATGGTTGAGATACTCGGCCTGCCGCTGTTGCCAGCGGTCGCGCTCCTGCTCTGTGTGGCGGGCGTCGTCGGGAGCATCCTCCCCGGCCTCCCGGGGGCGGTGCTGTCGCTGTCGGGCGTGTTGCTGTTCTGGTGGCATACCGGCTACACCCGGCCCGGGCCGCTCCTGCTCGCCGTCCTGCTGGGACTGGCGATGCTCGCCCTGCTTGCGGACTGGTTCGGCGGCGCCGTCGCCGCGAAGGCCGGTGGCGCCTCGACGCTCACGACGGTGGTGGCGGCCCTCGTCGGCCTCCTGCTGTTGTTCGTCGCGGGGCCGCTCGGCGTCGTGCTCGGCATCGGCGGCACCGTGTTCGCCCTGGAGTACCGCGAGAACGGCGACCCGGAGGCGAGCCTCCGCACGGCCGCCTACACAACCGTCGGGATGCTTGCGTCCGCGGCCGTGCAGGCACTGCTGACGGCGACGGTGCTCGTCGGGATGCTGTTCGTCGTGCTGTGAGGGCGCAACTGGTTTGTCGATGCGCGGGAACCCTCGGGTATGGAGTGTGCCCGCGAGGGGTGTGACCGGGACGCGGCCGTGCGGCTTCACATCCCGTGGACCGACAACGAGGAGGTCTGCACCGCTCACGCCCGCGGGTTCGTCCAGAAGGAGGGCGTCGTCGCGGAACCGCTGGACGTCGACGACTGGCGCTAGGTCCAGACGGCCATCATCACCTCGTCGACGTAGTCGTCGCCGAGGTGGTAGTGCCGCTCGCGGACGGCCTCCGTCTCCCAGCCGTGCCCTTCGAGGAACGCGATGGCCCCCTCGTTGGTCGCGGGCACCGAGTTGTACAGTTTCTCGATGCCCTGCTCGCCGGCCCACCGCACCGCCCGGTCGAGCAGGCGACCGCCGATGTCCTTCCCACGGTAGTCGGGGACGACGCCGACTGTCAGTTCGGCGGTGTGGTCGAGCGCGGCCGTCTCCGGGTGGTCGAGGTGGACCCAGCCGACCACCTCGCCGCCGACGGTGGCGACGAAGAAGTTCCGCGACTGCACCTCGTTGTGCCGGAGCAGGACGTCCTCGTGTTCCAGCGTCTCCGCGACGTTCTCCCCGACGACGTACGTCCGGTCGCCCAGCGCGTCGTGCATCGCCTCCACCAGCCCACCGAGGTCGTCCTCGTGGGCCTGCCGGATCGTCACGTCGACGCCGTCGCAGTCGTGGGTCTCTATCTCGATGTCCTCGAACGCGATGCGGAGTTCGTCCTCCTCGCGCGAGATGACACCGTCGCGTTTCAGCACGGTGACGTGTGCGCCGAACGCCTCCGGTTCCATCCCGAGTGCCTTCCGGGCCTCCTCGTAGTCGACGGTGCCGTACCGCTCGACGTACTCGTAGATGTCACGTCGGTCGCGGTGCGAGAACTCCAGGTCGTCCGAGAACTTCATGGCACCTGGTAACACTACCCAGCACTTAACAGTTTTTGCCGGCTCCGGCGCCGTCACCCGGGCGGCGTCTCGCCCGGTGCCGATGCCGCGTCCCCCCGCTCGGGCACTTTCGTCAACAGCTGGGCCACGTCGCCGATGTCGTGGGTGCGGACGAGCAGTTCCGCGGCCTCCCGGACGGTGAACTCCGGCTGGTAGTCGACGCCGTAGCAGGCGGCGTACAGCGCCAGCCAGTCGTTCATCGCGCGCTCGAGGCGGTCGAACTCGCGGTGCGAGAAGCGGACCTGCCCGTCGCCGGCCCGCGCCTGCACGTACAGGCCGACGGCCTGCCCGAACCCCTCCCGGAGAAACTCCATCGCCCGTTCCGGGTCCGGCGGGTCCGCGGGCGGGTCGAACGCGGTCCGGTCGCGCTCGGCCCGCCGGGCGAGTTCGTCGATGCGCTCGCCGTACTCCATCCTACCCCTCCTTGAACTCGACCCCTTTGCCGCCCCGGGGGTGTTCCCACTCGGTGTCCGCGACGACGGCACAGGTACCACACTCGACGCACGGCTGGGTGTCGAGGCTGACGACCTTCTCGGTGCCGCCGTTCGTCTGCACCTCCTCCTCGCGGTAACAGCCGCCGCCGAAGCCGCGGGCACTGACGGGACAGGCCGACACGGCGGCGCCCGACGCCGCCCAGGAGTTGTCCACCACCTCGATGTGGGGGTTGCCGACGTCGGTGTCGTACGTCAACTCGCCGATGCGGTCCGCGAGGTCCGGCGGCTCCACCTCGCTGGTGGCGTCGACCGGCTCCCCGAGTTCCTCCGCGATGACCGTCGGGAGCGTCACGTACGGCGTCCGCGTGTCGGGAATCATGCCCACGAGGAACGGCGAACTGTACAGCCGTTCGAGCCGGTCGCCCAGCAGGCGGACGCCGAACCGACCGACGGCGGAGTCCGCGAGGCTGTCGGTGATGCTCGCCAGCGGCTCTCGCTCCCCCAGCGACCCGGCGAGCCGGTAGCGGGTCGGCCGGAGTTTGCCCATCGTGCCGGAGTCTTCCAGTTTCTGCTGGTAGCGGTCGCCCGCCGAGTCGGGGTCGCCGCGCCCCTGTGCCTCGACGAACGCCTCCGCGGCGAGCGCGCCCGCGGTGACGGCGTGGTTCATCCCCTTGATGATGGGCCCCTGCGCCTGCATCTGGCCGGCGGCGTCGCCGACCAGCAACAAGCGGTCCTGATGGGGCGACGGGTGAGCCACCTTCTTCGAGTCGGGGACGAGCTTCGCCGCGTACTCGCGTTCGTGGTACTCGTCGCCCAGCCAGTCCGCGAGCAACGGGTGGGTGAGCAGGGCGTCGAGCAGTTCGTGTGGCTCGGCTTCCTGGGCGACCAGGCTGTCGAGGTGGAACACCGTCCCGATGGACAGCGAGTCGTCGTTGGTGTAACAGAAGCCGCCGCCGCGGACGCCCTCGAACAGGTCGCCCGAGAACAGGTGGGCTATCCCCTCGTCGCCGTCGAGGTCGAACCGGTCGTCCACGTCGGGGCAGTCGACGACGGCCTTCACGCCCTGGAACCACTCGTCCGGTTCGTCCCAGTCCATCAGGCCCGCGTCGCGGGCGAGTTCGCTGTTGACGCCGTCGGCGGCGACGATGACCTCGGCCTCGATGGGGTCGAGTTCGTCCATCGTGACGCCGACGATGTCGCCGTTCTCGCGCAACAGGCCGTTGACGCGCACGTCCGTCAGCAGGCCGCCGCCCGCCTCGCGACACCGCTCGTGGACCTCGCGAGCGAGCCACGAGTCCATCTTCCGCCGGAGCACGGCGTCGGACCACTCGGTGTCGTGTTCGTGGAGGTCGGTGATGTCGAACGACTTGACCTGGTCGCCGGAGATGTTGTGGATGTGGTAGTCCGTGATGGGTCGCTCGGCCGCGGCCTCGCGGAATCCGGGGAACAGGCCGTCGATGGTGTACGGCGCGGACCGCTCGGCGTAGATGAGGCCGCCGGAGACGTTCTTCGACCCGGCGTCCATCCCACGTTCGAGCACGAGCGTCTCGACGCCCGCGTCCGCCAGTCGGGCCGCGGCGGCCGCACCGCCGGGGCCACAGCCGACGACGACCGCCTCGTACTGTTCCCGTTCAGTCATCGCTCGTCACCTCCCCACCGTCGGCGGCGGCGGGCAGTTTCAGTTCGCCCTCGTCGAGCGAGTCGATGAACGCGGGCAATACGTCGAACAGGTCGCCCTCGATGAAGTAGTCCGAGAAGTCCCGGATGTCCGCGTCGGGGTCGGTGTTGATGGAGACGATGGTGTCGGACTCGTCCATCCCGACCTTGTGCTGGATGGCGCCCGACACGCCCGCCGCGATGTAGAGGGTGGGCTCGACGACCTGGCCCGTCTCGCCTATCTGTCGTTCCTCCTTGGCGTACTGCTCGACGTGACCCTCGAAGTCGTACGAGGAGGTGACGATGCCGCGGGTGATGCCGAGCGCGGCGTCCTCGAACGCGTCGGTGAGTTCGACGCCGAGTTCCATCCCGCGGGTGGGGTCGCGGCCGATGCCACGGCCCATGCAGACGACCACCTCGTGGCCCGTGAGGTCGATGCCGCCCTCGACGGTGTCGTACTCCGTGACCTCGACGCGGAACCAGTCCTCGTCGAGGTCGGTCTCGTGTTCGACCACCTCCCCCTCGCGCTCGGGTTCGGGGTCGGGTACCTCGAAACTGCCCGGGATGACCGAGCCACCCTGCGGGTGGAACTCCCGGTTCGGGTTGTCGAGACAGAGGATGGTCGAGTACTCGAAGCCGGAGAAGTCCGGCCGCTTCATGTGGAGGACGCGCTCGAACTCCTTTTTGTCGCCGGCGGTGCCGACCTTCACCGGGTTGGAGATGACCGTGTCCTCGATGTACAGCCCCGAGCAGTCCGACGCGAGCCCCGAGTCGAGTTCCGCCTGCACCTGCGCCGAGAGGTCGCGGCCGTTGTTCGTCGCCGGGAACAGGACGTATCGGGGTTCGTCGTACCCCTTCCAGTCGTAGTCGGCGCGGGCCATGTCGCAGAACACCTCGGTGTACGGCTTGTGGCGGAACCGTTCGAGTTGCGGGTCCTCCTGGTAGACCACCCGGTCGGCGCCGTAGCTGATGCACTCGTCGGCGAGCCGTTCCACGTCGTCGCCGACGAGAACGGCGACCACGTCCTCCTCGTCGCCGTAGTCGTCGGCGTAGCCGTCCATCATCTCGCGGGCCTTGCCGAGCATCTCGCGGGAGACGTCGATGAGTTCGCCCTGCTGGGTCTCACAGTACACCCACATGTCCGCGTAGGTGCCGTCCTCCAGCGCGCGGACGTGCCGTTTGTCCGCGGTCGGGTGGTCGAGGTCGGGGTGTTTCTCCTCCGGAGAGAGCTGTTCCTCGTCGCTCTCCTCCTCGTCGCTCCCCTGGACGGAGTCGATGCGCTGGTTGATGAGTCGCTTGACGGAGCCGCGGTCCTCGCCGTCCTCCTCGGCGGCCAGCATCGCCTCCAACTCCTCGACGTCGTCCATCCCCTTCACCGCGTTCCCGACGTCGGCGGGCGACATCTCGGTGACGTCGCGCTCCTCCTCGCCGTCGTCGTCGTCCTCGGTGAACTTCTCGATGCGGCTCTCGATGAGCGTGACCGCGCCCGCCCGGTCCTCGCCCGCCTTCTCCGCTTCGAGGATGGCCTCCAGTTCGTCGACGTCTTCGACGTCTTTCAGCGCGGGTCCGAGTTCCGCGATGTCGTACTCGCCGGGGTCGAGTTCCGGCACGGTCAGTCACCCCCCGCGGCGAAGCCGCGCATCTCGTCGAACACTTGTTCCATCCCCTCGCTGTCGTCGGGCGTCACCATCGTCGCCTCCCGTTCGGCCGGCGCCTTCGGGATGGGGTCGACGCTGGAGACGATGGTCGGGGAGCCGTCCAGTCCGATGTAGTCGGGGTCGAGGTTGAGGTCGGCGTGGTCCCACACGGTGAGGTGGTCCTCGTAGTCGGGCGCGCGCTCTTCCGTCTCCTCGCGGAGGTCCTTCAGTTTCAGCCGCTCCTCCGCGCGCCGGTAGGTCGGTTCGAACTCGGGGTCCGCGACGATGAACGCCGGCATCGGCGCCTCCACGGTCTCTATCTCCTCGATGTCGCCCTCGACCAGCCGCTTCGCCCGGACCGTGTTCGCCTCGGGGTCGACGTCGAGCGCGACGACGTGGGTGATGACGGGCGCGTCCTCACACCAGCAGGTCTGGAGGCCGGTGTGGCCAGTCTCCCCGTCGGCGGTCTTGAAGCCGGCGAACACGAGGTCCGGCGACTCCTCCAGTTTTTCGAGCCCCGTCGAGAGCGTGATGGCCGTCGCCCACGTGTCGGCCGCGGCCATCTCGCGGTCCGACAGCAGGTAGAGGTCGTCGGCGTACACCGACTCCATCGCCTCGCCCAGCACCTCCTTGTACCCCGGCGGGCCCATGCTCATGACGCTCAACTGGCCGTCGTGACGGACCTTGGTCTGGAGTGCCGCGCGAAGTGCGTGCTTGTCGTTGGGGTTCATGACCGTCGGCGTCTCGCCGCGTTCCAGATGTCCGTCCTCGTCGAACGACACCTGGCCCTCGCGGAAGTCCGGGACGCCCTTGGTCAGTGCCACCATGCGTACAGATGTCATATCTCATGTGGCAATACTGCCGACACCCCTTATCTTTTGTTGCGGATCGGTCCGCCGGACGGCGAAAACGAGGTGTCGAAACGACGGAGCAGGAGCTACGGACGCGGTGGACGAGCGCCGCCGAGCCGTCCGCTCAGGTGCGGCCGGCGCGTCCGGGGTCGACGTCGATGGCGTCGACCGGGCAGACGTCGACACACAGCATGCAGTCGATGCACTGGCTCTCCCGGACGGGGTCGGCTTTGAGTTCGCTCTCCGGGTGGTCGGGCGTGTCGACCCACTCGAACACGTCGACGGGACAGTCCTCCAGACAAGCGCCGTCGGCGATACAGATGTCGAAGTCGACCGCGACGTGGGTGCCGTGGATACCCAGCGTCTCCGGTTCCTCGACTGGCCCCCAGACGTCGTGGCCGTCGTGCTCCTCGACGACTTCTCGGTTCTCTTCGAACTGCGGGTCGATAGCCATGTGTGGCAATCCTTGGCAGGTTACTTAAATTTAGGTGCGAACGCCGGGGGCGTCAGGGCCCGCCCTTACGGACCCTCAGGGATGTGCGTAGTAGCAGACCGTCTCCCGCTCGGAGTGCTCGTCGATGCGTGCGAAGCCGACGCGCTCGAACTGGAGCAGTTCGCCCTCGTCGTAGTCGGTGATGCCGGGTTCCGCGAAGCAGGCCACGTCGCCGTCCATCGTCCGCAAACGTACCGACCGGGAGCCCTCGACGGGCACCCAGTGGACGACGGGGACCCCCTCCTCGCGCACCAGCGAGATGTCCTCGTCCGTGTAGACGAGCGTGTCGCCTTCGCGGCCGACGGGACCGAACCCCTTCAGCCAGACGCGCTCGCCCACCTCGGGGGCGTCCTCGCTCTCGATGAGCACGGCGTCGCCGACGGGGATGTCGCGGTCGCCGCGCTCCTCGTGGTTCGGGTGCCGCGGCGGGTGGGCCACTTCGGGGCCGCCCCGGAGGTCGAATCGGACGCCCTCGCGGACGCAGAACGCCCGGTCCGTCTCCTCGTCGACGAGGTCCCGGTTGTTCGCGTAGATGGTCGACATCGCGAGGTCGACGTTCGACGTGGAGGTGCCCAGTCCGACCATCGACTCGACGATGGCCTCGCCGCGGATGCCCCGCCGCCGGACGGATTTGATGGTGGGCGCGCGCGGGTCGTCCCAGCCGTCGAGTTCGCCCGCCTCGATGCGCTCCCGGATGGTCGAGGTGGACATCGACACGTCGTAGGCGTCTATCTGGACGTGCCCCCAGTGCATCACCTCGGGGTACTCCCAGTCGAAGTAGTCGTAGAGGAACCGCTGGCGTTTCGCGGAGTCCTGCAGGTCGATGCCACGGATGATGTGGGTGACGCCGGTGAGGTGGTCGTCGACGCCCGACTGGAAGTCGAGCATCGGCCAGCAGCGGTAGTCGGCCGCCTCCTCTCTGGGGTGTGGCGTGTCTATCATCCGGAACGCCACCCAGTCGCGCAGCGCGGGATTTTTGTGCTCGATGTCGGTCTTGACCCGCAGCACCATCTCGCCCGACGAGTAGTCGCCCGCGACCATCGCCTCGAACTCCTCGCGAACCGTCTCGACGTCCTTGTCGCGGTGGGGACACGGCTCCGCGTCGTTCTTCAACTCCGAGAACGCCTCGCCCGAACACGAACAGGTGTACGCGCCACCCGCCTCGACGAGGTCCCGGGCGTGCTCGTAGTACGTCTCCACCCTGTCGCTGGCTCTGATGACCTCGTCGGGGTCGAACCCGAGGTAGTCGATGTCGTCGAGGATGGCGTCGTACGCGTCGAGGTCCGGGCGCTTCGTCTCCGGGTCGGTGTCGTCGAACCGGACGATGAAGGAGCCGTCGTACCGCTGTTTGTAGGTTCCGATGACCGACGGCATCCGGGCGTGGCCGAGATGCCACGGCCCGTTCGGATTCGGCGCGGCGCGCATCCGCACCTCGTCGTACTCATCGACGTTCGGGAGGTCCGGCAGGTCGTGGTGGTCCTCCTCCTCGGCCTCGAGTTCCTCGACCGCGTCGGGGTCGAGTTCCGCCAGACGCTCGCGCTTCTCCGCCTCGGGGAGCCCGTTGACCCGCTCGATGACCGGCGCGATGACGCCCGGAATCTCGTCGCCGTGCTCGCGGAACGCGGGGTTCTCGCCCATCATCGGCCCCATGATGGCCCCCACCTGTGCGTCGCTACCGTGCTTGAGCGCGTTGAACAGCGCGGCCCGCTCGGCCTCGCGTTCGACCCGCTCGCGAAGGTCGTCGTCCATTAGCGGGTGCAAGACCGCGGGGGGCGAAAAGCCCGTGGATTCTCGGGCGCTTCGACGCGATTCGTGGGCGACTACGACGTCAGGCCGGCGTCCGAGTTGTGCGTGACTGGCGACGTCACCGATACGGCGGTACGGCAAGACGCGGCTACCAGGGACGGGGGGCGCTCCGGTACTATGCGGATTCATATCAGACGGCCGTCGAAATATACCGGATGGACGCAACACGAATCGTTGCAGCGGGGTCTGTTGGCCTCGCTGGGATGGTTTGGGGCTGGCTTCCACTCCGGTTTCTCCTCACGGGCGGTAACTCGGGATTCGGCATCCTCCTCGCACTGCTCGGGGTGATACTCGGGGCCGCCATCGTCGCGGCGAGCGTGCTCGTGTATCGGAGTGACATCGCCACAAGAGGCGTGGCTCGTATCGCCGGCTGGCACGCCCTCGGGATCGCCGTGCTGGGGCTGATACTCGGGCTCGTCGAACTGTACGCCCCCGGCTCCATTCCGCTGTTTGCGTCGGCGGACATCATCCTGGCCAGCGCGTTCGCCCATCTCCTCATCGGTTACAACGACGTCCGCCAGATTCGAGCCGACGAACTGGCCGACCGCACCCAACGACTCGACGTGTTGAGTCAGGTACTCCGGCACAATCTCCGCACCGAAGCCCAGCTACTGCTCGGCCACGCCGACGACATTCAGCGGAGCGAGACGGTAGACGCGGCCCGCGCGGGTGCCGACCAAGTCCAACAGAGCGCCGAGTCGCTGACCGCGCTCAATCAGAAGGTCGGCGAGGTTTACTGGGCGATGGAGTTCGACGCGGCCGATGCATCACCCACACCGGTCGGGGCGACCCTCGAGTCGGTGGCGGCGCAGTACCGCGGCGACGCGGACGTGACTGTCGACTGCTCGTGTTCGCCCGAGGCGTCAGTTGCCGCCGGCGAGCGACTGGAACGGGCGCTCGGCTATCTCGTGGACGATGCCCTCGTCGGCAACACCGCGAGCCCCGAGGTGACGCTGGCCGCCGACGCGGTCGAAGATAAAATCGAACTGAGCGTCGAAAGCCGGGGCGGTCAAATCACCGACGGCGAGCGTGAGCTTCTGGACGGTGACGCGGACATCACTCAGCTCAACCACTCGCGCGATATCGACCTGTGGGTCGCTCAGTGGATTACGAACGCGTACGGCGGGCAGTTCCATATCGTCGAGAACACACCGGGAAGTCGCATCGAGCTACGGTTCCCCCGCGTCAGCGTCTGAGACGCTACTCGATTGGTTTGGGGAGTCGAGCCCGACGGTGCGAGACCCCCGGGCAGAGAGTGCGCTAGTACTCCCGCTCGACGAGGAAGTCGGCGATGTCGGCAAGCAACGACCGCGCTTCCGTCTCCGGGAGACACTCGAGTCGACCCTTGCCGGAGGCGACGAGGTCGTCGGCCATCTCGCGAGCGAACTCGATGGACCCGGCCTCGCGGAGCTGTTCGACCGCGGCGTCGATGTCCGCCTCGGTGACGTTCTCCGGGTCGTCGGCGTCGACCAGGCCGTCGACGTCGACGCCGTTGTCGCGGGCGTGAAGGGTGACGACAGTCCGCTTCCCCTCGACGAGGTCCGACCCGCGCTGTTTGCCGAGTTTCTCGCTCGGGGTGGTGAGGTCGAGCAAGTCGTCCTGAATCTGGAACGCGCGACCGATGTCGAGCCCGTAGCCGTGGAGCGCGTCGACCGTCTCCTCGTCGGCCCCGAGCAGGATAGCCGGGATGGAGGCGGCGGCGGCGTACAGCACCGCCGTCTTCAACTCGACCATCTCGAGATACTCGTCGGTCGTCACGTCGCCGCGCTCCTCGAACTCGACGTCGAACGCCTGCCCCTCGCAGATTTCGGTACAGGTGGTGGCGAGTTCGTCGAGCGCGCGCACCTCCCGCTCGGCGGGCGCGTCGGTGGCGAGCATGTACTCGAACGCCTTCGAGTATAGGGTGTCGCCTGCGAGGATGGCGGTCTCGAGGTCGTACTCGCGGTGGACCGCCGGCACGCCCCGTCGGAGGTCGTCGTCGTCCATGATGTCGTCGTGGATGAGCGTGAACGACTGGATGACCTCGATGGAGACGGCGGCGGACATCACGTCCACCTGCCCGCCCGTGAGGTCGGGGAACGCCCGGTACTGTTCCGAGCAGGGTTCCGCTTCGGCGAGCGCCTCCGCGGCCAGCAGAAGCACCGTCGGCCGGAGCCGCTTGCCGCCCGCGTCGAGCAGATAGCGGGACGCCTCGTACAGCCGCTCCGGTTCGGTCACCGGAAGCTGTTCGCGGATGGCGGTGTTGACCGCCTCGCGGCGGTCCTCGATGGCACCGCGGACGCGCTCTTCGACGCTCATTCGGTCAGCTGGATGATGTTCCCGTTGGAGGTGACGTGGAGGTCACGCCCCAGCGTGTACCCCTTCTTCGCGGCGAGGTCCACGTACGGCGCGAACCCCTTCATGTCCTGGTGGGCCGGGATGACGTGCTTGGGTTCGAGCGCGTCGAGCATCGCGTAGTGGCCCTCCTCGCGGAGGTGCCCCGAGACGTGGATGTCGTCGTAGATGCGAGCGCCCTGCATGCCGAGCAACTGCTCGGACTGGTAGCGCTGGCCCTCGTTCGTCGGCTCCGGGATGACGCGGGCCGAGAAGATGACCTTGTCGCCCTCGTCCAGTTCGTACGGCGTCTCGCCGCGCCCCATCCGGGTGAGCATCGCGCGTGGCTCGCCCTGGTGGCCCGTGACGATAGGGAGGTAGTCCTCCTTCCCCTCGTTCATGATGCGCTTGAACGTCCGGTCGACGCTCTTGCGGTGGCCGTACATCCCCAGGTCGCCCGGGAAGTCGACGAAGCCGAGTCGCTCGGCGGTGCCGGAGTACTTCTCCATCGACCGCCCCAGCAGGACGGGCTGGCGACCGATGTCCTTGGCGAACTCGACCAGCGACTTCACGCGGGCGATGTGACTGGAGAACGTGGTGGCGACGATGCCGCCGTCGTAATCCTCGACGGAGGTCATCACGTCGCGCAGATGCCGGCGCGCGACCGACTCCGAGGGCGTACGGCCCTTTCGGCCCGCGTTCGTACAGTCCTCGATGTACGCGAGTACGCCCGCGCCCTCGCGGCCGATCTCGCGGAACCGCTTCATGTCGATGGGGTCGCCGATGACCGGCGTGTGGTCCATCCGCTTGTCGAGGCCGTACACCACGGCGCCCTCCGGCGTGTGGAGCACGGGGTTGATGGCGTCGATGATGGAGTGGGTGACGTTGACGAACTCGAGTTCGACCTTGTCGGAGTCACCGATTTTCATCCGTTCGCCGGCGTCCATCTTCACGAGGTCGTTCTGGACCCCGAACTTCTCCTCGCCCTCTATCTGCTGTTTCACCAGTTCGATGGTGAACGGCGTCGCCACGATGGGCGCGTCGTAGCGGTGTGCCAGCTTCGAGATGGCGCCGATGTGGTCCAGGTGGCCGTGGGTCGGCACGATGGCCTGCACGTCACCCTGAATGTCGGACATGACGCGGTCGTCCGGGATGGCCCCCATGTCGATGAGGTCCAGGCTGTGCATCCGCTCGGTCTCGACGTTGTCGTGGATGAGGACCTTCGACAGGTTCAGCCCCATGTCGAAGATGACGACGTCGTCGCCGGCCCGCACGGCAGTCATCTGCCGGCCGACATCCTCGTAGCCGCCGATTGTTGCGATTTCGACTTCCATAGTTGTGTCTGCCGAGGAAGGGTCGCCCCCTGAATGCGGCGTCCGTGGGGAACCGGCGAACACGCGCGACTACGAGCCGCGGCGACGGCCGTCGGAACCGCACAGGCTCACAGCGAGCCCGAGCGGCCGTCTCCGTCCGTCGTGGCCGGTCGCCCACACCACACCCAGGGGCGACCGTATCTCGGTTACCGAGACGTTTCTCACCGAGGGTTAAAAGTCTCGTGGGTCACGCTCGCCGGCTACAGCGGGCCCACGATGCCGACCAGAAGGAGGCTCACGCCGACAAGCAGGGCGACGGCCCCGCCGACGAGATACCAGACGGCGTCGCCCCGGTCATCTACGAGTTCCTGTTCGGAGGCGTTGGCGACGAGAAACAGGTCGGCGTCCGCGTAGCCGTCGTCCGCGTGGGGGACGAGTTCGTAGTCGTTGGCGCCGAACTCCCGGGCGTTCGACCGCGTGGCGGTGCCGTGGACGTACACCTCGTCGCCGGGGCGTATCAGCGACTGTCGGTACTTCCGGTCGCCGACCTGCTGGCCCCAGTCGAGCGCCGAGATGAGCGCGCGGTTCGGGTCGCCGGGCGTCGACTCCAGTTCGAGGAACTCCCGTATCGGTCGTGGGGGCTCCTCGTCGGCGCCCACCTCGACGACGTCCTCGCCGGAGACGTCGAACGTCGCACCCGCAGGCAACACGAGCACGCGGTCGGTACCGTCGTCGACGTAGAACGGCGTCTTCACGACGCCGGAGCCCTCGCTCCGCCAGCTGGACGTCTTTCCCGACTCCTCCCACTCCTCGATTTCCCACTCGGCGACGAGACAGTCCGCCTCGGAGAACGGCGCGCGTATCGGGCCGCCGCCTGCCGGTTCTGCGCGGCCGACCACCTCAGCCGGCCCAGGTGTCAGTGAGAGCACGTCCGTGGTTTCGGTGCCGGCGATGGTCTCGCGTTCGTGGCGACGCCGGCGGCCGTGAACCAGCGCGACCGCACCGACCACGACCCCGAGCAGGCCCGCGAAAAGCACCACGGGGTTCACCGGCACTCACCGCTGGAGGGGCACATACCCGGACGTGCGGCCCGGACGTCAAAAATCAGTACGGTGAGCGGGAGACGTTGTGCCCACCGTCGACGGTGTAGTACGCGCCGGTCACGTAGGCGCTTGCTGGCGACGCGAGGAACACCGCCAGCGGGATGCAGTCCGCCGGCGTTCCGAACCGGTCGGCGACCAGTTCCTCCATCACCTGCTCCGGGAGGGCGCCGCCGGCCGCCTCCGTCACCCCCTCCGTCTCGATGATGCCCGGCGCGATGGTGTTCGCGCGGACGCCGTGTCGGGCCCACTCCGAGGCGACGGTCTGCATCAGGTTGTGGACGCCCGCCTTCCCCGCGCCGGAGTGGGCGTGGAACGGCGCGCCGCCCACGGAGTTGGTCGCGCCCATGGCGATGATGGAGCCGCCGCCGTTGTCGACCATCTCCTCGCCGACCGACATCGTGCAGTAGGCGGTCCCGTCGAGGATGGTACCGACGACGGCGCGCCAGCCGTTCGCCGAGAGGTCCTCGAACGGCGTCAGGAAGTTCGCCCCGGCGTTGTTCACCAGCACGGTCGGCGCGCCCAGTTCCGCGACGACGGTCTCGGTCATCTCGTCGACACGCTCCTTCTCGCGGATGTCGACGGTCGTCGCGCACGCGTTCTGCCCCCGCTGTTCGATGGCCTCTGCGACCGGTTCGAGGTGGTCCATGTTCCGCGAGGCGACGGCCACGTCGGCGCCCAACTCGGCGTACGCTTTCGCTATCTCCTCGCCGATGCCCGTGCCGCCGCCGGTGACGAGCGCGACTTCTCCCTCCAGGAGGTCGTCGGCGAACAGGTCGGTTGCGGGTGGCGTCTCCGGCCACGCATCACTCATCGACACCACCTGCGGGATGCTCCGGTAGCATGGGTCGGTGACTCGCCCGAACGTCTGCGGGGCGGGGCTTATCTCTGCCGGTGGCCGCAACCGTCGGCCGGCGTGGCGAGGCGGTAGGACTATTATCCGGGAGAGAGGGGTCGCC
The DNA here is from genome assembly GCF_024298865.1 of Halorarius halobius. Taxonomy (GTDB): domain Archaea; phylum Halobacteriota; class Halobacteria; order Halobacteriales; family Haloarculaceae; genus Halorarius; species Halorarius halobius. The sequence continues at coordinate 2,613,067 of NZ_CP101161.1, read as the reverse complement.
ACCATGTCCCAGGGTGCGGTACGGTGGGTCGACCGTCTGCCGGACGCGGCGGGCATCTACCTGCTCGCGGGCCTGCTCACCGTCGCCGGAGCCGGTACCGTCATCCAGCAGTACGCCGATACTGGGACGCTGACCGTCCTGTTCTACGTGTTCATGGACGTGGTCGTTCCGCTGGTCGTCGTCTGTGTGGGCGTCTATCTGGGGCGGACCGACCTCCGCCGCCGGGACGTACTGGTGGTGACCGCGTGGTTCGTGGGCGGCGTCGTCGTCCTCTGGGTCCTGTACAGCTGGGCGCTCCTCCCGGACCTGCTGGAGGGAACGCCACCGTCGGAGTTCTATCCCGAGTACGTCCTCTTCGGCAACCTCGGTGGCGCCGTCGGAGTGGTCGCGGGTCTCAACCGCGCCCGAGCACGGCAGAACCAGCGGCTCGCCGAGCGGACGGCTCTCCAGCAGGACACCCTCGAGTTCGTCAACCACCTACTTCGCCACAACGTCCTGAACGGACTACAGGTCATCGGCGGGTACACCGATATGCTGGAGGACCACACCGACACGGAGGGCCAGCGCCTCATCGACCGCATCGACGAGCGGGGCGAGCACATGACGGAACTCGTCGACAACGTCCGCGTGTTGATGCGGACGCTCTCGACGGATGTCGAGCGCCACCCCACGGAGCTATCGTCGATACTCGACTCGGAGGTGGGGGTCGCCCGAACGGCCTACCCCGACGCCGAGTTCGAGTTCGAGGCGCCCGGGGAGGTCACCGTGAGCGCAAACCGGATGCTCGGTGCCGTGTTCGAGAACCTGCTGGCGAACGCCGTCGAACACAACGACGCCGACACCCCACAGGTCCGCGTCGACGTCTCCGCCGACGGCGAGACGGCGACGGTCCGGGTAGCCGACGACGGCCCTGGCATACCGGAGCGGTACCGCGGGGCGTATCTGGAAGGGAACGGCTGGAACCCCGAGAAGACGGGCGAGGGGCTGGGGCTGTATCTCGTGTCCACGCTGGTCGCGCGGTTCGACGGCGAGGTAGCTATCGAGGAGAACGACCCCCGTGGCACCGTCGTCGTCGTTCGTCTGCCGCTGGCCGACGACTGACCCATCCATCCGCGGCGGTAGCTATACGGGACGGCCACCGGATGGTCGGTCGTGGTCGACTTCAGTTTCAGCGAAGCCGAGCGGGCCATCCGGCGGACGGCCCGCGAGTTCGCCGAGGAGGAGATTGCGCCGGTCGCGCGCGAACACGAGGAAACGGGAGAGTGGCCGCGTGCCGTCTGGGAGAAAGCCGTCGAGACGGGGCTGGTCGGCGGCACCATCCCCGAGGAGTACGGCGGCGCCGGCCTCTCGCAGGTGGAGACGTGTCTGTTCATGGAGGAGATAGCCCGCGTCGACGCCGGGATGCTCGCGGCCATCGGCACCGAGTTCGGCACCCGGATGATACGCGAGTACGGCACCGACGACCAGAAGGAGCGGATACTACGCGGCGTCGCGGAGGGTGAACTCATCGGCGCGCTGGGAAACACCGAGCCGAAACACGGCTCCGACGCCGCGAGCATCGAGACGACCGCCGAGAAGGAGGGCGACGAGTACATCATCGACGGCGTCAAGACGTTCATCACCCACGGCACCGTCGCCGACTACGTGCTGACGATGGCCCGCACCGGCGGGGAGGGGCACGCCGGCATCTCCGCGTTCATCGTCGAGACGGACCGCGACGGCTTCGAGGTCGAACGGGAGATAGAGAAGATGGGCTGGAACGCCAGCGAGACTGCGCAACTGCGCTACGACGGCGTCCGCATCCCCGAGGAGAACCTCGTCGGCACCGAGAACGCCGGCTTCTACCAGTTGATGGAGTTCTTCGAGGAGGAGCGAGTGGGCATCGGCGCGCAGGCGCTCGGCATCGCACAGGGCTGTCTCGACGAGACGGTCGAGTACGTGAAACAGCGGAGCCAGTTCGACCGCGAACTCCGCGAGTTCCAGGCCGTCCAGCACAGCGTCGCGGACATGGCGCTCAAGGTCGAGACCGCACGTCGGCTCGTGTACGACGCCGCCCAGCGAATCGACGACGGGGGGAAGCCGACGAAGCTCGCCTCGATGGCGAAGCTCCACGCCAGCGAAATCGCCGAGGAAGTGGCCTCCGAGGCCGTCCAACTGCACGGCGGCAACGGCTACACCCGCGAGTACCCCGTCGAACGGCAGTTCCGCCACACCAAGATTTACCAAATCGGCGAGGGGGCAAGCGCCATCCAGCGGAACATCATCGCCGGGGAACTGCTGGACCTCTAGGCGGGCCGCGTAGCTTTATCCGCCCGGGCGTGTGTCGTGGTAGCATGAACCTGTACGAGCAGTTCCGTCGGCACGTCGACCGCGCGCCGGGGGCGCCGGCGCTGGTCGACCCCGACGGGGAAGACGTGACGTACGCCGCGCTCGACGAGCGGGCGGGGGCCGTGGCCGCGACGCTGGCCGAGCGGACCGACCCGGGCGACCGCGTCGCCGTCTACATGCTCGACAACGACACGTACGTCGCCTGCGTCCTCGGCGCGTTGCGTGCGGGCTGTGCGGTGACGCCGGTGAACTACCGGTTCGACACCGAGGGCGTCCGGGGCGTTCTGGAGGACGTGCGACCGACGGTGCTTCTGACGGACGACGTGTATCGGAACACCGCCCACGATGTCGCCGCAGACGTCGACGCTATCGAAACCGTCATCGAGGCTCACGAGGGCGGGTTCGTCGCTGACGCGGTCGGCGACCCCGGCGCGGCACCGGCTCCGGTGACCCGACTCGATGACGACGTGGCGGTCGTGATGCACACCTCCGGAACCACCGGGACGCCGAAGGGCGTGGTCCAGACGCACCGCACCGTCGGCGCACAGATAGACGCCGGTGCGGCCCGCTACGGCATCACCCCGGACGACACCGCAGTCGTCGCCGTCCCGTTGTTTCACGTCGGTGGACTCCACTGCGCGACGATGATGGCGCTCACGAACGGGGCGAGCCTCGTCGTCCAGCCGGCGTGGAACGCCGCCGAGTGGGCGCGGCTGGTCGAGGCGACGGACGCGACGTACTCGGGGCTGATTCCGGCGATGATACGTGACCTGCTCGACACGGAGGCGGCCCGCGAACGGGACACCTCCTCCATCGACTTCTGTCTGTACGGCGGGAGCCCGACGCCGGAGGCGCTGTTACAGGAGTTCGAGGAGGCGTTCGACCTGGGCGGGCTGTACGACTTCTACGGGCAGACCGAGGCGTCGGGCGTCTCGGTCACGTACGGCGCGGGCTGGGAGCGCCGTCCCGGCATGATGGGGACGGTCGTCGAGTCGCTGGAGTGGCGCGTCGTCGAGATTGGGAGCGGCGAACCGCTCCCGGCGGGCCAGCAGGGGGAGCTCCAGTTGCGCGGCGACTCCATCATGGACCGCTACTGGGAACTGCCCGAACGCACCGAGGAGGCGTTCGACGACGGGTGGTTCCGGACGGGCGACGTGGTGGTCGCGGACGACGACGGCTACATCTCGTACGTGGACCGGCTCGACGACATCATTCTCTCCGGTGGCGAGAAGGTCGCGCCCGCGGCGGTCGAGGATGCACTCCAGGAGTGGAACCGCGTGCAGGGCGTCGCGGTGTTCGGGACGCCACACGAGCGGCTTGGCGAGGCCGTCACCGCCGCCGTCATCGGGGAGGACGATCTGACGACGGAGGAGGTAGCGGCGTACTGCGACGACCACGGCGGACTGGCGGGCTACGAGACACCCCGTCGAGTCGTCTTCGTCGACGAGTTCCCACGCACCGGGAGCCAGAAGGTGGACAAGGTCGCGCTCCGCGAGCGCGTCGCGGACTGACCAGAGGGGCAGACAGGCGGCCCCGGCAGTCGCGACACGGCATCGCGCTCGCGCCGCATCGTTCGCGGATGGGTGGGCCACGCAACCGCCGAGTTCCATCCGCGACGTGCGCTACGTCACGGAAGCGGTGGCCGCGGAATCGTATATAAACGTTAGCCGACCCGGGTTCCCGGAGAGCCACCCGCGAGGAACGCATCGGTGCCGTCGGCGTCGAACACGTACGCCGGCACCTCGAGCGCGAGCAACTCGCGGACCTTGCCGGCCATCCCTCCCGTAACGTCGGTGGCGTCGCTCCCGCCGAGCGCCTCGGCGGCGTCCTCGAACCGCTCGATGCGGTCGATGACCTCCCCGTCGGCGTCGAGAACGCCGGGGACGGCAGAACAGAGGCCGACCCGGTCGGCGCCGAGTTGCGTCGCGAGGTCGACGACCAGTTCGTCGCCCGAGAGGATGGTCGCTCCCTTGCCCGCATGTGCGACCACGTCGCCGTGGAGCACGGGCACGAACCCCTCCGCGAGCATCGTGGTGATGGGTCCCGACGACACCACCAACTCGCCGGTCGCCGGGCGGACGGCGTTCGAGAACGGGTGGACCGGGACCGCGGGCACGTCCCGCTCGGCAAGCGCCTCCACGACGGCGTCGTTGAGCCGCTTCATCGCGCCGTGGATAGCGCGGACTGCGGCGGCGTCGTGGGTCCCCTCCGTGGTGGTGACGCCGTGCTCGCTGGCGTGGTGGTGGCCGAACGAGCCGCCGCCGTGGACCACCACCAGCCGCCCGTCGTGGCCGGCGATGGCCTCCGCGAGCCGGTCGAGGTTCTCGGTGTCGACGGTCTCGGGGTCGTCCTTCCGGGTTACGACGCTCCCGCCAAGCTTGAGGACGATCACTCGACGCGCACCCCCTCGGTGTCGAGTTCCGCCCGGAACGTCTCCTCGCAACCAGGCGTGTAGTTCAGCGCCGTCTCGACGCCCTCCGTCTCGTCGAGCGCGACGATACAGCCGCCCCCGCCCGCGCCGGTGAGTTTGGCCCCGTCCGCGCCCGCGTCGCGAGCGGCCCACACCATCGTGTCCAGCGACCGCGAGGAGACGCCAAGCGCCGACAGCAGGCCGTGATTGAAGTTCATCAGGCGGCCGACCTCCTCGACGTCCCCCTCGCGGAGCGCGTGCTCACCGGTGCGGACCACGTCCCCGATTGCCTCGACGGTGTCGGCGGCGAACCCGTACGTCTCCCGGAGGTCGCGGACGGTGGCGACGAGTTCGCCCGTGTTTCCCGCACCGCCGTCGTAGCCGACGACGAACGGGAGTTCCGGGGCGTCGTCGATGCGACGGCAGTCGTCTCCCTCGACGCGGACGGCGCCGCCCATCGTCGAACAGAACGTGTCCGCCCGGGAGGCCTGGCCCTCCTGGACCTCGTACTCGACCTGATACGCTCGGTCGGCTAACTCCTCGCGGTCGAGTTCGACGCCGAGTTCGCGGGTCGCGGCGTCGATGCCCGCGACGGCGACGGCCGCCGACGACCCCAGCCCCGCTCCGAGCGGGATGGCCGACTCGATGCTGACGTTGAAGCCGGCGTCCGGCGCGTCGGCCGCGTCGCGGGCCTGCGCGACCGCGCCGTCGACGTAGCCGGTCGCCGCCTCCACGAGGTCCGCGGGCACGTTCACGTCCGCTTCCTCGAGGTCGTCGCCGTACGTTATCGCGAATCCGTCCAGCGAGAGGTCCTCCGCCTCCACCCGGAGGCGGTCGTCGTCGCGCTCCTCTACGGTCACGCTGGCGCGGCGGCCGACCGCACACGGCACCGCCGGTTCGCCGTAGACGACGGCGTGCTCCCCGAACAGATACACCTTCCCCGGGGCGCTCGAAGTGGTCATACCTGTGCGAGCGGGGGCCGGGCGCAAAAACGGTGCGGGTCCCGGCGGGGCCGGGGATTGAAGCGATCCGGTTCCGAGATGCGAGCGTGCACGACCTCACCCGCCGCTCGCGCGAACGGACCGACGAGGTGCTCGTCGACCACGCCGCCGACTACGGCCGGTTCCGCGTCCGTGAGCCGGAGTGGGAGCTGTCGCCTGTCGACCACGACCGGGTGCGCGAGCGGTTCGAGGCGGGCGCGGACGGCGGTGCCGGCGTCTGGGTTACGCGCGACGACAGCGTGTTGCTGGTCCGCCACGCAGACGAGACGGCGTGGTCCGACCCTGGCGGGAAGCGGGCGGCCGGCGAGACGTTCGCCGAAGCCGCCCGCCGGGAGACACGCGAGGAAGCAGGCGTCGACGTCGACATCGGCGGCGTCGTCGAACTCCACGCCGTCAGCCACGTCGCGCCCGACCGGCCGCGGCTCGTCTCCCCCATCGTCGTGTTCGCGGGGTCGTACGCCGGCGGGGAGCCGGCTCCCGACGAGGGAGACCGGGTCGCGGCGGCCCGATGGTTCACCGAGCGGCCCGACGACCTGCTGTACGACGCGCTCGCCGAGTTCCCGTGGCCGACGGACAACGGCTAAACCGGAGGCACCCGAAGAACGGGCATGTCCGTCACGGCGGCGTGTCGCCATCTCGACCGTACGCTCTCGGAGTTGGCCGCCGAGTACGGCCGGCTGGAGGTCGTCCGCGAGCCGCGGGAGGTGACCCCCGACGAGTACGACCGCCTCCACGAACGCGCGAGCGTGCTCGACGGCTGTGGCGGCGCCGGCGCCTGGCTGTACGACCCCGACGGGCGCGTCCTGCTCGTGGACGGCGAGGAAGGGTGGGAGGAGCCCGGTGCACCCCGTCGACCGGGCGACGACTATCGTGAGTGTGCCGAGCGCGCGGTCCGCGAACGGACTGGCATCGACCCCCAACTGGCCGACGTGCGCCACGTCCACGTCCGCTACTGCCACGACTGGACCGACCGCGACCCTATCCCCCAACCGTTCGTCGTGTTCACGGGGACGGCGACCGGCGACCCCGGCCCGGAAGCGACGTGGCACGCCGACCCGCCCGGGGAACTCCTGTACGAACTCCTCCGCGAGTCGGTGTAACACATCTCTCGGGACTCTGCTCTCGAAACCCTTATGTCCCACAGGCGTCTCTCACTAAAAGCAATGGCGACCGGAAAGGTTGACTTCTTCAACGACACTGGCGGTTACGGCTTCATCGACACCGAGGATTCCGACGAGGACGTCTTCTTCCACATGGAGGACATCGGCGGAGAGGACCTGGAAGAGGGTCAGGAGGTCGAGTTTGAGATCGAGGACGCCCCGAAGGGTCCGCGCGCGAAGAACCTGACCCGGCTGTAATCGGGTCGGCTTCGTTACCGGCACTCAGTACCGTTCTTCGAACCATCCACGCCCGACAGCGGTGGCAGTACCGTCCGGGCTCGTTCTTTCGGCGACGCACGACGCCAGCGACGGCACCGGTACGGCGCCGCCGCTGACGACGTGAGAGAAACGAAAACCGAGTCCCGTTACAGGTCGCTCTCGAAGTCCTCGAGCGCGTAGGCGGGTTCGGCACCGCGGCGGTCGAGCGTCTCGTTGGCGAGCAGCCAGTAGACGACGGAGAGAGCCTTGCGGCCCTTGTTGTTCGTCGGGACCACGAGGTCGACGTTCGACGTCGTGTTGTTGGAGTCGCACATGGCGATGACCGGGATGCCGACCGTGATGGCTTCCTTCACCGCCTGCGAGTCACCGATGGGGTCGGTGACGACGACGACGTCCGGTTCGATGTAGCCGTCGTACTTCGGGTTCGTCAGCGTCCCCGGGATGAACCGCCCGGTCCGGGCGCGAGCGCCGACGGCGTCCGCGAACTTCTCGGCCGGGAATCGACCGTACTGGCGCGAGGACGCGACCAGAATCTGCTCGGGGTCGTAGTTCGCCAGGAACGAGGCGGCCGTGCGGATGCGGTCGTCCGTCTGCGAGACGTCCAGCACGTACAGCCCGTCGGTCCGGACGCGATGGATGAACCGCTCCATCGACTGGGTCTTCTGCTGGGTCCCGATGTGGACGCCCGACGCGAGGTAGTCCTCGACCGGGATGAGCAGGTCGGCCTCGTCGTCCGGCATGACGTCCTCGTCGAGGACGGCCGGCTCCTCCTCGGCTTCCTCCTCCTCCTCGGTCTCGTCGGCCTCCTCGGCCGCCGCTGTCTCTTCGGCCTCGGCCTCCTCGTCGGCGGCCTCGGCGGTCTCTTCCTCGTCGGTGGTCTCGGCGACCGGTTCCGGGTCGTCGGCGGGCTCGGCACCGGACTCGCCGGTGGGCTCCGCGTCGACGTCGGATTCGGCCGCGTCGAGACCGTCGTCGTTGTCGCTCATGCGTTTGCCTCGATTCTGATGAGTTCGTTCAGTTTGGCGGTGCGCTCGCCGCCGACCGCGCCCGTCTTGATGAACGGGGCGTCGGTCGCCACGGCGAGGTGGGCGATGGTGGTGTCCTCCGTCTCCCCGCTCCGGTGGGAGATGACGGGGTCGTAGCCGTTGCGCTGGGCGAGTTCGACCGCGTCGAACGCGTCCGACAGCGTCCCTATCTGGTTCGGCTTCACCAGGATGCTGTTGGCCGCGCCGCGCTCGATGCCCTCCGACAGACGGTCGGTGTTGGTGACGAACAGGTCGTCGCCGCAGACGAGCGTGCGGTCGCCCACGCGCTCGGTCAACTCGGCGAACCCGTCGTAGTCGTCCTCGTCGAGCGGGTCCTCGACGTACGCGAGGTCGTACTCGTCGACGAGCGAGGCGATGTAGTCGACCTGCTCGTCGGGCGTGCGGACCGTATCACCGTACCGGTACGCGCCGTCCTCGTACAGTTCCGCGGCGGCGACGTCGAGGCCGAACTTGATGTCGAACCCCACGTCGTCCGCGACCGTCTCGACGGCCTGCTCGACGACGTCGAACGCCTCGCTGTCGTCGACGGAGGGCGCCCACGCGCCCTCGTCACCTTTCGCGGCAGGGATGCCGCGCTCCGCGAGGATGTCGTGGACCTCGCCGTGGACCGCCGCGTTGGCGAACACGGCGTCGGCGACGCTCGGGGCGCCGACCGGCGCGGCGAGGAACTCCTGGATGTGGGTCGCGTCCGCGGCGTGTTCGCCACCGCCGACCACGTTGCCCAGCGGGACCGGGAAGTTCTCGCCGCGGAACGCGCCGCCGAGATGCTGGTACAGCGGCGCGCCCAGCATGTCGGCGCCCGCCTTCGCGGCGGCCATCGAGATGGCGACCGCGCTGTTGGCACCGACCTTCGAGAAGTCGTCGGTGCCGTCCGCACCGCGGAGCGCGCGGTCGACCGACCGTTGGTCGCCGGCGTACACCTGGCCCTCGATGCGCGGCACCGCGAGTTCGCGGGCGCTGGCGATGGCCTCCTCCGGCGGGAGTTCGATGGCCTCGTACTCGCCGGTCGAGGCCCCCGAGGGGGCCGCCGCCCGACCGAAGCCACCGGACTCGGTTCGCACCTCGGCCTCGACCGTCGGATTCCCCCGACTGTCGAGGACGCGGCGGAGCCGTACCTCCGTGACGAGCGTCACGCCTCGTCACCTCGCCGCACCGTGAAGGGGAGGACGCCCGCGTCGTACTCCTCGGCCGCGATGAGTATCGGCTCCGTCTGGTTCGTCTCGATGAGCACGGGCGCGCCGTGTGACACCTGCAGGGCTCGCGCCCCCAGGATGCGCGCCTTCTCGTAGCGGTTGTCCGTCTTCATTGGTAGGGTGCCACCACGTCGACGAGGTCCTTGTGCGAGACGAGCATCCGTCGGCAACAGGCCCGCTCCACGCCGAGTTCGTCGAGGACCTGCTTCGGGTCCTCGTCGCCCTCGCGGGTGCGCGCCTTGAACTCCTCCCAGTGCTCGCCGACGACCTTGCCGCACGTGAAACACCGGACCGGGACCATCATGTGTGAATCACCTAGCGGTAGGACTTCTGGTAGCGGGCCCGTGCGCCGGGGCCGCCCCACTTCTTCGGTTCGGACTGGCGCACGTCGTTGACGAGCAACGAGCGGTCGAACGCCATGAACGCGTCGCGCAGTTCCGCGTCGTTGCTGTGCTGGACCAGTCCGCGGGCGATGGCCGTGCGGGTGGCGTCGGCCTGCCCCGCGAAGCCACCGCCGCTGACGGTGATGTCGACGTCGACGGAGTCGCGCAGGTCCTCCTCGGCGATGCGGAATGGCTCCAGCATCTTGAGTCGCGCCTGCTCCGGTTCGACCAGTTCGACGGGCTGGCTGTTGATTCGCACCTTCCCCGACCCGTCGCTCACGGTGGCGCGAGCGATGGCCGTCTTCTTCTTGCCGGACGTGTTCGTTACCATGTTACGTTGGCCCCCAGGTTCTCGGAAACCTCACCGAGGGTGGTGAAGTTGATGTTCGAGAGTCGATCCAGCGACGTGCCCTCGAGGACGTCGCCGTCCTCGTCGAGCGGGTTGCCGACGTACACGCGGACGTTCTCGAACGCTTCGCGGCCGCGCGTCTCCTTGTACGGCACCATCCCGCGGATGGACCGCTTGAAGATGCGGTCCGGCCGCTTCGGATAGTACGGGCCGCGGTCGGAGCCGACGTCGCGGCGCTTCTCGTACACCTCCATGGTGTCCTCGGCGTTGCCGGTGATGACCGCGCCCTCGGCGTTCACCACGGCGACGCGCTCGCCGTCAAGCGCGCGCTGGGCGACGTTCGAGGCGACGCGACCCATGATGCAGTCCTTCGCGTCGACGACGACATCGGCGTCGAACTCGGCGTGGCTCATCGGATCACCCGCACGTCGGTTCCGTCGGGGTTGTTCTCGAGCGCTTCCTCCAGCGTCACGGTCTCACCGACGTGCTCGATTTTGGTCTCCGCTGACGACGAGAAGTCGACGGCGGCGACGGTGACCTCCTTGCGGAGGGCACCGGAACCGAGCACCTTCCCGGGCACGACGACGGTCTCGTCCTCGCGGGCGTACCGTTCGATGCGGCCCAGGTTCACCTCAGCGTGGGTCCGTCGCGGCTTCTCCAGCCGCTCGGCCACGTCGGCCCACACGTCGCCCCCACCGTTACGGGTGGTGGACTTGAGGTCGGCGATGAGACTGTTGAGTCTCGGGTTCGTCTTGCTCATTCTGTATCACTCCAGGGAGAGAATGGATGCAGGGAGCAGGATTTGAACCTGCGGACGTCTACACGACAGCGCCCTGAACGCTGCGCCGTTGGCCTGACTTGGCTATCCCTGCACGCGGTTTTCGGTACTGCGCGCCCGTTGTTAACCCCTTCGGTGTGACACCGGAAGCCGCCGACAGAGCCGGCGGCGTCGCTCGGTGTCCGGGGCATCCACGGTGTGTGGCTGTGGGCGCGCATCGGTGTTACAGTTGGACTGCCTCTTCGAGTTCGGCGGCGCGGTCGTGGATGGTGTCGACGGCCGCAAGCACCAGCTCCTCCACCGTCAGCGAGCCGTCCGTCTCGACGTGGAACACGAACGCGTTCGGCACGTCCGAGACGGCGACCTCCTTCCCGGGATACCGGTTCGTGAGGTCGTTGCCGAACTCGTCGGTGGCGACGAGCGTGCCGTCCTCGTCCTCGATGACGCCACGGACGATGTGGGGCTCGTCGGACTCGAACTCCTCGCTGTCGCCGACGACTTCGACCTGCTGGAGGTGGCGGTAGCCGACCGCGACCCCGCCCTGATGTTTGGCGTGGGCCTTCCCCGTGTCGAGCACCGCGTCGGCCTCGATTTCGAGGCGCTGGCCCTCCTTCAGGTCGATGATGGGGACGTTCTCGTCGGCCGGCTGGACGAGGTCGTCAGACGACCGGAGGTCGCCGGAGTAGGCGGTGTCCGGCCCCTCGACGTCGAGCGCGAGCGTCACCTCGTCGCCGACCTCGAACTCGCCCGGCGGCGTCGTCAGCGGGACGAGACCAAGACGGAGCCCTATCTGCTCGTCGAACATCACCGACGAGTTCTCGACGACGCGGACCTCGTCTATCGAGAGCGTCGGCACGTCCGCGAGCATCGCCCGTCGAACGCCGTTGGCGAACGCGGGCGTCACGCCGCGAACGAGGAACCGCGCTTCGCGGTCGCCGCGTTCGATGAACTCCACCTCGTATTGCTCGCTCATGTCAGAACCCGCTGTTCTTCGGCGCCCGCGTACCGTCGTGCGGGATGGGAGTCACGTCCTCGATGCGACCGATCTCCAGGCCGGCACGGGCGAGCGCGCGGATCGTCGCCTGTGCGCCGGGCCCGGGAGACTTGTTCAGGTTACCGCCCGGGCCGCGCACGCGGACGTGGAGCCCGTCGATGCCCGCGGCCTTGATCTCGTCGGCGACCGCCTCCGCCATCTGCATGGCGGCGTACGGCGACGCCTCGTCGCGGTTCTGCTTCACGACCGTCCCGCCGGAGGACTTCACGATGGTCTCCGCGCCGGTCACGTCCGTTACCGTGATGATCGTGTTGTTGAACGAGGCATACACGTGTGCGATGCCCCACTTGCCGTCGTTGCTCTCACTCATTCTTGGTCACCTCCCGCACGCTCCGGGTGCAGGTCGTCCGCGAGCGGACTGTTCTCGTCGTAGTCGATGGCGTCCTCCTCGCTCACCTCGACGGTGTAGGAGGGCGTCGTGACGCGTGCGCCGTCGACCGTGACGTGGCCGTGGACGATGAACTGCCGCGCCTGCTGGGTCGTGTTCGCCAGCCCCTGGCGGTACGCGATGGTCTGGAGCCGACGCTCGAGCACGTCCTCGACGTCGAGCGACAGCACGTCGTCCAGCGAGTCGTCCTCGCCGAGCACGCCGACGCGCTGGAGCCGTGCGAGGAACTCGTCGCCCTTCCGGGCGGCGGCCTCGGCGTCGCCCTGCGTGCGGCCCAGCAGTTTCCGGGCCTCGCGGCGGTAGTCGCGCAGTTCCGACTGCGCGCGCCACAGCTCCTCCTTGTTCTTGAGGCCGTACGTCTCCAGCAGACGGGCCTCCTGGTCGATGCGTTCACCCTGGTACGGGTGGTTCGGCGTCTCGTACAGCTTCGTGTTGCTTCCAAGCGGCATTACTCCTCACCACCTTCGGCCTCCTCGGCCTGCTGCTCCTTGATGGCCTCGACGTTGACACCGATGGTGCCCTCCGTCCGGCCCGTGGACTTCGTCCGCTGGCCGCGGACCTTCTGCCCGCGCTTGTGGCGGGTTCCTTTGTAGGAGTCTATCATCTTCATCCGGTTGATGTCCCGCCGCCGGGTCATCTCGAGGTCGTTGCCGAACTCGTGGGTCGAGTCGCCCGAGAAGTAGTGGTCCTGGTGGTTGACCATCCACTCGGGCACCTCGTCGGCGTACCCCTCGACGAGTTCGACGATGTCGTCGATTTCGTCGTCCTCGAGTTTGCCGATGACCGAACGTCGGTCGATGCCGGCTTTCTGGGCGATGATGCGGGCCGTTCGTCGGCCGATTCCGTTCATCTCTGTCAGCGACCGCTCGACTGACTTGGTGCCGTCGAGGTCGGTCTGGCCGATGCGGACGAAGTAGCGGATGTCCTCCTCCTCGTCCTCGGCCTCGGTGTCGGGTTCTTCCGCGCTCATGTGTGGATACGGTTGGTTGTGTGGGTGTGTGAGCGTCGTGGCGGGGATTCGAACCCCGGGGGCATTACGCCACTGAGTTAGCAACCCAGCGCCTTGGGCCACTTGGCTACCACGACCTGCGTGTGTCTGGCGGACGCGTTCGCGTCCCGCGTGTATCTCCGCCCTTGCGGACTCGGGCGCGGAGCGCCCTACATCGATTGCACTCGACACAACTCCCTACCCGTACTTAAGGGTCACGAACGCGTGACGGCCGTGCGACGACGGAACACACGCCGCCGGAACCACCGGGCGCGGGCGCCCGGCGAGACGGTCGCTACTCTGTCGCCGACTCGAGCAGGGGGACCATCCCGTCCAGGAACATCTGCTTGACCCCCTCGGGCCCGGTGATTGTCAGGCTGGTCGTCTCGTACGGCGGCGACACCTCGATGCGGTAGTCGGCGAACGCACAGCACTGGTGTTCGTGGACGACGAACGTCGCCGCCGCCTCCAGCGCCGCCTCGGTCCCCTCGAACCGGAGGGTGACGCCGTCCTCGTGTTCCTCGGCGCCCGCGTACGCGTCCGCAAGCGCGTCGTGTACGAGGCCGGGGCGGTCCGCCGCCATCTCGGCCGTCATCTCGCATGCTATCGGTGGGTCTGACTCTGTCTCGCTCATGCTACGTCTTGGCTTTTTGTTCCAAAGCTATTAAACTGTCAACTCCAAAGTATAGAACGAACTTCGCTCGCTCGAACCCATGTCCGAGAACCCTGGCTCCTCCGAGAAACCCGCCGGATCGCCCCGCTGTCTCTGTCCGCTCGACGGCGTCATGGACCTGCTCAGCCGGAAGTACGCGATGCAGGTGGTCTGTGTCGTCGGCGCACTTCAGCCGGCACGTTACGGCGACATCGAGGAGGCGTTCGGCGAGGTGAGCAGTTCGACGCTGTCGGCGCGACTGGGTGAGTTGACGGAGGCCGGCCTCCTCGACAGGGACCAGCACGACACCATCCCGCCGCGGGTGGAGTACCGGCTCACCGACGACGGCGCCGAGTTACACGAGCGCCTGGAACCGCTCGTCGAGTGGGCCGAACGACGCGACTAATCGCGTTCGAGCGTGCCGCGTTCCTTTATCTGCAGGATGGTCCGCACGTTCCGGTATATCTCGGGCGGCGAGGTGTCCTCCTCCGGGTCGTAGAGGTCGGAGACCCGGTAGAGAAGCGCCGCTAGCTGTTCGGACTCCGAGGAGTCGCCACGCACGTCCTCTGCCACCTCGCGGACGAGCGCCGCCCGCTCCGGGTCGGGGTCGATGCCGTCCCCGTCGCTCATCGCTCCGCTTCGCGCCGCCGGTGGACGATGCCCTGCATGTTGGCCGCCGACTCGGTGAACTCGCGGAACGCCGCGCCCGTCTGGTTGTCGTCCTCGAGGACGATGGGCGCGCCCGTGTCGCCGCCCTCCCGAACCGCGGGGTCCAGCGGCACCGACCCGAGGAACGGCAGGTCGTTCTCGTCGGCGAACGACCGGCCGCCGCCCTCGCCGAAGATGGCGTGCTCGCTCCCGCAGTCCGGACACCTGAACGCGGACATGTTCTCGACGATACCGAGGACGGGCGTGTCGTGTTTGCCGAACATGCGCAGACCCTTACGGGCGTCGTCGAGCGCCACCTCCTGGGGCGTGGTGACGATGACGGCCCCCGAGACGGGCACCGACTGGAGCAGGGTGAGTTGCGTGTCGCCGGTGCCCGGCGGCAGGTCCACGACCATGTAGTCGAGGCCCCCCCACTCGACGTCCTCGACGAGTTGGGTGATGAGCTTGTGGACCATCGGCCCCCGCCAGATGACGGGGTCGTCCTCGCCGACGAGAAAGGCCATGCTCATCAGTTTCACCCCGTAGCGCTCCGGGGGCACGATTGTCTCGTCGGGCGTCGCCTGCGGCCGTTCGTCGGCCTCGACCATCCGCGGGACGTTCGGCCCGTACACGTCGGCGTCGAACAGGCCGACGCGGGCACCCAACTCCGAGAGCCCGGCCGCGAGGTTTACCGCGACGGTGGATTTGCCGACGCCGCCCTTCCCGGAGGCGACGGCGATGACGTTCTTCACGTCCGGGAGCACCTGTTCGTCGGGCGCGATACCCCGGTCGACGCTCGCCGAGAGGTCGACGCTCTCGACGCCGGCTTCCGAGAGCGTCTTGCGCACCTCGGCGGCGATAGCCGTCTCCGTCGGCGAGTACGGCGCACCCAGCGCCAGGTCGACCGCGACGGCGTCGCCGTCCACCTCGACGCTG
The DNA here is from genome assembly GCF_024298865.1 of Halorarius halobius. GTDB lineage: Archaea > Halobacteriota > Halobacteria > Halobacteriales > Haloarculaceae > Halorarius > Halorarius halobius. The sequence continues at coordinate 2,597,534 of NZ_CP101161.1, read as the reverse complement.
TTGACGAGTCCCAGCGACACGACGTCGTCGCCGAGGTCGGGGTCCGTGACCCCTTCGAGAGCCTCACGTACGGCGGCTTCGTCCATGCCCGGGCTAGTCTCGGTCGGTGAATAAGGGTTGTGTGTAACGGCGACCGTCAGCGTCGACGGCGACGCGACCGCCGGCGCCGGTAGTCACGGGCCGCGTTCACGGCGCCGGGCGGTCCCACCGACCCGCCGAACCGCCACACGGCGCATCGCCGGCTAAAATTCGCTTTAGCGAGGATATTTCCGTCCCCCCGCCAAACGGGGAGGCATGGAAGGGTTCACTTCAGGTAAGGGCTCCGCGCCGGAGTCCACCCCGGAGTTCGACACCGGGACGACCACCGTCGGCATCGTCGCCGACGACGGGGTCGTCCTCGCCACCGACCGGCGAGCGTCGCTGGCCGGCCGGTTCGTGTCGAACAAGTCGGCCGAGAAGATATTCGAGGTCCACCCGACCGCCGCCATCACCATCTCGGGTGGCGTCGGCGACGGGCAGACGTTCGCCAAGCAACTGGAGGTCCAGTCGTCGCTGTACGAGACGCGCCGGGGCGAGGCGATGAGCATGGAGGCGCTGTCGACGACGGCCGCGAACGTCATCCGCGGGATGCGAGTCGTCCCCCTGCTCGGGGGCGTCGACGGGGAAGGCGGCCACCTCTACAGCCTCGACCCTGCCGGTGGCCTGATGGAAGACACCTACGGCGCCACCGGCTCCGGGATGCAACTCGCGTACGGCGTGCTCGAACGCGAGTTCGAGGAGGGCATGAGCCTCGATGCGGCCGTCGACCTCGCGGTCCGGGCGGTCGCGGCCGCCAGCGAGCGCGACACCGCCTCCGGCAACGGGGCGATGGTCGCCCGCATCACGAGCGACGGCGTCGACATCTACGAGGAAGGCACCGAGGCGGAGACGACCGACGAGCAGGCGGACACCGAGGAGGTCTAACTTATGCAGGGCAACTCCCAACAGCAGGCGTACGACCGCGGCACGAACATCTTCAGTCCCGACGGCCGACTGTATCAGGTCGAGTACGCGCGGGAGGCGGTGAAGCGCGGCTCGCCCACCGTCGGCGTCCGCACCGGCGAGGGCGTCGTGTTCGTCACCGGCGGCCGGCTCCGCTCGCCGCTCCAGGTCGCCGAGAGCATCGAGAAGATACACAAGGCCGACGACCACGTCGGCATCGCCAGCGCGGGCCACGTCGCGGACGCCCGCCAACTGGTCGACGTGGCACGCCGACAGGCGCAGGTAGAGCGCCTGCGGTTCGAGGAGCCAGCCAGCATCGAGGCGCTGACCAAGGAGGTCACCGGCTACATCCAGGAGTACACGCAGGCGGGCGGCGCGCGGCCGTTCGGCGCGGCCCTGCTTCTGGGTGGCGTCGACCCCGACGGCACGCCGCGGCTGTTCGAGACGGACCCCTCGGGGACCCCCTACGAGTGGGCCGCGGTCGCCATCGGCGGCGACTCCGCGGAGATACAGGACTACCTCGAGGAGAACTACGACGAGGGGCTCGACAGCGACGGCGGCCTCGAACTCGCGCTCCGTGCGCTCGCGTCGGTCAACGACGGGACGCTCGACGCCGAGGGGATGAGCGCGGCCGTCGTCAACGGCGACGGCTACCGTCAGCTCTCGGGCGACGAACTCCACACGACCATCGACGACCACGGTCTCGCGGAGACCGAAGCCGACGAGTAACCGCTTCTACGCGGCCGTCGGGTCGGCCGCCTCGCTCTCCTGCGGGTCGACCGTCGTCCGCTCCGTGTGGACGACCGAGCAGTCCTCGCCCACGAGCACCGCCAGGTGGTCCTCGCCGACACGAACGCCGACACGGACACAGACCGGCTCCTCGGAGAGCACCGTCTCCGTCCACTCGGGGCCGACGTTCCAGACCGGATGGTCCCGGACGTCCTCGCCGTGCTCGTGGTACAGCGACACGACGGCCGGATGCTCGAGCACCGTCAGCGCGACTGGACATCGGAGCCCGTCGCCGCAGGCGGTACACTCGAACGTCGCGCGCGGGCGCTCGTCGCTCATCTCGACCGCCCTGTCGGTCGCGCCGCCACACTCCGGGCAGGAGCCCTCGCGAAACACCTGCACCCGGTGGCGGTGGTGGCGGTCGAACGCGTCGAGCAGTGCCTCGTCGTCGTGGGTGGCGTGGCCGCCCGGCGGGAACGGGAGCGCGAGCACGTCCCGGTCGCAGTCGTCGCAGGCGACCGTCAGGACGTTATCCTCGCCGGTCGCGACGAGGGCCCCCTCACAGAACGGGCAGGGGTCGGGGACCGAGATGGGGTCGTGGTCGAACCGCTCGGTGAACGTACCCGCCGCCGTCTCCCTGACGACGGCCAGCCCTGCGTACGTCAGCCGGTAGCCGTCCTCGACTTCCTCGACGTACTCGTCGCGCAACTGGCGGAGATGGTACGAGAAGCCGGCGGTCGTCTCCGCGTCGGTGGCCTCGAACAGGTCGGTGAACCCCCGCGTGACGCGGCGGACGCACCCCTCGTCGACGGCGGCGAGCGCATCCAGTATCTCCATCCGCGTCGCGTCGCCAAGGCGCGCGAACGCCTCGCTCGGGTCCCCAGTCACGGCTTGGCTTCGCGCCCCGCTCACTTAAGCGGTTCAGCCCCGACGACCCCCGCCGGCGACACAAGACGTATCCACGCTGGAGACAGTTCGTAACCGTCTGTGGTTACTGTCCCCTCCTCCGTGGCCGCGAATTTAAGCGTCGTCGTCCGAACGAACGGACATGCTCGTCGACGGGTTCGGCCGCGAGGTGACTGGGGTCCGCATCTCCCTGACGGACCGCTGTAACTTCGACTGCGTCTACTGTCACAACGAGGGGCTTGGCGACACGCGCGGTCCGATGGAACCCGACGACGACGAGATGTCGACCGACGACGTGGTCCGTTTCCTCGAAGTGGCCCGCGAGTTCGACGTGGAGTCGGTCAAGTTCACCGGCGGCGAGCCGATGCTTCGAGCGGACCTGGAGGAGATTATCCGGCGGACGCCCGAGGGAATGGAGACGTCCCTCACGACGAACGGGACGTTCCTGCCGGGGCGGGCCGAAGACCTGCGGGCGGCGGGGCTGGACCGTGTGAACGTCTCGCAGGACGCCCTGGAGCCGGAGGCGTTCCGCGAGGTGACCAAATCGGGCGCGTACGACGACGTCATCGAGGGCGTCCTCGCGGCGGTCGACGCGGGGCTCGACCCCGTGAAGCTCAACATGGTCGTGTTCGAGGCCACCGCGGGCTACGTCCCCGAGATGGTCGAGCACGTCGCGGAGAACGACGGCCTCCAGCTCCAGCTCATCGAGTACATGCCTGAGCTCGCCGGCCGGCCGGAGTGGGCCGTCGACATCGACCGCGTCCACGGCTGGCTGGCCGAGCAGGCCGACCGGGTCGAGCACCGCGAGATGCACGACCGGCGGCGCTACTGGGTGAACGGCGGGATGGTCGAAATCGTCGACCCCGTCGGCAACGAGGACTTCTGTGCGAACTGCCACCGGGTTCGCGTGACCCACCAGGGGATGCTGAAAGGCTGTCTCAACCGCAACGACGACCTGAAGCCGATGGGCGAGATGACCAGCCCGGAGATACGCGAGGCGTTCCGCGACGTGGTCGCCGAGCGGGTCCCGTACTACGGCGAGTACATGGTCAAGGACGACGACGGCGAGTGGGTCGTCAACGAGGAGTACATCGGCGCCTAGAGGACGCGAAGCGACCGATACGGCCGAAGTCGGCTGTCGACCAGTTCCGGGGCCCGGAGCGCGGGGACGGTAAACGGGCCGTTGTTCGCGCAGGAAGCGAGTACGACGAGTCAATCGAGGGGAGTCTCTCGGCGAAACAGCGCCACGGGCAGTGAGGAAAGCGGTTCCGATGGGCCAGTCATATTCTCCTCCCCGTAGAACGACGACCGACTTCGCGTCAGTCCGAGACGGCGTCGCCGACCGCGGAGCCGGTCGCGACAGCGTACCTGTCCTCCGGCGGCAGGTCCGCGACCGTCTCGTCGAGTTTTCCTCGGAACTGGTCGAGGCGGTCGCGGAGCCGCTCGTACTCGGGGTGGCCCTCCAGTTCGGCCGTGTCGTGTTCGGCTTCCAGGGCCGCGGCCTTCGACGCCAGCGAGAAGAACTCCTGCAGGCGGCGGTCGTAGCGGGCCCGCTGGAGCAGACGCTCTACCACGTCGAACAGTTCCGAGCGGCCGACCGGCTTGCGGACGTAGTCGTCGAACCCCATCTCGACGATGTCGACGTCCGGTTCGACGCCCGTGAGCATCGCCACCCGGCAGTCGAGGTCCCGCTCCCGAATGTGGGCGAGGACCTCCTCACCCGACAGCTCCGGCATCCGGCGGTCGAGCAGGACGACGTCGACGTCCGCGTCCAACTGTTCGATGGCTTCGTGGCCGTCGAGCGCGGTCCGGACCGCGTACTCTCCGTCGAGGCTGGCGGCGTGTCCCTCGACGATGCCCTGTTCGTCGTCCACCACGAGCACCGTCGACTCCGGCTCCCCGCTCATGGGTTCGGGTACGATACCCAAAGGGCCCTGTCACATAGTTTTTACGTCAGACGTTGATAAACCAACGCGGAGTCGTGGTGGTCGTCGCTCCCCCGGCGGCCGGCTACTGGAAGCCACGCCCGACATCGTCGTCGTCGACGAGGTCGTCGAGTTCCGCGTCGAGCAGTTCCTCGGCCTCGTCGAACGTCGTCGTCAGTTCGTCGAGTCCGTCGGGCCGGCCGTACTGGTCGTGCTCCATCGGACCGAACGCGGGCGAATCGAGCGCGTCCATCACGTCGTCGAACAGCGCGTCCGGCGTCGTCGGGGCGTCCGCGTGGGCCTTCAGCACTTCCTCTAGCTCGTTGGCCGCGTTCTCGGCCTCGTCCTCGGACTCGAACGGCGACTGGACGCCGAACCGCCCCGACCCTTCCTCGGGGAACAGCGGGTCGAGGTCGTCGTCGATGCGGCGAGCCACCTGCGAGCCGACACCGCGCACCTCGAACGGGTTCTTCGCGTACGTCTTCAACTGGTAGACGCCGACCGAGGGGTGGCCGAGGAACATGTCCTCGCCGACGCCGCCCCGGCGGTCGCCCGAGACGGCGCGCCAGCCGTCGGGGTCGGCGTTCGACTCCACGACGTCCTCGAGAATGTCCTGCCAGTCACGAACGCGCATACACGGGCCTGGGTGCGCACCACTCAAAGGCGTATCGTCCGCGGCACGGCCGTCGAACCGGTCGCCGTTCGCGTTGACGTGGGTCTCGCTCCCTTCGGTCGCTCGACCCACGCTACCGACAGCGTTTTTCTCCCCACGCCGCAGGGGAGCATGTGAACCTCCGCGGCCCGGTCGTCGAGGTGGACGACCCCCGACAGGTCGACACCAGCAACGGCACCGCAGACCTCGCCGAGGTGACGCTGAAGACCGAACGCGGTGCCGGCCCCCCGGTGGATGTCACGCTGTGGGGGAAGTGGACCGAGACCGCGGCCGTGCTCGAACCGGGGATGGACCTGCTGGTCGTCGACCCCGAGCAGGAGGAGTACCGGGGCGAGACGCAGTACCAGACCGGGCGGGAGACGCTCGTCGTCGTCGACCCCGACTTCCTCGTCGACGTGACCGACGTGCGGACGTGGGTGCAGTGTCCGCGGATGTACTGGCTGAACAAGATATCGGCGACGCCGCTCGCGTACCCCGTGATTCGCGGGACCATCGTCCACGAGGTGTTCGGCGACCTCCTGCGGGGTCGCGACCTCGAAGATGCCATCGAGGACCGCGTCGCTGAGGCCGGCCTCGACCTCGGCCTGCTCGGCGAGGACCCCGACGCCGTCGCCGAGGAGGTGCGGCAGAACGCCGGCGCCGTCGAGGGGTGGCTCTCGCAGGGCCGACTCACCGAAGACGACGACTGGCGCTCCGAGCAGACGCTCGTCTCCGAGACGTTCGGCATCAAGGGCCGTGCCGACGCTGTCCGCCGGGGGATGCCGGTCGAACTCAAGACCGGCAAGAACCTCGACCGCGAACCCCGCTTCCACGACAAGGTGCAGGCGGCCTGCTACGCACTCCTGCTTGGAGAACGCGAGGCCGGCGACGACTCCATCGCGACTGCCGCACCCGACACCGGCACCCTCCTGTACACGAAGAACTCGGCGCTCGACCGGGTCGAGGAGTCGGGCGACCTCTCGCCCGCCAAGGAGTTCTCCATCGGCCCGGGACTGCTGAAGTACGTCGTCCGCCAGCGCAACGAAATCGCGGCGATGGAACACGACTTCTCGATACCGACGGGGTACGAGGCCGACGCCATCTGCGAGTACTGCTTCGAGCAGGACACCTGTATGGTCGTCTCCGGCCGCCTCGACCACGACTCGAAGGCCGGGCAGATAGGGACGGCCGTACCGGAGGAGGAACGGGACTACTTCGACCGGTTCTACCGCGCAATCGAGGAAGAGCGGCGCGCCGTCCACGCCGAGTACCGGAAACTGTGGGAGCAGAGCGCCGAACAGCGGGCCGACGACGACCGCGCGCTCATCGGCCTGGAGCCGGCGGGGCGGCGCGAACTCCCCGACGGCTCGTGGGAACTCACCGCGACCCGGACGCGGGACGCCGTCTCGAAGATACGCGAGGGCGACGTGGTGCTCGCCTCGGACGGCCACCCGACCCGTGGCCGGGCGGAACTCGGGCGCGTGCAAGAACTCGGCGAGGAGGTAGTCGTCACCGCCGACGAGCCGCTCGAGTTGTGCCGGCTCGACGTCTACCCCTCCGAGCTCACCGTCTCGCGGCTGTTGTCGGCGCTCCACGACGCCGTCCTCAAGGGCGACCCCGACCGGAAGGACGTGCTGTTCGGGCGGCGCGAACCGGCGTTCTCCGGCGAGGAGCGAACGTACATCGACAACAACGACGCCCAGAACGAGGCGGTCAATCTCGCGGTCCGGGCCGACGACCTCGCGCTGGTCCACGGCCCACCGGGTACGGGGAAGACGTACACGCTCGCGCGGACTGTCCGGGCCCTGGTCGAGCAGGGCGAGCGGGTGCTACTGTCGGCGTTCACCAACCGCGCCGTCGACAACGCGCTCGAGGCGCTCCGCGACCAGGGGTTCGACGAGTTCGTGCGCGTCGGCACCGAGTCGGGCGTCCACGAGGAGATGCAGGGCGCACGGCTCGTCGAGCGGGGCGACCCCGCGGACGTGGCCGGCGACCTCACCGACGCGCCGGTCGTGGCCGCGACGACCGCCTCCTGTGGCTCGCGCACGATGCTCGAGCAGTCGTTCGACGTGGCCGTCGTCGACGAGGCGGGCCAGCTTACGGAACCGGGGACGATGGCGGCGGTGAACCTCGCGGACCGGTTCGTGCTCGTGGGCGACCACCAGCAACTGCCGCCCGTCGTCCGCGCGGAGAACGACCTCCAGCGGTCGCTGTTCGAACGGCTCATCGACGCCCACCCGGACGCGGGCGTCATGCTCGACCGCCAGTACCGGATGTGCCAGCGCGTCCAGTGGTTCTCCAGCGAGGAGTTCTACGACGGGCAGTTGCGCCCCGCCACCCCGGAGGTGGCCGGCCAGTCGCTCGGCGACCTCGGCGTCGCCGTCGACGACCTCCCGCCGGCGCTTCGCGACGCCGTCTCGTTCGTCGACCCGGACGGCACACAGCGGGGCAACACGAACCCGGCGGAGGCCGACCGCGTGGCCGAGGTGGTCGAGGCGTACGTCGACGCCGGCGTCCCACGCGATGAGGTCGGCGTCATCGCGCCGTTCCGCGCGCAGGTCGCGGAGATATCGAAGCGCCTGCCCGAGACGACCGTCGACACCGTCGACCGGTTCCAGGGCTCCGCGACGGAGGTCGTCGTCGTCTCGTTCGTCGCGACCGGCGACCTCGACGGCCCAATCTTCGACGACCACCGGCGGATGAACGTCGCCCTGACCCGTGCGAAGAAGGCGCTCGCGCTCGTCGGGGACGCCGAGGCGCTGTCGAGCGACGAGTTCTACGGGCGACTGCTCCGCTGGGCGCGCGCCTGACGGCAAACTACTCCACGCTGGCACCCAGACGAAGCGTATGGTGACGGTTCCCCACGGCGACGGCTCCATCGACGTGTCGTTGCCCGACTGCGAGGTGACGGTCGCCGACCCGCCGGGCGGCGAGGCGGTCGACCCCCGGGAGGCGGCAGAGCGTGCCGTCGCGTCGCCGCACGGCCCCCGGCTCCGCGACGTGGCCGACGCCGACGACAGCGTCGCGCTCGTCGTGACCGACGTGACCCGTGCGACCCCCGACGACGTGCTCGCGGACGTCCTGCTCGCGGAACTGGCGGCCGCGGGCGTCGACCGCGAGCAGGTCACCGTCGTCGTGGGACTCGGCCTCCACCGGCCGATGACCGACGTGGAACTCCGCGAGGGGCTGGGCGAGCACGCGGACCTCGCGGTCAACCACGACCCCGAGGCCGTCGTGGCGGTCGGCGAGGTGGACGGCGTCCCCGTGGAGGTCCACGAGACGGTCGCCGCGGCCGACCGCGTCGTTTCGACGGGGATGGTCGAGCCCCACCAGTACGCGGGCTTTTCAGGCGGCGCCAAAACGGTCGCTATCGGCGCCGGCTCCGAGTCGTTCATCCGCTACACCCACGGCCCGGAGATGCTGTCCCGCGAGGGCGTCCGGCTCGGCCGCGTCGACGACAACCCGTTCCGCGAGGCGGTCGACCGGGCGGGGGAGGCGGTCGGCGTCGACTTCTGTCTCAACGTCACGCACGGTCCGCTGGGCATCCTCGATGCGGCGGCCGGACGGCCACGCGCGGTAGTCCGTTCGCTGGCCGCCAGCGCCCGCGAGGCGCTGTCGGTCACGGTCGAGGACGACTACGACGCCGTCGTCGCGGGCGTCGGCGCGCCGAAGGACGCCAACCTGTATCAGGCGACGCGGGCGTTCACCTACGTCGTGCTGGGCGCACGAAATCCACTGCGACCGGGCGGCCGAGTCGTCGTTCCAGCGCGGCTAGAAGAGGGGGCCGGTGAGGGCACCGGCGAACGACGCTTCTACGAGCGGTTGTCGGCCGCATCGAGCGCCGGGGCGCTCTACGAGTCGATGCGCGAGGGGTACGACCCCGGCGCACAGCGCGCGTTCGTCGTGGCCCGGGCGCTGTGTAACCACGACTGCTACGTGACGAACAGCGAATCGCCCGACATCGTGGAAGACTGTCTCCTCCAGGCCCGTCCGAACGTTTCGGACGCGGTCGACCCAGACTCGGAGGTGCTTGTCGCCCCGCGCGCGCTGGAGACGTTGCTCTCGTAATCCTCTCGTTCGACGGAAAGGTTATTTGGCGGGGTGTGAACTGTGACACACGATGCGGGAGCCGTCGATGGGGGTGATGGCGCGAACGGTCTCGATGCTTATCGCCGTCACCGCAGTGGGGGGGACGACGCTACTCTGGCAGTATCTCTACCTCCGGGTGACGCTCCCGGAAGCCGTGGTCAGCGTCATTCCGACGGCGGCTATCGGCGCCCTGACCGCGTACTACGCGGTCCGGGGATGAGCGAACTGCTCACGGAGTCGCTCGTCCACCGCCGACTGGAGCGACTCCCGGTCGGGTCGCTCCGAGACCCGGCCGCTCACGACGCCGAGCAGATCGTGTTCGCGGAGCAACTCGACCGCCTCCTCGCGGTCGAGTCCGAGCCGTCGGCCCACGCCCGAGACGGTGGTCGCGGCGTGGAGCGCGTCCCGGAGTTGAGCGACGGTGACGTCGGGCGCTACCTCGGCGCTCCCGTCGAGGCTGTCGGGAAACTCCGTGCTCCCCTCGTCTGACCCGGTCTCTGATTCGGCTCCGTCCGCCGGCGTCCGAGTGCCGTCGGCCGGGGTCGGCTCACTGTCGTCCGCCGACGAGGGCCGCTCCGCCTCGCTGGTCGCCCCCTCCGTCGGTGCTTCGTCCGCCGACGGTCCGTCGGCGTCCGCCTCGGGTTCGTCGGTCGGGTCGGCCGCCTGCTCTTCCTCCGTCGCCCGCTCTTCCTCCGTCGCCCGCTCTTCCTCCGTCGCCCGCTCTCCCTCCGTCGCCTGGTCCGCCCCCGACTGATGGATACCGTGATCGATGAGGTGGCGTCGGAGCGTCGTGACCGTCACGTCCGCGTCGAGCGCGTCGCGTACCTCCGCCAGCGTGTCGTGCCGGTCGTACGCCGCCCGGAGCCGGTCGGGGTCGCGGTAGGCCGGCACGTCGGCGTCCTCGCCCACGTGCGTCTTGGTGTAATGTATCTTCATCCCGTGACGCGTCTCGAACGTCTGGTCGCAGTCCGGGTGGCGGCACGGAATCGTGTCGGCACCGCTCGCCTGACCGGCCTCGTCCTCGGCTGTCGAGGGCGTCGTCTCGTCGCCGGTCACCGCCTTCGCACGCGCCGCGTTCACCGGTGGGTCGGCGATGGACCGCCGCGTCCCCGTGTCGGTCGCGTCCCCCTCAGTCGGGGCGCCCTCCACGTAGCCGTCGCCGGCCTCGCCGGTCACCACGTCGCCCCCCTCCAGCGGTATTTCGACGGTTAGCTCGGCCGTCAGCGGCCCCTCACCGTGGTCAGTCGGCGTCGCGTCGGTCACCCGCGCCCCCGTCGTCTCTACCTGTTCGATGAACGTACCCAACTGCCGGTACACGTCACCAAGACTCATGTAACCCCACACCAACCCGCAGAAGTCAGTGGACAAAAGCTTTGCCACGAGTCAGCATGCAAACAAAACGACACCGGCGGAGTGCGGTGGGGCCGCCCGCCCCGGTCAGTTTCTGTCGGCGGCGGCGACCGCGTCGTCGCCTATCTCCTCCAGCACCCGGTCGTGGAACTCCCGGAGCACCGCCGACTCGTCTTCCGCCAGCACCACGTCGCTGGCCGCAAGCGTCGCCAGGCCGAACGCGCGCGGCGACGGCGAGGCGACCTGCTGGAGTTCCACCGTCAGGTCGCCGTCGGACAGCGCGGCGACGGCGTCTTCGATGGCTTCGACGGCGAGTTTGTCCTCCAGTATCTCGCGGTACGTCTCCTCCATCACCGAGAACTCGTCGAGGTCCTGTGCGAACGACAGCAACATCTCGCTGGACACCTGCTGTTGGGCCGCGGACTTCTCGTGGCCCTTGTACCGCTTGAGGACGAGCAACGCCCGCGTCGCGTTGATGCGGAAGTAGCGCTGGAGCAAATCGGTGCCGTCGAGCGCGGCCCGCAGGTCGCCGCGTACGTCCCCGGCGTCGATGTCGGCGACGACGCCGGCCAGGTCTACCTTCCGGTTGAGCGGCATCGACAGCGTGAACCCGTTGTCGGCGACGGCCACCTGCACGTTGGCGCTCGTCGCCTGTGCACACCGGTAGGCGAGCAGTCGCGAGAAGCCGTCGTTGAACCGCCGGCCGTAGTTCGAGTGGACGTAGTAGTGGCGCTCGTAGGCGTCGTGGTCCATCGTCACCTCGATGGCGAGGCGGTCTGGCGTCGACACCGACTCGGGGCCAGCGTACCGGGCTTGCTGGTCGTAGAGGCGCGCCAGCGCCCGCACCGTGTTCTCGTCAAGCGGGAACTCGCGAAGCCACGCGCGGACCGCGGCCGGGCCACCGTCGTCGAGTCGGTCCAGCAGGTCGCGCTGGAACGCGAGTATCTCGCGCCCGAGGTCATAGGAGAGCGGAAGCCGCTCGGAGAACCACGACGGCACCGTGGGTCGCGCGTTCGTCGGGTCGACGTACACCTTCGAGCCCCGCCGGTAGCGGTACTCGTAGTTCGACCCCCCGAGGACGAACACGTCGCCCGTTTCGAGAGTGTCGAGGTACTCCTCGTCCAGTTGGCCGACCCACTCGTCGCCACCGCGGACGAACACGTCGATGTCGAAACTGTCGGGAATCGTGCCGATGTTCGTCATGTAGATGACCCGCGCCAGCCGGCCGCGCTTGCCGACCAGCGACTCCCCGACGGGGTACTCCTCGTAGTGGTGCTCCCCGGACGGCGAGTCGTTCGTGTCGCGCCACACCTTCGCGTAGGCGTTGCGCTCCTCCATCCCCTCGTAGTCGGCGGTGAGATAGCGGAACAGTCGCTCGAAGTCCCGGTCGCCGTAGTTCCGGTAAGGGTACGCCGAGCGCACTATCCCGCGAATCTCCGATTCCGGACGCGGGCCGTTGATGGCCATCCCGTACACCTGCTGGGCGAGCACGTCGTCGGCGTTTTCGGGGACGAACACGCGGTCGACGAACCCCTCCTCGGCTTTTCGGAGCATCACCGCACACTCGACGAGTTCGTCCCGGTCGAGCGCCATCACGCGTCCCTTGACCGTCTCGCCGAGCTGGTGGCCCGCGCGGCCGACCCGCTGGAGGAGCGAGGCGACCGACTTCGGGGAGCCGACCTGTACGACGAGGTCGACGTGGGGCATGTCGATGCCCAACTCCAGCGACGTCGAGGTGGTGACGACGTCGATGTCGCCGGCCTTCAGCCGCTCCTCTATCTCCTGACGGCGGTCCTTCGACAGCGAGCCGTGGTGACACCCCGAGTCCGACTCGTCGTAGCCGTGGTGCTCGCGGAGGTTCTGGAGGACGCGCTCGGCCCCCGACCGGGTGTTGGTGAACACGAGCGTGTTCTCGTGGTCGGCCACCAGCCCCGCCAGTTCGTCGTAGAACCGCTCGTTGACCACCTCCGGCGGCGTGTGGACGAGGTCGTCGGTCGGACACGACAACTCGAGGTCGAACTCGCGGACGAACCGCGCGTCGACGAGTTCGTACTCGCGGGGGGCACCGTCCTCGTAGCCGACGAGGAACTCCCCGATGGCGTCCAGCGGCTCGACCGTCGCGGAACAGCCGATGCGGGTCGGCGAGGCGTCGCACATCGCCTCCAGCCGTTCGAGCGACACCGACAGATGCGTCCCCCGCTTGTTGTCAGCCAGCGAGTGTATCTCGTCGACGACGACGTACTCGACGCTCCGCAGTTTCTCCTTGAACTTCGGGCTGTTCAGCAGGATGGCCAGCGTCTCCGGCGTCGTGTTCAGGATATGCGGCGTCTCCTCCAGCATCGCCTGCCGCTCGGCGTCGGAGGTGTCGCCGTGGCGGATGGCGTGGCGCACCTCGACGTCCTCGTCGACACGGTCGGCGACCGCCTCCAGTGGCACCTCCAGGTTGCGGTGGATGTCGTTGGCGAGCGACTTCAGCGGCGAGACGTACAGACAGTACACCTCGTTGTCCAGATCGCCCTCGCGGGCACGGCCGAACAGGTCGTCGATGACGGCCGTGAACGACGCGAGCGTCTTCCCGGACCCGGTGGGAGCACACACCAGCGCGTTCTCCCCCTCGTCGATGAGCGGGATGGCCTCCTTCTGTGGGGGCGTGAAGAAGCCGCCGTTCTCGGGGACGAACCCGCCGAACTGCTCGACCCACCACGCCCGGAGTTCGGGCCCGAGTCGGCCGAGCACGTCCGCGTCGTCGATGGCGACCTCGGCGGGGTCGAACCCGACGTCCTCGCGCGCCGCTAACAGCTCTCGTCCACCCATCCTCTCGCCGGCGGTAGGGACGGGAGCCTCAAGGGCGTTCCCCTACCGGAGTGGAACTGGAATCCCGAAGCCCTACCTGCGGGACGGACGAACCGGAGGTATGCGCGTCACCTTCCTCGGCACCGGGAGCGCGATGCCGACCGGCGACCGGTTCCAGACCGGCCTCCTCCTCGAAAGCGACGACGACACGCTTCTCGTCGACTGCGGGAGCGGCGTCGTCCACGGGCTCGCGGCGACCGACGCGGGCTACGAGGCCGTCGACACGGTCCTGCTCACTCACCACCATCTCGACCACGTCTCGGACCTCCTGCCGCTGTTGAAGGCCCGGTGGCTCGCGGGCGAGGAGACGCTGACGGTCGTCGGCCCCGACGGCACCGAGTCGCTGCTGGACGGTCTGCTCTCGGTCCACGACTACCTCGACGGCCGCGTCGACCTCTCCGTTCGCGAGGTCGGGCCGGGCGCGTTCTCCGTCGCCGGCTTCGACGTCCGCGCCGTCGAGACGGTCCACTCGATGCACTGTCTCGCCTACCGGTTCGACCGCGAGGGCGGGTTCACGTTCTCGGGCGACTCCGAGGCGACGGAGACGGTCGCGGATCTGGCCGACGGCACCGCCGTGCTCGCCCACGACTGCTCGTTCCCCGACGAGGTGGACGTGTCGAACCACCCGACGCCGTCGGCGCTGGGCGCGGTACTTTCCGGGCGCGACGTCGACGAACTGTACCTGACTCACCTCTACCCCCACACCGACGGCAAGCACCGCGAAATGGTCGAGAGCGTCCGCGAGCGGTTCGACGGCGAGGTCCACGTCGCCCGCGACGGCCTGACGGTCGAGGTGTGAGCCCCGAAACGGGAAACACCCTTTTGGCCCACGCGGGCACAGTTACCGCATGCACGCTGCGAGCGAGGCGGTCGACGGCACCCCCGAGGCGACGCTGGTGTTCGACGCCGACGGGACCGTCGTCTACAGCGACCTCGACGGGAGCGACGGCGTGGTCGGTGGAGCGGTGTCGTCGCTGTTCGCGCCCGGTGACGCCGACGCGCTCGACGACCTCGTGGGACGGGTACTAGACGGGGAGCCGGCGACCGTGGAAGCGGAGTTCGAAGCCGACGGCGAGAGCCGGCGCGTCGTCGTTCGGGCGCGCCCGGGGTCGTTCGACGGTGGGGCCGCCGGGCATATCGGGCTCCACGCCGGGACCCCGCGGCGCCGGACCGCGGCGGCGCTCGAACGCCTCAACGAGCTATCGGCCGACGAGTCGCTGTCGTTCGCCGACAAGGTGGAGCGGCTTCTCGAGGTGGGGTGCGAGCATTACGACCTCGACGTCGGCTTCCTGTCGTCTATCTCCGACGAGTTCGACGTGCTCGACGCGACGGGCAACCACGAGCGGCTTCAGCCGGGTACGAGTGCGCCGCTGTCGGAGACGTACTGCCAGCGGACGCTCGAAAGCGAGGACGCGCTGGCCGTCGAAGACGCCGCCGAGTCGCCGGATATACCGGACCACGCCCACGAAGCGTACGGGCTGGGCTGTTACGTCGGCGCTCGGGTGGTGGTCGACGGGGAGACGTACGGGACGCTCTGTTTCGCCGACGACGAGCCGCGAGAGCGACCGTTCACGGAACTCGACCGCGCCTTCCTCCAGCTTGCGGCCCGGTGGGTCGGCTACGAGATAGAGAACCGGCTCCGCGAGCGCGAACTCACGGAGCGGCGTCGTCGGTTCGAGGAGTTCGCCGGTCTGCTCGGCCACGACCTCCGGAACCCGCTGTCCGTCGCGGTCGCCCGACTCGACTACGTCCGGGGGCAGGTCGACGACGACCAGGTGGACCCCGACCACTTCGAGGCAATCGAGGAAGGGCTCGACCGCATCGACGGACTCATCGACGACATGCTCCGGTTCGCCCGCCTCGGCGAACAGGTGTCCGACGCCACGGAAGTGCCGCTGTCGGCGGCCGCCGAGGAGGCGTGGACCGCCGTCGGCACCCGCGATGCCGAACTGGTCGTGACCGACGAGGCAGAAGCGGTTCAGGCCGACCGGAGCCGCCTGCTCGCGCTGTTCGAGAACCTGTTTTCCAACGCCGTCGACCACGGCGGGCCGGCGGTGACGGTGACCGTCGGCGCCACCGACGAGGGGTTCTACGTGGCCGACGACGGCCCCGGCATCCCGGCCGACGAGCGCGACAAGGTGTTCGAGATGGGCCACACGAGCGACGACGACGGGACGGGGTTCGGGCTGGCGACCGTCAGCCGCATCGCGTCCGCCCACGGCTGGACCGTGGGCGCCACCGCCAGCGAGTCCGGCGGCGCGCGCTTCGAGTTCGACATCGAGCCGGCGCCGATATGACGCCCCGTGCCGGCGTCACTGGAGCCGGTACCGGAGCAGGGCGGCGACGCCGCCCAGGTTCCCCAACTGTCTGCCGGGGTCGAACTCGCCGGAGAACACCGTCACCTCGCCGCCCTTCTGCTCGACCGTCTCGATGAGGTCGTTGGCGTCGACGTCCCAGTCGCCCTCGCCGGCCCGCTCCTCGCGGAGCCGCGAGTCGAGGATGAGCAGTTCGTCGACGGCGCCGAACTCGGCGGCCTCCATCACCTCGTCGATGCCGTAGGCCGCCTTCGCGCCCTCGGCGATGCGCTCCATCAGTTCGTCGATGAGGTCCGCCTCCGTCGAGATACGGGTCTCGGTCTGCACCTCGTCGACGGCACCCCGCTTCAGCACTTCGTGGACACCCCGCCCCCCGGCCGCGGAGGTGTCGACGACGGTGACCGTCTCGGCCACCTCGGGGACCTCCTCCTGCAGGTAGTCGAGGGCGTCCTGCTTGGTGAACCCCGGGCCAGCGAGGATGACCGCCTCGGCGTCCGTACGTGCGAGCACGTCGGCGAGTTCAGCGAACAGTTCCTCGCGGGGGCGTGCGTACTCGCCCTTTCCGGTGGGTTTGGTGATGGCCGCCCGCTCCTCGACGCCGTACTGTTCGACGGTGTGGACGTACGCCTCGCCCTCCTCGACGGTGGCGATGACGACCTCCGGGTTCTCGGCGGCCTCGACGGCCTCCTGCAGGCGTTCGAGTTGGTCGGTCTGCCAGACCTTCTCTATCTCGAGTTCGGTGCGTTCCTCGACGTTGAGCGTGTGATGGAGGCCCAGTTGGTCCTCCCGGGAGCAGTCGGCTATCTCGCCGCCGACCCGGAGGCGGTTGGCGAACTTGGCGAACTCCACGTCGTCGACGGCGAGTTCGACCCACATGTGCTCGCGCTCGCCGCCGGTGTCGCGCATCTGGTCGTCGTTGCGCTGGATGCGGCGGGTCGTGTCACCGCCGACCCGGTCGCCCGGTTCGAGAACGTACGTGAGGTGCCACAGGTCGTCGAGGCTCTCGGGGACGACGGTGATGCGTTCGCGGCCCCCGTCGCGGCGATGCCGGTCGACGATGCGCATACCGACGCGAGGAGGCGGGGGGAGAAGAGCCCTGTTATTCGTACGTCGCGGTCGAACTGGGGCCGGTCGTGCCGCTGATGCCGAGCCCCTCCGCGAAGCCGCGACCCATCAGGTAGTACGTCACAACCTGGGTGTAAAACGAGAGGAACGGAACCAGCAACAGGCCGATGATGATGAGGTTGAGGATGAACGAGACGATGCCGACGGCAAGCGAGACGACGAAGGCTAGAAGCGCCGCGACCAGGTAGTCGGCGGTGAACGCGGCGTCGGTGACGGTCCCCAGGTCGAACGCGGCCCCGAGGTCGTCGTTGCGGGCGAAGTTGGCCGCCGCCGCGGGGATGAGGTACGCGGCCACCAGCAACAGCACGACGGCCACGAACATTCCCAGCAGGCCGACGAGCCCCAGCCCCGTGAGGAGGCCGGCCGACGGCTCCGCTCCGGGGCCGGCACCGGCGCCCAGCGCCGCGACGCCGACGAACGCCGCGACGCCTATCAACAGCACCGTCGGAATCAGCACGTATGCGATAGTGAGGACGATGAGCTTCAGGCCGTCGACGAACAGGTCCCCCCACTCGTCGAACGCAGGCGGCTCCTCGCCACCGTCGACGGCGACCGCGACGACCCTGACGAGATACCCCTGGACGAACACCGCGGGGATGATGAGAACCCCCAACAGCGAGAGGATACCGCCGATGAGGAAGTTCTTCACGCCGTCGTTGCCGTTGATCGGAAACGCGAGTCCTTCGCCGAGCATGCTCGAATTCGTGTCACTCTCGTTATAATAATCTTCCGCCGAGACATCAGCGCTCTGATTCGTCCGCCATCGGGTCCCTCGTCGCCCCCTCGGTTCGGGGACCCACCCGGTCCCGACCGACGCCACCGTCGTCACCGAGTGTCGGCCCGCGGCCGTCGCCGGTGGCACGCCGCCGGTCGCCGCTCGTCCGTCCGGGGCCGCTGTCGGGGGTGATGCCCTCGGTGTCGACCGTGCGTTGGCGTAGCGACAGCGCCGACCCGACGGCCGACCCCCAGACGTAGCGGACGGCGACGCCGAGCAGGAACTGGAACACGAACCCGATGAGAAGCGAGTAAAACAGGACCGCGACCGGCAGGAACAGGAACTGCAACAGGGTCGTCAGGAGCCAGCCGACCGCGTAATCCTCCGACAGCACCGCGTCGACGATGCGCCGGAGGCCGAACGCGGCCCCGACGCGCCCCTCGTGGGCGTACATCGTGACGGCGGCGGGAACGAGATACGCGGCCGCGAGCAGGGCGAACAGGCCGAACAGGGCGGCGAGTCCGCCCACCGTCTCGGCGGCGGCCACCGTCGCCGGGTCGATGGCCGTCGGGTCACGGACGGCCGCGACGAGGTTGCCGCCGGCCGCGACCGCGAACAGCAGACCCGCGGGTAGCAGGTACGCCACGCCGACGACGACGGCGACGACGCCATCACGGAGGAGTCGGGCGGGCGCGCCGAACGAGGGGGCCGTCGGCTCGCTCTCCGCGGCCGTCGCGCGCAACACCCGGACGTAGTAACCTCGCACCGGCAACTGCACGAGGAACCCCGCCACGAGCGCCGCAGTGGCGACTGCCGGCGGCGCGAACGTTCCGGCGCCGGCCACGAGGACCCCCAGCAGGAGAAGCCCCGACCCGGCGAGGAGCGCGGTCGAACCGTGGTCCCCGCTGGTGGGGTAGTCGAGGGCCTCCGTGAGCATCTACCGCCTCTAGGGCGACAGGGGTGTTAAAACGCCCGCGGTCGGTGTCGCCGTCCCCGAGATGGTCGGCCCAGTGGTCGACCGCCCAGTGATCGGCCAGTCAGACCGCGGGTCGACCTTCGGGCGACTCCGGACCGGAGTCGGCGTCCGAGGCCGCGGCCACGCCCCGACCGTACAGCGAGTAGGCGACGACGAGGCCGTAGAAGTTCACCGGCACCGCCAACAGCCAGCCGACGAGCGGCACGGCCGCCACGAGGCCGGTGGCGACGCCGACGACGAGCAGGACCCCGAGCGCCAGCGCCCACGCGGCGGCGTACGAGCCGTGGAACAGGATTCCCCGCAGGTCGCGCCACGCGAACGCGGCGCCCACTCGACCGGAGCGGGCCAGAAGCGCCAGCATCGCGGGCAACAGATACAGCGCCACGAGGCTCAGAAGCGACGCGGCGAGCACCCCGAGCACCGCGCCCGCGAACACGGTAGCCCGGACGGCGTCGACGTCGCCGGCCAGCGCCGCGGCGAGCGCGGAACCGACGCTCACGCCGAACAGGACCATCGGAACGAGGAACACGACAAGGCTCACGACGAACGCCTTCAGCCCCTCGACGAACAGCTCCCCCCACTCGTCGAATCCGGGGACGGGCTCGCCGTCCATCGAGGCTCGGATGACCCGAAGGAAGTAGCCCAACAGCAGGAACGCCGGCAGTATCAGGACGCTGAACAGGCTCAACAGCGAGCCCACGACGACGTTTCGGACCGCGTCGTCGCTCTCTCTGGGGTAGTTGATGGCGTCTTCGAGCATGACGAATCACCGCCGACTCCGTGGCCTCACGGAGAATCGACTACATCTAACACGCTGAGCGAAGATATAAACGTTTCTCAGACAGTCAGTCGACGATTCGGGAGCCGCCGGGCGGGCAGAACTCCTGTATCAGGTCCGGGGAGGCGACCTTCCGCAGGAACGACTGGTCCGCGAACCGCTCCTTCAGTTCGCGGTACAGCATCTTGGCGATGTCGTTCTGGGCGTACTGGCCCGGCTCTATCTCGACTGACGTCTCCACCTGCCCTTCGATGGCCCGTTTCGGGCCGCCGAGCACCCGCGTCTCCGGTTCACACTGGACGCCGACGGCGCAGTCGACCGGCGTGTCCCGGAAGTAGGTCCGGTCTCCGCGGATGGTGAACCCGCCCTTCTCGAGGTACTCGCCGGATTCGGGCGTCTTCGACACCTGGTCCGGGTCGACCATGTAAACGTCGCCGGCGAACTTCCCCTCCTTCCAGACCGACGAGTAGGTGACCGCGAACCGGGCGGCCTCCTCGAGCGTCGACTCGGGGAAGTCGACCTCCTTCGACGGCTCGGAGGGGCCGGTGGCCTTCAGTATCGTCACGGGGCCGCCGTGGGCCTGTGAGTGGAAGAACCGGTCGCCGCCGTCCATGTACTTCTTGACGAGGGCCTCGTTCTGGTCGGCGTTCCGGCCGCCGATGACGAGGAAGCCGTCGCTGGTGTGGAACCAGCGGAACCGCTCGTACCACTGCTCGTCGTACCGCACCGGGATGTTCGACCGCGAGAGCCAGTCGACGTCCTCGCTCTCGTCGGCCTCCTCGTCCGCGTCGTCGCCGTCGTCGGCCTCCCACTCGTCGCGGCGGCGCTTGGCGTCTTCGAGGTCCTCGCGGGTGTCCTCGATGGCCGCGAGCGCGCCCTCCTTCTTCTCCTCGACGCGCTTTGCCTCCTGGTAGAGGCGGTCGGCGTTCTTCTCGACGCCGTCCTGGGGGTCCAACTCGACGTCCATCCCGTCGAGTTCGACGGTGACGGTGCCCTCGGCGGGGTTCACGTCGCGGACGTGCTCGGCGCGCTCGTTGCCTGCCTCGGCGGCCTCGTGGAACCGCCCTTCGACGGCTTCCCAGTCGTAGTCGGCCTCGCGGGCCTCCCGCACCGTCGACAGCACTTCGTCGACGAGGTCGTAGTGGGCGTACACCGCCTCCGCGCGCTCGCGGTACTGCTCGGCCTCCTGCTCGAACCCCTCGATGGCGCCCTCCTGCTGGTCGATGATGCGCTCGTACTTCGCTATCTCCTCCTCGAAGTCCGGGCGGTCGGTCCCGGGCGTCGGCTCCTCGCGGTCCAACTCGTAGAAGTAGTCGTCGAGCGCGTCGACGAACCGGTCGTACGCCTCGCAGTCGACGCCCTCGTACTCCTCGAGCGGGACGGGCGTTGCGTCCACGGGTTGGGTGCGTTCGCCCTCGTCGGTCTCCCAGTAGACGCGGGGGTCGAACCGCCCCTCGCGGACGGTGTCGCGCAAGCGCTCCAGCGCCCCGAACAGTTCGTCGTAGTCGTCGTCGGTCGCCTCGGCGATGTCGAGCGTCTTCTCGACGCCGGCCCGCGAGCAGAGCTCCTCGGCCCACAGCCCACCGAGGTTGAGCTGTGTGGCGATGGTCCGCACGACGTCCGTATCGGAGTCGTCCATCCGCGCGCCGAACGTCTCGCGGTCGGCGGTCATCGGGTTGAACCGCGAGGCGGGGAACTCGTAGACGGAGCCGGGCGCGACCGTCCGCGACTTCAGCCGGACAGTGTCGAGACAGTCGATGACCTCGCGGTCGCGGTTCATCACCGCCACGTTGCCGTCGCCGAACAACTCGACAACGAGCAGGGTGTCGGCGTCGTCGCGCTCGAACTCGAACACGAGGATGCGGTCGAACTCGTACTGCCGGACGCCCGCGAGGTCCGCGCCCGACAGCCGGTTGCGGAGCATCTTGGCGAAATCCGGCGGGCGGCCGGGCGCGTCGGGGACGTGCTCGGGTGCGGCGACGTGGGCCCGCTTCGGGTCGCCCGTCTCCAGGATGAGTTCGACCCGGCCGGCGTCGAAGTCCCGCAGTTTGAGGCGGACGAGGTCGTCGTCGTACAGGTACGCCTTGTCGACCTTCGCCCCCTCGTACCCGCGCAACTCGGTGACCAGCGCCGCGAGGTCGACGCTCGTCATCGCCCGCTTCTGGTCCATACCCGGCGTTCTCGGCCGGCACTCAAGTGGGTGTCGTCACGCGCCCGTAGGTTCAGGTACCCCGCGGTCGAACTCGGAGCCATGCCCAGAGAACTGCTCGGCGGCGTGTACGACATCACCTGCGCGGAGACCGAGGTCGGACGCATCCGCGCGTTCTGTTTCGACGACGGCACCCTCATCGACACCGGCCTGCCGGACTCGACCGACGCCCTGCTGGACGGCATCGAGGCGACCGGCGTCGACGTCGAGCGGGTCGCTATCACCCACGCCGACCGCGACCACGTCGGCGGGCTCGACGCCGTCATCGACGCGTACGATCCGGACGTGTACCTCCCCGTCGGTGCGGACCCCGACGTGGCCGGCGACGTCGACCACTACTACGGCGACGGCGACACGGTCGGCACGTTCGAGGCCGTCCACGTGCCCGGCCACCGCGGCCACCAGCACGCGCTAGTCGACGAGGAGCGCGTCGTGAGCGACGCGAGCGACGAGGAGACGCGAGCGGGGAGCGGAGCGACCCGCGAGCGGCGCGGCGTCGCGGTGCTCGCTGACGCGCTGTCGGGCGCCGACCAGCGCGGCCTTCCGGCGGGCCACTTCCACCTCCCGCCCGGGAAGTACACGGACGACCTGAACCGGGCCGAGGAGTCGCTGGAGCGACTGCTCGAGTTCGAGTTCGACGCCGGCCTCGTGTACCACGGCTCTTCCGTGCTGGATCGGGCCGACGAGAAACTGACGCGCTACGTGCTCTGAACCCGGTCGGCGGCCTCCAGGCCGGAGCGGAGCGCGGCGTGGACGCGCCCCTCGCCCGCCACCCAGTCGCCCGCGACGTACAGGTCGTGCGCCTCGGCGCCCGGCCGAGTGTCGCCGTCCAGACCGGCCTCGGGGAGCGCGTACTTCCAGCCCTGGTGGTCCGTCCAGTCCGGGTCGGCGAGGCGGTCGTCGTCCAGCAACTCGGCGACGACGGCGGCGGCGTCACCACAGACTGCGTCGGGGTCGTCGTCGTACCGCCGTTCGGACCAGTCGGGCCCCATCTGTGCGACCAGCAGGCTCTCGCCGTCGGGGACGTGGCCCGGCTTCAGTTCCTCGCGGGAGAGCCACCCGCAGTCGTGCTCGCGGTCGGTGTTCACCAGCCCGTACCACGGGCGGTCGAGTTCGAACGGGTAGTGGAGCAGACAGGCGTAGACGGTGCGATACGGGACCGCGGCGGCCGCGTCCGCGAGCGCGGTCCGGGCGTCGTCGGCACCCTCGCTTCGCCCCAGGAGGTCGGCTGTCTGTGGCGCCGGCGGCGTCAGGAGGACGGCGTCGAACCGCCCGAGGTCGGTGTCGTCCTCGCGGTGGATTCGCCAGCCGTCGCCCGCCCGCGACAGCGAGCCGACGCGCGTCTCGCGGCGCACGTCGGTGCCGGCACGAGCGAACAGCCGCTTGGCTATCTGCGTCAGCCCCTCGGTGTAGGTCCACTTGTGGTCGTCGGCGTCCCGTCCCTCCGAGACCCGGCCGTCGGCATCGAACGTGTAAATCGGGGCGGCCACGTCGACGAGCCCCTCGCTGTCGAGCGTCCCCGTCAGCAGGTCGTTGACGACCGGGTCCGCGGACTTCACGTAGTTCGCGCCGTAGTCGTACGTGCAGTCGTCGCGCCGCCGGGTGGCCGCCCGGCCACAGACGCCCCGCGACTTCTCGAAGACGGTCACGTCGTGGTCGGCGAGCGCGTGGGCCGCCGCGGCGCCGCTCGCGCCGGCACCAACGATACCGATATCCATACGCGGGCTACGTGCGCCGGCGTCAAAAGTCGGGAGCTACCGGCGAGCCGCCGGGGTTACGCGAGGCTGTCGGCCAGCGACCGGAGGTCGTCGTCGCCGCCGTCGTGGATGGGGTCGCCGTGCGCCAGTAGCGCGCGCTCGAACGCCGGCGTCCGGTCCGCGAACCCGCGGACGCTCCGGCGTATCTCCCGCATGTCGTAGGAGTCGAGCCAGAAGGGGATGGTGAGCCCTTCGCCCTCGCGCCAGACGAGGTCCCCGAGGAACGCCGTGCCGATGTCCTCGTGGACGTAGACGGTGTGGCCGGGGTTGTGGCCGGGCGTGTGGAACGCGGTGAACCCGCCGATGCGGTCGCCGTCCTCGACCGGAGTGAGGTCGTACCCCTCCAGCGGGTAGAAGCGGCGGGCGACCCGGTGGAACAGCCCCTTGTGGTGGGCCCACTGCGGGTCCCAGTCGCGACGCACGAGCGCCACGTCGGCCGCACCGAGATACACCTCGGCGTCGAGACCGTTCAGTCGCGCGAGCCCCCCGACGTGGTCGAGGTCGTAGTGCGTGAGCAGGACGCGGTCGATGTCAGCTACCTCGTAGCCGGCGTCGGTCAACTCCGAGCGGACGGTCGGGTAGTTGACCGGCAGGCCGGTGTCCACGAGCGTCACCGTGTCGTCGTCGGTGTCGTCGCGTTCGCTCTCGTCGAGCAGGAACACGTTGGCGGCAAGCGGCGCGAACACCCCGAGGTCGAACTGCCAGAGCCCATCCTCTAACCGACGTGCCATTGGCTACGTGTAGGAGCGCCGCGGTTAAGAACTGCCCGGCTCCTGGTAATCACTCCAGGCGCTCGGCGTACGCCTCGTCCTCCGCGGTGGCGGTCGGGCGGCCGCCGTCGAGTTCGATGCACCAGCCGTCCAGCACCGCGGGGTCGGACAGCGCGTTCGTCACCACCGTCCGCACGTCGAGCAGGTCGACGCCGTAGAAGTCGCTCGGCACGCCCTGGAGATACTGGAGCGCCGTCTCGAACAGCGAGCGCATCCCGTCGTCGTCCTCGAAGTCGTAGTGCTTGTACGCGCCTGCGGCCACCTGCACCATCCCGTGGAGGAACTTGCTCTCGGTGGTGCCGCGGCCGTAGTTGTACCACTCCGCCTCGAAGCAGTCGTGTGATTCGTGGTACTTGCCGGCGTTGAACAGCCGGACCCCGTGGACGGTCGCCTTCCGGAGCGTGGCGTGCTCCCACCCGCTGGTGGTGTCGGTACCGAGCCACCCGGCCGGGTCCCCCCGCGTCGGCGGCGGCACGTCCGGGTCGCTCGTGTGTTCGTCCATGTCCGAGGATGGACGGCCGTCCACCTGACGCTTGCGGCGCGTCGTGGTTGAGGCGTGTCGCAACGCTTTACCTCGGGGACGCCCGAGCCTCGATCGCGTGCGGGGGTAGCCAAGCCCGGAAACGGCGGCGGACTCAAGATCCGCTCCTGTAGAGGTCCACGGGTTCAAATCCCGTCCCCCGCACTGCTCGCGCAGTGCCGGAAGGTCACTCTCGGAGTGGTCTTCCCCCGCATCATCCTCACCGCTCGCGAGCTACAGGTCCCGCGCGATGTCGGAGAGCCCCCCGACGCGGGTCGCCTTGCTCTCTATCTCCTCGTCGGTGATGAACCGCGAGAGCCCGGTCTGGCTGACGTGCTCCCGCAACGTCTCGACGGCGCGGTCCTCGACGTCGACCGCCCGGAGATACTCGGCGACCCGGTACAGTTCCTCGTCCGAGGCCTCGGCGCCGCCGTCCGCGCCCGCTAGCCCCCACGCCGCGTCGCGGGCGTCCATCCCCTCGGGGACGGAGGCGCCGCCCGCCAGCACCAGCGCCTTCACGGTGACGAACGGCACCAGGTCCGCCTTCGCGTACTCGAGGTCGTCGACCAGCAGGCTCTCGGCGCGGTCCGACAACACGAGGTCGCGTCGGGTGCCGTCGACCGAGGCGTTCAGGCGGAGTTCGTCGCGCTCGCGGACGAGATGAGGGGAGACGGCCATGCAGGGGGGTGGAGCCGGAGCGAGGAAACCGCTACGCTTCGTCGGCGGCGCGTTCGACGGCGACGACCTCACCCGCCGTCGTCCAGCCGTCGTCCGTCTGCTTCCCCGCGACCAGCGGGTCGTCGGCACCGTCCGAGACGAGCCGATAGACGGTATCCTCGTCGTCGACGCCTTCCGCCTGAAACGCCTCCTGGAAGAACTCCGCGGAGCGCATCGACAGCACCACCTCGGCGCCGTCCGTCAGCGTGAGACGGACGTCCGCCGGCGTGATGTTGTGGATGCGCTTGGCGAGCGTGTTCATGTATCCAAACCGTGGGCCACGGACAAATCGGTGACCATTTGGCCCACCGACCGCCAGCGTGAACATGAGCGACAGCGGAAGCCGCGCCGACCTCGCGGAGCGGGCGGCCCGTGCCGGGGGGGCCGTCGCCGAGGGGCTGTTCCGGCGCGACGTCGACGTCGAGACGAAGGACGGCAAGACGGACGTGGTGACCCGCGCCGACCACGACGCCCAGCGGCAGGTAGTCGCGGCCATCCGAGACGAGTACGAGGAAGACGCCATCGTCGGCGAGGAGGCCGACGAGTTGAAGCAGGTGCCAGACGAGGGGGCGGCCTGGATAATCGACCCCGTCGACGGGACGAACAACTTCGTGCGGGACCTGCCGACGTGGGTGACCAGCGTCGCCGCCGTCCGGGACGGCGAGGCCGTCGCCGCGGCCAACGTCGCGCCGGTCCTCGGTGACACCTACACCGCCGACGCCGACGGAACGTATCTGAACGGCGACCCGGTCGGCGTCAGCGACCGGACCGATCCCGAGACGTTCGCCGTCGCGCCGACCGTCTGGTGGGACCGGACGCGCCGCGACGAGTACGCCGCGGCCTGCCGAGAACTCGTGGAGCGGTTCGGAGACGTTCGGCGGTTCGGGAGCGCACAACTGGTGCTGTCGATGGTCGCCGCCGGCCAACTCGACGGCGCAGTCACGAACGTCGACGCGAACCCGTGGGACACCGTCGCCGGCGCGTTCATGGTCGAGCAGGCGGGGGGCCGCGTCACCGGGCTCGACGGCGAGCGGTGGACCCACGCGACCGAGGGGCTGGTCGCCTCCAACGGCGAGGCTCACGACGAACTGCTCGAGGCGGCCCGCAACATCGACGCCTGACGCGACCGCCGGCCGCGGGGTCGTGTGCGACCGACGCGGGGTATCGGAACCCTGAAACCCGCGGGATACGGTCCCCCGGGTATGTCGAGCCCCACCGAGTCGAGTTCCTCCCCCATCCCGAACCCGTTCGGATGGGACCGCGGGCAGGCGTGGCTAGCGACGGCCGCGGCCGTCGTCGCCGCGTTCGCCCTCGGCTACCTCGTCGCCCCCGAGTTGGTCTGGGACCGGTTCCTCTGGCACTACTTCTGGGGACCGGTGTTCGCCGACGCCAACAACGCCGTCTGTGCGGTGATGCAACCGGGAGGGCCCGAACTGGTCTACTCGCAGGCGCAGTGTGCCGCCGCCGACAGCGGCGCCCGCCCCGTCGCGGAACCCGGCTACACCGTCGTCTCCGAGATCGGGTACGCGCTCACGCTCATCTTCTTCCTCGTCGGCCTGCTGGACCTGCTGGAGCGGCTGGAAGTCGGGCGCACGAAGACGCTGTTTTACGCGCTGGTGCCGTTCATGTTCTTCGGCGGCGCGCTCCGGGTCGTCGAGGACGCCAACGACGCCATCCCGCAGGGCGTCGACGCCGTGCTCGCGTACCCGTGGAACACGCTCATCATCTCGCCCATCATCTACTTCACCGTCTTCGGCGTCACGCTGGCGGCGCTGACCGCGGCGGTGGTGGCCGCGCGCCGGGGCACCGTCGAGAGCTACGACCGGCCCCTGTTCGCGTTCGGCTGGCTCAGCGTCGTGGTCACCGTCGGCTTCCTCGCGTACTTCGTGTTGACCGAACTCGCGGGCACCGTCGAAGGCGCGGGGTTCTACCCCCAGATGACCGGCCTCACGCTCGGCATCGCCGCAGTCCTCGCGTACGCCGTCTACCGCGGTGTCGACCGCTACAAGCCCGAAATCAACGAGGGCACCGGGCTGATCGGTCTCGTGGTGCTGTTCGGCCACGCGGTCGACGGCGTGGCGAACGTCATCGCCGCCGACTGGATAGGTGCCATCGGCGTCCCGGTCCGGTACGGCGCGAAACACCCGGTCAACCGGTTCATCATCGACGCCACGCAGGCAGTCCAGCCGGCGTGGCTCTCGGAACTCGTCGGCACCTCGTGGCCGTTCCTGGTCGTGAAACTCGTCGCCGCCACCGCCGTCGTCTGGGTGTTCGACGAGACGATATTCGAGGAGGAGCCGCGCTACGCGATTCTGCTACTGGTGGCGATTCTCGCAGTCGGGCTCGGGCCCGGGAGCCGGGACATGCTCCGGGCCACCTTCGGTATCTAACGCGCCGGGCAGGTGTTCACGCCGAGCAGGCTGTTCAGCGGGCACTTCTGCGTGTACCCGGTCACCGACAGCACGACGCCGACCACCAGCAGGAGCGCCGGGACCACGACGGTGTACAGCATCCCCTGGCCGATGCTCACCAGCCCCGCCAGCAGGACGAGTCCCACCACCGCGAGCACGGGGCCGACCACGAGTCGCGCGTTCCGGTCCATGCCACCCACGTTCTTGTCCATACGTTGCATTTCTGCCCCAATCGCCTAAAACCTACTGCCGGTCACGGGAACGGGTGGTGGTCGCGCTCAAGGCGTGGCTCGAACCCCATCTCGGCGGGGACGCGCTCGGCCCGCTCGCCGAAGTAAGCGTCGTCGGTGAACAGCGGTTGTGCGCTCGGCACGACGACCCGGGCCGCTTCGAACCCCAGCGATTCGATGTCGCGGGTCGTCAGTCGACTCGCGTACGGGTCCAGTCCCGCGTCCGTGACCCGCGCCACGAGTTCCGACAGCTCCGCCTCGCCGTCGAACGACTCGTCCGGCCCGACCGACGAGGCGGGCACCGTCGTCTCCGGGTCGACGAACGCCCGGGCCGAGTCGGGGAAGCCGGCGTAGTGGCCGATGGCGCCCGACTCCTCGCTCGCGTCGTCACGGCCCATGCCACGTAGCTCCATCCAGTTCTGGAGCGCTTCCGCCAGCGCGCCACGCGCGGCCACCGCGGGGTCGAGGTCCGCGCTCATCCCGGCGGCGAACCGCGGCCAGTCGCCCTCGCGGTGGACGCACGCGGCGACGACGGGCACGTCCACGTCCTGCGTCAGCAGAAGCGCCGTCACGGACAGGTCTTCCGAACGGGCCCGCCGAGCCAGCGTCCCGAACCCCTCGTCGGCCACGTCCAGCCCCAGAGGGTCGAACGTCGAGTACCACGACAGCATCGCGGCGTCGCGCTCGACCACCTCGTACAGCCCGGACAGCAGGGCCTCGACGCCACCGTTGCCGAGACCCAGTCCCGTCGTGATGGCCGGGCGGTGTCGTACCTCCGGCGGGGGGAACGCGACGAACTCCGCGGGCAGGTGGACCCGTGTTCCCGAGCCGAGATGCTCGCCGGGCGTCCACAGCGGGGGCTCCGGTCCCGGCGTGAACGACGGCGCCGTCACGAACGTGGACGGCGGCACCGCGGCGGGTACCTCGTCGGCGGCCGCCCGCCCGAACTCGGCCGTGCGGTAGACGCCCGCCGCGTACCGTTCCAGCGCCTCCCCGAGCGCCTTCATGAACGCGGCGTTCCAGTCGGCGGCGACGCCGGCCGCGGCCGCGCTCGCGGTCGCGTCCGAGAACCCGGAGGTGTCCGCCAGCGACGCGAGGTAGTACGGTGCGGGCCACGACTCCGCTTCGCCGACCTCGGTCACGACGCCGACCCGGGGGTCGAGCGCGCGCTCGGCGGCCGCCAGCGCCGCATCGAGGTCCCGAGGCGCGTGCTCGCGGGTCAGCCCACCGTCGCGGCCGGGGTCGCAGTCACACCCCGGGACGGGAAGGAACTCCCGCTGGGCGTGGGGTACCTCGATGACGCCCCCGAGTACGGGCGAGGGCTCGCCGTCGAGCAGTCGCGTCGCCTCGCGGCCGGCGACGGCGCCCGCGAACCGCGCGTCCGCGTCGGCCGGCGTCGGCTCCTCGTCAGCGCCCTCCGCCACCGCGGCGACCCGCGTCCGCAGACAGTCGAAACAGCCCTGTCCGGGTGCGAACCCGGAGACGGCGGCCTCGACGTCCGCGAGCGGTCGACCGCCCACGCCGCCGAGTTCGACCGCCAGCCACGGCGTCTCGGCGGCTCGAGCGGCGTCGGTGGCGGCGTCGAACCCCGGTGCGCCGACGGGGCCGACGACGACGGCGAGGTCGACCTGACCGACGGCGTCCGGCCCGACCGCGGACACCCGACTCGCGGCGTCTTCGATGCCGTCACGGGCGGCCTCGGCGGCCGGCCCGCTACCGACGATTCCGACGTGCATGGCTCACGGGAGGTGCGGCCGGGAGAAAAACCCCGGTGGCGACGGGAGCGCGGTCTCAGGCCTTCGCCAGAACGGACTGCGCGACGGAGGCGAGTTCGTCGGAGTCGGCGTCCGCCAGCCGTTCGTCGCCGAGTTTCAGGCGGAGTCGGGGACGGCCCACGTCGATGGGCACCTTCTCGGTGTCGATGAGGCCCGCCTCCTCCAGTTTCGTCTTGGTGCGGGAGAACGTCGCCTTCGAGGCGATGCCCACGTCCTCGCCCCACTTCGAGATGTCGTACAGCAGTTCCTCGTTCTTGGCGGCGACCAGAAGCGAGATGGTCACCTCGTCGAGGCCGTCGCCGTCGCCGCGGGCCGTCTCGAGTGAGTCGAGCACGCCGTCGAAGTCGGCGGCGGTTGCCTCGCCGAGGCCCTCGCGAAGCGAGTCGCGAACGCGGGTGATGCCGGGCGTCCGGAGGCCGAACGGCTCGGCGGCCGCCGTGGCGTCCGCGTACTGCTGGTGTGCGCTCTCGATGAACTCCTCGTCGCCGGTAGCGAGCCCGGCGACCCGGTCGCCGGCCTCGACGACGGCGACCACGGAGTCGGCCGTCACGAGTAGCGTGTTGTCGCTCGACTCGTATTCGAACAGGTCGAGCTGGTCGGCGTCACGCAGGTCGGCGGCCGTGCTGGCGAGTTTGAAGTCGTCGGTGACATCCTTCAGCACGCCCGGCGCCGCGAGCACGGACACCGAAGCGGTGACGTCGGCGGCCGCGAGCACGTCCAGAAGTTCCGTCAGCGTCTCTACCGAGGGGTTCACCACGTACAGTTCCTCATCCGCCGACTCCACCGCCTCGCGGAGGACGTCGGCGACCGTCGGTTCGAGCAGGTTCGCGTCTATGGTCATGTGTCTCAAGTGGCCATCGGAGTTAATATTAGTGGCCTTGTGATGTGAAAAGGAGTTCCACCTATTTAAACCCCTCCCGAGTTACGGCTCGTGAGCCGCATCGGTCCCGCGGACCGTCTCGGCGAGGTCCTCGGACCACTCGAGGTCACCCTCGAACACGACGGGCGCGGTCCGGGCCTCCAGCAGTGACGCGAGCGCGTCACCGTCCAATCGGTCGCGGACGCGTGCCCCGTACAGTTGCCGCTGGTCGCCGAGCGGGTCGCGGTACGTCGCCCCGGCGTTTCGGGCCGCGGTGACGCCGTACTCGACGGCGTAACCGTCCTCGTCGGACTCGACGTCGACGACCGCCGGGCGGCCGGGGGTCGCGCCGAGCGCGAACGTCCCGTCGCCGATGACGGCGTAGTCGCGCCCCATCATGATGCGACGACGGGCCAGCGACAGCGCGCGGTCGATGCCGAACCCGTGGACCAGCAAGCGGCCGAACGCCGTCCCCACCCGAGTCGCCTGTTCGTTGAGCACCCGGTCGAGCGTGACGCCGCCCGCCACGCTCCCCTTCTCGACGAGTCGTTCGCCCTCGCGGTACGAGCCACAGGCGTTCAGGAAAAACGTCGTCGCCCCCGAACGGTCGAGCGACGACGCCGAGAGGTGGCCGTCGGGACACCGGAGCCCCTCCACCTCGCAGTGACCGACGAAATGGAGGAAGTCGGCGTCCCGTTCCAGCACGCGGGCGAGTTCGCTCGTCGACAGCGACTCCCGGACGGTGACCGAGAGCGGAAGCGACGACGACCGATAGCTGTCGACGACGCTCGTCTCGGCGAGCATCTCCGGGTCGTTCACGACGAGTTCGACACGGGCGGGCCCGCCGTCGGAGTCGGCACCGTAAGGCCGGTTCTCGTGAGCGCGGGTCGAGGTCTTGAACGCGTCGACGGGTTCGCCGGGTGCCAGCCACGCGTGAGCGGTGCCGGCACCGAGTTCGGGCGCGACGGGCGACACCGACACCACCTCGCCACGGTAGAAGTCGTCCAGCGAGGACGCCAGCAGATCGCGTGGCTCCATCTCCGACGCCTCCGCCGGGTACACAAGCGAGAGCCGGTCGAGCAGGTACGGAAGCGAGCGCGCCCGCTCGTACGTCGCCTCGACGTACGTCGAGAGATGCCACGGCGGCAACGGCACGTCGCCCGACGGTGCATCGAGATACGTCGAGTAGCGGACCGCAGGGGAGACGTCCCGCACCGCCGCGGGCTCGAGACCGAGTTCCGAGAGTGCAGTGCGGTCGATATCACCGTCGAACCGGCTCTCGCGGGCCAGACAGTCCATGTAGAACACCCGCCGGCAGTCCGTCGCAACCTCGCCGGCGAACGCCGGCAGTGCGCCGTACGGCCGCTCGAACCCGACGGAGGGAGCCGTCAACAGCGGCGCGTCTCGGGGCTCCGTGACGAGCTCCGCGCCGAGGTAGTACGCGAACGGAGCCGCGACGAGCACGCTCTCGAGTGTCTCCGGTACCCGCAACACGAGCGGCCGGTCCGCATCTGGGACCGCCGCTCCCGCCTCGAACTCGACGAGCGGTGGACGGGGACGCTGGGCCGGGCGCGACCGCTCTGGGCCGGCGTCCCCGAGCGACGCGCCCGCTACGGTGACCGCCGCGGCAACGCCCGCGGGCGTCGGGGGGACCACAACCGTCTCTGCCGCGGGCGGCTCCGTCCGGAATCCAAGCGACACGACCCGCTGGTCGTCGAACGAGAGTCGGACCATCTCGCCATCGCAGGCCAGAGTCGCGGGCCCGCGGAACCGGGCGAGCGTCTCGACGGGCGCGTCTGCCGTCAGCAGGAACTCGCCGTCGCCGAGTTCCTCGTCCGTGACGGCTCGGGTGCCGTCACCGACACCGATGGTCGCCACTTCCGCAGGCACGGACAGCCCGGCCGTTCGACCGGCGACAGCCGCCTCGGCCGGGTACGGAAGCGAACAGACGGGCGGCGTCGGGTCCCAGCCGTCGGTGGCGACAGTCACGGCACCGCTGGGGGCCGCGGCCCTGATTCCCCCCTCCACCAGCCCCCATTCGACCATGTGGCCGTATCTCACACGCGTCCGGCTTAAATGGTTACGGGGAAGTCGGGTCGCGGCGCTTGCCGCAGACGGGTAGATTCTTGCCCGGGGAGTCGAACCCCCGAATATGAACCACGAGACTGTCCGCGCAGTCGACCCGGCGGTCGCCGACGCCCTGGACGGCGAACTCCAACGACAGCGGGACACGCTGGCGATGATCGCGTCGGAGAACCACGTCTCCCCGGCAGTACTGGAGGCACAGGGTTCGGTACTGACGAACAAGTACGCGGAGGGATACCCAGGCAAGCGCTACTACGCTGGCTGTGAGTACGCCGACGAAATCGAGCAGTTGGCCATCGAGCGCGCAACGGAGCTGTGGGGCGCCGAGCACGTCAACGTCCAGCCACACTCCGGCACCCAGGCGAACATGGGTGTGTACCTGGCGATGCTCGACCCGGGCGACAAAATCCTCTCGCTGGACCTCAGCCACGGCGGGCACCTCAGCCACGGCCATCCGGCGAACTTCACCGGGCAACTGTACGACGTGAAGCAGTACGAGGTCGACCCCGAGACGGGCTATCTCGACTACGAGGGGCTCCGCGAGATGGCCGAGGAGTTCGACCCCGACATCGTCGTCTCGGGCTACTCGGCGTACCCCCGAGAGGTCGAGTGGGAGCGCGTCCAGGCCGCCGCCGACGCCGCCGACGCCTACCACCTCGCCGACATCGCTCACATCACCGGGCTCGTCGCCGCCGGCGTCCACGAGTCGCCGGTCGGCGTCGCGGACTTCGTCACGGGGTCGACGCACAAGACCATCCGTGCCGGTCGCGGTGGCATCATCATGACGAGCGAGGAACACGCCGACGACGTCGATTCCGCGGTGTTCCCGGGTGGACAGGGCGGCCCCCTGATGCACAACATCGCCGGCAAGGCCGTCGGGTTCAAGGAGGCACTGGAACCCGAGTTCGACGAGTACGCCGAGCAGGTCGTCGACAACGCCAAGGCGCTCGGGGAGACGCTCGAAGACCACGGCCTCGAACTCGTCTCCGGCGGGACTGATACGCACCTCGTGCTAGTGGACCTCCGCCCCTCGCATCCGGATACGACCGGTGGCGAGGCCGAGGACGCGCTCGAAGAGGTCGGACTGGTGTTGAACGCCAACACCGTTCCCGGAGAGACGCGCTCGCCGTTCAACCCCTCGGGCATCCGGGCGGGGACGCCGGGCCTGACGACGCGGGGAATGGGCGAAGCGGAGATGGAGCGGGTCGGTGACGTCATCGCTCGCGTCGTGGACGCGCCGGACGACGGGGACGTGAAAGCCGAAGCCTCTGACGAGGTGGATGCGCTAACCGACGAGTTCCCGCTGTACGAGTAGGTCACTCGTCGTTCGGCGTGTTCGGCCCGAGACGCGACGGATACGGCGGAAGGCCGCTCTCGTCTTCCATCGGGTCCTCCTCGGCTATCGGTACGCGGAACTTCTCGGTCGTGTTCGCGTTCACGAACCGGTCGAACTTCTCCCTGTCCGCGAACAACTGCGTGGCCTTGACGCTCCCGTCCGGTTCGCCGTACACGCCGACGCCGGTGACGCTGTAATCACCGTGCATCATCGCCCAGCGGTGTTCTCCCGAGAGCATCCAGGCCTGAACCATCGCCTTAGCGAATTTTCGAGTATCTCTATAGGTATGGTATTTTCCATCAGTAGGCCGTAGGGTTGGTTCTCTGAAATTCAATAAAATAATATTTTCAGCAGTATTTGAATAAGAATCATACTCATATTTGTCCATATATAATGTGTATTTATTCCCATCAGGGTCGACATGAGAGAAATAACTGCGGTTCCACATGTCATAGCTACGATAATCAGCAATTTGAGCCAGCCGTGGGCTCCATACGAGGGGTTCTTTTCCCGACTCTATGCGCTCGTGGTTGACGTAAGCGGCTATCCAGTACTCGACAGTGTTGGGCTCTTCGAGCGTACCATTCGGGTGAGTATCTGGGACATCACGCGAACTCAGCCGTTCCTGAACGGACGGTTCGTAAGGTGTAGGGGGGTGGCCTCGGGGTTCGCCGAAGTGGAGACATCCGCTCGTAGAGACCAGCAGGCAGACGATCAGAGTGACCCTGAGCCACCGCATGGAATCGCTCCAGTTGATAATTACTCAGCATCTGGAATGTATAAATCTGTCGCGAGGGCGTGAATTTATCCATCCGATATCGGATACTTTGCGAACCCGTCGCGTATCTTCGTCGTTCCGCGGAACCGGAGGTCGTTCGCGTTCTCGGTGTCCCCACGGACGAACTCGTTAGCTGCCCGCAGATGGAGGAGGTACCCTTCCTCGAACAGCGGTATCCGGTTGTGGTAGATTTTCGCCCGGCGCTCGAAGAACGAATCGCCACGCGAGTTGGCCTCGTTGAACGTCCGGTCTGCTTGCCCGATCTTGCTCCGGGCAGTCTGGAACGCCTGCTGTGCCGCCTGATACTCGTCGTTCTCCAGATAGTCGAGCCCTGACAGGTCGGCGCCGACCGCTTCCGCATACGCCTCGAAGGCGACGAGCTGCGGCTCCAGCAGATAGGCGTACTGCTCCGCGCCGTACGTGGTATAGTTCCATCGCTCGACATCGAAGGACGGAATTTCCGCCTCGAGATTCGGCCGCGATTCGTACAACTGGAGTATCGCCCGAATGTCCTCGGTCAGTTTCTCTCCAAGCGTCGGCCACGTCGCCAGGAGTTCCCGGGCTTTTCCCATCTTCTCTACCGCCCGGTCGTAGTCGGTCTCGCTGTCGATGAGATACTCGTACTGGTACACCTTCTCGAAGGTGAGCGAGAAACGACGGTAGAACGTGGAGCCGTGCGCAGCGATATCGGCGACGTGTTCGAGCAACTCGACACGAGCGGCTTGCTCGGTATTCGGTCGAACGTGCTCTCTCGCGTCCGAGAGGGCATCCCGCGCAGTGTCGACCAGTTGCTCGACCGAATCGAGATCCATACTCCCGAGATCCTCGTACCGGGGTGTCCAGACCTTCCTGTCGAACTGCACGAGGTCGTTCCTGTACATCTCGGTGAATGCGGCGTCGAGTTCCGCTCTGGCCGTCTCGAGTTTGGGTTCGACCGCCTCGATAGGCGTGGCTGAATCCGTATCTGTCGAGGAATCAGACGGTGTCAGTGTATCCGTCTCTCTCCGCGAATCGTTTTCGGGCGTAGACGAGCCGCCCCCCGGAGCGTTAGTGCCGCCAAAGCACCCTGTCAGCGCGAGCGTCGCCGCCGTAGTTGCTGACAGAAGTGCCCGTCGCGACGGGGCCACGGGGAACGAGTCGAAACTCCTTCGCGCGTCGGTCGTGTCGAATCGGCGTTCGTTATCCATCGTCGTTGATTCGCGAGGGGGCAGTCGACACACTGTTCGGACGGGGGGTAGCAGTCGCCGGGAAAACGGTATCCAGCATGTCAGTACATCCCTCCACCTGGACGGTAGCCTCCGTTTGCGATACGACGGCCTTGCTCGGCGGCGCGCTCACCGCTCGACGTGAGTCCACCGGTGTAGTCTATACCGCCGCCCCCGGAGCCGCTCGAGGAGCTGTGATCGTCCGTGTCGGAGCCGGCGTCCTGTCCATCATTACCGTTGCGCGAGTTGGTAGGTGTCGGGGACCCTCCGCCGGACTGAGCGCGGCGGACTGCTCGCTGAGATTCCTCGAACTCCGAGACTGCGGACGGATGACGCTCCAGAGCGTCCTGTTCTGTCGTTCCGTACCGTTCGTCCCAGTCCTCGGCGTTCACCTCACCGTCGCCGTTCAGGTCGTTCTCCACCCGCTTGCCGTTCATCGAGAACGACTGCGAGTCCGTGGTGGCCGCTCGACCCGCGATCGCATCGAGCTGAGCGTTCGATAGCGACGGTAGCGTCAGTCTGTCGCCATCGTTGTCCCTGACATCCGGCATCGTGATACCGGTTTCGTCGCTGATGTCGCCGCTGTGTTGCGTAATCTCCTCCTCGGTCTTCTTCCAGACGACGTTGTAGTGAGGCAGTCGCAACATCCGGTCCAGATCGGACGTACCCGTCTGGTAGCCGTCGTCGTCCCCGCTGTTGTCGGAACCCGCGATCTCGCAGTGATCGGGCAATTGGTTCTGACGTTCGTATTCTTTATCGTAATAGCAGTAAACAGTGTGTTTGGCACCAGATTCTATCTCAGGATCTGATTCTATCCCTTCAGATTTTATATTTAGATTTATAACAGAAACTCTCCCATCGTTATCCTCCGCTATGACAGAGACATCTCGACTCCCTCTATTGGGCACCTCCACTGTCGGTCCGTTCACCCACTCTCGGCTCACGATCCATCCGTCCGGATCGGATACCTCCGCCGTGAGTGTAATCGTCTCACCGGGATGGATCTGATCGGGCGTGTTGATGTCGATGACCGGCGGTTGATTCTCCGTAATCCGTACATCGTGGCTGGCGTGAGCGGTCCGTGATTCGGAGACACCAGTCACGTATATCGTCTCACTCCCGGGCGAGGTCCACGACGTCTCGCCACCCGTGCCGGAGATGCCGACCGACCACCCGAACTGTGGCTCCCCGTCGAAGCCGCCGTACTCGAGGTCGAACCGTGTCGGCTCTCCCGGCTCTGTTTCGGTAGGACCATCGATAGTCACCCATGGTTCCGGTCCGGAACCGCCCGAACAGGTGCCAGCCGCACACGACCCGGATGCACCGGGGTCGATGCCCGGCGGGTTGCCGGTATCGCTGTCGCTCCGCTCGGCCGGGACGCCCGGTTCCGGTGTCGTCTCCGTGGCTGGTGCGGGAGTTGGCGTCGATGCTGGGTCAGTAGCCTCCGAGTCGCCGACGTACACGTACAGCGTGTCGGTCGAGTCGGCACCGTCGTCGTCGGTGACAGTGACCGTGACGGCGTACGTGCCGGTCTCCATCGGCCGGAACCGAGTCCGACCACACGTCGGACAGCGGGGCGTTATCGTGGTCCCGCCCGGCGTCTCGACGCGCCACCCGTAACTGGCTATCTCGCCGTCCGGGTCGCGTGACCCGGTCGCATCGAGCAGTACTGTCGTCCCCTGTTCGACGTGCTGGTCGAGCCCCGCATCCGCTAGCGGCGCTTCGTTTCCACTACTCTGTCCCACCACACTCGCCGGGGCGACAACGACGGCCGCCACCAGAAGCGCGACGAGCGTCCACGTGCGCGACATTCGTAGGTAGATTTGGGGAAGTTTACGGATATAAAATTACTGTATGATTTGCCAAAATTAACTGTCGCATGACCCCGAACGACGACTGTCGTCCGGGGTTCCGAAATCGATACCGCAGGGTGAAAACGCCGGTCTACTGGAACGTCCGGCTGACCTCGCGGTCCGTCTCGGCTTCCTCCTTGCCGAACTTCTCCTCTATCTCCTCGTACTGTTTCTTCGTCTCCTCGTCGACGGAGGCGGTCACTTCGTCGAGCGCCTCCTCGAAGTGGTCCATGGTGATACGGACGTTGCCGACGGACGTCTCCGTGGCTTCGCGGTCCACGCTGTTGATGAACTCGCGGGTCGCGGCCATCGACGCCTCGCGGCAGACGGCCTCGATGTCGGCACCAACGTACCCCTCCGTCTTGCGCGCGAGTTCGTTCAGGTCTACGTCGTCGGCCAGCGGCTTGTGCTCGGTGTGGACCTCGAAGATCTTCCGGCGGCCGTCCTCGTCGGGCACCGGGACGTGGACGTGACGGTCCAACCGGCCCGGGCGCAACAGCGCCGAGTCGATGAGGTCCGGCCGGTTCGTCGTGGCGATGACGACGACGTCTTCCAGTTCTTCGAGGCCGTCGAGTTCCGTCAGCAGTTGGGAGACGACGCGTTCACCGACGCCGGAGTCGCCCATCTGTCGGCCGCGCTGGCCGGCGATGGAGTCGATTTCGTCGAAGAAAATGACCGTCGGGGCGTTCGAGCGGGCCTTCTCGAACACCTCGCGGACGCCCTTCTCCGACTCGCCGACGTACTTGTTCAGGAGTTCCGGCCCCTTGATGGAGATGAAGTTGCTCTCCGCCTCGTTGGCGATGGCCTTCGCCAGCAGCGTCTTCCCGGTGCCGGGCGGCCCGTACATCAGCACGCCCTTGGCGGCGTCGAGGTCCATCGTCTCGAACACCTCGGGGTAGTCGAGCGGCCACTGGATGGTCTCGCGGAGCCGCTCTTTGGTGTCCTCCAGACCGCCGACGTGCTCCCAGGTGACGTCCGGCACCTCGACGAACACCTCACGCATCGCGGAGGGCGTGATGCCCTTCATCGCCTCCTTGAAGTCGTCCTCGCCGACCCGGACGGCGTCGAGGATGTCGGCGTCTATCTCCTCGGCTTCGAGGTCGAGTTCGGGGCGGATGCGCCGCAGGGCGTTCATCGCGGCCTCCTTCGACAGCGACTCGAGGTCCGCCCCGACGAACCCGTGGGTCGACTCGGCGTACTGGTCGAGGTTCACGTCGTCGGCAAGCGGCATCCCACGGGTGTGGACCTGCAGGATCTCCTTGCGTCCGGTCTTGTCGGGGACGCCGATTTCGATTTCACGGTCGAACCGGCCGCCCCGCCGGAGCGCGGGGTCGATGGCGTCGACGCGGTTGGTCGCGCCGATGACCGTCACCTGGCCGCGCTCGTCGAGGCCGTCCATCATCGACAGCAGTTGCGCGACGACCCGGCGCTCTACGTCACCGGAGGTCTCGCCGCGCTTCGGCGCGATGGAGTCGAGTTCGTCGATGAAGATGATGGCCGGCTGGTTCTCCTCGGCCTCCTCGAACACCTCGCGGAGTTGCTCTTCGCTCTCCCCGTAGTACTTCGACATAATCTCGGGGCCCGAGATGTCCGTGAAGTAGGCGTCTATCTCGTTGGCGACGGCCTTCGCTATCAGGGTCTTGCCCGTCCCCGGCGGGCCGTGCAGGAGGACGCCCTTCGGCGGCTCGATGCCGAGCGTCTCGAACAGTTCGGGGTGGCGCATCGGGAGTTCTATCATCTCCCGCACGCGGTCGAGTTCGTCGTCGAGTCCGCCGATGTCCTCGTAGGTGACCGAGGGGGTGGAGCCCTCGGTCGTGCCGCCGCCCTCGCCGCCGACGATCTGCTCGGCCGGCTGTTCGGAGACGTTGATCTCGGTCGAGTCGGTGACGACCACCGTCCCGGAGGGGTCGGTGTCGGCTATCTTGACGGGGATGCGCTGGCCGCCCATCATCGAGAAGCCCCCGAGACCGAACGAGAAGGGCACCTGCTGGCCGCGCGTGACGGCCTGCCCGCTCAGTTTGTCCCGGATGTGGGGCGCGACGTTGCCGCTGATGCGGAGGTTCGAGGGGAGCGCGATGGTGACCGACTTCGCCGGCTTCACGTCGGCTTTCTCGACGGAGACGCGGTCGTCGATGCCGACGCCCGCCTCGCCGCGGAGTTGGCCGTCGATGCGGACGACCCCCGAGCCGGTGTCCTCGGGGTAGCCGGGCCACACGCGGGCGACTGCGCGGCCGTCGGCCCCCTCGATGACGACGTAGTCGCCGTTCTCGAGGTCCATCTCGGCCATCGCCTCCCGGTCGATGGCGGCGAGGCCGCGACCGGCCTCGCTCTGCTTCATGGGCTTGACGGTGAGTTTCATCGTTTCACCTCGATAGTGACGACACCGTTCGTCATAGAAGCACGGGCCACCCCCTCGGGCACCTCGAACTCGTACTCCTCGTCGCCCACGACCACGATGGCCGTCTCCCCGACCAGGTCGACGCTCCCGTCGCGGTCCGCGCCGAAGTCCGCGACCAGCACCGTCACCTCGTCGTAGTCGTACCGACGCGCGATAGCGTCGTCGTTCTGCGCGAACCGCTCCTGGAATGCGCTCATACTAACTCCAAGTTAGCTATTGTAGTATTTAAATGTTTCTCAAAATCCCGAATACTGTAATAAAGGAACAGCTACCACTTTGTTTGCGGTTCAGGCTGGCCTCCGTCGAGCGTCCGCGGACCGTGAGTCGCCCGGGTTGAAGTCACCGTCTCCCGGAGTAGCGGTATGGACACCGTCAGCCACCACGGCCGCGAGACGGCCTACCGCACGACGTCGTTCGAGGAAGGAGACCCCGTACTGTACGTCCACGGCTCCGGGGGCGACCACCGCGTCTGGGTCGAGCAGTACGGACCTCAGGGCATCGGGCCGGCGGCCGCCGTCGACCTGACGGGCCACGGCGAGAGCGACGACGAGGACCTGCCGGCGGGCGAGGCGTGCCTCGACGCGTATGCCGACGACGTGGTCGCCGTGGCGGAGGCGACGGGAGCACGCACGCTCGTCGGCAACTCGATGGGCGGGGCCGTGGCGCTGTGGGTCGCCCTGGAGCGTGACCTGCCGCTCGACGCGCTCGTCCTCTGTGGTACGGGCGCGAAACTCGGCGTCGGCGACGACCTGCTGGCGATGCTCGACGACGAGTACGACGCGGCCGTCGAGGCCGTCCACGCGCCGGACCTGCTGTTTCACGACGCCGACGCCGAGACCGTCGAGCGGTCGAAATCCCTCCTGACGGACACCGGCGGCCCGGTCACTGCACGCGACTTCCGCACCTGCGACCGGTTCGACGTCCGCGAGCGACTCGACGAGGTGACGGTGCCCGCGCTCGCGCTCACTGGCGAACACGACGGGATGACCCCGCCCTCGTTCACGGAGTATCTCGGCGAGCACCTGCCCGACTGCGAGACGGCCATCCTGGACGACTGTGCGCATCTGTCGATGCTGGAGCGGCCGGACGCCTGGAACGAGCGCGTGCGGTCGTTCCTCCGGTGAGTCTACGCCGGGCGGCGCTGTACCTCCGTGACCGATGCGGTCGCGTCGACTGTCGCCTCGACCGTCTCCCCACCCTGGTCGAACCGGACGCGGAGCCGTAGCGGGTCCTCGCCCACGAGTTCGGCATCCGGCCTGGCCGTGTCCACGAGCGACCACGACGGGTCGGTTCGGGTGTCGAACCCGTGTTCGTAGAGGAACCCCTGCACTGCGGGGTGGAACAGCGCCGGCATCACGCCCGACGCGCGGGCCGTGCTTCCACAGCGGCCGCACTCGTACCGGACGTGGGCCGGGACGCCAGCGACGCGGTCGGGTTCGTCGTCGGCCACCAGTTCGCCGGTCATGCGGCCGGTACACGTGTAGCAGAACCCCGCGACGACGCCGTCGAACACGTGGCCCATCCAGCGGTCGAACGCGCCCGGGAGTTCCTCGCGGTCGAACTGGTCGAGGCTCCCGGGAGGGAACGTGAACGTGTTCTCCCAGCCGTCACAGTCGGAACACGTCAGCGTGGCCGTCTCGTCGGCGTACGCCGCCAGCACCTCGGCGCCACAGAGCGGACACGCGCCCTCGACGGGGAACGGGTCGACGGTGGCGTTCGCGGTGTAGGTGCCCGCGTGCATCGCCCCGAGCACCTGGCGGCCGGCGTAGGTCAGTTCGTACCCCGCGTCGGTCTTGCGCACGAACGTGTCCCGGAGCTTCCGGAGGTGGTAGTTGAACTGGCCGCTGTCGCTGACGCCGACCCGCTCGCGGAGGTCGCCGAACGCGACGGCCTCGTCCGGCGTTTCGCCGAGTGCGCTGACGATGCTCAGGCGGATGTCGTCACCCAGCAACGCGAACACGGCCTCCGGGGACTGTCGGTCTACGGCGATGGCCGCATCGCCCGTCTCGCTCGTTTCACTCATGCGGTAGCTATCGACGAGCGGTGAGATGACCCTGTCGGGCGTTCCGAGACGGGCGAGCCGTCAGTAGACGTCGTCGAGGTCGTCCTCGTAGTGGCTGTGTTCCTCGGCCGGGAACGCGCCCGATTCGACGTCCTGCTTGTAGCCCGCGATGGCGTCGCGCATCTCGCCGCGCACGTCGCCCCACTTCTTCGAGAACGGCGCGGTCCGCTCCGAGAGACCGATGACCTCGTCGACGGTGAGCACCTGCCCGTCGCAGTCGGGGCCGGCGCCGATGCCGATGGTCGGGATGTCGATGGTGTCGGTGACGGCCGCGCCCAGGTTGGCGGGGACGTGTTCGAGGACGAGCGAGAACGCACCCGCCTCCTCGTGGGCCCGTGCGAGTTCGACCGTCTCGCGGGCGGACTCCTCGTCGGTCCCCTGCCGGAACAGGCCGGTCTCGTTCTCGCGCTGGGGTGTGAGCCCGAGATGCGCCTGCACGGGGACGCCGATGTCGGTGAGGCGGTCGGTTAACTCGACGGTGTGGGGACCCGACTCCAGTTTCACGGCGTCGGCGCCCGCCTCCTTCACCATGCGGCCGCAGTTCTCGATGGCGTCGCCCTCGTCGGCGCCGTACGAGAGGAACGGCATGTCCGCGACGACGAACGCGTCGTCGGCGCTCCGGGCGACGGCACCGGTGAGACTCGCCATCTCGTCGACCGACACCGGGAGCGTGGAGTCGTAGCCCAGACGGAGGTTGCCGGCTGAGTCGCCGACGAGTATCATGTCGATGCCGGCCTCGTCTGCGACTTCTGCGGTGGGTGCGTCGTAGGCCGTTATCATCGTCAGCGGCTCTTCCCCGGCCTTCGCGCGGATGTCCTTGGCGCGGACCATGCCACGCGCTCGGGGTGTGCCCGCATTAAACAGTTCGGCACGGACCGTAACCGCTTACCCGGGCAAGCCCCCAGCGGGGGTATGCCGGAACGCGTCGAGACGACGGACCCCGACGGTGTCGACTTCACGTGGGTCATGCAGGTGACGTTCGTCGTCACCATCGTCGTCGGCGCGCCCGTCGTGGCCCTCGCCTCGACGCTGGTCACCCTGTCGACCTGGAGTGCGATGGCCTCTTTCGCCATCCGGGTCGGC
Source organism: Halorarius halobius (assembly GCF_024298865.1). GTDB lineage: Archaea > Halobacteriota > Halobacteria > Halobacteriales > Haloarculaceae > Halorarius > Halorarius halobius. The sequence goes on along the minus strand of NZ_CP101161.1, from coordinate 2,554,092 downwards.
GCCGTCGTCTGGTTCTGCACCGCCGTCGGCGTCTACCTGGTGGCGCGACGGCGCAAAGAGTGACCGGACGGGCCGAGGGCGCCCACGGGTAAGCCGGAGATACGCCCGGCCGGGCCGCGCTTACTCGCGGCCGACCGCCGAATGCCGGTGCGTAACAATCACCTCTCGACTCGTCGGCCCCCGACGACCATGACGGCGAGCGCGAACACGGACGACGAACACCGGATACCGGACGCGGTCGAGACGCTCCGCACGGCCGTCCGCGGGCCGGTGCTCCTCCCCGACGACGACGAGTACCACGAGGCACGGACGGTGTGGAACGGCATGATAGACAAGCGACCGGCCGTGGTCGTCCAGTGCACCGGAACCGCCGACGTCGTCGCGGCGGTGAACGCCGCCCGCGAGTCCGACATGGAGCTCTCGGTCCACGGCGGCGGCCACAACGTCGCCGGCACCGCCGTCACCGACGGCGGCCTGATGGTCGACCTCACGCCGATGAACGGCGTCCACGTCGACCGGGCGGCCGGAACGGTCCGGGCCGAGGGAGGCGCACTCCTCGGCGACGTCGACCACGAGACCCAGCTATTCGGGCTCGCCACGCCGCTCGGCGCAGTCTCGGAGACCGGTATCGCCGGCCTGACGCTGAACGGCGGCTACGGCCACCTCTCGCGGGAGTACGGGCTCGCCTGTGACAGCCTCGTTTCGGCCGACGTAGTGACCGCCGACGGGCAGGTTCTGACCGCGAGCACCGAGTCGCACCCCGACCTGTTCTGGGCCATCCGGGGCGGCGGCGGCAACTTCGGCGTCGTCACCTCCTTCGAGTACGACCTTCACGAGGTCGGCCCGGAGGTGTACGGCCTGTTCACGTGGTTCCACGGCGACGACGCGGAGGCCGCACTGGCGGGGTTCCGGGAGTGGACCGGCGACGCGCCCCGCGAGGCCGGCGCGCTCGCGTTCACCGCGCACGTCCCCGAACTCGCCGAGTTTCCCGAGGCGTCGTGGGGCGACCCATCGGTTGCGTTCATCGGCTCGTACCGCGGCGACCCCGCGGACGCCGACGAGGTGTTCGAGTCGCTGACCGAGCGGGCAGAGCCGCTCGCGGACCTCTCGGGGCCGATGCAGTTCGAGGCGTTGCAGTCGATGCTCGACGAGGACTACCCCGACGGGATGCGCTACTACTGGAAGTCGACGTTCGTGACCGGCCTGCCCGACGAACTGCTCGACGTGCTCGTCCGGTACAACGAGCGGGCGCCCTCGGCGCTGTCGACGGTCGACGTGTGGCATCTCGGCGGGGCCGTCGCGGCTGTCCCGCAGGACGCGACGGCGTTCTGGCACCGCGACAAGCCGTACATGGTGAACTTCGAGGCGAACTGGACCGACCCCGACGACGACGAGGCGAACCTCGCGTGGGCACGCGAGGGACTGGCCGCCGTCGAGGAACTGGACGTGGCGGGCGGCCGCTACGGCAACTTCCCCGGGTTCGAAGAGGACCCGGTGAGCCTCCAGTTCGGCGGCAACTACGAGCGACTGGTCGACGTGAAAACCGAGTACGACCCCGAGAACCTGTTCCACCACAACCGGAACGTCGAACCGCGGTGACCGCGATTAGAGCCAGTCGCGCACGTAACTGAACGCGGTACCGGCGTTCGCGGCCGTCTCGGCGTCGCTGTCGCTGTCCCCGACGAACACCGCGCTCTCGGGGTCGACGCCCAGCGGGTCCAGCGCCGCCAGGAGTGGTTCGCCGGCCGGCTTGCGCCACGGCCCCGAGTCGCGGCCGACGACCGAGCCGACGTGGGGGTCGAGTTCGTGCCGTTCGAGCGCCTCTCGACAGGCCGTCTCGCAGTTCAGCGAGCAGACGCCCACGGGAACATCGTGGGGGAGCAGGTCCGCGGCCGGCAGGCGGACGGCGTCGCGTGCCCCCGCGCGTTCGTGGTCCGAGAGGACGTTCTCGACGGCGCCGTAGTGACCGTTCTCCTCGGCGAGCGAGACCATCGACCAGATGTCCCCCTCCGGGTCGAGTCCGCGTGCGTCGAGCGCGTCTGCCACCTCCTGGCGGACGGCCTCCCAGTCGACGGCCAACTCGACGAGCGTGTTGTCGAGGTCGTAGACGACGGCGTCGTACTCCATCAGTCCAGCAGTTCGCGGGCGATGACCTTCTTCTGTATCTCGCTGGTGCCCTCGTAGATGGTGGTTATCTTCGCGTCGCGGTACATCCGCTCGACCGGGTAGTCGGTCGTGTAGCCGTAGCCGCCGTGTATCTGGACCGCCTCGTTGGTCACGTCCATCGCGTTCTCGGAGGCGAAGTACTTCGCCATCGAGGCGGCCTGCGCCGGTGGACGGCCGTCGTCGAGACCGCGGGCGGCGTCGTACGTCAACAGCCGCGCGGCCTGCGTGCCGGTCGCCATCTCGGCGAGTTTGTGCCGGATGCTCTGAATCTCCGCTATCGGCTCGTCGAACTGCTCGCGCTCGGTGGCGTACGACTGCGCCTCGTCGAGCGCCGACTGTGCGAGTCCGACCGACTGGGCGGCGATGCCGACCCGACCGCCCGTGAGAATCGAGAACGCCGCCGAGAGGCCGCGCCCCTCCTCGGTGAGCCGATACTCCGCGGGGATGCGGGCGCCCTCGAACGTGAGCGTCGTCGTGTCCGACCCCCGGAGCCCGAGTTTCTCCTCTTTCCGGCCGACTTCGAGACCGTCGACGTCCTTCGGGACGAGGAACTGCGTGACGCTGCCGGGGTCGTCGCGGTCCGTCTTCGCGAACACGACGACCACGCCCGACCGCTCGCCGTTCGTTATCCACTGCTTGTCGCCGTCGATGACGTACTCGTCGCCCTCCCGGCGCGCGACCGTCGACATCTCCGCGGGATTCGACCCCGCCTGTGGCTCCGAGAGCGCGAACGCGCCGACCGGCCGCCCGTCGACCATCTCGGGGAGATACTCCTCTTTCACGGGGTCGCTCCCGAACTCCGCGAGACACGAGGTGGCGAGACAGTGGACCGACAGCGCGGTCGCCACCGATAGCTGGCCGTACGCCACCTCCTCGTTCACCAGCGCGTACGTCAGCCCGTCGACATCCATCCCACCGTACGCCTCGGGGACGGTCATCGCAGTCAGGTCCAGGTCGGCGAGTCCGTCCCACACCTCCTCGGGGAACGTCTCCGTCTCGTCGGCCTCCCGGGCGGTCGGCCGCACCTCCTCGGTAGCGAACTCCCGGACGGTCTCGCGGATGGCCTCGTGCTCGGGGGACAGCTCCATATCCGGGCGTTGGCGCGCTCCCGCAAAAGTTACCCGTTACTCGCTTCGCAGGAACGCCACCACCTCGTCGGCGCTCGCATCGAGGCCGCCGGCCTGCGCGACGGTCGGTGAGCCGCCGCCACCGCCGCCGAAGGCGTCGGTCACCGACTCGACCACGTCGTCGGCGTCGACACTCCCATCGGTCGCGACGGCGAGTGTGCCGCCGGGGGCGACGAACGCGACTACGTCTGCCCGGTCGCCCGCCTGCTCGCGGGCCAGTTCCCCGAGGTCGTTGGCGTCCATGTCGAGTTCGCCCACCAGCCACGTCGCGCCGTCGCGCTCGACGACCGGGAGTTCCCCGACGCGGGCGGCCGCGAGCTCCGCCTGGAGAGCGTCGCGTTCGGCCCGGAGGTCGTCGAGGTCCGCCTGCAGTTCCGCGAGTCGGCCGGGCACGTCGTCGGGTGCGACGCCGAGTTCCGCCGCCGCATCGGCCAAGGCTCGCTTCTCCGTCGTCCGGCGCTCGATGGCCGCCGGGCCGACGGCGAACTCCACGCGGGTCAGCCCCTCGCCGGGATTGGAGCGGCCGAGAACGGTGACCGGGCCGATTTCCCGGGTGTTGCGGACGTGCGTGCCGCCGCAGGCCGCGGCGTCCCAGCCGTCGATGGTGACGACCCGGACCGTGTCGCCGGCGATGCCCTCCTCGGTCTTGGTGTTGAACGCCACGTCCTCGTCGCCCAGCGCCTCTGCCTTCGGTCGCGTCTCCCACGACACCGGTCGGGAGTCCCAGACCGCGCGGTTGACGAGCCGCTCCAGTTCCGCCAGCGTGTCGTCGTCGATGTCGGTGGTCGTGGTGAAATCGACCCTGACCTTGCGGTCGTCGATGTCGAAACCGCCGTAGCCCAACTCGTCGAGCACGCGCCGGCCCGCGCCGTACAGGGCGTGGCTGGCCGTGTGGGCGCGCATACAGTAGGTGCGGAACTCGGGGTCGACGTTGCAGGTGACCGTCTCGCCGGCCTCGACCGGGTCGGCGAGCGTGTGGACGACCTCGCCGTCGCGCGTCTGGACGTCCTCGACGGCGACGCCGCCGACGGTGCCGCGGTCCGGGGGCTGACCGCCGCCCTCGGGGTAGAAGTACGTCTCCGAGAGGACGGCCTCGCGGCCACCCTCCACGACCTCGGCGTCGAACGTCAGCGTGTAGGGGTCTTCGGGAGCCCTGCTCATGGTCGGGACGTGGCGGCGGCGGGCAAAAAGGTCGCGTTACCGGGGACGCGTGTCACTCGGACAGTTGGACGTTCAGCCGCTCCTCGAGGTCCTCGATGAGCGCGCCGCCGATGCCGGCGCGGTTCGCCCGCCCCTGCTCGACGGCGAGGATGTCGGCTTCGTCGACGCCGAGTTCGCCGGCGAGTTCGGCCGGCTGGAGTCCCGCCTCCTGTCGCGCCTCCTGGAGCTTCTCGCCGTAGCCGCGGACGAGATACGGCAGGGGGTCGTCCTGGTAGTCGGTGCCCTCCTCCTCCCAGTGGGAGGGGTCGCCCTTGCGTGCGTCGTCGAGCCGTGCGACGTTCTGGGCGGCGCGCTTCCGGCGGTCCTGCTCGTCGCGGCTCCCGTCGGACGACGACCCCGAGTCCGACCCGGAGCCACCATCGTCCCGCTCGCCGTGCCGGGCACACTCCTTGCAGACCTGGAGACGTGCGCCGGCGACGGTCGTCTCCCGGAGGCTCCCCGTCTCCGTGCCACACAGCTCGCAGCTGTCGGCGTCGTCGGAGCCGACTCCTCCGGTGGAGTACTTCGCCATACCCCCCATTAGTTCGCGGCGCGTACTTCAACCCCGCGTTCGCTACAGGTCCCCGACAGGAGCCGCCCCGCGACGGAACGAAAGTCCTTTTACGCAAACCCGGGTACGGGCAGATGCACGCGACGTGCGTGGGTAGCCAAGCCAGGCCAACGGCGCAGCGTTGAGGGCGCTGTCCTGTAGAGGTCCGCCGGTTCAAATCCGGTCCCACGCACCTACTACACGTGGGCTCTGCCCACACGGTGCAGGTGACGTCCCTATGGGACGGCACCCACGCAACATCCTACCGACGCTACTCCGGCCAGTGGCGAGACCGCTCGCCCCAGTGAGGTACGCCTTTGTCGCCGGAGTCGCTACGGGCGAGCATGCAAGTCAGGAGCTGGGCGCGCGACCGGGTCCCCGCGCTGACCGGTCTGCTGACGGCCGTCGCGCTCGCGCTGGTGTTCGGCTCCGTGCTCGGTGTCGTCCCCACCCCGCCGCGCGCGCCCACGGCCGTCCTTGAAGCCATCCCCGCCGTCAACGCCGTCGTCTCGCTGGCGGCCATCGTCGCCATCGTCACCGGGTGGCGGGCCATCCGTCGCGGCGAGGTGCGGCGCCACCGGGCGGCGATGCTCACCGCGTTCGGGCTGTTCGCGCTGTTTCTCACCCTGTATCTCTACCGGGTGAGCATCCTCGGCCCCTCCGAGTTCCCGGGGCCAGAAACCGTCTACACGTTCGTCTACCTCCCGTTCCTCGCCATCCATATCCTGCTTGCCATCGTCTGTGTCCCGCTGTTGTTCTACGTCATCCTGCTCGGGACCACACGACCGGTTCGGGAGCTATACGACACGAACCACGCACGCGTCGGGAAGATTGCGGCGTCGCTGTGGCTCGTCTCGTTCACGATGGGCATCACGGTGTTCCTGATGCTGTACGTCGTGCCCTGGTAGCCGAGCGGGTCAGTCGTCCGCGAGCGCCTCGCCCTCGATGACCGGGCGGTCGACCTCCCGGTCGGTGGTCTCGCCGTCGATGTCGTACGGGTACTCGCCGGTCACACAGCCGAGACAGAGGTCCGCCCGCGACTGGTCGAGCGCGTCAGCGACGGCGTCGATGGAGAGATACGACAGCGAGTCGGCGCCGATTTCCTCGCCGATGGACTCGACCGACTGGTCGGCCGCGATGAGTTCCTCTCGGGTCGCCATGTCGATGCCCATGTAGCAGGGCGCGACGATGGGGGGTGCACCGACCCGAAAGTGGACCGCCTCCGCGCCGACGTCCCGGAGCAGTTGCACGAGTTGCGTCGAGGTGGTCCCGCGAACGATGGAGTCGTCGATGACGGTGACGGTCTTCCCCTCGACGACGTCGCGGATTGGGTTCAACTTCAGGCGGACGGCCCGCTCGCGGGCGTCCTGGGTCGGCATGATGAACGTCCGGCCGACGTACCGGTTCTTCATCAACCCCTCCGCGAACTCGACGCCGGCGCCGTCCTCCTGTGCGGCCTCGGCGTAGCCGGAGGCGAACGCCCGGCCCGAGTCGGGGACCGGCATCACCACGTCCGAGTCGACGCCGGATTCGTCCCACAGCGCCCGGCCCAAATCCCGGCGCACGTCGTAGACGAGACTGCCGTCGATGCGGGAGTCCGGCCGCGCGAAGTAGACGTGTTCGAAGAAGCAGTGGGCGGTGTTGTCGGCCTCGACGAGTCGGTAGGAGTCGAACCCCTGACCGTCCGGCTGGAGCACCACGAGTTCGCCGGGGCGCACGTCCCGGACGAGTTCGCCGTCGAGCACGTCGATGGCCGCCGATTCGCTGGCGAGCACGTAGCCGTCGTCTATCTCGCCGATGCACAGCGGCCGGTTCCCCTCGGGGTCCCGGACGCCCATCACGGTGTCGTCGTGCATGATGGTCAGCGAGTAGGAGCCGTGGATGCGGCTCATCGTGCGCTTGACCGCGCGCACGAGGTCCGACTGGAGGAGGTTGCGAGCGAGGTCGTGGGCGATGACCTCGGTGTCGCCGTCGCTGGTGAACGCGTGACCCAGCGCCGCGAGTTCGTCGCGTATCTCGCCGGCGTTCACGAGGTTGCCGTTGTGGCTGAGGCCGAGCGAGCCGGATTTAAAGGACACCGAGAACGGCTGGGCACACGAGGAGTCGACGCTCCCCGCCGTGGGGTAGCGGACGTGGCCGATGCCCACCTCGCCGGTCAGACCGTCGAGGTCGGCCTCGTCGAACGCGTCCCCGACCAGCCCCATCTCGACGTGGTCGTGCTGCTGGAACCCATCGTGGGTGACGATACCCGCGGACTCCTGGCCCCGATGCTGGAGCGCGTACAGCGAGTAGTACAGCGGTCGTGCCGCGTCGCGGTCGTCGAGCGAGACGCCGACGACCCCGCACTTCTCCCGCGGCCCGGAGTGAGTCATCAGCCGTAGGTGTCGGCGCGACGCTCAAAAACCTTCGTGGTTGTGTTCAGCACCGGATGTTCACGGGCATGTGTATGCACGAACGTGGCTATCCAGCGGCCGGATGCCCCGGCGTCTTCTGCACCGACAGCACCGACGAGGCCGACGCGGGGAAGGACGTGACGCTCGACGGAGCGGCGACGGGGCGAGACGCACGGCTCGCGGTCCGAACTGTCTCGTTCAGCAAGCGATTGCCCGAGCGAGGCCCGCTGAAGGCCAGTCGAGCGAACTGCAGAAGGTGTTCAGTTGTCGCCGGACTTCGACTGCCAGGCGTAGTCGCGCCGCTTGGCGGACTTGCCGAAGCCGCACTGCGCACAGACCTTCTTCTTGCTGTGGTAGGACTTCTCGCCGCAGCGTCGGCATTTGACGTGCGTCGTCTTGTTCTTCTTCCCCTGCGAAGGCGTACCTGCGCCGGTCATGGTTGTATCGAGACGACGTTGTCGCCGCGGATAATCGTTGTGTTCTCGCCTTCGAGCACGAGATTCATGTGCTGGTCGTAGCCCTCGAGCGTCCCGGCGACGGTGTCGCCACCCTTCAGCGTCACCGTCACCTCCTCGCCCAGAGTCGCCTCGAGCACGTCGAGCGGGCGTTCGGCCATACGTCCACGCCGTCGGCGTCGGCCTTAAATACACCGGGACCGGGCGGCAGTCAAAGGTCGACGGCGAACGGGGCGAACTCCTCGGCGCGGGCCGCGAACGCGCCCAGGAGGTCGGCCACGGCGTCGAGGTCCGCCGTGTCGATGACCTCGACGGGCGTGTGCATGTAGCGGTTCGGGACGCCGACGTTGACGGCGGCGACGCCCGACCGCGAGGTGTAGAAGCTCTCGACGTCGGTGCCGGTGTCGGAGCCGTGAGCCGACAACTGGACGTCGACGCCCTCGTCGTCGGCGACCGACCGGACGGCGTCGACGACGACCGGGTGGTTCGCGGCTCCCCGGCCGACGACCGGCCCGCCGCCGAGTTCCAGCCCCGACCCGGTCGTGCTCGGCGCCTCCGGCGTGTCCGTCGCGTGGCTCACGTCGACCCCGACGACTACGTCCGGGTCGAGGTCGAACCCGACCATCCTCGCGCCCTTGCGCCCGATCTCCTCCTGGACGGTGGAGACGGCGTACACCGTCGCGTCGGCGTCGCGTTCGGCCGCGCGGCGGAGCCCCTCGGCGGCCGCCCAGACGCCGGCGCGGTTGTCGAGCCCCCGGGCCGCGAGTAGCGAGCCCGAGAGGTCCCGGGGGTCGGTGTCGAAGGTGATGGGGTCGCCCACCTCGACGAGTTCGCGGGCCGCCTCGCCGTCCTCGGCACCGATGTCGACGTGCATCTCCTCGATGTCGCTGGTGTCCTCTTCGCCCGGGTCCCGGAGGTGGATGGCCACCTGCCCGAGCACGCCCGACACGGGACCCTCGCGGCCGTGGACCGTGACGTACTGGCCGCGGGCGACGGTCTTGTCCGCGCCGCCGACCCGGGTGAGTTGCAGGTGGCCGTCGTCGGTCACGTCGCGGACCATGAGGCCGATTTCGTCGCCGTGGCCCGCCAGCACGACCTCGGGGTCGCCGCCGCGATAGACGGCGACTGCGTTGCCGTAGTCGTCGGTCCGGACCTCGTCGGCGTACGTCGAGACGTAGTCGAGAAAGCGGCGCTGGCCCGCCGTCTCGAACCCGGAAGGCGTCGCCGTCGACAGTAGGTCGTCGAGGAACGCTCGGCGGTCGTCGTCCATACCCAGGGGAGGGGCCGCCCGCCGGAAGGACGTTCCGGTCGCTCCGGGGACGAACAGTCATAAGTTCTCGCTCGTCGAACAGTCAGGTATGGTGAAGCTGACGTTCCTGGAGGTCCATCTTGACGGCGCGGAGTTCACGGCCAACGCCCCGCTCAGCGACAGCGGCGGCGATGGCGACGGGCCCGACATCGAGGTCGGCGAGGCCGGCGACGAACAGTCCGGCGGCGGCAAGAGATGGGTCGGGGCGCTGGTCGGCCTGCTGTTCCTCGTCGCCGTCGCGGTCGTCGCCAAGAAGCAACTCGGCGGGAGCGACGACGAACCCGTCCCCGAACTGCAGGGCCGCGAGTAGCTACAACTCGGCGACCATACCGGCGACGTACTCGATTTCGTCCCGGTTGACGCCGTGACCCATCCCCTCGTAGATGCGCTCCTCCACGTCGGCGCCCAGCGACTCGAAGACGTCCCGCGTCTCGTGGACCCGCTCCAGCGGGATGTGGGGGTCCACGTCCGAACAGCCGAGGAACACCGGCGTCCCCGACAGGTCCCCGTCGTAGCCGTCGAGTTCGTCGCCGATGAGACCACCCGACAGCGCGACCACGCCGCCGTAGCGTCGCGGGCGGGTGGCGGCGTACTCGGTGGCGAGACAGCCACCCTGCGAGAACCCCAGGACGAGCACGCGTTCGGGGTCGATACCCGCCTCGCCCGCCCGTTCGACGAGCCGGTCGATGGCGTCGAGGCCGGCGGTCCGTCCCGGTTCGTTCTGCTCGACGGGCGCGAGAAACGACTGGGGATACCACTCGTTGCCCGTCGCCGGGGGCGCGAGATACGCCACGTCGTCGCGGCCGAACTCCTCGTGCATCGCGAGGATGGAGCGGGCGGTCGCACCGCGGCCGTGGACGAGTATCACCGCGGCGTTGGCCGCCTCGAGCCGCGCGCCCGCAGTCGCCGGTTCGCCGGCGTGCAGGTCCGGGTCAGTCATCGGGGCGCCTCCGCATCCAGGTCGAGCGGCGGCAGTCGAGCCTCGATGGCCTCGCGGTCCTCTTCGAGCCACGGGGGCAGTTGGAGCGACTCGCCGAGCGCGTCGACCGACTCGTCGCGGTCGAACCCCGGCCCCTCGGTGGCGAACTCGAACAGGACGCCGTTGCGCTCCCGGAAGTAGATGGACCGGAAGTACTGGCGGTCCTTCTGGTCGGTGACGCGGAACCCGGCCTCGCGGAGCCGCTGTTGCCACGCGAGTTGCGCGTCGTCGTCGGGAACCCTGAACGCGACGTGGTGGACCGTCCCCGTTCCCGGCCGCCCCTGCGTCTCCATCTCGACGAGGTCGACGACGACGGCGTGGTCGCCCGCCGCTTCGTAGCGGACGCGGCCCTCCGTCTCGCCGGTCCGCTCGTACCCCATCCGTTCCAGCAGGCCAGCCGTCGCCGCCACGTCGGTTACGCCGAGCGCGACGCCGTGGAACCCCCGGATGGCGTGTTCCTCGGGCACCACCTCGGACCACGGCGCTATCGGCGTCGGCCGGTCGGTAGCGACGAGTTCGTACTCCAGGCCGTCGGGGTCACGGAAGGCGAGCACCGTCTCGTCGAACCGCACGTCGGGCGCGTCGAACGCGATGTCGTGTTCGTCGAACCGGTCGACCCAGTAGTCGAGGCTGTCCGCGGGGACGTGGAACGCCGTCGTCGTCACCTGTCCCGCGCCCACCTCGCCGGCCGCCGAGTCCTCGAACGGGAAGAACGTCAGCGCCGTCCCGGGTTCGCCCGTCTCGTTGCCGTAGTAGAGGTGGTACGTCGCCACGTCGTCGAAGTTGACCGTCCGCTTCACCAGCCGAAGCCCGAGCACCTCGGTGAAGAACCGGTAGTTGCGCGCCGGGTCGCCCGCCACGCTGGTGACGTGGTGGAGCCCGCCGACCTGTGATGTCGCCATGTTACCTGGTAAGGGGACGAAACTTCATAAGGCCTCGCGGACAACGACACAATCAGGTAACCCCCATGTCATCAGACGAGCGTTACAGCGAGGAGGCCTGCGTCGTCATCGACTCCCTGGAGCAGATAGGGTCGCAGTGGCGGCTCATCGTCCTCCACGACCTGCAGGACGGCGAGAAGCGGTTCAACGAACTGAAGCGGTCGACCGACGCCTCCTCGCGCACGCTCTCGCGCGTGCTCGACGACCTCCAGGAGATGGGGTTCGTCGAGCGCCGCCTCGAAGAGGACGCCCCCGTGGCGACGTTCTACTCGCTGACGGGGAAAGGCGAGTCGCTCCGGCCGGTGTTCGAGGCCATCGAGAACTGGGCCGAGGACTGGCTGGACCCCGAAGAGGAGAGCCTCGTCGCCGACTAACCGCCGAGGAGTTCCCGGGTCTCCTCGGGCGTTGCGACGGGCCGCTCCAGCGTCTCGGCGAGCGTCGCCGCCCGCTCGACCAACTGGGCGTTGCTCTCGGCTTTCTCCCCTTGCCGGTAGTAGACGTTGTCCTCCAGTCCCACCCGGACGTGCCCGCCGAACACGATGCCCATCGCCGCGAACGGCAACTGGTGGCGGCCGAACCCGAGCGTGTTGAACTGCATGCCGTCGGGCAGGTCGTGGATGGAGGCGAGGAAGTTCTCCGGCGTCGGCCGTGTCAGGGTGCCGCCGCCGAAGATGAGCGTCCCGTAGTAGGGCGGGTCGATTCGCCCCGCCTCGATGAGTCGGCGCGCCTCGGTGATGTGGCCGCTGTTGAACAGTTCCAGTTCCGGTTTGATTCCCCGGTCGCGCATCTCCGCGGCCAGCGAGTCGATGGTCGCTCGCGTGTTCTCGCTCGTGAGATGGTCGTAGCGGTTGAGCGGCCCCATGTCGAGCGACGCCATGTCCGGCGCGGGGTCCGTCCGAAGGGGTTCGTGTCGCAACTCGTCTGGCGCGCCCGTTCCCCCGGTGGAGTGCTGGACGACGAGGTCCGTCGCGTTCCGCACGGCGTCGGTGAGTTCCTGGAACCGCTCGCGTGAGAACGCGCGTTCGCCACGCTCGTCGCGGGCGTGGAGGTGGACGACGCTGGCGCCCGCGTCCTCGCAGTCGGCCGCCGCCGCGGCGACTTCGTCGGGCGTCTCCGGGAGGTTCGGGTTCGCCTCCTTCCCGTGGACGCCGCCGGTCAGCGCCGCGGTGATGACGACCGGTTCCCCGGCGAGGTAGTCGTCGTAACTCATCCCTTCCGGTATATCTCGCAGTGGTCGGCGTGGTGTAACTCGTAGCGGTCGTTGCAGATGTCGGCACGCATCGGTTCGACGAACTGCTCCGCGAGGCCACAGTACGCTCGCTCGGCGTCGAACGACCGGCCGTCGGCCTCGCGCCGGTACTCCAGATGTGGACAGACCATACCGGACGTGCGTGACCGAGTCACATAGGCGTTCGCGGGCACCGATGTCACGGGGTGACGTGGGTATCGGTGGGTAGGGAACGACTGAAACCGAACCGTCTCGTAGCCGAAACCATGACCGACGCGTCGGTCCCCGAGCGTCTCGCCGTGGGGCCGGTGACGCTTGCCCGCCTCGCGCCCGAACGGGCCGACCTCCGGGACTGGTACCGGTTCTGGCGCGACTGCGACCCGGCGGTGTTCGCCCACCTCGACCTCGACCCCGACCAGACGGCCGGGGCCGTCGCCGACCGCGTGGCCGCGCTCGACGCGATGTGGGACGAGTTCGAGAGCTTCTCGTACGTCGTTCGCGCCGACGACGCGTTCGCGGGCTACGCGGACCTCCAGCCGGACTGGGACCGCCGGACTGCGGAGATAGGCGTCGTCCTCGACCGACCGTTCTGGGGGGAAGGCGTCGCCGGCGACGTGGTGGCGACGCTCGGCCGTGTCGCGTTCGAACGACTGGACGTCGACCTGCTGGAACTCGGATTCGACGCCGACAACGAGCGGGCGTGGGCCGCCGCCGAACGGTACGCCGACCAGTTCGGTGGCCGCGTCGCGGGACCGTTCCGCGCGCTCAGCACGCGTGCCGGTGAGCCGGTCGACCAGTACCGATACGCCGTCGACGGGGCGGCATTCGACCCGCCGGAACGGGCGTAGCGGCCGTCACTCGGGGTCGGCGTGGCGAGCCCAGAACGCCCGATGCCCGTGGCCGAGGAAGAACGGCACGAACCGCGCTTCGACCGCTACGACGAAAATTCCACCCATCGAACGGGCCCCCGGAAGGTCTATACGCGCAACGACGAACCTTCATCCGTGAGTCTGTATCGCGTGGTTCGGGCCGTCGCCGACAGTTCCGGCGACCGGCCCATCGACTGGGCGGCGGCCGCGGAGGCCGCGAAGGCGGCCACCGACCCGGGGAGCGTGGCGCTCTCGGAGACACAGCGGGCCGGGTACGCCCGCGACGTGCGCGAGGCCCGCGACCGGGTCCGCGAGGTGGCGGCCGTCGAGTTCGACCTGCCGGACACGGTCGAGGTCCAGCACCGCCACCACTGGATAGACGCCAACGTCGACACGTTCCGGCGCGTGATGGCGCCGCTCGAAGGCCAGACCGGGATGGTCCCCGGCGTCGCCCGCACCGTCAACACCGGGACGATGGGGTTGATGCTCGCCTTTCTGGCCAACAACGTCCTCGGCCAGTACGACCCCCTGCTTCTTGCCGACGGCGACGACCACGCGCTCTACTTCGTCCACCCGAACATCGGGCGGGTTGCGGGCCTGCTGGACGTCGACGAGGACCGCTTCCGGCGGTGGATAGCGTTCCACGAGGTCGCACACGCCGCCGAGTTCGGCGCCGCCCCCTGGCTGTCGACCCACCTCGAAAGCCAGATGCAGGAGGGCATCGAGGCGCTGACCGAGGGCCGGCTGAACCGCGACGCCCTGCAGGAGGTGAACGTCACCATGACCGCCGTCGAGGGGTACGCGGAACTCGTGATGGACCGCGCGTTCGACAGCGAGTACGCCGACCTCCGGGAGAAACTGGAGGCGCGACGCCGCGGACGCGGCCCCATCGGGAAACTCGTCCGCCGCCTGCTCGGCCTGGGGATGAAGCGCCGCCAGTACGAGCGCGGGAAGGCGTTCTTCGAGCGCGTCGCCGACGAGCGCGGCGTCCACGGCGCCAGCGTCGTCTGGTCGGACCCCGACTATCTGCCGACCGACGAGGAACTCGACGACCCCGCCGCGTGGCTGGCGCGCGTGCCCGCCGAGCCGTAATCAGGGCTCCCAGTCGAGCGCCTCGACCAGCGAGTTCTGTGGCGGCGAACACACCCGCGAGCGGCAGGCGTACACCGTCGGTTCGCCGTCGCGGGCCTCGCGGCCGGCCCAGACGGGCGGTGCCTCCTCGAGGCCCAGCGCGTCGAGCCACGGCTCCAGTCCGTCCTCGGTCGGCGGCCGCACCGACAGCAACCGCAGGGGGAGATACCGCGCCGCGAGCGTCTCCCGCCACGCGTCGGGGAGTGCGTCGGCCGCCACCGTGAGTTCCAGGCGGCCGACGGCGAGCGCGTCCGCCGCCAGCGTCAGCGCCGCGTGTTGAACCGGGTTGGATTCGAGCCGTTCGGCGTGGGTCTCGACCACTCGCTCGGCGATGGCGGCGAACGCCTCGTCGCTCGTGAACCCCGAGAGCGCGTCCAGCGTCTCGACGGCGACGCCCGTGCTGGATGGCGTCGAGGCGTCGGTCACCTCCTGTGGCCGCGCGACCAGGTCCTCGCCGGAGGCGGGCGTGAAGTAGAGGGTCTCGCGTTCGGGGTCCCAGAAGTCCCGCTCGATGGCCCGCGCCAACTCCAGCGCGAACGCGAGATGCTCGACGTCGCCGGTCGCCTCGTACGTGTGGAGCGCGCCCCGTGCGAGAAAGGCGTAGTCTTCGAGATACGCGTCGGCCGTCACGTCGCCGTCCTTCCAGCGGCGGTGGAGAGTTCCGGTGTCGGCGTCCCACAGCCGCTGGCGGACGAACGCCAGCGCGTCGGCGGCCACTTCGGCGTACGAGGAATCGAGGACGAGACCGGCCTCCGCGAACGCCGACACCATCAGCCCGTTCCACCCCGCCAGCACCTTCTCGTCGCGGGCCGGCCGGGGCCACCCCTCGCGGTGGGCGAGCGCCTGCGTCTCGGCGCGTTCGAGGCGCTCCGCCATCTCGTCGGTAGGCAGGTCGAACTCGGCGGCGAGGTCGTCGACGCTTGCGCTGACGGTCAGCACGGTGTCCCCCTCGAAGTTGCCGGCCTCGGTCACCCCGTAGCGCGCCCGGAACAGGTCGGCGTCGGTGTCGTCCTCGACTGCGGCGTCGACCTGCTCGGGCGTCCAGACGTAGAACGCGCCCTCCTCCTGTTCCCCGTCCCACTCGGAGCGGGCGTCCAGCGTCGAGTAGAACCCGCCGTCTGGGTGCTGGAGTTCCCGCCGGACGAATTCGAGCGTCTCCGTCACGCGGTCGGCGTACCGCTGCTCGCCCGTGACCTGATAGCCGGCCAGGAACGCCCGGGTTATCTCGGCCTGGTCGTACAGCATCTTCTCGAAGTGGGGGACGACCCACTCGCGGTCGGTGCAGTAGCGGTGGAAGCCGCCGCCGAGGTGGTCGTACAACCCCCTGTCGGCCATCGCGTCGAGCGTCTCGGTGGCCACCTCGCGGTACTCCTCGCGGCCGTCGCGGTCCCACGCACGCAGGAGCAGGTGAACCCGCCCCGGTTGCGGGAACTTCTGGCCGCGGCCGAACCCGCCGTGCTGGCGGTCGGCGCTCCGGAGCACGTCACCGGCGGCGCTCCCGAGGAACTCGTCGCCGGGCACCTCCCCCGGCTGGTCGGGCACGTCCTCCAGTTCGCCGCGGGCGGCGGCGGCCCACTGGTCGGCCCGGTCCTCCAGGTCCGGACGCTCCGCGGGGTCGTTCCACGCCGCGGCCACGTCCTGCAACAGTTGCAGGAACCCCGGCTGGCCGCGCTTCGGTTCCTTCGGGAAGTACGTCCCGACGTAGAACGGCTCGCCCTCGGGCGTCAGGAACGCCGACAGCGGCCACCCCGCCTGCCCCCGCACCTGCTGGCAGACCGTGATGTACAGCGAGTCGAGGTCCGGTCGCTCCTCGCGGTCCACCTTGATGGGAACGAACTGCTCGTTGAGCAGGCGGGCGACCTCCTCGTCCGCGAAACTCTCCTCTTCCATGACGTGACACCAGTGACACGCCGAGTAGCCGATAGAGAGGAAGATGGGGCGGTCGTTCTCGCGCGCGGCCGACAGCGCGGCGTCGTCCCAGGGTTGCCAGTTCACCGGGTTGTCGGCGTGCTGTTGGAGATACGGCGACGCCTCCTCGTCGAGGCGGTTGCGGTCCGTCGGGCCGGTCATGGTCCCTCTTGGGAACTGTGACTCGTAAGTCCCCGGCCCGCGGCCTCAGTCGCCGTGGCCGTGGTCGTGCTCCTCGTGGCCGTGGTCGTGGAGATGCTCCGGCAGGCGGAACTGCCCGGAGAACGCCCGCCCTATCACCTCGGTCATCGCGGGGTGGATGTGGACGCTCTCGCGGACGTCGCGGACGGTGCCGCTCCCCGCTTTCATCGAGACCACCACCTCCTGTATCAGACTGGTCGCCTCGGGACCGACGACGTGACAGCCGAGGATGGTGGCGTCGTCGGGGTCGACCAGCACCGTCGCCAATCCCTCGTCGGCGTGGTACGCCTGTCCGCGAGCCGTCCCCGTGTACGGGTACGTCCGGACCGCATAGCGTCGTCCCGCTTCGCGCAGATCGTCGCTCGTCGCACCGACGCCCGCCACCTCCGGGGCGGCGAACACGCCGTACGGCATCGCGGTGTAGTCGACCGGGTCCAGTTCGTCGCCGAGGAGGTTCCGCGCGACCGTGCTCGCCTCGTGGTTCGCGCTGTGTTTCAGCAGGTACTCGCCCACCACGTCGCCGAGCGCCCACACGTTCTCGGCGCTGGTCCGCAGGTAGTCGTCGGTGTCGACGAACCCCGCGTCGTCGGTATCGACGCCGCCCGCCGCCGCGTCCAGCAGGTCCGTGTTCGGGCGGCGGCCCGCCGCGACGAGCAGTTCGTCGGCCTCGACGGTCACCTCCCCGTCGCCGTCGGGCCACTCGCGGGCCGTGAGGCGGAGGCCGTCGTCGGTGGCCTCGACGGCCGTGGCCTCGTACCCCGTGTAGACGGTGTGCCGACGGGCGAACGCCTCCGTGAACGCGTCGCCTACCTCGGGGTCAGTCTCCGGAAGCAGGTGGGGACGCCGGCCGACGACGGTCACGTCGGTTCCGAACGTGCCGAAGAAGTGGCCGAGTTCCGCCGCGATGTAACCACCACCCACCACCACGAGCGAGTCGGGCCGCTCGGTCAGGCGGAGCGCCTCCGTGCTGGTGAGATACGGCACGTCCTCGATGCCGTCGATGGGCGGAATCGCGGGCCGGGTGCCGACGGCGACGACGACGTGCTCGCCGCGGAGTTCCCGGTCGTCGACCGCGAGCGTGCGCTCGTCGACGAACCGCGCCTCGCCCTGCACGAGCGTCCGGTCGTCGGCCTCCCGCCAGCCCTGCTCGATGCCGTCGCTGTCGGTGTCCACCTCCGCGTTCACCGACTCCACGATGGTCTCGAAGTCGACGCTCTCGATGCGCGCGTCGATGTGGTACTCGTCGGCCCGATGTATGGTCCGCGCCACGTCGGCGTGGTGGAGCAGATGTTTCGAGGGGATACACCCCCGATTCAGACAGGTGCCGCCGAGCGGTCCCTTCTCGACGACGGCCACGTCCCACCCGCTGTTCGCGGCGGCGTTCGCCACGTCCAGTCCGGACCCGCTCCCGACGACGACGAGGTCGTACTCCTCCATGCGCGTGCAACGACAGCCACGGCCAAAGCGGTACGGGTGGCGCTACCGCCGGGCGACGAACCGGGCCGGAGCGCCGTCGCCTCTGCGGAGATTCACCGGGAACCCCCGCACCGTGACGCGCTCCCCGACCAGCCACTCGGGGACCCGGAGGTTCTCGGCGATGAGCGTCCCCGCCGACAGCAGGCGTCGGTGGACCGGGTAGGCGTCCCAGTCGTCGGGCCGCATCGTCCGCGGCCGGTCCGGCGAGCGGGTGTCGACGCCGAGCAGTGTCACCTCCCGCTCCAGAAGCCAGTCGGCCGCGTCGCCCGTGAGCCACGGGTAGCGGCCGTAGTCGTCGTCGCCGTAGCGGTCGCCCCACCCGGTCCGCAGGACCACCACGTCGCCCGATTCGACGGTCGCGCCGGCGTCCGTCTCGGCTTCTTCGAGGGCCGCGGCGTCTATCTCGCCGGGGGCGTCACGCTCGACGCCGAGGACGACCCCCGGCCCCGCGAACCGGTCGAGCGAGAGGTCGTCGATGGTCGCGCCGTCAGCGAGGAAATGGGCCGGCGCGTCGACGTGTGTCCCCGTGTGGGTCGAGGTGCCGACCCACTGGACGCTCGCGCCGTCCTCGGCGACGGTCGCCACCTGCTCGAACTCCGGCGGGGGCGTCGCCCCGTGCTCGGCGGCCGCGTCGAACGGCTGGCTGAGGTCCACCCACTCCGGCATGGGTCCCGCTTGTGGGTGCCGGCGGATAGCCGTTCGGGCGCGACGCATTGCACGCTCGTGTACAACTTCGCTCCGCAACAAAGCAACATTTACACTCTCGTGTGCGTCCATCCCGCGTATGAGCGAGACCGTCCTGCTGGTCGGTGGCGGCGGCCGAGAGCACGCCATCGCCCGTTCCGTCGCGGCCTCGGACGACGCGACGCTGTTCGCCTGTGCGTCGAACCGCAACCCCGGTATCGCGTCGCTCGCGGCCGGCTTCGAGCAACTCGACGAGAACGACCCCGACGCGGTCGTCGATTACGCCGAGGCGGTCGAGGCCACCGTCGCCGTCGTCGGCCCGGAGACGCCGCTCGCGGAGGGCGTCTCGGACGCGCTCGACGACGCGGGCGTGTACGCCTTTGCCCCCAACTCGACGGAGGCGCGCATCGAGACGGACAAGAGCTTCCAGCGGCAGTTCCTCGAACAGCACGACGTCCCCGGAAATCCGGCCTACGAGGTGTTCGACGACACCGACCGCGCCTGCGAGTTCATCGACGAGTACGACGGCGACCTCGCGGTGAAGCCGGCGGGTCTCACGGGCGGGAAGGGCGTGCGCGTCATCGGCGACCAGTGTACCGCCGAGGAGGCGAAGCAGTACCTGCGTGACAGCGACTACGACCGCGTGGTGCTCGAGGAGCGACTCGTCGGCGAGGAGTTCACGGTGCAGGCGTTCGTCGCCAACGGTGACCTGCGGCCCTCGCCGGCCGTGCAGGACCACAAGCGCGCCTACGAGGGCGACGAGGGACCCAACACCGGCGGGATGGGGTCGTACTCCGACGCCACCCCCGAACTCCCCTTCATGGACGCCGACGACTACGCCGCGGCCGTCGATATCATGCGGGCCGTCGTCGACGCGATGCCCGACTACAAGGGCGTCCTCTACGGCCAGTTCATGCTGACGAGCGAGGGGCCGAAGATCGTGGAGTTCAACGCCCGGTTCGGCGACCCCGAGGCGATGAACACCCTGCCCGTCCTCGAGACTGACTTCGTCGACCTCGTCACCGCCGCGCGCGACGGCGACCCGCTCCCCGAACCGGTGTTCGCGGAGCAAGCGACCGTCTGCAAGTACGCGGTGCCGGAGGGGTACCCGACGGACCCCCGCTCGGGGACGAAGGTCACCATCGACGAGGATAGCGCGGGCGACGCTCTGCTGTTCTACGCGTCGGTCGACGCCCGGGAGGACGGCATCTACACGACCACGTCCCGCTCCTTTGCGGTCGTCGGCGTGGCGGACACCATCAGCGAGGCCGAGGAGATAGCCGAGGCCGCACTCGATGCGGCCGGCGAGGAGGGGCTTCGCTCCCGCCACGACATCGGGAAGCCCGACGTGGTGCAGAGCCGCATCGACCACATGGCGGAACTGCGCGACGAGTAACTCGCGCCGCTCACCGAGCGTCACCCCGATGCCTCCCCTGCGGTCGAACGCGCGCCGCTTTTGTCGCTCGGCCGCCTACCCCGGCGCAGTGACCGACGAGGATCCGTCCGCGCCCGCGGACGACAGCCCGGACATCCCCATCGACGACTTCTACGACGCGCTGGAGGCGGTGGGCCGCCCGGTCGTGACCGCCACGGAACTCGCCCGCGAGCGCGACTGCACCCAGGCCGAGGCCGTCGCGGCGCTGGACCGCCTCGCCGACGACGGCCGGGTCGACTCCGTGGACGTGGAGCGCGACCCGACGGTCTGGTTCCCGGCCGACTACAAGGAGACCGCCGACCGCGAGCGGGTCGTCGTGTTCCCGAAGCGCCGAGAGGTGGTCGCGGACCGGCCATCGCAGTTCACCCGCGCGCAACTGTCGCAGTTCGCCCACCTCGCGGACGCCAACCGCGAAGCCGGCTACGTGTACGAGGTGCGCGAGGCGGATGTCTGGAGTGCGCCCCACGACCGGTTCGAGGGGCTCCAGCGGACGATGCGGCAGGCGCTCGGCACGCGGTCGGAGCCGCTCGAAGAGTGGGTCCGAAGCCAGTGGGAGCGCGCCCGGAAGTTCCGGCTGTTCTCCCACGAGGACGGCTACACGGTGCTTGAAGCCGAGAGCGCGGACCTCCTCGGAAATATCGCCGAGCAGGAACTGGAGGAGGGACAGCTACGCGCCCGCATCTCCGACACGGAGGCGTGGGTCGCCGAGGAGTCGGTCGCCGCGGTCAAGCGCGCGCTGTACGAGGCGGGCTACCCGGTGCTCGACGAGCGCCATCTCGACACCGGCGAGGACCTGCCTGTCGACCTCGAGGTCGACCTCCGCGACTACCAGCAGGAGTGGGTGAAACGGTTCGTCGACAAGCAGGCGGGCATCCTCGTCGGCCCGCCCGGGTCGGGGAAGACGGTGGCCGCGATGGGCGTCATGGCCGCCGTCGAGGGCGAGACGCTGATACTGGTGCCTGGGCGGGAACTCGCCGCCCAGTGGACTGACACCCTGCTGGAACACACGTCGCTCGCACCCGAACAGATAGGCGAGTACCACGGCGGCACCAAGCAAATCCGGCCGGTGACGATAGCGACGTACCAGACAGCGGGGATGGACCGTCACCGCCACCTGTTCGACGACCGGAAGTGGGGCCTCATCGTCTACGACGAGGTGCACCACATCCCCTCGCCCATCCACCGGCGGAGCGCCGACCTGCAGGCCAAATCACGGCTCGGCCTGTCGGCGACCCCCATCCGCGAGGACGACAAGCAACGGGAGATATTCACGCTCATCGGGCCGCCCATCGGCACCAACTGGGCGGCGCTGTTCGACGCCGGCTACGTCGCGGAACCGGAGATAGAGATACGGCTCGTTCCCTTCGCCGACGACGCCCACGCCGAGCAGTACGCCGACGCGGTGGGTCACGACCGCCGGCAGGCGGCCGCCGAGAACCCCGCCAAGGTCCGGGAAATCGAGGCCATCCGCCGGGACCACCCCGGCGCGAAGACGCTGGTGTTCGTGGAGTTCATCGAGCAGGGCGAAGCCATCGCCGAGCAGTTGGGCGTCCCGTTCGTCTCCGGGGAGATGCCCCACGCGCGTCGCCGCAAGTTGTTCGACGA
Source organism: Halorarius halobius (assembly GCF_024298865.1). GTDB lineage: Archaea > Halobacteriota > Halobacteria > Halobacteriales > Haloarculaceae > Halorarius > Halorarius halobius. The sequence continues at coordinate 2,532,435 of NZ_CP101161.1, read as the reverse complement.
GTTCCGCAACGGGCCGCGCGACGTGCTGGTCGTCTCCCGCGTCGGCGACGAGGGCATCGACCTGCCGGGTGCGGAGGTAGCCATCGCCGCCTCCGGTCTCGGCGGGAGTCGCCGACAGGGCGCACAGCGGGCGGGGCGGACGATGCGGCCCGTCGGGAAGGCCCGGATGTACGTGCTGGCGACCCGCGGCACCGAGGAAGAGGAGTTCGCACGCTCGCGGACCCGGCACCTCCAGGGGAAGGGCATCAGAGTCCGGGAACGAGAGGCGGAGAGCGTGGACCGAAACGAGGAGCGCGCCGTCGACGACAGGGAGTAAGTTCAAACCCTCCCGCGAGGTACCACCGGACGTGACCGACGAGGACGACGGCACGCGGTTCGACCGCATCGAGCGCTACCCGACCGAGGGGCCGCGCAACTCGCTGTGGTCGTGGACCGACGAGAAGTCCGTCCCGCGCATCGTCTACAACTACCTGTTCGTCCTCGTCGCGCGTCTCGCACCCTCCCTCCGGGTGAAGAACTGGGCGCTCCGCCGCCTCGGCGTCACCGTCGGCGAGGGCGTCTCGTGGGGGCTGGAGGCCACCCCGGACGTGTTCTGGCCCGAACGCATCCGACTGGAGGACCACTGCATCGTCGGCTACGACGCCACCCTGCTGGCCCACGAGTTCCTGCAGGACGAGTACCGACTCGGCGACGTGGTCGTCGGCGAGCGCGCGATGATAGGCGCGGGCGCCATCGTCCTCCCGGGCGTCGAAATCGGCGCGGAAGCGCAGGTGGCGGCCAACTCGCTGGTCACCGAGGACGTGCCCGCCGGCGAGACGTGGGCAGGCGTGCCCGCCGAACCCGTCGACCGGACGGTGACGTGACTACTCGCGGACGACGACGACGCCCTGTTTGAACACCCGGCGGTTCGGGATGACGTACTCCTCGCCGTCGCTCTCGATGCGCGTGACGAACGTATCGACCTCCTGGACGATGCCGCGTCTGTCGTCGATTTCCACCTCGTCCCCGATGGCGTACGGCTCCGAAAGCAGGAGGTAGATGCCCGCCGCGGCCGACACGAGCAGGTCCTTCGTGGCGATGGCGCCGACGAACAGCAGACCGAACGCGTACGCCGCCAGCAACACGAGCAGGGCGGTCACCGCGACGCCGAGCTGGTCGAGCGCGATGACCGCGGCGACGTAGAAGATGAAGTACTTGACGAGCCGCGGGAACAGGCTGATTTCGGGGACCTTGACGCTCTTGAGCTGTTCGCGGATGTAGAGGTCGGCCTTGTCGCCGGTGATGATACCGACGATGAGCACGATGACGGCGACGAACACCTCCTTGAGGAAGTCGGTGAGCCCCTGCGAGAGCAGGCCGGCCGGAAGCGCCTGCGTCAGGCGGAGCGCGATGATGCCGCCGACGGCGACGACGAACAGCCCGCTGAGGTTCGACAGCAGACCGACCGTGGAGGTGCCGAGCCGCTGGGCGGTCCGCTCGAACGGCGTCCCCTCGACGGCTTCGGGCACGTCGAACCCGTCCAGCAAGCGGTGGACGTACCGGCGAACCAGCAGTCCGACGAGGACGGCGAACACGAACACGAGGATACTGCCGAACAGCCGCAACTGGTCGGTGAGGAGGCGTTCGAGCGTCGAGACGAACGCGTCGACCTGGGCGAGTAGCATCTCAGTACTCCTCCGGGTCGAGTTCCAACACCAGTTCCCCGCCCTGGAAGGCGCGCACGAGGCTATCGGACTCCGAGAGGACGATGGAGACGGCGTTCGTGTCCCGGGTGATGGCCGCGGCGGCCATGTGCCGCGCGCCCAGCCCCTTCGGGATGTCCGTCCCCTCGGCGCTGGGTTCGAGATAGCGGTACGCGCTGACTATCTTCCCCGAGTCGCTGATGACGAACGCGCCGTCGAGCCGCGAGAACTCCTTCAGCATGACGTTCACGATGGGGTCGCCGACGTGGACGTGGCTCTTCTCGAACGGATTGTAGCTCAGCGGCCGGGACTTGTTCATCACTTTCCCCGCGTCGCCGACCACGAACAGCGCGCCCACCTGCTTGCCCTTCTGTCCCTTCTTCCCGAGTTCGATGGCGACCTCGAACACGTCGCGGATGACTCCGGGGTCCGCCCGGGAGTCCGCGAACAGCTCGTAGATGCCGGAGTGGGTGAACTCCGCGGCCTTCACGCGGGTCACCGTGTCGATGCCCTCGTCGAACATCGTCACCGCGCAGGCGACGACGTCTTCCTCCCCGATGTAGCCGTTGTCGAGGGCTCCCTCGAGTCCGAACCGGATGCGCTCGCGCACGTCGGTGAACTCCAGCGGTAGCTCGACGAACTCCTCGGCGTCGACGCCGTTCTCGCCGGCGACGACCACGACGGGCACCTCCGCGTCGGTCATCGACTCGAAGTACGAACTGCTGGGCGAGAACAGACACAGCGCGTCGACGTCGTCGACGATACCACCCAGCAGCTCACGGAGGTCGGCCATTACTCCTATCAATTCAGCCGACAAGAAAAAGGTTTGTGGGCAGTCGTGCGGCCGTCTTGCGCCCGTCATCCCCGCGGACTCGGTCGAACGTAGCTATAAGCACCCGGCGGTGGTACGCCGGTGTGTCATGTCACCGAGCGACAGGGGAACGGCGATGTACCGCGAGCGCGCCCACAGCGTGACCGACGAGCGCGGCGACGGACCGGCCGTCGTGTTCGCCCACGGGACGCTGATGGACCGGACGATGTTCGCACCGCAACTGGAGGCCCTATCGGACGACTACCGGTGTCTCGCCTACGACCTGCGGGCCCGCACCGACCGCTACGCCGACGAGTACGACCTCTGGACCCTCGCGGACGACTGCGCGGCAGTGCTCGACGCCCACGACATCGACTCCTGTGTGCTCGCTGGGATGTCGATGGGCGGGTTCATGGCGCTCCGGTTCGCGGACCGCTACCCCGAGCGAGTCGACGGACTGGTGCTCGTCGACTCGCAGGCGACGGCGCACTCCGAGGCCGACCAACAGCAGTACGGGGAGATGATAGAGCAGACGCGCGCGGCCGGACAGGTGCCCACCGACCTCGCGGACGTGGTGAAGCAACTGCTGTTCGGGCAGACGACCATCGCCGAACGGCCCGACCTCGTCGAGGCGTGGGTCGACCGCTGGCTCACCTACCCCGGCGAGGCCGTCTACCAAGAGACCTCGTCGTGGCTCCACCGCCCCGATTTCACCGACGAGGCCGGCGACATCGAGGTGCCGACGCTGGCGGTCCACGGCGAGGAGGACGTCTCCATCGAGATGGCCGAAGCCGAGGCCACGGTCGACGCGATGCCGAACGCGCGTCTGGAGCCGATTCCCGAGGCCGGCCACTCCTCGAACCTGGAGAACCCCGAAGCCGCGAACGCCGCCATCCGCGAGTTCCTCGAGGAGGTGTACTGACGCCACCGGGGGACCGACAGCGGGAAGGGCCGGCCCCCCCATTCGACGGGCATGTACGAGGCCGTCCACGCGCATCCCGACGGCGACGCGACGGTCGCACGCCACGCCCTGACAGCGAGCGAGTACGGCTTCGAGGGGGTCGTCGTCCGCAACCACGGCGACCGGCAGGCCGACTACGACGCAGGCGAGGTGGCCGACGCCTACGGCGTGGACGTGGTGGCCGGCATCGAACTCCGGACCGACGACCGCTCGCAGGCGGCCGGCCTCATCGACCGCTACCGCGAGGAGCGCACCCTCCTGGTCGTCCACGGGGGCGACCCCGACCTGAACCGGTTCGCCTGCGAACAGCCGAAGGTGGACGTGCTCGCGCATCCGATGCGCGACGACGGGGACGTGAACCACGTCCTCGCGAAGGCCGCCGCCGACAACGGCGTCAGACTGGAGTTCAACCTCGGGCGCGTCCTCCGCGCGGAGGGGGGCACCCGCGTCCGGGCCATCCAGGGGCTCCGGAAACTCCGCGAACTCGTGGAGACGTACGACGTTCCCTTCGTCGTCAGCGGCGACCCGACGTCGCATCTCCAGATGCGGGCCCCGCGGGAACTGGTGGCCGTGGGCGAGCAGGTGGGGTTCGACGCCGAGCAACTGCGTGAGGGGCTCCGCGAGTGGGGACGACTCGCGGCGCGCAACCGCGAGCGGACGAGCGAGGCGTTCTTGGAGTCGGGGGTCCGACTGGACACCCATGAAGAGAACGGTTGAGGAACACGCCACACGGTTCGACGAGTCCGCCGCCGAGTACGACGAAGCGCAGGACAGCACCGAGTACAAAGCGTGTGCGTCGCTCGTCGTCGACCACGCGCGCGACGGGCTGACCGGCGAGGAGACGGTGCTGGACCTCGGCTGTGGAACGGGCGCCATCGGCCTCGCGCTCGCGGCGGACGCCGGCCGGGTGCTCGGCCGCGACATCAGCGAGGGGATGATGGAGCAGGCCCGCGAGAAGGCCGCCGCCGCGGGCCTCGAGAACGTCGCGTTCGAGTACGGCGAGTTCCGCGACCCGCAGGTCGCGGAGCCGGTCGACGTGGTGGTCTCGAACTTCGCCATGCACCACCTCTCCGACGGGGAGAAGCGGGAGGCCATCGAGGTCATCGCCGACCTCGGCGCCCGGAGATTCGTGCTCGGGGACGTGATGTTCTTCGGCGAACCGGACCCCGAGGAGCCGTTCTACAGTCCCGAAGTCGACGACCCCTCGACCGTGGGCGTGCTCGCGGACGCGCTGACCGACAGCGGGTTCGCACTCACCGCCGTCGAGATGGTCCACGAGCAGGTGGGCGTGCTCGTCGCGGAGCGGGCCGTCTGAGTCAGGCCCCCGCGAGCAGTCCGAGCACCACGAGGACGGTGAACACGACCGCGGTGCCGTACGCGAACATGAGGGTGCGCTGGAACAACACGACACACGGGTCGACGGCCTCCATCGGTATCAACCCCGAACCGCGTTTTCGACGCGTGAAGTGCACGCCCGAACGGCCTGAAACGAACTCCCGAGGTCGTCAGGCCACGCCGACGCCTCCCTCTCCTGTTGGACGGACTACAAAATCGCAGTAATGTATCCGACCGTACACAAGTCAGATTCAGGAAACTACCATTTAGGCGGCATTCGTACCATCACCCGTAATGGCCGACCGAGGAGTCATCTGGCGCTACTACGCCTTCCGGGCGACCAACTCGGCGGGGTTCTACCTGCCGGTCGCCATCGTGTTCCTGCAGGCGAAGTTCGACCTCGCGTTCGTCGGCCTCGCGTACGCGGTGTTCTCGTTCGGAATGGTCGCGGCGGAAGTGCCGACGGGCTACGTCGGCGACTGGCTGGGCCGCCGTGGGAGCCTCGCCGTCGGCGTCGTCCTCCGGGTCGGCGTGCTCGCGGCCTACCCCTTCCTGGAGACGCAAGCGGCGTTTCTCGCGCTCCACGTCGCGTGGGCGGCGGGGTGGGCGTTCCGCTCCGGCACGCTCGATGCGTGGCTGTACGAACTGCTGGCCGACTGCTGTGACGAAGACGAGTTCGCGCGCGTCGACGGCCGCGGCAGTACGGTCGTCCTCGCGACTTCGGCGGTGGCGGCCGTCCTCGGGGCCCTGCTGTATCTGGTCGACCCGGCGCTCCCGTTCCTCGTCAACGCCGCTCTCCAACTGCTCGGGTTGCCCATCCTCTACACGTTCCCCGCCGTCGCCACCGAGATGAGCGACGAGGAGGTGTTCACCGTCAGGGAGGCGCTGGCGATGCTCCGGGTGCAGGCCGGGCGGCCCGCCATCCGGTGGGTGGTCGCGTACCTCGGCCTGTTCGCCGCGCTGTTCTCGGTGACGCGCACCTTCGAACAGCCGATGCTCCAGAGCGTCGGGGTCCCCGTCGTCGGCCTCGGCGTCGTGTACGCCGCGTTCAAACTCGTCTCGGCGGCCGTCGCCTCGACGGCCGGCTGGTTCGAGGAACGACTGGGCGCACGCGGTGTGTTCCGCCTGCTCGTCCCCGTCTACGGACTGGCGTTCGCCGCCGTCGCGGTGTTCCCGGTGCTCGTGGTGCCCGCACTGTTCCTCAACCGAAGCCTGTCGACGGTCACCCGACCCATCAGGAACCAGTACCTCAACGACCGTCTCGACGACGTGGGGCGGGCGACGGTGTTGTCGGGCGTCTCGATGGTCCTCTCGGTGGGGTCGGGCACGGCGAAACTGGCCGCCGGCCCGGTCGCCCAGTCGATGGGAGCGGTCGACTTCCTCCCGTGGGCCGGCGGCCTCACGGCCGTCGTGGCCGCCGTGCTGTGGCTCGCTACCTCGCCCGTCCGGGCCGGTGGAACGGCGCCCGCGAGCCCCGGCGATGCACCCACACCGTCGGACTGACCCGTCCGAACGGTTGAAATCCCTCGGCGTCGAACTCGGGGGCGTGAAACACCTCCCGAAACATCTCCGGCCTCGGTGGCGCTATCTCGGCGTCGCCGTGGAGTCGTGGCCCGACGCTCGCCTCTCGCGGGGCGACTTCCAGCGGGAGTTGTGGGCCGCGGCCCGCGGCCTGCTCGGCGACGCGGGGAGTGCCGAACTCGACCTCTCGGTGTACGGGTTCGAGTTCGCGGACGGCACCGGCCACGCCGTCGTCCGGACCCGGCGCGGCGAGGTGGAGCGGGCACGCGCCGCGCTCGCCTGCGTCGACGCGATGAACGGCTACCCGCTCGGCGTCCGAGTGCGGGGCGTCTCGGGCACGGTGCGAGCCTGTGAGGAAAAGTATATACGAAGCCCGGAGGTACCGTCAGAGGAGAGAAACGTGGCCTTCGCGGACGCCGACCGCCGCGCCGTCGTTCGGTCTCCCCGCGTCGACGCGCGCGTCGGTGACGGCTACCTCGGGGGCACGGAACTCGACATATAACGATGCAGGGTCAATCGCAGCAGCAGGCCTACGACCGGGGAATCACCATCTTCTCCCCGGACGGTCGCCTCTATCAGGTCGAGTACGCACGCGAAGCCGTGAAGCGCGGCTCCGCCAGCATCGGCGTTCGAACGGCAGAGGGGGTGGTGCTCGTCGTCGACAAGCGCTCGCGCTCGCCGCTGATGGAGGCTTCGTCGGTCGAAAAGCTCCACAAAGCCGACGACCACGTCGGCATCGCCAGCGCCGGCCACGTCGCCGACGCCCGCCAGCTCATCGACTTCGCCCGCCGGCAGGCGCAGGTGAACCAGCTCCGGTACGGCGAACCGGTGGGCGTCGAGACGCTGACGAAGAACATCACCGACCACATCCAGCAGTACACGCAGGTCGGCGGCGCCCGCCCGTTCGGCGTCGCCCTCCTCGTGGGTGGCGTCGAGGACGGCGAGCCCCGCCTGTTCGAGACGGACCCCTCGGGGACCCCGTACGAGTGGCAGGCGCTCGCGGTCGGCGCGGACCGCGGCGAAATCGACGACTACCTCGAGGCCAACTACGACCCCGAGGCGAGCCTCGACGACGGCGTCGGCCTCGCGCTGGAGGCGCTCGCGTCGGTCAACGACGGCGAACTCTCGCCGGAGGGGGTCGGCGTCGCCGTCGTCCCGGTCGAGACCGCCGAGTACGAGGACCTCTCGGACGACGACGTCGCGGAGCGGCTCGCGGAGCGGGACCTGCTCGCCGAGGAGAGCGAGGAGTAACCCGCGTCCCGCCGCGAGTCGGGGACGCAAACACCTTTTAGGGTGGCTGTCGCGTAGCCGACCACATGATTTCACTCGACGAGGCGGTGACGGCCCGACTTGAGTCGCACGGCGAGCGGTTCGAGGTGCTCGTCGACCCCGACGCCGCGCTCGCGATCAAGCGCGGCGAGTTCGACGGCGACCTGGAGGAGGTCATCGCCGCCGAGGACGTGTTCGAGGACGCCGCCAGCGGCGACCGACCGCCCGAGTCCGCCCTCGAGGAAGTGTTTGACACGACCGACCCGCTCGAAATCATCCCCCAGGTCATCGAGCGCGGGGAGATACAGATAACCGCCGAACAGCGCCGCGAGATGCAGGAGCAGAAGCGCAAGCGGCTGGTCAACACCATCGCGCGCAACGCCATCAACCCCCAGCAGAACGACACTCCCCACCCGCCCGACCGCATCGAGCGCGCCCTCGAGGAGGCCGGCTTCACGGTCGACCCGATGGAACCGGTCGAGAGCCAAGTCGACGACGCCCTAGAGGCGCTCCGGCCGGTCATCCCCATCCGGTTCGAGGAGATGACCATCGCCGTCCAACTGCCGGCCGACTACGCCGGCTCCGGGCAGGCGAAGGTCCGCGAGTTCGGCGACCTCGAGCGCGAGGAGTGGCAGTCCGACGGCTCGTGGGTCGGCGTCGTCACCTTCCCCGCCGGCATGCAGAACGACTTCTACGACCTCGTGAACGAGGTGTCCTCGGGCGAGGCCGAGACCCGCGTCGTCAAGGACAAGGACGACATATCGACCCGCTGAAGCGTGGTCGAGGTCGTGACGGCCGTCGCGGCCGTGCTCGTGGCCGTCGCGCTCGGGAGCTACCTCTACGGATGGTCGTCGGCCGACAGGGATGCACGCGTCGGTGACGGCCTGTTTCTCGCCGGCGTCGTCGCCCTGCTGTTCGCGGACGAACTCCTGGCGGGTGTCGCAGTCGACGCGGCGCTGGTGGTCGGGGCGGTGCTGGTCGTCGCCGGACTCGGCGTCAAGGTCGTGCGGCCGTTCACGCCCGAAGGCGGGTGACTATCCCCGCTTGAAGCCGAGCAGGAAGCCGCCGGTGAACCCCGCGGAGACCGACAGCGTCGAGAGGATGGTCTGGAGCCACGAGGGGGGCGCGCCGGTGGCGGCGTCCTGGCTCGCGCCCACGATGCCGGCCGACAGCGCCTCCCAGTCGACGGTGATGATGCCGCGCGATTCGAGGAACTTGAACACCGCGAGTTCGATGCCGACGAGGATGGCGATTACCTTGGCGACCTTCTTCGCCGCGAAGCCGATGATGCCGCCGATGACCGCGCCGGAGCCGAACTCGAGACCCAGTTCCTGGAGGTTGAGTTCGAACGCCATGCGGGAGTACGCGCCCACCGCCGACAAGACTCTTGTGGCGGCGACCGGCCGCAGCCTGTCACCGACTCGCGTGGCGGCCCGGGGCTTAAATACTCGCTTCACGTACTCCCCCGTGAGTGACGGCGAACCCACAGGGTGGCACGGTGGTCGTTGCGAAGCGGGGCGACGCCGACCCGATAGAGACGGCGGAGATCCGCGAACTCGCAGGGGCTGCCGGCTACCACGTCGCGGCGGAGGTCACCCAGACCCGCACGGAGGACCCGGCGTACCATCTCGGGGAGGGGAAGGTAGGCGAACTCGCCGCCCGCGTCCGCGAGACGGACGCGACGGCGGTCGTGTTCGACAACCAACTCGGCCCCTACCAGACGTTCAACATCGGGAACGAACTGCCCGAGGGCGTCGAGGTCATCGACCGGTTCCGTCTCATCCTCGAGATATTCGGCCAGCGCGCCCAGACGAAGAAGGCGCAACTCCAGGTCGAACTCGCGGAGCTACGGTACGAACTGCCCCGCGCGGAGGCGAAGACCTCGCTCGCGAAACGCGACGAGCGCCCCGGGTTCATGGGGCTCGGCGAGTACGACGAGTCCCGCGAGCAGGACATCAAAAAGCAGATATCGAACATCCGGGACGAACTCGAGGCCATCGAGGACACCGAGGCCCACCGCCGGGCACAGCGCCGGGAGTCGGGGTTCGACCTCGTGGCACTGGCCGGCTACACGAACGCCGGGAAGTCGACGCTCCTCCGGCGGCTGGCGGCGGACCTCGACATCGACGAGAACGAGGACCGCCACCCGGACCTCGACACCACCGCCGAGAGCGAGGACCGCCTGTTCACGACGCTCGGGACGACGACCCGCCGCACGGAACTGGAGAAGCGGGACGTGCTCGTGACCGACACCGTCGGGTTCATCTCGGACCTCCCCCACTGGCTCGTCGAGTCGTTCAAGTCGACGCTGTCGGAGGTGTACCGCGCGGACCTCGTGCTTCTGGTCGTGGACGTCTCGGACCCCGTCGAGGAAATCCGGGAAAAACTGGTTACCTCCCACGACACGCTGTACGAGCGCAACGAGGCGCCCATCGTCACCGTGTTGAACAAGATAGACGAGGTGACCGACGAGGAACTCGTCGAGAAGCGGGAGGCCCTGTCGGCGCTCGCGCCCGCCCCGGTGGCGGTCAGCGCGAAGGAGGGGTTAGGGCTGGACCGCCTGCGCTCCCGCATCGACTCGGAGCTTCCCGACTACGAGCACGAACGGCTCGTCCTCCCGATGGCCGACGAGACGATGAGCCTCGTCTCGTGGCTCCACGACCACGCGTTCGTCGAGGACGTCGACTACGGCGACCAGGTCGTAGTCGAGTTCGAGGCCCGGCCCGCCGTCGTCGAGCAGTCGCGCGCGAAGGCGTCGGAGCTCCCGACCCCCGCCGAGTAGTCAAGCCGGGCCGAACGCGTACAGACCGTCCTGTGCGTACGCGTAGACGCCGCCATCGCCCACTGCTGGCTGTGCGGCCAGCCCCGACATGACCATGTCGCCCTCGACGGTCGTCTCGGGGAGCGTCCGGGTCCATCGCTCGCTTCCGTCCGCCCGGGACAGGGCGACGAACGAACGCGGATACCCCTCTTTCTGGAGGTAGACGGCGTCGCTCCCGACGGCGGGGACGCCGCCGTAGCCGTGTTCCAGTCCCTCGCCGACCGACCACTGCTCGCGCCCGTCGGCCGTGTCGACGGCGTACGCCGTCCCGCGGTCGACGAGGTAGGCGGTGTCGGCGCCCGCGGCGAGGCCGACGACGTTCGCCGTCTCTCCCTCGCGGTGCCAGCGTTCGGTGCCGTCCGCGACAGCGTAGGCGTACACGCCCTGGTCGTCGGGCGCGACGTAGACGGTGTCGCCGGCGACGATGGGGCCGTGCCCGAGACCGTTGCCGTCGATGTCGACCGACCACGTTACGCGGCCGTCCGAGAGCGCGCGGGCGGTGAGGACGCTCCGCTCCTGGAACGTCGAGGAGAGCGCGAACGCGGTGTCGCCGGCGGCCGCCAGGTCGGCCTGCTGTTCCGGCGAGGGGCGCTTCCAGCGGCGGGTACCGTCCTCCACGTCGTAGGCACGCACGTCGGGCTTGCGCGACCCCTCGCGGACGTACTCCGAGGCGACGAGCGCCGTGCCGTCGATGGCCGTCGAGACGGCCGCCTCCCGCTCACCGAGGTCGCGGCGCCACACCTCGGTGCCGTCCTCGATGCGGTAGGCGGCGACGAACCCCCCGCCGGCCGCGAGGACGTGCGCGCCCGCGACGGTCGGCCACCCGCTTCGGTAGTCGAGCGGTCGCGTCCACTGCAGACGGCCGGTGCTGGCGTCTCGGCAGAACAGCGCCTTCTCGCCGTCGAGCGGCTGTGAGGTACCCGTCGGGGGGGTCTGGGTCAGCGTCGGCGTGCCGGACTCGTCGACGGACGCGAGGCCGAAGTGGAGCAGTCGCCCGTCGGCGAACACCGGCGGGCCGCTCCGCACGCGGCGCAGGTGCCAGTACGCCTCGCCGTCGGTGGGGACGCCCGACGACGAGGTGACGCCCCCGTGACCGGGACCGCCGCCCTCCTGCGGCCACGCGCCACCGATGTCGAGTGGCGTGGGGTCGCGGGGCGTCTGTGTCGGACGGGCGTCGTCGTCCGGCGTCGGGACGTCGGTGTCGCTGGGCGAGTCCGACGGCGTCGGCGAGGAGCCGCGGTTCGTACAGCCGGCCAGCGCGGCGAGGGTGCCGGCGCTGGCGGCCAGGAATCGGCGTCTGGAGGGCATAGGACGCCCACCAATCCGGTCGCCACCGGTAAATGCTTTCAGTCCAGATTCCGCTTCTCCTTCGTGTCGACGCGCACGTCCGAGATGCGCGTGTCGGGGTACTGTCCGTCGGCGTCCTTCTCGACGGCCTTCACCATGTCCCAGACGACGTTCAGGCCGGTGGTGACGCCCTCCAGCGCCTCCATCTCACAGCCGGTCTTGCCGGTCGTCTCGACGGCCACCGTCGCCTCGACGCGGTCCTCGCCCACCGCGAACTCGGTGTCGACGTTCGTGATGGGTATCTGGTGGCACATCGGAATCGTCTCCCAGGTGTGTTTGACCGCCTGTATCGCTCCGACGCGCGCCACAGCCAGCACGTCGCCTTTCCCTACCTCGTCGTCCCGGATGGCGTCGACCGTCGAGGGCTGGAGGTGGATACTGCCCGACGCGACGGCCCGACGCTTCGTGTCCGGTTTCTCCCCCACGTCGACCATCTGGGCGTCGCCCGACTCGTCGACGTGAGTGAGGTCCGCCGCGTCGTCCGCGCTCTCGGCGTCGTCGGGGGCGTCGCCCGTCATTCGTCCCTCCGGAGCGCCGCGGGCAGTTCGTCGACGAGGTCCGTCGCCACCAGCCCGTACCCCTGTCGGTCGACCACGCGGTCGCCGGCGGTGCCGTTCGCGTAGGCGGCGACGGCGGCCGCCTCGACCGGGTCGAGCACGCACGCGAGCGCGCCCGCCGCCCCCGCGAGCACGTCGCCCGTCCCGCCGACGGTCATCCCGGGGTTGCCGGTTCGGTTGACCCGGGTGGTGTCGCCGTCAGATACCACGTCGTAGGCGCCCTTCACGAGCAGGGTGTGGCCGAGGTCGGCGGCGAACGTCTCGACGAGGTCCCGGCGCTCGCGCCAGTCGTCGCTCGTCTCGCCGCCCATCTTGCGGAGTTCGCCCTGATGGGGCGTACAGAGGAGCGTGGCGTCCGTCTCCACGTCGGGGACGACCTGGAGCGCGTCGGCGTCGACGACGGCGGTGCCGTCGTACGCGAACAGGAACTGCTCGACCGCATCGAGCGTCGCGTCGTCGCTCCCGAGCCCCGGCCCGAACACGCAGACGTCGTGGTCGGCCGCCAGCGCAGAGATGCGGTCGACCACGTCGGGTACGAGGCGGTCGGCGTCGAACGGGCGGAGGATGAGGTTCTCGCTGTATCCCTGTATCTCGCGGGCGACCGATTCGGGGCACGCGACCCGAACGAGGTCCGCGCCCGCCCGGAGCGCGGCCTGGGCGGCCAGCGCGGGCGCACCGGTGTAGGGACCGCCGCCGACGACCAGCACCTCGCCGTGGTCGCCCTTGTGACTCTGCGAATCGCGGCCGAGACGCTGGAGGTCGCCCCGCTCGACGAACAGTTCCGCCGTGTCGGGGATGCCGATGTCCGCGACGGTCACCTCGCAGTCGAGGGGCGCGAGCCCCGGCTTCTCGTCGTGGAAGGTGACCACGTGGTCGGCGTCGACGGCGACCCCCTCGCTGTCACCGGTGTCGGCGTCGACGCCCGAGGGAACGTCGACCGCGACGACCGGCGCGTCGGCGTCGTTGATGCGCTCGGCGACCGTCGCTTCGGGTTCGCGGAGCGCGCCGGTCACGCCGGTGCCGAGCATCGCGTCGACGACGAGGTCCGGGTCGTCGAGCCCGAAGTCGCGTGAGTCGCCCACCTCGCGGGCGTCGTACTCCGCTTGCGCGAGCGCGTCCCAGTTCTCCCGAGCGATGTCGGTCGAAATCGTCTCGCGGCGGCCCAGCAGGTGGACGGTCGCCTCGCGGTCGTCGAGGAAGCGGGCGGCGACGAACGCGTCGCCGCCGTTGTTGCCACGGCCACAGACCAGCGCCACGCTGTCGTCCGCGTCGGTGTGCTCGCGGACGACGCGCGCGACGGCGTTGCCGCTCGACTCCATCAACTGCTTGCGGGGGACGCCCAGCGCCTCGGCGTTGGCGTCGACGACGGCCATCTCCCGTGCGGATATCATGTCCGAGGGTTCGACCGGGGGCGGATTAAAGCCTCAGCACGCGGGTCACTCCGCGGCCGCGTCGTCGGCCGCCTCGCGCTGACGGTCGGCGACGGTGTAGGCGTCGTAGATGGCGTACAGCCACACCGCCGGGAACAGCACGATGCCGACGAGGAACACCATCGAGAACGCGGCGAGGATGCTGGCGACGATCACGACCAGTCCCTTCTCCAGTTCGCGGTTGTAAATCTGGCCGAGACCGGGGAACAGCGCCGACAGCAGGGCGGCGACGAACGGGTTGCCGCCCTCGAACAGTTCCTCGACCGTCTCGTCGATGGAGGATTTAGGCGGGTCGCGCTGGCGGACGCCACACTCCGGGCATATCTCGGCCTCCTCGCTGATGACCGCGCCGCAGTTGCGACAGAACACCTCGTCGGGGCCGCGCTCGTCGGAGGGTGAGGACTCGTCCGAAGTGGAGGGCTCGTCGGGGGACTCGCTCATAGTAAGACGGCCACGGCCACGCGGCTAAACCTTCCGGCCCGAAACCGGTATGTCCGTGGCCCGACAGCCTCCGAGGGTGCAGGAGTTCCCCGCGACGCCCGCCGTCGATGACGCCCCCGAGGTGATCGAGTCGGGTCACCTCTGGCTCCAGGAGTGGGTCGTCGGCGCCCCACTCCGATTCCGACTCGGGGACGCTGGGCTCGTCTTCGGCGACGGCGCGAGGACGTTCGACCCCTGGGAGGAGCCGGTCGGCTACCGGTTCGCCGCGAGGGCGGTACGGGAGACGTTCGACCGCGAGGCGTTCCGGGCGGCCGTGGACGCGCCCGGCGACTACACGTTCCTCGGCGTCGCCACCCGCTTCGAGGGCGTCGCCTACGACTGGGACCGCCTGCCCGCGTTCCTCGGCGTCGATGTCCACGCGCCGGACCGGGGGTTCCGGACGCCCGACGTGGCCGAACAGGCGTTCGAGCGACTGGGGTTGGCGCCGGTCAACGCCGTCAGCAAGGAGCTACCGGCGCGAGACTTCCGACCCGAGCGGTACGAGATGCCCGCGTCGGCGTACCGGAACGGCCCCGTCGCGGGTCTGCTCGTGCGGAACAAAAACGGCGGCCGGGCGCTCGTGGTGACCCCGGCGGTGGGCGCTGACCCGCCAACCGTCGACCCGGAGACGCTCGTCGAGGAAGCGGTTACACCCGAGCGCATCGACCGAGTGGCCGCGACGCTCGGCGACGGGACGACGGTCGACCGGGTGCTCGACCGACTGGTCGAGCGGCTCGTCCGCGAGCGGTACGCGGCCCTTCCGGAACCGGTCGACGCTGACGCCATCCGGTCGGCCGCGGCCGAGTCCGTCGCGCGGCGGCTCAGTACCTGACCTCGAACCCCGACGCGCCCTGGGGCTCGCCGTACTCGACGGCCACCTCCTCGACGTTCGCCCGCGGACTCCCCTCGTGACACCACTCGACCATCGACTCGACGGCGTCGCGCGGCCCCTCGAAGACTGCCTCGACGCGGCCGTCGTCGAGGTTCCGCACCCAGCCGTCGACGCCCCGCTCTCTGGCGGTGTCGCGGGTGTTCGCGCGGTAGTAGACCCCCTGGACGCGGCCGGAGACGTACACGTGTGCGCGCAGTGGGTCGCTCATGCTTGTCACGGCCGGCGTACGACGCGAACGAAGAAAAACCCGGGGCGCTACGCGAGTTCGTCGAACAAGTCGCGGACGCGCCGGCGCACCGCCTCGCGAATGCGGGCCACCTCCTCGGGTGACTTGCCGTCGGGGTCCTCGAGCGCCCAGTCGCGCACGTCCACGTCCGCATCGAGCGAGAGCGTCGAACAGCCCATCGTCGCAACCACGTCACAGGACTCCAGTTCCGCGGTCGACACCTCGCGGGGCGTCCGGTCCGAGAGGTCGAATCCCTCGTCGGCCATCGCCCGCACCACCTCCTCGTGGACTGACTCGGCGGGGTGAGTGCCGCCGGTCAGTATCTCCCAGTCGAGGCCGCGCGCGTCGCGTTCCCGTTCGGCGAACGCCGTCGCCATCTGCGAGCGGCCGGCGTTCTGGACGCAGACGAAGCCGAGTTTCATTCCGGCCCCCGCGTGCCGTCGAGCGCGACCAGAAGCGCCGTCGCGCGGTCGGTCGTCCGGTAGTACTTCCAGCGCCCCTCCTTGCGCGCGGTGACGAGGCCGGCCTCCCGGAGCGTCCGGAGCGCGTGGCTGACCGCGCTGTCGCTCACGTCGGTGACGGCGTCGAGTTCACAGACACAGAGCTCCTCGCCCGCGGCGTGCAACAGGCGGACGATGCCGTAGCGCGTGTCGTTGGCCAGCGCCGACAGCGCGTCGACGTCGGCCTCCTCGGTGCGCGTTCCCGCGTCGACGGCGACTTCCTCCAGTCGCCGTTCGCACTCCTCGACGGTGGTGCCACAGCAACTGGCTTCCTCGGTGACCAGTCGCTCCATCCGGTCGGTGGCCTTGACCATACCAACGATTGAAAGACTGTTCAGATAAATCTACCGTCAGGGCGTCGGGACCCACGCCGCGGTCGGGAACACGCCGGCCATCGCCAGCACCGCGACCACGAACGAGGTGACGACGATGCTGGCGGCCGGCGGGTCGAGGTGCGTGTCCGCGTGGGCGTACAGCGCCCGCTGGGCGAGTTCGCCGACGAGCGACCCGAGGAGGCCGAACCCGGCGCCGAGCGCCAGGGCGACCCACAGCGGCATCGCCGCCGCGATGGTCGCGGGCGTGAGCGACGCCAGCGGCCCCGGCACGACGGCGAGCACCGCCGTGCTCGCGGGGAGGGTGACGTGGTGGGTCACCGGGACGCGCTCGACGCCCGCGTTCAAGAACACGAGGACGGCGACGCTCAGCCCGAACGCGAGGAACGCGCTCCCGGTCCGGTAGGCGACGAACCCGCCGAGGACGCCCGCCACGAGACCGATGGCGGCCACGTCGGGCCACCGCGTCTGGTACGGGAGCCACGGCTCGACGCCCCGCTCGCCACCGTCGGTCCGGGCAGGGTTCATGTCGAACAGCGAACCGCGGGCGCCGACCACGTCGAAGCCGAACACGACGCGGTGGACGAGCGCGGAGGCGACGACGCCCGCGGCGACGGGGTCCCACGGGAGCGCGAGCGCCCCCGACGCCGTGGCGAACAGGTGGCCGAACGCGCCGAACGCACCGCCGACGGCCAGCACGTCCGGGCGCGTCCCGAGCCCCGTCGTGACTCGCTTCGCG
The DNA here is from genome assembly GCF_024298865.1 of Halorarius halobius. Taxonomy (GTDB): domain Archaea; phylum Halobacteriota; class Halobacteria; order Halobacteriales; family Haloarculaceae; genus Halorarius; species Halorarius halobius. Next base: position 2,515,532 of record NZ_CP101161.1, on the reverse strand, counting down.
GGACTGTACGAGAACCCCTCGACGGGCATCTCGCCGCGGGCGGCGAGATACGCGGCCGCGGCCGCCCCGCCGCCGAACGCGACGTGCGGCCCGAACACCACGCCGAACGCCAGCGAGTCGACCAGACCGACGTTGCCGATCGGGGCCGCGTCAGGAGCGAGGTTCTGCTGGGCGAGTCGGTACACCTCCCCGACGACGACGACGAACCCGGCGAACGTGAACGACGGCAACGCGCCGAGGGCCGCGCCGAACGCGCCGCCAGCGAACGCGGCGACGACCAGCGCCAGGGCATCGACGGCAGTCACGGAGCCACCTCGTGCATACTTTTGATTGAGAGAACTCTCAGATAAGTGCGTCGAAGCGGCGGGTGAGCGTCACTCGCCGCCGCGGCGGAGGTAGAGGAACACGTACGTCTGTGCGTAGCCGGCGTACTCGCCGCCGAACCGCTCGCGGATGGCCCGCGACGTCTCGGCGTAGGAGCCCCGGTCACACTCCGGGTAGTAGTCGGCGATAGCGGTGCGAATCCAGGTGTCGAGCGGCACCGCCTCGAGGAAGCCGAGCGAGAACAGACAGACGCAGTCGGCCACCTTGTCGCCGACGCCGACGAACTGCGTGAGATGCTCGCGGGCATCCTCGTACGCCATCTCGCGTGCGGCCTCCGGCGTCGTCTCCCCGGTGGCGACCATCTCGGCGGTCCGCTGGACGTACGGGGCCCGATACCCCAGCGAGAGGTCACGCAGGTCGGCTTCCGTCGCCTTGGCCAACTGCTCGGGCGTCGGGAACGCGTGGTAGGTGCGGCCGTCGAACGAGACGGGCGTCCCGTACTCGCGGGCCAGGCGGGTCTGCATCCCATGGATGCGCTCGACGCGCATCTGGGCCGAGCAGATGAACGAAATCAGACAGGGGAAGGGTGGGTCGCGGACGAGACGCATCCCGTGGTAGGCGTCGTACGCGCGCTCGACCATCGGGAGGTCGGGCGTCGCCGCACGGATGGCGTCGAGGTCGTCGTCAAGCCGGAGAAGCCCCGTGAGGAGGTCGGGTGCATCAGACGTGGAGGCGTGCCACTCGACGGCGGCGTCCGTCTGGCGGGCACGGAGCACCTCCGGGTCGTTCGAGGGCGTGAACGACGCGGGCAGGACCGTCTCGTACCACGCGCCGCCACCCCGCACGTCGTCGTCCTCGAACATGCGACCGTCCGCACGCTCCCAGAGGTACGTCTGGCCGGACTCTATGGTAGCCTGCAGGTCGAACCCGCCCGAAAGGTCCGCAAGCGGAATCTGCCCCTGGTGCATATCCGCCGGTCGGCGGCGGCGGGCTTCCGGCTTTCGACTCACCGTGTGGTGGGCGAACCATTATCATACTGGCTATCCAACTACTTGACATGGATTGTCGAGTCGTCGTCGAGGCCGCGGTCCCCGTCTACGACGTGGGAACCGCCGACGAGGCGGTGCGAATCGCCATCTCGAAGACGGGCGAGATGCTCAACCCCGACCTGAACTACGTCGAGATAAACATGGGGGAGCGGGCGTGTCCGCACTGCGGCGACGAACTCGAGCCCGCGTTCATCGCGGCCGACGAGGGGCTGGTCGCGCTGGAACTGGAGATGGACGTGTTCAACGTCGAACGGGAGGAGCACGCCTCCCGCATCGCGCGCAAGGAGATCGGCCAGCGACTCCACAACATCCCGCTGGAGGTAGTGACCGTCGAGGCGACCGAGGACGACGAGGCGGACGGCGCGGACGAGGAGGGCGACGGGGACGACGACGAGGACGGGGGGTCGGACGAAGGGTCGGACGAGGGGTTACCGGAGTTCGAGGACCTGCTCGACGACGAGTAACCGGCACCGGGGCGCGCCCGCACACGGGGCGGCGCGGCCGCTGGGACGGTTGCTATCCGGCGAGAACGCGCGTCGGGGCGTTCAGTCGGCGGCCGCGGAGACCGGCTCCTTGGCCTCCTCGGTCATCTCGTCGGTGATCCCGTCAGCGAGCGCAAAAACAGCGGCCTTGTGGTCGGTTTTCGATTTGTGGATGGATGTCGGTCGTACCCCGAGATCGGTGTACTCCTGGTGTTCGACGTCCGCACCTGCGAGCTCTTCGTAGTGGTTTCGTACCTCAGCAAGCAGGCCGTGGAGATGGATGAGCTCCTGCTTCTTCATGGTCAACACCGGCTTACCACCGGAGGGTTATATTATTATCCTGAGTCTCGTTAACATGCATCCCCGAGAAACGGCGTATGAGGGCCGATGGCACGCTTTTCGAGCCGGCCGGTGTTGCCGCATCTCGTCCCGAACGGCTTTTCCGGCCGCCGCCCCCAGGTTCGGGTATGAGCTACGACGAGCATCTCGACCGGGCGATGGAGGAGACGCCCGACGCGAAGGGAAGCGCCTCGCGGTTCTCGGTTCCGGACCCGGACGTGCGCACCGAGGGGAACGCGACGGTGTTCGAGAACTTCCAGGCGACGGTCGACCGGTTCGGCCGGGCGCCTACCCACGTCATGAAGTTCCTGCAGAACGAACTCGGCACGTCCGCGAACATCGACGACGCAGGGCGCCTGCGGCTCACCGGGTCGTTCAGAGAGAGCCGCATCGACGACGCGCTGGACGCGTACGCCGAGGCGTACGTGCTCTGCCCGGAGTGTGGCCTCCCGGACACGCAACTGGAGACGGTCGACGGCGTCGAACAGCGACGCTGTGAGGCCTGCGGCGCCCGCTCGCCGGTCGGCGAGTAGCGGCACCGAACCGTCGCCACCCACGGAGGGGCACGGCCCGAAGTGGTGCTACAGCGACTTCATGTTCTGGAGGTCGTGTTCCGTCCGGGCGAACTCGGAGAGACGGCGGCTCGCGTGGCAGTTCGGACAGTGGAAGGTGCGGGCCGGGTCCGGAAGGTTGCTCGGCGACTCCTCCCAGTGTTTGCCACATTCGGGACACAACAGTCGGACGTACGTCTCCTCCATGCCGCTGGAATGTAGGGGCAGGTATGAAAAGCTTTGTCACGGGTCGGCCGACGGGGACCGGAAAACCCCACGCGAGCGACGGGTCAGGCGGTGACGACGCCCTCCGCCTCCAGCAGTTCCTTGTACCGGTTGCGGATGGTGACCTCGGAGATGTTGGCGACCTCGCTCACGTCGCTCTGGGTGACCTTCTCGTTGCACAGCAACGCGGCGGCGTACACCGCGGCCGCGGCCAGTCCGACGGGGCTCTTGCCCGACAGCTGACCGTCCTCGCGGGCGGCCTCGATGAGCTTGCGGGCGCGGCCCTCGGCCTCGTCCGAGAGGTCGAGGTCGCTGGCGAACCGCGGGATGTAGCTCTCGGGGTCCGCAGGCGCGACCTCGAGGTTCAGTTCGCGGACGATGTAGCGGTACGTCCGGGTCAGTTCCATCTTGTCGATGCGCGAGACGTTGCGCACCTCGTCGAGCGAGCGGGGAACGCCCGCCTGTCGCGCGGCGGCGTACAGCGACGCCGTCGCCACGCCCTCGATGGAGCGGCCCGGTAGGAGGTCCTCGTTGAGAGCGCGCCGGTAGATGACCGACGCGGTCTCGCGGACGTTCTCCGGGAGCCCGAGCGCGCTCGCCATGCGGTCGATTTCGCCGAGCGCCTGCTTCAGATTGCGCTCCTTCGAGTCACGCGTGCGGAACCGCTCGTTCCAGGTCCGGAGCCGCTGCATCTTCTGGCGCTGACGGCTCGACAGCGACTTGCCGTAGGCGTCCTTGTCCTGCCAGCCGATGTTCGTCGAGAGCCCCTTGTCGTGCATCATCTTGGTCGTGGGGGCGCCGACGCGGGATTTGCTGTCGCGCTCGCTGGCGTCGAACGCGCGCCACTCGGGGCCGCGGTCGATGCTGTCCTCCTCGACGACGAGACCACAGTCCGCACAGACTGTCTCGCCGTGCTCGGTGTCCGTCTCGAGGCGGCCGCCACACTCGGGGCAGACGACCTCGTCGGTCGACTCCTCGGTCTCGCGGCGCTTCGACGCCTCCGATGCCTCTTCGGTGTAGGTTCGTATCTCGGTGTCGCTCATGGTGGGGAGTGGGATGCAACGGGCTACCGGTGGTGAGAACCGAAAGAACGCCGGTAGCTCGCTTGCTACCCCTACGTAAGTCCGTAAACCTTATAAATCTTTCGCAGGCTCGAGGCGCGAGGCGGCCGATTTCGGATGTTTGAGAGACCATACCACGGACGTGCATACCTCTGCACGGCCGCTGTCGATTAATGAAAGATAATAAAGGTTGTGTGCCGTGCCGGGCGCGCCGGCCGCGGCGTGTCGCGTCAGTCGCGCCGCAGTGCGAGCAGTGCCGCGGCGACCAGCGCCAGCATGGCGACCACGAGGCCGAACCCGGGCTGGCTGGTTCCGGTCGGCGACCCCTCGGCCATCTGACCGTCGTCCGTCTCGGAGGCCATGCTCAGCGTGACCTCGGCGTCGTCGAGCACGATGTCACCGCCCGACGTGGTGTACGGACCGTCATCGGTGCCCTCGCTGGAGACGAAGTCGTACTCCTCGTTGCCGTTCGTGTCGAGATGCGGCATCGCGATGAACGTGCCCGACTCCTCGACAGGCTCGTCCAGCGTGACCTCGACGTCCGAGTGCTCGCCGGCCTCGAGATACGCGCTCGTGCCGCGCACGGACTCGAACGTGTCGCCGTCGAGCAGACTCGCGTCGTGGATGGTCACGAATCCGCCCTTCGAGACGCTGACACTCTGGACCGTCAGCGAGGAGCCGGCCGTCGCCTGCGACTCCAGAGTCACCGACGCCTGCCCGGGGACGGTGACCGTCGCGGGCTCGAACACGATGTTGCCGCCGGCCGTGTACGGGCCGTCGGCCGCGCCTTCGCTCGTCACGAAGTCGTACTGCTGGTTGTCGTTCGTGTCGTAGTGGGGCATCGCGAACATCGCCCCGTCGGTGGTGGGCACGCTGTCGAGCGTCACCGTGACGTTCTCGTGGGTGCCCGGACCGAGGTACTCGCTGGTGCCCAGCACCGACGCGAGCGCCTCGCCGTCAGCCAGCGAGGGACCGTGGATGGTGACGAACCCACCGTCCTGCAGGGTGACGGAGTCGACCGTGACCGTGTTGCCGTCGACGCTCTGGTTGGTGAACGTCACCTGCGAGAGGACGCTGACCGACGCGCCCTCGAACACGATGTTGCCGTTCGCGGTGAAGGGAGCGTCCGTGCTCCCGCCGCTCGTCACGAAGTCGTACTCGGCGTCGCCGTCGGTGTCCTTGTGCGGCATCGCGTACACCGTCTGTGACGTGACGAGCGGGTCGTCGAGCGGGACGGTCACGCCCTCGTGGAGCCCCGCCTCGAGATACGTCGACCCCCGCACGGAGTCGAACGTCGCGCCCGCCGTCAGCGACGCGTCGTGGATGGTGACGAACCCGTCCTGGGAGAGGTCGGCTGTCGCCACGGTGACGGAGTTACCCGCCGAACCCTGGCCGTGGACGTGGACGCCGGCGCTCACCGTCACCTGTCCGGGGTCGAGCACGATGTTGCCGTTCCCGTCCGTGTAGGGACCGTCGTCCTGTCCCTCGGAGGTGACGAAGTCGTACGCGCGGTCGTCGTCGGTGTCCTTGTGCGGCATCGCGATGACCGTGTCGCTCTCGTTGAGCGGCTCGTCCAGCGTGATGGGGACGTGTTCGTGGTTGCCGGCCGTCAGGTACGCGGACGTGCCGCGCACGGACGCGAACGTGTCGCCGTCGAGCAGACTCGAGTCGTGGGCCGTCACGAACCCGCCGGACGGGAGGTACACCTCCTCGACGTAGACGAGGTGACCGCCGGACGACTGGTTGGCCATCGTCACGGACGCCGCGTTGTCGCCGGTGACCGCGACCGGCGAGGGCATCAGCACGATGTTGCCACCTGCGTCGGTGAACACGCCGTCGTCCGCACCGTCGGAGGTGACGAAGTCGTACTCACCGTCGTCGTCGGTGTCCTTGTGCGGCATCGCGATGAGCGTGTCGTTGCTCTCGAGCGGCTCGTCGAGCCGGAAGCTAACGTCCTCGTGGACGCCGGCCGACAGCTGTCCGGAGACGCCACGCACGGACGCGAACGTGTCGCCGTCGAGCAGACTCGAGTCGTGGATGGCGAGGAACCCGTTCTCGGACAGTTCGACCCGCTCGACCGTTATCGAGGAGCCGTTCGTCCGCGACTGGTCGTACGTCACCGACGCGGAGACGGTGACCGTCGCAGTGTCGATGACGATGTTCCCCATCGAGGTGTACGGGCCGTCGGCCTCGCCGTTCGAGGCGACGAACGAGTACGTGTGGTCCCCGTTCGTGTCCTTGTGGGGCATCGCCACGAGCGTCGAGGTGTTGTCGACCGGTTCGTCGAGCGTCACCGTGACGTTCTCGTGGGTGCCGGCCGACAGATAGCCGGAAGTACCCGAGACCGAGGAGAACGTTTTCGCGCCGCCCTCGGTGACCGCGGCGGTGTGGATAGTGACGAACCCGCCGTCGGGCACCGTCACCGACGCGACGGTAACCGTCGTCCCGCCGCTCGTCTGGTTGTTCAGCGTTACGCTCGGACCCTCGGCCTGGACCGTTCCGGCGGTCTGTGCCTGTGTGCCGTCGGTGGGGACGGCCGCTGCCGCACCGGCCGCCCCGAGGGCGACCAGCACGAGGGTCATGAAGATTGCACCTATGCTTCGATGCATGCTCTGTTGGAAGTCCGTTCTCCTAAAGGGGATTTGCCGAACTGGGTCCCCCCTCTTACCCCCCTCTCACCCAAATTCCGTTCGGGTGGGCGGCGACGCGGCGACGGCGCGGTGGCTATCGGTAGAGCGAACGGGGAGAACGGACCGGGCGTCAGTCCCAGGTCGTCCAGGTGAGGAACGCGAGGCCGCCGAACTCCAGCACCCGAAGCGACATCATCGCGCCCTGTGCGACGGGCGGAACCTGCTCGGGGTTCGTTATCCACGCGGTGAGCGTGGGGTCGACGAGGAAGAAGTAGGCGGCCATCAGGTTCTCGCCGAGCAGGAACGCGGCGAACAGCAGCAGACCCAGCGAGTGTTTCGACTTCAACTGTGCGTAGTTGCGGCCCCACACGTATGCGAGCCCCGTCAACAGGACGAGGTTCAGCACGATGAACACGCGAACGAGCGTCACGAGCAGGGCCATCTATCTACTCCCTCTCCCCCACGAACGGTTATACGCTTTCCCAAATTCAGCCATAGTCGGTGTTCGTACCATGCTCAGACCTGTTCAATTATCTCCTCGACCGTCTCCCAGTGGACCCGTGCCTCGTCGGTCGGCAGGTAGATGGCGCCGTAGTCGTCACCGCTGTCGCGGACGATGTTGTTCTCCTCGAGAACGTCCAGATGGTGACGGACGGTCTTGTAATCGAGGTCGAGGTCCTCCGCGAGCTGGTTCGCGTTTCGCGGGCGCTCGTCGAGCGCCTTCAGGATGCGCACGCGGTTCGTCCCGCCACGCGTCCCGGTCAACACGTACCAGAGGGACGCCTCCATCGGGTCGACTGTCTCCCGCCTCTCATGTAAGCACACCGACTCCGTCAGATGGCGGCCGTCGGCCCTCCACGGGTTCGAGCGTATCGCTCAGACGGTGAACAGGTGTCCCTCCTCGGGGACGTCGAACAGGCCCAGTCGAGCGCCCGCATCGAGCCAGGCGTGCCCGTAGGAGAACGCCGCCAGCGCGTTCACGAGGTCCTCGTTCTCGCGGAAGTGGCGGCCGTCCTCGAGATACGAGCGAGCCATCTCCTCGCACTCGGCGGCGCCGTCGTGCAACGGCGTCCCCTCGGGCGGGACGACCGTCGCCGCGTCGAGTGCCTCCGCGAGCAGTCGCTCGTAGCGGTCGGTCTTCTCGGCGAGGTCGGCGGGCATGGGCCGTCTTCGTCGCCCAGTTTTATGTGCGTTCCTCCCCGCCGGCCGACCGTGCCGTCGAAACTGACCGGGCCGGGCACGGTCCACGAAATCGGCCGCTTCGACGGAGGCGTCGGCTGGCTCGCCCACCCCGAGGAGACGATGCGGCGGGCGTCCCACGCGCTGGCGACGGAGGGGGGCGTGTTCGTCGTCGACCCCGTCGACGCCGACGGCCTCGACGACCTGCTGGCGGAGTTCGGAGAGGTGGCCGGCGTCGTCGTCCTGCTCGAGTATCACACGCGCCACGCCGAACGCATCGCCGCCCGCCACGACGTGCCGGTGTATCTGCCGGCCGGCCTCACGGGGGTCGACCTCGGCGTCCCTGTTCGGCGGTTCTCCGGGGCGCTCCCGGCCACGACGTACGACCTCCTGCCCGTGACTGTCAATCCCCTCTGGAAGGAGTGGGCGCTGTTCGACGGCGAGACGCTGGTCGTCGCAGAGGCCGTGGGTGCGACCGACTACTTCCTCGCGCCGGGCGAGACGGACCTGGGCGTCTCGTATCTCCGGCGGCCGTTCCCACCGGAGGCACTCGCGGGCCTGGACCCCGAGCGCGTGCTGGTGGGCCACGGCGCGGGCGTCCACGAGGACGCCGCCGGGGCGCTGGCGACGGCGCTCGATTCGGCGGACGACGACCTGCTCGACTTCTATCGGGCGAACGGTCGGACGATGCTCCGGAACCTCCGTGCGGCGGTTACCACCTGAGACGTGGTACCACCCCGGAGATGCACGCGTCGCGCATCGGGCGCAAGGTAATTACGCCACCGACGGGTATCCCGAGACATGACGGACGACGCCGAACACCGCCGGCTCATCGTGGCCGGGTCGGGCATCGCCGGGCTGACAGCGGCCATCTACGCGGCCCGCTCGAACAACGACCCCCTCGTGCTGGAAGGGGTCGAACCCGGCGGTCAACTCACGCTGACGACGGACGTGGCGAACTACCCGGGATTCCCGGACGGCATCTCCGGGCCGGACCTCGTGAACGACATGAAGGAGCAGGCGACGCAGTTCGGCGCCGAAATCGACCACGGCGTCGTCGTCGACCTGGAGCGGAAAGGCGACGGCCGGTTCCGCGTCGAACTGCGCGACGGCACCGTCTACACGGCCGACGCGTTCATCGCCGCTTCCGGCGCGTCCGCCCGGACGCTCGGCATCCCCGGCGAGGACGAACTGATGGGCTACGGCGTCTCGACGTGTGCGACCTGTGACGGGGCGTTCTTCCGGGGCGAGGAGATGCTGGTCGTCGGCGGTGGCGACGCCGCCATGGAAGAGGCGAACTTCCTGACCAAGTTCGCCTCGAAGGTGTACGTCGTCCACCGACGAGAGGAGTTCCGCGCGGAGGACTACTGGATCGACCGCACGATGGAGAAGGTCGAGGAGGGCGAAATCGAACTGCTCCGCAACACCGAACTCCTCGAAATCGAAGGGACGCCCGACGAGGGCGTGCGGACGGTGACGCTCGCGGAGAACCCCGAGGGGTATCCCTCGGAGAAACTCGACGACCCGGCGACCGAACAGTACGAGATGGACGTCGGCGCGGTGTTCATCGCCATCGGCCACACCCCGAACACGGACTACCTCGAGGGGATGGGCGTCGAGATGACCGACGACGGCTACCTCGTCACCGAGGCCGGCCGCGGGGCCGGTCAGACGAAGACCGGCGTACCCGGCCTGTTCGGCGCGGGCGACGTGGTCGACTTCCACTACCAGCAGGCCGTCACCGCCGCCGGTATGGGGTCGAAGGCCGCCATCGACGCCGACGAGTACCTCGAGGACCTGGAGCGCGACCAGCAGGCAGAGGCCGAAGCCGCCGCGGACGACTGACAGGGTCGGCGTCGTGACAATCGACGACGACCGACGACCTGACGACACGGGGACACGGAACCCACAGACATATCCCCCGCGCTCTCCTCCTGCGGCGTATGCCCGAAACGGTCGAACTCCACATCGACGGCGAGGACGGCGAAGACACGGTCACGCTCCCGACAGAACTGGTCGAGATGCTCCGCGAGGGCGAGGAGTCGGCCGCCGAAGTGGTCGGCGACCTGGCGATGTTCGGCTGTGCCCAGCGCATCCACGCCGCAGTCCACCACTCCGAAGGCGACACCGACGACCTCGAGTCCGTCGAGCAGTTGACGATGGACCTGTTCGAGAAGCGGTTCGGCGCGAGTTACGCCGAACTGACCGGCCACCAGCACTGAGCGACCCCGGCGTATCCTTTTGTACCATCCCGCGAGCAACCGCCCCGTGACCTGACTGTCAGCGCGGGGCGAACACGGCGGGAGTGCGGCGCACCGCCCCGCGGCTAGTCGTCACGTACGGCCACGCGGCACCCTGCGGTCGCTCGGCCACGCTCGCGCCGCCTGTCAGCCCTCGACACTCCACGTCAGCACCACGCCGTCGTCCAGTTCCTCGACCCCACGAAGCGAGAGTGCCGGGAACTCGTCGACGAACCCCTCCCCGTCCGCGAGCGTCGGCGCGTCCCGGCCGCCGACCACCATCCCGCCGACGAACGTCGTGAGTTCGTCGACCAGTCCGGCGTCGAACAGCGAGAAGATGAGTTCGCCGCCACCCTCGACCATCAACTCGGAGACACCGCGCTCATCGAGGCGCTCGAAGGCGGCCGCGAGGTCGACGCGCTCGTCCCCTGCCCGGACGACCTTGGCGCCAGCGTCGCGGAGCGCGTCGACGCGGTCGGCGGACGCGGCGTCGCTGACCAGCAGGTACGTCGTCGCCGCGCCCGCGAGGATGTCCGCGTCGAGCGGGGTCCGTGCCCGGGAGTCCGCGACCACCCGCGCGGGGTGACCCTCCTTGCCGACCGACGCGCGGTGCGTCTCGTCGTGTGACAACAGCGATGGGTCGTCGGCAAGCACCGTCCCGACGCCGACGACCACTGCGTCGGATTCGGCGCGCATCCGATAGACGCGCGCGAAGTCCTCCTCGCCCGAGATGGTTAGTCGTTCGCGCCGGCGCGTCGACAGTTTGCCGTCCGCGGAGACGGCGGCGTTCGCCCGGACGTGCATACCGGCGGGTGCGGCGCGGCCCGCTTACCCCTTCCGGTGGTGTTCTCCAGAAGCCGGAACGCATGAACGATACGTTCAAGCGTTCACGAACCGTAGTACGAGTAGTGAACAGTGCATGCCAGCAATCCAAGCGACCGGCCTGACGAAGTACTACGGCGACGTGCGAGGCGTCGAGGACCTCACGTTCAGCGTCGAGGAGGGTGAGGCGTTCGGCTATCTCGGCCCCAACGGCGCAGGCAAGACGACCACTATCCGAACCCTGCTCGGGTTCATCGCGCCGACCGACGGCACCGCGTCGGTGCTCGGTGCCGACGTGCGCGACGCCGCGGCGCTCCGAGCGGCCCGAAAACGCATCGGCTACCTTCCCGCCGAGCCGGGGCTCGACGAGTCCGCGACCGGCCGGGAGCTCATCCGCCTGCACGCCGGCCTGAAGGGCGACCGGCGAAGCGACGACCTCGCGGCGCTGTTCGACGCGCCGCTCGACCGCGCAGTCGGTGACTACTCGCGGGGGAACCGGCAGAAACTCGCCATCGTCCTCGCGTTCATGCACGAACCGGACCTCGTGTTGATGGACGAGCCCACGTCGGGGCTGGACCCGCTGATGCAGGAGCGGTTCTACGACTTCCTCGACGCCGAGCGTGAGCGGGGCGTGACGCTGTTCATCTCCTCGCACATCCTCGGGGAGGTGCGCCGCGTCTGCGAACGCGTCGGCATCGTCAGGGACGGCCGGTTCGTCACCGTCGAGTCGGTTTCGGACCTGCTGGACCGCGCTGGCAAGCACGTCAGCCTCCGCGTGAAGGGCGAGGTCGACCCCGACGACTTCGCCTTCGAGGGCGTCCACGACCTCTCGGTCGACACGACGACGACCTTCACGCTCACGGGCGGCTACGACGACCTGGTCGACGCGCTCGACGGCTACCACGTCGTCGACCTCGAAATCGAGGAGGCGCCGCTCGAAGAGGTGTTCATGCGGTTCTACGGCGAGGACGACACTGGCCGGGTCGAGGAGGTGGTCGCGTGAGTACCGCCCGCCGGTTCGCGCTCGCCGGCTACGAGTCGAAGGGGCGGCTCAAGGGGTCGCTGGCGCTGTCGGTCGGCATCAGCCTCCTCGGCCTGATGATGGTCGCGTTCTTCCCGTCGGTGAAGGCGTCGGGGGCGGACCTGCAGGCGTACGTCGACAGCCTCCCGCCCGCCTTCCAGCAGGCGTTCGGCATCGAGGCGTTCACGACGATGGGCGGGTTCCTCGCCGCCGAGTTGTACGTGTTCGGCTGGGTGCTGTTGCTGGGTCTCTACTTCGCGTACCGCGCGGGCGGGCTCATCGCCCGCGACATCGAGCGGGGGCGGATGGACACCTTGCTTGCGACGCCGCTGTCCCGCACCGACGTCGTGCTCCAGACGTTCGCCAGCCTGCTCGTGCCCGTCGTCGTCGTCAACACCGTCGCGTTCCTCGCCGTCTACGGCGGCATCCTCGCGGTCGGCGAGACCATCGACGTGGCGAACCTGGCCATGGTCCACCTGCTGTCGGTGCCGTATCTGCTCGCCTGTGCGGCTATCGGGCTACTGCTGTCGGTCGTGTTCCAGCGCGCGGACCTCGCGGAGCGGGGTGGTCTCGGCGCGGTGTTCGCGCTGTTCCTCGTGGAGACGGTCGCCGCCTCCACCGAGTTCGACGAACTCGCGCTCCTGTCGCCGACCCACTACTACGACCCGACCGCGGTGCTCGTCCACTCGGAGTACGACATCGTGGGGGCGGGCATCCTGCTGCTGGCGACGGCCGCGCTGGTCGCGGCGAGCGTACTCTGGTTCCGCCGGGCCGACGTGCGATGACGTTCAGCGACGCCGAACGGGAGCGCATCGAGCGCGACCTTCTCGCGGCCGGGCGCGAGCGGTTCACCAGATACGGGCTCTCGAAGACGACCGTCGCGGAGTTGACCGACGACGCCGGCATCGCCACCGGGACGTTCTACCGGTTCTTCGACTCGAAGGAGGCGCTGTACGTCGCCGTCCTCGAACGCGAGGGCGAACGTGTCGCCGCGGAGGTGCTCCCGCCGCTGTCGTGGGACGACCCCGAGGCCGGCCTCCGGGCGTTCCTCGGCCGGGTCTGCGACGAGATAGAGACGAACCCGCTGACGCGGCAACTGCTCGTCGGCGACGAGTACGACCGGCTTCGGGACGCGGTGGACGACTCGAACCTGACGGAGGCTCGACAGGCGGACCTCGCCCTCGTTCGCCCGTTCGTCGAGCGCTGGCAGGCGGCGGGACGGCTCCCGGACGCGGACCCCGACGTAGTGGCAGGCGCGGTCCGCGCGGCGACGTTCGTCACGCTCCACCGCGAGGAGGTGGGCGACGACTACCCCGCCGTCCGGGACCTGTTGCTCGACGCGGTCGCACGCGGACTGGTTCGCTGACGCCGGGCGACAAACCCTTTTACCGGGCGGGGCGAACGCCTCCCCGATGAGTCTGGAAGCAGAAGCCGAGGAGCTCGCCTCCGACCTCGGTGTTGATAAAGAGGAGGTCATGGACGACCTGGAGAAGCTCGTCAGCTACTCCGTCCCGATGGACGAAGCGAAGCAGTCCCTGCGCCGGAAGTACGGCGACGGCGCCTCCTCGGGCGGCGGTAGCGAACCGACCTCGAAGGATGTCGCGGACGTGACGCCCGACGACTCGAACGTCACCGTCACGGCCCGCGTGCTCACCGTCGGCCAGCGGTCCATCCGCTACCAGGGCGAGGACCAGGTCATCTTCGAGGGCGAACTCGCCGACGAGAGCGGCCACATCTCGTACACGGCGTGGCAGGATTTCGACCTCTCGCCGGGCGACACCGTCACGGCCGGCAACGCCGGCGTCCGGGAGTGGGAAGGAAACCCCGAACTCAACCTCGGGGAGTCGACGACCCTCGTGTTCGAGGACGAGACGCTCGACGTCCCGTATGACGTGGGCGGCGACCGGGAGTTGCAGACGCTCGCACCCGGCGACCGCGGCCGAAACGTCGTCGTCCGCGTGCTCGAGTGCGAACGCAAGACCATCGACGGTCGCGACGGCGAGACTGAAATCCTGTCGGGCGTGCTCGGCGACGAGTCCGGCCGCCTTCCGTTTACGGACTGGGACCCGCACGACGAAATCGAGGAGGGAGCCTCCGTCCGCATCGAGGACGTGTACGTCCGGGAGTTCCGCGGCGTCCCCTCGGTGAACGTCTCCGAGTTCTCGTCGGTCATCGCGCTGGGCGAAGCCGTCGAGGTCGCCGACGGTGCTCCCGAGATGACCGTCCGCGAGGCGGTCACCTCCGGCGGCGCGTTCGACGTGGCTGTCGTCGGCAACCTCATCGAGGTGCGCGACGGGAGCGGTCTCATCGAGCGATGTCCGGAGTGCGGTCGCGTCGTCCAGAACGGCCAGTGTCGCTCACACGGCGACGTCGACGGCGAGGACGACCTGCGGGTGAAGGCCATCCTCGACGACGGCACCGACACCGTCACAGTCGTCCTCGACGACGAGTTGACCGCGGAGGTGTACGGCGGCGACCTGAGCGACGCGCTCGACCACGCCCGCGACGAGATGGACAAGGGCGTCGTCGCCGACGAGATAGCCGAGAAGATAGTCGGCCGCGAGTACCGCGTCCGCGGGCAGTTGTCCGTCGACGAGTACGGCGCGAACCTCGACGCCAGCGAGTTCGACGCGACCGACGACGACCCCGCCGAGCGTGCGCGTGACCTGCTGGCGGAGGTGCGCGCATGAGCGCCGACGGGCCGGGTCGCCGCGAGGTGGCCCACCGGCTGTTCGCCGCGGAGTTCGACGACGCCGACTTCTCCTTCTCGGAGAGCGACGAGGAGCGGGCGCCCAACTACGTCGTCACGCCGACCGGCGCGCGCGTCAACCGCCTGTTCGTCGTCGGGGTCCTCACCGAGGTCGAACAGGTGAACGAGGAGATGCTCCGGGGTCGCGTCGTCGACCCGACCGGCGCGTTCGTCGTGTACGCCGGCCAGTACCAGCCGGACGCGCTGGCGTTTCTCGAACGGGCCGACCCGCCCGCGTTCATCGCGGTGACGGGGAAGGCCCGCACCTTCCAGCCGGACGACTCCGACCGGGTGTTCACGAGCATCCGCCCGGAGTCCATCAGCGAGGTGGACGCCGGGACGCGCGACCGCTGGGTCGTCCAGGCCGCCGAGCGCACGCTCGAACGGGTGGGAACGATGGCCGCCGCAATCGAGTCGGGGCTGGCGGGCGACGCCCTGCGCGAGGCGCTGGAAGCCGACGGCGTCGACCCCGCGCTCGCGCAGGGCATCCCGCTCGCGCTCGACCACTACGGGACGACGCCCGACTACCTCCGGGGCGTCCGTGACCTCTCGGAGCAGGCTCTCGAGACGGTCGCCGGCGACCGCGACGAGGTCGAAACGCTCGACATCGAACCGAGCGACGGCGACGGCGACGCCGGGGCGCTGGCGGACCGCGACCTCGACGCGCCGGCGGACGTGGAACGGGAGACCGACGAGACGGACGCCGGTGTCGACAGCGGCGAGACGACGGCCGACGCCGGAACGGACGAGTTCGACGCGGAGGAGGCCGAACCGGCAGGGACTGCCGACGAGACGGAGCCGTCGGCGGCCGACGACGGAGCGACGGGCGAGCCGGCTGACGAGCCCGTCGAACCGGGCGGGACGCCCGCGACCGCAGACGCCGCCGACTCGGTCGACGCGGAGCCGGAGACCGTGCCGAAACCGGACGACGACACGGAGCTGGGTGGCGAGGACGACGGCGTCGAAGACGAGATACCGTCCACGGAACTCGACGACGGGGACGACATCGGCGAGTTCGAGCCGGACGAGGAGTTCGACCCCGACGACGAGGTGCTGAGCGAGGAGGAGCGCGCCGAAGCGGAGGAACTCGGCGGGTTCTCGACCGGCAACGAGGTCGAAGAGCCCGACGAGGCGGACGCACCCGAGCCGGAGCCCGAACCGGCAGAGGACGCGGGTGAAGAACCCGAACGAGAGGACGCGTCCGACGAGGAACCCGAGCCGGAACCCGAACCCGAGCCGGCAGACGAAGACGCGGGCGACGTCGACCTCGACGAGGCGGTGATGGACGCGATGGAGGACCTGGACGACGGCGACGGCGCCGAACACGACGCCATCGTGGAGGCGGTCGTCGACCGGACCGGCGCGGAGCCCGAGGCCGTCGAGGAGGCCATCCAGGACGCGCTGATGAGCGGGCAGTGCTACGAGCCCGACGACGACGTGTTCAAGCCCATCTGATGGTCCAGCCGCTCCCGGGCGAGCCGGCCGCGACCGTCGATTACGGCACGGAGCGGGCGCTCGTCGCCGCCGACTACCACGCCGGCCTCGAGGTCGCGCTCCGGCGTGACGGCGTCGAACTCCGCTCGGCGGCCGACGAGCGCCGGGAGCGACTCGTTCGGCTCGTCGACCGCGAGCGGCCCGACCGGGTGGTCCTGCTCGGGGACGTGGCGAACGCCATCGGCGAGCCGGGTGACGAGGAGCGCGCGGAGCTCGACGCGCTGTTCGAGGCACTGACCGAGCGGGCACCGGTCACCGTCGCCAAGGGGAACCACGACGGCGCGCTCGGGGAGGTGGTCGCGGCGCTCGGCTACGAGGACGTGACCGTCTCCGACGGCCCGGGCGTCCGCATCGGGAGCGTCGGGTTCGCGCACGGCCACACCTGGCCCGCCCGGGACTGCATCGAAGCGTCGACGCTGTGTGTCGCCCACGAGCATCCGCAGGTCCGCCTGGAAGACGAGGTGGGCGGCGGCCGCGCCGAGCGGGTGTGGCTCAGGGGACAACTGAACCCCGGAGCGTTCGCCGACCGGTTCGACGACCTGGATGTGGACTGCGGCCTCGTCGTGTTCCCGGCGTTCAACGACCGCGTGGGCGGCACCTGGGTCAACGAGTCCGACGGGTTCCTCTCGCCGTTCCTGCCCGCGGGACTGAGCGGGGGCGAGGCGTACCTGCTCGACGGGACGCGACTCGGCGACTACCGCCGCGTTTAGAGGCCGAGCACCGCCGCGGCGAGTTCGAGCAGGAACGCGAACAGGACGATGGCGAACAGCAGATTCGGCTCCTCGGGGCCGCCGGCCCGCTCGGGGCGAGCGAGGCCGAACAGGCCGGCGGCGGCGAGGACGACCGCTCCGGCGACGGCGGCGAGTTCACCCAGGCCACGGCCACCCGCCAGCACCACGGGGAGATACCGGATGCCGAACAGGAGGCCGATGCCGACGAACAGCGCCCAGTAGATGCGGCGGTAGTCCATACGTCCCCTCCGGGAGCGGGCGAGAAATGGGTTGTGCCGACCGTCACCGAGCGGCTTAATCGCCCGGGGACCGAAGCGGGGCCGTGACCGACACGCAGGGGATGGACGCGTTCGCGCACCTCTCGGAACCGGTGCGCGAGGCGCTCTCCGAGCGGGGGTTCGACCGGCCCACGGAGCCACAGCGCCGGGCCATCCCGCCGCTCGCCGGCGGCGAGCACGCGCTCGTCGTCGCGCCCACGGGCACGGGAAAGACGGAGACGGCGATGTTGCCGGTGTTCTCCGCTATCGCGGAACGGGCGCCGACCCACGGCGTGCAGGCGCTGTACGTGACGCCGCTCCGGGCGCTCAATCGTGACATGCGCGAGCGACTGGAGTGGTGGGGCGAGACGCTCGGCGTCGAGGTGGACGTGCGCCACGGCGACACCACCGACTACCAGCGCCAACAACAGGCTGACGACCCGCCGGACGTGCTCGTGACGACGCCCGAGACGCTCCAGGCGATGTTCACCGGCGAGAAACTCCGGGCCGCGCTCGCCGACGTGGAGCACGTCGTCGTCGACGAGGTGCACGAACTCGCCGCCTCGAAGCGGGGCGCACAGCTGACGGTGGGGCTCGAACACCTGCGGGAGCACGCCGGCGCGTTCCAGCGGGTCGGTCTCTCCGCGACCGTCGGCGACCCCGCCGAAGTGGGTCGCTTTCTCACCGGCGACCGGGGCTGTGCCATCGTGGAGGTCGACGCCGGTAGCGACATCGACGTACGCGTCGAACGGCCCGAGGTCCGGGAAGGCGACGAACGGCTCGCGTCCGAACTCGTGACGGACGTGGAGGTTGCCGCGCGGGTCCGCCGCATCGACGAACTCGTCGCCGCCAACGAGTCGACGCTCGTGTTCGTCAACACCCGCCAGACGGCGGAGGGGCTCGGCTCCCGGCTGAAGGAGTACGGCACCGACATCGGCATCCACCACGGCTCGCTGTCGAAGGAGGCCCGCATCGACGTGGAGGACCGCTTCAAGGCGGGCGAACTCGACGCGCTCATGTGTACCTCCTCGATGGAACTCGGCATCGACGTGGGGCGCATCGACCACGTGATACAGTATCAGTCGCCCCGCGAGGTGCGGCGGTTGCTCCAGCGGGTGGGTCGCGCCGGCCACCAGTCGGGCGAAGTGTCGCGGGGGACCGTGCTGACGACGCGACCGGACGACACGTTCGAGGCCCTGGCCATCGCGCGGATGGCCAGCGAGGGCGAGGTGGAGGACGCGAACATCCACGAGGGGTCGCTCGACGTGGTGGCCAACCAGATAGCCGGCGTGCTGATGGGGTTCGGGGAGGTGTCCGCGCGCGGCTGTTTCGAGATACTCCGCCGCGCGTACCCGTTCCGGGGCCTCGACGAGGAGACGTTCAAGTCGGTGGTCCGGGAACTCTCGGAGAACCACGTCGTCTGGCTCGACGAGGAGGCGGACCGCATCGAGAAGTCGCGGGGAACCTGGCAGTACTTCTACCGCAACCTCTCGATGATACCGGACGAGGCGAACTTCCGGGTCGTCGACATGGCCTCCGGACGCACCGTCGGCACGCTCGCCGAGCGGTTCGTCGTCAACTTCGCGTCGCCCGGCGAGGTGTTCGTCCAGGGCGGCGAGATGTGGCGCATCACCGAGGTCGAGGAGGACGAGGAGGAGGTGAAGGTCACCCCCGTCGAGGACCCCGCCGGAGAAGTGCCGTCGTGGGTCGGCGCCGAGATACCGGTGCCGTACGCGGTAGCCCAGCGGGTCGGCCGCCTCCGCGGGGAGACGCGCGAGGCCTTCGATTCGGGGGCGAGTCGCGACACGGTGGCCGGCGGCCTCGCGGCCGACCACCCGACGGACGCCCACACCGCCAGCGAGGCGCTCGACCCCATCGAGCGCCACGAGGCGCCGATGCCGACCGACGACACGATACTGGTCGAGGGGTACGCCCGGCAGGTGGTGCTAAACTGCGCGTTCGGCCACAAGACCAACGAGACGCTGGGCCGCCTGCTGTCCGCACTCGTCGGCCAGCGGACCGGCTCCTCGGTCGGGATGGAGGTCGACCCCTACCGGGTCGAACTGGAGGTGCCGTCGGGCACCCACATGGGCGACGTGGTGGAGTTGCTGTTCGAGACGGACCCCGACCACGTCGAGGGGCTCATCGAGCTGTCACTGAAGAACGCCGACGCCCTGAAGTTCAAACTCGCGCAGGTCGCCGCGAAGTTCGGCACCCTGAAGAACTGGAAGAAGGGCCGCGGGTTCGGCCGCGACCGCCTGCTAGAGGCGCTCCGTGATACACCCGTCTACGACGAGGCGCTCCGCGAGTTGCTCCGCGAGGACCTCGACGTGGAGGGCGCGGCGGACGTGCTCCGCCGTATCCGCCGCCGGGACCTCGCAGTCGAGCAGGTCGGCGAGCGCACGCCGGTCGGGACGGGCGGGCGCTCGTCGGGCCAGGAACTGCTCGCACCGGAGAACGCGGACGCGTCCGTCATCGAGACGGTCCGCGAGCGCATCGAGACCGACGAGATGCGGCTGTTCTGTCTCCACTGCCGCGACTGGGACCGCACGAAAGAGGTGCGGCGCATCGACGACCAACCGTCGTGCCCGCTCTGTGATTCGACGCGGGTAGCGGCCATCAGTCCGTACGCCGACGAGGTGGTGCGGGCGGTCACCTCCGGCGACAAGGACGACGAACAGGAGAAGATGACACGCCGGGCCTACCGGGCGGCCTCGCTGGTGCAGGCCCACGGCAAGCAGGCGGTGCGGGCGCTCGCGGCCCGCGGCGTCGGGCCGCACAACGCCGCCCGCGTCATCAACAACCTCCGCGAGGACGAGGACGACTTCTACCGGGACCTGCTCGCGAGAGAGCGGGAGTACGCACGGACGAAGGCGTTCTGGGATTAGTCGTGGAGGTGACAGGCCGCCGGATGCCCCGCTCCGGTCTCCTGTAGTTCGGGCGTCCGTTCCTCGCAGGGCGAGGCGAACGTCTCCGCGAGCAGGTCGCGGGCCCGCTCGTCGTCGCCGTCGGCAAAGGCCGCCAGCCCCTCCGCGAGCGCCTGCTCTGCGGTCTCGTCCGAGAGGTCCGCGGGCACGTCGTACTCCTCGCGGGCCATCGCGGCCACCTGCTGTGGGTCGACCGCGCTCGCGTCGTCCGCCTGTCCCTCCGCGACACACTCCGTCCGGAGCCCCTCGCGGTCGAGCGTCCCCTCGCGGAGCGCGACCCGGAGGTCGGTGACCGCGCGGAACGTCTCCTGGGGGAGGTCGAGCCGGTCGGGGGCGATGACCTCGGGACAGCGCGTGTGGAACCGACAGCCGTCTGGCGGGTCCTGCGGGTCGGGCACGTCGCCACCGAGTTCGACCCCTTCGCCGCGCCGGTCGGGGTCCGGCGTCGGCACCGACGACAGAAGCGCCCGCGTGTACGGGTGCTGTGGCTCCGCGAACAGTTCCTCGGTGGGCGCGACCTCGACGATTTCGCCGAGGTACATCACCGCGACGCGGTCACACACCTGCCTGACGACGCCCATGTCGTGGCTGATGAACAGGACGGAGAGGTCGAACTCCGCCTGCAGGTCGTCCACGAGACCGAGAATCTCGGCCTGTATCGACACGTCGAGCGCGCTGACGGGTTCGTCTGCGACCAGCAGGTCGGGGTTCGTCACCAGCGCGCGGGCCAGCGCCAGCCGCTGTTTCTGCCCGCCGGAGAACTCGTGGGGGTAGCGGTCGGTGTCGGACGGCGAGAGGCCGACCCGCTCGACGAGGTCCGCGACGATCTCCCGGCGCCGGTCGGCGTCACGCATCCCGTGGATGCGGAGCGGTTCGGCGATTGCCTCGCCGACGGTCATCCGGGGGTCGAACGCGCCGTCGGGGTCCTGAAACACCATCGACGCGCGGCGCCGGAACTGCTTGCGCGCGTCGTCGTCGTGCTCGCCGACGCGCTCGTCGTCGAACCGTACCTCGCCGCCGGTCGGCTCGTCCAGGTGGAGGATGGCCTCCGCCGCGGTCGACTTTCCGCATCCGGACTCGCCGACGAGTCCGACCGTCTCGCCCGGATGCAACTCGAGGTCGATGCCGTCGACGGCCCGCACCGCGCCGACTTGTCGGCCGAGCAGGCCGCCGCGCACGGGGTAGTGCTTCTCCAGGTCACGCACCGACAAGAGCGGCGACTCAGTCATCGCTTCGTCCCTCCGCGACCTCCGCTGGTGCGTCCAGTTCGCCCTCGTCGTACTCGTCGCCGTAGTAGACGCACGACGCCTCGTGACCGTTGTCGACGGGGTGGAACGCGGGTTGTTCGCCGGTCCGGCAGTCCCCGACCGCGTGGGGACACCGCTCGTGGAACCGACAGCCGTCGGGTGGGTCCGTCGCGGGCGGGAGCGTCCCGCCGATGGTCTCCATCGCCTCCCCGCGGCCGGGGAGACAGCGAAGCAGGGCACGGGTGTACGGGTGGGCAGGGTCGTCGAACACTGCGTGGACGCCACCCCGCTCCATCACCTTCCCGGCGTACATGACCACCACGCGGTCGGCGATTTCGGCGACGACGCCCAGGTCGTGAGTGACGAACAGGACCCCGAGGTCGAACTCCTCCACCAGTTCGCGCAACAGCCTGAGGACGCTCGCTTGGATGGTGACGTCGAGCGCCGTCGTCGGCTCGTCGGCGACCAGCAGGTCCGGGTCCGGCGCCAGCGCCATGGCGATGACCGCTCGCTGGCGCATCCCGCCGGAGAACTCGTGGGGGTAGTCGTCGACCCGCGTGCCGGGTTCGGGGATGCCGACGCGGTCGAGCAGGTCGATGGCCCGCTCGCGGGCCTCGGCCTTCGAGTCGTCGCGGTGGAGCCGTATCGCTTCGATTATCTGCTCGCCGACCGTGTAGACCGGGTCGAGCGACCCCTGCGGGTTCTGGAACACGTGGGCGATGCGGCCGCCCCGCACGTCGCGGAGCCGCGAGGCCGATAGTTCCGTCAGGTCGGCGCCGTCGAACAGCACGGAGCCGCCGGCGATGCGGCCGGGCGGGACGGAGAGCTTCGTCAGCGACTCACAGGCGACGGTCTTGCCGGAGCCGCTCTCCCCGACGAGACAGACGACTTCGCCCCGGTCGACGTCGAACGAGACGCCGTCGACGGCGCGGACGGTTCCTTCGTCGGTGTCGAACTGCGTCTTCAGGTTGCGGACTTCGAGCAGACTCATGAGTTACCTCTCGGGTCGAGGACGTCGCGGAGCGCGTCCCCCAGGACGTTGAACGACAGCACCGTCGCGGCCAGGAAGACGGCCGGAACGGCGGCTATCCACCACGCGCCGGGGAAGTTGAAGCTCTGGCTGACCGAGCGCATCCCCAGCGCGATGAGGTTGCCAAACGACTCGGAGTAGCGCTCGCCCAACTGGAGATACGCGAGCGCCGCCTCCGCCAGGATGAGGACGGGAATCTGTAACGACAGGGCGGTGAACACCGCGTTCGACGTGTTCGGCAGGACGTGCCGGCGCACGATCCACCAGTCGGACGCGCCGTAGCTTTTCGCGGCGGTCACGTACGTCGCCTCGCTCCGCTGGAGCACCTCGCCACGGACGACGCGGGCGACGCCGCCCCACGACAGCAGGCCGAACACCACGACAATGAGGAACAGCGACCGGCCGAACGGGAGTACGAGCACGAGGTAGATGAGGATGGCCGGGATGGTCTGCTGGATGTCGACGTAGCGCATCAGCAGGTCGTCGACGCGGCCGCCGATGTAGCCGGCGGCGGTGCCGACGGCCGTCGCCAGCGGGACGATGAGCATCGACGTGACGAGCCCGACGGTCATCGACACCTTGAGCGCGACGACGACGCGGGCCCCCATGCCTCGGCCGAGTTGGTCGGTGCCCAGCGGCGCCCAGAGGCTCCCGTGACAGATGCCGTCGGTGACGGCGCCGGCACACCGCAACAGCGGGTAGTGGTGGGGGACGGTGCCGAACAGCGGCGGCTGGTAGCTGAACTTGGTGTGTATCTCCGGACCGCCCAACAGCAGGGGCGCGAGAAAGCCGGCGAGCGTGCCGACGACGAGGTAGCCCAGCGCCAGCGTCGCCAGCCGATTCTCGCGGAGTCGCCGCCAGTAGCGGGCCGCGAGCGCCCGGTTGGTCGCCAGCGGCACCACGACGGTGAACACCAGAAGCAGTACCGACAGCGCCACGAGCCACGTCATGCCGGTCGGGTCGAAGTTGACGGCGAACAGGAACTCGCCGTCGTGGACGAGTCCCCACGCTATCAGGTCGTCGTTCTTCCCCCCCAGCACCGCGAAGTCGTAGACGAACACGACCGCAAGCGCCGCGAGGGCGGCCACGAACGCCCGCCCGGCGCGGCCGAGTCGTCGCTCGTCGCCGAGTGACTCCCACTCCACCGTCTCGAACCGGGCTGGCGCGTCGCTCACGCCGGCACCACGCGTCGAGCCACGCCCCGACACATAGACGCCGGGTTGCCGGCGCTCGGTATAAATTCACGTCATGGTGAAATCCGAGTTTCAGTAACCGTTATCCGCTCGCTCGCCGGATGCCGGCGCATGCGTGGGACGACGGCGGGTGGACCGTCGTGGTGAGCCCGGCGTGGCTGACGCGCCGTGCGCTGTTCGGGACGGCGGCCGTCCTCGTGCTGGCGACGGTGACGTTCCTGATGACGACGCTGTCGGCCGACCCGAACATCGCTCGCCTCGAGTACGTCGCCTCGCGGAACCCGAGTCTCAACGTCACTGAGGTCATCGCCGACTACCGCGCCCGGCGGGGACTCGGGAAGCCGCTTCCGGTCCGCTACGTCGACTGGGTGGTGTCGACGGTGACGCTCGACTGGGGCCGCTCGTTCCGGTTCGGCGAGCCCGTGACCCAACTGGTCCGCGATGCCGGCCTGCGGACCGCGGCGTACGTCCTGCCGGCGGTCGGACTGGCGACGCTTCTCGGCCTGTTGTCGGGCGTCTACCGTGCCCTGCTACCGGATTCGTGGCTCGGACGCGGGGCCGTCGCCGTCGCGTACGTCGGCTTCAGCCTCCCGAACTTCCTTCTGGGAGAACTGCTCGTCTACTACACGACGGGGACGCTCGTGCGGGAGCCGTCGGGGATGCAGGACGTCGCTATCGCGGGGTTCCAGGGGGCGAACCCGGCCGCCCCGCTGGGACCGCTCGTCGCTACGGTCGTCCTGCCGGCGTCGATTCTCGCCACCAGCATCTACGTCAGCCAACTGCGGTTCACCCGCGCGCAGTCGCTGGAGTACGCCGGCTCCGAGTTCGTGAAACTGCTTCGCGCGAAGGGCGCCGGGCCGCTCAAGGTGGGCCGTCACGTGCTCCGCAACGCCGCGGTTCCCCTCGTGTCGGTGGCGTTCACCGAACTGCTGGCGGTGATGGTCGTCGCCACGCTCGTCATCGAGACGGTGTTCAACATCCCCGGCCTCGGCTACCTCGTCGTGGTCGCGGTCAGCGCCCAGGACATGCCCCTGCTCCTGGGTGCGACGACCGCCATCGGGCTGGTCGGCATCGGCGCGAACCTCGCACAGGACATCGCGTACGGCTATCTCGACCCGCGCGTGGGGGACGAGTAGCGGTGGACGCTACCCACGCGGGTCGAGCACGTCCCGGAGCGCGTCGCCCAGCACGTTGAACGACAGCACCGCACCGGCAAGCAAGAGTGCAGGCAGGGTGAACGTCCACCACGTCTCCATGAAGCCGATGCGGCCGAACGCGTCCGCGATGATACGCCCGAACGAGTAGCGGTCCACGTCGCCCAACTGCAGGAACGACACCGACGCCTCCGCGATGATGAGCGTCGGAATCTGGACGGTGACCGCGGTGACGACGCTGTTGGAGACGTTGGGGACGACGTGGCGGACGAGCACGCGGAGATGCGAGGCACCGTCGGAGCGGGCGGCGGTGACGAACGGCGCCTCCTTCCGCTGGATGGTCTCCGCGCGGACCACGCGGGCGACGCCGCCCCACCCCAGCAGGCCGAACACGATGACGATGAGATACAGCGTCTTCAGGAAGTAGAAGGCGAGGATGACGTACACGAGGAACGCGGGCACCGTCTGCTGTATCTCGACGTAGCGCATCAGCAGGTCGTCGGCCCACCCGCCGACGTAGCCGGCGACGGTGCCGACGGCGGTGGCGATGGGGACGATGATGGCCGTCGTCACGACGGCGACGACGAGCGCGACCCGCATCGCGTACACCGACAGCCAGAACACGCTCTTGCCGTCGCCGTTCGTCCCCAGCGGGTACGCGAGCGTCCCCTGACACCGCCCGTCGACGACGGGGCCGACGCACTGTCTGGCGGTGTACTGGTCGACGGAGAAGCCGACGGGCGGGTTGAACGCCAGCAGGACGTCTATCTCCGGGCTGGGGTGGACGAGCGGCCCCACCAGTCCGAGCCCGAAAAACAGCGTCAGGTAGCCGACGGCGACCACCGCCGCGCGGCTCTCCGCGAGTTCGGCCAGCCGCTCGCGGGTGCGGGCCGGCCGCTTCAGCATCGGGAACACACCCCCGACGACGAGCGTGACGCTCCCGAGCAGGAACAGCCACTCCAGCGCCCGAGGGTCCCAGGTCCCGACGAGCGGGCGGACCTGCGTGACGAAGACGTAGTCGTAGCAGAACGCCGCCGCGAGCAGGAGATACAGTCCGAGACCCGCCAGCGTCCACCGGGAGGGGCGGGGGACGCCTCGCCGCCCCTGTCGGTCCCAGTCGACCTGCTCGAAGCGGGCCCGCTCGGTGCCGTCGCTCACCGGAACCACCGCCGACGCCGCGCCCGTTCCCGCATCGGCCGTCGGTGGGAGACGACCCCTCAAAAATCCACCACACGGTGAAATCAGGATTTTAGTAAGCGTTTAGCCCCCGCCACCGCTCGACTCGCGGCATGGAACGGAGCGGGTGGCGACGGTGAGCCGTGCGGCGTTCCTCCTCCGGCGTGTCGGGTTCGCGGTCGTGGCGGTGTATCTCGTCGTCTCCGTGGCGTTTCTGTTCGTCGCGGTGCCGCCGGACCCCGGCGAGGCGTCGGTGGCATGGGAGGCCGCACGACAGAGCGGCGGCGACGAGGCGCAGGTGCAGGCGGCCGTCGAGGCGTACCGCGAGGCGCGGAACCTCGACGACCCGCTCCACGAGCGATACCTCCGGTGGCTCGTCGACGTGACCACGCTCGACTGGGGCACCTCCTTCCGGTCGGACCAGCCGGTGCTCGGGATACTGGGGTCGGCACTCCCGTACACCGCGCTGTACGTCGTGCCCGCGATGGTGTTGTCGGTGCTGGTCGGACTCGGCGTCGGCGTGTTCGCGGCCATCAACCACGGCTCCTGGAAGGACCGCGTCGCCGCGACGAGCGCGTACGTCGGGATGAGCTTCCCGAACTTCTGGTTCGGCCAGATAGCGTTCTTCTTCCTCGTCTACGAACTGTCGGTCATCGGGAGCGCGCCCGGCCTCGCGTCCAGCGGCGAACCGTTGCCGGGCGGGACCGACCCGCTGTCGCCGTACGTGCTCCTGCACATGGTGCCGGCGGCGCTGGTGCTGGCGACGAGTCTGCTGGCCGGGCAGGCCCGCTACGCCCGCGCGCAGTCGCTGGAGTACGTCGGCTCGGAGTTCGTGAAACTGCTTCGCGCGAAGGGGTCGAGCAACCTCCGGGTCGCGGGCCACGTCCTCCGGAACGCCGCCATCCCGATGGTGTCGCTGTTCTTCACCGAGATGCTCGCCGTCCTGGTGTTGAACATCTACGTCATCGAGGCGGTGTTCAACATCCGGGGGCTCGGCACCGTCACGCTCCAGGCCATCCAGTCGCGCGACCTGCCAGTGGTGCTCGGCGCGACGATGGTCGTCGTCCTCGTCGGCATCGCCGGTAACCTCCTGCAGGACGTGGCGTACGCCTCGCTCGACCCGCGGGTCGGCGGGGAGAGCTAATCCCGGCCCAACTCGGCCATCGCCGTCTCGAAGTGGGCCGCCCGCACGACCACGTCGTCGGCCCGCTCGTTGGCCTCGTCGGGGTTGACACCCTCCGCCACGTCGCGGATGGCCCGCATCGACGCCGCCCGGACCAGCGCCGCGACGTCGGCCCCCGAGTAGCCCACCGTCTCGTGGGCCAGCGCCTCCAGGTCCACGTCCTCGCCCAGCGGCTTCCCCTCGGTGTGGACCCGGAGGATGGCCCGTCGCCCCTCGGCGTCGGGGTCGGGCACCTCGACGTGGGTCTCCAGCCGCCCCGGCCGGAGCAGAGCGGGGTCGAGTGCGTCCTTTCGATTGGTCGCGGCCAGCACCACCACGTTGGGATTGTCGGCGGCGTTGTCCATCTCGGTCAGCAGTTGGGAGACGACCCGTTCGGTCACCTCCTCGCCGTCGCCCCGTTTCGCGGCGATGGCGTCTATCTCGTCGAAGAAGACGATGGCGGGCGCGGCCTGTCGCGCCCGGTCGAACACCTCACGCACCGACTTCTCGGACTCGCCGACGTAGCGGTCCAGCAGTTCCGGGCCGGCGACGTGGATGAAGTTGACGCCCGTCTCGCCCGCCAGCGCCCGCGCCAGCAGGGTCTTGCCCGTGCCGGGGGGCCCGTGCAGGAGGATGCCCGACGGCGGCTCGGTCTTTGCGGCCTCGAACAGCGGGCCGTACAGCAGGGGCCACTCGACCGTCTCGCGGAGTTGCTCCTTGGCTCGCGAGAGTCCGCCCACGTCCGCGAACGTGACCGCCGGCGCCTCGGCGACGTACTCGCGCATCGCGCTCGGGTCGACGGCCGCCAACGCCGCCTCGAAGTCCGCCCACCGCACTTCCAGCGGGTCGCGGTCCGCCCGCTCGCGGAGCGCCGCCATCGCCGCCTCCTGGGTCAGCGTCTTCACGTCCGCGCCGACGAACCCGTGGGTGCGCCCGGCCAGTCGGTCGAGGTCCACGTCCTCGCCGAGCGGCATCCCGCGGGTCTGTACCTCCAGTATCTCGCGGCGACCCCGCTCGTCGGGCGCGCCTATCTCTATCTCGCGGTCGAAGCGCCCGCCGCGACGGAGCGCGGGGTCGACGCTGTCGACGCGGTTCGTCGCCCCGATGACGATGACCTGTCCCCGGTCCTCGAGTCCGTCAAGCAGGGTGAGCAGTTGCGCGACGAGGCGGTTCTCCATGTCGGCGTCCTCGTCGCGCTCGCCCGCGATGGCGTCGAGTTCGTCGATGAACACGATGGCCGGCTGGTTCGCCGTCGCCTCGTCGAACACCTCGCGGAGCCGCTGTTCGCTGTCGCCCTTGTACTTCGAGACGATCTCGGGGCCGTTGATGACGAGGAACTGCGCGTCGACCTCGTTGGCGACGGCCCGCGCGATGAGCGTCTTCCCCGTGCCGGGGGGCCCGTACAGCAGGACGCCCTTCGGCGGGTCGACGCCGACCTGCCGGAACAGCTCCGGCTCCGTCAGCGGGAGTTCGATCATCTCGCGCACGAGGTCGAGTTCGTCGTCGAGACCGCCGATGTCCTCGTAGGCGACGCCGCCCGCCCGGGGCCGGGAGCCGGCCGAGTCGTCCCCGCCGGACGGCTCGCTCGTCGTGGTGCCGCCCTGGGGCGTCTGCCCGGCGTCGTTCCCACGCACGTCGAGATGGGTGCGCTCGGTTACCTTCACCACGCCGTCGGGGTCGGTCGAGCGGACCGTCGCCTGCAGGTCCGCGGTCTCGACGTGGACCCGGTCGCCGGCACGGAGCGGCCGGTCGAGCAGTGCCCGCGTCAGCAGGTCGTCTGCGTCGTCGGGCAGTTCCTCGCTCACGTCGAGCGTCACGCGGCGGGCGTCCCGGACCGAGACGCGCCGGACCCACACCTCGTCGCCGACGGTGACGCCGGCGTTCGCGCGGGTGTCGGCGTCGATACGGACCACCCCCTCGTCGACGCCGGGCCAGACCTTCGCGACGGCCTGCCGACTCCCCTCGACGACGACGGTGTCGCCCGAGAGGACGCCCAACTGCTGGCGGGCCGACTCGGGGAGGCGTGCCACGCCGCGGCCGGCGTCGCGCTTCTCGGCGGCTTTCACGGGGAGACGGACCCCCTCGTCGCTCATGCACGAAGCCACGGGCGGCGCGCGCTTCAACCCACCGGCGGGGACCCAGTCTCGCCCGCTGACGGGGAGAGGCGGCAGTCGGCGGCGGCCGCCGAAGATGCCCCGGAACGGTATCCCACGGGCTCGCCCGCTCACCGCCGGGCCGCTGACCGGAGAAACGCCTTTAGCCGATGCTGGTCGATACCCCCACATGGTGAAGCAGACCCAGCGGGACGGGACGACGTGGTACGTCTGCGAGGGCTGTGGAATGATGTTCGACCTCGAAGCCGATGCGAAGGACCACGAACGGGGTTGCGACCACGAGGAACCAGCCTACATCCAGTAATCAGAGGCGGTCGCGGTGCTCCGCCGCCAGCCGCGTTGCGTGCTCGCGGTCCTGGGCCGTCTCCCAGCGAACCTGCTCGTGGTCGCCGTACGCGACGGCCTCCTTCAGCACGTCGCGGACCATCCCGGCCTCGACGGCCCGCACCGTGCCGTCGGCACCGAACTCGACGACGCCGTAGCGGTTCGGCGCGGCGTCGACCGCCGAGCGGTCCAGCGCGCGCCAGCGCTTCGAGAGCGGCACGGGACTACTCGCCGCCCTCGGACGCGTCGACCCCGACGATTTCGTAGCTCTGCTCGCCGAGTTCGTCCTCGACGAACACGAACACGCGGCCGCGCGCCGCCTCGGGGTCGGCGCTCACCTCGATGCGGTAGCCGTGGTTCGTCACGTCGACGCCGGGAAACAGCGACTCGGTCGTCTCGCGGTCGACGACGACGCGGCCGACGCCGGACGACTCGAGGATGTCGTCGTGGGTCTTCCGGTCGTTGACGTACACCATCACGCCCTCCTCCTCGGTCGGGTCGGTGACGAGGACGTGGACGTCCTTGCCGGGGCCGGACATGACCGAGCCCTCGACCCGCTCGGGGACCCCGTGGTAGAAGACGCTCCGGCCGTCCGTGTACGTCACCTCGACGCCCTCCGGTTCCAGCGAGAGAGGGAGGGTGTCCGGGGCGATGTCGTTCCGCAGGCTCATACCACCTCCTTTGCGGGGCGGTCGGAAAAGCGCCTCGCAAGCGCGGCCCCGACCGCCATCGCTTTAGGTGCCCGTGGCAGACTGTCGCGTGATGCACGGCCGCGCCGAGGCACCGGCGGCGGGCACCGTCCTCAACGCGCTGGCGACGGGGTACGGCTCCGCGTTCGCCATCGACGAGTGGACCCGCGCCGAGGTGACGCTCGACGACTCCGGCGAGGTGACCGGCGACATAGCCGGCGCGCCCGACGCGGACACGACGCTCGTGGAGACGTGTTTCGCACGGGTCGTCGACCGGTTCGGCGACGGCGAGGGGGGCCACGTCCGCACGGAGAGCGACGTGCCGATGGCCGCCGGCCTCAAGTCCTCGTCGGCGGCCGCGAACGCGACGGTGCTGGCGACGCTCGACGCGCTCGACGCGGAGCTCTCGCGGGTGGAAGCGTGCCGCATCGGCGTCGACGCCGCCCGCGAGGCCGGCGTCACGGTGACGGGCGCGTTCGACGACGCCTCCGCCTCCATGCTCGGGGGCGTAACCGTGACGGACAACACCGCCGACGAACTGCTCGCGCACGACCCGTTCGAGACCAGCGTGCTCGTGTACGCGCCAGACGAGCAGGCGTTCTCGGCGGACGCCGACGCCGCCCGCTGTGAGCGGGTCGCGCCGATGGCCGACCTGGTGAAGGAGCTCGCACTCGACGGCCGGTACGCGACCGCGATGACGGTCAACGGCTTCGCGTTCTGTGCCGCCCTGGAGTTCCCGACGACCCCGATGGTCGCGGCCCTGCCGGACGCGGCGGGCGTCTCGCTGTCGGGGACGGGACCGAGCTTCACGGCCGTCGGCGACCGGGCGACGCTCGAACGGGTCGAAGACCGCTGGCGCGACTACGAGGGAACCACATGGCTGACACGGACACAGACGGACGGCGCACGGAGGAGATGAGCCTCGACGAACTCCGCGAGGAGATACGGAACATCGACCGCGAGATCGTCGAACTCATCGCACAGCGCACCTACGTCGCGGAGAGCGTGGCGGAGGTGAAACGCGAGCGGGACATCCCCACGACCGACGAGTCACAGGAGGAGGCGGTGATGGAACGCGCCGGCGAGAACGCCGAGCGGTTCGACGTGGACTCCAACCTCGTGAAGGCGGTGTTCCGACTGCTCATCGAGTTGAACAAGGTCGAACAGCGGGAGTCCCGCTAGAGCTCTTTCAGACCGAGGCTGTATTCGAGTGCATCATCGACGTCCTCCATGCGGGCGTCGGGGATCGAACCGACGGTGTCCGCGATGCGATGCTCGATAGAGACGGTGCGAATCTGACTGCAGAGGGCGACGGCGTCCTCCTGCAGGGAGCACTCGTCGGCCGAGACGAGAACCTCGAAGGGGTACAGCTGGTCTCCCCGTGACGTCGTGAACGGGACGACGATCGTCGTCGGAGCGTTCTCGTTCCCGACGTCGTTTTGCACGACGAGACACGGCCGAGTTCCCCGCTGCTCCGAGCCTTCCGTCGGGTCGAGGTCGACGACAACGATGTCCCCGCGTCGAACGTTCATCGCTCACCAGTCCGGCGCATCGCCGAGATACCGATCGCTCTCGCGGGACACGCCGGCCATCTCCTCTTCGAGGGCTTCCGACTCCGCCGCGTACCGACGATAGCCTTCAGCAAGGGTCTCTCGGCTCACCGGCTTCTCGATGGTGATTTTCCCGTTCTCCTCGTGGACGAGTACGTCGTCGCCCCCGTGAATGTCGAACTTCTCCCGGAGTTCCTTCGGGAGGGTGACCTGCCCCCGTTCGCCGACCTTGCGCTCCTCGCTACGGCGCATACATACTCATATCATATTCATACTGAAAGCGCTTTCGGCGCCCCGCCGCGTGCGAATAGTTGAAATCCATCCGAACGAGGTCGAACAGCGGAGAGCAGGTAGCCGGGGAGCGTTCACCGCCGGACGGTCGTCGGCGCACGCGCCGTCAACACGGTCTCGCCTGACTCCGAATCGCTGAGGACGAAGGTCCCGTCGTCGCACCGTTCCCCGTGGAACGTCGGCGCCTCGGGGACGTCGTAGTCGGCGGGCGTCCGGTAGTTGGCGGCGATGGTCCACGTCCGCGCGAGCATCCGTCCCCCGTCCGCCGAGTGGTCGCCGGTCATGCTACTCGTCGGTGGGTTCGCGGCGCTCGTGGATGGGGCCGGCGCGCCGCGACAGGTGCTCCGGCGTCCGGTCGTTGGCGACTGCGAGCAGTTCCGAGACGATGCTGAACGCGATCTGGTACGGGGTGTCGCCGCCGAGACTCAACCCGATAGGGGTGAAGATTCGGCCCCGGTCGGCCTCGGAGACGGCGACCCCCTCCGCGTCGAACTCCTCGAGCATCTCCTCGAACCGCTTGTCCGGCCCCATCAGGCCGACGTACGGCACCGGCGTCTCCAGCAGTTCCACCAGCGCCAGCCGGTCGTCGACGAAGTTGTGGCTCATCACGACGGCGTAGGTGTCCTCGTCCCACGCGCGGAGACCACCGACGTCGCGGGGCGACGCGGAGACGACGGCGTCGGCGCCGGGAAACCGCTCGGCGTCGGCCTGCGCGCCGCGGAACGAGACGACCGTCACCCGGAAGTCGACGAGCTTCGCCAGCTCGACGACCGGCCCCACGTCGTGGCCGGAGCCGAACACGACCAGTTCGGGCGGCGCGCGCACGCCGTCCACGAACAGCTCCACGGAGCCGTCCGCGTGGTCGACCTTGAGCGTATCGCTCGATCCGTCCGCGACGAACTCACCGACGGTGTCGTCGAGTTCGTCCCGGAGCCACGCCGGCAGGCAGTCCCCGTCGAACCCCCGCTCGGGGGCGTAGACCGCCCGCGTTCCGGTCGGCAGGTCGCCGTCGAGGACGGTGACGACGCCGACGTCCTCGCCGCTCTCGCGGGCGGTCGCGACCGGCCGGAACCCCTCCGTCAGCGGCTCCAGCAGGACGGTGATGACGCCGTTGCAGCCGACGCCCATCCCCCAGACGTCGTCGTCGCCGGTGAGGTCCCACGTCTCGACGCGGGGCTCGCCCGCCGCGAGCACGTCGACCGCGAGCGCCCGCACCTCGTCTTCGAGGCAGCCGGCGGTGATGCTGCCGGCGCCGCCGCCCTCGGGGTCGAGCAGCATCTTCGCCCCCGGTCGCCGGTACGCGCTCCCCTCGACGTCGACGACGGTGGCGAGCACCGCCTCGGCGTCGGCGTCGAGAGCCGCTCGTATCCGCGCGAACAGTTCCGTCTCGGGAACGCTCCACTCGTCCGATCTCGTACTCATGGGTTGGATATCCTCCGTCGGGGGTCGTACTCGTAGCCGATGCGTCCGCCCGCGCCGTGGCGCCGCAGTTGCCGGCCCAGCTCTTCGAGGTCCGCCGGGCCGCCGAACGCGAACAGCCCGTCGACGAACGGGCGCGCCGCGGCCATCCCGGCGGCCGTCGGCTCGTAGGTTGGAGCCGTCGCCAGCGGGTTGAGCCACAGCACGCTCGCGGCGCGCCGCGAGAGCCACGCCATCTCCCGTTCGAGGGCGTCGACGTCGCCCGTCTCCAGCCCGTCGCTGACGACGAACACGACGGTCCGGCCGTCGACAGCGTCGGGGTCGCGCTCGCGGAGCGACGCGAGCGACCCGCCGATGCGGGTCCCGCCGCCCCACTCCCTCTCGGCCCGTTCGAGCGCGTCCAGCGCCGCGGCCGCGGTCGGCTCGTCGAACGCCGTCGACACGTCCCGGCAGTCCTCGTCGAAGAAGACGACCCGACAGTCCGACCACTCGGCGCGTGCGCGCCGCAGCGTCGCCAGCAGGAACGACCGGTCGACGGTGTCGAGCACCGACCGGCTCACGTCGACCAGCCACAGCGCACGGTAGCGCGTCGGCGGCCGGCTCCGCCGGGGCACCGAGACCACGGTGCCGCCGGTGGCGACGCTCTCGCGGAGCGCCCGCCGTACGTCGGCCCGGTCGTCGCCGCCCGGGCGCCAGCGCCGGCCACGGAGCGTGGCGAGCGCGGTGCCGACCGACTCGAACGCGGCGGCGAGCGACGACGGCTCGCCGGCCGTGCCCCCGACGGTCGTCGCGTCGCCGGTCGGGCTGTACCACGCCGCCTCCGTCGCGGCCCGCTCCGCCGCGTCGGCGGTCCCAGTCGCAACGGCGCCGAGCGCCGTCGTCACCGGGTCCGGGTCGGTCCCCCCGTCGCCGTCGGCGTCGGCACCGTCCGGCTCCTCGCCCGCGGCGGGGTCGCCCCCGACCGGCGCGAGCGTCCCCTCGGGGCCGTCGTCGCGCCGCGGGGCCGGCTCGCCGTCGAGGCCGGCCCTGAGCCGCCGCCAGAACTCGGGGAACTGGCGGTCGAACGTCGCCACGTCGTCGGCGTCGGTGACGAGCACGGCCCGTAGCGCGGCGCGCGCGGCGCGCTCGTCGTCGAACCCCACCTCGACGAGCGCGCGCGCCGCCGTCGGGCCGGCGTTGGCGGGCACGCCGACCCCCGCGCGTCGGAGCGCCCGCTGGAACCGCACGAGCTCCTCGCGGACGTGGTCGCGGGCGGCCACGAAGTCCGGCGGCTCGCTCACGCGTCCACCCCCTCGCTCGCCTCGCGGGCGGCGTCCAGCAGCGTCCGGAGCAGGTCGTCGTCGACCCGCTCGATGTCCTCGACCTCCTTCAGCAGACAGCCGAGCGTCGTCCGCAGTTCCGTCGCGGACAGCGAGCCGTTGTCGCCGTCGGTCCGGAGCGACGCGACGGCCCGCGCCCAGTCGATGGTCTCGGCGGCGCCCGGCGGCTTCCGCAGCGGTTCCTCGCGGAGGCGCTCGGCGACGCCACACAGCTGTGCGGCGACGGCGCCGTCGAGCTCGGGGACGCGCCGTTCGATGATGGCCCGCTCCTTCTCGAAGGAGGGCGGGCTGACGTGCAGGTAGAGACAGCGCCGCTTCAGCGCGTCGCTCAGCGCCCGCGTCCGGTTGGAGGTGATGACGACCACCGGCGGCGTCGCGGCGCCGACGGTGCCGAGCTCCGGCACCGTCACCTGGAACTCGCTGAGCAGTTCCAGCAGGAGCGCCTCGAACTCCTCGTCGGCGCGGTCCACCTCGTCGACGAGCAGCACCTTCGAGTCGTCGCCACGGAGCGCCGTCAGCAACGGCCGCTCCAGCAGGTACTCCTCGGAGAACACCGAGGCGTCGTCCTCGCCCGACTGTACCGCGAGCAGTTGCTTCGTGTAGTTCCACTCGTACAGCGCGTTCTCGGCGGTCAGCCCCTCGTAACACTGGAGCCGCACAAGCTCCGTGTCGAATCCGGCGGCCAGCACCTTCGCCAGTTCGGTCTTGC
This sequence comes from Halorarius halobius, assembly GCF_024298865.1. Taxonomy (GTDB): domain Archaea; phylum Halobacteriota; class Halobacteria; order Halobacteriales; family Haloarculaceae; genus Halorarius; species Halorarius halobius. The sequence goes on along the minus strand of NZ_CP101161.1, from coordinate 2,480,074 downwards.
CGGCGCCGGGTTCGCCCTCGACGAGCAGCGGCTTCCCCAGCCGGAACGCCAGCAACACGGTCGTCACGATGTCGTCGTCCGCCACGTACGACTGCTCGTCGAACACCTCGCGCAGTCGCTCGGCGGAGACGTCGGCGAGCGTCGTCGTCGGTCGCTCTGTCATAGCATGAGTGATAGCGTCGCGTGACGGTGACCCCCGGCCCGCGATGCCCACGGGAGCGGACCGGGGTGTGCCACGTCAGTCGGCGGCCGCGGGCGGGTCGGCCCGGCCAGTCGTCTCCTGCAGGGCGCGCTTCGTGTACACCTCGAGCAGTCGCTCGCGGAACTCCGCGGACGCCTGGAGATCCGACAGCATCATCCCGCTGTCGAGCCCCTCGCTCGCGCGGGAGGCGGCCGCCTCGACGGTGTCGGCGTCGAGGGTCGCGCCCGCGAGTTCGTCCTCGACGCCCTTCAGGCGCACGCCGTGGTCGAGCACGCCGTTCGCCCCGACGCTGGCCGACCGCACGGTGTCGCCGTCAGTCTCGACGAGCGCCGCGACGCCGACCATCGCGTACCCCGACGACGGCGAGGCCTTCTTCGCGTACGTCCCGACCGCGTCGGCCGCCGACGGCACCTCGACGCGGACGAGCAGTTCGTCGGGGTCAAGCGCCGTCGCGTACATCCCGAAGAAGAACTCGTCGACCGGGATCTCGCGCTCGCCGGTCGGCCCGGCCGCGACGAGCGTCGCGTCCGAGGCCAGCGCCGCGCCCGGCAGGTCCGAGGCCGGGTCCGCGTGCGCGAGGTTGCCGCCGACGGTGCCGCGGTTGCGGACCTGCGTGTCGCCCACCTCCGCGACGGCCGCCGTCAGCGCCGGCGCGTGCTCGCGGGCGGCGTCCGACGCCAGGAGGTCGCTGTACCGCGTCATCGCGCCGATGGAGAGACCGTCGCCGTCGACGCTCACGCCGTGCATCGCGTCGATGTTCCCGATGTCGATGAGCACGTCCGGGCTCGAGAGCCCGCTCTTCATCGCCGGCAGGAGGCTGTGGCCGCCGGCGAGCAGTTCCGTCTCCTGCATCGAGTGTTCGTCCAGCAACTCGAGCGCCTCGTCGACCGTCGACGCCTCGTAGTAGTCGAGTTCGTCGGGGAACATCACTCCTCACCCCCGTCGGCCGCGGCCTCGGTTCCGCCGTCGGCGGCTCTCGCCTCCTCGACGGCCTCCCAGACGCGCTCGGCGGTCATCGGCATCTCGACGCCGTCGACGCCGAACGGTTCGAGCGCGTCCGCGACGGCGTTGACGACCGCCTGCGGCGCGGCGATGGTGCCGGCCTCGCCGACACCCTTCACGCCGAGCGGGTTGTGGGGGCTGGGCGTCACCGTCGAGGCCGTCTCCATCTCCGGGACGTGTTCGGCCTTCGGGACGGTGTAGTCCTGCATCGACCCCGTGACGAGCGTCCCGTTGTCGTCGTACTCGGCGCCCTCGTACAGCGCCTGCCCGACGCCCTGTGCGACGCCGCCGTGGACCTGCCCCTCGACGATCTTGGGGTTTATCTGGTTGCCCACGTCGTCGACGGCGACGTACTGCTCGAACTCGATCTCGCCGGACTCGGGGTCGACCTCGACGACCGCCGCGTGGGTGCCGAACGGGAACACGAAGTTGTCGGGGTCGTAGAAGGAGGTCGCCTCCAGCCCCGGCTCCACGCCGTCGGGCATGTCGTGGGCGAGATACGCCTGCTGGGCGACCGCCTTGATGCCGATGGAGCGGTCGGGCGCGCCCGCGACCCTGAACTCGCCGTCCTCGAACGCCACGTCGTCGGGGTCCGCTTCCAGCTGGTGGGCGGCTATCTCCGCGGCCTTGTCGACGACCTTCTCGGCGCTCTTGACGAGCGAACTGCCGCCGACCGCGGCCGACCGCGAGCCGTAGGTGCCCATCCCCTGTGGTATCTCGTCGGTGTCGCCCTCGACGACCTCGACGTCCTCGTACGGGATGCCGAGCTCGTTGGCGACGATCTGTGCGTACGTCGTCTCGTGGCCCTGTCCGTGTCCGGAGGTGCCACAGTACGCCGTCACCGACCCCGAGGGGTGGACGCGGACGAGACTCGACTCCCAGAGGCCGGCTTGCGCACCGAGCTGGCCGGCGAGTTCCGAGGGGGCGAGCCCGCAGGCCTCGATGTACGACGAGAAGCCGATGCCGATGTACCGGCCCTCCTCGCGGGCCTGCCGCTGGCGCTCGCGGAACGAGTCGTAGTCGACGAGCTCCAGCGCCTCGTCCAGCGGCTTCTCGTAGTCGCCGCTGTCGTAGACGACGGCCACCTGCGTCTCGTAGGGGAACGCGTCGTCGGGGACGAAGTTCTGTCTGCGGAACTCCGCGGGGTCCATGTCGAGCTTCTTCGCGCCGAGATGGACCAGCCGCTCGACGAGGAACGACGCCTCCGGCCGGCCCGCGCCGCGGTAGGCGTCGACCGGCGGGACGTTCGTGAACGCGCCGGTGACGTGGCCGTAGATGGCGGGGATGTCGTACTGACCGGACAGCAATGTGCCGTACAGGTACGTCGGCACCGCGGGCGCGAACGTCGAGAGGTACGCCCCGAGGTTCGCCTCCGTGTCGACCCGGAGGCCGACGATGGTGCCGTCGTCGTCCATCGCCAGTTCCGCGGTCGTCTCGTGACCGCGGCCCGGGGCGTCGGTGAGGTACGTCTCCGAGCGGGTGGCGACCCACTTCACCGGGCGTTCGAGCAGTTTCGCACACCACGCGACCAGCGCCTCGTCGGCGTAGTGGTGGATCTTCGAGCCGAACCCGCCGCCCACGTCCGGCGCCTCGATGGTGAGCTTGTGTTCGGGGTGGCCGATGACCCCCGACATGAGCAGCCGGTGGAGATGCGGGTTCTGCGTCGTCATGTAGACGTCGAGCTCGTCGTTGCCGGCGTTGTAGGTGGCGACGGCGGCCCGCGGCTCCATCGCGTTCGGGATGACGAGCTGGTTGGAGATCTCCGTCTCGACGGTGTGGCTCGCCGACTCGAACGCGTCGGCGGTCTTCGCCTCGTCGCCGATCTCCCAGTCGAGCGCGACGTTGCCCTCGGCGTCCTCGCCGTGGAGCGAGGGGGCGTCATCGCCCAGCGCGTCGCTCGGGTTCGTCACCGCGTCGAGCCGCTCGTAGTCGACGTCGACCGCCTCGGCGGCGTCGGCGGCCAGATACCGGTCCTCCGCGACGACGACCGCGATGGCGTCGCCCTGGTAGCGCACCCGGTCGTCGGCGAGGACGGGATGGGAGACGTTGTTGAGGCTCGGCAGCAGCCAGCCGACCGGCAGCTCGAAGGAGCCGCCGCCGGGCGTGTCGTCGCGGTGCAGGTCGTCGTGGGTGTAGACGCCGACGACGCCGTCCATCGCCTCGGCGTCGCTGGTGTCGACCCCCTCGATGCGTGCGTGACCGTAGCGGCTGCGGACGACCGCCAGATGCGCCGTGTTCCGGAGCTGGATGTCGTCGGTGTACTCGGCGTCGCCGGTGAGCAGCGCCGGGTCCTCGCGGCGCTCGATGGCCGACCCGAGGATGTCCGCCGCGGACACGTCCTCGGGGTCGAGCGATTCGATGCTCATTCGGTCTCACCCCCGTCCACCGTCCCGCCGTCCGCGACCGCGCCGCCGTCCTCCATCGCGTCGGCGGCGTGCTCGACGGCGTTGACGATGTTCTGGTAGCCGGTGCATCGACAGAGGTTCCCCTCCAGCCCCTCGCGTATCTCCTCGCGGGTGGGGTCGGGGTTCTCCTCCAGCAGGTCGACCGCCGTCAGCATCATCCCCGGCGTGCAGTAGCCACACTGGAGACCGTGTTCCTCCTGGAACCCCTCCTGGATGGGGTGGAACTCGCCGCCCTCGTCTAACCCCTCGACCGTCTCGATGTCGGCGCCGTCGGCCTGTACCGCGAGTGCCGTGCAGGACTTCACCGCGTCGCCGTCGATACGGACCGTGCACGCGCCACACAGGCTGCTCTCGCAGCCGATGTTCGCGCCCGTGTAGCCGAGTTCGTCCCGGAGGGCATGGACGAGGAGGGTCCGTGCTTCGACCGTGAGGTCGTGTTCGGTGCCGTTGACCGTCAGCGTGATGTCGTGTGTCGTCATGTCGGTTAGTTGTCTCCCGAGCGACCGAGCAGTCGGTCGACGAGACCAGCGTCCTCAGTCGATTGGTCGGTCGATTCGTCCTCCATCTCGGCGAGGGTGAGGTCGTGGAGCCGCGTCTGGACCGACGAGAAGAACCGCTTGACGAGCCGGTTGGCGACGGGGTCGATGACCCGCTGGCCGACCCCCGCCACCTTCCCGAACACGTCGGCGTCGGTCTCCCACTGCACTTCGACGCCGGCGTCGGTCTCGGCCAGCTCCATCCCCGACGACATCTCGAAGGAGCTGTCGCCGGAACTCCCCTCCCCCTCGGCCCGCATCCGTGGCCGGTCGCGCTCGGCGATCTCGACGACCGTCTCGAACGTCGGGTTCACCGGGCCGACGCTGACCTGCATCAGGGCAGCGTACTGGTGGCCCTCCTTGAACGCTCGCCGAGCGATGACCTCCGGGTCGCCGGTCAGCTCCCGGTCGGTCTCGCCGGCCCGCTCCGCGAGCGCTTCGAAGTCGGGGTCGCCGTCCACCTCGAGCAGGAACTCACAGCCGGGAAGCGACTCCGAGATCAACACCGGGTCCGAGAGCGCGAGCCACACTTCGTCGACCGTCGTCTCCTCCAGTTCGAACGTTCCGCTGAATTCCATGTGGTAGTACTCCTCACGGTAGTTCCTGACACACCGTGAAACCAGTATGCGACCATGTTACCAAAAGAGTTTGCAATATTTGGGTAAAAATCGGGATAGTAACTACTGATAGTTACTCTTGGCGCGTAGCGTAACTGGTCACAGGCGGGCCGGGCGAAGGCATTTCCCGCTGGTCCGGCGTGTGGGCGTATGGAGTCCCGTGACCTCCTCGACCGGTCGACCGCCGCGGCTCGGCTGTCGGACGGATGGCAACGGCCGTCCGAGACGGTGACGGTCGGCCGCGAGGCCATCGCGGGCCGGACGGTCGCGGCGCCCGTCACCGCGACCGCCGACGTGCCGGCCGCCGACTTCGCCACTATGGACGGGTTCGCGTTCCGGGCCGAGGACCCGTACCCCCTGACGGTCGTGGCAGCGGTCGCGCCGGCCGACGACGCACCCCCGCTCGGCGAGCGCGAGGCCGTCCGCGTCGCCACCGGTGCTCCCCTCCCCGAGCGGGCCGATGCCGTCCTCCCCGTCGAGGAGGCGACGGTCACGGACGGCACACTCACCGGACCGGCGCTCCAGTCGGGGACGAACCGCTATCCGGCGGGCGCGACAGCGAGCGACGGCGAGGTGCTGTTCGGCGTCGGGACCCGGCTCGCGCCCCGACACGCCGCCCTGCTGGCGGACGTGGGCATCGACACCGTCACCGTCCGGCGCCGGCTCTCCGTCGGCGTGCTCGCCACCGGCACCGAGATAGCGACCGGCGAGCAGCCGGACCGCGACTCGGAGTTGCTGGCGAACCTCGTCCGCGAGTGGGGTCACGAGCCGGCGCTGCTGGAGCCGGTTGCCGACGACGACGACGCCGTCCGGGCAGCCATCGAAGCGGCGGCGGCCGACCACGACGCCGTGTTCACCTCCGGCGGCACGAGCGCCGGTGCGGCCGATTTCGTACGCGGGGTGCTCGCCGACCACGACACCCTGTTCTCGGGGGTCGCGCTCCGCCCGGGCCGACCGACGACGGCCGCGCTCGTCGACGGGACGCTCGTCTGTGCGCTCCCCGGGAAACCGCTCGCCGCCCACGCCGCCGCGACGCTCGTCGCCCGCCCGGCACTCGCCGGAACCGACCGCCTTCCGACGGTCAGCGCCGACCCCACCTGCCGCGTCGAACTGCCCGACGCCCCCGTCGAGTACGCCGTCCCCGTCCGCCTCGACGACGGGCGGGCGACCCCGCTCGGGCACGAGGACTCGCCGTTCCCGCTGTACGGCACGCGGTTCGCCCCGGGGCGGGTGGCATCGAGCACGCGCCTGACGCTGACCGACAGCGTCGTCGTCACGACCGACCCGCTCGTCCCCGGCACGGCCGTCGACGTGGTGCCGTACGAGGTGGTCGAATGACCGACGACGGCCTCCCCGTCGTCGACGCGCCCGCCGGGAGGCCCGACACGTCGGGCGTCCTCGGTGTGGTGCTCGCCGCCGGCACGAGTTCCCGGTTCGGCGACGCGAACAAGCTCCTGGCGACGGTCGGCGGCGAGCCGCTGGTCCGCCGGGCGGCGACCACCCTGCTCGACGCCGGGCTGGAGGTGGTCGTCGTCGTGGGCCACGAGGCGACCGCCGTGCGCGACGCGCTCGCCGGCTTGGACGTGTCGTTCGCGTCGAACCCCGCCTACCAGACGGGACAGTCGGCGTCCGTTCGGGCGGGCGTCGACGCCGCGACCGAGCGCGGAGTCGAGGCGGTCGTGTTCCTGCCCGGCGACATGCCGTTCGTCTCGCCCGGGACCGTGGAGGTGCTGGTGGCCGCGTACCGGGCCGACGCGGGCGCGGCGCTGGCCGTCGCTCACGAGGGGTCGCGGGGGAACCCGGTGCTGTTCGACCGTGACTGTTTCGACGCGCTCCGCGGGGTCGAGGGCGACGTGGGGGGCCGCTCGGTGCTGCTCGGCCACGACGACGCCGCGCTGGTCGCGGTCGACGACCCGGGCATCAGGACGGACATCGACACGCGGGAGGCGCTGGAATCGCGGCGACGGGACGGCTGACCCGCCGGGGCGCGGCGCGGCTACCGCAACGAGAGGTTGATGGTCTTCGTCTGCCGGTAGTGGTCGAGCGTCTCGGCGCTCAACTCGCGGCCGATGCCCGACTGCTTGTAGCCGCCGAACGGGAGCCCCGGCACGAGGTCGTGGTAGCTGTTGACCCAGATGTAGCCCGCTTCGATGTCGCGGGCGGCCCGGTTCGCCTTCGTGATGTCGTCCGTGATGACGCCGCCGGCCAGCCCGTAGTCGACGTCGTTGGCGAGCTCCATCATCTCGTCGTAGTCGTCCCAGCGGAACACCGTGAGCACGGGACCGAATATCTCCTCCTGTGCGGGCGTCGAATCGTGGTCCAGCCCCTCGACCAGCGTCGGCTCGACGTAACAGCCCTCCGCGAGCGCCTCGTCGTCCGGCTGACCGCCGCCGGCGAGGAACTCGCCGCCCTCCTCGCGTGCGGCGTCGAGGTACTCCATCGTGCGGTCGACCTGCTCGCGGGACACCTTCGGCCCGAGGTCGGTGTCCTCGTCCAGCGGGTCGCCGATAGTCATGTCGTCGACGGCCGCGACGAGTCCCTCCAGCAGGTCGTCGGCCACGTCGTCGTGGACGAACAGCCGGGACCCCGCCTCACAGCACTCGCCAGTATTGTAAAAGATGGCCGACGACACCAACCGCACCGCCGTCGAGACATCCACGTCGGGGAACACGACGACGGGGCTCTTCCCGCCGAGTTCGAGCGTCACGTCCGTCACCGTGTCGGCGGCGCTTTTCATCACCTGCTTGCCGACCGCCGTCGAGCCGGTGAACGCCACCTTGCGCACGTCGGGGTGGCCGGTGACCGCGGCGCCCGCCTCCTCGCCGTAGCCGGGGACGACGTTGACGACGCCGTCGGGGACGGTGTCGCCGACGAGTTCCGCCAGTCGGAGCGCGGACAGCGGCGTCTGCTCGGCCGGCTTCAGCACCGTGCAGTTGCCCGCGGCGAGCGCGGGCGCGAGCTTCCAGGAGGCCATCAACAGCGGGAAGTTCCACGGGATGACCTGCCCGACGACGCCGTACGGCTCGGTGATGACCTGACCGTACCGGGAGCCGGCGTTCATCGTCTCGCCGGGGTTTTCGCGGACGACGCCCGCGAAGTAGCGGAACTGCTCGGCGGCGCCGCGGACGTCGATTTTCGCCTCGGAGACCGGCTTGCCGTTGTCGAGCGACTCCAGGCGCGCCAGTTCGTCGGTGTGCTCCTCGATGGTGTCGGCGATGGCCGTCAGCACGCGCTGGCGACGCCCCGCGGAGTAGTCGGACCACGTCTCCTCGAACGCCGTCCACGCGGCCTCGACGGCGCGGTCGACGTCGGCCTCGCGGCCGCGAGCGACCGACGCGAGCACCTCGCCCGTCGTCGGGTCGACCGTGTCGAACGTTTCGCCGCCCGCCGCGGCGCCGAACTCGCCGTCGATGAACAGCCCCGTCTGCTCGGGGACCACCTCGTCGGCCGCGTCGCGGTGGCGCTGTCGGACTGCACTCGCCTCGTCGGAGCCGGAATCGGAGTCGGTAGACATCCGTCGTGGCTTCCGGCGGGACGGACGAAACACTTTCGGGCAGTTGCCGGAATGCGGAACTGGTTCTGGTTTCGGTAGTGGCTGTGGCAGGACGCGAGTAACTGTAATGCGTTACCTCGTCACATCCCCCCACGTTCCGTGGAGTCACCGGCCGGGACGCCCGCCGACGGCGTCAGTTGGGGTCGTCGTAGCCGACGACGAGCCCGTCGAGCACTTCGTGGTGTTCGGTCGTGTGCGGGGCGGTGAGCGGCGACACCGACACCCGGCCCTCGACGACGGCGCGGCGGTCGGTCCCCTCGGGGTCGGTGATGTCGCCCTCGGCCATCCGCTCCCAGATGCGGTCCTCCAGGTGGATAGTCGTCCCCTCGCGTTCGGCGTCCATGTCGTACACGCGGGAGGGACGGGTGACGACCATCTGGGCCTGCTCGTCGCCCGGGACGGGGCAGTTGACGTTGAGGTAGTCCGCCTGCTCGAACACGCCGGTGTCGACGGTGTGTTTGACCAGATACCGGGTGGCGCGGGCCGCCTCGGCGTACTCGCCGTAGTCGACCGGGAAGTCGCTCGTGGAGATGTCCTCGCCGACCGGGACGTACAGCGAGACAGCGATGGCCGGCAGACCGAAGAAGGCCGCCTCGACGGCCGCCGACACCGTTCCCGACCGCCCGAGCACGTACTCGCCGAGGTTCGCGCCGCGGTTACAGCCGGAGACGACGAGGTCCGGCGTCAGGTCGAGCGCGCCGACGGCCGCGACCACGCAGTCGGTCGGCGTGCCGTGGACGGCGTAGCCGAGGTCGTGCTCGTCGATGTCGACCTCGTGTGACATCATCCGGCCGACCGCACTCTGGTCGGTCGCGGGCGCGACGGCGGTCACGTCACCGACGTCCGAGAGGGCGTCGTAGATGGCGTGGAGGCCGTCGGCCTCGATGCCGTCGTCGTTGGTGAGCAGGATCTCCATACGAGCGAGAGGAGCACCGGGTGCAAAAAGCTACCCGGCGAGACGGTCCACGACCGTCTCCGCGTCGACCACGAGGTTGTACGCCCCCTCGTCGTCGTTCCACAGCACGAGGGCGTTCTCGAACGCGAGCGGGTCGCCGTACGCCGCCCGCGAGAGGTCGCGGTTGAGCGCCGATTCGCGGGTGAGAACGGCGTAGTGGTCGACCGCCTCCGAGCCGTCCGACACCTTGTAGAGCGGGTTGCCGTCCTCGGCGAGGTCGTGGGACAGTTTCAGCGCCACGCAGTCGACGCGGTTAGTGACGTGCGTCTCGCTGTCCGCGAACCGCGCGAATCGGGAGGCGTCCGGGCGGAACGCGACCATCCGCTCGTCGTCGTGGCGGACGACCGAGAAGGCGTACTGCACGTCGACGTTGACAAACTCGCCGTCGCCCGCGGTGCCGTCAGCCGCCGCCCGGTCTCCCTCGTCGAGTCGCCGCTGGAACGGCGGCACCGCCAGGTCGGGCTGGACGTCGAAGCTCCACCCCTCGTCGGTCGGCCGACAGTCGGGCCACAGCCGGACCTGTGGCCCCCAGACGCCGTAGCCCGCCGCTTCGAGCGACCGTTCCACCTCGCGGAGCCCGACGGCCGTGTTGCGGTCCGCGGGTGCGATACCGACGAGCGACCCGTCCTCGGCGACCGACTCCGCATAGCGGGCCGCGACGGATTCGGGGTCGTCGAGTTCCGAGAGGACGTTGGCGAACAGCACGATGTCGAAGGTGGCGTCGAGGTCGAACGCCTCCGCAGTCGTGCGGTGGACGCGCGTGTCGAACCCGGGGCGGGTCTCCCCGACGAACGCCTCGAACACGTCGGCCGCCGCGGACGGCTCGACCGCATGATACTCGACGACGCTGTCGTCGGGCACGAGGTCGTGGACGCCGAGCATCGGCCCCCCGACCCCTGCGCCCACGTCGAGCACGCGCAGGCGACGGTCGAGGAGGCCGTGGTCCGCCAGCCGTGCCAGCACGTACTGGACGACGGCGTAGTAGTCCGGCAGATGGTAGAGCGCGTACGCCAGCGCCGTCCGGTAGTCGTACTCGACGGCCGTGCCCTCGAGGTAGTCGGCCTTCAACTCGCGGACCGTCGCCCGCAGGTCGTCGCCCGATTCGCCGTCGGGCCAGCCGGCCCCGAACTCGTCGACGAGCAGGTCCTCCAGCGTGCGGCCGTACCGCTCGGGGAACGACTCGACGCCGGCGAACGTAACCGACAGCGGGCCTTCCTCGACGGGGACGAACGTCCCCTCGTCGGTCTCGCGGACGCCGAGTTCGACGGCGTGTTCCCGCAGGACCTGCCGGACGACGGCCGGATGGGGCTGGCCGTCGACGTACTCGTATATCTCCTCCGGATCGATGGGTCGCACCTCGCGAAGGTAGCGGGCGTTGTCGAGCACCGCCTCGCGCTGGTCGGGGTTCATCGTGACGCCTCCTCGTACAGGTCGACGAACGTCTCGGTGTCGGCATCCGCTATCCGTCGAGCGGCGTCGGCCACCCCGTCGGCGCCGTCGAAGGCGGCCTGTATCTCGGCGTACACGCGGGGGTTGTTGTCGAGCAGTTGGTCGACCAACTGCTGGAGCGGGCCGGACAGCGGCGTGTGGAACTCCTCACGGACGTCTTCGGCCGCCAGCGCGTACGCGAGCACGGCCGCGTGCGCCTTCGCCTGCACCGTCTCCATCGCGCGGTCGTGTTCGGCGGCCGTGGTCTCGAAGACCTCGTTGCCGGCGACCTCGAGTGCGTCGACCACCGCGTCGGTGACCGGGCCGACGGCATCGCGGACGACGGCGACGTTGCCGGGGGCGTTGGCGGCCGCGAACAGCGGGTGGGTCGACAGCCGCTCGCGGTCCGGTGCCACATCCCGCATCGCGTCCAGCGCGGTCGTCATCTCGCCGGTCACGTCGAGCAACGCGCGGTCGGCGCGGTCAGCGTGGGCGGCGACGGCATCGTCGACGGCGCTCATCGGGACGGCGAAGCAGACGGCGTCGAACGTCTCGCCGTCGTCGGCGACCCTGGCGTCGACGACGGCCGCGGCGTCGCGGGCGACGGCCTGGTCGACGTCGGTGACCGCGACATCGAAGGCGGGGGCGAGGCTCTCGGCGAGCCAGCGGCCCATCTCGCCCGCGCCCACGACGAGTAGTCGCATCAGTAGCCGGTATCGGGCCGGGGTGCAAAAGGGGTTCGCTCGACGCCTACACGACCAGCGACGTCTCGTAGTCGGTGAAGTTCTCGTAGCCGTCCTCGGTGACGACGACGATGTCCTCGATGCGGACGCCGCCGACCTCGGGGTCGTACAGGCCGGGTTCGATTGTGACGACGTGGCCCGGTTCGAGTTCGTTGTCCGCCGTCGAGACGCGGGGGTACTCGTGGATGTCGAGACCGACGCCGTGGCCCGTCGTGTGGATGAACCCCGTCTCCGTCTCCGGGTCCGAGCGGAGCGTCGGCAGACCGGCGTCCTCGTACACGTCACAGACGGCGCCGTGGACCTCGCTCCCGGAGACGCCAGGCCCGAGTGCGTCTAGCGCGGCCTCCTTGGCTTCCAGCGTCAGGTCGTACCACTCCTGGACCGTGTCGCTCGGGGCGCCCTTCACGAACGTTCGCGTCATGTCGGCGAAGTAGCCGGTCTCCTTCGACCGCGGGAAGATGTCGACGATGATGGATTCGTCGGCTCGGAGCGGCCCGGAGCCACGGTCGTGGGGGTCCGCGGCGTCGGCACCGCAGGCGACGATGGTCGTATCGAGCGCGTAGCCGTCCCGCAGGAGGCTGATTTCGATTTCGGTCTTGACGCGCTCGCTCGTCAGCACGTCGCCGTCGTGGACGAGTTCGCCGTCGCCGTTCACGTCCGCCTCCCGAACGAGACGCTCGGCGGTGGCCATCGCCCGCTCGTTGGCCTTCTGGGCGTCGCGCACGTGGTCGAGTTCCTCCGGGAGCTTCGTCGCGCGGATGTGTTCGACGACGCCGTCGTGGTCGACGGTCACCTCGATGCCCTGCTCGCGGGCGCCGTCGGCGGTGCCCGCGGGGAACTCGTTGGGCACGGCGACCGATTCGGCGTCGTGGGTGCGCAGGAACTCCGCAAGCAAGCGATGGCTTCCCTCGTGTTCGCCGTACTCCTCGATCTTCTGTTGGCCGTCGTAGTCGGCGCTCCGCTCGACCGTGTCCGCCCGGGCCTCGCGCTTGGCCCGGCCGTACTCCAGCGACGAGACCAGCAGGTGCGTCTCGCCTGTGTACAGCGTTCCGAACGGGTCCGGGGCGGTGAACCCGGAGAGATACCGCTGGTCGGAGTCGTCGCCGTCGGCCTCGATGAGGTAGCCGTCGAGGTCGTTCTCGTCGAGGTAGTCGTCGAGTCGAGAGAGGTCGGGGTCCATGCCCTCGCGTGGGGTGCGCGCCGGCTAAAGGCTACCGTCTGCCGGGGCCGGTAGCCTCTTTTCGACCGGCGACGACCCCCGGACGTGAACGTCTCCGTCTCCCCATCGCGGGTCGCGGGTCGGGTCCGTGCCCCACCGTCGAAGAGCTACACCCACCGGGCGATACTGGCCGCCGGCCACGGGCAGGGTGCGACCGTCACTGACCCGCTCGACTCCGCGGACACCCGGGCGACGGCGCGGGCCGTCGAGGCGTTCGGCGGCACCGTCGAGCGCCGCGAGGGGAGCATCGAGGTGGTCGGGTTCGACGGCCGACCCGACGTGCCCGACGACGTGCTCGACTGCGCGAACTCCGGGACGACGATGCGGCTCACGACGGCGACCGCGGCGCTGGCCGACGGGCTGACGGTGCTCACGGGCGACGACTCGCTCCGGTCGCGGCCGCAGGGACCGCTGCTGGAGGCGCTCGACGCGCTCGGCGCGCGCGCCGAGTCGACGCGCGGCAACGGGCAGGCGCCGCTGGTCGTCGGCGGCCCCATCGACGGGGGAGAGGTGTCCATTCGGGGGGACGTCTCCTCGCAGTACATCACCGCGCTGTTGATGGCGGGCGCGGTCACGCCGGAGGGTATCGACGTGGAGTTGACGACCGAGCTGAAATCCGCGCCGTACGTCGACATCACGCTCGAACTGCTCGACGACTTCGGCGTCGAGGCGACGAAGACGGACGCGGGGTTCTCCGTGCCGGGGGGACAGTCGTACGCACCCGCCGACGGGGAGTACGCCGTTCCGGGCGACTTCTCCTCGATGTCGTACCTGCTGTCGGCGGGCGCGCTCGCGGCCGACGGCGAACTGACTGTCGAGGGTGCGCGTCCGAGCGCGCAGGGCGACTCGGCCATCGTCGACGTGTTAGAGCGGATGGGCGCGGCCCTCGAGTGGGACCGCGAGGCCGGCGAAATCGTCGTCGCTCGGTCCGACCTCTCGGGCGTCGAGGTGGGCGTGGCGGACACTCCGGACCTGCTCCCGACCATCGCCGCCGTGGGTGCCGCGGCCGACGGCACCACCCGCATCACGGACTGCGAGCATGTCCGCTACAAGGAGACGGACCGGGTGAGCGCGATGGCGACCGAACTGGAGACGCTCGGTGCGGTCGTCGAAGAGCGCGAGGACGAACTGGTGGTCCGGGGCGGCGAGTCCGACCTGCGTGGCGCCACCGTCGCGGGGCACGACGACCACCGTATCATCATGGCGCTGGCGCTGGTCGGGCTAGTCGCCGAGGGGACGACGACCATCGAGGGGGCCGACCACGTCGACGTGTCGTTCCCCGGGTTCTTCGACACGCTTCGTGACCTCGGCGCGGCCATCGAGTAGCGAACAGGCGGATATCTCGCCCCGAGTCGGTGTCCCGCGCTACGGCCTCGTCCCGACCCGGACTGTGCTCAGGTCACGGGACCGGTGGCCGCGCCCCCGTATTTCAACCCTCGGTCCGGCTTGCACCGATTGTAAGGTATAAGCGGCCGCCCGCCCGACGCCGTGGTAATGAACGGCAACAGTTTCGGGCGGCTCTTCCGGTTCGTCACCTACGGCGAGAGCCACGGCGACGCGATGGGCTGTACCGTCTCGGGGTGTCCCGCGGGCGTCGAACTCTCCGAGGAGGAGATACAGCGGGAACTCGACCGCCGGAAGCCCGGCCAGTCGATGATAACGACCTCGCGGGGAGAGCCCGACGAGGTGACCATCAACTCCGGTACGCAGGACGGCTACACGACGGGGACGCCCATCGGGATGGTCATCCAGAACAAGGACGCCCGCTCGGGCAAGTACGAACCGTTCGTGACCGCGCCTCGCCCCTCGCACGGCGACTACACCTACTCCGCGAAGTTCGGCACGCGCAACTGGGGCGGCGGCGGCCGCTCCTCGGCCCGGGAGACGGTGAACTGGGTCGCGGCCGGCGCCGTCGCCAAGCAGGTGCTCGACCAGTCCGAGTACGACATCGAGATAAAGGCCCACGTCAACCAGATAGGCGGCATCACCGCACCCGAGGTCACGTTCGAGGAGATGCTCGAACACACGGAGGAGAACGAGGTCCGGTGTGCCCACCCGGAGACGGCTGAGGAGATGCGCGAGGCCATCGACCGCTACCAGGAGGAGGGCGACTCCATCGGCGGTTCCATCTACTTCGAGGCGCGCGGCGTCCCCCGGGGGCTCGGCGCGCCACGGTTCGACAGCGTTCCGTCCCGGCTGGGACAGGCGATGATGTCGATTCCGGCGACGACGGCCTTCGAGTTCGGCCTCGGGCGCGACGCTCGCGAGGTGCGCGGCATCGACCGCAACGAGGACTGGGAGTTCGACGACGGGAGCCGCGAGGAGGTCGCGAGCGACGAGGGCGACCCCGTTCCCGTCGGCAACGACCACGGCGGCTTGCAGGGCGGTATCACCACCGGCGAACCCATCTACGGCGAGGTGACGTGGCACGCACCCACGTCGATTCCGAAGAAACAGCGAACCGTGGACTGGGAGACGGGCGAGGAGAAGGAGATTCAGGTCGTCGGCCGTCACGACCCCTCCCTGCCGCCGCGAGCGGTGCCCGTCGTCGAGGCGATGCTGTACTGCACGGTGCTGGACTTCATGCTTCTGGGCGGGCGCATCAACCCCGACCGGCTCGACGACCGGCCCGGCGAGTACGCCACCGACTACCACCCGTCGTCGCCGCAGTCGGACCCCGACGACGCCGCCACGAGCGCGGAGTCGGTCGACGAGGAGTGAGTCAGCGGGACCCCGTCGCGGTCTCTCGACCGTCGCGGTCCGCCTCAGCGACGTACGTCTCGCCGTCGTAGCGGAACGCTCTGCGGCGCGCGTCGTACCCGACCACGCCGTCGACGACGTGCTCGTCGGCACGGAGCACGACGGGCGTCTCCGAAAGGTACGGCACCACGTCTCGGAGTCCACGGAACGGCCGCCGATACACCTGCTCGGGGATGAGCCGGCGGGCGTCGGCCGCGTCGCCGGTGGGTTGGACGGTTAGCGTCGCGTTCGCCGGGTGGTCGCCGTCGTTCCACTCGGGCCGGGTGACGACGGTGCGGCCGTCCCGGGTCTCTACTGTCGCCTCGCCCGTGGGCGTCACCTCCAACGCGGGCGCCTCGAACCCGACGAGCGCGGCGTTCGTCCCCGAGTCCCGCCGCGAGAACCCCGCGCGGACCGCGTAGGTCCCGCCGCCGAGGTGGCCGACCGCGCCGCCGGTCGCCTCGTCGTCACAGCGGATGGAATCGCCGTGGAACGCGTGGACGGCGTAGTCGAACCGCTCGCCGGGGGAGACGGCGCTGGCGGGCACGTTGACTCCCCACGGCGCCACGTGGAACCACTCGCCGTCGACCAGTTTGTACAGCCCCCAGTCGTACGGGTTCCCCGGGACGGGGTCGGCCGTGTGGTTGACCAACTCGAATGTGAACGTTGCGGGCGCGTCGGCCTGCTCGGTGGCCGGTTCGAGGTAGACGCCCGCGTTCGCGTCGGCCTCGTGGTACCAGTCCGTGGTGTCGCCGTCGGGCAGGTCCGGCACGACACGGTCCTCGAACCGGGAGTCGCGCGTCGGGCCCGGCGTCTCGGTATCCCACGCCGCGATTCCGAACGCGCTCTCGTCGTAGCCGAACTGGTAGCGACCGGTCGGGAACCCGCGCCGTTCCCAGTAGCCGAGCAGGAGATACTCGCCGTGGATGGACTCGCCGGGTGCGAGCCGTAGCGTCGACGGGAGCTTCGGCGGTACCTCGGTGGCCTGCCAGTACCCCTCGGGCCCGCGCTCGTAGCCGGGGTCGGCGTCCACGAGGTCGTGGTTCGCGGTCGGCGCGAGATACAGCGTCGTCTCGCGGTCGGTGTCGAGGTCCCGCAGACGCGCAGTGTTCACCTCTTGGAACGGTGCTATCTCGCGGAGTCGGAACGTGTTCGACCAGTCGTTGTCGTTCGTGAGCGTCGCGGTCACCCGTGCGGGCGAGTCGGCGGTCGCCGTCCCGGCGAACCGCATTTCGACTACCGCGCCGTCGGGGCCGCGCGAGACCGGCGGCGACAGCGACAGCGTCCGCGGGCCGGTCTCGAGACTGACAACGCTGGCATCTCCCAGCCGGAACTCGGGGTCGTCGTCGGGCGTCGACTCGGGCGTCTCCGTCGGTGTCGTGGTCTCGGATGGGTCGACGGGCGTCAGCGTCTCGGACGGCGAACTGTCCGCGGGGTCGCCGACCGACGAACAGCCGGCGAGCCCGGCCGCGACGCCCAACGAAGCGAGAAAGCGGCGACGGTCCATACTCCCGCGTTCCGGATGTCCGGATAAACGCCTTCGGTACGTTCAAGCGTCCCTTTGAGTCACGGCTCGGGCCCCCTCGGGCCGCGGCTCACCAGTAGCCGCCGTTGGCGAGCCAGCGGCTCCCGGTGCCGCGAGCGCCCGCGGCGGCGGCGCCGACGACCAGAAGCGCCACCAGCGCGACGGTGACCGCCGCCGCGGTGGGGTTCGGACCGGCCGACAGCGGACCGACCACGAGTTGCACGAGCGCACCGACGACGGTCACTGCGACGGCCAGCACCGCGACGGCACTCACCAGTGTAGTCCAGTTCATGTCTCCGACTGTAGTCCCCGAGATATAAAACTCAAGACGTTCCCGCGACGACTGCCGACCATGACCACCGTCGCCGTCCTTGTTGACCCGCCCCGTCCCGGCCACGTCCTGCCCCGTCTTCCCGAGACATCGCCGCTCTCCGAACGCGAGGCCGCCGACCTGTACGCCGCGATGGCGAGGGACCTCGTCGGCGCCGTGGCGGGAAGCGGCGGTGACCTGCTCGTCAACTACCGCCCCGAGGATGCGGTGCCGGGCGACGGCGACGCCGAAGCGGAGGTGCGCGAACTCGCGGTCGAGGCGGGCGTCGACGAGCCCCGACTGGAGGTGCAGGTCGGCGAGACGTTCGCCGGTCGCGTCGGTAACACCGTGACGCATCTGCTGGAGTCCGAGGGCGTCGCCTCGGCGGCGGCCGTCGCGCCGACGACGCCGTTCCTGACGCGCCAGCACATCGACGAGGCGGCGATGAAACTCCGGCGAAGCGAGGTGGTGCTCGGCCCCGCGACGGGCGGGCGGGTCTACTACGCCGGCTTCACCGACGGCATCGACTTCGCCGACGCGTACACCGACCCGGCCGTCGGGACGCTCACGGACCGCGCCCGCGACGTGGGCCACGAGGTGGACTTCCTCCCGTTCCTGCCCGTCGTCGAGACGGGGAGCGACCTCGCCACCGCCGTCGCCACCCTGAACGCCCGCCGCCGCGCGGAGCGTATCGTCCCGACCCACACCGCCGAGACGCTGGCCGACTTGGGACTCGTGGTCGAGTCCGCGGACGGTGACCTGACGCTGACCCGGTAACCGAAAGCGAAAAACCGCGGGAGGAAGTACCTCCGCACGCGGTGGGATGGCAGAGTGGCAATGCGCCTGCCTTGAGAGCAGGTGTCCGTCAGGACTCCTGGGTTCAAATCCCAGTCCCACCGCCTCTCGCGTGAGTGCGTGGCGACCACCGCGACGCGTGTGGTCGCCAGCGGCGAACGCGTGTTCGGGTCGCTGGTTTGAATCAGGGAGGACGCGCACAGCGACCGACGGGAGCGAGCACGTCCGACCGTGGTTCAAATCCCAGTCCCACCGTTTCTCTCGCGCTTGTGACCGACGAGCGGCGCGCTGGCGGGTTACCGAAGGAGCGTGAGGAGCGCGTGGAGCACGGCGCGTCAGTCCGGTCTGCCGTTACTGGACGAGCCCCGAGACGACGCGGGATTCGGCCTTCCGGAGGTGTTCGTCGACGGTCGATGGCGCACAGTCGAGCGTCGCGGCGATGTCCTTGTGGGTGGCGCGGCGGGGCACGTCGTAGTACCCCTCGTCGACGGCCGTCTGGAACACCTCTAGCTGGCGGTCGGTCAGCGGCGACAGCAGGTCCTCGCCGCCGGGGATGTACGGGCCGGCGTTGTCGACCGAGAACTGGATGCCGTCGGGCATCTTCGACAGCGCTTCCCGGAGGTTGCTGTGGGTGCCCACCAGCGTCGCGCTGAGGCCGCCCTCGACGAACTCCAGCGGCGTGTCGATGATGAGCGCGTGGTCGTGAGCCACCTCGACGAGTTCGCCCATCGCCGAGGAGCCGACCTGCAGGAACACGTGGAAGCCGTCCGAAACGTCGACGACCTCGTGGTCACGGACCGTCGAGCGGTCGGCCAGCGCCGACCCGAACGCGTCCTCGTCGCCGGTCAGTCGGTACAGCAGGACCGTCGTGCCGTCGGCGCGGGCGTCGACGTGCATGAGTGCCTCCCGCTGGACGTCGTCGTGGTCGGCCACGAACGCGTCGATGGGGTGAATCGCCCGGTCCGCCGGTGAGATCGTGAGTTTGAGGTACTGCATCGGTGCTCCACCTGACCTGGAGTGGGATATAGACGGGAAAAGGGGTTCTGACAAAACCATCAAAACGTCCGTGTACGTTCGGCCACGGACCGCCGTGCCAGCGCCCCACGCCGGACGGAAACCCTTTTGCGAGGGCTCTCCGACGTTGGTATATGGACTGGCTGCACGACCCCGACGGCGAAGAAGGGAGCGAGGGGATGCGCAAATTCGGACACGCCGTCATCGTCAAGAAGGTCGACGAGGAGGAGTCGTTCCCGCTGTCGGCCGAGGAGTTCGTCGAGGAGTACGGCGACGACCCCGTCAGGATGGACTTCGAGACGGTGGTGTCGGTCGCGGACGTGTTCGAGTACGTCGACGCCGAGGAGTTCGAGGACATCGTCGACATGCACCGGGCGGTCGGTGACGCGCTCCGTGCGTCGCCGTACTGGCAGTACAACCCGCAGGTAGGCGAGTCCCGCTCCGCCTAAACGCCGGGACGCTCGTCGCCCGAGACCACGCCGCGGACCCGCTCGCGCAGGAGGTCGACCGCGGTGTCGTTGACCCCCTCCGGGATGATGAGGTCCGCCTCCTTCTTCGTCGGTTCGACGAACTGCTCGTGCATCGGCTTCACCGTCGAGAGGTACTGCGAGACCACGCCTTCGAGGTCACGCCCCCGGTCGACCACGTCACGGCGGATGCGCCGGATGATGCGCACGTCGGCGTCCGTCTCGACGTACAGTTTCACGTCCAGCATCTCCCGAATTTCGGGCCGGTGGAGCGTGAGGATGCCCTCGACGATGATGACGTCGCCGGGGTCGATGCTGGTCGTCTCGTCGGTCCGGTTGTGGATGGAGAAGTCGTACTCGGGCATCTCGACGGTCCGCCCCTCCGCGAGCGCGGACAGTTGCTCGACGAGCAGGTCCCAGTCGAACGCGTCCGGGTGGTCGTAGTTTATCTCCTCGCGCTGCTCCATCGGGATGCCGGAGCGGTCCTCGTAGTAGTTGTCCAGCGGAACGAGCGTCACCGACTCGACGCCCGCCGTTATCTCGCGGGCGATGGTCGTCTTGCCGGCACCGGTCCCCCCGGCGATGCCGACGACGAGCGACGGAACGGGCATTACCGTGGTGTGTGCCCCGGGGGAAATGAGCGCTCGGGTTCACAGCAGGAGACCGGCGACGCCGAAGCCGGCCGCGACGAGCGCCCCCAGGAGGTAGCTGTACCGCGTCATCGCTACCTTCCAGCCGGCGGCCTCCACCTCGCGTGCGGCGTCCCGGGTACTCCCGACTGCGTCCCACTTCTCGTCGCGGTCGGCGATTTCCTCGGCGTTGCCCGCCGCGGCGAGCAGAAACACCGCGGCGCCGAACCCGACGATGGCCCACAGCGGTTTCATGCGCGCGGCTGGCGCCGTAGCCGACAAATGTCTTGTGGGAGACAGGTACGTCTCGTGTGGCTTACAGCCGCGTCGAGACGTACGGCCCGTCCTGGTAGTAGCCGAGTTTCTCGCGGTAGTACTCCCGGACGCCGATACCCGAGATGACCGACAGCTTCCCGTAGCCGGCCTCGCGGGCGAGTTCTTCGGCGCGGCCGAGCAGTTTCCGGCCCCAGCCACGGTGCTGGTGGGTGGCGTCGTCACCCGGGTCGCCCATCCCCACCTCCGAGCCGTAGACGTGCAACTCGCGGACGATGGCGGCGTCCGATAGCTCGCGGCGCACCGGGTCGTTCGGGAACCGGAGCCGACAGAACCCGACCAGAAGGTCCTGTTCGAAATCTTCGACCGAGATGAAATGTTCGGTGCCACCCGCCGCCTCGTACGTGTCGACGCGCATCTCGACGCCCTGCGGTTCGGCGTCGTTCATCCCGGCTTCCCGACACCGAATGCACTCGCAGGTCCAGCCGTGTTCCTCCATCCGCTTCCACGCGAGCTGTCGGAGGTTGGACTTCCAGACGCCGGCGTCGATGTGGTCGGCGGGGATGTCCCGCTGGACGCGCTGGAGCCGGGTGTAGCGGGGCACCATCGACTTGATTTCCGCGACGAGTTCGGCGGCCTCGTCGTTGTCGAGCGGTTCGTACTCGTCGCGGCGCCACATATCGTAGGTGAGGGTGTCGCGGACGACGAGCGTCGGGTAGATTTTGAGGTAGTCGGGTTTCCACTCCGTCCGCTCGAAGATGCGCCGGAAATCTTCGAGACACATCTCCTTCGACATCCCGGGCTGACCGGGCATCATGTGAAAGCCGACCTTGAACCCCGCGTCCCGGAGCCTACGGTTGGCGTCGATGCTGGCTTGAACGCCGTGACCCCGGTGCATCTCGCGGTTGATGCGCTCGTAGGTCGTCTGGACGCCCACCTCGACTTTCGTGCCGCCCAACTCGAGCATCCGATGTATCTGCTCGGGGTCACACCAGTCCGGCTTCGTCTCGAAGGTTGTGCCGATGTTGCGCACGTCGGCCGTCTCGTTGGCGGCGATGACGTCCTCGAGATACCGGAACGGGTAGTCGTCTTCGGCGAACGACTCCGTCTCCGACGGCGAGGGGGCGGCGTCGGGGTCGAACTCGTTCATCGCCTCCAGACACCGCTTCACGAACCACTCCTGGTAGTCGTGGCTCCGGGCGGTCATCGTCCCGCCCATCACGATGAGTTCCACCTTGTCGACCGGGTGGCCAATCTCCCGCAGTTGGTTCAGCCGCAGGGTGACCTGCCCGTACGGGTCGTAGTCGTTCTGGACGCCGCGGGCGGCGGCGGGTTCGTGGCCCGTGTACGACTGCGAGGAGTCGAACTCCGAGGCCGGACCGCCCGGACAGTAGAGACATTTGCCGTGGGGACAGGTGTGTGGCGAGGTCATCACCGCGACGGGCGAGACGCCCGAAGCGGTGCGGACAGGCTTCCGCTGGAGCACCGACTCCAACTCCTCCCGGCGCCCGTCGGGGGCGGCATCGAGGATGTCGGCGTGTTTGGGGACCGTCCCGGCGGAGAACTCCGAGCAGACCTCCAGTTTCGCCTGCTCGACCTCGTCCTTCTCGATTTCGCCCGCGAGGATGCGCTCGGCGAGGGTCTCACAGACCTGTCTGAAGGCGTCGTCGGTGCTCACGCTACCGGACGCAGGCCGCGGACGAACTTGTGTCCGACGGTTACAACCGCTCGGTCACCGCGTCGACGACCGCGTCGACCACGGCGTCCCGGCGACCCGAGAGGAACACGAGTTTGCCGACGTGGGCGCCGCGGGCGGAGACGCCCGCGTTCGGCGCGCGCTCGGCGGCGTCGGCCGCCACGTCGTCGAGGTCCAGCCCGTTCGGGGAGCGGACGTACAGTTCGTCCTTCGCGTAGCCAACGACGACCGGCGTCTCCTCGCGGTGCCGGCGGTGGAGTTCGTCGAGCAGCAGCGTCTTCGGCGGGAAGTCGAACCGGTGGGTGTACGCGTCGGTGTCGAGCACCGCGACCTCCGTGCCGCCGACCTCGCGGGTCTCGATGTTCGCCTCCGCCGTGTCGAGTTCCGCGTCGAGTTTCTCGCGGAACTGCGTCGACACCTGCTCGGCGAGGCCGACCTCCTGGTCGAACAGGAGGTCGATGATGAGTTCGCGCTTGTCCTCGTAGCTCTGGTAGTAGGCTTCGAGCGCGATGGCCTCGCGCAGGCGGGTCGCGGCCTCCGCGTCGATGCCGGCCTCGCTGGCCAGGTCGACGTACACCTCGGGCGTGTCCTCCCAGTAAGTGACTGCAGGCAGGTGGAACAGGTCGTCGCGCACGTCGTCGTTGACCGCCGCGGCGACGTTGGCCGCGAACGTGCCGGCCGTGCGGTCGCCGTCGCCCGTGACGGTGACGGCCGCCCGCTCGCTGATGTCGTCGTCCGCCGCGAGGCCGTCGACCACGACGCTCTCGGCGCCGTACACGTCGAGCAGGCCGAGCCCGTCCAGCGAGTCGCCGGTCGACCCGGCGGCCGCGAACACGAACAGCGGGAGCTTCTCGTCGTGGCGCTCGCGGTTGTCGAGCATCCGGGTGACGTCCTTCGTCGCGTCGTCCATATCGTAGGTACCGTCCTCCAGCGGACGGCGGTCGAAGTAGTGGTACGCCGCGTCCGTGCCCGGGTGCTCCTCGCGGACCAGCGGCAACACCGCACGCTCGATGGCGGCGCCCGCGACGTAGCCGTCCGTCGTCGCGGAGTGACGGACGACGATGGGCCGCGAGTCCAGCACCGCGCGCCGGATGGCCGTCGCCGCGTCCACGACGTCGTCGACCAGCGCCGCCACGGCGTCGTCGTCGGCCAGCAGCTCGTAGTCGGTCGGTTCGGCCTCGCTGTCGAGCGCGTCGGCCATCCGCTCTTCGACGGCCTCCCGTTCGTCGCCCTCGAGGACGGTCAGCGTCTCCGTCTCGACCTGCAGTTCGTCGCGGCGGACCCGAACCTCGCCGTCCAGGCGGACGACGTCGCCCGACTCCACGTCGGGGTACGCACGGACGCCCGCCTCCTCGAAGGCCGCACAGTCGACGACGGCCGTCTCGTCGCGGAGTTCGAACACCGTCGGGCCGGCGGTCTGACGCGCGGAGACTATCTCGCCCTCCAGGCGCACGTCCTCGCCGACGCGGTCGGTCAGCGACTCGACGGTCGCCCGCTCGTAGTCGCGGTCGTCCGCGTCTGACCCCGCCTCGGTGGGCTCGTCTGCCGTCTCGCTCCGGTCGTCCGCGGACGATTCCGTGGCGGCCTCCGCGCCGCCGTCGTCGGCCGACTCGCCGGCGGACGACTCGGTGTCGTCCGTCTCGGCGTCGGCGCCGTCGCCGGAGCTTGACGGTCGGCGGTCCGTCGAGTCGGCGTCGCTCGATTCGATGTTCGAGACGTTCGTCCGCGTCGGGCCGTCGTCGTCGTCGTCGTCGCTCTCCTCGGGCAGTTCGTCGCCCTCGGGCGTCTCGACGAGCACGCCGCGGAAGTCGCGCTCGGACTGGCGGATGGACCAGCCGAGGTCGATGTCGCCGTTGTCGCGGACGTTCGTCACCTGCACGAACACCTCGTCGCCCTCCTCCCAGTCGAGGGATTCGAGCCGGCGGTCTATCTTCGAGCGGTGCAACAGCCCGGTGACCCCGGGCGCGAGGTCGACGAACACGCCGAAGTCGGCGTAGCCGTCGACCGTCCCGCGGTAGAACCGTCCGTCGGTGAGTTGCGAGGCGGAGTTGCCCGTGAATTCGAACAGCACGTCCTCCTGGTGGGTGTCACAGACCGGCCCCCCACAGGACGCACCACAGATGATGCACGTATCCATTACCGTGATGAAACGGGTCGGGGGTAAAACGGTTGTCGGAATCGTCTCGGCGCCACACGCGTCGCGCGACCGCAGAACAGCGGGTCGAGACGCCCGCTGCTCGCGGGTCGTCGCTCCGCTCCTCCCCGCTCGCCGTGACGTGGCCTCGCTCCGCCGGTCGCTCGGCCACGCTCTACTCGAACACCCGACTCTCCTCCTCCAGCATCTCGATACCGCGTCGCACCTCCGCGGCCTGTTCGGGGAACAGCGCCACCTCCACCTCGTTGCCCTCGTCGTCGTCGAACGCGAGCTTCAGCCGCTTGTCGCCGAACTCCCTGACGTCGACCGACTCCACGTCGAACAGTTTCCCGGTCGCACCCTTGTTGGTGGGGCCGACGTTCTTGATGGAGCCTTCGGTCAGTTCCACGTTCCAGTTGTCGAGCGATAGGTTGAACACGACCACCACTCGCCGGGGCGCACGCATAAAGTTTCGAGCCGCGAGCGAAACGCGGGGCTTAGGTAGTTCCCCCCGGAACTCCAGGTGAATGCGCGTCGAACAGTTGGGCGAGGGGGAGCCGGAAATCGCCATCGTCGGCGGTATCCACGGCGACGAGCCGTGCGGCAAGCGGGCCGTCGAAGGGTTGCTCGATGCGGACCTCGACGTCACCCGCCCGGTGAAGCTCGTCGTCGCGAACGAGGAGGCGCTGGAGCGGAACGAACGGTACGTCGAGGAGGACCTCAACCGGGCGTTTCCAGGGGACCCCGACGGCGACACACACGAGTCGCGGCTGGCCCACGAGCTGTTACAGGAGCTCCGGGGGCAGACGGTGTTCTCGCTCCACTCGACGCAGTCGTACGCCGCGCCGTTCGCGCTGACGGACGACCTCGACCCGCTCGCGGCGTCGGTGGTGCCGTATCTCACCGTCGAGGCCGTCGTCGAGACGGCCAACTTCTCGGAGGGCCGACTCATCCAGAAGCCGGACGTGCTCGAGGTGGAGTGCGGCCTGCAAGGAAGCGAGAGCGCCGCACAGAACGCCTACCTGCTGTGTACGCAGTTCCTCGCGGGCGTCGGCGCGCTCTCCGACGACGGTCACCGCCGCGTCGACGAGGTGCCGGTGTTCCGGCTGGAGCGGGAACTCCCGAAGCCGGCCGGCGTCCCCGGCCAGTACGAGTACGAGGTGCTCGCGGCCAACTTCGAGCGGGTCGCCGAGGGGAGCGTCTACGCCCGCGCGAACGACGAGACGTTCGTCGCGGACCGCCCGTTCTACCCGGTGCTCCTGTCGGCGTACGGCTACGAGAGCGTGTTCGGCTACGCGGCGTCGCTCGTCGGACGGCTCGACGAGAACGCCGCACAGGAACACGCCGCCGAACGCCTGTAGGTCACTCGACGAGCGTGACGCCGGCGAACTCGAAGCGAGCGCCGCCGTCGGACCCCTCCGTCACCCGCACATCCCACCCGTGGCCGTCGGCGACGTCGGCGACGATGTTGAGCCCCAGTCCCGTCCCCCCGTCGGCCGTCGTGTAGCTGGGGTCGAACACCTCCTCGCGGACGGGTTCCGGCACGCCGCGACCGTCGTCCTCGACGTAGAACCCCTTCTCGCCGACGAGCAGGCCGACCGTCACCGTCACGTCGCCGGCGTCGGGCGTCGCGTGGTCCCGGCTGTTGCGGAACAGGTTCTCGAACAGCTGTCGGAGCCGGGCGGGGTCGGCCCGGAGCGCAACCGACTCCGGGGCCGACATCTCGACGGTTAGCTGGTCACCCGAGACCATCGCGCGGGCGTCGCTGGCCGCCTCCTCGAGCGACACCCGTTGGAGTTCGCCGACCGCGGTGCCGTCCCGTGCGAGCATCAGCAGGTCCTCGACGAGCACCGTCATCCGGTCGAGCGCGTTCGAGGCGGCGTCGAGATGCTCGTCGTCACGTCGCTCGCGGGCGAGGTCGACCCGGCCGCTGGCGACGTTCAGCGGGTTCCGCAGGTCGTGGGAGATGATGCCCGCGAACTCGTCGAGACGGTCGTTCTCCGCCTCGAGTTGCCGTTCGTGTTCGCGGACCAGCCGCTCGCGTTCCGTCCGGTCGAACGCGGCCGTAAGCGCCGTCGCCAGCACCTCGACCAGCAGTTCGTCCGTGGCGTCGAACGCGTCCGGTTCCGTCGCCGCCACGACGAACACCCCGTGGTCGTCGAGTGGATGGACGAAGCCGGACGCGGTCCTGACCGAGGGGGCGCCGGGTACCTCCGTCCCCGCGAACGACGTCCGCTCGCCGGTCTCGTACGCCTCCCAGAGCACCGCGCCGACCGGGTCCTCCCGGATGCACTCCTCGCGGGGCGGCAACTCGAGCGGGTCGTCCCCGACGGCGTCGTGGAACGCGACCGGCTCCAGCACCTCCCGGTCGGGGCCGTCGACGACGTGGACGCCGGCCAGCGGGACGCCGATGATGTCGCTGGCGGCCGCGACGGCCACCTCGGCCGTCTCCACGGTGTCCTCCGTGTGCATCAGTCGCTCCGTGCACGCCTGCAGTTCCCGAAGCATGCGCTCGCGCTCCCGGCGCTCGGAGATGTCACGGACGACCGCGAGCACGCGCTCGCGGCCCCCGAGCGTCGTCTGTCGCAGGCTGACCTCCATCGGCACGGCCTCGCCGTCGCTCGTCTCGCAGACCCACTCGAACACCTGCGACCCCTCCTCGGTGGCCGCCGCGATGCGGGCTCTCGCCGCCGCGTCGGTGTAGTCCGTATCGGAGGCGCTGAACTCGCCGACCGACATCTCCAGCACCCGCTCGCGGTCGTAGCCGAGCCGCTCGCAGAACGCCCGGTTCACGTCCAGCACCGCGCCCGTGTCGGGGTCGTGGACGAGGATACCGTCCGAGGCCTCGTCGAATATCTCGCGGTAGTCGGAGCGGACCCGCCGTCGGGCTACCGCGTTCCCGACGCGTCGCGCGAGCAAATCGGTCGTCGTCCGCGTGCCGTCGAACCGCACGCAGTCGGTGACGCCGGCCGACAGCGCCGCCTCGACGGTCGCTTCGTCACCGGGAGACACGAGCAGTACGAACGGGAGCGTGGCGTCGACGGCCTCGAACAGGTCCAGTCCCGTCCGGTCGGGCAGGTCGTGAAAGCTCACGACGCAGTCGACCCCGCCCGCCTCGATGCGGTCGAGCGCCGCGGCGCCGTCGGGGACGGCATCGACCCGGACGTGCCCCACCTCCCCGGCGAGCGCCGTCTCGACTGCTCCGACGGTCTCCCCCGTCGGTCCGACGAGAAGCACCGTCACCACACGGTCCTCAGCGTCGACACCTGGGGGTGTCTGCTCGTCGGACATCGATACAACCGTGTCGCGGTTCGAGCACCGACCGTATTAATTTCCCCGGTTCTCAACACCGGGGGCACACCGGCCAGCCGACGCCGGAGCGCAGAACGCTACGGCGGGAGATACTCGACGTAGCGGTCGTCGTAGCCGACGGCCCTCCCCAGCGGTGCGAGCAGGCGAACCGCGGCCCGCTGGAGCCACACCGGGAGCGCCGAGAGATACAGCATGTCGTCGTACGTGGAAAGCAGGACGGCGAGCCGAAGGACGTTCAGCGGCATCCCCGACGGCGTGATGGGCGCGCCGTCGCGGGCCAGCCCGTACGTGACCCGCATGAACTGCTCGGTGCGCAGGCCGGGCGCGACGCCGCCGTGGAGGCGGAGTTCACCCCTCCCGGCGTTCCAGAACCGGTGGGGCGTGCCCGCCGGTATCGTGACGCGCTCGCCCGGTTCGAGTTCCTCGGTGCGGCCCTCGACCCAGACACCGAGGCGTCCCTCCTGTACCTCGAGCCACTCGTCCTGTTCGGGGTGGACGTGCCGCATCGGCCCGTGGCCGTCGGGCGCGAGCGTCATCTCGAAGGTGAGCGGGTCGCTGTCGGGGTCGTCGGGCCGCTCCAGGAACCGGACCGTCTTGCCCGACGGGGGACTCGTCACCATCTCCGAGTCGGGGAGGACGACCGCGTGGTCGGCCACGCCGCTACTCCTCCTCGGGAGGTGCAAACTCCACGAGCGTCAGGTCGCGGTCGAGCATGCAGTAGTCGTGGGGCGGGTCGCCGACTACCTCCGCGATGCGGTACTCGACGTCGAACTCGGCGCCGGCCGGCTCGCAGAACTCGTGGCTCGGACACTCGGTGTACGGACACGGGCCCTCGAGTTCGGCTTTCGACCCGGCGTACGCGGAGTTGGCCGCGACGTTGGCCCGCACAGGCGCGGGCTCTACCTCGACGGCCCGGACCCCCGAGTCGTGGACCGCACACTCCAGCCGCTGGGTGTTGTCGCGGACCCCCGTCACCCGGTAGCGCCGCCCCTCGGTGAGGTTGAGACACTGTTCGCGGTACGGACAGCCCTCACACAGCGCGGACTCGCCGTCGTAGACGAACTCGGTGCCCGCCTCCGCGAGGCGGGTTCCGATGAGCGTGACCTTCGACATGAGCGGGGGTAGGGCCACGCCGTTGGTAAGTCTCCCGCCCGCTCACGGCCGAGCGGTCACTCCCGTCCGGTCAACTCGTCCAGTTTCTCGAAGTACGTCTCCCGCGGGACCTGGTACAGCGCGCGGTAGTCGACGTCGCCGGCGTCGAACCGGCGGGCGAGTTCGCGGGCCGCCTCGCGGGCTTCGGCCTCCGTCGGATACTGCTCGGCGTCGCGTTCGACCTCGGGTTCGAGAAACAGCGTGACGTACCACGGCGTCCCCGGCGCGGGGTCGCGGTCGGTGCCCGGCCGCCGGGAGCGTCGCCCCTGGGTGACGTAGATGGTGGGGAGACACGGCGCGGGAAAGGCGTTTCCGTCGAACACGTCCGGCCGGTACGCGACGACGAGTTTGTCGTCGGCGTCGCTCCACACCAGCCACCCGGGGGCGAACTCCTCGTCGTCTGCGTCGCCGTCGGCCATGCGCGTCCGTAGCGGGGGGCCCGGCAAGACCGTTGTGCCCCGGCGAAGCGACGCCGACACCCCCGGCCGGCCGGTGCTCTCGCCGTGTATCGCCGGCAGATTTAAATACGCATTTACTTCATCTCACCGACCCCGCCGACGCGACCGGCATTCGCGCACCGTTCGCCGGTTTGGCGCCGCTGGCTGGGGGTCGCTATATATCTTCTGGAGGCAAGCTTATGTGAATGCGACACACACCTATAATAGGGTATCGGTACGGCGCGAGCGCCGTTCGATCCGTCGCCCTGCTGTGCCGTCACGTCGTTCGACGGTCGCGCGGTGCACGCAGGGTGTCACACGCACACATGACACACACGTCCGACCGCTCCGGGGACGGAGCACAGACACCCTCGGCCCCGCCGGCGGGGACCGGCGCCCGTGCCACCCGTACGCCATCGTCGCGTCGCGCGGCGACAGACCGGCTTGCCCGGATGATAGAATGAGCGACATGGAAACACTCGAAGACCTGAGCGAGGAGTACCGGCGGTCGATCCCCGCGGACCTCCGCGAGACGCGGTCGTTCGACTGGTACCTCGAGGAGCTACACGACGCGCCGAAGGTCGCACGCAACGCCCACCAGCGCGTCGCGGACATGTTCGACTACTACGGCACCACCTACGACGAGGAGGCCGGCGTGGTCGAGTACGAACTCGCGTCCGAGGACCCGCTCGGGGACGGCGAGAACACGTTCTACGGCCGGAACATCCACGAGTCCATCCACGAGTTCGTCAACAAGGTGAAGTCCGGTGCGAGGGGGCTCGGCCCCGAGAAGCGGATCAAGCTCCTGCTCGGGCCCGTGGGGTCTGGGAAGTCCGACTTCGACCGGCAGGTCCGCCGCTACTACGAGGACTACACGATGCGGGAGGCGGGTCGGATGTACACGTTCCGGTGGACGAACCTCTGTGACGTGGTCCGCGACCAGGACCCCGGCGACGACGTGGTCCGGTCGCCGATGAACCAGGACCCGCTCGTCCTGCTTCCCGTCGAACAGCGCCAGCGCGTCGTCGACGACCTCAACGAGCGGCTGGACGCGCCGTACACCATCCGCAACGAGCAGGCGCTCGACCCGGCCAGCGAGTTCTACATGGACAAACTGCTGGAGCATTACGACGACGACCTCCAGCAGGTGCTGGAGAACCACATCGAGGTGATCCGGCTCGTCGCCGACGAGAACAAACGGCAGTCCATCGAGACGTTCGAGCCGAAGGACAAGAAGAACCAGGACGAGACGGAACTGACGGGCGACGTCAACTACTCGAAGATAGCGGTCTACGGCGAGTCCGACCCGCGGGCGTTCGACTACTCGGGGGCGTTCTGCAACGCGAACCGGGGGCTGTTCTCAGGCGAGGAACTGCTGAAACTCCAGCGGGAGTTCCTCTACGACTTCCTGCACGCCACCCAGGAGCAGACCATCAAGCCGAAGAACAACCCGCGCATCGACATCGACCAGGTCATCGTCGGCCGGACGAACATGCCCGAGTACCGGGACAAGAAGGGCGACGAGAAGATGGAGGCGTTCAACGACCGCACCAAGCGCATCGACTTCCCGTACGTTCTCCAGTACGAGGAAGAGGCCCAGATTTACCGGAAGATGCTGTCGAACGCCGACGTGCCCGACATCCACGTCGAGCCACACACCCTGGAGATGGCGGGGCTGTTCGGCGTCCTCACGCGCATCGAAGAGCCGGACGGCGGGCAGGTGTCCATCGTTCAGAAAGCGAAGGCCTACAACGGCGAAATCGACGAGGCTGACGACATCGACGTGAAGAAGCTCCGCGACGAGGCCGAGGAGACGGCCGACATCGGCGAGGGGATGGACGGCGTCTCCCCGCGGTTCATCGGCGACGAAATCGCGGAGGCCATCATGGACTCGATGCACCGCGACCGCGGCTTCCTCTCCCCGCTGACGACGTTCAACCACCTCGAGGAGAACCTGGAGAACCACGGCTCCATCCCGACCGAGAACTTCGAGACGTACTACCGCTACCTCGAGTCCGTCCGCGAGGAGTACAAGGAGCGGGCCATCGAGGACGTCCGGCACGCCCTCGCCTACGACCTCGACGAGATACAGCGGCAGGGCGAGAAGTACATGGACCACGTCATGGCGTACATCGACGACGACACCGTCGAAGACGAGATCACGGGTCGGGAGCAGGAGCCCGACGAGAAGTTCCTGCGCGACGTCGAGGAGAAACTCGACATCCCCGAGGACAGGAAAAACGACTTCCGCCAAGAGGTCGCCAACTGGGTCTCGCGGCGCGCCCGCGAGGGGTCGTCGTTCGACCCGCAGGACAACGACCGCCTGCGCCGCGCGCTCGAGCGGAAACTCTGGGAGGACAAGAAACACAACATCAACTTCTCCGCGCTGGTGTCCAGCGGGGAGATGGACGACGACGAGCGCAACGCCTGGATAAGCGCCCTGGAGGAGCAGGGCTACTCCCGTGAGGGCGCCAAGGAGGTGCTCGAGTTCGCCGGCGCGGAGGTCGCAAAGGCAGAGATGGAGGAATGAGCGAGGAGTTCATCCGCGCCGCCGACGACGCCCTCCGGGAGACGTACGAGCCGCCGATGTCGCTGTCGGCGTACGTCGACCACGTCATCGAGAACCCGACGACCGCGAGCCACGCTTCGAAGTACCTGCTGGAAGCCATCGAGGCCGCGGGCACCCGCACCGTCGTCGAAGAGGGCGAGGAGAAACAGCGCCACCGGTTCTTCGACGACCCGCACAACGACGGCGAGCACGCCATCCTCGGCAACACGGAGGTGCTCAACGCGTTCGTCGACGACCTGCGCTCCATCGCCGCAGGACGGGGGAAAGACGAGAAGATAGTGTGGCTCGACGGGCCCACCGCGACCGGGAAGTCCGAGCTGAAGCGGTGTCTCATCAACGGCCTCCGGGAGTACTCCAAGACGCCGGAGGGCCGCCGCTACACCGTCGAGTGGAACGTCGCGGGCGTCTCCGAGTCGCCGGGGATGACGTACGGCGACGGTCCCGTCGCCGACGAGGACGACTGGTACGAGTCGCCGGTGCAGGTCCACCCGCTGTCGGTGTTCCCCGAGTCCGTCCGCGAGGACGTGCTCGCGCGGGTCAACGAGTCGCTCGACGACCACGTCCCCGTCCGCGTGGAGGGGCGGCTCGACCCGTTCTCGCGGGAGGCGTACGAGTATCTGGAGGAACGGTACCGGCGCGAGGGCGTCGAGGCGCTGTTCTCGGCGGTGACTGACCCCCAGCATCTCCGTGTGAAGAACTACGTCGCCGACGTGGGGAAGGGCATCGGCGTGCTCCACAGCGAGGACGACGGCCCGCCGAAGGAGCGGCTGGTCGGCTCGTGGATGCACGGGATGTTGCAGGAACTCGACTCGCGGGGCCGCAAGAACCCGCAGGCGTTCTCCTACGACGGCGTGTTGTCGCAGGGCAACGGCATCCTCACCGTCGTCGAGGACGCCGCCCAGCACGCCGACCTGCTCCAGAAACTGCTGAACGTGCCCGACGAGGGCACCGTCAAACTCGACAAGGGCATCGGGATGGACATCGACACCCAGATGGTCATCATCTCGAACCCGGACCTCGAGGCTCAGTTGAATCAGCACGCTGAGTCCGGGGGGTCCGACCCGCTGAAGGCGCTGAAGCGCCGGCTCGACAAACACGAGTTCACGTACCTGACGAACCTCTCGCTGGAAGCCGAACTCGTGCGCCGGGAGCTGACCGATGAGACGCAGGTGTGGGACGCCGACAGCTACGACCAGCTCGCCGAGAAGATACGGGAGCCGCTCCACGTCACCGTCCGGGGGCGTGACGGCGAGACGCGCGACCGGGAACTGCCGCCCCACGCCGTCGAGGCGGCCGCGATGTACGCGGTCGTCTCGCGACTGGACGGCGAGGACCTGCCGCCGGGCGTCGACCTGGTGGACAAGGCGCTGGTGTTCGACCGCGGCTACCTGCGTGACGGCGACGAGCGACGCGAGAAGGCGGAACTGGCGTTCGACGACGACGCGACCGACGGCGAGGCGGGTATCCCCGTGACGTTCACCCGCGACGTCATCGCGGACCTCCTCCAGGAGGAGACGGACCGCCACCACCCCGACCTCCCCGTCGAGGACGTGGTGATGCCCCGCGACGTGTTGAACGCGATGGCCGCGGACCTCGGGGACGCGCCCGTGTTCTCCCCCAGCGAGCGCACCGAGTTCGAGAACCGTCTCGTCCCGGTGAAGAACCACGTGTTCACCGCCCAGGAGGAGGACGTGCTCGCGGCCATCATGCGCGAGAAGCGCGTCGACGCCGAGACCGTCGAGGAGTACATCGAGCACGTGTACGCCTGGGTCGAGGACGAGACCATCGAGAACGAACGCGGGGAGTCGGAGGAGCCGGACCCGCTGAAGATGAAGGTGTTCGAGACCGAGCATCTCGGCCGGTTCGACGAGAGCGACTACGACGGCACCGACCCCGACGAGGGGGTCCGGGAGTTCCGCGAGGGGAAGGTCGTCACCGCGCTCAACCGCCACGCGTGGCGCAACCGCGACGCGGAGTTCCGCGTCGGCGACGTCAACCCCAAGGAGATTCCCGTCATCGAGACGGTGCTGGGGAGCCACGACTGGGACGACGTGCGCCGCGTCCACGAGGACTTCGACCCCGCGCAGTGGGACGACCCGCCCTCGGGGACGGAGACGGCTCGCGTCAAGGAGCAGACCATCGAGAACTTGGTCGAGATGTTCGACTACAGCGAGGCGTCGGCGGAACTGACCAGCCGGCACGTCATGAGCCAGGTGAGCTACAGATGGGACTGAAAGAAGACCTCGACCGCTACCGGGAAGTCGGCGAACAGCGCCGGCAGGACCTCTCGGAGTTCATCCAGTACGGCGACCTGGGCCAGTCGCTCCCGGGCGAGATACGCGTCCCCATCAAAATCGTCGACCTGCCGGCCTTCGAGTACGACAGACGCGACATGGGTGGGGTCGGACAGGGCGACGGCGGCACGCCCGAGGAGGGCGACCCGGTCGGCCAGCCCGAACCCGGCGACGGCGACGAGGACGGCGACCCCGGCGAGGAGGGCGCGGACCACGAGTACTACGAGATGGACCCCGAGGAGTTCGCCCAGGAACTCGACGAGGAACTCGGCCTGGACCTCGACCCCAAGGGGAAACAGGTGGTCGAGGAGAAGGAGGGTGACTTCACCGACATCACCCGCACCGGCCCCGCGTCGACGCTGGACTTCGAGCGGCTGTTCAAGCAGGGGCTCAAGCGGAAACTGGCGATGGAGTTCGACGAGGCGTACGTCGAGGAGGCGCTCCGGGTCGACGGCTGGGGGCCGGCGACGGTGTTCGAGTGGGCCCGCGGCGAACACATCCCCGTCTCGCGGGCGTGGCTCGACGACGCCTACGAGTCGATTCCCGACGACGAGCGGGCCCGCTGGGACTCCATCGACGAGATGACGGCGAACGTCGAGCGGGAGTCGACCGCCGCGCGCATCCGGCGGGAGGGCGTCGACCAGATACCGTTCCGGCGGGAGGACGAACGCTACCGCTACCCCGAGATAATCGAGGAGAAGGAGACGAACGTCGTCGTCGTCAACATCCGCGACGTCTCCGGGAGCATGCGCGAGACGAAACGGGAACTCGTCGAGCGGACGTTCACGCCGCTGGACTGGTATCTGACCGGCAAGTACGACAACGCCGAGTTCGTCTACATCGCCCACGACGCGGAGGCGTGGGAGGTGGAACGCGACGAGTTCTTCGGCATCCGCTCGGGCGGGGGGACCCGCATCTCCAGCGCGTACGAACTCGCCGCCGAACTGCTCGAGGAGCGATACCCCTGGAGCGAGTGGAACCGCTACGTGTTCGCCGCCGGCGACTCGGAGAACTCCTCGAACGACACCGAGGAGCAGGTCATCCCGCTGATGGAGGCGATACCGGCGAACCTGCACGCGTACGTCGAGACCCAGCCGAGCGGCAACGCCATCAACGCGACCCACGCCGAGGAGGTGCAGAACCACTTCGGCGAGGAGGGCAACGTCGCCGTCGCCTACGTCCAGAGCCAGGAGGACGTGGTCGACGCCATCTACACCGTCCTGAGCACCGAGGACAATGACTGACATCGACCGAATCAGGAAACAGCGCATCGCCGAGGGGCTCGAGGAGCCGGTCCGGGAGGCGAACAACCTCGCCCGGAAACTGGGGCTCGACCCGTACCCGGTGAACTACTGGATCGTCGACTACGACGAGATGAACGAACTCATCGCGTACGGCGGGTTCCAGCGGCGCTACCCCCACTGGCGGTGGGGGATGCAGTACGACCGCCAGCGCAAGCAGGGGCAGTTCCTCGGCGGGAAGGCGTTCGAAATCGTCAACAACGACGACCCCGCCCACGCCTTCCTGCAGGAGTCGAACGACCTCGCGGACCAGAAGGCCGTCATCACCCACGTCGAGGCCCACGCCGACTTCTTCAGGAACAACGAGTGGTTCGGGCTGTTCAGCGGCCGGGACGGCGAGGGCGGCCCCGAGCGTGGCCCGGACGCCGCGGCGATGCTGGAGCGCCACGGCGAGGCCATCCGCGAGTACATGGAGGACCCCGACGTCGACCGCGAGGCCGTCGAGGCGTGGATCGACCACGTGCTCTGTCTGGAGGACAACATCGACCAGCACCGGCCGTTCGCCCCGGTCGACGCCTGGGGTGGAGAGGCTCCGGAGACCGACG
Organism: Halorarius halobius; assembly: GCF_024298865.1. GTDB lineage: Archaea > Halobacteriota > Halobacteria > Halobacteriales > Haloarculaceae > Halorarius > Halorarius halobius. The sequence continues at coordinate 2,444,222 of NZ_CP101161.1, read as the reverse complement.
AGGATGCGCCCGACCTCGACGAGTTGGACCTCTCGGAGGAGGTGAAACAACAGGTGTTCGACGACGACTGGCTCGACGCCCAGCGGTCGGACGCCGGCGTCGGCTTCCCCCCCACCCCCGAGAAGGACGTGCTCGCGTTCCTCGCGGCCCACGGCAAACAGTACGACCCCGACGCCGAGAAGGCAGTCGAGTACGAGCAGTGGCAACGGGACGTGCTCGAAATCCTCCGGCGGGAGGCGTACTACTTCGCACCCCAGAAGATGACGAAGGTGATGAACGAGGGGTGGGCCTCCTACTGGGAGTCGCTGATGATGACCGGTGAGGCGTTCGCGGCCGACGAGGAGTTCCTCTCGTATGCCGACCACATGGCGCAGGTACTGGGCTCGCCCGGGCTCAACCCCTACTCGCTCGGCCTCCAGATATGGGAGTACGTCGAGAACCGCGCGAACCGCCGGGAGGTGCTCGAGCGCCTCCTGAAAGTCGAGGGCGTGACGTGGCGCAACGTCCACGAGGCGGTCGATGTCGACGCGGTGCTGGACCTGTTGGAGCCGGACCCCGCCATAGCGGACGTGCCGGGCCACCTCGACGAACTGGACCCCGAGGACCCGCGCGTCGACGCCGACGCGCTGGAGCGGGCTCGCGCCGGCGAGTTCGACGTCGAGACGTACCCGTGGAAGGTGCTCACCTTCGAGGGGCTCGCGGAGCGGCACTACTCGCTGGTGAAGCGCCAGCACCGCGGGTTCCTCAAGCGGACGAGCCAGGAGACGCTCGAGCGGGTGTCGCGGTACCTGTTCGACACAGAACGCTACCCGTCGGTGGAGGCGGCCGTCGCCGACATCGACCGCACGGCGGGCTGGCGCCGGATGTTCGAGATACGCGAGAGCCACAACGACGTGACGTTTCTCGACGAGTTCCTCACTCAGGAGTTCGTCGACGAGCACGACTACTTCACCTACGAGTACGTCCACACGTCACGCGACTACCGCGCCACGTCGACGGACTACCGCGACGTGAAGAAGAAGTTGATGCTCCAGTTCACCAACTTCGGCAAGCCGACCGTCACGGTGCAGGACGGCAACTACGACAACCGCAACGAGCTACTGCTGGCCCACCACTACAACGGCGTCATGCTCGACCTCCAGCAGGCCGAGCAGGTGCTCGAACGCGTCTTCGAGCTCTGGGGCCGGCCGGTGAACCTCAAGACCGTCGTGAAGGAAGTGGACGAACACGACGTGGAGGTGGCGCGGCGCCGCGACCGCGAGCCAGACCCCGAGGAGGTCGGCAAACGCATCCGGTACGACGGCGAGGAGTTCACCGTCGAGGACGTCCCCGATGAGGAGTGGGCCGACATCGCGGCCACCGACGTCGACTACGACACCAAACCCGACGACTGGCTGGCCTGACCTGGGTCACATTCTTGTCCCCTCGCTTGCAACCGCCGAGCGTGCCAGAGCAGTCGGCCGCGGCGGCGCTCGACGAGGGGGAGATACACGACATCCTCCGGAACGACCGGCGACGCCTCGCGCTCCGCTGTCTGCAGGAGGCCGACGACAACGAACTCACCGTCAGGGAACTGTCCGAGCAGGTCGCCACGCTGGAGACGGACGAGGACCCCGCGCCCCGCGACAAGCGACAGTCGGTGTACGTGTCGCTCCACCAGACCCACCTCCCGAAGCTCGACAAGCTCGGCATCGTCGCGTACGACTCCGACGCGAAGGCGGTCGCCCTGCTGGAGAAGGCGAAGGAGGTGGAAGTGTACATGGAGGTCGTCCCCCGATACGGGCTCTCGTGGGGCGAGTTCTACTTCGGACTGGGGTTGCTCGGTATGCTGACGACCATCGCCGTCCTCCTGGGCGTTCCGGGCGTCACCGAACTCGGCGTCACGGCGGTCGCGTCGCTGTTCTTCGTCGTCGTGATGCTGTCGGCGACGTACCACGTCTACAGCCAGCAGGAACGGGTGCTGTTCCAGCGATTCCGCTAAGACGCTGGCCGGCATCACCTCGACCATGCGCTTTCAGGTCTCCACCGACGCAAAGACCGACGTCGTCGACGTGACCGACCAGGTCCGCGAGGCCGTCCCCGACGGGAGCGACGGCACCGTCACGGCGTTCGTCCGCCACACGACCGCGGGGGTCGTCGTCAACGAGGCCGAGCCGCGACTCCTCGAAGATATCGACCGGTTCGTCGCCGGCCTCGTGCCCGACGAGGGGTGGCGCCACGACGAACTCGACGGGAACGCCGACGCCCATCTCCGCGCGCTCCTCGTCGGCCCGGACGTGACGCTCCCGGTCCGTGACGGCGGCCTCGCGCTCGGCCGGTGGCAGTCAGTCCTGCTCGTCGAGTGCGACGGCCCCCGAACCCGGACCGTCGACGTCGTCGTTCGAGCCGACTGACATAAACCGAGCGCCGGTGACAGCCGGCCGATTATGATTCGAGACCTGTACCGGCCGAAACACCTATTCCGGTAACGGCGCAACCGCAAATGACACGGTTCCACACGGGAGGACGCATGCGATACTTCGACTTCACACTGTCACCGTCTGACGGCGCCATCCACCCCGTCGACCAGGTCATCCTGAACGCGACCGGCGTGGAGCGCGAGGCGTTGATGCACGTCAACGCGCTCGGTGACGGCACGGGCGTCCTCCTGTACGAGCTCCACGGGTCGCCAGTCGGGGTGGTCGAGGAGCTCGCCGAGCATCCGGAAGTTATCGACCTCGACCTGCTGGACGCCGAGGAGCACCCGGAGGTGGTCGACCCGGAGACCCTGAACGACGACGAGGACACGTTCCACCTGTATCTCCACGTCCGGCCCGGCGAGCCGGCGGGGTCGCTGATGTCGCTGGCCCAGAAGTACGCGCTGATGATAGACACTCCCCTGGAGTTCAGCGGCCGTGGGAGCCTCCGCGTCACCGTCGTCGGCACCCACGAGATGCTCCGCAAGGCGCTAGACGAACTCCCCGACGACGTCCGCATCAACGTCGAGCAGGTCGGCCAGTACTCGCCGGAGAACGGCCACGCGCTGGCGGCGCTCACCGACCGCCAACTGGAGGTGTTCCAGGCGGCCGTCGAACTCGGCTACTACGAGATTCCACGGCGCGCAACTCACGAGGACATCGCGGACAGACTGGACTGTGCGCCATCGACCGTCGACGAACACCTCCGGAAGGCCGAGTCGCAGGTTCTCTCCTCGCTGGTCGGCAACTGATTGCTCGTCGCCGCTACTCGTCGTCGCCGTAGATGTCCGCGACCGCGTCGTCGTACTCCGAGAGGATGTTCCGTCGCTTCTTCTTCATCGACGGCGTCAGCATGTCGTTCTCGGGCGTCCACTCGGCGGCGACGAGGCGGAACTCCTTGATGCGCTCGTGGTTCGAGAGGCCGTCGTTGACCCGTTCTATCTCCTCGCCGACCCACTCGCGGACCCGCTCGTCCTCGATGGCCTCGCTCTTGTCGGATGAGAGGTCGGGGGCGTTCTCCCGTGCCCACCGGCCCAGCGCCTCGAAGTTCGGCACGACGAGCGCCGCGACGAACTTCTCGTTGTCGCCGATGACGATGACCTGGTCGATGCGGTCGGACGTGGCGAACTGCTCCTCGATGGGCTGGGGGGCGACGTTCTTCCCGGTGTCGAGCACGAGCAGTTGCTTCAGGCGGTCGTGGTAGACGAGATAGCCGTCGCTCGTTCGCTCGATTATGTCGCCGGTGCGGAACCACCGGTCGCCCGACTCGTCGACGGTGAACGCGTCCTCGCTGGCGTCGGGTCGGTTCCAGTACCCCTCCGTGACGTTCGGCCCCTTGACGAGCAGTTCGCCCACCTCGCCGGTCGCACGACTCTTCTGCTCGGGGGAGACTGGGCCGGTGTCGAGACGGGTGTCGACGTCGACGAGCGGTGGGCCGAGCGTCCCCGGGCGGGGGTCCTCCGGGGGGTTCGAGGAGACGACGGGCGAGGTCTCGGTCAGCCCGTACCCCTCGTAGATGGGGAGCCCCATCCCCTGGAACACCTCCGCGAGTCGCTTCGAGAGCGACCCACCGCCCGAGATGAACATCTCGACGTTGCCGCCCATCTGCTCTTTGACCGACTGGTAGACGAGCCGGTCCGCCACGGCATGTTTCGTCCGCAGGGCGAGTCCCGGGTCGTCCGTGGTGGCCCGGTCGCGGGCCACCTCCAGTGCCCACCCGAAGATACGCTGTTTCAGGTCGGACTCGCTGGCCTGCTCGCGCATCGAGTCGTAGATGCGCTCGTACACTCGGGGGACGGAGGTGGCGACGGTCGGTCCCACCGTCTTGATGTCGTCGGCGACGGTGTCGGCCGACTCGGCGTACGCGATGGTCGCACCGGATGCGAGCATGAAGAAGTGGCCCGCAAGCCGCTCGAACACGTGGGCCAGCGGCAGAAAGGATAGCGACCGCGAGGCCGGGGTGATGGAGGGGAGGTCGGGGTCGCGGTCACGCCGAGGACCGAACCGCTTGCGGACCTGGTTGACGTTCGCCCGGAAGTTGCCGTGTGTCAACTCGACGCCCTTCGGCTGGCCCGTGGTCCCCGAGGTGTAGATGAGCGAGGCCGTGTCCGACAGTTCCCGCTCGCCAAGCCACTCCTCGTAGGCCTCGATGTCGAAGGCGGCCGCCCCGCGGTGATGGACCTCCGCGAGCGTCACGATGTCCTCGCGGTCGTCGTAGCCGTCGAACTCGTCCATCACGGCGATGAACTCCAGGTCGAGCGCGTCCTCGACTTCCAGGACGCGCTCCAGAAGCGCCTCGTTCTCGCAGACGACCCCCGTCGCGCCGGGGTCGTCGAGCAGGTACTCGACCTGGGAGGGCGAGGAGTCGGTGTAGACGGTGGTGACGATGCCGCCGGCGTTGAGCACCGAGAGGTCCGTCTGTGCCCACTCCATCCGGGTGTCAGCGAAGATGGCGACCCGGTCGTCGGCGGTGATGCCGAGGTCACGCCAGCCCGCCGCGAGATGCTGGACGATGGTCTGCATCCGCTCGTAGGTGACCGCCGCGTACTCGCCGTCGGGCGCCGCCGGTAGCACGTCGGGCGTCAGCGACCGGTCGTACACGCCGCCCTTGTACCACTGGGCGTCCCGCTCCGCGTGACGGGAGGCGCTCTGCTGGAACATCCGACCGAGCGTCGTCTCGCCGACTACCTCGTCGGCGTGCCGCTTCTCGGCGTCGAACCACTCCGCGTCCACTCCTGTCATGGTCGTTGGCCGTGGTGTGCGCCCGGTGGGGACTTCAATATGCGTACCGTGTCCGCGAAAACAGCACCGCCGCGGTGGCGCGGCCCGTCACCATGGGCGGAGGGGCGACAGATGCGTCCACTCCCAATCCGCTCGCTTCTCTCTCCGTCCATCCGCTCCGCCCATTCGCTCCGTCCCTCCGCTCCGCCCACTCGCGTCACGCTTCTGGCGGGTGCATCCTTCGCTCCCGCGACACGAGCGGAATCACTCGATGTCGATACGGTTGCCGTCGTCCTCGCCGGGCGAGTCGAGCGTCGGGACGACGATTTCGAGGACGCCGTTGCGGTAGGTTGCCTCGATGTCGTCGACGACGACATCGCCCGGGACGGACACGCGCTCGTGGACGTGCCGCGAGCGAGACAGCGACCCGACGGGCGACTCGTGGGTCACTTCGTGGACCGCCTCCACGAGCAGGTGTCCTTCGTCGAAGCGGAGGTCGATCTCGTCCTTTTCGAAGCCGGGCATGTCGACGACGACGGCGTACCCCTCGTCGCCCTCCTCGATGGAGACGTGGGCGTCGCCCATGCCGGCCATCGAGCGTACGTCGTCGACGCCCTCGTACATCGAGCGGCGCATCTGCTCTACGAAGCGTTCCATCTCGTCGAACATGTCGAACGGGTATCGTCGGGTTGCCATCGGTAGTTTCACCGACCACTAAGACGACGTCTCAGGAGTTAAACATCGCGAGAATCGTGTTAGCTCGTCGCCCTCAGCGTTCCGCGTCGTCGGCCGCGTCCAGTAGCTCCTCGGCTAGCTCCCGAACTTCGTCGGGCGTGTACAGCGTGTGGTCGCCGTGGCCCTGCTGGACGTTGACGTAGCCGTCCTCCGACTCGACGTAGACTGGCGCGACGTGCTCGAGTGGAACGGAGCGCTGACGCTCTGCCATGCTCGCAGTTGTGTGCGGCGTGGTAACAAGGTTTCGGCAGGTCAGGAAAGGTAGCCGAATTCCTGTATGGTCGCGGGGCGCGTCGGTGCCGCTGTGGGCCTCGTGGCCCCGGTCGGTCGTGGGAGAGGCCGCCGACGGGCGGGCGCTCGTAGCACGGGGACGTTCCCCCCTCCCCCTATTGGAGGCCCCCGAACGCGCTGACGCCCGTGCCGGCGGCGACGGCCACACCTCCGGCGTCGTGACTCAGGAGGTGACAAACGTACGGATGCACCGTCAGGGATTCGGCGTCTGGGAGCTAGGCCAATCGAGCGGAGGCACTACCTTCGGAGGATGATTCACTACTATTTAGTAGGTCTCTTCGAGCACAGTCATCACCCAAATGTTGAACCCGCCGCGGCGTCAACGCTGTCAACAAGGATGTCGCATCAGATTCGTCTCGAAGACCACGTCTACGAGCGCATCAAGGCGAACAAGCGCGACGACGAGTCGTTCAGCGATGCCGTCGAGCGACTCATCGGCGGGCGGTCGCTCCGCGATCTCCGCGACGTCTTCGACGACCAGCAAGTGAGCGAGATGCGGGAAGCCATCGACGAGGCCGACGCCCAGGACCACGAGGAGACCCGCGAGGTCGCGGACCGGTTCGAATGATCGTCGACACGAGTTTCGTCTTGGACATCATCGACGATGTCGACGGCGCCGTCACGAAGGAGCAGGAACTCGAAGCCGAAGGCGTCCCTCTGGTCATCCCCGCGATGACCGTACTGGAGCTCTACATCGGCGTGGGGAAGGTGGCAAACACGCAGAAGGAACGCCAGCGTGTCGAGGCCGTTCTCGATTCCTACCCGCTGGTAGATATGACTCCAAGCATCTCCCGCCGTGCGGGACGGCTCCTCGGCGAACGCATGGCCGACGGCGACGACGGACCCGGAATCGGGAAGGGGGACGCGGCCATCGCGGCGACCGCCCTCGAGCGCGACGAGCCCGTCCTCGCCAGCGACAGCCACTTCGGGAACATCCCCGGTGTCACGGTCGAAACGTACCGATAGCCGCTTCTCTGGAGGGCTTCAGAACCAGTCGACCGTCCTCCGCCCTCGGAGCTACGCTTCGAGCGAGAAGGTGCCACGGTAGTGGTCGAGGAACGCCTCGACGTCGCGCTCGACGGAGCTCATGTTGACCACCTCGAAACGTCAGAAATTCCCTAAAACTGCTAGAGAGCTTCTGAAAAGACTCGATTACGGATGCACCGTCAGGGATTTGAACCCTGGTCCTCGGCTCGAAAGGCCAAGATGATTGGCCGGACTACACCAACGGTGCGCACTCCGACGTTTCCACGAAAATCGTATAAGCGTTCCGTTCCGCGGTGCGTTCGTCAGCCGCTCACGGGGGAGCCCCCCGCGTTACTTCCCTTCGAACTCGGGTTCGTGGTCGCCCATGAACGCGGTGATGCCGGTCATGAGGTCGTCCGTGTTGATGAGGTGGCCGAACGCCTGGGACTCGAGTTCGAGGCCGGCCTCGGTGTCCTCCCAGCCGCGATGCATCGCGCGCTTCGTCAGCTTCCGGGAGACCGGCGGGCCGCCGGCGAGGTCCGCGGCGAGTTCGTGGGCGCGCTCTTCGAACTCGTCGTTGGCGACGACCTCGTTGACGACGTTGTAGTCGTACATCGTGTCGGCGTCGAACCGCTCGGCAGTGAAGATGATCTCCTTCGCGCGGGACATGCCGACGAGCCGCTGGAGCCGCTGGGTGCCGCCCCAGCCCGGCAGGAGCCCGAGGTTGTGTTCGGGCAGACCGAGCTCCGACCGCTCGGAGGCGAGCCGCATGTCACAGCACATCGCCAGCTCGAACCCGCCGCCGAGGGCGAACCCGTCGATGGCCGCCAGCGTCGGGAGCGGCGACTCCTCGAGGCGGCCGAACGTCGACTGACCCTGCTTCGACAGTTCGATGGCGTCGAGCGGCTCCGCCGACGAGGCCATCGAGGTGACGTCGGCGCCCGCCGAGAAGGCGCGGTCGCCCTTCCCCGTGATGAGGATGCCGCGCACGTCGTCGTCGTCCTCGAACAGCTCGATGGCCTCCTCGATTTCGCCGAGCATGTCCGGGTTGATGGTGTTCATCCGGGCCTCGCGAGAGAGCACGATGTGGCCGACCATGTCGCCGGGGTACTCGACCTCGATGTTGGTGAACTCCACACCGTCGTCGTCGCCGTCCTCGCCGCCGTGGAAGCCGCCCTCGTCGGCGGCCGCACGGAGCGCGTCGCTGACCTCGAAGCGCGGGTGGCCGGTCTCCTCGTGGAGCTCCTCCAGCGTCTCGACGAGCCGCTCGACGCCCACGTCGTCGGCCATCTTGGCGGGGCCGTCCGGGAAGCCGGCGCCGAGCATCACGGCCTCGTCGATGTCGCCCGGGTTCGAGACGTCGTTCTCGACGAGGTTGCCGACCTCGTTGGCCATCACGGCCGCGAGCCGGAGCTTGATATCCTCGCTACCCGCGTCGGTGGGGACGTCAGCACCGTCGCCGTCCTCGTAGTCGTAGAACCCCTCGCCGGTCTTCTTGCCGTACTTCTCGGCCTCGACCGTCTCCTCGAGGAACGGAGCCGGCTCGTACGCCTCGCCCAGCACCTCGTGGAGATACTCGAGGACGTGGTAGGTGACGTCGTTGCCGACCTGGTCGCCGAGTTCGAACGCGCCCATCGGCAGGCCCATGTCGAACTTCGTCGTGGAGTCGACCTCCGCGACGGTGGCGTCGTCGTTCGAGACCATCCAGCAGGCCTCGTTCATCAGCGGCACGAGGATGCGGTTGACGATGAAGCCGGGCGAGTCCTTGCGGACCCGGACCGGCGTCTTGCCGAACGCCTCCGAGAGCTGTTCGACGGCGTCGAGCGTCTCCTCGGCGGTGTGTTCCCCGGAGATGACCTCGACGAGCTGCATCCGGACCGGCGGGTTGAAGAAATGCATCCCACAGAACTGCTCGGGCCGGTCGGTGACCTCCGACAGCTCCGTGATAGAGAGCGAGGAGGTGTTAGTGGCGAAGATGGCCTCGTCGGGCGCGTACTCCTCGACCTCGCCGTACACGTCCTTCTTTATCTCCATCTTCTCGGGGACGGCCTCGATGACGACGTCCGCCTCGGAGACGGCGTCCTCGACGGGGACGACCGGCGTGACCCGTTCGAGCGCCGCGTCGGCCTCCTCGTCGGTGATGCGCTCCTTGTCCGCGAGCTTCTCGAGCGACCACTCTATCTGGTCGTAGCCGTCCTGCACGAACTCCTCGTTGATGTCGCGCAGGTTCACCTCGTAGCCCGCGAGCGCGGCGACCTCGGCGATGCCGTGACCCATGTTCCCGGCGCCGAGCACCGCGACGGTCTCGATGTCGTCGAACTCCATGAACACGCGAACGGACTGCTGGCGTCGGTTTCAACCTTTCCGTATCGTCCGGGCTTGCGGCCGCTCGAACCGGTTTCCGGGCGTTGCGCGTACGAGAAGAACTATGGGGGATTGTTCGTGATGTTCGGTAGAATGGATTTCGAACTCACGGACGAGCAGGAGCAGATGCGTCAGGAGGTACGCCGGTTCGGCGAGAACGAGGTTCTTCCGCACGCCAAGGAGTACGACGTCGAGGAGAAGTACCCCCACGACATCGTCGACAAGGCCGCCGAGATGAGCCTGACCGGCATGTCCATCCCCGTCGAGTACGGCGGCGCGGGCTACTCCCCGCTGGACAACATGATCGTCGCGGAGGAGCTGTTCTCCATCGACCCCGGCATCGGGTTCTGCATCCTCGCGTCGGGCTTCGGCTGTGAGGCAATCATGGAGTTCGGCACCGACGAGCAGAAGGAGGAGTACCTCCCCGACGTGGCCAAAGGCGACGCGGTCTCGGGTGCGGCCATCTCCGAACCCCACGCCGGCTCGGACGTCTCCTCCATCTCCACCCGCGCGGAGAAGGACGGCGACGAGTGGATCATCAACGGCAACAAGATGTGGATTTCGAACGGCACCGTCGGCGACTTCTTCGTCGTGCTGTGTCAGACGGACCCCGACGCCGACGGCCGCTACAACGGCTTCTCACAGATCATCGTCGAGTCCGACCGCGACGGGTTCCAGGCGGACAAAATCACCGGCAAGCTCGGTATTCGCGCGTCCGATACTGCCGAACTCATCTTCGACGACGTGCGGGTACCCGAGGAGAACCTCGTCGGCACCCAGGGGATGGGGTTCCTCCAGCAGATGCAGTTCTTCGACGCCACCCGGACGGGCGTCGCGGCCCAGGGCGTCGGCATCGCCAAGGGCGCCGCCGAGCGCGCCCTGGAGTACGCCCAGGAGCGCGAGCAGTTCGGCCGCCCCATCGGCGAGTTCCAGGCCATCCAGCACAAACTCGCGGACATGCACACGAAGATAGAGGCCGCGCGGATGCTGACGTACAAGAGCGCGTGGTCGGTCGAGAACACCGACGGCCAAATAACCAAACTCGCGTCGATGGCGAAGGAGTACGCCTCCCGCATCGCCGTCGACGTGGCCAACGAGGCCGTCCAGATTCACGGCGGGTCGGGCTACGTCAACGACTTCGACGTCGAGCGCTTCTACCGTGACGCCAAAATTACTCAAATCTACGAGGGCACCACCGAAATTCAGAAGAACATCATCGCCCGCGAACTCCAGGGCAAGGGCTTCTAACCCACGTTCTACGAGCGTGGCGCTCGCTCCGCTCACGTGGATGCTCCGTCCCGACCGGACCACGCGCCGCCCCTTGTTTATATACACCACACCACGCCGCCGGAGCCCACGGGTGGAGCGACGCGGACTTAAAGCAACCGGGCATCACCCGTAGTTAAACAAAATCCCCCGGGTTCCGAAACTGCGCTTCCAGCGTTAGCGCGGCTGTCGCCGGCGGATAACGACGTTAGGAAGAAATGGGTTTATGTAGTTCCAACCGTAAGCTCGGGGTATGGACTTCGAGCTGTCCGACGAACAGGAGCAACTGAAACAGGAGGTTCAGCGGTTCGCGGAGAACGAGGTCAAGCCGGTCGCCAAGGAGTACGACGTCGAGGAGAAGTACCCCCACGACGTCGTCGACAAGGCCGCCGACATGGGTCTGCTGGGCGCGCAGATTCCCATCGAGTACGGGGGCGCCGGCTACTCGACGCTCGACCTCTCCATCATCATCGAGGAACTGTTCGCCGCGGACCCGGGCATCGGCCTGTGTCTCACGTCGACCGGCTTCGGCGGCGAGGCCATCATGGAGTACGGCACCGACGAGCAGAAGGAGGAGTATCTCGCTCCCATCGCCTCGGGCGACGCCATCATGGGCGCGGCCATCTCCGAACCGGACACCGGCTCCGACGTCTCCTCGGTGTCCACGCAGGCCGAGAAGGACGGCGACGAGTGGGTCGTCAACGGCAACAAGATGTGGATCACCAACGGCTCGGTCGGTGACTACTTCGTCGTGCTGTGTCAGACGGACCCCGACGCCGACGGCCGCTACAACGGCTTCTCACAGATCATCGTCGAATCCGACCGCGACGGGTTCACCGCCGACAAGATAACGGGCAAGCTCGGCATTCGTGCCTCGGACACCGCCGAACTCATCCTCGACGACGTGCGGGTGCCCGAGGAGAACCTCGTCGGCACCCGCGGCATGGGCTTCCTCCAGCAGATGCAGTTCTTCGACGAGACGCGCACCGGGGTCGCCGCGCAGGCGGTCGGTATCGCCAAGGGCGCCGCCGAGCGCGCGCTCGACTACTCGCAGGAGCGCGAGCAGTTCGACCGTCCCATCGGCGAGTTCCAGGCCATCCAGCACAAACTCGCGGAGATGCACACCAACATCGAGGCCGCCCGCCAGCTCACCCGGAAGTCCGCGTGGTCCGTCTCCAACAAGGACGAACAGCTGACGACGCTGGCGTCGATGGCGAAGGAGTACGCCTCGCGGGTCGCCGTCGACGTGGCGAACGAAGCCGTCCAGATTCACGGTGGGTCGGGCTACGTCAACGACTTCGACGTCGAACGCTTCTACCGTGACGCCAAAATCACCCAGATTTACGAAGGGACGACGGAGATTCAGAAGAACGTCATCGCCCGCGAACTCCAGGGCAAGGGCTTCTAAACCACTTTTTGCGCGACAGGGGGGTCCGGCCCCCGCCGGCAAAACTGGTGGAAAATATGCGCGTCGGCCTCCAGTCGCGCGCCGGAGGCGCGCGGTAGTCGGCCGCCGCTACGGACGCCTCGCTCCGCTCGGCGTCCGCGAACCGCGCTCACTTCGTTCGCGCGAATGCTCCGTCTCCCCGTAGTTCACGGCACGACGACCACTTTCCCGACGACGCTCTCCTCCATCACGACCCGATGTGCCTCGTCGCCCTCCTCCAGCGACACCGTCCGGTCGATCGCCACCTCGATGCGACCTTCTTCGAGCAATCGCCCGAACCGCTCCAGAATCGGGCCGATGTCGGGCAACTCGGGGTGTGTGACGAGATTCGACATGCTCATCCAGTGGACCGCGAGTTCCTTCCCCCGCGCGGCGGCCACGTCCGGAAACGTCGCCTCGTCACCGGCGACGACGACCACGCTCCCGCCGAACGCCGCCACCTCGACGTCGGCGCCGGCGTACCGGTCGGGCATGTGGTCGAGAACGACGTCGACGGGGTCGCCCGCATCCAGCACCGCCGCCGCGAGGTCCTCGCGCCCGTAATCGACGACGGCGTCGGCGCCGAACTCGCGGACTCGCTCGTGGTGTTCGGCCCGTGCAGTCGCCACCGCCGAGGCCCCCATCGCGTCCGCCAACTGGACGGCGACGTGACCGAGACCGCCGTTGCCGCCGTGGACGAGCACCCGCTGTCCGGGTTCGAGCCTCCCGTGGTGGACGAACGCGCGCCACGCGGTGACCCCGACGAGTGCGACGGCCGCACCGGCCTCGAAACTCACGCCGTCGGGAAGCGGCGCGAGCAGGTGGGTCGGCACGGTGGCGTACTCCGCGAACGACCCGCCAGCGTCGTCGGTGTTGTGCAGGCCGGTGGCGACCACCCGGTCGCCGACCGCGATGTCGTCGACGCCGGGACCGACCGACTCGACGACGCCCGCCACGTCCGACCCCGTCGTCCGCGGACCGTCCGGCGGCACCGACGCCCGGAGTATCGCGTCGATTGGGTTGACGCTGGCCGCGCGGACCGCGACCAGCACCTCGCCCGGCCCGGGGGTCGGCCGCTCCGTCTCCTCGACCTGTAACACCTCGGGACCGCCAGCCTCCCGGTAGCGTACTGCGCGCATCGGTACCAGTAGCCGGAGCGACACCGTATAGATTGGGTCGACGTTGGGCGGCGTCCGTGCGAGCACCGACAGCTTTTACCTCGACGCTGGCCCAGTCGTAGGTATGCTGACCGCCCCCGAACGGTCCGGTGGTCGCCCCGTTCGTCAGCCAGCCCACGGCACGGCTGGCGGCTGTTGCTGTCGTTGAGACTCCTTCTCGGCCGATAGCTCGCCTGCTCACTGCCCCACTCGACGACAGCACCATGTTCGACAGACTCCACGAGGACGTTCGCACCGCACTCGAAACCGACCCCGCCGCCGGCTCAGTCGCCGAGGCGCTCCTGTACCCCGGCCTGTACGCCGTCTGGCTCCACGTCTACGTCTGCAACCCCCTGTGGGAGCGGGGCCACCAGTTCACCGCGCGTCTCGTCTCGCAACTCGTCCGCGGGCTGACCGGCATCGAGATACACCCCGCCGCGACCGTCGGCCGCCGAGTGTTCGTCGACCACGGGATGGGCGTCGTCGTCGGCGAGACGGCCGAACTCGGCGACGACGTGAACATGTACCACGGCGTCACGCTCGGCGGCGCCTCTAGCGAGCGCGTGAAGCGTCACCCGACCGTCGAGGACGGCGTCACCCTGGGCGCGAACGCGACGCTCGTGGGCGACATCACCGTCGGCGAGGACGCGAAGGTGGGTGCCGGCGCCGTGGTCGTCGAGGACGTGCCCGCGGGCGCGACGGTCGTCGGCAACCCGGCCGAGGTGGTCGAACGGGAGGAGAGCGTCGAACTGACTGCGGACTAATCGACGGCGCGCCAGAGATATCGGCTCGCGTACGAGCGGTAGGGTCGCCACCGCTCGGCGTGCTCGACCATCGCCTCCCGCTCGTCCTCCTCGAACCCGTACAGGACGGCCATCGCCTTCCGGATGCCGAGGTCCTCCACCGGGAACACGTCCTCGCGGGCGAGCACGAACACCAGCGCCATCTTCGCGGTCCACGTTCCAACCCCCTTGACCTCGGTCAGCGCCGCCACCGCCTCGTCGTTCGACATGGCGGCCAACCGCTCCCGGGAGAGCCGTCCCGCCTCGAACTCGCGTGCGAGGTTGCGCACGTACTCTGTCTTCTGACTCGACAGCCCCGCCTCGCGCAGGACCGTCTCGTCGGCCGCGAGCATCCCCGCGGGCGTCACCTCACACTGCTCGAACACACGCTCGCGGATGGCGGCGGCCGACTCGGTCGACAACTGCTGGTTGATGACCGAGACGACGAGGCGCTCGAACGGCTCGTCCGCCGGGTCGAGGTCGATGGGCCCGTGCTCCTCGACGAGCGGGCCGAGTTCGGGGTCCTCGCGGAGGCGTGCGTGCGGGTCGTCCATCTACTCTTCCAGCGACTCCTCTTCCTCCTCGCCCTCGATGCCCTCGGCGTCCTCGTCGGCGCGACGGCGCACGTCGACGTGGTAGTGCTGGAGGATGTCGCGGCCCAGAAGCAGGGGATAGTCCATGTGCGACCGGTCCTCGACGCTCGCGGTGACGGTGTGCTGGCGGCCGCTGATGCCGACCACGAGGTCGACGACGGGCCGCTGTTTGCCGGACTTCAGCGACCCCGACTTTATCTTCACGATGTCCTTGATGGGGCCAGTGCCGATGTCCGCGGCGAGGCGGGCGTCGATGCTGGTGCGGGTCGCCCCGGTGTCGGATTTTGCCAGCACCGACTTCTGCCCGCGGGTGCCCATCGCCACGACTTCCTCGATGTAGCCGATGGTGGTGGCGTCCGGCGTTTCCTGTGTCGGCTCGCGGGGCATGCAGGCGGGCCGGGAGTCGTCCAGCATCGCGGAGAGTTCGTACACGCGCTCGTCGTTCACGTCGCCGCCGGCCCGCTCGATGGCGAGTCGCGCGATGAACGGCGCGGGCGAGCGCCCGGTCGCTTCGAACAGTCCCTTGAACCCGGCGGTAGGGTTCACCTCGAGGATGTAGTAGCCGTCCTCGCCTTCGACGATGTCGACGCCGGCGTAGTCGAGGCCGACGACGTCGGCCGCGCGCTTCGCCATCGTCTCCACCTCGTCGGTGAGCGCGTCGGTGGCGTTCTCCACGTCGCCGCCCAGCGCGACGTTCGTCCGCCACTCGCCTTCGGGGGCGTAGCGGTTCATCGCGCCGACGACCTGCTCGCCGACCGTGTAGATTCGGAGGTCCGAGTGGCGGTCGGCGTCGTGGTCGATGAACCGCTGGAGGAACGCCTGCCGGGAGCCGACCATCGGGTTGACCGGGTCGTCGGCGCTGACCTTCCAGGTGCCGCCGCCGTGGGTGCCGATGGC
Source organism: Halorarius halobius (assembly GCF_024298865.1). Taxonomy (GTDB): domain Archaea; phylum Halobacteriota; class Halobacteria; order Halobacteriales; family Haloarculaceae; genus Halorarius; species Halorarius halobius. The sequence goes on along the minus strand of NZ_CP101161.1, from coordinate 2,428,568 downwards.
CGTCTTGTAGACGACTTCCTCGCCGAACTTCTCGCGGTCAGCGTTCAACCGCTCCGCGGACAGCGACATGAACGCGTCCGGCACCGGCAGGCCCGCCTCCGCGAGGGCGGTGCCGGTGGCGAACTTATGCATCGCGGTCATCGTCTCCATCGGGTGGTTGAGCATCGGCCGCATCCGGTCGAGCATCGTCGCCAGTCCCAGCGCCTCCGCCGGCTGTTCCTCCTTCGACAGCAACAGGCGGTTGACGATGATGTCGACGTCGGGGTCGAGCGTCACGGCACCGTCGTCGATGTCAACCGACAGCGTCTCCGCGCGGAGCCACTCGGTGTCGTAGCCCAGGTCGTCGACCGCGTTCAGGATGGCCTTCGTCTCCTTGGAGTTGTGAAGGCTCAACACCCCGACGGTGATATCGTCGTTCATACCGACTGGCCGGTAGCGGGGACGAAAGAATTGACGGTAGCGCCCGCGGAGGTCGGTCGGGATACCGCCGTGCGGGGTGTGTCGGGGTTTATACCCGGGCGTCACCGACGGGGCGTATGACCGACGGCGCGTTCACCTACGACGGCGGCATCGTCGCTCCGGGTGAGACGCAGAACATCCGCTACTCCGTCTCCGAGACGTATCTCGGCGACCCCATCAAGATTCCCGTCACCATCGTCAACGGCGAACGCGACGGTCCGACGGCGTTCCTCTCGGCGGCGGCCCACGGCGACGAACTGAACGGCATCGAAGTGGTCCGCGAGGTGGCCCACGAGTGGGACCACTCCTCGTTGCGGGGGACGCTCGTCTGCATGCCCGTCCTCAACGTCCCCGGGTTCATCGCCCAGGAGCGGTATCTCCCCATCTACGACCGCGACCTGAACCGCTCGTTCCCGGGCGACCCCGACTCCACGAGCGCCAAGCGCATCGCCTACCGCGTGTTCCACAACTTCGTCCAGCCGTGTGACGTCGGCATCGACTTCCACACCTCGACCCGGGGGCGGACGAACATGCTCCACGTCCGCGCCGACATGGGCAACGAGGGGGTCGCCCGGGTCGCCAACGCGTTCGCCTCGAACGTCATCATCGACAGCGAGGGGCCGACCGGCTCGCTCCGGACGGAAGCGGCGGCCGCCGGCACCCCGACCATCACCGTCGAGATGGGCGAGGCCCACCGGTTCCAGCGGGCGCTCATCGACAAGGCGCTCGCGGGGACGCTGTCGGTGTTCGCGGAGTTCGGCCTCCGCGAGGAGGAGCGGGTCGCGTGGCCCGGCTGGCGCACCGTCATCGACGGCTCCGACGAGAAGACGTGGCTCCGTGCAGACACCGGCGGCCTCGTCGAGATGCACCACGACCGCGGGGCCCTCGTCGAGGAGGGCGACCGAGTCTGTACCATCACCAACCCGTTCAAACAGGACCACGACGTCGTGACCGCGCCGTTCACCGGCCTGCTCGTCGGCGTGCTGGAGAACCCGCTGGTGTACCCCGGCAACCCGCTGTGTCATCTCGTCGCGCTGGACGACCGGACGCGCCGGGCCCTCGAGTACGAGCAGAGCCGGACCGACCACCCCGCCGGCCCCGCCGCCGACGACGGCAGAAACCGCCGGCACCGCTCCGAGAGGTAGTAACTACTATGATTGGGCAGTCCGGAGGGGGACGTGCATGAGTCAATCGTACGACCGGGGCCTCATCGAGGACTTCGGCCGGTGGACGGAGTTCTCCGCCGGCATGTGGGCCTGGGTCTTCCACAAGTTCACCGGGTGGGTGCTCATCGGCTACCTGTTCACCCACATCGCGGTCCTGTCGACCGCGACGGTGGGCGCCGGGACCTACACCCAGACGATACAGGCGCTCGAGAGCCTGCTCGTCGTCCGCATCCTCGAGGTCGGCCTGCTGGCCGTCGCCGTGTTCCACATCCTCAACGGCGTCCGCCTGCTGTTCGTCGACCTCGGCGTCGGACTGGAATCGCAGGACAAGAGCTTCTACGCGTCGCTGGTGTTGACGGGTGCCATCGTGGTCGCCAGCGTGCCGACGTTCCTCGCGGGGGTGTTTTAGCGTGGCGGAGCGCTACTCCTCGTTCGAGCCGAAGGGGACGCGCTGGCTACTCCAGCGGCTGACGGCGGCGTTCCTCGTCGTCGTGCTGGCGTTCCACTTCATGCTGTTGCACTTCGTCAACCACGCCGCCGAGGTCACCTTCATGGGGACCCAGATGCGGATGCAACAGCCCGGCTACCTCATCACGATGATAGCGTTCGGGCTGACCGCGACGTTCCACGGCGTCAACGGCGTCTACAACGCCCTGGTCAACCAGGGGCTCGACGGTACGGGGAAAACCGCCGTGAAGTACGTCCTCGTGTTCGCCGGCCTGTTGCTGGCGGTCCAGATAGTCCGACTCGCGCTCGTCATGGCGGGTGTTTCCTTCACATGAGCACGCAGATTCCAGAATCAGAGACCGAGAGCAACGCGGAGACCGAGACCGAGACCGAGACGGAACGCGAGTCGGAGGCGACGGGCGCGGCCCGCGCCGCCACCGACCGCGACTACGCGGCCGAACAGCGCGAGCGCACCCAGGAGCGACTGGAGGCGGCCGACACCACGCTCGATTTGAAGGTGTTCCGCTACGACCCCGAGGTGCCCGACAAAGAGGAGCCGCGGTTCGACACGTTCACCGTCCCGTTCAAGAAGGGGATGACGGTGCTCGACGCCCTGATGTGGGCCCGCGACCACTACGACTCCTCGCTCACGTTCCGGCACTCCTGCCGGCAGGCGGTCTGTGGCTCCGACGCGCTGTTCGTCAACGGGCAACAGCGTCTCGGCTGTCAGACCCAGATTGCGGACCTCGGCGAAGGCGGCGTCCCGGGCACCGTGCGGGTCGAGCCGCTCCCCCACCAGGAGGTCGTCAAGGACCTCGTCGTGGACATGGAGCATTTCTACGACCAGATGGAGGCCGTCGAGCCGTACTTCCAGGACGAGGACACCCCCTCCGGGCTGGAGGAGCAGCGCCAGTCCCGCGAGAACCGCGAGAAGATAAAGATGTCCACGCGGTGTATCTGGTGTGGCGCCTGCATGTCCTCGTGTAACATCGCGGCAGGCGACAACCAGTATCTCGGCCCCGCCGCCATCAACAAGGCCTACCGGTTCGCGATGGACGAACGCGAGGGCGAGGAGCTGAAGGAACACCGGATGAACGTCATCGAGCAGGAGCACGGCGTCTGGCGCTGTCAGACCCAGTTCTCCTGTACGGAGGTGTGCCCGAAGGACATCCCGCTGACCGAGCACATCCAGGAGCTGAAACGCGAGGCGGTGAAGAGCAACCTGAAGTTCTGGTGAAGACAGCCTGAAGACCACCCGATACTAAACCCAACTATGCACGAACACGACGTCATCGTCGTCGGCGGCGGGGGTGCGGGGCTTCGCGCGGCCATCGCGGCCCACGAGGAGGGGGCCGACGTGGCCATCGTCACGAAGCTCCACCCCGTCCGCTCGCACACCGGCGCCGCGGAAGGCGGCATCAACGCCGCCCTGCGCGACGGCGACGACTGGCACGACCACGCCTACGACACCATGAAGGGGTCGGATTACCTGGGAGACGCCCCGGCCATCGAGACCCTCTGTGAACAGAGCCCCGAGGAGACAATCCAACTGGAACACTGGGGGATGCCGTTCTCCCGCGAGGACGACGGCCGCGTCTCCCAGCGACCGTTCGGCGGCCTCTCCTTCCCCCGCACCACCTATGCGGGCGCCGAGACGGGCCACCACCTGCTCCACACGATGTACGAGCAGGTCGTCAAGCGAGGCATCACCGTCTACGACGAGTTCTACGTGATGAACCTCGCCGTGACGAACGAGGCCGACCCCGAGGAGCGGTCCTGTCACGGCTGTGTCGCCTACGACATCAAGAGCGGCGACATCGTCGGCTTCCGCGCGACGGGCGGCGTCATCCTCGCCACCGGTGGCGACGGCCAGGCGTTCGACCACACGACCAACGCCGTCGCCAACACCGGCGACGGCCCCGCGATGGCCTACCGCGCCGGCGTCCCGGTCGAGGACATGGAGTTCGTCCAGTTCCACCCGACCACCCTGCCGTCGACGGGCGTCCTCATCTCCGAGGGCGTCCGCGGCGAGGGCGGCATCCTCTACAACGAGGAGGGCGAGCGGTTCATGTTCGAACGCGGCTACGCGAACAACGCCGGGGAACTCGCCTCGCGCGACGTGGTCGCGCGCGCCGAGTTGACGGAGGTCAACGAGGGTCGCGGCATCGAAGACGAGTACGTCTACCTCGACATGCGCCATCTCGGCGAGGAGCGCATCACCGACCGCCTGGAGAACATCCTCCATCTCGCGGAGGACTTCGAGGGCGTCGACGGCCTCGAGGAGCCGATGCCGGTCAAACCCGGCCAGCACTACCACATGGGCGGCATCGAGGTGAACGAGCACGGCGAGTCCTGCATCTCGGGGCTGTACGCGGCCGGCGAGTGCGCCTGCGTCTCGGTCCACGGCTCGAACCGTCTGGGTGGCAACGCCCTGCCGGAACTCATCGTGTTCGGGGCCCGCGCCGGTCGCCACGCCGCCGGCACGGACCTCGGGGACCCCGAAATCCGGACGGGGCCCTCGGCGGCCATCGAACAGGAGACCGACATCGAGACGCCCGTCGCACCGGGCGCGGTCGACAGCGACCCCGACGTGGCCGCCGACGGTGGTGCGGTGGCCGACGCCGATGCCGTCGTCGAGAGCGCCGTCGAAACCGAGCGCGACCGCGTCGAGACGCTGATGGAACGCGACGGCGTCAACCACGCCGAAATACGGAGCGACCTACAGGACGCGATGACCCAGTGGGTCAACGTGTTCCGCGAGGAGGAGGGGCTGAAGAAGGCGCTGGAGGCCATCCGCGAATGCCGCGAACGCTACCAGGACGTGGCCGTCGCTGACCCTTCCCGGACGTTCAACACCGACCTCATCCACACCATCGAGACGCGCAACCTCATCGACGTCGCCGAGACCATCACGCTCGGAGCCCTGGCCCGCACGGAGTTCCGCGGTGCCCACTGGCGCGCGGAACACCAGGAGCGCAAGGACGACGAGTGGCTCAAACACACGATGATAGCGTGGAACGACGGCGCGCCGAACATCTACTACACCGACGTGATTCTCGAGGGCGAGGAGAAGGAGTACGAGCCGAAGGTCCGCAGCTACTAACGCACATTTTTTCGCTCGGGTGCGCTTCGCGCACCCCTCGCGCAGAAAATCTGCACCAACAAAGCCCGGCGAACCGCTCGCTCCTTCCAGTCGCTCGCGGTGAATACAGAGCGCGAGTGCAGAGGTCGACACACGTCCGTGAAAGCGTTCTTCAGTCACCTTTCACAGTCTTTCCAGGGCCCAAACTCATCGTCCTGACCAGTATCGTTACGTGACCTGGCGTTCGACCGATTCCGTATGCCAGAGAGTATCTCACTCAGATTTTCGGCCGGGAGTACAGCAGACGTGGAGCGATTCCTCACCGAGTACGTCCTCGATGCCGTAGATCGCGTGCAGGATATGGACGCCTGCGACTGTTTCACGTTCGTCCCCTACCAGCCAGCGACCGGGGACCGGACAACGGGACTCCAGGTCCCGCCGCCAGACCATACGGTCGTCCTCACGATCCGGGGAGACACCGACGAGATTATCGACGCTGAACGGGACCGGTGGAATGCGCTCGTCGACGAAGGCATCGTTACCGAGTGGGAGGTCAAGCGGTCCGTTGACGTGGCAGAACTGGTCGAGGAACTCGGCCAGAAACGAGCCACGCTGGTGGCGCACACTAGCAACCTCTCGGCGCGCATGGCGGCCCTCGCATACGAGGCGTTCGAGAGCCTCGGCACCACTCCCGGGGCGGTCGACACCCATCCTGACGAAGAGAGCGACGGTGCTCCGTTCGGGTGGTGGTCGGTATTACACAACATCACCGTCCAACTCAACTACTCGCTCGCCGAGGAGGTCGAGGCCCACCGGTACGGCCTCGAACACGCCCTCCGGAACATCGCGGAATACGAAGGTGAAGCCGAGGCCGAAGCGCGACTCGACGACGTGATCGAAACACTCGACGCAATACGTACGGATATCAAGCAGGGCCGTTTGGACACCTGAGGTCGGGCCCGGAGCCATCAGGCCAGTTGCCACTCAACCTCTGGCTGAACTGATACGGCTGATGGAGACCGGTCTATCAGACGCTGGCGGACTGCTGTATCCATCCTCTGTTTCGTACGTTCGAGAGCACCGCAGTCAGGGAAGTGGGACGGTACGATTACTGCGTGCCCCGTCGGTGTGCTGGTGGATGACACGGAGCCTATCAGGGAGCGGGGTCACGGTCCGGTTGATGCGGACGACGAGTACGCCGGTCGATTCGGCTTGCAATGGACCGGGGCGCCGAACTGTGTGAATTTGCCACGTGGTGGCAGTGCGTTTCCGTACGGCGGTGATGTCGTACTCGCCGCCGGCGCCTCCGAACCGTCGACTGAACACCAACAGCGCCTCGTGCTCGAAGTCGGTCCGATTGATAAACGCGGCCACGTTCTGGGAGTCGGTCGCTTCCGCAAGCCGGCCGAACGCAACCCAGGAGCGGTGGGCCGGGCGCGTGAGAACCGTCACGTTGGCCGTTCGCGTAACCGGTTCTTTCAGGATTTCGTCCCGGAACACCCCATAGCGATTCGAACTGTCGAACTCGACGGAGACTGCCGTGTACGGGATAGCGGTTCTCTCATTAGCCGGCGAGGCAGTCGTTGATGTCGCCGGCGTATCGGTGTGCGTCTGGTGAGTGGTCCCGGGGACGGTTGCCGACGGTGTGGTCGACTGTTGCGTCGGCGGAACCGTCGTCGGTGCCTCGGTATCTCCACAACCGGCCAGTGCAACACTAACGACGAGCAGGACGAGGCCAGCCACTCGGGTCACCCTCCGACGCGACATGGTGGGGCGTCGTGTTCAGGACAGTAAAAATCGGGTTACACTGAAACGGCTGGTTTAGACACACGGCATCCGCTCGTCTCACGAGCAATCGGGCGCGTCGCGCCCGATGACGGTTGTTGCCGGGCGGCCGCAGGCGACCCTTCGCGCAAAAAGTGGGTTCAGAGCCCCAGCGCACCCAGCAGGTCGACGGTGTCGACGTACAGGTCGACGAGTTTGAACCCGACGTAGATGCCGACGATGCCGAGCACGCCCGCGACGTTCGGCGGCGCGGGGATGGGTACTTCGATGAACGCGAACAGCCCCCCGGTCAGCAGGCCGGTGAGGAACGCGAGGACAGCGAGCGTGGTGTTCATATCCCGATTCAGCGCCCGGGAGAGGCAAAAGCGCCACGAGTTCCGGTCGTCAGGGACTGCGGGTGCGGCCGCGGGCCTTCAGCGACGCCCCGAGGCCGACGAACACCAGCGCGAGCGCGGCGGCGACGAGGACCGTGGTGTCGACCGGCCCGCCCGCCACCACGACGACGGCGCCGAAGAAGAACAGCACGAGACCCGCGACGAGTAGCGCCTCGCCCGCCACGTCGTAGAGTCGGTCCCACATGACGCCCGTAGGCTACCACGTGTCGGCGAATAGGCGTTGTTACCATCTGGCCCGACGCCCCATCCAGCGGGTCCGGTAGCTCTTTCCGCTCGCCCGTCGGGAACCGGAGTATGCAGGCAGTCATCCTCGCCGCCGGCGAGGGCACGCGGATGCGCCCGCTCACCGAATCGGTCCCCAAGCCGATGCTCCCCGTCGCGGACCGGCCGCTGGTCGCCCACACCGCGTCGATGGCCGCCGACGCCGGCGCGGAGGAACTGGTGCTCGTGGTCGGCTACGAGGCCGACCGGGTGCGCGACCACTTCGGCACGGAGTTCGAGGGGGTCCCCGTCTCCTACGCGGTACAGGAGGAGCAACTCGGGACGGCCCACGCCGCCGCCGCGGCCCGCGAGCATCTCGACGGCGAGTTCGTCGTCCTCAACGGCGACGACCTGTACGACGCCGCGGCCATCGGGCCGCTGTTCGAGGGCGGCCCCGCAGTCGGCGCCTACGAGGTCGAAGACCCCCGCCCGTACGGCGTGTTCTCCATCGAGGGCGACCGGGTGACCGGCGTCGTCGAGAAGCCGGACGACCCCCCCTCGAACCGCGTCAACGTCGGCGCGTACCGCTTCCCGGCGGAGGCGGCCGACTGGCTCACCGAGGTCGAGTTGAGCGAGCGCGGCGAGTACGAGATAACCGACGTCCTCGAACGGGTCGTCGACGCCTACGACGTGCGCGCGGTTCCGGTCGAGCGGTGGCTCGGCGTCGGCCGACCGTGGGAACTGCTGGAGGCAAACGAGTGGAAACTGGCGGAACTCGACCGCCGGGTCGCCGGCGATGTCCACGAGACGGCCGACCTCCGGGGCGACGTGGTCGTCGAGCAGGGCGCGACCGTCGACGCCGGCGTCGTCGTCGAGGGGCCGGCGCTGGTCCGCTCGGGCGCGGAACTCGGGCCGAACAGCTACGTCCGGGGCGCGACCCTGCTCGCGGAGGACACCCACGTCGGCAACGCCGTCGAGGTGAAGAACTCGGTGGTGATGCGGGGGACGAACGTGCCCCACCTCTCGTACGTCGGCGACAGCGTGCTCGGGGAGGGGGCGAACCTCGGGGCGGGCACGAACGTGGCGAACCTCCGGCACGACGACCAGCCGGTCGAGATGACCGTGAAGGGCGAGCGGGTCTCGACCGGTCGCCGGAAGTTCGGCGTCGTCGTCGGCCCGGGGGCGAAGACGGCCATCAACACGTCGCTGAACGCCGGCGTGGTGCTGTCGGCGGGCGCGACCACCACCCCGGGCGAGACCGTGTTGCGCGACCGCTGACTACGGCAGGTTCGGACGGAACACGGGGCATTATCACACCCCTGACCGAAGGGAGGGGCATGACGCCCGACGCGCCGGACCTCTCCGGCCAGACCGCGTTCATCACGGGAACGACCCGCGGCATCGGCAAGGAGATAGCGCTCGCGCTCGCGGACTGTGGCTGTAACGTCGTCTCGACGGGGAAGACCAGCGAGGAGGACGACTACGGCGACGACCAGGACCTCGAAGGCACCATCGAGCAGACGGCCCGCGAGGTGCGCGAACGCGGGCCCGAGGCGCTCGCGGTGCAGTTGAACGTCCGCGACCCCGAACAGGTCGAGGGCGCCGCCCAGCAGGCCATCGACCACTTCGGGGAGGTGAACATCGTCATCAACAACGCCAGCGCCATCCAGATAGCCAACGTCGAGGAACTGCCGGCCAACCGGTTCGACCTGATGACCGACGTGAACGTCCGGGGGACGTATCTGGTGGCCCGCGCGTTCATGGACCACCTGAAGGAAATCGACGACGCGTGGCTGTTGACGAACGCGCCGCCCGTCGCCATCGACCGCGCGCCCGGCAAGGCACCGTACTCGTGGTCGAAGATGGGGATGTCGTTCATCACGCTGTCGCTGGCCCAGGAACTCGGCGGCCACGACGTGGGCTGTAACTCCTTCTGGCCCGTCACGGCCATCGACACGCGCGCGACCCGCTACTTCGGGCTCGGCACCGAGGACGACTGGCGCTCGCCCGACATCGTCTCCGACGCGGTGCTGGAGATACTGAAACGCGACCCGGCCGACTACACGGGCAACGCCGTCTACGACGAGGAGATACTCCGCGAGGCCGGCGTCGACGACTTCGCGGCGTACAACCTCACGGAGGGCGACCCGTCGCCGATGTCCGCGCGGATGTTCGACCCCGAGTTCGAGCGGCCGTGATACCTGCCGGGGTCTGTACCGCTAAGTGGGCCACCGTGAAACCCCCTCGTAATGGTTGACCCGACTTCGGACCTCGGCGAGGACATCTCCGAGGAGGACGCCCCGAGGTGTGCGACGTGTGCGGCGCCGGTGTTCGACGAGCCGAACCACCGGGTCATCACGTGGATAGAAAACGGGGAAGTGCAAAGCGCCCACTTCTGCGACGAAAGCTGTCGCAGCGAGTGGGCCGGACGATAGCAGCGCACGGGAACCTGTTTTACCCTACCCAAGGTACCGGTGGCTCGCGTACGCTGTCAGGCGATACGCCGCGGAGCCACGTAAGCGCTGTGACCGTTCACAGCGCCGAGACGAGCGACGACTCCAGCGCGACGACGACGACGTTGTTGACGACGACGAACGCCCCGGCTACCACCAGGAACAACAGATAACAGTCTATCATTATCGCGAACAGCCGGCGCCGACCGGGCGGCGTCAGCCGGAACAGTTCGAGCAGGGCGTAAAACAGGACCACGGCGGCGACGAGCGCCACGGCGTTGAGCGCGAGCACCGTTCCCACGCCCTGTCTGAGCGCCCACCGAACCAGCGGGTTCGCCTCGCCCGCGGGGCCGACCACACCGGCGGCCACGAGCGTCGTCAGCATATCACCGGCGACGAGCAACAGCAGAGCGATTCCCACCCGGGTCCAGTAGCCGTCGACGGGCTCGTCGGGCGCGTGACGGACTCCCATGGCTCCCAGAACCACGACTCCCCGTTTCAGTACGCGGCGCTTACCCCCCGACGAGGGCGGGTACGGACCGCCTACCCGGCCGTCACTCCGTGCCGACGAACAGGAAGTAGAGCGCGGCGACGCCGAACGGCACCACGAGCACCGACAGCGCCCCGACCAACAGCGCGGAGCCGACCGGGCCGACGGCGGCGCCGGAGACGGTGAGTTCCACGCCGGTCGGAAGCGCGGGGACGGCGACGAGCAGTCCGACCAGGACACCCACTGCGAGTCCGACCGCTGACCCGAGGGGGTCGCCACGTGTCGGCGTCGTATCCATGCGTGGGGATGCCGGCCCGGGACCAAAGAGCTATCGCAGCACCGTCGCCAGCAGGCCGGCGACGCCGGGCGCGACGGTGACAGCCGTCGCCGCGACAGCGAGCACGTGGCCGGCGACGGCGTCGGTCCGGACCGCGCGCGCGACGAGTGCGGCGACGCCACAGCCGACGAGCGCGCCCAGCGCGACGGCGGGCCACCCGACGCTCGCCGAGGCTACGGGGAGGTCCCGCGCCAGCACGACCAGCGTGGCGGTGGCGCGGCCACCCACCTGCCCGTACACGTCGACGGCGACGGCCGTGACGGTGCCCGAGAGGACGAACCCGAACACGACGAGGTAGCCGACCCACCGCGTCGTCGCCAGGGTCGTCGGGTCGAGGAAACCGAGCGCGACGTACGCGGCCGCGGCGACGACCGCCGCCAGTAGCGGCCCCGCGGAGAGCCACAGCAACGCGCGGCCGCCGAGCCCGACCCGAACCAGAAGCGTCACGAGCAGGACGACGGCCGCCCCCATCCCGGCGGCGGCGAGATACCGGCCGGAGCCCGAATCGAAGTCGCGCAGGGTGGCGAGCTGCTGGAGCGGCATCCACACCAGCACGGCGACGACGAACGTCGCGGCCAGCACCGTCGGCAGGCGCACCACTGGCGCGAGGACCGACGGGTACGCGCCGGAGGCGGCCAGCGCGTCGACCAGACCGGCGGCGACGACCCACGGCAGGGCCGCCACGACCGTCGCCCCGTTCACCGGCGGCCGCTCGACGGCCAGCAGCGCGACGGACACCACGGCCGCGAGTGCGACGCCGACGACGGCCACTGTTCCGGGGTCGACCATATGTGTTCTCCCTCGCCGCGGCGAAATGAACGTTTCGCGTGAGCGCAACCGTTAGGCTCGCGGCACCGCTACCTCGGCCGTGGACGACACCGTCGCCGGCCTCCGCGAGCGCCCCGACTACGACGGACAGGTACGGGACCACCGGACGCTCCCGGGTCGGGAGGCACGAACCCGGAGCATCGAGATGGACTCGCGGCTCGCAGGTGCGCTTTCCGAGCGGGGAGTCGACGACCTCTACGCGCATCAGGCCGACGCGGTCGACGCGGTCCGTTCGGGACGGGACGTCGTGCTGGCGACGCCAACGGCCTCGGGAAAGTCGCTCGCGTACACGGTGCCCGCGTTCGAACGCGCGATGGACCGCGTGGCGACGACGCTGTACGTCGGCCCGCAGGTCGCACTCATCGACGACCAGCGGGAGACGCTCGCCGACCTCGCCGGTGGACTCGGGTTCGGCTCGCGGGTCACGGTCGACGCGTACACGGGTCGGCTGAGCCGTTCGGAGAAGGAGGCGGTACGCGACCGCCAGCCGACGGTGCTTCTGGTGACGCCGGACATGCTCCACTACGGGATTCTCCCCCACGCGAACCGCCTGTGGGACTGGTTCTTCCAGCGGCTCGAAACGGTTGTCGTCGACGAGGTCCACGCCTACCGGGGCGTGTTCGGCAGTCACGCCGCGCTCGTCTTCCGCCGGCTCAACCGACTGTGCGAACGGTTCGGCGCCGACCCGGAGTACGTCTGCTGTTCGGCGACCATCGGCAACCCCGTCGAGCACGCCGCGACGGTGACGGGCGGCGACGCCGACTCGTTCGCGCTCGTCGACACCGACGCCTCCGCGTCCGGACCGCGCCACTGGCTGTTCTGGAACCCGCCGACGTACGACGACGGGCCCGGTGGTTCGCCCGGCAGGGAAGACGGCTCGCGCCGCCGGTCGTCGCACGTCGAGGCGAAGCGACTGTTCTGTGACCTCGTCGCCGACGGCCACCAGACGGTCGTGTTCACCGCCTCCCGACAGACGGCCGAGCGGTACGCCACCGAGTCCTCGAAACGGCTCCGCGAGCGCGGCGAACACGACGCCGCGGGCGCGGTCCACGCCTACCAGGCGGCGCTCGGAGACGAGCGGCGGGGGGACATCGAGTCGGGGCTGAAATCCGGCGACGTTCGAGGCGTCTGGTCGACGAACGCGCTGGAACTCGGGGTCGACATCGGGGGGCTCGACTGCGTCATCCTCGACGGCTACCCCGGGACCCGGATGAGCGCGTTCCAGCAAGCCGGCCGCGCGGGCCGTGGGACCGACCCCGCGCTCGTCGTCCTCGTCGGCGGCGAGGACCAACTCGACCAGTACCACATGGCGAACCCCGACGCCTTCTTCGAGGGCGACCCCGAGCGCGCGGTGTCGAACCCCGAGAACGACCAACTGCTTCCGGACCACGTCCGGTGTGCCGCCCGCGAGAACTGGCTGAAGCCCGACGACGACGCTCACTTCGGAGGGTCGTTCCCCGACCTCGTCGCCGAGATGGAGGCCGACGGACAGCTAGAGCGGCGGTCGACGGCCGACGGCACCCGCTGGCTGGCCGGCGGCGGCGGCAGTCCCCACCACGAGATGAGCCTGCGGACGATGTCGGACCGCGACATCGACCTCCGGGACCGGCGGAGCGGCGAGACCATCGCCTCGCTCCCGTTCGCCGACGGCCTGCGTGACGCCCACCCCGGCGCCGTCTACCACCACCAAGGAGGGACGTACGAGGTGGTGAGTCTGGACGTCGACCACGGCGTCGCCGAACTGGAGCCGACGTGGGCCGACTACTACACGCGGACCCTTCACGAGAAGACGATGACCGTCGAGCGCGACCTGCGCGAGCGGACGCTCCCGGGCCGCGAGGACGTGCCCGTCCGGTTCGCGGACGTGACTATGCGCAAGCAAATAACCGGGTTCGAGCGGCGCGATTCGGGGTCCGGGGAGACGCTCGGCCGCGAGGAACTGGAGCTACCGGAGACGACGCTCCGAACCCGCGCGCTGTATTTCACGGTGCCCGAGGACCTCGAACGCGCGCTCCGGGACGGTGGCGACCTGCCGGGCGGCATCCACGCCGCCGAGCACGCCATGATAGCGATGTTTCCGGCGGAACTGCTGTGTGACCGCCGCGACATCGGAGGGCTGTCGACGCCGCTTCATCCCCACACCGGGCGGCCGACGATATTCATCTACGACGGCTACCCCGGCGGCGTGGGACTGGTCCGCGACGGCTACGAGTCGGTCGGCACCCACCTCGAGCGGACGCTGTCGATGCTACGGGCCTGTCCCTGCGAGGCCGGCTGTCCGGCCTGCGTCCAGTCGCCACACTGCGGGAACGCGAACGACCCGCTGGACAAGGAGCTCGCGACGACGCTTCTGGACGGCCTGTCCTAGAGGGCCGCGCCGCCGTGGTCGTCGTCGTGGTCCTCCGGTTCGCTCAACACGTCGCGCATGTAGTGGATGCCCGCGACGGTGAGAAGCACCATCCCGACCACCGACACCGCGATGAGGGCGAGGGCCGCTGTCTGTGTCATATTCGAGGTTGGTACGTACCTCGACAAGTAACTGTCCATCCCGGCCGCGAATCCGCGGCTCAACGCTTTAGGCCGCGTCGGCGGACAGAACGGCCGTGCGCCGACGCCGACTGCTTGCGACCGCGGCGCTCGCGGCGACGGCTGGCTGTAGCACGTCCCGGACTCCGACGGCGACACCGACCCCCTTCGACTACCGCGGGCGGTTCGAGACGACCCTCGCGTTCCGCGACGTGGAGCCGACGCGGCTCGTCGTCGACGGCGGCGTCGTCCGCCTCGCGTACGGCGTCGACGATGCGACCGAGGAGCAGGTCCGCGAGACGGTCCGGGCCGTCGCCAACGCCTACGCCATCACCGTCGGCTACGGCTGGGAGGTTGACCGACTGCGGGCGACGGTGACAGTGGAGGGCGACCCCGTGGTCCGCTACCGGGTCGAGACCGAGTGGGCCGAGCGGTTCAACCGCGGCGGCACCGCCGGCGAGTTCGGCGAGAAGATAGCCGCGACCGTCGAGCGGGTGGCGCCCGAGGGGTGACGCCGGCTACTCCGACGTGCCGGCGCCGTCCCTGAATCGCGCGGCCAGCCCGGCGGCGCGGTCGGCCGCACGCGAAGCGTGCCCGACTGCGGCGGCTGTCCCCTCGCGGACCGTCGCCGCGGTACGACGGAGTCCCGACAGCAGGCCGCCGCCGGCGCTTCGCGCGCCGACGTTCGCCACTACCAGCGCCGCGATAGACATCGCGGCCACCGCGGTGCCGTAGCGCCGGCCGCCACGGGCCACACGGGCCGCCGACCGACGGAGACGACCGATGCCGGCCGCGAGCAGGCGCCGCGTCTCGCGGCCGAGAGCACGACCCCGGACCGCTACCGCACGCAGGGCGGCCCCGCACGCCGCCGCCGCGACGACGGCCCGGTCCGCGACCCGGCGTCTCCCCCGGTCGACGCGAGCGACGGCCCCGGCGTCGCTCCCGGTGGCGTCGGAGCCGGCCGCCGCGCCGGAACCGGTGGCGGCCCGCCCGGTCGCGGCCGGCGGCTCGGTCCGGAGGTCGTCGAGCACCCGGTCGGCGACCGCGTCCGCGCCGTTCTCGAACGCCGGAGCCTGGGGTGGCGACGCCACGGCCTCCAGCACGTCGAGCGGCTCCTCGGCGACGGTGAACCCGGTCACGTCGAAGCGGTCGAGCCAGTCCGCGACCGCGTCCTGCTCGTCCGTCGCGGGGTAGACCACGCAGGGCGTCCCGGCGACAGCCGCGTCCATCACCGTCGAGTAGCCCGAGCAGACGACGACGTCGGCCGCGCGGAGATACGGGAGCAACGCGGGGACGGTCTCCCACTCGTCGCTTCCGACATCGAGCACCTCGTACCCCTGTCGGGCAAGGTGGTCCGCGATGCGACCGAGTTCCGAGTAGGCGCTCGGCACGACGACGACGTCGGCCGGCGGCCGGTCGGTCGCGTCACCGTCGAGCGCCACCGGCGGCACGTGGGTCACGCCGTCGGGGTCGTCCTCTGAGGACGGCCACACGGTCGGATAGAAGAACTCGCGGGCGGCCGACAGCTGAAACGAGGTGTGGAACGCCGCGCCCGCCCGCTCGATGCGGTCGCGGTACAGCGCGGGTACGTCGTGTTTCAGCACGTACAGCGGCACGTCGGTCCGGGTGGCGGCTATCGCCGCGAACATGTCGTCGGTCACGAGCGCGTCCGGTTCGGTATTGCGGAGCCACGCGACGTACTCGGCGACGCGGGCGGCCGTCGCGGGCACGCTCTCGGCGAGCACCTGGCGGACGGAGCCACCCTGGTACGTGTCGATGTAGTCGACCGCGGTCGGTTCGAACTCGTCGTAGCCGTTGAGCGCGACGAACGCGGTGCCGGCGCCGCCGCCGGCCATCTCGACGCTCGCACCGCGCTCGCGGAGGGCGTTGGCTATCGCCAGCATCCGTGTCGCGTGGCCCGCTCCCTCGGGGTAGTGGGCCACCGCGACGGTTGGAGGGCCTGTCATCGGTGAGACACGTTCGACGTGAACCGGCCATAGAATCAGTGTTTCGGTGCCGAGAGCGGCTCGCTACGCTCGCCGTTCGGCTGTCCGAGGCCCTCCCGGCGGTCGGGCCTCGTCGAGCGTCGGGTGGGATTTGTACCACGGTCGGAGCGAAGCTCCTCCCTGGTTCAAATCCTGCCGCGCTCTCTGCTCGCGGTGCTCGCAGAAGAGCTGCGGGTGGGATTTGAACCCACGAATTCTCGATTACAAGTCGAGTGCTTGAACCGCCCAAGCTCCCGCAGCGCAGGCGTCCGTTAGCCGCCGTCCCTTGTATCGGTTTCGCGTTCGAGTTCCACCCGATGCGGCTCGTAGCCGTGTCGGCGGTAGAACCGCCGGGCGCGCTCGTTGTCGGCCATCGCCTCCAGGGCCAGCACCTCGACGCCGTCCGCGATTAGTTCCTCCTCGGCGGCCTCCAGAAGCGTCGAGCCGATGCCCTCGCCGCGCCGCTCGGGGACGACGTAGATGTTCTCGACGATGCCGCGCTGGACGTCCTGCTCGAAGCTCCCACCCTCGGGGTAGAAGCTCACGAACCCGAGAACGTCGCCGTCCTCGCGGGCGACGAGCAGACCGCCGGTCAGGGCATGGCGCAACAGCGACTCGCGGGCCTGTTCGCGGTTCTGTGCGGCCAGCAGATGCGAGCCGTGGTCGCGCTGGCCGGTCGCGAGGTCGACCCACAGGTCGGCGAGCGCGTCCGCGTCGTCGAGGTCCGCGGTGTCGACGTTCACCGCCCGAGCGCGTCGACGGCCGGTAGCGGGTCGCCCGTCAGCATCCGCAGGGCGGCGCCCCCGCCGGTCGAGACGTGGCTGAACCCCTCGATGCCGAGCCGCCGGAGCGCCGCCGCGGTGTCGCCGCCGCCGACGACGCTGTACTCCGCACGGAGTGCGGCCTCGTACAGTTCGCGGGTGCCGTACTCGAACAGGTCGTCCTCGAACACGCCCGCCGGACCGTTGAGGATGGCGGTGCCGGCGTCCTCCAGCACGTCGGCGTACGCCGCGACGGTGCGGGCGCCCACGTCCATCGCCGGCTCCTCGGCCGGAAGCTCGCCCACGTCGAGTTCCATCCGCTCGCCGCCGCGCTCGACGGCCACGTCGCGCGGGAGATAGATGCGGTGGCCGTAGTCGTCGAGCAGTTCGCCCGCGCGCTTGACCGCCTCCGTCGACCGCTCGTTGACGACCTGTGCGGAGGCGGCCCCGAGCGTGACGCCGTCGGCCAGGAGGAAGGCGTTGCCGACGATGCCGGCCGTGAGCACCGAGTCCGCGAGCCCCCGTTCGAGTACCGAGCGGGCCACGTCGATGGAGTCGACCACCTTCGCGCCTCCGAGCACGTACACGCGGGGCTCGGGCGACTCCTCGATGCTTCCGAGCACGTCGAGTTCCCGCTCCATCACCCGGCCGGCGTAGCCGTCGAGCCGCTGGGGGAACCCCACGAGGGAGGGCTGGGAGCGGTGGGCCGCCGCGAACGCGTCGTTGACGTACGCGTCCAGAACCGGCGCGAGTTTGGCGACGAGATGCGTCTCCGCGGCCTCCGCGGGCTCCCACTCCATGTACTCCTCGCTGTAGAACCGGGTGTTCTCCAGCACGACCGCCTCGCCGTCGTCGAGCCCCCGGACGGCCTCGCGGGCGTCCGCCGAGAAGGTGCCGTCGCAGTAGTCGACCGGAGCGTCGAGCAGGTCGTCCAGCAGGGCCGCGTGTGCCTCCAGCGTCTCGAA
The DNA here is from genome assembly GCF_024298865.1 of Halorarius halobius. Classification (GTDB taxonomy): domain Archaea; phylum Halobacteriota; class Halobacteria; order Halobacteriales; family Haloarculaceae; genus Halorarius; species Halorarius halobius. The sequence goes on along the minus strand of NZ_CP101161.1, from coordinate 2,410,688 downwards.
CTCGTCGCCGCCCGGGCGGCCCTGGTGGGCCAGCACCGCGACGCGGGCCCCGCGGTCGAGCAGTTCCGAGAGCGTGTCGACGTGGGCTCGTACCCGCGCATCGTCCGCCAGCCCACCGTCGTCCAGCGGGCTGTTGATGTCCACTCGGACCCCGAGTGCCGCCCCCCGGGCCTCGAGGTCGTCGAGCGTCCGTATCATACCCACGGCTCCCGGTGGTTCGTCCATAGGTGTTTCCTTTGCGGCGTCGCATCGCGCCGGTCATGGCGGGACGTTGAAACTACCGAATCGGGCAAGGAGCGACACTTCTTTTACCACCGTCACCCCACCACTCCGTGAACAGTACTCATGGGCGTAACTGAATCACAAACGGGTGACAAGATACGGGAGGTGCTCGGGAGCCCCGCCGTGGCGCTTCTGGCGTTCGCGTGCGTGTATCTGCTCGCTGACCTGATCGCCAAACTGGCGGGATTCTCGATCTCCGTCGCCAGCGTGCAGGTGTTCGGGGGCAACATCGCCGTCTCCCAGGTGTTCACCTTCGTCATGGACGGGCTAATACTCGGGCTCATCGTCGGGCTGGCCGGGGTCGGACTCTCGATGACGTACAGCATCCTCAACTTCGCGAACTTCGCACACGGCGACTACCTGACCGCGGGGGCGTTCTCCGGGTGGGCGACCGCGTACGTCATCGCGTTTCTCACCCTCAGCATCGACGCCTCGTTCGGGAGCATCATCCTCCTGAACTCGCCGTCGCTGGTGTCGGTCGCACAGACGCCGATAGCGGTCGCCGCCGGCCTCGTCGTCTCGGCGGTGTTCACCGTCGGACTGGTGCTCGCGCTCGACCGGGTCGTCTACCGACCGATGCGCGACAAGGAAGGCATCTCGTTGCTCATCGCGTCCATCGGGGTCGCGCTCGCGCTTCGATACAGCATCGTGTTCATCTGGCAGACGAGCACCCGCGGGGTCACCTCGACCAACCCCGCGTCGCTCCCGTCGTTCACCTTCCCGGTCGTCGACGGCCAGTACACGCTGAACCTCCACGAGGTGACGATGATCGTCGCCGCGGTCGCGCTGATGCTCGGCGTCCACTTCCTGCTACAGCGCACGAAACTCGGGAAGGCGATGCGCGCGATGTCCGACAACAAGGCGCTCGCGCAGGTGACGGGCATCCCGACCGAGCGGGTCGTCCGCGCGACGTGGGTCATCGGCGGCGGCCTCGCCGGCGTCGCCGGCTTCCTCATCATCCTCGAACGCGGCGTGCTCTCCTTTAACTTCGGCTGGCGACTCCTGCTTTTCATCTTCTCGGGCGTCATCCTCGGGGGCATCGGCTCGGTGTACGGCGCCATCGGGGGCGGCATCATCATCGGCGTGGCCTCGCGGCTGGCACTGGTGTGGCTCCCATCCGGGTTCCCCCGGGTCGCGGCGTTCTCGGTGATGATACTCGTACTGCTGTACCGGCCGTCGGGCCTGTTCGGCGGGGTGACGACCGCATGAGCCTCACCCAACGCGCCTGGAACGCGGTGCCCGAGTCCATCAGGAACGACGACACCCGGATGATCGTCGCCCTGCTGGTCTCGCTGTCCGTACTGTACGCGCTCATCGGGGCGGCACAGGCGGTGCTCGCGAACGCGGCCGTCGTCAACGCCGCCGCCCAGACGGTCCAGTCGGTCATCTTCCTGTCGGGCGTGTACGCCATCCTCGCGCTCGCGTTGAACCTCCACTGGGGGTACACCGGGCTGTTCAACATCGGCGTCGCCGGCTTCATGGCCGTCGGCGTCTACACGATGTCCATCCTCGCGGGCGACCCGAACGGCCTGCCGCCGGGACTCGGCCTCCCGGTTCCGGTCGCCATCGTCGGCGGCGTCGTCATGGCGGCCATCGTCGGCGGCATCGCCGCGCTCCCGGCACTGCAACTGGACGCCGACTACTTCGCCATCGTCACGGTCGGCTTCTCGGAGATAATCCGGCTGACGCTGACCGCCGACACGTTCTCGGGCACCGTCACCGACCCCAGTTCCGGGAGCTACAACGTCGTCAACATCTTCGGGCTCTCGTTCGGTACGGGCGGGGGGCGGGGGATAACCACCGCGCTGAACTCACCGCTCAACTTCCTGTTCGAGGGGCCGCTGTCGTTCATCGGGGAGACCCTCATCGCAGTGGGCGGTGCCATCGGCATCAGCGGCCCGGTCGTGCAGGCGATGACGTACACGGCGTTCATCCTCGTCGTCGTGCTGACCGGCTACTACGCGCTGGTGAGCCGCATCGGTAACTCGCCGTTCGGCCGCGTGCTGAAGGCCATCCGCGAGGACGAACTCGTCGCCCAGTCGCTCGGCAAGGACACGCGTATCTTCAAAATCAAGGTGTTCATGGTCGGGAGCGCGATGATGGGGCTCGCGGGCATCCTCTGGCAGGGGACCCGCGGCTACGTCAACCCGAACACGTTCAAGCCGCTCATCACGTTCTACGTGTTCACCGCGCTCATCGTCGGCGGTTCCGGCTCCAACACCGGTAGCGTCGTCGGCGGGGCGGTGTTCGCGTCCCTGCTGTTGCAGGGTCCCCGACGGCTCGCGGGGCTCATCAACGCGCTGGCGCAGTTCATCACGGGCGGCTCGTTGCCGGCGCCGAGCAACTTCTGGGTCGCGCTCACCTCGCTCGACCCGGCGGCGTATCTCGGCTACGCCATCGCCAACATGCCGAACCTCCGGTTCATCTTCCTCGGGGTCGTGCTCGTGTACCTGATACAGAACCGCTCGCAGGGGCTGTTGGGCCACCGCAAGGAAATCGCCTCCAGCATCGACCTCTCGAAGCGGACCGACGGGGAGGAGACCGACACGTTCGGCGGCCGCCCCGCCACCGACGGGGGGAACGGAGGTGAGACCGATGAGTGAAGCCGACGACGCGCCCGTCCAGACGAACGCCCCGGACGACGTGGACGTCGAGGACGTGGAACCCGAGTCGGGCGACTCCGACATCGAGGAGAGCGCCAAGGAGACGCCGCGGGGGCTCCCGCTTCGCGTCCGAAACCTCGAGAAGCATTTCGGGGGTATCACCGCCGTCGACGGTGCGAGCTTCGAGGTCGAGGAGGGGTCGCTGACCGGCCTCATCGGCCCGAACGGCGCGGGCAAGTCGACGACGTTCAACTGCATCACCGGCGTCCACGAACCCGACGGCGGCACCGTCCTGTTCGAGGGCGAGGACGTCACCGGCCTGAAACCCCACGAGATAGCCAACCGGGGGCTGGTCAGGACGTTCCAGATAGCCCGCGAACTCGAGGAGATGACCGTGCTGGAGAACCTGATGCTCGCCCCGCAGGGACAGGAGGGCGAGAAACTGGTGAACGCGGTCACGCCCGGCCTCCGCGACGGCGTCAAGCGCGACGAGGAGGCCATCCGCGACGAGGTGTGGGACACCCTGGAGTTCTTCGAAATCGACCACCTCGCCGAGGAGCACGCGGGCAACCTCTCGGGCGGCCAGCGCAAACTGCTGGAGATGGCCCGTGCGCTGATGACCGACCCCGAGATGATGCTTCTCGACGAGCCGTTCGCCGGCGTCAACCCGACGCTGGAGGAGAAACTGCTCGACCGCATCCACGACCTCCGCGAGCAGGGGTACACGTTCCTGCTCGTGGAACACGACATGGACCTCATCATGGAGCACTGCGAACACATCATCGTCATGCATCAGGGCGAGGTGCTCGCCGAGGGAACAGCCGACGACATCCGTAACAACGAGCAGGTCGTCGACGCGTACCTGGGTGAGGACGTATGAGCGCCGAACAGGAAGACCGCCATCCGGTGACGCTCTCCGATGGTATCCTCGAGGTGCGGGACCTCGATGCCGGCTACGGCGACCTCCAGATACTGGAGGACGTCGACCTCGACGTCGCGGACGGCGAGTACGTCACCATCGTCGGTCCGAACGGTGCCGGCAAGTCGACGCTGATGAAAAGCGTGTTCGGGCTGACGAACTACATGGGCGGCTCCATCGAGTTCGACGGCAAGGACATCGCCGGCAACAAGCCGGACGAGATAATCCACGAGGGGCTCGGCTACGTCCCGCAGAACGACAACATCTTCGGCACGCTCACCGTCCGCGAGAACCTCGAGATGGGCGCGTACATCCTCGACGAGGTGCCCGAGAGCCGCATCGAGGAGGTGTACGACTACTTCCCCATCCTCGAGGAGCGACAGGGACAGAAGGTCGGCTCGATGTCCGGCGGCCAACAGCAGATGGTGGCGATGGGCCGGGCGCTGATGCTCGACCCCGACCTGCTGATGCTCGACGAACCGTCGGCGGGGCTGGCGCCCGACCTCGTCGACGAGATGTTCGACCGCATCGACCGTATCAACGACGACGGGACCGCCGTGCTGATGGTCGAGCAGAACGCCAAGGAGGCGCTCCGTCGCTGTGACCGCGGCTACGTGCTCGTGCAGGGACAGAACCGCTACATGGACGCCGGCGACGCCCTGCTCGACGACGAGCAGGTCCGCCAGGACTTCCTCGGCGGCTGAGCCGCCGGCCGTTCTCCTCGCTCGCTCCGCTCGGGAGCGGTCGCTATCGGACGTCGAAAGAAACGAAGGTCGGGGTGTTACCCGCCGAACTGGACGCTCTCGGTCTCGGTGAAGTCGCGGTCCTCGACCTTGAAGATGCCGTAGGAGACTGCCTTCATGTCGCCCACGTCGTCGAAGTTACACGCCGAGGAGGCGCCCTGGTAGTTGATGTCGTCGCCGGCCGCGGCGGCCTCGAACGCCTCCGCGAGGTTGCTGGCGTTGAACTTCTCGCCCCCGGGGTTGGCGGCCTTGCGCATGTTGTCGCGGACGGTCGACCCGGAGTTCTCACCGGCGTAGACGTTCGCCAGCAGGCAGATGGCCGTCGCGTCGTAGGCGTGAGCGTTGAACACGCCGGGCGAGCGGCCGTACTCGTCCTGATACATCTGGTCGAACGCGTCGCGACCCGGACCGGACGCCTTCGGCGCCGTGCCGGTGACGTTGGCCATGTCGTTGTCGACGTTGTCCGGAAGCTCGTTGTCGATGAGCCCGTCGGTGACGACGATGTCGTGGCCGGCGTCGTAGTTGCTGTAGTAGTCGCGGAACAGCTGGACGCCCGACGCCGGATAGCCGATGACGACGAGCATACCGGGGTCGCCCGCGAGCGCCTCCTCCAGCTGGGAGCTGTACGAGGACTGCTCCTTCTGGAAGGCTATCTGCTGGAGCACCTCCCCGGAGAACGAGTCCGCGAACGACTGGGACAGTGCCTGGCCGTACGAGTTGTTGACGTACATCGTCGCGGCCGAGGAGTTGCCGAGGTTGTCGCTACCGACCTGCGCGATGACCTGCCCCTGGAGGGCGTCCGACGGCGCCGTCCGGAAGACGTAGTCGTCGTCCTCGAGGTCCGTCACCGCCGGCGACGTCGACGACGGCGAGTTGCCGACCGCGCCCTTCGGGATGAGCGACTGGCGGGTCACCTGGAGGTTGACTCCCGAGGATGCCGGCCCCGTCACGGACGGGTAGCCGTTGTTGATGAGAGTGTTCGCCCCCTGGATACCGGCCTGCGGATTCGTCTCGGTGTCCTCCTCGCGGAGGTCGATAGTGAAATCGATGTTCCCCTCGAGCTGGGAGCGTGGGAGGATGGCCCCGTCCCGGATGAGCTTCCCGAGCGACGCGAGGTCACCCGTGAGCGGGAGCAGTACACCGTGTTTGAGCGTGCGGCCGCCGCCGCCACCGCCACCGCCGCCGATCATGTCGGTACAGCCGGCGAGGCCAGTGAGCCCCGCGACGCCGGCACCCTTGAGCATGGTCCGACGGTTGAGTTGTTGTGACATACCGGGCGACGCTTACGCACCAGTGAACATAAAGCTGACTTACCGCGCGAAGCGGGTTTCACGTAAAAGCCGGAGTGTGCCGTCTCAGGCGAACTCCACGTCGGTCCCCTCGTACCGGCAGTCTTCCAGCGCGTGCTTGGCGGCCATCCCCGCGTCCTGTGCGGTGCGGGCCTGCCCAACCCCCACCTTCAGTTCCACGTCCACCTCCTCGCGGACGTGGGCGATGGCGTCGTGGTAGCCGTCGGCGTCCATCGCCGGACAGACCGCGATGATGTTGTCCCCGCCGACGAAGAACGACAGCGCGTCGTGGGCGCGGCGCATGTACCGCATCAGCGAGGCGTACCCCTGCTCGATGTGGATGAACGAGTCGAACGCGTTCAGCTCGTCGGTGTACTTGCCGGTGGCGTCGTTCACGTCGAAGTGGGCTATCTGTACGTCGTCGGCCGCGCGGTCGCTCTCCGCGAGCGGGTCGCCTTCGAGTATCTGGGTGCGGTCGGCGTCCTGTGCGGAGCCGGCTTCCTGCAGATAGTCGGTCGCGCGTCCCAGCGCCGCCGCCGGCGAGGGGTCGACCGCGACGCCGAGCGACAGCGTCACCGGGTAGCGGTTCGCCACCGACTCCTGGATGAGCGCGTGGGCCTCGCGGTCGAGGCCGTTGGTCACCGCGACCATGTTGTCGAACCGGGTGAAGAACACGTACCCCTCGCGGTTGCCGAACAGTTGCGAGAGGTCCGCGTACAGCCGCGACTGCAGCGTCTGCAGGTCCACCTCGCGGCGGGGTTCGGGCTCGACGGTCCACGGCCCGTAGTTGTCTATCTGGATGAGGGTAACCTGCGTGTTGGTCACGCTCGCGGCTTCGGGTCGCCCCGGTAATTGCGTTTCCATGTCGGCCGGCGCCGCCGTCAGCCGGGGACGACGTTCAGCCCGGTTGCCGTCTCGAACGCGAAGACGCCGCCGAAGAAGTAGCCGAACACGACGACCGCGGGGACGGCGGCGGCGGCGGCCGCCCGCGGGAGCGAGACGTCGTGGACGGTGGCGATGCCGACGACCAGTAGGGCCGTTCCCCACAGCGCCAGCAGGAGTCGCCACACGGCGACGACCGTCTCCATCCCCCCGACGCCTGCGAGCGCCGGGGAGACGCCCACGCCGGCGAGCACCATCGGCGCCGTCGCGTACGCGATGACCTGCACCGTCTCGGAGACGCCCGCGCGGTCGGGGACGAACAGCATCAACAGCACCACCTCGAGAGCCGCGACGAGATGAAGCGCCAGCGGCGCTATCAGGAACGCGGCGACCAGCAGGCCGAACGCCACGGAGGCGGCCTCGCTGGCGAAGAACTCGGGGCGCGTGGACGGCACGAACAGGAATCGCGAGGCGACGTACGCGACGGCGACCGCGACCGCGAACACGAGCCCCGGTGCCTGGTCGCCCGGAGCGATGCCGTTGTGGAAGAACCGCCGCGGTCGCACCAGCACCTCGACCCACGCGCGCACCAGTCCGCGGGGGCCACGGTCGCGGCCACCCGTCGGGTTCTCGACCCACGTCGTCACTACACGGGGTAGGGCATCGACCGCTTTCACGGTTGCGACAGCGGCGTCACTCCTCCAGCAACGGCTTCAGTTCGGTCACCGTCACGGCGTAGGTACAGCCGCAGTCACACTCCAGGCGGTCGTTGCCGCCGTCTATCTCGTGGGTCCGGCCGCAGTCACAGGCGATGGTTATCGAGTCGGCAGACATCGTGTCTCTCTGTCGGGCGTGGTGGCCCTCCACCGACGGTCCGTGCCTCGGTCACTAATACTCCCGACCGCGTTTTCCGTTCCTGAGAACTCGCCCCGAATAAAACGGTGGCCGCCGGACGCGTCAGTCCCGCCGGACGACGTGGCAACTGCGACACCGCGCCTCGTACGACTCCTCGGCGCCGACCATGATCGTCGGGTCGTCGTAGTGGGCCGGGTCGCCCTCGATGAGCCGCTGGTTCCGCGTCGCGGGCTCCCCACACTGCGAGCAGATGGCCTGGAACTTCTCGACGTACTCCGCGGTAGCCATCAGCTCCGGGATGGGACTGAACGGCTCGCCGCGGAACGTCTGGTCGGTGCCCGAGACGATGACACGCCGGCCCTCGTCGGCCAGGTCGCGGCAGACCTCGACCAGCGGCTCGGAGAAGAAGTTCGCCTCGTCGACGGCGACGACCTGCTCGCCGTTCAGGTCCGCGTGGATGTCCGGGGCGGGGTCCTCCGGGTCGACCACCCGTGCCTCGATGCGGCGGCCGGCGTGACTGCCGATGGTGGCTGTCCCGTACCGGTCGTCGATGGCCGGGGTGAACGCCGCGACGGACTGACCCGCGATTTCGGCACGACGGACGCGACGGAGCAGTTCCTCGGTCTTCCCCGAGAACATACAGCCGGTGACCACCTCGACCCACCCGCTGTTCGTGATGGCGTGCACGCCGGGTCGGGTACGGGCGCGGGATTAACGGTTGCGGTCAGCGGTCGCCGCCGGCGACCCCGACTCACTCGGCCCCGACGTTCGATGCCGCCTCGAACGTGCGCGGGTCCGGTTCGATGTTGGCGTACTCGACGCACCGGCGGCCGAGCGTCTCCACCCGGTCGCGGAGGTCGTCGTCGACCAGTTCGCCGCCCTCGAAGTGGGAGCCGACCCGGGGAAGCGCCGCCTGATGCGGGAGCACCCACGCGTTGAGCGCGCGCATCACCACCCGCAGGTGGTCGAGCGTCGCCGTCGGGAACGAGCCGCCCGCGACCGCGAGCAGGCCGACCGTCTTCTCCTCGAACTCGTCGAAGCCACAGTAGTCGAGCGCCGTCTTCAGCGGCGAGGCGTACGAGCCGTGGTAGACGGGCGTGCCCAGGACGACGGCGTCGGCGGCCCGGAGCCGCTCGCGGAGGTCGGCCGCGTCGCCCGCGTCGTCGTCGTCGCCGTCGTACACCGGGAGGTCGAGCGCCCGGAGGTCGACGAGGTCGGTCGTCACGTCCCGGTCCGCCTCCGCGGCGTCGAGCGCGACCCGGACCGACGCGCGGGTGTAGCTCTCGTCGCGGAGACTGCCGGCGATGGCGGCGACGTGTACGTCGCTCATACCGGACCGAGAGCCCGCCCCCGTATATGCTCCCCGCTGTGACGGCTCAGTTCGGGGGCCGGCTCCGCCGGTGCTCGATGAACAGGTTGCCCGCCGCGAACAGGACGCCGACCAGCGCCGCCAGCGGCAACAGCGCCGCCAGCGGCATCCCCTGTACGAGGCCGACGGCGAGGGTGCCAAGCGCCGCGGCGACGAACCCGATGAACGCCGGCCGGAGGTCGACCGTCATCGCGCCAACCGGGCGCGGTCGCCCTCGACGGCGACGAGGCCGTCGGATTCGAGGTCACCGAGCAGGTCGCGGAGCCACTCGCGGCCGTACTCGCCGTCCGGCGCGTAGTCGACGCGGACGCGGTGGCCCAGCGCGTCCAGGTCGAGTTCGCCGTGCTCGCGCAGGGCCGACAGGACCCGGCCGCGCATCTGCCGGCGCGACCCCTCGAACGCCGGCTGGGTCGGCACGTCCGGCGCGGTGAAATCGCCCGTCTCGTAGGCGTGACACCACGCCCGCCACGGGCAGTCCTGCTCGTCGCAGGCGGGCGTCTTCCCGCAGGCGACGCCGCCCAACTCCATGACGGCGTTGTTCCAGACGCGGGACTCACCGTCGGGCATCAACTCGCCGGCGAGACGCTCGAACTCGGCGTCGTCGTCGGGAGCGTCGAACGCGCGGTAGAGGACGCGCTTCACGTTCGTGTCGACGACGGCGTTCCCCTCGTTGAACGCGAAGGAGGCGACGGCGTTCGCGGTGTAGGGACCGACGCCCATCAGCTCCGAGAGCCCCTTCGGAGTGCGGGGGAACTCGCCGCCGTGTTCGTCGACGACCTGTCCGGCCGCCTCGTGGAGGTACGTCGCCCGGTTGTTGTAGCCGAGCGAGTGGTCGGTCCAGAACCCCACCACGTCGGCGCGGTCGGCGGCCGCGAGCGCCTCGACGGTCGGCCACCGGTCGAGGAACGCGTGCCACGCCGACTCCACGCGGTCGAGTTGCGTCTGCTGGCTCATCACCTCGCTCACGAGAATCGGGTACGGGTCGGTCGTCTCGCGCCACGGGTACGAGCGATGGTCGGCCTCGTACCACGAGACGAGCGCCTCGCGGACCGCATCGACGTCTTCGGGCAACTGCGCGGCCTCGCTCATTACCCGGTGTAGGGCGGTCCCGCGCTTAGTGGTGGCGTTCCCGCCGGCTCACTCCACCCACTGCATGACCGTCAACCGCGACCGCTCGCCGTCGACACGGACGTACCAGCCGTCCGCGGGGCCGGGGAGCCGCGCGTCCTCGGGCAACTGGTCGAGGAGTGCGTCGAGCCCATCGGGCGCGGGTTCGCAGGCCTCGTAGCCGGCCTCGCCGCCGGCCCGCTCGTACGCGTCGCGTGCCGCCTCCGACAGCGAGAGGTCGACGACGAACTCCTCGCCCGCCCACGCCCGCAACCCGGCGTCGTCGTCGGCCACCTGCTCGGCGGCGTACCGGTAGGTGTGCCGCTCCGTCGACGTCCGCTCGCCGGTCGAGACGCGGTACTCGCGGTCGTTCCAGCGCACCCAGACCGTATCGCGGGCGAGCAGTTCGGAGTCGTCGCCGCCCTCCGGGTACGGGACGGGACGCTCCCTGATGGTCAGCGACTCCGAGGGGTGGCGTTCCCCCTCCTCGCTTCCCTCCGGGGCGACGAGCAACTGCATCGCCTCGCGGTCGCTCTCCGGGAGGTCGGCGTACGCGATGACCGTCGCGTCGGCCGGAGCCTCCCGTCCGTACTCCCACGAGCAGTCGAACAGGTACGCGGGTACCTCGGTCGCGCTCGCGGCGGTGATGGAGAGCCAGTAGTACGTGTCCTCGTGGGCGACGACCCCCTCGTCGAGCGGCTCCTGGCCGTACGTCTCGTAGGTGGTCTCGCCGTCCGCGACGGCCGCGGCGACCACCTCGCGTTCGACCGCCCGGTCGAGCGTCGCGGGGAGGTCCTCGACCGGTGTGAACGGGTAGCGGTCGACGTAGTAGCCGGCGGTACAGTCGTCGGGTGTCCCGGTCCCGGGGTCGGTACCGTCGACGGGCGACCCCTCGGAAGCGGCGTCGTCCGACAGCACCGACGTACAGCCGCCGAGCCCCGCGGCCGCGGCGACGACGAACGCTCTGCGCGTGGAGGGCATACTCTCACCTGTGACGGTCCCCGATAAAGCTCTTGTAGTGGCACAAAGAGCCGCTGTATCTCCCAAAGGCCCTTGCCCGTGCGGACCGACTCGGCGACCGTGCACCCCCGCTCGCTGGCGCTTCTCGGGGCCAGCCTCCTCGTCCCGGCGCTCGCCGTCCTGTTCGGGGCGCTGTGGCTCCCAGTGGGTCTGCTGTGTCTGGTCGTCGGCACGGCGCTATGGGCCGTCAAACGCTACTACGTCGACCCTCGGACGACGCCCGGGGAGCCGTAAGCCGTATCCGCCCCGCTCCCCCACCGGCGGATATGAGTCTCGACCACCTCACGACGGACGTGGAGGACGCGTACGCCGACCTCGGCGAGGACCTGGACGTGTCGCTGGACCGCGAGACGCGCAACGAACTGGCGATGCTCGTCTCCGCGTACGACCCCGACGACGCGGACGAACTCGTCCGGCGTGCGGTCCACGAACTGTTCCAGCGGGCCGTCGAGACGGGCAACCTCGACTTCCACCTCCGCTCGTCGTACGACTGCACCTACGACGAGTATCTCTCGGGGATGACGTTCGAGGAGATGACCGGCCAGGACCAGTACCCCGACATCGAGGACGACCGGCGCTACCAGTTCTGAGCCGTCAAAGCGGCGTAAGAGCCCTCAGGCGACGCTTTCGACGGCCTCGGCCAGCAGGTCACAGCCCAGCCGTATCTCCCGTTCGGTCACGTCCAGCGGCGGAAGCAGGCGGAGCGTCTCGTGGCCACAGCCCAGCGTGAGCAGGCCGCGCTGGAAGGCGGCGTCCATGACCGCGTTTCGCCGCTCCTTGCTGTCGAACTCGACGGCCAGCATCAGCCCCTGGCCCCGTACGTCCACGGCGTTCGGGAGGTCGGCGTCGCGGAGCAGTTCCTGTGCCTGCCGTCCGCGTGCGGTGGCGTTGTCCAGCAGGTCCAACTCGTGGATGGCGTCGATGGTGAGCGCACCCTGCATCGACGCGACGAGGTCGCCCGCGCCCCACGTCGAGGAGAGCCGCGACTCCTCGGCGGGAAACACCTCCTCGCTCGCGATGGTCGCGCCGACGCGGGCACCCTTCGCGGCCGCGATGACGTCCGGGTCGAGCGCGGAGTGGTCCGACGCCCAGAACTCGCCGGTGCGGCCCATCCCCGACTGTATCTCGTCGGCTATCAACAGGAGGTCGTGCTGGTCGCAGACCGCCTGCAGTTCGTCGGTGAACGCGTCGCTGGGGAACCGGTAGCCGCCCTCCCCCTGGACGGGTTCGACGACGACGAACGCCACCTCGTCGCCGTTGACCCACCCCCGCTGGGGGTCGAGCATCCGCCGGAGCTGTGAGACGCCGTCCGCGAAGAAGCCACACGAGCAGGTGTCGGGGTCACAGGTCCGGTCGTCGCAGTAGGGGACGTCGTGGACCGACGGTATCTCCGGGAACTCGCGTCGGTATATCTCCTTCGAGCGGTTGAGCGACAGCGCCCCGAGTGTCCGCCCGTGGAACGCGCCGTGGAACGTGACGCCGTACTTCCCGCCGGTGTCGTCGTAGCAGATTTTCAGGGCGTTCTCGACGGCCTCCGCGCCGGAGTTCGAGAGGAACACGGTGTCCATGCCGTACTGGCTCGACACCTCGGTCAGCCGGTCCATCAGCTCCGCGGGACCGGGAAACTCCGGGTCCGCGGGGTCGCCGGCGGTCGTGTAGAAATCCTGGCCGGCGATCTTCAGCGGGTCGACCAGGTCGAACGCCTCCATCCGCTCCAGCAGATAGGGGTGGTTGTAGCCGAGCGGCGCGGCGCCGACGTGGCTGGTGAAGTCCATGAGGACGTTGCCGTCCGCATCCGTGCAGAACGGCCCCGTCGCGTCCTCGAGGACGTCCCAGACGAACTCGTAGACGTAGGTGCTCGGTGCCGCGAACTCGCCGTGGTACTCGACCCGTTCGGCCGCCTTCGGTCCGGGGAGGCTCCGGACCGTCGGCTCGGCCGTGTCTCGGTCCATGAACCGGCGTAGGGAAAGCCATTAGTTAAGAACACCGATGGTAACGGCAACACTTACATCGCGCGTCACAGCGCCAGAAGCGCCGTCGCGCCCGCCGCCGCCAGCAGCGCGAGGCTGTAGCCGGCGACGCGAGTGGTGAACTCCCGGTTGGGGGCGACGGTCGTCAGCCCGGCCTTCACCCCGATGCTGGTGGCCGTCCCGAGCAGGATGGCGATGGCGGCCACCTCGCCGGTGACCGCGCCGTCGCGGTACAGCAACACGACCGAGGTGGTCGCACCCGCGGAGGAGACGAGCCCCGCGAGGGCGGCGGTGACGTACAGTCCGAGGGTGCCGAACTGTCCCTGGGCGACCCCCCCGACGGCGACGATGACCAGAAACACCGCGCCGAACCCCAGCGCGTAGCGCATCCGGAACGGCGTGTCGAGGTCGAACTCCACCTGCTCGTCCCAGTCGGCCGCGACGAAGGCGACGACGGCGCTCCCGACGACGACCGTCCCGAGCGGCAGTATCACCTGCGTCAGCAGGCCCGCCCCGAGCGTAAAGGCGAGCGCGATGGCGAGGTTGCGGGCCGCCATCGCGGCGTTGGCAAGCAGGACCGCCGCCACCGCGTAGGAGGCCGCTTCCGGCCGCTGGCGGACGTGGTCGAGCATCGTCCCGACGACCGCCGTCGAGGACGCCAGGCCGCCGAAGAATCCAGTGACAGCGACGCCACGACCCCCGTACGACTTCACGATGGCGTAGTTGACGATGCCGATGCCCGCGACGGTGACGACCATCAGCCAGACGACCCGTGGCTCGACCGAGAGGCGTATCTGGCCGACGTTCACCGCGACCGACTCGGCGGGCAACACCGGGAACACGACGAACGCGAGGATGGCGAACTCGCTGGCCGACCGTACCTCCTCCCGGGAGAGTTCGTGTGCGACGGAGTGGAGTTCCCGCTTCAACACGAGCAACAGCGAGGAGACGACGGCGACGGCCACCCCCTCGACGAGGAGGCCGCTCCCGACGAGCGCGCCGACGCCGTACGCCACCAGCATCGACGCGCCGGTCGTCAGCGACAGCCCTGCGCCCTCGTCGAGTAGACCACGCGCGGCCAACAGCGCTCCCTGGACGACGACGAGGACGCCGCCGACGACGAGCAGGGGTTCGCTGTCGACCACGACGAACACCGCACCCAGCAGGCTGACCAGCGAGAGAGTTCGGATGCCCGCCGCCTTGTCCGACCACTCCCGCTCCAGCCCCAGAAACAGGCCGAGTGCGGCGGCCAACACCAGCCGAACGACCTGGGCGTCGAGGACACTGCTCACCCCACCGCCTACAGGGCACAGCCGGATAATACTTCGTTCCTCGTTTTCTCTCACCGTGAAGTGTCTGCAAGATACTTATGTGGCTCGTCCCCGTGGCCCACGCCATGAGCGAGGCTCCGGAACGGGCGATTCGACCGGCGGCGTCGGACGAGCACGTCGTGCTCTCGGAGCGACAGCTGTTCGAACTCGCCGGGGGCGATGCAGTCACCGTCGAACTGGACGGCCCGACGGGGCCGGCGGAGCTCACCCTGACCGTCGAACCTGCCGCCGGGAGAGCGACTCCGGAGTGAAGCGGAGATTTATACCGGGTCGCGCGGACCTTCGAGTATGCTGACGAGCGACGTGGACCGGGGACGGGCGACCTGGTGGGTCATCGGTGCGGTGCTGGGAGCGGCACTGCTGTTCGTCGCCTACTCGTTCGTCGGGACGCTCGTGCTCGCGGCGTTCGTCTACTACGCGACCCGGCCGGTGTACACCCGGCTCAAGCGCCGAGTCCGCCCCCCGTCGCTCGCCGCCGCCGCCTCGTTGCTCACCGTCGCGCTCCCGATTCTCGCGCTCGTCGCGTACGCCATCGCAATCGGCCTCCAGGAGTTCAACAAGGTGACGAATCGGGTCGACCTCGGCAGTTACGAGGCCGCACTGGCCCCGTACGTCGACGTGTCGACGGTCGTTGACGACCCGAGTTCGTTGCTCGACGACCCGAACGTGGTCGACACGCTCGGCACCGTCGGGTCGGACGCGCTGACGTACGCGGGCTTCATCGGCAACGGCCTGTTGCACGCGTTCGTCGTGTTCGCCATCGCGTTCTACCTGCTCCGGGACGGCCCGCGGCTCGCCCGCTGGCTCCAGAGCCGGTTCGCCGACGACCGGGGCGTGTTCGTCGCGTACGCACGGGCGGTCGACCGCGACCTCTACAAGGTGTTCTCGGGCAACATCCTCAATGCGGTGTTCACGGGCGCCATCGGTGCCATCGTCTACTCGGTGCTGAACTTCTTCGCACCGGCCGGTTCGGCCATCCCGTACCCCGCCCTGGTCGGCCTGCTGGCGGGGGCGGCGTCGCTCATCCCCGTGGTCGGGATGAAACTCGTGTACGTGCCGGTCGCCGCCTACCTGTTCGGCACCGAGTATCTCGCCGCCGACCCCGTCTACTGGTTCCCCGTGGCGTTCGTCGCCCTCTCGTTCGTCATCGTGGACACCATCCCCGACCTGATACTGCGGCCGTACGTGTCGGGCCGGAACCTCCACGTCGGGCTGGTGATGTTCGCGTACATCTTCGGTCCCCTCCTGTTCGGCTGGTACGGCATCTTCCTCGGACCGATGATGCTTGTGGTCGTCGTCCACTTCGCCCGACTCGTCCTGCCGGAACTGGTCGGCGGGGCCGACATCAGACCGTTCGCCGTCGACCCCGGAACGCTGACGGAGCTACCGATGGAGCAGTCGGAGCCCGTCGACGCGCCCGCGGCCGAGGAGGCGCCCGCCGAAGATTAATCGAGTTCGGTGCCGTCACGAGGGCAGTAGTTGACCGACTCGTCGGTCGGCTCGAATCCACAGGCCGGACAGCGTCGCACCGACTCGTCGCCGCGGTCCCACAACAGGGGCACGAACGGGACGAACAGGAACACCAGAACGGAGTCGGTGAGCAGATACAGCGCGACGCTGACGGCGAGACTGGCGAGCAGTCCCGCCGACGCGACGGCCCACCGCGGAACCCCGCTCATGGGCCGGTCGCTACTCCAGGTCGACGTACTGGTTCTCCCACTCGCGGCGCGCCTCTATCTCCCGGCGCCCGCGGCGGGTCAGCGTGTAGTAGTTGGTCCGCCGGTCGCGCTCGCCTTTGTCAACGAGCCCCTTGTCAACGAGCGTGTCGAGGTTGGGGTAGAGGCGTCCATGATGGATCTCCTTCTCGTAGTAGTCCTCAAGTTCCTCCTTGATGGCGAGACCGTGCGGCTCGTCACGCCCGGCGATGACGTACATCAGGTCGCGCTGGAACCCGGTGAGATCGTACATCCTTGTCTAAACTATCCATTTCCGACCGAATAAATATATCGACCCTGTTACATCCACGGACGGTGGGTCGTCGATCTTCGACCGAAACCACTGGAGTGCAGTCGTTCAGGCCGGGAATCTCGTGACATACCCCATCGTCAACGACCGGTCACTCCAAAGGTCCTATCACGCACGTGTCGTGACCGACAACGGTTTGCCCTCGTGCGGTGTAGCTCCCGTATGGAAGAGATACTGTTCGAATCCGAGCGCCGACTTCCCCGAACCGAAATCGCCAGCCTGCTCCGCACGGTAGCGGACAACCTCGACGCCGGCGAGGCAATCTCGCTGTCCGCGGGCGAGAGTAGCTACTCGGTCGAGGTGCCCGAGAATCCGGAGTTCGAGGTGAAGGTGGAACGCGAGACCGGCAGTTCGGGGTCGGAACTGTCCATCGAGTTCGAGATGGAGTGGGACGAAAACGGCGGCGACGGCGGCGCTCTCGACATAGAGTAGTCACGCCCGACGCCGATTTTTCCCGGTTCGGTCAACGTGTATCGATGGAGCCGTGGCTACTGCGTGTATCTCATGGACGCCACGGAGCCGTCGCTGTGTCACGTAGCAACGAGAGGAAAGCGACCCGGCCGGCGAAAATCCGGCCGGGCGCTTGCCGCCCTGAATTGGTCCCCGCTGACGCTTCGGCCCTCCAAAGCGAAGCGTCACCTGAGCCAAGGAGGTGGTTTCACTTAAAGATACCGCCCGCGGAACCGCCCGACAGGGAACCGCTCGTCCGACCCGGTCTAGATGTACTCTTCCTCCAGCACCCACCCCAGCGCGCGCTTGTAGTAGGTGAACATCTCTCTGACCCCCTGATGGTTCATCTCCTCGTGTTCGAGTTGCTCCTTGAGGAACTCGTACTGCTCGCGTATCTCCGCTTCGTCACGCATACCCGCGCTTCGGCCGCGAGGTCCCTAAAACCCCGGCGAGGCGGCGAGGCTACCGACGCTCCAGCCGCGAGAGCCCGTGCCAGATGGCGTCGACCAGTCGCTGTTCCCCGGTGGCCTCGGTGTCGTCCCAGCCGCGCGCGAGCGCGTCCTCCAGCATGTCGAGCGAGTGGTTCTCGAAGTTGTTCATCCCCCGGAACGCCTCCAGCGCCTCGCGGGCCTCCTCGTCGAACTCGCCAGAGGGCGACCCCTCGTAGAACCCCAGGTCCGCCAACACCGCCTCGACGGCCTCGGCCGTCTCCCCCGACAGCTCCCGGGTCTCCTCCGGCGGGACGCGCTCCAACAGCGTCACGTCGTACAGTTTGAACACCCGCTCCAGTTCGTCGATGGGCGCGTCGTGGTCGTCGACGCGCACGTCGACCCAGCGGTCGTTGCCGCCGTCGTAGCCGCCCTCGGGCTTGGCGACGTACAGCGCCGCGGACTGCTCGCCCCGGGAGTCGCCGCCGGCTTCGTTGCCCGCGTGCAACGCCGCTATCAGCCGCTCGGGGAGCCCTCCGTCGGTGTCCTCGAACGTGTCGGCCATCGCCGTGAGCGTCGCCTCGTTCTCGAGGATGTTCCCCTGGACGGTGTAGTTCTCGCCCTGGACGTCGCCGGCCACATCGAAGCAGTCGTCGCCCGTGAACGCGGCGACACTCCCGTCCCGGCCGACGACGCCCACCTGCCGGGAGTCCGCCTCCGCGTCGCGGGCGGTGAGCGTGTTCACGACCGCCTCCGCGTCGTGGCCTCGGCGCAGGAGGTCCAGCCCCTCGGGGCCGTACTCGACGTTGGCGAACGACTGGGTGGCGACCGCGCCCGCGTCGGCCGACACGAACGGGACGACGCTGCCGACGCTGACGAACTTCGACTGGACGGCGACGCCGACGGCCCGCGTCTCCGGGTCGCGGGCGACGATGGAGAACGTCATGCCCGGAGCGTGGGCCGCCGCCGGCTAAAAGCTACAGTTTGCGGACGGTCAGCGGCTGGCGGCTGGCGAGTTCGCAGTCGAACGCCGGATGCTCGACGACGTGCCGGAGCACCATGTGGCGCCGCCCGCCGGTCAGCCCCGTCCGGCCCAGCGCCTCGGCGGTGAACTCGTCGGGCAGTCGCTCGTACAGTCGCTCCAGCCGGTCGAACGAGTCGAACACCTTGCGGTGGCCGGAACTGTCCGCGCCGCGGCGCGCGACGACGTAACTGCCGTCCTCGCGGTGGGTGCCGCTGGTGTGGACGAACGTCTCCTCTCTCGTCAGCGCGTCGCCGAGCGCGTCCCGCAGGTGGGCGGCCTCCTCGCGCTCGAGAACGTACGACTCGTGGCCGACGTGCAGTACCAGGTCCCCGGACTCGACGGTGACGGAGCTATCGGGGGAGAATTTCTCGACCAGTCGCCTCGCGGCGACTTACTCTATCCTCGTGAGAGGGTGCGGATGACGACATCGCATCCGATCGTTGCCGCGACAGGGGCATAAACCCTGCCGGTCGTGCAGGATCGACTGCCGAACCTCAGTCGTTGCCCGTCGCGCGTATCCAGTCGACGAGGTCCGCGACGACGTGCGGTTCGACGTTCCCACCGAAGTACAGCGCGTCCATCGTGGTCGGCGTCGGCCCCGCCTGGAAGTAGTGGTCGACCGTCTCGTAGAAGACGACCCGGCCCCCCGCCGGGAGGTCGACATCGCGCCACGCCTCGACGTTCTCCTCGAGGAACGCGACAAGTTCCGGCTGACGGGCCTCGTCGGCCCGGCCGGTCTTGGCGACGAACGCGGGCGCGTCGAGCCCCGCGGCGGTCTCCGCGGGCTCACAGTCGTGCATGCTCCGGTGCCAGATACCCGGTTTGCCCATGAGCGTCTCGCTGTCCTCGAACTCCTCACTGGCGATGCGCCGGAACGTCTCGCGGCGCTGTTCGAGCTGTTCTGCCTGCTCGTCGGTCAGGTCGCCGTCGGGGTCGAAACTGTACCGCATGAACGCGACGTCGTCCGGTTCGACCATCGGGTCTGCCGGCGCGTCGAGCAGGAGGACGCCCGCGAGTCCGCCGTGGCGCTCGGCGATGCGGGGCGCGGCCATCCCGCCCTGGCTGTGGCCGGCGACGAACAGGCGGTCGGCGTCGACGGCCGCCACGTCGGCGAGTTCCTCGACGGCGGCCACGGCGTCGTCAGTGACGACCGTATCGAGGGTGTACGACTCGTCGGGCACCTCGTGGTCGTGCAGGCGCTTGGCGTACCGGAGCGTGGCGATTTCCTCGGTGGCGAACCCCCACGCGAGGTCCTTCAGTATCTTCGAGGTGCCCGCCGTCCCGTCGGGGTCGTGGAGTCCCGCGCCGTGGACGAGCACGACGCCCGGGAACGGCCCGTCGCCGTCGGGCATCGCCAGCCGGCCGTCGAGAGCCACGTCGCCGGCATCGACCGACAGGTCGCGCTCGGTGATGGCGTCCCGGTCCACGTAGTCGGGCGTCTCGTACGAGGGGTTGAACGCGACGCCGGCGACGCCGTCGTCGTCCAGTTCGAGCGTCGCGGTCTCCGTGGCACCGCCGAACGCGAACGTCGCGGTCGCCTCCGCGCCGTCGACGCTCACCTCCACGTCCTCGGGAGGCCCGTACTGGCCGTACAGCCCCCACCAGTACCCTTCGATGGCGGCCTCGGCGTCGAACGGCGGGTCCCGGAACGCCTCGGGGTACGCGTCGACGACCCGCTCGCGGCCGGCCTCCGAGAGCAGGTCGGCCGCCTCGGTGGCGGTAGCGGCTTCGCTCGCGGCGAACCTGCGCGCGAACTCGCGTGCCGTCTCGGGGTCGCGGCTCATGGCCGTGCGTTCCCGCCCGCCGGCAAAAGGATTGAGGTCCGGGAAAGGGTCGCCCGCCCGGGAGCCGCGGGAGTTAACCACCGAGCGCGCCAACCGGCGGCCATGAAGGTCCGCGGGACCCGCGAGTGCCAGTCGTGCGGCCAGCGGTGGTCGTACTACGAGACGGGGAGCGTCGAGTGCCCGAACTGCGGGAGCATGCGGAGCGTCGGCGTCGAGGAGGAGCGGCGCCTCCACACGGCGTCGCCCGCCAGCCTCGACCTCTCTGCGGCCCGCAACGCGCTCGACGAGGGGGAGAGCCTCCGCCGGGTCGCCGAACGGGCCGCCGAGGAGACGCGTCCGTTCACCCGCCAGCACGGCTTCGTCGACGGCGGCGACCTCCGACCGCTCGACGACACCTACCTCGCGGCGACGGAACTGCTTGCGGTCGCCGACGCCGTCGGCCGCGCGACCCGCGTCACCGACGACGAGGAGGTGTACTTCCTGTCGCTGTTGCGCGGCGCCGACCACGGCGAGCGACCGGCCGTCGCGGAGGTGCCGAAGTCGTTGCGCGACTCGCGGGGGCTGGCGTACGCCGACGCCGTCGACGCCTACCGGAGCGACCTGCGGGCGTATCTCGACGAGCACCCGGACCCGCTTGCCGCCGAGCCGCTGGCGACGCTCCGCGACCACGTCAGGCGCGTGCAGGCGCTCGACGGCGACGTGCCGGTCTCGGAGTCCGAGCAACTGGTGACGGCGGCCCGCGACCTCGGCGAGTATCTCGTCGCCGACGACGAAGGGGCGCTCGCGGACGCCCGCGACCGCCTGGACCGGCTGGGCTGAGGTCACTCGGGGAGCGGCGGCCACGTCGTCGCCACCGTCTCCTCGACGAGGTGGGTCTGCGCCCGGCGCAGACGCTCGGAGAGCGCGGACGCCGACACCTCCAGTTCCGCCGCGACGGCCTCCAGCGACGCCTGCCGCGGCACCTCGAAGTGGCCCATCTCGTAGGCGGTCCGGAGCGCCTCGCGCTGGCGGTCGGTCAGCCCGTCGCCCGGCGGTTCGGGCTCGCCGTCGCGCGTGAGCCGGTGGAGGCGGAACCCCGCGTTCCGTTGCCAGAACGTCCGGAACTCGTGGAACGTCGCGCGGTCGGCGAACCAGCCGGTCTGCGTCCAGCCGTCGGCGCGCACCTCGATGCGCTCGATGATGGCGTCGGCGCCGGCCAGCGCCTCCAGCCCCGACAGGTCGTCGAGGTGGTCGCCCAGTTGCTCGTCGAGGCTGAGCGCGGGCGTCGCCTTGTACCGGCGGACCTCCCCGGCCTCCCCGACCAGCGTCCAGCCGTCGACGTCGCGCGTCTCCGACAGGGCCGCCTCCACCGTCGGCGGGTCGCCGTCGGTGACGGTGGCGACGAACATCGGTCGCTCGCCGTGGTTGAACTGCAGGTCGAGCCGTATCGACGCCGACTGGGCGGCCGCCGCCACGTCGGTCAGCGGCAGCGCCGCACAGTCGACATCGTACTCCGCGACGAGACCCATGCGCGTGGCTGTGCCGGCGGAGGGAAATGTCGGTCGGTTCAGCCCTCCAGCACCGTCTCGACCATCTCGCGCTGGAAGACGTCGGCGGGGAGGGCGTCGTGCCACGCCGCCGTCTCGATGGACTCGTCCGCGAGCCCCGGGTCGTCGTCGACTCGGGTGTGTTCGGGCGTCGCGCGGAACGCGGCGAACGCGAACGGGAACGTCTCGCCCGTCTCGGCGTGCTCGAACGTCTGCTCGACGACGGCCCCGAGGTCGGTCACCTCGACGGGCACGCCGGTCTCCTCCTCCACCTCGCGCGCGGCGCCCGCGGCATGGCTCTCCGTCGGTTCGAGCATCCCCCCCGGGAGCATCCACTGGCCACGCTGACGGACCAGAAGCACCCGCCCCTCGGCGTCGGTGACGGCCGCGCCCACCCCCCAGCGAGCGAGGTCGTCGCGGCTCCGGCCGGCCGCCCACTCGGCGGCCGACAGTTCGTGTGTCTCCTCGAAGCGGGCCGCCCCGTCCCACTCGGCGAGGAGTTGCTCGGGCGTCACGGCATCTCGACGTCGACGCCCGTCTGCTCGCTGGCCGCCTTCACCGTGTTCCACAGCAGCATCGCGCGGGTCATCGGACCGACGCCGCCCGGCACGGGCGTGATTTTGCCCGCCACGTCTTTCGCGGACTCGTACTCGACGTCGCCGATGAGTTCGTACCCCTTCTCGGTGTCGGCGTCGACGCGGTTGATACCCACGTCGACGACCGTCGCACCCTCCTTGAGCATCGACCCGTCGATGAACTCCGGGACGCCCGCCGCGGCGACGACGATGTCGGCCTCGCGGGTGTGCGCCGCCAGGTCCCCGGTGCGGGAGTGACAGACCGTGGTGGTCGCGTTGCCGAGGTCGGACTTCTGAATCAGGAGGTTCGCCATCGGCTTGCCGACTATCATCGACCGGCCGACGACGACGGCCTCCGCGCCCTCCGTCTCCACGTCGTAGTGCTCGAACAGTTTCTGGATGCCGTGCGGGGTACAGGGCTTGAACCGCTCGTGGCCCGCAACCATCCGGCCGACGTTTTCGGGGTGGAAGCAGTCGACGTCCTTCTCCGGGGCGACGGTCCGGAACGCCTCCCGCGAGTCCACCTGCTCGACGAGCGGACTCTGGACGAGGACGCCGTGGACATCGTCGTCCGCGTTCAGGTCCTCGATGGCGTCGTACAGGTCGGCGGCGGGCGCGTCGGTGTCGAGTTCGACGTGGACGCCGTCGATGCCGACCTCCTCGCAGTCCCGCTGTTTCATCGACACGTACGTCTCGCTTGCGGGGTCGTCGCTCATCAGCACGGTCGCCAGCCCCGGCGTGACGCCCTCGCGTTTCAGCGTCTCGATAGCGTCCCCGAGCGAGTCCCGAACGTCCGCGGCGACGGCGTCGCCGTCGATGACCTCGGTCATTACCGGAGCGTCGGGCGTCGGCCGTAATCAACCCCACGAATCCGTGCGTACATTCGGCCATATCAACCACCAGAGTATGCACGGACATGGCCATCGACTGCGTCGAGCCACGGGACAGGAGCTAAGCGGAGCGACGTGGACGATTCCCCCATGTCCGTTCCGCGCGTCGGTCGTGCGAGCCACCGGCGGTCGCCGGACGACTGATGGCAGACGGCGACCTGCGGACCGAGCCACGCGGCGGGCCAGCGGGGGCTCCCGAGTGGCACGCGGCGCCGCTGGAGACGGTGTACGACCGCCTCGACACCGACGCGACGGGGCTGTCGAGCGCGGAGGCGGGGCGTCGCCTCGACGCGTACGGCCCGAACGAACTCGCGGGCGAGGACGGCGTCTCGCCGCTCGCGCTGTTCGTCACGCAGTTCCGCGACGCGCTCATCGCCCTGCTCGTGGTGGCGGCGGCGCTGTCGCTGGCCGTCGGTCTGCTCCCGGGCGAGTCGCCCAACTACGTCGACGCGGGGCTCATCCTGCTCATCCTGCTTGGCAACGGCGTCTTCGGGTTCGTGCAGGACTACCGCGCCGAGAAGTCGATGGAGCGGTTGCGGGAGATGGCGACGCCCGAGGCCACCGTCCTGCGCGACGGCGAGCGCGTGGCGGTGCCGGCAACTGCCGTCGTGCCCGGCGACGTACTCCTGCTCGAACAGGGCGACGCGGCGCCCGCCGACGCTCGCCTCGTCGAGGCGACGGAGCTGTCGACGATGGAGGCGGCGCTCACCGGCGAGAGCACGCCCGTCTCGAAGTCGGTCGACACGCTCCCCGAGGAGACGCCGCTGGCCGAGCGGACGAACACCGTGTACGCGGGCACGACCGTCGTCGCCGGTCGCGGGCGGGCCGTCGTCGTCGCCACGGGGATGGACACAGAGATGGGCGAGATTGCGGCGACGATGGCCGCCGCCGAACGGGAGACGACGCCGTTCCAGCACGAGATGGACGACCTCGGGCGACGGGTCGGCTCCGGCGTCGTCGCGCTCGTCGGCCTGCTCGCCGTGGTCCAACTGCTGTTGACCGCCGCCGGCCCTGTCACCATCGCGCTGACGGCCATCACCCTCGCGGTCGCGGCCGTGCCCGAGGGCCTGCCGGCCGTCGTAACGCTGACGCTGGCGCTTGGCGCCCAGCGCATGGCCGACCGCAACGCGCTCGTCCGGCGGCTGTCGGTCATCGAAAGTCTCGGCGCCGTCGACGCGATACTGACCGACAAGACCGGCACCCTGACCGAGAGTCAGATGACTGTGACCCGACTCTGGTTCGGCGGCGAGCAGTTCGAGGCGACCGGGACGGGCCTGCGAGCCGAGGGGACGTTCCGGCAGGACGGCACGGAGGTCGACCCCGCGCGGCTCGAGCCCCTGCTCCGGTGTGGCGCGGTCTGTAACAACGCCGAGCGGGCACCCGAGAACGACGACCGGGATTACTTCGGCGACCCGACGGAGGTGGCGCTCGTCGTCTCGGCGGCGAAGGCCGGCGTCGACGGCGACGCCGAGCGACTGCGGGAGGTGCCGTTCTCGTCGGCCCGCAAACGGATGAGCGTCGTCGTGCGCGAGGCTGACGACGCAGTCTGCTACACGAAGGGCGCACCGGAGACGGTGATGGAGCGGTGCGGCTCGGTGCTGGTCGACGGCGAGCGCGAGCCGCTGACCGACGACCGGCGCCGCGATATTCTGGCCGCAACGGAGTCGTTCGCGGGCGACGCGCTCCGGGTGCTGGGGTTTGCCCGCCGGGAGGGCGTCGACCCGGACGCCGACGCCGACCGGCTGGAGTCGGGGCTGACGTTTCTCGGCCTGCAGGGGATGCTCGACCCGCCCCGCGGAGAGGTGCGCGAGGCCGTCGCGGACTGCCGGGACGCTGGCATCCGGGTCGTGATGGTCACCGGCGACAACCTCGCCACCGCCCGCGCCGTCGGCAGGGAGGTGGGGTTCGACCCCGCGGGCGCGCTGACCGGGCCGGACCTCGATGCGATGGACGACGCGGAACTGCGCGAGGCCGTCGAGGAAGTGGAGGTGTTCGCCCGCGTCTCGCCCGACCAGAAGGTGCGCGTGCTGGAGGCGCTCCAGGCGAACGACCGCACCGTCGCCATGACCGGCGACGGCGTCAACGACGCGCCCGGCCTCCGGCACGCCGACGTGGGCATCTCGATGGGCGTCCGCGGGACGGACGTGACGAAGGAGGCGTCGGACATGGTCCTTCAGGACGACGACTTCGCCACCATCCGCGACGCCGTCGCCGCGGGCAGAGGTATCTTCGACAACATCCAGACGTTCGTCAACCTCCTGTTGTCCGCGAACGCGGGCGAGGTGCTGACGGTGTTCGTCGGCGTCCTGCTGGGGAGCCTGCTGTTCCCCCAGGCGTTCGCAGGCGACCCGGAGGCGCTAGTGTTGACGCCGGTGATGCTACTGTGGATAAATCTCGTCACCGACGGCCTGCCGGCGCTGGCGCTGGGCGTCGACCCAGTCGCGGAGGACGTGCTCGACCGGCCGCCCCGCGAGGCCGGCGCCTCGGTCATCGACCGCGAGGTGGCCGTCTCGGTGCTGACCATCGGGGCCACCGTGGCCGTCGCGGGGCTGGCGCTGTTCTTCGACACGCTCGCCGCGACGGGGTCGCTCCGCCGCGCCCAGACCCTGCTGTTCACGTTCTTCGTGGTCGCGGAGATGGGCATCATCCAGGTCATCCGCCACCGGTTCGGCCAGTCGGCACTGTCGAACCGGTGGCTCCTCGCGGCGGTCGCGTCGTCGCTCGCGCTTCAGGCCGCGCTCCTGTACACGCCGCTGTCCGGCCCGTTCGGTCTCGTGGCGGTCGGGCTCTCGGGGTGGGTCCGCATCGGGGCCGCCGTCGCGGCCGTCCTCGCGGTCAACGCCCTGCTTGCCGCCGCCGCGGGCCGCCTGCTCGACCGACCGAACCATTAGGGCACCGGACGGTGACGTTGCGGCCGATGCTGGTCGAACTCCTGCTGTTTCTCGGGGGGCTTGCGGCGCTTGTCGCCGGAGCCGACCGCGCCGTCACCGCGGCCGGCGACCTGGCGCTGTTCTACGGCGTCTCACCCTTCTTCATCGGCGTCACGCTCGTCTCCGTCGGCACCTCCGTCCCCGAGATGGTCACCTCCGTCTACGCGGCCTACTACGGCGCGGGCGAGTTGGTGGTCGGCAACATCGTCGGCTCGGAGACGGCCCAGATAACGCTCGCGGTGGCCGTCGTCGCGTTCGTCGCGCCGTTCGTCACGCCGCGCCGGAACGTGCTCGTCTACGGGACGGCGATGGTGCTGGCGATGATAATCATGGTGCTGACGCTCGACGACGGCGTCGTCGGCCGTGGCGAGGGGTTCCTGATGATGCTCGCGTACGCCCAGTTCGTCTACACGCTCTACTCGAACGAGGGCGGCGAGGAAATCGCCGAGGAACTCATCGAACCCGGCACGACGCCCCGGGAGGCGGTGCCCTGGATAGTCGGCGGCCTCGCGCTCGTGGTCGTTGGCGGCCAACTGATGGTGACCAACGGCGTCACGCTCGCACGGCTGTTCGGCGTCCCCGAGTATCTCGTCGGCCTGCTGACGGGTCTCGGGACGACGATGCCCGAGATAGTCGTCGCGGGCATCGCCGCCCACGAGGGACAGGGCGGCATCTCCGTCGGCTCCATCCTCGGGAGCAACATCACCGACCCCGTCTTCTCGCTGGGCGTCGGCGCCCTCTTCTTCGACGTGGTCGTCGCCGACGTGGCCGCGCTGGAGGCGTCCATCGCGTACATGTTCGCCGCCTCGCTGGTCGTCCTCGGGCTGTTCTACTGGCGTGAAGGCATCGACCGCCGGGCCGCGGTCGTCTGTCTGTTGCTGTATCTGCCGACGTTCCTGCTGGTGTGACGCTCGTCGGCGTCCGCACCACCGCTTTTGGGCATCGGCGTTGAGAAGGGACGCATGGCTCAGGTCCGGCGACTCGTCATCGACGTGTTGAAACCCCACGACCCGCCGCTTTTGGAGTTCACCGAGCGCGTGGCCGACCTCGGCGGCGTCGCGGGCGCCAGCGGCTCGCTCATCGAACTCGACCAGGAGGTCCAGAACGTGAAGCTCACCGTCGAGGGCGACGAACTCGACTACGACGCCGTCCGCGACAGGGTCGAGACGCTCGGCGGCACCGTCCACTCGGTCGACCAGGTGGCCTGCGGCGAGTACGTCGTCAAGGACCGCCGGACGCCACAGGATTAGGGATGAGTTCGACCCGCGACCGACTGGCGGACGTGCTCGGGCGGGGCGACGTCCGCTCCATCGCGCGCCGTTACTTCATCTCCAACGGGTTCGACGGCACGCTCACCTGCATCGGCGTCGTCGTCGGCGCGGTGCTGTCGGGCGTCCCCGACGGTGCGACGGTCGTGAAAATCGGCCTCGGGGCGGCGGTCGGGCTCTGTACTTCGGCGGTCTGGAGCGTCTGGGAGATAGAGCGAGCCGAGACCCGCGCGGAGATACGCCGCATCGAGCGGGCGATGCTCACCGACCTCGACGACACCCGCATCCAGCGCGAGGGTGCGAGCGCCCGCCTCCTGCACGCGCTCGCCAGCGGCGCCGGCCCGCTCGTCGGCATCCTCGTGCCGCTGAGCCCGTTCCTTCTGGAGGGCTCGCTTCTCGGGATGGTCGAGGCGGCCCTCGTCGCGGTCGCGCTCGGCGTCGGCGTGCTCGGCACGTTCGGCGCGTACATGGGCTCCATCTCCGGCCAGCGCTGGTACGTCGCGGCCGCACGGATGGCGCTCGCGGGGCTGGTCGTCGCCGTCGTCAACGTGTTCCTGCCCGCGTGAGGCTACTCGAGGCGTTCGGCCGCCTCGCGCTCGACCAGCGGCTCCGCGTTCGCCGCCGGGAGCGTCACCACCTCGTCCGAAGAGAGGTCGTACGTCCGCTCGTCGACGCCGAATATCTCGCCGACGTCCTGCAACACCTGGACGGTGGTGCGCTCGACGTCCGTGCCGTCGTTCGCGCCCGACTCGTCGCCGCGGCCGTCGTCGCGGCCGTCGTCGCGGTCGTCCGGCCTGGAGTCAGCCGTCGAGCCGCCGGCGTCGAGCGCCTCGGGCGGGGCGTCAGGCGGCACCTCGGTCCGGTCGGCGGCCGCGGCCGACTCCGCGGGTGTCGGGTCCGCCGGCGTCGCGTCGGCGCTGGCGTCGTCGGCGCCCGGCGTGGCCGCCGCGGTGTCTGTCGGCGGCGATTCGGGGCCGTCGCGGGCCGAGTCCGGTGCCTCGTCGCCACTGCCCATCATGTCGGCGGCGTCGACGGGCGCGTTCACCCCCTCGTCGGGCGTCGGGTCGATGCCGAGTTCCTCAGCGGCGCTCGCGGCGGCGTCGGGCGTCTGTTCCGTCGGCTCGTTCGCGTCGGCCGTCGACCCGTCGCGCCCCGCGCCGCGTGCACACGAGAGGTCGGAACCCTCGCCCTCGAGTACCTCGTCGAGGACGTGGGCGCGGTTGGCCTCTATCTCCGCGACGAGCGTGTCGAACAGTTCCCGCTCCTCGGCGGTGAGTCCCTCGTCGTCGGTGGGCATGTCCGCGGCGGCGATTGAGGCCATCTTCACCACCTTGCCGACCCGGCGCTCGTAGATGGCCTCGACGGTGCTCTTTGCGGTCTCGACGTCGTCGGTGAGCCGCCGCACCTCGGGCGATGCGAAGGGGTCGTCGGCGCGCTCGGCCGTCCGGTCGCGCTCGCGGATGAGTTGCTGGATGAACTCGCCGGCCTCCTGGTAGAACGACGACCGGAGGTTCTGCAGGCTGGTGGCCTGCCGCTCCCGGCTCTGTACGCTCTGTAGTTCGTCCAGGTTCATCGTTTGGCCTTCTCCGCTCGCCCCCGTGCCATCATGAACACGCCCAGGGCTTCTCGGACCTGATGCTCACCCGCCGAGTAAGTAAGGGTTTCGCCGTCGAACTCCACCTCGCCGGGCTCCGTCACCCGCACCGCGATGTCGTGGTCCGCGAACGTCCCCGGTACTGCGTCGACCAGCGGGTCGAACGCGTCGACGGCGTCGCGGTCGATGCGGGTGACCTCGAGGCCGGAGCCGCCGTGGAGACTCCCCGGCAGGCGAATCAGCCGGTTGATGTCCGTCGTCACCGGTTCGTCGATGGGCGCGCCGTCGCGTTCGAGCGTCCGCTCGAACAGCAGTTTGGCGATGCTCACGACCGCGGGGTGGACGTCGACGTTGCCCGCCGCCAGTTGCTCGTAGTTCTCCGTGGCCGCGCGGTACGCCGCCGAGGCCTTCCCCTCGCCGATGCGGGGGAACTCCCGCAGGCGGTCGAGCGCCTCCTGCTCGGGCAACTCGCGCACCTGCTCGACGAGTTCCATCAGATGTCGGTGGGTGCGGCCGCCCCATCCGCCGTCGGTCGGGAGCGTGCGCTTCTGTGTGGGGTTCTCCAGCCCCATCCCGGCGACGGCCTCGGTCCGCACGACGTCCTCGAACGCGATGTCCGGGCCACGAACGTACTCGACTATCTCGTTTCGCTGTTCGCGGTCCAGGTCGCGGACGCCCTCGTCGCGGACGTGGACGTGGTAGCCGCGCCCGCCCGAGAACACCACCGTCAGGTCCTCGAAGCCGAAGTCGTTCTCGAGGAAGTCGAGCAACCGCAGTAAGGCGTCCTTACACGTCTCCAGCATCTCCGCATACGAGTCCGCCTCGGGGTCGACGGCCGGCAGGTGGTCGGCATCGAGGTCGAAGACGAGGTCGGAGGCGCGCCACCCCTTCTCGCTCATCCGGCCGGCGCCGGGGTCGCGGTACCGGCCCGCCGAGAAGTAGACGTGGCGCGGTGCCTCCCGCGCGAGGAACTCCGAGAGCGACGACCCGCCGGTGACGTCGAGCCACGACTGGTGGCGCACCATCGTCGTCCCCGACCCGGCGGTAAAGGGGATGTGGCCCCACTCTCGCTCGTTGGCCGCGGGCGGGCCCTCGATGTCGCTCCGGCGGTAGTGGTCGCCGAACCGCCCCCGAAGGTACTCGCGCGTCCGCTCGTCCATGCTGTGGTAGCCACGGCGTACCAGCGGAAAAGGCTATCCTTCCGCTCGACCCGGACCGGTACGCCGCGCTTACGCCCCGGTCACTCCCAGAGCGCGTACATCTGGTCGCGGCCCGGCTCCGTGACCGTCTCGCCGTCGAGCCTGACGCGGGGGGAATCGGCCGCGCGGACCGTCCCGACGACGTTCGCCTCGACGCCCGCCTCGTCGAGCGCCGACAGCGCCGCCGCGGTGTCCTCGTCGGGCACGGCCGCGACGAGCGCACCCGACCCGAACGTCCGCAGGGGGTCGACGCCGACGGCCGCGCAGAGCTTCGCCGTCGCCCCCCGCACGGGGACGGCGTCGCGGTCCACGTCGAGTTCGACGCCCGCGGCGGCGGCCATCTCGAACAGGCCGTCCACGAGGCCGCCCTCGGTCGGGTCGTGCATCGCACTCGCGTACGGCGCGAGCGTCCGGCCCGCGAGGACGACGCTCACGTCGTCGAAGCAGGCCTCGCCCGCCGCGAGCGTCTCGGCGCCGACGGTCTCGGCCACCTGCTCGCGGAAGTCCGTGGCGATGATGGCGGTGGCCTCGATGCCCGCGCTTCCCGCGAGGACGAGGCGGTCGCCGGGGCGTGCGCCGCCGGTCGGGACGTACCGGTCGGCGAGGCCGAGACAAGTGACGACCAGAAGCGGCGTCGACAGCGCGGGCAGAAACTCGGAGTGGCCGCCGACGATAGCCACGTCCAGTTCGCGGGCCGTCTCGTCGAGCTGTCGGGTGATTTCGTCGAGCGGGTCGGCGTCGCCGGGGAGGAACACGGCGCAGGTCAGCCACGCCGGGACGCCGCCCGAGGCGGCCACGTCGTTGCAGGCGACGTTGACCGCGAGCGTGCCGACCCGCTCGACCGCCAGCGACAGCGGGTCGGTGTTGACTACCAGCGTCTCCTCGCCCAGCGAGACGGCCGCCGTGTCCTCGCCGTACGCCGGCCCCTGCAGGACCCGGTCGTCGGGCGCGCCCGTCCGAGACAACACGAGTTCCCGGAGCGCGTCCGGGGGAACCTTGCCGAGCATGCCCCCAGTACCGGGGGAGGGGTATTGGCTCCCGTGGTCGCGGGAGATTTACGCCGGCGGCCCTCGAACTCGGCGTATGACCGACGGACGACTGCGGATGACGCCCGGGCCGACGGCGCTCCCCCCGGAGGTTCGGGAGGCGCTGGCCCGCGAGCCGGTGAATCCGGACGTGGAGGCCGCGTTCACCGACGACTACCGCCGACTGCTGGAGAAACTCGCCGACGTGTACGGTACCGACGACGACGTCGTCGTGCTCGGTGGCGAAGGGATGCTCGGCCTGGAGGCGGCCGTCGCCTCGCTCGTCGCGCCCGACGAGACGGTGCTGTGTCTGGCCAACGGCGTCTACGGCGCCGGGTTCGCCGACCTCGTCGAGACCCACGGCGGCGACCCCGTGGTTCACGAGGTCGACCCCGCGGAGGAGTTCGCGGCCGACGACGTGGCACGACTGGTCGACGAGCACGACCCCGCGGTGGCGACGATGGTCCACTGCGAGACGCCGACCGGCCTGCTGAACGATCTCGGCGCCGCGCTCGACGTGCTGGACGACGCCGGCGTCGTCACCGTCGTCGACGCCGTCTCGTCGCTGGGCGGCGCACCCGTCCCCGTCGACGCCATCGACGTCTGTCTCGGCGCCTCCCAGAAATGCTTCAGTTCGCCCCCCGGCCTCGCCACGCTGTCGGTCAGCGACCGCGCGTGGGCGAGAGTCGACGAGACGCCACAGGACAGCTTCTACCTGAGTTTGGAGCCGTGGCGAGAGGTCGAACTCGAATCAGGCGAGCCGACGCTGCTGCCGTACACGCCGCCAGTGTCGAACCTGAACGCGCTCGAGGCGTCGCTGGACCGCCTGCTCGACGAGGGGCTCGACGCGGTCCACGACCGGCACGCGCGCGTCGCCGAGCACTGCCGGGCGCGGGGCCGCGAGATGGGGCTGGAGCTGTTCCCGCCGGCCGCGCGCGCGTCGCCCACGGTCACCGCGTTCCACGTTCCCGGGGAGGCCGAGCGGCTCCAGCGCACCCTTGCCGACGAGCACGACGTGGTGCTGGCGACGGGTATCGGCGAGCACGCCGACGACGTGCTCCGGGTCGGGCACATGGGGTACAACGCGGAGACGGAGCGGGTCGACCGCGCGATGGACGCGCTCGCGGCCCTCCGGTGAGTCAGCGGACGACCATCACCGGGCAGGGGGCCCGCCGGACGACGCTCTCTGAGACGCCCCCCAGCAGTATCCGGGCGGGCAACGACCGGCCGTGGCTCCCCATGATTATCAGGTCCACGTCGTGCTCTTCGGCGTACTCGACGATACTGCGGGCGTCCTCGCCGACGGCGGTGGCCGTGTCGATGTCGACGTCGTGGTCGGCCGCGATGGCCCGCGCACGCTCGAACAGGCGGTCGGCGTGCTCGTGCGACTCCGCGAGCCAGTCGTCCCACGTGGTCGGCGACTCACCCCACCCCCCGGGGCCGAGGTCGCTGGTCCGGAAGTCGATGACGTGGAGGACGGTCACCTCGGCGTCGGGATGCAGCGAGCAGGTGGTCTCCAGCGCCCGCTCGGACAACTCCGAGTAATCCATCGGGACGAGGACGTGCATGCCCGCGGCTTCGACGCGGAGCTACGTCGCTTTATCGGCCGTAGAGAGGCGTTACCGCCGCATGAACCGAGAAAGCTTCTCCTTCAGCGAGTTCTCGCCCAGCCGAAGATAGTAGGCGTCGCCGTTGTCCTCGTAGTAGTTGTCGACCCGGCGCTGGATTTCGAAGCCGACCTCCTCGTAGAAGTCGAGCGCGGCTTCGTTCGTCGTGCGGGCGTGGCAGGTGACACTGCTGTAATCGTCTGCCACCTCCGCGACGAGTCGACGGCCGAACCCCTCCCCGCGGTAGTCCGGATGGACGGCGAGAAACAGGATGTAGCCGTCGCGTCGCGTGGCGGCGAACCCGACGAGCGTGTCGCGGGCGCCGGGTTCGATCAGCGCGTACACCGTGGAGCGCCGATAGGCGTCGGTGAAGAAGCCCCGCCGCTGGCGCAACACCCCCTCCTCCGCGCGGATGCGCTCCTTCAGGTCCCACGCGTCGCCGACCAGGTCCTCGTCCCCCCGGCCGATGACGCGCAGTTCGATGTTGACACTCACTACCGTACCGGTAGCGAGGCGGCGAATATAGTTCCTGCGCCCCGCTCGTGGCTCGAAGCGCCGGCCGCCGGCCGCAACGCTTTCACGAATCCGCCGTGAGCATGGAGTATGGCAGGGAGGCCAGAGGAGTTCGAGGGGGCCGACGCGGACGCCGAGCCGGTCGCCAGACGTACCCCGACGGAGCTGGTCCGACAGTCGCTCATCACCGGCACCGCGATAATCCTCCCGCTTGCGGTGACGCTTCTCATCCTCGGGTTCGTCCTCAACTTCATCTCCTCGCGGCTGGGGTTCGTCACGAAAGCCATCAGGGGACTGCCGTTCGTCGCCGACACCACGCAGACGGCGCTCATCCAGGCGGTCACGATGCTGATACTCGTGGCCGTCATCTTCGTGCTCGGGTTCCTTGCGGAGTTCTCCGCGCGCGGCGACGGTCTCAGCGAGACGTTCGACGACCTGATGGCGTCGGTACCGGGCATCGGTGGCGTCTACAGCTCGTTCAACGAGATGTCGGAGATAATCCTCGACTCCGACACCGACAGCTTCCAGGAGGTGAAACTGGTCGAGTACCCAACCGAGGACTCGTACGTCGTCGCGTTCAAGACCACCGAGACGCCCGGCGTCATCGAGACCGACACCGGCCACGAGGACATGGTGACGCTGTTCATGCCGATGGCGCCGAACCCGGTGATGGGCGGGTTCGTCATCCACGTCTCGAAAGACCGGGTGACCGACGTGGATATGAGCGTCGAACAGGGGATTCGCTCCATCGTCACCTCGGGGGTCGCAATCGGCGAGGACGACCCCGAGTTCCGCGGGCTCACGCCCGGCGAGATGAAACAGATCGGCGAGGTCGAACAGGTCGGCCAACAGCTCTCGCGGGGAGAGAGGACGGCCGCGCCCCACGACCCCGACGACAGACTCGACGAGTACGACCGCAACGTCTCGCCGGAACACGCCGACACGGCCCAGAAGATAGCCGACCGACAGCGCGACGACCCCGCTCCCGACGTCTCCGAGACGGTCCCCGCCGAGGTCGGCCGTGACGCCGACGACCGTGGCGCGACCGAGACCACCCCGGCGGAGGCGTCGGGACGGGAAGAGCGGGTCCGAGAATCGACCGCCGGCACGCCCGCCGAGGAGGCCGGGCGCGACGACGATGACGAGTAGCTACCGACTCGTCGAGCACACCGCCGACGTGGCCGTCGAGGCGCGCGGCGACAGCCTCGGTGCGGCGTTCGCGGCCGTCGCTGACGGCCTGACCGCCGCGATGTGTGACGACGTCCCAGCGGCCGGCGAGCGGTTCCCCGTCACCGCGCACGCCGAATCGCGGGAGGCGCTCCTGTTCGAGTATCTCGACGAACTCATCTACCAGCGCGACGTCCGCGAGGTCCTGCCCGCCGACCACGAGGCGCAGGTCCACTTCCGCGGCGAGTGGATACTGGAGGGGTACGCCCACGGCGTGCCCCTAGACGCCGTCGACGCCCGCGAAGTGAAGGCCGTCACCTACTCCGAGATGCGCCTCGACGAGACCGACGAGGGGTGGGAGGCGTACGTCGTGTTCGACGTCTGACCCCGCAGTAGCGAAAGCTATTCCGGCGCGGCTAGCCCACCTTCGGGCATGAGCGACACCTTCGAGGCGGGCGAGTTCACCCTGCACCGCGTCCGCGAGCACGTCTGGGAGATGCCACAGGAGGGCGACATGCGCGTCCCGGCGCGCGTGCTCGCCAGTCGCCCCCTGCTGGAGGAGATAGCCGAGGACAAGACGCTCCAGCAGTTGCGCAACACCACGCACCTCCCGGGCATCCGGAAGTACGCGCTCTGCATGCCCGACGGCCACCAGGGGTACGGGTTCCCCGTCGGCGGCGTCGCAGGCATCGACACCGAAGACGGCTGTATTTCGCCCGGAGCGGTCGGCTACGATATTAATTGCGGCGTCAGAATGATGAAAACTAATCTCGTCTACGACGACCTCCGGGGCCACGAGGAGGAACTCGTCGACGCGCTGTTCGAGGCTATCCCGTCGGGGCTCGGCGGCGGTGGCGTCGTCGAGGGCGACCGCCACACGGTCGAGCAGGTGCTCGACAGGGGGATGGACTACGCGCTCGAACAGGACTGGGCCATCGAGGACGACCTCGAACACTGCGAGGACGAGGGCTACCGCCCCGAGGCCGACCCCGGCGCCATCTCGAAGAAGGCGAAGGACCGCGGGATGAACCAGTTGGGGTCGCTCGGGTCGGGCAACCACTTCCTCGAGGTCCAGCGCGTGACCGACATCTTCGACGAGAGCGTCGCGGACGCCTACGGCCTCTCGGAGGACCAGATAGTCGTGCTCATCCACTGCGGGTCGCGGGGACTGGGCCACCAGACGTGCAACGACTACCTGCGGGAGATAGAGCAGGCCCACCAGGGACTGCTCTCGCAGTTGCCGGACAAGGAACTCGCCGCGGCACCCGCCGGCTCCCAACTCGCGGACGAGTACTATCGCGCGATGTGTGCGGCCATCAACTTCGCGTGGGTGAACCGCCAACTCATCATGCACCGGACGCGGCACGTGTTCGCCGACGTGTTCGACCGCTCGTGGGAGGAGATGGAGATGCATCTGCTGTACGACGTGGCTCACAACATCGCCAAGAAGGAGGTCCACGACGTTGGCGACGAGGAGCGCGAACTGTTCGTCCACCGGAAGGGCGCGACACGGGCGTTCCCCGCCGGCCGGCCCGAAGTCCCGGCCGCCTACCGCGACACTGGTCAGCCGGTCATCATCCCCGGGTCGATGGGGGCGGGCTCGTACGTCCTGCGGGGCGGCGAGCAGTCGATGGCCGAGACGTTCGGGTCGACGGCCCACGGTGCCGGTCGGCTGATGAGCCGGACGCAGGCGAAAAACGAGTTCTGGGGCGGCGACGTGCAGACGGACCTGCGGGAACAGCAACAGGTGTACGTGAAAGCGCAGTCGGGCGCCACTATCGCGGAGGAAGCGCCCGGCGTCTACAAGGACGTCGACGAGGTGGTCCGCGTGAGCGACGCGCTGGGCATCGGCGACAAGGTGGCCCGGACGTTCCCCGTCTGCAACATCAAGGGCTGAGCGCCGGGACGCTCTGAGCGGTCGTGGCCGGCCCGAGGCGTCGATTTCCCACCAAAGAGTGATGTGAACGCCGCGTGAGCGCGGGGTATGGGACACCGCGCGTCCGAGGAGTCCGCGACCGCACCGGGCGAGGAGGCGACCGGCCGGGAGCCGTCGCGGTGGTACCGCTCGCCGGCCGTGGTGGCGACCCTCGTCGTCGACGTGCTGGTGCTGATTGTTGTGGCGGCCGGAACGACTACGCTGTTCAGGGGCGCGTTGCCGGACGGCCTGCTGACCGCACTGGACACCGGCAACGCGTTCGACGTGGCCGTCCCCTGGCAGGTGTACGCGTTCGGCGTGCTCGGCGCGTTCGGCTTCGTGTTCACGGCGCTCATCCGCGAGTTCGACCGGACGCCGCTCACGGTGGTCCAGTACCACCTCCGGGTGCCGGCGGCGATACCGCTGTCGACCGGCACCTATCTCCTCGCGGACCTTATACTGGGCGGGGCCGAATCCACACCGGCGCTGGTCGCGGGGCTGGCGTTCGTCTCGGGCCTGTACGTCAACCTCGCGTACGAGCGACTCGCGGCGCTGGCCGAGCGACTGCTCCCGGAGCGGGAGGACGCCTCAACCGGCGGCTGACGGGCGTCGAGCGAACGCGGAAAAACGGTCGGAACGTTACTGCTGGCGGGGCGCGCGCGCCTCCCGGACGCCGTTGCCGTCGCGCATCTTGTCCTCACAGTGGGGGCAGACGCGGACGCTGTCGTAGCCGTCGGGGGCGAACACCTTCACGTACTGTTCCGACACGTAAGATTCGCAGTTGAGACAACTCGCCATGTTCGGACGTGACGACGCTCGCTTCTTATGCCTTCTGACTTGACCCCGCTCGCGTCCGGCGTTTTCCGTGAACGTTCGTGTACGTTCACGGTTCCACATCCGTCCCGCGACCCAGAAGGATTTTGGCCGCCGCGAGCGAGCGCCCGGGTATGATCGACGAGACCGTCGCGGAGATCGAGGAGATGCAGACCCACTCCTCGTCGGTGGTCGCGGTGAAGGCCGCCGAGGCGCTCCGGGAACTGCTCGACCGCGAGTATCCGACCGTCGAGGAGTACGTCCGCGACCTCGAGCGGAACTCCAACGCCCTGCGGCGAGCTAACCCCTCCCACGCGTCGCTCCACACCACCCAGCACGACATCGTCAGTACCGTGAGCGAGGCCGACCCCGAAGACGTGGCGGCGGCCAAGCAGTTGACCGACGACACCATCGACGCCGTCGTCGAGCAGGTGGAGACGGCCAAACGCCGCGCCGCCGAGCACGCTAGGGAACTGTTCACCGACGGCGCGACCGTGCTCACGCACGACTACTCGACGACCCTGCTGGAGGCCATCGAACTCGCGGCCCGCGACGGCGCACACCTCGACGTGTACGTGACCGAGGCGCGGCCCCGCTATCTCGGCCGCAAGACCGTCCGGACGCTGGCGGGCGTCGACCGCGTGAACGCCACGCTCGTCGTCGACGGCGCGGCGGGCCACGTGCTCGACGACTGTGACTTCGCCGCCTTCGGGATGACCTGCATCGTCGACGACACCTACTACAACCGCATCGGCACGTTCCCCATCGCCGCGACGGCCAGCGAACTCGCGGTGCCGGTCCACGTCGTCGGCTCCTCCTCGAAGGTCATCGAGAGCGGCGGCTTCGCGTTCGAAAACGAGTTCCGCAGTCCCGCGGAGGTGATGCGCGAACCGGCGGAGGGGTTCGCCGTCGAGAACCCCGCGTACGACGCGACGCCGGTCCACCTCGTCGACAGCGTCGTCACCGACGAGGGACGGGAGACGCTCTAGGCGGGCACGCCGAAGGTGGGCTGGGCGACGACGACCGCACCGCAGTCGGGACAGACGAGCGTACCGCCTTCGACCGCTATCCAGTCGCCGTCGAGGCCGCTCTCGTGGCCACACGTCGGGCAGAACAGCGTACCCTTCGGTCGCGCTGGCCTCGACGGAGATTCAGGTCGGCTCATCGACGGTGGTAGGGGTTCGGGCCCGATAGCGCCTCCGGCCTCTTGTGCCGGGTGGTTTATGTGTTCGAGCAGTGCGGCCGGGGGGCCATCCCCCGAGTTCGTCAAGACGGGCCGGGATTCGTCGAACGTCCCGGGCGGACCACACGAGATCGGCCACGAGGACAGTACGTCCACGCCCTATATATAGGAAAATTTTTATATGAGTGATGATTCGTCCGCGTGTGTCAATATCTACCAAACCGCCGTTCACGTGGCTGGAACCGTGGCGTTCGACGCTGTTCCTCCTCGCGGGGGGGTTGTTCGTCGTGTTCGCGGGGTTCTGGGCCGTCTTCGCCTTCACTGAAACGAGTTCGGAAGTCGTGCAGGACGTGGTCGGTCCAGCCGGATGGGCCCTCTCGTTCGCCGGTCTGCTCGGACTGTATCCTGCGCTCTCCGACGGGAGTCCACGGCTGGCCGACGCGACTGCCGTCTTCGCTGCGCTCGGGTTCGTGGGAGCCACGATAACGACCGCGGGGAATCTCCTTCCGCTCGTCGGCGTCGCGGGCGAGCCGCCAGCGTCGCTGGCTCCCCTCCAACTGCTCCTGCTTCTCGGAATCGTCCTTGGATTCCTCACCGCCGGAGGTACATGCCTCAAGACATCGACGTGGTCCCGGCGCGTCGGTGTCCTGCTGCTGGCACCTGCCGGCGTATTCGTGGTGAACATGGTTCGGGTGGCGACACTGGGCTCCACAACCCCGACGTGGGCACCATTCGTCCTCGGCGGCGGGCAGGCCCTTGCCCTCCTGGCGATCGGCTATACGCTCCGAGCCGAAGCGTCCCCAGCCGACGGCGAGTCCCCGCCCGCTGATATCACTGTCCAGTGATCCTGCCTCATCCCTCCGATTCCGCTAAGTCGACCACTACACGCTCCGTACGCGAGACGGCATCCGCCGGGGGAAGGTAGTGAGCGCCGAAAGGAGCAGGCGCTGTTTTTCGCACGCCCTTGCCGGAGTCGAGCCCAGTGGGACCCCCGCGTACCGTCACATGTACATCCGGTCGTCCGAGAGCGGTCGCTCCTCCTCCTGGTCGGCGAGTCGTTCGGCGAGTTCCTCGTAGTAGGTGGACACCTCCGCGGCGAACGTCTCCAGCGGGCCGGTGTCGAGACCGAGTTCGTACACCCGGTCGACGGCACCGAGCAGGCGGAGCGCGGCCTCCGCGTCGGGCGCCTGCGGGTGTGTCGGCGTCGTGAACACACAGGTCCGGAGCGGCGAGTCGATGCCCCGGCCCGCGACGGCACCCTTCACGCCGTCGAGGAACCCGCCCATCATCGGCGTCACGTCGGCGGCCGCGAGGTCGTAGGTCGACTGGTAGTCGGGCGAGGCGATGTAGAACGGTCGGTGGTCGTCGGGGCCGTGGGCGATGGGGACACCCGAGAGGACGACCACCTCCTCGGAGCCGGCGTCCTCGGCCCACTCGAGCACCGCGTCGCCGAACGGGTCGGCGGCGAACGGCGGGACGAACAGTTCGCCGACGAGCACCGTGAGGTCGACCGCGTCGCTGGTGAACAGCCGCGTGTGGTGTCGCGGCGTGCCGTTCTCGAACGGCGTGATGGTCGGTAGCTGGTCGACCGTGATGTGGCCGACCTTCTCCAGTTCCAACTGCTCGACGAGGTAATCCGCGGCCGTGAGTCCCGCGAGGCCGTACTCCGCGAACCCACACAACAGCGTGTTGGAGGCGGTCGCGTCGTGGCTCACCCGGAACGATGGGTCGGCGGCCATGCGGCCGTGGTCGACGTACAGCTACTTAGCTGGTCGGCCCGGTGCAACGCAACCCTTTTTCACGGGGGCCGCGACGAGGCGGATATGCTTCAGGCGGGCAACACGACGGCGGCCGGAACGGGGCTCCCACGCCCTGGCTGGCTCCCCGGTGCGGTGCCGACGGCCGC
Organism: Halorarius halobius; assembly: GCF_024298865.1. Lineage (GTDB taxonomy): Archaea > Halobacteriota > Halobacteria > Halobacteriales > Haloarculaceae > Halorarius > Halorarius halobius. The sequence goes on along the minus strand of NZ_CP101161.1, from coordinate 2,370,496 downwards.
CTACCGGCTGGTCGCGGCGGTCGTGTTGCTGGTCGTCGCCTACTACGTCTCCAGGCTCGCCCGGCAACTGCTCGGCAGGCGCATCGCCCGCCGGTTCCGCCGGCCGAGCGTCACCCGGACGGTCCTGCGGGCCATCCAGGGACTGATAGTGGTCTCCGCGGCGTTCGTCGGCCTCGCCTTTTTCGGGGTCGGCATCGGCGACCTCGCCATCTCGCTGTCGGTGTTCTCGCTGGTGCTCGGTTTCATCCTCGCACCCATCATCGGCTCGGTCATCAACGGCCTGTTCGTGCTCTCGGAACGCCCCTACGAGGTCGGTGACATGATACATCTCTCCGAGCGGGGCGTGTTCGGGTTCGTCGAGGACATCACGCTCCGGTACACGAAGATATTCACGCTCGACAACACGTTTCTCATCGTCCCGAACGGCTCGATGCGGGACCGGGACGTGGTGAACTTCTCGGCGGAGGACTCCCGGACGCGGCTGGAACTCGACGTGCTCGTCACCTACGAGTCGGACATCGCGGAGGCGCGCGACGTCATCGAGCAGGCGGCCCGGCGCGTCGACACCGTCATCGAGGGCGGTCCGGACATCCGCATCGGGGGGGCCCGCTACCCGGCGGCGCCCACCTGCTACATCGAGAGCTACGCGGACCACGGCGTCAACCTCCGGCTCCGCTACTGGGTGACGGAGCCGTACAAACTGCTGACGGTCCGGTCGGCCGTCCAGACGAACCTCTGGGAGTTGATGGAGGACGCCGACGTGGAGATAGCGTACCCGCACTCGCATCTCTACTTCGACGACACGAGCGGCGAACTGCAGGTGTCGATGCGCGACGCGGACGTGGAGGGACCGCGGGGCCCGGTCGACCCACCCGACGGCGACCCTACGAGGGAGTGACCGTCACCACCTTCGCGTCGAGTTCACGCCGCAGGAACGCCTCGACGTCGGGGTCGTCGACGAGGCGACGGACCATCCGCCGCCAGCGCGAAGCCTGCTTCCGCCCGATGACGACGTAGTCGGCCCCCTCGGCGGCCACCTCGTCGAGGATGGTCTCCTCGACGAGAAAGCCGGCTCGGACGACGTAGCGCACGCCCTCGAGGTGGCCGAACTCCGACTCGACGGCCCGCTTCAGTTCCGCACGGCTGACCCGTCGGTCGTTCTGATAGAGGTTGACGTGGAGCACCGTCAGGTCGGCGTCGTGCTCGCCGGCGAGGTCGATAGCCTCCGCCAGCGTCGCCTGCGAATGCTCGGAGAGGGGGTAGCGGACCGGCACCACGACGAGGCTCATTACCGGGAGTGGGACGGCCGCCCGGGTGAAGGTTACTATGTCGGCTACGTGTGTCGGATGCGGCCGTCGAGCGACGGGTCGATACCCGTCTCGCGGGCGTAGTCGGCCAGCACCTCGTACTGGGTCTCGAGCGCCTCGGCGCGGTGGCTCTCCTCGAGGACGGGAAACTCGTCGTCGCTGTGGAGCAAGTAGTCCGCGAGCGCGACCCGGTAGGTGGCGTCGGGGTCGATAGGGTCGCCCCCGACCGTCGCGGCGACGAGTTCGCCCGCCGAGAGGTCGTACTCGATGGTCGCCCCGGAGACGTGCGCGTGCCACCACTCCGGTTCGCCAAACGAGAGGCGGGCACCCTCCCCCTGCGCGAACGCCGCGGCGAGTTCCTCGCCCGTCATCTCGGCGACCGACAGCGGTTCGTCGAACGGGATGAGGCTGATGAGGTCCCCGACCGTCACGTCGCCCGAGAGCGACGGCCCCGAGCGGATGCCCCCGGAGTTCTGGAGGCCCACGTCGGCGTCGGCGTACCAGCGGTAGGCGTCCGCGACGAAGTTGCCGACCCTGGATTCGCCGCGGAAGCAGGCCGTCTCCGTCCGCTCGATTGGGTCGTCGACGTGCGCGACCACCTCGTCGACGCCCGCCTCGGCCATCCGCGCCTCGAACCGCTCGCGCACCGACTCGTCGACCGGTCCCTCGGCGACGACGTGACGGGTGACCTCGCGGTCGGGCAGGGTCACCTCCAGCAGTATCTCGCCGTTGACGCCCGGCCGCGTCAGTAGCGTGTCGTCCAGCCGTTCGACCCGCTCGGCGTGGTTGTGGCCGCCCAGCACCACGTCGACGTCGACGTTGGCCGCGAGCGTCTCGTCGGTGCGACCGAGATGCGACAGACAGACCACGTAGTCGACGTCGCGGGCCCGCAAGGCGGCGACGGCCTCCTCGGCGGCGGCGACGGGGTCGGTGAATCGAACGTCGCCCGTGTTGGGGTTGATGGAGGCGGTCCGGGGCGTCACCAGCCCGAACGCACCGACGCGCGTGTCGCCCCGCTCGAACACCTGCCACGGGCGGACGCCGACGCTCGCGCCGAACGTGTCGCCGTCGCGGACGACGTTCGCACAGAGCCACGGCTGGGGGGCCGCCGCCACGAGTTCGAGCGCGCGGTCGGGCCCGTAGTCGAAGTCGTGGTTACCGAACGTGTCGGCGTCGGGGTCGACCGCCTCGAAGAAGTCGAGCGCCTGCCCCCCACGCGTGAGGAGGGGGAGCACGCCCGGCGAGGTGTTGTCGCCGGTGCCGAAGACGAGCGTGTCGGCGTCGCGGCGGGCGTCGATGGTGCCAGCCAGCCGACCGAGTCGGTCGGGGTCGTCGTAGGCGTTCTCCACGTCGGAGTAGTGGAGGAGACGGAGGGTCATACCCGGAGGTCGGCCGGCCGGTGAAAAACGGTGTCGGGTTCGACCGGAGCCTTTTCGCCGGCCGGGGAGCTACCGGGGGTATGAGCGAACTCGACGCCGTCGAGGGGCCGGACGGCGACACGCTGTACGTCGCCCACGACGAAGCCGAACGGGGGTCGAAGGCCCCGTTCTTCGTCGCGTACCGCGACACCGACCGCGAACGGCGGTGGGGCTACTTCTGTGGCAACTGCGAGTCGTTCGTCGACGCGATGGACTCGATGGGGCGGGTGCAGTGTGACCACTGCGAGAACTTCAAGCGCGCCGACGAGTGGGACGCCGCACACGAGTAGAGCGTGGCGCGAGCGACGCAGGGAGGCGAGCGCCACGTGGATGCGAGCGACCCGAGAGTGAGCGCGCGGCGCGGACGTGACCGCGGCACTGCGCGGGGCTCTGCCGCCAAACGTCTAACACGAACGACAGGTGCAAACTGTTATTCCACCTCGGGTGGAACGTCACTCCGAATGGGAGCCGTTAGCACACCACTCATCGACAGGGCGGGAGACATCTTCCGCGACCTGGGATACGAGGTGGAGCCCGATGGGGACGAACTGCGTGCGACGCGGAAGTGGCGGGTCGTGCAGGTCACGACGGCCGAACCGGACGACGCCCGCGAGGACGGCCGTCTTCGGTGTTTCGTGGCACGCTCCGACCGTGCGAAGCGACTACAGGAAGAGCTCCGGTCGGCGACGCCGCCGTACGACTGGGCCGTCGTCTCCGTGGGAGACGAGGGGTACGAGGTGTTACATCCCGACGCCGACGTGTTGCCAGCACCCTGAGGAACTTTTGACCCGGGGGCGCGACAACCCCCCACATGATGCAAGACGTGGTCCTGACAGCGTTGCGTGCGTTCGTCGACGGGGTAGTGGCGGCGCTTCCGACGCTCGTCGCCGGGGTCGTGTTCCTCGTCGTCGCCACGGTCGGCGTCAAACTGGTGATGGTTGGCGTGCGGTTCGCGCTGGCCCGTGCGCTCCCCACCGAGTCGGCCGTCTACCGGCAGTTCGTCGCCACCATCGTCCTCGTGTTTCTCGGGTTCGGCGTCGTGCTCTCGTTTCTCGCCATCGTCGGCCTCGAGGGTATCGCCGCGTCGCTGGGGACCGCGACGGGGTTCGTCGCGCTGGGCGTCTCCTACGCGCTCTCGGGGATGATAGCCGACGCCGTCGCCGGCGTCTATCTCCTGCGCGACCCCGACTTCAACCCCGGCGACCGGGTCGACGCGGCCGGCACCGTCGGTACCGTCCGCGCCATCGAACTCCGGAAGACCCGCTTCGACGTCGACGGCGACACCGTCGTCCGTGCGAACGCCGAGATAGAGAAGAAGTGGACCAAACTCGACGGGGAGTCGGGCTGACACGCCACACGGCGGCCGCGCGACTTTTATTCGCGCGCCGGCTACGAACGGTATGTTCGTCGGCCACGGGCTTCTCGCGTTCGCGTTCGCGGCGGCGGCCGCCCACCTCGCCGGCTGGTCGCGCGAGCGGGCGCTGTTGGTGGGGGCGCTGGCGGGCGGGTTCGCGCTCGCGCCCGACGTTGACATGCTGTACGCGCCGGTGGGGCTGGTCGGTGCCCACGGGCCGCTCGACGCCGCGGCGGGGTTCTGGTCGGCCGGCAACCGCATCCACCGTGCGGTGACCCACTCGCTTCTCGTCGGGGGTGTGGTCGCCGTCGCCGCCGGCGCGTGGGCGACGGGGACCCGTTCGGGCAGGGGGGTCGCCGTAGCGGTGCTGGCGGCAGTCGTCGCCGTCGCCGCGGCCGCGTCGGGCGTGCTCGCGGCGGGGGTCCTGCTCGTGCTCGCGGCGGCGGCGCTGGGGCTCGCGACGGCCGGCACACGACGCGGACTCCGGGCGCGGACCGTCGCGGGGGCGGCGGCGCTCGGCCTGCTGTCCCACCCGTTCGGCGACCTGTTGACCGGGGAGCCGCCCGCGTTTCTCTACCCGCTGGACGCGGCACTCGTCGCCGCTCGCCCGGCGGCGTTCGCGGACCCGACGCTGAACCTGCTCGCGCCGCTGTACCTCGAGTTGGCGACGATGTGGCTGGCGCTCGGCGTCTATCTCTGGGTCGACGGCGCGCGACTCGCCGACTACCTCGCCGGCCGGGCGACGTTCGGCGTCGGGTTTGCGGCCGCGACCGTGCTGTTGCCCGCGCCGACGCTGGAGGTGTCGTACCACTTCGTGCTCCCGCTTCTGGCCACGGGCGCCGTGCTGTCGGCGCCCCTACCGGGGCTCGAAGCGCGGTCGCTGGCCGACCTGCGGGACCACCCCCTCCGGGCGGCGACGACGGGGCTGGCGGCGGTGTCGATTGCGGTCGTCGGCTACACCGTCGCGTACCTCGGCACGGCATTCTAAGGCAACGGGGGTGGAAGGGCCCGCATGAGCGCGTCAGGTATCGGTTCGGTGCTGGAGGACGCGGAACGGAACGCGGTGCTGTCGTGGCTCCTCGTGGGATTCGTCGTCGCCGTCGCCGGCGGGAGTTTGCTCGCCGGCGACCTGCTGTGGGCCGGCTTCGCGCTTTCGGTCGCCGCCATCGCCGTCGTCCCGGCGGTGACGTTCCGCGACCCGACGGCGATGCTCCCGTGGGAGGTGTTGCTTCTCGCCGTGTTACCGCTTCTGGGCAGAGTCGTAACGACCGAACTCACCGCGTTCCGGGGGAACGTCGCCTCGTACCTTTCGGTCGCGGCGCTGGCACTGGTCGTCGCCGTCGAACTCGACCTGCTGACGCCGGTGGAGATGAACCACCGGTTCGCCGTCGCGTTCGTGGTGGTGACGACGATGGCGACGGCCGGCGTGTGGGCCGTCGTCCGGTTCGCCTCCGACCTGCTTCTGGGGACGACGCTACTGCTCCCGGCTGGGGGGTTGGGCGCGCCGGAAGCGGCGCTGTCAGCCGCCGAGGAGGCACTGATGCTGGAGTTCGTCGCCTCCTTCCTCGCGGGCGTGGCCGCAGGCGCCGTGTTCCAGCTCTACTTCCGCCGACGCCGCCGGGGCGAGGAGACGCTCCCCGTCGAGGAGGTGATGCCGTGAGGCTCCGCGACCGACTCGGGCTGTCGGCCGAGCGCCAGCGACGGCTCGTCTGGCTGATGGAAGTGGGGCTGGTCGGTCTGCTGTTCGTCGGTATCGAGCGCGGCAACACCGGCATCATCGTCAACTGCGCCATCGCGCTCGGGGTGGCACAGCTCCCCCCCATTCTGGAGCGGGACTACGGCATCCCGCTCGACGCCGGGCTGACGCTGTGGATTACCACCGCCGTGTTCCTCCACGCACTCGGCACCGTCGGCGTCCCGGGCGGGGGCGGGTCGTTCTACGCGAACACGGGCTGGTGGGACCACATGACCCACGCGCTGTCGGCCAGCGTCGTCGCCGCCGCCGGCTACACCGTCGCGCGGGCCGTCGATGTCCACTCCGAGGAGGTGCGCCTGCCGCCGAAGTTCATGTTCGCGTTCATCCTCCTGTTGACGCTCGCGTTCGGCGTGTTCTGGGAGGTCATCGAGTTCGCCATCGGCGAGGCCGCCGCCCTGCTGGGAACCGGGTCGGTGCTCACACAGTACGGGCTCGAGGACACGCTACTGGACCTGGTGTTCGACACCGTCGGTGCGGTTATCGTCGCCGTCTGGGGGACGGCGTACCTCAGCGACGTGGTGGGGGCCGTCGCGGCCCGACTGGAGACGCGGACGGGGTAGCGTCCGGACCTGGGCGCCTCGGGGATTTATGCGGGCCGGAGCCCTCCAGCCGGTATGTCCGTCGAGTTCGACTTCAGCGAGGAGGTGGTGCTGGTGACCGGCGCGAGCGGAGCGCTCGGGAGCGCCGTCGCGGAGGCGTTCGCCGACGCGGGCGCGACGGTCTGTGCCGCGGACGTGCGGGCGCCGGACGACGAGGACGCACTGCTCGACCCCGAGACCGTCGAGTTTTACGAGGGCGACTTCACCGACGAGAGCGACGTGCGGGAGACGATAGACGCGGTAGTCGGCGCGCACGGCCGTCTCGACTACCTCTGTAACGTCGCGGGTACGTGGCGCGGCGGCGACCCCGTCGACGAGACGGACGCCGACCAGTTCGACATGCTGTTCGACGTGAACCTGAAGACGGCGTTCCTGGCGTCGAAACACGCCCTGCCGCATCTCCGGGAGACGGAGGGAGCCATCGTCTCGGTGTCCGCACGGTCGTCGCTGGAGGGCGGCGAGGGCGACGCGCTGTACCGCGCCTCCAAGGCCGGCGTCCGCCTGCTGACCGAGAGCATCGCCGAGGAGAACCGCGGGACAGTGCGGGCGAACGCGGTGATGCCGTCGGTCATCGACACCCCCGCGAACCGCGAGATGATGCCCGACTCGGACCACTCCAAGTGGGTCGACCCCGCCGACATCGCCGCGACGTTCATGGCGCTGTGTTCGGAGGCCACAAGCGTGACGAGCGGCGCCGCAGTGCCCGTGTACGGCGAGGCGTGAGCTACCCGGTGTGCCATTTCATCGGCCCGCCGTAGCGAACGCCGAGGGAGAGGCGTGAGCTACCCTGTGTGCCGTTTTATCGGCCCGCCGTAGCGAACGCCGAGGGAGAGGCGTGAGCTACCCGGTGTGCCGTTTCATCGGCCCGCCGTAGCGAACGCCGAGATAGCGGCGTGACGCACATACGGGCGACCGCCGTGTCGGGGTCGTGGCGGACAGCCGCCCAGTCCGTGGACGCCCTGCGTTAGCATTCCTACGGCAGTTCCGCGCCGTTTATCCGGTGCCCCCGGATACGCCTGACAGCATGGCAGACAGGGAGACGTGGGCGACGCGACTCGGGTTCATCCTCGCGTCGGTCGGGAGCGCAGTCGGTCTCGGGAACATCTGGCGGTTCCCGTTCCAGACCGCGACCAACGGCGGTGCGGCGTTCCTGCTGGTGTATCTGGTGGCGGTAGTCGTCATCGGCCTGCCGGCCATCCTCGCGGAGTTCGTGGTCGGCCGCCGGGCCGAGCGGAGTGCCATCGGCGCGTTCGACCGTCTCGGCCGTCCCGGCTGGCGGGCCGTCGGCGCGCTGGGGGTGTTCGCCGGCTTCTGGACGCTGTCGTACTACAGCGTCGTCGGCGGGTGGGTCATCCGGTACGTCGGCGCCAGTTTCACCGGCGCGTACTTCGGCGCCCCCAACGAGTACTTCGGCGCCATCTCCGTCGGCCCCGAGGCCGTCGCGTTCCACGCAGTGTTCATGGCGCTGGTCGTCGGCATCGTGGCGTTCGGTATCGAGGGCGGCATCGAGCGCGCGACGAAACTGATGGTGCCGAGCATCGTGCTCATCCTGCTGGGCCTGGCGGCGTACGGCGCGACGCTGTCGGGCGCCGCCGAAGCGTACGACTACTTCCTCAGCCCGGACGTGGGCGCCATCGTGGCGAACGCACCGAGCGTCGTCCCCGCGGCGGTCGGACAGGCGCTGTTCTCGCTGTCGCTCGGGTTCGCGGTGATGATAACGTACGCCTCCTACATCGGCGACGACGAGAGCCTGGGCGTCGACGGCGTGACCATCGCGGCGACGAACACGTTCATCGGCGTGCTCGCGGGCCTCGTCGTGTTCCCGCTACTCTTCACGCAGGGCGTCTCGCCGGAGACGTCCGGGCCGGGTGCGGTGTTCGTGGCTATGCCGACGGCGCTGTCGGCGCTGGGACTTCTCGGGCGCGTGCTCGGTCTGGCGTTCTTCCTGGTCGTCCTCACCGCGGCGCTGTCGTCGGCCATCTCGCTTCTCGAGGTGGTGGTGTCGTACCTCGTTGACAACCACGGCACCGAGCGCAAGCGGACCTCCGCGGTGCTCGGGAGCGTCGTGTTCCTCCTGGGTCTGCCGTCCGCGTGGGCTGAGGGCTGGCTCGGCTGGTTCGACAGCGTGGCGGTCGGGCTCCTGCTTCCGGTGGCGGTGCTTCTGGTCGTGTTCTTCGTCGGCTGGGTGATGGCCGAGGACGCCGTCGACGAACTCCGGACGGGGGCGGGCGACCGGATGGACGACCTGGCGCCCGCGTGGCTGTGGGCACTCAGGACGGTCGTCCTGCTGGCCGTCGTCGGGACGGTCGCGCTCAGCCTGTTCAACCTCACGGGTGCGCCGGTGTAGCCCGGAGCGTGCTATCGACTTTCGTGCGTGTCGTTTCCAACTGAACACTTATTGCTACGTAGCGCGTCTGGAACTCATGATTCCGGACAGCCCGATAACCACGGTCCACCTCGACGACGACGCCGACCTGCTGACCCTGTCTCGCGAGTTCGTCGAGCAGGCCCACGAGACCATCACGGTCGAGGGGTACACCGAGCCCGACGCCGCGCTGGCGCGCGTCGAGGAGGGCGGCGTGGACTGCGTCGTCACGGACTACAAGATGGCGACGATGGACGGGCTGACCGTACTCCGGCGGGTTCGCGAACTCGACGAGGACCTCCCAGTGGTGTTCTTCACGGGGAAGGGGAGCGAGGAGATAGCCAGCGAGGCCATCTCGGCGGGGGTCACCGACTACCTCCGGAAGACGACCGGAACGGAACAGTACCGGCTCCTGGGAACGCGCATCGCGACGCTCGTGGAGCGTCGCCGCGCACAGGAGCGGGCCGCCGAGGCGGACCGCCGCATCCGGGAGATATACGAGCGCATCACCGTCGCCTTCGTCGCGTTCGACGAGGCGTTCCGGTTCACGTACGTCAACGAGCACGCCGAGCGGCTCCTGGGGCGCCCGGCGATGGAACTGGAGGGGGCGGTGCTGTGGGAGAAGTTCCCGAGCGCCGAGGGGACGGCGGCGGCCGACGCGCTCCGGACCGCACTCTCCGACCAGCGGGAGACCCACGTCACCGACGAACTCGACATCGGCGACGAGCACGTCCACGTCGAACTACACGCCTATCCGAGCGAGGACGGCGTGAGCGTGTTCGTCGAGGACCGCACGGAGGCGGTCCACCGCGAGGCGGAACTGGAGTCGCTCCGGGCGGACCTGGAGATGACCGAACAGCAGTTCCGTACGCTCCACCAGAAGCTCTCGCGGCCCGCCAGCCCGTTCCGGTGACCGTATACCGGCAGACCCGGTGAATGCCGGAACGCCTTTTGGACACCGGGGCACACTCCAGCGTAATGAGCGTACGGTGGTCGCCGTGACGATGGACGAGAAGCGCGACGAACTGCGCGAGCGCAAGGCCGACGCCCGCAAGGGTGGCGGCGAGGAGCGGATCGAGAAACAGCACGAGAAGGGGAAGATGACCGCCCGCGAGCGGGTCGAGTACTTCCTCGACGACGGTACCTTCGAGGAGTTCGACATGCTCCGGAAGCACCGCTCGACGAACTTCGACATGGAGGAGAACCGGCCCGCGGGCGACGGCGTCGTCACCGGCTACGGCGACGTGAACGGCCGCAAGGTGTTCGTGTTCGCCCACGACTTCACCGTGTTCGGCGGGTCGCTCGGCGAGGTGTTCGCCGAGAAGGTCTGTAAGGTGATGGACCGCGCGCTCGAGACGGGCGCGCCCATCGTCGGCCTCAACGACTCCGCCGGCGCGCGCATCCAGGAAGGCATCGACTCGCTTGCGGGCTACGCGGACATCTTCCACCGCAACCAGAAGGCGTCGGGCGTCGTCCCCCAGATATCGGCCATCATGGGGCCGTGTGCCGGCGGCGCCGTCTACTCGCCCGCGATTACGGACTTCATCTTCATGGTCGAGGAGACGAGCCACATGATGATCACCGGCCCGGAGGTCATCAAGACGGTCACGGGCGAGGAGGTCACCTTCGAGGAGCTCGGCGGCACCAAGACCCACACCTCCAAGTCGGGCGTCGCCGACTTCGCCGAGCCGGCCGAGGAGGAGGCGCTCGACGACATCCAGCGGCTCCTCTCCTACTTGCCGCAGAACAACGTCGAGGACCCGCCGCGCGTCGAACCGTGGGACGACCCCGACCGCGACGCTGACGTGGCCGGCGTCGTCCCCGACGAGCCGCGGAAGCCGTACGACATCGTCGACGTGGTCGACGGCGTCGTCGACGAGGGCTCGTTCTTCGAGTGTGCGGAGAACTACGCCCGCAACCTCGTCACCGGGTTCGCGCGTCTGGACGGGCGCTCGGTGGGCATCGTCGGCAACCAGCCCCGCGTCAACGCCGGCACGCTCGACATCGACGCCTCGCTGAAGGGCGCGCGGTTCGTCCGCTTCTGCGACGCGTTCAACATCCCCATCCTGACGTTCGTCGACGTGCCCGGCTTCATGCCCGGCAAAGACCAGGAGCACGGCGGCATCATCAAACACGGCGCGAAACTGCTGTACGCCTACAGCGAGGCCACCGTCCCGCTGGCGACCGTCATCACGCGGAAGGCGTACGGCGGCGCGTACGACGTGATGGCCTCCAAACATCTGGAGGCGGACGTCAACTACGCGTGGCCGACCGCCGAAATCGCCGTGATGGGACCGAAAGGTGCGGTCAACATCCTCTACAGCGACGAACTCGAAGCCGCCGACGACGTGCAGGCGCGGCGCGAACAGCTCATCGAGGAGTACCGCGAAGCGTTCGCCAACCCGTACACGGCGGCCGAACGCGGCTTCGTCGACGACGTGCTCGAACCCGAAGACACCCGCCGGCGTCTCATCTCGGACCTCGAGATGCTGGAGACGAAACGCACCGACCAGCCCGACCGCAAACACGGCAACATCCCGCTGTGATTCCCGACGACGCCGACCCCGAGGAGGCCGCGGCCATCGTCGCGGCGCTGTCAGCGTACCTCGAGGAGGACGAGGCGGACGACGCGGCTCCGGACTGGGACGGCAAGCGGTGGGCCTTCGCCGGCCGGGTCGACGCCCTGCAGAACCGGACCGTCCGCGTCCCCCGCGAGGCGCCCACCGACGCCTGGGCCGCCAGCGGCCGCACCGACCGGTACTGAGCCAGCCGAGGCCCGCGTAAACTTCCCCGTCCGGCACGGTAAACGGCAAAAACGTCAAACTGGTTGTCTGTTGAAAATAGGCCGGTACCGACAGAATAAGGTGGACCGCGGGGCCAGTCGTCGGCAGGAATGTTCGACAAGGTACTCGTCGCCAACCGGGGCGAGATCGCGGTCCGCGTGATGCGGGCCTGTGAAGACCTCGGTGTCGACACCGTCGCCGTCTACAGCGAGGCGGACAAACACGCCGGGCACGTCCGGTACGCGGACGAGGCGTACAACATCGGCCCCGCGCGCGCCGCGGACTCGTATCTCGACCACGAGGCCGTCATCGAGGCCGCCCAGAAGGCCGGTGCCGACGCCATTCACCCGGGGTACGGCTTCCTCGCGGAGAACGCCGAGTTCGCCGAGAAGGTCGAAGACGCCGAGGGCGTGACGTGGGTCGGTCCGTCCAGCGAGTCGATGGAGCAGGCCGGCGAGAAGACCAAGGCGCGGACCATCATGAACGCCGCCGACGTCCCCATCGTCCCGGGGACGACGGACCCCGTCGACACCGCCGACGAGGTGAAGGAGTTCGGCGAGGAGCACGGCTATCCGGTCGCCATCAAGGCGGAGGGGGGCGGCGGCGGCCGCGGGATGAAGGTCGTCCGCGACCCAGAAGAGGCCGAAGACCAACTCGACGCCGCGAAACGCGAGGGGGAGGCGTACTTCGACAACGACTCCGTCTACCTCGAGCGCTATCTGGAGAACCCGCGCCACGTCGAGGTGCAGATACTCGCGGACGAGCACGGCAACGTCCGGCATCTCGGCGAGCGTGACTGCTCCCTGCAACGGCGGCACCAGAAGGTCATCGAGGAGGGGCCGTCGGCGGCACTCTCCGACGACCTGCGCGAGGAAATCGGCGAGGCCGCGCGCCGCGGCGCCGACGAGGCCGACTACTACAACGCCGGCACCTTCGAGTTCCTCGTCGAGGAGGACCCCGACCGCGAGCCGGGCGAACTGCTCGGTCCGGAGACGAACTTCTACTTCCTCGAAGTCAACACCCGCATCCAGGTCGAGCACACCGTCACGGAGGAACTGACGGGCATCGACATCGTGAAGTGGCAGATTCGGGTCGCCGCCGGCGAGGAACTCACCTTCTCGCAGGACGACGTGGACCTGGAGGGCCACGCGATGGAGTTCCGCATCAACGCGGAGGACGCCACCGACGAATTCGCCCCCGCGCAGGGGGGCTCGCTGGAGACGTACGACCCGCCGGGCGGCATCGGCGTCCGCATGGACGACGCGCTCCGGCAGGGCGACGACCTCGTCACGGACTACGACTCGATGATAGCGAAGCTCATCGTCCACGGCGAGGACCGCGAGGAGTGTATCGCCCGCTCGAAGCGCGCGCTCGAGGAGTACGACATCGACGGCATCGTCACGGTCATCCCGTTCCACCTGATGATGCTGGAGAACGACGCGTTCGTCGGGAGCACGCACACCACGAAGTACCTCGACGAGACGCTCGAGGAACTCCCCACGGAGGAGTACCAGCAGGAGTACGGCTCCGAGACCGCGGCCGGCGACGACGACGAGGAGACGGTCACCCGCGAGTTCACCATCGAGGTGAACGGCAAGCGGTTCGAGGTCGACTTAGAGGAGAGCGCGCTCCCCCAGCAGGCCCAGCGACCCGCCGGCGGCGGTGGCGGGGGCGGCGGAGGCGGCGGCTCATCCGGTGGCGGGGGCGGCGGTGCCAGCCCCTCCGTCTCCGCGGAGGGCGAGGTCGTCAACGCCGAGATGCAGGGGACCATCCTCGAACTCAACGTCGCCGAGGGCGACGAGGTCGGGTCGGGCGATGTCCTGCTCGTGCTGGAGGCGATGAAGATGGAGAACGACGTCGTCGCGGAGTTCGGCGGCACCGTCACCGAGGTGGCCGTCGAGGAAGGTCAGTCGGTCGACCAGGGCGACCCGCTGGTCGTGCTGGACTGACGCGGGACCTGCCCGGACGTAACCCACGTCGGTTTCTTCTCGCGGAGTTATTCACTTATTACTCCTTTAGGAGGATATTTGAACAGCGTTATACGCTACTGAGTGTCACGCGCTGTCATGGACGACACGGCGGTAACGCACGTCGAGAAAGCCTGCGCGTACGTCACCCGGAACGGCTCCGAGTTGCTCGTCTTCGAGGGGCCGGGTCACGAGGGGCTCCAGATACCGAAAGGCACCGTAGAGGGCGGCGAGTCGCCGCGGGAGGCACTGTACCGGGAGGTCATCGAGGAGAGCGGGCTGGCGACGCTGGGCCGGGTGCGGCATCTGGCGACCGACGTGTGGACGCGCAGGCGGTCGCCGCCAAAGCGGTACGTTCGGAGCTTCTATCACGCCCCGGTCCACGAGCCACGCGACGAGTGGACGCACGTCGTCACCGGGGAGGGCGACGAGCGGGGCGTGGAGTTCGCGTTCTCGTGGGTCGAACTCCCGGCCGACCGGCAGTTCGCGCTCGACCTGGACGACCACATCGGGTCGCTGACCGGGCGCCTCGATGGCACGCTCGCGGGCGCGGTCGTCGCCGACTGACGGCCGTTCAGTAGCCGGGGATGTCCGTCAGTTCGTAGCCGACGATGAGCTTCTGTATCTCGGTGGTGCCGTCCGGGATGGTCATCGTGCGGGCGTCGCGGTAGAACCGCTCGAGCGGGTAGTCGGTCGAGAGGCCGTTGGCGCCGAACACCTGCATCGCGTTCGAGGCGGCGTCGACCGAGCGTTCGCAGGCGTGGCCCTTCGCCAGCGACGACATCAGCCGCGCCTCCTCGTCGCCACGGTGGACGAGGTCCGCCGCGTGGTACGTCAGCAGTCGCGATGTCTCGAGGTCGCGTTTGATTTTGTACAGCAGGTCCTGAACCAGCTGTTTGCCGGCGATGGCCTCGCCGCTTATCTCCCGCCCCTTCGCGTACTCCAGGGCCTCGTCCATCGCGGCCTGCATGATGCCGACCGACATCGCGGCCATCCCGGTCCGCATGTACGAGAAGATGGCGTTGAGCGGCTTGGCGGTCTGGAACATCGGCGCGTCCGCGAGGTCCCCGTTCCCCTCCGCGACCATGTTGCCGACGGCGGTCATCAGTTTGTTCTCGGCGGGCACGCGCACGTCGTCGAAGAACATCTGGCCCGTCGGGGAGGCGTTCCAGCCGAGTTTGTCGAGCTTCCGGGTCTCGAACCCGCCAGTCTCCTTGTCGACGATGAAGAAGTCGCGGGCGTCCGCCTCGACGTCGTGGGCGACGACCAGCGCCATGTCCGCGATGGGCGCGTTCGACACCCACGTCTTCTCCCCGTTGATGACGTACTCGTCGCCGTCCTTCTCGGCCGTGGTGTTCGGGTTCGCCGTGTCGCTACCGCCCTCGGGCTCGGTGACGGCCATACAGCCGATACAGGAGCCCTCGTCTATCTTGTCGCCCAGCGCATCGCGAGTGCGCTCGCCGGCGTAGGCCGCGAACTGCACCGGGAACGACATCGAGAGCGTGACGTTCAGCGACGGCCACACCCTCGACAGCTCCTCGCTGGCGAGCGTGTACGTCATCGGGTCCGCGAACCCCTCGTCCGGGGAGCCGGGGCCGATGCCGAGTTCGCCGAGTTCCTGCTGGTAGGCGATGGCCTCCGCCTTGGTCAGCGGCTCCTCGTCGGCCTCGGGGAGGTCCGGCCGAATCTCGTCTTCGAGATACTCGCGCAACGACCGCTGTATCATCTGTTGCTCGTCGGTGAGCTGCATGTCCACTCCTGACGGTTCCGCCCCCATCTCGTGTTCGCCGCCGGTCTGCGGGCATTTATCAGCTTTCGGCGGACAACGGTTTTGGCATGCGAGCCGCTACGGCAACTGTGCGCGCGCTCCTCGACTCCGGACCGACCCGTGCCGGCGTGTTCTTCCTGGCGGCGCTCCTGACGGCGACGCTGTTCGGACTCGCGCTCGGCGACCCCCGCCAGGGCGTGACGACCGGCGTGACCGTCGGCCTCGTCATGGCGGCGTTCGGCTGGCTGTTCGTGCGACCGACCGACGACAAGGCGTGACCGACCGCGAACGCTATACCGACCCCGTGCCAACGAGGGGCATGACGACGCCGACCGAGAACGACCTCCGCGAGCGGGTGACGCGGTTCGTCCAGCGCGAGTTCCCACAGATAGCGGCCCACGGTGGGAGCCACGCCATCCAGCATCTCGACGCCGAGGCCGGCGAGGTGACCATCGCGCTCGGTGGCGCGTGTTCGGGCTGTGGCATCTCCCCGATGACGGTGCAGGCGCTGGAGACGCGGCTCACCCGCGAGATACCCGAAATACGGCGGGTCCGCGCCGAGGCCGGGCTGGGCGGGGACCCCGAACCGCGGCTCGACGGGGGCGACGCACCGTTCTGAGGACGGGATGGCCCGGCTCCCGGTCCCCGCCGTCGTCGCGGTACTCCTGCTTGCGGGCTGTAGCGGCGCGGTCACGGAGCCGTCGCCGGCGACGCCGTCGCTGACCCCGGTCGCGGTGCCCGCCGACCGGACGCCGTGGCCCATCTCGCATGCGGGCGTCCCGGACGCGGCCGCGCTGGTCGCGGCCCACGAGCGGACGCTACGGAACCGAACCGTCGCCGTCTCGGTGTACGAGCGAGCCTACGAGGACGGCGTGACCGACCACGACTACGACGCCGTCACCGACGGGAGGAACGTGTCCGCACGGCTGGTCGTCGAGCGGTTCGAGCGCCTCGACGGGGGCCGAGTCAACGAGTCGGTGACCGTCACCGAGCAGTACACCGCGTCCGGCCGCACGCTCAGTCGCGTCACGTGGCCCGACGGGAGCGTCTCGTACGACCAGCGGGTGGGCGAGGCGGCGCGGCCGGTCGACCCGACGCGGGCGGCACAGTTGCACGCGCTGTTTGCGGCCGGCGACGTGAACGTCGCCAACTCGCTGAGCTACGGCGGGAACTACCGAGTGTGGGCCGAGTCGTTCGGGGTCCGGCGGCTCCCGACGGTCGCGGGCCCGGTGACCGACGCCACAGTGACCGACCTCTACGCCACGGTGACGCCACGGGGGCGCGTCGTCGGCTACCGGTTCGACTACGCCGGCGTGCGGAACGGGAGCGACGCTCGCGGGTGGGTGACCGTCGCGTTCGAGTCGTCCGGGCCGGTCGCCCCGCCCGACTGGCACGACGAGGCGCTGGCCGCGACCGGTGGGAACGCTGAAGGAGTGACTGTTCGAACGCCCCGGCATGACCGGGTGGAGCCGTCTCGGGCGAGGGGTCGTTGTGGCGCTTCTGCTGTCGGTGGCTGGCTGTAGCACGGCCGCCCCGGTCGACGACGGCACGGCGACGCCGACGCTCACCCCCGCCGAGGTGCCCGAGGAGCCGCGAGGACCGGTCGTGGGGCCGTCGGGAGTCGGCGACGCGGCGGCGCTGGTTGCGGCTCACGAGCGGGCGCTCGCGGCCCGCGCGAACGCCACCCACTCCTACGAGGTGACGGTGCTGGGTGGCCGCTACCGGAACCCGCGGGTCGAGTATCTCCGGGCGGCGACGCGCAACGGGTCGGCCTACACCGCGCGGGTCGTCGACGCCTACTCGAACGCCACCGACGGGGGCGCGCCCCACTACGACCGATACGAGCGGCGGTTCCACACGGTGGCGGACCGCACCTACGTCCGGGTCGAACACGGCCCGAACGTCTCCTACCGGACGCGCTCCCGGGTCCCGCCTCCGTTCGAGACGACCCGCGGGTCGCAGTTGCGGGCGCTGTTCGGCGCGGCCAGCGTCACCGTCGCCGAGGGCTCCCCCGAGACGGGCGACTACCGCGTCGTCGACGAGTCGTTCGAGGCGCGACGGCTTCCCGTCCGCGGGCGCGCCGTCGCGGACGCCGAGGTGACGGAGTTCGTCGCCACGGTGACCGACGAGGGCGTCGTCCGCTCGTACAGGTTCAACTACGAGGGGTCGGTCGACGGCACGCCCGTCGCCGGGTGGGTCCGGGTGGAGTTCACGACGCGGGACGACCCCCCGAGGTCGCCCGACTGGCTCTCCGAGGCCCGGGCGGCGACGACGGCCGACGACCGGCCGGGGACGCCGACTACGACGGCCGGCGGGTGAGAACGCTCAAGGGTCGGCTCTCCCAACCGGGGGGCATGCAGGAGACCCGACGCCGCGTGCTCGCGGCGCTGTCCGACGGCCCCGTCACCGGGCCGTCGCTCGCCGACCGGCTGGACGTCTCACGGGCGGCGGTCTGGAAGCACGTCGAGGCGCTTCGCGAGGAGGGGTTCGAGGTGGAGGACGCCGGCGACGGCTACCGGCTCGTCTCGGTCCCCGAGTACGGCGAGGCGGCCGTCGCGTTCGGCCTCGACGCCGACGTTGACGTCGAGTTCCACGACGCGCTCGACTCGACGAACGCCCGGGCCCGGGACCTCGCCGCCGAGGGCCGCGAGGACGTGGTCGTCGTCGCCGCCGAGCAGACCGGGGGGCGCGGCCGCCTGGACCGCGACTGGAGTTCGCCGCCCGGGGGCGTGTACGCCTCCCTGCTCGTGCGCCCGGAGGTGCCGCCCACCAGCGCCCCCGCGTTCACGCTTGCGGCGGCCGTCGCCGTCGCCGAGACGGCCCGCGAGGTCGGCGTCGACGCACACATCAAGTGGCCCAACGACGTGCTCGTCGACACCGGCGAGGGGGAGAAGAAACTGTGTGGCATCCTTACCGAGATGGAGGGGGAGGCCGACCGGGTCTCGTGGGTCGTCGTCGGCCCGGGGGTCAACGTGAACGTCCCGGCCGAGGACCTACCCGAGACGGGCACGAGCGTCCAACAGCTGGTCGGTGCGGTGTCGCGCCGCGCGTTCCTGCAGGGGGTCGTCGAGCGGTTCGACGACCTGCGCGGCGACCTCGATGCGGTGTTGCCCCGCTGGCGCGAGCTATCGGGGACGCTCGGGCGCGAGGTCAGGGTGGAGACGCCCGGCGGCACGGTCGAGGGCGAGGCCGTCGACGTCGAGTTCCCCGGGACGCTGGTGGTCGAGACCGACGACGGCACCGAACGCGTGACCGCGGGCGACTGCGAGCATCTGCGGCCGCAGTAGTCACGCGGCGACGACCCTGTAGGCGAACGGGACGGCGGCGAACAGCGCGAGGACGCCCAGCCAGATGTTGAACAGGAGGACGGCCCCGACGAGCGCGCCGAGGGTGGCGAGCGCGACGGCCTTTCCTGTCAGCGTGAACATACGTGTGCGTCGGTACGGGGTAGCGCGAAACGGTCGGTCACTCCTCGCCGACCCGGACCGTCAACACAGGCACCTCCGAGGAGCGGACGACCCGTTCGGCGACGCTTCCGAGCAGGAGACGACTGACGCCGCCGCGGCCATGGGTGCCCATACAGACCAGCGAGCAGTCGCCGCGGTCGGCGTAACTGACTATCTCGTGGGCCGGGTTCCCCTCCAGGAGCACGCGCTCGATGGGAACCTCGGCCTCGGTCGACCGTGCCCGCTGTTCGGCGGCGTCGAGCGCGCCCTCGCCTTCCTCGCGGAGCATCTCGGAGACGCCCTCCCAGGAGGTCTCCATCGGAAGGTTCGCCACCGCGGCGGTGTTGACGACGTACACCAGTTCCAGGGTCGCGCCGTGGACGGCGGCGAGTCGCGCCGCGTGCGCGACCACCCGCCCCATCCCCTCGGACCCGTCCGTCGGGACGAGTATCCGGTCGTACATGCTACCGAGTGACACGGGGAGCCCGGATTAACCTCTTTCGGGAGCCGCGACGTTCGCGAGCCGACCAGTTCCACTTTCGGGCCGGTCGTGGCCGAGATTTTTCTTGAGGGCTCGTGTCCAGACTGACATGGACCCCCGCATCAGCCGCCACGCCGAGATACTGGTCGACTACTGTACCGACGTCGGGGCCGACGACGACGTGCTCGTGACGGCGCCGCCCGCCGCCGAGGACCTGGTCGTCGCACTGTACGAAAAACTGGGCGAGCACGGTGCTCGCCCGAAGACGGCGATGTCGAGCAGTCGAGCGGGCCGGGCGTACGCCCGGGCGATGGACGTCGACCAGTTCCGCACGAAGGAGCACGCGCTCGCGGAGATGGAGGCCACCGACGTGGCCATCTTCGTGCAGGCGGGCCGCAACGCCAGCGAGACGAGCGACGTCGACCCCGGGAAGTCGACGGCGTCGCGGCGCGCGGACCAGCCGATACTGGAGGAACGGCTCGACTCGACCCGGTGGGTCATCACTCAGCACCCCACCCCGGCGGACGCCCAGCGCGCGGAGATGTCGACGGCCGCATGGACCGACTACGTGTACGACGCCATCGACCGCGACTGGGCCGACCTGCGGGCGTTCCAGGAGCGGCTCGCGGCCGTGCTCGACGACGCCAGCGAGGTCCGCATCGTCGCCGACGGGACGGACGTTCGGATGTCGGTGGAGGGGATGGCCGCCGCGAGCGACCACGGGAAGCGGAACATGCCCGGCGGCGAGGTGTTCACCTCGCCCGTCGTCGACAGCGTCGAGGGCGAGGTCACGTTCGACGTGCCGCTGTACCGCGACGGCCGCGAGATACGGGACGTGCGACTCGTGTTCGAGGACGGCGAGGTGGTCGACTACGGCGCGGCGGCGGGCGAAGCCGTCGTCGAGGGCGTCCTCGACACCGACGCGGGCGCACGCCGGGTCGGCGAACTCGGCATCGGCACCAACCAGGGCGTCGACACCGCGACGGGAAACCTGCTGTTCGACGAGAAGATGGGCGATACGGTCCATCTCGCGCTGGGGACGGCGATGGAGGAGTGCGTGCCCGACGACCGCGAGTTCAACCAGAGCGCGGCCCACGTCGACATGCTCGTGGACGTGAGCGAGGACGCCCGCGTCGAGGTGGACGGCGAGCCGTTCAAGGTGGACGGCGAGTTCGTCGTCTAAGCGTCGAGGACCGTCTCTTTCACGTCGCTCACGCCCGCACGCCGAACGACCGCCCGGACGGTGTCGCGCGCGCCGGTGAGGTTGTGGGAGTCGCCGTCGAGCACGAGCAGGCGGGCCCGCTTCCCCTCCTCGACGACGCCGTACTCCAGCCCCGCGATGTCGGCGCCGTTGACCGTCGCCATCCGCAGGATTTCGTCGGCCGGGAGGTCGGAGTGTTTGGCCGTGAACTCCATCTCGCGGAACATGGACGGCGAGTTGAGCATCACGTTGTCGGTGCCGAGCGCCAGCGTCGTCGCCTCGCTCAGGCGCTCGAACGGGGGCAGACCGACCTTCGTGACGAGGTTCGAGCGCGGACAGCAGACGACGGGAATGTTCGCGTCCGCGACGCGTTCGAGATGTATCTCCTCGGGGTGGACCATGTGGACGAGGAAATCGGGGCCCAAATCGAGCGCGCCGTTGATGTCGTGGGGGTCGCGCTCGCCGGCGTGGATGCCGAACAGTTTGCCGGCGTCGCGGGTGCGGTTGCGCTCGCGGTCGAAGTCGCCGTCGCGGGCGCCGCTGGCACCGAACCCGTCGCCGGCCTCCATCGCTTCGACCTCCTCGCGCCCGAGGATGACGGGGTCGACGGGCACGTCCTCGGTGGCGTCGCGCAACTGCTCGACGCCTTCCACGCCGCCCTCGCGGAACTCGATGAACGCCGCGGTGCCCGACTCCTCCATGAACCGGACGGTGCGGTACATCGCGCTCACCAGTTCGGCGGGGCTGGCGTCGCGCAACAGTCGGTGTTTGAGGCCGTCCGGGGGCGCGACGAGTTCGTCCAGCGAGAGGCCGCCGCCCGCCTCCTTGGCGATGGAGTCCCCGATGTGGGTGTGGGCGTTGACGAACGCGGGACAGACGATGTCCGTCGAGTCCGTCGGCGTCTCCTCGATTCCGGCGACGCGGCCGTCCTCGACGACCACGCGGCCCTCGACCGGGTCCATCTCGCGACCGCGGAGTATCGTCCCTTCGAGTTCGCGCGTCATGCGCCGTACTCGTCGAGCGTCTGGTGGAGCCCCTTGCGCACGTCGACGACGAGCGCGTCGAGGTCGAGTCCGAGCACGCGCTCGGCGACCTGCCCCACGCGGTCGGTGGCGTCGTCGGGTGCGTACACGCCGAGGCGCCACTGCTCGTGTTGGGCGGTGCGGAGCGCCCCCACGAGCGTCGACTGGGAGCCGAGCCGTCGCACCTCGCCGTTGACGACCACCTGCGTCGACGACTCGGCCATCGCCGGTCGCCCGGGGATGTCGAGGATGACCTCGCGCTCGTCGACGCCCGCCGCCTCGGCGATGTCACCTTCGAGGTCGAGCACGCGCTCGTGGTCGGCCTCGATGAGCTCCTCGGGCACGTCGGCCCACTCCGCCCAGACGGCCCGCTTGAACAGGTCGCGCCCGTCGAGGCGGCGGGCGTAGTCGGCCGTCGGCTCGTGGTTCCGGAGCGCGACCATGAGGTCGTGGTCGTCCATCCGGCGGAACCGTTCCGGGCTCACCGCGTCGCCGACCAGCGCCTCCGTCGCGCGTCGGAGCATCCCCTTCGAGATGCGCGCGACGTGGTGCGAGTAGACGGTGGGGTTCATCAGCGCCCGCGCCAAAAGTAGCGACTCGGCGCTCTGGACGTTCCCCTCCCCGAGCACGAGTTCGCCGCCGACGACCCGGAGCGCGCGGACGAGGCGGCCGTGGTCGATGGTGCCGTAGGGGACGCCAGTGTGGTGGGCGTCCCGCACCAGGTAGTCCATCCGGTCGACGTCCAACTCCCCCGACACCAGTTGCCCGAGTTCGCCGTCGCCGGCGATGAGGTCGGCGACGCGCTCGGGGTCGAGGTCGTGTTTGATGAGCACGCGTTCGACCTCGCCGCCCTCTAGCAGGTCGTGGACGTCGTCGTGTTCCTTCCCGGTGTGGCGCTCCAGCACCGCCTCGGTGTTGTGCGAGAAGGGGGTGTGGCCGATGTCGTGCAGGAGGGCGGCCGCGCCGACCCGCTCGGCCTGCCGCCCCTCGATGCCGAGGTGGTCGAGCGCCTGCCGCGCGAGATGGTAGACGCCGAGCGAGTGCTCGAACCGGGTGTGGTTCGCGCTCGGATAGACGAGTTCCGCCGTCCCCAGCTGTTTGATGTTGCGGAGCCGCTGGACCGGCGGCGTGTCCAGCAGGTCCGCGGCCGCCCCCTCGACCGTGATGTGGTCGTGGACGGAGTCCTTGATGGTCGGCATTGGGGGGCCGTTCGGTCGGCCCCGGTAAAAACTGCTTGACGCCCGTCAGGCGAGCGTCGCCCGCAGGTCGGCCGTGGAGACGAGACCGACGATGTCGCCGTCGCCGTCGCGCACCGGGAGGTGGTTGAACCCGTACGTCTCCATCATCGCGGCCGCCTCCCCGAGCCGCAGGTCGGCGTCGACGGCCTCGACGGGCGCTGTCATCGCGTCCGCGACGGTCGCCGCGTCGGGGTCGTCGCCGGCCGCCAGCGCGTCCAACACGTCGGTGCTGGTGACGATGCCCGTCTCCGCGCTCGTGACGAGCAGGGAGTTTATCTCCTCGGAGCGCATCCGCTCCGCGGCCGTCCTGAGGCTGGCGTCCGCCGACACCGTCTCGACGGGGCTCGTCATCAGTTCCTCGACCCGGGTCTCGCCGCTGTCATCCATACCCCCACGTACCACGCTCGGCCGCTTGGGTCTTCCTCCGGTCGCAGTATTCGCGCGGCGGAGCCAGCGCGACCCGTGGACCGTCGCTGGCCGTTGGTACAGCGTGCCCTTGTGCCACCACGAACTATTCATCCGCGGCACGACTCCGCCGGGACGATGAACAGGCGCTCGTTGCTCGCGGCCATCGGAACGGTCGGACTGGCCGGCTGTCTCGGCGACGACGGCTCGACGCCGAGGGGGTCGGCATCGTCGCCCACAGCGACCGAGACGTCGGTAACCGGACCCGCCACGCCGTCGACGCCCGCGAGCGTCGAGTCGTCGTGGCCGCACCCGACCCACGACGCTGGCCTGACCAACGCCGCGCCAGCGGCGACGGCTCCCGCCGACCCCCCGAGTGAACTGTGGCGCGCGTCGACCGAGGCGTCGCTCTCGGCGCCGGTCGTCGCGGACGCGACGGTGTACGTCGGCGGCGACGACGGCACTGTCCACGCGCTCGACGCCCGCACCGGCGCGATGCGGTGGCAGGCGTCGGTCGGAGCCCCGGCGGGTACCCCCCGAGTGGTCGACGGGCGGCTGTACGTTCCGACCGCCGGGGCCGTCGTCGCGCTCGGGGCCGACGGCGCCGAACGCTGGCGCGTCGAGACGCCGGACCGGAGGGGCTTTCTCGCGGCCGGTCACGGCCTCTACTACGTCTCGGCGGGCGAGGACCCGGCGGTAGTCGCGCGAACCCACGGCGACGGGAGCGTGCGGTGGCGGGCGTCGATACGCGACCCGTGGCAACCACCGGTGTTCGCCGGCGCCGGGCAGGTGTTCGTGACGACCGGTGGCTCGTGGGACCGGCCCTGGCGGTTCGCCGCCGACACCGGCGAGTACCTCGGCACGGAGCGGCCCCCGAGCGGCGGCGCGGACTTCGTCGTCTCGCAGTGCTACCGCGACGGGACGGTGTTCGGCGCCACGGAACTGTTCTCGACGGTGAGCGCCGAATCCGTGACCGACGGCGGCCACGACTGGTCGGAGTCGGTGGACGACGCCGCCTGCTTCGGCCTCGCGGCCGGCACGGACCGCCTGTACGCCCACGCCGAGTGCGTCGACCGGACGGGGCTGTTCGCGCTGTCGCCGTCCGACGGGCGCGAACTGTGGTACAGCGACGCCGCCACCGGCGTCGTCGCCCGTCCGGTCGTCACCGGCGACGCCGTCCTCGCCCGCACCGAGGACGAACTCGTCTGCGTCGACGCGGCGGACGGCACCGAGCGGTGGCGCCGCTCGGCCGCCGACGTCGGGACCCGGGTCGTCGCGGTGGACGACCTGCTGATAACGGCGCGTGGCGGCACGGTGCGGGCACTGCGGTAGGCGTCAGTCCTCGCGGCCGAGTCGCATCGTCCACTTGCCCGTCGAGAGGACGAGGTCGGTCGCGCCGTCGCGGAACTCCGCGCGCCAGTCGACGCCGCCACCCGTCCGGAACGAGAACACGTATGGCTCCGTCTCGACGGCCTCGGGGGTCGCGGTGAACGACGTGAACGGGAGCGACACGTCGACAGTTCCCGCGGGGCCGCGCTCGACGGAGACGGTCACGGCGTCGCGGTACGCGGTGTACGTCCCCGTCACGGCCTCGATGGCGTCGTTCACGTCGAGTAGCGGCACCGCCTCGCGGGGGTCCGCGCCGGCCGCCAGCGCGAGCGCCCCCTGGCCGTACGGGACGGTCGGCTGGCCGACCGTGTTGTACGCGAGCGCCACCCCGAGACCCCGCTCGCGCAGGAGGCCGATGTAGCCGCCGCCGACGCCGATGCCGCCGCGGTGGCCGACCAGTCGCTCGCCGAGCAGGGCGTCGAGTTCCCAGCCGTAGCCGTACGCTTTCGTCTCGTCGCCGGGGAGCGTCGGGGACTGGCGGCGACACATCGCGTCGACGAGGGCAGAGGAGAGGAGCCGCTCGCCCCCGTGGCGGCCGTCGTTCAGCACGCACCGGAGCAGGGCACCGAGGTGGCGAACGGAGGCGACGAGGCCACCCGACGCGCCCGCGCCGTGGTCGACCTCCGCCGGCTCCAGGCCGTCGTCGGTCCGGCGATAGCCCGTCGCGGCGTCGGGGTCGCCCAGCGCGTCCGGGCCGACGCCCGCGCGCTCCAGGCCCAGCGGGTCGAACACCTCCTCGGCGACGTAGCGGTCGTAGGGGCGGCCGTCGACCGCCTCCAGTATCTCCGCGAGCAGGAAGTAGCCGCTGTTGGAGTACATGTAGCGGGGCCGGTCGGTGAGCCGCTGGTCGGCCGCGCCGTCGATGTACGACCAGCGGTCCTCGTCGGTCTCGTCGGCCTCGAACTGCGCCACGAAGTCGCGGGGCATCCCCGAGGTGTGCGAGAGCAACTCGCCGACCGTGATGGGGTCGCCCGGCACGTCCGAGAGCGGGTCGACGTACTCGCGAACGGGGTCGTCGAGCGCGAGGTCGCCGCGGTCGACGAGCTGGAGGACGGCGACGGCGGTGACGGGTTTGGCGACGGAGCCGACCGGAAACAGCGTGTCGGGCGTCGCTGGCGCGCTCATCTCCCGGTCGCGGACGCCGTACCCCCGTTCGTGGACGACGCCGTCGGCGTCGACGACGGCAAGGCTCACGCCGGGCACGTCGTGGCGCTCACGCCAGTCGGTCACGAGCGCGTCGATGTCGGCGGGGACGGAGTCGGACATCGTCCCGGCTTCCACCAGCGGGCCGAAAAGCGTTGCCGTCAGGGGAGACCGAGCACGTCGCGGGCCGCCTCGTGGACGGCGTCCTGCTCGTCGACGGGTGCGTACACGCCGAGGCGCCACTGCGCCCGGCGGGTGGCTCGGAGTGCCCCCACGAGTTCCGAGGCCTGTTCGAGCCGCTGGACGACGCCGTCGACGACCACCCGGGTGCGCGACTCCTTCAGGTCGGGACGGGCGGGCGCGTCGACGAGGACGTGCTCGCGGTCGACGCCCGCGGCGTCGGCTATCTCCCGGGCCGCGGCACGCTCGTCGTCGCGGTCGAGTTCGGTGACGGCGTCGGGCACGCGGTCCAGCCCGGCCCAGACGGCCCGCT
This sequence comes from Halorarius halobius, assembly GCF_024298865.1. GTDB lineage: Archaea > Halobacteriota > Halobacteria > Halobacteriales > Haloarculaceae > Halorarius > Halorarius halobius. Next base: position 2,344,361 of record NZ_CP101161.1, on the reverse strand, counting down.
TGTAGAGGTCGCGGCGCTCGACGCGGCCACCGAGCTCCGGCACCGCCTCGCGGAGTTCGACAAGCAGGTCGTGGTCGGCCATCCGGCGGAACTCGGCGACGTCGGTGCCGGCATCGAGCAGGCGCTCGCAGGCCCGCTCCAGCATCGACCCCGCGATGCGGGAGACGTGGTGGCGGTAGACGATGCCGTCCATGAGCGCCCGCGCCAAAAGCAACGACTCGGCCGTCTGGACGTTTCCCTCCGCGAGGACGAGCCGGCCGTCCCGGTAGCGCAACTCCCGGACGAGGCGGCCGTGGTCGATGGTGCCGTAGGGGACGCCGGTGTGGTGGGCGTCCCGCACCAGGTAGTCCATCCGGTCGACGTCCAACTCCCCCGACACCAGTTGCCCGAGTTCGCCGTCGCCGCGGACGAGTGCGACGACGCGCTCCGGGTCGAGTCCGTGGCGTTCGAGGACGCCGGGGAGGTCGGTCCGGTACAGGAGGTCGCCGAGTTCGTCGTGGTCGGTGCCGGCGTGCCGGCGGATGACCTCCTCGGTCTGGTGGCCGTACGGCCCGTGTCCGACGTCGTGGAGGAGCGCGGCCGCCCGGACGTGGGCCGCACGGTCGGCGTCGACGTCGAGGTGGTCGAGTGCCTGCCGAGCGAGATGATAGACGCCGAGCGAGTGCTCGAACCGGGTGTGGGACGCGGAGGGGTAGACGAGCCGCACCGTCGAGAGCTGTTTGATGTGGCGGAGCCGCTGGACCGCCTCGGTGTCCAGCAGGTCCGCCGCGACCGGGTCCAGGGGAATCCAGTCGTGAACGGAGTCCTTGATGGCGTTCATGCCCCCGGGTTCGGCCACCGCCGGCAAGTCGGTTCGGGTTGCCCACCGTGAAGTCGCCCCACCAGTTTATTACGGCCAGCGTGGCATGATTATCCAACGTCGAATCTCATGTCGACATCGCAGGAACCGATCCGGGTGCTTCACGTCGACGACAGCACCTCGTTCGTCGACCTCACTGCGGATTACCTGCGACGCGAGAGCGACCGGTTCGAGATGACCGGCGCGGCCGGCCCCGGCGCGGGGCTGTCGGAACTGGACGACGACACCGACTGCGTCGTCTCCGACTACGAGATGCCCGGGCGCGACGGCCTCGAGTTCCTCGAATCCGTCCGCGCAGACTACCCCGACCTCCCGTTCGTGCTGTTCACCGGGAAAGGTAGCGAGGAGGTGGCGAGCGAGGCAATCTCGGCGGGCGTCACCGACTACATGCGGAAGCAACCGGGGAGCGAACGGTTCGAACTGCTCGCGAACCGCATCGAGAACGCGGTGGAGGCGTTCCGGGCCCACCGGCATCTCGAACAGCGCAACCGTCGACTCGAGACGCTCATCAGCAACCTCCCGGGGATGGTGTACCGGTGTCGCAACGCCCCCGACTGGCCGATGGAGTACGTCGAGGGGGAGTGCGAGTCGCTCACCGGCTACGCCGCCGACACGATAGAGAGCGGCGGGGTAGCGTGGGGGTCCGAGGTCATCCATCCGGACGATAGAGACGAGACGTGGGCGACGATACAGGAGGCCGTCGACGCCCGCGAGCATTTCGAAGTGACCTACCGCATCGTCACGCGGGAGGGCGCCGAGCGGACCGTGTGGGAGCGGGGACGGGGCGTGTACGAGGACGGCGACGTGGTCGCTCTGGAGGGGTTCATCACGGACGCCTCGGGCTTCGAGTGACCGGTGCCGGCGACGAAACCCACAAACCCCACCGCGCGTACGGTCGGGTATGGTTACGTTCCTCGCCGGCGGGACGGGCACCCCGAAGCTCCTGTGGGGCGCCGAGGCGGTGTTCCCGCCCGCCGACACGCCCGTCGTGGGGAACACGGGCGACGACGTCGAAATCGCGGGCCACCTCGTCTGCCCGGACCTCGACACGCAACTGTTCCTCGACGGCGGCGTCCTCGACACCGAGACGTGGTGGGGCATCGACGACGACCCCCACCGGACGCACGACGAACTCGGCGCGCTCGCCGAGCGGGCGGGTCTCGACTCGGGCCCGCGCTACCTCCCCGCGGACGCACAGACCGACGGCCGAGAAATCGCCCGCTGGCGACGGTTCTCCGGCGTCGCGGAGTTCATGCACATCGGCGACCGGGACCGTGCGGTCCACCTCACGCGGACGGGGCTCATCGACGAGGGACACACCCTGACCGAGGCGACCCGTCGCCTGTGTGCGGCGTTCGGCGTCGACCGCTCCATCCTCCCGATGAGCGACGACCCCGTCGCCTCGCTGATTCACACCCCCGACGGCGTCCAGCATTTTCAGGAGTGGTGGGTCCACCGGAACGGCGACCCCGCCGTCGAGCGCGTGGAGTTCCGCGGCGCCGACGACGCCGACCCGACGCCGGCGGTGCTCGACGCGCTGGACGACCCCGTCGTCGTCGGTCCCTCCAACCCCGTCACGAGCCTCGGGCCGATGCTCGCGGTCGACGGGATACGGGAGGCGCTCGATTCGACGCCGGTGGTCGCCGTCTCGCCGTTCGTCGAGGACCGGGTGTTCTCCGGGCCCGCCGCGAAACTGATGGCGGCGACCGGCCAGGAGCCCTCCACGGCGGGCGTCGCCGACGCCTACCCGTTCGCGGACGCGTTCGTGCTCGACAGCGAGGACGGCACCGACCTCGACCGGCCGGTCGTCCACACCGACACGGCGCTCGACTCGTCGGCCGACAGCGAGCGGGTCGCCCGCGCCGTCGACGCGGCGCTCGCGGAGGTTGCGTGATGTTCGAGCCGCGTCTCGCTTTGGCGTCGCTGTCGGGCGAGTCCGACGCCGAGTGGGCGCTCGCGGGCGCCGAGTGGGCAGGCGCGGCGTTTCTCGGCGGCGTCGCGCTCGACGCCCCGACCCGGCGGGCGGCCCGGGAACTGGTGGCCCGCGACCGCACCGAGTTCCTGCCCGAGGACCCGGTCGCGTTCGTCGACCGCGAGTTGGGGAAACTGGACGACGCGCCTCTTCGCCCGGGGGTCAACGTCCGAACCACGTCGACCGACCCGCTCCGCGAGGCGGCGGTGGTCTGTGCGGACCACGGCGCGATACTGGAGGTGAACGCCCACTGCCGACAGACGGAGATGTGCGACGCCGGCGCGGGCGAGACCCTCCTGCGGGACGACGACCGACTCGCGGAGTACGTCGCCGCCGCGAGCGACGCCGGGGCCGACGTGAGCGTGAAGCTCCGCACTGAGGTTCCGGGCGTCGACCTGCCGGCGCTCGCGGCGCGACTCGAGGCCGCCGGCGCCGACTGTCTCCACGTCGACGCGATGGACTCCGAACCCGTCGTCGCCGACGTCCGCGAGCGGTTCGGCGGCTTCCTGCTAGCGAACAACGGCGTCCGCGACCGCGCGACGGTTCGCGAGTATCTCGAGTACGGCGCGGACGCCGTCTCGGTCGGCCGCCCATCGGACGACCCGCGGGTGCTGGAGCGGGTCCGGCGCGCGCTCGACGCGGAGGTGCCGGCATGAGGTCGCCGGCGAACAACGCACAGCTCGCGCTCCTGCTGGAGGTGGCGGGCACGCCGAAACCGGGCAACGTCGACCGCCACCGCGACCACCCCGACCTCCACTTCGACCACTTCCTCGCGGGGGCGGTCGGGTCGTTGTCGGGCCTGCGGCGCGCCGAGTCGGGTGCGCCCGTCGGCGAGGCGTTCGAGGCCGCCGTCGAGGGGATGAGCGACCAGCGCGGGGGCAACACGCAGTTCGGCTGTCTGCTGTTGCTCGTGCCGCTCGTGCGGACGGCCGCGACGGGCGACCTCACGCGGGAGCGCGCCCGCGAAACCTGCGAGGCCACGACGGTCGCGGACGCCGCCGACTTCTACCGGGCGTTCGAGCACGTCGACGTGGCCGTCGACGACCCGCCCGAGGGGATGGATGCGCTGGACGTTCGCCGTGGTGCGGACGCGGTGCCCGCTCTGGAGGAGCGGGGGCTGACGCTGTACGACGTGATGGGCCGCTCGGAGGGCGACGGTAACGCCGACGAGTGGACCGATGGCTTCCCTCGCGTGTTCCGGGAGGCCGAGCGGATGCTCGACGACGCCGGCCTCGCGAGCGAGCGGGGCGCGCGGGCGTTTCTCCGCCTGCTGGCGGAACGCGAGGACGGGTTCGTGCGGACGACGTCGGGCCCCGAAGCCGCACGCGAGGCTCGCGAGCGCGCGGCGGCGGCGCTCGACGGCGCCGAGGACCCCGAGGACCTGGCCGAGGAGTTCGTCGAGCGGGGAATCAACCCCGGGACGACCGCGGACCTGACGTGTGCGGCGCTGTTCGTCGCGCTGGAACGGGGGCTGGACGTGTGACCGACGCGCTCGCGGAGTGGCCGGCCGACTGGGACGGCGTCGCCGAGTCGGTGGTGACGACCCGCGGCCCGAACGACCGCTGGAACGTCGCCGCGCTTGGCCTGCACGCGCCCGACGGCGACGGTCCCGTGACCGCGCGGACCTGGGGCCGCACCCGGACGTGGCACAACTTCGGCGACCGCGGGGAGGGCTACGTCCAGTTCACACGCGACCCCGTCGACTTCGTGGAGGCGGCCTGTGCGGTGCGCGAGGAGGCCGGCCCGGTGCTCGACTCGGCGGACGCGTGGGCGCGGGTCCGGGTCGAGGAGCGCGATTCGGGCACCGAGGACGGCACCGGGTGGGTCGAGTGGGCGCTTCACGTCGAGGACTCGTCCGTCGAGCGCGAGACCGTACCGGTCGTCTCGCGGGCCCACGGCGCCGTCGTCGAGGCCACGGTCGCGGCCTCGCGGCTGGACGTCGACCGGTACGACACCGAGCGCCTCCGTGAGCGCATCCGTCACGCCGAGTCGGTCGTCGACCGCGCGGGCGGTGCCCGCGACCGGGAAGCCTGGGACCGCTTCGAGGCGCTCGTCGACTGGCGCGGGGCGTGATTCGAACGCTTTTTAGGTCGCGGTCGAGACGTTTCGGGTAACATGGCTATCAAGCCGGCCTACGTCAAGAAGATCGCCCGCACCCTCATGGAGCGGTACGACGACGCGTTCAACACCGACTTCGAGCACAACAAGGACGTCGTCGCCGAACTGACGAACGTCGAGTCGAAGGGCGTCCGCAACCGCATCGCGGGGTACATCACCCGCAAGAAGAGCCGCCCGACCGCGTAATCCGGCCTCTCCTCTCCGCTCTCTCCACCGGTGAACGGCGCCCGTCGCCTCGACAGTCGCTACGGATCCCAAGCCATTTGACTGACCAGTTAGTCAACTACGACAAGGAATGGGAGACACGTCCGAAGACATCATGGCGGCCACCTACTGCGCGCTCTGTGAACACGGCTACGCCGACCTGACGATGCAACGCATCGCCGACGAGTCGGGCAAGTCGAAGGCCGCCCTCCACTACCATTACGACACGAAGGAGGAGCTACTGAACGCCTTCCTCGAGCATCTGCTGGACCAGTTCGAGTCCCGCCTCGCGTGTGAGGCGGCCGACCCCGACGAGCGACTCGCCACCTTCCTCGATGCGGTGTTCGAGCCGGCGACCGACGACAGCGGCGAGTTCCCGGTCGCCCTGCTCGAAATCAAGGCACAGGCGCCGTACCACGACGCCTACCGCGAGCGACTGACCGCGATGGACGACCGGATGCGCGCCATCGTCGCCGACGCGGTCGCGGACGGCGTCGAGCGCGGCGAGTTCGACGACTGTGACCCCGACGAAGTCGCCCGGTTCGTCGTCACGCTCATCAACGGTGCCCACGCCCGCGAGGTGGCGCTCGGCGAGCCCCCCGCCGAGAGCCGCCGCCGCGTCGAGGCGTATCTCGACCGCACGCTCGGCCGCCGGGAGGTGTCCGCCTGATGTTCAAGGGCCAGGAGGAACTGGAGTTGACCGAGGGCGGCATCGCCAAACCGCTCTTCTTCCTGTCGTTGCCCATCGTCGTCACGAACCTGCTTCAGACGGCGTACAACCTCGCGGACACGTTCTGGCTCGGCCAGTACTCGACGGAGGCGCTGGCGGCCATCTCGTTTGCGTTCCCGATGGTGTTCCTGCTCATCTCGCTGGGGCTGGGGCTGTCGGTCGCGGGGTCGGTGCTCGTCGCGCAGAACACCGGCGCCGGCGACGAGCGCGCCGCCGAGTACGCCGCCTCCCAGACGGTGACGTTCTCGTTCGTCGCCGCCATCGTCCTCGGGATTGCCGGCTACTTCTTCGTCGACGACCTGCTGGCGTTCTTCGGGGCCAGCCCCGGCGTGCTCGATGCCGCGACCTCGTACATGCAGATCGTCTCGCTGGGTCTGCCGCTGATGTTCGGCTTCTTCATCTTCATCTCGCTGATGCGCGGCTACGGCGACACCATCACGCCGATGCTCGTGATGCTGGGCACCGTCGTGGTGAACATCGCGCTGGACCCGTTCCTCATCTTCGGGTGGGGCGTCGGCCCGCTGACGCTCCCGTTCGTCGGGTGGACGGTCGGCCCCGTCGTGTTTCCCGAACTCGGCATCACGGGCGCGGCGTACGCGACGGTGTTCTCGCGGGGGCTGGCGATGGTCGTCGGGATGGCCATCATGCTGTCGGGCACCCGCGGCGTGAAGATACGGCTCGCGGACATGCGGCCCGACCCGGTGTACCTGCGGAAGATACTCCGCATCGGCGTCCCCGCCTCCATCGAGGGGACGGGGCGTGCGCTGTCGGTCAACCTCCTGCTCATCGTCGTCGGGATGTTCCCGAAAGTGGTCGTCGCCGGCTTCGGCATCGGCATCAGGGTGTTCTCGGTCATCTTCCTGCCCGCTATCGCCGTCGCCCGCGGCGTGGAGACGATGGCCGGGCAGAACATCGGCGCCGACCAGCCGGACCGCGCGGAGGCGAGCGCGGACTTCGCCGCGAAGGCGATGTTCCTCGTGCTCGGTGCGGCTGGCGTGCTCATCTTCCTCGTCCCCGAACCCATCGTCAGCGTGTTCACGCCGGACCAGGCGGTGGTGGACGTCGGCGCCGAGTTCCTCCGGTACGTCGCGCTCACCTTCGGGTTCATCGGCGTCATGCGCGCGTACACCGGCGCGTTCCGCGGTGCGGGCAAGACGCTCGTCGCGGCGGCCATCGCCATCACGTTCCTGGGGTTCATTCGCCTCCCAATCGCGTGGCTCCTCTCGCAGGGCATCGGCGGCGCGGTCACGCTGTTCGGCTACACCGTGCAGGTGCCCCAGCTTCTCGCGCCGATGGGGCCGCCCGGCATCTGGTGGGGGTTCGTCGTCTCGAACGTCGCCGGCGCGGTCATCGCCCTCGCGTGGTACAAGCGCGGGACGTGGCGCGACGCCGACGTGCGCGGCGGCCCCGGCCCCGCCCCGGGACCGGAAGCCGACGACGTGGAGGCGGCCGCGACCGACGACGACTGACTCGGGGCGAGCGCCGCCGCGAGCACAACCGGTAACTCCCCCCGTCCGCAATCGCTCCCCGTGAGTTCCGAGCCGTCGGACGACGACCCGGCCGTTCCGGGGATGAGTCGCCGCCGGGTCGTCGGGACGCTGTTCCTCGTCGTGTTCGTCGACCTGCTCGGGTTCGGCATCCTCATCCCCGTCATCCCGCTGTACGCCAAGTTCTTCGGCGCAAACGAGTTCGTCGGGAGCCTCCTCATCGCCACTTACTCGGCGTTCCAGTTCGTCGGCGCGCCCCTGCTGGGTCGCCTCTCCGACGAGCGGGGCCGCCGGCCCGTCCTCCTGCTGTCGCTTCTGGGGAGCGTCATCGCGTGGACGCTGTTCGGCCTCGCCGGCGAGTTGGGGTCGCTCGTCGGCGCCGCCAACGGGCTTGTCGTCCTGTTTGCCGCCCGCGCGCTCGCCGGGGCGATGGGCGGCAACATCGCCACCGCCAACGCCTACATCGCGGACATCACGCCGCCCGAGGACCGGGCCCGGGGGCTGGGCATCCTCGGGGCGGCGTTCGGCCTCGGGTTCGTGTTCGGGCCCGCCATCTCCGGGCTGGTGTCGAGCGGCGTCGCGCTGTCGCTGTTCCGAGACGTGTTGCCCGCGGCCGTCCCCGTCTCCGAGTTCACGATGCCGTCGTTCACGGCCGCGGCGCTGTCGGCGGCGAACCTCGCGCTGGCGTTCGTCGTCCTGCCCGAACCGCGCCGCCGGTCGACGTCGACCGGCGCGACCGCCGCCTCGCGGCTCCGCCGCCTCTACGAGGCCGTCCGGTCGCCCGCCATCGGCTCGCTCGTCGTCGCCTTCTTCGTCGCCTCCTTCGCGTTCTCGGCGTTCGAGAGCCAGTTCATCTTCCTGACGAACGACCGCCTCGGTTACGGCACCGCGGAGAACGCCGTCCTGTTGACGTACATCGGCGTCCTCATCGCCGTCGTGCAGGGCGGCCTCATCGGGCCGCTGACCGAGCGGTTCGGGGAGTACCGGCTGGCGCTGGCGGGTGCGGCCATCCAGGTGGTCGCGCTCGCGGCGGTACCGTTCTCGCTGTCGTGGACGTTCGTCCCGTCGGTGGGGCCCGTCGAGTCGGGGGCAGTCGCGCTCGCGGCCGTCTCCACGCCCCTGGCGTTCGGCAACGCTCTGACGAACGTCTCGCTGAACGCGCTCGTGTCGCTGAACGCCGACGCCGACGAGCAGGGCGGGGCGTTCGGGCTCACGCAGTCGGCCGGGAGCCTCGCGCGGACGTTCGGGCCGGCGGGCGCCGGCCTGCTGTACGTCGCCGTCGCCTACTGGTCGCCGTTCGTCGTCGCCGGCCTGCTGTTCGTCCCGGTGCTGGTGCTGTTGGGTGGGGTCGCCCGCGAGCAGGTCCGGGCGACTCCGGAGTGACTACAGGTACGACACCGTCGTCTCCTCGACGAACACCGGCACAGAACGGGTGTGCTCGCGGCCCTCGAGCGTCACCGTCGCCCGGACCGTCCGTGGCGTCCGGGCCACGAGGCGGTCGAACGCCACGTTCGGCTCGCTCACCACCTCGCCTTCGCGGTTCCGGGTCGTCGTCGCCATCACCGAGATGACCAGCCCCAGGTACTCGCTCTCGACGCCCTTCCCGATGCCCTCCAGTTCGGTGTCGAACCGCTCGTCGAGCGCGGGCAGTACCGCCTCGGAGCCGACGCTTGCACACCGTCGCCTCGCCCACCGCTCGAACGGTTCGGTCTCGTATGCTTCGGGACCGTCGGCGCCGACGCGGGTCGGGTATCTCACTGCGTCCTCTTCGGGGAGATACTCGACCGCGTCGTCCGCGACCGCTCGCCGCGTCGAAACAGGCTCCCCCTCGCCTCTCGGGGCACCGACCACGAGTTCCGGCTTCCCGACCGCGACGCCGCCGGCAAGCGTCACGCCGCACCCGCCGAGCGCGCCGAGGAACGTCCGTCGGTTCATATCTCCCAACACGGTGCCCGGGGGAGGAATACCCTCGCTACGGTCAAACGGCCACTGAAACGGTTCCGGTCGCACCGGTCGTTCGCCCGTCTCGCGGTAATCCGTCGATACCGGCGTCGCCCGCCCGGTGAACGGACGACGCCTATTTCGCGGGGAACGTGGTGGTCGCCGGCATGGTCCCTCCGACACGACGTGACCTGCTCGGGAGCGCGGGACTCGCGGCGGCGCTCGCGCTCGCTGGCTGTACCGACGGCGGTGGCGGCGACGGGACGCCGACCGAGACACAGACAGCGACCCCGACGGCGACGACCACCTCGACGCCGACCGACGCGCCGACCGGAACCGGCGGGGCCGGCGCTGTCACCGGCGACGACTACCCCGCCATCGACCGGTGGCTGACCGAGACCGACGTCGGGGCCGCGGACGACAGCTACGACGGCACCTTCGTGGACCGGCGCGGCGACGACACGGTGACGATAGACGTGGGCGCGGAGGGCAACGGCGACTTCTTCGCGTTCGCGCCCGTCGCCGTTGTCGTCTCGACGGGCACCGAGATACGGTGGCGGTGGACCGGCAAGGGCGGCGCACACAACGTCGAGGCGCTCCCGTTCGAGCAGATCGGCGAGAGCGACTACGAGTTCAGTTCCGGCGAACCGGTCGACGCGACGGGCGTCCAGCACACGCGGACGCTCGAGGACGTGGGCATCGTCAACTACCACTGCGAGCCACACCTCGCGCTCGGGATGAAGGGCGGCATCGCGGTGGAGTGACCCGGGGAACTACGCCGGATGTGGGCGTCCACGGCCTCAACGACTGACGACGGCGACCTCAACCGCTACCGGACCAACCGACAGGACGAGGTGGACAGCGCCGCGGTGTACGCCGCGATGGCCGACGCGGAGACGCGGCCACAGCTCGCGGAGGTGTACCGGCGACTCGCGGCCACCGAGGCCGACCACGCCGAGTTCTGGGCCGGGAAGCTCCGCGAGGCCGGCGTCGAGGTGTCCGACGTGCGCCCCTCGTGGCGCGCACGGGTACTCGCGTGGGTGGCACGTCGGTTCGGCCCCGACGCCGTCGTCTCGACGATGCAGGCCGGGGAGGAGGCCGGCGGCTCCGGCTACGCCGACCAGCCGGAGACCGACGGCACCGGGATGGTCGCGGACGAGCGCTCGCACGACCGGTTGCTCGCGACTATCTCGGAGACGTCCGGCCGCGGCGCCGAGGGGAGTGTCCTCGCTCGCCTCGAAGGGCGCCACCGGGCGACCAGCGGGAACGCGCTCCGTGCGGCCGTCCTCGGCGCCAACGACGGCCTCGTCTCGAACCTGAGTCTCGTGATGGGCGTCGCGGGCGCGGCGCTCGACGCGACGGCCATCCTCGTCACCGGGCTGGCGGGCCTGCTCGCCGGCGCGGGGTCGATGGCGATGGGCGAGTGGCTCTCCGTGCAGAGTTCACGGGAGCTGTACCAGCGGCAGATAGCCGTCGAGGCGGCCGAACTCGCCGAAGCGCCGGCCGAGGAGCGGGAGGAACTCGCGCTCATCTACGAGGCGAAGGGGCTATCCCGCGAGCAGGCCGAGTCGCTGGCCGACCGCCTCGTCAGCGACGAGGCGACGGCGCTCGACACGCTCGCCCGCGAGGAACTCGGCATCGACCCGGAGGAGCTCGGTGGGTCGGCGTGGGAGGCCGCCGCCACCTCGTTTGTCCTGTTCGCGCTCGGCGCTATCGTCCCGGTCCTCCCGTTCTTCGCGCTGACGGGGCTGACGGCCGTCGGCGCCAGTCTCCTCGCCAGCGGCGTCGCGCTGTTCGCCGTCGGTGCCGGCATCACGCTGTTGACCGGGCGGAGCGTTCTCTACTCCGGCACGCGGCAGGTCGCCATCGGGCTGGCGGCCGCCGCGCTCACTTACGGCGTCGGGTCGCTCATTGGCGTGTCGCTCGCCGGCTGACTCCCGCCCGGCGAACGGTGCCGTGGGCGACACGGTTTTCCACGGTCCCGCCCCACCCCCGGTAATGGTACGAGTCGGCATCCTCGGCGCGACCGGCGCGGTCGGTCAGCGCCTCATCCAACTGCTCGAACCGCACGACGACTTCGACATCGCGGCACTCACCGCCTCCTCGGACTCCGCGGGCAGACCCTACCGCGAGGCGGCGAAGTGGCGCGTCGACACCCCCATCCCCGAGTCGGTCGCGGACCGCGAGGTCGCCGCGACCGACCCCGACGCGGTGTCGGACGACGTCGACCTCATCTTCTCCTCGCTCCCCTCCTCGGTCGGCGCGGAGGTCGAACCCGCGTTCGTCGAGGCGGGCTACGTCGTCTCCTCGAACTCCTCGAACGCGCGGATGGAGTCGGACGTCCCGCTCGTCATCCCCGAGGTGAACCCCGACCACCTCGACCTGCTGGAGGTCCAGCGCGACGAACGCGGCTGGGACGGAGCCCTGGTGAAGAACCCGAACTGCTCGACCATCACGTTCGTCCCGACGCTGGCGGCGCTCACCGACTGGGAGATCGAGACGGTCCACGTCGCCACCCTCCAGGCAGTCTCCGGCGCGGGCTACGGCGGCGTCACGTCGATGGAGATACTCGACAACGCCATCCCCCACATCGGCGGCGAGGACGAGAAACTGGAGACCGAGTCGCGGAAACTGCTCGGCGCGTTCGACGGCGCCGAACTGACGCTCAACGACATGGCGGTGTCCGCGTCCTGTAACCGCATCCCGACGCTCGACGGACACCTCGAGAACGTCTGGGTCGAGACGGCCGACGACCTCTCGCCCGAGGACGCGGCCGCGGCGATGGAGTCGTACCCGAGTCTCGACCTCCCTTCCTCGCCCGACCCGTTCATCCACGTGATGGAAGAGGAGGGCCGCCCCCAGCCACGGCTCGACCGGATGCTCGGCGACGGGATGGCCGTCGCCGCGGGCGGCATCGAGTCGACGCACTCGGGCCTGCAGTACGACTGCCTCTCGCACAACACCATCCGCGGTGCGGCGGGCGCGTCGGTGCTGAACGGCGAACTCCTGCTCGACCGCGGCTACCTGTAGCCCCGGTCGGCGTCGACCGACTCCTCGCCGCCGTCGACCGGTCAGTCGTCGACGGACTCCTCGCCGCCGTCGGTCTGTCCCAGCGGCGCCGACTCGCCGCCGGTCGCCCCGCCGGGGAGCCAGTCCCCGATGTTGGCGGCCACGTAGTCGCGAGCGCCCAGCCCGAACGACAGCCCGATGGCGAGCGCGACGCCGAGCCCCAGGCCGCCCGCCACCGCCGCGGAGAACAGATACAGGATGTCCACGTCGACACCCATCGTGTCGAGGCCGACGACGACGGCGATGAAGTAGAGGAACACGCGGAGCCCGTCCGCGAAGTACTCGGTGTAGCGCACGTCCGTCAGCGTCTGGGTCGTGCCGACGAGGTCGGCCAGCAGGTCCGCAAGCACGAATCCGAGGACGATGATGAGCACGCCCGCGACGAACGCCGGAAGGTACGACATCGCCTCCGCTATCCACTCCGAGAGCAACTCGATGGCGAGCGCGTCGGCGGCCGCCAGCACCGCCAGCGCGTAGACGAAGTACGCCGTGACGCGGCCGAGCCCACGCGAGACGGCCGTCTCGGTGCCGCCGAACATCCGACCGATGGGCGTGTCGGCCACTCGCCTGTCTATCTGCGACCGGTCGACCACCCGGCGGACGACGCCGCCGAGCACGCGGCCGAGTATCCATCCGACGAGCAGGATGAGCAGTGCGCCGACGAGCTGTGGCAGGAACGCGATGACGGCGTCGACGGTCGCGCCCACGGAGTCTGGAACCCCAAGCTGTGCCGGACCGAGCGAGTACCAGCGGTACATGACGAGGGTCGTATCGCACCGCGAGCGCATTGTTACACGCTACGTATCCCGCTCCAGCCGCGCGTATCGCTCGCCGCTCCAACCGCCGGTCCGACCGAATCGGTTCTCCGGGCGTCTCAGCTGGTCTTACCAGGTAGAAACGCCTACTTTCCGTCGGTCGTCCGTCGGTTCCGCGGTCGCGCCACTCATTCCTCTATGACGTGGTACGTCTCCCGCAACGGGGCGAGCCGCCCCGCTACCAGACCCAGCGCCGCGATGCCGGCCCATCCGGCGCCGGCGAGGCCCGCGACCACCAGCCGGCCGTGCGTGGCGACGACCGGGAACTGGCCCGCCGAGGCCGCGAGCACGTAATTGAGCCCGTGGAACACGCCGAACGGGACGTTCGCGGCGAACACGTACACGAGCGTGGCGGCGAACAGCGCGCCCGCGAGGCTCCCGGCCAGCAGGCCGTGCCACGCGCCGGTTTCGGGACCCCTGTCGGCCGCGAGGCCAGCGGCCGCGCCCGCGACCAGCCCCGTCCCGAGCAGGAGCGGCACGCCGGTCAGCCGAAGGCGGTCGAGCCCTGGGAGGAAGGCGAGCGTCCCCAGATACGCGGCGGCGGCAACCGCCCCGACTGCGACGGCGCGCCAATCGGTCATACCCGACGTTCGACGCGTGCCCTCTTGGGGCTGACGGGGGCGAACGTCGCCGGCGTCGCCGGCTACTTGCCCGTCGCCGCCCGAGCGCCGACATGGAGATACTCCACACCTGCCTGAACGTCGCGGACGCCGACCGTTCCATCGAGTTCTACGAGCAGTTCGGCTTCGAGGAGACGTGGGGGTTCGAATCCGGCGACACCGTCAACCGCTACGTCGCGGACGACGACGGCGTCGAACTCCAGCTGTCCGAGACGGCGGGCGAGACCGAGTTCGACCAGGGGACCGCGTGGGACCACCTCGCGCTCCGCGTCGACGACGTCGACGCCACCGTCGAGCGGGTCGACCACCACGGCGTCGTGAAGGAGCCGGGGCCACAGCCGGCCGCCGACGCCTACACCGCGTTCATCGAGGACCCCGACGGTCACCACGTCGAACTCATCGAACCGCTGGACGACTAACCCGGGACGACGAACACCGGCGCGTCGACGGTGGCGAGCACCGACCGGGTCGTGGAGCCGATGCCGGCATCGCCGCCGCGGTTCGGCCCGAGAACTATCTGGTCGACGCCCCGCTCGCGAGCGAACGCGACGATGACCCGGTCGGGGGTCCCGGTTTTCCGGTAGGTCCTGACTGTCGCCCGGCCGGCCAGTCGGTCCTGTGCGACGCCGGAGACTGCGGCGCGCCCCTCGACCGGGCGGGCCTCCTCCTGGACCGTCAGCACGAACACCTCGTCGCCGTCCTCGACGGTCCCGTCGAGGTAGTCGCAGGCCGCCGTCGCCGTCTCCGGCGACGCCGCGGCGACGAGATAGCGCGTCATGCCCGACCCCAACGGTCACCGCACCTAATCGCTTTCGGCCACAGCGACGCGGTTGCGGAGGCCGCGGCCGCCGGCCAGCCGCTCCACGTTCTCGGCGACGAGGTCGGCCAGTCGCTCGTAGTAGCGCGGCGTCGCGCCCGCGAGATGCGGCGTCACCTGCACGTTCTCGAACGTCCACAGCGGGTGGTCCGGGGGGAGGGGTTCGGGATCGGTCACGTCGAGCGCCGCGCCGCCGACCTGGTTCCGACGGAGCGCCGACACCAGCGCGTCCGTGTCGACGACGGGCCCGCGGGCGACGTTCACGACGACGGCGTCGCTCGGCAGGGTCACGAGCGCCGACTCGTCGACGAGCCCCCGGGTCCCGTCGGTCAGCGGACACGCGAGCACGAGGTAGTCCGTGTCGGCAAGCGCCCCGGAGAGGTCGTCGGGTCCAACGACGCTGTCGGTCGGGCCGCCCTTCTCGGGGGAGGCGCGCACCCCGATAGTGTCGACGCCGAACGGTGCAAGCCGCTCGACGACGGCCCGCCCGATGTGGCCCAGTCCCACCACCGTCACCGTCGACCCCCGTAGCTCCCCGACGGGGTAGGGCCGCCACTCGCTCCGCTGTTCGCGCCGCCAGCCCTCACGGAACCCGCGCTCGAAGGCGAGCACGGAGCCGACGACGTGCTCCGCGACGTTGGGCGCGTGGACGCCCGCGGCGTTCGTCACCGCCACGTCCCGGTCGGCGAGTGCCCAGAGCGGCAGGTGGTCGTGGCCGGCGTACGCGCAGGCGAACAGCTCCAGGTGGTCGGCGTCTCCGAGCAGTTCGGCGTCGAGCCGCGGCCCGGTGGCGATTCGCGCGTCGGTCAGTTCGTCGGCCTCGGCCGCGCGGGTCCGGGCGTGGACCACCTCGTGGTCGGGAAGTCGCTCGCGGAGGGCGGCGGCGTAGTCGGCGGCGTCGTAGCCGTGGACCCCCTCGCGGCAGACGAGCAGTTTCATACTCGCGCGTCGCGGGGCGGGCGCAAAAACCCGGGCGCTATCGCACCGCTCAAGTCCCGCCCGCTCGGAGTGCGGGCGTGCGCAGGCAGTGGTCGCTCATCGGGCTCGCGGCGGTGTCGCGGTTCTCCGGCGGCATCCTCATGGGGACGGCGCTGGCCGTGTTCGTCGAGTCGCAGGGGTCGCCGCTCCTGGCCGGCGTGCTCGCGGCCGCCTACTTCGCGGGGCTGATGGTGTTCTCGCCGGTGTGGGGCGCCGTCGCCGACGTGACCGGTCGCCGCCGGGCCGTGATGGTGGCGACGGGCTTGCTGTCGGCGGCCGCGGTCCTCCCCCTGCTCGTCGTGCGGGGCGTGTGGGCCGCCATCGGCGTCCGCGCGCTGTTCGCCGTGTTCGCGGCGGGGTACGCGCCGGTCGTGCTCGCCATCGTCTCCCACCACGGCGGCGCCAGCGGCCGGGGCCGCTCGGTGGGCATCTACAACTCCACCCGTTCCGGCGGGTTCGCGCTCGGGCAACTCGGCGCGGGGGCCCTGCTCGGGGTGGTCGCGCCCGCCTCGACCCCGGTCGTGCTCGCGGTGGCGGCGCTGTCGGTGCTGTGTGCCCTCGCCGCCGTCGGCATCCGGGACCCGACGCCCACGCCGCCGAAGGCGTCGTGGCGCGAAGTCGGTTCGGAGGTGCGCCGCCGCCTCCTGCCGGCGCCCGAAAATCGCGACCATCTCCGGACGAACGGGCTGGGGTGGCTCTACGTCGCGCTGGCGGCGCGCAACCTCTGTGTGCTGGGCGTGATGGCGCTGATGGGGCCGTACCTGCTCGGCGAGGTGGGCGTCTCCGGGCCGGTGATGGGTGGCCTGCTCGCGGTCAACCACGGCTCGCAGGTGGCGTTCATGTTCCTGCTCGGGGTGGTTGCTGACCGCACCGGCCGCAAGCCGCTCATCGCCGCCGGCATGGCCGGCTCCGGCCTCTTTGCTGTCGTCGCCGCCGGGATGACCCTGCCCGCCGCGGGCCTTGCGCGGGTCGCGGTCGCCGCGTTCGGCTTCCTCCTGCTGGGGTTCGTGTTCTCCGCGATGACGACCGGCGCGGTGGCGTTCATCGGGGATGTGGCGCCCGACGAGCGCGAGTCCGAGTTGATGGGGCTTCGCGGGACGGCGAAGGGGCTCGGCGGTGTGTTCGGCCCGCCGCTGGTGGGGCTTGCGGCCACGGCGTACAGCTACGAGACGGCGTTCGCCACCGCTTCCCTGCTCGCGTTCGGCGCGAGCGCGCTCGTCGCATTTCGACTGACGGAGTCGCGGCCCGCACGCGGGGTCGGCTCCCCCGCCGACGACTGACTCACTCCGGCGTGACGGAGTCCCCGGCCGCTATCTCCCCGCCGTCGAGGACCGTCGCCCGGAGGCCGCCCCGGTGGACCAGCGCCTCCCTGACGCCCTCGCGTTCGAGGTGCCGCTCCAGATACGAACAGGGTTCGCAGAGTTCGACGCCCACACAGAGCGCGTCGCCGACGCGGAACCGCTCGCCGACGAGGTGGTTGAGTGCGACGCCGCGGGTCGTCACGTTCCGGCGGTGGACGCCCGGGTCGAGGTCGACCCCGTAGTCGGCCTCGACGGCGTCGAGCGCCTCCGCCTCGATGAGCGTGAGGTTCGACCCCTCGCGGTCCGCGAACGTCCCCGACTCGCGGAAGTAGCGGTCGCCACGCAGGCCGCGCTCGGCGACGGCCTCGACTGTCTCGACCCGCTCGGGCGGCGCACCTTGTTCGGGCGCGACGTGGACGCGCTCGACCCGTCCCTCCTCCGCGGTCATCGACCCTGGAAGTCGGGGTCGCCGTCGGCGAAGAACGCGTCGACCCCCTCGGCGAAGTCGTCGGTTCGGGCGAGCTTCGAGATGCGCTCGGCCTCGCGTGCGAGCTGTTCGTCGAGCCCGTGGTCGAAGCTCGTGCGCAACAGCTCACGGGTCTCGGCGTACGCCCGCGTCGGCCCGCTCGCCAGCCGCTCGGCCTCCTCGCGGACGCGCTCGTCGAACTCCTCGTCCGGCACGGCCTCGGTAGCGAGGCCGACGTCGGCGGCCTCCGTCGCGCCGACCGGCTCGTCGCGGAACGCTATCTCCTGAGCTTTGCGCAGGCCGACGAGTCGCGGCAGGAAGTACGAGGAGCCGCCGTCGGCCGACAGGCCGATGCGCGGGTAGGCGAACTCCCAGCGCGCGGAGTCGGCGGCCAGCACGACGTCGCCACACAGCGACGGGCCGATGCCGCCGCCCGCGACGACGCCGTTGACCGCACAGACGACGGGCTTGTCGGCCCGGGCCAACTGTGAGACGAACTCGTGGAGCGACGCGGCGAGCCGGCGCAGGCGCGTCTCGTCGCTGTCGTCGGCCTCCAGCGTCGTGAGGTCGGCGCCGGTGTTGAACGTCGCTCCCGTCCCCGTGAGGACGATACAGCGCACGTCGTCGTCGGCCACGAGGTCGACGGTGCCGGCACGTAGCGCCTCGGCGGTCGCGGCGTCCATCGCGTTGTTCGCCTCCGGTCGGTCGAGCGTCAGCGTGCCGACCGCCCCCTCGCGGTCGACGTTCACGGAGTCGTCCATATGCGTCGGGTCGCCGGCCGCGACCTTAGGTGTACTTCTCGACCACGGTGGCCCATATCGGGTCCAGTTGGCCACACTCCGCCTGCCAGTACGGCTCTCCGTCGGGCGAGAGCTTCGCCTTCTTGATGACCCTGAACTGGGTCTGCCCGACGAACACGCGACACGTCGGCGGGTCGACCGCGTGCCAGAACAGGTACTGGCGCTCGGTGCGGTTGTGCAGGAAGTCCGTCTCCATCTCCTCGGTCGTGTTGTACGTCGCCGGCGAGGTGAGGTCCGTGCGGCCGGTGCCGAACCCGCCCATCGTCACCACCGACAGCAACACCATCGCCGTCACGGCGACGCCGAGCACGCGCCGGCTGTCGCCGGTGCCGCGGCCGACGGCGAGGCCGACGCCGATGGCGACGACCGCGAACCAGACGTAGGAGTCCGGCAGGGTGTCGAAGTCGATGAACACCATGACGAACGTGAACCACGCGGCGACGGCGACCAGCGGCCACTCGCGGCGAATCCGGTCGTCGGTTAGCGACGCGCCCAGCCCCGCGAGGCCGACCAGGATGACGGGCAACTGCCGGCCAAGCACCCGCAGGATGAACTGGACGCGGTCGCGGAACGTGGCGTTCTCCGTCGACAGAAGCGGCGTCAACACTGCCTCGGCTATCATCGCGGGGAACGACCCCATCACCACGACCGGCAGGAGGATGGCGACGCCGGCCGCCACGCCGGTCGCGACGTACCGCTTTGCGCCCTCGCCGCGCTGGAGGAACACCGCCAGCGCCGCGAGCGGGAACGCGAACGACAGTTGCCAGAAGCCGATACAGCAGGCGCCGGCGACGCCTGCCAGCCGCGGGCGCTCTCTGAGCGCCAGCCATACCACTGCGATGCCCAGCGCCGCGACGAAGTACTTGCTCTTGAACCCGATGAGCGCCCGCCAGTAGAAACTCGGGAGCGTGAACACCGCCAGCCCGCCGACGACGGCGCCGAACGTGTCGTCGGTGAGTTCGTGGACGACGGCGGCGATGGCGACGCTGGTTGCGACGATGGCGCCGCCGGTCAGCGCCAGCGCGAGCGTGTGGTAGACGGCGACGCTCCCGCCGGAGAGCGCCGCCACCACGCCCAGCAACTCGAACGCGAGCGGCGGCTTCACCTCCCAGATGCCCGTGTAGAGGTCGGTGCCGTGGGCGAGATGCCAGCCGATGTACTCGAAGATGACTGAGTCCTTCAGCACGGGCCACTCGTTGGGCCCGAGCGGGGCGTACACGCGGTAGGCGGCGTACGCTTCGAGGACGAGTGCCAGCACCGCGGTCACCGCGAGCGGGTGGTCGTCGAGGCGGGTCAGCGCGCGGTCGTACCCTGATTCGAGGGCCTCGCGATCGACCGGGAGCGCGGGGAGGGCGTCGGTGTCGGGGGCCATCCACGGGAGGGGCGAGCCCCCAGCGGCATAAGTTTCCCCGTCCCGGGCCGCGAGGTCAAGCGATTTAAGAGCGAACGGGACGCCCCACGGGTATGGACTACGACGTCGTCATCGTGGGCGGGGGGCCGGCCGGCTCCTCGGCCGGGCAGGCGGCCGCCGCCGCGGGCGCGGACGCGGTCGTCGTCGAGAAGGGCGTCCCCCGCGCGGACCGCGAGGGACTGGGCCCCGACTCCACGGACGCCGCGGGCATCCTCGACTACTGGGTCGACATGATGGACCTCGACGAGTCGGTCCCGGAGTGGGTGAAACACCGGGAGCTGTCGGGGGCGGACTTCGTCGGCCCCTCCGAGACCGTCAACCTCGACTCGACGGGAATGGAGTCGACGTACCCGAACTTCGGGTTCACGATGCACCGGGCGCGGTTCGACGACTGGCTCCGCGAGCGCGCCGAACAGGCAGGCGCGGAGTACCGCGTCGGAACGGGCGTCCGCGAGGTGGAAAGCGAGTTGACGGGCGAGCCGTCCCACACCGTCGTCCTCAAGGACGGCACCGAACTCGACTGTCGGTACCTCGTGCTCGCGGACGGGCCACAGCGCACCATCACGGGGAAGGTGCTCGACCCGCTCCTGCCGGACGGCCAGTTCGAGCAGATGGCGTCGACGCGGGCCAACCACATCGCCTACCAGGAGTACCGGGAGATACCCGACGACGTGTACGAACCCGACCGCATCAAGTTCTGGTGGGGGTACATGCCCGGCCACACCGCCTACCCGTGGGTGTTCCCGAACGACGGCAACGTCGCCCGCGTCGGCCTGACGATGCCCATTAACCTCGACCTCGATTCGGTCGAGAACCGCGAGCGGTACCGTCTCCTCCACCCGGACGACGAGCGCGTCCCACAAGGGAAGACGTACATCGAGCGGCTCATCGAGGATGCGTACCCGGACCACTCGCTCGACGAGTTCCCGCTCCAGACGGACCGCGGGAAGGCGAAGGGGACGGAGACGTACCCCATCTCCTCGACGCGGCCCATCGAGTCGCCCACCGACGCGAACGTCGCCGTCGTCGGCGGCGCGATGGGCGCGACCTCCGCGTTCCACGAGGGCGGCGACCACGTCGCCGTCCGCACGGGAAAAATCGCGGGGCGGCTGGCGGCGCTTGGCGCACTGAAGGCGTACAACAGCGAGTGGCACCGCGCCGTCGGCGACGAGGTGCTTCGGAACGTCGCCATGGCCGACCTCGTCCGCGAGTACGGCCCCGACGACTGGGACCGCGTGTTCGGCGTCGTCAACGACATCATGCCCGACGACGGCATGTACGACACGAAGGACGCGGCGTTCGCCGGCCTCACTGGTCTCAAGTACTACCTCCAGTACAAGTGGACGAAGTTCGGCTATCGGAGCGGTCGGTACGCGCAGATACGCGAGGACGACTACGCGCTGTGAGTGTCGCCGGTCGGTGCACCCTCCGGCGTTGTCCCGCCCGTCGCCAGGAACCGGTCGCGTAACCCCTTCTCGGGCACCATGCACTCCTCCTTTTTCCCGAACAGACGGTAGCGGACCGCGGCGAAGGCGTCGTAGGCGGCGTCCCGCACCGGCCGGGGAACGACCCGGAGATGCCACGCCCACCGGTACGGCGCGTCGAGGTGGCGGGCGATGCGGACGGCGCCGTCGCTCTTGGTGTACGCGCCCGAGTCGTCGAGGTAGACCAGCGAGTCGAAGTAGTCGGCCTCGAGGCCGTGGGCCGCGAGCAACTCGGCGGCGACGGCAGACTGGAGCGGGGCGAACCGCATCTCGCCGTCGTCGTGGGCGTGGATGAACCGGACGGACCACGAACAGACGTTGCAGACGCCGTCGAACAGCACCACCGGCCCCTCGTCCATACCGGCGATACGGTCCGACCGGACAAAACCGTTGGTCCGCGCCGAAAGGCGTTTGTCCGCGACCCACCGAGTACGGGGTGCACACCCCTAGTCCCCGCCCCGAGGCCGTACCAGCGCGCGATGAGGCGGCGGAGAACCCGGGTGTGCGACACGCGTTGCGCGTCAGCGCAACGGAACGTGGAACCGGCGTCAGCCGGTGACACGGGTCGCGCGTCAGCGCGACCGACCGTGGAGTCGGCGTCAGCCGACGACACGCGTTGCGCGCAAGCGCAACGGAACGTGGAGCCGACACGAGTCGGCTCCCGGATGGCACACGAGACGGGCCCGCCCCCCACGAGGGTTAGCCAGCCGACGCGGCACGCCGCCAGGGACGAGGCTGGTCGTTAGTGTCGGGGGCGACATCTCCCGAGTCCGCGTAGCGGTCGCTGGGTCCCGCACGCGGTCGCTGGGTCCCGCACGCGGTCGTCAGTGGGTGTAGCGTCGGATTACTCGGCCGACGCACGAACGTCGCGGCGACGAGGACGCCGGTAACCCGCTACTGGGTCTCGTTCGGCGTTCATAACGAAGTTCGGGTGGCGCGTCGCCCCGGTCGACGGGTGCAGACGAACAAGGAGCAGGTACGACACACATGACCGACAACAGCCACAGCCAGCACGTACAGGCGGTCGACCTCCACCGGTTCGAGGGTGCAGACGTCTGGGTCGAGGGCGAGGAGCACGCCCGGTTGCGCGGCTACTTCCCGCTGTCGCCGGGAACGCCGAACGCCAGCGAGGTAGCCGGCGAGGACCTGATGGTCGTCAGCATGGAGATAGAGCCGGGGAACCACCTGCCGAGCCACCGGGACAGCAACGAGGAACTGCTCGTCGTGACGGACGGAACCGTCGAGGTGACGGTCGGCGACGAGACGGTCCGACTCTCGTCCGGCGAGTGTGCCGTCGTCCCCGAGATGATACCCCACGGGGTCGAGAACGTCGGCAACGAGACGGCACGCATCATCGGGGTCTTCCCCGACGACGAACTGACCGCCACCTTCGAGCGGCCGCTGATGCCGTTCGAGTCGAACGTCGTGACCGTCGGGAAAGGGACGGACCCCGAGCGGGAGTAGCGACCGACCACCGCGGACGACGACGCCACAGAGACCGGGCATTCGTCTCTCCCCTGGTTCTCGCCCGCGTCCGGTCCGGAACCACACTTATACCGACCCGGGATAGCCGGCACAACGCTGAACGAGGCTACTGACCTACCGTGGCACGCTATGGCAGACAAGGAAGACCTCCGCCAGCAGTTCACCGACGCGTTCGAAGGCGCCGACTACCCGGTCAACAGCCCGATGGACCTCGTCCCCGCGCTTCCGAACGGGCCGGCGACGACGTTCGAGTCCGGCGACTTCTCGATGACCGCGATGGAACTGAACACGCAGGCCGGCGGCTCCCAGGAGTTCCCCTACGACAACGTCGACGACCTCGTCGACGACATCATGGACGGCCTCGAAGAGGAAGGCTACATCTGACGGCCGCTCGACGCGCACAGTTCTCCCGGGGGCGACGGCACCCCCGGCCACGTACCGCCGTGAGCGACGGCCCGGACCGACGACTTTATTCCGGACGATTCGATACTGCAACGTAGGATGAGCGACGACCGAGCGGCCGATTCTCCGGCGGACGTCTCGCGGCGCGCGCTGCTCGCGACGGGCGCGGCGGCGCTGGCCGCCGGCTGTCAGGTGGGTCCCCTCGAGGGCGACGACCCCGGGCGGACCGTCGCCGTCGACTGCGACCGGTCGACCGGCTGGCGCCAGTACCAGACCGACGCCGCGAACTCGGGGGTGCGGGCCGCCCGCCCGCCGAGCCTCGACGGCGACATCGAGCGGCTGGCCCCCGTGGGCGAGCGCAACGGCGGCGTCGCCGTCGGCGACGACGGCGTCTACTTCGGCGACCAGCAGTCGGTGCGAGCGCTCGACGTCGCGGGCCGGGAGCGCTGGCGCCGCGAGTTCCGCTCGCTCGTGTACGCGACGCCCGTGCTCGTCTGCGACGCCGTCGTCGTTCAGGCGTCGACGCGGACCGTCGCGCTCGACCGGGGCGACGGGACCACGCTGTGGGAGGCCGACGCAGGCGCCCAGTTCTCGGAGCCGCTGTTCGACGGCGAGCGGCTGTTCGTCGCGGGCGGCGTGACGGCCGCCGTCGACGTCGCGGACGGCACGGTCCGCTGGTCGACCGACCTCGACGTCGACCCGTGGGGCTGCTGTCTCGGCGACGGGACGCTCGTCGTCGCCGGACCGACCGACGACGGCGGCGCGCTCGTCGGCCTCGACGCCGCGTCGGGCGAGCGGCTGTGGCGGACGGACCTGTCGCGGGCGCTCAAGGCCGCGCCGACGTTCCGGGACGGCGTCGCCTACGTGCCCGACGAGGGGAACGGCGTCCACGCGGTCGACGCCGCGACCGGCGACCTGCTGTGGCAACGCCGACCCTACGACGAGATCCCGGGCGACCGGCGAGCCAGTTCGCCCACGGCCACCGGCGAGTCGGTGGTGGTCCCGAGCGGCAACGGCGGGACGACCGTCGGGGTCGACCCCTCGACGGGCGAGCGCCGGTGGTCGGTCGAGACTGGGCCGACGCTCGCGCCGCCGGTCGCCACCGGGGCGGGCGTCCTCGTGGGCACGATGAACGAGGGGCTGTTCCGTGTCGGTCCCGACGGCGACGTGCGGGGGCGGCGTTCCGACACCCGCGCCGGCTCGCAGATGGCGCTGACCGACGCCGGGCTGTTCTACAAGACCGCCGGCCTCGACCCGGGACTCGTTCGTTTCACCGAATAGAAGTATTTAACAAATCCTATTATTACTAGCTAATATGGGCGAAAACAACCGCCCGGCAAGTGAGCACGGCGAGTCGAGCGACGGACGACAGACCGGCGGCACCCGCCGCGATATGCTGAAGACCGTGGCCGCGACCGGCTTGGCCGGCGTCGGTCTCACGGGAGCGTCGGGGTCCGTGGTGGCGAGCGACCCCTGGACGGGCACGACGGTCGCGGCCTACCGCGACCGCTCCCGCGCGCTCTCGGAGGCGGACGTCCGGGACCTCCAGGACCGCGCGCTGGAGGCGTACCGCGCGGCGACCGGTGCCGAGGCACCCAGGGTCGTCGGCACGCCCGACGCCTGGTCCGACGAGGTCGAGACCGACGTCGAGGTGGTGTCGTACGCGCTGAAGCTCTACCCGGACGGTACCTCCGAATACCACGCCGGCATCGTCGAGAAGGGCAAGCCAGCGGCGAACGTGTCGCGGGCCCACGACGCGACGCGCTCAACGGCTGCCGCGCTGAAGGACGCGGACGCGGCCACCGCCACCAGCTCCGGGGTGTCGACCCAGTCGGACGACGCCAACTACGAGTACGTCGCCGGCGGTACGACGACCAACCCCGGCTGTCCGGAGGGGACGCTGTCGGTCTCCTCGGAGGTGTACGAGTTCGTCGCCGAGGGGTCGAGCCGGACGCTGTTCTCCACGCAGGCGGACTTCCAGGCGATTCCCGGCAACAAGGACCCGGACTGCAACGGCGCCTGGTACAACGGCTACACCGACCAGGCCGCCCACCAGTGGGACAAGTCGGAGCTCTCGGGCGCCCAGCAGGTCGACCACGAACCCCAGGGCGCGAAGAGCGGCACCCAGAGCGCCACGTTCTCGCTGTCGACGCAGGGGGCCGAGATATCGTGGTCGTACGACCAGCCGAACGTCGAGCGTGACGACAACAGCACCCTCGACCAGGCGAACTGGTACTACGACTACAACTCACAGGACGCGGCCGGTGCGACCTGCGTCTGGGAGACCGGTAGCGAGGCGGAGTTCGACCGGTACCAGGACCCCGACTACGGCGACAAGATAAACAAGGGCTACTTCAAGCATCGGTTCTTCGACAAGCTCAACTACGGCCGCGAGATGAAGGACCTGGCGTACGACTACCGCTACGGCTACAAGTAGGGCCGCTCGTCAGCCTTTTGTCCCCGCTCGCGAACGTCACTCCGTGAACCGCGACACGTTCGTCACCGTCGCGCTCGTCACGTTCGGGCTCGTGCTCGTGAGCTTCGTCGTGATGGGCTTCTCGCGCATCGTCCTCCCGTACCGGACGGCGCGGCTCCTGGCGGCCCCCACGACCCTGCTCGCGGCGCTTGGCGCGGCGTTCCTGTTCGTGCGGTCGCTACTCGCGGTGACCGGCATCCGCCCGCTCGAATGACTCAAAGGCCCGGTTGATGTACCGGAACAGGCTTTTCACGTCCGGCGACTACTCGCACACGATGGGACTGTTGCCGTCGCGCGTGTTCGCCGATCCCGACCCCGACGAGCCACGGGTGCTCGACATCGAGGGTGCGGACGCCGACCGGGCGTTCGAGGCGCTCTCCTCGGAGACCGCCCGCCGCATCCTCGCGGCCATCTACGACCAGCCGCGCACCCCGACCGAGGTGCGCGAGGAGGTCGGAACCTCGCTCCAGAACGTCCACTACCACCTCGACAAACTCGAATCCGCGGAGCTCATCGAGCCCGCGGGCACCGGCTACTCGGAGAAGGGTAACGAGATGACCGTCTACGCGCCCCGCAACGAGGCGCTCGTCCTCTTTGCGGGCCACGACCACGACCGCTCGCGCATCGAGTCGCTACTCCAGCGGGTCGCGTGGGCGTTCGTCGCGCTCGTCGCCGTCACCGCCGCCATCGAGTTGTGGACCCGCCGGCAGGCACAGCGGGCGACCGAGTCGGTGTCGCTGACGGCCGACGCGGTCGCCGACCAGTCGTATCAGTCACAGAGCCAGCCCGGACTCATCGAGGCGCTCGCCTCGGACCCGGCGGTCGTGTTCTTCCTCGGCGGCCTGCTGATGCTCGCGGTGATGTCGGCGTACTGGTACTGGCGGGGTTAAGCGGGCGCCTCCTCCCGCTCCTCGGCGGGCACCGTCTCGATGAGCCGCGCGATTTCCTCGGGGAGCGACTGTTCGCCGTTCTCCGTCTCGACGGTCACCATCCCGAACGGCGCGATGTCGACGACGCGGACGACCTCGCCGGGTTCGACGCCCGCGTCCGCGAGATACCGGAGTTCCTCGTCGCCCTGATGGCGGATGCGCCGCACGCGCAGGCGGTCGCCCTCGCCCGCGCTCGACAACCGCGCCGTCTCCTCGGCGTCCGGCAGTTCGAGGTCGCGGTCCGGGATGGGGTCGCCGTGTGGGTCCGAGACCGGGTTGCCCAGCGCCTCCGCGATGCGGTCGGTCAACTCCTCGGAGACGTGGTGTTCGAGGCGGTCGGCCTCGTCGTGGACGTCCGCCCAGTCGTAGTCGAGCGCCTCCGTCAGGAACGATTCGAGCAGGCGGTGGTGCCGCAGAATCTCCAGCGCGACCACCTCCCCCTCGTCGGTGAGCGTCACGCCCTTGTACTCCTCGCGGTCGATCAGCCCCCGCTCCTCCAGTTTCTTCAGCATGCTCGACACCGTGGGGGACGTTACGTCGAGGTAGTCGGCCAGCGCCGACGTGGAGACCCGCTCGCCGGTCTCGTTCTCGATGGTGTAGATGGCCTTGATGTAGTCCTCCATCACGGCGCTGAGCATCGTTGTCCCTCCTTTCGGCCCCGCGAGGATAGTTCTTTACACCGCCCCCGGTCACACACCCTCGTCCGGGTCGTACTCCCCGCGCATTCGCTCTGCCTCGGTCGCGTACCGCTCGCGGGTCTCGGGGTCGTCGACGGCCTCGAGGTTCTCCGGGGCGGCATCCACCGCGGCCGTCGTCGTCCGCGCCGGCCCGGTAAAGGAGGTGAGCGCCCGCTCCTTCCGGAGCACCTGGCGACCGTCCGGCGTCGCGTACAGCAGGATGACGATGTTCTGTTCGTCGTCCGAGAACGTCCGCTCCACGAGCCACGCCCGGACCGTCCCCTGTTCGGTACCGTTCATGTCCGGCGTACGGGACGACGACCCAAAACGTTCGCGCCGGTATCTGCGGAGGCCCGGCAAGGGACCGCTGATGGAAACCGTTTTTCGCGGCCGCATCCACGTCCGGGTATGAACGTACGAGCCGTCGCGGAGCTCTCGCCGGAGGAGCGAGCGGCGCTGTTCGAGCGGGACGCCGGCGTCGACGACGCCCGCGAGACGGCCCGCGAGATACTCGACCGAGTCCGGGAGGAGGGTGACGTCGCGCTCCGGGAGCTGTCCCGCGAGCACGACGACGTGGAGGTCGGCACCCTCGATGTCACCGACGAGGCGGAACGCGCCTACGACCGCCTCGACCCGGACCTGCGCGGGCATATCGAGCGCGCCGCCGCGAACGTCGAGGCGTTCCACGAGGCCCAGTTGCCGGAGAACTGGACCCGCGAGTTCGAGGGCCGCGAACTGGGTCGGCGCTACCGCCCGCTCGAACGGGTCGGGGCGTACGTCCCCGGCGGGACGGCCGCCTACCCCTCGTCGGCGCTGATGACCGTCGTACCCGCGACCGTCGCGGGCGTCGACCACGTCGCCGTCGCCACGCCGCCCGCCGACCAGTTGAACGACGCGACGCTCGCGGCCATCCACGTCGCGGGCGCCGACGCCGTCTACCAGGTCGGCGGCGCACAGGCCGTCGCCGCCCTCGCGTACGGCACCGAGACCGTCTCGCGGGTCCAGAAGGTGGTCGGCCCGGGCAACCGGTTCGTCACCGCCGCGAAAGCCGAGGTGCGGGC
This sequence comes from Halorarius halobius, assembly GCF_024298865.1. Taxonomy (GTDB): domain Archaea; phylum Halobacteriota; class Halobacteria; order Halobacteriales; family Haloarculaceae; genus Halorarius; species Halorarius halobius. The sequence goes on along the minus strand of NZ_CP101161.1, from coordinate 2,316,259 downwards.
CGACTGCGACATCGACTTCCTCGCGGGGCCCTCGGAGGTGCTGGTGGTCGCCGACGACACCGCCGACCCCGAGTTGGTCGCGTCGGACCTCGTCGCACAGGCGGAACACGACCCCAACGCCGCCGTCGCCGCGGTCACCGACGACGAAGCGACCGCGGAGGCCATCGCCGAGGCGGCCGTCGAGCAGGCCGCCGAGCGCGAGCGCCGCGAGGTCATCGAGGCCGCACTCGACAACGACGCCTCCGGCGTGTTCACCGCCCGCTCGATGTCGGAGGCGGTGCTGTTCGCCGCGGAGTACGCCGCCGAACACCTCTCCATCCAGGCCGCGAACGACGAGGAACTGCTGGAGCGCATCGAGGTGGGCGGGAGCGTGTTCCTCGGCCCCTGCTCGCCCGTGGCGGCGGGCGACTACGCCGCCGGCCCGAACCACGTGCTCCCGACCGGGGGGCTGGCGCGGACGCAGGGCGGACTGTCGGTCGACGAGTTCCTCGTCTCCCAGACGGTTCAGCGACTCGACCGCGAGGCGCTCGACGACATCGCCGACACGGTGACCGCGCTCGCGGAGGCGGAGGGGCTGGAGGCGCACGCCGAGAGCGTCCGGAAGCGGTTCGAGAAGTAGCGTGGCCGACCGCAGAGAGGCCACGGAGACCGAGCGGAGGCGACCGGAGCGAGCGACACGCCAGTAGCGTCGCCAACGTTTTGTCGGTGTAGCCGAATCCAACGTACATGAGCACCGCCGACGCCACGGAGGACGCCACGGACCCCGTCCGCGCCACCGAGGACGCCGCCTCGCAGGCGCTCGAGTTGATGGACGGGGAGGGGATGGACGCCGACGTGGGTGGCCTCCGCCTGTTCGTCCAGCAGGGGGGCTGTGCGGGTCTCTCCTACGGGATGCGGTTCGAGCACGAACCCGAAGACGACGACCACGTCTTCGAGCACCACGGCCTCCGGCTCATCGTCGACCCGTCGAGCATGAACTACATCGACGGCTCCGTCCTCGAGTTCGAGGGCGGCCTCCAGGGCGCGGGGTTCCACGTCGAGAACCCGAACGTCGAGACCGAATGCGGCTGTGGCGAGTCGTTCCGGACGTAGCCGGGGCTGTCCAGTTCTCTCGCGGGGGCGATACGCTCTCTCCCCAGAGAGCCCCCGCTGGGGCGACGGCCCATCCCGCACGCGCCGTGCGGTCTCCGAGAGGTCGCTCGCGGTAGCCGGTGGCCGGCCGCGCGATGCTCCCTCGTTACTCCGCGAGTTCGAAGGCGACGGTCACCTCGGCCTGGTACTCGCGTCCCTCGACGGAGGCCACCTCGACGCCGAGTTCGTCCACCTCGACCCATTTCAGGTTGTCGAGGGTGCGCTCGGCGCGGTCGATGGCGTCGTCCGCGGCGGCGTCGAAGCTCTCCGAACTCGTCCCGATTAAGGTAATCTTCTTGAAGACCATCGCATCCGGCGGTTCGACCGCCTCGCTCGTAAAGGTATGCCCCGTGCTAGCGGGTGGGTCCCCCGTCGACCACCGGTCGCGGGCACCGTTCCGCGCCCGGGGACGGCGCCGGTGAGGCTGGTCGGTGCGTTGTCCCTTCCGACAGTCATTTATCCGCGGACCGTTGCTGGCGACGTGGATGCGACTCATCGCGCACCGCGGCTTCGCCGGGCAACACCCGGAGAACACCCTCCGTGCCGTCCGGAGCGCCGCCGAGTGCGCCGACGAGGTGGAGGTCGACGTCCGGCGCTGTGACTCCGGAGAGTTGGTCGCCATTCACGACGCCTCCGTCGACCGGGTGACCGACGGCTCCGGGCCAGTCTGTCGCCACAGCCTCGCCGAACTCCGCGACCTGCGGGTGCTCGACACCGACGAGACGGTGCCGACGCTGGAGGAAGTGCTCGACGCCGTCCCGCCGACGGTGGGCGTCAACATCGAACTGAAGGAGGTGGGGCTGGCCGACGACGCCGTGCGGCTCGCGCGCTCCGCGGAGCCGCAGGTCTGCGTCTCCTCGTTTCACGCCAACGAACTCGAGGGGTGTCGCGGTGCCGATTGCGAGGTCCCTCGTGCGTACCTGTTCGACGAGGCGTCGGACCAGGCGATGGAGTTCGCACGCGACCTCGACTGTTCGTTCGTCCACCCGAGCCTCGACTGCTGTACCGAGCGGCTGGTGGGCGATGCCCACGCCGCCGGCATGAGCGTCAACGTCTGGACGGTGCGGGAGGCCACAGAGGCCGAACAGCTGGCCGACCTCGGCGTCGACGGCGTCATCGCCGACTTCGCGGACGTGCTTCCGGAGGCCGAACCTCCCCGGTGAGGCTCAGACGTTCGTCTGCGGCCCGAGGACGTACTCGGTGCTGGTCGTCCCCGACACGGCGACGAACCCGTCGTCGGCGGTCTCGCTCGATTTCACCTCGACCGGCCCGAAGTCGTACGGCCCGGTCTGCTGGGGGCCGCTCGGCGCCTCGACGAAGTAGGTGAACTCGGCGGTTCCGTCGCCGGTCGCCGCGTTCACCTCGCTCGCGGTGAACGTGACCGTATCGCCCGCCGCGTTCGTCGAGCAGTCGTCACCGGTCGCGACGACGCTCCAGCCGTCCGGCATCGTCTCGCGGGCCGCCGACACGTCGTGGCTGAGCGTGTCGACCGTGACGGTCACCTGATTCGTCTGCCCGCCGGTGAACGCCGAGCCGTCGTCCGACCGGCTCCCGGTCGCCGAGATGAACTCCGGCTGGCTCACCGACGCCAGCCGCGTGTTCGCGGGCGCGGGGTCGTCACCTTTCTCGGCCAACTCGACGGCCGCGACGGCGTCGACCAGCCCGGCACCCGCGTTGAACGGCGTGTAGTCGGCCTCAGCGTTCGCCGTGGCCGCCTTCTCCATGATGTGGATGACCTGCTCGGGGCCGGGGTAGGTGCCCCCGTTGTTCCGGTAGTACGCCTCGATGACCTGCGCGGTGACGCCGGAGGTGACCGGACACGACATCGACGTGCCCGACAGCGCGGCGTACAGCGCGCCGGTGTCGGCCGGCGAGGCGCCGTACGTCGCCTCCGTCGCCTTCAGCGCGGAGACGCCCATCGTCGAGACGACGGCGCTCCCGGGCGCGATGACGCTCGGCCGGTAGACGCCGTAGGGGCCGGAGACGTCCGCGCCCGTCGCTTCGCCCTTCTCGGTGACCGAGACGGTCGCCTGCGTGACGACGTTCGCCCACGGGTTGATTTCGAGGACGTAGCTGTTCGCGGGGTCGGCGGCCGTCCGGATGCGCTCACCGGGACTCCCGCTCGTCGAGGAGGCGACGACGGGGCCGTCCTGGCCGCCCTCGTGCAGGTAGACGTCGAGGTCCTGCTGGCCCGTCGTCCACGACACCTCGATGTCGAGGAACTCCGTCTCGCCGGCGAGTTCCTTCAGCGACACGAACGTCGAGGGGCCGGCGCCCGGCGCGCCGGCGATGCCACCGGCGTCGGTGCCCGGCGTCACGACGGTCGACTTATCGTAGGAGTTCACCGTCGGGCGGGAACTACCGCCCGCGTGGTACGCGCGGACGTTGTCCAGCGCCGTATCGCGGTCCTCGGTCGTGTAGCCGCCGTTGGCCTCGAACTCGTCCCACCGGGCGCCCTCGCCCTGCTCGTAGTCGGCCGTGCGGCCACGCGAGGAGAACTCGGTGGGGCGTTTCGTCGCGTCGGCGCCCGACCCCTGTCCGTCGTGGCTCGCGGCCACACAGAGGATGTACGGCGCGGTCTTGGCGCCGCCGAGCGTGTTCGGGGCCGGCCCGGAGTTGCCCGCCGAGGAGACGACGACCATGCCGGCGTCGAACGCTCGCCACGTCGCCGTCTCCTGGGCGCCGGCGGGGTTGAAGTCGTTGCCGCCCGCCGAGCCGTAGGAGTTCGAGGTGATGCGGATTATCTCGTCCTCGCTGGGTGCCGTGCCGGGTGCGTGGTTCGCCAGCAGGTGGTTGTACGCGGCCACCGACTGGAGGATGGAGACCGCCGCGCCCGTCGAGTACACCGTCAGGTCCGCGTCGGGCGCCATCCCCTCGTAGTCGGGGTTGCGGTTCCCCTCGCCACACACCGACCCCGCACAGTGGGTACCGTGGCCGATGTCGTCGGTGTCGGCGACGCCGGCGTCGACCCACGAGGTGTCGTTGCTCAGCGGATTCGTGAACTGGTAGTTGTGCCGCAGGCGGTCCTGCAGGTCCGGGTGGTAGGCGTCGACGCCCGAGTCGATGACCGCGACGTGGACGCCGTCGCCCGTGTAGCCCAGGTCGAACCGCTCCTGGACATCGTCGGCGTTGGTCGCGGTCTGGGCCTCGCCGTTGTGCCACTCCAACTCGCGGTTCGCCTCGACGTAGCGGACCTGCTGGAGCTCCGCGATGCGTTCGAGGACGCCGCCCGCGGCCTTCGTGTACACCACGTCGAGCATCTCCATCTCGAACGTGCCCATCGGCAGGTCGAACCGGTCGAGGACGCCGTAGTCGGCGCCGGGTTCGAACACGACCAGCGCGCCCTGCAGGTCGTCGCTGTCCACGTCGAGCGCGTCGTCGATGTCGGGCGCGGCCGCCGCGCCGGTCGTGGCGAACAGCGACGCGCCTGCGGCCGCTCCAGTCCCCTTCAGTACCGTCCGTCTGTTCACGTCCATCTGTACGTACACGCTTCGAGTGCCCCCTAAAACGGATTCTGACAAAACCGTCAAAACGAACGTTCAGCCGAATGGTACCACATGACACGGCCCGGGTCGCAGTTGGGTCTGACGGGGGCGACGCCCGAGGGAAGCGGGCCGCGGGTGTGAGGGTCGTGCGCAAATATAGCGGGATTTAAGCGGGGTGCGAGGGTCCTTCGAGATGGAATGAAACTGCACGAGTATCAGGCGAAGGGTGTCTTCGCCGACGCCGGGCTCCCGGTCCCGGACTCGACGCTCGCGTCCACCGTCGACGAGGCGGTGGCGGCCGCGGGCGACGTCGGCTACCCCGTCGCCATCAAGGCCCAGGTACAGGTGGGCGGCCGCGGCAAGGCGGGCGGCATCAAACTCGCCGAGAACGAGGAGGAAGCCCGAGAGGCCGCCGACGCCATCCTCGGAATGGACCTGAAGGGGCTCCACGTCGACCAGGTGCTCGTCGAGGAGGCCGTCGACTTCGTCAACGAACTGTACGTGGGCGTGACGATGGACCGCGGCGAGGGCAAGCCCGTCGCCATGGTCTCCACCGAGGGCGGCGTCGACATCGAGGAGGTGGCCGCCGAGACGCCGGAGGCCATCGCCCGCGAGCACGTCGACCCCGCGTTCGGCCTCCAGCCGTATCAGGCGCGCCGCGCCGTCTTCGAGGCCGGCGTCGACCGCGACGTGGCGATGGACGTGGCGAGCGTCCTCACCACGCTGTACGACCTCTGGGCGTCGAAGGACGCGACCGAAATCGAGGTCAACCCCGTGATGATAACGGCCGAGGGCGACGTGGTCTGTGCGGACGCCGTCATGAACATCGACGACGACGCGCTGTTCCGCCACGAGGACCTCGCGGCGATGGAGGACGAGGCCGCCGAGGACGAACTCGAGGCGAAGGCCAACGAGTACGGCTTCGACTACGTGCGCCTGTCGGGTAACGTCGGTATCATCGGCAACGGCGCGGGACTGGTGATGACGACGCTGGACCTGGTCGACCACTACGGTGGCTCCCCGGCCAACTTCCTCGACATCGGCGGCGGCGCGAAGGCCGAACGGGTCGCCAACGCGCTCGACATGGTGTTCTCCGACGAGAACGTCGATTCGGTCGTGTTCAACATCTTCGGCGGTATCACCCGCGGCGACGAGGTGGCGAAGGGCATCAACGAGGCGCTCGAACAGTTCGAGGAGATACCCAAACCGGTCGTCGTCCGCCTCGCGGGCACCAACGCCGAGGAGGGGATGGAGATACTGAACACGGACCTCGTGACCGTGGAATCGACGCTGGAGGACGCCGTCCAGCGTGCGGTCGAATACTCCGAGGAGGGGAACTGACATGTCCATCTTAGTCGACAACGACACGCGCGTCGTGGTACAGGGCATCACCGGCGGTGAGGGCCGATTCCACACCGAGCAGATGATGGAGTACGGGACGAACGTCGTCGCCGGCGCGGTGCCGGGCCGCGGCGGCCAGGAGGTCGCCGGCGTCCCCGTCTACGACACCGTTCGCGGCGCCGCCCGCGAGGCGGACGCCAACGCCAGCGTCGTGTTCGTCCCGCCCGCGTTCGCGGCGGACGCGCTGATGGAGGCACTCGACTCGCCGGTCGACCTCGTGGTCGCCATCACCGAGGGCATCCCCCAGCAGGACATGGCGAAGGTGTACAAGCGCCTGAAGGAGACCGACACGGTGCTCATCGGGCCGAACTGCCCCGGCATCATCACGCCCGGCGAGGCGAAACTCGGCATCCTGCCGGGCAACATCTTCTCCGAGGGTGACGTGGGGCTGGTCTCCCGGTCGGGGACGCTGACGTACCAGGTCGTCGACAACCTCACCCAGCGGGGCATCGGCCAGACCACCGCCGTCGGCATCGGGGGCGACCCCATCATCGGCACGGACTTCGTCGACGCCCTGGAGTTCTTCGAGAACGACCCCGACACGAAGGCCGTCGCCATGTGCGGCGAAATCGGCGGCGAGGACGAGGAGGAGGCCGCCCGCTACATCGCCGAGTACATGGACACGCCCGTCGCCGGCTTCATCGCCGGCCGGACCGCTCCGCCGGGCAAGCGGATGGGCCACGCCGGCGCCATCGTCTCCGGGTCGGGCACCGGCACCGCCGAGTCGAAGATCTCGGCGCTCAACGACGCCGGCGTCCCCGTGGGCGACACCCCCGACGAAGTCGCCGACCACATCGAGGAGTTCCTGTAACCCCACTCCCCTCTCGTTCTGCCGCTCGACGACACCGACGCCGACCGTCACGACCGGCACCGACATCCGATTCACGACCGGCACCGACATCCGATTCACGACCGTCGGGTGCGGAGACGCCACTGACGAACTGACTGGTCAGCGGCGAGAAGAGTGGGAAAGCGAGCGTCAGCCGAGCAGGCCGCCGTCACCAAGCAGGCCCCCGTCCGGCGTGGGCGTCGGGGTCGGACTCGGCGTCGGCGAAGCCGTCGGCGTCGGGGTCGGAGTTGGCGTCGGCGTGGGCGACGGCGTCGGGGTGGGCGAGGCCGTCGGACTCGGCGTCGGCGAAGCCGTCGGTGTCGGCGTGGGCGAGGCCGTCGGACTCGGCGTCGGCGAAGCCGTCGGCGTCGGGGTGGGCGAGGCCGTCGGACTCGGCGTCGGCGTCGAGGCAGGTGCGGCCGGCTCGACCCGCTGTGGTCCCTGGAAGCCGAACAGGCCGGCCGTCGACGCGACGGAGACGCTGGCACCGATCATACCGACGGCGAACAGCGCGAACAACGCGAGCTTCAGGTTCGGCGCGTCGAACGTCGGGAGCACGACCCCGGGCTCGAACTCGGGTGTGTCGCCGGCCGTCTCGCCCGCGGCCTCGCTCGTCGCGGCCGCGCCGGCCGACGGCTCCGGCGAGGCCAGGTCGGCGGCCGCGCTCTCGCCGAGCCAGCCGCCGATGTCGAAGCCACCCGCCTCGAGTTCGAAGGCGGCGGACTCGGCCGTCTCCTCGACCGGGTCGGCCGACGGCTCGTCCAGCGGCTCGGTCGCGCCCTCGCCGAGCCAGCCGTCGAAGTCGAACCCCGCGACGTCGACCTCCACGTCGTCGGCCTCGGCTGTCGGCTCCTCGTCGATGCTTTCTCCCGTGTCGTCGCCGGTTATCCAGTCGGCGAAATCGAAGGCACGGTCCCCCGTCTCCTCCTCTGGAGCGTCGGCGGTGTCGTCGTCGGTGTCGTCCCACTCTGGTATGTCTGTCATGTGGCCCGTAACTGCCTCCTGGGTGGAGACCGCCGGTGCGTGCCCGACGGTCGAGCCCCTCTTGTGCGCCTCTGCTTCCGGGTCCCCCATCAGTGTGACGCCGTGCACATCGGGGTCTTTAATTCGGGAACCGGCGGACGGGCCGGGAGAGCTGAACGTTTTAGCGACTGCAGGCCCTCAGTACGGGCATGCGAGCCAAGCCGCCGGGACCGAAGGGCGTCCCCTTGCTCGGCAACACCCACCAGTACGCCCGCGACCCGTTCACGTTCATGACGGCCGTCGGGCGGGCGTACGGCGACGTGGCGCGGTTCCAACTTGCCGACCGCGAGACGTTCATGCTGACCGGACCGGACGACATCGAGCAGGTGCTCGTCGCCGGCGAATCCCAGTTCCGCAAGCCCGTGTTCGGCGACGACGCGGTCCAGGAACTCCTCGGCAACGGGCTGTTGCTGTCGGACGGCGAGTTCTGGCGCGAACAGCGGGCGCGGGCGGCCCCGGCGTTCGACCCCCGTCGAATCACGGGCATGGCCGACCGCATGGTCGCCCACACCGAGCGACACGTCGCCGACTGGGAGGCCGGCGACGTGGTCGACATCCGGTCGGAACTGGCTGAACTGACGGTGAAGATAATCGCCGACGCGATGTTCGAGACGACGCTCGACGACGACACCACCGAGCGCATCCAGACGGCGCTGGAACCGCTGGGCAAGCGGTTCGAACCCGACGCCGTCCGCTTTCTGACGCCGAACTGGGTTCCGACCCGCGAGAACCGCGAGTTCCACGACGCCGTCGGAACGCTCGAGGACGTCCTCGACGACGTGGTCGCCGAGCGCCGCGCCGCGGGCATCGACGACGACGCAGGGGACCTGCTGGCCATCATGCTCCGGGCGGCCGAAGCCGGCGACATCGACGATGCCGTCCTGCGTGACGAACTGATGACGATGCTTCTGGCGGGCCACGACACGACGGCGCTGGCGCTCACCTACGCGATGTACCTGCTCGACGAGAACCCCGAGGCCCGTGACCGGCTCAACGCGGAGATAGAGGAGGTGGTGACGGGCGACGCGCCGACGGCCGCGGAGGCCCGAGAGATGGCGTTCGCCTCGCGCGTGCTCAACGAGTCGATGCGGCTGTATCCGCCGGTGTACGTCATGTTCCGTCAGCCACGGACCGACGTGGAACTCGGGGGCTACCGCGTCCCCGAGGAGTCGATGGTGATGCTCCCGCAGTGGGTCGTCCACCGCGACCCGCGCTACTACGACGACCCGGAGACGTTCGACCCCGACCGCTGGACGAGCGAGCGGAGCCGCGACCGGCCGAACTACGCGTTCTTCCCGTTCGGCGGCGGCCCCCGCGTCTGCATCGGCAAGCAGTTCTCGCTGCTGGAGGCGCGGCTCATCCTCGGCGTCGTCTGCCAGCGGTTCGAACTCCACCGCACGACGGACGACCCCCTCGAACTACGGCCGTCGCTGACGATGCATCCCCGCGACCCCGTCGAGATGAAGTTGGTCGAGCGCTGAACCAGGCGTAGTCAGCGCCGCCGCCACTCCCCGTCCGGGCCGAGTTCGCGCACGTCGTCGAACAGGCTCCGGAGCGTGGCGACGGTCTGGTCGTCGTGCGCGTTCGGGTCCATGTGGAAATGTGCGCGGGCGCCCGAGGCCTCGACCCGCTGGGTCAGCAGGTGGACGAACTGGAACACCCGTTCGAGCTCCGCGAACTGCAGCAGCGTCGTCAGCGAGCGGAAACACAGCGCCAGTTCGCCGTCGGCGTCGTCCCACGAGGTGAGACACTGGCTCACCTTGATGCCGAGGCCGGTCAGGTCGCCGGGACTGGAGACGGAAGTGACCGACACCGAACTGCCGGGCAACGACATCGACTCACCGCCCGCGGCGGCCGCGGCGCTCCGCGTCGACTCGCCGGCCGTCACGACGGCCGTCCGCGCGGGCGTCCGCCCACAGTGACGGTCCCAGCGGCCGACCACGTCGTCGACCGTCCCGTCCAACTCGACCGCCAGGAGGTTCGCGTCGGCGGGGTCCTCCCGACACGCGAGGCCCACACAGCACGCGTCCACGTCCCGTGACATGGACGGTGCTAGCACCAGCACGCTCGCACCCTCGTCGGGCAGTGGCGGCGAGTCGGTGTCGCCGGTGCACGCCTCGGTCGTCGCAGGTCCCATCGCTTACCCAACCGTAGGAGCCGGCACCCCATAAGAGCCCGACCGTGTTATCACACGCTGAGAAGGGCGTCGGACACACGTCGAACGACCGATAGGTCGGCTACTCGTACGCCAGCCGAGTGAGCCTGTAGCGGTACCGGCGCCCGTCAGTCTCGACGACCAGCGTCAGGGTCCCGCCGTCGCGTTCGAGCCGTTCGAACACGTCCCCGAGGCTCCCCGGGTTCAGCGACGACGGCCCCGCCACGTCGAACTGGAGCCTCGCCGAGCGCCGACGCACGTCGTCCGTCTGGACCGCTCCGAGCGACACGACGGTGCCGCTGTCCCGGACGGTGACGTCGCCGGTGAGTTCCCAGGTGTGGTCACGGTACCGAACCTCCCGACCGCGGAGCGCATCCCAGTGGGTCTCGACCATAGCGGTAGCTCAACGAACCCACGTATCGGTGTTTCGCCGACGCACCCCTCACGCGAGACCCACGACCCGACCGATACAGCTATGCTACAGCGTAGCGTACCACGACGGTTGGTGACCGACATGGCGACTACCGACGACCGTCCGGGACAGACCGCCGGCGGCGAGCGACTCGTCGAGACGTTCCTGACGGCGTTCGTCGGCGGCGACCCGGACGCCGTCGCGGCGCTCGTGACCGACGACTGCGTCCTTCACCGGCCGCGCTGGCCGCTCGACACCGTGGGCCGGGAGGCCGTCGTCGAGACGACCCGGGAGATGGCGGGCACGTTCGCGGACGTCACCGTGACCGTCGAGGAGACGGTGGTCTCGGGCGACCGCATCGCGGCGTTCGTGACCGCAAGCGGGCAAAACGTCGGTCCGATGCGGGTCGAGGACCGCGAGATTGCACCGACCGGGCGGACGTTCGAGGTGCCGCAGTTCGGCATCTACCGCATCGAGGACGGACGCGTCGCAGAAGCGTGGCTACTCGCGGACGCGCTCGGCATCGTCGAACAACTCGGCAACCTGCCGACCGGACCGGGCGCGATGGTGGGTATCGCACTCCGACAGTTGCGGTGGCGACTCGGGGGCAGAAAACGGGTGGAGTGGGCAGAAAACGGGTGGAGTGAGCCACGATGGGGACCGAACGGAAGCGAGTTCGAACCGGACGACTCGGTCGTCGAGCGACGGCGTCAGAAGTGGGTCGGGGCGGATTCTCTCGCTTCGCCGTCTTGCGGTTTCCACCGCGACGACGGCTCCGCTCCCGCCGGCTCGCTCGCGCCCTTCGGACGCTCCCGTCGGCCCACCGAGGGCCGCGCCGTGTGTGGAGACCGATAACACATGGCGACCACAGACCCGCAACGACTGGCCGAACTGTTCATCAAAGACCGAACCGGCGAGAAGACCGCCTCGACCATCTACAACAATCGAGGTCACCTCAAGACATTCTACGAGTGGTGCGACGAGAATGGAATCGAATCCGTGCGCGACCTCGACGGCGAGACCTTCCTCGAATACAAGTTCTACCTCCGGCAGTCCCGTCGAGATACCACCATCCGAAACCACTTCTCGACCCTACGGACGTTCTTCCGATTCTGCGACCGTATCGACGCGACCGAAACCGACCAGAACCTCGCCACCAAACTGGAATCTCCCGACTTCTCGAAAGGCGACCTCTCCCGAGACGTGATGATGGATTTCCACGAAGTCGAACGGTTGCTGGAGTACCTACAGAAATTCGAGTACGCGACCACCCGCCACGCGATGTTCACCGTGTTCTGGCATACTGGCTGTCGGTGCGGGGCGCTCCGGGGACTGGACCTCTCCGACTACAAACCCCTCAAGCAACGGGAACACGGGCGGTACGCACTCATCCAGTTCAAGCACCGCCCCGAGACAAGGACACCGCTCAAGAACAAGTACGACGGCGAGCGGGAAGTCATTATCTGGCCCGAGTACGCCGAAATCATCGAAGACTACATCCAGATGAAACGCCCTGACCGGGAGGACGAATGCGGCAGGAAGGCGCTGTTTCCCAGTCCGTCCGGCCGGTACTCCAAGTCGAATATCCAAGCCATCATCTACGCTCTCACCCGGCCCTGCCACTACACCAACGAGTGCCCCCACGACCGGGACCAAGACACCTGCGAAGCCGCCTACTATGAATCCGCCTCGAAGTGCCCTTCCTCGCTCTCGCCGCACCCCATGCGGCGGACGGCGATTACCTACCACTTAGAGGAGAAGAACTGGACCTACGAGGCCGCATCGGGTCGGTTCGACGTATCCGGTGACGTTCTGCGGAACCATTACGACGAATCCACCGCGGAAGGCCAGCGGAAGACCCGAGCCGCGCACTTCTTCGACGGTGACCAAGGGGTCTTGTAGAAATCACTCGAAGCCGTCATGAGATTACTCTGATACATCGCCCAATGGGGTGAGTCTCTGCCTGCCGGCTACAGCAAGTACGCGGCCACCGCCCTAGACGTTACCCGAGCCGACTACCCAGATAGCCGCGGCGTTCTTGCCGAGTTCGAGATATTCAGTATCTTCGCCTGCGGACGACACTCGTTGAATCAATATTGGACCCCCGATACGTCCGTGGAAACCGAGCCACCCACTACGAAAACCCGATAATTGACAGAATTATTTAATACCCAGAAAGTTGTTATATCCTCCAAAATTCGGTCGGTTCAGAAGTCATGGAGATGCACCCTGAAGTATCCCAAAATAATACGAAAAACTCACGGATGCCCTGAGAGCGCCTGTGCGGCCCGTGGAGCCATTTCTCCCTCTGGATGATGAATCCCCTTCAGCCGATTCAAAAGTGGCTCAGAACGCATCCTCGTGCGTCTGGTAGGACATGGAGAGGGATGCAGAGTGTTCGTCAGCGAATCAGACATACTACTCCACATCTTCGGGCAGTTCCAAGGGCCGGCCTGAGGGGAGAAGGGGGAAACCCTACGGAAGGGGGTAGTGGGGAGTCCTAATAGGAACCCTCCTGTTTGGGATAGTCCTTTCTGGCAAGAACGACCCCTCCTAATGGGATAATCCTTTCTGGCAAGAACGACCCCTCCTGAACAGGGTATCCCGGGAATAGGATAAGCCTGGATAGGACTCCATTGTCTGGTTAGGGTCCCTTCTGGCAAGAACGAATCCCTTGACCTGGGCAGACGTAGTCGGGAGTTGCCTGCATGTATAGCCAGGGAGTGCTTCTGGCCAGCCTGGGTGTCTTCCTGAACAGAATCCGAATGTCACCAGGCTTGAGCAAGCAATTTATCACGGTTCCTAATATGTGACCCAAACGGTCATCAGGGTTCTGAGCAGAACTATAATTGGTCTATTTCCTTACCTATTGGCAATTGGGTAAACTTTGTGTTATAATATCGCAACGGTTCTCGTTACCAACATTACCATTCCAGTCCTCGCTACTCAGAAGCCGGCTTCCAGAAGACAACGGCCCGCGCCCCGACCTTCTTCCGGCGCAGGTCACCACGCTCGACCAACTCGTCCAACTTGTTCAGGGCCGTCCTGCGGGCCACCTCAAGCGTCTCAGCGACTTCCGTGGTCGTTCTGGGTTCGTGGTCGGAAAACACCGCTAACACGTCCTCCGGGCGGACCTGCTCGGCGTAGCGCCCTCCCTCCGTCCGCTCGCGGTCGTCTTCATCCATACGCGCACCTTCTCGCCGCAGACGAATAACCGTTGCCTTCGAAGGCACCCGGCAACTATATTACCTCTGCCTTCGTAGGCAAAGGTGAGAAGTTCGGGTCCCTCGGGGCGTTCGAAAGCGTCCGGGTGGTGGCACACCCGGAGCCGGCTTCTCGGATAGGAGAAAGCCAATGCAATCCAACACCGACGAACGCAAAAAGTGTGCCGTTGCCGAACCGGAGGCCGACAAACTCCGGGCTGACGGCGGCTGTGAGTGCGACAAAGGCGACTTCCCCTGCTTCGACTGCTTCCGGTCGGGCCGGCGGGACCTCCCCGAGTAGACCCCCGCCCCGGCGTGGGGCGGCGTCCGGGGGAAAACGGGCGGCCACCTTCTCGCACCACAAGGCCCCGTACACGTTCTCGGCTTCGTTACATCTCCCGGGCATAAGCATCGTGGAGGCCCACTTCAATCCCATCGACCATGAACGCACGTATCTATGCGTCGGAGGGGCATACGTGCAGTATGAGCACGGATAGTGAACCAGTGACGAAAGAGGAGTTGCGAACGGCTCTTGACGAACTCATTCTTGTCGCCTACGAGAATGGGGTGGACGTAGACAACGGTGGATACGCACTGCGCCACGAGGACCCGGAACTCCCTGACTGGGAAGTTGTCGTCACAAAGACAACAAAACAGGGTACCCCAGACAACTAAACCCTCTATATCGAGCCTCCGGTAGCCGGGACTCCCGACGAAACGATGAGCGCCTACCTACCGGAAGACGGCACTACGGAGCGGGGTCCGCCGGCTGTGGCTGGATAACTATGTCGTTTGGCCCGGCGACGACGACGCGGTCACCCTCATACGAGAAGGAGACGGTTGGATGCGACTCGGTGGTGGCATCGAAATCAGCCCGGTACAGTGCCTCCAGCGCATCAGGGTCGATTACCTCATACAGCGGCGTGGACAGGTCCGTCCGGTCCACCCCCCGATGAGATGCAATCGCCTCGACAACTGCATCAGGAACCCTATCCATATATTCAGTCACTACCTCCACCTCCGCCGCCTGTCTGAAAAAGTCTTGGCCTCCCAGCGCGTTATTCCCCAACGGCATCAGGCAACCGTTCGTAGCAAGTTCGATTGATAGACGTTCTGTATCGAGCCTCGGCGATAAGCAGCAAAAACCGGCAGAAGGCACTGGTTCTGGTAAGGAGAGGATTTATTTGAACGTCCTATCATGTCCAAGCCGGATGAACTGGAAGCCGGTAGTCGTCTGTGTACTGGTGCTGACGACGGCTCCGATGGTGGTGGGGGCCAGCGAGGACGAAATAGCAGAAAACTGTGACTACACAGGATACAACGTAGAGGAACAAGAGCAGAACTACGAGGCAGATGCAGTCGGGGTCGGAGGGGCAATCAACTCCCCGGGAGATAGCGATGCGATTCCGTTCATCGCGGAGGACGGCGATTACTTCGCTATCACCTTCTTCGGTGACAATATTGGGGACAACGAACGGGAGATGGTCATCGACATCGGTGTCGGCCCCTCGGCAACCGAGTTAGTCAACATGCGGTCGGTCCCCGGGCGTTCGGGGGCGTACACGATTCCCGACCTGACGAGAAACGCATCGTTCAAGGTGTATTCCGAAAGCGACGACCAACTGTGTATCACCATTTACGAAGGCGGGCCGTTCCAGGGGGAGTATAACTGGTCGTACACGATAAGCGAAAACAACGAACACCAGTGGTATCCCGCGGAGGCAGAGGCGACACCGACGCCAACGCTGACCGACACCCCACAGCCGACGGAGACACCACAAGCGACAGATACGCCCGCAGAGACGCGGACCGAAACCACGGCCCCCACCTCGGAGCCGGAGGAGACGACAGGCGAGACCGCACAACCCGACCCAGAAGATGAGACCCCAAGCGACGGGTCCGGCCCGGGGGTCGGTGTCCTCGGTGCCGTCATCGCATTACTGCTGGTCGCGGGGGGCATCCGCCACCGCTCGTAACGATACAACGTCCACCCCGTGGTCGTCGTCCGAAGCCTGTATATCAGGACTCGGTCGGCCGACTCCCAGCCCCGGGAGGTAACCGACAAGCGGCCTTACGCGCCTACGAATCCGGCAGAAATCTTCGAGTCGGGTAACGTCCCACGAAGGCCCGCCGGGAAAGTAGTGTCAAAACCGGCCCTGACTGGAAGCCGAGAGGTGCGAGAACGCGAGCGTCCCCTCCACCGTCCGACGACCCGCCCGCGAACGCGACAGGCTGACTTCGGGCGCGGCGCTTCTCGCCGTGTTGGGCGGCTGACAGCGGAGTAATACTTATGTATTCACCCGTCTCCTTCACGAAACACGCACACGGCGCGACCCCCAATCCGCCGACTTGACGGGTCCACCGACGGTGAAACCAGGTGTGGTTAAATACGCACCACTCCCGTCTGTGGGTTCACGCGAACGAAGTGAGCGAGTGGGTCGGGGCGGATTTGAACCGCCGGCTTCCTCCGTGTGAAGGAGGTGTCATAACCGGACTAGACCACCGACCCGGCGAGCAATCGTACCGCAGGCCGACGCTTAAGGGCTACGCTTCCCGCCGCACCCGGTACTCCCCGAGTCGCTCGCGGGCCGTTGCGATGGCCTCCCGTCCTTCGCCTTCCGCGCGTTGCTGTAGCTCCAGCAGGTCTGCCCGCAGTTCCTCGATGCGGCCGGGGTCGGGGGGCTGTTCGCGCCCCGCCAGTTCTCGGAGCCGGCGCTCCACCGCCCCGAGTTCCTCCGCGAGGCCCGCCTTCGCCGTCTCGCCGGCACGCTTCAGGTAGTACGTCGTATCTTCGAAATGCTTGTTCATGGTTCCGATACGACTACGCCGACAGAAAATAAAGCTATTGCGGCGACAACCTGACGATTCGTGTTCTGATATCCATACGCCGAATCAGGCAGTCGCCTTTCGGCCGAGCTAAACATAGCAAGATTTAACCCGGTTTAGGCAAACCTAAAACCACGGTCGCGTGCTGGCCATCCCCGGCCCTTCCGTGGTCCCGATGAGCGGGGTCGGGGCGCCGTCGCACGTCGGCCGCGTGGGCATCCCGTCCGGTCTGTCCCGACCGGCCTTTTCGTGTGGCTCAGTCGTACTCGGGTGCGTCCTCGGTGACGCCCTCGCGCTGGTTCACCACGCGCGCGAGCGTGAACAGCGCGTCCGACAGCCGGTTGAGGTAGGTGACGACCGCCTCGTTTATCGGGTTGTCCGCGGCCAGCGCGACGGTGCGGCGCTCGGCGCGCCGGCAGATGGCCCGTGCCTGGTGGAGCTTCGCACCCACCTCGCTACCGCCGGGGAGGATGAAGTGGTCGAGCGGGTCGAGTTCGTCGTCGAACCCGTCCATCATCGCCTCCAGTTGCTCGACGTGTTTCTCGCGGACGTGGGGAGTGTCCTCGTCGTCGGCGTCGGGCGTCGCCAGTTCCGCCTGCACGACGTGGAGGTGGTTCTGGATGCGACGGAGCTGTTCGTCGACGTCGTCGTACCCCGAGGGGCGGAGCACGCCGACGGCGCAGTTCACCTCGTCGACGGTGCCGTACGCTTCGATTCGGGGGCTCGTCTTCGACACGCGCGACATGTCTCGGAGGTCGGTCATCCCCTCGTCGCCGCGGCCGGTGTATATCTTCATACCACACACTCGTGCCGGGCGGTCTTATAGTCGGTCCCCGAGACGTTCGCCCGGGGGCCGACTCGACGCGAACGGTGGGTTACTCGACGCGCTCGATGATGGTCGCCACGCCCTGTCCGAAGCCGATGCACATCGTACAGAGCCCGTACTGGCCGTCACACTCCTCGAGCTGGTAGGGGAGCTTGCCGAGCAGACCCGCACCGGTCGCACCCAGCGGGTGACCGTGCGCGATGGCGCCGCCCCAGACGTTCGTCTTCTCCCAGTCGGCACCCGTCTCCTCGAGCCACGCCGTGATGACGGAGGCGAACGCCTCGTTCACCTCGAACCGGTCGATGTCGTCGACGGTCATGTCGTTCTGTTCCAGGATCTCGTTCGTCGCCGGAATCGGTCCCGTCAGCATCGTCACCGGGTCGACGCCGACGACGTGGGTATCGACGATGCGGGCCATCGGTTCCCAGCCGTGCTCCTCGCAGGCCTCGCCCGAGGCGACGAGCGTCGCGGCGGAGCCGTCGACGATGCCCGAGGAGTTGCCGGCGTGGATGACGCCGTCGTCGGGGGCGCGGAACGCCAGCGGTAGCTGTGACAGCGTCTCCTTGTCCGTGCCCGGCCGCGGGTGTTCGTCCTCCTCGACGACGACGCTCTCGCCGTCCAGTTCCGTCTCGACCGGCACGACCTGGTCGTCGTACTTGCCTGCGTCGGCGGCCTCGCCCCATCGCGACTGCGAGTCGGCGGCGATGGAGTCGACGTCGTCCCGGGAGAACCCCCACTGCTCGGCGATGCGCTCTGCGCCCTCGCCCTGCGTGGTCAACTCGTCGAAATGTTCGAAGTACGTGTCCGTGATGGAGTTGCCGGCCGACCCCATCGGGACGCGGCTCATGTGCTCGACGCCGCCCGCGACGATGACGTCGTGCATCCCGCCGCGAATCTGGCCGGCCGCGAAGTTGATTGCCTGCTGGCCGGAGCCGCACATCCGGTCGAGTTGGACGCCCGGCACGTCGTCGCCCCAGCCGGCGACCATCGGCGCGAGCCGGCCGATGTTGTTCGCCTGCTCGTCGCTCGGCGTCACACAGCCGTAGATGACGTCCTCGATGTCCTCGCTCCCCTCGAACCCGTTGCGCTCCTCGAGCGCCAGCAAGGGTTCGGCCGCGAGGTCCTGCGGGTGCGTGTCGGTAAACGAGCCGCCCTCCTTGCCGAACGGCGTGCGAACGGCGTCGACGATGTACGCGTCCTGCATGGTGTGTGACGGATTAGCGAGCGCCACCTTTTGCCTTCCGGTTGCCATGACCGGCCGGTTTACGTGGGGGGCCGTGACCGGCCGGAACTCCGCGTCCGATTCAGTATCGTAAGATGTAGTTTATCATCGCCAGTTCCAGCGAGCGCCCGGTCGTCGGGGCTCGTCTCCCGGGCCGAACCAGTAAGTTGAACCACGGCCAGGCGGTACCCCGAGCCATGAGCATGGAACTCGACCACTACTGTCCGAACTGCGACGACACGAAGACGTTCTATCGGTCGGCCTCGACGACGATGCATCTCGGGACGAAGGTGAAGTGGCACTGCCCGGACTGCGAGTACGGGTTCGTCCGCATCGACGGCGACGTCGACACCGGCGCCGCCGTCGACACGAGCGCGTAACGCCACCTGAGCCCCCGCGGTCGCGGACCGGCATTCCGACCTGCACCGACCCGACCGTGCGACCTCTGTGTCGTACGGTGCTTCCCCATCTGGGGAGCGACGACTCCTACCGGGCCGCTCGCACCTGCTCTGTCACCCGAGTGGGCCGCTCGTTCTTCCCGGGGCCGCTACGTTCCAACGTCCCCGCGCACCCGACTTTGCCACCGTTCTCTGCACTCCGTACGGCCGTCTGCGCTTGCCACCTCTACCTCCACCTCACCCCCGGTGTGATATTCAGCCCGCGCTCGCTCGCGCCCCTGCGCGCGAATCTTCCGCCACGCCACACGATACCCGCCCCCCCGTCACGACACACGGGGACCCGGACCCGCGTACCCCGCCACTCTGAGTCCGATACCACCCAGACACGGCTTCGGCCCCCGTCCTCGACGCCATCTATAAATCACATACTGCGATAGCAAATTCGCCGGTGAGCGAACGGACGCGACACAGCACCGTACGGATATAGACGGGCGAGCGTGTCGAAAACGGCGATTCGCTACTCGTCCCCGAGCGCCTGCCAGGAGAGCCGTGGGTTGCGGGCGGCCGACGCCTGGTCGATGCGGCGCGCGGCGGTCCGTTCGGGAGCGGCTTCGAGCGTCTCGGTGTCATCACGGCGTGCGGCGTTGAACGCCGCCGCCAGTTGGTCGAGCGTGCGCTTGCTCTCCACCTCGGTCGGCTCGGTCATCAGCGCCTCCGGTACGATTTCGGGCCACTTCGTCGTCGGCGGATGCACCCCGTAATCGAGCATCCGTTTGGCCACGTCGGCGGCGTCCTGCTCGCCCGCGCTGGCGACGAACTCGTGGTGGAACGGGCCGAACGGCACCTCGTACTCCACCTGCTCGGCGAGGTAGTTGGCGTTGAGGACGGCCTTCGCGCTGGCGTCTTCCAGCCCCGAGTCGCCCAGCCGCGCGATGTAGGCGTGGGCCTTCAGCAGCACGAGCCAGTTGCCGTAGTGGCCGTGGACCTTGCCGATGGACCGCTCGGGCGTGTAGAACTGGTATCCCTCCGGAGTCTTCTCGACGTGCGGGTCCGGCAGGAACTCGCGGAGGTCCGCGACGACGCCGACCGGCCCTGCGCCCGGTCCGCCGCCGCCGTGGGGCGTGGCGAACGTCTTGTGGACGTTGTAGTGCATGATGTCGAACCCCATGTCGCCGGGTCGAGCGCGCCCGAGCAGTGCGTTGAGGTTCGCGCCGTCGTAGTAGAGCAGGCCGCCCACGTCGTGGACCATCTCGGCTATCTCGCCGATGTCGCGCTCGAACAGGCCGAGCGTGTTCGGGTTCGTCAACATCAGGGCGGCCGTCTCCTCGGTCAGCGCCGCCTCCAGCGCCTCCAGGTCGACCCGCCCGTCGTCGTTCGAGGGGAGCGACACCACGTCGTAGCCCGCCATCGCGGCG
Organism: Halorarius halobius; assembly: GCF_024298865.1. Classification (GTDB taxonomy): domain Archaea; phylum Halobacteriota; class Halobacteria; order Halobacteriales; family Haloarculaceae; genus Halorarius; species Halorarius halobius. The sequence continues at coordinate 2,295,933 of NZ_CP101161.1, read as the reverse complement.
GTGGCGAAGTTCGTGCCGTGCGCGGAGTCGGGGATGACGACCTCGCTACGGGCGTCGCCGTTCGCCTCGTGGTACGCACGCGCGATGTGGATACCCGTGAACTCGCCCGCCGCGCCGGCAGGCGGCTGGAGCGTCACCGCGTCCATCCCGCCGATGTCGCCGAGATACTCCTGGAGTTCGTACATCACCTGCAGGGTACCCTGGGCGGTGGACTCGGGCCGGTCGGGATGGATGCCGGCCTTCGGGTGGGCCGCGAGGTCCTCCGTGAACTTCGGGTTGTACTTCATCGTGCACGACCCGAGCGGGAACGGACCGCTCTCGACGCCGTAGTTCATCTCCGACAGCCGGGTGTAGTGCCGGGCGACCTCCGGCTCGGAGACGTCCGGCAGTTCGAGCGTGTCCCGCGTCAACTCGTCGGGCAGGTCCGACTCCACCTCCACTTCGCGGTTCCCCTTCTCCGACAGCAGGGGTTCGTAGCGGTCGTCCGAGCCGTCGGTCCAGCGGGCCTGGTCGAACTTCATCGGGCCACCTCCGCGACGGCCTCGACGAACCCGTCCAGTTCCGGCTCGGTCGTCTCGGTCACGCACACCTGGAGTTCGTGCTCGCCGACGACGTGGACGGCGTACCCCTCCGCGAGGAGGTCGTCGGCCACCGCCGCGGCCGGCTGGTCGGTGTGGGCGACGAACTCGCGGAAGTGGTGGCGGTCGTGGACCGGCGCCCGCATCCCGACGACGTCGTCGAGGCGGTCGGCCGTCTCGTCGGCCAGTCGGACGCAGTCGTTCGCCACCTCGACCAGTCCGTCCGGGCCGAGCAACGCGGCGTGCATCGCCGTCCGGAGCGCGACCCACGCCTGGTTCGAGCAGATGTTCGAGGTGGCCCGCTCCCGACGGATGTGCTGTTCGCGCGTCTGGAGCGTCAGGGTGTACGCGCGGCGACCCGCGGCGTCCTCGCCGGCGCCGACCAGTCGGCCGGGCACCTGCCGGAGGAACGCCTCGCGGCACGCGAACAGGCCGCTCCCGAACCCGTAGGCGCTCCCGGTGCCGAGCGCGCCCGCGTCGCCGACGACGACGTCCGCGCCGACGCTGGCCGGTTCCTCCAGCAGGGACAGCGCCACGGCGTCGGTGCCGAGGACGAACAGCGCGTCGTGGTCGTCGGCTATGGCGCCGATGTCGCCGAGTCGTTCCTCGATGGTGCCCCGGACGGTCGGGTTCTCGGCGTACACCATCACCACCTCGTCGTCGACGCGCTCGGCCAGCGCCTCGACGTCGGCGTTGGCGTCGGCCGTCGGGTACGACTCGACGGTGAGGTCGGTGCCGGCGACGTAGTTCTCGAGGACGCCCCGGCGGCCCTCGCGGAGCAGTTCCGGGACGAGCACGCGCGTGCCCGAGGTGTCTCGCACCCGGTCGGCCAGCGTCGCCGCCTCCCCCAGCGCGGTGGCGGCGTCGTACATCGAGCAGTTCGCCACCGGCAAGCCGGTCAACTCGACCAGCATCGACTGGTACTCGAACAGCGCCTGCAGGAACCCCTGTGCGACTTCGGGCTGGTACTGTGTGTACGAGGTGAGGAACTCCGAGCGGTCCGCGAGGTGGTCGACCGCCGAGGGGACGTAGTGGTCGTACGTGCCGCGGCCGAGCAGTTCCACGAGGTCGGCGTTGCGGTCGAGCGTCGCCCCGACGTCGGTGCGGACGCGCCGTTCCGAGCGCGCGTCGATGCCGTACGCACCGTCGAACCGGACTGGCTCCGGAATGTCGAAGAGGGCCTCCTCGCTGTCGGCGCCGACCGCGTCGAGCATCGACGCCGTCTCGGCGGCCGTGTGCGGCGTGAATGGACTGCCGTCGTCTGTCATGTGTAGGAAGGACGTGCGGCAATCTTGCGACGAGAGGGCCTTGAGTCCCCCGGTTCGACTACACGAATCTGGGCTTGCGGACCGGGTAGCGTGGGCCAAGTGTACACGGACATGGATTCTTCAGCCTCGAGCGAGCGAACAAAACCAACGGTTATACGGGAGACACCCGCAACCCCGTCCATGGACCGGTTGACGCCACAACGAGTCGCCGCCGTGGGGTCGATGCTCGGGGTGGGCGCCGTCGGGGTGGCGCTCGTGGTTCTGGGTGGGGGCCATTACGTCAGTTACGGCCGGACGACCATGCCGACGGTCGCCGTCGCCGCCGGCGTCCTACTGCTGTTTTGCGGGAGCTATCTCCTCGGGAGCGACGTGTCGCGCGGCAACTACCCGTACGTCGCCGCCGGCACCGGGGGTGGGGCGCTGGCGTTCGGCGGCGGCGCCGCGCTACTGTTCGCCGCGAGCGGGGGCGTCACGTTCCGGGAGGAGGGGGCACTGCTGGGTGCGCTCGCGGGCGTCGGGGCCGTCGCCGGCTTCGCCGTCGGCCTCCAGACGGCGAGGGTGCGCGACGCCGAGTCCCGGGCCGACCACGCCGCGACCATCGCGGAGCGACTCTCGGAGGAACGGGGACGGTTCGCCGTCCTCAACGAGACGACCCGGAGCCTGCTGGACGCCGCCGACCGGGAGACGGTCGCCAGCCGCCTCGTCGAGGACGGCCGCGTCGGCATCCCCGGACCGTTCGCGGGCGTGTGGCTCCACGAACCCGACCGCGACCGCCTGGTCCCCTCGGCGACCACTTCGACGGCCGTCGACTGGGAGCCGCAGCAACTGTGGCCGGACAGCGAGGCGATGGCCGTCTTCGAGGCGGGCGCCCCGACGACCCTCGAGGGCGACGAGTTTCCCGACCTGGGCGTGCTGTACGCCCTGCCGCTGGGCGAGCACGGTCTGCTCGTCGTCGGCGCCTCACAGGGGTTCGACGAGAAGGCCCGCGACATCGCGGAAGTGTACGCCCGGACCGCGGAGGCCGCGATGGACCGCATCGAGCGGGAACAGGAGCTACAGCGGCAGAACGAACGGCTCGAATCGTTCGCCAGCGTCGTCTCCCACGACCTCCGTAACCCGCTCAACGTCGTTCGCGGGCGCGCGCAACTCGTGAAACAGACCGGCGATATCGAGCACGTCGAGTCGATGTTCGAGTCGCTCGACCGCATGGAGACCATCATCCAGGACGTGCTCGCGCTGGCGCAGGGCGGCGACACCGACATCGACCCCGAGCCTATCGACCTCGTGGAACTGGTCGACGACGCCTGGGGCCAGGTCGACACCCGAGACGGGGACCTGGAGATGGGCTTTCTCCAGACGGTCGAGGCCGACCGGGACCGACTGGCCCGACTGTTCGAGAACCTGTTCCGCAACGCCGTCGAGCACGGCGGCGACGACGTGACCGTGACGGTGTCGATGCTGGAGGACGCCGACGGGTTCTACGTCGCCGACGACGGCCCCGGCATCCCCGTCGATGAGCGCGAGGAGGTGTTCGGCCAGGGGTACACCGGTGGGGACGGCACGGGCATCGGCCTCGCCATCGTGAAGCAGGTCGCGGACGCCCACGGCTGGACGGTCGAGGTAGCCGGGAGCGACGAGGGCGGCGCTCGCTTCGAGTTCAGGTTCTGACTGGGCGGCTCCGGACCGCACTGCTCGCGGCTCCACCGCTCGCTATCACGTGGCCTCCCTCCGGTCGGCCACGCTGGCCACGCCCCCTACGCAATCTGGTTCTCGTACTCCTCGGGCGACAGCAGGTCGTCGAACTCCGCGTCGTCCGCGGGGTCGAGTTCGAGCATCCAGCCGTCGCCGAACGGGTCCTCGTTGACGAGTTCCGGTTCGTCGACGAGCCGGTCGTTCGTCGCCGTCACGGTGCCGGAGACGGGGGCGTACAGGTCCGAGACGGCCTTGATGGACTCGACGACGCCGAACGCGGCCTCGCGCTCGAGTTCGTCGCCCTCGTCGGGCAGTTCGACGAACACCACGTCGCCGAGTTCGTCCTGTGCGAAGTCGCTGATGCCGACACGCACGGTGCCGTCGGTGTCGAGTGCCCACTCGTGCGATTCCAGGTAGCGCCGGTCTGTTGGAACGTCGAAGCTCATTGTCGTTCGTAGAAGGGGAGCGGTTGGACGCGCGCTTTCTTCTGCTGGCCGCGGACGACGACGCGCACCGTCGTCCCCGGGTCGGCGTACTCCGTCGGGAGATACCCCATCCCGATGGGCTGGTCGAGCGTCGGGCTCATCGTCCCCGACGTGACCTCGCCGATGACGCGGTTCTCCGTGTTGACGATGTCGTACCCGTGCCGGGGGACGCCCCGCTCGGTGAGCCGGAAGCCGACGAACGTCTCGTCGACGCCCTCCTCGTTCGCCTGCTCCAGAGCGTCCCGGCCGACGAACTCCGTGTCGAGTTTGACGACGAAGTCGATGCCCGCCTCGTACGGGTTCCGGGGGTTCGACTCGTGGTCGAAGTCCTGGCCCGACAGCAGGAATCCGGCCTCGATACGGAGCGTGTCGCGGGCACCCAGCCCGCAGGGCGTCGCCTCGGGGACGAACGCCTCCCAGACGGTCGCCGCCTCGTCCCAGGGGACGAGCAGTTCGACGCCGTCCTCGCCGGTGTAGCCGGTGCGCGCGACGAGCGTCTTCACGCCCGCGAACTCGGCGTGGCGCGCCGAGAACCGCGACAGCGAGTTCAGGTCCGTGTCGGCCACGTCGCTTGCCAGCCCCACCGCCTCGGGCCCCTGGAGCGCGAACATCGCGTACTCGTCGGTGGCGTTCTCGACGACGGCCTCGAGGTCGTTGTCGTCGCGGTAGTCGATCCACCGCTCGTGCATCCAGTCGTCGTGGCCGGCGTTGGGGACGAACAGGTAGTCGGCGTCGGCGTCCTCGGGGAGCCGGTAGACGACGGTGTCGTCGAGCATCGCGCCCGACTCGTCGGTGATGGCGCTGTACTGCGCTTCGCCGGGGTCGAGCGCGCCCGCGTCGTTGGTCGTCAGCCGGTTCATCAGGCGCTCGGCGTCCGGACCCGACACCTCTATCTCGCCCATGTGGGAGACGTCGAAGATGCCCGCGCCGGTCCGGACGGCCTCGTGTTCGGCCCGGATGGAGTCGAACTCGACGGGCATGTCCCACCCGCCGAACTCAGTGAACTTCGCCCCGCGCTCGGCGTGCGCCTCGCGCAGCGGCGGCTTCCGAAGGGCCATACCGACGCCTCCGCCCCCGGGGAGTAAAGCCCTTAGGTTCCCGACCGGGTCATCGCCCCGCGTATCTCGCGGACGATGGCGGCCACCCGGTCGGGGTCGTACGTCCAGAACCCGTAGAACTCGCCGGGAGACCGCTCCTCGGCCAGCAGTGCACAGCTGTCGAGGCGGTCGGTCCCCTCGAAGACGACGAACCACGTCCGCGCGATGTCGGGGTCGTCGCTGGGGTGGACGGCGACGGTCTCCATCGGCGGCGGCTCCCAGTCGGGTTCGCCGAACACGTGGACATCCAGCCCGGGCTTCGTTGCGAGCCGGCGGTAGACGCCGACCTGGTCGCGCATCGCAGAGAACGACTGGAACCCCGTGTAGAGGCGGCCGCGGCCGACCCGCCACGCGCGGTCCTCTATCTCCCGTGAGGTGGCGAGCATCTGCCGGCGGTCCAGCGACGTGTACGCCACGTCGTCGAGCAGTTCCAGCAACCGCTCCATCGCGACGCTGTCCAGGCGCCACTCGACCGGCCCGTCGAGGCCGCCGGAGCCGTCATCGGAGCGAGAGCGAACCGGCGCGAGCCCCACCGACCCGACGAACGCCCCGTCGCGGGAGACGACGACGAACGCCTCGTCGTCGACCGCCGGCAGGCGAGTGTACTCGACGGTGACGTTTCGCGCCCCGAACCGGTCCGCGATGCCCGGGAGTTCGGCCGGCGCACACACCCGCAGGTGGGTCGGCGTCGCCTCGGCCGCGGCGATGACGTCACGGAGCGACACGCGGCATCACGGCTCGCCGTCGGCGGTCGCCAGCCACTCCTCGGTGACGCCGGGTTCGAGGTCGAACGCTTCGTCGAGTAGCCGCGCCAGCGGCTCGGAGAGCGGCGCGAGCCGTACCCGTTCGGCGTCGGCGTCGAACGTCACCATCGATGAATCCGCCAGCCGCGGGACGTGGACGTGATACAGGCGTGCGTACAGCCGGTCCCGGTGCTCCGTCGTCGGCTCCCGGTCGTCGCGGACGGCACGCCACCCGGTCAACACGTCCGCGAGCGTGTCGAGCGTCGCGGTCTCGTGTTCCCGGAGGAAGTAGAGGAGTAGTCGGCGAGTCTCGTCGGCGAGCGCATCGAAGGTCGCGTCGATGTCACCCCGTTCGTGCGCGCCCGGTCCGGTGTCCGAGGACATAGTGCCACACTAATACGACACCTCGGACCATAATTGTACGGTTCGTGCTACCGTCACACACGGGACGGTCGTTACGACTCGAACGGCTCCTCGTCGCGGTGGTTGTCCTTGTTCTCCTGGTCGACGGCCTCACGGTGTTTCTGGTCCTCGGCCTCGGGCTCCTGCAGGTCGTCGTCGAGCGCCTCCTCGCGGGCCTCCTCGGCCTCGTGGGTGTCCTGTTCGTCGTCGGCCTCGTCGAGGTCGGGGTCGTCGCTCATGGCACCACGTGTGTTCACACGAGCGCGGCAAAAAGTTGGGGGGCTACGCGCCCTCGGCGTCCTCCTCGCCCGGCAGGTCGAACTCGGGGTCGAGGTCGAGGTCCGCGTCGGCCACGCGCTGGCGCCAGAACTCCTCGTACCCCTCGCGCTCGCCGCGGACCGTCGACTCCCCCGACGACACCTCGTCGAGCTTGAAGTTCACCTCGCGGATGAGCGCGTCGCCCACGTCGTCGCCGACGATGCCGCGCCGTTCGGCGTCCATGATGGCGCTTTTCTCCTCCTGGAGGATGCGGCGCTCGCTGGCGAGCAACTGCTCGTTTCGCAGTTCCGGCTGTTTCCCGAGCAGGGAGGCGATGGCCTCGTTGAGGTCCTCCTTCTCGCGGCGGTACTCCGCGGTGAACTCGTCGTACACCTCCGCGGGAATCTCGCCGCCCTCCTTGAGCCGTTCGGCCGTGTCGAGCGCGGAGTCGACCGCGCGGGCACGCCCGACGAGGAGTTCGTACAGCTCCTCGGCCTCCGACCGGGTGACGACCCCCAGCCTGTCGAGCAGGTTCCCCATCGTCAGCCCCTGAACGACCAGCGAGAAGGCGGCGACGCCGAACACCATCGCCTTCAGTTCGGCCGTGGGGAACGTCGGTGGGAGCGCGGCCGCGTCCAACCCGAGCGCGAGCGCGATGGGGATGGAGCCGTGGAGCCCACCCCACACCAGGACGTGCTGGTAGGTGCGCGGCACCTCGTGGGCGACGCCGCGGTTTATCAGTTCGGTGATTGGGTAGACGACCAGCGCCCGCGCGGCCAGCACCAGCGGGATGGCGATGAGGATGAGGTGGGCGTTGGCCGCCAGGTCCGTCACCGGGGTCGCAACGCCAATCATCACGAAGATGAACGTGTTGACGAGGAACGCGGCCGTCTCGAGGCTGTTGAAGATGCTCACCTTCGTCTGCGGGCTCATCGCGTACTCGGCGCCGCGGTTGCCGATGAACAGGCCGGCGACGACGGTGGCGATGACCCCGGAGACGTGGAAGCCGAGCAGGACCGGGAGGTAGTGTTCCGCAAGCAGGAAGGCGCCGTACGCGAGGATGAACGTGAGGACGATTTCGGTCATGTGGTCGTCGAGGTTGACCATCACGCTGTAGACGGCATAGCCCGCGACGAACCCGACGACGACCCCTCCGACCGACGACAGCAGTATCTCGACGGTGATGGTCCCGAGTTCGGCCGGGTCGAGCAGGTCGGCGGCGGGCGTGTCCGCCTCGACCAGCGCGATGAACGTCGAGAACAGCACGACTCCGACGCCGTCGTTGATGAGCGACTCGCCCTCGACGAGCACCGAGAGCCGTTCGGGCGCGCCCAGTTCCTCGAACAGCGCGAGCACGCTCACCGGGTCCGTCGGGAGCACCATCGCCGCGAACAGAAGCGCCGTCAGGAGCGGGAAGCCGAACGCCCGCGCGCCCACGATTCCCAGCAGGACGACGGAGACGATGAGCCCCACGACGGCGAGCGCGAGGATTGGCCAGAGGTTGCGCCGGAGGCGTTCGAGGTCGGTCGTCGCCGCCCCCTCGAACAGCAGGGGCGGAAGCAGGACGAGGAAGATGAGGTCGTGGGTCAGTCGGATGTCGATGAGCCGACCGCCCGCGTCGGTCGTGACGCCGACGATGGAGACGGCAAAGCCCGCCAAAAGCAGTGCGATGGTGTACGGGAACCGCCCCACCTTGGCGACGAAGATACCGACGGCCGCGGCGATGATGAACACCGGTAGCACCTCGACGAGCACCTGCTCGGTGCCGCTCGCGGCGGCTACCAGCGCGGTCGGGTCCATACCGGGCGGACTCACGAACGGGAGAAAAAACCCACCGACGCGGCGAGTGAACGCGCGGAACGCCGGGACTCCAGCACTACCGCCACCGCTATCCCGGTGGCGCCACAACCGGACGTATGAGCGGACTTCTCGCGGGACTTCGAAACGGGGAAAGCGAGTCGCGCGTCGGGGTGTACGTCGACGGGCCGAACGTGTTCCGCGAGGAGTTCGACGTGGACCTGGACGACATCCGCGAGGCGGCCGCGTCGGAGGGTAATCTCGCCGTGAAGCGGCTGTATCTCGACGACGGCGCGCCGCCGGAACTCATCCGGGCCGCCGAGGCCCGGGGGTTCGAGGTCGTGGTGACCAGCGGCGACGTGGACGTGAAACTCGCCGTGGACGTCACCGAAGCGGTCGTCGACGACACGGTCGACACGCTCGTGGTCGTCTCGCGGGACACCGACTTCAAGCCGGCCCTGGAGGTGGCGAACCGGCGGGGGGTCCGCACCGTCGCGCTCGCGCCCGGCGAACACGGCCGGTCGGACGCGCTCCGCAACGCCGCACAGGCCGACCTCACCCTGGAGTAGGCCCCAGGGTTTTACCCCCCGCTCCGGTACTGGAGGTATGCACCCGGTTCTCGACGACCATCTCCATCTCGACCCGGTGAACGGTCGCGGCGCCGACGCCGCCGCCGAGTTCGCGCGCGCCGGCGGCACGCATCTGCTCGTGTTGAACAAACCCTCATGGTCGCTCGTCGGCGACGTGGACGACGAGGCGGGGTTCCGCGAGACGTTCGACATCACCGTCGAGGTGACCGAGGCCGCCGACGACCACCTCGACGGCCGGGCGTGGCCCGTCCTCGGCGTCCATCCCGCCCTGATATCGAAACTCGTCGAGCGGGGCTACACCCCCGAGGAGGCCCGCGACCTGATGCAACGGGGCCTCGACGTGGCCGGCGAGTTCGTCGCCGACGGGCCGGCGCTGGCCATCAAATCCGGGCGGCCACACTACGACGTGGACGACGACGTCTGGGCGGCGTCGAACGCGGTGATGCGACACGCGTTCGAGGTGGGCGCGGAAGTGGGCTGTGCCGTCCAACTCCACACCGAGGGCGGCGACGACTTCTCGCAGGTCGCCGAGTGGGCCGAGGACGCCGGCCTCCCCCGCGAGCAGGTGGTGAAACACTACGCCGACGGGCCCGTCGAGGGACCGATTCCGAGCGTCATCGCGCGCAAGGAGTCGCTCACGGCGGCGGTCGATGCCGGCGTGCCGTTCATGATGGAGACGGACTTCATCGACGACCCCGACCGCCCGGGCGCGGTGCTCGGTCCCAAGACGGTCCCCCGGCGCGTCGAGTGGCTCCGAGAGGCGGGCCACGACGAGGCGCTGTACCGCGCACACGTCGAGACGCCGGCCCGCGTGTACGGCATCGACACCGAGGCGACGCTGGACGAGTGACCGGCGCGGGTGCGACGGCTGCTGTGCCCCAGAAGGCCTTTACCGGGGTAGTCGAAACCGACGCGTATGTCACGCCCGGACCCCGTTGTGGACCCCGACTCCGACCGCGGGGGGGTGGAGGCGGTCGACGCCGACGCCGTCGCGCTCCCCGGCGAACATATGGAGTTCCGCAACGACGGCGCCACCGCCACCGAACTGACTGTCGTGCGCCGCCGGGGCGGCCGACGGCACCGCGACAGACTCGGACTGGCCCCCGGCGACACCATCAGCCTCCCCGTGCCCCTCGGGTCGGGGGCGGTCACCGTCGAGGTCCACGCGACGGACACGATGGCGACGACGGCGTTCACCCCGAGCGAGCGGCCGCCGCTGTTCGCCTACGACGACGGCGCACTGCTCGTCGCCCGCGACTGATTTTTCCCGCTCGCCGCTGAAGGGGAGATATGAAGGAATCGGGGTTCAAGGAGGTCACCCGCGTCGCCGCCGCCCGCGAGCGACTGCGCGAGGCCGTGGCGCCGGTCAAGTCGACCGACCGCCTCGACCTCGTGCGCGCCGACGGCCGTGTCCTCGCGGCGTCGGTCGACGCCGCCCGGGACGTCCCGCATTACGCCCGCGCCGCGATGGACGGCTACGCCGTCCACGCGGAGGACACGTTCGGCGCGTCGAGTCGCTCGCCCGCGGTCCTGCGGGAGAGCGAGGGCCGCGTCGGACCGAACGAGGCCGTCAGGGTCCACACGGGGAGCGAACTCCCCGAGGGCGCGGACGCCGTGGTGATGATAGAGGAAACAGATACGATAGCCGGCGAGGTCGAGGTGATGGACGCCGTCGCCGGCGGCGAGAACGTCGCACCCGAAGGGGAGGACGTGACCGAGGGACAACGGCTGTACGACCCCGGCCACCAGTTGCGCCCCTCTGACCTCGGCCTGCTGAAGTCGACGGGCGTCGAGCGCGTCGAGACGTACCGCCGGCCCGAGATAGCGGTCGTGCCGACGGGCGAGGAACTGGTGCAGGCGGACCCCGACCCCGGCGAGGTGGTCGAGACGAACGGGCTGACGGTGTCGGCGCTCGTCGAGCGGTGGGGCGGCGCCGCCACCTACCGGAACACCGTCACCGACGACGAGCACGCGCTCCGGGCGGCCATCCAGCGCGACCTGACGAAGGACGTCGTCGTCACGACCGGCGGCTCGTCGGTCGGCGACCGCGACCTCGTCCCCGAGGTGGTCGACGAACTCGGCGAGGTGCTGGTCCACGGCGTCGCCCTCAAGCCGGGCCACCCGTTCGGCTTCGGCGTCGTCGAGGAGACGCCCGTGCTCATGTTGCCGGGCTACCCCGTCGCCTGCATCGTCAACGCGGTGCAGTTCCTCCGGCCTGCCGTGAAGTGGACCGGTCGGTACCCCCTTCGCGACGTGCCGACGACCGAGGCACGACTCGACCGCAAGATACCGAGCGAACCGGGGGTGAAGACGTACGCCCGGGTGTCGCTCGACCGGTCGGGCGAGGCGCCGACGGCGACGCCGACGCGCGCCTCGGGGTCGGGCGTGCTGTCGAGCGTCGCGCTCGCGGACGGCTGGGTCGTCGTCCCCGAGGAGTCGGAGGGCATCGCCGAAGGGACCACCGTCGACGTGGAGGACTGGGAGCATGTCGCGTAAGGAGTTCCGCGACCTCGCGTCGCCGGAGCGAGCCCACGAGGTCGTCGACTCGCTGGACCTCGACCCCGGGACAGAGACGGTGCCGCTCGACGACGCGCGGGGCCGCGTGCTCGCGGAGCGGGTCGACGCCGCCCAGGACGTACCGGGGTTCGACCGCGCGAGCGTCGACGGCTACGCCGTCCGTGCGGAGGACACGTTCGGCGCGGACGAGGCCGACCCCGCCCGTCTCGAACTCGTGGGCCGGGTCGACGCCGGCGAGCGGCCCGAGGCCAGCGTCGGCTCCGGCGAGTGCATCGAGATTTCGACCGGCGCGGTCGTTCCGGAGGGCGCAGATGCGGTGGTGATGGTCGAGCGGACCGACACCGACGGCGAGGACGTGCTCGTCCGCACGTCGCTGGCGCCGGGCGACCGCATCATGTTCGCGGGCGCCGACATCGCCGCCGGCGAGCGGGCGCTCGGCCCCGGGACGGAACTCACCGCGCGCGAAATCGGCCTGCTGTCGGCGCTGGGCGTCGACGGCGTTCCCGTCCGCGGGACGCCGACGGTCGGCATCGTCTCGACGGGCGACGAACTCGTCCGCCCGGGCGAACCCCTGGATTCGGCGGCCGGCGAGATACACGACGTGAACAGCTACACCATCGCCGCCGGCGTCGAGGAGGCGGGTGGCGACCCGCGGCTGTACCCCCACGCCGGCGACGACATGGCCGAGATGGAGCGCGTGTTGCGGGAAGCGGCCGACGACTGTGACCTCGTGCTGTCGTCGGGGTCGACCTCCGCGAGCGCGGTCGACGTCATCTACCGGGTCATCGAGGAACGTGGCGACCTGCTGTTGCACGGCGTCGCCGTCAAGCCGGGGAAGCCAATGCTCGTCGGCACTCTGGGCGGGAGCGCGTACGTCGGCCTCCCCGGCTATCCGGTGTCGGCGTTGACCATCTTCCGGACGTTCGTCGCGCCCGCAATCCGACGGGCGGCGGGCCTGCCAGAGCCGCGGACCGCCACCGTCGAGGGGAAGATGGCCGTCGAGGAGCGGTACGCCGAGGGTCGCCACCGCTTCATGCCCGCCGGCCTCGTGGAGGACGGCGACGGCGACACGCTCGTCTACCCCGTCGACAAGGGGTCGGGCGCGACCACGTCGCTCGTGGAGGCGGACGGCGTCGTCGAGGTTCCCGCCGACACCGAGTATCTGGAGCGCGGCGAGACGGTCGCCGTCCAGTTGTTCTCGCCGGACGTGCGCGCCCCGGAACTGTTCGGCGTCGGCGAGGACGACCCCGCGCTCTCCCGACTGCTGGACGAGATACGGCGGCCTCGCTACCTCGGACTCGGCTCCCGGCAGGGGCTCCGACGGTTGCGGGACGGGGTGCCCGACGTGGCGGTGACGTGCGCGCCCGGCGACCCCGGAGTCGACGCCGAACGGCTGGGCGCGTGGACCCGCGAGTGGGGGCTAGTCGTCCCCGCGGGCAACCCCGAGGACGTGTCGGGGCTCGCGGACCTCGTGGACCGCGAGTTGCGGTTCGTCAACCGGACGACCGACTCGGGGTTGCGCACGTCGCTGGGCAACGCGGTGGCCGACCTCGCCGACGAGCGGGGCGTCGAGCGCCACGCGCTCGTCGACGCCATCGACGGGTTCGAGCGCGCGGTACGGGCCCACGAGTCGCCCGCCCGCCGGGTCCGGGACGGCACGGCGGACGCGGGGCTCGGCCTCCGGGCGACCGCCGACGCACTCGATATGGGGTTCGTCCCGGTCGGCGAGGAGGCCGTTCGGGTGCTCGCCAACCCCGACCGCGTCGGCAAGCCGGGCGTCGAACGCCTGCGGGAACTGCTCGAGGACGACGGCGCGGTCGACTCGCTTCCCGGCTACAGCAAAGAGTGAAAGCCGCGGGCGTCGTACCTCCGGTATGGCCTGCGACCACCCGCTCGACGCTGAGTATCTGTACCGGAGCGACGTGGAAGTGCTGGAGTTCGTCGACGACGACGGACCGATGTTGCGCGTCGCGTTCCCCTGCCCCGAATGTGGCCACGCACTGGAGGCGGACCTGGCGGTCGAGGAGGTGAGCGAGTCGCATCTCGAACTCCCGCTCGAAGACACCGAGGAGCAGTACGACTAGTCGCCGAACAGTTCGTCGAAGCTCTCGACCCGGTGGTCGCCGCGGACGCACATCCCGCGGCGCTCGTGGCCGTGTCGCTCGACGTGGACGCCGTCGAGGCCGGCGTTCCAGGCCGCGCCCACGTCCTGTGGCCCGTCGCCGGCGAGGACGCCCCGGCCGTCGGCCTCGATGCCCGCGAGCGCACGTTCGACCGGCTCGGGGTCGGGTTTCCAGCCCGTCTCCTCCGTACAGCAGACGACCGCGTCGAACCAATCGCGGATGCCGAGATGGTCGAGCACCGGGTCCGCGAGATACTGCTGGGAGTGGGTGACGAGACCCAGCGGGGTCTCGATGTCGGCGAATCGCGCGGCGTCGTCGTAGAGATACGTCGCCTCGGCGCGGGCTTCGGGGTCCTCCTCGGCGTGGAACGCGTCCCAGAACGCGTCGGGCTCGATGTTCCACCGTTCGAGCTGGTGGTTGCGGAACCCGCCGAGCCCGTGCCAGAGGATGTCCGCCTGCTCCTGGGAGAAGTCGTAGCCGATGCGGTCGCCCACGCGGTCGAACACGTCGTACGTGTACCAGTCCTCCACGTCGACGAGCGTCCCGTCCAGGTCGAGTAGCCAGTAGTCGTACTCGTCGGCGACCATCAGGACCGGACGGTAGGCGGCTGTCCGATAAGTGCCTTCCGGCGGCGTGCGGCTCGGTGTGATGTCGTCGTCACACGGGGCTCGGAGCGGGGGTAACGGATGTCGTCATCGCCGCACGGGCGACGGTTACGGCTCCGAGTGCAAGGGGTTTCCGGGTCGTCAGACCAAAAGCTGGACGTCGGCGTCGGCCATCCGCTGGAGAGCGGTGGCGGCACCGACGCCGACGGTGACGCCGTCGTAGAACTCGTCTTCGTCGTAGTCCATCAGGTCGATGGTCATCTGACAGGCCTGCATCTCGACGCCCATCTCCAGGGAGGTGTCGACGAGCTCCTCGATGGTGGCCGTCTCGTTGTCGTCGATGCGCTTCTCCATCATCGCAGTCGTGACCCGGTCCATCCCCGGGAGCGCCGCGATAGCGTTCGGGACGGGCATGTTGGGATTGCCGACGGAGCTGAGCTTCAGGTTCTTCGACCGCTCCTCGTGGAGGATGTCGAGCCCCCAGAACGTGTGGAACAGGGTGACGTCCCAGTCGAAGGCGGCGGCCGTAGACGCGAGTATGAGCGGCGGGTACGCCATGTCGAGCGTCCCCTTCGTGGCGATGATGACCATCGACTTCCCGTCGTCGGCGTCGTCGCTCTCGACGGCCGCGAGCCGCTCTTCCAGCTCCTCGACGCGCGCCTGCAGTTCGGCGGCGGACGCGGCCGTGGGCTCACCGCCCGCCTCGTCGGTGTCGGTGCTCATTCCTCGACCTGCACGTAGTGGACGTACACCGTCTCACCGTCCTCCTCGCGTTCGGTCTGGTCGGCAAGCGACACGCCGGGGGTGCCGCCCGCCCAGCCGTCGATGTCGCTCACGCTACCGGAGTCGGTCGCCAGCACCTCCAGCACGTCACCGGCCTCGAGGTCGTCGACCGCCTGCTTCGTCTTCACGACCGGCATCGGACAGGAGGCACCTTTCACGTCGAGCGTCTGCGTCGGTTCGGCTTCCAAACTCATTGTTGCTTACACCGTGCAATACTGGGTGCGGGGTTGATAACCCTATCGATTATTGTGCGACTCGCGATATACGACAATTGGATACAGTAGGTAACAGAGGTTTGAGCCACCAATAGCCGTTTGTCGACGAAATAGTGTTGTGCAAAGTGTGGTATTCTATGCAAACTCTTTTGAGCGTCTGGTGGATAGGGTCGCATGACTCATGAGAGACGACCTGCGGACGACGCGGTCGGGCGAGGTGGTCCGGCCGTGATGGAGGCGCTGTTCCCGAACGGCATCGCACGCTACCTCGTCGGGGGCCTGTTCATCGGCGCCGGGGTGGCGTTCATCTACCTGGCGACGGGCATCAAGGCGGGCGCGAGCACGTTCCTCGAGAGCACGCTCTCGTACGTGTCGAACCTCGGTCGGCTCAACCAGACCGACTACCTCGAGTCCCGCGACTGGCGGCTGGTGTTCACGCTCGGCATCGTCGGCGGCGCGGCCGTCTACGCGCTGTTCGTCCGTGGCGGGACCTGGACGACCGACGTTCAGCCGTGGCGGCTGTTCGTCGGCGGCATCCTCGTCGGCGTCGGCACCCGCCTGGGCAAGGGCTGTACCTCCGGGCACGGCGTCTGCGGGGTCGGGTCGGTGTCACGCACCTCCATCGTCAACGTGGCGACGTTCATGCTCGTCGCCATCGTCACCGCGCAGGTCGTCCAAGCACTGGGGGTGATGCCGTGAGCGACCGGAGCCTCGCGTTCTACGCGAGCATCCTCGTCGGCGGGCTGATATTCGGGTTTGGGCTCGGCTACAGCCACATGGCCCGCCCCGAGGTGGTCCTCAACTTCCTGCAGTTCGACGACCTCGGTCTGCTGTTCGTGATGGGCGGCGCCGCGGTCGTCAGCGGGGCGACGATGACGGTCGCCTCGCGGCTCTCCGACCGGCGCGCGCCCCTGACCGGCGCGTCGTACACGCGTCGACTCAAGGAACTCGACCGCAACGTCGTCGTCGGCGGGACGGTGTTCGGCGTCGGCTGGGGGCTGTCGGGCATCTGTCCCGGCGCCGCCTACGCCAGTCTCGGCGTCGGCAACTGGCCCATCCTCTGGGCCATCGGCGGGATGTTCATCGGCGCGTACCTCCAGGGTCGCTGGCGGTCGCGTCGCGCTGACGCCGGCACCGACGCGACGACCGCCGACTGACCGTCGACCGTCCGTTCCTTCTTCGACGTCCACCGTCGAGCGGCGCAACTCCGCCAGTTCGCGGAGGCTCGCGCGCGCTACCGTGATCGTCTCAACCGGATTCCCCACCCTTCGACGCTCGTAGCCATCCATAACTTATCAATCACCACCCGTTCGTTACCGCGATATAGTATTGCACGCTGTGTCCAAAACCGTTATTAGCCCCATTCGTCTACACTCGTCCGTGCAGATGTTCGAGAAATTCACAAGACTATCGCGACGCGACATCAACAATGTTCGGGCTTGAGAGCCTCGGTGGGGTCGGCCAGGCGGTCGAACTCATCGGCATCGTGCTCGTCGAGGCCATCCTGCTGTACGTCGGGTACGGCGCCCTCGAGCGGTATCTCGGGCCGAAAGTGACCGACGCACTCCGGGGTGACTGACCGTGGAACTGTTCGGAATCAGCGCGATGTTGCTCGCGACGTTCACCGGGTTCGGACTGCTCATCGGCATCCTGTTCGGGTTCTTCGGGATGGGCGGGTCGTTCCTGGTGACGCCCGCGCTCCTGGTCATGGGGTACAAGCCGGACGTGGCGGTCGCATCCGGGCTGGCGTTCGTGTTCGGAACCAGCGTCATCGCCACGCTGAAACACCGCGACCTGGGCCAGGTCGACTACAAGTTGGGAGTGCTGATGATAGCCGGCACCACGGCCGGCATCGAGGTCGGCAAGCAAGGGCTCCACTGGCTCCAGCGGATGGGGTACGCCGACACCGTCGTCAGCGTCGCCTACGTGTTCCTGCTGGGTGCCATCGGACTGTTCGTCACCTACACAGCACTGAAGGGCGGTGACGGGGGTATCAGCCACGACGTCGAGGAGGACGCCGACGTGGACCCGGACGACATCCCCGACATCGCCAAGAGGATACAGTCCGTCCACCTCCCCCCGATGATCAGCGTCCGTGGCGGCTTCACCGTCTCGCTGTGGATGATTCTCGCAGTGGGGTTCGCCACGGGTCTGCTGTCGGGACTGCTCGGCGTGGGTGGCGGATTCATCCGCATGCCCGCGCTGTTCTACCTCATCGGGGTGCCGGTTCCCGTGGCCGTCGGCACCGACCTGTTCGAAATCGTGTTCTCGGGCGGCATCGGGAGCTTCCTGTACGCGCTCGACGGCGCGGTCGACCTGACTATCGTCGCCCCCCTGCTCGCGGGGAGCGCGCTCGGCGCGCGTCTCGGCGCGGGCGCGACGAGCCTCGTCGACGAGGACGACATCAAGGTGTACTTCGGCGTCATGCTACTGCTCGGTGCGCTCGCCGTGGCGGTTCGCAAGGTCGGCGGCGCACTCGACGTGCCGGTGCTCGACACCGTCAGCCTTGCCATCATCCTCGGGGCGGCGCTACTGGTCAGCGCCGCAGTCACGGTCAGCGCCGTCCGGGAGCTCCGTGCGGAAGCCCCGGAGAGCCGCTCCGTCAGCGCCGACTGACGCGATACTCGATTTTCCGTACGCACCGCGCTCTCCCCAGCCACGGCTGACGAGATGATATTGTGAGAATTGCGCAATTCTTAACTTCCCTAGTCACCAAGCAGGGAGTGACGCATGGATGCAGACGCGTTTCCGACTCCGGACGAACCGGTCGAATCGCTCGCCCCCGAGGACCTGAAGGCCCGTATCGACGCGGGCGACGAGGTGACGATACTCGACGCCCGGATGGAGGGCGACTTCCAGGAGTGGCACATCGACGGCGAGGGCGTCGAGATAGCCAACGTTCCGTACTTCGAGTTCCTCGACGGCGTCGACGACGACGCGCTCGAGCGCGTGCCCGAGGGCGACCCGCTGGTCGTCCTCTGTGCGAAGGGCGGCGCCAGCGAGTACGTCGCCGGCACGCTCGCCGAGGAAGGGTACGACGTGGTCCACCTCGCGGAGGGGATGAACGGCTGGGCGCGCATCTACGAGCGCCACGAGGTGACGCGCTACGACGGGCCCGGCACCGTCTATCAGTACCAGCGACCGTCCAGCGGCTGTCTCAGCTACATGGTCGTCGACGGCGACGAGGCGGCGGTCATCGACCCCCTGCGCGAGTTCGCGGACCGCTACCGCGCGGACGCGGCCGAGGAGGGGGCCGACCTCGTGTACGCGCTCGACACCCACATCCACGCCGACCACGTCTCGGGCGTCCGCACGCTCGACGACGAGGCGACGACGGGTGTCATCCCGGCCGCGACCGAACAGCGCGGCGTCACCTACGCCGACGATCTGGTCACCGCGGGGGACGGCGAGACGTTCGCTGTCGGCGACGCCACCGTCGAGGTGGTTCACACGCCCGGCCACACCTCGGGGATGACCTCGTATCTCGTCGGCGGGAGCCTGCTGGCGACCGGCGACGGGCTGTTCGTCGAGAGCGTCGCCCGCCCGGACCTCGAGGAGGGCGACGAGGGCGCGGCCGACGCGGCCCGACGGCTCCACGACTCGCTCCACGAGAAGGTGCTCCCCCTCGAGGACGACGTGCTCGTCGCGGGCGCGCACGTAAGCGACGCCGCCGACCCGGCCGACGACGGCACCTACACCGCGCCGCTACACGCGCTCGTCGACCGGATGGACGCGCTCACGATGGAGGAGGACGCGTTCGTCGAACTGGTGCTCGCGGATATGCCACCCCGCCCGGCGAACTACGAGGACATCATCGAGACGAACCTCGGAAAGCGGTCCGTGGACGACGAACGGGCGTTCGAACTGGAGCTCGGTCCGAACAACTGCGCGGCCAGCCAGGACGCGTTGACCTCCGACTGAGGACCGTGCCCGACCGACACGACCATCCGGAGCGACCGTCCGACGCCCGCGACGCCGAGCGGCCGGTCTTGGGCCGGCACGACACAAGCGTTATTCCGCGCCGGCGCGTACAGCCCGGTGAGATGGGCGATTCCATCGGCGAGATGCTCCGGGAGGACATGGCCTGCGAGGGCCTGCTGGAGTGTTTCCACGGCCTGAAGGCGCTCGACCGGGAGGTGTTCGCCGTCCTCGTCGACGCCGAGGAACCGCTGACGGTCGACGAGATCGCGGAGGCAGTCGACCGCGAACGCTCGACCGCCTACCGCTCGGTCCGGCGGCTCAAGGACACCGGGTTCGTCCGGAAGGAGCAGGTGAACTACGACCAGGGCGGCTACTACCACGTGTTCACCCCTGCGGACCCCGACCAGGTGGCCGACGAGATGCAACGGATGCTCAACGACTGGTACGCACAGATGGGTCAACTCATCGCGGAGTTCCGCGAGAAGTACGAGGACGCCGACGCGCTGGCCGTCGCCGCACAGGACTAGCCGTCGATTCGGACGCTCGACCCCAGGTAGTTCCGCACGACTTCCTCGGCGTTCCCCGCGTTGAACAGCCCGAGGTTCGCCTCGATTTCGGCGTTCAACGCCGCGAGATACTCCGCGTCACACGTCAGTTCGCTGAACGACACCGACGCCACCTCGACGCCCAGCGTCTCCGATGCCGTCTCCCGGAGATGTCGCTCGTCGTTCACCTCGCCGCGCCACAGGTTGTCGCGGAAGAACAGCCACCCCTCGTCGCCGGGCGGTGCGGCCCGCTTTCTGAGTACCGTCTCGAACGTCGCTGGCTCGAGCGACACGTCCGGGTCCGACGAATCGACCCGGAACCGCACCCGAAACACGTAGGCGGCCACGTCAGTCGGCCAGTTCGTTGAGCCGGCCCGCAAGCGAGATGTCCTTCCCGGTGATGCCGCCCGCGTCGTGGGTCGTCAGCCGGACCTCCACCTCGCGCCACTCGACGGTCATCGTCGGGTGGTGGAACGCCTCCTCGGCGAGTCCGCCCGCGCCGGCGGCGAAGCCGACCCCTTCGAGATACGAGTCGAACTCGAAGGTACGAACTATCTCGTCGCCGTCGCGCTCCCAGTCGTGGGGTAGCTGTGCGTCTATCTCCTCGTCGGTGAGTAGTTCGGTCATGCCTCAACGAACGCGGGGCGCGAGGATAAAAACTCGGGGGCGCGTCACCGACCCGTGGCAACTCCTTTCGGTCGGACCCGCTCAGTCGTCCGAGTCGGCGAAGATGCCGGTCGACCGCTTCACGGCGATTTCGGCTTTCGCCCACCGGGAGGCGACGAGCGAACAGACCAGCACGAGTCCGAGCGCGACGACGGTTCCGAGCGCGACCGTCCGGCCGTAGTTCTGTCGGCCGAGCACGAGCAGGCCGGCGACGACGAGCGTGGCCAGGCCCGTCACCGCGCGAGTCCGCTCGGCGCGGAGCCACACCGTCGCGGACAGAAGCGCCGCAAACAGCGTCAACAGTAGCGCGTAGTACGCCACCTGGACGGCGGAGCCGAACTCGAACACGAGTCGCGGCGAGACGACGGCCGCGAGCGGCGCCAGTCCCGCGCCGACGAGCGTGGCGGTCCGGGCCCGGACCGCGGTGCGCTCCATCGACCCGGCGTACGCGCGGGCGGCGGCGTACACGACCGCCGCGAAGATGAGCGTCGCCGTCGCGAAATGCGCCACCAGCACGAGCCACTCGTAGGTAGTCACGGTGAACATCCCGAGCACGACCTGCACCGGGAGGACGACCAGCGCGAGCGTCGATGCGTAGCGAACGCCCGCCGATTGGCCGGTGCGCCACGCCTGCACGGTCTGTCCGAGGATGACCAGCCCGGTGACGGCGGCGACGACGCGGTGGAACCACTCGACGCCGCTCAGATAGTTCGCGGGGAGCAACCCCCCGAGCGGGCCGTCACACAGCGGCCAGCGCTGTGCGCAGGTGAGTCCCGCGCCCTCGGCGGCGGTGAACACCCCGAGCAGCATGAGGAACCCGGTGAGGACGGCCGTCGCGGCCGCGAGATTCCGGAATCGGTACTCCATACCGGCGCTCGGGCCGGGGGGAACTTGACCCCTTCTTTTCGGGCGAGGTGACCGGCCCGGCTACCGGCCGCGCCAGCGGGCGATGTCCGTGGCGACCCCGACGTCATCGCGCGTCCACCACAGCCACCCGACGACGAGCGCCAGCGCCACCACCATCTGTGGCTGGCCCGCGCGTGCCGCCGAGCCGACCACGGGCGCGGCGCCGGACACCGAGACGGCGGTAGGACCGCCGGCGTCCGCGGGCAGAAACAGCCAGCCGCCGACGAAGTTCAGGCCGAGGTGGAAGCCGATGGGAACGGAGAGGTCGCCGGTGAGCACGTACAGCAAGCCGAATACGGCGCCGGCGACCCCGAGCGTGCCCACGCGCCCAGCCGGCTCCCCGTGGATGACCACGAAGAACGCGGCGGCGACGACCCACCCCGCGAGGACGGCACGACGCGCCGTCAGCCCGCGACTGCCGGCGCCCTCGGCGGCGTTCCGGAGGACGAGACCGAAGTAGACGGTGTCCTGCACCCAGACGTTGACCGCGAGCGCCACGAACGCCCCCGCAAGTGCGACGGCGAGCGACGCGTCCGCGGCGACGGCGAGACTGGCGACCCCCAGCGCCGCCGCGCCGCCGTACCAGACCACGTAGCCGACGACGACGGCCGAGAAGGCGACGACGGCGTCGCGGAGCCACCCCGTCGAGAGGGTGAGCCCGTAGTTCCGGATTGCCCGCCGGTCCACGTACCGCGCCCAGAGGACGAACAGGAGACCGAACCAGCCGGCCTGTGCGAGCCCCGTCGGCACCATCCCCGGGACGCCGAGCGCGCCCGTGACCGCGCGGGCGACGAACTGCGTCGAGAGGACGAGCGGCACCGCGAGCAGTAGCCGCCACGTCGCGCGGAGCCGCGGGTCCTCGTCGCCGAACAACAGCGACCGGACGCCGCTTGCGGCCCCCGCCGTGCCCCCCTCAGTTGTTTCCCCTGCCATACCCGGGGCGCGTGCCCTTTCATGTTAACTGTTGGCACAGTTTCGCGCGGTCGTTCGGCCCCGGCGTGATACGGCGATACCCCGTCGTTCGGATAGCTTTTTGGTCGCCGGAGCGGGTCATCCGGCATGGGACTCGACGAGGACTCTCTGGAGTATCACGAGCGTGACCCGCCGGGGAAAGTGGAGATATCGACGACGAAGCCGACGAACACCCAGCGGGACCTCTCGCTGGCGTACTCGCCCGGCGTCGCCGCGCCCTGTGAGAAGATAGCCGAGAACGCCGACGACGCCTACCGCTACACCGCGAAGGGGAACATGGTCGGCGTCGTCTCGAACGGCACCGCCGTCCTCGGGTTGGGCGACATCGGCGCGCAGGCCTCCAAGCCGGTGATGGAGGGAAAAGGCGTGCTGTTCAAGCGGTTCGCCGACATCGACGTGTTCGACGTCGAACTCGACCAGGACGACGCCGAGGACGTCATAACGAGCGTGAAGGCGATGGAGCCCACCTTCGGCGGCATCAACCTCGAGGACATCAAGGCGCCGGAGTGTTTCGTCATCGAGGAGCGCCTGCGCGAGGAGATGGACATCCCCGTCTTCCACGACGACCAGCACGGGACGGCCATCATCTCGGGCGCGGCGCTCATCAACGCCTGCGACATCGCCGGCAAGGACATCTCCGAACTCGACATCGTGTTTTCGGGGGCCGGGGCGTCGGCGCTCGCCACCGCCCGCTTCTACGTCTCGCTGGGGGCCAGCAAGGAGAACATCGTGATGTGTGACTCCTCGGGCCCCATCACGCCGGACCGCGATGACATCAACGAGTACAAACGGGAGTTCGCCAACGACACCGCGGCGGACGACCTCTCCGAGGCGATGGCGGGTGCGGACGTGTTCGTCGGGCTCTCCGTCGGTGGTATCGTCAGCCAGGAGATGGTCCGGTCGATGGCCGCCGACCCAATCATCTTCGCGATGGCGAACCCGGACCCCGAAATCGGCTACGAGGAGGCGAAACAGGCCCGAGACGACACGGTCATCATGGCGACGGGTCGCTCGGACTACCCGAACCAAGTCAACAACGTCCTCGGGTTCCCGTTCATCTTCCGGGGCGCACTAGACGTGCGAGCGACCGAGATAAACGAGGAGATGAAACGCGCCGCCGCGGAGGCGCTCGCCGAACTCGCGCGCCAGGACGTGCCCGACGCCGTCGTGAAGGCGTACGGCGACCAGCCGCTCCAGTACGGCCCCGACTACGTCATCCCGAAGCCGCTGGACCCGCGCGTGCTGTTCGAGGTGGCGCCGGCCGTCGCGCAAGCGGCCGTCGACAGCGGCTGTGCCCGCAAGGACATCGACGTGGACGAGTACGTCGAGCGCCTGGAGGCGCGCCTCGGGAAGGGCCGCGAGATGATGCGCGTCGTCCTCAACAAGGCGAAGAGCGAGCCCAAGCGAGTCGCGCTCGGGGAGGGCGACGACGAGAAGATGATACGCGCGGCCTACCAGCTGACCGAGCAGGCCATCGCCGAGCCCGTCCTCATCGGCGACCGCGACGAGATTCGCCGGACTGCCGACGAACTCGGCCTCGAGTTCGACCCCGAGGTGGTCGACCCGGAGGAGGGGAATCTCGACCCGTACGCCGAGCGGCTGTACGAACTCCGCCAGCGGAAGGGCATCACCCGCCGCGAGGCCGAGGAGCTCATCGAGGACGGCAACTACCTCGGGAGCGTGATGGTCGAGATGGGCGACGCCGACGCGATGCTGACGGGGCTGATGCACCACTACCCGGCGGCGCTGAAGCCGCCCCTACAGGTCATCGGCACCGCCGACGACGTCGACTACGCCGCGGGGGTCTACATGCTGACGTTCAAGAACCGCGTCGTGTTCGTCGCCGACGCCACCGTCAACCAGTCGCCCGACGAGGACGTGCTCGCGGAGGTGACCAAACAGACCGCGAAGCTCGCTCGCCGGTTCAACGTCGAACCGCGGGCGGCCCTGCTGTCGTACTCGGACTTCGGCTCGGTCCAGAACGAGGGCACCCGGAAGCCGCGCGACGCCGCCCGAACGCTCCGGGCCGACGACGAAGTGGATTTCCCCGTCGACGGGGAGATGCAGGCCGACACGGCCGTCGTCGAGGAGATGCTCACCGACGACTACTCGTTCTCCGAGTTGGACGAGCCCGCGAACGTGCTCGTCTTCCCGAATCTGGAGGCCGGCAACATCGCGTACAAACTGCTCCAGCGGCTCGGCGGCGCGGAGGCCATCGGCCCGATGCTCGTCGGCATGGACAAGCCGGTCCACGTTCTGCAACGCGGTGACGAGGTGAAGGACATCGTCAACCTGGCGAGCGTCGCCGTCGTCGACGCGCAGGCGGACTGACCGAATCGACCAGTCGTCGCTGGGCGTGTTCGATTTCGCTGTACCTTCCGGCGTTTCCGCGTCGAAACGTTAAAACACGGTTCTGCCGATTGCCACAGTATGGCACGCAACTACTCGATGGACCGTCGCGCGTACCTCTCCGCGCTCGGCGCGGGGACGACCGTAGCACTCGCAGGCTGTACCAGCATCACCGGCGGCGGGTCGGGTACCATCACGCCCGGCACCGCACCCGGGTTCCAGCCGTTCGAGTTCCGCGACGGCGGCGAACTCGTCGGCTTCGACATCGACCTCGTCGAGGCCGTGGTCGCGGAGACCGACTACGAACTCGGGGAGTGGCAGACGTTCGAGTTCGACTCGCTCATCCAGGCGCTCACGTCGGACAAGATAGACATGATAGCGGCGGCGATGACCATCACCGACGAGCGGGACGAGACCATCGACTTCTCGGACCCGTACTACTCGGCGAACCAGTCGGTCATCGTCCGCGAGGACGGCGAGTTCTCGCCGTCGAGCCTCGACGACCTGTCGGGCCACCCCGTCGGCGCCCAGTCCGGCACCACGGGCGAGACGGTCATCCAGAGCCAGCTCATCGAGGAGGGGAAACTGGAGGAGTCGAACTACAACTCCTACGACAACTACGTGCTGGCCGTCGAGGACCTCCAGAACGGCAACATCGACGCCGTCGTCGTCGACGAGCCCGTCGGGGCGACGTTCGCGGACCAGCGTCCGGTGACGGTGGCGTTCGTCTACGAGACGGGCGAGCAGTACGGCTTCGGCTTCCGCACGGACGACGACGACCGGACGGAGGCGGTCAACGCCGGCCTCCAGGCGGTCCGTGACAACGGCACCTACGAGGAACTGCGCAACGAGTGGTTCAGCGGCTGATGCTCCCGTTGCAGGCGGGCCCCTGGGAGTTCATCCTCGCCAATCAGGGGTATCTGCTCGGCGGCGTGCTCGTCACCATCGGGCTGACGGTGGCGAGCATCCTGCTCGGCTTCATCGTCGGCCTCCCGGCGGGTATCGTCGAGGTGTACGGCGACGGGTGGACCCGTCGGCTCGTCCAGCGGGTCGGTGTCGTGTTCCGGGGGACGCCAATCGTCGTCATCCTCGCGTTCATGTTCTTCGTGTTCCCGCTGAATCTCACGGCGTTCGCCGCGGCGACGCTGGGGCTGGGACTGCGAAGTGCGGCCTACCAATCGCAGATATTCCGCGGCACGCTCCAGTCGGTGAGCGAAGGCCAGATGGAGGCCGCCCGCTCGGTGGGGCTCTCGAAGCGGGAGTCCATCCAGCACGTCATCGTGCCGCAGGCGCTCAGGCGGTCGATTCCGGGGTTCCAAAACGAGTTCACCATCGTCCTCAAGGACACCTCCGTCGCGTACGCCATCGGCCTCGGCGAACTGCTGACGCGGGGGACGAACCTGTATCTCACGGAGGCGGGCAACACCGCAGTTCTCGAGATATTCCTCGCGGTCAGCGCCGTCTACTTCGTGTTGACGATGCTGACGAACCGGTCGCTCGACTACGCCGGGAGCGTCTTCTCGGTGCCCGGAGGTGGGAGCCGGTGAGCCTGCTTGAGTTCGAGGAGGTCCACCAGTCGTACGGCGACGAGGAGGTGCTTCGGGGCATCTCCTTCGAGATGGACCGACAGGACGTCGAGGTGGTCATCGGTCCCTCCGGGTCGGGGAAGTCGACGATGCTCCGGTGTGTGAACCGGCTGACCGACATCGACAGCGGCGACATCCTGCTGGACGGCGACTCCATCTACGACCGCAACGTCAACGACCTGCGGCGGCAGGTCGGGATGGTGTTCCAGGACTTCAACCTGTTCGCCCACCTCACGGCGCTGGAGAACGTGACGCTCGGCCTCCGGCGCGTCCGCGGAATGGACAAGGAGGCCGCCGCGGCGGACGCGATGGACCACCTCGACCGGGTGGGACTTGCCGACCAGGCCGACTCCTACCCGGCGGAGCTATCGGGCGGGCAGAAACAGCGCGTCGGCATCGCCCGTGCGCTGGCGATGGACCCCGAGTTGATGCTGTTCGACGAGCCGACGAGCGCGCTCGACCCCGAACTCATCGGGGAGGTGGTCGAGGTGATGCGTGACCTCGCCAGCGAGGGGATGACGATGCTCGTCGTCACCCACGAGATGGGCTTCGCCCGCTCGACGGCGACGACGCTGTCGTTCCTCGACCGCGGCCGCGTCGTCGAGCGCGGCCCGCCCGAACAGCTGTTCGAATCGCCCGAGAACGACCGTACGGCCGAGTTCCTCAGTCGGCTGACGGAGGTCCACGGCGGGAACCGATGAGCGAACGCACCGCGAGCGTCCTCGAACCGGACACGGCGGCCGACCTCACGGGCGGACAGATGCTCACGTACGTCGCCGCCGTCCTGTTCTGGGGCTACTTCGTCGTGCGGTGGCTCTACGAGTGGTACGTCGCGGACCTGCTCGGGATGTCCCCGAGCGCGCCGTTCGCGCCCGTCGGGGCGTTCGAGGCGCTGGCCGGCCAGTACGCGGGCACCCCCGTCGGCGGCTTCTGCTCGTTTCTGGCCGTCGCCGCGTCGTCGATGCCCGCCGCCGCCAGCGGCGCGTGGTTGACCGTCGTGTTGACCGTCGTCTCCATCCTGCTGGGACTGGTCATCGCGGTGCCGCTGTCGGTGGCGCGGGTGTACGGCGGCCGCGTCGTCTCGGGCGTCGCGCTCGCGTACACCGAACTCCTCCGCGGGACGCCGCTTCTCGCACAGCTTTTCGTCCTCTACTTCGGGCTGTCGCTGTCGGCGACCATCCGCGGGTTGCCGTTCGTCGGCGGCGGGTTCATCCCCGGACAGGCCGTCATCGTCGCGCTCATCGGGTTCACCATCAACAGCGCCGCCTACCAGGCGGAGTACATCCGCTCGGCGCTGCTGTCGGTACAGGAGGGCCAACTCACGGCGGGCCGGGCCATCGGCCTCTCACAACTCGACACCATCCGGTACGTCGTGCTCCCGCAGGGGTTGCGGTACGCGATTCCCGGCTGGTCGAACGAACTCGTCTACCTCATCAAGTACAGTTCGCTGGCGGCGTTCATCACCGTCCCCGAACTGTACTACCGGACGCAGGCCATCGCCAGCAACAACTTCCGCTACTTCGAGTTGCTGGTGCTGGCGGCGCTCGTCTACCTCGGGATGGTGCTGACGGCGTCGGCGCTGATGAGCGCGTTCGAGCGGGTCGTCTCCATCCCGGGGCTGGGGCAGACGAACCGCCGGTGACTACATGAAGTCCGACAGCCCGGACTGACTGTCGTCCTCCGCGGCGGCCTCCTCCTTCGACTGCTCCGCGTCGTCGCCGTCGGCCGAGCCGCCACCACCGAGCGTCGCCTGCTGGGGGCCGCTCTCCTCGTCGCCGTCCGCGGCCGGGTCGCCCTCCCCGTCGTCGCTCTCGGCGGCCTCCTCCTCGACCCGTTCGAGGAACGCGTCGCCCGCGTTGTCGACGGCCGCCTGCTCCCGGAGTTCTTCGGCATCTTCGACGATGGACTGCACCTTGTTCGTCGACTTCCCCGACCCGGTGACGAACGCGACGTGGTCGGCATCGAGGTCGTAGCGCGCGGTCATCCTGACCGTCAGCTCGCGGTTCTTGCAGTGGTGGGTCATCACCGCGAGATAGGGGACGATTTCCCGCCGGGCGGTGGCGGTCGAACAGCCAGCCGTCTCGGCTATCTGTCGGGCGACGTAGTCCCGGGTGGAGTCCTTCGTCGACCGGTAGGGTGCACCGCCGTAGCGGGTCCAGCCGCCGCGTTTCGTGTCGCGGGCGGCCGCGACGCCGGCCGCGATGTTGTCGGTCGCGTACCGCCAGTAGGAGTAGTTCTGGGTCGCGCGCACCCGGCCGAGCCAGCGGTCGGCCTTCGAGATGTGGCGGTACGCGCGGGCGAGTTCGTCGCCCTCGTACACCTTCGGCGCCTTGTCCTCTATCCACAGCAGGAGGTCGTCGGGCGTCTCGTCGACGTCGTACGTCAACTGGAGCGCGTCCTGGGGGTCCTCCTCCTTGAGGACGGCGTCGAGGAAGTCGAACACGCCCTTGGTGCGGTCGCGGTCGCCCGTAGTCACGTCCTCGACGTCGACGCGGTCCTTGCCGTTCGCGACCGCCTGCAGGTCCTTCACCGCGCCCCGCAGGTCGCCGTCGTTCCCGTCGGCGATGGCCTGCAGAGCGTCCTCGTCGAACGCGATTCCCTCCTTCCGGCAGAGGTCACGGAGGACGGGGACGATGGAGCGCGCCGAGACGTCGCGGAACTCGATTTCCCGACAGGCGTTCCGGAGGCCACGCGACATCTCGTAGTAGTCGTTGGCGATGAGCACCATCGGCTGGCTGGCCTCCTTGACGAGGGAGGTGACCGCGCGGGCGCCGCCGCGGTCGTAGGTGCCGTGGATATTGTCGGCCTCGTCCATGATGACGAGACGGCGGCCCGGCTCCCCTTCGACGGCCTGCGTGAGCGTCCCCGACTTGGCGGCCTCGCCCGCGACCCGTTCGATGACGTCGGCAGTCCGGGAGTCCGAGGCGTTGAGTTCGATGACCGGCCACCCCATGTCGTTGGCGAGCGCGTGGGCCGCCGAGGTCTTCCCGACGCCGGGCGACCCGTAGACGACGACGGCCTCGCGGTGGTCGTCCCACGTCTCGGCCCACTCCTTCAGTTGGTCGCGGGCCTTGTCGTTGCCCCGCACCTCGGAGAGCGTCGTTGGCCGGTACTTCTCCGTCCAGTCCATTACCGGAAGGGAAGCGCGACCGGCGTTTAGTGGTTGCGGAGCGACGGCCGACCACGAGTCAGGCCGCGGCCGGTCCGCCCGACTCCTCGGAGCGCGCGGCCGCGAGGAGGACCCCCGACAGCAGGAGTCCGAACAGCCCGCCTGCGGCACTCCCGACGGCGTAGCCGACGGGGACGGCGGCGTCCACCGTCCACGCGGTCAGCGCGCCGAGCACGCCCCCGACGAGGAGGCTGAACAGCACCGCCACCGCCAGCAGACGGAGTTCCCATCCGTCGTCGCCGCGGTTCTCGTCGGCGTACCCCCCCGCGAGGCCGCCGACGAGGAGGCCGCCGACCACGCCGAACCCGGCCACGAGGGCCAACTCACCGCTCAGTCCCGCGACGACCGCCGCCGTCGCGCCGATGCCGGCGCCCAGTGGGATGCCAGCGCCCGCGCCGTAGCGTCGAAGTCCGTCGGTCATACCCGAACGGACGACGACCACCCGAATATAGCCGGCTACCGAATCCCGAGATGCGAGACTAGCAGCCCCGGCCAGTCGGCCGTCGGCACGCCGCCGACGCACAGACTTTTGCGCCGTGACGTGCTACTGAGCCCCATGGACGAGACATCCCCGGTCGCACTCGACGGCGACGCCATCACCGAGTTCCTGGGCACCGGCGGCACGGGTGTCATCTCGCTTTCTGCCGGCGACGACCCCCCGGTGTCGCGGCCGGTGTCGTACGGGTTCGACGCGGAGACGCGGAGCTTCTACTTCCGGCTTGCGGCCCCGGCCGACAGCGAGAAGGCCGGGCGTCTCGACGGCCCGGCCTCGTTCGTGGTCTACGGCGAGACGGTCGACGGCTGGCGGAGCGTCGTCGCCACGGGGTCGCTCGCCCCCGTCGGGGAGGAGACCGTCGACACCGAACTGCTGGAGGGACTTCGCCGAGTCCACATCCCGCTTTTCGACGTGTTCGACCACGACACCCGCGACGTGCCGTTCCAGTTCGTTCGCCTCGACCCCGACTCGCTGACCGGACTGGCCGAGACCGACGCGCCGGAGTGACACGGGCCGCCAAGGGTTTTTCCACCCCGGACCGAACGCCCGAGCATGACGCTGTTCCCCGCCGAGATGGAGTCCGAGCGACTCCGCTACGAGGTGGTCCACCCCGACCGGACGGACCCGCTGGAGATGTACGAGGCCGCGAGCCACCGCGCCGACCGCATCGACGAGGCGACCCGCTATCTGACGTGGGACCCCCACGAGACGCCGAACGACTCGTTGGGGTTCGTCCAGCACGCCGGCGGGCAGTACGACGACGGCGAGGCCGCCCACTACGTGCTCCGACCGAAGGCCGACGAGGACGGTGCCGGGGAGTTCGCCGGCACCGCCGCGCTGGAGGTCGACTGGGACCGACGGCTCGGGACGCTGGGCATCTGGCTCCGACCGCGGTTCTGGGGCCGCGGCTACTCCGGCGAGCGCGCGGCCCGCTATCTCGAACTCGCGTTCGACCGTCTCGACCTGGCGTACGTCGTCGTCGAGCACGACGCCGACAACGAGAAATCGAGACGTGCCATCGAGCGATACGTCGAGCGGTTCGGCGGCCAGCGGGACGGCCAGCTCCGCAACGGGGGCGTCCGGCAGGACGGCACCGTCTACGACAGCGTCCGGTACTCAATCGGCCGCGAGGAGTGGGCCGCGGCCCGCGAGTGAGCGCCGTCGGCCACAACCTACTTTCCGGTCGCGGCTGAACCGCGTTCCATGTCCACCGACAGAAGTATGCGGGAGTTGCCGTTCGGCGTCGGCGCCGTCGCCGGCGTCGCCGCGTGGGTGCTGACGTACCTGTTCACCTACGTGCTGACCAGCAGTGACATCGAGAACTCGTTTCTCGCGCAGTTCTCGGACATCCCGACGTGGAAAATCGTCGGCTGGGTGTTCTACAACGCTCACCTCGCGACGACGAACTTCGACGTCGGGTTCGTGAGCGGGACGACCAACACCATCGGCGGCGACGGCGGCTTCACGCCGCTGCTGTACGTCGTGCCGCCGGTGTTGCTGTTCATCGCCGGCCTCGCCGTCGGGCGGTACTCCGGCGCGACCGACGACACCGTCCGAACCGCCGTCGCTGGGGCCACGCCGGTCATCGGCTACGGGGTCCTCTCGGTCGTCTGCGTGTTCCTGTTCGCGACCGAGAACGTGACGCCCGACCCCATCACCGGCATCCTGCTGGCGGGCGTGCTCTACCCCGTCCTGTTCGGCGCGCTCGGAGCCGTGGTCGCCGGGCTGACGGCCGGCCAGAGCGGCCCGCAGTCGACGACCGACCGACTGTAGCTACAGGTCGCGGGCGACCATCTCGCCCCAGCCCTCGAACCCGTGGCGCTCGTAGAACGCCCGGGCGCGCTCGTTCTCGCGGTCCACGTCCAGCACCACCCTGTCGAGCGGCAGGGCCTGCTCGCGGGCGTGGTCGAGCGCCCGTTCGAGGAGGGCGTCGGCCACGCCCGTCCCCCGCTGGGCGGGGCGGACGAACACCTCGTTGACGACGGCGGCGTCCCACACGAACGCGAGCCGTTCGGGCAAAAGAAACACGTAGCCAGCCAGCCCCTCGTCGCCGGGTGCGACGAAGATGCAGTCCTCGTCGCCGGTACAGCGGTCGACCCAGTCGAGCCACCGACGGCGGTAGTCGTCGGTGAGTTTGTCGTCGTAGGCGCTGGCCTTCGCGTCGTCGCCGGTCGCGCCGAGTTCACGCTCGAAGGCGGCCTTCAGCCGCCAGAGCGCGTCGTCGTCGGCCGAGCGGTAGGGGCGGACGGTCGTCACTCCCCGTCGCTGGGACCCGGGGCGCCTTCAGTCCGCCGGAGCCGGACCCAGGTGACCAGCAGGCTGGCGACCAGCAGAGTGAGATGCCACCCCCGGTAGGCGACGGGGAACACGCGCTTGACTCCCTCGGGTTCGGGTCCCTTCGACGGGTCGACCCCGCTCCCGACGTGGACCTCGTCGGTGGAGCCGCGCTGGCCCACGTCGACGCTGGGTGCGCCGCCACCGCCGCCCCCACCACTGCCGCCGTCCGACACCTCGACGAACGTCTGGAACACCCCCTGCGTCGAGGAGTAGCCGGCTTTCCCGTCGAGGCTGACGAACTGGTCGTAGAGGGGGTAGAACACGTTGACGCCCTGCGCGGTGAACAGGTCGAGGCCGATGCCGCCGAACGCGAGTCCCGCCACCGACGCCCACGCAACCTGTACGCCCCACGTCCCGTAGCGGTCACGGAGCCACGACCCGTCGCGGAGACGGGTGTCGTAGTACACCGCGGCCGTCGCGCCGAGCGGCACGAACAGGGTGTGGAGTGCGGCCCGATGCGTCGACTCGACGAGGAGGCTGGCGAACACGTCCAGGTCGGGAACGAGCGCGGCCACCCCCACCACGACGAGCGCGCGACGGTCGTATGCGCTCCCGAGCAGACCCGCCGCCACCAGCAGGGCGACGGCGACGTGGACGACCGTCGACGGCACTCAGACCACCCCCCACGAGCGCAGGCGAGTCCGCGCGGCGACGACGGTGACGCCGGCCAGTATCACGAGCAGTTCCCAGCCGGATTCGACGGCGAAGAACACGCGTTCGAGCCCCTGGTCCGGGCCGGGGGCCGGGTTGAGGAACGTCGGGACCACGTACTGGCCGGCGACGGTGCCGCGGCGCGCGCCCGGGAACAGCGGACCGGGGCCGAGGTTCGGCTGGATGAACGTGAACACGATGCCCTGCTTGTTGTTCACTTCGAACCGGCCGACGACGGAGTAGAAGCGGTCGTGGACAGGGTAGAGGGGCGCGGCGCTCTCGACGTTCAGCAGGTCCAGGAGGATGCCGGGGACGACGTAGGCGGCGACGGCGACCCACGCGACGCGGACGCCCCACGCGCCGTACCGGCCGCGGAGCCACGAGTCGTCGCGGTAGCGGGTGTCCCAGAGGACGAGAGCGGCCGCGAGCGCTGGGACGAACACGTTGTGCAACAGGGCGTTGTGGAGCCCCTCGACGACGAGGCCGGCGAACGCATCGAGGTCCGGCGCGACGCCGGCGGCGACCACGACGGCGACCGACCGCGGGCCGAACGCGTCACCGAGGAGGGCGGCGGCGAGAAGCGCCGCGAGGGCGGCGGCGACGAGCGTCGAGGGCATCTGCGGGGGAGTGAGGACGGCACGGACTTAAGGCGTCCGCCGGGTGAGCCGGGGCGTTCTCGTGGGGACCGCTTTGGGGAACGCTCTTGACCCGCGGCGCGAAAGCGCCGGCCATGCCCGACCGCGAGGCCCGCCGGGAACTGGCCGAGAAGATAGCCGGCGAGGTGGTGTTGAGCGACGACCCCGGCGCCACCCTCCGGAAGTGGCGCGAGGAGTTCGGCGTCGCTGGCACCGACCTCGCGGCGGAACTCGACGTGTCGGCGTCGGTCGTCTCCGACTACGAGTCGGGCCGCCGCGAGTCGCCGGGCATCGGCGTCGTCCGGCGGTTCGTCCGCGGCCTGCTCGCCATCGACGAGCGGCGGGGCGGCGAGCGCGTCCGCCAGTTCGCCCGGGTGCTCTCGGCGGGGTTCGAGTCCGACATCGTCCACGACCTGCGGGAGTATCCGGCGACGATTCCGCTGGAGCGCTTCTACGACGCCGTCGACGCGACCGAAGTCGCGGAGGGGACCGCGACTACCGTCGCGGGCCACACCGTCATCAACTCCATCGAGGCCATCACGCGGCTCTCCTCCGAGGAGTTCTACCGGCTGTACGGCCAGTCGACGAACCGCGTGCTCGCGTTCAGCGGCGTCACCCGGGGTGAGTCACCGCTGGTCGCGCTCCGAGTCGTCACGCCGACGCCGTCGGCAGTCCTGTTGCACGGCATCGACCGCGAGGACCTGTGGGAACACGCACCTAAACTCGCGGGTGCGGACGGCTTCTCGCTGGCCGTGACGACGATGGACCTCGAGGAGATGCTCGAGGGTCTGCGGGAGCTGCCGTAGCTAGTCCGATGTGTGACTAGCTAGTGCCGGTGTGTGAACAGCAGCACGTCGCCGTCGTGCCGGGAGACACAGATGTCGAGCATCCGGCTGAGTTCTAGCGGCGTCTCGTCGTCGTGAACGACGACGAGGTCGTCGAACGGCTCCTCGCAGGCCGGGCAGGCGACGCTGACTGTGTTGCGGTAGCTCGTCACCCCACCCCCGGACTCTTGGGGCGTCAGCGACGAGACGAGTTCGTCGTACGCTGAGTCGTCCATACTGCTACTGACGGGGGGCGTCCCTTAACTCTACCCGCCCGCGTCCGCCGTCGGCACCACGCGGGCCGCTCCGGCCGCGAGCGTCTCCCGGCCGTGGACCGCGACGGCGGCCAGCGCGACGAGCGTCCAGACGCCGAGTTGGACGTACAGCCCGGCCTGGCTGAATCCGGGGGACTGCATCGCCGTCCGCGGGACGGGTGCCAGCACCGTCGCCGTGTTGACCCCGACGTGGAGCAGGACCGCGACGGGCACGACGCTCCCGGAGCCGTTGTAGAGCCACGCGAACACGACCGAAGCGGCGACGACGAACGCGGCGTAGGCGACGGGCGGCCGGCCGGCGTACGCCGGCGAGAACACGAACAGCGGCGCGTGCCACGCCGCCCACGCGAGCCCGACGGCGACCGCGGAGGTGAGCGCGCCGTACGTCTCCTGCAGTTTCGGGAGCATCCAGCCCCGCCAGCCGGGTTCCTCGTTGCCGCCGCCGACCAGGGCGACGAACACGAAGCCGAACAGGTAGCGGACGAGTCGGCCCGGCACCAGCGAGAGGTCGAGCGTCCCGCCGCGGGCGGCCCACCACGCCGTGACGCCGACCGGCACCAGAAGCGGGACGCCGATGGCCGCGGCGTACCAGCGGAGCGGCACCCGAACCCGGAACAGGCCGCGTGCCCACGACCGGAGGCCCGGCCCGACCGTCGATGCGAGCAGGGCGGCCGCGACCGCGGGACCGAAGGAGCCGACGATCTGGACGGCGGTAAACGCGACGGTGCGGCCGCCGAACAGGAGGCCGCCGCCGACCCACCACGCCCACGAGAAACCGTACGCCACCGCGACGAACGCCGCGACCGGATGGTCACGGAGTGCGTCAGGCACCATACTCGGCAGTCGGAGGCGGCGGGTGAAAAGCGATTCCCGTAGCCGTTTGCTGTACGCCAGCCGACAGGAATATGCTCGGTCACGAGCGACTGCCTGCATGGACGATGTCTCGCCGTTCGACCTCGCGGCCAACCGGACGCGGCTGGCCATCCTGCGGGCGCTGGTGGCGGCGAGCCGCGAGGGTGAGGAGCCGTCGTTTTCCGACCTGCGACGCCGGGCGGGCGTCGACGACTCGGGGAACTTCAACTACCATCTAGACCAACTGCGCGGCACGTTCGTCGAGGAGACGGACGGCGGCTACCGGCTCAGCTACCAGGGGCGGGCCGTCGTCGCGCCGCTTCTGGCGGGTGCGTACGACGACTACGAACGCGACCCGACGCCGCTCGACGTGGACTGCCAGTTCTGCGGGGCGGGGCTGTCGGCGGGGTACGCCGACGGCGTCGTCCGCGTCGGCTGTCCGAACGACCACGCGTTCACCCACGAACTCCCGCCCGGAAGCGCCGCCGAGCGGTCGCTGGAGGCGCTACTCGAGTTGACGGCGCTGTCCGTCAGGACCGACGCGGACCACGTCCGCCGGGGGGTCTGTCGGCTCTGTCACGGCACGGTCGAGTTGTCGCTCGGTAGTTCGCCCGCACCCGGCATCGACCACGTGTTCCGGGGCACCTGCGACCGCTGTGGCCGCGCGTATCGCGGGCCGGTGGCGATGTTCGCGCTGACGGTGCCGGAGGTGGCGGAGTTCCTCCGCGCGCACGGCACCGACCCAGCGAGACGGCCGTTCTGGGAGGTGCCGTTCGTCGAAGCGGCGACGGACGTCGAGCGGGAGCCCACCCGGGTCCACGCGACGTTCGAACGGGCGGGAGCGTCGGTGACCGCGACGTTCGACGGCTCCGGACGCGTCGCGACGACGGACTACTCGACGTAGCGGTACTTCCGCTCGCCCATCCGGCCCCAGCCATCGAAGACGAACTCGTCGCTGGGCGCCGTGAACTCCTCGAAGTCACGGTCCTGAGAGTGGTCGTGGGCGGCGTGGACCTGCTCGTACTCCTCGAACGAGAGGTCGTAGCGGGCGGCTATCTGCTCGTCGATGTTCAGCTCCTCGAGTTCGGCCTTCCAGCCGTCTTGGACGGTCTCGTGGTGAATCTCGGCCTGTGCGCCCGACCCGTAGGAGGCCAGCAGGAGGCGCTTGCCGGAAACGTCGCGGCCCTCGTTCAGCGCGCGCCGGAGGCAGGCGACGCGGGCGACGTGGACGCTCCCGGTGTACCAGTTGCCGACGTGACGGGCGATGTCCAAGGTCGGCTCGATGGCGGCGTCGTACCAGTCAGCGTAGCGGTCGGTTCCCTTCAGCGCGTCCGTGTAGTCGCTGAGCGCGTCCTGGTACGCTTCGTAGTCGTCGAACGCCTCCTCGCGTGGTTGGCGGCCGATGTCGGCCGCCAGTTCCTCCTCGATTTCGGTGTCGCGGGTGATGTGCCGGTAGGCGAGCAGGGCGGCGCGGCGCACCATCCCCGGGAACGGGGTGTGGAACGGCGCGTACGCGAAGTCGTCGGGGTGGATGTCGCCCGCGACGGACTCGTAGTCGACGAGCGCCTCGCGCATCCGCGCGAGATACACCTGCACCGACCGCTTCCCGTCGACGCTGGGGAACTGCTGGTTCGGCTTCAGGAAGTCCGTCTCGTCGGCGCTCCCGTACCCCTGCTCCGCGGACAGTTCGACGAGGTCGGGGTCCTCGGAGACGAGCATCGCCACCGCACCGGCCCCCTGGGTGGCCTCGCCGGGGTCGCCCCGCTCGTAGAGGGCCGTGTCCGTGGCGACGACGATAGCCGACCGACCACGATTTCGCCCGGCGCGAATCCAGTTGAACGCGTCGTCGATGGCCTGCGTGCCCGCGACGCAGGCGAACTTCCGTTCGCCCTTGTTGGCGTGGTGGAAGTCGCCGTCGAACACGTCCTCGAGACAGCCCGCGATGTACGTCGAAATCGGCTTGGAGTTGTCGAACGACGACTCCGTGGCCACGTCGATGCGGCCGATGTCGTCGGGTTCGAGCCCCTTGCGCTTCATCAGCCGCTTGCAGGCGTTCGCGCCCATCGTCACGATGTCCTCGTACGTGTCGGGGAACGACGACTCGTACAGCCCCAGCCCCTTCGTGTACTTCTCGGGGTCGTCGCCCTTCTCGGGCGCGAACGTCTCCGCCAGGTCGAGTTTCAGTTTGCCGGTCCAGATGTCGACCGCGTCGATGCCCACGTTCGTCATGGTCGGAGGGTCGCACCACCGGTATAAGTGTTTGACGACGAGAGCTTCGACGCGTGTCGAAATTCAGGCGCCCTGGGCGACGACCGCGTCGGAGACGTACGACGTGCCAGTCGGCGCGTGGACGACCTGCACCCGGACGAGCGAGCCGAACGGAACCGGCGGGTCGAGCGGCAGGGTGACCGCATCACCGGGCACGAACGGGCCGGCGTGGGCGCCGTCGAGGCGCACGCGGTCGGCCGTGTCCCCGTACCGGAGGACGACCACGATGTCACGCGACGGGACGGCGTCGCCGCCGCCGTGAACGACGGTGACGTGCTCGGTGGTGGCCGACACCTCCGCGCCGACGAACGGCGCCGGGTCCGTGTCGACGTCGAGGATGGCGGGGACGGCGAACACGGCGACGACGCTCACGATGAGCGCGACGAGCAGGACGACGCCGACCACCTCCGACTGGGCGCGGTCGGGGGCCTGATTCTGACTTCGGTAAAGTGAATACGGCCATCGAGGTCCGAGGCTCAGCCCCATCACGATCCTCTGCGACAACCACGGAACCCCGTGCTATAGTCCTAGTGGCGAATAGCGCGTGGCTCATCAAAACACGGAATCGGAGAGTTGGGGCCTAGTTGATCGTGAACGTCGCGGTCTCCGTTCCGGAGCCGTCTGAACGGCTGAACTGAATCGTATAGGGACCCCCGTTTTTCGTTTCAGCCTCAATCGAGAGACTCACCTGAGTTCCACCAGGTAAACCAGAAGGCGGAGGCGAGTACGTGATACTCGCCGTCTCTCGACCAGCAGACAGTGTCGCGCTACCTCCGCCGCCGGTGACCGATGGGCCGCTTCCAGACCGGTAATCGACATCGTTTATCTGACCGTTAGTTTTCACGCTCTGGGGGGCATCGAGATTGATGCTGACTGTCTCGCCGGCGTTCAGCGTTTGGTTGATTCTGAACGTGATGGTCTGCGTGTCCATCTGGTTCTTTGCTAAATCTGTCGCTGAAGCGCTACTAAAGCCAGGGACGCTGCCGGCTGTCGTCACAGCGACCGTTTTCGTTACCGTGTCTGTCGCACCAGCGTTATCGGTCACTCGGAGCGTGATGTCGTACGACCCGGAGTTCGTGTACATGTGACTGACGGTCTGTCCGGATGGATCGTACCCCCCGTTACTGGTCCAGTCCCACTCGTAGGTACTGATAGAACCGTCGGGGTCACTACTTGCTCCGCCATCGACATCCACGGTGTTGGGGAAGCTCGTCGAATACGTGAAGTCAGCCGTCGGCGCGTCGTTGCTGACCGTCGTGCCCTGCTTGGGGACGTTGACGAAGTAGTTCGCCTCCTGACCGTCGGAGAACACCAGATTGACGACCGAGATGTCGTCCTGAGCCGGGCTGTAGATGCTCCCGGTCGAGTCCTCGTAGCGCAGGGCGACGGCCGTGACGGACCCGCCGCCGGTGAACGTCAGGTTCGGGGACGGCTCGTCGGGTGCGCCCCGGCGCTGGAGGTCGCTGACGACCGTCGTGCCCACGCTGGTCGCGCCGAGGTCGTACCCCGACAGGTCCAGCTGGTCCGGACCGTCGTCCGTGCTGGCCTGATAGAAGTTGAACCGGGCCTGACTGAGATTCACCTCGTCGCCCGGGTTGGTGAAGCTCAGTACGATGACGTCCTTGGGCGAGGTGTGACGCTCGACGTCGCTCAGGCGCACGTCGCCCGACGCGGAGGGGTTGATGCCGCCGGCCTCGCCTTTCACGTTCGCCGGCTGGTTCGACGGGGTGGTGCCGGCACCGACGACCGGACAGGTGATGTCGTACTCCGCGCTGGCGAGCGCGAACGTCACCGTGTCGCCGTTGTCGGTTATTCCGGTCACGTTCCCGCCGTTCGCCTGCAGTTCGCCCGCCAGCAGGGTCTCCCACTCCCCCTTCCCGAGCGTCGAAGGGACCGTCAGTTCGGTCGCCCCCGTGTTGGCCGTCGTGCCGACCCCGGTCTTCCCCGCGGCGACGTCGACAGACACCATGGTCGTTCCGGCGCGCTGGTACTCACCGATGAGCGCGGGAATCCGTATCTGATTCCCCGTGATGAGCGTCTGTCCGCTGTCGAGGACGACCCCGTCGTCGTTCTGACGATAGACGACGCTGTTCTCGTACACGACGGTCTGTCCGTACTGGTAGACGTGGTAGTTCGGTTCGTACACCAGCGAGCGACTCGGCACCGCGTCGTCGCCGTCCTTATCGTAGCCACAGATGCTCTCGATGTTCGCACCCGGTGCGTCGAGCGATATCTCCCCCGAGCCGACCGACGCTGCACGGAGCGACCCCGACGCCGGGTTCGGGTTAGAGGCGAACGTGCGCGGCGGATACGTCGTCCCGAGTCTGACCGAGGCGGTGCGCGTGGTCCCCGTGGTGCCGGCCTCCACCACGTCGTTGCGTAACTGCTGCATGTCCTCGGCGACGTCCTGACTGTGCTGGAACTCCACCTCCTCGTTCTGCTGGGGGACGATGGATGCCTGATACGCGGAGAAGGCGATGACGAGGAAGCCGAACAGGATGATGGCTCCGACCTGAATCGACTGTCCTCGCGTATCCATTCGGGAAGTTACGAGACGGCCGTATAAATATATCCGGATAGTTGCCACGTATATGCGGCTTTTATATAGAATGACAGGACAGAACCGACCCTCGACGGCGGCGCGAACCGTCACGGTCGAGCGTCGCGGCTACCTGACGCCCTTCGCCTTCACCTTCTGGTCGTACACCAGCCGGACGGTGCCGGTGCCGGGTTCGACCAGTTTGATCTTCTGGTTGTCGTTGCCGTCGATGAACAGCAGTTCGGGCGTGCCGTCGTCGTCCCAGTCGCGGGGCGCGATGGGTGCCTTCTTCGGCTTGGGGGTGGCGCCCTGCTTGAGTATCGTCGACGTCTTTCCGTTGGGTTTCACCAGTTCGATCTGGTTGTTCTTGTTGGTGTTCAGGATGGGCACCCGGGTGCCGCCGTTGTACTGGAACGGTTCACCGACGGACTTCTTCGAGACCTTCGTGCTGCCTTGCATGGAGACGGTTGTGACCGTACCACCGTCGACGTAGCCGAGTTCGGTCTGCGAGGCGATGAAGATCGGTTCGGACGCGCTGTCGCCGTCGAAGTCGGCGTAGCCGACGGCACCGATGAGACTGTCGTCGGCAGCCGTGAGCGGCTGTGCGGTCCCGCCGGGCTTGACACTGTACGGGTCGTTGCTGTTGGACCCGACGTAGTACACCGTGAGCGCGTCGTCGGGGTCGGGGTCACCGACGCCGATGGACGCCTTCTTAGCGCCGCCGCTGAGCGTCGTGTCGAGATCGACGACAGTGCCGTCCGAGTTCATGTACTTCAGGTTGTTGTTGTTGTCGACGTACGGCACCTCGTCCTGCCCGTCGCCGTCGATGTCGGCTTTCGGTCCGAGGACGCTCGGCTGGCCGCTGTCGATGCCGAACGTACTGACGGTCCCCTGGTTGTTCACCGTCTGTATCTTGTTACCGTTGCTGGACGGCGAGAACGCCACCGACGGGACGCCGGGCGTCGTGAAGAACGACGTCTGGCTCTTGGTCCCCCAGTCGGCGGCGCTGTCGTTGTCGAGGTAGCGACCGTCGGCGCGTGTCCGGTTCGCGACCGTCCCCTGGCCGACCTCGTTGACGTGCCAGCCGTTCGTGGTGGTGGGCGTCGTGGAGTCGTTGTTCTCCTCGTAGGCCACCTCGTCGCGGTACTGGTCCTGATCGTCGTACAGTACGAGCACGTCGCTGGCGTCCTCGAGGTCCGTCGACAGCGGGTACACCTTGTCGTCGTTCAGCCCTCGCTCCGTCTCGAACGCCGACTCGTCGGCCGCGAAGTACACCTCGCCCGACAGCGTCGTACTCGGGAGCGAGGTGGTCGAGCCGTCAGAGTCGACGAGTTCCCATCCGTCGGTGTTTGTCGGCGTCTCGAAGTTGACGCGGACGAACTCGTACTGCTCGCCGTCCGACGGCTGTGGCTGAACCGCCGAGAACAGCACCTCCCGCCGGACGGTGACGTTCGCCCGTCCCTCGATGTCGGAGGTTACTATCTTTACGTCGCTGTCGTCCATCGTGGCGACATCCTCGAGGTATCCCGCGAACGTACTCGTGGGCGACTGCCCGGGATAGTTGGTTATGTCGAGGATGTCGGCGCCCTCGTAGGCGGTGTCGTTGAACATCCGGCGAGCCGCTTCGTCCGTCAGCGTCGCGCCCTGGTTGTTGTTGCCGTTCTTGATGGCGACCGACTTGGTGTTCCAGCCGCTGTCCCGGCTGATCGACCGCGAGAGCCTGATTCGCATCGCCAGCTCGCCGGTGCCGTTGTCGAGCCGGAACGACGCCTTGAACCGCTCGACGCCGCTGCTGTAGGCGATGATGTAGTCGGCGTCGTTGACGATGAACTCGTCCGTCGAGGAGATGCCGCTCCACCGGCCGTTCGGAAGGGAGAGCGTCTGCGTAGCGTTCTCGGGCGAGTACGTCGTCGTGCCGCCGCTCCCGTAGCCCAGCGACGCGTTGCCGCCGCCACCCCCGGTCGACCCCTCGGGCGGCTGGTAGGCGGGGTCGGCGTTCAGCCCGAGTGCCGCACAGCTGAGGTCGTACTCGCCGGCGGCGAACGTTATCTCCACCCGCGAGTTGTCGCTCCCGACCGACGAGACGCCGTTCACGAACGAGTAGGTGCTCCCGCTGTCGTCGGTCAGTATCTCGTCTTCCCACGTCGACGCCGACAGCGTGCTCGGGACGACCACGCTGAACGACGAGCCGGGGTCGACCGTCGTCTCGTACCGGCGACTCGGTTCGAGGTCGAGGCTGTACGAGTCCGTCCCCTCGCGGCCCACGTCGCCGGTCAGCACCACGAGGTCGATGCTGGGGGTGCCCGACCCGGGCGTGACGAAGTCCTGCGTGCTGTAACGTTTGCCGCCGTCGAACTCCTGCTCTATCAGCGTGTTCTCGAGCGTGACGTGCTCGGGTTCGCTGTAGACGTGGTAGCCGGGGCGGTACGTCAGCGACCGGCTCTCGACTGTCGTGCTCGTCGTCGCACACACGTCGGCGGCGCTGTCCGACAGGCCACGCAGTTCCACCTCGCCGGCGTTGGTCGTCCGGAGCGACCCGCTGACCGGCGGCGGGTTTACCGCGAACGCCCGCGCCGGATAGCGGAGCCCCAGGTCGACGCCGACCGAGCGGGCGTTGCCGGTGTTGACGGCGTCGAGCGCGTCCGTCCGTAGCTCCGTGAACTCGGTTTCGACCTGCTGGAAGTGGTTGAACTCTATCTGTGCGTTCTGGTCGGGGACCACCGCCGCCTGATACGCGGAGAAGGCGATGATGAGGAAGCCGAAAATGATGATGACTCCCACCTGTACGGACTGCCCCCGCCGGTCCATCGCTCACCCCAACGAAACCCAGTAACAAAAGCCCCGGGGCCAAGCGCCGCCCGAGTTCCCCTACTCGTCGTCTTCTTCGACGACTTCGGGGTCCGCCAGCGCCGTCTGCAGGGAGTCGAGCCCGTTGAGCCACTCCGAGACCAGCCCGTACTCGATGTCCTCCGCGATGTCCATGTCGAGCGTCGCGCCGTCGATGACGAGGGTGCCGGCCTGTGCCGTGTACCCGAGCGCGGCGTCGATGTCCTCCTCGGCCTCGGCGTCGGCCGCGGCGCGGACGTACTCCTCGACGCTCCCCTCGTCGGCCGGCCCCGCGACGACGAACTCCTCGGCGGCGTAGAACACACAGACCAGCGAGGTCTGGACTCCGTCGATGAGCATCAGTTTGTCCTCCTCCTCGAACTCGACCTCGCTGAGAACTATCTCGCGGATCGTCTCCAGTTCCTCGAGCGCGGCGTCCTCGGCGAGCTCGCCGTCGTCGTAGTCGGAGACGATTTTGGCGACGGCGATGGCCGCGTCGTCCTGCAGATTCAACAGCAGACGGGCGGAGTCCTCGTTCTCGGGGTCGATGTCCTCCTCGCGGAGTCTGTCGAGCCAGTTGTTCCAGCGTTCCTCGGTGTAGTACTCGTCGGGGGTCTCGCTCATGTGGCGACGTACGTGGGGGCAAGGTTATGTTTTGTCCCTCGCCGGCGGTGTGACCCGTCGTGACGCGCGAGCCACTTCAGGCCGACCGAATCCGGGAACCGACGGATGAAAAAGCCCTTGCCGACGCTCGTGGACGGACCGGGTATGAAGGCAGTCGTCGGCGGGGGGATAGCGGGGCTGGCCGCCGCCCACCGCCTCCAGCAGGCGGGCCACGAGGTGACGGTGTTCGAGGCCAGCGACGCCGTCGGCGGCCTCGCGGCCACCTACGAGACCCGCGGCGACCGCATCGAGGCGTTCTACCACCACCTCTCGAAGAGCGAGGAGACCATCGTCGAACTCGCCGAGGAGTTGGGCGTCGGCGACCGCGTCGAGTGGCGACTCGGCGAGAACGCCTACTACGTCGACGGCGTCGTCCACCCGCTGGACACCCCCTGG
Source organism: Halorarius halobius (assembly GCF_024298865.1). Classification (GTDB taxonomy): domain Archaea; phylum Halobacteriota; class Halobacteria; order Halobacteriales; family Haloarculaceae; genus Halorarius; species Halorarius halobius. The sequence goes on along the minus strand of NZ_CP101161.1, from coordinate 2,251,904 downwards.
GAGATAGCCGCCTACCCCCACCTCTCGCTGTACGACAAGTTCCGGCTGGGAATGTTGACGCTCGAAATCGACGTGCGCGGCGGGATACCCGATTTCGACACGTACGACGACCTCGAAGCGTTCGAGGAGGTGCCCATCAAGGAGTTCCTGCTCGAACATACGACCCAGGGCGTCTACGACTACTTCTTCGAGCCGTTGCTCGACGCGAAGTTCGGCTCCCGCAAGGAGGACGTGTCGGCGGCGTGGCTCCTCGGGCGCATCAAGTTCCGCGGCGAGCGCGACCTCCTGCGCGGCGAGATACTCGGCTACATCGAGGGCGGATTCGGCGTCCTGCTGGACGCGCTGGTCGACGCGGTCGGCCGCGAGAACGTCGTCACCGGCGCACGGGTCACCGACATCGAGTTCGGCGAGCGGGTCGAGGCCATCACGGTCGAGCGCGACGGCGACGCGGTGGAGCACGCCGTCGACGACGTGGTGGTGGCGACGATGCCGCACCTGCTGGAGCGGTGGACCGGCTACGCTTGCGACATCGACTTCCAGGGCTCCGTCTGTGCGGTCGTCGGAATGGACGAGTCCGTGACCGACACTTACTGGCTCAACATCGCCGACGAGGCGCCGTTCGGCGCGCTCATCGAGCACACGAACTTCGTCCCGCCCGAGCGGTACGGCGGCGAACACCTGCTGTACTGTGCCTCCTACATCCAGGACACCGACGAGGACCTGTGGCAGATGAGCGACGACGAGGTGCGCGACCTGTGGCTCGACGGCGTCGCCGACATGTTCCCCGAGTTCTCCCGGGAGCAGGTGACGTGGATGGAGATAGCGCGCAACCCACGGACGGCGCCCGTCTACGAGCGCGGCTACCTGGAGATGGTCGTCCCCTACGACCTGGGTGAGGCGGTGGCCGAGGGGCTCTACTACGCGGGGATGGCGACCCGCGCGCAGTATCCGGAGCGGTCGCTCAACGGCGCGGTCGTGGCGGGCTACGAGGCGGCCGACCGCCTGCTCGGGCGGGGCGGCGGGACGGTCGAGTAAGCGGGGTCAGTCCGCAGTCGACTCCTCGTCGACCCCCGGCGCCTCGGTCGGGTCGACGTCGTCGGGCTCGGGCGTGTCGCCGCCCTGGTGGAGTTCGCCGTCGCCGTCCTCGACGTACACGTCGTCCGCGAACCCCGCGATGGCGTTCTCGAACTCGGCGCGCTCCAGTTTCTCCGGGGTGGCGGGCGCGTCGGCCACACCGTCGGCGGGCCGGAACTCGCCGAGCGGGTCGTCGATGGTGACGCCGTGGTCGGTGAAGAACGACTCGTAGCGGCGGTAGTGGGCCTCCAGTTCGTCGGCGGGAATCTCCATCATCTCCGTCCAGCCGTGGTTGAAGAAGTCGAAGTTCGCCTGGACGTGGGTGATTTCGCGGGCCTCCGCCTCGGGGTAGCCCGCCTCGAGGGCGGCGACGTACGCGTCCATCGTCGCGTCGAAGAAGTCGTCGAGGTGGTCGCGACGGGGCCCCCGGTTCGCCTCGTCGGTCTTCCCCAGGAAGATGTCCGTGTGCATGTCCACCAGTTTGTCGTTGACCGCGCCGCCGATGACGGGGGTCGTGAGCGCCTTCTTGGCGGCCCAGTGGCGGACGTTCTGGCGAATCTTCATGCCCGGCCGTTCGGACGCGACGGCCTTGAGTCTCCCGCAACCGGTGGCACGGACGCAACGGCCGGCGCTACCGAACGGTCGTCCAGTGTGACCACGTTTCACACGACGAAAGCGGAGATAGCAATTCACATTAGCCCCGATACCGAACCCGTCGCTATGAGTACGTCGCACGTCATCATCGGCGACGGCATCGCGGGGAGTTCCGCCGCCGAGACCATCCGGGAGGCGGACCCGGACGCGTCGGTGACGGTCATCACCGACGAGGGGGAAGCCCTCTACAATCGCATCCTCATCAAGGAGTTCGCCAAGGGCAAACTGCCGGAAGCGCCCATCTCGATTCACGAACCGGGCTGGTACGAGGAGCGCGACATCGACCTCCAGTTGAACACACACGTCACGACCGTCGACACCGACGCCCACGAGATACACACGCACTCGGGCGACGTCTACGAGTACGACAAACTGCTCGTGGCGACGGGCGGGACGCCGACGCAGTTGCCCGTGGACAACTCCGACGCGGAGGGCATCCACCACTTCTGGACGTTCCAGGACGCCCGCGCCATCAAGGAGAACGCCGAACGGGCCGAGAACGGCGTCGTCGTCGGCGCCGGCCTGCTCGGCATCGACCTCGCGGCCATCTGTGGCGCCCAGGACGTCGAGGCGAACTACCTGATGCGCGGCGAGTGCTGGTGGCGCTACGCGCTGTCGCCGGAGGGTGCCGAAATCATCCACGACGCGCTCCGCGAGAAGGGCGTCACGCCGGTGTTCGACTCCGGCGTCGACCGCTTCGAGACGGACGACGACGGCTGCGTCGAGGCGGCGGTCGACCCGAACGGCGAGCGCTACGACGCCGACTTCGTCGGCGCGGCCATCGGCCTCGATTTCAACACCGAGTTCCTGCAGGACACCGACCTCGAACTCGACGACGGCATCGTCGTCGACGAGCACATGCGCACGAACGTCGAGGACGTGTACGCCGCGGGCGACATCACGCAGTTCTACGACGTCCTCCTCGGCGAGCAGGCCCAGAACGGCGCGTGGGGCTCCGCGAAGGAACAGGGCTCCATCGCCGGCGCGAACATGGTCGCCGACGGGCCCGAAGAGGCGTTCGAGTGGGTCTCCTCGTACTCCATCACCCACTTCGACTTCCCGTTCCTCTCCTTCGGTCACCCGACGCTGGGCGACGACAGCGTCGAGCGAAAATACTCCGAGAACGAGTGGCGCCGCGTCGCGCTCAAGGACGGCAAAGTCATCGGCGGCGTGCTCATCGGTGACCTCTCCCCGCAGTCGAAGCTGAAGAAACTCGCGCGCGACAACGTCGACGTCACGGGCAAGGAGGAACTGCTCCTGTCGGAGACCATCGACGTCGACGACTTCGCGCCCGAGGCCGAACAGTAGCGTACCGTATCCGAAGCGTTTTCTCCGGCCCCTCCCGACAGGCGGGCATGCAAGGCGGCGGCTCTAGCGACATGACCCTGGCCTTCGAGCTGGCGGCGCTGAAGCGGCTCGCCGACCCGGAGGCCGTCTTCGCCAGCGCGCGGACCTGGAGCGAGTACGTCGGTGTGGTGAGCGACAAGCCCACCTACGTCGTCACGAACTTCACGCGGAAGAACCGCATCCGACAGGACTTCTTCTCGGGGCCTCGCGGCCGGAAGGAGTCGCTGGAGAACGTGCAACGACAGTTCGACACCGAGCGCCACGTGTTCATCGGCACCAACGACGACGACGCGGCGCTGGCCGACGAGGTGGGTTGGGAGTTCCTCCACGTCGAGGACGCCGCCGAGGCCGCCGAGTGGGAACTGGGCGACCCCGAGGCGACCCGCAAGGAGCGCGAAGGCGACGACGACCGCGACGACTGGCCGTAGATGGACGCCGGAACCGCACTCGAGGAGGCCGTCGGCCGCCTCCGCTCCAGGGCGGGCCTGCTCCTGCTCGTCGGGTTCCTCGCGGTCGGGACCGCGACCGTCGTGGCCCGGCAGACGCTTCTGGCGACGTCCATCAGCCAGTATCTCGCCGCCGGCGGCGACCCCGCGGCGCTCCCGGTCGACCCGGCGGCGTTCCGGCCCATCGTGCTCGCGTTGCCGGTCGGCTACGGGCCGAGCCTCCTGGTGTTCGGTGCCGTCGCCGTCGTCAGCGAGTATCTCTCCGTGGTCGCGCTCCGGACGGTCGCCGGCGAACCGGTGCGGGAAGCGGCCGGGCGGCGCGTCGGTCGCGCCGTCTTCAGCGGGTTCGTCGTCGGCGTGCTCGTCAAGACGCTGGTCATCGCCGGCCTGGTCGCGCTCGTCCTCCCGGGGCTGTACGCCGCCACGGTGTTGCTGTTCGCGCACGCTCGCGTCGCCATCGAGGACGACGGCGTACTCGCCGCGCTGGCCGAGAGCCGGCGAGTGGCGAGCGGCCGTCTCCTCCCCGTCGGCGTCGTCGTCGGCACGCTCGGCCTGCTGTATCTCGCCCCCCGGGTCGCCGGCGGGCTGTTGCCCGCCGAATCGGTCGGCCTGCTCGTCGGTGGGCTACTCGTCGGCGCGGCGAACCTCCTTTCGTCGGCGCTGGTCGCCCGCGCGTACGTGGGGTTCCGCGACGAGACGCCGACCGACGACGAGAGCGAGGATGAGGAGGACCCTTACGACGCACCGCTGGGTCCCGATGACCTCCCCGAGCCCTGACGGGACGAACCCGAGGACGGCGCGGACCCGGCTGACGACGACCCCCCGCGGAGCGAGCCCGACGTCCGGGTGGTCACCGCTGGGCGCATAGAGAACGACTTTTCCGGGCGCGACACGGAGTGCCGCTATGACCGGACCGCGCGTGCCGGGCGACGGCGACCGCCTCGAGTTGCCCTGCGGGGAGAGCGTGGCCGTCACCGACCTCGACATGGGGATGCGGGAGTTCGACTGCGACTGCGGTGCCGTCCACGCGGTCGTCGTCGACGTCCACCCCCTGTCGCGGTTCGTCCCGGAAGCCATCGTGGAGACGCTACGGGCGACCGTCGAGACGGCCGACGACGCCCCGGAGTTCTCGATGGCCCACCTCATGGGCATCGTCCTCGAGGAGTTCCCCGAGCAGGTGGCCGCCGAGGACGTCAGCGACGACGGCGCTGTCGGCTACGCGATGGTGTGGGTCGCGGAGTTCGACGCCCGGCGCCTCCACGAGATAGCGGTGGAACTCATCGTCGAGTTGATGGAACACGCCGTCTCGCACGCCGAGAACGACGAAGCGGCAAGCCAGTTCGAGGAGCAGATGCTGGAGTTCGACGTGTCGGCGTTCGTCGAGCAGTACCGGCAGGAACGGGAGTTCGAGACGGAGTACGACTCGCCGGCGTGAGCGCGGGGCCGTCGTCACCCGCGACTGTCGGACATCCGCCATCTGTTTCAGCCAGTCGCCGTCTTTCGATTCTCCGGAAACCCGCGTCCGACAGATGTCTGACGGGTGATTATGGTGGTAGGGGTGTTGTGTATGCACATGCGCATACGCCGGGGTGAGTTCGAGCGCATCCGGTCGGTGCTCTCCGAGGCGGAGGCCGAGGAGCCGCTGACCGCCCGCGAAATCCTCGACCTGCTGGAGGAGCACGGCGAGGAGTTCGACAGCGCTCACCGCGTGGCGACGGTGCTGGGCCGCCGCGCCCAGGAGGGCGAGGTCGAGGTCATCGACGGCCAGCCGTACCGCTACCGCGTCGGCCCCAACAACTGAGCCGCTCGGGCCGTCACCGGGGGCCACCTGACCGCCGTAGACGTGTTACGTCAGCCGAACGACGGGCCGGCAGTACGTGGGATATTTATGTAGGGGGGCACTATCCGGCGAGTAGTATGTCACGGGATGTCAACCGTCGACGATTTCTGGAGCTGACCGGAACCGCAGGGGGTGCCGCGATGCTGGCCGGCTGTACGGGTGGCGACGGGTCGCCCACGCCGTCGCCGACCGACGACGAGGGGACCCCGATGGAGAGCCCCACCGACGAGTCCTCCCCGACGCCCGAGGAGCCCGAGACCCGCTCGGGTTACCTCCAGCGTGCCAACAAGGTGCTTCACGACGAGGCGCCGTGGATCTATCTCAACCGCCAGTACTCGGTGTACGGCGTCTCCTCCAGCATCCAGTGGGAGGCGCGCCGCGACGAGCGCATCGACGCCTACTCCATCGAGCCGCAGGGGGACAACTCCTCGGTGGTCATCACGCAGTCACAGCTCGACTCCGGGCTCGACCCCCACGACCACCGCGAGACGCCGACGGACAACATCGTCCTGCAGGTGTACGAGGGGCTGCTCTCCCGCGACCGCAACGGGAAAATCGTCGACGAACTCGCCACCGGCTACGAGCGACTGGAGCCGGGACGGGTCCGGTTCCAACTCCGCTCGGGCGTGTCGTTCCACAACGGCGATTCGCTCACCAAACAGGACGTCGCGTTCTCCATCAACCGCATCGTCCAGTCGGACGTGGGCGGGCTGGAGAGCCCCCAGCGCGACCAGCTTGCGGGCGTCACCGGGGCGACCCCGGCTGACGGCGACAGCGCCGTCGTCGTCAACTCCGACGGCATCAACCCCATCGTGTTCGCGCAGTTCGCGTCGTACTGCGACATCATGGACAAGTCGTGGGTCGAGAGCCACGACACCGCCTACATCAACTCCCACATGAACGGCACCGGGCCGTTCGAGCTGACCGACTACGAGCAGGACGTTCAGGTCGAGTACCAGAGCTACGGCGACTACTGGCGTGACGCCGCGCCCGCCGACACGCTGACCATCCAGGCGGCCGGCGAGTCCAGCACGCGGGTCAACCAGCTGTTGAGCGAGGAGACGGACCTCATCGTCAACGTCCCGCCGCAGGACGCCGCTCGCGTCCAGAACGCGGATAACGCCTCCATCAGCGCGGTGCCCTCGACGCGCATCATCTACAACGCGATGGTGTACAACAAGGAGCCGTTCGACTCCGTCCAGTTCCGGCAGGCGATGAACTACGCCATCGACCTCGAGAGCATCATCCAGAACGTGCTGTCCGGGTTCGCCGACCAGACGGGTCAGCCGACGCTCGAAGGGTTCACCGGCTACAACGAGAACCTCGACCCGTTCCCGTACGACGTCGAGGAGGCCGAGCGGCTCGTCGAGGAGAGCGGCTACGCCGGCGCCGAAATCACGCTCGACACGCCGAGCGGCCGCTATCTGAAAGACCTCGAGATAGCGCAGGCGGTCGTCAACTACATCGACGAGTTGTCGAACGTCTCCGCGGAGGTGAACCAGCGCGACTTCGGGAAGCTGGCCGGCGAACTGCTCGACGGCGACATCTCGACGGGGCCGGCGTTCTACCTCATCGGGTGGGGCAACTCCACGTTCGACGCCAGCCAGACCATCATCCCGCTTCTGACCTCGGACGGAGCGCTCACCTCCTACAAGAACGAGCGGGTGGACGAACTGATGAGTCAGGCCCAGAGCCTGTCCGGGGACTCGGGTAACTGACCCGATGCACGTAACGGGGAGGAACTGAGATGGCCTCGTGGGGTCGGTTCATCACGAAGCGGGTGCTGCAGGGCATCTTCGTCATCTGGGGCGTCGTGACCGTCGTCTTCATCCTCCGCTACGTGACGCCGGGGAGCCCGGTCGACTTCATCGCCCCGCTGGACGCCAGCCAGGCCACCCGGCGGGCCATCGCCGAGAGCCTCGGGCTCGACCGCCCGCTGTACGTCCAGTACGTCGACTACATCGCCGAACTGGTGACCGGGGACATGGGCTACTCCTACCGGTCACGGACCGCCGTCGGCCCGCGGGTGTTCGCCAAGCTCCCGGCGACGCTGGAGCTGGCGATAGCCGCCACGTTCGTCGCCGTGGTGCTGTCCATCCCGCTCGGCGTCGTCAGCGCGACCCGGCGCCACAGCGCGCCCGACTACGCGGCGACGCTGTTCTCGCTTCTGGGCATCTCCACACCGAACTTCTGGCTCGGCGTGATGCTCGTCATCCTGCTGGCGGTCCAGTTCCAGATATTCCCGACCAGCTCCCGACCGGTCGGCTTCCTCGAGGCCATCGGCAATCTCGTGGTAATAAGCGGCCCACAACAGGGGTGGGCGCTCCCGATGAACGTCGACGGGTTCCTCGCGGACGGGAAGAACTGGCTCCTCCACATCTTCCTGCCCGCCATCACGCTGGGGACGTACTTCACGGCGCTCATCACCCGGCTCACCCGCTCGGGGATGCTCGACCAGCTTGGACAGGGGTACGTGCAGGCGGCCCGCGCGAAGGGGCTTCCGGAGACGCTGGTCCGCTACCGGCACGCCCTCCGGAACACGCTCATCCCCGTCATCACGGTCGTCGGGCTCCAGCTCGGGACGCTCATCGGCGGCGCGGTCATCACCGAAGCCGTCTTCGACTGGCCCGGGCTGGGGTCGCTCGTCATCGACTCCATCAACAACCGCGACTGGCCGCTCATCCAGGGCTGTCTCATCGTCATCGGCACCGGCTTCGTGCTCGTGAACATCGTCGTCGACGCGCTGTACGCGAAACTCAACCCACAGGTGATGGATTAGATGGACCTCGATGACCTCATCGGCGTCATCCGCAACGCGGTCGGCAACGCCGTCTCGCCGCGCACCAAGCGGAACCTCCGGAACGAACTCTCGCGCAGTTTCCTGGCGAAACTGGGCATCGTACTGCTGGTGGTCGTCGTGCTCGCGGCGGTGTTCGCCCCGCTCATCGCGCCGTGGAACCCGACGTCACAGGACCTCGACAACAAACAACAGCCACCGCTCGGCTTCAGCCGCGCCGAGACGCAAGTGAGCCAACAGACGACCGCCGACGGTGACATCGAAATCGTCAACCAGACGGTGTACGTGAACGCGACGGCCGAACACCCGCTCGGCACGGACGGGCTGGGTCGCGACATGCTCTCTCGAGTCATCTACGGCGCCCGAACGTCGCTTCTGGTCGGCGTGTTCGGTACCGTACTGGCCATGCTACTCGGCGTCCCGGCCGGCCTGGTGTCCGGCTACTACAGCGGCCGGGTCGACGACGCACTGATGCGGTTCGCGGACGTGAGCCTCGCGTTCCCGTCGCTGGTGCTCGCCATCGCACTCGTGGGGCTGTGGGGCCAGGCGGCGGTGTCGATAACCGACCCGCTGGTCGCGCTCGGCATCGCGCCGGCGATACGCGGGGCCATCTCGCTCCCGTGGGGGCTGACGTACCCGACGGGGATGCCGGAGTCGTTCACCCTCCCGGGGACGGTCATCGTCGTCGTCGGCCTCGTCAACTGGGTGTGGTTCGCCCGGGTCGCCCGCGGCGAGTCGCTGGCACTCCGGGAACAGGAGTACGTGAAGGCCGCCCGGTCGCTCGGCGGCTCGGACGGGTTCATCATCCGCAAACACGTGCTCCCGAACAGCCTCACGCCCATCCTCGTGCTCGCCACCATCCAGGTGGCGGCCATCATCCTGCTGGAGAGCGCGCTGTCGTTCCTCGGGTTCTCCGGGACGACGCTCTCGTGGGGGTTCGACATCGCGCAGGGCCGGCAGTACCAGACGACGGCGTGGTGGATAGCGACGATGCCCGGACTGGCTATCGTGCTGACGGTCATCGGCATCAACCTCATCGGCGACTGGCTCCGGGACGCGCTCGACCCCGGCATCGAAGGTGAAGGGGGTGGTGTCTGAATGAGCGACGCCGACCCCTCCCCCACGGACGCCGTCGCCAGCGACGCCGGCACCGCCGAGGACCTGCTCCGGGTGCGCGACCTGACGACCCGCTTCTTCACCGAAGAGGGACAGGTCAACGCCGTCGAGTCGGTCGACTTCGACGTCCGGCAGGGCGAAATCCTCGGCATCGTCGGCGAGTCCGGCTCCGGCAAGTCGGTGACCGCGCTGTCGCTCATCGACCTCGTGGAGTCGCCCGGTCGGGTCACCGCCGGCGAGGTGTGGTACCGCGACGCCGACCTCGCCGAGGAGCATCCCGACGCCGCCCGCGACGGGATGGTCGACCTCCGGCAGGTTCCCGAGCGCGTGCGCCGGTCGCTTCGAGGACCCTCGTTCTCGATGATCTTCCAGGACCCGATGAGCAGTTTCAACCCCTCGATCACCGTCGGCGAGCAGATAGCCGAGGCGGTCGAGGTCCAGCGGCGGGCGAGTTCCCGCCCGCGGTCGACCCGCTCGCGGACGCAAGGGTACGGGCTCGGCTCGTTCATCGTGGACGGCCTCATCCCGAACCGCGACTACACGAGCGAGGCGAGCCACGCCCGCGCGGTCGAGTTGCTCGAACAGGTCGGCATCCCCGACCCCGCCGAACGCGCCGACGAGTTCCCCCACCAGTTCTCCGGCGGGATGTTACAGCGTGCGATGATAGCACAGGCGCTGGCGGGGGAACCCGACCTGCTCGTGGCCGACGAGCCGACGACGGCGCTCGACGTGACCATCCAGGCGCAGATACTGGAACTGCTCCGGGAGATTCAGGCCGAGCGGGACATGAGCATCCTGCTCATCACCCACGACCTCGGCGTCATCGCGCGGATGTGCGACCGCGTCTGCGTGATGTACGCGGGCGAGGTGGTCGAGCGCGGGACGCTCGCGGACGTGTTCGAGGACTCGGTCCACCCGTACACCCAGGGGCTCATCGGCTCCATCCCAGACCTCGACGACCCGGCGCCGCGACTCCAGCCCATCGAGGGGAACGTCCCCTCGCTTCACGCCGAGGAGATGGCGGACCGCTGTTACTTCGCGGACCGCTGTCCGAAGGCGATGGAGGACTGCCTGACGAAGCCGCCGGAGTTCGACGCCGGCGGCGAGGAGCACGCCGCGAAATGCATCCTCGCGGAGCGCTCCTACGACGAGTCGCAGGCGCTTCCGGACGACTACTTCGAGGAGGGGATGAGCGATGACTGACGGCGACCGCGGCGACGGCCCCGGACGGGGCGACCCCCTTCTGGAGGTCGAGGACCTGCGCAAGTACTTCACGGAGAACGACACGCTCGTCGACACCCTGTTGCGCAACGAGGAGCGGAGCGTGAAGGCCGTCGACGGCGTCTCGTTCACCGTCGAGAAGGGCGAGACGCTGGGGCTGGTCGGCGAGTCCGGCTGTGGGAAGTCCACGACCGGCGAGACACTGCTCGGCTTGCAGGAGCCGACCGACGGCGACGTGCGGTTCGACGGCGAGAGCGTGTTCGAGATGGAGGACGCGGCGCTCGACGAGTTCCGCCGGCGGGCGCAGATAGTGTTCCAGGACCCGTTCTCCAGTCTCGACCCGCGACAGACCGCCGGCGCCATCATCGCGGAGCCGCTGGTCATCCACGGTCGGCCCGCCACCGACCCCGGGGTGCGGACCGAGGCCGACCTGCAGGTCGAGGGCATCGACCGCTCGCGGGTCACCGTCACCGTCGAGGACGACGTCGACCGCGTGGTCGAACCCACCGAGGGCGTCGCCACCGTCCACCTCACCGTCCGCCAGGAGGGCGGTGCGGTGCGCGCGACCGTCGAGGAGAACCTCGAGACGCGGATGCAGGTCGACGACGACGGCTCGGTGTCCGTCCGGGTGCGGGTCGGACGGTCGGTGAGCGACCTCCGGCGCGAGCGTGCGAAGGAACTGCTCGAACGGGTGGGGCTATCCGCGGACCAGGTCGACCGCTACCCCCACGAGTTCTCGGGGGGCCAGCGCCAGCGCATCGGCATCGCCCGCGCACTCGCGCTCGAACCGGAGTTCCTCGTGCTCGACGAACCGGTGTCGGCGCTCGACGTGAGCGTACAGGCGCAGGTGCTGAACCTGCTCGACGACCTGCAGGAGGAGTTCGGGCTGACGTACCTGTTCATCGCCCACGACCTCTCGGTCGTGCGGCACATCTCCGACCGCGTCGCGGTGATGTACCTCGGCGAAATCGTCGAGCGCGGCCCGGTCGAGTCCATCTTCGAGGACCCACAGCACCCGTACACGGAGGCGCTACTGGAGAGCGTCCCCCGCGCGGACACCAGCGAACAGGGGCGCCGCGTCGACGCGCTGGCCGGCGACGTGCCCTCGCCCCGGGACCCCCCCTCCGGCTGTCGGTTCCACACCCGGTGTCCGCACGCGCGGGAGGCCTGCCGCGAGGAAGCGCCCGACGACTACGACGCCGGCGTCGAGGGCCAGCAAGCCGCCTGCTTCCGCGCGCTCGAGGACCACCCGTACTGGGAGAGCGACCCCATCGAGGTGACCGCCGGTGCCGACGACGATGGGTCGGGAGCCGCGGCCGACGACGACTGAGTGGTCGCCGTCGTGACAACCGGCGACGACTGACAGGGTCGCCGTCGTGACAACCGGCGACGACTGACAGGGTCGCCGTCGTGACAACCGGCGACGACTGACCGCGAGCGTCGGCACGCGAGCAAGAAGCGTTTTCCGGCCCGCCGTCCCCACTTCGGACATGGACGACGACGAGCAGAGCGACGAGGCCGCCAGTGCCCCGGCGTTCGCGCCCGGCGGGGCGGCGGCGGCCATCCGCGAGCACTGGGAGACGTTCATCGGGGACATGGAAGCGACCGCCGAGGAGTTCCAGGCGGCCGGGTGGGAGGTGCTCGAACTCCATCCGGGCGACGTGACGGCGTTGAGCGGCGAGCAGTGGGGGTTCGACGTGCTCGTCCCCGACGACGAGTTCGAGGAACTCGAGCGGTGGGTCGCCGACGGGAGCTTCGACGACCACGACGTCTACCGGGCGGCGCCGGACCTCGTGTTCGTGCTGGTCGTTTTGAAGGACGCCGACGCCGAGCGAGCAATCTGCTGTCCCATCTACTACGAGCGCGATGCCATGGAGGGGCTCCGGGAACTCGCCGCTCGCGAGGGGCACATCTACACCCACGTCCGCCGGCTCTCCGAGGAGTACGTCCACTTCACCCACGAAGAGCCCGACCTGTTCTTCCCCGACGAGGACTGAGTCGCCCACACAAGACTTTTGCCGGTCGGTTCTGGGAAGCTACCCGATGCGCCCTCCAGTCCGACTCGCAGTCCTCGTAGCGATGCTGATTCTCGCGCCGATGACCGCCACCCCGGTCGCGGCCGACCACAACTACCCCGACGACGTCGACGGCAACGTCACCACCCTGCGAGGCCCCGTCTCGCTGTACGGCCATCTCGACGCTCCGGGCGACGTGCGGGCCGCCCGCGACGACGGGCGACTCGTCGAGAGCAACGTGACCACCGTCAACGAGACGGTGGTGGCCCGGTTCGAGTCCGCGTGGCTGAATCGGACGGTGGCGGACACCGACGGTGCGAACGCCACCGAGCGGTTCTTCGCCGCGGTGAACGCGACGAACGCCTCCGTCGTCGTCGAGCAGACGAACCCGACGCCCGAGCGCCTGCCGTACCGAATCGACCTGCGCGAGAGCGACGTGCGGGTCGTCCACGACCCGGCGAACGCGACGTTCTGGCTCGTCGTCGACACCACCGACCCGGTGTTGCGCCTCGACGACGGCGACCCGTACGGCGACCAGAGCCTCGACCGCGGCGAGGAGCTCGGCGTGGTCGTCAGCGTCCCCGACAGCGACGACACCCGGACGCTCGGCGGGCGCATCCGGGTCGTCGAACTCGAAGCCGGCGTCGAACGGCTCGACGGCGCCGCGGGGGGCGAACCGCTGTACGCCAACGGCGGCACGCTCGGCGTGCGCGCGACGACGACGGCGCTTCCCGGCGAGAACGTCACCGTCACCGCCCGGGACGCGAACGGGACGACGCTCGACAGCGTGGCGACGACCACGCGTGCCGCGAACGGGACGGTCCGCTTCCGCGCGAACCTCTCGGTCGGGAGCCTCGCATCCGGGGAACGGTTCACCGTCACGGCGACGGCGTGCAACCGGACCCTGCTGGAGCGGCGCGGCGTCGTCGGAGCGCCGCCGGCGATGACGAACGTGTCGGCGATGCGTTACGCGAACGGGTCGACACACGTCGCCGCGACGGTCCATTACCCGGACGACGGGTTCCTGAAACTCGTCGACGAGGAGGACGGCGCGTGGCTGGAGACCCGGTACGTCCCCGGCGGCGAGCGGACCCGCGTGACGTTCGTGACCGACTCCGCACGGTTCGGCGTGGACGAACGGGCCACCCTCGTCGGCTGGTGGGACGCTACCGGCGACGGCGAGTTCGATTCCGACGGCCTCAGGCGCGACTGGCGGTGGCGCGTCGACGGCGATATCCTCGAGGAGCGGGCGTACGTCGGGAGCGCGAATCCGACCCCGACGCCGACCGTGACGCCGACGAGCACCGACACGGCTTCCCCGTCCCCGCATCCGCCCTCCACGCCGTCACCCTCACCGACGGCCTCACCCACGCCGACCGACCAGCCCGGGTTCGGGCTCGCGGCCGCGTTCGCCGCGCTGGCGGGCCTACTGGCGGCCGCACGGCGGCGCGGCTGACCCGCCGACGGCCGCGGGCGTCACAGATGTTGCCCGATTCGAAATTCGAAATCCAGTTTCGTCTTTCGTAGCGAGTCGCCGGGCTTATTACGATGTACGAACCAGCCATCGCTAATGAGCGACGAGGCGACCGAGAACCCCGACCTGACGAGCGAGGACCGCACTATCCTGCTCATCGGGAGCGGGCCCATCCAGATCGGACAGGCGGCCGAGTTCGACTACTCCGGCGCGCAGGCGTGCCGGGCGCTCCAGGAGGAAGGCGCGCGAGTCGTCCTCGTCAACTCCAACCCCGCGACCATCATGACCGACTCAGAGATGGCCGACAAGGTGTACGTCGAACCCATCACCCCGGACGCCATCGCCGAGATAATCGCCGAGGAGGACCCCGACGGCGTCATCGCCGGCCTCGGCGGCCAGACCGGGCTGAACGTTACCGCGGAACTCGCCGAGGAGGGCGTCCTCGACGAGTACGACGTCGACGTGATGGGGACGCCGCTGGACACCATCTACGCGACTGAGGACCGCGACCTGTTCCGCCAGCGGATGGAGAACATCGGCGAACCCGTTCCGGCATCGACAACCATCGAACTCGACGACGACGAGGCGGTCACGGACCTCACCGCCGAGGACCTGCAGGACCGCGTCGACGACGCCGTCGAGGAGGTCGGCGGCCTGCCGGTCATCGCACGTACCACCTACACGCTCGGCGGGAGCGGGTCGGGCGTCGTCCACGAGATGGACGAACTGTACGAGCGCGTGCGCAAGGGCCTGCGCCTCTCGCGCAACAGCGAGGTGCTCATCACGGAGTCCATCGAGGGCTGGGTCGAACTGGAGTACGAGGTGATGCGGGACGCCGACGACTCCTGTATCATCATCTGCAACATGGAGAACATCGACCCGATGGGCATCCACACCGGGGAGTCGACCGTCGTCACGCCCTCGCAGGTCATCCCCGACGAGGGCCACCAGGCGATGCGCGACTCCGCGCTGAAGGTCATCCGCGAACTCGGCATCCAGGGCGGCTGTAACATCCAGCACGCCTGGCGCGACGACGGCACGCCCGGCGGCGAGTACCGCGTGGTGGAGGTCAACCCCCGCGTCTCCCGCTCCTCGGCGCTGGCCTCGAAGGCGACGGGCTACCCCATCGCCCGCGTCACCGCGAAGGTGGCGCTCGGGAAACGGCTCCACGAAATCCAGAACGAGATCACCGGCCAGACGACCGCGGCGTTCGAGCCGGCCATCGACTACGTGGTGACGAAGGTGCCGCGGTGGCCGAAGGACAAGTTCGGCGACGTCGACTTCGAACTGTCGACGGCGATGAAGTCGACGGGCGAGGCGATGGCCATCGGGCGGACGTTCGAGGAGTCGCTTCTGAAGGCGCTCCGCTCCTCGGAGTACGAGCCCGCGGCCGACTTCGACGAGGTGGACGACGACACGCTCGAAGAGGAGTATCTCGTGCGCCCGTCGCCTGACCGCCCGTACGCGATGTTCGAGGCGTTCCGGCGCGGCTACACGGTCGAGGACGTCGTCGAGTTGACCGACATCCACGAGTGGTACGTCGAGCGGTTCGAGAACGTCTCCGAGGCCGCCGACGCGGCGATGGCCGGCGACGTGGAGGCCGCCACCGAAATCGGCTTCACCAACCAGGAGGCCACCGCGCTCGCGGGCGGGGAGTTCAACGACACGCACGCCTCGTGGCTCCCGGCGGTGCTGGACGTGAGCGCGGGCGAGTCGGACGACGAGGTGGCGGCCGACGGAGCGGGCGTCTCCGTCGAGCAGGTCGAGGAGCGGTCGGTCGACCGCCGGTTCAAGCAGGTCGACACCTGCGCCGGCGAGTTCGAGGCGTCGACGCCGTACTACTACTCGGCGCGCGAGCGGTGGTCGGACATCTCCCGCAACGAGGTGCAGGTCGACCGCGACGTCGACAGCGTGGTCGTGGTCGGCGGCGGCCCCATCCGCATCGGGCAGGGCGTCGAGTTCGACTACTGTGCGGTCCACGCGGTGCGTGCGCTCCGCGAGCAGGGCATCGACGCCCACGTCATCAACAACAACCCGGAGACGGTGTCGACGGACTACGACACCTCCGACGGGTTGTTCTTCGAGCCCATCACGGCCGAGGAGGTCGCGGACGTCGTCGAGGAGACGGACGCCGACGGCGTGATGGTGCAGTTCGGCGGCCAGACCTCGGTCAACGTGGGCGAACCGCTGGAGGAGGAACTGGAGCGCCGCGGGCTCGACGCCGAAATCCTGGGCACGAGCGTCGAGGCGATGGACCTCGCGGAGGACCGCGACCGGTTCAACGCGCTGATGGGCGAGATGGGCATCAGCCAGCCGGAGGGTGGCACCGCCACCAGCGAGGACGAGGCGCTCGAACTCGCGGGCGAGTTGGGCTACCCGGTGCTCGTCCGCCCGTCGTACGTGCTCGGCGGCCGCGCGATGGACGTCGTCTACTCCGACGACGAACTGAAGGAGTACATCGAGGAGGCGGTGCGGGTCTCGCCGGACAAACCCATCCTCGTCGACCAGTTCCTCGCGGACGCGGTCGAACTCGACGTCGACGCCGTGGCCGACGGCGAGGACGTCATCATCGGCGGCATCATGGAACACGTCGAGAGTGCGGGCGTCCACTCGGGCGACTCCGCCTGCATGATTCCGCCCCGCTCGCTGTCCGACGACACCCTCGCCCGCGTGCGGGAGGTGACCCAGGACATCGCTCGTGCGCTCGACACCGTGGGCCTGCTGAACGTCCAACTCGCCGTGAAAGACGGCGAGGTGTACGTGCTGGAGGCGAACCCGCGCTCCTCGCGGACGGTCCCGTTCGTCTCGAAGGCGACGGGCGTCCCCATCGCCAAACTCGCGGCGAAGGTGATGGCCGGCGCCTCCCTCTCCGAGTTGAAGGCCCACGAGCAGGTGCCGGAACACGTCTCCGTGAAGGAAGTCGTGCTCCCGTTCGACCGCCTGCCGGGGTCGGACCCCCGGCTCGGCCCGGAGATGAAGTCGACGGGCGAGGTGATGGGTACCGCCCGCTCGTTCGGGAAGGCGTACCTCAAGGCCCAGTCCTCGACGGGCAAACCCATCCCGACCGAGGGCACGGCCGTGGTGGACCTCGACACCCTCCGCGGGATGAGCCAGAAGACCGAGGACCTCTCGGACATCGAGGAGGGCGTCGCCCGCAACTTCGAGGTGACCCACAAGGACGACTACGACGACCTCATCGCGGCCATCCGCGCCGGCGAGGTCGACCTCATCCTCTCGCGGGACCGCGACGTGCTGGAGGTGGCCGTCGAGGAGGAGATAACGTACTTCTCGACGGTGCCCTCCGCGCGTGCGGCGCTGGAAGCCATCGAGACGGTCGAGGAGCCGATGGACGTGATGGCGCTCTCCGAGCGGCCGACGGAGCGGCGCAACTGGGGAGAGTAGGGAGGCCGAGCGGTAGCGAGGCCTCCTTGATGCGAGCGGTGAGCGGAGCGAACCGCGAGCGGCGTCGTCGACCGGAAGGGAGACGACGGGACACGCGAGCGGGAGCGACCGAAGGGAGCGACACGAGAGAGTAGGGAGGCCGAGCGGTAGCGAGGCCTCCTTGATGCGAGCGGTGACCGCAGGAAACCGCGAGTAGCGTGGCTCGACCCGAAGGAGAGCCGCATTACGTTCGAACGGCGACCGTCTTCTTCAGTCTAACATCGCGGCGACGACCCCCCGTATCTGCGTCGGCGCCTGACTCACGACCGCGCGCGGCAGGTTCCGACGGGCGTCATCGAGCGCGGCGTCGAGTGCCTCTGCCGCGTTCTCCGAGATGCCGCGCCCGTGGCCGAGCAACACCCGCTCGGGGTCGACGTCCGCGAACGCGTCTTTCGGGGGCGCAAAGCGGTGGGCGAAGTAACAGCCCAGTCGCTCGTCCGCGACGGTCATCTCGGAGGTCGACGACACCATGTCCGGCACCCGTAGCGTCCCGTCCGCCGCCCGGTAGGCGACCATCTCCCGCCACCCTGTCGTGGGGTCGACCGTCCGCACCGAGATGCCCGAGTCGGCCAGCGGCACCCACTCGCCCGTCGGCGCGTCGTAGCGTTCGACGGGAGCGTCGACCTGCTCGGCCACCCGGTCCATCCACGACGCGAGATGGACCGACACGCCGTGGCGGTCAGCGAACGCCGCGGCGTCCCGTCCGTGGAAGTTCGACAACACCGCGACGCCGGCCACTTCGCCCAGTTCCGCGAGGTGGTCGTCGACGGCCGGGCCGTCGAGCGGGTCGAACACCCAGACGCCGTCCTCGCCCCGAATCGCGTGGCTCGCCCGCGTGGCTCGCTCTTCGGGGTGAGCCAGCCAGCCGAATCCCCCGTCCCATCGGTCGATGACTTCGATTTCGGTCGAAGCCGACCGCTCGTACATCGGCATGTCAACGGGTAACAGGTTTCGATTATTTCTATTTTCCGCCGACCGACGAAGCGAACGGCGCCTGTCACCGAGACGCCCGGGCACAAAACCTATTCCGGGTATGTCTGAATCTCCCCGCGATGCTGGACCGCGTCGGCCGCTCGGTTCGGTTCGCGTTCCTGGCGCTCGCCATCGGCGCGGCGCTCGTCGTGGCGGGACTCGGCGGTGCCTCCGCCGTCGCCGCGACACCGGTTCCGGAGACGCTCGCGGTCCCACTCAGGTGGCTCGGCCAGGTCGGCGCGGCGCTCGTGTTCGTCGGCCTGTTCGTCGTCGGGGCGAAACTCGTTCTGGAGTTCGCCTGAACGGGGCCTGGACATCGGAGTTATCTCCCGGGGGCACACAGGCGACAGCATGCCCGACGTGCTCGCCGCGTTCCCCGAACTCGCCGACGTCGACGACCCGGACCTCCGCGAGGGCGTCCGCGACTGCTGGGCGACGGCCTGCGAGGAGACCGAGACCGACGACCTGACTGTAGTGCCGTGGTTCCCGCCGGCACAGCGGAAACACGGCATCGAGGGGGAGACGCTCGTGGCCCACGTCCGGGACGTGGTCGCGGGGGCGCGGGCGCTCGCCGACGCGCTCGACGCCTCCCGTGGGACGACGGTGGACCGCGACCTCATGCTCGCGTCGGCGCTGGTCCACGACGTGAGCAAGCTGTACGAGTTCGACGGCCACGAGGAGACCGCCGTCGGCGACCTGCTCGGGCATCCGTACTACGGCGTCTACTGCGTCGCGGCCGCGGGCCTCCCGGTCGAATGTGCCCACGTCGTGCTCGCACACACCTCGCGGACGACCGTCGAGCCGGCGTTTCTGGAGGCGGAACTGGTCCGGCGGGCCGACGAGGCGGCCGCCGCCGCCGTTCGCACGAGCGAACTCGACGACCTGCGAGACGCGTAGCCCCGGAACCGCTTTACGCACGGCCTCACACCCACGGAGTATGGCAGACGTGGACGACATCGTCCCCGACAGGGAGACGCCCGAGGACGGTGGGAAGCGACAGCTCCGGCTCGTCGGCGTGGGGTTCGTCGTCGCGGGGCTGGCGACGCTCGGGCTGGCGAACGCCAGCGACCCCCGGGGGATGCTCGTCGCGGTGCTCGGGTTCGCCGGCTTCGCGGTGCTCGTGCTGGAGGCGACGCAGGGGTACACCCACGGGCTCTCCTTCGGCCTCCTGACCGGCGGCATCGGCGTGTGGCTGTGGCCGCTCGTCCGCGCCGGGAGCGCCGGCTACGACTATCTCGGCGTGCTGATGGTCGCCGTCGGGGTCGTGAACGTCCTGCTCGCGCCCGTCGGCCTCTACTTCCGGCGGCTGGGCCAGCGGCTCGGGGAGCGGACGAGCGGGAAGAAGTAGCCTGCACGCGGTCGGCGTCAGTCGTCGGCGGTGGGCGCCCGACGCTCCGCCGCGAGGTCGAGCACGTCGTCGAAGAAGCCGAGCGAGTCGTGGGGGCCGGGGTGGGCCTCGGGGTGGTACTGACGGGTGATGACGTCCAACTCGTCGGATTCGAGCCCCTCCGGCGTGTCGTCGTTGACGTTCACCTGCGTCACGTCGAGGTCGCCGGGCTCGGAGACGGTGTAGCCGTGGTTCTGCGTCGTCATCACGACCTTGTCGGTGCGGAGGTCACGCACCGGCTGGTTGACCCCGCGGTGGCCGAACGCCATCTTCTCGGTGTCGCCCCCCAGCGCGCCGGCGATGACCTGCTGGCCGAGACAGATGCCCGCAAGCGGTACCTCGCCGACGAACTCCTCGACCAGCGCGGCCGCCTGGCCGAAGTTCTGCGGGTCGCCCGGCCCGTTCGAGATGAACAGGACGTCCGGGTCGACGTGGCGCACGTCGGCGACGGTGGCGTCGTACGGGAGCACGTCGACGACGGCGTCCCGCTCGGTCAGCGACTCGATGATGGAGCCTTTCGCGCCGCAGTCGATAAGCGCGACCCTGGGCCCGTCGCCGTCCCCGTTGAACGTCTCCCGGGCGTCGACGGAGACCTGCGCGCCGATGTCGGTGTGCTCGCTCATCCCTTTGCACTCCGCGAGTTCCTCCTTGGCGGCCTCGGGGGTCGCGTCGGGGCCGGCGGCGATGCCGCATTTCATCGCGCCCTCCTCGCGGATGCCCACGACGAGGTCGCGGGTGTCGAGGTGGTCGACGGCGGGGACGCCCTCCTCCGTGAGCCACTCGGCGACGTCGTCGGTCAACTCCCGGGCGACGACGGCCCGCGGGTGGACGCGGTCGGACTCCATCCGCTCGATCCGGACGCCGTAGTTGCCGATGAGCGGGTACGAGAAGGTGAGCACCTGTTCCTCGTAGCTCGGGTCGGTGAGCGACTCCTCGTAACCCGTGTACGCGGTGGTGAACACGAGTTCGCCGCGGGAGCGGCCCGGAGCACGGGCGCGCGCCTCGACGACGCGGCCGTCCTCCAGCGCCACGTAGGCCCCTGTCATTACGAGTATCGTATCTCCCCTCGGTCCTTAACGGTTCGGTTCGAAGCGAGATTACGAAATTCGTAATCGTCAAGTGCGGGCGGACAGAACCCTCGCATCTCGATGGACGACCTGGACCGGCGCATCCTGAACATCCTGCGGCGCGACGCCCGGACGCCGTACACGGAGATTGCCGACGAGGTGGGCACCTCCGAGGGCACCGTCCGCAACCGGGTCGAGCGGATGCTCGAAGAGGGAGCCATCGAGCGGTTCACCGTCGCCACCCGCACCGGGAACGTGAAGGCGATGATAGAGGTCGGCGTCGCCGTCGACGTGGACACGCGGGCCGTCTCCGACGAGATGGCCGACTGGGACGCCGTCGACTACGTCTGGCAGGTCTCCGGCGAGGAGGACATCGTCCTCGTGGTCGACGCCGCCGACACGACGGCGCTCAACGACCTCATCACCAAAGCTCGGGAGCGCGACGAGGTGGTGTCGACGAAGACGCGGCTCATCCTCAACGAGATGCTCGGCTAAACGGTCGCGGCCACCGCGCCCGCGGCGACGGCACAGCCCACGAGCGCGACCGCACCGATGAAGTTACCGAAGCCGCCGAGGCCGAGCGCGACGAGAAGCAGGACGACCGGGACGAGCGCGAACGGGTTGGTGAGCGCGGCCGTGAGGTCGGTGCTACTGGTGACGATGGCGCCGACCGCGAACGCGCCGACTGCGGCCGCATCGAGATAGCCGATGCGACCAGCGGCGGCGAGACCGACCGCCAACAGCGAGGCCGCGAGACCGAGTCGCTTCGCGGTATCGGGGGGGACCATAACCGGTCGTCGGCCCGAGGTGTGAAACGTCTTACCGTTCCACCGAGACGCCGTGACCCGGTCCCTCGATGTCGATGACCGGCCCGCGCTCCCGCTCTGTCACGTCCTCGGCGAGCAACTGGTTCCCGTCGAGGTCCACGTGCGAGAACGTGCCGACCCCGGCGACGAGGTGTGCCGAGGTGTGGATGCCGACGGCGCTTTCGAGCATACAGCCGACCATCAACTCCCGGTTCGCGGCCGTCGCCACGCGGGCGATGTCGGCGGCCGCGAGCACGCCCGACTTCCCGAGTTTGACGTTGAACACGTCGGCCGCTTCCTCCCGGACGAGGCGGACGGCGTCGGCCGGCGTGAACAGGCTCTCGTCGGCGGCGACGGCCACGGGCAGTCGCTCGCGGGCGCGGGCCAGCCCCGTCACGTCGTCGGCCGGCACCGGCTGTTCGACCAGCGCCACCTCGACGCCGCGCTCCGTGGCGGCGGTGACGAACCGCTCGGCCTCCTTGGGCGTCCAGCCCTGGTTGGCGTCGACCGCGAGCGTGGCGTCGGGCGCGGCCTCCCGGACCGCGACCAGCCGTTCGAGGTCGGCAGACACCTCGGTCCCGACCTTCAGCTTCAGGTGGTCGAACCCCTCCTGGGTGGCGCGGGTGGCCCGTTTCCGGGCCTCCGCCGGCTCGCAGATACCGATAGTCAGGTCCGTCTCGACGGTCTCCGGGGGTCCCCCGAACAGTTCCGAGAGCGGCATCGCTCGCTCCCGACAGTACGCGTCCAGTATCGCGGTCTCGACGGCGAACACCGCCGACACCGCGCCGGGGAACGTCCGGTGGAGCATCCGGCCCAGTTCCCGGTAGTTCCGGAGGTCCCGCCCCTCGATGAGGTCCGCCGCCGCGCGACAGGTCGCCAGCGTCGCCTCGCGCGTCTCGCCCGTGACCGGCGGGTCGGGCGACCCCTCGCCGACGCCGACGACACCCGAGTCGGTCTCGACCCTGACGAGGACGTTCTCGGCGGCGTGCTGGGTGCCGAGGGCGATTTCGAACGGCTCGCGCAGGGGGAGGTCGAGCGGCTCGACGGCGACGGCGTCGACGTTCACAGCGCCCCCCGGACGGCGGCCAACAGGTCGGCGGGGCCGTCCTCGTGGTAGACGTTCGCGGCGGGCATATCGTAGCCGGCCGCCGCGGGGTCGTCGGCCCACGTCGAGACGGCCGCGACCGTGGCCTCCGAGAGCTCCTCGACGAGGCGGCGCTCCGCGTCGACGCCCGCGACCGAGAATCGGTCGAAATCCTCCCGGCCCGTCCGGCCGGGGTCGTCGACGAGCACGACGGCATCGGGCCATGCCCCGTGGAGAAGCGCGAGCGTCACCCCGGAGTACGCGCGGTGGGTGAGCGCGGCCTGGCCCTCGACGAACACCACCTCGTGGTCGCGGGCCACGTCACACACCATGTCCTCGACGGCGCCGGCGGCGAAGTCGGCGGGCACGCAGTCGACCACGACGCCGCGGTGGGCGCCCACCATGATGCCGGTCTGGCCGGTCGCCACCCAGCCGGCGTCGACGCCGGCCGCGCGGGCCGCACGGTACAGTTCGAACGTCGTCGTTCGCTTCCCGACTGCACAGTCGGTGCCGGCGGTGAGTACCACGTCGGCGTCGGCGTCGTCTACGCGACCGTCCGCTACCCGCAACTCGTCGTCTGCAGGCGGTTTCCGTACGTCGAACAGCCGAACGCCGTGCTGGTCGGCCCGACTCCGCCACGACTCGTCGGCCGAGAGGAACGTGTGGAGCCCCGAGACGACGTCACAGCCGGCGTCGATGGCCGTCTCGATGTCGGCGACCCACGACTCGGGGAGTGCGCCCCCGGCGGGCGCGACGCCGATGACGAACGCCTCGGCGTCGGCCGCGAGGTCGAGCGCGCGCTCGGTCGAGTCGACGACGGGCACGTCGGGGGCGTCCGGCCGGCCGAGACAGTCGGAAGCCGCCCGACCGGCGGCGGTCGAATCAACGACCGCGCGCACGTCGAACAGTTCGCTGTGCATGACGATCCCGTTGGCGGTCTTCCCGTGGGGTGTTCCGAACTCCCCCTCCGCGAGGACGACCGCGGGTGCCGGAACGTCGAACGCACTCCGGAGGTCCATGCTCACAGGACACACGCGACGGCCGAAATCCCCCTCCCTCTCATGTGAGGGGTGGGTAAACTTTTGGTAGCATGTGTCGAGGGTGGTGGTATGGGAACTCGAGGGGACGAGAAGCGACAGACCGACACGGGCGTTCGCGTGACCCTCGACATCTGGCACCCCGACTGCTGGACGCTGGAGGTGACCGAGGAGACGGACGGCGGGTTGCTCGGGCACGGCGTCCACACCATCGACGGGCAGGCGACGGGCCGGTTCACGGCGTACGGCGAGAGCCAGGGCGTCGTGGACGACCTCATCGCGGCCATCGACGCCTCGCGGTTGACCGACTCCGTCTGGGAGACGGACGCTCACGGCGGTACCCCCGACCTCGCGGAGGGGAACGCGACCCGGGGCATCGTCGTCGAGTACGACATCGAAAACAGCATCAACGACGCGCTCGTCTCGCGGGGGTTCATCCCGGACGAGCCGGTCCGGATGTACGACGGTCGCGAGTACTGGACCGTCCTCGTCCACGAGGACCGCGGCACCGTCCACGAGCGGCTGGAGGAGGTCCGCGAGGCAAAAGGCGCCGACATCAACGTCGAACTCATCACCGCGCCCTCGTCGGGAACGGGCATCTTCAACACCGACGACCTCTCGGAGCGGCAACGCGAGGTGTTCGAACTCGCACAGAGTCACGGCTACTACACCTGGCCACGGGAGACGAGCGCGGGCGACCTCGCGACGGAACTCGACATCTCGAAGGCCACGCTTCTCGAACATCTCCGGAAGGCCGAGGCGAAACTGCTCGGACAGTGACCCCTTTCATGTTAGGTACCGGCCCTTTGTGGTAGATAGTGGCATGTTCATCCATGTCGTCCGCACAAGGGAGAGACAGCAACAGTCTCTCGCGTGACATCGGGCTGTTCGGAGCGGTAAGCACCGTCGTGGCCGGGACGCTCGGAGCCGGGCTGTTCGTCACGCTCGGCACCGCGTCGTCGACGACCGGGCCGTCCGTCATCCTCGTCGTCGTGCTGTCGGGGGTACTCGCGATGAGCATCGCCACCAACTACTCGTGGATGGCGACCATCTTCCCCGCGGCCGCGGGGTCGTACGCGTACATCTCGCGGACGTTCGGGAGCCGCCTCCCCGGGTTCGTGGTGACGTGGTCGAAGTGGCTCGGCTACATGGCGGCCGACGCCGTGCTGGCCATCGGCTTCGGCTCGTACCTGCAGGTGTTCTACCCGAGCGTCGACGCCAAGCTCGCCGGGTTCGCCCTGCTCACGGTGCTTTTCCTCATCAACCTCGTCGGCTCGAAAGGGTACAGCGTCTCGCAGAACGCCATCTTCGGCGTGCTGATGGCCTCCATCCTCGTGCTCGTCATCCCGGGGTCGTTCAGCGTCGACGCGTCGAACTACCAGCCGTTCTTCACGGGTGGGTTCGACGGCTTCCTCGCCGCGGCGGTGCCGCTGTTCTACGCGTACATCGGCATCGCCGTCGCCGGGCAGATGGGCGCCGAGGTGAAGAACCCCTCGCGGAACCTGCCGCTGGCGATGGCCGGCGGGACGGCCATCCTCATCGCGCTGTACGTGTGGACCTCCGCCGTCATCTACGGCGTCGTCAGCGACTACACGGTGCTCGCTGACTCCGCGCGGCCGCTGGCGACCGCGGCGGAGGCGTTCCTCGGCGACATCGGCATCTCCATCGTCGCGTTCGGCGGCCTGCTCGCCACCGCCTCCAGCGTCCACGCGGTGATGGCCGCGGGCATCAAGATGCCGTACTCGTGGGCGTGGGACGAGGTGTTCCCCTCGTTCTTCGTCTCGGTCAGCGACCGGTTCGGGACGCCCCACTTCTCGCTTTTCACGCTGTACGCCGTCGCCGCGTTCCTCACGTTCTGGAGCACGGGTCTGAGCCAGGCCATCGCCATCGCCACGTTCAGCTACCTCATCGCGTACTTCACCGTCTCGGTGACGGTGCTGTACATCCTCGTGAGTGACACGGGGCTCGAACAGCGGGCTGGCTTCGACATCGGCTACGGGCTGTTCGCCACCGCCGTCGTCGCCATCGTCGGCTCGGGCGCGCTGTTGACGCAGGCGTACCAGGGGTCGCTCACGGTGTACGTCCCGTGGATGGTCGTCGGCCTCGTTATCTTCGGTATCTACTGGTATCTCGGACAGCAGCGCGAGAAGGACATCGAGGCAATCCTCGACACGCTTCCGGGCGTCCACTCGGACGACCACGACCCCGACGTGGGACTCGTGAACGATGACTGAGACCACCGTCGACCGGGAGGCGACCGTCGGCCTCCTGCAGGAACTCGTGCGGATTCCGAGCCCGTACTTCGAGGAGCACGACTGCGCCGAGTTCGTCTACGAGTGGCTCGACGACCGGGGACTCGACCCCGAGTACCACCACGTCTCGGAGCCCGACATCACCGAGTACGAGGGCGACAACGTGATTGCGCGGCTGGAGGGGAGCGACCCGGACGCGCCGACCCTGCTGTTGAACGGTCACATCGACACGGTGAAACTGGTCGAGGACTGGGAGGAGGACGCCTGTTCGGGCCGCATCGAGGACGGGAAACTGTACGGGCAGGGAGCCTGCGACATGAAGGGCGGCGTCGCGGCCGCGATGGTCGCGTTCGAGGCGCTCGCGGAGCGTGACCTCGCCGGTGACGTCCTGTTCACCGCCGTCGTCGACGAGGAGGGGCCGTACGGCCTGGGGACGGACAGACTCATCCGCGACGGCTACACCGACGACGTGGACATGGCCGTCGTCACCGAACCCGGCCCGATACTCGCACAGGAGGACGTCGACAACCCCGCGCTCCTGCTCGGAGCGCGGGGCCGGTTCCTCTACGACATCACCGTCAAAGGGAGGGCGGCCCACGGCTCCCAGCCGTACAAGGGGACCAACGCCGTCGTCGACGCCGGCAAGGTCGCGGCGGCGCTGGACGACCTCGACGTGGGCTCGCACCCGCAACTCGGCGACGGCTCCGTCTGTCCACTGCTGCTCGAAGGCGGGAGCCAGACGCTGTCGGTGCCCGAGCGCGCCCGGCTGATGGTCGACCGCCACGTCGTCATCGGCGAGACCGAGGACGACGTCCGGGAGCAGGCGGAGGCCGCCGTCGACGCGCTCGATATCGACAGCGACGTCGAGTTGGGGTTCCGAGAAGCGCCCGACCCGGGCATCACGTACGGCCCGTACGTCACGGACGAGGACCACCCGCTCGTGGGGGCACTCCAGCGGGCCGCGAGGACCGTGACCGGAACCGACCCGGCGCTCGGCTACTTCGCCAGCGTCGGCGACTTCAACTACCTCGGCGACCGCGCGGACCTGCCGACGGTCATCGTCGGTCCGGACGGCGAGAACATCCACGGCGCCGGCGAGTTCGTCTACACCGACGAGGTGGTCGAGGTGGCGGAGATGCTCGTCGAGGCGGGCGAGGACCTGCTGGCGTGACCGACACCCAGCAGGACCCGGCGTGAGGCGAGTCGAAGAGTAATTAACGCACGTCGTCGTTCTCCGGGGTATGAGCACGGATACGGACCCCGAGGGTGCCGTCGGCGAGGGGGCCGACCACGAGAACGCGGCCCAGTCGGTCATCGCTGTCGACGAGTCCGACACCGAGCAGGGCATCGTCAATCGACTGGAGGCCCACACCGGCGACGGTATCCGCCACCGGGCGTTCACCTGTCTGGTGTTCGACGAGGAGGACAACATCCTGCTGGGGCAACGCGCTCCGGGGAAACGGCTCTGGGACACCCACTGGGACGGCACCGTCGCCTCCCACCCGATACAGGGGCAGACCCAGAAGGAGGCGACCCGCCAGCGCCTCGAAGAGGAACTGGGCGTCACGCCCGACCAGTACTCGGATCTCCGGGTCACGGACAAGTTCGAGTACAAACGCTACTATCTGGAGGAGGGCCTGGAGTGGGAGGTGTGTGCGGTCCTGAAGTGTACGCTCACCGACCGCTCGCTCGACCCCGACCCCGAGGAGATAGCCGGCGTGATGTGGGTGCCGTACGAGCGCCTCCACGAACACCCGAAGTGGTACCGACAACTCCGGCTCTGTCCGTGGTTCGAAATCGCGATGCGACGGGACTTCTAAACCACGTTTTCACCGGAGTCTCGCTCCGCTCGCACCGCCGTCGTCCGCGGACGCCTCCCGATCTCGACCGCCGGACTCTTTCCCCGAGGCCGCCTGCCCCGGCTATGGACCTCTACGACGACCTCTCGGGACAGGTGGCGCTCGTCACCGGGGCGAACCGCGGTCTCGGTGCGGAAATCGCGCGGAATCTCGACGAGTTGGGTGCGACCGTCTACGCGGGCACCCGGTCGATGACCAACGAGGTACCCGACGGCTGTGAGCGCGTCCTGCTCGACGTGACACAGGAGGGCGACGTCGAGGACATCGCCGACGGGGTGTTCGGGGAGGTGGGGCGCCTCGATATCCTCGTCAACAACGCCGGCGTCATGGACGACGACGCGGACATCGTCGCTACCCCGACCACGGAACTCGACCGGACGCTCGCCACGAACCTCCGGGGACCGATGGTGCTGTGCAAGCATCTCGTCCCCCTCCTCGTCCAGCAGGACGGGGGCCGCGTCGTCAACGTCTCCTCGCGGATGGGGGCGCTCCACGAGATGGGCGACGGGAGCCCCGCCTACCGCGTCTCGAAGGCCGGACTCAACGCGCTGACGACCTACCTCCACGCGCAGTACAACGACCAGGGCCTCATCGCCAACAGCGTCTGCCCGGGGTGGGTCCGGACCGACATGGGCGGGGAGAACGCCGACCGCTCCGTCGAGGAGGGCGCCGAGACCCCGACCTGGCTCTGCCGGTTCACCCCGGACAGCGAGTCGGGGAAGTTCTGGCGCGACAGGAGCGTTATCGAGTGGTAACGGCCATCGGGCGAGCGGCGCGCGGTTCGAACCGGTGGGCGGGCCGGGGGCTCACGACCGAACGAGGCGAAGAAACCGGGGGCGAAAAGCGCGTTCAGACCGTCTGGCCGCCCTGCTCGGAGGTGCCGAGCAGGAGCGTCCCCGTCACCATCGTCATGACGGCGAAGAACGCGATGGCCACCTGCATCGGCAGGGAGGTAATGCCGGCGAAGGTGAGCGCGCCGATGAGCGCGACGCCGATTGCCATGCCGGCGACGCCGCCCAGCACCTTCTGCTGTTCGGTGAGGCTCCGGTCGAACGCTGCGAGTCGGTCGAACATATCCGGGAAGTAGCACTCGTCCCTAATAACGCCATCCGTTTGGGGCGATATTTCCGGCGCCGTACCGTGATATTAGTGAACTCGTGACATATATACGAATACGTATATTATTCGGCGCGGCTTCGGCCGGAGCGGTCGCTCTCCGGTCGCTCGCCCGGGGGCCTACTCCCGCGACAGCGAGATGTTCTGCAAGGCGCCGCCGCATTTCGGGCAGTCGCCGCCCGCGGACCCCATCAGGTAGCGGGCGCCACAGCCCAGACACTCGCGGTAGTGCATGCTGGTACCACGCCACACGACGAAATAACCGCATCGGAACCCGTCGGCGGGTCTGACAGTCGGGAACGTCGAACGGTCCGCGCCAACGGCGTCGGCGGCGAAGGTGGCGACTACGGGCGGGTCGTCGCCCACACCGCCAGCGCCCCGAGCACGAGCGCCGGCAACAGCGGCACGAACAGATACGTGTCGCGGAACCCGAGTCCGAACAGCTCGAGCGTCTCGCTGGCCCGCGGGAAGAAGAACAGGTACGCGGGGACGACGACGAACGCGACGAGTATCCAGCCGACGAGTATCCAGCCGCGGAGGCCGAACTCGCGGTCCTCGCCGCGGGGTTTCGCATCGGCCGCGTCGTCGGCGTCGAACGCCGCGGGGTCGTGGACGTACCCGTCCTCGTCCTCGCTGTCGCCCGCGCGGCCGTGGCCGCCGTCGGCCACGGTTACAGTTCGCTGTCGGGGACGACGACCACCTTGCCGAACCCTTCGCGTTCTTCCAGCAGACGGTGGGCGTCGGCGGCCTCGCTCATCGGTAGGACCTCCCGGATTCGGGGCTCGAACGTGCCGTCCCACACCAGTTCCAGCACCTCGTCGATGTCGGAGTTCGACCCCATCGTCGACCCCATGATGTCGTACTGGTTCCAGAAGAGGTCGGAGATGTTCACTTCGACCTCCGGGCCGGCGGTCGCCCCGCAGGTGACGAGTCGGCCACCCTTCGCCAGCGAGTCGATGGAGTTCTCCCACGTCGGGCCGCCGATGTGGTCCAGGACGACGTCGACGCCGCGGCCGTCGGTCGCTTCGGCGATGGCCTCCGAGAAGTCGGTCTCCTCGTAGTTGATGACGTGGTCGGCGCCCAGCTCCGTGGCGTACTCCAGTTTCTCCTCGGTGCTGGCGGTTGCGAACACCTCGGCGCCCGCGTGGTCGGCTATCTGGACGGCGGCGTGGCCGACGCCGCCCGACGCGCCCAACACCAGACACGACTCGCCGGCTTCCAGTTCCGCCCGGGAGTGGAGCATCCGCCAGGCCGTCTGGAACACGAGCGGCGCCGCCGCGGCCGTCTCCCAGTCCACGTCGTCGGGGACGGCGACCAGATTCTCCTCGGGGAGGCAGGCGAGTTCGGAGTGGACGCCGGTAGAGTGCTCGCCGATGATGGTGTAGCGTTCACACAGCGACTCCTCGCCGGCGCGACAGAACTCGCAGTCGCCGCAGTACGACCCCGCGGCGACGGCGACGTGGTCGCCTTCCTCGAACCGCGTGACGGCGTCCCCCACCTCGGCGACGACGCCCGCGGCGTCGCTCCCGGGGATGTGGGGGAACTCGCCGGGCGACGGGAGCCCCTTCCGGGTCCAGACGTCGAGGTGGTTGAGCGCGCCCGCCTTCACGTCGACGAGCACGTCGTCGCGCCCGACCTCCGGGTCGGGGAGTTCGCCGTACTGGAGGACTTCCGGACCGCCGTGCTCCTGGTAGAATACGCCTTCCATGTGAGGGGCCTGCGGGTGCGTGACCCAAAACCGTACCGGTGGGGGAAGAGTCGTGGATGCAGAAGGCCCATAGTCGCCGACTCCGAGACACGACCGTGAGCGCCGTCACCCGGTGGACCTACCTGGGGCTTGCCATGCTAGCCGTCGGGTTCCTCGCGGCCGGGAGCGGCGCCGCGACTCACCTCCACGAACAGCAGTGTCAGGGCGTCCAGTTCACCACCGTAACCCCGGTGAACGGGACGAACGCCACGGCCGGCGAGGCCGTCGCTTATCGGAGCCTCTCGGAGACCGAACGGGAGGTGTTCCGCGAGGCGCTGGCGGCCGACGGGCAGGTGCTCACCCGGCGGGGCGCGCTCACGGAAGGAGTGGTCAGCTACGACGGCCAGCGGTACCGCGTCCGCACCCGCACCGACCGTGGCTGTACCCCCTGGCACCCCACCCGGGTCGTGGGGCCGCTCGCGGGCGGCGTCGCCCTCCTCGTCGTCGGCACGCTCCTCACCCGAGGACGAGGAGGCGGCGAGCGACCGCGCGGCGACTGACGGAGTTTTTTGCCCGCGGGCGTCGACGCGCACCCATGAGCGACCATCACGACCACGACGACCACGAGCACCACGACCACCATCACCACGACGTGGAGACCGTCGGCGCGGCCGTCGTCACGGTCTCCTCCTCGCGGTCGCTGGACGACGACCCCGCGGGCGACGCCATCGGCGCGGCGTTCGAGGCGGAGGGCCACGACGTTGTCCAGCGGGAACTCGTCCCGGACGACTACGACACCGTTCAGAGCATCGTCGACCGGCTGGTGGACCGCGACGACACGGGCGTCGTCGTCACGACCGGTGGGACGGGGGTCACGCCCGACGACGTGACCGTCGAGGCGGTCCGACCGCTCTTCGACAAGCGGCTCCCGGGGTTCGGCGAGTTGTTCCGGCGACTCTCCTACGAGGAAATCGGTAGCCGCGTCGTCGGTACGCGCGCCGAGGCCGGCGTCGCCAGCGGCGTCCCGGTGTTCTGTCTCCCCGGTAGCGAGAACGCCGCTCGGCTCGGGAGCGCGGAGATAATCGTCCCGGAGGCGCCACACCTCGCAGGGCTGGCGAACCGCGACGACGACGAGGAGTGAGTCAGCCGCTCCCCGGCATCGGGGCGAGCGACGCCGTGAACACGGCGACGGCGTCGGTCTCGTTTCGCGCGCCGTGGTCGACGCCGCGGGCGTGGTGGACGACGCCTGGCGCGGCTACCGTCTCCTCGTCGCCGTCCTGCACGACGACCACCTCGCCGCTGAGGACGTGGAACACGTTCGTAGAGTCGGCGTGCTCGTGGGATGCGAGTTCCGCACCCGGGCCGAGGGCGAACGCCTTCACCAGCACGTCGTCGTCGACGACCAGTTCCTCGGTGACCACCTCGCCCGCGTCGGGGTCGAGATTCGGGTAGAGGTCCATACCGGACGTGGGGCGGCGACGGACTTAGTTCCCGACCCGGCCGGTGCCGACACGCCGAAGTACCCACTCCGCCAACCCGGACCATGAGCGAGGACGTGCTGGTGCCGGGCGGCCGCGACGTGCGCGCGTCGCTCGACAACCCCGACGCCGACGCCTGCGTCGTGGCCTGCCCGCCCCACCCGCAGATGGGCGGCCGGCGAACGGACGCGCGACTGCGTGCCGTGAGCGACGCGCTGGCGGGTGCGGCCGCTACCTTGCGGTTCGACTACGGCGACTGGGACGAGGGGTACGGCGAACTCGCCGACGCGCGCAACGCCCTCGCGTGGGCCCGCGAGGAGTACGAGACGGTGTCGGTGTTCGGCTACTCGTTCGGCGGCTGTATCGCCCTGCTGACGGCGGCCCGCGAGTCCGAGGCGGGGACGCCCCCGGCGGCCGTCGCGGCGCTGGCCCCCGCCGCTCGGCTGAACGAGGAGCTCGACGCGGCGGCGGCACTCGACGCCGTGACGTGTCCGGGGCTGGTCGTCTACGGCGAGCGCGACACCACCGCGGAGTGGGAGCCGGTCGTCGAGCGCGCTCGCGACCTGAACTGGTCGGTCGAGGAAGTTCCGGCCGACCACCACTTCGTCGGGCAGGCGGAGAAGGTGGGCGAGCGGGTGGCGGCGTTCCTGCGCGGCTACTGATTGCCGAACAGCCGGTCGAGAAGCGAGCGGTCCCGCGCCTTCTCCGCGAGCAGGACCGAACAGTCGATGTCGTCGACCACGTCGAGCGCGAGCGAGCCACGGACGAGCCGGCTCAACAGCCCCCGCTCCGTGGCGCCGATGACGACCAGCGTCGCGTCCCTGGCGGCGCGTTCGATGGCGTCTTCGACGTCGCCCGTCTCGACGCGGAACTCCGCGTCCGCGAGGTCGTGGTCCGCGGCCCAGTCCGCGAGGAACGTCTTCCCCTCGGCCTCGTCCTCGGCGACGTGCAGCAGCGTCACCTCGGAGTCGAACGCCGACCGGAGGTAGCGGGCGACGGTCGCCGAGAGGTCCGAGTCGGGACCGCCGGCGGTCGGCACGAGCACGCGCTCGGGGTCGAGGCCGCGGTCCTTCAACACGAGGAAGTCACACGGCAGGTCCTCTGTGAGGTCGTCGTAGGCGGACTCGACGCGGCCGGGCGAGCCGTGGCTGTCGGGCCCCCAGCCCATCACCACGAGGTCCGCCTCCTGGGTCTCGGCGGCGTCGAACACCTCCTCGAACGACTGGTGCGAGAAGATGGTGTGAGTCTCGACGGGGACGCCCTGCGCCTCCGCGTCGGCCTTCGCGGAGGCCAGCAGGTCCTCGGCACCCTCGTCGAACTTCTCGACGTTGTCGGCGGCGTACTGGAGGCTGGTCTGGTCGGGGACGGAGACGATGTGGACGGCATCGACGGTGCCGCCGCGCTGTTTGGCGATGGCGGTCGCCAGCCGAACGAGGTCACCCTCGTGTTCGGGGTTGGCAAGCGGCACCATCACCCGGTAGTCGCCGCCGTCGGGTTGCGCGGAGGCGGCCGCCTCGACGGCGGCGTCGGGCATCGCCTCCTGTCTGTCGAGCACGAACTCCCGGGAGCGTGTCAACAGCAGTTCCCCGAGCACGCCGCCCTCGGTGACGCGGCTTCGGGCGTAGCCGGCGTACCAGACGGCCGCGAACAGGACGAACCCGGCGCCGATGAGGATGACCGTGAAGTCGATGAACGCGATGAGCGCGATGGAGACGACCGCTCCGACTACCGGCGTCACCGGATAGAGCGGGACCGTGTACGACGGGTCGTAGTCGGCCACGTCGGCCTCCCGCATCACGACGAGCGCGACGTTGAGAAGCGCGTAGATGACGAGATGCAGGACGCTCCCCAGCGTCGCCAGCGTGTTCACGTCCGCTATCACGATGAACGCCAGGATGAGCCCACCCGTGATGGCGATGCTTCGGTACGGGGTGCCGAACCGTGGGTGAATCTCGTTCAACTCGGGCGTGACGATTCGGTCCCGGCCCATGGCGAAGTTGATGCGCGAGGAGGCGAGGATGGAGGCGTTCGCGGAGGAGGCGGTGGCGAGCAGGCCGCCGAACAGAAGCGCCGCCCCGAGCGGGCCGAATATCAGCCGCCCGACCTCGACAACCGCTATCTCGGTCGACGGGAGCGCGGCGATGAACCCGGGTTCGACGGCGGCGCTCATCACCACCAGCACCAGCGCGTAGATGACCGTCACGATGACGACGCTCCCGATGACCGCCCGCGGGAGATTCTTGCCGGGCTCCTTTATCTCCTCGGCGACGGAGGTTATCTGGACGAACCCGAGATAGGAGACGAAGATGAGCCCCGTCGTCGACAGGAGGGCGCTGGTCCCCTTCGCGGCGGGGAGGTTCGCGGGGTCCGCGCGGGTCGTCCCCCAGGCGGTGAACACCGCGAGGATGACGACGAGCACGATAACGATGACGTTCTGGAGGCGGCCGGTCTCCTTGGCGCCGACGTAGTTGACGAGTACGAACAGCGCGGCGGCCGCCAGCGCGACCACCTTTATCCACGGGAACGTGGCGACGCCGAGGTCGACGCCGCCGGAGAACCCGAAGATGTTGGCGGCGTACTTCCCGAAGCCGACCATGTAGAACGCGGAGGCGAACGCGAGCCCCATCCAGTTGGCCCAGCCGGCGATGGAGCCGAACAGCGGCCCCATCGCCCGATTGACGTAGTAGTAGGCACCGCCGGACTTCGGCATCGCGGTGCCGAGTTCCGACGCGGAGAACGCCGTCAGGATGGCGATGCCGCCCCCGAGCACGAACGAGACGACGGCGAACGAGCCGGCGTCGGTTATCGCCTGCCGCGGGAGCACGAAGATGCCGGCGCCTATCATCGTCCCGACGCCGATTGTCAGCGCGGCCAGCGGGCCGAGGTCCTTGGCGAGTTCCTCGTCGCTCATCGCTGACCCGGAAGCGCGATGACCGGCCGGTCGGCCCGGTCGATGAGGTCACGCGTCACGTCGCCCGTCAGCAGACGGGCGAACAGGCCGCCGCCCCGCGGCGCGAACACGACGGCGTCGGCGCCGACCTCCCGGGCCGCCTCGAGGATGCCGTCCGCCACGTCGGTCGCGTACACGATGTCCGTCTCGACGGTCGCACCGTCGAGCGCGTCTCGGAACGCCGCGAACCCCTCTTCGGCGGCCTCCTCGCGCTGTTCGACGCCGGCCTTGTCGGGCGCGCCGCCGGCCTTCTCGACGACGTGGACGACCGTGACGCGCTCGGGGATGCCGAGATGTGCCTTCAGCGACGCGGCAGTCGCCGTCGCGTCGTTCTCCGAGGCGATGGCGACGAGCAGGTGGTCGAACTCAGCCATCCGGCGTCCCTCCCGGCCCCGCGTGGCCGACTGTCGGTGGCGGTCGCTGACGGTCGAGTCGGTTCATACAGGGGTCGAGACGTGCACGCCGCTTAAGCGTTCACGTACCGGACGGCGGTGGCAACCCACATCACGACACGGCTCGGCGGGGCGGACGACCGACGCCGGGTCACGCTCACATGCCGCCGAGAAAACCGCACGACGCCGACCCTGTCTCGGGGTAGCACGCGGCGGAGCGTTGAGCGGTCCGCAACGGTTTTACCGCCCCCTCGCACACACTCGGTATGCCGACGGAGCCCGTCACGGAGTACGACCCTTCCCTGGGGCGGAAGTTCATCTTCGTCACCGGCGGCGTGATGTCAGGACTCGGGAAAGGCATCACCGCGGCGAGCACCGGGCGACTGCTCGCCAACGCCGGATTCGACGTCACCGCCGTCAAGATAGACCCGTATCTGAACGTCGACGCGGGGACGATGAACCCCTACCAGCACGGCGAGGTGTACGTGCTGAAAGACGGCGGCGAGGTGGACCTCGACCTGGGGAACTACGAGCGCTTCCTCGACATCGACATGACGTTCGACCACAACGTCACCACGGGGAAGACGTACCAGCACGTCATCGAGAAGGAGCGGGCCGGCGACTACCTCGGGAACACGGTCCAGATTATTCCCCACATCACCGACGACATCAAGCGCCGCATCCGGGAGGCCGCGGAGGGCCACGACGTCTGTATCGTCGAGGTCGGCGGCACCGTGGGCGACATCGAGGGGATGCCGTATCTCGAAGCCCTGCGGCAGTTCGCCCACGAGGAGGACGACGGCGACATCCTCTTTACCCACGTCACCCTGGTCCCCTACTCGAAGAACGGCGAGCAGAAGACGAAACCGACCCAGCACTCCGTGAAGGAACTCCGCTCCATCGGGCTCCAGCCCGACATTCTCGTCGGGCGCTGTGAGGACAAACTCGACCCCGAGACGAAGGAGAAAATCGCGCTGTTCTGCGACGTGCCGACCGAGGCGGTGTTCTCGAACCCGGACGTGGAGGACATCTACCACGTCCCGCTGATGGTCGAAGACGAGGGGCTCGACCGGTACGTGATGGAGCGACTCGACATCGCCGACGAGGCGCTCCCGCGCGACGAGCGGGCCAACGACTGGCGGGAACTCGTCACCCGCGAGACGACGGGTACGGTAGACATCGCGCTGGCGGGCAAGTACGACCTCGAGGACGCCTACCTCTCGGTCCACGAGGCGCTGAAACACGCCGGCCTCGAACACGGCGTCGACGTGAACGTGCTGTGGGTCGACACCGAGGAGATGACGCCCGAACACCGCGAGCGCCTCGAAGGCGCCGACGGGCTCATCGTCCCCGGCGGGTTCGGCGCCCGCGGCACCGAGGGGAAACTCGAGGCGGTGCGGTACGCCCGCGAGAACGGCGTCCCGTTCCTCGGGCTGTGTCTCGGCTTCCAGATGGCCGTCATCGAGTACGCGCGCGACGTCTGCGGGCTCGACGGAGCGAACTCGACGGAACTCGACGAGGAGACGCCCCATCCGGTCATCGACATCCTGCCCGAGCAGTACGAGGTAGAGGACATGGGCGGGACGATGCGGCTCGGCGCCCACGAGACCGCGATTCAGGAGGGGACGCTCGCGGCCGAGCTGTACGGCGGCGACTCCTGTACCGAGCGGCACCGCCACCGCTACGAGGTCAACCCCGAGTACATCGAGCGACTGGAGGAGGCGGGGATGGTGTTCTCCGGCACCGCGGCCAACCGGATGGAGATACTGGAACTGCCCGACCACCCGTACTTCATCGGGACGCAGTTCCACCCCGAGTTCCGGTCGCGACCCGGGCGGGCGTCGCCGCCGTTCGTCGGGTTGCTCGACGCCATCCTCGACGACGAGCCCACCGACCGGGCCGAGGAGGTGAGCGCCTGATGGTCGACGCGGAGTCGTTCATCGAGGAGGCGAAAGCCGAAATTCGCGAGCAGGTGGGCGACGAGGAGGCCATCATCGCCCTCTCCGGGGGCGTCGACTCCTCGGTCGCCGCGGCGCTGACCCACGAGGCCATCGGGGAGCATCTGACGGCGGTGTACGTCGACACTGGCCTGATGCGTAAAGGTGAGACCGACCAAATCGAGGAGACGTTCGCGTTCATGGACGGCCTGCGCGTCGTTCACGCCGAGGAGCGGTTCCTCGGCGCGCTCGAGGGCGTCACCGACCCCGAGGAGAAGCGCCACGTCATCGGCGAGCAGTTCATCCGGGAGTTCGAGCGCGAGGCCACGGAGGCGGGCGCCGACTACCTCGTGCAGGGGACCATCTACCCCGACCGCATCGAGTCGGAGGGGAACATCAAGTCCCACCACAACGTCGGCGGCCTGCCCGACGTGGTCGACTTCGAGGGCATCGTCGAACCGGTGCGTGACCTCTACAAGGACGAGGTGCGCGAAGTCGCGCGGGAACTCGGTCTCGAAGACATCATCTCCGAGCGGATGCCGTTCCCCGGGCCCGGCCTCGCGGTGCGAGTCATCGGCGAGGTGACCGAGGAGAAGGTGGAGGTGGCGCGTCACGCCTGTCACGTCGTCGAGGAGGAGTTAGAGGAGTACGAGCCGTGGCAGGCGTTCGGCGCCGTCATCGGGAAGGCCACGGGCGTCAAGGGCGACAACCGCGTCCACGGCTGGGTGGTCTCGGTCCGGTCGGTCGAGAGCCGCGACGGGATGACCGCCCGCGCCCAGGAGATAGACTGGGAGACGCTCCAGCGCATCCAGTCGCGCATCACGGGGGAGAACGACAACGTGGCGCGGGTGGTGTACGACGTGACCCACAAGCCGCCCGCGACCATCGAGTACGAGTAACGCGTGGCCGAGCGGTGCGTGGTCGAGCGGTGCGTGGCCGAGCGAAGCGAGGCCACGGGAGCGAGCGGCGAGGGGAGCGAGCCGCGAGCCGTCAGCCGCGAACGGAGTGAGCCCTCGAATCGAGCGCGGGCCCGGGCGTCTGACGCCTGACCGACGCGTCTTTTTGTAGGTGGACCGCTTCGAACCGCTGTGAGCAGCGTGGACCGCGCGACCATGACTGAGAGCCACGTCCCCATCGACCTCATCGTGCCCGACGGCGGCGACGAGCGGCCGCCCATCGCTCCCGACACGCGCATCGACGTGGTCGTCAACGGTCGGATGTTCCCGACCGTCGAACTGGAGGACGGCCGCTACGTCGCGTGGTGGCACGACACCGACGCCCCGGACCCGCACGACGACGCCACCGAGGAGTGGGTCGCCGCGCCGACCCGCTTTCTGGCGGCGGCCACCTTGCGCGAACTGTGGGAGAACCCCGTCGCCTTCGAGTCGCTCCGTGACGGGGGCACGACCGCCGCGACGCCGGAGTAGCTACTCGAGTGTGGCGTTCGTCGCCGCGACGCCCGCACCCGTATCAACGTCGACGCCCTGCGCTTCGAGCGACCGGCCGAGCGCGCCCACGGTCTCCAGCACGTTCGAGGGGCGCGCGGAGTGGCCCATACAGCCGACGCGGACGATGGCACCCGAGAGGTCGCCGAGCCCGCCGGCGATTTCGATGTCGTGCGCTTCGAGCATCCGGTCGCAGAGCGCGTCGCCGTCGGCGCTGTCGGGAATCGAGACGGCGTTGAGACTCGGCAGGCGGTCCGCGGGCGCGGGCCGCAGGTCCAGCCCCATCGCCTCGACGCCCGCCACGAGCGCCGCCGACATCCGGCTGTGGCGGTCCCATCTCGCTTCGATGCCCTCCTCGGCGACCAGCCGGAGGGCCTCGCGGGCGGCGTACAGCGTCGAGGTCATCCCCGTGTGGTGATAGGAGGGGTCGTCGCCCCAGTAACTCCAGAGGCCCTCAAGGTCCAGATACCAGGAGTCCGAGGGCGCGTCCCGCGCCCGAATCTTCTCGACGGCCCGCTCGGAGAAAGTGATGGGGCTGGCGCCCGGCGGTGCCGAGAGGCATTTCTGCGAGCCGGAGTAGACGACGTCGACGTCCCAGTCGTCGGTGCGGAACTCGACGCCGCCCAGCGAGGCGACGGTGTCGACGACGACGCAGGCGTCGTGTTCGTGAGCCGCCGTAGTGATTCGGTCGACCTCCCCCTGCCGGACGCCCGTGGATGTCTCGCCGTGGACGAGGCCGACGACGCTGGGCTGGTAGTCGTCGAGCGCGGCCTCGACGTCGGCGGCCGCGAGCGGTTCGCCCCACGGCGCCGACACCGGGACCACCTCGCCGCCCGCGCGCTCGGCCATCTGTCCCATCCGGGCGCCGAAGTAGCCGTTGTCGGGGACCAGCACCGTCTCGCCCGGTTCGACGAGGTTGCCGAACGCACACTCCATCGCCGCCGACCCGGTGCCGGAGACGGCCAGCGTGTGCTCGTTGTCCGTCTGGAACAGGTAGCGGAGGCCTCGCTGTACGTCGTCCATCACCTCGACGAACGAGGGGTCGAGGTAGCCGACCAGCGGCGTCGCCATCGCCCGCAGTACGCGGGGGTGTACGTCGCTGGGACCCGGACCCATCAGCGTCCGGTCCGGCGGCGTCAGTTCGTCGATGTCGGGCGCGTCCATACGGGGAGGAGGACGTGCGGGGTCAAAAAAGGACCACCGCCCACGGGAACTGCTGACACGGGTGAGACAACCCTTAAGCCCGCGGGTCGGCAGAGTCGAGATATGACGCGAGCAGTCATCGCCGGGGCCGACACCGAGGGACTGGGCGAGGCCCTGACCGACGAGGGGGTCGACGTTGCGCGGGCGGAGGGGACGGCCGACCGGCCGGCGCTCGAGGAGGCCGGCATCGTCGACGCCGACGTGCTCGTGGTGACGGACGTGGGGCTGGCCACCTCGATTCCCGTCGCCAAGGACCTGAACCCCGGCGTGCGCGTCGTCGTGTACGCCCACGACTCCCTGCCGGAGTTCGCCAAGGGGCAGGCCGGCCACATCCTCGACCCCGAGCTACTGGAGCCGTCGTTCGTCGCCGAGGAAGTCGCCGACGCGGCGGCTTAGTCGGTCGCCTCGATTGCCTCGCCCAGTTCTGCGAGCCGCACGGCCCCGTCCGTCACGAACGGCGTGCCGTGGCCCATCCCCAGCACCTCCACGGCCGGTTCCGCGTCCGCCAGGTAATGGATGGACTCGCGGACCCGCTCGGTGTCGTAGCTGAGGTGCCACGGCGACGGCTCCAGTCGACCGCCCGACTCCCGGACGAGGTCGCCCACGAACGCGACGCTCAACTCCTCGCTGACGTACGCCGTGTGTCCGGGCGTGTGGCCGGGCGTGTGGTAGGCCGTGAACGAGCCGATTTCGTCGCCGTCGCTGACGCTCTCGACGCTGACGCCCGGCCGCGTGACGAGCAGGCCCGCGAGCCGCTGGAACGCCCCCTTGTGGTACGCCAGCGGCGGCTTCTCGTCGCCGACGTAAAAGCCCACGTCGCCGGCACCCATGTAGACGGTGGCGTCGGTGCCGAGTTTCCCGAGCGCGCCGACGTGGTCGAGGTCGTAGTGCGTCAAGAGGACGCGCTCGATGTCCCCGAGAATGAAGCCGGCGTCCTCGACGGCGCGCCGGATGGTGCCGGCGTCGCGGGGCGTGCCCGCGTCGACGAGCGTGAGCACGCCGTCGTCGTCCGCGAGGTAGGCGTTGACCATCCCGCAGTCGATGCGCCACACCCCCTCCCGTAGTTCGGTGACCATACGCCCGTTTCAGCGCGGATACACTTATACGGTCACACCGGGAGCGAGCCGCGGACCATCCCCCACAGCGCCTTCCCCTTGTTCGGTCGGCGGACCCGACGCATCTCGGCCGGCGTGAGTTCGAAGTCGAACACGTCCAGGTTCGCTTCCAGATGCTCGCGGGAGGTGGCCTTCGGGACGGTAGCGACGTTCGGGTGCTGGAGCACCCACCTGAGTGCGACCTGTGCGGCCGTCTTGTCGTAGCGGCGGCCGACCTCCGCGAGGACGGGGTCGTCGACCAGTCCCCCGTGCGCGAGCGGGCTGTACGCAGTCAGCATGACGTCGTGGATGTCACAGTAGTCGAGCAGTTCTGTCTGGAGCCAGTACGGCGAGAACTGCACCTGGTTCGTCAGCACGGGCGCGTCCGACAGTTCGCGGGCGCGGTGGAGCCGGTCGACGTCGAAGTTCGAGACGCCGACGTGGTCGACTTTGCCGGCGGCGACGAGGTCGTTCATCGCGTCGAGCGTCTCCGCGAGCGGCACCGTCGGGTGGGGCTGGTGGATGAGAAGCAGGTCGACGTGGTCGGTGCCGAGCCGCGCCAGCGACGCCTCGACCGAACGGCGGACGTCGTCGTAGCGGCGGTTGCCCCAGTCGAGTTTCGTCGTCAGGAACACCTCCTCGCGGGCCACCTCGCTGTCCCCGAGCGCGTCGCCCACCTGCCGTTCGTTGCCGTACGCCTGCGCGGTGTCGACGTGGCGGTAGCCCGCCTGCAGTGCCGCCGAAACGGTGGCGTAACACTGCTCGCCGGTGAGCCGCCACGTCCCGAGGCCGAGCGCGGGCACGTCGACGCCCTGCACGGTAACCGAGTCCATGGACGGCGTTCGGCCGCCGCCGGAAAGTAGGTACGGGAGCCGGCCATCCGCG
Organism: Halorarius halobius; assembly: GCF_024298865.1. Taxonomy (GTDB): domain Archaea; phylum Halobacteriota; class Halobacteria; order Halobacteriales; family Haloarculaceae; genus Halorarius; species Halorarius halobius. The sequence goes on along the minus strand of NZ_CP101161.1, from coordinate 2,209,828 downwards.
TTCGGTCACGCGAACCGCGTCGCCCTCGCGTTCAGGTGCGCCAGTAGGTGGGCGTGAACACGACGAGCACCGAGAGAATCTCCAGGCGACCTATCCACATCAGAAACACCATGTAGAGCTTCGCGACGTCCGAAAACGGCCGGAAGTTGTTCATCGGGCCGGTGAGCCCGAAGCCCGGGCCGACGTTGCCGAGCGTGGCGATGGTGGCGCTCGTGGCCTCCAGCGCCGAAAACTCGAGGCCGACCCGGAGCGCGTCGAGATACAGCAGGACCGTCGAGACGACGAACAGGAACCCGAACAGCAGGACGAAGGCGAGCACGTCACGGACCGTCTCCTCGTCGATGACGGCGTCGGACATCCGTATCGGCTCGACGGCCTCGGGGTGGACGGTGGTGAACAGCTCCCGGCCGACCGCACGGGTCACGACGTACCAGCGGATTATCTTCACGGACCCGGCCGCCGAACCCGCGGAGCCGCCGAGAAACATCGCGAACAGCAGGACCAGTTTCCCCACCTCGCTCCAGGCGTTGAAGTCCATGCTCGCGTAGCCCGTCGTCGTGACGATGGCGAGCGTCTGGAACAGCGCGTGCCGGAGCGCGTCTTCGGCCGCGCCCTGGATGGGCGCGACGTTCGCCGGCGTCGTCGCCAGCCCGACGCCCGTGTACAGCAGGGCGGCCAACAGCACCCCGACGACGCCCATCGCGAGCAGGTAGCTCCGGAACTCGCTGTTCTCGACCAGCCGCCGGGGCTGGCCGACGCGGACGTACCAGAACAAAGCGAAGTTCGTCCCCGCGACGAGCATGAACAGCATGACGGCCCACTGGACGGCCGGCGAAAACGCCTCGACGCTACGCGCTTCCGGCGAGAAGCCGCCGGTGGGAAGCGAGGTGAGCGCGTGCGCGACGGCGTTGTAGAGGTCCATGTTCGGCGCGACGCCGAGGAGGTGGAGCCCGTAGTAGACGAGCACCGCGAGCAGGGTGAACCCGAGGTAGATTGACCAGAGCACGCGGGCGGTCTCCTGGATGCGCGGGCGAAGCTTGTCGATTGAGACGCCCGGCGCCTCCTCGTTGATGAGCTGTGCGCCACCGACCGCCAGCTCCGAGAGGATGGCGACCATGAGAACGAGGATGCCCATCCCGCCGAGCCACTGGGTGAACTGCCGCCACATCAGTATCGAGCGGGAGTGGCGCTCGAAGGAGATTTCCTGGAGGACGGTCGCGCCAGTCGTCGTGAACCCGGACATCGACTCGAACAGCGCGTTCACCGGGTGCGCGACGGTGCCGTTTCCGGCGACGAGATACGGGACGGTCCCGAGCACGGGGACGAGAAGCCACGTCAGACTCACCAGAAGCAGTGCCTCGCGGTGGCCGAGTTCCCGGTCGTCGCGGAGCCGTTCGAGCCCCACCCCGACGACGGCGAAGACGGCGCTGGCCGCCAGGAACGGCACCACCGATTCGCCGTAGCGGACCGCTACGGCGAGCGGGAACAGCGGCGCGAGCGCCAGGTGTTTCAGCACCGTCCCGGTGAAGCTCAGACTCGACGGGACGTCGACTGGCGCGTCCCGGCCGGCGTACGCGAAGTCCATGCGGTCGTTCGACGTGTCGACCACCAGACGGCGACGGCAAAAGTGTTCCCTCCTGCGACTACGCCACCGTCAGCGCGTACCCCTCACCGTGGCCGTACACCTGCCGGAAGCAGTCCTCGAGGAAGTCAGCCAGATGTTTGGGGTCGGCGATGGCGGCGACGAACACGGTTCCGTCGGGCGCCGTCCGCGTCTCCGGCTGTTTGAGCTTGAACACGGGGTAGTCGTCGAGCAGGGCGTCGAGCCGCTCGCGCTGGGCGTCGGAGACCCCGAGTTCGAGCAGGCGGTCGTCGTAGCGGACGCGCTCGTCGCACGCGTGGAACGCGACGGGGTCGCCGGCCTCCCGCCGGTGGGCCATCACCGCGCGGACGATGGCCGTCCGGCGGGCGTCGGGGTCGGTCGCCGGGTCGGACATGGTGGAGACTCAGAGGCGGGTGGGCAAAACACCTCGCGTCTCACGCGGTGGCCGACAGCCGGAACCAGTCGGCCTCGACGTCGAGGCGGTCGACCGCGAAGCCAGCGTCGCGCACGCGGTCGGCGAACGTCTCCGGGTCGTGGAACACGAAGTAGCGGCCCTCGTCGGTGCCGTAGCCGTGGGTGAGTTCGTCACCGTCGCCGGGCTTCAGCGACGCGAACAGCGCGCCGCCGGGGCGGGTGACGCGGTGGAGTTCCGACAGCGCCGCGTCGACATCTTCGCGGGGGACGTGGAGGAGGGAGGCGGCGGCCCAGACGCCGTCGACGCTGTCGGTGGCGAGCGGGAGCGCCCGGAGGTCCCCTTGCGCAAATCGGGCGCCGGGGGCCTCCTCGCGGCCGAGGTGCAACTGCGCGGCCGCGACGTCAAGGCCGACGACGCGGGCGCCCGCGTCCCGGAGGTGGGCGGCGTCCCGTCCCGGGCCACAGCCGGCATCGAGCACGCGCGGCGAGTCGGGGAGCCGCTCGCAGAGCCGCTCGACCTCCGGGACGAGCGCGTCGATGTCGCCGGTGCGTTCGTGGTACCGTTCGGCGACGGTCTCGTAGGTGCGGCGCGTGCGCCGGGCGGGGTCGTCGACGGCGGACGTCTCGCGGCTGTGAGCGTCGTCCCGGTCCGTCGAGTCCTCGGGGTTCGGCATACGTCCGCAAGTCGGGCCCGTTTCTTCAAAGCTTTAGGTCGGGGCGGTGAAGCCGCCGGTATGAGCCAACCGCACGTGCTGCTGCTCGGCGCCCCGGGCGCAGGCAAGGGGACACAGAGCAAGCGAATCGTCGAGGAGTACGGCGTCGACCACATCACGACCGGCGACGCGCTCCGCGCGAACAAGGGGATGGACATCTCCGACCTCGGTCTGGAGTACGACACGCCGGGTGCGTACATGGACGCCGGCGAACTCGTGCCCGACGAGGTGGTCAACGAAATCGTCGTCACCGCGCTCGGAGAGGCCGACGGGTTCGTCCTCGACGGCTACCCCCGGAACCTCGAGCAGGCGGAGTTTCTCGACGAGCGGACCGACCTCGATGCTGTGCTCGTGTTCGACGTGAGCGAGGCGGAACTGGTCGACCGGCTGACCGGTCGCCGGGTCTGCCCGGAGTGTGGCGCCAACTACCACGTCGAGTTCGACCAGCCGGAGACCGAGGGCGTCTGCGACGAGTGTGGCGCCGACCTGATTCAGCGCGAGGACGACACCGAGGAGACAGTGCGCGAACGGCTCCGGGTGTTCCGCGAGAACACCGAGCCGGTCATCGAGTACTACCGCGGGAGCGACGCGTTCGCGGAGGTCGACGGCGAGGGCACTCCCGACGAGGTGTGGGACGAGGTGGAGGCGGCCATCGACGAGCGGGTCTGAGACGCCGGGCCGGGAGACGGGGCCCGGGCCCACCGCGACAGGTTCTTGTACCCCCACCGGCGAGTGCCGGGTATGCACGACGAGGAGTTCGGCGAGTTCGACGACAGCGGTGGGGAGTTCGGCGGAAACGCCGGCGAGTTCGACGACGAGGTGCCCGGCGACGAGGTGTTGCAGGTCGTGGAGCGTAGCGACGGCCTCACGACCCGGAGCGTGGCGGCGGCCGTCGGCCTCCCCGAGGACGAGGCCGAGGACCGACTGGAGGCGCTCCGGGCCAGCGGCGAGGTCGAGCGCGACACCGACGACGAGTGGTTCGTGCCCGAGCAGGCGGGCGCGGACGACCCCTACGTGTTCTGAGGATGCGTCCCGAGGAGGGCGAGACGGTCACCGCGACCCGGACGTTCGAGAAAGCGGACGTCGAGCAGTTCGCCGAGACGACGGGCGACCGCGGCGACCACCATCTGGAGGCCGACGAGCAGGGGCGACTGCTGGTCCACGGGCTGTTGACGGCGAGTCTCGCCACGGAGATCGGCGGCCGGTACAACGTGCTCGCGCGGACGATGACCTACGAGTTCCGTCGGCCGGTGTACACGGGCGAGACGGTGCGGTGCGAGACGACGTTCACCTCGGTCGAGGAACGCGACGGCGACCTGGAGGTGGCCGCCGACCTGACGTACGTCCGCGAGGACGACGACGAGACGGTGCTGACGGGGTCGTGGGACGGGCTCATCCGGGGCGGCGAGTAAAAGGCTTCAAGAGCGCAGGGTTGCTAAACGGGGTAATGGCACGCACAGCCGCGAAAGTGGAGGACCTCGTCCGCGAGGACCCCGAACTCCGGGACGTCCTCGAGCGGCTTCTCGAGCGGGACACCCCCGTCGAGTGGGGCGAGGCCTCCGACGAACTCTCCAGCGGCCAGTGGGGACGGCTCATCGAGAAGGGCATCCTCGTGGACGCCGACGACGGCGAGGGGTTCGAACTGGCCGACCCCGAGGGGGTCCGCGAGGCGCTGTCGGACGACGACGACGCGGACCTCCCCGAGGTGGAGGGCGACTCCTCGTGGTCGACGTACGACAAACTGGCCGCGCTGGCGGCGGTCGGGCTGTTCGCCGGCTACTCCATCGGACAGATACGCAACGCCATCGGCTCGGCCATCGACGTCCTGCTGGGGCCGCTCGACGCCGCGCTCCCGTTCTACGTCGTCATCATGGTGCTTGCGGTGTTCACGGGGCTCTACTCGACGCTACTGCAGGCGAACCTGATGGACATGGACAAGATGTCCGAGTACCAACAGCGGATGCAGGACATCCAGGAGCGCCGCAAGGAGGCGAAGGAGCGGGGCGACGACGAGGCGCTCGACCGCATCCAGGAGGAGCAGATGGAAGCGATGGGCGACAACCTCGGGATGTTCAAAGAGCAGTTCCGGCCGATGGTGTGGATCATGCTGCTCACCATCCCGGTGTTCCTGTGGATGTACTGGAAGATACTGTCGCCCCAGACCATCGTCCCCAACACGATGACGATGCCGCTCATCGGCACGCTCGAGGAGGGCTGGCAGACGGGCGTGCTCGGCCCGCTCCAGGCGTGGATTCTCTGGTACTTCGTCTGCTCGATGAGCTTCACCCAGCTCATCCGGAAGTCGCTGAACATCCAGACGACGCCCACCTGAGGGCGCGTCAGGGGTCCACACGGACCCCGCGAAGAGAAATTCCTTTTAGCCCGACCCCCCGAGAAGGAACATGCTGATTACCATCTCGGGCCCCGCGGGGAGCGGGAAGTCCACGGCCGCGAAGGCGCTCGCCGACCGGCTGGGGTACGACCACGTCTCCGGGGGCGACATCTTTCGCGACCTCGCGGACGAACGCGGGATGACGCCGCTGGAACTCAACAAACAGGCCGAGACCGAGGAGGGCATCGACCGCGACCTCGACCGCCGTCTGCGGGAAATCGCCGCCGAACGTGACGACCTCGTGCTGGAGTCGCGGCTCGCGGGCTGGATGGCCGGCGAGCACGCCGACTTCCGCGTCTGGCTCGACGCCCCGCTTTCGGTCCGCGCCGAGCGCATCGCGGAACGCGAGGGGAAATCCTCCGAGGTGGCCCGCGAGGAGACGAAGGAGCGCTCCGAGAGCGAGGCCCGGCGGTACAGCGACTACTACGGCATCGACATCCACGACCTCTCCATCTACGATTTGGTGTTGAACACCTCGCGGCTCGACCCCGACGGCGTCGTCGCGGCCATCGCCACCGTCGTCGAGGCGTACAACCCCGCGGGCGACGAGGGGAAGACGCCCGTCACCGTCGACTACGAGTTCTGACCATGCGCGGCGACCCCACCGAGCGCACGCCCGAACAACTGCTCGCCTTCGGGGTCGTCAACCTCGACAAGCCGCCCGGCCCCTCCGCCCACCAGGTCGCCGGCTGGGTCCGCGACGTGACCGGCCAGGAGCGGGCGGCCCACGCGGGGACCCTGGACCCGAAGGTCACCGGCTGTCTGCCCACCCTGCTCGGGGACGCGACGCGGGCGGCGCAGGTGTTCGACGACGCCGTCAAGGAGTACGTCGCCGTCCTCGAACTCCACCGGCCCGCACCCTCGGACCTCGAATCCGTCGTCGGGGCGTTCGAGGGCGACATCTACCAGAAACCCCCCCGGAAGAGCGCCGTCTCGCGGCGCCTGCGCACCCGCCGGATCCACAACCTCGACGTGCTGGAAACCGAGCGGCGGCGCGCGCTCCTCCGGGTCCGGTGTGCGTCGGGCACCTACGTCCGGAAACTGTGTCACGACCTGGGGCTGGCGCTCGGCACCGGCGCGCACATGGGCGACCTCCGGCGGACCGCCACGGGGACGTTCGACGACCGGACGCTCCACTCGCTCCACGCGTTGCAGGACGCCGTCGCGGAGTGGCGCGAGACGGGCGACGAGACCTGGCTCCGCGAGGTGGTCGCACCCGCCGAGCGCGCGCTGGAGGGGATTCCCCGGGTGACGGTCGCACCGTCGGCCGCCGAGCAGATTGCGGAGGGCGCACCGGTCTACGCGCCGGGCGTCCTCGACTGCGAGACCGCGAAGCGCGGCACGTTCGTCGCCTGCTACACGCCCGACGGCGCGGCCGTCTGTCTCGGCACGCTCGTCGGCGACTCCGACGCCGACTCGGGGGAAGTGGTCGACCTGGAGCGAGTGCTGGTCTGAAGCGAAGCGCTTAACCCCGGAACCCTCCTCGCTTCGCATGCAAGGGACCGTGGGGTAGTGGTATCCTCTGCGGATGGGGTCCGTAGGACCCGAGTTCAATTCTCGGCGGTCCCACTCTCGAAATAAACACACAGAGCAGTAACAACGCTCTGCTGTTCTCTCCACCCGTAACCGCAAACCCCCGGGGGTGGTCTCAATGAAGGAAGCGTTCGGGTCCATCCACCCGGACTGCGACCACCCCGTCACCGAGACCGACAGCCGCGGCCGACGCTACTGCGGGAAGTGCGGCGCGGACCTCCAAGCCGAGAGGTGGTCTCCGTGACCGACCGCCTCCGCTTCCTCGACGCGCTCCACGCGGACAGCGGGAGCGCCGAACGGGCGCGAGACAGCGAGGTCGCTGTCGCTCCCGTCGAGCCGACGGGGCCGTTCATCGTCGCCTTCGAGGACTCCGACAGCGTCCACGAGGTGACGCTCCGGCGCGACGGCGAGGCGTGGCACGGCGACTGCTGGGCGCTTCACGAGGACGGCGACCGCCACGGCCGCTGTAAGGGCCTCACCTACTCCGACGGCCCGTGCGCCCATCTGTTCGCCGTCCGGTCGGCGGTGGCCGACGACGACCGGCCCGGCGTCCACGTCCGCGACGCCGCCCAGGAGCGCGCCGACAGCGTCGTCGAGCGTGTCCGCGCCGACGGTGGCCGGAGGTGGTCGCGGTGACGGACAGCCCCGTCAACAGCCTCGCCGGACTGGCGAAGCACACCGTCTCCGAGGTCGTCGTCGCCTACCTCGTCGCGTTCATCGCCTCCGGTGGCGACCCGCTGACGCTGGGGCGCGTCCTGCTCGCCGTGAAGCTCAACCTGTTCGCTGTCCCGCTCTCGTGGACGCCCGTGCTCCGGCTCCCGCCGTGGGCCTGGTACGTCGTCGCCGTGCTCTGGATACGCCAATGGCTGTATCTCAGCCAGTACACGACGGCCGACATCGTTCGAGAGGTCGAGGCCGGCGTCGCCGGCATCACCGCGAGGTGGTCGGCGTGACGCGCTGTGCCGTCAACGGATGCGACCGTCGTGCTGTCGGCGAACTGTACGCGCCACCGACCGGTGAGTCGTCGCCACGGTGCCGCGACTGCATCGCCACCGACCTCGACGGCGAGCGCTTCGTCTCGGGTGGTCGTCGATGAGCGACCTGCTCGTTGCCGGTGTCGCCGTCGGGACGATGCTCGCCGTCGTCGGGAGCTTCGCCGCGTTCCTCGCCTGCGAGGTGGTCGACCGATGACCCCGCGCCGCGAGGCTCGTTTTGAGCGGAGTCAAATCATGTCCCGGGGGCGCACGCACGAAGCCGCCTCCGCACCGGCACAGGGGGGGTGCGACTACGGGTTGTCCATCGCCGCGCCGTGTGCGTATTCACCGCGTAGTCGGTCGCGTAGTCGCTCGGGGTGGTCGGCATGAGCAAGGACATCGCACAGAACCCGACCCGCATCTCGTTCAACCCGAAGGGCGTCGACGTGGCCGCCCTCGACGAGGTGGCCGACCAGCGAGATGTGAGCCGTGCGGAACTTATCCGCGAGCAACTCCGCGAGGTGGTCGCCCAGCACGCCGAGGCCGACGGCGGGAGCGCCGACCTCCACCGCCCGGCCCACGAGGAACTGGCGGAGGCGTACGACCGCCTGTTGGCGCTGTCGGACCACCCGACCGGCACGCGGCGGGTGAGCGTCGACGAGGCGAAGGACAAGCTCCACCACAGCGAATGCCCGAAGGAGGCGGTGAAGTCCCGTCTGCTCAAACCGCTGGCCGACCAGGGGTTCATCTCCGTGCGGACCGGGAAGATTCGCGTCCACCGCCGGACCGAGAGCGCAGTCGAGCGGGCCGAGGCGGAGGCCGACGCCGCGTTCGACCGGCTCACGGCCGCCGCGGAACTGCCCTCCCAGCACGACCTCACCGAGGAGCAGAAGCGACTCCGGAAGTTCCAGCGCGCCGACCTCGACGTGCCGTTCGGTCTGACTGCGTGGGTCGCCACGGAGACCCTGTGGCGCGACGAGACGGCTCCGGAGGTGGAGGCATGACGGAGCGCCTCGTCGCGGAGTGGAGTGAGCGCCCGTTTACCAGCGTCAAGCGTCGCCGCGCCACCGTCGAGCACCGAGTCCTCGTCGAGCATCACGGCGGTGTCGGCGTCGACGTGCGCCACGAGGTGCGGTGTCCCGACGTGGACGGGCTCCCCGACGAGTGGACGCCCGCCGAGGTGTTCGAGGCCCGACAGCACGGTCTCGACAAAGTGACCGCGGCCGCCGCGGGGTGGTGGGCATGAACTTCCTCACGTTCACGGCGTTCGCCCTGGGTGCGTGCTCGCTCGCGGCCGGTGCGGGCGCGCTCGCCGGCTGGGTCTCGCTCCGCATCTGCCCGCCCGACGGAGGTGACGACGATGCCGAGTGAGGACCATGCGAACGGTTCAGATTCCGTTGATTCTTCGCGTGATAGTGAGCAATCCACGCTGCTCGCGTCACCCGAGTTGCAGGTTGTAGAGGCCGAGCGGGACGGGTTTTCGGCCATCTGCCCAGACTGCGGCAAGGCAATCGGAAAGAGTCGTGGCGGTCACGAACTTCCCGACGGGCGGCGCGTCCACGGCTTGGCCTGCTCGGACTGCAACAACGTCATCCCTGGAACCTGCCACGCAGAGGACGCACCCCACTGGACGGACCGAATCCGCGGCATCCCAGTCGAGATGCGGGACGGCTCGACTCGGCTCGCTGCCGGTATTCGGGGTGAGAAGGCGTGACTGACAACTCCGCACCCAGTACCGACCACGAGAGCGGTGAGAGTGACCGCCGCCAGGGGTTACGTATCGGTCATTTCTTTGCGGATACGGGAGTCGAGAGCGAACCACTCTCGGCATACGGTGAGGTGCATCGGTTCGGACTCGACCCGAGTGACACACGGTTCACGGCCGCGACGTATGCCGTGGACCTGTCCACGGAGACGCCGGACGTGGACACGTTCGACTTGGCGTTGTTTCATCCGCCGTGTCCGCGGTGGTCAACGGCCACCCGCGACCGGGACGCGGACAGCCACCCGAACCTTATCCCACGAGCACGGGAACTCGGCCGCTTTCTTGCCGACGACTGGATAATTGAGAACGTGCCGAACGCCCCGCTGAACAGCCCCGTCAGGTTGAACGGGCGGATGTTCGGCCTCCCGATTGATTACGAGCGGGCCTTTGAAACGACGTTTCACGTCGAGCAACCGCCCGCCTATCAGAACCTCATCGCAGACGGCGGCCCGTTCGCCGCGCACCAGGAGACGGGCGGTTGGCAGGGGAGCGCGGCCCTCTGGCGGTCCGTCAAGCAGGTGTCCGGCGACTACCGCGCGGAGGACCTGAAGCGGTCCGGGATGCCCTCGCCATACATCCACTACCTAATGAGGTGGTTCCTCCGTGCCCAGTGACGAATACAGCGACAGTACCGAACGCTGTCGGTTCTGCGGCCGCGACCTCACCACCGTCGCGGAGAAGCGGCTCGAACAGATGGGGGAGTGCCCGCATGGCGAGTGAGCGCCGCGCCTGCTGGGTCCTGACGTTCGCCACGGTCGCGGCGGTCGCGGTCGTGCTCGACAACCTGCGGCGCGGCCGGGCGACCGTCGCCATGCAGGTCGCGCCGTTCGCCGCGCTCGGGCTGACGACGCGGGGCGCGGTCGCGCCGTTCGTCGACGCCTGAGGCTGGCGGCCAGCGGAATCTTACGACCTTCTCCTCACTCTCCCATCCCTGCCGACTCGACGCGCCGACCCCAGCCGAACCCCCCTTTCTTCGGATTCGGTCCCCCCGTGATTCCAGAAACCCCCCGAGATACGCGCATATAGTATAGAAGTAAGCTCACTCCCCGGCACCGGAATCGGAGAAAATCGCCCGCCGGCTCGCTGGTCAGTCGTCGGCAGATTCCGCCCGGTTTCCGGGCTTCTCGGTGTTGTCGTACACCCACGTCTTGCTCATACCGACGACCTCGGCGATGTCCGTACCACTCATGCCCTGGTCGCGGAGCCGCTGGGCCGTCCGTTCCTTCTCGCTCTTGCGGGCGTCCTCGGCGCTCTCGTCGTCGCCGTCGTCGAGCGCACCGCTCATGTCAAACACGGGCTCCTCGGTCGTGTCGAACGTCCACCGGGCTTTCGGGATGCCCTTCACGACCTTCGACGGTTGGGCGTTGGAAATCTCGGCTTCGATGAGTTCCTCGCCGTACACCTCCAGCCGCTTCTTCGAGGACTTGTGGAAGAACGCGCCTGTCTGTGCCACGAGTCTCCGGAGGTCTTTCGAGAGGTCGCGCACCGTCTGCCCGATGAACACGATACAGCGTTTCGTCCCCGCCGGGGCATCGCCCTTCCGCACGAGCTTGAGGAGCTTCGCCAGGGCGCGGGCCTGCTGGCCTTCCTTCCCGTAGCCGGTGAGGCCCTGCCCCGTCTCGTCGATGATGAGCATGAAGTCGTCGCGAGACTCCTTCATCAGCGCCTCCGCCTCCGTGTACGACGAGACGTACTCGGGCACCGGGTTCCGGTCGGATAGCGACTCGATATTGGTGGCGACGCGGCCGCGGACGGCCATGTGCCACTCGTCGCCGCAGTTCGCCGCCCAGTCCGACTTGCCCGCGCCCATGCCGCCCGTGACGAAGAACACCGACGCCTCCGACACGAGCGTCGACTGCAACCACGTCCGGAACGCCGAGTCGCTCGCGTCGGTGTCGTGACTCACCATGCCGACGTTGTACTGCATCTGCGAGATGTTGCCCTCCTCGACCGCCTCCGTGACGGCGTCGGTCGCCGTGTTCCGAAGTACGTCCTGGTAGAGCGCTGTCTCCTCGACGCGCGCCGGAAGTTCGGCGTGGTCGGGGTCGTAGGCCGTGGCGAGGAAGTTCAGCAACTCGCGCGGCTCCGCATCGGGCGCGAGGCCCGCGTGGGCGTGCAGGTCCTCGCCCTCGCCCTCGCGGACGTGCTCGCGGAGTTGCGCGGCCGAGTACGTGACCTGCTGGCTGTTCTTCTCGCTCATCGCTCCACCTCGTCGACGGTGCCGGCCCACGACCCGGTGTGATACCGGGCGAGCGCGCGGTCCCACGCGACGTACCCCACTCCCGCGAGCAGGCCATAGGCGACCGCCGTAGCTGGCGGGTTGCCCATGCCGACTGCGAGCACCGACCCGAGCGTGACGGCGGCGACGCCGTACAGCGCGTGACTCGTGGCGTCAGTCGGCATCCGGCGTCACCTCCGCCGTCTCGTGCCCGTTCGTTCGCGCCGACTCCTCGGCGGCCGCGGTCTCGCGGCGGGCCTCCTTGCGGACCTCCTCGACCTCCTCGTCGTCGGAGGTCTCCTCGTCGAGCAGGTCGTAGTCGTCGAGCGCGTCATTCACCGCGGTTTGGACCTTCTCGCCGCGGTAGATGGTGATGCCCTCGTACTGGGCGGTGAGTTCGTCCGTGATGTCGTGGACGGCGTCGCGGACGATGCTCCCGACCTTGATGCGGATACTGAGCCCCTTCTGTGCCTGCTGTTCGAGATGCGAGCGGAGTTCGTCGATACGCTCGCGGTCCGCGATGAGTTCCATGTCCGACGCGGAGCCGCGCCACGTTCCGATGGCCGTGTTCCGGTCGGGGATGTACGCCTGACACTCCCACAGCTCGTGTTTCGCCGAGAGGCGGTGGAGTTCGCCGTGGAGCACGTCGAGTTCGCTGAACTGCTGGGGCGAGAGCTTGTAGAGCGCCACGTCGTCCTCGCGGGCGTCGACTTCGAGGAGCCACACGGTCGGCGGGTCGTAGAGCCACTTCACGATACGGGAGGCGGGTGCCCACCCGAGCAGGAGGCCGCCGAGTGCCCCGAGGAGCATGATTTTGACCGGCCGGGAGACTTCGACGGTCGGGAGTGAGATGTAGCCGGTGGCGTCGGCGACGACGACGGCCGCGAGCCCGAGTGCAATCCACGTCTTGTAGGCCGTGAGCAGGTCGGTGGCTACGTCGCGCCACGACCGGCCGATTGGGGACTGCTCGCGGCTCATAGGACGCGCTCCACCTCCTTGCGGCCCTGGCGGACGCGCTGGCGGGCGATGAGCGCGACGACGCCGATGCCGCCGAGGAAGCCCGCGAAGCCCGACAGTTGCGCGTCACGCCACGTCGGGGACCCGCTGAAGATGCTCGACGACGACGAGATGGGGACGGCGTACAGCCCGGATTCGATGGCGACCGTGACGCCGACGCGGCCGTCGTCGGTCTCCGTGACGGCGATGCGGAGCGTGGATTTGCCCGAGGGCACGACCTTCCGGACCTGATTGATTTGGCCGGGCGACCACACGCCGCCCGCGTCCGTGAGCGTGACCGCTTGCGGGTCGTCGGATTCGATGACGAGGATGGCGACGCCTTTCTCCTCGTTGTAGCTCGCGCGGACGATTTCGGTGCGCGGGTCGAGCACCTGCGCGTTCTCGCCGCCGCCCGCGGGCGTCGACTGCCCGGCCTCGACGGTGACGTTCGTACTGTTCTCCTGTGCCGCGACTGGCGTGGCTCCCGCGACGACCGCGAGGAGCGCGAGGACGGCCAGCACGGCGTGCTTCTGTCGCTTGGTGGGTGCGTGCATGTGTCTGAAAGAAGGGGTGGCTGTGAGTCGTTACGAGCCTCCGAGCAGGAGGTAGCCGCCGCCGACCACGGCGGCACCGCCGCCGACGAGCGCGACCTCGCGGGAGACGCCGAGGAAGCCGGCGAGGCCAGCGACGAGCCCCGAGAGAAGGCCATCACCGCCGCCGATGCCGCCGCCTCCGTCGCGTGCTTCCTCTTGGAGTGCGTCTATCTCCGCCTGCTGTGTCTGAAGCGTCTCCATCAGGGCGGCGTACTCGGTGAGGTTCGCCGTCTCGTAGGTGATGTTCCGGTACGTCACCGACTGCTGTTCGGTGCCGTCCTTGGTGACGAACTCGGTCGGCGTGAACTCGCCCGTCAGTTCGACCGTGCCGTCCGCGGTGACGACGTACTGCCCGCCGCCGAGCGTCGAGGCGTTGTAGGTCTGACCGACTGCGAACGTGTCGTTGTTGGGCAGTTTGTCGGAGAGCAGGATGCCCTCAAGTGTCCGGTTCGCCGCGTGGTCCTCGACGACCATGCGGCCCGTGTTCTCCAGCGTCGACGGCGTCGAAACCCCGAGCCGGGAGAGCGACGACAGCGCCCACGTCTGGTAGTCAGACCCGTCCTCCGGCGCGTAGTGCTTCTGAGCGAGGTACGGGTCGATTAGGTCCGCCGTCGAGATTGTGCCGTTCTGGTAGGCTTCGTAGGTCTCGTTGGCGAACGTGTCCACATGGTCGACCGTGGACGTAGAGGCGTTCTCGATATCGTACCATCGGCTGTTCCACAGCGCCTTATCAAGTGCCACCTTCCCACTCTCATAGGGGGCTTCGCTCACGGACAGGTATCCGACTTCGAAGCCTCCGCCCTGCCTCGACCATTCGAAACCAGGATGCAGACTGTATGGGCTTCCCTCCTGCGTTCCGTCGGGGTACGGGGCCCATATGATGGTGGTATTTGCATCCGTGTTGTTCACGAGGCTCACCGAGTGACCTTCTCGGGCCTCCCACCACCTGACATCGGAGTTGTCGTCAGAATCTTTGCCGTTGATACCGAAGTGAATGAAGTCCTGATTCACTCCAGAGGAGGTATTAGCACTACTCCGAAGGTAGACAGCCTGCTCTGCCATAACACTCCATTCATTCAGGATTCCGACCTGCATCCTCGCCCAGTAATCCCGGACCGCTTCGCGGGCTCGGGAACGGGCGACTGGCTCGCTGGTGCCGTTCACGAGCGCCCTCACATAGGCGTTCTTTCCAGCGATTATCGCATCGTTCTTGTACCCCTCCAGATTGTTGTGGAAGGAGTTATTGTTCATTTGCGTCCTGACCTTCGAGGTCGCCATCTGCTGATAGATGGAGATTTTCGTCTCGTTCGCATCCAACTCGGTCGTGTTGACGCCCTGTGACGGGAGCCCTCGGCAGTCCACGATGTTCGTCGTGAACGAACCGATGGACTCCGCGAGGTCACAGTCGAGGTCAGCGTCACCACCGGAACTGGCGAATCGCTGGTAGGGCTCTACGAAGTCAGCGCCCGTTCCGAAGGTAGGCGACCCGCTCGAACCGGTCGGGACCGTGACCCGAACCTCGACCGTCTCGTAGGCCCCGGCGTTCACGAACGCGAACTCCTGTATCGCGTAGCCGTCGCCCACCGTCTTGCGAACGATGACTGTGTCCTGATTTTCGTCCGGTATCTCGTCGCCGGGGACGGTCATTTCTATGGTGAACTCGCCGCTGATGTCGCCGCCGTCCACGATGACGTACCGCGCACCGCTGGCGTCGACGGTCTTGGTGTGAACCGTCTCAGCGGCCGCGAGGCCGACGAGGTACGGCGAGACGAGTGCCGCCACGACGAGCACGGCTATCGAGCACCGTCCGAGTGTTTCGAGGGACCGCATGGGTCAGTCCCTCTTGTAGAGAATCGCCCCGACGGCGACCACCGCGAGGACGCCGACGGTCGTGATGGACTTGCCGGTGCCGCCGATGCCGCCAGCGCCGCCGGAGACCTTCTGGATGACGCCCACCTCGGTCCGTTCGACGGTCTCGTTCTCGGGGACGTGCGCGACGACTTTGACCTCCGAGTAGTTCTCGGCATCGAGGCCAGCCGCCTCGTCGAACTCGTAGAGGTCCGTCGCGTTGTCGCCCGACGCCGAGAGCGTGGCGTTCGTCACCAGCGTCTCGTTCGACCCGTTGACGTGGTAGAAGTGCGCCGTGACGTTCGCGCTGGTGTTCTCGACTTCGAGGTAGACCGACTGGGTCTCGTTGTCGACGGCGACGGTCTCGTTGACGACCTCCTCGGGGCCGGTGCCGTGGCCGGCGACGGGGACGGCCGCGACTGCCAGCACCGACAGCAGGAGCAGGAGCGCCGCGCCGACCGTGCGGACGGTGTCGGTCATGCGTCGACCACCTCCACGTCCGTGGCCGTTTCGACGAGGTTGACGACCCCGGCGGCGGCGATGACGACGACCACCAGCGAGCGGAACTCGCCGGGGACGTACGTCAGGAGGTTCACGTCGAGCAGTTCGGCGGTACCCCAGTTCACGGCCGCCAGCGACACCAGCATCCAGATGCCGACCTGGACGATGCCGTAGCGGCTGATTTTCTCGTCGAGACTCATGTTAGCGAATCCAGGCGGCGGTCGCGTACCCGACCGACATGACGCCGACTACAGCGGTACGGAGGAAGTCGGAACTCGTGACGAGGTCCTCGACGGCGGGGACCAGGGGGATGGCGAGCGTGAGCCCGACCGTTGCGACGAGGCTGACGCCGTACACGTCGTCGAACTCCCCGAGGTCGCCGACCGAGGTGTTGTCGTTGGTGATGAACATGAACGCGAGTGTTCCCAGCGAGAACAGCGTCGCTACGTCGAGGCTACTCCCGCCGAGGGAAACCACCGCGTCCGAAAACTGTACGTCGAATATCTGGACTGTGGCGATGCCGACCGTCACCGCGGTCGCCAGGGTGAACAGCCCGGCGAGCGCGAAGTCGAGCCAGTCGCCTTCCATTCGTGCCATGGGTTGAACCCGGGTGAGTAATCGCCCCTCACCGACTAGAGACGCCGGAATCCGCGGAGTCTCCGGATTCCGCGGCGTCCGAATAGTCCGGTGAACCGGAGGGTCCGAGGTTTCTAGTCGCCGAGTGCGTACTCGGAAGCATGGCCGTCACAGGCGACGACCCACTCCGGAAGTTGAGCGAGGACAAAGGCACCGTCACCGTGTCGATTCCGAAGGCCGACCTCCGGGCCGACGGCGTGCTCGACGAGGACGACGACCTCGACGGGGCGACCTACGCGAAGGTCGAACGGGAGGCCGAACGCGAGTACAGCGTCGAGGTGCTCGACCTGTGAGCGACGACCGCACCGTCCTCCAGCAGGTCGCCCACGAGGAGCGCGTCCGCGAACTTGAGGAACGGCTGACCGAGGTGTACCGCGAGAACCTCCAGTTGCGGCGGGCCGTCCATCGACTGAGCGAGAACCTCCGCGAGCAGGACGGTGGCGACCTGCCCGGAACGGCCGTCGACAGCGAGGGCCAGCGATGAGCACCGTCGACGACCGCCGCGAGGAGCGCGAGCACGAACCGGGTCCGGTCGGGCGCGTGGTCGGTCGGCTGACCGCCCGCGAGCAGGCGCTCGTGCTCGCGGCCGCGCCGCTGGCGTTCGCCGTGGGCGTGTGGCTCGGGACGTTCATGGTGCCGACCGAGGCGCTGGCCGTGCCCACGGAGTCGGTCGGCCGGCAGGGGCTCGCGCCCGCCTACTACCCCGTGACGCTGTCGCATCTGTTCGTGGGTGTGGGCGTCCCGCTGTTCGGGCTGTACGCCGCGAACAGCCGGCTCCGGGCCGCGTGGAACCAGCCCGACGGCAAGGAGTGACCCAGCGGGTTCTTCAGCGGTTCCGGTCGACCCACTCGCAGAACGCCTCGAAGTCCTTTGCTCCGGCGTCGTCGGCGATGTCGCGGAGCGTGCCCGTCGAGAGTTCATCGTGCAACGGCACGGTGACGCGCCGCCTGTCGTCGGGGTTCGTCGGGTGGTCGTACGCAAGTTGCGCGTGGTCGCCCGCCGCCCGCCGATATTCGAAGTCCCCAGCGTTCACGAGGACCTTCACGACATCGTACCCGGAAAACGTAGAGCGCCCCATCCAGGCTACTGCAACACGTCGGGGAGTTCGCCGCCGGACGTGTTGTCCGCGGGGTCGATGCCGAGGTCGCGGAGCTCCTCGTCGGTCGGCTCGTGGCCGATGTCGCCAGCCGCGAGTGCGACCGCTTCATCGAGGTTTGTAAGCGCCTCCTCGCGGGTTCGTCCCTGTGACGTGACCTCCGCGGCGATGTCGCGCGCCGTCCACCGCCCGTCGTCGTTCTCGGTGAGGCGGATTTCCCGGCCGGTGCTCATGCCTGCGAGTATGGGACCGGCCGCCAAAACACTTCGGTCGACCGGAGTGATGCGGCGACTCACCGGTTCCGGTCGGCCCACTCGCACCACTCGTCGAACTCGTTTGCGCCACACTGTTCTGCGATGTTGCGAAGCGTCCCTTCTGGTATCCGCTGTTTCATCGGAACCGTGACGTTCCGCACCTCGCCGTCGTCTGTCGTGTCCCGCATCTGAACGTGGCTCCCCGTTCGACTGACGAACTGGTAGCCGTGGCTACGGAGTACCTTCACGATGTCGCGGCCGGAGAAATCGGTCGTCCGCGACACGGCTACTGCAGGAACTCGGGGAGGTCCTTCGGGTCGTCCGCAATCTCGTCTGCGTCCACGCCGATTTCGTCGAGGAATGCCTCCTCGTCCTCGATGGGGTCGCCGCCGCCTTCGTGAAGCGTCAGCGCCTCGGCGAGCATCGACAGCGCCTCGGCCTTCGTCTCACCGAACGACGCGACGCCCGTCTCGATGTCGCGGGCCGTAATCGACCCATCGTCCTCGTGGATGAACTCGACGCCCTCGGTCGGACGGTCGTCGTCATCGGTGAGCGTGCTCATGCCCACGAATATGGGACCGCCCGGCAAAACACTTCGGTCGACCGGAGTGATTCGGGGGAGCGGCCGCTTCCGAGACCGGGCCAGTCTCCGAAACGGCGTGTCCGAGTTCATTCACAACTCGGACAATATTCTCCGATTCACCCCCGTCTGACCCGCCGTTGACCGCCCGACCACCCGAAGAACTATCCTAGTTGTCCACAAAATCCGGTTATGGTTCGGCTCGACGACTCCGGGGACGTGACGAAGTGCTGGCTCGCTCCCGACGAACTGGCCGCGGTCGAGCGCGCCGCCGGAGCGACCGACTGGGAACGCGAGATAGCCATGCAGTTGATGGGGCGGTGTGGCCTCCGCTCTGACGAAGTGCCCTACCCGTGCGACGATGGCCTCCGGTGGAGCGAGGACGGCGAGATATGGCTGTTCGAGGTCCGCGGGAAGAACACCGCGGGCGGTGCCCCGAAGGTCCGCGACGCCTGGATGCCCGAAGACGTAGAGGAGAACGTCCGCCGCTTCTCCCGCGAGCGCGGGCTCGACGCCACCGAGTCGTGGGTCTCGGTGTCGCCGCGGTCCGTCCGGCGGTGGGTCGAGGAGGCCGCCGAGCAGGTCGCCGACGACCGCGGCGACGACCGGTTCCGCGAGGTGTCGAGTCACGACCTCCGGCGGTCGTGGGCGAACCACCACCTCGTCGAGCGCGGCGTCGGTGTCCGCGAAATGATGAGCATCGGCGGGTGGAGTAGCTACTCCGCGATTGAGCCGTATCTGAACGAACCCACCGAGTCGAAGATTGGGGCGGCCGTTCGGTAGCTAATCGGTGCCGTCGCTCGTCGGTGTGAAATGGGGTCGGCGCCGGACACACAACCGGCGCGCGACCGTGGCGCGGGAGGAGGAGCGCGCAACTCTGGCCTCGACAACGCTCCTCAACGGGTGTGTGGTTGCCAGCCTGATAAATCCATTCGCCGACTCACCCCGCTCGCCTCATATAGTCGGCTTTCGGTCGTTTCGAGTTCTGATTTCGATACTGGGTTTTATAGTAAGGGCCTAAGTTGAGGAATTAACGCGCCCCTGTCACGACGCCCGGCGATGTTGGGGCGTCGACGCTGGCGCGGGAGACATACACGATGCAACTGAAAAACCTGATTGCAGACGAGGACGCCGTCAGTCCCGTCATAGGTGTGATACTGATGGTCGCCATCACCGTGATCCTGGCCGCCGTCATCGGGACGTTCGTGCTGGGGCTCGGCGACCAAGTCCAGAGTAGCGCACCGAACGCGAACTTCCAGTTCGAGTACGACAGTACGACCTGTGTTCAAATTACGCATACTGGTGGCCAAGATGTCGATGCCGACAACGTCAATGTCCAAGTGGGCGGGAGTGACGCGTCCGACTGTGGAAGTGGTGAGTACAGTTCTGGGTCGGCGTTCTCCGGAACGATAAACACCGGCACCAGCGGGGCGTATGCCACCGGTACTGCAGAGGAGACGGTGCGCGTAATCTGGAACTCCCCTGGTGGTGGCTCCTCTCAGACGATTGGCGAGAGTGAGGTTCCGTCATAATGCAACTGAAAAATCTACTCACTGATGAGGACGCCGTCAGTCCTGTCATAGGCGTGATACTGATGGTGGCAATCACGGTGATTCTTGCCGCCGTTATCGGGACGTTCGTCCTCGGCCTCGGTGACCAAGTGCAGACCAGCCCGCCAAGTGCGAACTTCCAGTTCGAGTACGGTGGAAGTTGGGTTAACTCGGGTACGCCATCCGACTCCGGCTACGTGAGAATAACCCATTCTGGCGGAGAAGATGTAGAAGCCAGTAACGTCAATTTACAGATTGGTCCGAATACCATTGACGATGTCGCTGGGAGCGGCGACCTAAAGTCGACCTGGGATAGTACCATCAGTACCGGATCGACGCTCAATGCATCCGAGAGTAATGCAGACTCTACTGGCTCCAATTATCTCCCAGATAATGACGCGGCCCCCGGCGACTCCGTTCGTATCGTCTGGCAAGCACCCGGTGGCGGCTCGTCGAACACCATCGGTGAAAGCACGATCCCGAGCTAATGAACATCAGTAATCTCGTTCAGGACGAAGACGCCGTCAGCCCTGTCATAGGGGTGATACTGATGGTCGCGATCACGGTGATACTTGCCGCTGTTATCGGGACGTTCGTCCTCGGGCTTGGCGACCAAGTGCAGACCAGTCCGCCGAGTGCAAACTTTGAATTCACGTATGAGTCCCAGGTATTCGAAGCGACCGGGACAACGGGGTCGTTCACCACCGCAGAAATCACCCACACCGGTGGTGAAGACGTAGATGTCAATAATGTTCAGGTCCAGGTCAACGGTAATACGGCCCTCGACCTGGAGAATGCGTCCGATGCAACCAATAACGACGCCGTACCACAACCAGTCTTCTCTGGCTCGACGCTATCGACTGGAAGTACAGGTACAGTAGCGTTCTACATAAGTAGTGGGTCTGTTAGTACTGGGACCAGCCAAATCGGAATCGGCACCAGCCCTACAGAATTCACACACGGTAGCGCTGATCCGACCCAGTTGAAGTCCGGCGACACTATCCGCATTGTCTGGGAAGCACCCGGCGGTGGCTCGTCGAACACCATCGGCCAGTCCGAAGTCCCGTCGTAACGACCGCGAACCACCTTCTTCGGTTATTTCAGCCCGACGAATAATGGCCCTTCCATCCCGAACGGAGCGAGCACAAGCCCTCGCTCGGACATACGGCGGCGACCGCGACGGATGGGAACGCGTCGAAGACTACCAGGACGCGATGGGCTGGCGGGGGAAGTACCCCGAGAAGGGCTCCAGTGCCGCCAGTAGCGCGCTCGATATGCCGCGGGGCCGACTGCGGGCCTGGTTCGACGGTGCGAAACCCGACCCGGCCCACGCCGTCGAGGCGGCTGACATGAACGGTTGGCTCGATGCCGCCCCCGGCGACCGCATCTTCGCGGCGCTGACCATCTGTCACGGGTGGGTGGTCGCCGGCGGCTCCATCGAGGCGACGCGGTGGATGCCGATGTTCGTCGTCGGCGACGGCGATCCCGTGGCAGGCCTCCGCGACTGCCTCGACGACCTTGGCGTCGGTGTGTCCATCTCCCGCGAGGGCTCCGAACGGAGGGCGCATGAACTGCGACCGTCCGTCAACGGCCCGGTCCTGGGGCGGTTTCTCCACGCCATTCTCGGAGCGCCACTTGGGCGCAAGACCGACGGCGACCTCTCACTCCCGCGCTGGCTCCGCGAGGCACCGTTCGACACCCGCCTCAGGTGGGCGCGAACGGTGGTGTCACTTCGTGGGACGCCCATCGACCCGGCGCGGGGCTATCGGCTCCAGATGCGCGAGGAGGACCGCCCCCGCGACTGGTACGACAGCCTCGGCGAACTGTTCCGCGAGCTCGTCGGTGAGGCTGACGAGATTGTCGTCGGCGAGCAGTCCGTTCGCTTCCGCGAGCGGGCCGCCGCGATGCTCGACGTGGTGCCGTCGCTTCCCGAGTGACCAGCGCCACGCTATCCCACCCCGACCCCGACGGGGCGACCGAGCGGGTGTCGACCTGGACGGGGCAGAGTGCCGACGGCCGGAACCGACTGCCGCCGGGTCAGAAGTCGTCGAGTCGCATCTGGTTCCGGTGGACGCCGTTGTCCGCGGCGTCGACACCCAGCAGTCGCGGCAACGCCGTATCCGCGAACGTGAGCGCCACGACCAGCAGGATGGGCGCGAAAAACAGGCCGTAGAAGCCCAGCACGACCGGTCCAAGGGTGTACGCGAGCATCAGCAGACCGACGTGGGTCGTCTCGCCGCTGAGGATGGGCCGGAGGATGAGGTCGGGAATGGTGTCGACGACGACGACGGCGACGACGAGGAAGCCGCCGACGTACGCGAGCCCCGACCCCTGGCCCAGAAGCACCGGGATGGCGGCGATGACCGCCAGCGGGAAGTAGACGATTTTCATCCCCACGACGGGAATCAGGCTTGCGATGCCGGTGAGCGCGCCGGCGAGCGTCGGGTACGGCACCTGGGCGGCGGCGGGGGCGACGACGTTGTAGCCGTGGTACGCGAGGATGGCGATGAGCGCGGTGGCGATGACGTTGAGCAGGTTGCCGAACAGCACCGCTTCCAGTTCCTCGTCGACCGCTTCGAGATAATCGCGGACGATGGCGTCGTCGTCGAACCGGAGGAGCCACGAGCGGATGCGCCCCCCGTCGACGAGCAGGTAGTAGGTGAGGATGAGGACGATGAACAGGTTGAGAAACAGCCCGGAGACGAGGCTGGTGAGGAACGTGGCGTTCTCGCGGGCGAACTCGAGGAACGGGTCGAGTTGGCCGGACTGGTAGGCCCGGTACAGCCCCTGGGCGGTGAACTCGGGGAGCGACTCGATGCCGCCGAACCAGCCGACGTTCTCGGCGGCGGTGTCGAGCACCTGGTACTGCTCGGCGAACTGGCGGGCCTCGACGACGAGCAGGACGACGGCGTAGCTGATGAGTAGCAACAGCGGAACGGCCAGCGACGCGAGGACGACGACGGCCCGGAGCCGTGCGGGCAGACGCAACCGACGGAGCGCCTTGTGGTAGCGGCGCGTCGAGTAGTAGATGAACACCGCGACCGTGATTGCGGCGATGAACCGGACCGCGAGAAAGCCGACGAGGAGGGCGACGAGCACGCCGAACGTCCCGACGGCGAGCCGTTTCTCATTCATACCCCGTTATATCCCAATGGGTACCTAAATCGTTCGACGGCTCGTCGCCTCCCGTCTCCCGGCGCGTGCGGCCGTGCGGGCGCTTCCGGCCGCCGCGCCGCGGCCGAACGCAGACGGCCCGGCTCGCAGGCGATAGGCCTCACTGTGCGACCGTCTCGCCCGACAGGTGGGCCGTCTCCTCTATCGGATGCGCTCGGGGGAGGCGGACGCGAACGGTCGTCCCGTCGTCGCCCGAGATGAACTCGACGCTCCCCCCGCTGTCGGTCACCAGCCAGTCGACCATCCAGAGTCCGAGTCCCGTCGGGTGGTCGAGTTGGGTGTGCTCGCGCTCCCCGGCGACGACCTCGTACTCGCGGCAAGGGATGCCGGAGCCGTCGTCGCTGACGACGACGGTGACGTAGTCCTCGGTGTCGGCGTGAGCGGTCACCTCGACGCGCTGGTCGTCGCCGTCGTTGTGGATGACGGCGTTCTCGACGAGTTCGCGGACCGCGCTGTGTACCTTCGGGTGCGCGTGGGCGAACAGCCCTCCGGGGACGGAGACGTCGACGTCGACACCCGACCGATCGACCGACGCGACCGCCTCCGCGATGATGTCGTCGACCGGCTGTGTCACCTGCTCGGTGTCGCCCCGGACCGCCTCCTCGATGTCGCGGGTCCGCTCCGCGAGGTCGGTGAGCCGCGCCGTCTTGTCGGTGATGCGCTCGACGTGGCTCCCCTCGTCGACCTGGTCACCGAGGAGGCGGGCGGTCCCCGAGACCACGTTCAGGTCGTTGCGGATGTCGTGACGGAGCGTCCGGGAGATGACCGACAGCCGCTCCGCGCGTTGCTCGCGGTCGGTGATGTCCAAGAAGACGACGTACCAGCCGCGGCCGTCGTCGGCCCCCTCGATGGGGGCAGTGACACAGAGGAATTCGCGTCGACCGTCGTCGGTCTCCAGCGTCAGGTTCCGCCGCTGTCTAGCTCCTCCCAGCAGTTCCCGCGCCGCCGACCAGTCCACGGTGGCCGGAACGAGCAGACTGTCGACGCGGGCCCCGACCGCCGTCGACTCCTCGTAGCCGAACACGTCGGTAAAGGCGGGGTTGACCGCCTCGATGACCGGTCCGTCGTCGCCGGGAACGACCCGGGCGACGCCGCCCGGTGCGTTGTCGAACAGCGCCGCGAACCGGTCGCGCTCGCGTTCGAGTTTCGCCCGCTCCTGCTCGGTCCGGGCGTGGTAGTAGCCGGTACCGAGCGCCAGTAGGCTCCCGAGGACGACGGCGTCCATGGCGATGACGTACGGGTCGTTCGCGGCCTGGAGGCGGGTCTGGACCGCGACCATCCACAGCATGCTCGCGGCCATCACCGTCGTACCGACGAACGTCCACACGGCGACGGTCCGCTGACGCTCCGGCGTGAGGTCGCTCCGCCAGAGCCACAGCCCCGCCGCGACCACCGCCAGCGACAGCAGGACCAGCGGCCCGTTCTCCGCGAGACTCGCAGACAGCGGCGTCCCGACCGTCCGTTCGTCTCCCCAGATGTCGAACAGGACGACGCCCAGCAAGGTCACGCCCACCCAGACGACGAGCACGGGCCAGGGCTCGACGCGTCGCTCGCCAGTTGTCACGGTTGGAATGCGAAGCTACGGTTACATAAGACCGGTGGCCAGTATGCTAGGGCGTCGGGTCGCGCGTCAGCGCTTCGCGCCGGGGTTCGTCACCGCGCCGTTCGCGGCCGACCCGAACGACTGACCGTACTTGGCGAGCACGCCCGACGTGTAGTTGGGCTCCGGCTCCTCGCGGTCGTCGAGGCGGGCCGCCAGCTCGTCGTCCGTGAGGTCCACCTCGATGGACCGGGCCTCGATGTCGATGGTGACGGTGTCGCCGTCCTCCAGCGCGCCGATGGGGCCGCCGACGTAGGCCTCGGGCGCGGCGTGGCCGATCATCGGCCCCCGCGTGGCCCCCGAGAAGCGGCCGTCCGTGAGCATCGCCACGTCGTCCTCGTGGCCCGCGCCGACGACCGCCGCGGTCACGCCGAGCATCTCGCGCATCCCCGGGCCGCCCTGGGGCCCCTCGTTGCGGATGATGATGACGTCGCCCGACTCGATGTGGCCCTCCTGGACGTACTCCATCGCGGTCTCCTCGTCCTCGAACACGCGGGCCGGTCCCTCGTGGAACCACTTGTCCTCCCCCGTGACCTTCAGCACCGCGCCGTCGGGCGCGAGGTTCCCCGTCAGAATCTTGATGGCGCCCTCCTCGTGGAACGGGTCGCCGACCGGTGCGAGGAACTCGGCGTCGATGTCGTCGTCCGCGGGGAGGTGGCCGGTCGATTCCAGATGCTCGATTTCCTCGGCCAGCGTCCGGCCGGTGACGGTGAGCGCGTCGCCGTGCATGTAGCCGCCCTCGAGGAGCCGGCGAATCACGACCGGGACGCCGCCGACCTCGTGGAGGTCGTTCATCACGCGGGTGCCACCGGGCTGGAGTTGGGCGATTTTGGGCGTCCGCTTCGAGATGCGGTCGAACTCCTCGATGGATAGGTCGATGCCGGCCTCGGCGGCCAGCGCCAGCAGGTGGAGGACGGCGTTCGTCGACCCGCCCAGCGCCACCTGCACCGCGATGGCGTTCTCGAAGCTCTCCTTCGAGAGGATGTCCGACGGCGTGCGGTCCTCGCGGACGCACTCGAGGACGAGTTGGCCCGCGCGCTCGGCCTCGTCGTACCGCGACGGGTCCTCCGCGGGAGGGCTCGCGGAGCCGAGCGGCGCCATCCCGAGCGCCTCCGAGATAGACGCCATCGTGTTCGCGGTGAACATCCCGCCACAGGAGCCCGCGCCGGGGCACGCGTCGTGTTCGAGTTCGACCAGTTCCTCCTCGCTCATGTCGCCGGACGCGACCGCCCCGACCCCCTCGAACACGTTCTGGACGGTCACCTCGCGGCCCTCGTGTTCGCCGGGCATGATGGACCCCCCGTAGAGGAACACCGAGGGGAGGTCCGTCCGGATAGAGGCCATCATCATCCCGGGGAGGTTCTTGTCACAGCCCGCGACGGTGACCAGCGCGTCCATCCGCTCGCCGAACGCGACCAACTCGACCGAGTCGGCGATGACCTCCCGCGAGATGAGCGAGGCCTTCATCCCCTCGGTGCCCATCGAGATGGCGTCCGAGATGGTGACGGTGCCGAACTCTATCGGCATGCCGCCGCTGTCGTCGATGCCGTCGATGGCGGCGTCGGCCACGTCGTCGAGGTGGACGTTACACGGCGTGATGTCGGCGGCGGGGTTGGCGACCCCGACCATCGGGGACGCGAGGTCGTCGTCGTCGAACCCCATCGCGCGGAACATCGCGCGGTGGGGCGCCTTCTCGGGCCCCTCGGTCACTTCTCGCGACCGGAGACCTTCGGGCTTCTCGGGAATCTCCGGCTCCTCGCGCTCGGGCGGCTCCTGTTGGCTCATGGTGGCCCGTGGTGGCCCGGCGGCTTAAGCGGTGGCGACCGGACAGATGTTGCTGTCGTTCCCCGCGGGGGCGAACGTGTTCGCCCGGGCGCGACCGATGCCGTTTTGCGCCGCCGGGTCGAGCGTCCGGTCCCATGTCGCCCGGCGACCCCGCCGACCGCTTCGCGGACACCGAAGCGTTCTACGCCGAGTTCCGTCCGGAGTACGGCGACGCCGTCGTCGAGCACCTCGTCGACCGGTTCGACCTCGACGCCGACGCCCGGGTCCTCGATCTGGGCTGTGGGGCGGGCCAGTTGACCGTCCCGCTCGCCGCCCGCGCGGGCGAGGTGGTCGGGATGGACCCCAACGAGGCGATGCTGGACCACGCCCGCGAGCGGGCCGACGCCGCGGGCGTCGACGTCGAGTGGGTCGTCGGCTCGGACGCCGACCTCGGCGACCTGACGGGCTCGTTCCGGCTGACCACCATCGGCCGGGCGTTCCACTGGATGGACCGGGAGCGGACGCTCGACCGCCTGCAGGCGATGACGGAACCCGGCGGCGGGGTCGCGCTCGTCGGCGACGAGGAGTGGCTCACACACGGCCGCGACGACTGGAGCGGTGACGTGTACGACGTCGTGACCGACTACGTCGACGACATCCCTGCACGCGAACACCCCGACGACGTGGAGTACGACCGGCCGTACGACGAACTGCTCGCCGAGGAGGGGTTCGTGGACGTGGAGCGGTTCACCACCCGAACCGAGCGCGAGTGGACCGTCGAGGAGATGGTCGGGTACGTGCTGTCGCTGTCGTTCTGTGCGCCCGACCTCCGCGACGAGCGGGCGGCGTTCGCGGCCGACCTGCACGCACGGCTCGACGGCCCCTGCGTCCAGCACGTCGAAGAGGGCGTCGTCTCGGGGAGGGTGCCGTAGCGCGACGCCCGTAGCGGGGCCGGCCGCTCAGGTCGCGTCGCGTTCGGCCTCGATGCGCTCGACGTACGCCTCGGTCACGCGCTCGACGATGGCCTCGCCGGCCTCGGCCGTCGCCGCCCGCGGGTCGCCGAGCACGCCGTTCTCCGTGATGGCGCGGAACCCCTCGCCGAGCAGTCGCGCCGCGGAGACGTCGCCCTCGTGGCCCACCTCGAGTTCGTCCTCGCGGACCAGTCCCTCCGCTATCGCCAGCACGACCGACGTTTCGGCGGCGCCCGCGTGAATCACGTCCTGTTCGTAGTCGACGCCCGCCTCGCGCAAGCCCTCGTTCAGGAGTCGCATGTGCTCGTCGAGGTCCGCGAGCGCGACGACGGTGGCGTCGAGTTCGCGGCCGACATCCGGTGCGACGGTGTTCACCGGCGCGAAGTTGCCGCCGTGGGTAGGCACGAGGACGACGTACTCGAAGCCGTGGTCGTCGAGCGAGCGGCAGTACGCGCGAACCGTGTCCATCAGCGTCTCGGGTGGGACGGTGATGGTGCCCGGGAACTCCATGTGGTGGCCCGAACAGCCGGGGCGTATCGTGGGCGCGGCGACGGCGTCGCCGAGGCGGTCGGCGATGCGCGCGGCGAGTGCGTCGCCGTCGAGCGTGTCCATGTTCAGGGGGAGATGCGGCCCGTGCTGTTCGATGGAGCCGACGGCCGCTATCGCCGTCCGGGTGCCGTCGTCGAGTGCCGCCTCGACCTCCGGCCACGTCATCCGCTCCAGACGTATCGGTCCGCGAGAAGACATACCGGTCCTCGGCCGGTCGGAACGGAAAGCGTTGGGGTGGCGTGGGAAACTGTCACGTCATCGAGGGGGCGTGGCAAGTATTGACGCGAGCGGCGGCGAGTAACAAGGCGTATATAACGCGGATGCGGAGCGCGGGTATGTCCGACGACGCGCTGGGCAACATGCTCGCGCAGATGGAGAACGCCGAACCGTACGCCGACGTCGACGCCGGCGTGTTCGAGCGCCTCAAACACCCCGAGCGGACGCTGAAGGTGTCGCTACCCGTCGAGCGCGACGACGGGACGGTCGAGATATTCGAGGGGTTCCGCTGTCAGTTCGACTCCGCGCGCGGCCCGTTCAAGGGGGGTATCCGCTACCACCCGACGGTGTCGATGGACGAGGTGACCGCACTCGCGGGCTGGATGACCTGGAAGACGGCGCTGGTCGACCTGCCGTACGGCGGCGCGAAGGGCGGGGTCGCCTGCAACCCGAAGGAGTTGAGCGACTGCGAGACGGAGAAGCTCACCCGCCGCTACACGGAGGGCGTCCGCCGGATGATCGGCCCGGATATGGACGTGCCCGCGCCGGACATGAACACTGGCGCCCGCGAGATGGCGTGGATGATGGACACCTACTCGATGTACGGCGGCCGCGTCATCCCGGACGTAGTGACGGGCAAACCCATCGAGGTCGGCGGCACCGCCGGCCGCGTCGAGGCGACGGGCCGGGGCGTCACCATCACCACCCGCCGGATGTTCGAGTATCTCGGCGAGGACCTCGACGGCGCCACCGTCGCCGTCCAGGGGTTCGGCAACGTCGGCTCCGTCACCGCGCGCCTGCTCTCCTCGATGGGCGCAAACGTCGTCGCCGTCTCCGACGTGTCGGGCGGCGTCCACGACGCCGACGGGCTGGACGTGATGGCCATCGAGCGGCACGTCTCCGAGACGGGCTCTATCGCCGGCTACACCGACGCGGACGGCTACGACGACGCCGACGCCATCACGAACGGCGACCTCCTCCGGTTGGACGTGGACGCGCTGATTCCCGCGGCCATCGAGAACGTCATCACCGAGGACGTCGCGGAGGACCTGCGCGCGAGCGTCGTCGTCGAGGCCGCCAACGGCCCGACGACGTTCGCGGCCGACGGGATTCTTCGGGAGCGCGACATCCCGGTCGTCCCCGACATCCTCGCCAACGCCGGCGGCGTCATCGTCTCGTATCTGGAGTGGGTCCAGAACTCCCAGCAGTACTCCTGGGACCTCGAACAGGTGAACGACGACCTCGAAACCAAACTGGCGCGTGCCTTCGACGAGATGCTCGACGCCTACACCGCCCGCGACACGCCCGACCTCCGGACGGCGGCGTACGTGGTCGCACTCGAACGGGTCGGTAAGGCCCACGAGATGCGCGGGCTGTTCCCCTGAACCTTTTTGCACGGCGGCCTCCGGCCGGCGACAAAAACGTTCACGAAAAAGACACGGCGGCGCTCCCTACGGTCGCGCCTTGGTCCCGGGCCCCACTGCGTTCGGCGCGGTGAACCGCCCCGCTCGCTTCGCTCACTCGGCGGATGCTGTGGTCGATACAGAGCGGGTAGTGTTCGATACAGAGGCCCGAACTATCACGTCGAGACGTATTCTACCGAATATCTGTCAGAGCCGGCGTGCTGAATATTGAGGCTGTAGTCAGCAGGTGTTTGGGCCCTGTAGGTGCGACCACAGACCAGCGATGCCGACCGGCCAGTAGGGGAGGGGGTTGTCCGAGGTCATGATTGCGTCAAAACGTTCCGGTCAGGTAGGTAAGTCCGGTGGCTACTCGTCGGCGACGTTCTTGTAGATCGTGCCGTCCTTCATGACCATCGTGAGGTTCTCGTCGGGATTGGCGAGGACAGAGACATCCTCGAGGGGGTCGCCGTCGACGAGTAGCAGATCCGCATAGGCATCCTCGGCAAGGACACCAATTTTCCCCTTGTCGTATGGGTCGCGTGGTCCGGACATCTTCAACAGTTCGGCGTTGTCCGAGGTGGCCATCTTCAGGACCTCGAACGGCGTGTACCACTGCTCCAGTTTCGCCAGTTGCTTGCCGGTCTTCTGTGCGAGTTCCGGGCTGAACAGCGTATCCGTGCCGAACGCGGTCTTGATGTCGTACTCCCTGGCGTAGGAGTACGCTTGTTCGGTTCCTTCCACCATCCTGAGCTGTTTTTGCCGAGAGTCCGAGCCTTCTGGGAAGGGGATGGCGTCCTCGTCGTCCAAGAAAGGCTGCGTGGAGAGCCAGACATCCTCTTCAGACAGAAGCGCTGCCGTCTCCTCGTCCATCATCTGGCCGTGTTCGATACACCGAACCCCTGCCCGAATCGCCGTCTGGATAGCGTCCGGAGTATACGCGTGGACGGTGACGTACGTGTTCCACGTCTCCGCCACGTCCACCGCGGCCTCGAGTTCCTCTAGGGTGTACTGGGATACGTCAAGCGGGTCGTAGTCCGACGCGACGCCGCCGCCGGCCGCCAACTTGATCTGCGAGGCGCCCATCCGAAGCACCTCTCGGACCCGTTTCGTCACCTCAGGGACGCCGTCAGCGACGATAGCATGAGCGTTCCGCTCGAGGTACGTCAGCGGCTGACTGGGGTCAACCGGAACAGCCGTCTTTGGCCTGAAGTCTGCGTGTCCAGACGTCTGGCTGATAATCGGGCCGGAGGGGTAGATCCTGGGACCAGCAAAATGACCGTTATCGATAGCGCGTTTCAGGCTGAAGGCGTTTCCCCCTGGGTCCCGAACAGTCGTGAAACCCTGCAACAGGAGCGACTCGGCGTTCTTCGCCGCCATCAGGTTGATGTACCCCTCCCAGGAGGACAGTAGATCCGAGAGCGGCAGGGACGCGAGCATCGTATGATAGTGCGCATCGATGAGTCCCGGCATCAGGGTCTGCCCGTCGGCGTCGAGTATCGTCGTCCCGTCGGGCGAATCGATATCAGAGCCAATCCGTGAAATCGTGTTGTCTTCGACGAAGACACTTGTCCCCTCGATCAGGTGTTCGGACGCTCCATCGAAGATGCGGGCGTTTTCGATGAGCGTGGGGCCGTTTAGTTTCCGATTTGACATACGTGGCCTCTTTCTCGGCACCCCGCCGAAGAAGGCCGCGCGACTTCGTTATATACTGCCAAGGCAATGTAAATCCAATCCTTACCGGAGTTCGGTCCACCTCTCGATAAGAGGGTCGTAGCCACGTTGAAACCCTTGTTGAGGAACATCGACACCGGTTCTCCCTCTTTGGTAGAACCCGTCACGGTAACTACGCCACGCGTACTCACCAAAATCTGAATCGCTCACACGCTCGGTAACACGAGCACCGTAGGCTAGCATCCGCCGAGCGCCGGTGCCGTGAGGCGGTTCACGGCTCGAACGAAGTGAGAGCCGTAGCGCGCGGGGGCCGACGCGCCGCGAAGCGGCGCGGAGGAAGCACGCGCGCGTATTTTCCTCACCACCGTGAGACTCGCTTCGCTCGCGGGTCGCGTCCGCTCCCCGCTCGCCTCGCGGTTCTCCCGTCGGTCGAACCGCGCACCGCTCGTCTCACGAGCAATCGGGCGCTTCGCGCCCGATGACAGTTTTTGCCGGGCGTCGAGCGCCGCAGGCGCGAGACCCCCGAGCAAAAAGTGGGTTAGTTGTACTCCCGCCAGCGGTGGCCGCACTCCTGGCATTTGAAGAACCGCGTCGGCGGTTCGTCGGCAGAACCGGTCTGCTTGATGGTGTACCACGCTTTCGTGTGGCCACACTCGTCGCATTTCACGTCGTCGGCGGTCGGCTTCCCCTCGAAGTTGGCGTCCTCGCTCGTCTCGATGACGTCGCTGTCGTCCTGCGCCTGCGTCGAGGTGTACTGGTCGCTCAACTCCTCGTCCTTCGGGACGCTGTAGCCACACGACGAACAGACCATCTCGCCGTCGTCGGCGTGCATCATCGACCCGCACTCGTCGCAGAACTGCATACAGGCCGTGGGGGCCGGAGCGTGAAAAGTCTCAGTTCTCGTCGTAGCCGAGGCTCCGGCGGCGCTCGACGACCGGGCAGTTCGCCACCCGGAAGTGGTCGACGTCGACGAGTTCGCGTATCTCCGTTCCCGGGTTCGAGCAGGCGGTCTCCGGCGGCGCGGAGAAGTGCTCGCATTTCTCGCAGTAGCTCGCCTTCGGGACGACGGTCTCCTCGGCGGCCGTCTCCACGTCGCGAGGCCCCCCGTCGTCCAGGTCCGCCGTCGCCGACTCCTCGTCGCCGAGCGAGTCCCAGACGCTCTCCTCGTCGATATCCTCCACCTCGACGGACTCGAACTGGTCGCCGCCGCTGGCCTCCCGGTCGAACGGCTCGGCTTCTATCTCCACGTCGGGCGAGCCGTCGGCGCCGGGAGCGGTCTCGGCCCCGTCGTCGAGCTCCCCGAACGGGTTGCCGCCGTCCGACGCGTCCGCGTCGATGTCATCGAACGCGCTCTCCGGGTCGTCCTCGGCGTCGCCGGCCGCTCCGTCGGGGTCGTCCTCGCTCATTCCTCGCTCGCCTCCACAGTGAGCGTCGCCGTCCGGAGCAGGCCGCCGCCCTCGATGTGGTGGAGCGACGCGTTGCAGGCCGGACACGACGCCTCCGGGAGCAGTCCGACGTGGACCGTCTCGCCGCAGGCGGCGCAGTCGGCCCGCTCGTGTCCCTCGCGGGCCGCGGTGCGCTGGAGCTCTCGGAGGCGGTCGGTATCGTCGCCGCCGGACCCGCTCTCCTCCGCGTTTCGCATCTCGACCACCGCACGAGCCAGCCGGTCGAGTTTCGACGCCACCACGGCGAGTTCCTCGTCGATGGCCGATTCGCTGTCGCGTAGTCGGTCGGCGTCCGCCGCGAGGGAGTCCACCTCATCCTCGAGCGCCGACAGCCGTTTCTCGAGGCCGTCGAGTTCGTCGAACTCCTCGTGACGGTGGTCGACGGGCGCCTTCTCCTCGGTCGTCCCCTTCAGCTGAAGAACCCGCTTGCGAACGTCCTCGAGGTTCGCCTCGTGTTCACGCTCGATGCGGTCCAGCCGTCCGCCAAGCGGCGCGTCGTCGGCCGCCACGTCGTCGGAGCCGGTGACGGCGGCTCGGTAGGCCGCGAGCAGGCGCTCGACGAACTGTTCGCGGTCGAGGCCGAGCGCTCCAGCGCGCTCGTCGAGCCAGCCGTCCAGGTCGTCTCCCCGTGATACCCGCTCCCCGTCCGTCGGCTCGCT
The DNA here is from genome assembly GCF_024298865.1 of Halorarius halobius. GTDB lineage: Archaea > Halobacteriota > Halobacteria > Halobacteriales > Haloarculaceae > Halorarius > Halorarius halobius. The sequence goes on along the minus strand of NZ_CP101161.1, from coordinate 2,176,710 downwards.
GGCCATCACGGGCGGGTTACCGGTGGTGGAAAGTTAAGGGTTCGCCCGCCGGCTGGTCAGCGTATCTTCCGGACGTCGCTGATGTCGAACCCGGCCTCGCCGATTTCGGTCTCGAACCGGACGATGTTCTCGTCTTCGATGCGCGAGAGGACGCCCCGGAACTGCCGGACGATGAGCGTCCGGGCGCGCGCGGACCCGCCCGATTCCCACTCGAACATCAGCGTCCCGTCGCAGGCGTCGATGAGCTGACCGTGCTCCTCGGGCGTCAGCGTCTCGTGGTTGAGGTGGACGAGGATGAGCCCGCCCCAGTCGTGGGCCGCCCGGGAGATACCCTTCAGCAGTTGCGGCACGTCCGACCACGAGAGGTCGTCGTCGGCCGCGCTCAGCAGGTCGGTCAGCGAGTCGATGACGACGACGCTGTCGGCCGCGTGTTCGGAGAGCACTCCCCCGAGCGCCTCCGGGACGCTCGACCGCTCCTCGGTACGGTGGCCGAGGTCCGCGATGGAGTCGGTCCGCTCGGAGTACCAGTCTCGGGGGACCGGCGACAGCCGGAAATACTCCGGTGAGAGGTCGTGGTACTCGATGCCCGGCGACGACTCCTCGACTATCTCGGCGTCGAGCGCCAGCGACATCTCCCGTTCGAGCTGGTCCGCCTCCGCGGTGAACGAGACGTAGTGGACCGAGTCCGGGACGGCGGCACCGGGCGACACCGACCCGTAGTAGAGGTCGAACAGGTCGGGCGACGTCTCCGCGAGCGCGTTCATCGTCGTGGCGGTGTACATGAACTCCCGGGCGCCCGCCCCCGCCTCGCCGGAGAGGAGCACGAGACTGCCGGGTGGCGCGCCGCCGTCGATGGTGGTGTCGAGCTGGCGGATGCCGAACGGAATCCGGTCCATGCAGGCCCCGTTGAGCGCCAGCGTCTTTAAATCTCCACCACGGCGGCGCCTGCGTCGCCGGACGCGCCGGTCACGAACTCACTCGACGCGTGCGCCCCGGTCGTCGGCCCGCGCCACGAACACGTCGCCGTCGACGCCGGCCCCGTCGAGCGCCGTCCGCGCGGCCGTCCGTGCCTCGTCGGCGCGGCCGGCGTCGGTCACGCCGTACACCGCCGGCCCCCACGACGACTGCCCGACGCCGTGGACCGCCCGAGCATCGCCCAGTTGCTCGACGATGTCGCCCGCCGGCGGCCGGTAGACGCCGCCCTGTTCGTCGGCGTACCACGCGCCGTTGAGCCGTCCGAACTCCCCGAGCGCCGTGCCGAACGCCTCCAGCCGGCCCGCGGCGACGGCGGGCAGGAGCCGCCGGACCAGAAGCGTCGCCACCTCGTCGGCGATGGCGGGGTCCGCACGCTCAACGACCGACCGCATCGACGCGTCCTCGTCGTCGCCCGAGCGGCCCGCCGCCGTGTCCGGAAGCGCGACGACGAACCGCCAGTCGTCGGGCACGGCGTGGCGCGCCAGCACCGGCGGGACCGTCCACTCGCCGTCGGCGGGGCGGTCGGTCGTGAACCGCTCGGTCGGGTGGCCGGCGTCGACGACGAACCCGCCGGCCTCGAACCCCGCGACGCCGACGCCCGAACGCCCGCCCCGGCCGAGCGCGGGGGCGTGCTCGCGAACCTGCGGGTCGCGGTCGTGAGCGCGGGCGACCGCGGCGAGGACCGCCAGCGCGAGCTGGGTGCCTGAGCCGAGGCCGACGTGACGCGGTAGGGACTCCTCGACGGTCACGGCCACCCCTGGGACGTCGAGGACGTCACACGAGCGGCGGGCGTACTCGGCCGCGAGAGGGTCGGCGCAGTCCACCTCGTCGGCGGGGGCGGCCCGAACCGTCACGCGCGGCTCCGCGAGCGTCACGCCCACGCCGCCGTACAGACGCTCGTGGGCCAGCGAGAGGTTCTGGAAGCCGACGTGGAGCCGGGCCCCCGCGGAGACGCGCGCCATCCGGTCGCAGGTGTGGTCGCCGGGGGTATTCGGGTTTCGACGCCGGTAAGACTCGGGACCGACAATCGCGCCCTTGAAACGCCCGCCCGCCCGAAACACGCCAATGACCGACAGCGACGACGACTACGAGTGGGAGGAGCCGGACCGCCACGAGTTCAGCGACGACCCGCTCGGGCACACCGAGGTTCGGGCGGGGATGACCGTCGGCGAACTCGTCGAGCAGTACGGCGAGGCGGGCATCGGCGCCGCCAGCGTCCACGAAGCCGCCGACGTGTACGCCGAGATGCTCGCGGACGACGACTGCACCGTGTTCATGTCGCTGGCGGGCGCGATGGCGCCGACAGGGATGCGGACGGTCGTCTCCGAGTTGGTCCGCGACGGCCACGTCGACGCGCTGGTCACGACCGGCGCGAACCTCACCCACGACGCCATCGAGGCCGTCGGCGGCAAACACCACCACGGGGCCGAACACGCGGACGACAGGTCGCCGCGCGAGCACGACGAACAGTTGCGCGACGAGGAGGTCGACCGCATCTACAACGTCTACCTCCCGCAGGAACACTTCTCGCTGTTCGAGGCACACCTCCGCGACGAGGTGTTTCCCCCGCTCGAAGCGGAGGGCACCGTCAGCATCGAGCGGCTGACCCGCGAACTCGGGAGGGCGAACGCCGCGGTCAACGACCGCGAGGACGTGACCGAGGACGCCGGCATCGCCGCCGCCTGCTACGAGTCGGACGTCCCCGTCTACTGTCCGGCGGTCGCGGATTCGGTACTCGGGTTGCAGGCGTGGATGTACGCACAGACCTCCGACTTCTCGCTGGACGCCCTGCGGGACATGACGCCGCTGACGGACCTCGCGTACGAGGCCGACCGTGCGGGCTGTCTGCTCGTCGGCGGCGGCGTCCCGAAGAACTTCACGCTCCAGACGATGCTCGTCACGCCGGACGCGTACGACTACGCCGTCCAGATAACGATGGACTCCGCCTCGACCGGCGGGCTGTCGGGCGCAACGCTCGACGAAGCCCGCTCGTGGGGGAAACTGAAGAAGGACGCACGGAACGTCACCGTCACCGGCGACGCAACGGTGTATCTGCCGCTTCTGGTGGCCGCCGCCCGCGAACGACTGGACGGCTGACCGGGAGACGCGACGGCTGACCGGGAGACGCGGCGCTCGCGTCCGCTCGCTTGCGTCTCCTATTCGTCACGCACGAGCGCGTCGTCGCCGTGGCGCTCGCGCAACGCACGCAGGTACTCGCGCTGAGCCTCCATCCTCGGTGTCGGCTCGGCGAACGCGTCGGCGAACATGTCGTCGGGGTCCGGCTCCACGGATTCGAGCGTCTCGACGGCGTCGGCGAGCGCGTCCTCGATGGCTCCGTCGATGCGCTCGTCGGTCGCGTCGTCGAGGACGCCCTCGTCGCGGAGATACGCCTCCAGGCGGTCGATGGGGTCCTTCTCGCGCCACGCGTCGACCTCCTCGTCGCCGCGGTAGGCGCCCGGGTCGTCTGCGGTGGTGTGGGCGCCGTACCGGTACTCCAGCGTCTCGACGAGCGTCGGCCGGGGCGTGTCGCCCGGCGTCTTCGCCTTCTCGACGGCCGCGCGGGTCACCTCGTAGACGGCGAGCGGGTCCATCCCGTCGACCTGCACGCCCTCGAACCCGTAGGCGTCGGCCTTCTCGGCGAGGGTGGCGCTCCGGGTCTGCTCCTCCCGGGGGACGGAGATGGCCCACCCGTTGTTGTGACACATGAAGACGGTCGGGGTGTCGAACACGCCGGCGAAGTTGAGTCCCTCGTGGAAGTCTCCCTCGGAGGTGGCGCCGTCGCCGAAGTGACAGACGAACGCCTCCTCGTCGTCGTTGTCCTGGAGCTTCGAGGCCCACGCCATCCCCGTCGCGTGCGGGACGTGGTCGCCGATACAGATGTTCAGCGGGAAGATACGGTGGTCCGCGAGCACGGCGTTGCCCTCCTCGTAGCCGGCCCAGTAGCGGAGGTACTCCGGCGGGAACCCACGGGACAACGGCGCGGCGTGCTCGCGGTACTGGTAGAACACCCAGTCGTCCTCGGAGAGCGCGTACATCGACCCGAACTGCGACCCCTCCTGGCCCGCGAGCGGCGCGTACGTCCCGAGCCGTCCCTGGCGCTGGAGGCTTATCATCCGCTCGTCGAACCGGCGGCCGAGCCGCATATCGCCGTACAGCGAGAGCAGGTCGGTCTCCGAGAGCGTCGGCTCGTAGCCGCCCAACAGGGCCCCGTCGGAATCGAGCAGTCTGACGGGGTCGTCCGGCGGACGGTCGAGCAACGGTCGGTCCATGCGCGCCGGTCTCACCGCGCGCACATAGGTGCGTCGGCACCGCCGACGGTTCTGTCCTCGAGCCCCCCACGCATTTTACGCCGGCGTGTGAACGCGGACCCGCATGTCAGACTCCAGTTCCAGCGTGTTCGACGACCTGAAACGCGAGATGGAGGACACCGGCAAGAGCCTGAAACAGCTCGTGTCCGACGCGAAATCCGACGACAGCTCGAAGGGAGAGGTGAAACGTGAGCTGAAACAGGAGGCCGAGTCGACCGGCCAGTCGGTCGAGAGCCTCATCGACGACATCCAGACCCGCGCCGACCGGAACGACAACAGCGTCACCGAACAGCTGAAACAGGAGTTCGAGTCGTTCCGCTCGAAGTAGACCGCGAACGGTTTTTCCCTCCCGCCCGTAGGCCCGCGTGGCCGATGACGAGCCAGCGGGCCGAGCCGGTCTCGGCAGCCGGCGATGACGAGCCCTATGAGTGCCGAGGCCGCATTTTTGACGGTAGACGACGTCTCTGAGGGCATCTGGTTGTGGCCACGGTAGACATAGGCCCCGGTCAGCTCTCGCTGGTCGAGCGGACACGGATTTATGAGCGTTGCCGAGCAATCACCCTGTATGGCCGCCGAAATTTCCGACCGAGTTCGAGAAATCGCTGAGGCACGCGGCCTTCCCGAGTCCGAAGTGTTCGAACGGGCACTCGAACGCGGGCTCGAAGACCTGTGGGAGGACCTCGTACTCGCACAGTATCTCGACGGCGACCTCGACCGTGGGGAGGCCATCGAGCGTGTCGGTCGGACGAAAGTCGAACGCGCCGAACGGGAGCGCGCGGTCGTCGAGGAGGACGTCGACTGGGGTCTCAACGCGTGACGCTTGCGGCTGTTTCGGACGCGGGACCGCTCATTCACCTGGCCGAAATCGACTCGCTCGAACTACTGTCAGCGTTCGATACGCTCCTGATTCCGGAGACAGTCTACGAGGAAATCGAGAGGGGTGGTGTTCCGGACGGAATTTTCGACCTCTCGTACGAGCTCGTCGAAGCTGATGAAAGCCGACTCGGAGATGAAGACCTAGACGCCGGAGAACGCGCCGCGATTGCAGTCGCTGAGGAGCGGAACGTGGTTCTCCTAACCGACGACCTTGCCGCCCGAGAGGCAGCATCTGACGCAGATGTCGAAGTACGCGGTTCTATCGGCGTCATCGCGCTCGGCTACGGCCGCGGATTGCTCGACAGAGATGAAGCGGCATCGCGTATGCGAGCACTCCAGCGTGAGACGAGTCTCTTCGTGACCGAGGCAGTCGTGGAGCGAGGCATCCGGATGTTGGACGAACAGTAACGGAACGAGCGGCCGCTCTAGGGGCGCTAAACGTATTCACTATGGATAGATTGTGAGTCGTGAGTGCCGAGGCCACCAGCGTTCGACGGCTACGCGGTCTGTACCCGCCGAGCATGTACGTACTTGTGTTCGGAGAGCGCCATCGTACATATCCGTTCAGTCGAACGGAACGTTCGCCGACGGATGCCAACCCTTATCCGTGCAAGCCGACTCCCTCTACTTGCAATGGCAAACGGTAAGGTTGATTTCTTCAACGACACTGGCGGTTACGGTTTCATCGAGACTGAGGACTCTGACGAGGACGTTTTCTTCCACATGGAGGACGTTGGCGGTGAGGACCTGACCGAAGGTACGGAGATCGAGTTCGAGATCGAGGACGCCCCGAAGGGCCCGCGCGCGACGAACGTCGTTCGCGTATAACTGACTACTTCGTCGCCGGAAGGCGACCGAGATGCGGTTCCGTTCTTTCGACGCTACCCGACAGCGACAGCTCGTCGGTCGGACTGAGTCGTACGCTACTGGACGGAGACGACACAGCGTTCGAGCGTGCCGGTGGTTCCCGGATTCGACTCGTGGGACGCCCGCGACCGTCTCGCGTACGGCGTCGCCACTCGGGGTATCGGAGAGTGAAGTGAGAACCGCGTTACTCGATGTGGCCTTCCGCGCGGAGCTGTTCGGCGTCCTGCTCGTCGTATCGCCACTCGACGTTCGCCTTCTCGTCTTGCCAGTCCCACGGCTCGACGAGGACGACGTCGCCCTCGTTGATCCAGGTCCGGTACTTCATGCGGCCGGGGATGCGGCCCATCCGCTCTTTCCCGTCCTGACACTGGACGCGGACGTGGTTCCCGCCGTTGTGCTGTGTCACGACGGCGAACAGCTCGTCGTCGTTCGGCATTCTGAGGTTCTTCCGCTGAGATTCGTCAGTCACTACCCTCCGTAGGCGACACCGACGTAAGAGTCCTTGGAGACGCGCGGTAGCGTGGCACACGCCTACAGCGGTTCGAACCCCGCCAGCGACCGCTCGCCGTCGGCCAGGCGGTCGAGATAGTAGCGGACGCCGGGCTGGTGGGCCGCACCGACGACGAGGTGGACCCGTTCGGCGTCGTCGTTGTGGTAGACGGCGTAGTCGGCCATCCGCGCGTTGCGGGCGTGGGTCACGAGTTCGAGTTCCGGGTCGTGCCGGCGGAGCCACTCGCGTTCCAGCGGCTGGGGGAGAAACGCCCGCTCGTAGTAGCGCTGGAGGTCGACCAGTCGGGCGGGCGCCTCGGCGGCCGCCCGGGTCAGCCGGAACGACTCGAACTCGTCGCCGACAGCGAGCGCCGCGTGGCCGGTCAGGAACTCGGAGGCAACGTCCCCGAGCGCGGCCGCAAACCGGTCGCCGTAGAGGTCGCTCCCGGCCTCGACGAGCGAGAACACCGCCTCGCGGAACCGCTCCGTCAGCGCGTCGATGTCCTCGGTCAGTCCCTCGAACTCCTCGCCGACGAGGTCCGCGACGTGCGAGTCGGCGTCGAGTTCCGCGCACCGCTCCATCGCCCAGCGGTAGTCGTCCATCGCACAGGCGCCGACGACGCCGTCGAAGTACATCGGCCGGATGCCCTGCTCGCAGTAGACGACGGCACCCTCCTCGACGGCCGGTGCGAGATTCGACTGCAGGAACTCGCGTTCGGCGTCGGTGCCTGCGTGGGTCACCCCGTGGACCCAGAACTCGTGGCCGTCGACGACGACCGCGGTTCCCGGCACGCCGGCGCCACGCGACAGGTCGAGTTCCCGGTCTCTGAGCCGTCGCCACTCGCGTTTCGCCTCGAAGTAGGCGTGGTGGGGGTCGTCGACCCCGAGCAGGTCCGCCAGCGCCGCGAGGCTCTCGACCGACCGAAACGCCGCGAGCCGTGCCCGCTCGGCGTCCGTGAGCCCGTCCTCGCGGTCGTGTGGCATGCGTTAGCGTACGTTCGAGGAGCGGATAAATCACCGGCCACGGTGCGCGAGCGCCGCGAAGTCGTGTCGTCAGTACGTTCGCACGCTTGCGGAGCCCACGTCGATGCGGACGAGGGTGTTGTCGTCCCACGCGTCGCCGTCGACGCCGTACTTACGGTTGATGCGGGCGTTCGCCTCGCGGAACGCCGCCTCGTCGTCGACGACGGTGGCCGTCCCGCGGAGGCTCACCATCCACTCCGGGTGGCCGCCGTCGCTCGATTCGACCGACAGCGACACGTACGGGTTCTCCCGCAGGTCGTCGAGTTTTCGGCCGGTAGTCGCCACCTCCACGACGCCGTCGTCGTACACGTACCACAGCGGCGCGATGTGGGGTCGCCCGTCCCGACACGTGGCGAGGTGGGCAATCAGGGGCTCGCTCGTCAGCAACCGCTCCGCCTCGGGGTCGATGCTCATGGCCCTAGCACGCACGCTCCGGACAAGAGTGACGCGACCGGAGGCGGGCGTCAGTCGTCCCCGTCGTCGCCGTCGTCATCGTCGTCGCCGTCGTCGCCGTCGTCATCGTCGTCGCCGTCGTCCCCGTCGTCGCCGTCGTCGTCCTCCACCTCCTCGAGAAGGTCGTCGTCATCGCCATCGTCGTCATCGTCGTCGGACAGCGATTCTGCGTCGTCCTCCACCTCCTCGAGGAGGTCGTCGTCCTCCTCGTCCGGCGGCCCTCGCCCGCCGCCGGGGTCGTCCGGTGGCCCCCGACCCTCGCCGCCGGGGTCGTCCGGCGGTCCCCGTTCCCCGTCGCTTCGGTCCTCGCCGCGGCCGTTCCCGCCGTTACCCGGCTGGTCGTTCCCCTCGTGGCCGACGCCTTCCCCCTCCTCGTGGCCGCGTCCGTTGCTGTTCTCGTGTCCCTCCCGTCGACCCGGACGGTCCTCGTCGTCGGTCGGGTCCGGGCCGTCCGGCGACACCTCCGCGTTGCCACACACGCCCCGGGTGATGGTCACAGCCGTGTCCATCGAGAGGTCGTACCGGTCGGGGTCGGACAGCGACCCCGACAGCGCCTGCCAGGACCTGATACGGCCGCCGTCGTGGTTCTCCCACAGCGCACCCCGCTCGTTGAACGCGGGCGACACCGTGAGTTCGAGCGCGGGGTCGCCGTGGAGACCGAAGAACGCGCCGCCGTCGGTGCGACCCGGCGACCACCGCCAGTCGACCGTCGCGGTCGACCCGTTTCGGGTCCAGCGGTCGACGTTGTCCGGCCCGTCGTAGCGGTCGTCCGTCACGGCCCACGAGCCGTCGACCGGAAGGCCGTCGAACGCGAAGGAGACGACGCCTGCGGGTGCGGTCCCGTCGTACTTCCCGTGGACTATCACGAGGCTCACGCCGTCCGGCCCGTCGTAGAGAAAGAGGATGCTCGTCTCCGGACGCTGGAGCGCGACCGTGCCCGCCGAACTGTACTTCGTCTCGGCCCCGCGCCAGTCGTAGAACGTCTCGACCGGCTGGTCGCCCGACAGCGGCTCCAGCCCGAGACAGCGGTCGCCCTGTCGGAGCAGGTAGCCGGCATCGACCTGCGTGCGGACGTCCCGGACCGACAGCCCCGTCACCGCCGCGGAGACCAGGCCGAGCACCGTCCGTCGGGAGTGGGTCGACCGCTCGTCGTCCTCGGCGTCGTCCTCGGAGTCCTCCATGCCCCTGCGTACGGCCACCCGCACGGATTGTTACATCGGGGCTACCATCCGACGGCGATGCCTACCCGGCGTGGCCGACCGGACGCCGCGCTCCGTCGCATCCGCGCCCGTCCAGCAGGGACGCGGCATACGGAGCACCTATACGTCCGAACCGGCTCAGTTCAGTATGGAGTACGACGACCTTCTCGCCCGCGCGTACGACGACCTCCCGGACCGACCCGGCGACGGCGGCCGACGACTGCAGGTGCCCGACCCGGAAGGGGAGACCGACGGCGCGTTCACCCGCCTCACGAACCTCGGCGCCATCGCCGACGCACTCTCGCGTGACCCCGACCACCTCCACAGCACCATCCAGCGCGAACTGGGCACGAACGGCCAGTTCCAGGACGGCCGCGCCCGCTACAACGGCTCCTTTACCGTCGCGGACTTCGAGGCGGCCATCGACGCCTACGTCGAGACGTACGTCACCTGCTCGGAGTGTGGCCTCCCCGACACCCGCCTCGACACCGAGGACGGCGTCCGCATGCTCCGCTGTACGGCCTGTGGCGCGTTCCGCCCGGTCCAGAAGCAACGGCGGTCCTCGACGACGGAGACGGCCACCGTCGAGACGGGCCGGACGTACCGCGTAGAGATAACCGGCACCGGCCGGAAGGGCGACGGCGTCGCCAACAAGGGGAAGTACACCATCTTCGTGCCGGGCGCACAGGAGGGACAGGTCGTCGACGCCTACGTCGAGAACGTCAGCGGCGACCTGGCGTTCGCGCGACTCGCCTAGCCGACCAGCGTCGAGATACGACGACCAACGACCGTGGTCGGCCACTGCTGTTAACTACTTGGAACGTAGCTCCAAGGGCCGATGCACCGAGACGGTGTACGGAATCCAGTAGAGTTCGACGGAGAGCCACGTCAGACAGACGCCTCCGAGAATCAAGAGGGTCACGGCGTCTCCCGTTGACACCCACGCTGGGAGGATGAAGAGCAGTCCGTTGGTAATCGTTCCCGGCACGACCGACCGGATGGTCACCCATATGCGCGCTCCAATACCGGCAGAGCCACCACCGGATTGCTCAACCACGGTCGCGGTTCGCGAATCGAGTTGAAGACTCTCGGCGCTTTCGCCCCCGTAACTCTCATCGCCGGTTTCCAGCCGCTCCGCTTCGTACGGAAGCGAGGACATCGACATCGACCACACGATGTCGCCGTCTCGGCCGACCTCGATCACCCGGTGGCCGTTAGAGTCGGTGATGAGCGTGTTCCCGTTGGGAAGACGGTCGGCATCCCGTGGCCAGTTCAACTGGCTGTCGGACCACGACCACGACTGTTCCCATGCCCCGTCGACTCGCTGATACTCGACTGCTCGATTGTTCTCGGAGTCGGCTACAATCACCGCCGGGCCACCGTTCGCTTCCGGGATGTAGTCGGGGTTGTGCTGTTCGTACAGCACGTTATGGTTTCCGTCGGTCCCTAGCGTCCAGTTCGGTTGGAGCCCCGATTCATCGAGGAACACGACTTGGTCGTGGTTCCGTACACTCGCCATGTACCGACCATCGGGGAGCGCCTCGACGTCGTTCAGGTGCGTCCAGTCGCCGGCGTAGGAGCCACCACTTGCCGGGGGGTACGCGCTGTCGGCGTTCCATGCCCAGTTGATAATCCCTGTATCGGGGTCTAGCCGCTTCACCGAATCGGTGGCGATGTCAGCCACGAGAAGGTCACCGTTGGGCAACGTGTCGACGTCATGCCACCGCTTCGACCCCGGTACCATCGTCAACGGCTCTACGTACACTACGGACGTCTCGCCCGTAGTAATGTTTACACGTTCGACGATGTTTCGCCGGCAGGGAACGGAACCCCGACATTCCTCGTCCGGAACGTCGTGTACGGCGATGTACTGTAGCGTTGCCGTGGTGTTTGGGACGGGGTCGACATCGAAATATGTTTCGTGGGTGTCATTGTAGTACACCGGCCGACCAGACGGACCGACGGCAAACAGTTCCCCGACTCCGTTGCCCGTCGCATGAGTCGTGACGACGGTCGTTCCGTTCGAGGGCTCCACCACCGCGTCCCGGTCCTCTAGCGGTTTGGACATCTCCGACCTGATGTCGGTCATGACGCCCCCAGAATACGTAAGGGCGCTTATGCCGAGAAGTGATAAGCAGAATACGAGCAGGACCAAGAACGTGACTCGAATCCGCCGCTTGGTCAGTAGGGAACCGACGGTGGACCCGGTTATCCTCATTGTATATACCGGCTTGTAAATACCGAGTAGTTAAAGATACTGAATTATATATCAACGTAGTAGTTCACCAAGCCGAAACAACTCCCACCCACGCTCGGGAACCGCAACGGTTGGCTACGTACCCGATATCGTCGGCCCGTCGTCGATTGACACGTCCAGTCCGAACGCGCGAACCAGGTCGACGTTCGTCTCCACGTGCCGTGTCACCGTCGGGATGGCGACCCGTCCGCCGGCGAGCGCGACCGGCACCACGAGTTGGTCCGCGAGGTGGGCGTCGACGGCGCCCGACCCGGCCTCGAACGCGGCGGCGGCCTCGACGGCCGCTTCGGCGACCTCTTCGGCCGGAACGCCCTTCTCGCCGAGCCCCGAGACGCCCGCGACGCCGCCGTCGTAATCGAGCCGCGCCACTACGGCCGCGCCCGGCGAGTCGGCGTCGGCCGTCGTGACGCGCCGCTCGACGACGTCCCAGCCGTCGGCTTCGAGTCCCTCCACGGTCGTCCGGGCCAGCCGCTGGCCGACGTCCGCATCCGCGAGGTCGATACTCTCGACCGCGTAGACGCGCGCTCCGGTCCGGTCGCCACGGGCTGTCAGGTCCAGCGGCGACGGCTCACAGGGGTGAAGCGACAGCGTGACCTCGCCGCCGCCGACGGGGTAGAACCCTCGACGGCCGACGTCCAGCGCGGCACCCCATCCGGAGGCCCGGAGCATGGGGAGCTTCACGCGCCGGAGGTAGTCGACCGGGGGCGACCACTTCACGTCGGTGCCGCCGGTAACCGTGACCCGGAGCGGCGCGTCGAGGCGGGCCGAAAGCGGCACGGCCACGTCACACAGGAGGGTGACGCTCCCCGCCGTGCCGATGTCCAGGTCGTAGATACCGGCTCGCACGTCACCGGGCTCGAACCGGAGATGCTCGCTTCCCAACTCGGCACCCTCGACCGTCGCCTCCCCGAGGTCAGCCGCGAACTCGACCGCCGCGAGATGCTGGTGGGAGAGCCCCGAGTCCGGTCGTTCGCCACGGATGCCGGTGAGGTCGAACGCTTCACCGGTGGCGAGCGAGCAGGTGAGCGCCGAGCGGACGAGTTGGCCGCCGCCGTCGGAGCCGTCGAGGTCGAGCATACTCCGAGTCGACCGCCCGCGGACAAAAGCCCGTCCCCGGCAGGCCCTCACGTACCACACTGCCGGCGTGTGGAAACGCTGAAACGCGGGAGGCTCCCCGTTCGCGTAATGAGCTACACCATCGGCCTCGTCGGCAAGCCCTCGGTGGGCAAGTCGACGTTCTTCAACGCGGCGACGATGAACGACGTGCCCGAGGGTGCGTACCCGTTCACGACCATCGACCCCTCGGTGGGGGAGGCGTACGTCCGCGTCGACTGTGCGGCCCCGGAGTTCGACACCACCTGCTCGCCGTCGGTGGGCGTCTGCCGCGACGGCACCCGGTTCGTCCCCGTCGAACTCGTCGACGTGGCCGGCCTGATTCCGGGCGCTCACGAGGGGAAGGGGCTCGGCAACCAGTTCCTGACCGACCTCAACGAGGCGGACGTGCTGGTCCACGTCGTCGACTTCTCCGGGCAGACGGACGCCGAGGGCGAACCCACCGAGGGCCACGACCCGCGAGCGGACGTCGACTTCCTCGAGGACGAACTCGACATGTGGTATCTCGAAATACTGGAGAAGGCGCTCGACGCCTACGCCGACGCCCACCACGTCGCGGAGACGGACATCGAGGCCGTCATCGCGGAACAGATGTCGGCGTTCGGTATCACCGACGACGAGGTGAAACGGCTCGTCCTCCGCCTGAATCTGGAACTCGACCCCTCGACGTGGGACGACGCCGACGCCGAACGGCTGGCCCGGGAGATACGGCGGGAGACGAAACCCATCCTCGTCGCCGCCAACAAGATGGACACCCCGGAGGCGCAGGCGAACTACGAGGAGCTACTCGCCGACCCCGACTACGACCACCTCGACATCGTCCCCGCGAGCGCCCACGCCGAGAAGGCGCTGAAAAACGCCGACGACGCGGGCGTCGTCGACTACACGCCCGGCGACGCCGAGTTCGACGTCGTCGGCGAGGTGAGCGACGACCAGCGGCAGGGACTCGACGACGTCCGTGCGTTCCTCGACGCCTACGGCGGAACGGGCGTCCAGCAGTCCCTGGAGGCGGCGCTGTTCGACGTGCTCGGCTACGTCCCCGTGTTCCCCGGGAGCGCCAGCACCGACGGCGAGTTCCGCGACTGCTTCCTGTTGCCGCCGGAATCGACGACCGAGGACTTCGCGTACCACATCCACTCCGACCTCGGTGACGGCCTGCTCCACGGCATCGACTGCCGGAACGGCAGGCAGGTCGGCACCGACCACGAACTCGACGCCCGCGACGTGGTCGAGTTGGTGACGACGAACTAGGCGGGCTCTACTCGGCGACGCGCTCGGGGGCCTCTACCTCGACGGAGACCGGTGCGCGCCACGTGTCGAGGAAGGCGTCGAGGTCCGCGGCCGACTTCGCGGGCGTCTCCTCCATCGGGGCGTGACCGACGCCCTCGTAGGTGATACACTCGGCGTCGGGAATCTCCTCGCGGAACCGGGTCGCCCACTCCGGCGGGAGCCAGGGGTCGAGTTCACCCCACATCACGAGCGTCGGCACGTCCACCTCGGAGAGTTCGTCGTAGCGGAGCTCCGGGTCGACCATGTCCCGGCGCAGGATGTCCATCACGGCCGCGCGGTTCCCCTCGTGGAGCATCAGGTCGTGGTAGCGCTCGACCGTGCCGGGGGCGATGCGCTCGGCGTCGCCGTACACCTCGCGGACGGCGCGGGCGATGAACCACTCGGGGGTGAGCCAGCGGAACGCTTCCGTGAACCCAGGGACAGAAAGCAGGTTCAGGAGCGGCGTCGGCGGGTTCATCGGGAATCCCATCGCGTCGATGAGCACGAGTCGCTCGGCGCGGTCGTAGTCGAGCACGTAGCGCCACGCGACCGCCCCGCCGCGGGAGTTGCCGACGACGGCGAAGTCGTCGAGGCCGAGTTCCGCACAGAACGCCTCGAGGAAGGCAGTCATCCCGGCCATGTTGTGTCCGAACCCGTCGTGGGGACCCGTGAGCCCGTGCCCCGGAAGGTCGACGCGGACCACCCGGTACTCGGATTTCAGTCGCTCGGTCCACTCGTCCCAAGTGTGGAGCGACGAGAAGGTGCCGTGGAGCAACAAAAGCGTCGGCCCCGACCCCTCGTCGCGGTAGTGGACGCTGGTGCCGGCGACGTCGACGTACTCCGAGTGCTCGTCCGTGTAGTCGGGTTCCAGGTGGGTTGGGTCGTGGTCGGTGCAGATCCCCGCGGTCTGTAGCGACCCACCGACGGCGGCATCCGCGACGCGGAACGGCGCTCCGACGACGGTATCGACGAGAGTGGGAACCAGACTCATGTGTGAGCGTGTCTGTCATGGGTATCCAACGGAACACCTTATATTCATCGTATTGACTCCCGAGCCGGCCGTTGGTTTTATCCCCTGCCTTGGTCGCTCTGCAGGATTCGTTGGTTCGGCGGCGACGAGTAACGAAACCGCTTTGGGGCGGGCGGGTCACACCGGGGTATGCACCGGGTCATCGGCGAACGGAGCCTCGACGACACGCCCGTCTCGGCCGACCGGGCGCGTCGCCTCCTGCGCGATATGGTCCGTGCCCGTCGGTTCGACGAGCGGGCGCTCGCACTCCAGCGGCGGGGCTGGATGTCCGGCTACCCACCGTTCCAGGGGGCGGAGGCGTCACAGGTCGGGGCGGCCCACGCGATGGCCGACGACGACTGGCTGTTCCCCACCTACCGCTCGAACGCGATGCAGATAGCCCGCGGCGTCCCGATGAGCGACGTGCTCCTCTTCCGGCGCGGCTTCCCCGAGTACGTCTCCGGCCACGACGTCCCCAACTTCCCACAGGCGGTGCCCATCGCCACCCAGATACCCCACGCGGCCGGGGCGGCGATGGCGATGAACTACGAGGACGACGACGGCGTCGCCGTCGCGTACTTCGGAGACGGAGCCACGTCCGAGGGGGACTTCCACGAGGGGCTCAACTTCGCCGGCGTGTTCGATGCGCCCGCCGTCTTCTTCTGTGAGAACAACGGCTGGGCCATCTCGATGCCCCGCGAGCGCCAGACCCGGAGCGACTCCATCGCCGCGAAGGCCGAGGCGTACGGGTTCGACGGCGAGCAGGTCGACGGGATGGACCCGCTCGCTGTGCTGGAGGCCGTCGAGTCGGCCATCGAGGGCGCCCGCGAGGGAGAGCCGTTCCTCGTGGAGTCGCTCACCTACCGGCAGGGGCCACACACGACCAGCGACGACCCATCGCGGTACGAGGACGCCGCGGAGTTCCCCGACTGGCGGACGCGGGACCCGCTGGACCGCTACGAGGAGTTCCTGCTCGCGGAGGGCGTCGTCGACGGGGCGACCCGCGACCGGTTCGCCGCCGAGGCCGACGACGAACTCGACGAGGCAGTCGAGCGTGCCGAGGCCGAACCCGAACCGGGGCCCGACGAGGTGTTCGAGTACGTGTACGAGGAGGTGCCGCCGCGGCTGGCCGACCAGCGGGAGTGGCTCCGGGGCCACGTCGAGCGACACGACGTGGACGGCGTCGAGCGGTAGCTACTCGAGACAGACGTACGTCTTCGTGTCGGCGACGCCCGACAGCTCCCGAATCTCGGTCGCGGCCGTGTGCATCACGTCCCGGACCTCGGGCGCCTCGGCCTCCGCGATGACGTCGAACTCGCCCGCGACGACGTGCGCCTCGGTGACGTACTGGAGGTCGGCCACCGCGTCAGCGAGCGGTTCGGCATCGCCCGCGTCAGCTTTTACCATGATAAACGCTCGCACCATGCACGGCGATTCACCGGGTCCGAGCAAAAACCTTTGGCCGGCGTCGGGGCAAGGCATTTGTCCCCCTCCATCGTAACAGTTCCCATGCGATTCGTTATCGTGGGTGCAGGACGCGTCGGGATGCGGACCGCGCGCGTCCTCCGCGAGGAAGGCCACGAGGTGACGCTCGTCGAGCCGGACCGGAAGAAGGTCGACCGGCTGGAGTCCGAGGGGTACGACGTCGTGAAGGGTGACGGCTCCCAGGAGGAGGTGCTCGTCGACCTCGACCTCGATTCAGCCGACGGGCTGGCGGCGCTCTCGGGCGAGTTCGACGTGAACGTCATCGCCTGCATGATAGCTAAGTCCCACGGCTGTCGCACCGTGTTGCGGGCCGCCTCCGACTACGACGAGTACGTGCTCCGGAAGTACGCAAGCGACGTCGACGAGGTAGTGTACCCCGAACGACTCGGCGCCGTCGTCGCCAAGAACGCCCTGCTGGGGGGGTCGATCCGGGCCATCGCGGACGTGGCCCAGCATCTCCAGATAGTCGAGTTGACCGTCACCGAGGGGTCGCCGATGCGCGGCTACACGCTCTCGGAGCTAGAACTGCCCGCTGACTCCCGACTGCTCGCGTTCGGGAAGCAGGGCGGCACCTTCCAGTTGCCCAGCGACGACGAGTCGCTGGAGACGGGCGACAGGGTCGTCATCCTCGCGGACTACGAACATCTGACCGACGTGCGCCGCCTCATCGTCGGTGAGACGGGTCGCCGGGTTCCGGCGGGGGGGAGCGCATGAGCGTCGTCCACGCGTACGTGATGGTGAAGGCGTACACCGGCGACGCCGACGACCTGAAGGACGAAATCGGCGGCATCGACGGCGTCGAGAGCGTCCACATCGTCGCCGGCGACGTCGACCTCATCGCCAAACTGTCGGTCGACTCGCCCGCCGACGTGAAGGACATCGCCGCCACGCAGGTCCAGAACCTCGAGGGCGTCGAGGACACCCAGACGTACATCGCGATGGAGTAGCACCCACGCTACGATGTCCGCCATGGTGCACCACACCTGACGAACCCTGAAGGGGGAGGGCCGTGGGACCGGAGTATGGAACTCGTCGAAGCCACTGCGGATGACCTCGACGCGCTCGTCGAGCGCTGGCACTCGCTCGCGACCGCGATGGAGGCACACGACGAACTGAACGAACTCGTCGACGACGTCGACGACCGTGCCCACGACGGTTTCCGCGCGCATCTCGACGACGGGGCGGTAACCGACTACCTCGTCGTTCACGAGGACGAGACCATCGGGTTCGTCACGCTCCGTGAAGGACACCACCCGTCGCGACGCTACTCTCGGTACCTCCGCATCGTGAACATCGCTGTCGACGACGGACACCGGGGCCGGGGCCACGGCACGCAAATCGTCGACCGGGTGAAAGAACTGGCCCGCGAGCGGGGGTGTGACCACCTCACGGTCGCGTGCGAATGGCACAACGAGGGCGCACGCCGGTTCTACCGCGATACGGGGTTCCGCCCGAAACAGGTCGAGTTCGCACAGCCGCTGGAGTGAAGTAGACCGCAGGTAGGTAGCGAGCCTCCCACCGCTGTATCGGACACACCCACCGGGCGCCGGAGCCACGAGACGGTTCGCCGGCCCGAGCGAACCGGTGTCAGAACTCGACCATCGAGCCGTAGCCGGCACCGAGCAGTCCGCCGAACAGGACGAACCCCGTCAGGTACGCGAGGTTCATCGCGTAGCCGACGGGGAACGTGAACGTCGTCACGGCGGTGACGACCAGCGGGAGCGCGAGCGCGCCGACGACGACGGCCAGCGCCGCCCCGTAGGCGACGCCCATCAGCGCCGCCGTCGTGGTGACGGGCGCCCGCTCCATCAGCCCCCCGAGGACGGCGTTCAGATCCGGGTTGGTCTCGGTCGCCGTCTCCAGCGAGTCGACGTAGCCGTTGAGGTTGCCCGCGGTGATGCGGGCGAACACGGCGCCGAACACGAGACAGGCGATGAGCCAGACGGCCCACGACTTCGCCACGGAGCCGGCCACCTCGACCAGCGAACCGAAAAACTGGATGAACACGGGGCCGGCGAGCTGGTGGACGAACAGGCCGGCGAGCAGGCCACCCAGAAGCGAGCCGAACACGACACCCTTCGTCTTGCGGGCGCCGACGGCCAGCCCCCGCTCCTCGACGCTCGCGCCGAAGCCGGCGCCGACGACGCCGCCGAACAGCGTGTAGCCGGCGAGCACGAGCGGGTTGAGGTACGGAACCGGGAGCGTGAACCGGGTGGTGGCCGAGACGAGCGCGGGGACGAGGATGAGCCCCACGAGCACGCCGACGACGAACCCGTACCCGAGTCCGCGGCGTGTCGACCGCCAGAGATAGCCGGGCGAGGTGTCGCGCGGCCGGACGTAGCGGACGTAGAACACGCCGAGCACGAGCGTCAGCCCCATCCAGACGGCCCACGACCGCGGAACCGAGCCGGCGTAGCCGACCAGCGAGCCGTAGAACAGTAGCTGGGCGTGGCCCGCGGCCTGATAGACGACGCTCCCGCCGAGGAACCCGCCCAGAAGCGACGAGAAGGCGACCGCCCAGGGATGGTCACGGACGACCCGCGGGAGGACGGAGCCGCTCTGTTTCGCCGAGCCGTACGCCGCACCCAGGAACGTCCCGTAGGCGATGTAGCCGACGATGGTGCCGAGGTTCGTGTTCGGCACCTGGATGCTCCACTCCGTGAGCTGAGAGGTGTAGTGGGGCACCGCGAGCATCCCGAGCCCGACCGCGAGGATGACCCCGTACGCGAACCCGGCGGAGGCGACGCCCTTCACGTAGCCGTCGCCCTTCGAGACGGTGCGGGCGGCGGTGAACGCGAACAGAAGCGAGAGGACGAACGAGCCGACCGCCCAGACGGCGAGCGCACGCGGCGGCGTCGGACGGACGCCGACGACGAGCGCCAGCGACGCGAGATGGCCCGGCACGAGTACGAGAAACACCGCGGCGCCGGCCGCGGCCCCGACGAGCGGGCCGAACACGAGCGCCTGGATGCTCCTGTTGCCCAGCAGGACGCCCGAGCCGACGGGGAACGAGCCGCCGCGCTCGACGATACGCCCGTACGTGAACCCGAGGACGCCGCCGAACACCAGGAAGCCGAGTATCGGTTCGGGGGCGTTCCGCGGGAGTTCGTAGCTGAACGGCGTCGCACCGAGCACGAGCGCCGGCACGGCGATGCGGCCGACGAGCGGGCCGAGAACGGCGCCGTAGACGAGACCGAGGAGGGTGGTGGTCGTGGTGAGCGGTGCACGCTTGAACAACGGCCCCAGGACGGCCCGGGTCGCTCCGGAACTCTTGGCGAACGCCATGAAGTTCCGGGTGACAGTGGCGCCGTGGCGGGCGGCGAACGCGCCGAACAGGACGCCGAAGAACGCGGCGACCGAGACGAACGCGATGACGCCGCGGGTCTTCGACCCCGGTCCGATGCCGAGCACGAGAGCCATGTACCGGAGGTAGAGGGGCTTGAACGCGACGTAGATGAGCCCCGCTCCGGCGAGGCCACCGAGAAGCGAAGCGACGATGGTGGCCTTCTGCTCGGTGCGGCCGAGATCCACCGACGCCCCGGTGTCGCCTGGGTGACTGTGCGCTTTGCTAGTCGTCACGGATCTATCGGCGTATGGACAACCGACCAGTTAAAGCGTTGCGGGGTGAGTGCCCGGGTGTTTAAGCGCACGGGCGGACGGCGGCGTCGACCGGAACCACCCGTCAGAGCAATATCGGCGCCAACGGCGGGGTGAATCCGAGCGCAGTCGACACCGAACCCGGCACGGAGGTCGCAAAGCAGACGCTCCACCCCGAACCTTATCACGGAAACCGCGGCCACCGGTCCCGTGACGTAACCGTCGCCCCGGTCGCACGAGGCTGTAGCGTGGGACACCGGCCGGGAACGAGCGGACCGTCCCGCCTGCTCGCCACACCGGTCAGTACACCCGCGCGCCGTCCCCCACTCGGGTCTGGTAGGCGCGGGCCTCGACACCCGCGTCCGCGAAGGCGTCGACCATCGCCGCCGCAACCTTCCGGCGAGTCCCCTCCCGACAGACCGACAGCACCGCCGGCCCCGCCCCGGAGATGGTGACGCCCGTCGCGCCGGCCTCGAACGCCGCCTCCCGGACGGCGGCGTAGCCGTCGATGAGTTCCGCTCGGGCAGGAGTGACGATGGGGTCGTCCATCCCCCGACCCACCAGTCCGGGGTCCGAACGGGCCATCCCAGCGGTGAGGGTGGCGGCGTTGCCCACCGTCTCCACCACCTCGTCCATCCGCGCGCCGTCGGGGACGACGCGGCGGGCGTCTCGCGTCGAGACGACGATCTCGGGGAGACAGGCGACCATCGGCAGGTCCGTCCGGAGGTTCGTGACGCCGTCGGAGCGAGCGATGGTGAACCCGCCGAGGATGGAGGGGGCGACGTTGTCCGCGTGGGCGTCGCCCGACACCACCGCCTCCCCCTCGGCGGCGATGGGGACCAGTTCCTCCCGCGTCTTGCCGCGGTCGTACAGTTCGTTGAGCGCAACCGCCGCGCCGGCGGCGCTGGCGGCCGACGACCCTAGTCCCGACGCCGGGCGGACGCCCTTGTCTATCCGGATGTGGGCGGGCGCGTCGAGCGCCTCGGCGACGGCGCCGACGGTGTTCTTCTCGGGGTCCTCGGGGATGTACTGAGCGCCGACACCGGTCACCTCGATAGTCGTGCGGTCGGCCTTCTCGACACGCACCACGTCTGCGGGCCGCTCGAACGCCACCCCGAACACGTCGAACCCGCTTCCGAGG
Organism: Halorarius halobius; assembly: GCF_024298865.1. Classification (GTDB taxonomy): domain Archaea; phylum Halobacteriota; class Halobacteria; order Halobacteriales; family Haloarculaceae; genus Halorarius; species Halorarius halobius. Next base: position 2,155,649 of record NZ_CP101161.1, on the reverse strand, counting down.
TTCGCGCTCGTCGCCGGGGCCCGCACGGTCAACATGCCTCCCCGTAGTGGGAGGCCCCCGATAAAGCTACCCGAAGCCACACCGCCGGTACCGGGGGCTTTTTCGCCCGGCCGGCCGTACGAGGAGCCATGAGCGCGCTTCGCGACGCGATGCGGGAGTTGCCCGAAGCGGTGTTCGCGGACCTGCTCGAGAGCGACGACGCCTACCGCATCGTTCTCGACCTGCCGGGCGCGAGCGCCGACACGGTCGATGTCACCGTCGAGAGCGGCCGGCTCCGCATCGAGGCCCGCCGCGAGAAGGGGCTCCCCGCCGAGTTCCGCTACCTGCGGGAGGACCGCTCGCTGTTCCTCGACGCCGAAATCCCGCTCCCGCCCACGGTGACAGGGGACGACGCCGAGGCCACGGTCGAGCGCGGCGTCCTGACGCTCACGCTTCCGAAGTCCTCCGCTACCGGAGGGACGCGGGTACCCGTCGAAGACGCCTGACCGTGGCGGTCCTCCGTGCGTACCGGCGGTTCGTCGTCGTCGCGTACCAGTTTCTCCCCCTGCTGTTGGCGTACGCCCGCGACCGCCGGAGGTACCTGCTGTTCGGAGGCCCCCGTCAGGTCTCCTCCGAGCGGCGACGCAAGCGCGCGCGCTCGCTGTTGCAGTCGATGCTGACGCTCGGGCCGACGTTCATCAAACTCGGGCAGTTGCTGTCGACCCGCCCGGACATCCTCCCCCCCGAGTACGTCGAGGAGTTCGAGCAACTGCAGGACAGCGTCCCCCCGGCACCGTGGCCCGAGGCACAGCAGGTGCTCGAAGCCGAACTGGGGCCCGTCGAGGAGGCGTTCGACGCGTTCGACACCGAGGCGATAAGCGGCGCCTCGCTCGGGCAGGTGTACATCGCAGAACACGACGGGAGACGAGTCGCGGTGAAGGTCCGTCGGCCGGGCATCGAGGAACTGGTAGCGGCCGACCTGAAGGTCATCCGCTTCTCGCTCCCCTTGCTGATGCGGTTCGTCGACGAGACGCGGTCGTTCTCCATGAAGACGCTGGCCGACGAGTTCGCCAAGGTCATTCGCGAGGAGATGGATTACAGCCGCGAACGCGAGATGCTCCGGGAAATCGGAAGCAACCTCCGCGAGGAACGCGGCATCCGGGTGCCCGCGGTCGTCGACGAGCGGTCGACCGACCGGGTGCTCACGATGGAGTACGTCCCCGGGACGAAGATATCCGAGATAGACGACCTCGATGCCCTCGGCATCGACCGCACGGCGCTGGCCGAGACGCTCCAGCGCACCTACCTCCGGATGATCGTCGAGGACGGCGTGTTCCACGCCGACCCCCACCCCGGCAACCTCGCGGTGCAGGACGACGGCACGCTGGTGTTCTACGACTTCGGGATGTCGGGTCGGGTGGACCCGTTCATCCAGGAGAAGATCGTCGAGTTCTACATGGCCATCGCCCAGCAGGACACCGACGCCATCCTCGACACGCTCGTCGAGATGGGGACGCTCTCCCCCGAAGCGGACCGCGAGGTGATGAGCGAGGTGATGGAACTGGCCATCGCGGACGCCCGCGGCGAGGACATCGAGCAGTACCGCGTCCAGCAGATCGTCTCGCAGGTCGAGGACACCATCTACGAGTTCCCGCTCCGTCTGCCGCCGAACCTCGCGCTCGTGTTGCGGGTCGCGACGGTCGTGGAGGGGGTCTGCGTCACGCTCGACCCCGATTTCGACTTCATCGACGTGGCGACCACGTATCTCCGCGAGGAAGGCTACATCGAGCAAGGTGCCCGCGAGGCCATCGAAGAGGCCGGCCAGCAGATGAACCGCACCACCCAGTCGCTGTTCCGCGTTCCACCGAAACTGGAGGGGGTGCTGGACACGATGGACCGGGGGGAGCTGACCGTCGAGATAGAACTCCCCGACGACCCCCCGCTTGCGCGCCGTCTCGCGGCACGGCTCATCTACGGCATCCTGCTGGCGTTCACCGCGTTCTCGACGGTGCTCCTGTACGCGTTCGCCACCGTCGAGGTGGCCGCCGTCGGCGCGGGCGCCACCCTCCTGCTCGTCGGACTGCTGTGGCGGTCGTTCCGCGGCCAGTCCGGCATCCGCGCGAAACCGCAGTTCACCCGGCAGAACCTCCGACAGCGACGCGACGAGTGAACCTGTCATTCGAGGCCTAAATAAACGTTCTAGTTAAATCGCCGTCTGAATCCGGGCGAACCCATAGGTGCGAGAGGCCGGGTTGTCCGGTACGGGGGAAGCGTGTTCACCGACGAGAGGGCCGCCTCCGAGCTACTCGGGTTCGTGCTCGCGTTCTCGCTGGTAGTGACGACGTTCGCCATCTACCAGTCGGACGTGATTCCACACCAGAACAAGGAGGCCGAGATCGAGTACAGCGCCGAGGCCGCGACCGAACTGACGCAGTTGCAGTCGACGGTCGGGGAGGTCGGATCGACCGGCGCACCCGCCACCAGTACCCTCCCCGCTGGCCCGACCTACCCGGACCGCGCGCTGGGCATCAACGCCCAGCCACCTGGCGGGAACCTGGAGACTACGGACCGGTACGGCGTGGAGCTCTCCGGGTTCGAGACGACTGACGCCCAGTACTGGGATGGGACGGCCCGTAGCTACCACACCCGACTGCTCCAGTTCGCGCCGAACTACAACTACTACGACGGCGAGGAGCGGTTCTACCTCGCCAACGGCGTCGCGCTGAAGGAGGCCAAGGACGCCGACTACACCCACCGACTGAGCGGGAAGGTCGTCGACGGCGACCGTATCGACCTCGCGCTGTTGAGCGGCGACCTCCAGCGGTCCGGGCGCTCGGTGGACCTCTCGTTCAGCGCGGTCAGCAGTACCACCGAGTACCGGACCGTCGAGGTGACCGAGTCGCCGTCGCCGCCGAACTTCGCGCACGTCCGCGTGCCGACGGTCCGGTCGCAGTCGGCCTGGGACTCCGTCGCCGCCTCCAACGCCAACGTCGACCGCGTGGAGGTGTACTGTCTCGGCACCACCCAGCCGAAGGCCGCCAACTGCCCGGACGCGCCGGTCGGCCACGCAGAAATCGTGTTCGAGCAGGGGACGTACAAGATGCGGGTCTCGAACGTGACGGTCGACCAGCCGACGACGCCCTCCGCGACGTACCTCACGATGCAACCGGCCGGGGAGGTGACCGAGAACGACGGACAGACGTTCCTGGTGACCACCCGCGACCGGTTCGGCAACCCCGTCAGCGGGGTCGACGTGGACCTGACGAAGTCGGGACCGGGCTCGCTGACCACCAGTTCCACCACGACCTCGGACGACGGGCGGGCGACGTTCAGCGTCACCGGCGCGAAACTCGGCGTGACGACGGTGACCGCCAGCATCGACGGCGGTCCCCCTCCAGAGTACAAATCTGCATCGGAGACAGTCGGCACTACCACTGCCAGCGGTACCCTTCCGATGACGGTCTACGCGAGCGGGCAGATGCGCCACGGGCTGGACGGGCTCGATTCGCTCGTCATCAGCGAGGGGATGATGGTTCCTACCACCGAGGAAGACTGCCTGCTCATCGGTGACGCGGGCGGCTTGCTCGGCGGACTGCTCGGGGATGTGAACTGTGAGGACAATCCCGCTGATACCCTCCAGGGACAGCTTAGAATCGATGGAAATGGTAACAAGATATATCGAGTGGTTTTCGTTCTGGTCGATACGAATCGGAACGGGCAGATGGACGGGAGTGACATCAAGAAGGTGCGTATTGAGCAGCGGAAACCCGGCTGGGATGATTCGAGAAAGATATTCGAAGGCAAATTGCAAAACGGAAGGTCGAAGGACGCGCTCAACTTCGATGGCGTGGACCTGCTCGAATCCGGGAGCTACACGTCGACCAAGTGGGAGGACTGCGGTGTCATCAGCTGTGACTGGGGCGGCGGCGACCCCTACTCCTCGTTCAGCGACCTTGACCTCTCGCAGACGGAGGTGGTGTTCGTCGAGCACATGGCAGGCCGCGTAACGGTCAACGCCTCCAGCACCTGACCGCCACGGCTTTCCCCTCGCCGGACGACGGACGGGCATGGACATCGACCCGTTCGACCTCGAACGGTTCTTCGCCCGGTTCGAGGCCGACGCCGACATCATGCTCGCGGAGTCGGGCATTCGCGCGCTCCCCGCCAGCGAGTTCGACACCGACCCCGGCGAGTTGGGCTACGTGATTCCGACCGCGGGCGACCCCGCGTTCCGCGAGACGCTCGGCGAGCGGTACGGCCGTGGGGGCGACGAGGTGCTGTGCACGTGTGGCGCCCAGGAGGCGAACTTCGTCGCGTTCGCGGCGCTGATGGGCGAGCACGCGGTCACGGTGACGCCGACGTACCAGTCGCTGTACAGCGTCCCCGACGCCTTCGGCGAGGTGACGACCGTCGACCTCCAGCCCCCGGAGTGGGACCTCGACGTCGAAGCCGTGAAAGCGGCGCTCCGACCGGAGACGGCGGTGCTCGTGGTGAACAACCCGAACAACCCCACCGGAAAGTATCTCGACGAGTCGACGGTCCGGGCGCTGTACGAGATGGCGGCGGACAACGGCACCTACCTGCTCTGTGACGAGGTGTACCGCCTGCTCGACCCGGACCCGATACCGCCGGTGGCGTCGATGGGCGAGTACGGCGTCTCCACGTCGTCGGTGACCAAGAGCCACGGGCTCGCCGGCTGTCGGTTCGGATGGCTCGCCGGCCCCCGCGAGGTGACCGAGGCGGCCGCGACCTGGAAGGACTACACGACCATCTCGCCCTCCACGTTCGGCCAACACGTCGCCCGGCAGGCCATCGACCGCGAGGACGAGATACTGGCCCGGAACCGCGAGTTGGCCGCCGAGAACCGCCAGCGCGTGGCGGCGTTCCTCGACGAGCACGGTCTCGACTGGTACGAACCGGCGGGCGTCGACGGGTTCGTCACCGTCCCCGACGGGTTCGCCACCGGGCGCTCGTTCTGTGAGTCGCTCGTCCGGACGCAGAGCGTCGTGCTCGCGCCGGGCGACGCGTTCGGCGTCCCCGACCGGTTCCGCATCGGGTTCGGTCTCCCGACCGACCGGCTGGAGAAGGGGCTGGACCGCGTCGACGAGTTCCTCGCCCACCACGCCTGAGTACACTCAAACCGCTCTTTGAACTTACTGAGGTGGTTTATCCGGTGGCGTGTACACATCGGGTATGGTCGAGGACGCGTTCCGCTCCGTTCCCCCTGGCCGATTGCTGGCGCTGGGTGTCCTGCTCGTCGGCGTCGGCCTCGCGCTGACGGGGCTTGGGTTCCACGTCGAAGCGGCCGGTGCGCGCTGTGACGGCTGTGCGCCGTACCATCCGCTGTTCGTGCTCGCGCCGGTGGCAAGCGGCGCGGCACTCACCACGGTCGGCGGCTGGCTGTTCGGCCGCGAGTGACCGGCAGGCGCCCGCAGGCGGTATCAAACCGTTTATACCGACAAGGACGGAAGGCTCGCACATGGCGAGAGAGCAGACCGAAGTTCGTGACCTTCAGGAGGGGAACTACGTCATGATAGAGGACGTCCCCAGCGTCATCACCTCGTACAGCACCTCGAAACCCGGCAAGCACGGGAGCGCGAAGGCGCGCGTCGAGGGGAAGGGCGTGTTCGACGGCGGCCAGAAGCGCAACTTCACGAACCCCGTCGACGCGAAGGTCTGGGTCCCCATCATCACGCGCAAGCAGGGCCAGGTCGTCTCCACCAGCGGCGGCGAGATGCAGGTAATGGACCTCGAGACGTACGACACGTTCACGATGCGCGTCCCCGACGACATCGAGGTCTCCCCCGACGACGAAATCGAGTTCCTCGAGTACGAGGACCAGCGCAAGGTCGTCTGAGGCGGATGGCCGGGTTCCCGGGCGCGACCGCCGACCGCGAGGCGGCCGACTACGCCGTCGTCGGCGCGCCGCTGGATATCTCCACCACCTTCCAGCCCGGGACCCGGTTCGGTCCCGACCGCGTGCGGCGGTTCTCCCGCACGTTCGACGACTACGACCACCACACCGGTCGCTCCTTCACCGACCTCGCGGTCCACGACCACGGCGACGTCCGCGCGTGGGACGACGCCGCCGACTATCTCGACTTCCTCGAAGGGACGCTCGCCGACTTCCACGCCGAGTCGACGGTCCCGCTTCTCGTCGGCGGCGAACACACCGTCTCCGTCGCCGGCGTCCGCGCCGCCAACCCGGACGTGTTCGTCTGTCTCGACGCCCACCTCGACCTCCGTGAAGCGTACGACGGCAACCCGCTGTCGCACGCCACCGTGACCAGACACGCGCTGGACGTGGCCGACCAGGCCGTCATCCTGGGCGCCCGCACCGGTTCCGAGGCCGAGTGGGACCGCGCAGGCGAAGCGGACGTCACGGTCGTCCCCCCCGCGGACGTGGCCGACTGGGCCCCGACGTTCGACGGCGACGTCTACCTCTCGGTCGACATCGACGGCGCGGACCCTGGATTCGCCCCGGGGACGGGGACGATGGAGCCGTTCGGCCTCGCGTCCCGCGAGATGCACGAGGTCGTCCGTGCGGTCGCACCCGACTGCGTCGCGTTCGACTGCGTCGAGGTGAACGACCGCGACGACGGGCAGGCCGCCGCCCTCGGGGGGAAACTGCTCCGAGCGTTCGCCTACGCGCACGCCGACGGGACGGTCTGAGGGAAAGCGCCTAACCCCTCCGCGCTCCGAGCCCCGCCCATGCAACTCTCCGAGTTCGCCGCGCGACTGGACGACAGCCTCGACGTCGGCGAGTGGGCGGGCGCGGACTACGCGGTCAACGGCCTACAAGTCGGCCCCGAGTCGGCCGAGATCGAACACGCCGCCTTCGCCGTCGACGGCGTCGTCGCCACGTTCGAGGCGGCCGCCGACGCCGGCGCGGACGTGCTGGTCGTCCACCACGGCATCTCGTGGGGCGGCATCGACCGCGTCACCGGCAAGGAGTACGACCGCCTGCGAGCGCTTCTGGACGAGGACCTCGCGCTGTACGCGGTCCACGGCCCGCTCGACGCCCACCCCGAGTTGGGCAACGCCGCCGGCCTCTGTGAGCATCTGGACCTCTCCGTCGTCGAGGGGTTCGGCCGCGACGGCCCCGGCACCGTCGGCCTCCGGGCACGGCCGGACGAGATGTACACGCCCGCCGGCCTACGTGACCGGCTCTCGGAACTCGAAACCGGTGGCCAGGACGTGCAGGTGCTGGAGTTCGGCCCCGACGAGATAGAGGACGTGGCCGTCCTCACCGGCTCGGGGGTCGACTGGCTCGACGAGGCCCGCGAGAAAGGGGTCGACGCGCTCGTCACCGGCGAGGGGAAACAGCCCGCCTACCACGAGGCGCGGGAGGCGGGCATCCACGTGTTCCTGGCGGGCCACTACGCGACGGAGACGTTCGGCGTCCGCAACCTGCAGGAACTCGCCGACGAGTGGGGGCTGGAGACGACGTACCTCTCGCACCCGACCGGGCTATAACTCGGCCAGCGAGAGGTCGAACCCCCACGTCGCGCTCGGGTTGTCGTCGCCGGCGGGCACCCCGTCCGGGAACACGTTGTACGCCGCCTCGAACCGGTGAGTGCCGGTCGGGAGACAGCCGTTCGCGTCGGGCGTCGCGTAGAGGCCGACGAACGCCGTCAGCGTCCCGCCGGCGGGTATCTCGACGGTGCCGTACTCCAGCGTGACGGCGACGTGCGAGTCGAGTTGCCAACAGCCCTCGCCACCCGTCTCGTAGTCCGGGGTGGTTCGGTCCGGCTCGCCCGACGTGGACCGCTCGGAGTGGGGGAGCCAGACGAGTCGGCCGTCGCCGCTCTCGACGTACTGGAACACGACCGAGCGGTACTCGCCGACCGTCACGGGGCCGTCGGTCGGGTTCTCGACGTCGACCCGGAGCACGGGCGGCGACCCCGAGGTGACGTACGGGTCCGCGAGCGAGACGGTCGGCCGGACCGGAAGGTCCGGAGCGGGGTCGCTGGCCGTGACGGTCGCCCGGTGGGTCGCATCCGGCGGGTGCTCGCGGTCCGAGGGCCGGGTGCCGCCGTCACCGGGGTCCGGAAGCGGCCCGGAGTCGCCCGCGATGGCGGTACAGCCGGCCAGTCCCGCGGCGCCGGCGAGACCGGCCGCGCGGAGCAGGGAACGTCGGGTGGGCATACCTCGGTGTTGTCGCGCTCGGAACATAAGCCGCGCGTAGCATCAAACGGGCGTTTGATGGCTCCACGGGCACCACGACGACCCAAGACCCATACCGGCCAGGCGGTTCACCCCTCACATGGACGTTCGGAAGGCCGGGGGCGACGAGGCCGAGGCGCTCTGTGAACTGACGGCGACGGTGTGGCGCCGCGCGTACGTCGACGTTCTCGGGGAGGAGGTGGTAGAAGCGCATCTCGCGGAGACGAACGACCCCGAGACGCTCCGGGAGAACTACCGCGAGCACGACCTCTCGACGTTCGTCGTCGTCGACCCTCTCGTCGCACAGGCGACCTGCCGGCCGGCAGAGGGCGGTGACACGCTGTATCTCACACAGCTGTACGTCCACCCGGAGCGATGGGGCGAGGGCGTCGGTACTCGCCTGCTCGACCGGGTCGAACGGGAGGCCCGGGACCGTGACCGCGAGTGCGTCGCACTCGTCGTGCTCGACGGCAACGAACGCGCCCGTGGCTTCTACGAGGCGCGGGGGTACGAACAGGTCGGCGTGCGCGAGGAGAGCATCACCGAGGACGTCGAGGAACTGCGCTACGAGAAGCGCCTCGACGGCTGAGGGCGGAATCACTTTGGCCGCGGACGGGCTTGCTACCAACATGGAGGTGCGCGAGGCCGACGCGGACGACATCGAGCCGATTCGTGCGGTTGCGACGGCCGCGTGGCACGCCGCCTACGACGACATCCTCGGCGAGACGACCGTGGCGGAGCGAACCGACGAGTGGTACGCCCCGGAGCTATTACGCGAGTATCTCGGCGACGGCGACGTCTCGGTGTTCGTCGCCGGCGACCCGGTCGTGGGCTACGCCATCTGTCGACGGGGGGACGACAGCCTCCACCTGGCGGCGATATACGTCGACCCCGACCGCTGGGGCGAGGGCGTCGGCTCCCGACTGCTCGACCGCGTCGAGCGGGAGGGACGGGCCTCGGGCACCGACCGGGTCGACCTCGTCGTGCTCGCCGAGAACGACGTCGGTCGCGGCTTCTACGAGGCACGGGGGTACGAACAGGTCGGCGAGCGAGACGACACCGTCGACGACGCGCGGGAACTCGTCTACGAGAAACCGCTGGCGTGACGGCGCGGTGGGCGAACACTCATGCACACGGCGACCCGAAGCCCGCCGTGTCCAGCGACGACGCCACGCTGGGGTTCCGGTCCCAGACGGCGGAGTTCGTCGACGAACCGCTCCCGGTCGAGGGGGAGATACCGTCGTGGCTCGACGGCCGTCTCGTCCGCAACGGCCCGGGCCGATTCGAGGCCGGCGGCGAGCGGTTCACCCACTGGTTCGACGGACTCGCCATGCTCCGGGCGTTCGACTTCGCCGACGGGCGCGTCCGGCTGACGACCGCGTTCCCCCGGACCGAGGCCTACCGGGACGCGCTCGACGGGGACGCCAGCGGCCAGTTCGCCACCGACGAGACGGGGCTGTCGAAGACGCTGGGGTGGCTCCGCCGACTCGGCCCGCCCGAGCCGACCGACAACGCGAACGTCCACGTCGCCCGCATCGACGGGACGCTCACCGCGCTGACGGAGGTGCCCCGGTGGGTGACGCTCGACGACGACCTGACGGCGACGGGCGAACTCGCGTTCGAGGACGACCTCGACACGACGACGGCCCACCTGACCCGCGACGACCACCGCGACGAGCTAGTCGGGTTCGGCACCTCGTTCGGACGGACGCACAGCTACGAGCTCTTCCGCATCCCCGACGGCCAGCACCGCCGCGAACCAATCGCCAGCGTCGCGGTCGACACGCCCCGCTACGTCCACGACTGCGTCACGACCCGCGAGCACGTCGTCGTGGTCGCGCCGCCGCTGGAGATCGACCTCCTGCGGGCGCTGTCGCCGTTCACGGAGGGGTTCTTCGAGATGCTGTCGTGGAACCCGGACGCCGGGACGCGGCTGTTCGTCGTCGACCGCGACTCCGGGGCCCTCATCGCCTCCCCCACGGTCGACCCGTTCTTCACGTTCCACAGCGTGAACGCGCATCTCGACGGCCGGGCGGTCGTGCTCGACCTAGTCGCGTTCGAGGACGCCGCCATCGTCGCGGACCTGTCGCTCGACGCGCTGGAGCGGGGCGGCTACGACGACGCCCCACAGGGTCGGCTGGTCCGGCTCCGGGTTCCCCTCGACGGCGGCGACGTGACCCGGAGCCGGCGCTACGACGGCGGGCTGGAACTGCCGACGGTGCCCCGGCCGGTTCGCGGCCGCCCGTACAGGTACGCCTACGCGCAGGCGACCGACCGCACCGGCGCGAACGGTCTCGTCAAGGTCGACGTCCGGCGCGGGCGGGCCCGCGAGTGGTGGGAGCGCGGACTCTACGTCGAGGAACCGCGGATGGTCCAGCGGCCGGGCGCGACCCGCGAGGACGACGGCGTCGTGCTCGCGCCCGCGCTCGACACCACCCAGTCACGGACCGTCCTGCTCGTGCTCGACGCGAGGACGCTGGAGGAACTGGCGCGCGCGCCGCTTCCCCACCACCTCCCGTTCGGGTTCCACGGCCGGTTCTTCGACCGGTCCTGAACTCAGGCGACGACGAGCCACGCGCCGAACACCGCGAGCGCCCCCAGCGCCGTCGAGACGACCGCGTGAACGCGGAGGCGGTCGAGCAGGGCGTGCGCGTCGCCCGACAGCTCTGCCACCTCGCCCACCTCGCTTCCCGTCTCACACTCCGGCAGGAAGTCCATGGCGACGTGGAGGAACACGCCGGCGGCGAAGCCGAACACGGCGGCCTTCGTCGCACCGGTGAACGCCGGGTCGACGATGGCCGCGGGGATGGCCGTCAGCCCGACGCCCGCCGCCGGGAGCAACAGCACCGACACCGGCTTGCCGCCCTTGCGGAGGCGACGCGCGGCCGCGTAGCCGGCCGGGCCCTTGTGGGAGACGATGGCCAAGCCCAGAAGCAGACCCAACTCGGGAAGCGCGGCGTAGATGACGCCGATGATGATCCCCGCCGACAGCGCGTGTGCCGATATCTGGAGCGCGGTGTCGTCGAACGGCGCGTCGACGTGGCTGAGTCGGTGCCCGACCGTGTGAGCGCCGTACCCAACGAGCAGGCCGGCGGCGACGCCGAACCCGCCGACCTTCCCGTCGAGGCCGAACGCCTGCGGCAACAGGAACACCGCCGCCGAGGTGACCATCGCGCCCGCGGCCAGCCCGTAGCCCCACACGAGACGGCGGGCATCCTGGGTGCCCGCCGCCCGCGCGCCCGGCACCGCGAACAGCGCCATCGCGGCGAACGCCACCCACGATACCACCAGCACCTTCGTCTGTCCGGCCTCCACTGCGAGCGCGGACAGCGCGACGAACAGCACCGTCGCCGCCACGCCAACGAGGGAGAGCCGACCGAGTCCCGACACACCGAGGGTTCGCGTCGACATTACTAACTCAATTTTCGAAGTTAACAATAAGTGCTCCGATTCACAACTCCCGCGAGTCGGTTAACAACTCACCGAGTCGCCCGCTTCCAGTCGCCCAGCGTCACCACGTCGCCGTCGAGTTCGTCGGCGGGCGCGTCGGTGACGGCCCAGTGGAACATCTCGGCCACCTCGTCGGGGTCCCGACCGCCCCCGCCCGTCAGGTCGGTCGCCACCTGGCCGGGGTCGACGACGCCGACCGTCCGGTCCAGTTCTGCGGCGAACTGACGGGCGACGGCCTCGGCAGCGGCCTTCGAGACGGCGTAGGAGCCGAACCCCGGGAGCGCATCGCGGGCGATGCCGCCCGAGGGGACGACCACGCGGGCGTCCTCTGCGAGGTGGGGCACGGCCTCGCGGATGGCGGTGAACGCGCCGCGGGCGTTCGTCCGCAGGTGGTCGTCGAACGCGGTGTACGACTCCTCCGCGAGCGGCGTCTCGCCCGGGTCGCCGTGGTAGACGCCCGCGTTGGCGAACAGCGCGTCGATTGGGCCGCCCTCCCGCGCCGCGGTCTCCATCAGCCGCTCGAGGTCGAACTCGTCGCGCACGTCCGCGCGCTGGGTCGTGACCGACGCGCCGGCGTCGATGAGTTCCGCGGCGAGTTCGTGCAGCGGCTCCTCGTCGCGGGCACACAGCGTCAGATGTGCGTCCTCGCGGGCGAACCGGCGGGCGACGGCGGCGCCGATGCCGCGGCTCGCACCCGTGATGACGACGTTCATACCCCATCGACGCCGCCGCGACCCAAGGACGTTTCCGTCGCGGCCGACGCCGCCGTCACCGACCGGTCGTCACTCCGCGTCGACGACGGTGACGGTGCCAGTCATCCCGACCGACTCGTGGGGCACACAGACGTACTCGTAGCGGCCGGCCACGTCGAACGTGTGCTCGTACACGTGGTCGTCGTCGTACGTGGTCGTGCGGTCGCCGTCGGTCCCCTGCCAGTCGGCACCGTCGGGCTGTGAGTCGACGGCGACGTTGTGGGAATCCGACTCCCAGCGCCAGGTGACGGTCGTGCCCGTCTCGACGGTGACGTGTGCGGGCGAGAACACCAGATCGCCGCCGGGACCGACGGTGACGGTGGGGTCCTCGACCGGCGTCGGCGAGGGGTCGGGCGTCGGCGTCTGCCCGACGACGAGGGTGCCGACCATCCCGGCCGTCTCGTGGGGCGCACAGACGTACTCGTAGCGGCCCGGGACGTCGAACGTGTGGACGTAGCGGTAGCCCGCGTCGTACAGGTCGCCGGCGCCGCCGGGCGTCCCGCCCCAGTCGGCGCCGTCGGGCTTGGAGTCGACCACGATGTTGTGGGCGTCGGAGCCCCACTGGAACGCGACGGTCGCGCCCGTCTCCACGCGTAGGGGCTCGTCGGTACCTGGCGTGAACACGAGGTCGCCGCCCGGCCCCACGGAGACGGTCGCGTCGGGGTCCGGTGGCGAGTCGGTCGGCGAGTCGGTCGGCGAGTCGGTCGGCGGGGTAGTGTCGGAGCGGGTTCCGAGGGCGGTACAGCCGGCGAGGCCGCCGACGAGGGCGACCCCGGTGGCCTGGAGGGCAGTGCGTCGGTTCATTGGCGACGCTCCGAACGTGTTCGCGGCAGGGAAAAAGGGGCGGGGCGGATTCCCAGTGACTGGGAACCCCGCTTTCCGTGGACTTTTCGAGGTGGCGCCCCTGCGTCCGGGTATGTCGCTGTCCGGAACGTCGATAGCCGTGGTGGGCGGCGGGTTCGGCGGCCTGTCGACGGCCTGCTATCTGGCCGACGCCGGTGCCGACGTGACCGTCCTCGAGAAGAACGAGCAGTTGGGGGGCCGGGCCTCCCGCCTCGAAGCCGACGGGTTCGAGTTCGACATGGGCCCGTCGTGGTATCTGATGCCCGACGTGTTCGAGCGGTTCTTCGGCCACTTCGACCGGGAGCCGTCCGACTACTACGAACTCCAGCGGCTCGACCCCCACTACCGCATCTTCTTCAAGGACGGCGACCGCGTCGACATGAAGCCGGACGTCGAGGCGAACGTCGAGACGTTCGAGTCGTACGAGGAGGGGGCGGGCCAGCGCCTGCGGGAGTATCTCGACACCTCCGAGACCCACTACGAGGTGGCGATGAACCAGTTCGTCTACGAGGACCGCCCCCGCCTGCGCGACTGGGTCGACCTCGACGTGATGCGGGCGGCACCCATCGGCCTCCAACTGCTGGGGACGATGGACGACTACGTCGCGGACTACTTCGAGAACCCGAAGCTCCAGCAGATAATGCAGTACACGCTCGTGTTCCTCGGCGGGTCGCCGAAGAACACGCCCGCGCTGTACAACATGATGAGCCACGTCGACTTCAACCTCGGCGTCTACTACCCCGAGGGCGGCATCGGCGCCGTCGTCGACGGCGTCGTCGCGCTGGGCGAGGAACTCGGCGTCGACTACGAGACGGACGCCGCGGTGAGCGAGATAATCAGCCGACGCGAGGGGTTCGAACTAGAACTCCCGGGTGGGCGCCGCGACCGGTTCGACCTCGTCGTCTCGGATGCGGACTACGCCCACACCGAGCAGGACCTCCTCCCCGAGCACGAACGGGGCTACGATGCCGACTACTGGGAGTCGCGCACCTACGCGCCGTCGGCGTTCCTCATGTATCTCGGCGTCGAGGGCGACGTCGACCCGCTGGAACACCACACGCTCGTGCTCCCCGAAGACTGGGACCCCCACTTCGAGCAGATATTCGACGACCCGGCGTGGCCCGACGACCCCGCCTACTACGTCTGTGTCCCGTCGGCAACCGACGACAGCGTCGCGCCCGACGGCCACTCGAACCTGTTCGTGCTCGTGCCTATCGCCCCCGGCCTGGACGACGACGACGCGACCCGCGAGCGCTACCGCGAGCGCGTCCTCGACGACCTCGCTGACAACACCGGCGTCGAGTTGCGCGACCGCATCGTCTTCGAGGAGCAGTTCTCCGTCTCCGAGTTCGCCGACCGCTACAACTCCATGAAGGGGACCGCACTCGGGATGGCCCACACGCTCCGACAGACCGCCATCCTGCGGCCGGACCGCCGCTCGAAGCAGGTCGACGGCCTCTACTTCACGGGGTCGTACACCACGCCCGGCATCGGCGTCCCGATGTGTCTCATCGCCGGCCAGCACACCGCGGACGCGGTCGTCGACGACCACGAATGACCGACGACGCCCCGGCGCTGGACCGCCTGCTTCCCGCCCGCGACACCCGCTCGGGCTACCTGCTCCGGATGTCGCGTCCGCGCTTCTGGCTGTATCTCGCCGGGCCGGTCGTCGTCGGGGTGGCGTACGCCGCCCGCGCGCCCGCCGACCTGTTTTCGCCGCTCGCAGTCGCGCTGTTCGCCTACTTCCTCGTCCCGGCGAACGTGTTTCTCTACGGCGTCAACGACTACTTCGACCGCGACGTGGACGCAGACAACCCGAAGAAAGACGACCGGGAGGTGCGCTACCGCGGCGACCGCACGGTGCCGGCCGCGGTCGTCCTCTCGGCGTTGCTGGGGCTGGCGTTCCTGCCCGTCCTCCCGCCGACCGGGGCCGTCGCGATGGTCGGGTTCCTCCTGCTCGGTGCCGAGTACTCCGCGCCCCCGCTCCGGTTCAAGACGACGCCCCTGCTGGATTCGGCTTCGAACGGGCTGTACGTCCTCCCGGGCGTCGTCGCCTACACCGCGGTCGCGGGGCGACTCCCGCCGACGCTCGCCGTCGCCGGCGCGTGGCTGTGGGCGATGGCGATGCACACGTTCTCCGCCATCCCCGACATCCACCCGGACCGCGAGGCGGGCATCCGGACGACGGCGACCCTGCTGGGCGAGCGCCGGACGTACCTCTACTGCGGGCTCGTATGGCTCCTCGCCGCGGCGGCGTTCGCGCTGGTCCACCCCTTCCTCGGCGCGGTGCTCGCCGTCTACCCCGTCTTCGTCGCCGGGGTCGCGCTCTCCGATGTGACCGTCGACCGGGCGTACTGGTGGTTCCCCGCCCTCAACACGCTCGCCGGGATGGCCCTGACGCTGGGGGCGCTGTGGGTGATGCTGTATGGCTGAGGTCGCACTTCCGGCACGGAGCCGAGTGGAGGCGCGCCTCGACCGGCTGGTCGCGGAGAACCGCTTCACCATCGCGGTCGTGTTCCCGGCGTTCGGCGCGGTGCTTCTCACGGCGAGCGCCGAGTCGCTGCTGCCGGCGCCGCTGAACTTCAACCCGTATCTCGTGCTGTTCGGGACGCTCGTGATGCGCCTGCCGCTGATAGCCGGCCTCGTGCCGCTGGTCGGCCGGAAGGCGGCCGCGGGGCTCGGACTCCTGACGGGGTACGCCTACGCCATCGAGTACGTCGGGACGACGACCGGCCTCCCCTATGGCCCCTTCGAGTACGGGGTCGACCTCGGACCGATGCTACTCGGGCAGGTACCGCTCGGTCTCCCCGTGTTCTTCATCCCGCTGGTGGTGAACGCCTACCTGCTGTGTCTGCTGTTGCTCGGCGACCGCGCGGAGACGGCGGCGGTCCGCCTCCCTGCCGTCGTCGGTACCGTCCTGTTGATGGACCTGGTGCTCGACCCCGGGGCCGTCGCGCTCGGGTTCTGGAACTACGAACTCGGCACCGCGGCCCTCGATGTCTGGCCGTACGACGCCGCCGGAGCGTTCTACGGCGTGCCCTACTCGAACTTCGCGGGGTGGGTGCTGTCCGCGACGGTGGCCGTCGCCTGTCTCGACTGGGCGTTCTCGTGGGCGGGGCTCCGAGGACGGCTCGACGCCTGCGAGTTCATGCTCGACGACATGGTGTCGTTCGTGGTGCTGTGGGGCGCCGTCAACGCCTACTTCGGCCAGTGGGTGCCGGTTGCGCTGGCGGCCCTGCTCGGACTGGGGCTGTGGCAGACCGACCGGTTCGACGTGCCGCCGCCGCCGTGGCTGGAGCGGGCGGCCCGGTGACGCGGTGCCGGACGGGACGGCCGGCGCTCGAGGAAGACGACCCCGCGTGGCCCATCAGCCACGTCGGCCGCGGGCGTACACCGCCGAGACGGCGCTTCCGAGACCGAGATACGCGACACCCAGCCAGGTGAACGCGTCGAGTCCGAACGCCAGCGGCGCGTCGACGCGTGCGCCCGCCGCGACGTGGACGAGCGCGGCGCCCACGAACACCAGCGCCGTCGCCGGCAGGAGCAGTTCGTCGATGGGGTCCATACGCGACCCGACGCCGAACGAGGGGGAAAGTATCCGCTCGCTACCGTGAGAGCGACGGTCAGTACGCGTCCGCTACCCCGAGGCGAGTCACCGTGCGGGTGACGGTGCCCCCGGCTCCGCACCGGACAGCGAGGCGTCGCCGTACGGGATGGCCGACACCTTCGCGAAGACGGCCTCGGGGTCCTTGTTCCAGGCCCAGTGCCACCGGGTCCGAACGACGAGCGACAGTTTGCGCCGGCGCGACAGCTCCGGGGTCGCCGTCACGGTGTCGTAGTCGCGTTCGCGGAACAGCCGGTGGTGGTCGGCGTACAGCACCGCCGCGACAAGCACCGCGAACTGGCAGTCCTCGGGTAGGTACTCGATGCCGGCCACCCCCTCGCGGTAGAGCCGCTCGGTGCGGCGCAGTTCCGACTCGATGGCGCGGCGAACCCCCTCGGTCGGCTCCCGGTTCTCGATGTCGGCGGCGGTGGCACCGAACGACTCGACGGTGTCCAGCGGGAGGTAGATGCGGTCCCGCTCCGCGATGTCCTCCCCCACGTCGCGGATGAAGTTCGTCATCTGGAACGCCTCGCCGAGCCGGCGGGCCCGCGGCAACGCCGCCTCGATGTCGTCCGGCTCCATCACGTACGTCATCATCACGCCCACCGCGGCCGCCGACCCCCGCATGTACGCCTCCAGTTCCTCGTAGCTGTGATAGCGGCTCTTCTCGATGTCGGTCGCCATCGCGTCGAGGAACGTCTCCACCTCCTCGTCGGGAATACCGTACCGTTCGCGCAGTTCGGAGAACGCCGCCAGCACCGGGTCGTCGGTGTCGGTTCGCCCGAGCACCGCCTCCCGTATGCTGTCGAGTTCCTCCCGCTGGACCGCTGGCTCGACCCCCGCGGCGTCGTCGACGACCTCGTCGGCGACCCGGAAGAACGCGTACAGCACGTAGGTCGCCTCGCGCACCCGAGTCGGAAGCACCCGCGTCCCGTAGTAGAACGTCTTCCCGGTCTGTTTGTGGATGGACTTGCTACGAGCAAGCTGGGAATCGTCGACCATTCAGTCGCCTGAACGTACGGTTCGTGAGTTCTTAATTCTTCGCGGGAGAACCGGTAAGAACACCCGTAAAGCGGTCGAGAGCGAACGGCACCGGAGCGGGACACTGGCTCGCCCGAGCGACTCGACGTCGGAGACATCCTTCGGCGAGCAGGCGGTCGCCCGCCGACCGCTCCACCGCGTGCCGTTCTCGTCACGGTAGTGCGTGTCCGGGATAGTGCGTGTCCGGGAGGACGGTGAGGCCGGTGCAGTCGTCCGGTTCCGGGGTCGAGTTTAGCTATCGGCGGGGCCGAGATACCCCCACGCCTGCAGGCGGTCCCCGTCCCCGTCGATCCACCGCTCGCCGATGTCGTCACGGTAGTACATGTTCGGCATCACGATGTCGTCGATGCGGCCGTACGCCTGCTCACGCGCGGCGTGCATGGTGTCGCCCTTGCCGGTCACGACGATGGGCATCCCGTTGTCGCCAGCGGCGCGCCACTGCCCGTCGACCTTCTTCGCGTCTTCGAGGTGGATTCCCTCCCGGCTCTCGGTCTGAAACACCACGGCGGCGTTCCGGGAGTTCTCGTCGTACGTCCTCTCGTCGTCGAACGGGAACGGCGGCAGGACGACGCGGACGCCGACCTGATAGCCGTTGTGGACCTCCAGTTCCGGGTCGTTCCCGTGTGCGAGGTCGTAAAAGAACGCCGCCGTCGAGGACTCGATGGACTCCTCCTGGAGGGCGATGGTCGGGTAGCCGAACCGGGGCGTGAACTCCAGCGGGTAGATGCCGTTCTCGTTGACGATGCAGTTGATGTCGATACTCCCGACGTACCCCTCCTCGGCGAGCCAGTCTTCGAGTTTGCCGAGCGTCTCCTGGAACAGTTTGTTCTGCCCGGCCCAGAACATCGACGTCCCCATCTCGCCGGTCGAGGGGCCGATGTTTCCCGGGAACAACTTCTTGTGCTCGAAGTTGAAATTCACCTGGTCGATGAACGCCTCGCCGTCGAAGAACCCACAGACGGCGACCTCGACGCCCTCGACTTTCCGCTGTAGCTGGAACCCCTTCATCCGGTGGCCCCACGCTTTCTTGTACGCCTTCAGTACGTCCACGACGTCACTGCCGTCGTCTTCGTTCCCCACGTACAGCAGGCGCTTGACGTTCTGGACCTCCCCGAGCGGCTTGACGACGTACGGAGCCGGATGCTCCTTGACGTGCTGGATGCCGGCGTCGAAGTTCTCGAAGATGTGGTGCTCAATGGTGGTGACCCCGTGCTGTTCGAGGATTTCCATCGCGTAGCCACGGTCGTCCTCGAGGCGGTCGGTGTTCGGCGTGCCACCGACGACGGCTTTCCCGTGCTCGCGGAGTTCCCGGGCGAGTTGGCCCGTCCCGACGTCCGAACCGACCCAGATGTCGTCGAAGACGACGACGTCGGCCCACTCGACCTCCGCGCGCCAGTCGTCCGTTTTCGGGACGAAGCCGTCACCGATTTCGCGGTCGCCCTCGGCCTCGATGTAGTACTTCACGTCGTGTCCTTCCTGGTGGACGTGCCACGCGAGGTCCCCGACGAGCGCCGCGTCGAGCGAACAGAACAGGAAGTTTCTGGCGTCCATGCGACCAGTATGACGGTCGACGACAAAAGTGGTCGGCGCGGGCCGGAGGGACTCGCTCCGACGACGGCGGCGCCGGTTCCCAGACACCGGGAGCCGGGGGAGATACTTTTATCTCGCCGGAGCGACAGAACGACCCGTATGACGACGTACATCGTAGGAACCGACGGCGTGGAGACGAGCGAGAAACTGCTCGCGTACCTCGAGGGGCGCATCGAGGACGGCGACACCGTATACGCGGTGAACTCCCTGCGGGGCGGCGACAGTACCAGCGACGAGGACGTCC
This sequence comes from Halorarius halobius, assembly GCF_024298865.1. Classification (GTDB taxonomy): domain Archaea; phylum Halobacteriota; class Halobacteria; order Halobacteriales; family Haloarculaceae; genus Halorarius; species Halorarius halobius. Next base: position 2,135,980 of record NZ_CP101161.1, on the reverse strand, counting down.
TGGAGGGGACGGAGGCGCTGGAGGTGCTCGAGGACGGCGTCGGCGCCGAGAGCCACCAGCTCGTCCGCGGGAACAGCCCCCAGGAGGACATGCTCACGTTCGCGGAGGAGCACGAGGCCGACGAACTCGTCATCGGCATCCGCAAGCGGTCGCCGACCGGCAAGATGCTGTTCGGGTCGACGGCCCAGGACCTGCTTTTGGAGACGCCCATCCCGGTCGTCACGGTGCCGCTGGTCGACTGACGGCGACCGAACTGTTTTGACGACGCCCGGTCAACGTGTCACCATGAGTCAGGACTGGTTGCGCGTGGCCGGCGACATGGCGGAGCGGGCCGCCGAGGAGGCGGACGACGGGGCGGCGGCCGAGCGACTCCGCGACCTCGCGGAGCAACTCCGGACGCTCGCGGAGCGGGACCGCGGTCCGGACCACGGCCGCCTGGCGCGCATCGAGAACATCCTCGACGAGGTAAACGAGCAGGTGAACGAGGCCGCCAGCGAGCAGATACAGCGCGCCCACGAGGAGGTCGTCCGCTACCGCGAGACCGTCGAGGGCGTGTAGCGCCACGCCGTGGACGCCCCGCGACGCGCGGCGGGCGGCGAACGCCGAGGCCACGCTTTTTCCGGAGGAGCCACGAGACAGAACATGGTCCGACGTGGCGCGGTCGCCGTCCTCGTGGCCCTCTCGCTCGGGGCAGGGGCCGGCCTGGTCCAGGTGCTCGGTCCCGCTCCGGGCGCGGCAGTCGCGGTGCTCGTGCTCGTCGCCGCCGGCCTCCTCGTGCAGTGGCGCGGCAGTTCCGGCGAGGGCGACGTGTGGGGGTTCACCTCGTCGGGCGAACGCACCGGCCGCTACGCGGAGTCGGGCGGCATCGCCCGCGAGGAGCAGGCGAAGGCGGTCGAGGAGATACAGGAACAGGCCGAACGCACCGACCGGGAGTAGCTACTCGTCGAGCAGGTTCTCCGCCAGCGACGGCACGAACGTCCCGATGTCGGTCACCATCCCGACGGCCTGCGCGCTCCCGCGGTCCAGCAGTTGCGTGACCGTCGCCGGGTTGATGTCGACACAGACCACACGCGTCGTCGACGGGAGGCAGTTGCCGACCGCGACCGAGTGGAGAAGCGTCGACAGCATCAGCACCATGTCGGCCTCGTGGGCCTGCTCGCGGATGGCGTTTTGCGCCTCGATGGCGTCGGTGATGGTGTCCGGCAGGGGGCCGTCGTCGCGGATGGAGCCGGCGAGCACGTACGGCACGTCGTTCGTCACGCACTCGTACATCACGCCCGACTCGACCAGCCCCTCGTCGACGGCGTCGGGGATGCTCCCGGCGCGGATTATCTCGGAGATGGTGTAGATGTGGTGTTTGTGGCCCTTTCGGGCGTGGTCGAGCGTCTCGGTGTCGACGCCCAGCGACGTGCCGTAGAGGTCGCGCTCGATGTCGTGGACGGCGAAGCCGTTGCCGGCCGAGAGCCCGTCGACGTACCCCTCGCGGACGAGGCGGGCGAGCGCCTCGCGTGCCCCGGAGTGGATGAGCGCCGGCCCCGCGACGACCAGCACGTTCCCGTCCTCGCGTTTCACCTCGTCGATGGCCTCCGCGACCTGCTTGATGGTCGTCTCCGAGGGTCGCTCGGCGGAAACGCCACCCTGCATGAACCCGAACGCGCCCTCGTCGTCGCGAGGTCGTTCGGGTGGTTTGACCCGAATGCCCGCCTCGCCCGTCACCACGAGGTCCCCTTCCTCGATGGCGTTGAGGACCTTCGTGTACGCGGTCGGCGACTCGCCGTCCTCGACGACGACCGCACAGTCCATCTCCATGTTCTGGACCTCGACCCACTCGCCGTCGTAGCGTATCTGCGTCGGGTGATTCGTCGTCGAGTAGAACCCGTCCGGGACGACCTGGTCGGCGGGCGCGGGCGTCAGTTCCGCGTCCGTCGGGTCGACCGGATTCGCGCCGTTCTGGTGGAGTTCGTGGACGATGCTCTGGAGCGTCGGTTCGTCCTCCGCGAACACCCGCATCCGCGCGTACGACTGCGCCTCTTTGTGTTTCCCCACGTCGAACTGCTCGACGTCGAAGTCGCCGCCCATGTCCATCACGATGCCGAACGCCGCCTGCATCATCCCCGAGTCGATGATGTGGCCCTCGAGTTCGACCACGCGGGAGACTGTCATACCGGCGAATGGCCGGCGCTCGGTAAGTCGGTTGCGGGACTGTAGGGAGGGAATGCGGTAACATTTGGGACAACGTTTACCACCGGACGACGGGCACCTGCGACCGGACCATGTCAGAGGCCACCGCAACGGCGACGGATTCGGGCGGTATGAGCAACATCCAGGTGACGGTCGCACTGCTGTTCGGCGCCGTGCTCGCGCTCGTGGGCGTGCTCGGGCCGGTGCTCGGCGGACAGAGCGGCGAACTCATCATCTTCGGCCGGAACTACCTGCACGACGCCATCCACCTCCTGTCGGGCGTCGCGGGCCTGGCGGCGGGCTACTACGCCGGCGGCGAGTTCGCCGAGGGGTACAACAAGACGCTGGGCGTCGTCTACCTGCTGGTGACGGTGCTCGGGTTCGTGCTGTTCGACCTGTTCGCCAACCTCATCGCGCTGAACATGGCGGACAACTTCCTCCATCTCGCGCTTGCGGTCGCGTTCCTCGCGGTCGGCTTCGCGCTCGGCGACAGCTAGAGCCGACGCGCCGCTCTTCTTCGGTACGGCGTCCCGACAGTGCCGTCGGCGGCGAAACGTGGTTTCCGGCGTGGGTCAGGCGTTCGTGCCGACGCCCACGACGACCTTCCGTTTGGTGCCGCCGAACGTCGTCTCCTCGCTACCGGTCAGGTCGACGCCCTCGGGCGTCGACGCCTTCGCCGACCCGAACGTGTAGCTCCCCGTCGCCTGCGGGCCCGACGGCGCTTCGACGAAGTAGCTCACGGAGTCGCCGACTGCGACCGAACCGGTGAAGTGGACCTCCTGGCCGGAGTCCGTCTCCTCGACCGTCTCGACGCCGTCGGAGAACTCCTCTTTGACGTCCCAGTCGCTCGGTATCCGGTCGATGACCTGCACCTCGGAGACGCCCTTCGTCGGGACGCTGTCGACGGTGAGTTTCACCTGGTCGGTCTGACCGCCGGTGAAGGTGGTGCCGTCGCTGGTTCGCGTCCCCTGCACCGAGAGGTCGACGACCGGCGGCGGCGTCGACTCGGAGGCGAGCGTCACGTCGTCGAACGACGAGAGCCCCTGCTTTGCCGCCTCGACGGCGGCCTCCGCGTCGACCCAGCCGGCGCCCGCATCGTGGGGCGTGTAGTCGGCGTCGGCGTTCGTCTCCGTCGTCGCCTCCAGCGTGTTGATGACCGACAGCGGCCCGAAGTCGGCCGTGTTCACCGTCGACTCCACCTCGGCCTGCCCGGCGTACTCAAGGCCCACGTCCTCGGCGGCCTGGACGACGAGCACCGCGATGCCGGCGGCGGCCGGGCACGCCATCGACGTGCCGGAGATGCGCCCGTAGAACGGCTCGGTCGACGTCGGTGGCCGGAGCGCGTCCTCGGGGTCGAACGTCGACATCACGCTGTTGCCGTGCGTGACGATGCCCGGCCGGAACAGCGACACCGGCCGACGTTCGTCGAGGTCCGCGTCGCCGTCGTCACGGGTCTCGAACAGCGTGTACGAGAACTCGTACTGTGCGGCGGCGGCGTTCTTCGGCGTGAACTCCACGCGGAGCGGCTCGCCGCCGTCGAGGTCCACGGCGATGTCCTTGTGGATGTAGACGGGCTCTTCGCCCATCCGCGCGACGAGTTCCTGCTCGCCGTCGCCGTCGCGGTCCTGGTAGAACGACACCTGCACCTGCTGGCCGCCCGGCTGAAGCGACAGCGACCCTTCGAGCAGGTCCGCGTTGTCCGGCACCCGTAGCTCGTGGGTGCTCGACCCGCTGGAGGCGCCCGGGCCGCCCACAGCCGAGCCGTCGACCCCCGGCCCCACCGTTCCCGAGAGCGTTCCGTCGCTCGTGATGACGCGCCCGGCGAACACCCGGTCCATGTACGACGAGAGATTGCCGTAGGCGGTCTTGCGGTCGTGATTGCCGTCCGGGCGGCCCCGCGAGGAGAACCCGGTCAGGCTCTTCTCCTTGGTGCCCGCACCGACTGCGAGCACGTGGGGCGCCTTCGCGTACCGCGAGATGGTGCCGTCGCCGGGGCCGTCGTTGCCCGCCGCGAACACCGGCAGGATGCCCGCGTTGAACGCCTCCCAGGTGGCGACGTTCAGCGGGTCCAGCGGGTTGTACGCGTTACCGCGGGCGACGCCGTAGGAGTTCGAACAGACGACGGGGTCGAAGTCGACGCTGTCGTCCTTCTTGCGGGCGATCATGTGGTCCCACGCGCCGACCGCATAGGGGAGGTAGATGGCCTGCGACACCGAGTAGACGGACAGCCGCGCCTTCGGCGCCATCCCCTGGTACTGGCCGCTGGACTGGGCACCGTCGCCCGCGACGATGCCACAGCAGTGCTGGCCGTGGCCGATTTCGTCCGAGTCGCCGGGGCCGATGTCGACCCACATCTCCGGGTCGCGGTCGCCCAGCGGTTCGTCGACGTACTCGTAGTTGGACTCGACCCGGCCCGAGAAGTCCGGATGCGAGCCGTCGATACCCGAGTCGATGACGACGGCGTCGTACCCCTCGCCCTGGTAGCCCAGCTCGTCGGCGTTCCACTCCTCGGTGACGCTCATCGCCTCGCGCGATTCGGCGTCGTTGTAGTAGTCGAGTTCGAACGCGTCGGAGACGTGGAGCACGCGGTCGTCCTCCGCGACCGTCGCTATCTGGTCGCCGTCGAGATGCGTCCACGTCACCGGCAGTTCCTCGTAGTCGTAGCGCCCTTCCAGGAGGTCGAACGCGTCGAGCAGGGAGCGGTCGTCCCGCTCGCGAAACACCACCAGCGTCTCCTGAAGCCCACCGTCGACGTCCAGAGCGTCGCTGATTCCGGGGACCGCACCGGCCGAGCCGGTGAACGCCGTCGCCGCGCCAGCGGCGCCGGCGGCTTTCACGAAACTGCGCCTGTTCAGACTCATTGCTCTACCCCATCGGGAGACACCTACACAAATGAACGTCGTGGCAAAACCGTCAAAACGTCAGGTTCGACGCTCGACGCGCCACTCCCCGTCGGTGGCGTCGACGAGCCGGTCGTAGAACTCCCGCAGACCCGCCGGTTCGGTCTCCGGGCGGACGTGCAGTTCCACCCGCCCGTCGCGGACGGCCACGCGGAACGTGTCGCCCGTCTCGTCGTCGTGGACGAGAAACAGCGGCATCGGCAAGTCGAACCAGTCGCCGTAGCGGTAGTCGCCGCCGTCGAGGACGGCTTCGACGAGCGACGCCAGCGACGCCTCGTCGCGCTCGCCCGCGGGCGACAACAGGAACACGGTCCCGCCCTCGTACTCGACGCCCCCCTCGCGGGGGTAGCGGCGCTCCGGATGCTCCGGGATGGAGAAGTCGGGCGTGGCGGCCCGCGTCTCCTCGCGGAGGTCCGCGGCGGTCCGGAACGCCGGCTCGTCGTCGTCCATCTGACACGCCGGCTACGCCCCCCTGTCGGTTAAACTCTCGCGCGCTACGGCTCCACCGGACAGCCGTTCACCTCGCCGCCGCGCATCCCGTCGGCCAGCCAGAACACCGACAGCAGGAGCACGACCACCGCGCCGAGCGCGAACTCCAGGCCGTCCAGCGGGAGCCACAGCAAGGAGGTGGAGACGCCGAGAAGCGACAGCAGGCCGACCAGTATCGCGGAGCCGCAGGCCGCACAGCCGGCGCCAAGCGTTCCGAGCAGGACGCCCGCCGCGCCGGTCCCGCCCTGCCGGACGGAGACGCCGTGCTCGCGGAAGTGGTAGACCGCCATCGCCACGTCGACGCCCGTCAGGGCGGCGACGCCCACGAGCAACAGCCCTTGAAGGGGGTCGAACGCCGGGCCCACGAACGGGAACTGCACGACGAGCAGTTCGACCCGCTGTATGAGCGCCAGGTCCGCCGAGAGCGCGTAGCCGAAAAGCGGCAGGTTCAGCGAGAACACGAACAGCGAGAGGGCGGCGACGGCCGCGACGGCCGAAAGTGCCGCGTACCGGGGGACCGAGACGACGAGCCGCGCGGTCCGGGCCATCAGCCGCCAGTCCCGGCGGCGGGTCGGGAGCCGCATCACCCCTCCAGCGCGGTGGCGAACACGCTGTACCCCTGTGCGCCCCGCACCGTCGTCTCGTAGCGCCCGTCGCGGAACAGGTAGAACACCGGCGTCTGCCCGACGTCGAGCGCACCGCCCGCATCGAGGTCCGCCTGCACCGCGGCGTCGGCCTCGCCGCCTTCCGCGGCCGAGACGACGGCGTCGGCGTCGACGCTCGTCTCGCCGTCGAGGAACGCCCGCGACCGCTCGTACACGTTCGACTCGTCGAACGCGCCCTGCTCGGCGTAGTAGTGGTCTTTCAGCGCCCAGAACGCGTCGGCGTCCGCGGCGAACGTCGCCTCCAAGACGTGTGCGGCGGGGTCGCCCCACGGGTAGATGATGGGCAGGCCGCGGTAGACGAACGACGCGGTCCCGGGCTCCACGAGGTCGGAGACGATTCGGGGGTACGTCTCCCGCTCGAACCGCCGGCAGAGCGTACACGACGGGTCCTCGAACGCGACGATGACCGTCTCTTCGGCGTCGCCCAGTCGTGGCTGGGCGTCGAGGTCCGCGCCCGCCGGGTGGCCGGCTATCGGCGTACCCGACGCGCCGTCGCCGCCCCCACCGCCCGTACAGCCAGCCAGCGCCGTCGTCCCGAGTGCCCCCGCCCCCGCGAGGAAGCGTCGTCGGTCCATGCCCACCGGTCGCGCCGGGGAGGGAAAACGGTTGTTCGGATTCCCACCAAAATCAGGCTAGAGGGCATCCACGGGATACTGTTTTCTCGCTCCCGCCCGTACGCCGGGTATGTGCGGACGCTACAGCGTCTTTCTGGAGCCGCGTGAGGTCGCCGAGCGGTTCGACGTGGCCGTCCCCGACGACCTCCAGCCCCACTACAACGCCGCCCCGAGCCAGTCGCTTCCCGTCGTGACGAACCACGACCCCGACCGCCTCTCTCACCAGCAGTGGGGGCTCATCCCGGCGTGGGCCGACGACGGCTTCCAGGGACTCATCAACGCGCGGGCGGAGACGGTGACCGAGAAGCCTGCCTTCGCGGACGCCTACGAGCGCCGACGCTGTCTCGTCGTCGCGGACGGTTACTACGAGTGGCAGGCCCGGGACGCGGGCAAACAGCCGTACCGCATCACCCTGCCGGACGAGGAACCGTTCGCTATGGCCGGCCTCTGGGAGCGATGGACGCCCGAGACGACCCAGACCGGCCTCTCGGAGTTCGGTACCGACGGCCCGGACGACGGCGACGACACCGTCGAGACGTTCACCGTCGTCACGACGGAGGCGAACGAGTTCCAGTCGGAGTACCACCACCGGATGCCCGTCGTCCTCGCTCCCGACGAGGAGCGCGAGTGGCTCGCGGACCCCTCGCCCGACCTGCTGGACCCGTACGACGGCGAGATGCGGGCGTACCCCGTCTCGGCGAAGGTGAACAGCCCCGCGAACGACTCCCCCGAGGTGATAGAGGAGGTCGACGCGTGACCGGCGCAACACCCGACGCCGCCTGAACTGTTTTGCCGCTGGCTGTCGAGGCCCCGAGCATGCAACGACGCACGCCCGGTGGGGACCGATGGTGAGGCTCCCGTTCGTGGGCGGCGACGACGAGGAACCGCCGTTCCTCGAACGCGCCGCCGCATGGGCGACCGACCTCGGCTACCGGGACGTGCCGCCGGCGGTCAGGCGGGCCGCCCGCGCGCAGGTGCACTCGACGGTCGGGGCGGCCGTCTGGTCGCTCGATTTGCCCGTGGCCGACGAGATAGCCGCCGCGGTCGAGCGCGACCACGGCGACGGCCCCGTCTCGTTTCTCGGGGGACCCGACTCCACCCTGAGAGGGGCGTGCTGGGGCCACGCCGCACTGTCGATGGCGCTCGACTTCGACGACACCGTCCTCGGGGGCCACACCGGCCACTCGTCTGTGTTCGTGCCGCTGGCGGCCGCGGAGGCGACGGGCGCGAGCGGCCGCCGGGCACTCACCGCCGTCGTCGCCGCCAACGAGGTGGCCGCCCGCGTCGCCTCGGCCGCGGCGGTCGGTCCGTTCCGCGGCCAGCAAACCGCCTACGTCCACGCCGTCGCCGCCGCCGTCGCCCGCGCCGTAATCGAAGGCGACGACGCCGACACGCTGGCGGACGCGCTCGGAGTGGCGCTCGGGCAACCGCCGTGGCCGCTCGACGCCGCGTTCCTCGGGAGCGACGCGAAACTGACCAGCGCCGCCGACCCCCTGCTCGTGGGGCTGACGGCCGTGACCCGCGCCCGCGAGGGGGCCCGCGGGGCGACCGACCTGCTGGAAGCCGAGGGCGGGTTCCTCGAGGCGTTCGCCAGCAAGCCACTCCCCGAGTTCCTGACCGGACTCGGGGAGCGCTGGCACACCCGCGCGCTGACGGTCAAGCCCGTCCCCGGCTGTGCGTACGTCACCGCGCCCGTCGAGGCGGCACTGGAACTGCGCCGCGAACTACCGGACCGCGAGGTGACCATCGGCCGCGTCACCGTCGAGGGGTCGCTGTTCTGCACGGAGGTGAACGACCGCGCGACCCCCCACGTCCGCGGCCCCGACTCGACGCTCGCCGCACTCTCCTTTTCGGTGCCGTACAACGTCGCCAGCGCGCTCCTGCGCGGCGAACACACCGCTCGGCAGTTCACGCCGGCCGCACTCGGGGAGTCGCGGGTGTGGAAACTCGCCGACAACGTCGCCGTCGAGCACGACCCCCAGTTCACGATGGCGGCGCTCGACTCGGAGGTGCCGCTGGGAGCGATGCTCCGGCGCGTCGGCCCCGGTGTGATACCGTACTCGATGTCGGCCGTCGGCCCCGCGACGACGCTTCGACATCTGCCGACGCTCGCGCGGTTCGTCCGCAAGCGACCGCTCCCGGACGACCTCTCGACGGCCGACAAGCGGATGGGCGCGCGGGTGACGGTCGAACTCGACGGCGGCGAGACGCTGTCGGCGACGGTCGACCACCCGACCGGGTTCGCGGGTCACACCCTGCCGGAGGTGCGGGCCGTCGCGCGCAACAAGCTCCGGGCGGCCCTGGAGGCCCGCGGCGCGAGCGACCCCGAGGCCCGGCGGGCCGCCGACGAACTGGACGCTATGTACGAGGCCGAGACGGTCGCGCTCGGTGAGTGGCTGTGACGCTCGACCGCGTCGCCTGCGTCGTCAACCCCGCCGCCGGCGACGGGGAAGGCCGCGAGATGCTGGCCGACCTCCGCGAGACCTTCGCATGTGAGGTGACCGCGACGGTCACCGACGGCCCCGGGGAGGTGCCCGCGGCGGCCCACGCGAGCGCGGACGCCGACCTGCTGGTCGTGGTCGGCGGCGACGGCACGCTGGGCGAGGTGGCCGGCGCGCTCGTCGACCGGTCGGCGCCGCCGCTGTTCGTCGTTCCCGCGGGCCGGGGCAACAGCGTCTACCGGCATCTGTACGGCGACGCCGACTGGCGGGCGCTCGCTCGGCGACTGGCCGGCGGCGTCGCCGCCCACCCGCTCGACGTGGGCGAGATACGCGCCGAACCGCCCGTCGACCGGCGCTACTTCGTGTTAGGGTTCACCGCAGGGCTGTTCCGGCGGGCGCTCGACGCCGCCGACTCCCTGCGGGCGCTTCCGGGGCCGCTGGCGTACCTGCTCGGCACCGCACGGGCCGCCGTCTCGGAGCCGCCGCTCACGGTGTCGGCGTCCGTCGACGACAGCGAGCGGTTCGCGGGCGAGGCGCGCCTCGTCGCCGTCGGCGGCGGCCGCTACCGCGGGAGCGCGTTCGAACTCCTGCCCGACGCACGGCCGGGCGACGGCCGCCTCCACCTGCTCGTCGTCGAGTCCACGTCGGCCCGCGAGTGGCTCCGACTCGCGCGCCTCGCCCGTCGCGGCGACCACGTCGACCACCCGGCGGTCCACTACCACACCGGGAAGTCGGTCGACCTCCGTGGCGAGGGGCTCCCCGTCGAGGCCGACGGGACGCCGCTCGGAGGGCTCCGGGACGTCCGTCTCGACGTGCGGCCCGGCGCGGTCAGGGTCGCCCGCCCGGTCGAGTGGCGCTGAGGGGGTGTTTTCAGCACGTGAGAACGCCCGGGTGGGTCTTTTTATACCCCACCCATGTTAGACGGTACCATGTCGGACGCAGCGCAGGACGGGGAGAGCCGCGAGGCGGTTCGTAGCGCCTACGAGGCGGCCGTCTCGAAACAGCGCGCGCGGTTCCAGGCGCTCGTCGAGCATCTCCCCTCGGCCATCGCGCTGCTGGACGCAAGCGGGGAGTTCCAGTTCCTCAGCCCCAGCGTCGAGGACGTGACCGGCCACCGACCGGAACAGCTCCTCGGGGAGAACGCCTTCGACTACATCCACCCCGACGACCGTGCACGGGTCGAGGAGGTGTTCGCCCGCGGGCTGGCGGAGCCGAACAGACTGCTCACCGCCGAGTACCGCTATCTGCACGCCGACGACCACTGGATACACGTCGAGTCGCGCGGCCACAACCGGCTCGACGACCCGGCCGTCGAGGGGTTCGTGGTCAACACCCGCGACGTGACGCGCGAGCGGAAGGCGCGCCAGCAGTTCCAGCAGGAGCGGGACCTCAACCGGGGGTTACTGGAGGTCGCGCCCCAGCCGATGGTGGTGGTCGACGGCGACGGCGTCGTGCGCCGCGCGAACGACGCCGCGCAGGACGCGTTCGACGTGGGCGCCGACGAGGTGGTGGGGTTGCACCCCGAGAACGACGCCCGGACGGCCGCGGGCCAGAACCTGATTCCACCGGGGCAGACGGTCAGTGCCCGCGTCCGCGAGACGGGCGAACCCGTCGAGGGCGCCGTCCACGAGTGGCTCGGCCCGGACGGCGACCGGTTCCGCGTCACCGTCGACGCCGCGCCGCTCGTGACCGACGGCGAGGTCCGTCGCGTCGTTCTCGCCTTCCAAGACGTCCAGCGGCTCTGACTCACTCGAACAGCGCTTCGTGGCGCGCCGCGAGGTCGCCGTACCGGCCCGAGTGGTACGTCTCGAACAGCTCCTCGACGTCGACGGTCGTCTCCGACAGCGGCGTGTAACTGCCGGGAACGCCACGCACGAACGACTCGTCGGGGACGCTCATCCCCTCCGGGACGACGGTGCCGGTGGCGACGACACACCGGGCGCCCACCTCGCTCTCGTCGACGGTGGCGTTGAACCCCACCAGCGAGTCGGCACCCACGACGCTGTCGTTGACGACGCTCCCGTGGCCGACCATCGCCCGGTCGCCGAGTCGGGAGGCGTGGACGGAGGCGTTGTCCCCGACGTGGGCCGACTCGCCCACGACGACCGCATCCACGTCGCCCCGGAGGACTGCGCCCGGCCAGACGGAGGCGTCGGGTCCGACGCTCACGTCCCCGACCAGCGTCGACTCGCGGCTGACGCGGGCCGTCTCGTGGACGGCCGGCTCGGTGCCTTCGAACGGGTACGCTCGTCTGTCCATGCGACCGACCACCACGCCCGGGCGCAAAGAGCTACCCCCGCTTGCGCGAACGGCAACCGTTTAGGCCGGCCGGCGACCCTCCTCGACCATGACGAAGTACGCACGCGCACGCACCGACGCCGGTGTCATCGAGGGCACGTACGCCGACGGCGTCGTCACCGCCGACGGCGAGGAGTACGTCGTCGGCGAGGACTGCGAGCTACTCGCCCCCTGCGAGCCGTCGGCGTTCTACTGCGTCGGCCGCAACTTCGGCGAGAAGGTCGACCAGATGGACTACGAGATACCCGACGAGCCGGACTTCTTCATCAAGGGACCCACCTCGCTCCACCACCCCGACGAGAAGGTCGACCAGATGGACTACGAGATACCCGACGAGCCGGACTTCTTCATCAAGGGACCCACCTCGCTCCACCACCCCGACGAGCCCATCCCGTACCCCTCGTTCACCGAGGAGCTGACGTACGCCGGGGAGCTGGCGGCCGTCGTCGGGAGGGAGTGTCACGACATCGCCGAGAGCGAGGTCGACGAGTACGTCCGCGGGTACACCATCCTGAACGACCTGGATTGTCTCGACCAGGAGCGCCGCACGGCGCGGAAGGCGTTCGACCACAGCGCGCCGCTGGGACCGGTCGTCGCGGACGTCGACCCCGTGGGATTGGACATGACGACCCACATCAACGGCGAGAAACGACAGGAGGACAACACCGAGAACATGTTCATCAAACCCCGCGAGGTCGTCTCGTTCCTCTCGGAGCGGTTCACGTTCCGGCCCGGCGACGTCATCTCGTTCGGCAGTCCGGCGAATCCGGGGCTGGTGGAGCCGGGCGACGAAATCGTCATCGAGTACGAGGACATCGGCCGCCTCCGCAACACGGTCGCCTGAACGGACCGCCGTCCGGACGGGCCACCGCGGAGCGTCGCGGTGTCCAGCGAGTCCGCCGTCGCCGGGCGAACGCGCCGTCGTGGGGAAACACATTTGGGCGAGACGGGCGACGTGAGAGCATCCGATGGACGACGAGTCCGACGAGGCGTCCGGGAACGGCGAGACCCCGGGCGGCGGCCGCGCGACCGACGCGCCCGAGGCCACCCAACCCGACCTCGGCGAACTGCTGTCCGACGTCGAGTCGGCCGACGGGACCGACACGCCGGGCGTCGCCGCCGCGGGCGATTCGGACGACGACGACCCCGGCGTCGACAGCTCTCGGGCGGTCCGGGTGCTCGGCGGCGACGACCCGGACGTCGACCTGGAGTCGCTCCCCGACCAGTCGACGATTCGCGAGGCCATCCTCTCTGACGTGCAGGCCCACTTCGCCGACCACGACGGGCGATTCGACGCGCCCGACGACTCGTTCCTCGAGGAGTCGTTCTTCGACTTCTCGTATCTCGACCGCTACGAGGAGGTCGAGCGGACGTGGGTCAACGAGCCGTTCGCGTACGTGAGCGTGCTGTACGACCCCGTCGAGCGGGAGTACCGCTACCGCGTCGGCGAACCCGAACTCGACGAGTTCGAGCAGTACGTGCGCCGCGACCTCGTCGAGTACCTGCGCAACTCGCTGATGTACCAGGACATCGGCGGCGAGCGGACGAAGGAGGAGGTGTTCGAGGAGGACGTGCTCGAACTCGTGGCGCGACACGCCCGCTCGGTCGAACCGGGGTCGATTCACAAACTCGCCTACTACCTCCGACGCGACTTCGTGGAGTTCGGCCCCATCGACCCCATCATGCGCGACCCCGCGGTCGAGGACGTCTCCTGTGACGGCGCGGACGTGCCCGTCTACGTCTACCACCGCGGCTATCGGGACCTGCGGACGAACGTCTCGTTCGACGCCGAACGGCTCTCGTCGTTCACCGTGCGACTGGCCCAGCGGGCCGGCAAGCAGATATCCGTCTCGGACCCGCTTCTGGACGCGACTCTGCCCGACGGCTCCCGACTGCAGTTGACGATGGGCGGGGAGGTCGCCACCCGCGGCTCTAACTTCACCATCCGGAAGTTCTCGGACGTGCCGTTCTCGCCGGTCGACCTTGTGAACTGGAACACGTTCTCCGTCGAGCAGATGGCGTACTTCTGGCTCGCCATCGAGTCGAACAAGTCGCTCGTGTTCGCCGGGGGAACGGGGTCGGGGAAGACGAGTTCGATGAACGCCGTCTCCTTTTTCATCCCGCCGTCCTCGAAGGTGGTCTCCATCGAAGACACCCGCGAAATCGACCTCCCGCACGACAACTGGATACAGTCGGTCACCCGGGACTCAGCGTCGGGCGAGGGTCGCGGCGAGGTGTCGATGTACGCCCTCCTCCAGTCGGCGCTCCGCCAGCGCCCCGAGTACATCCTCGTCGGGGAGATACGCACCGAGGAGCGGGTCGCCTTGACTTTCTTCCAGGCGATGGGGACGGGCCACACCGCCTACACGACGATGCACGCCGACTCCATCGACACCGTCCTGAACCGCCTGCAGAACCCGCCGCTGTCGGTGCCGCGTGCGATGATACAGGACCTCGACATCGTCTCCATCCAGCGGCAGACGTTCGTCGAGGACGGTCGGGTCCGCCGGAACCAGCAGGTGACGGAGATGCGCGACCCGCCCGAGGACGACCCGATGGCGCTCCGCACGCGGAACGTGTTCGAGCGGAACGCCCGCGAGGACGTCCACCAGCAGGTGAACGAGTCGACGGTGCTCGCGGACATCGCCGAGGAGCGGGGCTGGACCGGCGCGGAACTCGACGCCGAGATGGCGCGTCGTGAGGGCGTCCTCCGGTTCATGCTGGAGGAGGAGGTGCTCGACTACCGCGACGTGGCGGCCGTCCTCCAGTTGTACGCGAAGGACCCCGAGTACGTCGTCGAGCGGGTCCGGGCCCGCGGCTACGACCTCCCACAGCCATGAGCCCGGGCGACGGCGGGGGTGGCGAGACCGACGGCGGAGACGGCGACGACGGGCTCGGGCTCGGGGAGGTGGTCGACGACCACGGGGGCGACCCGCTGGCCGACGACCCGGCGTTCGACCGCTCGGAGGCCGACCTCGACGCGAACCCGCCCCCGGAGTACGCCATCGAGGGGCTGTCGGGCCAGCGCGACCCGACCAGCGACGAGCGGGCGGCGTACCGCGAGCGGTTCGGCTATCTCCGGACGTTCTTCCGGTCGCGCCCCGGCGAGTACGCGGGCTACCAGCAGACGCTCAACCAGGCGCGGGTCGGCGCCGCCTACGACGAGTATCTCGCTCGCGGCGTCCGGCTGGCGGCCGCCGTGGGGGTCGTCGGCCTGCTCGCCGGGGTGGCGGTGGCGACCCTGCTCGCGGAGGTGGGCGCGTTCGGCGCCGTCCGCAACGAAGTCGGCCTCGCGGCGGGCGTCGCGGCGTTTCTCCGCGCGAACCGCGTGCTCGTCGGCTCGGCAGTGGTGACGCTCGCGACGGGCACGCTGTTCGCGGCGGCGACGTGGCTGGGCTACCGCTACTACCCGCGGGCGCGGGTGGTCACCCGCACCCAGCAGGTGAACGTGACGCTCCCCCACGCTATCGTCTACATGTACGCACTCAGCCACGGCGGCGCCGACCTGACGACCGCGGTGCGGTCGGTCGCGGACGCCGAGGAAACGTACGGCGAGGTGGCCCGGGAGTTCGACCAGGTCGTCCGCGACGTCGACGTGTTCGGCAACGACCTCATCACCGCCCTGGAGAACGTTCGGAACCTGACGCCGTCGGACAGTCTGGAGTCGTTCCTCGACGACCTGCTGTCGGTGCTGGAGTCCGGCGGGCAGGTGACGCCGTTTCTCGAGACGCAGGCCCGCGAGAGCCTCGAGGAGGCGATGGACGAGCAGACGGAGTTCCTCGAGACGCTCGCACTGCTCAGCGAGGTGTTCATCGTCGGCTTCGTCGCCGCCCCCCTCTTTCTGGTGGTCATCCTCGTCGTCATCTCGCTGGTCGGCGGGCAGACGCTCACCCAGCTATCGGTGCTCGTCTACGGCGTCATGCCCATCGGGATGGCGATGTTCCTCGTGCTGGTGGACACGCTCTCGGAGCCGTTCAGGGAGTCGAGTCGCGTCGCGGCCCCCGACCGGACCGACCACCTGACGGCTTCGCCGCCCGAGGACGACGAGCGACTCGCCGCCTACCGGCGGGTCCAGCGCCGCGACCGTCTCCGCGACCGCCTCCGGGACCCGCTGGCCCCGTTCCGGCGCGACCCCCCGTACGTGCTCGCGCTGTCAGTGCCCGCCGCGGTGCTGGTCGCCGTCGGTGCAGTCGTCTCGGGCGCCGCCACCCCGAGCGTCGACGCGATGGTCGCGGCGCCGGTGGTGACGACGCTGTGGCTCGTCGTCGCGCCGCTCGTGGTGGCGACGCTCCCGCTGTCGTACTACCACGAGCGCCGGGCGCGCCGCGAGCGGCGCCTCGCCCGCCGGTTCCCCGACACGCTCAACATCCTCTCGAGCGCCAACAAGATGGGCATCGGCCTCACGTCGGGGCTCGCGCTCGTCGTGCGGTCGACCAGCGGCGTCGTCGCGGGCGAACTCCGGAAGGTGCGCAACGACATCCTCTGGAACCACTCGACGAGCGACGCGCTCCGGGCGTTCGGTGCCCGCAGTCGAGTGCCACAGCTCGCGCGGACGACCAACCTGCTCGCGGAGGGCGTCGAGTCGACGAGCGACCTCTCGCGGGTGCTGACCGTCGCCGCCGAGGACGCACGCGCCCGCTACAAACTGGAGCGGGCCCGGACCCGCGAGATGTCGTCGTACATCGCCATCGTCGTCATCGGCTACCTCGTCTACCTGCTGGTGGTCCTGCTTCTGGAAGCGAACTACCTCACGCCCATCGCGGATGCGGCCCGCCAGCAGGCCGAGTACGGCGGCGGCGTCGAGTCGCCGCTGACGTTCACGAACGTCCCCGTGGCGACCTACCGGGCCGTGTTCCTCCACTCCGCAGTGATACAGGGGTTCGGGAGCGGTCTGCTGGCCGGAAAGCTGTCCGACGACTCCGTCCGCTCGGGACTGAAATACGGGCTCGCGCTCGTCATCCTCGCGGCAATCGCTTTCACCGTCGTATGACTCTCACCACCGACGACCGCGCCGTCTCGGAACTGCTCGGGGCCATCCTCCTGTTCGGCCTGCTGACGGCCCTGCTCGTGCTGGTGCAGGCCAACGCCGTCCCGACGGCGAACCGCGAGGTGGAGTTCCAGCACAACCAGCGGCTCCAGACCGACTTCCAGGCGTTCGACGCCGACGTGGGGAGCGTCGCCGCGACCGGCCGCGACCGCACGACCCTGTTCGAACTCGGGACGACGTACCCCAACCGGTTCGTGCTGGTCAACCCCGGGCCGGTTGCGGGGTCGCTCACCACACGCGGGGGCGGGTTCGTCGTCGAGAACGCCGTCGCCGGCGGCGAGACCGGCGACTTCTGGAACGGCTCCGCCCGCGCGTACGACGGCGTCCGCCTCGCGTACGGCCCCTCGTACAACTACTACGACGCGCCCCGCACCGTCTACGAGCACGGCGTCGTCGTCAACGAGTTCGGCGACCGGACGCGGCAGGTCGACGCCGGGTCGTTCGTCGCCGGCCGGACGATAGACCTCGTGGCGCTGTCGGGCCGCCGCTCCGTCGCGCAGGCGTCGACGGCCTCCGTCCGGACGGTCGGCCTGTCGACCGCGACCCGGACCGTCCGGGTGACCGACGACGGCGACCCGGTCGTCGTTCGCCTCCGGACGGGGCTGTCCGCCGCGAACTGGAGTCGCATCCTCGACGAGCAGTTCGTCGACGCGGGGGGCCACGTCCAGGCGGTCCGTCCCGGCCCGGACGGCACCGTCGAAGTCGTGTTCGAACCCGGCGTCGACTACGACCTGCGGCTGGCCGCGGTCACTGTCGGCGGTAACGTCTCGCGACCTGACGCCCGCTACCTGACGACGACCGACGACGCACCCACGACGGAGGAGGGGACGGCGACGGCGGTGTCCGTCGAACTCCGGGACGCCTACAACGGCCCGGTCGCGGGCGTCGACGTGTCGTTCACCGCCTCGTCCGGGACGCTCTCGGCGTCGACGGTCCGGACCGACGCCGACGGCCGAGCGACCGTGACGGTCACGCCGACGGCCGCCGGACGGACGACGGTGACGGCGACCGTCGAACTGAACGGCGCGGCCGGTACACAGCCCGCGGAGCGGGTGACGGTACCGGTGACGGTCCGCGGGGGCGGGGGCGGCGGCGAGATAAACCCGGCCGACGGCGATGTGGTCCGCTACGTCGCCGCCAACGCCGTCGACTGTGTGGAGCCGTCCGCGGGGTCGTCCGACCGGGTCGCGTTGACCGAACCGGACTGCCGGGTCGACGCCGTCTTCGAGAACCGGGGCGGCGAAACGCGGACAGTGACGGCCGCACGGGTGAGCTTCTACGACCAGGAGGCGTTCCGCCTCGCCGGCGACGGGAGTCCTCGACCCCGCCCCGACACGGTCACCGTCGGCGGCGCGACGATGCGGGTCGGCGCGGGGTTCCAGCCGGTGTCGCTGTCGAGCGTCGGAGCGGGCGACAGCGCGACCTACGCGTTTGCGTTCGGCGTCGACGGCGACCCGGCCAACTACAACGTCGTCACCGGCGACTACTTCGTGACGACGCTCCGGTTCGCCGACGGCACCACCGCCACCTACTTCGTGGGTCCGGGCGCGACCGGCGACGGTGACGACGGAGCACCGGCCACCGGCACGATGGCCGACCGGACGACGGTCCGGAGCCCCCAGCGTGACGGCGACGGCGTGACGTTCACGCTGTCGCGGACGGGGAGCGCGGTGGGCGTCGACGCCCTCTCGTTCGTGAGCGCACCGGTCGGCATCGCGGCCGTCGACGCGCCCGGCAACAGCCCGACGGTCCGAACCGACGACGCCGGCACCGTCACGCGGGACGCCATCGCCGTCGGGGAGACGGGGACGTTCGACCCGGTCGCCGTCGACGACGCGACCCGGTTCCGGGTGACGGGGGTCGTCGACGACGACGGCGACGCGGTCGACCTCTCCGACTGGGAGGCCGGCGGGGAGTTGCGGTTCCGCGTCGTCTACACCGACGGGAGCGAGGACGTCGTCACCGTCCCGTTGCCGTCCGGCTGAGGTGGCGTCGAGCCGTCAAACGACAACAATCATAGAAATACTTAGTATCTAAGAGAACGTACATCTGTCCATATTCATCCGCCCGCAAGCAGTCACGCGTAGTCGCACCTGCGGCGGACGGCCGAATCTGGAGTATAAGATGAGCGATAATAACGAGACGACGGAGGCGGAACAGCAGGTCCGTGGTGCCGTCCGCCGCATCGACGCGGCGGAACGGGACGTCGACGCGACCCCGGGAGCGGGGAGCGACCGGTCGGTTCGACCGGCCATCCGCCGTATCGCCGGGGGCCGTTCGGCCCACGGGGACGACGAGACGGCGACCGACCCGTTCGCGGGCGAGGACACGCCGGCACGGGTGCGTCGGGAGGTCCGGGCGGCGTTCGAGGAGGACCACGTCCCGGGGCCGGTCGAGAGGCCCACCGACGAGTTCATCGCCGAGTCGTTCTTCGATTTCTCGTATCTCGACGACGGCACGGAGGTGACGCGCTACTGGGTGAACGAGCCGTTCGCGTACGTCAGCATCCTCTACGACGAGCAGGCCCGCGAGTACCGCTACCACATCTCGGAACCGACGCTCGACACGTTCGAGGAGTACGTCCGGCAGGACCTGCTGACCCTGCTTCGCAACTCGCTGATGTACTTCGAGTTCGACGAGGACGGCCCGGCCGAGCGGGAGCGCGCGTTCATCGAGAGCGCGACGGGACTCATCGAGGAGCACGCCGCCACCGTCGAGGCGGGCACGCTCCAGAAACTGCTGTACTACCTCCGGCGCGACTTCGTCCACTACGGCCCCATCGACCCCATCATGCGCGACCGGGACATCGAGGACGTCTCCTGTGACGGCATCGACGTGCCGGTGTACGTCTACCACCGCGAGTACCGCGACCTGCGGACGAACGTCTCGTTCGGGAAGCGACGGCTCAACTCCTTCACCGTCCGGCTGGCCCAGCAGGCCGGCAAACAGCTGTCGGTGTCGAACCCGCTGGTCGACGCCTCCCTGCCCGACGGCTCCCGCATCCAGTTGACCCAGGGCGGCGAGGTGTCGACCCGCGGGTCGAACTTCACCATCCGGAAGTTCGCCGACATCCCGTACACGCCGGTCGATTTGGTGAACTGGAACACGTTCTCCGTCGAGCAGATGGCGTACTTCTGGCTCGCCATCGAGAACAACAAGTCGCTGGTGTTCGCTGGCGGCACCGGCTCCGGTAAGACCACGTCGATGAACGCGGTGTCCTTCTTCATCCCGCCGGCCTCGAAGGTAGTCACCATCGAGGACACGCGCGAAATCGACCTCCCGCACGACAACTGGGTGCAGTCGGTGACGCGGTCGTCGGCCTCCGGCGAGGGCCGGGGCGAGGTGTCGATGTACAACCTCCTGCAGGCCGCGCTCCGCCAGCGCCCCGAGTATCTGCTGGTCGGGGAGATACGCACCGAACAGAACGTCGCCCTGACGTTCTTCCAGGCGATGGGGACGGGCCACACCGCCTACACGACCATCCACGCCGACTCCATCGAGACGGTGTTGAGCCGCCTGCAGAACCCGCCGCTGTCGGTGCCGACCCAGATGCTCCAGGACCTCGACATCGTCTCCATCCAGCGACAGACGTTCATCGGCGACCGTCGGGTCCGCCGGAACGCCGGCGTGTACGAACTGTCCGCGGACCCGACCGACCCGACCGACATCGGCGTGGCGCCGATATTCGAGTGGAACCCCGCGGCCGACCACCACGAGCGCGTCGGCGACTCGGCGGTGCTCGCGGAGATAGCCCACGACCGCGGCTGGTCCGAGGAGCGACTGCTGGTCGAACTCGCGCGCCGCGAGCGCGTGCTGGCGCATCTGGTCGAGGGCGACATAACCCGCTATGCGGACGTGGCGGGCACCGTCCACATGTACGCGAAGGACCCCGAGTACGTGCTGGGGGCCATCGAGAGTGGGAGCCTCGACGTGGACGACCTGCTCGCGGGAGACCACGCGAGCGACACCGAGGACGCGGACGTCGACACGCCCGCCGGCCGGCGAACCTGGGAACAGGTCGTCCGGGCGGCGGAGGCGGCGGCCGCGGACGACGGCCCGCCACAGCACGGGGTGAGCGACGCCTCCGGGGATGCCACCGCGGAGGGCGTCGATGACTGAGTTCGACGACGTCGTCGAGGGGCCGCCGACGGAGTACGGCATCGAGCACGTCGCCACCGAGCGCCCCATCGACGACGACGAGCGCCGGCGGCTCCACGAGGAGTACGGCCGGATACGCACGTACTTCAAACTGCGCCCGCGGAACTACCGGCGGGTCCAGCGGAGCCTCAACCAGGCCCGCATGGGGGCGACGTACGACGAGTATCTCGCTGACACCCTGCGGTACGCGCTGGTGGCCGCCCTCGTCGGCGGACTGGTGGGCCTGCTGGTCGCCTCACAGCTTGCGGCGCTGGGCGCCTTCGAAGCGCTCACCGCCCCCGTCTCGGGGCTCGGCGGTGGCGTCGTCACCGTCCTCGCGGCGAACAAGACGCTGGTGGGCGGCGGGGTGCTGACACTCCTGCTCGGTGGGTTGGCGGGGGCCGGCGCCTGGGTCGGCCGTTACTACTACCCGACGACGGTCGTCTCCGCCCGACGACAGAACATCGACATCGTCCTGCCGCACGCCATCGTCTACATGTACGCACTCAGTCACGGCGGGATGGGACTGGTGGAGATCATGCGCTCGCTCGCCGACGCCGACGACGTGTACGGCGAGGTGGCACACGAGTTCGAGATGATAGTCACCGACGTCGACCTGTTCGGGAGCGACATCTACACCGCCCTCCAGAACGCCCGGAACCTCACGCCCAGCGAGAACTTCGAGCAGTTCCTCGACGACCTCATCGGCGTGCTCGACTCGGGCGCGGACGTGACGGCGTTCTTCGAGACCGAGGCGGAGACGTATCTCAGGGAGGCCGAGGAGGAGCAGGAGGAGTTCCTCGAGACGCTGTCGCTTCTGGCCGAGGTGTTCATCGTCGGCTTCGTCGCCGCGCCGCTGTTTCTCATCGTGACGCTGGTCGTCATCAGCCTCATCGGTGGGGGCGTCGTCCCGCAGATAACCACGCTCGTCTACCTCGTCATCCCGCTGGCGATGGTCGCGTTCCTCGTGCTCGTCGACGTGCTCAGCCAGCCGTTCGAGCAGGTGCGGTCGGTGCCCGACGTCGTCGAGTACGACCGCCCGACGCCGCCCGAGCAGGACGACGACGACCCGGACGAGCGGCTGACCGCGTACGCGGGCCGTCAGCGCCGGCTCCGCGTACGGGACCTGCTGTCGGACCCCCTTCCGTCCATCGAGGCGAACCCCCTGCTGTCGCTAGTGGTGACGATGCCGCTGGCGCTCGTCACCGCGGCCGTGTTCGTGGCGACGGGCGCTGTCGTCCCTTCGCTGGCCGCGATGCTCGCGGACCCGGTGCGGACGACGGTCGGGCTCGCGGTGGTGCCGTTCCTCGTCGTCGCGGTGCCGTTGACCCTGTTCCACGAGATGAAGCGCCGCCGCGAGACCGAGATAGCCCGCCGGTTCCCCGACACGCTCAACGTTCTCTCGAGCGCCAACAAGATGGGCATCCCGCTGACCGACGCGCTCGGGCTCGTCGCTCGGTGGTCGGAGGGAGTCGTCGCCAGCGAAATCGAGACGGTTCGCAACGACATCACGTGGAATCACGATGTCACGGCCGCGTTGCTGGCCTTCGCCAACCGGCTCCACGTTCCGCAGTTGGCCCGGACGATGAAACTGCTCGCGGACGGCATCCGGTCGTCGGGCGACCTCTCGCGGGTGCTCGCTATCGCCGCCGAGGACACCCGCAACCGCGCGAAGATGGAGCGGGCGCGCCGCCGCGAACTGTCGTCGTACGTCGCGGTCGTGGTCATCGGCTTCCTCGTCTACCTGCTGGTGGTCGTGATGCTGGACGCGAGCTTTCTCGCGCCCGTCGGCGCGGTGAGCGGCGACCCCGCCGCGCCGGGCGACCCCGAACTACCGGTGTCGTTCGTCAGCGTCCCCGTCCCGGTGTACACGGCGGTGTTCTTCCACTCCGCGCTCATCATGGGCGTCGGCGCGGGCCTGCTCGCGGGAAAACTCGCGGACAACGACACCCTCTCGGGGCTGAAG
This sequence comes from Halorarius halobius, assembly GCF_024298865.1. Taxonomy (GTDB): domain Archaea; phylum Halobacteriota; class Halobacteria; order Halobacteriales; family Haloarculaceae; genus Halorarius; species Halorarius halobius. The sequence continues at coordinate 2,113,242 of NZ_CP101161.1, read as the reverse complement.
TACGCGATTCTGATGGTGGTCGTCACGCTCGCGGCGTTTCTGGTGATATAGATGCCCCGCGACGACCCCGGTACGTCCACCTTACTCTCAGACGGGGTGAGAGAAACGCTTGATACCTCAGAGCACCTTTCAGACGGTATGAGTTTCATACCAGACACGAGAGGCCTCTCGGAGGTACTCGGGGCTATCCTCGTGTTCGGGCTGGTGATTTCGGTGGTGTCAGCCGTCCAGGTCGCGGGCGTGCCGGCCGCCAACCAGCAGGTCGAGTTCGAGCACAACGCCCGCGTCCAGGCCGACTTCCAGGCGTTCGACGGGAGCGTCGACCGCGCGGCGACGACCGGGGCGAGCGAGTCCGTCGCGTTCGAGACCGGCGTCCGCTACCCGCCGCGGCTGTTCCTGCTCAACCCCGGGCCGGCGGCCGGGACCGTTTCGACCGGCGCGACCGCCCCGGTCGAACTCCGAAACCTCGCGGCAGTGAACCCCGAGACGGGTGAGTTCCTCGACGGCACCTGGAGCGAGGAAACGACGACGCTGACGTACACCCCCAACTACAACGAGTACCGGGCCGCGCCGACGACCCACTACGAGCACGGCGTGCTGTACAACGCCGACGAGGACGCTACCGCGGTGTTCGACCGGGGCAACGTCGTCGCCGGCGACCGCATCTCGCTGACGCTACTCGCGGGGAGCGTCTCCGAGAGTTCGACGCGGAGCGTGACGATGACCGCGACGCCGCTCAGCTACCCGGCCCAGCGGGTCGCCGTCACGGGCGACGGGAGTGACATCGTCGTCAGCCTCCACACGAACCTCTCACAGGAGACGTGGGAACGGCACGTCCTCGCGGACGAACTCCAGTCGGCCGGCGGCAACGTCGTGAGCGTCGTCTGTACGACCGGCGGGCCGGCCGACGAGCCCTGCGACGGCCCGGTCGAAATCACGCTCGACGGCACCCGGACGTACGAGTTGTGGCTCTCGCAGGTGAGCGTGGACGGCGGCGACGCCACCGACGGGCCCGCCTATCTGACGAGGGTTGGTCCGGCCGCGCCCGCGATTCAGCCGGGCGGTACCGACGTCACCGTGGAACTGCGCGACGCGTTCAACGCCCCAGTAGCGGGCCGACCCGTCTCCTTCGAGATAACGAGCGGGGACGCGGTGTTCGTCGGGGACACCCCCGCCACAACCGACGAGGACGGCCGTGCGACTATCACCGTCGACCCCGTCGACAACGCCTCCATCAGCGTCCGGGCGTTCTACGACCCCGACGCCGACAACGTCCTCGACCCCGGGGAGGACAGCCCCGAGTTCGTGGTGACGTACGCGGCGCTCCCGGTGGCCGACAACGCCCGCCAGCCGACGGGCGACCTGAAGGACATCAACCCCAGGAACGGCAACCTCCGGTACGTCGGTGCCGAGGCCGAGACGAAGACGACGCTGACCGCAACCTTCCAGAACGAGGACGACACCGCGTGGACGATAGAGAAGATGCGGGTGTCGTTCGTGATGAACCCCGACAAGAACAGCGACCCCGAGTACGTGACAGTCAGCCGGACCGACGGCGGCGTGCTCGTGACCGACCTGCCGCTGGGCGACCCGCTGACGCCGGTCGCCAACGGTGAACTCGGGCCGGCCGGGTCCACCACGGATGAGGTCAGTCTGCGGTTCGCGTTCGACGACGACCTCTACAGTCAGGGGAACGCGTTCGAGGGGATGCTCGTCCTCACGTTCGAGGTGCGGAACACGGCCGGTGAGGTGACGTACCTCACCTACTTCGTGTCGGAGTGACGCCCGACCTGCTCCGGTGGCCGTCCGTCGGAGCAGAAAACGCTTTGAGCGACCACTCACATACCCCGGTGTGGACGACGAGCGCCCCATCGAGGAGGTACTGAACACCATCGGCGACGAGAGCGCCAGAACCGTGCTGGCCGCCATCTCGCGGGAGCCGCGCTCGGCGAAGGAGCTGGCCGAGGAGTGCGACATGTCGCTACCGACCATCTACCGGCGGCTGGAACTGCTCCAGGAACACGACCTCGTCAGCGAGCAGACCGCCGTCGCCGAGGACGGCAACCACTACAACGTGTACAAGTGCAACTTCGACTCGACGGTCATCACGCTGGAGGACGACGAGTACAAGGTCCGCATCTACCGGAAGGAGAACGTCCCCGACCGGTTCACCACGCTGTGGGACGAACTCGCGGGCGAGTGACGCCGCCGGTCGCTGGCGAATGAACTAAGCCCCTCGGACGGGGGCCATCCCGTATGGTATCCGTCTCCATCGCCGGGCTGTTTCTGGGTCTGATGCGGCTGGTCCTCTTCGGTCTCTCGCTCGGGCTGACGGTCATCAGTTTCCAGGCGTACCGGAAGAACGGGAGCGAACGCCTCCAGTACGCGTTCGTCGGGTTCGCGTTCATCAGCATGGGCGTCGCCGTGACGAACCTCAACACCCAACTGCTCGTCGCGGGCGGCGTCGAGCCCGGCGGCTCCTTCCTCTGGTTCCAGATCGCCGAGACCGTCCCCTTCTCCGTCGGCTTCGCGATGATATATCTCTCGCTGTACCGATAGGTTCTCCTGGAACGGGACCGACTCTCCGCCGATGACGTACGACGCTCTCCTGTTCGACCACGACGGCGTCCTGCTCAGGGTCGACCCCGGGGACCGCGAGCGGTTCCACGACGCCGTCCGCGAAGCCTTTGCCGCCGTCGGCGCCGACCCCGACGCCGAGGACGTGCGCGAGTTGGTGTACGGCGTGAGTCCCGAACAGGTGCAGGCGGTCGCGGACCGCTACGGCGTCGACCCGGAGGCGTTCTGGCGGGCCCGCGACGAACACTGCTCGCGGGTTCAGCGGCGGGCCATCGACGCCGGCGAGAAGCGCCTGTACGACGACGTCGACGCGCTCGCGGCGCTCGACCGGCCGCTGGGCGTCGTCTCGACGAACCAGCAGGCGACCCTCGAGCACGTCGTCGAGACGTTCGGCGACCGGCTCCCCGCCTTCGAGAGCGTCCACGGGCGACCGCCGACGATACGGAGTCTCCGCCGCAAGAAGCCGAACCCCCACTATCTCGAACGGGCGCTGGACGCTCTGGACGCGACGCGGGCGCTGTACGTCGGCGACAGCCCCCACGACGTCGAGGCGGCCCACGCCGCCGGGCTGGACGCGGCGTTCCTCCGGCGGGAGCACAACGCCGACGTGGAGCCGGACCGGAGCCCGGAGTACGAACTCCAGGGGTTAGAGGAGATACGGACGATAGCGGGCGAGAACTGAAGCCGGGTCAGCGACGGGACGAGACGACCAGAAGCGGGCCGACGAACAGCAGGGCGAGGCCGAGGAACTTGAAATGTATCGGCTGGACCTGCGACGGCGTCATCAGGAACAGCAGGCCGAAGGCGACGAGGTTCAGGCCCATCACCTTCATCGATTTCAGCGGCAACACTCCCAGCACCGAGACGATGAAGAGTGCGAAGATGACCTGCCCCGCGTTGAACTGGAGCAGGAAGTTGTCGATGACCTGGAGCGGTACGGCGAACATCCTTGTTCGAGATGGCGGCGTTCGGCTCTTAATGGTTCCGTTACCCGCCCGGCTCGAACTCCATGTCGCGGAGCCAGACGGCCCAGACGACGACCACCGCGCCGCCGTAGCCCGCCGCCCACGCCAGCGCCGCCAGCGCCTCGTAGCCCGCTCGCGTGAGCGCGAAGTCAGCGACGCCGGCGAGCGCGACCGTCGCCGCCAGCAGTCCGGCGGCCTTCGCCCAGTCGGGTACGTCTACGCCGCTCGCCAGTGACATACCGGTCGTTGGGAGCGAGCGACGGTGAATCCACCGGTCGCGGGATGCGAGCGAGTGAACGACTGGCACACCCTCGACGGGTCTTTTACCGCCGGGGCTGACCCGGGCGTATGGAGTACCGCCCCATCCCAGACGACGAGGCGGGCGAGGAACTGTTCGCCCGCTACGTCCAGTACGCCTTCCAGCCGACCGCCGGCCCGGGCGTCGAGGACACGCTGGCGGACGACGACCGCCCGGAGCCGCCGCGGGTCCAGCGTGGCCTCTACCCACCCGACGGCGACGACCCCGTCTCGCTGCTGTCTTCCTACGAGTTCACGACGCAGTTGCGCGGCGCCAGCCTGCCGATGGGCGGCGTGTCGACGGTCGCGACACTGCCGGAACACCGCCGGCAGGGGTACGTCGAGCAGTTGCTCCGCGAACTGTGCGGGGAGTACCGCGAGGAGGGGACGCCGCTGTCGGCGCTGTGGCCGTTCGCCGCCCCGTTCTACCGGCAGTTCGGCTGGGCGACCTGCAACCGATATCTGGAGTGGTCCGCGGCGCCGGCGGACCTCCGCGGTGCCGCGAGCGACCCAGCCGGTACGTGGCGACAACTGGACCGCGGCGACTGGGAGCCGCTGGATGCCGTCCACGAGGCCGCGGTCGCGGGCCACGAACTCGCGGTCGACCGCACCGAAGACTGGTGGACAGAGCGGGTGGTCCGCTCGTGGGACACCGACCCGTTCGTCTACGCCTGGTTCGACGACGACCGGCCCCGCGCGTACCTCGTCTACCGCGTCACCGGCGAGTGGGGCGACCGCACGCTCCGCGTCGAGGAGCTGGGCGCGGTCGACTTCGAGGCGTTCGGCCACGTCGTCCGCTTCCTCGCGGACCACGACTCGCAGGTCCACACCGTGGAGTTCACCACCGCGCCCGACCCCGGACTGCTGGACCGCGTCGACGACCCCGCCGAGGTCGACTGCGAACTGAAGGCCGGCCCGATGCTCCGTCTCGTGGACGTGCCCGCAACGCTGTCGGCGCTGTCGTACCCCGCCGACGGCCGCGTCGTCCTCGACGTGTCGGACCCGCTACTCGATTCGGTTGCGGGCCGCTACGTGCTGGCGGTGACCGACGGCACGGCGACCTGCGAGACGGCCGACGGCGCCGCCGACGCCGCGCTGGAGGTGGGCGCACTCTCGCAGTTGGTCTGTGGCTACCGGACGGCGTCGACGCTGGCACGGGCGGGCGAACTCGACGCCGACGCCGCCACCGTCGAGACGCTCGACGCGCTGTTCCCCGAGGCGTCGCCGTATCTCAAGGAGGGGTTCTGAGCGCTCGGGAGGCGTCAATAGAGTTCATAGCGAGGGTTTTCTGCACCGGGCCACCAGCCTCCGACGGCGTCCAGCCACCAGCGGACGGGCGGGGGCCTGTCCCTTCTGAACCGCTGTGTGTCGCCCCCGTCCGTCGCGCCGACGGGGGGGAACCCTGACAGTTCATCCACCACCGTTATGTGAGACGCCCCTGTCGCCCGTAACGTGTCAGCGAATCTGGAAGATTGCGACGGCTGTGGGAGCTCCGCCGTGCGGCGACTCGACGGCGGGACGCGGGTGTGTGACGGCTGTGGCGACCTGGAGTTCGGGACCTGCGTGAGATGTGGCGACCACGGCGCGGAGGTGTCCCGGGTCATCGACGGCGACCTGCGGCCGGTCTGTTATCTCTGCAAGTCGGTGTGACTACCCCCGCGTGAGCGCCCACGCCTGCCACAGGCCGACGGCGACCGTCACCACGAGCAGGGCGACGAGCGGCAGGGGGTGGAGCCCCGCGAGCGCGGACGGCACCAACAGGAAGTAGACGGCGAGTGCCGCCGCCGCCAGCGCGGCCGCCAGGAACGCACCGGCACGAAGGCGGGCGACCAGCGAAGTGGCCATACCGGCCGGTTCAACGAACGCGCCGAAAACTGTTCGGGCGTCGTCACTCCGGAGGTAGCGTCCGAGATGAAGTGGCTGGGGAGGTCGGTTGACCCCGGACGGCTACGAACCGTCCGAAGTTGGGATGGGCCAACTCGGATTTGAACCGAGGACCTCCCGGTTATCAGCCGAGCGCTCATACCTGGCTGAGCTATTGGCCCAGGTCAGCGCGTTTCATCGTACCGCGGTGGGTCGTTTAACGGTTTCGTTTCGGCAGACGCGAGGCTGGCGCGCCAGCGCCAGCCTCGGAAAACGCGAGCGGCGAAGCCGCGAGCACCGCGTCCATGCGAACGGTGGGCAGTTCCGCGAGCAGGGAGGCGGGTAGTCCCGGGTGGCCGCCAGTCAGGAGTCGCCCGGATTCGAGCGGTCGTCGGCGTCGTCGACGGTGCGGTACTCGTCGTCGTCGATGTCGACCGTGGTGCCGTCGTCCGGGTCCGAGGGGCCGGAACCGGGACCGGCCGCACCGCCGGGGGCGCCCGGGCCGGCGTCGTCGCCGGGGAAGCCGCCGACGTAGACGTTGCCCGTCGCGAACCCGCCCGTCTTCGAGTCGACGTACGGCGTGACGACGTACCGCTTGACGAGCACGCGCACCGGGTAGCGGGTCGGCGGCAACGTCAACAGCAACGCCGTGGCGTCGGTCACGATACCGGGCGTGAGGAACATCGCGCCCGCGGCGATGAGCAGGCCGCCGTCGACGAGTTCGTCCGTCGGGGCCTCGCCCGTGGCGAGTTTCTCCTGAATCTGTCGGAGCGTGTGGCGGCCCTCGGCGCGCACTAGCAGCATCCCGACCAGCGCCGTCAGGACGACGACGGCGACGACGGCCACCAGCGGGAACTGGGTCGCCAGCACGACCAGCAGCATGGCGTCGAGCAGCGGAATCAACAGCAGGACGCCGATGACCCGGAGGTCCATACCCGGAGTAGCGGCCCGGGCCGCATAACCCTTTTCGACCCGGTCAGGCGTCGTCGGAGGCGAACGGCGCGTGCCGCTCGGGCCGCGTGACGAGCCGCCGCAGGTACCGGTAGACGGGGAACAGGCGGTCCTCGAACCACTCGTGGACGCCCGAGGAACTGGCGTACACGACGACCGGGACGCCCTCGCCGGCCGCCAGCGAGACGACACGGTCGGGCGTCGACCCGAACACCCACTGGCGGAGCCGCCGGGTGCGCGAGGCGCCGACCACGAGGACGCCGCCGTGGTCGCTCGCGGCCGACACCAGCCCCTCGGCGACGGAGGCGGCCTGGACGCCGTGCGTGTGGACGTCCACGTCGCCCAGCGCGTCGACCGTCTCGCCGACCTGCTCGGGCGTGCCGCCCTCGCCGGCGGGGTTGACGCGGACGACGTGGACCTCGCTTCCGGCCTCGCCCAGCGACCGGACGAGAGGGAGCACCGCGTTGTGGTGCGGGCCGCCGCCCGCGCCGACGGTCACCGTCGAGAGGTCGACCGCCTCGACGCCGCTTGTGAACACCACGTCACAGGGGGCGTCGTACTCCACCTGTTCGGCGATGCCCTCGTTCGACTCGGGGTAGCCCATCACCACGAGGTCCGCGCCGTCGCGCCGGGCCGTCGCCACGATGTCGAACGCCACGTCCCGACAGGTGTGCGCCTCGACGGTGTAGTCGCCGTCGACGTCGGCCGCGTCGAGTCGGCCGCGTATCTCCTCGGCCCGCTCGTTTGCGCGGCCTTCGAGCATCTCGTGGGGCGTCTGCTCGGGGACGGGGACGACGTTGAGCACCTGCACTACCGGGTCCTCGCCGTGGGCGCGGCCGAACTCGCGGGCGAGTCGGACGTACGCCGGGGCGCGGTCGGGGCGAGCGATGGGCACCAGCACGCGCGGGCGTTCCTCGCTCGCCTCGGTCTCGGAGCCGTCGCCGGGTGCGGCGGCCGTCCCGCCGCCGTTGGGCGTCGCTTCGACCACCTCCCGGACCAGTTCGTCCGTCTCCGGCGCGCCGCCCCACCCGACGTAGGCGACCACGAGCAGGGCCGCGGTGAGCAGGCCAAGCAGGACGCCCACGGTCGGGAGGTTGTAGACGAGCGCGACGTTGGCGACGATGCCGAGCGCGGGGACGACCGGCACGCCGGGCACGCTGAACCCCCGCTCGATGTCGGGGAACCGGTCGCGCGACTTGATGAGCGCGTAGTTGACGACCGCCAGCGGCAACAGGAGGTTGAGGGTGGCGAAGCCGGTCAGCGGGTTCAACCCGAGGACGAACTCCTCAACCGCGACCGTGAACCCCGCGACCGTCGCCTCGAACCCGACGGGGAGGGGCGTGACGAGCCCGTGGTGGCCGAACAGCGTCATGAACACGACGACGAGCGTGACGATGACGCCCGTCGCCGAGGCGATGCTCCAGAACGGCGTCCCGTGTTCGGGGTGGATGCGGGAGAACCGTCGGGGCGCCTGCCCGTTCGACCCCATCAGCGAGCCGATACCCGACGCCGCGAGGATGGAGGCGTTCGACGCCGATATCATCGAGAAGATGGCGCCCGCGACGATGAGGTACTTGCCGACGGGGACGCCAGCGACCGTCACCGGGATGAACGCCTGCGCGACCGCGCCCATCGCCGTCTCCCCCAACTGGAGTATCTCCTCGGGCGAGCGGGCCAGCCGCCCGGCGACGTTCGTGATGTTGACCATCGCGACGATGACGAGCGCGTACAGCACGGTGACGGTGCCGATGGAGGCGGCGATGGCCCGCGGCACCGTCTTCCGCGGCTCGATTATCTCGCCGGCGCTCGCGGCGATGGCCGAGAAGCCGAAGAACGTGATGAACGCCAGCGCCGCCACCGACACCGTTCCGACCGGCTTCGTCTGGAAGCTTCCGGTGAACTCGCCGAGCGCGGGGCCGACCCCGACGCTGGCGAACATGCCGCCGACGAAGGCGAACAGGACGGCGACCTTCGCGCCGGTGACGATGACCTGGAACGACCCCGACTCCTCGGTGCCGCGGGCGTTCAGGAACCCCAGCAGGAGCGCCGCGGACACGCCGAACGTCCCGCGCGGCAGGACGTGGAACGACTCGGGGACGAGAAACCGGAAGAACCACTCGTCCATCGTCGCCAGGTAGAACGCCGTGGTGCCGGTGTAGCCGAGGAACAGCGACATGCCGACGGCGTACGTCAGCAGTTCGCGGTCCTCGAACGTGCGGGAGGTGAACAGGTAGCCGCCGCCGTTCTCGGAGTAGATGGACGCGAACTCCGAGTAGGAGGCGGCGGTGATGCCGGCGACGACCGCCGCCAGCACGAACGCGACGACGGCCGTCGACCCGATGCGCAGGACGGCGATGCCGGACAGCGAGAAGATACCCGCCGCTATCATCGTCCCCAGTCCGATGGCGAACGCGACGGTAAAGCCGAGCGTCCGCGTGTGCTCTGTCATCGGTCACGCTGACTCGCTCCGGTCGGAAAAAAGCCCCCGGCCCGACGGGCCGAACGCGCTATCGCTCGACCGTGACGGCCTCTATCTCCGCGTCCTCCCGAGGCTGGTCCTGCCGGTCGGTCTGTAGCGAGCCGATGGTCTCGACGACGTCCATCCCGCCGACGACCTGCCCGAAGACGGCGTGTTTCCCGTCGAGGTGGGGCTGGGCGTCCAGCGTGATGAAGAACTGCGAGCCGTTGGTGTTCGGCCCGGAGTTGGCCATCGACAGCACGCCCGGCCCGTCGTGGGTCAACTCGTCGTGGAACTCGTCGTCGAACTGGTAGCCGGGGCCGCCGCGGCCGGTTCCGGTCGGGTCGCCGCCCTGAATCATGAACCCCTCGATGATGCGGTGGAAGACGGCGCCCTCGTACAGCGAGTCGCCGCGCGTCTCGCCCGACTCGGGGTCCTCCCACGTCACCGTCTCGACGCCGGGGTCGGCGCTGGCGGCCGGGTCGTGTTCCGCGAGGTTGAGGAAGTTCTCGACGGTCCGGGGCGCCCGGTCCGCGAACAGTTCGATTTCGACGTCGCCGTGGGTCGTGTGGAGCGTCACGCGGGGGTTGTCCCGCCCAGTGGGTTCGCGGTCGTCTGCCATACCCGGCCATCGGGCAGGCCCGCCGAAAAGGGTGCCGGTCAGCCGACGACCCGGAGACCGACCAGCATCCCGACGGCCGCGGCCGGCGGGATGGTGAGGTTGTCGTCGATGACGTACCCCCGGACGACGGGTTTGACGCCGTCCGCGACCGTGGCGGCGGCGGCCCCGAGCGCCGCCGCGACCGGTGAGACGAACGGCACCGCCAGCAGGAAGCAGACGCCGAACATCCCGACGAGCACGCGCGGCCGCTTCATGGACCGGAGTTCGCCTGACGACAGCAGGCCGCTCACCGGGTCGCCGAGCGTCAGCATCAACACCGCGGGAACGCCCACCGCGGGGTCGGTCAGTAGCATGACCACGGTGCCGGAGATGGCGTACAGTGCGTAGCCCGCGAGGTTGTCCTGTTCGTACTCGCGGGTGAGACGGTCGTAGATGGCGTGGTCGAACCCCGCGAGCAGGCGGAGCGCCTCCAGCGCGAGCGCCAACAGCGTGCCCGCGATGGCGAGCAGTCGCACCTCCTCCCACGTCGCCACACCCGCGACGTACGCCAGGGGAACGGCAGAGCCACAGGCATGGACGAGGCGGCGAGCGAGTTCACTCATCGGGAAGTCGGATGCGTGTTCACCGCCCGGTGCCTTGGACGTGCCGGCCCGCGCCGGCCACAAGCCACTACACCGACCCCTCCGAATGGGCGGTCCATGAGCGACGAGTCGGGGCCGTCGCGGCGGACGCTGTTGAAGGCCGGGGGCGCAGTCGCCGGCGTCGGCGCGGTCGGACTCCTCGGCGCGGAGGTGTACGAGGAGGCGACCGCACCCCCGCCCGACACCGCCGCGGGCGAGTACGACCCCGCGGCACTGGCCGAGCAGTTCGCCCCCGACCTCCAGTTCGGCGCCTACGAGAAGTGGTTCCCGACCGACCCCCGTCCCTACGCCGAACAGCGCGACGGCGAGCGGGTCGTCGACGGGTTCGCCGCGCTGAACGGCTACTCGGGAGCGTATCTGGAGACGGGCGAGCCGCCGGCGCCGACGGTGTTCTACAACGTCGTCGAGGTGACGCCCGCGCTGGTGGCAGTCCAGTACTGGTTCTACTACGCGTTCGACCAGTTCACCGTCAACTTCCACTGGCACGACTGGGAGGTGTTGCAGGTGTTCGTCGACACCGACGACCGGACGCCCGTCCTGCTGTCGGCGAGTTCCCACTCGCGGAAGGTGCCGAACAACGAGTTCCTCGACCCCGGCGACGGCGACACCGTCGCGGTGCTGTCGGAGACGGGGTCGCACTCGTCGGCCACGAACGTCAACGAGGAGGAGCGGACGTTCCAGCGGCTGAGCGTCGACGGCGTGGATGCGGACGTGACGAACGACCTCGTCGAGGCCGCCTCGACCGTCGGGGAGTTCCCGCTCGCGTACGGCCTGCCGCGCGACGAGGGAGGACGGCTCCCGTTCGTGATGCCCGAACTCGACGGGATGCCGCTGTACGACCACCCCGACGTCGAGGTGGGCCGGGAGGCGTTCGTCGCGCCGGAGGCCACCGTCCGCTCGCTGACCGACCTCGCGCGACCGCCGGGCGACATCCCCGAGCGCGAACCGGGCGCGACGTGGGTGTTCGAGGGGAGCGACCGCACCGGCGACGTGGCGTACGCGCTCGAACCGACGACCGAGGTGGAGGACATCGACGCGTTCGCGGGGCCGCAGTTGAGCTTCGAGTTCGCCGTCCCCGGCTTCGTCGAGGACCGGGTCGCCAGCCACATCACCACCACGGAGACGCCGTGGACCCAGCCACGCTACGAGAACCCCCTCGCGGACGTGACCGACGCGAGCCACCGCGAGGCGCTCGCGGACCGGTACGGACTCGACATCTCCGGTGGGTTCGCCGACGCGGTCGTCGGCCGCGTCGAGGAACTCGTCGGCGGCACCGACGGCCGCCTCCGGGGTGCCGACGGCTCGGACGATACCGTCGCCGGGGCCGCGAGCGTCTCGCTGTCGGCCACCGAGACGGAGGCGCTCTGTCTGCTGGAGAGCCCCGACCCGACGGCCGTGCCGACGGCGCGTGGCGTGTTCGGGCTCGTCGACGTGGCCGAGCAGGACCACCGGCTGACGGTGAACGGCCCCGGCTACGCGCCGCGCTCCGAGCGGTTCCCGGTCGGCGGCGACGACCCCGTGCAGGCGGGCGTCGAGGGGAACGTCACGCTCGTCCGCAACGACGCGGCGGTGAAAGTGCGGGCTGACCCCGGCGACACCGAGGTGGCGCGGACGCGACTGACCGACGACTTCGCCGGCCGCATCTACGACGCGACACCGCCGACCGACGGCGAGTTCGCCGTCTACGTTCACCGAGAGGGGAGCTACAGCCTCGAACTCGAGGACGAGGCGGGCGACACGGGCGCGTACCGAGTCGATCCCGACGAGAGCGACGAGCAGGTGACCGTCGAGGTGGAGACGGGACAGGCGTCGCTGGCGTCGTATCTGGTCGACTATCTCGCGGAGTCGGCGCGGCTGGCACGCGAGTTCGAGTCCGAGGAGAGCGACGACGAAGACGAGGACGGGGACCGCGGGGGGCGGAGCCGCGAGAGCGTCGCGGCGAAGTTCGACTCCGCGAAGGGAGCCGCGGAACGGGCCGCCGAGTTCGCCAGCGAGGGGGACCGGAAGCAGGCGAACGAGCAGTTATCGACGGTCGTGGAGCGGTTGAACACGGTCGTCGAGTTCCTGCAGGACGACGCGACCTTCTCGGCGGCCGTCGTCGACCTCCTGACGGAGCGGGCCGAACACGCCCGCGAGAAGGCGCGGGCGGCGATGCGCTAGAACGCCCGCAGCGCCTCAAGCGCGTCGGCCGCGGCACCGCTCTCGATGGCCTCGCGGGCGCGTTCGAGGCCGGCGTCGAGCGTCTCGCAGTCCTCTCGGGCGTAGATGCGGAACGCGGCGTTGAGCGCGACGGCGTCGGCGAACTGGTCGTCGCGCTCGCCGGTCACCACCGCCTCGGTGATGTCGGCGGAGTCGGCGGCCACGTCCTCGACGGCGAGGTCGTCTTCCTCGAAGTCCATCCCGTAATCGGGCGTCTCGATGGTGAAGTCCTCGACCTCTCCACCCTGGTCCCACTCGGCGACGGTCGTGGAGCCGGGGCGGATGTCGTCGTACCCCTCCATCCCCTGGAACATGATGACGCGGTCGACCGCCGCGGTCTCGGCGTTCTGGAACGTCTCGATGACCCGCACCGCGTACGGCAGGTGGTAGAAGGAGCCGAGATGCGTCGACGCGTTCGCCGGGTTGGCGAGCGTCTCGATGGTGTTGACGAACGTGCGGACGCCCATCATGTCGCGGCGCTCGGCGAGCGCGTCGACCGCGGGCGCGAAGTTCGGCTGGTAGTAGAAGCCGAACCCGACCTCGTCGGTCATCGCCGCCGACTCCTCGGGGTGGAGGTCGGTCTCGACGCCGAGGTCGTCGAGGACGTGCTTGTAGGCGTCCTGTTTCTGGGTGGGGACCCGGTCACCCGAGTGGGCGACGACGGGCGTGCCCGCGGCGGCCGCGACGAGCCCCGCACCGACCCCGAGGATGGCCGTCCGGCCCTTGCCGTCGTAGTTGGCGCCGCAGTCGACCGGGTCACAGTCGGGGGCGTACGCCTCGACGCCCTCGGCGATGACGTCGACGTACGCGCCGAGTTCCTCGGGCGCGTTGCGCTTCCAGCGGTTCGCCAGCCAGAACGCGCCAAGCGTCGTGTGGTCGGGTTCGCCGTCGAGGATGCGACGCATGGCGTCGGTCGCCTGCTCGCGGGTCATGTCGTCCGCGGACTTGTGGCCGGAGCCGACCACCTCGGTCATCAGCCGCTTCAGCGGCCAGTCGCCGTGTTCGCTCATGTCCGAACGTGAGGCCGCGGGCGACTAAAACCGTCTCATTCCGGCCGACCACACCCGCCCTTCATCCGGCTGGCGGCCGACCCGCCGGGTATGGACCTTCTCCCGCTGGCGCCGGAGACGCCTCACTTCAGGGCGGCGACCGACCTCTACGGCGAGGTGCAGGGCGGCGACCCCGGAGCGTCCCGGGACCGGTTCGAGCGGGACGCCGGCCGGCGGGACTACCGCGGGTTCGTCGGCGTCGAGGACGGCCGTGTCGTCGGCTACGTCTACGGCCACGCCTCACAGGTGGGCCAACCGTACCACGACCAGCTCCGGGAGACGCTACCCGCGGACGTGTACGAGCAGTGGCTCCCCGGCGGGTTCGAACTCGCGGAGCTCGGGGTCGCGGACGACCGCCGCCGGGAGGGGCTGGGGAGCGAACTGCTCGGCGAACTGCTCGGCGGCGTCGACCGGGGGCGGGCCGTGCTCACGACCGCGGCGGACGCGACCGCCGCCCGCGCGTTCTACGAGCACCACGACTGGACGCAGGTCCACGGCCCGTTCGACGTCGACGACGCCGAGGTGACGCTGTACGGCCGCCGGCTTTAGGGCCAGTCCTCGTCCACGTCGACGAGGTCCGCCGACACCGACCACAGGCGTTCGGCGTTCGCGTCCGACCGAGCCTCCCGCGAAGGAGTGCGCCGCCGCTGTTTGTCGAAGTACGCGCCCGTCACCCCCTCGACGTCGTCGGAGGCCGCGAGGTACGCCAGCGCCGCGCCGCCGTCCTCGACGGTGTCGCTGACGCCGGGCACGAGGTCGAGACTCTCCCACGCCAGCGACGCGGGGAACGGCAACTCGCGGCCGACGCCGCTCCCGGGGACGATGCCCGGGTGGAAGCAGGTCGCCGTCGGGCCGTCGAGCCGGTCCGCGAGTTCCCGCGTGAACAGCACGTTCGCCAGTTTCGAGTCGGAGTAGGCCGCGAAGCCGGCCATCCCGGTCATCCCCGTGACGCCCGTCGCGGTCCCGAGTTTGTTGAGCGGCGCGAACTCGGTTCGGCCGACGATGCCGAACTCGCCGGTGCGTCCCGCCTCGGCCAGCAACTCGAAGTCGATGTCGCCGTTCCGGTGGGCGATGGAGGCGGTGGTGACGACGCGGCCGTCGTCGGCGAGCACGTCGACGAGTTCGTGGGTCAGCAGGTAGCCCGCGAGATGGTTGACCGCGATAGTGAGTTCGTACCCCTGCTCGCTCTCGCGGCGCTCCGAGACGGTCAGCCCCGCGTTGTTACAGAGCGCGTCGAGTCCGTCGGCCGTCTCCCGAACCTCGGCGGCCAGCGCCCGCACCGACTCGAGGTCCGCGAAGTCGGCGGCGTGAAACGACGCCTCGCCGCCCGCCCGTTCGACCTGTTCGACCGTCTCCGCGCCCGCCTCGGCGTCGCGGCCGTGGACGAGCACGCGCCAGCCACGCTCCCCGAGCCGGCGGGCCGCGTCCCGCCCGATGCCGCTCGTCGCGCCCGTGATGAGTGCCGTCTTCATGCCCGGTGACAGGTCGGGCGCGGGCTTGACCGTTGGGCCGTCAATGCGCGGGTCGAGGGGAGTCAGGGCCAGTCCGGGTCCACGCCGACGAGGTCGGCCGACACGTCCCACAGGCGCTCGCGGAGCGCCCTGTCCTCGGCCCGCGAGTCCGGAGTCGTCCGCTCGCGGCCCGCGAAGTACGCGCCCGTGACGCCGGCCACCTCGTCGCTGTCGGTGAGATACACCAGCCCGTCGGCCCCCTCGCTCGTCGAGGTGCCGACGAACGGGACGCGGGCGGCCAGCCACGTCCCCGCCCGCACGGGGAGCGACGCGTCGCGATAGAGCCCGGTGTCGGGGACGAACCCCGGGTGGTAGGCGGTGGCCGTCACCGCCTCGGGGTCGAGCCTGTCGGCGAGTTCGACCGCGAACAGCACGTTCGCCAGTTTCGACCGGGCGTACGCGTCGAGCGCGTCGTACTCATCGACCGAGAGGTCGTCGGGGTCGACGTCGCCCCGGTAGTGGACGCCGCTGGCGGTGACGACCACGCGGGCCGGCGCCGACTCGCGCAACAGGGGGAGCAACTCGTGGGTCAGCAGGTACGGCGCGAGGTGGTTGACCGCGAGCGTCGACTCGACGCCTTCGACCTCCCGGTACTCGCCCGCCGACAGCGCCGCGTTGTTGACGAGCGCGTCCAGCCGCGGCTCCTCGCGGACGCGGGCCGCGAGCCCACGCACCGCGTCGAAGTCGGCGAAGTCGGCGCGGTGGAACGCGGCCTCGCCGCCCGCCGACTCGATGGCGTCGACCACCTGCGCGCCGCGGTCGCGGTTCCGGCCGTGGACGAGCACGCGCCAGCCACGCGCGCCGAGGCGTTCGGCGGCGACGCGGCCGATGCCGCTGGTCGCGCCCGTGACGAGGACGGTTCGGGTCACGGGCCGACTGGGAGCGCCGACGGCAAGAAGCTACGCCAGCGTCGGCGGTTCGTACGGCGCGAGGCCGAAGTACGTCACGACCGTCGCACCGAGCCCCGCGACCGTGACCAGAAGCGCGAGCGTCCCCCCGACGACGGGGACGGCGTTCAGCGCCGCCAGGCCGCCGAGATACAGCAGGGTGCCCAGCGCCGCCGCGAGCGCGGGTCGGTCGCCCGGGAGCCACGGGCGGAGGCCCGCGCCGACGAGGTGACCGTACGCGACGGCGGTGTAGCCGACGACTGCCATCCCCGCCAGCAGACCGAGGAGGGCGACCGGCAGGAGGACGACGGTGAACGCCATCGCCACGAACACCGCCAGCAGGAGGCTGGTGGCGAGGCTCCCGACGGTCGCACAGACCACCGGGTGCGAGCGGGCGGCGTCACCGACCGTCGCCGGAAGCCGTGGTGCACGCCGGGCGAACAGCGCGGCGACGGCCGCCAACGCGAGCGCCACGAGACCGCCGCCGACCGGGTTCGAGGTACGCTGGACCTCCGGGACGCCCGTCGTCCGCCGACCGCGGACGGTCGCACCCTGCTCGACGACCGCCCCGTTCCCGAAGTCGTCGAGGTTCCCACCCACGACGGCCGTGGATTCGAGGACGGCGCGGCCGTCGAGCACCGACACGTCGCCGGTCACCGTGCCCGCGACCCGGACGGTGCCGCCGGCGACGAACACCGACGAGACGGTGCCGTCCGCGGGGACGGTCGCGGTGCCGCCGACCACGACGAGCGCGTCCGCCACCTCGTAGGAGTGGTCGCCGTCGAGGACCACGGACATCGTCGACACGTCAGCGCCCGACCCCGCCGCCAGCAGGAGCGCGGCGACGACCAGAAACAGGACGACGGGCGTCACCTCCATGCGACCACCTCCCCGCCGACGGCGCGGACCGCGTGACGGACGTACAGCATGACGAGCGCCGCGAGAAACAGCAACAGCGCCAGCGCGTTCACGTAATCGAAGTGCTCGGGGACGGAGACGCCCTGCCCCTTCAGATACAGCGCCGTGGCCGTCGAGAGGAAGGTGGCGAGCCACGCGGCGCCGACGCCGACGGCCGCGCGGGTGCCGACGCCGTCGGGCGTCGCGGTGTCGGGCCACAGCGCGAAGTTCAGCGTCGTGTAGACGGAGACGGCGACGGCGTAGAACAGCGGCCCCGCGAGGCCGTCGCCCGCCAGCGGCCCCTGGAGGAAACCGACGACGTACAGCAGATGCGTGACCGCGAACACGGCGAACGTCCAGACGAACAGCCACTCCTCGGTGAAGTTGCGGTACAGCACGCCGGCCATCCCCGCGCCGACGAGGTGGACGGCGGCGATGGTCGCGTGGACCGAGAGGTCCGGCGACTGCCAGGACGCCTCGACGAGCGCCGGCTCCTCGACGATGCGCAGGAAGCCGAAACTGTCGACGAAGAACACGCCGAACAGCAGGACGAGAAACGAGAGAAAGCGGACGCTCGTCAGGGGAAGCGATTCGCCGTCGCGGGTGAACCGCCCTTCGGCGTAGGGTTGGCCGCGGGCCGCGAGGTCGTTGACGAAGCCGAGTTTCCCGAACGCCGCGGCCCCGAGCAGGGGGAGCGCCGGGAGCATGGCGACGACCATCACCGTACTGAACGCCGCGATGCGCCACTCCAGCGGATAGAGCGCGGCGGCGAAAAACGCCGCGCCGGCGGCCGCCGCGGCCGCGTACCCCCGGTCGGGCACGGGGACGAAATCGACCATCAGGCTGAACGCCACCGGCACCGCGAGGCCGATGGTGACGCCACAGACCGCCAGCCACGCGAGGAAGGCGGGGACGGTGCGGATGTGTGGCGCGACCAGCGCGATGACGAACTGGACGGCCACGACCCCGAACGTGAGCCGAAGGCGGGCGAACAGGTCGCGGCTGGCGCCCGAGCGGTCCATCCAGACGCCGGCCGCGAGCGCGACGCCCGCGGTGGCGAGCGCGAGGCCGGCCATCGCCACCGACACCGCTGGCCGCGAGAGGCCGACCAGCCGCGTGCCCACGTCGAGGACGCCCAGCTGGACGAACGTGACGTTGTAGTAGTAGCCGCCGGCCATGAGACCGACGTAGAGGAGGTAGCCCGCGACGGCGGCCCAGTCGCCCTCGCGGCAGAACGCGACGAACTGCATCGGTCGACGTGTCGACGCACGGGCACAAAAAGCCACGCCGGGCGCCGTCGACCGCGAGCGAAAGCGATACCCCCCGGCGGTCCGTACTCCGGGTGATGACTGCCACGGGCGACTGGCGGACGGGGCTGGACGACGCCGACGCCGCGCTCATCGACGACTACCAGAGCGGCTTTCCGGTCGAGCGGCGGCCGTTCCGCGCCGTGGGGGAGGCGCTCGGCACCGACGAGCGGGAGGCGCTGGAGCGGGTCGAGCGGCTCCGCGACCGGGGCGTGTTCCGGCGGTTCGGGGCCGTCCTCAACCCGCCGGTCATCGGCTCCTCGACGCTGGCGGCCGTGCAGGCGCCCGACGACCGGTTCGACGAGATAGCCGACGTGATAAACGGCTACCGGCAGGTGAACCACAACTACCGGCGCGACCACCCGTGGAACATGTGGTTCGTCGTCACCGCCGCCAGCCGCGAGACGCGCGACCGCATCCTCGCGGACATCGAGGAGCGGACGGGCCGTGAGGTGCTGAACCTCCCGATGCTGACGGACTACTACATCGACCTGGAGTTCCCCGTCGTGAACGACGACCGGTTCGCGCGGGAGACGCGAGCGGAGCGAGCGTCTCCGAACGAGCGAGCGGGGAGTGAAACGACCCGCGAGCCGCGCGAGTCGGTCGCCGAGACGGCGGTGTCCGCGACCCGCATCTCGGAGACGGCGACGGCGGACCTCTCGGAGCTCGACCGCCGGCTGTTGCTCGAGATACAGGAAGGATTCCCGCTCACGCTCACGCCGTACGCGGACGTGGCCGACGCGGTAGATGCCCCCGTCGAGGAGGTGCTGGCGGCCGTCGAACGCCTGCTCGAGTCCGGCTGTATCAAGCGCGTCGGCTGTGTCGTCAACCACGTCGTCACCGGGTTCGACGCCAACTGCATGGTGGTGTGGGACGTGCCCGACGACGAACTCGACGCCCGCGGCGAACGGGTGGGAAGCCTCCCGTACGTCACGCTCTGTTACCACCGGCCCCGCCGCCCGGAGCAGGGCTGGGAGTACAACCTGTTCACGATGGTCCACGGCCGCGACCCCGACGCGGTCGATTCGGTGATAGACGAACTCGCCACCGACCACCTCCCCGTCGAGCACGAACGGCTCTACTCGACGGAGACGCTGAAGCAGACCGGCGCGCAGTACGAGGACCTGCTGTAACCCGGCCCCGGAACCCTTACGCCCGCGCCACCGCTTTCTCCGCACATGAAGTGGAAGCTGTTCGCCAACCTCGCCGAGACGGCGGGGACCAAGGAAGTCGAGGTGGAAGCCGGGCCGGGCGACACGTTCCGTGAGGCGTTCGACCAACTGCTCGATACCCACCCCGAACTCCAGTCCGAGGTGCTCGACGAGGAGGGCGAACTCCGGGACCACATCCGCGTGCTCCGCAACGACCACAACCCCTTCGTGACGGACGACGGCTACGACACTCGACTGGAGGACGGCGACGAACTCGCGCTGTTCCCGCCGGTCTCCGGCGGGTGAGAAAGCACTTGTAGGGCCGCCCGCAACGCCCGCCCGATGCCCTCCAGACGTAGACTCCTCGCCGCGACCGGCACGGTCGGTCTCGCGGGACTCGCAGGCTGTTCGGCGCTGGCCGGGATGCCCGACGGCATCCGGTTCGCCGTCGGGACGCCGGAACCGACGCCCGCGGCGACCGAGACCGCGACCGACACCCCCGCGACGGTCGGCGACGACTCGCCCGAGCGCGACCAGCAGGTCATCGCGTACACGGACCTCGCCGACCACGAGAAGCAACTGGTCGAGAAGGGACTCGACGGCGGCCACATTACCTGCGAGGATGTGCCCGAGTCGGCCAACGACTTCTCCGACCGGTTGGAGACGCAGTACGTCTACCTCGAGTACGAGGGCGACCGCTACGGCGTCTACCTCGCCATCACCGACGTGGTGTACGCGAGCACGACCGACCCGCCCGAAGGCGACTGCGGGTGGCTGTCGTAGTCAGTCCCCGGTGAGGTCACGCGCCAGCACGAAGTCCGGGTCGTCAGAGAAGCCGACGCGGGCGCGTGCCACGTCGGAGACGTGACGGACGGACTCCGGAATCAGCACGCGCGTCCCGACGGCATCAAGCGCCGCGGCGTCGCGTGCGATGGCCGCGAACAGCGAGCGTACGCTCTCCACGTCGGCCCACGCCCCGACGCCGTACTCGGCGTACGTCTCGTCGTCGTACGTCGCTGTCCGCGTCCGGTACGACATCGCCCGCGTCCCCTCGTCGGTGGTGACGGCGAAGACGCGTTCGTCGTCGGCCGCGCGCGCGAGCCGTTCGCGGGTCAACTCGGCGACGGCGTACGTCTCGTCGAGGTCGAGCGTCAGCCCGCGGAGCAGGCGGTTCGCCCGACTCGACTGGAAACAGGACCACGCGGCCGTCGGGTCGTCGGTGACCGACAGGTCGGGCTCGGCGTCGGGGTCCGGCTCCGGTTCGGCCCACCGGAACTCCGTGGCCGGCTGGAAGCCGACGGCTCGCGACTGACCGAGCCCAGCCTGATTCCACGAGAACACCATGTTCCGGCAGACGGTGGCGCCCTGCTCGCGGGCCCACTCGAAGACGGCCTTCGAGAGCCGCGGCGAGACGCGCTGACCCCGGTAGTCGGGGTTGACGCGCATCCCCTGGGCCCACGCCTCGTGGGGCGTCAGGTGGACGCCCTGGCAGATACCCGCGACGTCCTCGGCCACGTCGAGCACGAACGTCTCCGAATCGGGCGCATCTATCCAGTCGTGGTACACCCGGGGGATGTAGTCGGTGCCCTCGCGGTCGGGCCAGGTCCCCTCGGTGAACGCGGCGACCGCCTCGTAGTCGTCGTGGGTCGCGGGGCGGACGGTGAGGTCGCTCATCACTGCCAGGGGGTCGACCGCTCCTGTATCTCGCCCGCGAGGTCGGTCCGCATCGTCTCGGCGACCGACTCGCTGTTGGCAAGCGCCCACATCAGTTTGACGTAGGCCGTGCCCGGGAGGACGTCCTCGCCCTCGACGACGCCCGCGTCCAGCAGGTCTCGGCCCGTGTCGTACACGCGGTCACAGACCCGCCCCTCGAGACACTGCGAGGTCATCACGACCCGCGTGCCGTCGTCGACCATCGACTCGATGGTCGGAATCAGGTCGGTGTGGACGTGCCCGAGGCCGGTCCCCTCGAGGACGACGCCCGACTTCCCCGACAGGGCGTCGAGCATCGCGGGGTCCATGCCGGGCGTAAACTTCAGCAGCTCCACCTCGCTGTCGAGGTCGGGGTCAATGTCCAGTTCCGTTGCGTCCCGCTCGCGGTAGTCGCGGCGGAACTCGACGGTTTCGGCGTCGTAGTCGACGGTACCGAGCGGCTTCGCGCCGACCGTCTCGAAGGCGTCACGGCGGGAGGTGTGGTTCTTGCGGACGCGAGTGCCGCGGTGGAGCACACACCGGTCGTCGCTCTCGGAGGCGTGCATGCAGACCATGACCTCCGCACAGTCGCTCTTCGCGGCCTCGACGGCACACACCGCGTTCATGACGTTGTCCGAGGATGGGCGGTCCGCCGAGCGCTGGCTCCCCGTGAACACCACCGGCACCGGCAGGTCAAGCATGAACGCGAGCGCGCTCGCGGTGTACTGCATCGTGTCGGTGCCGTGCATCACGACGACGCCGTCGGCCCCGGCCTGAATCTCCTCGTGGACGGCCTCGGCTAGCTCTTGCCAGATGGAGGTGTCCATGTTCTCCGAGAGGATGTTGGCGACGACGCGGCCCCGGTAGTTCGCCCGGCCCGCGAGGTCCGGCACCGCCCGCAGGACGTCCTCGGCGGTGAACTGGGCGGTGACCGCACCCGTCCGGTAGTCGACGGTGGAGGCGATGGTGCCGCCGGTCGAGATGAGCGACACCGTCGGCAACTCATCGTCGAACTCGATTTCGGACGTCTCCTCCGTGTCGCTCGCGCTCTCGACGTCGTACACGTCCGACTCCAGTACGTCCACGTCGGCGTTCGCGCGGTCCACGCCGACGTTGTAGCCGCCGTCGAGTTTGACGACGAGGTGGTCGGCGCTCGTCGAGGGCATCAACACGCCCTCGTAGGTCACGTCGCCGCGCGCGACGCGCACCCGGTCTCCGGCATTCATGGCTAGCGATTCCGCGCGGCCGGACTTGAATCCACTCGTTCGTCCGGAATCGGCGCCCGGACGGCACGTTGCGCCCACCGTAGAGAGCCCATAACGATACCCATCCGGGCTGTCGGGTCAGCTACTGCTGTGGGCGGACGGCCCCGGAACTCCGGTCGGCCGGCCCGACCGCGGCAGGGACTGCCATCGTTCATCTGGTCGACCGGGGCGTCGCGCGCTCCTCGACGCGCGGCGGCCCGCGGCGACCTGTAGCGACGAAAGGCCGATAGTCCCGGCCACCGAAAGAGGCGTATGTCCTCCACCGACGAACTGCTCGCCGACCTCGACGGCGACGCCGACGCCGACGAGTCGGCCGCCCGCGAGTCGAGCGACGACTCCGGCGGCCGCATCCAGCGCGCCAAGGCACGCGTCGCGTCGCCGTTCGAGGGGCTGTTCTCCCTGCGTGGGTTCCTGCTGGCGCTCGCGCTGTCGGTGGTCGGGATGCTCGCGGCGGGCGTCGTCCCCCTGCTCCCGAGCGGCGTCGCGGCGCTCGTCGGCGTGTTCGCCGCCGGCTTCCTGCTGGGGCTGGTCCGGTCGCGCCGCTCGTATCTGGAGGTCGCACTCGCGGGCGCCGGAACCGCGGCGGTGGCGACGCTGGTCGACTACCTGTTGCTCGCCGCGCTCGGCGGGTTCGGCGTCCCGCTGGCGGCTATCACGGGCGGGGCCGGCCTGCTCGCAGGCGTCGGCGGCCACTACTTCGGCCGGGACCTCCGTGACGGGCTGACCCGCGACCTCTAGGCCTCGAGCGTCCAGTCGCCGTCCCGGTGGGTCACGACGCCGACCGCCTCCAGGCTACGGAGCGCCTCCGCGACCATCTCGGGGCTGGCGTCGACACGGCGGGCGATACGGCGCTCGTCGCTGGCGCCGTTGGCCAGCGCCGACAGCACCTCCGCGTAAAACCGGCCGTCGGCGTCGCCGAACTGCTCGGAGAGGCGGTCCATCACCTCGGTCAAGCGCCCTTGCACCCAGCGTTGCGCCATCGACAGTTCGTTCTCCAGCCCCTCCAGCCGTTCGAGTTCGGCCGTCAACTCGCCCAGCTCCTCGCCGTCGCCATCGCCGTCGGACTCGGTGCTCCGGTCGACGTCGATGGAGAGGTACCGACAGCCGGTGATGTCCAGCGACGGCGACGCCGAGTACGCCGACTTGGTGCCGAACTCGTACGGGGAGACGTTCACCTCCAGCCGGAGGTTGCGCGCGATGGAGAAGTACTTGCGCCGCTGGTCGTCGACCCGCGACTCCACGAGACCGGCGTCCTCCAGTTTCCGCAGATGGTCGATGACGGCTTTCGGGCTGACGCCGAGATACTCGGATATCTCCGTCACGTAGCAGGGCCGCCGGGCGAGCAACCGGAGGATGCGCCGCCGGTTCTCGTTTCCCAGCAGGTCCAGCAACGCGGCGGAGTCCATGTTCACCTTACGTTACCGGCCGAGACGTAAAAGCACACCCCCCACCGGAACGGTCGCCTCAGCCGTCGGTCGCGTCGCCGTCCTCGCTCGGGTCGTCGTCGCTCGGAGCGTCACCGTCGTCGGACCGTCCGGGGTCGTCCGGTCCACCGTCCCCCTGGTCCGCGTCGCCGCCGGAGCCGGCTCCACGGGCGCCGTCGTCAGCACCCTCGGAGCTGTCGGCACCGGGGCCACCGGTCGCGTTGCTCGCCGCTCCGCCGCTTGATCCCGGTGCGTCGGTGCCGTCCTCGCCGGCGTCGGTCTCGTTCCCGGCGCCGTCACCGTCCTCGGAGCCGGGCCGACCGCGGTCCTCGGGTGGGCCGCGGGCCGCGGCGCCGACGAGGCCGCCGGCGAGTTCGGCCACCTCCCGGCCGCCCAACTCAGAGGCGTTGCGCCGGAGCTCACCGAGGACACGGGCATCGACGCCGGCCTCGGCGGCGGCCTCGTCGGTCGTGTTGATGGACTCCCGGAGCGACTCGATGCGGGCGGTGAGCCGCGCGGCCTTCGCCTGCCGGGCCACGGGCGGGAGGTCGGAGTCGTTCAGCAGTTCCGCGCGCTGTTCGCGGAGGCTGTCGAGCCGCGTCTCCAGGGTGCCGGCCCGGCGCTGGACCAGCCTGTCGCGGCGCTCGGCGGAACTGTTCTCGAACGCCGCGGCGAACATCCCGTCGTCGACTTCGCCCTCGGCGTCGGCCGCGCTGGCCTGCATGAACGAGGAGATGGAGCCGCCGAGGCTACTGTTCGAGGCGTTCGTGCCGTTGGGAGGGGCGGCACTCGTGCCCGCCGTCGCCGGCACGGCCGCGGCCGGCACCGACGCGAGCACGACGGCCGCCGCCACGAGAAGCACGGCGGGTCCGAGTCGGTGGGTCATCAGCCGTCAGTAGCGCCCACCACCTCATAAACCGTCCTCGTCGTTCGGTCCGTTCACCACCTTTCAGACCGTTCAAACCGGTCTAAGCGGTGGTTAAACGCCGCCTACGCTCACAGCGACAGCGGCGTCCAACTGCCGCCGGCCGGGAGGCCGTTCGTCCGGAACTCCGGCCCCTCCACCGACTCCCGGAGTTGCACGCGGGCGTCGAACGCGTCCGCGAGCATCCCGACCGTCTGCTCGTTGCAGGCGGCCGTATCGAGCGTGCAGACGCCGAGGTAGCCGGCGTGCTCGATGCGGTCCATCAGCGTCCGGAGGAACTTGTAGACGCTCCCGCGGTCGAGGTGGTCGAGCAGTTCCGTCACCGACAGCAGACCGACGCGCAGGCCGGCGGTGTCCATCGTGACGTACTGCTCGACGCTCCGGCTGAACGCCGACCCGATGCCCGAGAGGTCGGTCGGCGAGTCGACCGCACGGACGCGCTCGCCGTCGCTCCCGAACCCGGTGGCGTCGACGACGCGGAGCCGCTCGTCGTCGGTGCCGCCGACGCCCTCGTAGGCGGCGGTCAGCGGCATCGCTCCCGTGTCGGTGCCGACGATGACCACCCCGTCGGTTCGGCGCTGGCCGGCCGCGAGGAACTCCAGCGCCACCTCCCGTTTGTTCGCGTCGGGCGGACCCGTCACCAGCAGACGCGTCCCCGCGTCGAGATACCGGACGTCGTCGAGTGGCACCGCTGGGCCGAGGTCGTACGTGTCAGCCATCCTCCTCGGGTGAGTCGGCTCCGGTCTCTATCTCGCGGAGCGTGGCGACGAAGCCGGCGTCCTCCTCGGCCGAGGCGTCGTCCAGCCTGTCGTCCAGTTCGTCGAGACGCTCCTGGAGACGCTGGAACTCCGCGCTGTCGGCCAGTTCCTCGTCGGATTTGTGGGCCTCCAGCGTCTCCTTCTTCTCCAAGAGCGTCGTGTACTCGTCGAGGACGTCCTCGTAGGTGGACTGCGACCGCAGGTCGGCCAGCGTCTCCCGGAGTTCTGCCTCCGCGACCGGCTTCGTCACGTACGCGTCGAACCCCATCTCGATGATGTCGAAGTCCGGTTCGACGGCCGTCACCATCGCGTACTGGCAGTCGAGGTCGCGGTCGCGCAGTTCCGCGAGCGTCTCCCTGCCCGACAGCCCCGGCATCATCCGGTCGAGCAGGGCGATGTCCGGCGACCCGTCCATCCCGTCGACCAGCGACAGCGCCTCCTCGCCGTCGGTCGCCGTCGACACCTCGTAGTCGCCGTAGAGCCACAGTTCGTACGTTTCGCGGATTTTCTCCTCGTCTTCCACCACCAGGACGTGCGGTTTCGCGCCCCCGTCTGCGGCCATACGCGCGTGTGCTCACCCGGCACGTAAATATCGGACGGCCCAGCGGTTCACGCCGGCGGACCGGCGTCGGGCCGACGGAACCGGAGCACGAACACCGCCCCCTCGGGGTGGTTGTCCTCGACCCAGACGCTCCCGCCGAACGCGTCGAGCATCGCGTCGACGAAGAACAGCCCGAACCCGGAGCCGGTGCCGTCCTCGTGGAGGCCGGTCTCGTCGCGCCGGAAGATGGTCTCCTTCAGGTCGTCGTCGACGCCGGGGCCGTTGTCCGCGATTCGGAGGTCGACGTACCGGTCGTGGCGCTCGGTCGTCACGTCGATTTCGGCCGTCTCCTCGTCGTTGTGCTCGACGGCGTTCGACAGCACGTTGCCGACCACGTCTCGGAGCGTGTCGTCGGCCAGTACCTCCATTTCGGGCACCGCGACCGAGAGGTCGACGCCCTCGTACGTCGTCCGGAGCGTCTCGGCGTTGACGGCGACGGCCTCGTCGAGACGCACGGGTTCGACGTCGCGTTCGCGGCCGCTGAGCGCGTCCAGCAGGGCGCGGGTCCGCTCGACCTGCTCGGAGATGTCGTCGCTCTGGGCGACGATGGTGTCGGCGAACTCCGCGGGACGGCCGTCGACGTTGTCGCCGATGAACTTTGCGCGCGAGCGGACGATCATCGTTCGGTTGAGGATGTCGTGCCGGAGGATGCTGTTCAGCAACTCGAACTGGTCGCGCGTGGAGGCGGCGGCCTCCGCGTCGCGTTGCGACCGGGCGTACAGCACGCCCATCAGCAGGCCCGCCAGCGCCCCCGCGCCGGCGATGGCGAACACCGCGTAGCGGGCCTCCCCGACGGTGCGCCCCTCCGCCCACCGGACGAACAGCGTGAGGACGGTGACGCTCCCGAACAGCGTCGTGCCGCCGACGGCCGCAAGCGAGACGCGCCAGCGTCCGGCGGCGTCGAACTCGCTGTCCAGGAGCCACGCCGCGGCCCACGCGACGATGAACGCCGGCACGTACCCCTGCGAGGCCGCGATTATCGGCGGGAGAGCGACCCGAAGGTTCGACAACTCGACGAGGAAGTTGTAGGTAGTGAACCCCGCCAGCGCGACGGCCACCCCCGCCAGCACGACCGACGGGAGCAGGTCGCTGGCCGCGACCCGTTCGGCGACGCCCCGGCCCGGCCACTCCTCGTCGGCGACCGCACCCTCCGTCTGGGTTCCCATCACCGCGAACGACTCGGGCCGAAGCCTTACCTCCTGTGGCCCCGGCCCCGCACGGCGGCCGGAGCCGGCACCTCCGGCGGTGGAACTGCCCGACGACATAAGGGTTGGCGGGAAAGCTTATGTGTGTTAACGTGTGACATCCGACTGTAGATGTTCGCACCGTTCTCGAAGGCGTACTACCTGGGTCGGCTGTACGTCGAACCGCACGATGGCGAGCAGGCCGCCATCCACAGCAGTCACCACGAAGAGGTCAACGAGCAGCTGTACGCCACCGGCGAGGGCGTAGAGCGGCTCGACCTCCCGCTCGTGATGAAGGTCGGCGCGACACACCTGTCGGTGACGGGCGACGAGGCGGTGCCCGAGCGGACGCTCGCAGTGCCCGAGGACCGGCTGGACGCGGCGGGCGTCGACAACCCGCCGACCCTGCGTGAGGTGCTCCTGGCCAAGCGGGACGTGGCCGCGGAGTTCCTGTCGGCCGAGGGGCCGCTCGCCTGACCTTTTTACCGTGGGCCGCCGTCGTTCGCGCCGATGCTCGACGACCTGCTGGGCCGCACCGAACTGAAGGAGCGCATCGAGGAACTCGAGGAGGAGAAGCGCCACCTCGAGCGCGAGCGCGACGCCGAGAGCGAGCGCCGCCGCGAAGCCGTCGCGGCCAGGCAGGAGGCCGAACAGCGGGTCAACCGGCTGGAGGACCGCATCGCGGACCTCGAAGGACAACTCGACGACGGCGACGACGGCGCTGACCTCCAGTTCCGCCGCCGGGAGCGGGTTCGTGGCGACCGACTCGACGAGGTGCTGGCGCGTCTCGACAGCGTCGCCACCGACGCCGAGGGCGCGCTCACCGCCGTCGTCACCGACGAGCGCGACCTGCCCGACGCCGTCGAGCGGGCGTTCGGCGACCGGGCGGCGCTCGTGCGCCGGGCCGCACCCTGTGTCGCGTACGCCGACGACGCGGGGCTGGTGAGCGTCGCGTGCCGGCCGCCGGTCGTCCCCGAGGCGTTCAGCGACTGGAGCGACGGGTTCCGCGTCGAGGCGTCGTGGTTCCGGCCCACCGGCCGGTTCGGGTTCGCGCTGGTGCGGTCGGACACGTTCGCGCTCGGCGTCTACGAGGGGCGCGAGCGCGAGTCCCTGCGGGGGTTTACGACCGACGTGAAGAGCAACCACTCGAAGGGCGGGTTCTCGCAGGGCCGATTCGAGCGCATCCGCGAGGGGCAGATACGCGACCACATGAAGCGGTGTCACGAAGCCATCGACGAGGCGGGCGTCGACCGCCTGTACGTGGCGGGGGAGTCCACGCTACTCGACGAGTTCGACGCGGACGCGACGGCCAGCGTCGACGCGACGGGCGACCCAGACGAGGCCATCGACGACGCGTTCCACGACTTCTGGACGACGCGGCTGTACGGCGTCTGAGTTTATGGGCCTCGGCGCCAACCACCGACCATGACCCGCCGCGTGGCCCTGCTCGCACACGAGGGGTTCCCGGACCGCGCGAAGACCGCCGTCGGCGTCCTCCGGTACGCCGACTACGAGACGGTGGCCGTCCTCGACCGCGAGATAGCCGAGGCCGACCCCGACGCCCGCGTGCGCGACTACCTCGACGACGTGCCCGACGCGCCCATCGTCGGGCGGGCCGCCGACGCGCCCGAGTTCGACGCGCTGGTCGTCGGCGTCGCTCCCATCGGGGGCGGCCTCGACGCCTCGTGGCGGCCGGACCTCCGGTACGCGCTGGAGTCGGGCGCGGACCTCGTCTCCGGGCTCCACTACTTCCTCTCCGAGGACGAGCAACTGGCCGCGCTCGCGGCCGAGCACGACTGCGACATCTGGGACGTGCGCCGGCCGCCCGACGACCTGACCGTCGCTGAGGGGGTGGCGCGTGACCTCGACAGTGAGGTCGTCCTCACGGTCGGCACCGACTGCTCGACTGGGAAGATGACGACGACGCGCGAACTGTACGAGGAAGCCGTCGACCGCGGGGTGGACGCCGCGTTCGTCCCGACGGGACAGACCGGCATCGTCATCGAGAACTGGGGCATCCCCGTCGACCGCACCGTCTCGGACTTCACGGCGGGCGCCGTCGAGCGGATGCTCCGCGAGCGGGCCGACCACGACTACCTGTTCGTCGAGGGGCAAGGCTCCATCACCCACCCCGCGTACTCGGCGGTGACGTGTGGCATCCTCCACGGCGCCGCGCCCGACGCGCTGGTGCTGTGTCACGCCGCGGGCCGCGAGTCCATCCACAGCTACGAGTCGTACGCGATTCCGCCGGCCTCGCGGGTCGCCAACCTCTACGAGGACCTCGCCGAGGCCGTGTCGCCGACGGAGGTGGTCGCGGGCGCGCTCAACACCCACGGGCTGGACGAGAGCGCCGCACGAGAGGCGCTCGACGACTACGAGGCGCAACTCCGCGTGCCGGTGGCCGACCCGATTCGGCAGGGGCCCGGGGACCTGCTGGAGGCGGTGCTGGAATGAACGCCAGCGTCGAGCGCGTCGAGATGCCGCTCGCGGAGCCGTTCGAGATAGCTCGCGGCGTCCAGACCGACGCGGAAAACGTCGTCGTCGAACTCGAGTACGACGGGACGACCGGCGTGGGCGCGGCGGCGCCATCGAGCCACTACGGCGAGACCGCCGCGACCGTCGAGGCGGTCCTCCCCGACCTGCTCGACGTGCTCCCGGAGGACCCCCACGCGCTCGATGCCGCCCACGCCGAGATGGACCGCGCAGTCGGGCGGAATCCGGCGGCGAAAGCCGCCGTCGACGTCGCGCTCCACGACCTCCTCGGGAAACTGCACGACCTCCCGCTGTACCGGTATCTCGGATTCGACGCGAGCGCGACGCCCGTCTCGTCGTTCACGGTCGGACTCGCGGAGACCGACGAGATGCGCCGGAAGGCCCGCGAGGCCGTCGCCGCCGGCCACGAGGTGCTGAAGGTGAAACTCGGCACCGACCGGGACCGCGAGATAGTCGGGGCGGTACGCGAGGCCGCGCCGGACGCGCGGCTCCGAGTCGATGCCAACGAGGCGTGGACGCCCAAACAGGCGGTCTCGATGTGTGAGTTCCTCGACGGCCGCGTCGAGTTCGTCGAGCAACCGGTGTCGGCCGAGAGCCCCGAAACGCTCCGGTACGTGTACGAGCGGTCGCCGGTCCCCATCGCGGTCGACGAGTCGCTGGTCGACCCGACGGACGTGCCGCAGGTCGCCGACCGGGCCGACATCGCCACGGTGAAACTGATGAAATGTGGGGGCGTCCGCCCGGCAATCGAGACGTTCCACGCCGCCCGCGCGCACGGCCTGGAGACGATGCTCGGCTGTATGATAGAGACGAACGCCGCCATCGCGGCGGCCGTCCACCTCGCGCCGCTGGTCGACTACGCGGACCTCGACGGCTCGCTGTTGCTGGCCGACGGTGCGGACCCGTTCGAGGGGCCGCCCGTCCCCTCGCTTGACCTCTCGGGCGTCGCTCGGGGCACCGGTGCGACCCGGCGCTGAGTCGGCGTACCCTCGACGGAACGGGTTATCCCCCTCGGATGCGAACTGTCCACATGGACGACACCGCGACCACGAGCCACGTGACCCCCGAGGCGGTGCTAGCGGCGTTCGACGACGCCGCGGTCGGCGAGCCGTTGACGTCACGCGAGGTGGCCGAGGCGGTCGGCTGTAGCCGGCGCACGGCGTACAACAAACTCCGGAGGCTGGCCTCGCGTGGCGACCTCGGGACGAAGAAGGTCGGGGCCCGGGCGCGCGTCTGGTGGCACGACCCCTCGATGTCGGGGGGTTCGCCCCGCTCGCGGGCCGACGACGTGGTGCCGGCGTCGGTGGACGCGCCGACGCACCGCGTCGAGGTGGACTTCAGTTCAGAGCGTCTCGGCGTGGTGTTCGGTCTCGGAACGCCGCCCCCGGCACGGATTCGCTTCGACGTGGCACAGGACGTTCCGCTCCCCGGCAGACGACGGCTCCAGTACTACACCGTGACCGGAATCGGTCCCCGAGAGCTGACTGCGGCGTTCGAGGCGTTCCCGTCCATCGAGAGCGTCCGCCTGCTGAGTACGGTGGGTGGGGTCAGCCGGGTGGAGATACTGGTCACGGCGGACTCGGTGACGGAAGCCATCAGGGGCTACGACGGCCGGATCACCGGCGGCGTCGTCGACGCCGACGAGTACCGCATCACCGCACGGTTCCCGGCGGGGACCGACACGGCCGCCGTAGCCGCGGCGTCCGGGGGGTGTACCCCGACATGGAACTGCTGTCGGCCCGGTCCGTTCCGGCGGCACACGACTTCTGGGCGGTCGTCGCCGAGAGCCTCACGGAGCGACAGCGGACCGTGGTCCAGCTTGCGTACCACGCCGGCTACTTCGAGTCCCCGCGAGAGAGCACCGGACCGGAACTCGCCGACCGGCTCGGCATCACGCGACAGACCCTCCACCACCACCTCCGACGGGCCCAGCGCGCCGTGTTCGAGTGGCTGTTCGAGGCGGCCTCGCCCCTGGAATCTGACCAGTAAGCCTCCATCTACATTCGTGGCGGTCCGTTAGGTGGTGACGATGATTCGGCCCGACGGGCCATCCGACGGCCCATCCCCGGACGAGACGCCCCCGCACGACGCCGCTGGACCCCACACCAGCCACCACGAGTGGGAGGGTCCCGCTCCCCTGTCGCATACGGTCGCCACCGGCGTCGCCGCCGCGACGGACACCGACGTGACCGCACTGCCGGCGCTGTACGACGCCGTCGACCCCGAGAGCCTCGACCGACTGTTCCGGTCGGTGCCGGCCGAGAAGCGCGAGCGGGTCGAAATCGCGTTCCTGTTCGCCGGCTGTGCGGTCCGCGTCAGCGGGACCGGCGAGGTGACCGTCGACCCGACGGGGGCGCCCGCCGGCGACGGCTGACGGGCAGTCGACGCGCCCCGGCCGTGTGGCCGCCCTAGCCAGCGCGGCGCAGAACTTATACGAAGATGCGTAGTGTCACCAGTACCCATGAAGTATTTTCAGGGCGAGCCCCTGCGACACGTCGGCGACCTGCCGGCGATGGGGGCCGAGCGCTACCGCGGGAAACTCGCCGTCGAGTACCGCGGCGAACAGCGCAGTTACGCGGACCTGGAGACGCGCGCGAACAAGGTGGCCAACGCGCTCGTCGCGCAGGGCGTCGACCCGGGCGACCGGGTGGCGCTGTATCTGGAGAACAGCCTCCAGTTTCCCGAGGCGCTGTTCGGGACCATCAAGGCGGGCGCCGTCGCCGTCCCGCTCAACCACCGGATGGACCTCGACAGCCTGCGATATATCATCGACGACGCCGGCGCGGACGTGCTCGTCGGGAGCGACGTGTTCCCCTCCGTCGTCGCTGACCTCGCCGAGCAGGTCCCGACGACGCTGTTCCCCGGCGGCGGTGACGGCTACGAGGACTACGACGCCGTAGTCGAGGCCGCCGACCCCGAGTTCGAGACGCGCGACCGGGCGTTCGACGACGTGGCGCTCCAGCCGTACACCTCGGGGACCACCGGCGACCCGAAAGGCGTCCTGACGACCCACGAGAACCTGCTGGCGACGGCCCAGTCGTACCAGTCGCGGTCGGGGACCGACCCCGAGACGGACGTGGCGTTGCTCGTGCTCCCCCTGTTTCACATGTACGGGCTCTCGACGGTGCTGTTGACGCAGTTGTACGGCGGCGGCACCGTCGTGCTCAAGACGCTCCCGGTGCCGTCCGCGCTGTTGCAGGCCATCACCGACCACGAGGTGACGCAGTTCGCCGGCATCCCCGCCATCTTCATCGAGATGCTCTCCGAGTACGAGTCGAACCCTGAGGCGTACGACCTCTCGTCGGTGGAGACGCTCGGCTCCGGGGCGGCGCCGCTGGCCGACGACACGCGCCGGCGCATCGAGCGGGCCTTCGGCTGTCAGTTGACCGAGGGCTGGGGGATGACCGAGACGTCGCCGGCGGGCACCACCGACTCGGTGTACGGCCCCGCGAAGGCGGCCGGCTGTATCGGCCAGCCACTCCCGGACGTGGAGATGCGGCTGGTCGACCCGGGGACGAGGGAGGTGCGCGTGAGCGAGGCGACGCTCGACCCGACGACTC
Source organism: Halorarius halobius (assembly GCF_024298865.1). Lineage (GTDB taxonomy): Archaea > Halobacteriota > Halobacteria > Halobacteriales > Haloarculaceae > Halorarius > Halorarius halobius. The sequence goes on along the minus strand of NZ_CP101161.1, from coordinate 2,079,965 downwards.
CGCCGGACGTCGACCACCTCGATTTCGACGACGAGGAGCAGGTGACGGGCGAAATCGCCATCCGCGGCCCCAACGTGTTCGCCGGCTACCACGACTTGCCGGAGAAGACCGAGGAGGTGTTCGATTCGGAGGGGTGGTTCTACACCGGCGACATCGCCCGCGTCGACGCGGACCGCTATCTCTGGATGGTGGACCGCGCCGACGACATGCTCATCGTCGGCGGCGAGAACGTCTACCCCGCGGAGGTCGAGGACGCGCTGTTCGAGCATCCCGACGTGCAGGCGGCGGCCGTGGTCGCCGCGCCCCACGAAGTGAAGGGAGAAGCGCCGGTCGCGTTCGTCGTAACGGAGCCGGACGCCGAGGTGAGCGAGCGCGCCCTCCGGGAGTTCGCACTCCAGCACGTCCCCTCGTACGCCCACCCGCGACGGGTGTTCTTCGTCGACGAACTGCCGCGGTCGGGCACCCGGAAGGTCCAGCGGTACAAGCTTGAACAGCGGGCGGAGGAACGGCTCGACGGACCCCTTGCGTCGAGCGAGGAGCTGTAAGCCCGCCGGGAGCGGCCTCGACCGCCGAGGATACCGGCCCGTGCCGTCGGCTTACCCTCCGGGCTCCCGTGGCTCCTGCGAGCATACCGGCCGTACCGCGCTCATAACGAAGTCCGTGCGGCGCGGGGCTCCCGTGTCCGTCACCGACGGGCGTGAGAGCTATGGCACAGATGGAGTACCACGCGAAGGACAGTTATCAGGAGACGCGCGCGGACGTCGAGGCCACCCTCGGGTTCGTGCCGGGGTTCCTCGACGCGCTCCCGGAGGAGGACCTCGTCAACGAGTGGCCGACGTTCAAGAAGTACAACGTCGGCGAGACGCAGATTCCCGCGAAGTACCGCGAACTGATGGGGCTGGCGGTGGCCGCGAACATCAAATGTCCGTACTGCCAGTACTTCCACCGCGAGGCGGCGAAGATGCACGGCGCGAGCGAGGCGGAACTGGCCGAGGTCGACTTCCTCGCCAGCATCACCGCACGCTACAGCGCGATGCTACACGCACAGCATTACGACGAGGCGACGTTCACCGAGGAGTTCGACCGGATGGCGGCGCACCTCTCGAAGTGAGCGACGGACGGTCGCCTCGCGGCGACCACTGGACGGTGCATGCGACGCGTGGGCACCGTCTCTAAACACTTATCCCCGGGCCTCGACTGTTCTCCCCCATGAGCGACGTCACGGTCACGCTTCCCGACGGCTCCGAGCTATCGGTGCCGGAGGGCTCCTCCGTCGAGGACGTAGCCTACGAAATCGGGCCCGGTCTCGGCCGGGACACGGTCGCGGGAGTCGTCAACGGCGACCTCGTGGACAGGGTCCACCCCGTCGCGGACGGCGACCGAATCGTCATCGTCACCGACCAGAGCGACGAGTACCTGCAGGTGCTTCGCCACTCCGCCGCGCACGTGTTCGCGCAGGCGCTCCAGCGGCTCCACCCGGAGGCGGAACTCGCCATCGGCCCGCCGACTGACGAGGGGTTCTACTACGACGTGACGGGCGTCGACCTCGACGAGGACGACCTCGCGGACGTCGAAGACGAGATGCGCGACATCATCGCGGCCGACTACGACATCGAGCGCGTCGAGCGGTCCCGCGAGGAGGCGTTCGAGATATACGGGGACAACGAGTACAAACGCGACATCCTCGAGACGGAGGCCGCCGGCGAGGACCCCGTCTCCTTCTACGTGCAGGACGACTGGCAGGACCTCTGTCAGGGGCCACACGTCGAGTCGACGGGCGAAGTCGGGGCCGTCAAACTGCTGAACGTCTCGTCGTCGTACTGGCGTGGCGACGAGGAGAACGACACGCTGACCCGCGTCCACGGGACGGCCTTCGAGAGCGAGGCCGACCTCGAACAGTTCATCGAGATGCGCGAGGAGGCCAAGGAGCGTGACCACCGGAAGATAGGCCGCGAGATGGACCTGTTCACGGTGCCGGACCACTCGCCCGGCTGTGTCCACTTCCACCCCAACGGGATGGCGATTCGCCGCGAACTGGAGGAGTACATCCGCGACAAGAACGACGAACTCGGCTACGACGAGGTGTGGACGCCCGAATTGAACAAAGCGGAGCTGTGGAAGCCGACGGGCCACTACGACACGTTCACGGCCAACGGCGAGATGTTCAATTGGGAGCAGGACGACACCGAGTACGGCCTGAAGCCGATGAACTGCGCGAACCACGCGCACATCTACGACACCGGCAGTCACTCCTATCGGGACCTGCCCATCCGGCTCTCGGAGTTCGGCACCTGCTACCGCAACGAGCAGTCGGGCGAACTGTCGGGGATGCTCCGGGTCCGCGGGTTCACGCAGGACGACGGCCACGCGTTCATCCGCCCCGACCAGATAGAAGAGGAGATAAAGGGCACCCTCGGCGTCATCGAGGACATCTACGGCGACTTCGGGCTGGAGGTCATCTACAAGCTGGAGACGAAAGGCGACGACGCCGTCGGGAGCGACGAAATCTGGGCGGAGGCGACCGACGCGCTGAAGGGCGCACTCGAATCCGAGGGACTGGAGTACGAAATCGAGGACGGCGAAGCGGCGTTCTACGGCCCGAAGATAGCCATCGACGCCCGCGACGCCATCAACCGCGAGTGGACCGTCGGCACCGTCCAGCTGGACTTCAACATCCCCCAGCGGCTCGACCTGACGTACGTCGGCGAGGACAACGCCGAACACCACCCGGTGATGGTCCACCGCGCCCTCCTCGGAACGTTCGAGCGGTTCATGGGCGTCATCATCGAGCACTTCAAGGGGAACTTCCCGACGTGGCTCGCGCCCGAACAGGTGCGCGTGCTCCCCATCTCGGACGACAACCTCGGCTACGCCCACCGCGTGAAGAACGAACTCGGGGGGTTCCGCGTCGAGGTGGACGGCCGCGACGCCACCATCGGGCGGAAGATACGCGCGGCCCACGACGACCGCGTCCCGTACATGCTCATCGTCGGTGACAACGAGGAGGAAGCGGGGACCGTCTCGGTGCGCGACCGCTTCGAGAACGAGGGCGACGACGTAGCCGTCGACGCGTTCCGTTCCCACCTCGAATCGGAGGTCGACGAGCGGACGCTGGAGCCCGACTTCCTGGCTTAGTTCCACTCCACCTCCTCCACCTGGTCGGTGTCCCGCAGGATGAACGGCCCGATGGAGAGGGTGTGTTTCGTCACCGTGGCGATGCGCAACACGTACGCGAGCAGGATGATGAAGGGCATCATCGCCAGCGTCGACCCGGCCGAGAACGCGAGGATGATGTTCTTCATGCCGAGCGTCGTGCCGCCGAAGGTGGCGTCGTTGAAGAACGACACCATGAACACCGACACGAGCAGGGCGGGAATCGACGCGGTGAGGATGGCCCGCGAGAGGTTGATGAGTTCCCACTGGAAGTACAGCGTCTTGAAATGCTCGCGGGCAGGGCCGAACAGTTTCAGCACCTCGGACAGCCTGTCGAGCGCGTCGCTCCCGGCCTCGTCGAGTTCGTCGCCGTACTCGGCGTCGATGCGCTGGGCCGCGAACACCTTCCACGAGTAGTTGAAGTTGAGCGCGGCAGACACCACCTCGAACTCGCCGAACTGCGCGCCGTCGAGGTTGTCGGAGACGCGGTCGGCGTTCTCCGTGAGGCTGGCGACCAGGTCGTCGACGGCCGACGCGAGGTCGCCGTCGTCGGGGACGGCCTCACGGAGGTCACGGGCCCGCTCGCCGGCCACCTGCACGAGTGCCCGCAGGAACTGCGACGGGCGGGCCGGTGCGACCGGTGCCTCGACCATCGCGGCGGCGTCGTCGCGGAACGACAGCGCCTTCTCCATCCGCTCGCGCTGGTCGCCCGCGGCGCCCAGCTCCTGTGAGAGGACGAGTTGGTTCAGCGTCAACACGAGGGTGACGCCGGTGATGGTGGCCGTGAGAAAGCCCTGGAACACCGTGTCGACCGAGTCCGACGACCGTATCGCCCCCTCCGTGGTCGGGTACACCATCCCCGAGACCTGCAACACGACGAAGATGGTGCCGAGCAGAACGAGCGCGACGACGCGCCGGTCGGCCTCCAGCAGGAACCAGAGCTTCCAGCGGCTCTCCTCGGCTCGCTCACGGAGCCGGTCGCTCGGCTGGTCGCTGTCCTCGTCTGCCATACACCTCGTCACGCCGCGACGCGATGAAAAGCTCGGGGGTCAGTTCTCGGGCTCCGACTCCTCCTCCTGGAGCTCCTCGAGTTCGGCCTCGACGGCCTCGTCGTCCACGTCGGCGTCGACCGCGTCGGGCTCGGCGTCGGCATCGACCGGCTCGGGCTCGCTCTCGGGCGCTTTCCCCTCCTGCTGGCGGAGCGTCTCCAGTTCCGCCTCTATCTCGGTGTCCATCCGCCCCGACTGAAGCTCCCGGTCTATCTCGTCGCGGTCGTCCATCACGTTCTCCAGCTGGCCGCTCCCCTCGAGTTCGTCGAGCGCGGCGGCACGAGCCTCCATCTTCTCGGTGTTCTCGCGCGCCCGCTCGATGGCTCGCGAGGTGGATTCCATCTCGTCGCTGGCGCCCGTCATCGCCTCCGACACCCGCGCGGAGGCCTCGGCGGCCTCGTAGCGGGCCTTCATCGTCTCCTTCTCGGTGCGGAACCGCTCTATCTGGGACTGGAGTTCGTCCTTCTTCTCGACGAGGCTGTCCTGGGTGCTCTGGAGGTCGGCTATCTGCGTCTCCAGTTCCTCTATCTGGTTCATCTTCTGCTTCTTCCGTTCGAGCGCCTGCCGCGCGAGGTCCTCGCGGTCCTGCCGGACCGCCTCGCGCGCCTGCTCGTTGTGCTTCTCGACGTTCTCCTCGAGGCGGCGCTTCTGTATCTCCAGGCGCTTCTTCTGGGTCGTCAGGTCCGCGATGCCCTGCTTGACGTCCTGCAGTTCGTCGCGCATCTGCTCGTAGGAGTAGTCGAGCGTCTCCGAGGGGTCCTCCGCGCGGTTGAGGACGGCGTTTATCTTCGACCGGATGACGTACGAGGCCCGAGAGAGGATACCCATGCGCGTCCCTTGGGACGCGAACAGGTAAAAACCCTAACCGGATTCCGCGGGCGAACGCCCGGAATCAGGAGCGCCAGAACGCCCGCGTCAACAGCACGAACACCGGGAAAATCTCCAGCCGGCCGATCCACATCAGGAACACCATCAGCAGTTTCGACGACGCGGGGAACTCGAGATACGAGTTCATCGGACCGACCGCACCGAACCCCGGCCCGACGTTGCCGAGCGTAGCCGCCACCGCCGACATCCCCTCGAACGCCGAGATGGCGTAGCCGACGCGGGCCGCATCCAGCATCACGAACGCGACCCCCAGAACGAAACACAGCAGGTACAGCAGGGTGAACCCGTAGATGCCCCGAATCGCCCGCTCGTCGAGCGGGCGGCCGGCGAGCCGGACCGGGCTGACGGCCTCCGGGTGGACGCTGGTGAAAAGCTCCCGGCGCACCGACTTCAGGATGACCACCCAGCGGACGATTTTGATGGCACCACCCGTCGACCCGGCCGAGCCGCCGATGAACATCCCGAACAGCAGCACGTACTTCAGCGCCGGCGACCAGGCGTTGAAGTCCATCGACGCGTACCCCGTCGTCGTGATTATCGAGACGACCTGAAACGTAGCGTGGCGAAGCGCCGGCTCGAGGCTCCCCTCGATGCCAACGTACGCCGCGAGATACTCCGCGCCGACGCCCGCCTCGCGGACGATGCCGGGGCCGAGGAACAGCACGCCCGCGACGACCGCCGAGAGCGCGCCGAGCGCGCCGGCGTACGCGCGAAACTCCGTGTCACGGACGACGACCCGGCGCTCGCCGTTGAGCAGTCGCCAGAACAGCGCGAAGTTGGTGCCGGCCGCGACCATGAAGGGGATGATGACCCACTGGACCGCCGCCGAGAACGCCTCGATGGACCGGGCTTCGGGGGAGAACCCGCCGGTCGGCATCGTCGTGAACGGGTGGACGACGGCGTTGTACAGCCCCATGTTCGGCGCCAGCCCCGCGAGATGGAGCCCGTACAGCAGGAGCATCTGGAGGACGGTGAAGCCGGCGTAGATGAGCCACAGCGTCCGTGCGGTCTCCGCGATGCGGGGGGTGAGCTTCTCGATGCCCGGCCCCGGCGCCTCGGCGTCCATCAACTGGGCGCCACCGACCGAGAGCTCCGGCAGGATGGCCACCGCGAGCACGACGATACCCATCCCGCCGAGCCACTGGGTGAGCTGTCGCCACAACAACAGCGCGTGGGAGTGGCGTTCGAGCGATATCTGCCCCATCACCGTCGCGCCCGTGGTGGTGAACCCCGACATCGACTCGAACAGCGCGTTCACCGGGTGGGCGAGCGTGCTCTCGGTGCCCATCCCCGCGAGCAGGTAAGGGATGGTGCCGACGACGGCCACCGAGAGCCACGTCAGCGCGACCATCAGGAACGCCTCCCGCGAACCGAGGTCGGGGTCGGGGTCGAGCCGCTCCGCGAGCAGGCCGACCACGACCGTCAGCAGGATGGCGACGCCGAACGTGACGACGCCGTCGTCGTAGATGACCGCGACGAGAAGCGGCAACACGAGCGCGAGCGCGAGGTACTTGATGACGCGCCCGGTCAGCGAAACGCTCGCACGCCAGTCGACCCGGAGGTCCAGCCCCCGGCCGTTCGCGGAGAGCAGCGACACGTCCGCCCGGACTCGCGTCCCGAGCATCAATCCACCGCTCTCCGCGCGTCAGCCGGTCCAGAACCGTCGGGTGAAAAGCACCAACACGGGGATGAACTCGATGCGGCCGACCCACATCAGCGCCGTCATCGCCAGCAAACTCGACCGCGGGAAGACGGCGTAGCTCCCGTACGGCCCGGCGGGGCCGAACGCCGGCCCGATGTTGAGCACCGTCGAGGCCGCCGCGCCCATCGCCTCGAACTCGCCTATCGCCACCGACGCCCGCGCGGTGTCGACGACGATGAACACCGTCAACAGCGTGAACGCGACGATGCCCAGCAAGACGTACGCGTGGACGTCGCGCACGGCATCCTCGTCGACGACGCTGTCCCCGAGACGGACCGGACGGATGGCCTCGGGCGACAGCTCCACGAACAGCTCCCGGCGGAACGACTTCAGCACGATGAGCCACCGCACCGTCTTGATGGAGCAGGTGGTCGAGCCGGCCATCCCGCCGACGAACATCCCGAGAAACAGCGCGTGCTTGGCGGCGGGCGACCACAGGTCGAAGTTCGTCGACGCGTACCCCGTCGTGGTGACGATGGAGACGACCTGAAAGACGGCGTGGCGCACCGTCGGCTCGACGCCGGGAAAGGTGCCGTCGACGGCCAGTACGCCGGCGACGAGCGCCGACCCGGCCGCGAGTATCCAGAGGTAGAAGCGGAACTCCTCGCTGTCGCGGAGCCGGTCGGCGTCGCCCTGGACGAGCGCGTACAGCAACACGAAGTTCGTCGCGCCGACGACCATGAACGCCGCGACGACGTACTGGACGACGGGGGTGAACGCGCCGAGGCTCTCGGCTTCGGGCGAGAAGCCGGCCGTCGCCACCGTCGTCAGCGCGTGGGCGACGGCGTTGAACGGCCCCATGTTCGGCGCGAATCCGAGGCCGTTGAGCACGAGAAGTATCACGGTCAGCAGGGCCGTCAGCCCCGCGTACAGCCGGCCGAGGATGCGCGCCGTCGACTCGATGCGGGGCGCGAGCTTCGTCACGTCCTGGGTCTGGGTCTCCGTCTCCATCAGGCGAGCGCCCCCGACGGAGAGTTGCGACAGCAGGCCGACCGCGAGCACGAGGATGCCGAGCCCGCCGAGCCACTGGAGCAGTTGCCGCCAGAACAGCAACCCCTGCGGGTGGACCGAGAAGTCGCGGATGACCGTCGCGCCCGTCGTCGTGATGCCGGACATCGACTCGAACAGCGCGTTCGTCGGCGAGGTGAACACGCCCGTCCCAACGAGCAGGAAGGGGACGGCGCCGACGGCGGCCACGGAGAGCCACGTCGCCGCCACCATCAGGAACGCCTCGCGGGGGTACAGGTCGTCGCGAGGGAGCCGTTCGAGCGCGAACCCGACCAGCAGACTGCCGGCGGCGGGCACGAGGAAGGGGACGGGCGATTCGGCGTACAGGACCGCGACGCCCGCGGAGGCGGCGAGCGCGAGGGCGAGCCCCCGGAGGACGGTACCGGTCAGGCTGGCGCTGGTGCGCCAGTCGACCCTCATAACGTCTCGGTGACGGCCTCGACGGCCTCCGCGTCCGCGAACACGACGACGTGGTCGCCGTCGCGGACGACGGTGTCGCCACGCGGCGGGACGAGCGTCCCGTTGCGGGTGATGGCGCCGAACACGACGCCCTCCGGGAGGTCGGCGGCGAGGTCGGCGATGGTGCGGCCGACGGCTTCCCCGCCGGAGCCGACCTCCAGTTCCAGCACCTCCGCGCGGTCCCCCTCGATGACGGCGACGTTCTCGGCGCGGCGGCCGCGCGTGAACCGGGTTATCTCCTCGGCGGTCCCCTCGCGGGGGGAGACGGCCACGTCGATGCCGACCGCCTCGAACAGGTCGGCGAACTCGACGGTGTCGACGACGGCGACGACCCGGTCGGTGCCGAGCCGCTGGGCGAGCAACCCCGCAAGCAGGTTCTGCTGGTCGTTCTCGAGGGCGGCGATGAGCACGTCCGCCTCGCCGACGTTCTCGCGTTCGAGGAACTCCTGGTCGGTGGCGTCGCTCTGCATCACCGTCGTCGCGGGCAGGCGTTCGGCCAGCCAGCGGGCCCGCTCGGGGTCGCGCTCGATGAGTCGCGGCGAGAACTCCCGGGTCTCGAGCAGGCGGGCGACCTGGTAGCCGACCTCGCTCCCGCCGACGATGACGATGTCCCGGGGGCCGGTCTGCTGGGGGGCGATTTCGGCGCTGAACTGCCGGGTGCTGTCGGGGCTCCCGATGACCACGACGTCGTCGCCCGCTTCCAGCACCGTGTCCCCACGCGGGATGACGATGCCGTCCTCGCGGACGATGGCCGCGAACGTCAGCGAGTCGAACCGGTCGGCCTCCTGGACCGTCTGGCCGACGACGGGGCTCTCGGCGGGCAACTCGAACTCGGCCATCTGGACGACGCCGTCCGCGAACGTGTCGACGTCGCGGGCCGTCGGCAGGCCGATGACGCCGACGATGTTCTGGGCGGTCAGCAGGTCCGTACACACCATGAAGTCGACGCCGAACGTGCGGTCGCCCCGCTCCCACGTCCGGAGGAACTGGGGCCGTTTCACCCGAGCGATGGTGAACACGTCCGGGAACACGGTGGCGGTGCCGCAGGTGACGATGTTCGTCTCGTCGTCGTCGGTGCTGGCGATGAGCATGTCGGCCTCGTCGATGCCGGCCTCCTCCAGCGTCTCTATCTCGCTTCCGTCCCCCTCGATGGCGAGCACGTCGTGCGAGTAGGTGAGCGACTCGACGCGGTCGGGGTCGATGTCGACGACGACCACCTCGTGGTCGCCCGAGAGGCTCTCGGCGATGCTGGAACCGACTTCGCCCGCGCCGACGACTATCACGCGCACGGCGACCACCCGGTCATGCCCCGTCCATCGGTCGGGGGGCGTAAGTCGGTTACTATCAACAGCCCGCGGTGCCGGCGGTGGCGAACCCCTCGCGCTCGATGGCGCGCTCCGCCGACGCGGAGAGATACTGATTCTCGCGGAACGGGCCGTGCGAGAGCCAGCCGCCGTCCGTATGCCCGGCCCCGTCGATGCCGCGTGCGGAGCCGACGACGACGTTGTGGAGCAGTTCGTGGACGACCGTCCGGACCCGGACGGTGTACGGCGTGGCGTAGTCGCGGGTGAGTGTGCCGTCAGCGAACACCTGGTAGCCGGGGGTCGACCCGACGCCGACGAAGCTCTCGTTGTCGACGTGCACAAGCACCACCTGGTGGGCGAGACAGCCGTACGCGCCGACGTACTCGGGACGGTAGAACCGCTCGCGGAGCCGGTCGACCGTCGCCGGGCGCCGGTCGTCGAGCGTCACGCGCCGGTCGAGACGTTTCGCGTGAGGCGAGACGTAGTGGAGCGCGACGCCGGTGGTGCCGTCGGGGTTCGAGACGGGCATCGACGACCACGCACGTCGGAGGCCGGTCCGTTCGCGGGCCGACAGCGACTGGATGTCCTCGGCGACGAGCACCTGGACGTACAGGTCCGCCCGCAACGGGTCGCTGTCGGGTAGCGCCGCGCCGCCGGGCGCCTCGCCGGCCACCTCCCAGCCGTCGCGCAGGCCGTCGCCGTCGGTGTCGGGGTCGTTCGGGTCGGTGCCGAGGCGGCGCTCCTGGCGGTCACCCAGGCCGTCGCCGTCGCTGTCGACCAGCGAGGCGTTGCCGACGGCCGGCGCGAGCTCCTCGCCGGTCATCTGGGCGGTGACCGCCTTGGCCGTCCGGTCGACGGGCGCGATGCCCGTTCCGACCGTCGCGCCGACGAGGAACACCGCGAGGACGAGCGGCCCACCGAGGCGGATGCCGACCGCGAACGCGAACGCGGTCCACACCTTCAGCCGACGCGCGACCCCCCCGACCAGCTCGTCGAGCGGTCGCGCGCCCGGGGGACCGGCCGCTGTCATGGCCTTCGATAGGTATCTGACACGTAAATAGCTCAGTGTGGCAAGAATAGCCGGTGATAGCCGGTGGTAGCCCGCCTTCTATTCAGATAACGTCGGACAGGAGCAAAAGGCTATAAAGGCTCTCGCTCACACGTACAAGAGCAATCGACAGTCAGGGTCGACGCACGCTCCGTGCCCTCGGCGTGTGTCAACAGCGTTAGCCGTGTGTACGTCCGGATTCCCGGCCACGCGCCGCTGTTACCCCGGAAGATACACGCAGTCCCTCGACCGGAACACATGACACGCCTCTCACGCCGTCAGGACGACGGTACGGTAGACGAAACAGCCGACGACATCGACCCCGAGAACCTCGTTCGCACCGACAACGGCGAACTCATCGACGAGGAGACGGGCGTCATCGTCGAGGAGGAGAACATCGACCGCGGGCCGGAGTGGCGCGCGTTCAACCACACGGAGAAACAGGAGAAGTCCCGCGTCGGCGCGCCCACGACGCAGGCGATGCACGACAAGGGCCTCACCACCGACATCGACTGGAAGGACCAGGACGCGTCGGGCCGGTCGCTGTCGACGGACAAGCGCAACCGGATGCGCCGCCTCCGGACGTGGCAGGAGCGCATCCGCACCCAGGAGAGCGGCGAGCGCAACCTCCAGTTCGCGCTCTCGGAGGTCGACCGCATGGCCTCCGCGATGGGCGTGCCGCGCTCGGTGCGGGAGGTCGCATCGGTCATCTACCGGCGCGCCCTCGATGCGGACCTGATTCGCGGCCGCTCCATCGAGGGCGTCGCCTCCGCGTCGCTACACGCCGCCTGCCGCCAGGAGGGTATCCCCCGCTCGCTGGACGACCTCACGCAGGTCTCGCGCGTCGACCGCCGCGAAATCGGGCGGACGTACCGCTACATCTCACAGGAACTCGACCTGGCGCTGGAGCCCGTCGACCCCCGCCAGTACATCCCACAGCTCGCCTCCGAGTTGAGCGTGAGCGACGAGATACAGCAGAAGGCGGTCGAGGTCGTCGCGGAGACGACCGAACAGGGGCTCCACTCGGGCAAGTCGCCGTCCGGCTACGCCGCGGCGGCCATCTACTCGGCGTCGCGTATCGTCGGCCCGAAGCTCACCCAGAGCGAGGTGAGCGAGGTGGCCGACGTGACGGTCGTCACCATCCGCAACCGCTACCAGGAGCAGATGGACGCGCTCGACGACGAGATAATCTACTGAGCCGGCCGGGCGCCGAACAGCTCGGCGCGCTCGTAGCCCGCCATCTCCTCGACCGTCCGGGCGCAGACGTCGAGATACGTCTCCGCCCGCTCCACGTCGGGCGGCCGCTGGCGCATCGCGGCCACGGCCCCACGTGCGTAGCCGTTCGCCTCCCGGGCCAGTCCGCGGGGCGGGGCTCCCCGAACCGCCGCGGCGGCGGCCGCGACCGACTCGACGGCCGCCGTCGTGTCGCCAGCGGCCAGCCGGCCGCCCGCCCGGTCGAGGTAGTAGGCGGCGTCGTCGTAGGAGTGAGTCATGTTATCTGTACGCACGGCGAGTATTTCAACTGCGCGCCCGGGGGCCGCCCGGACCACCACCGGGAACCGGCGGTGCGTCGCCGTCCGACCCGACCGCCACTCGAACGCGTCGGGCGACGGTCACGAGCCGGCGTCGTCCGGGCGACGGGCCACGACGACGGGCCACCCGCGAGGCGTTTCAGCTCGCGGAGACCATCTGGAGCCCCGCGATGCCCACCACGATGACGCCGATGAACGCCAGCCGCAGCAGCGTCGCCGGCTCGTCGAACAGGTAGATGCCGAGGAGGGCGGTCAGCGACGCGCCGATACCCGTCCAGACGGCGTAGGCGGTCCCGACCGGGAGCTCCTGGACCGCCTTCGCCAGCAGGACCATGCTGACCGCGAGCGCCAGTACCGTCGCCACCGTGGGTCGGAGCCGGGTCAACCCCGCCGAGTACTCCAGCCCGATGGCCCACGCGGCCTCGAACAGTCCGGCGACGAAGAGCAACAGCCACGCCAGTTGCGTCGACATGCGCCGGCGTATTCGGGGCGGGGCATAGAAGCCAGCGGTCGCCGTCCCAGCCATCGGGTCGACTGCCGCGGCTCGTCGGTGGCGTCGGGAAGAAACACGGGGGAGCAGTGACCGGAGCTACGAGCCGCCGCCGAACATCTGGCGCATCATCGGATGCATCTCCATCAACTGCTCCTCGGCGATCTCCTCGTACAGTTTGTACGTGATGGAGACCGTCAGCAGCAGCCCCGTGCCGGAGACCTGTCCGATGGTCCCGAACATGTTCGCCATGACCGCAAGCAGTCCCACGAGGGCACCGCCGATGACGGTGACCTGGGGGATGTAGCGTTCGAGCACCTTCTCGATGACGCCGGGCGACTGCCGGAAGCCGGGAATCTGCATCCCCGAGTTCTGAATCTGCTCGGCGGTCGCCTCCGGCCCCATGCCGGTCGTCTCAACCCAGAAGATGGCGAACACCGCGCCGCCGAGCACCATGAACGTCAGGTCGACGGCGATGCGGAGCATGATTTGCCAGGGCTCGTTGGTGGCGAACCCGGCGAACCACATCCAGTCACGGAACGAGTAGATGGGCGCGAGGTAGTAGAACAGCCCGTCGACGGGCGACGCGGTGCCGCCGGAGGTCGTGTACACCCCGAGCCACGGCATCCGCATGCCGAACAGTTCGATGACGCCCGAGGGCGTCCCGGCCTGCGCGTAGAGGATGCGCCCGAGGAACTGGATGTTCGCCTGGAGCGCACGCACGAGGATCATCGGCAGGACGCTCGCGTAGATGAGCTTCACCGGGAACCGACCGCGGGCACCCTTCACGCGAGCGTGCGAGAGGGGAATCTCGACGCGGACCGACTCCGCGTACACGACCACCACGAAGATGGTGATGGTCGTCAGCAGGAACAGCAACTGGCCGGGGCCGATGAGCAGTTGCTGGAGCCCCGACGGCTGGAGCACCGGCCCGAGCGACGCCTCGCCGACGAGGATCTGGTACCAGCCGTAGAAGAACCCGGTCTGGTTCCCGATACCCGGCGTGGCGAAGAACCCGCCGATGAGGCTCTGGCTGATGCCGGCGATGATGAACAGGCCGATACCGGAGCCGACGCCCCACTTCGAGATGACCTCGTCCATGAACAGGATGAGGAGACCGCCGACGAAGATCTGCGCGAACATCAGCCACTTGACGCCCACGAGCCCGATGCCGAGCTGTTGGGCGACGGCGTCGCTGGCGGGCAGGAAGCTCCCCGCAAACACCATCGGCAGGCCCGTCAGGCAGATCATCACGACCACCAGTAGCTTCTGGAGGCCCTGATACAGCACCTGGTCGCGCGGGTCGTTCGTGTCGAGACCGAGCAGGTCGGCACCGCCGAGCAACTGCAGCACGATGGAGGCCGTGACGATGGGGCCGATACCCAGCTGCAGGATGGTGCCCTGTCCACCCGCGAGGATGGACCGGAACTGACCGAACGCGTCGCTCCCCCGTTCGGCCAACCCGAACAGGAGGATGTTGGTCAGGAAGAAGTACAGCACGAGGACGCCCGCCGTCCACGCCAGTTTGCGGCGGAACGGAACGTGACCCTCGGGCCGGGACACGTTGGGCATCCGCGAGAGTACCGGTTCGGCGGTCTCCTTCCAACTCATTACTCGTCCTCGTCGTCCTCGTCGGTTGTAGCTTCTTCGGCCGCGAGCTGTTCGCCGTGCTCCGTGAGCACGGCCTCACCGCCCGCGTCCGCCAGTTTCGCCTCGGCGTCCTCGGAGAACGCGTCGGCGGTGACTTCGAGACTCTCGTGGAGTTGGCCGCCGGCGAGCACCTTCACCACGTCCACGTCGGAGCCGGCGTCGACCACGTCGCGAGCGTCGATGGCGTAGCCGTCGCCGGACTCCTCGGCGATACCCTCCTCGACGTACAGCGGGACGTCTTCGTCGAGTTCGCGCAGGTTGACTGTCTCGACGGTCCGCTGCTGCTTCTGGGGCGTCGAGAACCCCTTCTTGCCCTGCGGCGGGTAGTTCGCCTTCTCGTGTTTCGTGCGGCCCGCACGTCCACGCCCGCCCCGGTTGCCCGCGCCGCGGCGCTTCTTGTGGGAGCCACCGCCGTGCGTTCGCGAACCGCGCTGGCGTCGTTTCTTCGATGTCATTATCGCATCTCTCGCAGGAGGTCGTCGATCTCCTCGGTCGACTGCTTCCCGAGGGCCCCACCCTCCTTCGTGGGGTGTTTGATGCCGTCGTGGCCGCCACGTGGCGGATGCAGGCGAAGCGTCGGCGAGAGCCCCTGCTCCTGCAGGGTCGTCTCCTCGTCGACCAGCGCCGCCGCCAGCGCGGCCACGTCGTCGTAGTCGGTGTTGTTGGCGACCCACTCGTCGTCGATGTCGGCGTCGCCCTCGGCGGGTTCGGCCCGTGTCTCGACGAGCAGTTCGACCGTCTCGACGGACGGCTCGCCGTGGGCGACCCAGTCGTTCACCTTCGTGATCATCCCGCGGTAGGTGTCCGTCTCCGGGACGAGCACGCAGTGGTTGACGCGGTGGAGGTTCAGCATGCCGAGCGTGTCGCGCACGCCCTGGCTCTGGTTCACCTCGCCGCGCAGTTGGACGATGGCCTCCATCACTCGATCACCTCGCGCTGTTCGAGCGTGCGCTGGGGCACCCGCGCCTCGGCCGTCGCGCGCAGGGCGTTGAACGTCGCCTTCGCGAAGTTGACCGTCGTCCGGGTGTTGCCCGACGAGCGCGTCCAGATGTCGTCGATACCCGCGAGTTCCAGCACGTGCCGGACGGTCTCACCGCCGGCCAGCCCCAGACCACGCGGAGCGGGCTGGAGTTCGACCTCGACGGAGCCGGCCTTGCCGGTCGTCCGCAGCGCGACCGTGTGCGGGCGGCCACAGCCACACTCCCACGACCCACAGCCGCGGGAGACGTCGATGATGTTCAGCTTGGCGATGTCGATGGCCTTCTGGATGGCGCCGCCGACCTGGTCGTCGCGGCCCTCCGCGTAGCCGACGAAGCCGTCGCGGTTGCCGACGACGACGACACACCGGAACTTCACCCGGCGGCCGGAGTCGGTCATCCGCTGGACCATGTTGATGTCCAGCACCTCGTCTTCGAGGCCCGGCAGGAGCTGGTCGACGAGCTCCGGCTCCTTCAGCGGGAGCCCGGATTCGAGCGCCTGCCGCATGTCGGTGATATCGCCCTCAGCGACCTGTCGTCCGAGCCGCGTCTGCGGCTCCCAGCCGTTGTTACTCATTGTCCTCCATCAGCGTCTCCCGCACCTCGTCGAAGTGGGCGGGCAGTTCGGTGGCGTCGAAGTCGCCGGCGTACAGCTCGTCGTCCAGCGACTCGGCGTACTCGGCGATGTGGCCACCGCGCGTGCGGTCCCACTCGGCGAACACGTCGTCGTTGTGCGGCACGTCGAGGCCGGCGTCGATGGCGCCTTCCTGTACAGCGAACACCTTGCTTCCGGGCGTCGCGGTGTTGAGCCCGATGTCGAGCACGGCCTCCTCGACGTCGGCCTCCAGCGCGCGAATGCCCGCCAGCAGGCCGGTGAGATACGCGGCCGGCAGGTTGCCCGTCGGGGCGTCCCAGCCGTACTCCGCGAGGTCGTTCGAGGTCGCACTCGCCACCGTCTCGTCGCCGTTCGGTCCGGTCACGATCAGCTGCGCCCTGGTGTGCTGGTTGCTCTTGCGGGCGACCAGCCGGGGCTTGCCCGATTTCAGCAGGCGCAACCTCTGGTGGTAGTTCGTCCGTGCCTCGCGGCGACGCCGCATCGGCACTTTGTAGCGTGGTCCGGTTGCCATGGTCAGTAGTTGTTCTCGATGTAACGTTCGAGGTCCGCGACGGAGTCGAACTCGCCGCCCGAAGCCATGTCGTACAGCTCACGGTACGCCGACGAGTCGATGTCGCCCTCGTCGCGGTGTTGTTTCAACGTGCGCCGCTGCGCACGGATGCGAGACTGCCAGTCCTCCTTCTCGTCGGAGCGACCGCCCTGTTTCCCCTTCCGGGACCCCTGTCCCTTCCGGTGGCCGTACGAGCGCTTCTCGGCGCGCTCGCGGGCACGTCCCCGCGAGTTCCCGCTCGCGTCTTCGGAGGCGATAGCCCCCTCGTCGACGAGTTCGCGGATGTCCTCGCGGGTGATGGCGTCGGCGATGTCGCCCTGTCGCTCGGGGTCGAACCAGACGCGGTTCTTCCCGACGTCGAGGACGTCAGCGGCGAGTCGCTTCTGTGCACTCAGGTCAGTCATTCTTCGACCTCCACTTCGACGTACGTCGGGTTCAGGACGCGGATGCCCTGCTCCTCGGCTTCCTCCTCGATGGCCTCGCGCTTGCGCGCGCCGACCGTCGAGCCGATGCGGACCGCTTCGGTGTCACCGTCGACACCCTCGAGGTCGTCCACGTTGTGGACGTGAACCTCCTCGAAGCCGGACGGATGCAGGCCCCGAACGGCCTCGGGGGTGCGGTAACCCGCCTCCACCTTCGGGCCCTTCCCCTTGACGCCCTTCCGCTGCTTGGAGAGGCCGCCGCGGGGACGCCGCCACGAGGTGGGCGTCCGCTTCTTCTTGTGGTAGTCCTGTCGGTTGAACTGCGGGGTGGAGACCCGCTTGCGCTGGGCCAGGAGCCGCTTCTCGTTCTCCGAGAGGTCGGGGGTCTTGTCGACCAGCCCGCGGGGCTGGAGTTCGGTCTCGACTTCCTCCTCGGCCTCCTCGTCGGGCTCCTCGGTCTCGTCTTCGACCTCGGCCTCGGTCTCCTCGGCGACCTCGAGGCCGCCGACGTCGGCCTTGATGCGGGCCGCGAGGGCGTTGCCGATGCCCTCGACCTCGGCCAGCTCCGACTGGGAGGCCGCTTTCACGTCCTCGACGGTCTCGTAACCGGCACCCTCGAGGGCGGCCGCCTTCGCGTTGCCGACGCCGCTGATGTCGGTCAACTGTTCGGGACCTTCCTCCTGGGCGTCGACCTCCTGTTCGTCTTCGGCGTCGGCCGCCTGCTGCTCGTCGGCGGCGTCCTGTTCCTCCTCGGCGTCGACTTCCTCGGTGTCGTCGTCTGCCATCAGGCCTCACCTCGCTTCGGTTTCTCGGTGATGTACACGCCGTCCTGGAAGACGCGGGTGTCCTTCCCCTGGACGCGGGTCTGCTGTTCGATGTCCGCGGCGGTCTGGCCCACGTCCTCGATGCTCGGTCCCGAGAGGGTGAGCTCCTCGCCGTCGACCTCCACGTCGGTGTCCCCGTGGATGGGGACGCGACGCGGCGCCTTCTCGCCGAGGAAGTTCTCGATGACGACCTCGTCGCCGTCGACGTCGACCTGCATCGGGAAGTGCGAGTAGAACACTTCCATGCGGTAGGTCCACCCCTCGGTGACGCCGTGGAACATGTTGGTGACGTGGCTCTCGAAGGTCCCGACCGTCGCCGTCGTCTTCGCGTCGTCGGCGTCGGACTCGATGACGACCGCGCCGTCCGCGACGGAGACGCTGACGTCCGGATACCAGAGCCGCCGGGTGACGCTGCCTTCGGACCCCTCGACGGTCAGGTCGAGATGGTCCTGCGTCACGGTGACGTCGTCCGGAATCTGTAGTTCTCGCTTCATCGTCAGTATACGTATGCGATCACCTGGCCACCGATGCCCTCCTCGCGGGCCTCGTAGTGGCTCATGATCCCGTGGCTGGTCGAGACGACGAGCGTCCCGTAGTCGCGGGCGGGGAGGAACCGCTTCTCCCACTTCTCGAACTCGCCGGCGCCCGCCGAGTAGCGGGGCTTGACCGTACCACAGGCGTTGATCGCTCCTTTCAGTTCGACCTCGAACTTCCCGGCCTTCCCGTCGTCGACGAACTGGAACGTGTCGACGTAGCCGCGGTCCGCGAGGACCTCGAGCACGGAGCCGATTTCGTTCGAGGCGGGCTCTACCGTGTGTCGGAGATGGCCGACGCCCTCCGCGTTGTCGATACCCGACAGGGCGCTGGCCAGTGGGTCGTTGTCCGCCATCGTTAGCTGTACTTCTTGAATCCCATGTCACGGGCGATCTCACGGAAGCACTGCCGACACAGCCAGATGTCGTACTTGCTCACGAGCCCCTGCTTGCGGCCGCACCGCTGGCACTCGTGAAGCTGGCCGGTCCGCTTCGTGGCCTGCTCGCCCGTCTCTGTCTGATCTGCTTCGCTCATTCCGTAACCTCCACGCCGAACTCGCTTTCGAGGTACGCGACCGCGTCCTCGGGGTTCAGGCGGTGTCGCTGGGGTATCTGCCGGCTCGCCTTGTCGCGCTTGTGGACCCGGTAGCCGGGCCGCACGAGGTTGACCGTGACGTCCATCCCGTAGATGCCTATTTCGGGGTCGTACTCCTGGCTCGGGAACTCGGTGTGTTCCTCGACGCCGAAGCTGAAGTTGCCCGTCTCGTCGAACTGGCGCGCGTCGATGTCCGCGAGCGACAGGGCCGTCTCGAGGAACTCGCGGGCGTCCTCGTCGCGCAGGGTGACCTTCGCGCCGATGGGGTCGCCCTCCCGGATGTTGAAGTCCTGGAGCGTCCGCTCGGCCTGCGTGCGGACCGGCTGCTGGCCGGCGACCTCGGCGAGGATGTCCTCGGCGTCCGCGAGTTCGCGGCCACCGCGGCCGACGCCCATGTGGACGACGACCTTCTCGACGCGCGGCTTGCGCATCTCGTGGAACTCCGCGTCGGCGCTCTCGCTACTCATCGTCATCACCCGTGAAGTTCTCGTCGATGACGACGACGTACTCCTCGATGGTCTCGAAGCGACCCTCGTCGCGCTCGACGAGCACGTTGTTCGACGACGACGAGGCGGTGACCTGAATCTCGTCGATGGTGCCGATGTCGCCCGCGTGCGTGCCGGCGACGGCGGTCACCAGCGCACCCTCCTCGTACGGGAAGTGCGCGACGACGTCCTTGTCGTCGTTCGAGACGACGATGGAGTCGTTCGGGTCGATGTCCTCGCGGTCGGTGAGCAGGGTCGCCCCGTCGTGGAGCGTCAACTGCGTCTCCCCGCCGGGGACCTGCCGCTTCCCCGTGACCTTGCCGAGTCGCGAGCCGGCGGCGTCCTCGTCGATGGGGGTCAGGGAGAGCCGACCGCCCTCGTCGGGGAACACCCGGTAGAACTCCTCGCGCTCGGTGAACGCCAGGATGTCGAACATCCCGATAGGCCGCTCCTCGTCGCTGATGGGCTGGCCGTTCACGAGGACGGAGTCCTGTTCGAGCGCGTACCGTGCCTCCTTCTTCGAGTCCACGTACTCGAGGACGTCGCGTAGGAGAATCAGCAGGGGGACCCCTGCCTCGCCGTGCGGGCCGGCGTCGGCCTTCACGGTGAACGTGTTCTCCTTGCGCTCGACCGGCCACGAGTCCGGGACGGAGAGTCGTTTCTGGTGGTGCGTCATTCGTTGTCCTCCAGGCGTGCCTCGCGCTTCTCGTCCGAGAGGTCGAGGTCCGTCACCACGAGGTTCGAGGCGTCGAGCGGACGAGGCACCTCCTCGCCGTCGGCCGTCTCCTGGGTCACGTCCTCGACGTGGACGACCGCGTCCTTGAGGTCGACCGCAATGACGTCGCCGTCCTCGCCGGCGTAGTCGCCGCGCTGGACCTCGACGGTGTCGCCCTCGTTGACGCGGACGCTCCGGGTGCCGTACTCCTCTCGGAGGTCCTCCGAGAGGTGGGCACGGACCTGCCGCTGCTTCTCGTGAAGCGGGGCGCGCCGTTGTCGGGTTCGCTGTTTGTCTGGCTGTTTCGTCATCGTTACAGTATCATCGTCGCCGTGCTGGCGATGCTGCCGAACCGCTCGGCCACTTCTCGCGCGATGGGACCCTTCAGTTCGGTCCCGCGCGGGTCCTCGTTCTCGTCGACGATGACCGCCGCGTTGTCCTCGAACTTGACCCGGGTGCCGTCCGGCCGGCGGATGGGTTTCCGCTGGCGGACGACGACGGCCTCGAGCACCTGTCGACGCATCTCGGGGGTGCCCTTCGTGACGGAGACGGTGATCTTGTCACCGAGCCCCGCCTTCGGGTGGCGGTTCTTCGTCCCGGAGTAGCCGGAGACGGAGATGACCTTCAGCTCGCGGGCCCCGGTGTTGTCCGCACACCGGATGAGCGAGCCCTTTTCGAGGCCCTGGGTGACGTCGGCGTTGAGCGCCTGCATCACTCCTCACCTCCGAGTCGTTCGATGACGACGTGGCTCTTCGTCTTCGAGAGCGGTCGTGTCTCTGCGATACGAACCGTGTCGCCGACCGCGAGGTCGAGACAGTCAGGGTGGTGCGCGGAAACGCGCGACCGCCGCTTCATGAGGCGGTCGTATTTGGGTACCTTGACGTCGTACTCGCGTTCGACGACGACGGTTTTCTCCATGTCGGTAGAGGCGACCGTGCCCTCGAGCGTCTGTCCGCGAACGGCGAGTTCGCCGTGGAACGGACAGTTCTCGTCGGAGCAGGCCTCCTCGGGTTCCGATACGTTCAGTCCTAGCGCCATTTGCTGGTAGCAGTGGTTTCGGTGCGTCGGGCCGGACGCGCGACGAGTCGCTCGCCGTCGACGATGACGCGCTCGCCATCGACGTGGAAGCGGAACGTCGCGGCCGCCTTCGGCACCTGTTTCGGCCCGTCGCCCGTCCCGACGACGAGGGTGTTGGTCGTCTCGTCGACGACCGTGCCACTCACGCCGACCAGGTCGGCGTTGGGCGAGTCGACGACCTCCACGCGGAGGCCGGCGAGTTCGTGTCGGGGCAGGGTTCGGGGGTCCATACTTACTCTTGCTCGCGGCTATCGCCGCTCGCGCTGTCCGAGGCCGAAGCCTCGCTGTCGAGATCGCCTTCCTCGCGCTGGACCGTCTTGATCCGCGCGATGGTGCGGCGAAGCTCCTTGATTCGCCCGGGGTTCTCCGGGGCGCCACCCGCGGCCTGCACGGCACGCGAGTTCAGCAGTTCCGTCTCGAGGTCCTCCAGTTCGGCCTCCCTCTCGGCAGGCGTCATGTCCCGAATTTCCTCGACGTGAACGATGGCCATTACTCGTCGACCTCCTCGGTGTCGTCGTCAGCGTCGGCCTCGTCGGCCTCGTCGGTCTCGTCCGCCTCGTCGCTCTCGGCGGCGTCGTCCATCTCGTCCATCAGTTCCTCGGCGTCCGCCTCGGTCTCCTCGTCGAGGTCGTCGATCTCCTCCTCGAGTTCCTCCAGTTCGGACTCGACGTCCTCCTCGGAGTCCGGCGGCGAGGTGGGCGCTTCCCCTTCCTCGGGGTCGAGCTCCTCTTCGAGGATTTCCTCCTCGGCGACGTCGTCGGCCGGCTCGGCCGGCTCCTCGGGCTCGAGGTCGTCGCGGTCCTTGGTGACCTCGTCGTCGAGCGCCTCGTCGGCCTCGGCGAGCAGGTCGTCGACGCCCTCCTCGGCCTCCTCGATGTACTCCTCGATGTCGGCGTCCTCGGCGATCTCGAAGTCGTCGGGGAGTTCGGCGTTCGGCGGGATGATACGCACCTGCACGCCGATGGTACCGAGCTTCATCACGGCGGTACCGTCGCCGCGGTCGACGATCTCCTCGGCGGGCTCGCCGTTGTGCTTGATGTAGCCACGGTTGAACTTCTCCACGCGGGAGCGTGCGCCCGTGACCTTGCCCGAGAGGACGATTTCGGCGCCGAGCGCGCCGGAGTCCATGATGCGGTCGATGGTGGTGTGGCCCGCCTTCCGGAAGTACCAGCCACGCTCGAGGGCGTTGGCCAGCCGGTCGGCGACGATCTGGGCGTTCAGGTCCGGCTCCTCGACCTCCTGGACGTCGATCTGCGGGTCCTCGAGGTCGAACTGCTCCTCGATCTGGGTCGTGAGCTTCCGGATGTTCTTCCCGCCCTTGCCGATGACCATCCCGGGCTTCTCGGCCTTGAGGACGATCTGGGTCCCCATCGGCGTCTGGGCGAGGTCCATCCCGCCGTAGCCGGCCCGTGACAGCTCTTGGGCGAAGAACTCGTCTATCTGGGTGCGCTGGAGGCCCTGGTCGATGAACTGCTGTTCGTCGGCCATTATTCCTCCACCTCCGCGAGGACGAGTTCGACGTCGACCTGCGGCGTGTTCCACTCCGAGGCGCGACCGAACGCGCGGGGCTTGCGGCCCTGCGACTCGCCGACCTTGTGGGCGGCGACGTGCTCGATGACCATCGTCTCGCCGTCGAACCCCTGGTGGTCAGCGTTGTTGACGCCGTTCTCCAGCAGGTCGAGGAACGCCTTCGAGGCCTTCTCGGGGTAGCGGCCCGCGTCCCAGCCGTCGATGTCGCTCCGGTGACCGACACCGGAGTTGTGCGACTTGAACGGGACGGACCGCTCCTCGGCGACGACCGCTTCCAGGTACTCGACGGCGTCGGCGACCGTCTTCCCTTTGATCTCGCGGGCGATGGCCTTGCTGTGCTTGTGGCTCATGTGACGCTCCCGGAGCATCGCTTTCGCCGTCGTGTCCGGGTCCGCGTCGACTGAGTAGCTGATTCCCATGTTATTTGAGGGGCACGAACTTCGAGGAGCGCGTGGCCCCGATGCCGGCCTGTCCGTGTTCGACCGACGTTCGGGTGAGGACGAACTCGCCGAGGTAGTGCCCGAGCATCTCGGGTTCGACCTCGACGCGCTCGAACTCGTGGCCGTCGTAGACGGCGAACGTGAGCCCGACGAACTCCGGCAGGACGGGCATGTCCCGCAGGTGCGTCCGGATCGGGTCGTTGGCCGTCTCCTCCTCGCCACGCGAGCGGGCCGTCTCGACGAGCTTCTCCTGCTCGGTCGTGAGACCACGCGTGATACTTCGCCGCTGTCGAGCGGGGAGCAGTTCCGCTACCTCGTCGAGCGCCATCTCCTGCAACTCGTCGAGCGTGTGACCGCGGTAGCTGAACTCGCCCTCGCGGCCGGTCTGGTACTCGGAACTCATTTGTTGTCGTTCCCTCCTTTGCCGCCCCGACCGGTGCGCCGGGACGAGATGTCACCGACCTTCCGGCCCGGCGGCGCGTCGCGGGAGACGCTCTTCGGCTTGCCGGGGTGCTGGCGGCCGCCGCCACCGAACGGGTGGTCGACGGCGTTCATCGCCACACCGCGCACGTTCGGCCACTTCGTGCCGCGTGCGCGCATCTTGTGGTGTTTGTTGCCGGCCTTGACGAACGGCTTCTCCGTCCGACCGCCGCCGGCGACCGTGCCGATGGTGGCACGACACTCCGGCGAGAGGCGGCGGACCTCGCCCGACGGCAACTGAACCACGGCCGCGTTGCGGTCGTGGGTCAGAAGCTGGGCGTTGACGCCCGACGCGCGGGCGAACTTCCCGCCGTCGCCGGGCTGGCGCTCGACGTTACAGACCGGGACGCCCTCCGGGATCTCCG
Source organism: Halorarius halobius (assembly GCF_024298865.1). Taxonomy (GTDB): domain Archaea; phylum Halobacteriota; class Halobacteria; order Halobacteriales; family Haloarculaceae; genus Halorarius; species Halorarius halobius. The sequence continues at coordinate 2,056,073 of NZ_CP101161.1, read as the reverse complement.
CGAGCGGGAGCGTGTTCCCGACCGCTATCTCCGCGGAGACGCCGACCTGAATCGAGTCGCCGACGCCCACGCCCTCGGGCGCGAGCACGAGTCGGCGGTCGCCGTCGTCGAACTCGACGGCCGCGACCGGCGCCGACCGGGCGGGGTCGTGTTCGATGTCCACGACCGTGCCGGCGACGACGTCGCCGTCCTCGACGTTGCGATGCGACAGGTTCGCCTTGTAGCGGTGCGACGGCGCCCGGAACGTGGGCGTGCCGCGACCGCGACGTTGTCCCTGGATTCGTCGTCCCATCTTCAGAACACCCCGATGCGAGAGGCGACTTCCTGTGCGTCGTCGTCCTCGGAGAGACGGACGACGGCCTTCTTCTCGCCGTCCATCGTCATCTGCGTGTTCACGCCGGTGACGACGACGTCGAACTGCTCCTCGACGGCCTCGCGGATGGTCGGCTTGTTCGCCGACTCGTCGACGATGAACTGGAGCTTGTTGTCGAAGTCCATGTCGTTCATCGCCTTCTCGGTGACCAGCGGATACCGAATCGTCATCGGTCGGCCACCTCCTCGAGGGCGCTCTCGGTCCAGACGGTCAGTCGACCGCCCTCCGCGCCGGGCGCGAGGTCCTCGGCGGAGACGTTCGCCGCGGTGGCGACGTCGACGCCCGCGAGGTTGCGGGCCGCAGTCGACGGCTCCTCGCTCGTCACGAACAGGACCGAAGACGGTTCGGTGTACTTCCGGCCGCGGTTGCTCCCCTTGCCGGCACGCACCGTCTTGCCGTCCTCGGCGCGCTCGATGTCGGCGTGGGCGCCGACCGATTCGAGGAACGCGACGACCTCCTTCGTCTTGACGAGCTCCTCGAACTCGTCTGTCACGACGAGCGGGAGTTCGAGATCGCCGTCGAACGCGTGGCCGCGCTCGGCGACGCGCTCGGCGTCGGCGGTGGCCGCGATGGCCGACCGGACGGCGAGCTTGCGTTCCTTCGTGTTCACGTCGAGTCCGCGGTCCTTCTCCGCTTTCGGCGGGTGAGCCTTGCGGCCGCCCACCGTCTGCGGGACGCGGCGACCCTGCCCGTTCTCGCGGGGCACGTGGGCCATGCCGCGGCCGGAGCCGAACGACTCGGCCGGCGTGCGCAGGCCCGCGAACTCGTCGGTGCCGTAGTCCTGACGTCGGTTGGCCTGGGCGGCACGGACCGCACGCTGGATGAGGTCCGGCCGGAAGCCCGTCTCGAAGACGGCCGGCAGGTCGACCTCGCCCGCGTCCGCGCCATCCAGGTCTCGTACTGTTGCCTTCATGGATTAGCCCTGGTTGGATGCGGTGGAGACGAACCGGACCTCGGGGTCGAGGCGCGGCTGGTCGTTCGGGCGGATGGCAGGGCGGAACCGGAGGAGCCGCTTGTCCGGCCCCGGGAGCGAGCCCTTCACGAGGGCGTACTCGCCGTCGACCTCGCCGTAGTTGACGAAGCCGCCGTCCGGCGTGACCTCCTCGTCACCGAGCGCGACGAGCCGCTTGTTCAGCTCCGTGCGCTGGTGGTAGCCGGTCTGGCCCTGCTGGGGAACCGTCGAGCGGACCCGCGAGGGGTTCCACGGACCGAGGTTCCCGATGCGGCGCCGCCAGCCCTGACGGGCGTGTTTGCCCTTCCGCTTCTGGACGCCCCAGCGCTTGACCGGGCCCTGGGTGCCCTGACCCTTCGTGACGCCCGCGACGTCGGCGTACTCGCCGGCGCGGAACACGTCCGTCATGGCGTGTTCGCCGCCGTCGTCGAGCAGGTCGAGCGCGAACTCGACGCGGTCCTCGACGGAGCCGCCGCCGACGCGCGTCTCCATCACGTCGGGTTTCTTCTTCGGGACGCCGCCCAACTCGCCGGGGACGGTGTGGGTGACGACGCGAACGTCGTCGACCTCGCCGTTCTCGACGGCGTCGTGGATGGCGTCGGCGTCCGAACTGTTCTCCTCGGGCCGGTCCAGCGCGCGACCGAGGTCGCCGTGGAGCGAATCGCTCCACGTCTCGGTCAGCGGCCGGAGGCCGTACGCTGTGTCCTCGTAGACTCGAAGGGCGGCCGCCCGCATCGCGGGCGTCTCGACGACCGTGACAGGGACGGTCTCCTCCATCCCCTCGCGGGGGGAGTTGGGCTCGTCGTTGATCATCACGACGTGGGACATGCCGGCCTTGTAGCCGGCGAACCCCTGAAGCCCGGGCTGGCCGTCGTCGTCGGGCCAGCTGTTGAACCGCGGCACCTCGCTGGCGGCGCGGTCGCGGGGGCTGTACCCCATCGAGCCTTTTCGTGGTCTGCTTGGTTGTGGCATTCTGGTCTCACTCCAGTGTGAGGGCCGCGAGGGTGGCGAACATCGCCTCCTCCGTTCGCACGACCTCGCTCCCTTGGTTCGGAACCGTGTTGAGCCAGAGGTCGAACCGCGCGTGCGGTTCCGAATCGTCGTCTTCGCTCCCCTCGGACGCGGCGTCCGACGGGATGGTCTCTGCGCCCGGGTCCACGCCGAGTAGCTCCGGCAACCCCCGCTCGGGGGCGCCGAAGACGACCGTCATCCCGCGTCCCGTCGACTCGACGATGTCGTCGAGCCGTGACACGGTGAGCGGTTCCCCGTGACGGGACGCGGCGATACGGACGCCTGCGTCCTCACGGGCGAGTGACGTGGCAAGGTCCTCGCGGTACACCTGAAAGCCCGCAGGGGGCTCGTCGACGATGCGTGCGCGGACCGGTCGACGCGAAGAGACCCTGACTGTGACGCGCTCCCCCTCCCGGACCGTCATACCGGACGGGACCGGGAGCGAGACCGGGTGTTGCATGCCGCAATTGACCCGAACGCGGTCGTCAGATCCGACCTCGGTCACGATTCCCTGTCTTAACGACCCCGAATCGTCCGATCCGGAGCCGGTCCGTGAGCGGACGCGGAGCGGCGGCAGCACGCCCGCGTACTCCAGTTCGTCCCGCCTGTCCCACGCCTCCTTTCGGAGGTATGGGGGTGTGGCGGCGTACCGCAACACGGTGTCGACGAACCCGTCACCGAACCTGCCGCGTTCGCCCGACGGATCGGGGAACACGACGAGGCGGTCGACCCGGAACACCGTCGCCGCGCGGGCGACGTAGCCGAGTTTGCGAGTCGCCTCGCGTTTGTCCTCGGCTTCCCGGGTCAGCGATGACGGCACGAGTACGCTGCGTGTCATGCCGTGACGCTTCCCTGTCTGCTCACTAGACTGTGCCGGTACATCCCTATCCGAGCATAAAAGTGACGCGGTTCTACGGCGGGTCTGCGGCCCGTTCACAGGGGTTTCGCGTGAGGCGAGGTCACACGGACCGGGGGCCGTGATTCCCCCCGATTCGGAAGCCTTTTAATCATCACCGTGCTTCGAATCAACTGCAGGCACGCGCTGGTAGTGTAGTGGTATCACGTGACCTTGCCATGGTCACAACCCGAGTTCAAATCTCGGCCAGCGCATTTCTGTCGAGGGCTACTCGCCAGCGACCGCGAAGCGTATCGCCACACACCCGGATTACAAACGACGGCCGCCCGAACGACGTGTATGGTCGACGTGAGCGGCCATCTGGCGATGGCACTCCTGTTCGCGGCGCCAGCGTGGCTCCTCTGGCACCGGCGCGAGGCGCTGGCGTTCGTCGGCCTCGCGCTGGCGACCGCGATGTTGCCGGACGCCGATCTCTACCTGCGGCGCGTGCTACCGGTCCACCACCACGGCGTCACCCACACCGTCGTCTTCGTCGTCGCCGCCAGCGTCGTCGGTGGGGTCGTCGCCGCGAGACTGCTGACCGACCGACTGAACGACAGCCGCGTCATCGAACCCGGAACCGTCGCCACGCCGGTCGTGTTCGCGTTCGCGGCCGGCGGGCTGTTCACCGGCGGCCTCAGCCACGTCGTCGCGGACGTGCTGTCGGCACCCGACAAGGCGTCGGCGCTGGAACCGCTGTGGCCGCTGTACCCCCAGCCCCTCGGTATCGACGTCATCTACTACGACGCGCCGCTGTGGAACTTCGGGCTGTTCGCGGTCGCGGTCGCCGTCCACGTCGGTCTGTCGCGGCTGGAGCGATACCCGCTGGACACCCGCTACCGCGTCGATTCGGCGGACCAACAGTAATGGGCCACGCCCCCCAACAGGGGGACGATGCCCCGGTTCCCGACGCCGAAGCGCCGCGACTACGCCGCCGGCGCCGGCGCGACGCTCGCCCTCGCAGTCGGCTACGGCGTCGTCGGGACCCCCCTCGCGCAGTACACCGCGTGGCTCGTCGTGTTCTGCGTGTGGATGGTGTGGTTCGTCCTCGTCGCCGTCGAAGTCGTCCGCGTCATCGACCGGTGAACGGTGCCGGCGACAGGTGGGTTTTTGAGCGTCGCCTCACAGCCCCCACGGGATGACAACCACCGTTCGGGGGACGGTCCAGGGGATGGCGGCGCGCGCGAACCCGGCGTTCGCGTCCGCGGCCGTGGTCGTTCCCGTCGGCGTCCTCGCGCTCGCGGTCGTGTTCGGCACCGTCCAGCAACACACCTACGCGCACGTGATGGCGGGCGTGCTGTGGACCGGCATCGACCTGTTCATGGCGCTCGTGCTGGGACCGGTGCTCGGGGGGCTGGCCGTCGACGAGCGGGCCAGCGTGTTCCAGCGGTTCACCCCGAAGATGACGTTCCTGATGCCGGCGCTGGCGCTGGTGACCATCGTCGGCGGCATCACCCTCGCCCTGCGACTCGGCTACTTCCCGCATGCCGACCCGTGGCTGGCGCTGTTCACGGCCGCGAGCCTCCTGCCGGCGCTCGCCTCTATCGGCTGGCAGTTCGATGCGTTCGACGACCGGCGCTGGCAGGCCGCCTTCGGCGTCGCGCTGGTCGGCAGTCTCGCGTATCTCGCGGTCACGCTCCCCGAGTTCGCCATGACCGACCCGCTCATCGCGGTCACGCTCGGCGTGATGGTGGTGCTCACCGTCGTCGGCTTCGGCGTCCTGATGCCCGGCGAGGTGAAGATGTACCTGGAGATGCGCTCGGCGAACCCCGACACCGACGTCATCAGCCGCATCGGCCTCCGGAACGCCAAGCTCAGCGGCGTGCAGGGCTTTTTCCAGCTGGTCATCATCGCGGTGATGGTGTATCTGCGGTGGGGGCTGTGACTACTCGCGGGAGTCCCAACGGAGCCGGAGTTCGCCCGACTCTCGGTCGCCACCCAGCAGGGCGGGCCGCTCGACCGTCGTGACCCGCACCGCCGTCTCGTCGGGCGGGGGGAGAAGTACCACCGTGTCGCCGCTCTCGACGCGCACCTCGGTGGCGTCGTCGAACGCGCCGTCGAGGTCACCGAGCGGCGCGACGAAGGGGGCGTCGTCGGCGGTAGGGTCGGTGCCGACGGGGTCGCCCCACGCGATGTCGTCGACGTCCTCCGAGCGGCCCGCGAGGACGGCGTTGAGCGCCGCGCCCGCCAGCAACACCAGGCCACCGAAGTAGAGGAACGTGATGAGAAGCAGGACGACCCCGACGATGCCGTACTCGGCCTTGTCGGAGACGAGCGCGTACAGCCGGAACCCGTAGCTCAGCGCGGTCCAGCCGGTGCCGGCCAGAAGCGCGCCGGGCAGTATCTCGCGGACGCTCACGTCCTCGTCGGGGAACACGTAGTACATCGGTAGCAGGGCGACGGCGATGCTCACCACCGACAGCATCGGCCGGACGACGGCGTCGCCGGCGCCGAACGAGGGGACCGAAACGACCGTGTCCGCGAGCGTCAGCGCGAACAGCGCGACCCCGATGGCCCCGAACACGGCGACGCCGTCGACTATCTGGTCGACGAACCCGTTTTGCGCCTGCGACTCGTAGATGTCGGAGAACGCCTGGTCGAGCCCCCGGAAGATGCGGAGCGTCCCCCACGTCAGCGCCGCGGCCGACAGCAGCGAGAGGCCGGTGCTGTCGGTGCCGTTGCGCGCGGCCTGCACCAGAACGGCCGCGATTGAGCCGGCCGCCTCACCGGTCCCCGACCCTCCGGCGGCCGGCGTGATGTTGGCGACCAGCGCCTCGACGACCGACGCCGCCAACTGCTCGCCGCCGACGCGCGTGAGCAGAAACAGCGTGAGAAGCAGGAACGGCAACAGCGAGACGAACGCGTGGTAGGCGATGCTCCCGGCCATGAACGTCACGTTCTCCGCACGGAGTTCGGTCACCATCGCCGAGGCCACCTCCTTCCCCCGCTCTCGCACGCGGCGCGTCCGGGACGTTCCGGTCATGGGCCGGCGTACACGCCCCCTCGGGAAAAGGCCCGCCGGTCCGGCTCAACCGAGCCACCGCTCCAGTTCCCCGGCGACGACGCCCGGCCGCTCGCAGTGCATGAAGTGGCCGGCGTCGCTCACCTCCACCACGCGCGCCCGCTCGAAGCAGTCGCCGGCCCGCTCGAACAGGTCGGGGCCGATACAGCCGTCCCGCTCGCCCGCGAGAACGAGCGTCGGCGTCTCGAACGGCTCGTCCGGTTCGACATCGGGCAGGCCACGGCGCGCCAGCCCCGTCATCGACCCGTTGACCATGTCGCGGTAGTACGAAAGCGCGTGGTCGGCGGTGTCGCCCGCTTCGAACGTCTCCTTCACCGCGGCCAGCCGTTCGTCGGGCCAGTCCCACCCCGGCGACCACAGCCCCCACAGCAGTTCGACCAGCAGGAACTCGCGGCCGGTGAGCGCCCGCTCGGCGACGCCCGGGAACTGGAACAGCCAGACGTACCACGACCGCAGGACCTGTTTCGGGTGCCGGAACAGGAGCGCGTCGAACCGCGGCGGGACGGCCATCGTCGCGGCGCGCTCGAACGAGTGGTCGCCCGCGAGCGCCGCGTAAACGGCCACTGCGCCCCAGTCGTGACCGACGACGTACCGGGCGTCCAGTTGCTCGGCCAGCGCCGCGGCGTCGGCCCCCAGCGCCGCGGCGTCGTAGCGGCCGTCCGGCGCGGCGTCGGTCGGCCCGTACCCCCGCATGTAGGGCGCGACGAGTTCGTAGCCGTCGAGTTCGGCCGCGAGGGCCTCGAACGTGGTCGGGTCGTCGGGGAAGCCGTGGAGACACAACAGCGGTTCGCCCTCGCCCCAGGTTCGGCACTCGAAGGTGAGTCCGTTGGCGTCGACCTCCATACCGGGCCATCGGCGACCACGGGTAAAGCCGTGGGGCCTCGCTGACGGGACAGGTCGACGGGTCCGGGCCGTCTTTATCGGCCTGGCTCCCGTAGGCCGAGCCATGACAGTCGTCGCACTGCTCAGCGTCGCCCCCGTCACCGAAGGGAGCATGGCAGGCGAGGTTGCCAAGGCCGTCGCCGCGCTCGACGAGTTCGACGTGGCCTACGAGACGAACCCGATGGGAACCGTCATCGAGGCCGACACCGTCGAGGAGCTGATGGCCGCCGCGACGGCGGCCCACACCGCCGTCGACGGCGACCGCGTCTCGACGTTCCTGAAAATCGACGACAAACGGGCCCGCGAGTCGTCGGCCGACGAGAAGGTTACGGCCGTCGAGCGGGAGCTGGGCCGGCCGGCGAGGAAGGAACGGTAACACACCGCACGTCGGCCAGCAGCCCCTTAAGCGACGCCGCCACAGCCCCGGACATGAGCCAGCAGACGGACACGAGCGACGACCGCGACGACGGACTGGGCGTGGTCGACGACGCGGACGGTCCGACGCGGCTGGAGTCGGTCGTGAAACTGTTCCTCGGGACGCTCGCCGTCGTGGCGTTCGGCTACCTGCTCAGCCTCGTCCCGCCGTTCGAGCGGCCGCTCCCGGGGACGCCCATCACCGTCGAGGCGGCCCTGCTCGGCGTGCTCGCGCTCGTCGTGTTCGGCCTGTTCGTGGTCATCGCCGACGAGTTGGAGACGGTCGCGGCCGAGCGCCTCGACGGGCCCGGTGACGTGGACGAGGCCGCCGGCGGCATCCTGAAGTATCTCGTCGTGTTCCTCGCCTTCCTCGCGGTGTACGACCCGCTGGCGCGGGCGGTCGTGCCGTTTCTCGCGGAGACGGGCAACGCGTGGCTGTTCGACGCCGCATACACCGTCGTCGCGCTCCTGTTGCTGGCGCTTGCGGCGGCGCTCGTGTACACGAGCCTCGACCCGCTGGCCGAGATGCTGACCGGCTACGTCGAGAGCGAGGAGTAACCTGCGAACGCTTTTCAGCGGCCGCGGGCAAGCCGACGTATGCAGAGTCTCAACCGGATGGCGCTGGAACTCGTCGACGAGGCCATCGAGTTCGCCGACGAACTCGCCATCGAGACGCGGGAACTCGCGGGCGGCGCGACGGTGCTCGACTTCGGCGTCGAGACGTTCGGCGGCTACGAGGCCGGCCTACTGCTCGCCGAGATACAGACCGGCGGGCTGGCCACGGTCCAGACCGAATCCGGCACCGTCGACGGCGCACCGATGCCCCACGTCAAGCTCCACACCGACCACCCGGCGCTGGCCCTGCTCTGCTCGCAGAAGGCCGGCTGGGAACTGTCCGTCGACGGGTTCGAGGGGCTCGGCTCCGGCCCCGCCCGCGCGCTCGTCGCCGAGGAGGACGTGTTCCGGCGCACCGGCTACGCCGACGCCTGCGAGTTCGCCACCCTCGCCGTCGAGAGCGACGAGTTGCCCGAGCAGGCGGTCGCCGACCACGTCGCCGACATGACCGACTCCGAGCCGGGGTCGGTGTTCCTGCCGACGTTCCGCACAGACTCCATCGTCGGCTCGACGGTGCTCGCCGCGCGGGCCGCCGAGATGGCCGCTTTCCGGCTGACGGAACTCGGCTACGACCCCGCGGCCCTGCTGACGGCTCACGCCACCGCGCCCGTCGCGCCCGTCGCCGACGACTACGAGACCGCCGTCGGGCGGACGAACGACGCGCTGGCGTACGGGGCGCAGGTCCACCTCACCGTCGAGGACGAGTTCGACCGGTTCGACGAACTGCCGTCCACCGCGCGCGACGAGTACGGCGTCCCGTTCGAGCAGATATTCGACGACGCCGACTGGGAGTTCTACGACGTGCCGACCGAGGTGTTCGCGCCCGCGCAGGTGACCGTCGACGTGGTCGGCGGCCCGACCCACGCGCTGGGTGCCACCGACGAGACGCTCCTGGCGCAGTCGTTCGGCCTGTGAAGTTCAAGGTCGTCCCCCCCGCGCCTGACTCGCTGGACCGCCTCGACGCGGTCCACCGGGCGCTCCCCCGGGTGCCGGACGCCGAGGAGTCCTGCTGTGTGCGGCTGATGCGCGAGGCCGACGTGCCCGCACAGGACGACGCGAAGGCGTGGCTCACGTTCTGTCGCGCGCTCGGGGTGGCCGAGGAGAGCGAGCGGGGCTACCGGCGGGTCGGGTCGCTCGACCCCGACGCGCTCCGCGAGCGGTTCCGCGAGCGGGTGTACGCCGCCGACGAGGCGCTCGCGGTGTTGGCCGACGCCGAGGGGCCGCTGACGGCCGGCGAGGTGTTCGACCGCCTGCGCGACCGCGTACCCGCGTGGGAGCGCCAGCGCAGTACCGACTGGGCGGAGACGTGGCGCGAGCGGGTCGCCCGAATTCTCGCGTGGGCCGTCCTGCTGGGGCTGGCCGCCCCCGAGGACGGCGGCTACGTCAGCGTTTAGTCGACCCCGCGACAACGCTCGCACATGTACGACGCCGTGCTGTTCGACGTTGACGACACGCTCTGTCGCTACCGGCGGTCGGGGGGTGAACTTCTCGAGGCCGCGTTCGACGACGCGGGCGTCGACCCGTTCTTCGACGTGGAGGCGTACCACCGCCGCTACGGCGAGTTCATGGCCGACACCGACGGAGTGGCTGAACTCCGGCGGGCGTGTTTCGCCACGCTCGCGGAGGAGCGGGGCCGCGACCCCGAGGTGGGCCGGGCGGTCGCGGACGCGTTCGCCGCCGAGCGCGACCACCGCGCGGTCGACCCCCTGCCCGGCGCCCGCGAGGCGGTCGACCGCCTCGCGGAGGACCACGCCGTCGGCGTCGTCACCAACGGCGACCCGGGGATGCAGTCGCAGAAACTGGAGGGACTGGGCCTCGCGGACGCGTTCGAGGTGGTGGTCCACGCGGGCTACGACGCGCCAGCCAAGCCGGACCCCGAACCGTTCCGGCGGGCGCTCTCGACGCTGGACGTGACCCCCGAGCGTGCGGTCCACGTCGGCAACTCCCTCACGTCGGACGTGGCAGGCGCGCACAACGCCGGCCTCGGTGCCGCGTGGCTCGACCAGGGCGTCGACCCCGACCCCCAGCCCCACTACGTCCTCGACTCGATGCGCGACCTGCACGCGCCGCCGTGGCGCGGGTGAGCGACGGCTTCGAAGTCGGGTCCGCCGTTTCTGTCGGTTTTCCAACTGAACAACGATGCTGGAAACCGTTTACTACCCACACCCCATGCCTCGACACGTCGGCCCGCAGTCCCCGCCGACGCTCACCCTCCCTCTCACCGCACCGGGACCGTGACGGCCCGGTCGTCCGCTTTCGCGTCGAGGCGTGCCAGTCGCTCGTCCATCGGCGGGTGGGTCGCCAGCAACCGGGTGAGGGTCCCCTCCTCGTCGCCGTGGATGTACAGCGACGCGAGCGGTCCCGTCGGCGTCGAGGCGCGCTCTATCTTCCGGAGCGCCTCGGCGAGCGCGCGCGGTCGTCCCGTCACCGCGACGGCGCGGTCGTCGGCGGCGTACTCCCGGCGCCGCGAGTACGCCCGGAGCGCGAGCGTGAACGCGAACAACAGCAGGACCGCAAGGCTCGTCACCGCGAGACGGGCCCGCGTCGTCGCGGCCTGGATGCGCCGGTAGGAGTCGCCACGCGCGTAGCCGACGGCACGAGCGGTGCCCGCGACCAGAAGCGTCACCGGGAGCAGGAGGAGCAACAGGAACCCCGAGACGGTGCGGACGAGACTGTAGCCGAGCGTCTGAACGAGGCCGTCGCGGTTCTCCAGGTGGGTGAGTTCGTGTGCGAGTATCGTCTCCAGTTCCGGCGCGGTGAGCAGTCGAAACAGGCGAGCGTCGACGACGACGCGGCCGTCCGACGGACCCCCGAGCGCCAGCACGTTCGGCGCCTCCATCCGCGCGACCAGCAGGGTGGGCGACTCGACGTCGAACGAGTCGGCGAGCGCGTCGAGTCGCCGGTACAGTTCGGGCGCCTCGGACTCGGCGATCTCGCGAGCATCGAGCGCACGGAGGATGCGCGCGGTGCCGAACTCGTAGGAGGCGTAGCCGAACGCGAGGGCCACGGCGACGACGAGCACGGCCGTCGTCACCGGATCCGGGCGCTGGTTCCACACGAACAGCAACCCCAGATACGAGAGGTACGCCGCGACCGCGTAGAACACGAACAGCCCGACGGCCGCCGCGAGCATCAGCAGGCGCATCCCCGCACCGCGGTTCATACGACCGGTAGGCGCTCTCCGCGGGAAAGCGTTCGGGCCACCGGGACGCTCGCCGGCGGCTACGAGGCGGGCGGACCGCTCCCCTCGCCCGGCGACTCGTCGGGGGGGTCCACCTCGGCGGACGATTCGCCGCCAACTCCGTCGGGCGCGTCGGACTCCACCGGCGCCTCCGGCGGCTCGTCGGCGGTCACCTCGACCGGTAGCTCGCCCGCCTCGACCGGGCCGAGCACCGCCGGCCAGCGGTCCGGCCGGACGAGCCACGGCACGACGATACGCGCGAACTCGAACACGAGTACGAGCACGAGCGGCCCGAGGAAGATGCCGTACCAGCCGAACAACAGCGGGCCGAGGATGTACGCGAGCATGACGGCGCCGACGTGCAGGCTCCGGCCCGAGACGTACGGTCTGAGCAACTGGTCGGGGATGTAGTCGACGACGACGACCGAGACGAGCGCGAACACCGCCGGGAACCAGAGCGTCTCGGGGTCGCTCACCAGCGAATCCACCGCCATGAGTAGCGCCATCGGCACCCAGACGAGTTTCATCCCGACGACGGGCACGAGGCTCGCAACGCCGGTCAACAGCCCCAGAAGCACCGGGTTCGGGATCGGTACGACCGGCGGCGCCCCGAGGTTCAACAGCGTGTAGACGGCGGCACCGAGCAGTCCCGTCACGAGCGCGTTCAGGATGTTGCCGAAGTAGACGGTCTTCAGGTCCCGGTCGACCGCGACGAAGTACGCGAGAAGGACCGTTCCCTCGTCGGACTCGGCGAAGAACGTCCGACGGACCCAGGCGGCGATGCGGTCACCGTCCCGGAGGAGGTAGAACGTGATGACGAGGACGATGAACAGCTGGACGGCGGCGTTGCCGACCGTCGCCAGCGACGCGACGAGCCCGTCGAGCAGGCCGTTCAGCGTCCGGGGGTCCAGCGTCGAGAGCCGCTCCGGTTCCGCGAGGAGGAGTTCGACCCCGTCCTCGACCTGCTGTCTGAGCTGTGCGAGGTCCAGATACGGCTCGAGCGCGACGGCGACCTGTTCGAACGCCGCCGACTCGGCCAGCGCGGCGAGCTCCTGGACCGCCACCGCGACCGTCCATCCGACGAGAAGCAGTACCGGGAGCGTCACCGCGAGGATGGCGATGGCGGTGCTGAGCGTCCGGTTGGGGACCCGGCGGTCGATGCGGACGAACACCGGCCGCGTGACGTAGTAGACGAACAGCCCGAGGACGAGCGTGCCGACGTACCGCCAGCCGACGAACGCCAGCGCAGCGGCCAGAAGCGCCGCGAACAGCCACAGGACGGCCCGGGTGCGGTCGAACTCGGGGATCGTCGTCACGGCGACCACCCCGGCCGGGCGAGACCGGCGGCCTCACGCGGCCCCTCGACGCGCCGAGTCGACGGCACGGCTACGGCAAGCGCCGGGCGGCCGAGCGTGCCCGGAGCCGGCGGCGGGCGCGACTCATACGCCCTGCTCCCGTTCGCCCGTCACGACCTGCTCCCGGGCGGGTCCCCGCGTCGACAGCCCGACCAGTATCAGGACGACGCCGGTGGCGATGAGGTTCACGCCGAAGAGGACACCGATGGCCCACACCGCCGTCGACGGGAACCCGACCCAGAGAAGACCGGCCAGAGCCAACGAGAGGGCGCCGCTCACGAGGAGCGCGAGCCAACTGGACCGGCCGCGGCCGACGACTGCCCACCCGAGTTTCACGACGCCGTCGACCACGAGGTACGCGATGACGAGCAGCGTCAGCGTCGTCACGCCCAACACCGGATTCGACAGCAACGAGATGCCCGCGAACCCGTAGACGATGGCGAGGAGCACCTGCCATATCGCCCCCCAGATGCTCGCCGGCGAGAACGCGTGCGCGACGTGGACGATAGCACCCACGACGAGCACCGCGCCGAGGAGAATCGACAGCGAGAGGCTTGTGACGAACGGGAACAGCACCGCGAGCAGACCGAGCACGGCGATGATGCCGCCGGCTATCATAGCCGCCCGCGATTCGGCCTGTACGTTCGGGGATCCGGCGTTCGGAGTCGTGTTCTGGCTCATGGAGCTTCGGGTGAGCTTCGACGGAACGGAGCAAAAGACGGGCCAATCGTTCACGTCGCTACATGGCAGGCTACTGCCGCTATCTTCCGGCACGCGCCCGTCTTCCGCGGGAGTAACGCCGTCTTGTGTGGCGCCACGCATCTCGCAGGGACCGTTCCTGCAGGGCTCCGCGCCAGCCAGGATGCGGTGGCCCGACGGACGTCGAAAGTCGCCCGGAGCGTATCGACCGGTTCACCACGGAACGTCGTCATCGGACTGCCGGCTCCGTCCGACTGCGCCTCAGTTCACTGCGGGGTAGTCACGTGGACACGCAGGGCTATGCGGCTCTGCGTCGTATTCGGTGGTATGTCGGGTGAGTTCAACCGACCGAGGGCGCTCGCCGTCGCCAGGGCGGCGGTGTACGTGGCCGCGGCCGTCGCCTGCGTCGTCCTGTTCGGCCTGACGCTGGCGTTCCTGGCCGTGATGGGCGCCCTCGGCGTGCTCTCGGTGCTGGCGTTCGGCGACGCGAACACGCTCGTCGTCACCGCGTTCGGTGCGTTCGGCCTGCTCGTGAGCGGGGCAATCGGGTTCGTCGTCGTCGAGGGGGCCCGTCGCGCCGACCGGTGGCTCGTCGAGGCGGCCCGCCGGCCGGAGCCGTTCGAGGACGTCACCACCCGCTACGTCGCGGGCGACATCGACGAACGCGGCCTCGAGCGGGGGCTCGAACGCGTGTTCGCCGGGTCGAGAGACGAGCGGACGGTCGCCGACGAAGAGCTATCGGTCACGGTCCACCGCGGCGACGACGCGCGCGACACACGGGAGTCAGAGGAGCGGTAGCCCGCCGTTGCCAAGCCGGAGCCCGTCGCACGCCGGGCGTAACGGTCCCGACGATTCGGGTAGGCCGACGTTACCGGGGTCGGGTCAGCCGCCCTCGCCCGGGTCGTACGTGTGGGCGTCGTCGACCGAGGGTGCGCCGATAGCGAGAACGCGCACCGGCGCGTCGGCGTCGTCGGGGTTGTACGCCCGCTGTGGGCTCCCGGGGTCGACGAACAGCGCGTGGTCCGTCTCGACGACGTACTCCTCCTCGGGGGTCTCGACGTGGAGCCGGCCGTCGAGGATGTAGAACACCTCGACCTGCTCGTCGTGGTAGTGGTAGCGGAGCCCCGACTGCTCGCCAGGCGCGAGTTCGTACACCCGGAGGCCGAGCGGCGAGTCCTGGTAGTCGTAGCCGGCGGCGACGCTGAGCGAGCGTACGTCGGTCGGCCGGTCGTCCCACTGACCGAGGTCGTCGGGGTCGACGAGGTGGTAGCCCATGGTGGCGCTACCCGCCCGGCCGCCAAGAAGGTTCGCGAGCGCCGGAGCGGCCGGACGCCCGGCACGAACTTTGATTACGCATCAACAGTTTGCCACAATCATGTCAGAGTCGGGGGGAACCTGTAGCTACTTTCTCGACCCGGACGAGCCGGAGACGTGGAGTAGTGAGACTGCCGGAGAGTGCCGTCTCGACGACGATATACTGGACGACAACGGCGTGTGGCGGTGTCCCCACGACCCGGGAGACGGGGAGCTCTGCCCGTTCCACCGACCCGTCGACGAGACGGACGACGACGAGGTACTGGACGCGTTCCTGGAGGCACTCGACGCGGACTCCGGGGTGGGCGGCGACGCCGTGCGGTTCCTCGGTGCGACGTTCGGGGCGTTCAGCCCGTACGACGACCGGATAGGGACCGGAGGCGACGACGTCAGTATAGACCTGTCGTACGCCGAGTTCGAGGGGTGCGTGAGCCTGTCGAACACCGTCGTCGACGCCGGCGGACTCCGGTTCGTCGGCGTCGACTTCGGGGAGAAGGTCGACGTGTGGAACGCCGAGGTCCGGGCGGCGACATCGTTCAGGAACGCGACGTTCCGCGGGGACGTCGAGTGGGAACGGTGTCAGTTCGGGGATACGGCGACCTTCAGGAACTGCACGTTCGGTGGTGCTGTCACGTTCAGCGAGACGGGCTTCGACGACGGAGCGACGTTCGACGGCGCCGAGTTCCACGGGCCCGCCGACTTCGAACGGGCGACGTTCGGCGGCGACGCCACGTTCGACTATGCCCGATTCGAGTGCCCGGCCGCGTTCGACGATGCCGCGTTCGGGGGCGACGCGAGGTTCAAGGCGGCGAGCTACGGGGCCGACGTCGGGTTCGTCGCCGCGAGCGTCGACGGCACCGCCAAGTTCCGGAAGGCGACTGTCGAGGGCGACCTCGACCTCGAACGCGCAGAGATCGGGGGCGAGACCGACTTCTTCATGGCGACGTTCGGCGGCGACGTCGACGCCTTGTTCGCGACGTTCGGTGGCTCGGCGGGGTTTCTGAGCGCGGCGTTCGGTGGCTCAGCCGAGTTCAAGAAGGCAGACTTCGGCGGCCACGTCGACTTCGGGAAGGCGACGTTCGACGGCCCGGCGGCGTTCGGCGAAACGACGTTCGACGCGCGAGCGTCGTTCGCCAAAGCGACGTTCGAGGACGGCGCCCACCTCGGGTCGGCGGCGTTCCGGGGTGAAGCCGATTTCGCCAAAGCCACGTTCGCGGGCAGGACCGACTTCCGAGGCGCACGGTTCGAGGACACCGCCGAGTTCGACTTCGCGACGTTCGAAGGCAGGAGCCGGTTCGTCGACGTGGTGTTCGCGTCCGAGACGAAGTTCAGCGACACGGTGTTCGACGCCGAAGCCGAGTTCTGGGACGCGACGTTCGAGGAACGAGCCACGTTCTTCAAAGCCGAGTTCCAGGAGGATGCCGACTTCGAGCGGGCGAAGTTTGAGGGGAAGCTCAACGCCAAGCGCGTGACGTTCGGTGGGGAGGCGACGTTCGACGCCGCCGAACTGACCGGCGACGCGACGTTCGCCGGAGCCACCTTCGACGGGGCGGCCTCGTTTTCGGCGGCGAGGTTCCTCGGGGCGGTCAGCTTCACCGAAGCGGAGCTCGTCGACTCGGATTTCGCCGACGCGACGCTCACCGGCGGGAACTTCGACGGCGCGAACGCACGGGGGGCCGTCTTCCGCGAGGCACAGCTCGAGCGGGCGAGCTTCGGGGACGCGGTCCTCGAGCGGGCCGATTTCGAGCGCGCGAAGCTCTCGAACGCGGACCTGTTCGGGACGGACCTCAGCGGGGCCCGACTGTACGGGACGCGCATCGGGGACGCCGCCATCGACACGGAGACGACCTTCGACCGGCACGGCGACGGCCGGTGCCGGTACGACCCCCGCTCGGCGTACGAGTACGCCCCCGACGCCCCGGAGTCTGACCCGCTCAGGAAAGCGATGGCCGCCTACCAGACGCTGGAGAAGCTCTGCCGGGAGAACGCGCTTCCGGATGCGGAGGCACGGTTCTTCGTCCGCCGGCAGGACATGTTGCGTCGACAGCGCCGCGAGAACGGGGAGTGGGGACGATGGCTCCGGAGTTGGGCGTCGAACCTCGTCGTCCGATACGGGGAGAGCCCGTGGCGGGTCGTCGGGTCGACGGCCGTCGCGGTGGTTGTCTGTGCGCTCCTGTATCCGCTGTTCGGGCTCCGAGCCGGCGGGGAGATACTCACCTACGCCAGCCCGGTCGGGGTAGTCGACACCCTCGCCGAGAGCCTCTACTTCAGCGTCGTTACGTTCACCACACTCGGCTACGGCGACGTCCAGCCCGTCGGCTACGCGCGCATCCTCGCCACGCTCGAGACCATCGCCGGCTCCGCGTTGCTCGCGTTGCTCGTGTTCGTGTTCGGCCGCCGCGCGACCCGGTGACCGACGACCCCATCACGCCGGGAGCGACGGGACGGGGATCGCGGAAGGCGGCGGCTCCGGGGACTCGGCCCGGGGGCGGTCACATCTACACCAGGTCCAGGTCCTCGGCGACCATGTCGGCGATGGCGTCGGCCACCTCGGGGTCGACCGACGCCACCTCGTCGCCGTCGTGGAGTCGGTCGTTGTGTCTGTCGACGGCGTCGCCCGCCTCGGAAAGTGGCACCCGGGAGGTGGTCTCACAGTCGGGACAGACGATGGGCACCTCCGGCGTGTCGTCGGACTCGGTCATCGTCCGGGCGTTCTCGAAGCGGCGGAATGAGTGTTGTGACCCGCGGTCACTCCGGGCGCACGTCGGTCACCGTCCCCACGCCCTTCGAGGAGCCTTCACGGAACACGAACCGCTGGCCCTCCTCGACGAGGTAGGGGCGGAACTTGAACCGGACGCGCGCCGTCCCGGTGTCACCCGGCAGGAGCCGCCCCTCGTCGGGGTAGAAGGCGGCCGCCTCGCTGACGGTTTCGAGGTGGACGACCGGTTCGTACCCCTCGCCGATGCGGGTGGGGTGGTTGAGCACCATCACCTCGGCGTCGAACTCGCGAACTGGCTCGGGGTCGGCGTCGCGCGGGAGCAGGGCCATCCCGCGCTCGATGGCCGACTCCTTGACGCCCTTCAGCGCGATGCCGACGATGCGGCCGGCGCTGGCCTCGTCGACCCGATGGTAATGCATCTCGATGCTCCGCACCTCGACCTCGCGGAACGAGCCGTCCGCCATCGGGCCGAGCAGGAGTTCGTCGCCGGCCTCGACGCTCCCCGAGCGGACGGTGCCCGAGGCGACGGCGCCGACGCCGGTGACGCTGTACGTCCGGTCGACGTACATCGAGAACTCGCCCTCGTCGTGGGCCGTCTTCGGGAGTCGCTCGAACAGTTCGTCCAGCGTCGCCAGCCCGTCCATCGTGACGGCGCTGGTGCCGACGATGGGGACGACCTGCTCGCTGATTTCGTCGAGGGCGGCCTCGACGCCGTGGCGGCCGACGAGAAGCGGCGTCCGCTCGGCGTTCCGAAGCAGGCGCTCGACCTCGCGTTCCACCTCGCGGACCCGTTCGTCGGCGACGAGGTCCGTCTTCGTGATGGCGACCATCGTCGGCAGTTCCGTCGCGAGCAGGATGCCGAGATGCTCGCGGGTGGTTTTGGTGGGACCGTCGTCGGCCGCCACGACCAGCAGGCCGTAGTCGAGTTTCTGCCCGACGAGCCCCCGGATGGTGGTTCGGAGCCACGGCTCGTGGCCCACCGTGTCGACGAACGAGACCAGACGGTCGGCCTCGCGGACGACCTCCGCGCGGTCGCTCTTGCGGTCGGGGTTGTCCATGCGGATGGCCCCGTCGTCGTCGAAGCCGTAGACGCCGTACGAGAGGTCCGCCGACAGCCCCCGCTCCACCTCGTGTGGCTGGACGTCGAGATACGCGCGGGTGCCGCCCTGGCCGTCGTCCGGCGAGCCGGTGACGAGCGAGCCGACGAGCGTCGACTTCCCGTGGTCGACGTGGCCGGCGGTCCCGACGACGATGTGGTCGTCGTCGGTGTCGAGCATCGCGCCCTCCCGGAGGGTGGCGACGCCAACGAGGCCGTCCTCGCCGGCCGACCACGTCTCCACGTCGTCGATGTGTGCGCCGGCCTCCTCCGCGAGCAACGAGAGCACGTCCATCGTCTCGGAGAACGCCTCGGGGTCGATGCCGGCGATTCCGCCGTCGTCGGTGACGCCGACGACGTAGGTGGCCTCGCCATCGCCCGAGAGGACCCGGTGGCGAAGTTGAGCGGCGAGCGACTCCTTGCGGCCGTCCGCGAGGTGGACGGCCCGGGTCAACCGCTCCTTGAACTCCACGTGGCCGCCCTCCTCCTCCCCGCGCTCGATGGCACGGTCGAGAGCGGCGCGGTCCGCGCTCATGTACGGGAACGCCTAGCAACCACGACGCTAAAAGCCTTCCCCGAGAATCGGCCGATTGCGCCGGTATTTCCCGTGTATAGCCGTCGGGAGCCGACCGGATGGCTCCCTACCCGTCGCCGGCCGTCGCCACCAGCGCCACCCCGACGGCCATCACGCTCCCGCCGACCAGAAACAGGGGGCCGACCCGCTCGCCCAGCAGGAGCGCGCCCAGCGCCACTCCCACGGCGGGCTGGGCGACGAACGTGACGCCGACGGTGCCGGCGTCGGCCCGCTCCAGTCCCTTGTACCAGAGATACCACGCCAGCGCGGTCGACCCCACACCGAGGTACAGCACTGCCCCGACCAGCGCGGGCGTCACCGTCACCGACGCGGCGCCCGCGTCCCAGAAGCGGAACTCCGCGAGCGCCAGCAGGCCGAACGCCGGCACGGATAAAAGCGTCGCGTACGTCGCCGCCTCCAGCGCCGAGTAGCGCCGCACGAGCGGCTTCCCGAACGCGGTGTAGGCGGCGTACGTCGCCGCCGCCACCACCAGCAGACCCGGTCCGACCCACTCGCCGGCGGCGAGCGTCGCCGGGTCGTACCGGCCGGCGAGCAGGACGACGGTGCCGGCCAGCGCCACCGCCGCGCCGCCGAGTTTTCGCGGACCGAGCGACTCCCCCAGCGCGACCCCGAACGCGAGCGTGAACACCGGCGTCAACACGGTGACGAGCGAGCCCTGTGCCGCAGTCGTGCGGTCGGTGCCGACGAACTGGGCGGACAGCGACGCCGTCAACACGAGCGCCAGCGCCGCGAACCCGGCCCAGTCGCGCCGCGTGAACGACCGGTCCGGTTTGGTCGCGCGGACGACACCCCACAGGACGGCCCCGCCGAGCGCGACCCGGACGAACACGAGCGCGAGCGGCGGCACCGCGGCGAAGGACCACTTCGAGACGACGTACATCCCGCCCCAGATGGCCGAGGCGGCGAGCGGAGCCAGCACCGGCGAGCGCACACGACCGCTCACGAGCGACACCCTATCAGTCCCCACCCGACCACCCGCTCACTCCGTGGCCCGCTCCAGCGCCTCCAGAAAGCCGTCGGCGTACGCGGCGTCGGTGACGAAGTCCGCAGCCGACAGCGCCGCGTCGTCGGCGTTGGCGACGGCCCACGACTCGCCGGCGACGCCGAACATCTCGGCGTCGTTCTCGCTGTCGCCGACCGCGAGAAAGTCGCCGGGGCCGTAGCCGAGCCGGTCGGCCGCCGTTTCGAGGCCGATGTCCTTGTCCACGTCGGGCGACTTGACGTGGTAGGCGTATCCCGTGTCGACGACCTCCTGACCGTGGGCGGCGGCGACCCGTTCGAGCGGCGCGAGCGGCTGGTCGCGCGCGACCGCTATCTCGGTCTCGCGCCAGCGGTTCACGAGGTCGACCGCGCCCCACCCGAGGGCGTGCCCCTCGGCCTCGTACGCGCGGGCGACGGCGTCGGCGGCCTCGCGGTCGCCGTTGTAGACGACGCCGTCGCCGAACCGGCCGCCACCGTACGGGTCGTCGCCGTCTCCCTGCTCGATGCAGACGACGCCGCCGTTCTCCGCGACGACCCGAATCGGGAGGCCGACGAACTCGCAGAGCGCGACCGGGTACGGGAACGCCTTCCCGGTGGCGACGACGACGGGGGCCTCCTCGCTGTACGCGCGAAGCGCCTCGAACACGCGGGGGTCGACGCCACGGTCGGGCTTCGGACGGGTGAGCGTGCCGTCGACGTCGACGGCCAGCGGGCGAACCATACGCCGACTGCCGGCGGGACAACTATCAAAGCCGCCGGTTCCCATCGGGGAGCATGGAGCGGGTCGCCCCCGACACCTACTGCGTCGACACGCATCTGATGGGCACGCCCGGCGCGTGCTCGCTGTACGTGCTCGACGCCGCCGAACCGACCGTCGTCGACGCCGGGGAGGCGGACACGCCCGACCGGGTCCTCGCGGCGCTCGACGAGTTGGGTATCGCCCCCGACGACGTGCGCCACCTCCTGGTCTCGCACGTCCACCTCGACCACGCGGGCGGCGCGGGACGGCTGGCCCGCGAGTGTCCGAACGCGACCGTCCACGTCCACGAGCGGGGCCTCCCGTATCTCACCGACGCCGCGAAGCTCGACGCGCTGAAGGCGAGCGTCGACCGCGCGATGGGCACCGAGAACGCCTACGGCGAGCCGGAACTGGTGCCCGCCGACCGGGCGAACGCGCTCGCGGACGGCGACCGCATCGACCTCGGGGACCGCGTCCTCGACTGCGTCGACGCGCCGGGTCACGCCCCCCACCACGTCGCGGCGTTCGACACCGAGACGGAGGCACTCTTTTCAATCGACAGCGCCGGGATGCATTTCGAGGGGCGGCTCTACCCGACGACGCCCCCGCCGGCGTTCGACCTCGCGGCCAACGTCGAGACGTGCGAACGGCTCGCGGAACTGGAGCCGTCGGTGAACCTCTACGGTCACTTCGGCGCGGGCGGCGACGACGCCGTCGCGGAACTCGACGCGTACCCCGGCCTCCTGCGCGAGTGGGTCGACGTGGTCGAACGGAAACGCGAGGCCCACGGCGCGAGCGTCGGCCCCATCGTCGCCGACCTCGACGCCCGCTGGCAGTCACCGACCGTCCAGCGCGACGTGGCGGGCGTCCTCCGGTGGCTCGATTAGTCGGTCAGGCGTTCGTACGCGCGGGTGACCTCCTTGAACGTCTCCTCGTCGCCGCCGCGGTCGGGGTGGACGTCCTTCACTTTCTCGCGGTAGGCCCGCTTCACGTCGGCCTCGTCGGCGCCCTGGTCGAGACCGAGCGTCCGATAGGCTTCCCGGCGCGTGGGGCCGGCGTTCGCGTTCGGGTCGACCCGCTGGCCCTGCCGGGTTCGCTCGCCGGCCCGCGCGCGCTGGCCGGCCTGGGTGCCGCCGCCGCGGGCCTGTCGCTCCGCCCGCGTTCGCGCCTCGCGGCCGAACCGCGGGCCCGCGCCGAACCCGCCGCGCTCGCGCGCTTCGTCGTTCACCCGACGGGCGCGCTGGCGGCGCGCCTGCTCGCGGACGCCCTCGCGGATGCGGCCGGTGGCGTGGTACCAGAAGAAGTACGTCGCCGCGCCGAACGGGAGCGTCATCAGCGCGACCACGGGGTCGCCGAACACCGCCGCGAGCACGACAAGTAGCACTGTCATCCCCGCGAACACGGCGGCGAGTCCGATGACGAGCGGCGAGCGGTCCACGCCGGCCGTTGGGTCGCCGGCACCGTAAGCCTCGCGGCGACGGCGACCCGCAGGCATTTGTCCGAGGGTGTGCTACCGGCTAGCATGAGCGTCTCCGGGAGCTGTGAACTCTGCATGGAGGCCGAAGCGAAGTGGGGCTGTGACAGATGTGGCAAACTCGTCTGTGACGACCACTACGACGAGGACACCGGCTACTGCACGGAGTGTGCCGCCGAACTCAAGCGGCCCGGCGAGCGCACGTCGGACAACGACGAGTGGCGCGACGGCGTCGACACGTATCGGATGGACTAGCGATACTCGTTCAGCCGTCGCTTCAGCCGCTTCGCGGCGTCGCCGGCCGCGGCGAAGTAGTCGCTCTCGTTCGTCGCATCCTCCCCCGCGAAGATGATGCCCCGCGAGGAGTTGACGAGACCGACGCCGTCCGCGAGGCCGTACTCGACGGCCGCCTCCGCGTCGCCACCCTGCGCGCCGACGCCGGGCACGAGGAACGGGAGGTCGGGGACGAGTTCGCGCACCTCTTCCAGTTCCTCGGGCGCGGTCGCCCCGACCACGAGCCCCACGTTGTCGTTCTCGTTCCAGTCGGCCGCACGCTGGGCGACGTACTCGTACAGGTGCTTCCCGTTGCCGACGTCGAGGTTCTGGAAGTCCGTCGCGCCGGGGTTCGAGGTGCGCGCGAGCACGATGATACCCTTCTCCTCGCGGGCGAGGAACGGTTCCAGCGCGTCGCGGCCCAGGTAGGGATTGACGGTGATGGCGTCCACGTCGTCGAGTATCTTCGCGTACTGGCGGGCGGTGTTGCCGATGTCGCCCCGCTTGGCGTCCAGCAGGACGGGGACGCCCTTCCCGTGGGCGTACGCCACCGTCTCCCGGAGCGCGCGCCAGCCGTCGGGGTCCTCGTAGAACGCGGCGTTCGGCTTGTAACAGGCGGCGTGTTCGTGGGTGGCGTCGATGACGCGGCGGTTGAACGCCCACCGTGGGAGGTCCGAATCGAGAAACTCGGGGAGGCGGTCCGGGTCGGGGTCAAGGCCGACGGAGACGACGCTGTCGGTCGCCTCGATGCGGGCCGCGAGGTCGTCGAAGAAGCCCATTACGCGGGAGTCCGCGCCGGCCCACTACAAGCTTCCGAGAGCGCGTCAGCCTCAAGAGGGGTGCGCCCCTCTCCCTCGGCGTGCACGCGGTCGGATTCGACCTCGACGAGACGCTCGCGGCGACGAGCCGTGACCGCACCCGCATCCTCGCGGACGCGACCGACCGCGCCGACGCCCCCGACCTCTCGCGGGACGCGTATCTCGACGCCCACGCCGAACACAGCGGCCGCGACAGCCGCCAGCCGGTGTTCGAGGCCCTGCTGGAGGGCCGCGACACCGACGCGACCGCAGAGCAGGTGACCGCGGCCTACCGACGGGAGATAGAGGCCGCGATGGAGCCAGTTCCGGGCGCCGCGGACCTCGTCGACGCGCTCCGACGCGACCACCGGGTCGGCCTGCTGACCGACGGCCCGGTCGAGACACAGCGGAGCAAACTGCAGGCGCTCGGCTGGTCGGACCTGTTCGACGCGACGGTCGTCACGGGGTCGCTTCCCGCCCCCAAACCCGACCGTGGCGCGTTCCTCGCGCTGGCGGACGCGCTCGGCGTCCCGCCCGACCGCGTGGTCTACGTCGGCGACCACCCCGACAACGACGTGGCGGGCGCGGCCGACGCCGGACTGACGCCGGTGCAGGTCGTCTACGAGGGCGGCCCCGAGCCTCACCCCGAGGCCGCCGCGACCGTCCGTCGGGCGGCGCTGGCCGAGGACCTGCCGGGCGTCGTCGCTCGACTGTCCTAGCTGGCGGACTGGACTGCCGAGGGCTCTTACGCCTCGCTCTCGTCGCCAGCGACACCGAGCGACTCGACCACCCGTCCCAACACGTCCGTCGCACGCTTCACGTCGGCACCGCTCTCGACGAACACGAGCGTCCGTGGTGGGTCGACCGCCTTCGGGCGGACGCGCAGGCCAGCCGCCTCGCCCGCCCGGGCGGCGGTGTCGACGCCGACCCGGAACTCGATGTGGGCGCGGTCCGGGTGGACGTGGGCGTCCGCGACGCGCTCGCCGTCGCGGTCGATGCCGTACGCGAACGCGCCGAACTCCGTCGGTTCGACGTCCCGGTCGGCGTCGACCACGGACAGTCGTCCCAGCGGGCCCGAGTCGCGGCCGTGTATCTCCGAGGAGAGCAGTTCGGCGATGCGGGTGCCGTCCGTCTCGCGGTCCCGGACCATCAGAGGTCGGCGAGCGCCTCCCCCCGCGCGTCGCTCACGTCGATGCCGCGCCGATGTGCAAAGAGGACCGCCGCGGCCTCGATGGTGACCGCGAGGTCGGCCTGCAGGCGGTTGATGCCCGCGACCGCCTCCTGTTTGTCGAGGCCGTCGTCGAGGCAGGCGTCGAGCACCTTCTCGAAGACGGACCGCTGTTGAAGGATGGACTCGTCGGGGTGGTAGTCGTCGGGCACCGACACCGAATCCGGGTCGAACGTCGCGCGCAGGCCCTCGTCGGTGCGTTCCAGTAGCCCCTCGCCGACCGCCACGTCGACGAGACGTTTCGACTGGTCGGGCGAGAACCAGTCGCGGTCCAGCGAGAGCGCGACGACGAACGACGACTCCTCGAGGACGCGGGTGCCCTCGCTCCGGAAGGGAGCGGCGACGGCGACGCGGAGGCTCATATCCGGGCGTCGGCGGGCCCGGGCAAATACCCATCGGAGCGCGACCCCAGAGCGACAGGTTCAACTACGCGCTCGGCACATTCGGGGACATGAAGAGTCACGAGCGCTCCACGAAGAAGCGCACCGGCGGCCGACGCCGCCCCATCCGCAAGAAGCGCAAGCACCAGCTCGGCTCCAGCCCGACCGAGACCCGCGTCGGCGACGAGAAGCTGAAGGTCGTCGACACCCGCGGCGGCAACGCGAAGGTCCGCGCCATCGAGGCGGCGACGGCCACCGTCGCCGACGACGGCGAGACGACCGCCGCCGACATCGAGAACGTCGCGGAGAACCCCTCGAACCCCAACTACGTCCGCCGGAACATCATCACCAAGGGCGCCATCATCGAGACCTCCGCGGGTCGTGCCCGCGTCACCTCCCGCCCCGGGCAGGACGGGCAGGTCAACGCCGTCGCGGTCGACGAGTAGCGTCGTCGGGTCTTTTCGACGCGAGTCTCCCGGCGTCAGTAGATGAGCGAGTCGTCGCTCTCGACCATGTACAGCGTCCGCGCGGCGATGTTGACCGCGTGGTCGCCGACGCGCTCGAGGTCGCGGATGGTGAGCAGGAACCGAGAGACGTCCTGCATCAGGTCCTCGATCTCCGAGTCGGTGGTCTCCTCGTCGACCTCCGTCTCGATGAGTTCCCGGACCACGACGCTGGACGCGCTCTCGCAGTGGGCGTCGATGTCGTCGTCGCGTTCGGAAATCTCGAAGCAGGCGTCGGCGTCTTCGCGCTCGTAGGCGTCCATCGCGTCCTCGACCATCTCGACCACCTCGTCGCCGATGCCCTGGATGTCGACGTCCGGGTACAGTTCCCGCTCGGCCTCCAGGGTGTAGTCGCCGAGGTTCGTCGCCAGGTCCGCGATGCGTTCGAGGTCGGTGATTATCTTGAACGAGGCAGCGATGAACCGCAGGTCGCCCGCGACCGGTTGCTGGAGGCTCAACAGGTCGATGCAGTCCTGTTCGAGTTCGAGGTACATCCGGTTTATCTCGTCGTCGCCCTCGATGACATCCCAGGCGAGTTCCTCGTCTTTCTGTTCGAGCGCGTCCAGCCCCATTCGGAGTCGCTCGAGGACGAGTTCGCTCATGTAGAGGACGTTCTCCTCGAGGTCGTCCAGTTTGGCCTGGTAGCCTTCGCGTGCCATTACTGGAACGCTCACCACCGTCCCGCATGAAGGTTGTGGGGGAAGTCAATACCCCTCTATAGATAGATATAGACATCACTATATACGGCACGGGGCCGGTCGGTAGCCACACGGAGAACAGGGGAGCGCTCCCGAGGGCCGGTGTCGGCAGCGAGTGGGACGGCGGAGCGGGAGCGTCAGCCGAACTTCCCGGTGATGTAGTCCTCGACGCGGTCCGACTCGGGGTTCTGGAACACCTTCTCGGTGTCGTCGAACTCCACGAGTTCGCCGCCGGTGAGGAACACGGCGGTCTTGTCGGAGATGCGGGCGGCCTGCTGCATGTTGTGGGTGACGATGATGACCGTGTACTCCTCGGCGAGGTCGTCGATGAGGTCCTCTATCTTCGAGGTGGCGACGGGGTCGAGCGCCGACGCCGGCTCGTCCATCAGGATGACCTCCGGGTCCGGAGCGATGGCCCGCGCGATACAGAGCCGCTGCTGTTGGCCACCCGAGAGGTTCAGCCCGGACTCGTCGAGCTGGTCCTTCACCTCGTCCCACAGCGCCGCTCGCTTCAGCGACTCCTCGACGATGGCGTCGTGGTCCCCCTCGACGTCCTGAATCTCCAGGCCGTAGGCGACGTTGTCGTAGATGGACTTCGGGAACGGGTTCGGCTTCTGGAACACCATCCCGACGCGCCGCCGCAGGGCGACCGGGTCGACGTCGTCGTCGTAGACGTTCTTCCCGCGGAGGCTGAGTTTGCCCTCGACGCGGGCGGCGTCGATGAGGTCGTTCATCCGGTTGATACACCGCAGGAACGTCGACTTCCCACAGCCCGAGGGGCCGATCATCGCGGTGACGCGCTGTTCGGGCACCGCAAGCGAGATGTCCTGAAGCGCCTGGTCGTCGTTGTACCAGACGTTGATGTTCTTCGCCTCGACGATGGTGTCGGCGACGGGCGTCTCGTCGGGGTCGTCGTCCAACCCCGCCGAGGGACTGGTCTCGATGAGCGACTCCGAAGTCGGGTCCGTGGTGGTGCTGTCCGAGTCGGTGGTGGATTCTCGTGTCATGGTTACGTCTGGTAGCGGTTGCGGAGGACGATGGCCGTCGCGTTCATCGTCAACAGGACGACGATGATGACGACGACGCCGGCCGCGAGCGCGCCGTGTTTCCACGCGTCGGCGGGCAGGAACGCCCACGCGTATATCTGCATCGGGAGCGCGCTCACGGTGTCGGAGAGCGCGGTCGGCACCGAGAACGTCGACTGTGCGGCCCCGACCATGATGAGCGGCGCCGTCTCGCCGACCGCCCGACCGAGCGCGAGGATGGTGCCCGTCAGGATGCCGGCGATGGACCGGGGCAACACGACGTTGCGGACAGTCTGCCACTTCGTCGCACCCATCCCGTAGGAGGCCTGCCGGAGCGAGTCCGGCACCGACCGGATGGCCTCCTGGGCGGAGATGATGACGATGGGGAGGATGAGCAGCGACAGCGCCAGCCCCGCCACCAGCAACGACCCGATGGACATGCCGAAGAAGCGGATGAAGATGCCCAGTCCGAGCAGGCCGTAGACGACCGACGGGACGCCCGCGAGGTTCGAGATGTTCACCTGGATGAGCCGCGTCCAGCGGGTGTCGTCGGCGTACTCCTCCAGATAGACAGCCGCGCCCACACCCAGCGGGAACGAGACGGTGACGACGACCAGCATCAACAGGACGGAGCCGACCAGCGCCGGGTAGACGCCCGCCTCGGAGGGCGTCGACGACGGGAGACTCGTCAGGAACTGCCAGTCGACCCACGACGGGGGGCTCCTGACGGCGAGCGCGTCGACGACGGCCGCGCCCACGAGCGACCCACCCACCACGACGACGGGGAACAGCAGCGCCCGGGAATCGCGTTCGGCGTCGGTCAGCGTCCGGTAGACGACGAAGCCAACGGGCGTGAGCGAGAACAGCAGGACGATGGCCAGCGCGTCGCGGCCGACGCCGGTGGCGAGCGACAGCGCGAAACTGCCCGCGGTCACGACGCCGAAGACGAGGCCGGCGGCGAGCAGTCCGGGACGGCGCGCCTCCTCGCGCCGCCGGACGACGTGGCCGACGGCCGCCGCCAGCGGCAGGACGACGCTCACGACGTAGATGCTCCACGTCGTCGGGACAACGGGGAAGTTCTGGACGAGTCGCGCGAGGCTCGGCACCGGGAGGCCGACGATGCCGTTGAAGTTCGTCGGGAGACCGGCCAGCCCGTAGACGGCCTGCACGACCTGCACGACCGGCTTCTCGGGGATTCC
The DNA here is from genome assembly GCF_024298865.1 of Halorarius halobius. Classification (GTDB taxonomy): domain Archaea; phylum Halobacteriota; class Halobacteria; order Halobacteriales; family Haloarculaceae; genus Halorarius; species Halorarius halobius. The sequence continues at coordinate 2,027,653 of NZ_CP101161.1, read as the reverse complement.
GACGAGCGAGACGAAGCCGACGAGCGCCGTGAGGCCGATTCGCTCGTCGAACGAGCGGGCCGGCGCGTACCGGCGGTGGAGCAGGTACGTGCCGAGCGTGAGCGCGATGCCGACGACGAACGAGAAGTAGACGAGCGGGTCGATGACGATGAAGAACACGACCATCCCGCCGCTGGCCATCAGGCCGGCGACCAGCACGGCCAGCGTCGCCAGCCCGGCCACGCCCGCCGACCGGTTCTCGCGGTAGTAGTACAGCGACAGCGCCGTCGTCGGCAACACCAGCGAGAGGAAGTAGACGAGATACCACGCCGGGTCGGGCCCGACGTAGACGCCGTCCTCCATCGCCACCAGTCCGAACGCGTCGAGCGCGACGTACACGAGCAGGACGCCGAGCGCGACGAGACCGAACAGCGTCGCCGCCAGCAGGAGATACTTGAACACGATGCCGCGGGTCCGGCTGACGTGGCCGAACGTCGTGGTGGTGTCTTCGGTACTCATTCGTACTCCTCTCGGTAGCGTTCCGCGATGAGGTCAGACACGATGTTCATCGCGAGCGTGATGACGAACAGCGTGAGGCCGATGGCGAACAGGCTCCGGTAGCCCGGCCCCTGCGCGGAGATGTCACCCGTCGCTAGCTGGACCATCGCGGCGGTCATCGGCTGGGCCGCCTCCAGGTACGCGCCGGGGAGCAGCGGATTGACGAGCCGCGCGCTCGACCCGGCCGCGACGACGACTATCATCGTCTCGCCGATGGCCCGCGAGATGGCGAGGATGAACGCCGACGCGATGCCCGAGATGGCCGCGGGGATGACGACGCCGACGCTCACGTCGAACTTCGTCGCGCCCATCCCGTAGCCGGCCTGCCGGAGGTCGTCCGGCACCGCCGACATCGCGTCCTCCGAGATGGACGACACCATCGGGATTATCATGATGCCGACCATGATGCACGCCGACAGCAGGTTGAACGTCGAGAGGTCCACGGGAAGGACGGCGTCGAGAGCGGGCGTGAGATACAGCAGTGCGAACACGCCGTACACGACCGTCGGGATGCCCGCCAGCACCTCCAGTGCGGGCTTGAGTATCGACCGGGCGCGTGGGCTGGCGTACTCCGAGAGGTAGACGGCGGTGCCGAGCCCGAACGGGAGCGCGATGAACGACGACCCGATGACGACGGCGAACGTCGCCGACACGAGCGGGATGACGCCGTACTCGTGGGGCCTGATGCTCGGTGCCCAGTTCGTCCCGAACAGGAAGTCGGTCACGCTCACGGTCTGTTCGGTGGCGATGCCGAACAGGAGGTCCAGAATCGACGCCGTGACGCTGAAGAAGCGCAGCGACGGCACCACGAGTGCGACGACGATGCCGAACGTGGTCAGCACGGACGCGGCCGCGCACACGAAGAAGAACCCGCGGACCAACCGCTCGCGGGACGTGTCGGCCACGTGCTCGGTCAGGTCGCTCTCTATCCCGTCACTCATTGGTGGTGCATCCTGTGGTATCCGAAAAAGGGTATCGCTATATATCCGTCAGTTACCCTGGGCTTCCTCGATAGCCGTATTGAGTTTGTCGAGTTCCGCCTGCATGTCCTCCTCGGTGTTGGGGACGTATCCCACCTTCTCGGCGACGAGTTTGTCGTTGGCGGACTGCTCGACGTAGAAGCGGGCGAACGCCGCGACCTCCTCGCGGGCGAGCGCCTCCTTCGACGGGTAGGTGAACAGCGGCCGCGCGAGCGGCTTGTACTCGCCGGACTTCGCGGTCTCCAGCGACGGCTCGACCGGTTCGCCGTCGCCGTCGTCGATGGCGAGCGCCTTCACCTTCTCCGTGTTCTCGGAGTAGTAGGCGTAGCCGAGATACCCCATCGCGTACTCCGAGCCGGCGACGCCGGTGACGATGGAGTTGTCGTCCTCGGTCGCCTGGTAGTCCTGTCGGGAACGTCCCTCCTCGCCGACGATGACCTCGGTGAAATAGTCGAACGTGCCCGAAGTGGAGGCCGCACCGTACAGTTCGAACTCCTCGTCGGGCCACTCGGAGCGCACGTCGCTCCACTTGTCGGCCCCGTTCGGCTGCCAGATCTGCTTCAGTTCCTCGACGGTGATGTCGTCGACCCAGTCGGCCTCGGGATTGACGATGACCGTCACGGCGTCGGTGGCGACGTTGAGTTCGATGGGAGTGACGCCGTTGTCCTGACACCGCTGTCGCTCCCCGTCGGTGATGGGCCGGGAGGCGTTGTTGAACGCGGTGTCGCCCGGGCAGAAGTAGTTCGCGAAGCCACCACCCGAGCCCGTCGAGCGCACGTTGATGTCCACCTCGGAGTGCTGCTTGCGGAACTGTTCGGAGACGGCGACACACAGCGGGTACACCGTCGACGACCCGGAGATGTCGATGGTCCCGGAGAGTTCGCCGTCGCCGCCGTTCCCGCCGCTCCCGTTGCCGTCGTCAGTGGGGTTCTGCTCCGTACAGCCGGCGACCGACAGCGCCGCCGCGGTCGCGCCCGCCGTTCCGAGGAACGTCCGCCGCGAGTAACCCGTATCGTCCGTCATCACCTGAACCGGACCGGGGAGCGTGTAAGTACCCTTCTATGATAGCTATGTTTTGGACTTTTTTCTATATAGACAAACCTTCACAAACGCTCTGCTCCGATTGCTACGTACTCTCATAAATACCCCCGCAAACAGCCTATATACCCCGTATGTGCCCCGAAAGTGGCGATTTTGGCCGTGGTCTCGCGCCGTCGGCTCGGAGTCGACCAGCGTGGCTCGCGCTGTCATGCGCGGCCGGCATCCGCCCCGAGATGGGATATGACGCCGGTATCTATCGGAATACGTGTTTTCCCCAGTTTGTATATAGATATGCGATAGTTTATGGTAGATGCGTCGGTGAGGGTCGGGTATGGAGACGCGCAAGGTGCAGGTGACGGGCGGGTCGACGTACACGGTGAGTCTCCCGAAGGACTGGGCGACGGACAACGGCGTCAGCGGCGGAAGCGTCGTCGAGTTCCATCCGGAAGACGAGGCGCTTCTGTTGACGCCGCGCACCGACGAGGAGAAGGTGGAGGGGACCCTCGACATCACGGGACTGGAGGGCGACCAACTCACGCGCGCGGTGATGACGATGTACGTCAGCGGCTTCGACATCATCACGCTCGAAACCGCACGCGTCACGGCCGAACAGCGCCGCACCATCCGCGAGGCCTCCCAGGGGCTCGTTGGACTGGAGGTCATCGGGGAGACCAGCGAGCGCGTCCAGCTACAGGACCTGCTCGACTCCTCGGAACTGTCTATCGACAACGCCGTCACGCGGATGCGGCTGGTCGCCACGACGATGCTCGCGGACGCCGTCACCGCACTCGTCGAGGACGACGACGACCTCGCACAGGACGTCGTCCAGCGCGACGACGACGTGAACCGCCTCTACTACATGGTCTCGCGCGTGTTCCGCTCCATCCTGCGGGACCCCTCGACTGCGGCGGACGTGGGGCTCGACCGCGAGACCGCCTTCGACTACCACTCCAGCGCGCGCCAACTGGAGCGGGTCGCCGACCACGCCTCGAAGATAGCCGAGAACGCGCTGGAACTCGACGCTCCTCCCGAGCGGGTCTGTGACCTCGTCTCGGAACTGCACGAGGCGGCCGTCGCGGTCATCGAGCGGGCGATGGACGCGCTCCTCGACGACGACTCCGACGAGGCGACCCGCCTCGCCAACGAGGCCCGGCAGTCGGTCGACGTGGTCGACGAACGGGTCCGCGAGGTCGACGCCGAACTGCTCGACCTCGAACCCCAACAGGCGCAACTTCTCGGTCTCGTCGTCGACTCGCTGTCCCGGGCCGGCGACTACGGCGGCAACGTCGCGGAGACGGCGCTCCAGAAGGCCGCACCGAAGCCCTGACGGTTCACTCCTCGTCGGCGAGGTCCGACTCGCTCTCTGCCCTCGAGATGCGGTCCGCGACCGACTCCATCTCGCGGTTCCCCATCGCGCTCTCGACGAGCAGGTGGCCGCCGATGACCGCCGGCGAGATGACCGTGTCGGCGCCCGCCCGGCGCAGTTTCTTCTCGTTCTCGCGTTCGGTGGCGGCCGCGACGATGGTGAGGCCGCTGTTGAGTTCGCGTGCGGTGAGGATGGCGAGCGCGTCCTGTGCGTCGTCGTTCGTGGCGGCGACGAGCGCGCGGGCCCGCTCGATGCCGACGCGACGGAGCGGCTCCTCGTCGGAGGGGTCCGCGGTTAGCACCTCCACGTCGCGCTCGCGGAGCCGCTGTGCCTTCTCCGGGTCGCGCGTGACGACGACGAACGGCGTGTCCGCGTCCGTGAGTTCCTCGATGATGGGGACGGTGAGGTCGCCCATCCCGACGACGATGACGTGGTCCTCCAAGAGGTCGAGCTGTGAGTCTGTCATGGTTCCGAGAGCGGTTGCGAGGCGGGCTTCGATGGCGGGGCCGATGAGCGTCCCGAGCGCGGCCGCGAACGAGGCGGTGCCGATGACGATGACGCTCATCCCGAACAGCCGGGCGGTCTGTGTGGTGGGTGCGGCGTCGCCGTAGCCGACCGTCGAGGCGGTGACGAGCGTGTAGTAGAACGCGTCCAGCACCGTCCGCACGTTGGCGAACTCGTCGCGGAGCACGTACGTCCCGATGGTGCCGTACGCCTGTGCCCCGACGATGGCCGCGAGCGCCGCGAACTGCGTCGACGAGAACGCGAGGTCGCGGTCGAACACCCGGTAGTTGAGCAGGACGGTCGGCAGCGACAACAGCGACACCGCCACCAGCGGGTACGAGTAGGGGCTCGACTGTGCGATTCCCTGCACGGCTGTCACGGGGAGCAACAGTACCGTCAGATACCACGCCGCCCGGAGCCGTCGCCGAAGGCCGAACACTGCCGCGAGCATCAGGAAGCCGGTGAACGCGCCCGTGAAGCCCGCGGTCCGCTCGATGGCGGCGGGAACGTACGGCGCGAGCGGCCCGGAAACCGCCGTCTGCTGGATGTTGACGATACCAGTCACGACGGACAGTAGCGCGACGGCGGTCGGAAGCCACACGGCTGCACGGACGCCGAACACCCGGAGTCGAGGCGCGACGCCGGCACGCCTGCTCATGTCAGATTCCGTGGCCGGGGGAGCTATAAGCCGTCCGGTAGTCGTATATCCCTGCCGTCGGTTGTCCGCCCATGGCTCCACTCCCCGTCGAGGTGCTCCGGGGTATCTATCTCGGCATCCTCACCGGCATCATCCCCGGGCTGGTCGCCTGGGCGATGGGATTCACGTTCAAGTACTTCACCGGGGTGAGCATCCCCGGGTTCGGTGTCGTAGTGATGGCGCTGGCGCTGGCAGGCGTCAACGGGGGCCTGCTGGCGCTGACCGACCAGAACATCCAGCAGAGCACCAGCGGCCCGGTCATCATCACCGCCATCGTCGTCGTCCTGATGATTTCGCTGTACGCCCACGCGAAGGGTGACGCGATGGGCGCGGCGTTCCCACGGCGGCTCTCGCTGAAGAGCATCCGCGAGCGGACGCTGTCGGCCGACGTGGTCGAACTCGTCGGAGGCCGCGGCCACGTCCGCGTGACCGTCACCGGTGAGGTAGCCGACATGGAGGGGTACCCGCCGCTGACCTCGGAGATTCGGGAGGGGATTCACGAGGGCGAGTGGACGTTCCCCGCGGAGCTCACGCTGGGTGAACTCGAGACGCGGTTCGCCGAGCGGCTCCGTACGGAGTTCGACCTCTCGGACGTGTCGGTTCGCGTCGACGAGCGCGGCGACGCCACCGTGGTCGCCGCCCCGCCGCTGTCCGGCCTCTCGAAACGCGTCCCGGCGGGCACCCGGGCGGTTTCGGTGGACACGTTCGTCCCGACCGGGCTGGCACGCGGCGACACCGTGCGGCTCCTCACCCCCGAAGCGACCGTCGAAGGAACGATACTCAGCGCGCGCTCGGACGTGCCCAAGACGCTCTCGGCGGCTACCGACGGCGGGGAGACGGAGGCCGAACAGGAGCCGAAGCCAGCCGCCGCGGCGACGACGACCGGCGGCGACGGCCGCGTGACCGTCGCGGTCCCCCGAGCGAGGGCGGAGGTGCTCCTGGAAGCCGACCGCCCCCGGCTGGTCGTCACGGCCAGAGGCACCCGCCGGGAGTTCGAACTCATCTCCTTGCTTCGGCGGGCAGGCAAGCGGTTCCGGAAGGTGACGCTCGGCGCCGACGCGTCGCTCGTCGGGTCGACGCTCGCGGACGCCACGCTCCGCGAGACCCACGGCGTCGCGGTGCTCGCAGTGCGGCGTCCCGACGGCTGGGTGATGGCCCCGCGCGGGAGTACCGAACTGGCCGCCGGCGACCAGCTGTTCGTCGCCGGGACCCGCACCGCGCTCGAGGAGTTCGCGGAGGTGGTCGGGTGATGCAGCTGCAAGTCGAGATGGACCTCCTCTCGCGCCTCCTGGAGAACCTCCTGCTCATCGCCTGGCTCGCGCTCGCCGCGGGCCTGCTCGGCGCCGTCGTCGCGGCCGTCCACCGCTGGTACGCACGTAGCCGGGTCCCCGAGGGGCTGACCGTCCTCATCGGTCTGTCGGGGGTCGCGGCGTATCTCAGCACAACGTCCGCGCTCGGGACGGTCATCTCGCCACCACCCGGCGGTGCCGAGGTGCTCGAACCGGGTGCCATCGTCATCAACACGCTCACGCTCGGGGTGAGCGCACTCGCCGCGGCCGCAGGCGGCCGCTCGGCCGACCGGCTTACCGAGGTGGTGGTCGACCGGTATCCGAGTCGCGGGGTCGACGTGTCCGGACTGGTGCGGGCGGGCGGGCGCGTCATCACCGTCGAACTCCCCGAAGACATCGAAGATATCGAGGGGTACGACCCCGTCCGTCCCGAGCAGAAGGAGTCGCTGGCTGGCGAGACACTGGTGTTCCCGCGGGGGCTGACGGTCGAGGAGCTTCGCGAGCGGCTCGTCGCTCGGCTCCGGAGCGACTACGGCGTCGGCCACGTCGACGTGGACGTGAACCTCGACGGCGAGGTCCAGTATCTCGCGGTCGGCTCGCGCGAAGCCGGCCTCGGCCCGACGCTCCCGCCCGAGACCTGTGCGGTCGCGATACAGGCCGACCCCGCGTTCGCGGCCAGCGCCGGCGACATCGTGCAGGTGTACCGCCCGGCCGAGGAGGGGTACGAGCGGGTGTGTTCGGGGGAACTTCGGGGGGCCGCCGAGAACCTCGTCACGCTCGCTGTCGACGCCGCGGACGTGTCGGCACTCGACCAGACGACGCGATACCGACTCGTCACTCTCCCCGTCGAACCGCGGTCGGACCGCGAGTTCGCGTCGCTGCTGCGCGCCGCCGAAGAGACGATGGCCGTCGTGACGCTGGCTGACGGGAGTTCCTTGCTGGCGTCGACAGTCGGCGCTGTCGACGCCTCCGTCGTCGCGGTGCGTGGCGTCGACGGGACCGTCGACCCGATTCCCGCGCGCTCGCGGGCGCTTTCGGCCGGAGAGTCCCTCTACGTCATCGCACGCCCGGACCGCCTTCGGAAGCTCGATGCCGCCGCACGCGCCGGAGGCGACAACGACTAATCCCGTCGGGCCCCACGCTCCGGCAATGGCCGACGAGCCTATCGACCCCAGCGACATCGGGGAGACCGACGCTCCACCCGTCGAGGAGGCGCCGTACAAGATCATCTTCGAGGCCAACAAGTGCATCGCCGCAGGGAAATGTGCCGAAGTCTCGGCCAACTGGGAGATGGACCTCTCGGCGGGGCTCGCCCAGCCCCGGACCTACTTCTTCGGCGAGGAGGACCTCGACCACAACGTCCGCGCGGCCGAGGTCTGTCCTGCCAAGAAAGACCGGGGTGTCATCCACGTCGTCGACCGCCGGACGAACGAGGAGATAGCGCCCGACCCGGAAGGGGACGGCACGCTGTCCGTCGATTGGTGAACAGGCGACGCGGCGTCGGCCGGCCCGTGTGTCGCGCTCCCGCCTCGTCCGGGCCGGGACTGCTCGTCAGTGCACGCGGCGTGTGGCCGCGGTTTCCCACTTGAACCTTCGTCCGACCGTAACGGCTTTTCCGCAGACGGTGCGAGGGGAGACTGCGCGGGGGTGGCCGAGTCTGGACAAAGGCGGCGGACTTAAGATCCGCTCGCGCAGGCGTTCGAGGGTTCGAATCCCTTCCCCCGCATTCCTGCCGCGAGCGACAGCGAGCGGCTGTAATCGGTCGTGGGATTCGAAGCAGGGAGCGAACGGAGTGAGCGACCGTGGTGAGAATCCCTTCCCCCGCACCTTTTTGCGCTTCGGGTTTCCTCGGCCGCCTTCGGCGGCCTGCGGGAACCACTCGGCGCAAAAATCTGCACCAAAAAGAGCCGCAGGCTCGGCCTTCGGCCTCGCCTGCGGTGAACCGCTCGGTCGCTTCGCTCCCTCGCGGATGCTGATGGCCGACGCCAGACATTCGGATTCCGTTACGAGCCGTTTTTCCGCTCCCACGCCCTACCGTACGCCAATGAACCTCCCCGAATCCGCCGAACGCGCCTTCGATTCACACGACGCGTTCGAGCGGGCCGGCGACGAGTTTGCGCTGACGACCACCGCGTTCGACGGCACGGTCACCGCAAGCGAGACCGACGACTGGGCGCACCGCTACGTCCTTACCGTCCGCGCCCCGATGCTCTCGGCCGCGGTCGAGGGCGATGTCGGTCCGGCCGTCGAGGACGGCTGGTTCGACACCTTCTCGCTCCGACTGGAGGACGCGCCCGGAGCGGTGCGGGATGACGTGGAACTGGCCGAACTCGACGTGCACGAACTGGACGGCGACGCCGTCGCAGTGTTCGAGTTCGAGTGGGGCAACGCTGACCGTGCGCCCGCCATCGCCAAGGCGCTCGCGGAGTACGTCGAAGGGACCTACATGGAGGGCATCGTTCCCGGCTACGACTACACCGAACCCGTCGCCTCGATGCTCTCGCAGGCGAGTCAGGGCGAGGCGGGAAGCGGGACCCCGCTGTAGAAGAGGAATCAGCCGAGTGGACCGGGGGCGGACGGAGCGAAGGTGCCGTTGGAACAGTTAGACGCCGCGACCCTGCAACTGCTCCTCCTCGCTCATCTCCTCGTTGGCCTGGCCTTTCATGCCGCGGCCGATGCCTTTGGCGATGTCGCGCAGACGCTCGGGGTCGTCGTAGTTGTTGACCGCCTCGACGATGGCCTCGCCCATCGCCGTCGGGTCCTCGGCGCCGAAGATACCAGAGCCGACGAAGATGCCGTCACAGCCGAGTTGCATCATCAGCGCGGCGTCCGCGGGAGTGGCGATGCCGCCGGCCGCGAAGTTGACGACCGGCAAGCGGCCCATCTCGGCGGTCTCGTGGACGAGTTCGCGTGGCGCCTCGTTGTTCCGGGCCCACTCGTCGCGCTCCTCGTAGTTCATGCCCGACAGTTTCCGGATGGAGCGTTTGATGGTGCGCTGGTGGGTCACCGCCTGGTTCACGTCGCCGGTGCCGGCCTCGCCTTTCGTGCGAATCATCGCCGCACCCTCGTCGATGCGCCGGAGCGCCTCGCCCAGATTGCGGGCCCCGCAGACGAACGGTGCGGTGAACTCCCGCTTGTCGATGTGGTAGCGCTCGTCGGCGGTCGTCAGCACCTCCGACTCGTCTATCATGTCGGCGCCCGTCGCCTCCAGTATCTGTGCCTCGGCGGTGTGACCGATGCGGCACTTCCCCATCACGGGAATCGAGACCTCGTCGAGTATCTCCTCGAGCGCCCCGGGGTCGGCCATCCGAGCGACGCCGCCGCGCTTGCGGATGTCCGCGGGAACGGCCTCCAGCGACATGACCGCGACCGCGCCCGCGTCCTCGGCGATGCGGGCCTGCTCGCGGGTGACCACGTCCATGATGACGCCACCCTTCTGCATCTTGGCGAACCCGCGCTTCACCAGGTCCGTCCCCCGGCGAAGCGTTTCGAGGTCGGTCTCTGACATGGGCCGACGTTGGGAGCGGCCACACTTAACCCGTGTCGTTCCGGCGCGGGAGGCCGGTCCGGCGCGTTTTTGTCGGGGGGTGCCCTGTCACCCCACATGTCGACTCGCGTCGGGGACCGACTGAACGCGCTCGCGAGCAGGTACGCGCCCGGCGGCGACGAGGACGTGCCCGACGCCGCCGACCTGCCGTGGTACGTCGCACCCCTCCCCGACTGGCTGGAGGAGTTCGGCCTCCGACTGGCGTGGGTGGTCGTGCTCGTCAACCTCGCGGGGACGGCGTTCGGCTTCTACTACTACGGGTTCCAGTTCTCCATCACCGACCCCGTGATGTGGCCGTTCGTCCCGGACTCGCCGCTGGCCACCCTGTTCATCGCGGGGTCGCTCGCGCTGTGGAAACTCGACCGGCACTCGGAGGTGGTGGCCGCGCTCGCGTTCTTCGGGTGCATCAAACTCGGCGCGTGGACGCCGTTCGTCCTCCTCGTGGTCGAGGGACAGGGCGACACGGGCTGGGCGATGTACCAGTTCCTCGTGTGGAGCCACCTCGCGATGGTCGTGCAGGCGTTTCTCCTCCAGCGGTACGCCGACTTCCGCGTCGGCGCCGTCGCCGTCGCGCTCGCGTGGTACGCCGCCAACGACGTGGTCGACTACTTCGTCCCCGTCGTCGGCGAGCCACACCACACGGTGCTGGAGGCAGAACTCGTGAACGGGGCGTTCGACCACACGCTCGCGGCCCACGACACCGCCGCCGCAGGGGCCGTCGTGCTCACGATGGCCTGCACGTTCCTCGCGCTGGCGACGCGGGCGTGGAAACTGAAGCGGGCGGCGTGAGAAACAGAGCGGCCGCGGGCGTTACCGGACGATGACGACCGCGTTGTCCGTCTCGACGAACTCGCCGTCGCCCGAGTAGGTCCGCTGTTCCTCGAGGTCGAACATCTCGGCGTCGAGCGCCTCCCCCGCGACGTGGAGTTGGCCGTCACGGACCTCGTAGTCGCCCTGCGCGATGGCGCCCTCGATGTCGCCGACCTTGTTCCCGTACTCGGGACCGACCAGCGAGTAGTCGAGGTCGACGCCCGTCACCTGCGTCGAAATGTCGGGCGCCTCGTCGAGCCGTTCGAGCCGGCCGACGTGCATCGCGCCCGCGATGGCGTCCTCGAACCCCGCGACGGGGCCGTAGACGGCCACCTCCTCGAGGTCGGCGTTGAGCGCCAGCCCCGCGTCGGTCTTGTAACCCCGGAGCGCGCCGATGACCTCGAGTGCGGTCTCGCCGGCCTCGCGGTCCGCCTCGTAGCCCGACGGCTCCGGCCAGTCGGCGCGGTGGACGCTCCCGCCGTCGTACATCGCGTCCCACAGTTCCTCGGTGACGTGCGGGAGGAACGGCGCGAACAGCTTCAGGAACCGCCCGTGGGCCGTCCGGAGCGCGTACGCCGTCGACTGGCTGTCCTGCTGTTTGGCGATCTCGAGGTAGTCGTCGCAGAACGTGTGCCAGAAGAACGACCGCAACTGGTCGCGGGCCTTGGCGAACTCGTAGGCCTCGAAGTGGTCGGTGACCTCTCGCGTGAGGTCGTCGAGCGCGGCCAGTAGCCACTCGTCTATCTCGTCCAGCTCGGCGGGCTCGTCGGGCCGCTCGGGCGCGAGCGAGCGGACGAGCTTCGAGGCGTTCCAGAGCTTCTGGAGCAGTTTCTCGCCGGTGACGAGGTCGTTCTCCTTGAACGGGAAGTCGTCGCCGACCGCGGTGCCCGCGGCCCAGTACCGGGTCGCGTCGACGGGGTACTCCTCGAGAACCGCCTGCGGCTCGACGACGTTCCCCTTCGATTTCGACATCTTCTCGCGGTTCTCGTCGAGGACGTGCCCGTTTATCATCACCGAGTCGAACGGGACCTCTCCGGTGTGCTCGTAGCACTTGACGACGGTGTGGAACAGCCAGAAACTGATGATATCGTGGCCCTGCGGCCGCAGGTCGAACGGGTACAGCTCCGGCATCTCCATCTCGAAGGCGTCGCCCTCCCAGTCCCAGCCGGCGTTGACGAGCGGCGTCAGACTGGAGGTGGCCCACGTGTCGAACACGTCCTCCTCGGGGACGAACTCGTCGTGGCCGCAGTCGGGGCAGGCGTCGACCGGCGGGTCGTCCGAGAGGGGGTCGACCGGTAGCTCTTCCTTCGGGGCGATGATCGGCTCGTCACACTCCGCGCAGTACCACACCGGGAACGGGATGCCGGAGTCGCGCTGGCGGGAGATGCACCAGTCCCACTCCAGCCCCTCGACCCAGTGTTTGTACCGGGTGAACATCTTCTCGGGGTACCAGTCCATCTGCCGGCCCGCCTCCAGATACTCCTCCTTGCGGTCGAGCAGTTCGACGTACCACTGGTCGGTGACGCGGAACTCGATGTCCGTCTCACAGCGCTCGTGGACCTGCACCGTGTGGGTGATGGGGTCGCGGCCCTCGAGGTGGCCCGCCGACTCGAGGTCCTCGACGATGGCCTCGCGGGCCTCGTGGGTGGACAGGCCGGCGTACTCGCCCGCGAGCTCCGTCATCGTCGCGGACTCGTCGATGGCGACGCGCAGGTCGAGGTCGTGGGCCTGGTACCACTCGATGTCCGTCTGGTCGCCGAAGGTACAGCACATGACGACGCCGGTGCCCTTCTCCATGTCGACGCGCTCGTCCTCGTAGATGGGCACCTCTTGCCCGAACAGTGGGACCCGTGCGGTGTGTCCGGGGAGGTCGTCCGTGCGGTCGTCGTCCGGGTGGACGAACATGGCGACGCAGGCCGGCAGGAGTTCCGGTCGCGTCGTCGAGATGGTGACGCCCTCGCGGCTCGGGTGGTCCACGAGTTCGAAGGTGATGTCGTTGTACGCGGCGTCGCGCTCGGCGTCCTCGGTTTCGACCTGCGAAATCGCGGTCTCGCAGTCCGGACACCAGATGGCCGGCGCGCGCTCGCGGTACTCCCGGCCCTGCTCGTAGAGGTCGACGAAGGAGAGCTGTGAGACCCGCTGGACCCGCGGCTCGATGGTCTTGTAGGTGTTGTCCCAGTCGATGGACACCGCGAGCGACTGCATCTCGTCGGTGAACTTCGCCTCGTACTCCCGGCAGACCTCTCGGCACTTCTCCTGGAATTCCCGGCGCTCGAACTCCTGGTGGCGGATGCCGAGTTCCCGCTCCGTCAGGCGTTCGGAGGCGATGCCGTTGTCGTCGTAGCCGAACGGGAAGAACACGTCCTCCCGTGCCATCCGGTGGTAGCGGGCGGCGAAATCCTGCAGGGTGTGGCCGTACAGGTGGCCCATGTGGAGGCTCCCGGAGACGGTCGGCGGTGGGGTGTCGATGCTGTATACCGTGTTGGGGTCCTCGGCCTCGCCGCGGTAGGCGTACGTCTCCTCGTCGAGCCATCGCTGCTGCCACTTCGGCTCGACCTCGGTCGGGTCGTACGCCCCCTCGAGGTCCGATGCCCCTTCGGGGTGGTCCTGACTGCTCATACGTGTGCGTGTCGCGTCCGTCGCTTAGGCTGTTCGGAAACGGTGCGTCGTCGTCGGAGAAGAGTGTGTGGCCCCTACAGGGGGCCTACTACGACGCGGACGGACGCCTCACCGGCGAACAAGGCGATGGTGGGCGTCTGCATACACGGGAGAAGCCACGTCGAAGCCTTAGGCGTTTCGTCGGCGTGTGGGCGAGTCCCGCGAGCGGTTCCGCGGTGCTCTCTCAGTCCTCGAACTCGTCGCTGGTGTGCGAGCGCACCCACAGTTCGCCGATGCGCGAGAGCCGCGTCCGGTAGGATTTCCCGTGTTCCTCCTGCTCGATGTACCCCTTCCCGCCCGGTCCCAGTCTGTCGACGTTGTAGATGACCTTCGAGCGGAACGAGTCGGTGTACTCCTCGCCCAACTCGCGGGCGAGCGTCTGGGCCAACTCCGAGACGGATTCGAACTCGCCGTGGTCGCCCAGCGTGAACAGGATGAGTTCCTCGAACGGCTTCACGTTCGAGAACGAGGCGACCGGGAGTTCGACGATGTGGGAGTCCCCCAACTGCTTTGCGCCGATGGTCGTCCCGCGCTCGCCGAACTCCGCGAGCAACTGATTGGCGGAGTCGAGGCGGTCGCGCACCCGCTCGTCGTCGACTCCCTCCGCGAGCAGGTCCTCGAGTAGCTCGGTCTGTGCCCGGAGTTCCTCGGCGAGTTCGGTCTCGAGATACTTCTCGGGGGCGGTGTAGTAGGTGTGGATGCGGTCGCGGTCCTCCTCGCGCTCGACGGCGATGGAGTGGGCGGCGGTGGCGAACGCGAACGAGACGGTCCGGGGCATCGAGGAGATGTTCACCCACACCTCGTTCCCCTCGTCGAGTTCGGCGTTGATGAGGTCGAACGCCTGCTCGAAGGCGGCGTCGTAGTCGTACACGTCGCCGACCGAGAGGCGGTCGGTCGCCGCGCCCAGCAGGTTCTGGAAGTCCTGTTCGAGTTTCGCGCCGAGGTTGCGCGAGTACTCGACGTTCGCCTCGCTACCCACCGCACCCTCCAGCAGGACGACCCGGTCGACCGACAGCCGGTCCCGGACCAGCGGCGCGATGAGCCGGTCGTAGTCGAACCCGACCGGCACGATGTGCGTCTGCATACGTGGGACGGTGGGCCGACGGTTATAAAAACCATCAGCCTCGCCGACCGGTCACCCGAGGTCCGCGCGCTCGAACCGCCAGTAGCCGGCCGCGAGCGGGACGGCCGCCCACGCGACCAGCGCCGCGAGGCCGAACACCTGGACCTCGACGGCGCCGAAGTAGCCGATAGTGGGGTCCCCGAGGCTGGCGGCGAACTCGCGGGTCATCTCGAAGTTCCGCATCGGGTTGAGCCGCTGGGCGTACAGATACCAGTCGGGCCACGTCGCCGGGTCTATCGGGTCGATGGCGGCGGTCGATGGACGCCCGGTGGCCACCAGCGCGGCGGCCCCCAGGCCGAACGTCTGCCAGAGCGTGAACGGGCCGAAGAAGAGGAACAGGCCGAGCATCACGGCGATGGCCTGTAACCGCGAGGAGACGGCCGCCGAGACGCCGACGGTGATGGCGGTCCAGACGGCGCCGTAGGCGACGACGTAGGCGGTGACCGCGACGAACAGCGCGACCGGGAGCGTCCCGTAGGTGGCGACGACGACGCCACCGAGCGCCAGCATCCCCACCGCGAGGACGACACCGACGAGGGCGACCCGGCCGAGCAGTTTGCCGGCGATGAACTCACCGCGCGTGACCGGG
Source organism: Halorarius halobius (assembly GCF_024298865.1). GTDB lineage: Archaea > Halobacteriota > Halobacteria > Halobacteriales > Haloarculaceae > Halorarius > Halorarius halobius. The sequence continues at coordinate 2,012,512 of NZ_CP101161.1, read as the reverse complement.
TGACCGAACAGGGTGCGGATGCTCCCCGACTCGCGCTCGCCGACGACCGACCGGTAGGCGGCGATCATCGCCACCGGCGCGACGAAGTTCTGGAACACGCCCGGGAGCCACTCGACGGCGTCGGCCGGCCCGGAGATGAACGACGACCCGACCGTACCGGCGAAACTCGGCACCGTCACGACGAGCAGGACCGCCGTCAGTCCCCACATCAGTTTCGAACGGGCGGCGTCCGCGAGGTCCTTGCGCGCCAGCGCGACGACGGGCGAGGTCACGCGTCCACCCCCGGAGCGTCGCCGTCGGTGTACGCCACGAACAGGTCCTCGAGGTCCGTCTCCTCGACGTCGATGTCGGTGACCGAAGCGCCCCTCTGCTCGACGGTGGAGATGACCTGCGCCTTCATCTCCGGGGCCGAACAGCCGACCCGGAGCGTATCGTCCGTCGCCGTCACCCGTTCGACGCCGCCGAGCGCACGGAGTTCGTCGGTGTCGGGCGCCGAGTCGACGTCGAGGACGAGTGTCGTCGATGCACCCGTCGCCTCTCGCAGGCCCTCGACGGTGTCGACGGCGACGAGACCCCCCCGGTTCAGGATGCCGACGCGGTCACAGACCGCCTCCACCTGGTCGAGGACGTGACTGGAGAAGAACACGGTCGTACCGCGTCGCGTCTCCTCGTTGATGATGCGGCGGAGCAACTGGACGCCGTTGGGGTCGAGGCCGCTCGACGGTTCGTCGAGGACGAGCAACTCCGGGTCCCCGGCGAGCGCCATCGCCAGCGCGAGGCGCTGGCGCATCCCCGTCGAGAACCCGCCGACCGAACGGTCGGCGTCGTCGGCCAGACCCACCCGCTCCAGCAGGGCGTCGGGGTCGTCGTCGCTCCCTTCGATGTCGGCGACGAACGCGACGTGCCGGCGGGCCGAGAGGCGGTCGTAGAGGTCGTACCCCTCCGGGAGGATGCCGACCTTGCGGCGAACGGCCCGGGTGTCAGCCCGTGGGTCGTGGCCCAGCACCTCGACGTCGCCCGCCGTCGGCCGCGTAAAGTCCAGCAGGAGGTCGATGGTGGTCGACTTCCCCGCGCCGTTGGGGCCCAGGAAGCCGAACGCCTCCCCCGACTCGACGACGAGGTCGAGGTCCCGGACGGCGGTCACGTCGCCGAACGTCTTGGTCAGTTGGTCAGTTCGTATCGCTTTCACGAATCGAACAACAGGAGACCGGCGCTAATAGATAGCGGAGGCACAAACCGTCGCTTGAGTGATTCGGTGTCACGTCCCCCGGAACGGAGGGCGTCAGTCGGCCTCGATGCCCTCGAAGTAGACCGAACTGTCCTCGCCGAACGACGGCGAGGTGACGGCGCTGACCCCGACCGTGAGCAGGAGACCCAGCACCATCCCAACGACGGCGGCGGGCCACCCGTAGAACGTGCCCGGGACCTGCCCGAGGAACACGGTGGCGAGGTAGAACAACTGCGTCACCCCGATGCCCGCGTACATCCCCCACTTCGTCGTCCGAGGCCAGTAGAGCGCGACCATCACCGGGAGCGCCAGTTGCGCGAACCCGCCGAACGCGGTGTTGCCTATCTGGACCAGCGTCCGCTCGGCGAACAGCGACGCGACGAACGAGAGGGTGGCGAACGCCGCGACCCCGACACGGGCGACGATGTCCTCGCGGCTGGCATCGGAGACGAGCGGCCGGTAGAGGTCACGGGTGAGGTACGACGACCCGGAGAGTAGCATCGAGTCCGACGAGGACATCATCGCCGCGAGCGCGCCCGCGATGACCAGCGCCGCGAACCACGTCGGCGTGAACTGCCGCAGGAGCACCGGGAGGACGCTCGACCCCTCCGGGACAGCGACGCCGAGCCCCTGTGCCCACGCCCCGAGCAGGAAGGCAGGAACGAACAGGAGGAGCACGAGCACGGGCCACAGCGAGAACGTGCGCTTGAGCACCTGCTTCGACTCGGCGGCGAAGAACCGCTGATTTATCTGCGGGAACATCGTGACGCCGAACGCGATGTAGACGGCGGTGCCGAGAACGAACTGCATCGAGTAGGCGCCACCGCCCAGCGCGAGATACTCGGGGTTGGATTCAGCGAGCGCCGCCGTCGCCGCGTCGACGCCGCCGACCGCGGAGACTATCCACGCGAACGCCGCCCAGACGAGCGCGAGCATGAACACGCCCTGGAGGGTGTCGGTCCACGCGACGCCGCGCATCCCGCTGACGACGACGTAGGCTATCATGAACAGCGTGATGCCGCCGGCGCCGACCCACAGCGGTACCGCGCCGTCCGTGAGTCCCACGAGTGCCAGCCCCGCGCCCTTCTGCTGGAGCATCACGTACGGGAACAGCCAGAACAGCGAGACGACGGCGACGAGCACGCGCAGGCCGATGGAGCCGAACCGGTCGCCCAGCATCTCGCCGAGCGTGACGTACCCCCGGGCCTTCCCGACGAGCCACTGCTTGTAGCCGATGACGTACCACAGCAACGCGAACAGCACGCCGTCCATCAGCCCCATCACCAGTATCCACTCGGGGCCCAGTCGGTAGGCGGTGTCGGGGCCGCCGAAGAACGTGTACGCCGAAAGGAGGGTCGCGAAGGTCGTGAACAGGAGGACGACAGTGCCGAGCGTCCGGCCGGCCAGATAGTAGTCCTCGGCGGTTCGCTCGGCGACCCGGTAGGCCACGAGGCCCACCGCGAGCGCGGCCACGAGGTACGCGCCGACGATGCCCAACTGGAGCGCGACGCTCACGGCTCCACCCCGGCGCCGTTCGCTCGATTCGAGGCCTCCCTGCGGTCGGCCTCGCGGCTCGCGGGTCGTCGCTCCGCGCCTCCCCGCTCGCTCGTTCCGAGGCGCTCGGCTACGCCTCGCGGCTCGCGGCTCACGGCTCCACCTCGTCGCCGCTCGCCCGGTTCGAAGCATCACTCGGCTCGATGCCCAGCCCCCACGCGCGCTTGCCGAACGCGTAGAACGTCACCGCGGCGACGCCCATCCACCCGATGTGCCACCAGAGCCACACCGGGAGACCGAACGCCACCGCCGACGAGCGCCAGAGGAACCACGGGACCGACAGCGCGGCGACCGTCAGCAACACCGCCGCCCACAGGAACGTCTCGACCCGGGAGGCCCGGGCGCCTTCAGTCGGTACAGCGTCTGCGTCTGCCATGTCTGTAGCCGTGTTGCCACCGAATGAACGTAAACATTGCTTTCGTACCAACAGTAGCATCTATCGAAGAAGAAAGTTCTTCAGACGCGGCAGGTCAGTACACCCGGGTGCCGTCGGGCACCTCCCGTTCGGTCGTGAGATGGACGACGCCCTCGCCGTCCGCGGGACTCCGCCCGGAGCTGTCGACGCCGGTGACGAGACACTGGGATTCGAAGCCGGCGATGTTCACGGTGCCGAGGTTGACGACGGCGACCACCTGCACACCGAGCAGGTCGTCGTGGTCGTAGTGGTCGGTCAGTCCGGCGGCCGACTGGAGCCGGCGGTCGCCGAAGTCGACTTCGAGTTTGTACACGTCCTTGCGTGCTTCGGGGAAGTCGTCGACGGAGACGACGGTTCCGACGCGCATCTCCACGTCCTCCAGGAACTCCGCGGGGTCGATGTCGGGTTCGTCGAAGCCCATGCCTGGTGGGGGACCGGGGACGCCGAAAAGCTACCGTCGGCTTGCGTCAGTCGGTAGGCTTTACCGCTCGTAACGATTAGCCTGGAGCGGTCCATGGGGCCGCTCATGGCATCACTATCACCATTCACCGCCCCTCGCGGGGCAGTTCACCAATGCAAGACACGGCCAAATACCTCATCCACGCCGACATCACCGCCGACGGGGTGGTCGAACGGTCCGACGTGGTCGGGGCCGTCTTCGGGCAGACCGAGGGGTTGCTCGGGGACGACCTCGACCTGCGGGACCTGCAGGACTCCTCGAAGGTGGGCCGCATCGACGTGGATATCGACTCGCGACACGGACAGTCGTTCGGCGAAATCACCATCGCCACCTCGCTGGACAAGGTGGAGACGGCCATCCTCGCGGCCGCCCTCGAGACCATCGACCGGGTCGGCCCCTGCGGGGCGACCATCGACGTCGACGCCATCGAGGACGTCCGCGCGGCCAAGCGCCGCGAGGTGGTCGACCGCGCGAAGGAACTGCTGACGCAGGCGTACGACGAGTCGGTCATGTCCAGCGAGGAGCTCGTCGAGGAGGTGCGCCAGTCGGTCCGCGTCGAGGACGTCACCGAGTACGAGGGCTACCCGGCCGGCCCCCGCGTGACCGACTCCGACGCCATCATCGTCGTCGAGGGCCGGGCCGACGTGCTCCAACTGTTGAAGTACGGCATCAAGACGGCAGTCGCCGTCGAGGGGACCAACGTGCCGGACGCAGTCGCCGAGTTGACCCGCGACCGGACGGCGACGGCGTTCCTGGACGGCGACCGCGGCGGCGACCTCATTCTCGAAGAACTGTCGCAGGTCGGCGAGGTCGACTACGTCGCGTTCGCGCCGCCGGACCGCTCGGTCGAGGACCTCGACCGCCACGAGGTGATGGCCGCGCTCCGCGACAAGGTGCCGTACGAGGCAGTCGTCAACGCCGAGACCCCCCGAGAGGCGCTGGCCGCGACCGACGGGAGCGCGACCCCCGCACCGGCGGAGTCGACCCCGCGACGCTCGACCGCACCGGAGCCGACGACACCGGACGCACCCGAGAGCCCGACCGGGGACGGCCCAGTCGAGAGCGGACAGCCCGATGCCGACGCGGGCGACGCCGAGGGGAGCGGCGACGAGCAGGGGGACGCGGCCGAGGTGGCCGACCCCGAACCCGAGACTCTGCGGGGCCACGTCGCCGCCGTCATCGAGGAGCCGACCGGGCGGGTCCGCCTGCTCTCCGAGTCGTTCGAGACCATCGAGGAGGGCGACGCCGACGCGGCGTTCGAGCTACTTCGGGACGCGGACCCGGTGCCGAGCGCCGTCGTGCTCGACGGGTCGGTGAGTCAGCGCCTCCTCGACGTGGCCGCCCAGCGCGGCGTGGACCAGGTCGTCGCCGCCGACACCGAGGAGTTCGTGAAACAGCCCACCAGCGTCCGCGTCCGGACGGCCGACGCGCTACGCGAGGTCGTCGACTAACAGGACGCCGTCGTCGGCACCCGCGTCCCGCTCGAACTCCCCCGGGAGCGTCGCGGCCTCGCGGAACCCCCGTGCCCGGTAGAACGCCAGTGCGGCGTCGGCGTCCGCGCGTGCGGTGACCCGGAGTTCGTCGTAGCCGTCCGCCCGCTCGCGGACCGCCTCGACGAGCGCCGACCCCCACCCCTGTCGGCGGGCCTCGGGCGAGACCACCAGTTCCGCGAGGTAGACGACGCTCGGGTCGGCCTCCGGGTCGCCGGGCACCGCCAGCGCGTAGCCGACGACGCCGTCGTCGACGGCGACGAGCAGGTCGCCGACGCCGGCGAACGCGGCGTCGAGCAGGTCGGGAGCAGGCGCATCGAGATGAGACTGCAACGCCTCGACTGCGGCTTGGTCGGCGGGCCTGGCCGCCCGAATCATACGAGCAGGGCGAACAGCGTACAGCCGACGGCCCCGCCGAGCGTCGCCAGCAGGTTCACGGCCTGGTTGCCGAGCATCCCGCCCTCGACGGTGGCGCCGAGCACGCTGTCGACGGTCATGCCGACGAACCCGCCGCCGACGATGGCCAGCGTCGGGAGCGGGCCGAGGTCGAAGAACACCGCGGCGATGCCCGCGATGACGCCCGCGCCGACGAGCCCAGCGAGTTCGCCCTGCCAGGTCACCGCGCCGTCGGTGCCGGGCTCGACCCGCTCGAAGGTGGTGACGAGCCGCGGGTCGTCGAACAGGCCGCCGAACTCCGATGAGAGGGTGTCCGCGAGGGCAGTGGCGACCGCGCCCGCGAACGCGAACCGCGCGAGTTCGGGCGCGACGCCGACGGTGTCGCTGGCGGCGAACGCGAGGACGGCCGCGAGCGCCGCCGCGGAGTTGGCGAGCACGTTGCCCGACCCGCGGGCGCCCTCGTTGTCCTCGGCGATGCCACGTTCGCGCTTCTCCTCGTAGCGGAACTTCGAGGAGAGGCCGCCGACGCCGAAGAACGTCAACAGGAGCGCGAACCAGCCGTACCCCCCGAGCACGACCGCCAGGAGCGCCAGCAGGACGCCGGTCAGCATCCCGGGGACGGAGGCGGTGCCGAGCGAGTAGGCGAGATAGCCGAGCAGGACGGTGACCAGCAGGCCGACCAGCAGTCGCTGTGGCGGCACCGCCACGTCGAGGCCGACGAACAGCCACAGCAAAAGCGCCACCGACACCATCACCAGCGGGTCGTCGCGCTGGAGCAGCATCGACCGCAACAGTGCGGCCGCGATGGCGCCCGCGGCCGCGAGGAACGCCAGCGCCGCGAGCACGGTCGGCCACGCGACGTTCGCCCCGAGGCCGGTCGCCGACACGACGTGGTCGTAGAGGCGGAGGCCCCCGCCGGTCGCGCCGGCGAGGAGGGCCAGCCCCTCCCCGAACAGACCTGCGAGGAACCCGCCGACTGCGAACGCACTCGTCGTGACGAACGTGTCGGCGGAGACACGCTTCGACAGTTCGGCGGCGAGGTTGCCGCCGGTCAGCACGAACACCGTACCGACGTAGACGTACGACGGCAACCCGAACCGGGACGCGAGGATGGCGAGGCCGGCGGCCGCCAGCGCGAACCCGGCGAGGCTGAACAGCCGCCCCTCCTCGTAATCGCCGGGGCTGGCGAACAGCTCGAACGCGCGGCTGTCGCGGTCGACGACGAACAGACCGAGCCCGGCGACGACCGCGAACGGGACGGCCGACAGCACCGCCGCCGTCCGGGGTGTGGGGCGCCCGCCGAGCGCAGGGACCACCAGCGCGAGCGCCCCCACGACGGCGAACAGCCCCGCCCGCCCGAGGTTGCCGTTCACGCTCCGTCGTTCCCCCGTCGAACACTTAAGTACCAACCTTTCAGGCGACCCGCCGGCGGCGACCGGGAGGCTTACGCCCCGGGGCCGGTACGTCCGCCCGTGGGACTGTACGACCGGTATCTCGCCGCCCGCATCCGCCTGTCGGACGCCGAGCGGCCCGAACGGGTCGCGCTCGTCATCACCGAGCGGGACCTGCTGGAACCCGGCGCGTACGACACGCTCGCCGCCTTCCTCCGGTGGGCGTTCGACTACGGCGCCGAGCACGTGCTCGTCTCGGTGTCGGTGCTGGACGCCGACGCCGTGCCGACGCTGACGGGTGCGTTCGCCGAACTCGACTTCCCCCGCGAGGTCGCCGTCCGCGGCCCCGACGACGACGAACCGGCGGACGCGCCGGTGCAGGTGTCCATCGGTCTCGGGGGGAAAGCGGAGTTCGCCACCGCCGTCCGCGGCATCGCGGAGGCCGTCGACCGCGGCGAGTTGGACCCCGACGACATCGACGAGTCACACATCGAGGACCGGCTCGTGTTCCAGACGCCGCCGGACCTCGTCATCAAGACGGGGGCCGAGCGCCTCTCGGACTTCATGATATGGCAGTCCGTCTACTCGGAACTGTACTTCACGGACGTGAACTGGCGGGACTTCCGCAAGCGGGACTACCTGCGCGCGCTCCGGGAGTACCAGGAGCGCCAGCGTCGGTTCGGGCGGTGAGCGTAACGGCTCACCAACGGCTCACCCGTCGATTCCACCCTCGCCGAGCAGGACGCCGCCGAAGCCGGCGGTCCAGACGAGCAGGGGGTAGACGACCCACCGCTCGATGCCGCCGAGCCCGATGGCGATGAGCGGGTGGGCGTCGCCGAGGAGGATGACGGAGACGAGCATCGTCAGCGAGACGGCGCCGAACGCCGCGGCGACGTAGCGGAACGGCGTCTCGACGGCGCGGGCCGACGCCAGCGCGGCGAGCCCGCCGGTGGTGAACGTCAGGAGCGCGAAGATGCCGTGCATCGGCGCCTCGCTCCCGTCGAACACGCCGACGCCGAAGACGCCGAGCCCGAACAGGCCGAGCGTCACCGTGAGCGAACGGTCGCCGAGCGCGCGGTGGACGAACGCCGTCGCCGCGAGCAGACCCGCGCCGGACAGCAGCATCGTCGTGTTGAACACCGTCGCGGCGGGCTCGACGATGACGCTGTTGGGGGGCCGCGACGCCCCGAGATCGCTTATCTCCCGGACGACGTTGTAGCCGGGATACAACGCCTCCGCGGTGATGATGCCGAGGATGGCGACGGCGCTCACGAAAAGCAGGAGGACGCCCGCGGCGTGGCGAGCGGGAACGCCGAACAGGAGGTCGGTGGGCGTGGCCGTCGAGGCGACCACGTCGTCGGAGTGAGACTGTGGCTCCATACTCGTACGGACGCACCGCAGTAGTATCGTCCCGGGCGGTGAGTCTCAGCCGGTGGGACCCGGACCCCCGCGTCAGTCCGCCGTCTCCAGTTCCTCGTCGAGTTCCCCGTCGGGGAGCGACCCGCGGAACTGTCCGAGCACGCGCTTCGCCTCGGTCAACTCGCGGTCGGTGACCGACCGGACCAGCGCCAGCGCCCGCTCCGCGCGGGTGCGGCGCCACGACTCCTGGCGCGACTCGTAGGTGCGGATGGCCCGCAGGAAGTCGACGCGCCGGAACTCCGGCCAGTAGGGCGTACAGAAGAACGCGGCGGCCTCGTTGCCGTTGGCGTGCCACGGCAGGAAGTTGGAGGTGCGCTCCTCGCCGCCCGGCCGGATGATGAGGTCCACGTCCCGGGCCGGCTTGTCGTACAGCCGGCTCTCCAGTTCGGCGGCGTCGATGTCGGCGGGGTCGAGGTCACCGGCGGCCACGTCGCGGGCCACGTCGCGGGCGACGCCCAGCAGTTCGGCGCGGCCGCCGTACGCGAGCGCGACGTTCAGATGCAGGTCGTCGTAGCCGCGGGTGCGCTCGTCGGCGTAGTCGACGGCGTCGCGCACGCGCTCGGGCAGGCGGTCGAGTTCGCCGATGGCGCGGATGCGGACGCGGTTCTCGTGGACCTCCTCGCGGTCGGCGAACGCCCGGAGCTTCTCCTCGATGAGGTCGAACAGCTCCTCGCGTTCGTGCTCGGGGCGCTCGAAGTTCTCCGTCGAGAACGTGTACAGCGTGAGTTCCTCCACGCCGAGGTCGCGGCACCACCGGAGCATCGACTCGGTGGTCTCGGCGCCGGCGTGGTGGCCCTGCGTCCGCTCTTTCCCTTGCGACTCGGCGTACCGCCGGTTGCCGTCCTGGATGACGGCGACGTGTGTCGGTGCGCCGTCGAGTTCCCGCTCGAGGAGCCGCTCGTACGCCCGGACGGCGACGCGCCGGAGCCGACTGCTCATCACCGGCAACGTCGGCACCGCTACCTATCAGTCTTGTGACCCCGATGGGCGACGGGCTTTTAACCGAGAACATCGTCACTCGCTATCGCAATGGCAACCGGTACGGTCGACTTCTTCAACGACGACGGCGGCTACGGCTTCATCGAGACCGACGAATCCGACGAGGACGTGTTCTTCCATATGGAGGACATCGGCGGCCCGGACCTCGAAGAGGGCCAGGAGGTCGAGTTCGAAATCGTGCAGGCCGACAAGGGCCCGCGCGCGAAGAACGTCACGCGCCTGTAGGAGCGCCCACGGCACCGGCGAGCGAACGCGGCGGCGCGACTACTGCGGCGCCGGCACCACCCGGTCAGCGACGGCTATCGCCACCGATTTGTGCGCCGACCGGGTAGCGACGGCGATGACCGACGCCGTCGACGACGACCTCTACGCGCGGACCCGGGCGCTGCTGGAACCCGGCGACATCGCACTCAACGGCTGTATCGTGCGTACCGACCTCAGCGGCGACGAGGAGCCGACGCTCCATCAAGCGACGCTGGACGTGGGCGACGTCATCGCGGAGGCGGCGGGGGTCGACCCCGCGGACACGTACGTCTACTCCGGCAACGACGACCCCGACTTCGGCGTGAACCAGCACCAGGGCCGCACCCTCGACGACGACGCGTTCGTCTGGGAGTGCCAGCAACTGCTCCGTGAGGGCACCTACGACGTGGTGTTCTACTACGAGGCCGACGCCGACCAGGCCGCCGTCGTCGAGGGCGTCGAGACGCTGGGGTTCGACGCTGTCGGCGTCGAGGGCGACCACTGAGTCGGGACGCCGCGTCCGAGGCGCTTATCCCGGGGTAGCCCCGAACCCCGGTATGGCACGCGGGGACGTCGACTACGAGTTCGACCGGGTCGACCGCGCTATCGTCAACGCCTTCCAGGGGGGGTTCCCGGTCGTCGAGCGACCGTTCGAGCCGGCGGCCGCCGCGCTCCGCGAGCGGGGCGTCGACGTGACGGCCGACGACCTGCTGGCGCGCGTCCGGGAGATGGACGAGACGGGCGCGATTTCGCGGTTCGGCGCCTTAGTCAACGCCGAGGAGATCGGCGGGGCGGCGACGCTGGTGGCGATGCACGCCCCGCCCGACCGGTTCGAGGAGGTGACCGAGCAGGTCAACGAGTTCCGCGAGGTGGCACACAACTACGAGCGCGAGCACCCCCACCTCAACATGTGGTTCGTCGTCTCGGTGGCCGACGCGGACGACGTCGAGCGCGTCCTGTCCGACATCGAGGCCGAAACCGGCCAGGAGACGTACAACCTCCCGAAACAGCGGGAGTTCCACGTCGGCGCGAAGTTCCTGCTCGACGGCCCCGTCCCGGAGGGCGACGTGGACCTGTCGGGGCTCGGCCCGGCGGTGACGCCGACCGACCGCGACCACCTCACGCCCGACGAGCGCGACCTCGTCCTCGAGATCCAGGGCGGTCTGCCCGTCACCGAGACGCCGTACGCGGACGTGGCCGACGCCGTCGGCAAGCCCGTCGAGTGGGTACTGGAGACGATACGCCGGTTCGACGCCGAAGGGAAGGTCCGGCGCGTGGGGCTGATTCCGAACCACTACGCGCTCGGCTACACGGAGAACGGGATGACCGTCTGGGACGTCCCCGACCAGGTCATCGAGGAGGTGGGGCCGGCGGTGGCGTCCCTGGAGTTCGTCACGCACTGCTACCAGCGGCCCCGTCACGACGGCGTGTGGCCGTACAACTTCTTCGCGATGACCCACGGCCGCTCGGAGGCGGAGAGCGACGCGCGGGTCCGGGAGGTGCGCGAGGTGATGGCCGACCACTGGGACGTGGGCGACGCCGACTGGGACACGCTGTTCTCGACGCGCATCCTGAAGAAGACGGGCATCCGACTGGACGAGCGCGCCGAGGCGAACACGGACGAGGTGTGAGATGGTGCTGATAGAGAGAGCGGCACGCCGTCGACGACCGTCGACGACGCCCCGGAAGCCCTCGCACGCTCGGTTGTCCGACTCCCTGCGCGCCTCGCCCTTCCAGTCCGCCAGGGACCGCCCACGGGCCTCCCCAGCCGACTCGCTCCCGCCGGTCGCTCGTCCCTCGCACGCCCGCTGGCTCGCGCCGGGACGCTCGCCAGTGCGCGCCTACCCCCGTTCTGGAGGTGTCGCGGCGTGATACCCCTGTTCCACGACCTCTCGAGCGAGACCGTCCTCGTGTTCGGCGGGGGGCGGGTCGGCGCACGGAAGGCCCGGCGGTTCGCCCGCGAGGCCGAGGTGGTGGTCGTCTCGCCCGCCTTCGTCGACGCCGACTTCGGCGGCGCCGAGCGGGTTCGGGCGGCTCCAGACCCCGGCGACGTGGCCGGGTGGCTCGACCGGACTGCCCCGGCGCTGGTGGTGGCCGCGACCGACGACGCGGCGCTGAACGCCCGCGTCGAGAGCGAGGCCCGGGAACGGGGTCTGCTCGTCAACCGGACCGACACCCACGGCGACCGCGACCCCGGAAGCGTCGTCGTCCCCGCGACGGTGCGCGACGGCGACGTGGTGGTCGCGGTCTCGACTGGCGGCGCCTCGCCCGCGCTGGCGAAACACCTCCGCGAGCGCATCGAGGCCGACATCGAGCACGCGGGCGCGATGGCCGAACTGACGGCCGACGTGCGCGAACGGCTCCAGGCTCGGGACGTACCGCCCGACGACAGGCGGGCCGCGGTGCGTGCCGTCGTCGAAAGTCGCCGTGTTTGGAAGCTTTTAGGTACGGCAAGGTCTAAGGCACGACGAATAGCAGACGACGCCGTGATGGACGTCGTCGGTGACGACTCGTGACAGGTGCCACCATCGTTTCGGGGGTCAGCGTCTCGCACACCGGGGGGTCCGTCGAGGACATCGAGCGTGCGAGCACGACCGACGAGGCGACGGCCGTCGAACGGTTGCTCGCCGAACCCGGCGTCGACGAGGCGTTCGTCCTCCAGACGTGCAACCGCGCGGAGGCGTACGTCGTCACCGCCGAGGAGGCAGGCGCCGACGCCGCGCTCGACGGCTACGTCGCGGACGTGCGCCCCGAGGCCGTCACCGACCTCGACCACGAAGGGTCGCTCCGGCATCTGATGCGTGTCGCCGCCGGCCTCGAATCGCTCGTCGTCGGCGAGGACCAGATTCTCGGGCAGGTCCGGACCGCCTACGAGACGGCCCGCGAGGCCGGCGCGGTCGGCCCGACGCTCGACGACGCGCTCCTGAAGGCGCTCCACGTCGGCGAGCGCGCCCGCTCGGAGACGGCCATCAACGAGGGGGTCGTCTCGCTGGGGTCGGCCGCAGTCCGGCTTGCGGCCGCCGAACGCCCGCTGGGCGACGCGACGGGGCTCGTCGTCGGCGCCGGCGAGATGGGGACGCTCGCGGCGAAAGCCCTGGCGGGCGCCGTCGACCGTCTCCTCGTCGCCAACCGGACGCTAGAGCGTGCCGAGCACGTCGCGGCCAGCCTCGACGCCGACGCGACCGCCCTCGCGCTCGACGCGCTCCCGGAGGCGCTCGACGCCGCCGAGGTGGTCGTCGCCGCGACGGACGCGCCCGGCCACGTCATCGACGCCGGGACCCTCGAACGGTCGGGTGAGACGTTCGTCGTCGACCTCGCACAGCCGCGGGACGTCGCCCCGGTCGACGCCGGGAACGTCGACGTGCGCGACCTCGACGACCTCCAGTCGATGACCGACGAGACGCTCTCTCAGCGGCGCGAGGCCGCTACCGAGGTCGAAGCGATGATAGACGAGGAGTTCGACCATCTGATGAGCCAGTACAAGCGCAAGCGCGCCGACCAGGTCATCGCCGCGATGTACGAGGGCGCCGAGCGCGTGAAGGCGAAGGAGCTCCGGACCGCCATCTCGAAACTGGAGTCGGAGGGCGAGTTGACCGACGAACAGCGCGCCGTCGTCGAGTCGATGGCCGACGCGCTGGTCTCGCAGTTGCTCGCGGCGCCGACCCGGAGTCTGCGTGACGCCGCCGAGGAGGACGACTGGTCGACCATCCACACCGCCCTCCGGCTGTTCGACCCCTCGACGGGCGGGCCGCCGGGCGACCTGTTCGCCGACACGTTCCCCGACGACCTGCCCGAGGAGATGAAAGGCGAGATGCCCGCGGCGATGCTGGAGCAGATGGCCGGCGACGACGACTGACCCCGGCGGGCCGGCGGTACGTTCTTCTCGCGTCGTGGCGAGGGACCCCCCATGTCCGAGGACGACGCCCGGTACTTCGAGGACCTGACCGTCGGCTCCGAGCACGACTGCGGGAGCGTCACCGTCGAGAAAGAGGAGATGCTGGAGTTCGCCGAACGGTACGACCCCCAGCCGTTCCACGTCGACGAGGACGCCGCGAAGGAGACGATGTTCGGCGACCTCATCGCCAGCGGCTGGCTGACGTGTGCGCTGTCGGCGCGACTGCTCGTGACCGGCTACATGAACGACAACGCCACGCTCGGCGGCAACGGGATGGACGAGGTGCGCTGGCACCAGCCGGTGTACGCGGGCGACGAACTCTCCGTACACGTCGAGTTGGTCGACAAGCACCCCGGCGACAACCCCGCGTTCGGCCACACGACCGTCGAGGTGACGACGACGAACCAGCACGGCGAGACGGTGCTGTCGATGTACGGCCTCGGACTGGTGAAGAAGCGCGGCGACTGACCGACGGCTTTTCGACCCGCCGGGGCGGAGTCGCCGGCGATGGACTGGCCGCCCGCGACGGACGACAGGCTCCGCGAGTGGGCCCGCCGATACGCCCGGACCGTCGACGTGGACGCCGCGCTCGACGCCGTCTCCTGGGAGGTGTCGGCCCGCGCGAAACGGCGGGCCGGCGCCTGCATCCACGACCCGGAGACGGGCGCGGTGACGATACGGCTGGCCGCGCGGGCCGCGGAGCGGTTCTCCCGCGAGGCGTTCGAGGCCGTCGTCCGCCACGAGTTGATACACGCCTGGGAGTACCAGCAGTTCGGCGAGGCGGGCCACGGTCGCCGCTTCCGGAAACAGGCCGACCGGCTGAACGTCGAGACAACCTGCCCGACGTTCTCGGTGCCGCGGCTCCGGCTCTACTGTACGGCCGCCGGATGCGACTGGTCGGCGGAGCGCCACCGCGCCTCCGCGGTCGTCACCGACCCCGAGGACCGACGCTGTGGCGCCTGCGGCGCTCGCTACGAGGTGGAACACGTCGCATCCGGGGAGACGTGGCGCACGAGTGCCGGCTACCGGGGGGCGAGAGACAGAATCGAGGACTGGTAATCAGTCGGCCGAGTGGCGGTCCGCCCGCGAGGGCGGCGGAATCTGTTCCTCGCCCGCCGAGTCGGGCGATGCAGGCAGGACACAGCGCTGTGGCTCGTGGTTGACGTGCGCGTAGCTCCCGGGGTCGTTCGCCAGCGGGTGGGCGGGGTTCTCCCGGGAGTCGAGGCGTGCGGCCCGCAGTTCCTCGAAGCCGTGGAGCCGCGCGCGGATACCGCGCCAGTGGTAGTGAGTGCCTGGCGGCACCGTCGTCGGGTGGGGCGGCCGGGCGTCCGGGGCCTCGCTGGCGAGCCACGCGCGGTTGACGTTCGCCGCGAGGTCGTCGTGGTCGACGACGACGCCCACGCGGGCCGTCGGCGGCGCCCGCGCCGCGAGCACGTCGAGGCCGAGATGGAGCGCCCGGTACTCCGCGACGTTGTTGTCGGGCGCGGCGTCGGGCACCGACAGTCGGGTGACCGTCTCGCCGTCGCGCGTCTCGATGACGACCCCCAGTCCACCGGCTCCCGACTCGCGGAAGGAGCCGTCGGTGGCCACGTAGAAATCCCTGTGGTGGGTGCGTGGTGGATGCGCGATATGGGGGGTGGCGGCGTCGTCGAACAGGGCTCGCAGTTCCGGCCGGCCGTAGGCGGCCATACGAACGCTCGGACGCGCGGTAACTTAAACGTCCGGTCGTTCCGGGGGGCGCCCGCGCCAACCGCGCAAGGCATACGTGGCTCCCCCGCGAGCATCCGGACATGAAGGCGCGCGACATCATGACGCCCGACGTGGAGACGGTTTCACCCGACGACGACGTGAGCGAGGTGCTGACGCGGCTCGCGCGTGCCAAGTTCAACGGGTTCCCGGTCGTCGAGGACGGTCGGCTCGTCGGCATCGTCACGCAGGGCGACCTCGTCGACCTGTTCCAGCCGTCCGACCGCACGCTGTGGATTCCGGTCGGCTTCCCGCCGTTCCTGGAGTCGCTGACGTACGCCATCGACCTCTCGTGGGACGAATTCGACGTGGGGCTGGACCTGTTCCGCAACGCCGGCAAGCCCATCCGCGAGGTGATGACCGAGGACGTCGTCACCGTCGAGGCGGACGCCGACCTCGATGCGGTGCTCGACCTGCTGGCCGACGACGAGCGCGACATCAACCGCCTGCCCGTCCTCGACGGCGACGAGGTGGTCGGCATCATCGCCCGACAGGACCTGCTCGCCGCACTCGCCGCCGAGCGCGGTGCCTGATACGCGGGTCGAAACGTTCTACTTCGCGCCCGTCTCAGGTCCGCCGTGAGACACCGCAACCTTCTGCTGTTCCTGCTACTTGCGGCCGTCTGGGGGTCGGCGTTCGTCGCCATCAAGGCGGGGCTGGGGACGCCCGCCGACCCTGCGGGGTTCTTCGAGACGCCGGTCCTCTTTGCGGCGTTGCGCTACGACATCGCCGGGGTGGTGATGCTTGGGTACGCCGCCTACGCCACCGACCGCTGGCGACCCCGCGGCCGAACCGAGTGGGCGAGCGTGCTCGTCGCGGGCGCGCTGATGATAGCGGCCTACCACGCCTTCCTGTTCGTCGGCGAGACCGACCCGGCCGTGACGAGCGCCGTCGCCGCCATCGTCGTGTCGCTCTCCCCGGTCCTGACGGCGGGGTTCTCCCGGCTCTGGCTCCCCAGCGAGCGGCTGACGCCGCTGGGCGTCGCCGGCCTCCTGCTGGGTCTCGTGGGGGTCGGGCTCCTGACGAAACCCACGCCCGAGGACCTCGGCGTCAACCTCGGCGTCGTGCTCGTCTTTCTGGCGGCCACGGCGTTCGCGCTCGGCTCCGTGCTGAACCGCCGCATCGACGCCGACCTTCCCATCGAGACGCTTGAGGCGTGGGCGATGCTGACCGGCGCGGGGATGATGCACGCCGGGAGCGCCGCGGTCGGCGAGTCGGTCGCGGCGGCGTCGTTCACGCCCACCGCCCTCGCGGCGCTGGCGTATCTCGCGCTGGCGGCCAGCGCCGGCGGCTTCCTCGTCTACTTCGACCTGCTCGAACGGCTCGGCCCCATCGAGATAAACCTCGTCTCCTACGTCGCGCCCGTGTTCGCCGCGGTCACGGGCTTTCTCCTGCTCGGGGAGGTCGTCGACCTGTACGCGGTCGCGGGCTTCCTCGTCATTCTGGTCGGATTCGGTCTGCTGAAGCGCGACGCCATCCGCGCGGAACTGGCCGGCACCCACGCCCCCGCGGAGGGGGACTGACTTTACCCGCCCGCTCGCAGACCTGGGCATGCGCCGCCGCGTGGCCGTCGTCGTCGCGCTCCTGTTGCTCGTGGGATTCCTGCTGGCGGTCGGGCCCCGCGCCGTCGCGGCGGAACTGGCGGCCGCCGACCCCCGGCCGCTTGCCGTCGGCGCGGCCGGGAGCCTCGCCGCGCTACTCTCCTGGAGCGAGGCCCAGCGCCGCCTCCACCGGGCGGCTGGCGCCGCCGTGCACGCTCCCGTCTTCGCCCGCGGCTACCTCGTCGGCGTGTTCGGCAAGCAGGTGGTGCCCGGCGGCCAACTCGCGGGGCCGGCGGTTCTCGCGTACGCCCTCGGCCGGGAGACGCCGCTGGCCTACGAGGAGGACCTCGCCGCGGCGACGGTCGGTAAACTGCTCGGCACGCTCGCGGCCGTCGTGCCCGCCGTCGCCGGCCTCGCGGCCGTCGCCGTCCCGCCGCGGGTCGCCCGCCCAGCCGTCGCCGCACTCGTCGTCGCGGCCGCAGGCGTCGTCGGAGGAGCGACGGTCGTCGGTCTCCGGGCCGACGACGCCGCGGCCTTCCTCCGGCGGGCCGGCCATGCCCTCCACCGGACGGTCGGGCAGGTCTCGGCGCGCGTCGGGGCGTGCACCACACCGGAAACGGTCGCCGGCGTGGTCGAACGCGGCCGCCGAACGTTCGCCGTCGTGGGCGGCGACCGTCGCGCGCTCGCGTCGGCGTACCTCCTGACGGCCGCCGGCTGGACGCTGTACGCGGTGCCGCTGTGGGGAGCCGCCGCCGCTGTCGGCGTTCCCCTGTCGCTCGCGCTCGCGCTCGTGGCCGCGCCCGTCGCGTCGCTGGGCACCGCCGTCCCGCTCCCCTCGGGGGTGGGCGGCGTCGAACTGGTGCTTGGCTCGTTGCTCGTCGCGGTGACCGGTGCGGGGGTGGCGGCGGCCGCGGCGGTCGTGCTGTTGTTCCGCGTTCTCGTCGACGTCCTTCCGGCGGTGACCGGCGCACTGGCGGGGCTGACCCGGATAGACGGCCCCTAACGCATTTCAGTCGCCGCTGAGTCGACCCGGGCATGGGCAACGGGGACAGCGACACTGACCCTGTCGCGGCACACACGGATAGAGAGACGTACGAGGTAACGGGCTGGGAGCCGCGGACGGCGACGGACCGGGTCGCCGTCAGCCTCCACGGACTGTTGCGCCGCACCGCGGGCGCGGTGCTGGTGCTGGTCGCGGCGCTACTGCTCGTCGGGCAACTCAGCATCATCGGGTTCGCCATGTACCGGAACCCGACGGTCGGTCTGCTGACGGCGGTGTCGGTCCTGCCGGCCGTCGTGCTCGTCGGGGCCATCTGGTACGGCGATGCGACGATGCGAGAGCCGTGGACGACGCTGGCGGCGACGTTCGTGCTCGCGGTGCTGTTCGCCGCGTTCGCGGCGCTTGCCAACTCCGTGCTCGGCCCCGTCATCAAGGGGCTTGTCCCGGTCGTCGGGACGGCGCTGTACTTCTATCTCGTCGTCGCACCCATCGAGGAGACGGTGAAGTGGCTCTCCCCGCGGGTGTACGCGTTCAACACCGACTCGTTCGACGCCGTCGTCGACGGCGCGGTGTACGGGGCCGTCGCCGGCCTCGGGTTCGCAACCATCGAGAACGCGCTGTACATCACGCAGTCGGCCATCCAGCAGGGGAGCATCTCCGGGCCGGCGGCCATCGAGCGAGCGATACGGACGGCCGGCACCCGCGCGTTCGTCGGCCCCGGCCACGTCATCTGGTCGGCTATCTCGGGCTACTACCTCGGGCTGGCGAAGTTCGACAGCGAGAACGCCGGCCCCATCGTCGTGAAGGGGCTTCTGGTCGCGGCGCTGGCACACGCGACGTACAACACGGCCGTCTCCTACCTGCCGCGGGTCGGCATCGAGTTGACGGGACTGATGCTGCTCGTGTTCGTCGTCGTCTACGACGGCATCTTCGCCTACTATCTCTACCGGAAGATATCGAAGTACCGGGACGCCTACGAGGCGTCGGTGCCCGACGACGCGGCCACCTCAGACTAAGGAGGGCGACGCCTTCGCGTCTGCCAGCCGGTCGAACTGCGCGTCGGTGAGCGTCACCTCGGCGGCCCCGAGGTTCTCCTCGAGCTGGTCGACGGTCCGGGCACCGACGATAGGTGCGGTCACCTGTTCGTGGTGCATGAGCCACGCGAGGCTCACCTGTGCCGGCGTCGCCCCGACCTCGTCGGCCACCTCGCGGACGACCTCGAGCGCGTCGAAGTTCGCCCCCGTCAGATAGCGGTCGGCGAACGTCTCGTTCTCGGCGCCGCGGCTCCCCTCGGGCATCTCCTCGCGGTCGTACTTCCCGGTGAGGAACCCGCCTGCGAGCGGCGACCACGGACACATCCCGACGTCGTACTCGGCGCAGGCGTCGACGTAGTCGTACTCCACCTCGCGGGTGACCAGACTGTAGCGCGGCTGGGCGACCGTGAACGGCTCGTACCCCTCCTGGCGGGCGATTTCGTTCGCCTGCGCGATTCGCCAAGCGTTCGGCTCGAACGTCGACGCACCGAGGTGGTTCACCTTCCCGTCGCGGACCAGACCGTCGAGAGTGCGCATCAGTTCGCGGGCCGGCGTGTCGTCGTCCCAGCGGTGGACGTACAGCAGGTCGAGATACTCCGTGCCGAGGCGGTCGAGCATCAGGTCTATCTGGCGGCGGATATGCTTCCGGGAGAGCCCCTGCCCGTTGGGGTCGTCGTCCCGGGTGGGCCAGTACACCTTCGAGGCGAGCACGAACGACTCGCGGTCGCGGTCGGCCAGCCAGTCGCCGATCCACTGCTCGCTGAGGCCGTCGCCGTACACGTCGGCGGTGTCGATGAAGTTGCCGCCGGCGTCGGCGTACGCCGTCAGCAGGTCCTGTGCGCGTCGCTTGTCGACTTCGACGACGCCGTCGTCGGTCTCGCGGCCGAACCGCCACGTACCGAAACAGAGGTCGGTGACGAACGTGCCGGTGTTGCCGAGCGGGACGTGGTCCATACCACGCCTGCGGGCGGGGACCTACTCAAACTCAGCGGTCGCCGGGCGTGCGGTTGTGGTCGTGACCGACCAGGAGGGCGACGACGTTGGCGACCAGGAGGGCACCGAACAGGGCGACGCTGGAACTGGGGTCGAACCCAAACCCACCGACCAGCAGGGGGACGTACGCGAACGGGAGCAGGACGGCGGCCCAGAACGCCAGTGCTTCGACGGGACGACGCAACACCTGGGTCAGTTGTAGTCCCCGAGCGTCACGGAGGGTCTCTCGGACCTGGGTGGAGGGGCTTGAGGTCGACATGACTCATCTTTCCCTCTAACTGCCAGGGGCTTATACCTGCCAGAGCCTTCGGTTCGTTTCAGCACGTTTCAGCGGGGAATAGGACGCGTACCAACATTTTACAACTCCATCAGAAACGTTTAGACCTTTTATCGAGCCCTCAGAGGGCCTCGTCGTCGAATCGGTAAGCCAGGGTTACGCGTCCTCGAGCGCCGCGCGGAGCCGCTCGCGCTCGTCCGCGGGGAGGTCGTCGGCCGCGTCGCCGGTGAACGGGCTCTCGAGCAGTGTAGCGAACGCGCGGTCGGTCTTCTCGCGCACCCGGTCGACGGCCTTCCGCGTCGCCTCGACCGACTCGTCGCGTTCGGTGGCGATGGACTCGACGTCGTGGCCCGCGGCGAGCAACTCGGCCACCTCGCGTTCGCCGGTCGACAGTATGGAGCGCATACGGGGGGTTCGGTCGCCGGCGGCAAAACGGCGGCGCTACCCCAGCCACCGGAGTTCGACCTCGTGGTCGCCGGCTGGCGTCTCGACGGTCGCCCGCTCGCGCCGGCCGTCGCGGGCGGCCTCGCGCCACCTCTCGACGGCCGCGGCGTGCCGCTCCCGGTGGCGCCCCGGGCTGTACGACGCCTCGGGGTCCGCACGGAGGTCGTCCTCGGTGTCGTCGGGGTCGGGGAACGGCGGCGCGTCCACCAGCCGCTCCGGCGGCAGGTGGAGGGGCGCGGGATTGCCGTAGGTCCCCTCGCCGCCCTCGCGGTGGACGCGGGCGCGCATCCGGGCCGCGAACGGCGGCGTCACCCGGAGCACCGCGCCCGCGTCGCGGCGCGCGTTCGCCTCGAGGGCGGTCACGGCGTCGTCGACGTGGACCGCCAGCGACCGGATGACCGTCGGGTCGTCGGACACGGGCGAACGAGGGAGCCGAAACGGCTTCAGCGTTCGGCCCCGACGCGACGGTGTGTCCTGGAGCCGAACCGCCGACACCGAGCGCCGTATCGAGTGGGAGCGGTCGGACGGTTACGCCCGCGTGACGGCCCGCGAGACGGCCACGGGCGACTGGGCGGTCGCTCTCGACCGGCTGAAGCAGGCCCCCGACGGCGCCGCCTACGACCACCGGACGGTCGACGACCGCGACCGCGCGCTGGCCGTCGCCGAGGAGTGGCTCGCGGCCCACGACATCGAGTGACACACCGGGGCAACCGTTAGGGAGGCGCGCCCGCACCTCCGTCCATGGCGTTCACCACCCCGCCGCCGCTGGAGCCCGGCAGTCAGGTCGCCGTCTGCCGGCCCGCCGCGGCGCCGGCCGACGGAGCGTACCCCGACCATCTCGTCGAACTGGGGCTCGACCGCCTCCGCGAGGAGTTCGGCCTCGACCCGGTGGCGTACGACAGCCTCACCGCCGACACGCGCGAGTTGTTCGAGAACCCGGAAGCGCGGGCCGCCGAACTGGAGCGGGCGTTCCGCGACCCCGACGTCGACGGCGTCGTCGCGGCCATCGGCGGCAACGACCAGGTGCGCATCCTCCCGCATCTGGACGCCGACGTGCTGGGCGAGCACCCCACGCGGTTCTACGGGACGAGCGACAACACCACCGTCGCGGCGGTGCTCCGCGAGCAGGGCGTCGTCTCCTACTACGGCGGGACGCTGTTCACCGACGTCTGCGAGCCGGGTGGTATCGGCGCGTACACCCGTGAGTATCTCGAGCGCGCGTTCTTCGACGAGGCGCTCGGGGAGGTGCGCGACCCGGGACGGTTCTCCGACGAGGACCTCGACTGGCACGACGCCGCGAACCTCGAACGCGACCCCGAGTACGAGGCGAGCGAGGGCAACCGGTTCCACGGCGAGGGGCGCGTCGAGGGACGCACGTGGGGCGGCTGTCTGGAGGTACTGAACTCGCATCTCGCGCTCGACCGCGGCCTGCCCGACGACACCGCGGGGAGCGTCCTCCTGCTGGAGACGTCCGAGGAACTGCCCGGGCCGGGCGAGGTGTGGCGGACGCTGATGGCGCTGGGCGAGCGCGGGATGCTCGACGTGGGCGCGGTGCTCGTCGGGCGCGCGAAGGCCCGCGCTTTCGGCACCGACCGCGACGCCGACGAGCGGGCCGCGTACCGGGAGCGCCAGCGCGAGGCCGTCCTCGAGGGCGTCCGGGCGTACAACGAGGAGGCCGTCGTCGTCACCGACGTCCCCTTCGGCCACGCGCGGCCGGTCGCACCGCTCCCGGTCGGCGGCGAGGTGGTCGTCGACGCGGACGCGGGCACTATCCGCTGTCCGTGACCGGCTCGACGGCGTCGATGACGGCGTCGACGTCGGCACCCGGCGCGAGCGCGATGTAGAGTCCCTCGCCGCCCGCGAGCATCCGGAGGAGGACGAGCTCGTCCATCCGGGTGACGATGGCCCGCACCGACCCCGCGTTGGGCAGCAGCGTCCCCTCGTAGGTGTCGCGTTCGAGGAAGTCCATGTTGAGGTGCGCGAGCACCCTGTCGTAGTGGTCGAGGAGGTGCTCCTCGTCGCGGTACATCTCGACGATTTCGTCGGCGACGTACAGCGGGCGGTGGTCGTCGCTCGTGAACTCGACGAACGACAGCAGGTCGTCGCCCGCCGCCTCACGAGCGGCCTCCAGCGCCGCGTCGCCGTCGAAACTGGCGAGTTCCGATGTTCCCGTCAGACCCATCGCCACGCGGTACCGTGCCCCGGGGCAAAAATCGTCTGGTACACCGAAGGGGAGAGTTATATGACCCTCGCCCGAACGCCCCGTAACCATGGGTGACAGCGTGGGGACGCTCGAGGAGTTCGAGGCCGGGTCGAACGTGCTGTTGCTCGGACCGTCGGTGTCCAGCGAGATCGACGCCGGATGCCGACAACTGCTCCACGGCGACGACGAACCCCGGGCGACGCTCGTCGTGACGTTCACGCTCCCACCGGAGCAGTGGGTAGAACGGTGGGACGACCGGGTCGGCGACCGCCCCGAGGAACTCGTGCTCGTGACCACGAGCGACACGTTCGCCGGACCGACGGCGGACGACGAACTCGACGACATCGGCATCGAGTATCTCTCGACGCCGGGCGACCTGACAGGGCTGGGGATGATAATCAGCAAGTACCTCGAGCGCTGGCACGAAGCCGACCGGCGGATGGCGCTGTGTTTCGACTCGCTGACCACCCTGCTCCAGTACGAGGAACTGCACAACGTCTACCGGTTCCTCCACCTGATGACGACCCGGCTGGCCGGGGCGGGCGCCCACGCTCACTTCCATCTCGACCCGGCGACCCAGGACGAGCAGGCCGTCTCGACGCTGGCCTCGACGTTCGACGCCATCGCCCGCCTCGAGGACGGCGAGTGGGACGTCAGGAGTCGGTGAACCCCTCGAAGGCGGCTATCTCCGCGCGCCACTCGTCGGGGATGGGCCGCGACCCCCCGGCCTCGCTGTCGTAGCAGACGAGCGTCGTTTTTCCGGTGGCCTTGGTCTCGCCGGCGGCCACCACCGCGTACTCGATGGGGAAACTCGACGAACCGAGCGACGGCACCCGCGTGTACACCCGCACCTCGTCGTCGGACAGGGTGATGGGGCGCTCGAACGACACCTCGATGTCCGCGATGACGACGTCCTCGGCGTCGAGGCGGGTGTCGAGCACCGACTGGAAGTAGGCGTTGCGCCCCTGTTCGAGGAACGAGGCGTACACCGCGTTGTTCACGTGGTTCTGCGCGTCGAGGTCGCGGTAGCGAAGCGAGATGTCGACGTGGTGGTCGAACTCGTCCATACAGGGAGCGCGGACAGCCGACGTATCGACGTTACGGTTACAGTCCGTTCTCGAGGTAGGTGACAGCACACTCCGGCGAGCAGAACGCGCTGTCGAACCGCATGTGTGCGTGGTTGTGCGTCACCTCGATCCATTCCCCGGTCGGCGAGAACTCCGCTTCACAGCGCGCACAACGTGGCATCGCCTGCACGTACGGGAGCGACACCGAATAAGCTTCCGTGCCGAGCGCGGCCGCTGGTCGTTTCGGGAAGTGGCCGGGGTGGGCTCCGAACCCACGATCTCCGCATGTCCCAGGTTTCCAGGCTCGGCAAAGCCCGGAGAGACATGCCGTTGCCGAACTCGAAACCCTATGAGTGCGGCGCTATGTCCAGCTAAGCCACCCGGCCTACCCCGGCGTAATCCGGAGACGGACTTGAACCTGTCTATCTCCGCCCGCGGTGGCGGCCCTGGCCTGCGGTTTTAAGCCCGGCCGCGGCAACCCCCGAGCATGGACGTTCCATCGGTCGTTCGGGAGCGCCTCGACGGCGAGTCGGTCCACACTCGCGTCCCGCTGGGCGGCGACGACGCCGTGTTCGTCACGCCGACGCGGACGCTGGTGTACCGCGCCGAGGGCCTGCTGTCCGACGAGTCCGTCGCCGCCTACCCCCACGGCGTCGAACGCCTCGACCTCTCGACGGGCCGCCGGAAGGCCACCTTCGAGTTGACGTACGTCGACACCAGCGGGCAGTTCAAGGTGCCCGCCGACCGCGTCGACGACGTCCTCGAACCGGTTCTGGAGGGGGTGCTCGCGGCCGCCGGCGTCTGCGAGGACGGCGAGCGGGTCCGCGAGCTGTACCGCTTCTCCGAACTGACGCTCGCAATCACCGACGGCCGCCTCGTCAAACACATCGGGGGGCCGGTGTGGGACCCCGACCACGAGACGTTCCCGTTCGCCGACGTGACGGGCCTCGACGCCGAGGAGGGGAGCGTCGCCACGCAACTGGTCGTGGAACTCGACGGCCGGCCCAACCGCGTGAAGGTCCCCTCCGAGAAGGCCGAACTCGTCCGCCGGGCGCTCGAGGAGGCGGTGCTCGACTACCACGGCGTCGACTCGCTCGCGGAACTCGGCGAGAAGCAGGGCGTCACCGACGACGGCGAGGAGGCGGACACGGAGACGTTCGAGGGCTCCGGCATCGCGCCGCTCGTCGGTGACGACGCGGACGACCCGGACGACGACGCGGTCGACCGCCTGGAGAGCACTGACGCGCAGGGCGACCAGCCGACGACCGAGCCGAGCACCCCCGACTCCGGCGCCGACGACGACGACGACGACGAGGTGCTCGCCCGCCTCGACGCGCTGGAGGCGGCCGTCGACCGACAGAACGACCTCATCCAGAAACAGCAGGAGACCATCGAGACGCTGGTCGAGGAGCTACGGCGCGGGCGCTGACCGACGCATCACTCCCGGCCGGTCACCTTCCGGATACACGAGGAGCCGAACGGGCCGTGCTCGCCGGCTTCGAGGTTCATGAAGTAGCCCGTCGAGATGCTGGCACCGCAACGCTGGCAAGTGAACTCCCCCTCCTTGGTGACGACCTCGGCCTCGAAGGAGAGGAAGCGGCCCTGCGTCGGCCGCACGGTCGACCCGTCCCGCTCGATGACGCCGCGCCGCTCCGCCTCCTCGAGGATGGCCCGCGTCGTCGCCGGGTCCGTCGTGATGGTCTCGATGCGGTCGATGACCGCGGGGAGGTCGAGTTCCGACTGTTCGAGGCGTTCGAGCAGTTGGACGCCCATCTCCACCGGGTCCTCGGGGTTCGACACGTCGACACATCGCGTACCACGCCGAATAAGCGTTTACCACAAGACGTTTGCCGGCCCGGCGGAACCTCCGGACATGGAGCGCGCGACGGCCCGGCAACTCGTCGGACTGGCCCTGCTCGGGGTCGTCGCGCTCACCGCCGCCGTCGCCCTCTCGCCGGCGGCCGTCGCGCGCCGCGTCTCCGCGCTCGCGTCGGAACCATGGCTGTTCGGCGCGGTGCTTCTCGCCGCCTACCTCCTCCGGCCCGTCGTCGCGTGGCCCATCAGCGTGCTCTCGGTCGTCGTCGGCTACGCAGTCGGGCCCGCGGGCGTGCCGGTGGCGCTTGCCGGTGCGGTCGTCACCTGCGTCCCGCCGTATCTCGTGGCCCGCCACGTCGGCCACGACGCCGGTCTGCTGGGGACGCTCGGCGACCACGGCCGCGGCTACTTCGCGGCCGCCGGCGACGTCCGCGGCATCGTCGCCGCCCGCCTCGCCCCCCTGCCCGCGGACCCCGTCTCCTACACCGCCGGCCTCGCGGGCGTGCGTCCCGGCCACTACGCGCTCGGCACCGCCGCCGGCGAACTGCCGTGGGTCACCGCCGCGGTGCTGGTCGGCGCCTCCGCCGACACGGTGACGACGGAGGGGCTCCACGGTGGCCCCGCGGTAATCGTCGGGGCGACCGCGCTTGCGGTCCTGCTACTGTCGGGGCCGGCGTACCAACTCGCCCGCGAGCGGGGCGTCGTCCGCGGGTTCAGAACGTGAACGGGTCCGAGCAGTCGACGACGGGGCCGTGCTGTGGGCAGACGTACTTGCAGTGCCGCTTGAACAGCTCCGCGTCGCACATCGGACACGTCGGCACCTCCATGCGTCGCCGTTCGGGGAGTCGGCCCATCAACCCTCGTATCCGGGGGAGAATCTAGACGGAGTTCGGTCAATCGTTTTCCGTGGGTCCACCCACCCACGGGTATGGAACGGCTCCGCTCGTGGCTCCCGGAGGCGCTCGCGGCCGGCGTCGCCGGCGTCGCCGGCTCGTACGCCCTCGCCGGGTTCACGCAGGCGTTCGTCGCCGGGTCGCTCGCGTCGACCGTCGCGCGTGTCACGCCGGGTATCGTCGTCACCGCCGCCATCACGACGCTGGGCGACGCCGGCAAACTGCTCACCGTCGCCGGTGGGTTCGCCGTCGCAGTCGCGCTGTTCGCGACCATCGCGCTCGCGGCGCGGGCGGCCGGCGACGCTGTCGAGTCGACGGCGCTCCCGCCGATGCTCGCCGGCACGGCGGCATTCGGTGCCAGCACCCTCCTGACGGGCGCACTCGCCCCGGCGCTGGCCGCCGGCGCCGCCGTCGGGGCGACGCTCGTAGTCGTGCCGCTCGCGGCGCGGGTCGGCGGCGACGCGCCCGACCCCGGGCGACGGCGCGTCCTCGGGGCCGTCGGAACCGCGCTGGCGGCCGCGGGCGTCGCGTACCCGCTCGGACGACGCCGCACTCCCGGGGCCGTCGCGGACGACCCGCCGAGCGACCCCGAGGTCCGGAGCCTGCTCGCGGAGGCGAGCGCGAAGTCGCTGGACGTCGACGGCCTCGAACCGCTCGTCAGCGACGAGTTCTACGAGGTGGACATCAACGCCGCCGACCCGACGCTCGACGCCGACGAGTGGACGCTGTCGGTCACGGGCGCCGTCGACGAGGACCTCGAACTCGACTACGACGAGGTGACGGCGATGGAGTCGCGGGAAGTGTTCACCACCTTGCGTTGCGTCGGCGAGAGCCTCAACGGCCGGAAGATGGACACCGCGCTGTGGACCGCCGTCCCGCTGAGGGACGTGCTGGAACGGGCCGGCGTGGGCGAGAACTGCTGTGTGATGCTGCGGGCGGCCGACGGCTACTACGAGGAGTTCCCCGTCGCGGCCCTCCGGGAGGGGATGCTCGCCTACCGGATGAACGGCGACCCGCTCCCGCGGGGCCACGGCTACCCGGTGCGGGCGCTGATTCCCGGCCACTGGGGGGAGATAAACGTGAAGTGGCTCACCGAAATCGAGATACTCGCCGAACCGGCCGACGGCTACTGGGAGAAGCGCGGCTGGCACGGCACCGGCCCCGTCAACACGGTGGCGAAACTCCACGCCACCGCCCGCGATGGCGACCGCATCGAGGTGGCGGGCCACGCCTACGCCGGCACCCGCGGCATCTCCGCCGTGGAGGTGTCGACGGACGGCGGCGACACCTGGCAGGAGGCGACGCTGTCTGAGGAGCTTCCGGGCAAGGACGTCTGGCGACAGTGGGCGTACGCGTACGACTCGCCGGGCGAGCGCCACGAGGTGGTCGTCCGCGCTATCGAGGCCGACGGCACCGTCCAGCCGAAGGAGCGGGCCGACGCCTACCCGAGCGGGCCGACGGGGTGGGTGTCGAAGGAACTGAGGGGCTAGCTCAACACTCCGACCAGCCGCACGACTGGCAGGTCTTGCAGCCCTCGTTCATCGCCAGCGACATCGCGCCACACTCCGGACACTCCGGCGACTCGCCGGCGGCCAGAAGCGAGTCGGTAGCGTCGTCCGTGGCGGCGCCGCCGCCGTCGGTCTCCCGCTCGACGGGTTCGGGGTCGGCCGCCTCGCGGTTGGGGTCGCGGTCGGTCTCGGTGCCGGCGGAGTCGGCCGCCTCCGAGAGGCTCTGCTGTTGGGGGTACGGCTTGTCTATCTCGTCGTCGAGATAGCGCTGGAGCGCGCGCCCGATGGCGTCCGGGATGGAGTTTATCTGCTCGCCTTTGTCCCACGCGACCTTCGGCGAGCGGATGCCCTGGAGTTCGCCGGCTATCTCCTCGGGGTCGACGCCCGACCGCAGGGCGGTGGAGATGGTCTTCGCCAGCGCCTCCGTGAAGCTCGCGGTGAAGCCGCCGGAGTTGCCGATGGTGGCGAACAGCTCGAACGGCCGCTCGCGTTCGGCGTCCTCGTTGATGGTGACGTACAGCTTCCCGTAGCCGGTGTCGATGCGCTGGGTGACGCCGTGCAACAGGTCGGGCCTGGACTGCTTCTCGGCGTACACGTGAGTCGGCTCGGGGTCGACGTCGAACAGCTCCGCGAGGTCCGCCTCGACGGCCCGGCGGACCTCCTCGCGGTCGAGGAACTCGTCCATGCCGCCGAACACGGCCTCGACCCGCTCGAGGAGCAGTTCCGCGGCCTCCTCTTCGTCCATGTCCTCGGAGAACTCGGCGTTGTCCGCACGGGTCGTCAGCACCTGCTTCGAGCGGGTGCCGTCGCGGTAGACGGTGACGCCCTTCCCGCCGTGCTCGTAGATGTACCGGTACACCTCGTCCATGTCCTCCGCGGTCGCGGAGTTGGGGAAGTTGCAGGTCTTCGAGATGGCGGAGTCGACCCCTTCCTGGCAGGCACACTGGACGGCGGCGTGCTGTTTGCCCGACAGGTCGGAGGTGACGACGAACAGTTCGCCGATGGCGTCCGGTACCGTCGAGAGCCCCTCGACGCCGTCGAACGCGTTGGTCGCCATCTGCTCTTCGGCCTCCGCCTTGACGGCCGCGACGTCGATGTCGTTGGCCTCCAGCGTCCGCAGGAAGTAGTCGTCGAACTCGACGAGCATCTCGTCGCCCTGCACGTCGTCGGAGACGTTCTTGTAGTAGGCGACGTTGTAGATGGGCTCACAGCCGCCGGTGGTGTTGCCGACCATCGACGTCGTCCCCGTCGGCGCGATGGTCGTCGTGTTGTGGTTGCGGACCGGGAAGCCGTCGGCCCAGTCGTCCGCGTCGAGACCGGTCTGCTTCTCGAACCACTCGGCGTACTCGGTGGGGCTCGCGTACTTCGAGTTGTCCCACTCGTCGAAGGAGCCGCGCTCGGTGGCGAGTTCGTGGGAGGCCCACTTCGAGCCGTGGTTGATGTGGCGCATCAGCAGGCGGGCCACCTCGTTGCCCTCCTCGCTACCGTACTTGATGCCGAGCTGGATGTACAGCTGGGCGAGCCCCATCACGCCGAGCCCGATTTTCCGCATCTCGCGGACCTTCTGCTCTATCTCGGGGACCGGGAAGTCCGACATCGTGACGACGTTCTCGAGGAACCGCGTGCCGAGTTCGATGCGGCGGTCGAACTCCTCGAAGTCGATGGCCTCCTCGAGGAACGCCATCACGGCGTCCTCCTTCGAGTCGAACTCGCCGGCGTGCTCCTCGGACCAGACGCGCCAGTCAGGCGCGTCGCGGGCCGCGAGCGTCGAGAGGTTGATGTGGCCGAGGTTGCAGGCCTCGTACTCCTCGAGCGGCTGTTCGCCACAGGGGTTCGTCGCGAGGATGCGGTGGTCAGGATGCTCCTCCACGTCGAAGGAGTGCTCCTTGTTGACCCGCTCGAGGTAGATGACGCCCGGTTCGCCGTTCTCGTGGGCGCCCTCGACGATGCGGTCCCAGATGAGTTCGGCGTCGATTTCGAGGGGTTCACCGACCTCGACGTGCTCGCCCAGGCCGTACCGGGAGTACATCTCCTTGGTCTCTTCGGTAGCGACGTGGGGCTCGCCGGTGCGGGGGTTGGTGAACGTGTACTCCTCGCCCGCCTCGAGCGCCTCCATGAACCCGTCGGTGACGCCGACGGAGATGTTGAAGTTCGAGAGGTGGCCCTCGACGGCGTTGCGGAGATGCTTGGGCACCTTCCCGTCCTCGTCGATGAGGCCGCGCGCCTCCTCGAGCGCCTCCGAGAACGTCGTGTACGTGTAGTCGTCCGGGTCGTTGAGGCGGAGACAGTGCGCCAGCGAGACATCCTTGTTCTTCGCGTGGATGAACTCGATGACGTCCGGGTGCGAGATGCGCATGACGCCCATCTGTGCGCCGCGCCGGGTCCCCCCCTGCGCGATGGTCTCGCACATCTGGTCGAACGTCCGCATGAAGGTGATGGGGCCGGAGGCGATGCCGCCGGTCGAGCCGACGGCGTCGCCGTACGGCCGGAGTTGCCAGAAGGCGTACCCCATCCCACCGCCGGACTGGAACACCTCGGCGGCCTCCTTGGCCGTCTGGTGGATGTCCGTGAGGTCGTCGTCCGGCGAGTCGACGAAACACGCCGAGAGCTGCTGGAGTTCGTCGCCCGCGTTCATCAGCGTCGGCGAGTTCGGGATGAACGAGAGCTGTTCCATCAGCTCCTGGAACTCGCCGGCCTTCGTCTCGACGTGCTCTCGAATCTCGTCGGGCAGGTCAGGAACGACCGTCTCGTAGGCGAACTTGTTGACGTTGTAGACGGTGAGTTCGGTCTCGGCGTCGTCGTCGGCCGTCGTTCCGGCGCCGAACACCTCGCTGGCGAGTTCGTCGCGGCGCGGGTGGTCAGGCTTCAGTTGGTCGGGCGACACCGTGACCGTGGTGTCGCGCCGCTCGCTCTCGAAGACGGCCTCCGCGAGCGCGATGTTCTGGGCGACCCGCTCGAACAGGTCCTCCTGCTGTTCGGCGAGGTCGCCGTCGGCGTCCTTCCGGAGATACCGCGCCGGGAGGATGTTGTGGTAGGCATTGTCGGTGAGTCGCTGTTCGAGGCTGTCCCCCTCGGTGCGCTTGATGGGGAGGGTGAGCTCGTCGGCGGAGAGGTCCGCGCCGGACATCACTCGGCCCTCCGACCGTGTCGCGCCCAGTACACGGCGTTCCTGCTGTTCACGTGGAGATGTGTCGCGTTCATTCGTAACGGCGATTTCGTTCTGCGTCGACCCCTATAACCCTGGGGATACGGGCGGTCCGTGTGACGGTCGTCGGTCCGCTGTCGGCACTGGCTGTCGTGCGAAGGGTGCGCCGTCCCCGCGCGTGGCGCGCGTGACGATACACTACTGTCCCGTGGACACACATAAGCCCATCCAGACCGGAGTGAAAGTGGAAACCTCGACCCGAAATCCCGGGGCAGTCGGCCGGGTTCCCACGGGAACCGGAGGGGGGTTGGTTCGAGGCGGCGGCCGCTGAAACCATGCCCATCCGCCCGCGCCGACGGCCGCCGTCTTTAAAAGCGAGGCGCGAGAGACGCCGGACATGGAGCCCGTAGTCGCCCCGATACAGTTGATTCCGGAGTTCGGCGTCCCCGGCATCCTCAGCACGCTCGTCATCATCGTCGTCGCGCTGCTGGTGGCGCGGGTGCTGTTGAACGTCGCGGTGAAAGTCGCCATCGCGGCGGCCATCGTCGTCGGCCTGCTGTGGTTCTTCGGCCTGCTCCGGTTCGTCCCGTTCATCTGACGGGCGCGACGACCGACCGGTTGCGCCGGTCTCTGCGACGGTCCGTTCCATCCGGGAGAGTTGGTGGTGTGGCCGTTACAGCGTTTCGCCGCGGACCGTCGCCAGGAAGTTGTCGACGACGTCGTGGCCGACGCCGGTCAGCACCGACTCCGGGTGGAACTGCACGCACTCGATGGGAAACTCGCGGTGGCGCACGCCCATCACGAGTTCCTCGCTCCCGTCTTCGGTGGTGGCGGTCACCTCGAAGCAGTCGGGCACCTCGGTCGCCATCAGCGAGTGGTAGCGGCCGGCCTGAAACCCTTGGTCGAGGCCGCGGTAGACGCCCCGGCCGTCGTGGTCGACGGGGAACGCCTTCCCGTGGACCGGGCGGGGGGCACGGCCGACGGTGCCGCCGTACTCGTAGACCGCCGCTTCGAGGCCGAGACAGACCCCGAGCGTCGGCACGTCGACGAGGTGGCGGAACACGTCGAGCGAGACGCCCACGTCGCGGTCGTTTTTCGGGTGGCCCGGTCCCGGCGAGACGACCACCCCGTCCGCCTCCTCGCTCCGCACCTCGTCGAGCGACGCGGTGTTCTTCAGGACCGCGGTGTCGATGCCGTGCTGGCTGACGTACTCGACGAGGTTGTACGTGAACGAATCGTAGTTGTCGACGAACACCACCTTCATCGCGGCGCCTCCGGGGGTTCCCGCTCGATGCGCTCCAGCGCGGTCACCACCCCGTCCATCTTCTTCTCGGTCTCGCGGTACTCGCTTGCCGGGTCCGAGTCCGCGACGATGCCCGCGCCCGCCTGCACGGTGACGCGCTGGTCGTCGGCGCCCTCCTCGACCGTGGCGGTGCGGATGACGATAGCGAAGTCGGCGTCGCCGGTCCACGAGTAGTAGCCGACGCCGCCGCCGTACAGCCCCCGCGGGGTGCGCTCGAGGTCGTCGATTATCTCCATCGCGCGTATCTTCGGCGCGCCCGACAGCGTCCCCGCGGGGAAGGCGGCCCGCGTCGCGTCGAACGCGTCACAGTCCTCGGCGAGCGTGCCGCTGACCGTCGACTCGATATGCTGGACGTGGCTGTACTTCAGCACGTTCATGAACTCGTCGACGCGGACGCTCCCCGCCGCCGAGACCCGGCGCACGTCGTTGCGCGCCAGGTCGACGAGCATCGTGTGTTCGGCCCGCTCCTTCCCGTCCGCGAGCATCTCGCCGGCCAGCCGCCGGTCCTCGACCGGCGAGGACCCGCGGTCACAGGTGCCCGCAATCGGGTTCGCCAGCACCTCCTCGCCCCGCACCGAGACGAGCGTTTCCGGCGAGGCACCCACGACGGTCAGGTCGTCGTGGTCGAGCAGGTACATGTACGGCGAGGGGTTCACGTCGCGGAGCGCGCGGTAGAGCCCCAGCGGGTCCACCTCGCCGCGGTACTCGCGGGTTCGCGAGACGACGCCCTGGTAGATGTCGCCGTCGAGGACGTGCTCTTTCGCGTCGCGGACGGCGTCCTCGTAGGCGTCCCGCGGCCCGGCCGTCTCCGAAGTCCGGACGAACCCGCCCGTCTCGACCGGACCCGCCGCCGCGAGCAGCGACTCGACGCGCTCGGCCTCCGCACGCAGGCCGTCGTACACCGCGCCGGCGTCGTCGCCCTCGCGGAGCAGGGGCGTGAACACCAGTTCGAGGCTCCCGGCCTCGTCGTCGAACACGAGCGTCGTCGTCGTGAGCACGAACTGCGCGTCGGGGAACCGGGAGTCCGGGCGCTCGACGCCCACCTCCTCCAGCCAGAGGTCGTAGACGGCGTCGTACGCCAGGAAGCCGACGAGCCCGCCGTCGAGATGCTGGCGCTCGGAGTCGGGGAACCCCCGCAGTTCGGCGTCGGGCAGGGCCGCCCGCAGACTGTCGACGCAGTCGCCGCCGTTCGGCTCGACGAGCCCCTCGTAGCGGGGGTCGAGCGTCTCCACCGTCGTCTCGTCGGCGTCGACGGTCACCACGGCGGCGGGGTCGTAGCCGACGAACGAGTAGCGGGCGTGGCGGTCGCCTCCCTCCGCCGCGAACGCGCCGTCGGGGTCCGAGGAGGCCACCTTCTCGGCGGACTCCAGCAGGAACGCGTACTCGCTCGCGTCGGCACCCGTCGTGCGGCCAGTGAGGGCGGCGTACGCCGCCAGCGGCTCGACGTCGGCGTCGAGTTCCGCGGCGACCCGGACGACGCAGTCGCCCCCGCCGGCGAGTTCGCGGAACGCCTCGCGGGAGCGGTCGAGCGCGGTCACGACGCACCTCCCGCACGGGCGACGAACCGCTCGACAGCGCCGTGGTCTTTCACGCCGCCCGACGCCTCGACGCCCGAGGCCACGTCGACGGCGTACGGCTCGACCGCATCGACGGCCGCCTGCACGTTCTCGGGAGTGAGCCCGCCCGCCAGAATTACGGGTCGGTCCACGTCGGCGGTCGCCGTGCGGGTGGCGTCCCAGTCGTGGGTGCGACCGGTGCCGCCCCCGCCCGCCTCGCTCGGCGTGTCCACGAGCAGGGCGTGGCCGACGTTCGCGTAGTCGGCCACCTCGTCGGACGAGACCGCGGGAATCACCGGGCCGTGAAAGCTCGTGGCGACGACGCCGACGTCCGCCGGAGACAGGCCGTGGGTCTGGACGGCGTCGGCGCCGACGAGTTCGGCCAGCGTCACCGCCTCGGCGGCGGTGTCGGGCATCGTCACCAGCACCGTCGTCACGAAGGGCGGAACGGTCGCGGCGAGTTCCTCCGCGCGGGCCGGCGGAATCTCGCGGGGCGTCTCCACGTCGACGTTCACGACGAAGCCGACGGCGTCGGCGCCCGCGTCGACGGCCGCCCGCACGTCGGCCTCGCGGGTCAGACCGCACACCTTCGCGCGGGCCATCCTACGCTTCGACCTCGTCCTCGGTCCGGAGCTCCGCGAGCTTGTGCGCGGCCGCCCCGCCGTCGATGGCCTCCCGCGCCCGGTCGACGCCTTCGGCGAGCGTGTCGGCCGCACCCGCGACGTAGATGGCCGCCCCGGCGTTCGCGAGGATGACGTCGCGTTTCGCGCCCCCCACCTCGCCGCCGACGATGCCCCGGAGGTCCGCGGCGTTCTCCGCGGGCGTGCCGCCCGCGATGGCCTCGATGGGCGACCGCTCCAGCCCGAGTTCTTCGGGCGTCAGCGTGTACTCGGTCACGTCGTCGCCCTCGACTTCGGCGACGACGGTCTCGTCGTGGACGGCTATCTCGTCAAGCCCCGCCCCGTGAACGACGAGCGCGTGCTCGACGTCGAGTCGGGCCAACGACCGCGCGAGCACGGGGACCAACTCGGGGTCGTAGACGCCGACGACCT
This sequence comes from Halorarius halobius, assembly GCF_024298865.1. Taxonomy (GTDB): domain Archaea; phylum Halobacteriota; class Halobacteria; order Halobacteriales; family Haloarculaceae; genus Halorarius; species Halorarius halobius. The sequence continues at coordinate 1,977,445 of NZ_CP101161.1, read as the reverse complement.
GTGCGTCCGCGCCCGCGGGGTTCGTCAGCGGCCCCAGCACGTTGAACACGGTCCGCATCCCGAGTTCGCGCCGCGGCCCGATGACCGCCTTCATCGCGGGATGGAACGCGGGCGCGTGCATGTAGCCGATGCCCGCCCGCTCGACGAGTTCCTCGACCGCCTCGGGCGAGGAGTCGAGGTCGACGCCCACCTCCTCCAGCACGTCGGAACTTCCCGACGACGAGGAGACGGAGTAGTTGCCGTGTTTGGCGACCGGCACGCCGGCGCCCGCGACGACCAGCGCGCTCGTCGTCGAGACGTTGATGGTGTCGTAGTCGTCGCCGCCCGTCCCGCAGGTGTCGACCAGCGTCCCCCGCTCGGGGTCGATGGTTCGGGCCGCGCCGCGCATCCCCTCGGCGAAGCCGGCTATCTCGGTCTCGGTCTCGCCTTTCGCCCGGAGCGCGGTCAGAAGCGCGCCTATCTGTGTCTCCGTCGCCTCCTCGAACACCAGCCGTGCGGCCTCGCGCGCCTCGTGCTGGCTCAGGTCCTCGCCCTCCGTCACTCGCTCGATATACTCCTGCATACTGGTCACCAATGTACGCTATTGCGTTGTGATGTACGAATGTGTGCATCGCAATAAGCGTGTCGGGCCCGCGGCGTCGCCGCTGGACGACGCGGAGAGAAGGAAAAACACGTCCGGAGACGGGCGGCGTCAGCCCACACCCGGTGGCGTCACCGGGAGCGACCGTTCACTGGTCGTCAGCGGTGTCGCGTGCCCACTCGCTCATCGTGTCGGCGGCGCCGTCGCTTTCGTCGGCGTCCTCCGTGGCGATGCGGACTTTCCGGTCGTCGGCCGGCACGGCCGACTGGCTCAGATAACAGAACTCGCCGTCACACATCGCGGCGACGCCGGTCTGCTTGCCGAACGCGTCGACGGAGACGACCGTGCCGCCCTCGAGCTGGTAGCCCGTCAGCCCGACCCGGGTGAGGGAGTTCGGGTCGACGCCCACGTTGACCAGCGTCATGAACGGCTTCTGGCCGTCGCTCCCGGCCGCGTACGTGCCGACACCAGCCCGGTCGTCCTCGTTGCTCGCGCCGACCAGAGCGGCACCACCGGGTCCGCCGGACTCGTTGTACGTCCCCGTGGCTCCGAGGAGGGTCCCGTTCGGACCGAGTTCGTAGACGGTGTAGCCGTAACCCGGGTTCGGGTTCAGGCTCGGCGGGTCGTTCGGATCGTAGACGTCACACGGTCCCGCGGGGGGACTCGGCGGGTTCGTCGGGTCGACCGGGACGTCCGGCGGCGACGGGAGCGGCTCCGGCGGGTCCGTCGGGTCCGCCGGCGGTTCGGGCGCGTCGCCCGGACCGACCGGCGGCGAACACGGAATCTCGGCCGGCGGCTCCGGCGACAGCGGCGAGCCGCCACCGCTGTCGTTGCCACCGCCCGTCGGGACGGTCCGGCCGTCGGCCGGCACGGCCGACTGGCTGAACCGACAGGCCTGCCCGTCACAGACGAGACTCGCGCCGGCCGCCTTGCCGACGGCGAGCGTCCCGACCCGAACGGAGCCGTTCTTCGTCCCCGGCTGGTAGTTCACGGCCGTGAACACGATGTACCCCTTCCGACCGTCGGTACCGACGGTCTGCTGGCCGACGGTGACGCTGTCCGGTGACGCCCCGACGACGATGACGCTACCACCGCTCGGGTAGTGGCTGTCCGGGCTGGCCTCGCCGCCGAGGACGACGTCGACGCCGTCGGACGCGACCTCCCGTTCGTACACCTCGTAGTCGGCCGAGGGGTCGTCCGGCAGGTCCGTCGGGTCGAACGGCGGGTCGTACGGGTCGAACGCGTCACACTGCGACAGCGGCGGACTCGGCGGGTTCGTCGGGTCCACCGGAACGCCCGGCGACGGGACCGGCTCCGGTGGGTCCGTCGGGTCGGCCGGCGGCTCCGGTGCCTCCGGCGGACCTCGACAGAGGTCCACCGGAATGAGGGATAGCGGGATGTCCGAGTAGTTGTACGGGAGTTCCTCGTCGTCGCTCCGGGTGGTGGCGACCCCGTCCGTGGCGTCGTCGGTAGAACCGGACTCGACGTCGTCCGTCGACCCACCGACCGACGCGTCGCTGGTGTCGCCGGACTCCAGGGACCCGGCTGTCTCCGTCTCGACGCCGTCGTCGCTCACGGAGACGTCGTCACCTCCCGCGGAGGCGCCCACGGAGTCGTTGTCGGCGCTGACGCCCACGGAGTCGTCGTCCCCGACGGAGATGCCGTCGTCGCCGTCGGCCGCCGCGACTGGTGCGGCGATCACGCTCACGACCATGGTGACCGCCACCAGAAGCGTCAGGATGGCTCTCGCTGTGTTCCTCGTTGCCGTATAATCGGTTCCTCGTTGCCCGTGCCTGTCCATGCTCGTTCGGCGGATGCCGTCCACCCCTTAAATAGAAACTGACGAAACCGTCCAAACGTCGGCGTCGACGCCTGACGGAGTCGGAACTGCCGGGGGTGGAAAAACGGTCGCAGAAACGGCGTCGGTCGACGGCCGGCCGGTCAGCCGGTCAGAGGTTGGCCAGCGAGTCCGAGTTCAGGGGCAGGCCGCCGATGCCCGGGAGTTCCGGCGGCTCCGGCGGCTCCTCGAGGGCGTCGAACACGGTCTGCGGGCCGACCGGTAGCGACGGGAGCCCGATCAGTTCGTACGAGCAGGGGCCGCCCTTCGACGGCTGTTCGAAGTTCACGGAGGCGTTCGCCAGGTCGCTCTGACAGGAGAGCGCGAGCCCGACCTCCTTGCTCAGGACGGCGACGCTCGTCTGGCCCTCGGTGGACCGGTCGCTGAAGTTGGTGCTCCGGAAGTTGTAGACGTAGACGTACTTGGAGCGCTCGTTCGCGCCGTTGTCGATGCCGAACTGCTGGAAGGTTCCAACAGAGTCGGGGCTCGCACCGACGGTCCAGGCACCGTACTGAGACGCGTTGTACAGCTCACCTCTGGAGTTGCCCCCGTACACGAACCCATCCGCCCCGGCATCGAGAGTGTCGGAACCCAGACTCGCCGAGGGGTCCTCCGGAATCTCGGTCGGGTCGACGAACGGGTCGTGGGGGTCGTACACGGTACACGGCTTCGGCGCCGTGCCGAACGCCAGCCCGGCGACTGCACTCGGCGTCAGCAGGTCCGTCGGAACGCCCGGCGGCGAGACCGGGAGGTCACCCGGACCGGGCACCGAATCGAGCGGCAGGTCCTCGTCGTTGACCGGGAGCGCACAGGCGTCGAAGTTGCCCACGCCGTCGGAGCCGTACGGCGAGTCCTCCGGCTCGATGGGCGCGTTGTCGCCGGTCACCGGCGTGGACTCGAACGGCAGGTCCTCGATGCCGACGGGGAGCTGGCCGGTTTTCGCGGTCTGCTCCAGCGTCGACAGGGAAGCGGACCCCTCGCCGGGCGAGGGAACCGGATTCGATTCGGGGTCGACGAGGTTGTCGGCCGACGGAAGTTCGCTGAACGCGATCTCGTCGGGGTTGCTCACGTCACCGAGGCGCTCGGTACCGGGGAGGCGGTCGGTGGTCCCCTCGACCGTATCGGTCGTCTTCGTGACGGTGTCGGAGACCCCGTCCGTCACCGTGTCCGCGCCCGGTGCCTCCGTGACCGGGTCGGTGGCCGGGTCCGTCGTCGAATCGACCGTCTCGGCCGTCGAGTCGACCGTGTCCGTCACCGAGTCGGACGTGTTGGACACGAGGTCGGTCGTCGAATCGACCGTGTCCGTCACCGATTCGGTCGTGTTGGTGAGGAGACCGTCGTCGTCCTCACCGTCGTCGCCGTCGGCCGCGGCCACCGGCGCCGTGACCATCGACAGCACGACGACGAGCGTCATGATCGTGGTTGCGATACGGGTCAGTTGCTTGTGCGTCATCTACCACCTACTACCCTCCTACTCTCCCCTGACTCTTACCCCGGGAATCCGGGGGCTTTTATCCCTATGTAATAAGTAACCCTTCTATGAGTGGGAACCGATTCACCCGTCGGAACGCCCCATGACACCCACTAACAGGCGGACATATAACTTGTGGCCGAACATCTCAACATAAAGCCCGGGGTGGGACCGACACTCACGGTGGACCGACTTCCGAAACCTTCAATTGTACCACCGGGCTACGTCGTGATGCGAGCAGACCAGCACGGGTTCGTGGTCTAGGCTGGTTATGACACCTCCTTGACATGGAGGAGGCCGGCGGTTCAAATCCGCCCGAACCCACTTCCTTCGGCACCCACCCACCAGCGGCGGCCCCGCCGCGACGGCGTGTCCGCGAGCGGCCGGTTGGGCCGTGCCGCTCCGTCCCATAGAGCCGTGATATCACGCTCGCGGCGGGCATCAAGTTTCAATAACGCTCGTGGCGAAGCGCCGAGAAGAGGGATATAGATGGATATCGAAGACATCGCGACCCGCGAGTTCAGCGAGGTCGACGTGGACGAGCGACTCGGGAAGGTCCGGTCGCTGCTGGAGCGAGAGAACCAGAAGGGCGTCATCGTCACCGACGACGGGAGCTACGAGGGAGTCATCACCGAGAAACAGCTGCTGCAGTCGCACGTCGAGGACAACACCAAGGCGAGCGCGATGATGCGCTCCGCGCCGAAGGTGAACAAACAGGACGGCGTCCGCGACGTCGCGCGCATGCTGGTCGAGGGTGGCGTGAAGGTCGCACCCGTGTTCGAGGGCGACTCGCTGTGGGGTATCGTCACGGCTGACTCGCTTCTGGAAGCGGTACTCGACAACCTCGACGTGCTCGCGGTCGAGGATATCTACTCCGAGGACGTCGTCAGCCTCACCGAGGACGCGACGGTCGGCCAGGTCATCAACAAGATGCGGGAGAACGGCATCTCCCGGGTGCCGGTCCTCAACGAGAACGGCTACCTGACGGGGCTGGTGACCACCCACGACGTCGTCGACGTGGTCGTCCGCGACATGGACAAGGCGACCCGCGGGGACCGCGCGGGCGACATCGAACGCATCCTCGATCTGCCGGTGTACGACGTGATGAACAGCCCCGTCGAGACGGCGACCATCGGCGACAGCGTCCGCGACGCCGTCGAGGGGATGCTCGACAGTGGCTACGGCGGCCTCGTCGTCACCCCCGAGGACGACGACCGCCTCGTCGCCGGCATCGTCACCAAGACCGACGTACTGCGCGCGCTCACCTACACCGAGGAGGACCACATGGACGTCCAGATAACGAACGTCGAGGTCCTCGACACGCTCTCCCGGGAGGAGGTCCGCGCCTCCATCGAGGAGGTCTCCGACAAGTACCAGGAGATGCAGGTCCAGCACGCCCACGTCCGGTTCAACCAACACAAGGAGAAGCTCCGGGGCACGCCGCTCATCTACTGTCAGATCCGTCTGCGGACGAACGTCGGGCAGGTCGCCGGCACCGGCGAGGGGTACGGCGCCGAGTCCGCGTTCAACGTCGCGCTCGACAAACTCGAACGCAACGTCATCGAACTGAAAGGCGTGCAGGCCGACGAGGAGTACGAGGGACAGCTCCTCCGGAAACTGGGCGAACTCTAAGCTTCTCCGACCAGTTCGTCCGTCGTGTCGAGCACCGACACCAGCGAGCCGAACGTCGGCCCGCGGTCGTAGCCCGCCTCGGTTTCGGTGACGACGCAGGCCCGTTCGAGCCGCGGCAGATGTTCGACGGCGAGTTCCGTCTCCAGTTCCCGCCGACTCCCCGCGAGCGACCGGGCCGACGGCTCCTCGTGGTCGCGGGCGGCGACCAGTTCCGATAGCTCCGTCACCGACAGCGGGGCCGACTCTGCCAGCGCGGCCACCGTCGCGCGCCGCGTCGGGTCCGCGAGCAACTCGTGGGCCGTCACCGCGTCGAACTCGCAGTCGGCCCGTGGCACCGAGCGCATGCCTGTGGCTTCGAACGAGGAGACAAAAGCGTGCCGCCGACTACCGGACGACGGTGACCGGGACGTGGGCACGCCGGACCACCGTCTCGGCGACGCTCCCCAGCAGGATACGCGAGACGCCCTTGCGGCCGTGGCTCCCCATCACGATGCCGTCGACGTCGTGCTCGTCGGCGTACTCGACGATGACGTTCGAGGGCTGGCCCACCTCGGTAGCCGTCTCGACGGTGACGCCCGCGGGCGCGTCGGCCCCCGCGTCCTCGAACAGTTCCGCCGCGGCCGCCTCGGCCTCCTCGTACCACTCCTCGGAGAAGGAGGGGATGCCGGCCTGCGCGCCGTAGCCCGCCCGAGAGGGGTTGATGACGTGCAACAGCGTCACTGTCGCGTCGGGGAACTCCTCGTAGACGTACGCAACCGCGTCGTCGGCGCCGTCCGAGCCGTCGATGGGCACCAGCACGTGCTTGCTCATAGCTAGCAGTTCGCAACCGGATGACAAAAGCGATACGGCTCTACTCGCGGCCGTGCCGGGTCACACAGTGGGGGAGCCCCACCACCTCGACGGGTTCGGAGTTGTCCGGCGAGTAGACGGCCATCTGCCCCTTCTCGAAGTACGGCACCTTCCCCTCCAGCGAGGCGGGGATGTTCACCGACTTGATGGCGTCCTCGTCGCCGAGGTTGAGCACGACTGTCGTGTTCACCTGTTTGAACACGGGGTCCGCGATGTCCTGTGGGTCCTGCGTGATGAGAAACAGCCCCAGACGCTCCTTGCGGCCCTGTTTCGCGGCCTCGGAGAACTTCCCGATGACCTTCCGGGCCTGCACGCTGTCGGCGTCGGTGAGGAAGTTGTGCGCCTCGTCCATGCCGAGCACGAGCGGCGTCTCCGTGATGCGGTCGAACTCGGGGTCGTTCGACAGTTTCTCGTCGACCAGAAGCGAGGCGAGCGCCAGCACTACCGTGGTCGTCTTCCGCGAGTCGTTGACGTGGTACGTCGGCACCGTCGTCAGCCCGCCCGGCCGGACGAACTCGTGGACCAACTCGGTGATGGGCGGGGCGTCCTGGTCGAACACGTCGCCGAACCCGTACGTCTTCCGCTTGACGGCGTCGTACGTCGCCTCGTGGATACGGCCGGAGTCGTGGAGCTCCTCCCGGAGCGAGGGGTCGTCGAGGAACGACCGGAACTGGTCGTAGGTGCCCTCGTCGCCGTGCTGGGAGAAGAACCGGTCGAGCAACTGCTGGAGCGCCGGATACTGGTTGTCGTTGAGGCCGCCGCCCGCGACCAGCCACGGCCGGTCGCGGACCATCGAGAACGGGACGGTGAAGGCCACCTGCTCGGCGCGGTGGTGGTCGGCGGCGTACGTCGCCGACCCCACCACGGGGTAGAACGCCTTCGTGTCGTCGTGGCCGCCGTGTTTCACCCCTTCGCGCTCGATGCGGCGTGCGAACTCGTCGGGGTAGTCGCCGTCGTCGTGCATCTGGGCGTACTCGTCCTGCGGGTCGAACTGGACGACGGCGACGCCGGGCGTCCGGCCGTCGGCCATCTCGTAGGTGCGCCCGAGATACTGCCGGAGGATGTTCTTCGAGGCGTGGGTCTTCCCGGACCCGGTGCCGCCGGCGACCAGCGCGTGCCGAAACACGAGCGGGTCGCCCGCGTCGTAGTCGTCTTTCAGGCGGTAGTCGACGGTCGGTGGGTCGGCGGCGGTCCGCACCTTCTCGCCGCCGACCGCGAGGTGGCCGACGAACACGCCCGAGTCGGGCACCTTCAGCCCGGTCTTCACCTCGGCCTTGTCCTCGGCCTGCCGCACGACGGTCTCGGGTTTCGGCACCCGGTCAGGCATCCGCCGCTTCAGGTCGCTCCCCTCCGCGTAGATGACCGCCACGGGGTCGAGCGTCGCCATGAACTTGTAGTCGGCCTCGTCGATGCCGTCGCTCCGCATCGCGCGCCGGGCGTGAATCTCGGTGGCGTCGTCGGAGCGGAACTCCTGGGCGTACTCCAGGGTCGTTATCTTGCAGAACAGCCGTTCGCCGTCGGGGTAGTCCGCGACGAGATACGACCCCACGCGCACCGACGAGCGGTTGTCCGTGGTGACGTACGCACGCAGGCGGGTCTCGTCAGCCTCCTCGCCGATGGCGAGCCCTTCTGCCGCCGAGAGCGTGCCGACGCCGCTGTCGCGGCCGACGGGCGAGGCGTCGACGGACTCGAACTGCCGCTCGTCGTCGCCCGCGTCGGCGCTCGACGGGTCGGCCCCCCCGTCGGCGCCCCCCTCGCTATCGTCGGGTTCGAAGTCGGAGAAGTCCCCGAGGTCAGACATGCCCGGGCGTGCGACCCGCTCCGGTAAAAAGCCTCTCGCCCGACGGCGTCGCCGGCGCCGACCCCCCGCGAGCATATACGGCTGGCTCGCGTACGTCGGCGTATGCTACTCATCCGGGGGCACGCCGGGGGAACGACCCTCACCGGCACGCTGTACGAGCGGGGCGAGGACCCGCCTGCGTTCAAGGGGGCGCCCGACGAGGGCGCGCCGTACGTCTGGGTCTGCGACGCGTTCTACGAGGTGGAGAGCGGCGGCCAGCTACAGAGAATCGGTGACCGGGAACTCCGGGTCGCATTCGAGTCGCCGATGCCGCGCGGCTTCGAGACGCGCGACCGCGCCGTCGAGGCCGCCAAGGAGCACGTCCGCACGCAGTTCGCACGGCTGGGCGTCGTCGGCGACAGCGTCGAGGTCGAGGTCGTGAAGGAGGACCCCGGCTGCGAAGTCGAGTCGTAGGCGCCTCGTCCAGGGGAGTCGACACGGAGTTTTTTGTCCCGGACCGACCCACGGAGAGCCGATGGCCCGCCAGCCCCGCCGCGTGTTCGCCGTCGTCGCCGTCCTCCTCGTCGCCGTGCTCGCCAGCTACCTCCTCCCGGTCGACCTGCTCACGAGCGGCCTGCTCGTCGTCGCCGCGCTTCTCGTCGGCGGAGTCGGGCTGGTTCCGGGGGCGTGGCCGACGCTGTACCGGACGACCGGCATCGGGCCGGGCGCGTGGCTCCTGGCGCTGGCCGTCGCCGCCGGCGGCGTCGGCCTGACGTATCTCGTCGGCGACCCCCAGCCGTTCTGTGACGGCATCGGCTACCGCGGCTGTCTCACCCTCTACGGCTGGGCGTCCGCGCTGTATCTCGCCGGGTCGCTGGCCGTCGCCATCTGTTTCGGGCATCTCGGCCGCTACCGCCGCGTCCGCGCCGCCGAGGTGGGACCGGCCGACGACGCGAGCGACGGCCCGGTTGCCGTCACCGGCCGCGTCGTCCCCGCCGACGGCACGGTCACCGGCCCCGTCTCCGGTGCGGAGACGGTCTGGTACCGACACGCCGCCGAACGGTCGTTTCTCGGTGGGCGTCTCGAAGCCGAATCGGAGACCGCGGGCGGTCCGTTCTACGTCGCCGACGGGTCGGGGCGCCTGCTCGTCGACCCGGCCGGAATCGACGCCCACGACGCCGCGGAACTCGCCCGCTCGCACACCGACGCCGACGGCGACGCTCACCACCGGGAGTGGTCGTTCGAACCCGACGACGCCGTCACCGTCGTCGGCGAGGCGAGCGAGGTGTCCCGGGCCGACTACCCCGAACCGGTCGTCGCGGGCGTCGACGGCCCGGTCACGGTCGGCCGGGGCGACCACGCGGCGCTCCGCAGATGGACCGCCCAGCGCGTGCTCGTCGGCGGGGCGCTGGCGCTTCTGGTCGGCGGCGGGTCGCTGATGGTCATGCTGGTAGCGGTGCTGTGAGCCGTCAGTAGTCGAACGCGCCCCAGCGGTCGTCGTCGTAGTCGGTGTCGAGTTCGGAGTCGAACGACCCCTCCAGCGACTCGCGGAGCGCGGCCGTCTCCTCGCTCCCGATTTTCGCCAGCGAGTCGGCTTTGGCGACGGCCTCCGGGGGGCCGCGCTCGGCGGCGATACCCTTCAGCACCTGCCGGAGTAGCGCCTCCCGGCGGTCGGCGTCCTCGGTGAACGCACGGGGCGCTTCCACCCGGTAGATGGTGTCCGTCCGCGGGTCGTACACCATCGAGAACGTCACCTCGTACTCGCGGGGGTCACGGACCCTGTCGACGCCGTACGGCAGGTCCGTCGCCGACAGCGTGCCGTCGGTGCCGCCGCGGGAGACGAACCAGTTCGTGAACGTCAGGGCGTCCGTCTCCCGCTCCCAGACGCCCTCCTCGAAGCCGCCGCGTTCGAGCACCTGCGAGAAGAAGGCGGCGTCGTTGAGCCACGGCGCGTTCCCTTCCCGCTGGCGGACGGTCCGGGTGAGCAGGCGGCTGGCGGGGTTCTTCACGAACCCCACGAGCGGCACGTCCCGCTCGATGAACCGCTCGACCATCCGGACGTAGCTCTGGATGATGCGCTGGGGCTGTTCCTCCTCGCGCAGGAGTTCGGAGAGTTCGGGGTCGCGGTTCGCCCACGTCAGGAGTCCTTTCGGGTAGATGGGGCCGTCCATCACCAGCAGGTCCTCGACCACGTCGGCGTTGTCGCGGGCGTGGGTGATTTCGGCGAGATACAGCCCCAGTTCGTGGACGACGGCGGTCATCGAGCGGTCCACCTGCGGGACGTGGAGCAGTCGCTGGCGGACGTACCCCTCGTCGTCCATGCTCCAGTCGTCGGGAAACGCCACAGTCGCGTCGTTCGAGTGGACGGCAATCACCATCGTCCGCGCGCGATGTAAGTCCAACTCGGAGGGCACCCGGCTCATCGCGGCCTGGGCCACGTCCACCACGAGGCTGTTCTTGAACGTCGTCGGGTTGATGGTGCCCGAATCGAGGCCGTGACGGGTGGGGAACCGGTCGGCCTCCAGCGCCACGTCCTCGATGTCCACTTTCCGGCGTCGCTGGTCACCCAGCGGCTCGACGACGCGCGTCCCGTCGTCCACGAGCGGGTCGAGCCACTCCGACCAGACGGTCTCCGCGAACTCCCGGTGTTCCTGCTCGTCGACGCTCCGCTGGACGCGGCCCGCCAGCCGCGAGATGGCCTTGAAATGCACCGGGTCGAGCGTCACGTCCGGCGACTGGTCGGGTCGTCGTAAAAAGCTCCCGGCGGGCGTCGATCGACGGGTGGGTCGAGCGACCGAAGGGAGCAAGATTCACGGAACGGCAAGCGGGGAGTGACCGGAGGGAACGACCCGCGAACCGCGCGTGAGCCAGCGAAGCGAGCCGACTCACGCCCGGTCGTGGAACCCCGCCACCGCGTCGTACAGCGCGCCTCGGCGCGCCTCCAGCGGGAGGAAGTGGGTGCCGCCGCCGAGTTCGGCGTACTCCCGTGGCGCGTCGAGCGCGTCGTACAGCCGATAAGCGTCCGCGCGGGTCGCGGTCGGGTCCTCGCTCCCGCGAACCACGAGCGTCGGCACCCCGACGGCGGCGGGGTCGTACGGGTCGGCATCGACCGTCTCGCGCAGGTCGAGCAGGGTGAGCCTCCGGTAGGCGGGCGCGGGGTCGCCGGGGTCGAAGTCGGCGACGACGGCCTCGTCCATCCGGAACACGGGCGCGAACTGCGTCAGCGAGGCGACGACCGGCGCGTCCGACGACGCGAGCAGGCGCCCGCAGATTATCGTCCCCCACGAGTAGCCGACGAGGTGGACGCGGTCGACCCGCTCGCGGACGGCCGCAAGCGCCGCACGCACGTCCGCGACGACGGCGTCGGCCCGCGCTGGCGGCGGGTTCGCGTCCGCGGGCGCGTCCATCGCGGGCGGGCGCTCGCTGTCGCCGTACCCCCGGAGGTCGACGGCGAACGCCGCGCGGCCGGCGCGGGCCGTCGCGTCGAGCCACGAGTAGCCGCCGGAGGCGTCGAGGTCGAACACCACGCGGCCGGGGTAGGTTGCGCCGTGGACGAACAGGACGGCCTCGTCGGGGTCGGACGGTGACCGCTCCCACAGGCGGATGCGGGTGCCGTCGGCGTCGACGTCGTGGGCCAGTCGTTGCATGCGCGGGCGTCGACCCGCCGCGGGTTAGGTGTTGTGCGGGTTCCGAACGCTACTTACGGAGCGGCGGCCACCACTCCAGTAATGAAAGCGGCGCTCGTCGTCCTCGACGGCTGGGGGCTCGGCGACCACGACAGGCGCGACGCGGTTCGGGCGGCCGACACGCCGAACTTCGACCGCCTGCGCGAGCGTGGCGCGTTCACTACCCTCGAAACGCACGGCCGGCGCGTCGGCCTCCCCGACGGACAGATGGGCAACAGCGAGGTGGGCCACCTCAACATCGGCGCGGGCCGAGTCGTCGTGCAGGACTCAACGCGCGTCTCGGAGGCGGCCGACGCGGGCACGCTCGGCGAGAACGACGCCATCGCGGGCGCGTTCGACTACGCCGACGAGCACGGCGGCCGCGTCCACCTCATGGGTCTCGTCTCGGACGGCGGCGTCCACTCCTACCAACAGCATCTCCACGCGCTGATTGCGGCCGCGGGCGAGCGCGGCGTCGAGGCGGTCAGCCACGCGTTCACCGACGGCCGCGACACGGCCCCGAAATCAGGCGCCGGCTACCTCCGTGACCTCCAGCGCGTCGTCGACGACTGCGGCACGGGCGGGGTGGCGACGGTGACGGGGCGCTACTACGCGATGGACCGCGATGAGAACTGGACGCGGACGAAACGGGCGTTCGACGCCATCGTGAACCGGGAGGCGGACCACGCGGCCCCGGACGCCGTCGCCGCGGTCGAGTCCAGTTACGAGCGGGGCGACACCGACGAGTTCGTCGAACCGACGCTGGTCGACGGCGGTCCCGCCCTCGCGGACGGCGACAGCGTCGTCTTCGTCAACTTCCGGGCGGACCGGGCGCGCCAACTCACGCGGATGCTCGCGGGCATCCGCCCCGGCGACTGGGAGGCCGAGGGCGTCCACGCTGAGCCCCCGGACGCCCACGTCGTGACGATGACCGAGTACGATGCGACGTTCGACCTGCCGGTGGCGTTCCCGCCGAATCAGCCCGAAGAGACGCTCGGAGAGGTGCTGTCGGCGGCCGGCCTCACGCAGTTGCGCATCGCCGAGTCCGAGAAGTACCCGCACGTCACCTACTTCCTGAACGGCGGCCGCGAAGTCGAGTTCGACGGCGAACTGCGCCGCATCGTCGACTCGCCGGACGTGGCAACCTACGACCAGCAACCGGAGATGAGCGCGCCCGAGGTGACCGACGCGGCCATCGAGACGATAGCGAGCGACGACCCCGACGTGCTGGTGTTGAACTACGCGAACCCGGACATGGTGGGCCACACCGGCGACGTCGAGGCGGCCGTCGCCGCGGTGGAGGCCGTCGACGCGGAACTCGGCCGGCTGGCCGAGGCGGTTCGGGAGGCGGGCGGCCACCTGCTCGTCACCGCCGACCACGGCAACGCCGACGACATGGGGACGCCCGAGGACCCCCACACCGCCCACACGACGAACCCGGTGCCGTTCGTCTACGTCGCGCCCGACGGCACCGACGGCGGCCGTCACGCCCGCGAGGGCGGCACCCTCGCGGACATCGCGCCGACCCTGCTCGAACTGGTCGGCGTCCGCAAACCGGCGGCGATGACTGGCGAGAGCCTGCTGGAGTAGCGTTAATTCCGTCGTCTATCCCCCAACATATAACCCCGATGCCCGGGAACCGACGGACGCATGAGCGACGACGACACGCTGGTGTACCTCGGTATCGCCCTCCTCATCGTCGGCGGCATCGCCCTCGTCTGGGGGCAGATGAGCCTGATGGAGGTCAACGACTCCATGTTCGGCGGCTTCCAGTTCTCCGACCAGCAGGTGCGCAACTACCAGCTGGCGCGGCTGGGCGGCCTCGTCGTGGGCGCCATCGGCGGCGTCCTCACGGTGACGGGCGGCCTGCAGAGCTAGTCCGGAACGACACGTCCAACTGCGGCGCGGAGTGGGTGAGACGCCCCAGCGACACCACGTCGACGCCCGCCGCGGCGTAGTCGGCCACCGTCTCGACGGTGATGCCGCCCGACGCCTCTGCGAGCGCCGCCCCGTCGAGCAGGTCGACGGCTCGCGCCGTCTCCTCGGGACACATGTTGTCCAGCAGTACCACGTCCGCGCCGGCGGCGGCCGCCCGCGGCGCCTGCTCCGGCCGCGTCACCTCGCACTCGACCTTCGTGGCGAACGACGCCCGCTCGCGGAACCGCTCGACGGCCGCCTCCAGCCCCAGTTCCGCGACGTGGTTGTCCTTCACCATCACCATGTGCGAGAGGTCGAGCCGGTGGGTGTCGCCGCCGCCGGCGACGATGGCCCGCTTCTCGATGCCGCGCAGGCCGGGCGTCGTCTTGCGGGTGCCGGCGACGCGCACGTCCTCGTCGACCTCGTGGGCCGCCTCGACCGCGCGCCGGGTCTCCGTCGCGACTCCGGAGGCGTGACCGACGAGGTTAGCGGCGACCCGCTCGCCGCGCAACACGTCGGCGGTCGCGCCCTCGACCCGGAGGAGGGGGTCGCCCGCCTCGATTCGGGTGCCAGCGTCGGCGCGGTCGAGCACCTCGACGCCGAGGTAGTCGAAGGTGTCGACGGCGGCGTCGAGGCCGGCGACGACGCCCGCCTGCCTGGCGACGAGCCGACCCGCCGTCTCGCCCGGCACGTCGTTGGTCACGTCGTGGTGGCCGAGGTCCTCGCGGAGCCACCGCTCCACCTGCGAGCGCTCAATCGGCATGGCTCTCGGCGGCGAGGTGGTGACAGCCCCGCGAGGTGTCGTTCTCGGCGGCCGCGCGGGCGACGAGCAGGCCACAGACGGTCGCGTTCCGGAGTTCGTACAGTTCGCGGGCGGTCCGCGTCCGGGTGTACGCGTCCACCTCGCCCTTCAGCCGGCGGAGCCCCGCGCCCGCTTTCCGGAGGCCGTCGGGCGTGCGCTCGATGCCGACGTGCTCGCTCATGGTCGACCGGAGACGGTGGAACTTCTCGGCGGCGAACCGCTCGGGGAGGGCCGGGTCGCTGTCCCGAAGGTCGGGCGTCTCCACGGGCTCGGGGTCGAACCCCGCCGCCGCACGGCCCGCCCGCCGGCCGAACACCAGCCCTTCGAGCAGGGAGGTGGATGCGAGGCGGTTCGCGCCGTGGACCCCCGTGCGGGCGCACTCGCCGGCCGCGAACAGGCGGTCGAGGCTCGCCCGGCCGTCGCGGTCCACGTCGATGCCGCCACAGAGGAAATGCTGGGCGGGCGCGACCGGAATCCCCTCGTCGGGGTCGACGCCGTGCTCGCGGCACCGCTCGGCGAGACCGGGGAACTCGGCGGCGAACGCGACGCCCGAGACGTCGAGACGCACCTCGCCGGTCGCCTCGCGGCGCTCGCGGACGGCGCGGGCGACGACGTCCCGGGGCGCGAGGTCCGCGTCCGGGTGGCGGTCGGGCATGAACCGCTCGCCGTCGCCGTCCCGGAGGACGGCACCCTCGCCGCGGACGGCCTCGCTGACGAGGAACGGCACCTCGCCGTCGCCGGTTCCCGGCCGGTCGCCAGCGGGATTCGCACCCTCGCTGTCGACGACGCAGGCCGTTGGGTGGAACTGGACGTACTCCATGTCCGCGACGTCGGCGCCGGCGAGCGCGGCCATGGCGACGCCGTCGCCCGTCGCGCCCGGCGGGTTCGTCGTCCGGCCGTAGGCCGCGCCGATGCCGCCCGTCGCCAGCAGGGTCGCCCCCGCGACGCAGGGCTCCACGTCGCCGCCCGATTCGAGGAGCGCGCCGTGGACCCGCCCCTCGTGGGTCACCAGATCGAGCGCGGCGGTGTCCTCGACGACGTCGACGCTCGTCTCCGTCCGCAGATGCGAGAGAAACCGCGGGAGGACGGCCGCGCCGGTCGCGGCGTCGACGTGCAGGATGCGGTTCTCCGAGTGGGCCGCCTCGCGGCCGAAGTCGAACTCGTCGTCGCCGTCGAACGGCACGCCGAGACGGTCTATCAGGACCTCGCGGACCGCGTCGTCGGCCGCCGCGACGAGCGTGTCGACCGCCGCGGGGTCGCAGGCCCCGTCGCCCGCCGCGAGGACGTCCTCGCGGAAGGCGTCGGGGTCGCCACGCGAGACGGCGATGCCGCCCTGCGCCCAGTAGGAGGTGGCGTCGTCCGGCGCCGTGGCCTTCGTGACGAGCGTCACGTCCGCGCCGGCGTCGTCGGCCGCGAGCGCCGCCGAACAGCCGGCGACGCCCGACCCGACGACCAGCAGGTCGGCGTTCATAGTTCGAGCATCCGCTCGACGGCCAGGTCGGCCAGGTCGGCCTCGCGGGGCGGCACCTCGACGACGTTCGTCGGCGTCCCGGCGACCAGTTCCTCCAGCACCCACGTCAGGTAGTTGGGGTCTATCTGCCGCATCGCGTTGCAGTCCATGCAGGCGTCGCCACAGAGGGGGAGGACCTCCACCTCGGGGTGCCACCGCTGGAGGTGGTTGGCGAGGTGTATCTCCGTGCCGATGGCCCACGTCTCCCCGGGGTCGGCCGCCGCGACGGTCTCACAGATGGTTGAGGTGGAGCCGACCACGTCGGCGGCCTCGACCACCTCGCGGCGGCACTCGGGGTGGACGACGACGTTCGCGTCCGGGCGCTCCTCGCGCAGGTCCGCGACGTGGTGCTCGCGGAAGCGTTCGTGGACCTGACAGTAGCCGTCCCACAGCACGACGTCGGCGGCCGCGGCGGCCTCGGCGTCCGCGCCGTCGGGGTCCCACGGGTCCCACTCGACTATCGAGTCTTCCAGCCCGAGGCGGTGGGCGGTGTTCTCGCCGAGATGCTTGTCCGGCAGGAACAGGACGGTGTCGCCCCGCTCGAACGCCCACTCGAACGCGCGGTGGGCGTTCGAGGAGGTGCAGACCAGCCCGCCCTGCTCGGCGCAGAACGCCTTCAGGTCGGCGTAACTGTTCATGTAGGTGACCGGGACCACGTCGTCGTCGCCCGCGGCGTCGGTGAGTTCGGCCCACGCGGCGTCCACCTGGAGCGCCTCGGCCATCCCCGCCATCGGACACGACGCCTCCATCGACGGCAGTATCACCTGCTGGTCGTCGTCGGTGATGACGTCGGCGGACTCGGCCATGAACGTCACCCCGCAGAACACGACGTGGTCGGCGTCGGCCTCGGCGGCGCGCGTGCTCAACTCGTAGGAGTCGCCCACGAAGTCGGCGTGCTCGACGACCTCGCGGCGCTGGTAGTTGTGGCCCAGCACGACCACGTCGTCGCCCAGCGTCGCCAGCGCGCGCTCGATGCGCTCCGTTCGCTCCTGCTCGTCCAGCCCCCGGTACTCGTCGGGGAGCTGTTCGAGGTCGTCGTACTTGAAGAGACTCAGGTCCGTTTCGAGGTCGACTGATTCCATTTCCGGCACGGTTTGCTACCTCGGAGTGCGCTAGCCGACGGACTGCCCCTATGAAAATATTTTGCCTTCAATACTCGATGATGGAGGCGATAGTTCCCTGTAGTCGACGAGTGAGCAACTATCGGTCGGGTGTACCGGCCGGTGGCCGGTGGAGTACCAGCGAAGGAGGAGCTATCAGTCCCGGAACACCACGTCGCCGCCGACGACCGTCGCGGCCACGTCCACGTCCGCGATGGCGTCGGCGTCGACGGCCCACGGCGAGTCGTCGAGCACGACCAGGTCCGCGCGCTTCCCGGGTTCGACGGTGCCGAGGTCGGCCTCCTCGCCGGCGGCGTACGCCGCGCCGCGGGTGTACGCCCGGAGCGCCTCGGTGACGGTGAGCCGCTGGCTCCGTTCGGGCGCGGTGACGGCCTGCTGGACGCCGAACAGCGGGTCCATCGGCATGCAGTCGGACCCGAACGCGAGCGGGACGCCCGCTTCCAGCAGGTCACGGAACGGCATCACCTCGCGGCGGCGCTCGCCTAGCCGGTCGGCGTACAGGCCGCCCTCGCGGGCCCACTTCAGGAAGTTCGGCTGGACCGAGGCGACGGCCCCGACCTCGCGGAACCGCTCGACGAGGTCGCCGGTCAGGAGTTCGGCGTGTTCGACGCGGTGGCGGTGGTCGGCGGCGTCGTGCGCCGCGTAGGCGTCCAGCACCGCCTCGACTGCGGCGTCGCCGATGGCGTGGGCGGTGAACTGGAGTCCGGCGTCGCTCGCGCGCTCGACGTACGCGCGGAGTTCGTCGGGGTCGACGACCCACTGGCCGGCGGTCTCGCCGTCCGCGTACGGCTCGCGGAGCTTGGCCGTGCGACCGCCCAAGGAGCCGTCGGTGTACGTCTTGATGGCCCCCGTCCGAACCATCTCGCTCCCGTGGCCCGACCGGAGGCCGCTGTCGACGACGCTGTCGAGGTGGTCGGTCCAGTAGTTGATGCGGACGCGGAGCGTCAACGCGCCGTCGGCGTCGAGGTCACGGTAGACCCGCGGCTTGTGCGAGTTCCGGCACATGTCGTGGACGCCGGTGACGCCGAGTTCGTTCGCGCGCTGTTGGGCGGCGACGAGGAGGTCCCGGGTCTCCGCGCGGTCGGGTTCGGTGGCCTCGAACAGCGGGTCGACGGCCGCCTCGACGACGACGCCGGTGGGGTCGCCGCCCTCCCGCTGGACGTCCTCGGCGGGCATCGCCCCGCGGAAGCGGTCGAGCGCCGCCGAGTTGAGCGAGGCGGTGTGCATGTCCTCACGGAACGCGACGACCGGCCGCTCGGTCGAGACGGCATCGAGGTCCTCGCGGGTGAGATAGCGGGCCGTCCCCCAGGTGGACTCGTCGTAGCCGTAGCCGACCACGAGGTCGTCGTCGGTCTCCTCGGCGTGGGCCGCGAGGCGCTCGACGGCCTCCGCTGGCCCCGACACCTCCCGGAGGTCGGCGTTGACCAGGTGTTGACCGACCATCTCCAGGTGGGTGTGGGCGTCGACAAACCCCGGGATGACCGTCCGGCCCTCGCAGTCGACGACCTCCGTCTCGACGCCCTCGAGGAACTCGATTTCGTAGGCGTCGGCGACCCGGACGATTCGGCCGTTGCGCACGGCGACGGCCTCGCGTGTCTCGTCGGGGTCGGCGAGCGTGTGGACCTCGGCGTTCGTCAGGATGAGGTCCGCGGGTGCGGTCATACCGGGGGGAGTCGCGGCGAGGCGTTAACCGTTCTGGACGCTCCCGCGATGGACAACGCTTAGTGCGCGACACACGCAGTCGCGGCCATGACCGACCCGGACGCCCTCGCCGAGCGGGTACAGGATGGCGAGTTGCGGCTCCACGAACTCGAACAGCACGCCGACGCCGACACCGCGGCCGAGGCGCGCCGCCGCCTGCTCGAAGCCGAGACGGGCGCCGACCTCGACACCGTCGGTGAGTACGCGTTTCCCGCGGAGACGGCCGACGCGAACGTCGAGAACATGGTCGGCGCGGCGCAGGTGCCGATGGGCGTCGCCGGTCCCGTCCCGGTCGACGGGAGCGCCGCCGACGGCACCCACTACCTGCCGCTTGCCACCACCGAGGGGGCGCTGGTCGCCTCGATAAACCGGGGGCTGTCGGCCATCCGGGCCGCGGGCGGCGCGACGGCCCGCGTCCTGAAAAACGAGATGACGCGTGCGCCGGTGTTCCGCGTCCACGACGTCGGGGAGGCGAGCGAGGTGGCGTCGTGGGTGAAAGCGAACGTCGACGCCCTGCGGGAGGCCGCGGAGTCGACGACGAGCCACGGCGAACTCCGCGAGGCGACGCCGTACGTCGTCGGCGACAACGTGTTCGTGCGGTTCGGCTACGACACCAAGGACGCGATGGGGATGAACATGGCCACCATCGCCACCCAGGAGGCCGCCGAACTCGTCGAGGCGGAGACGCCCGCGGAACTCGTGGCGCTGTCGGGCAACCTCTGTTCGGACAAGAAACCCGCCGCCATCAACGCCGTCGAAGGGCGGGGCCGCACCGTCGCCGCCGACGTGCTGTTGGACCGCGAGCAGGTCGAGGACCGGTTCAAGACGACGCCGGAGGCCATCGCGGAAGCGAACACGCGCAAGAACCACGTCGGCTCGGCGAAGGCCGCCTCCATCGGCTTCAACGCGCAGGCGGCCAACGTCGTCGCCGCGGCGTTTCTCGCGTGCGGGCAGGACATCGCGCAGGTCGTCGAGGGGAGCAACGCCATCGTCACCGCGGACGTGCGCGGCGACCAGCTGTACGCCAGCGTCACCCTCGCGTCGCTGGAGGTGGGCACCGTCGGCGGCGGGACGAAGCTCCCGACGCAGTCGGAAGCGCTGGACGTGCTGGGCGTCCGGGGTGGGGGTGACCCCGCCGGCTCGAACGCCGACGCGCTCGCGGAAATCATCGCCGTCGGCGCGCTTGCCGGGGAACTGTCGCTTCTTGGCGCGCTGTCGGCGTCGCATCTCGCAAGCGCCCACGAGGAACTCGGGCGATAGTTCCGGAGTCGAGGCTACAGGCGCCGCGTCTCCGCCGCGAGGAAGAGGACGCCCCCGATGACGACGAACAGCCCCAGCCACAGCAGCAGGAGACTGCGGAACCCGGCGGCGAAAAACAGCGCGCCGAAGCCGACGGCGCCGACGGCGTGGGCGAGGCCGCGCAGGCGATACCCTCGCCGGAGGTAGACGGGGGCGCCGACGGCGAAGCCGAGCGACAGCACGCCCGCCGACAGCACGAACGTCGGCACCTGCGTGCCGAACAGCGACACGGCCCGCACCGACGGCTGGAGCACCAGAAGCAGGCCGGCGATGCCGACGAGCGTGCCGACGACCGCCGAGGCGGGGTCCACCTCGGACAGCGAGGGCACGCGCGGCGACCCCTCGGCGCCGGGGTCGTCCCACTCGGGGTCGGGGTCCCAGTCGTCGCTCACAGCAGGCGATAGCGGCCGCCGGACTCGCTCACCTCCCCCCGGCGGCGCAGTTTCGCCAGCGCGTCGTCGACGTAGTCGGCGTCGACCCCCCGGTCGGTCGCGTACGCGCGGACCTCCGCGGCCGTCGGCCGGTCCAACTCGCGGAGCGCGTCGACGACCACCTCCCGCCGCGAGCGGGAGCCGCCGCCGTCGACCTCGCCCGCCTCCGCGACCGCGTCGGCGTCGACGCCCGACGCGGTCAGGAACTCGTCGTCGTCCATGCCGGCGTCCATCGCGTCCCGCTCGAGGCTGGCGAAGTCGTCGAGTTCGGCGTCGCTCTCGCCCCGGGCCTGGAGCAGGCGGGACCGGGCCTCCTTGGCGGCCTCGGCCGCCTCGGTCTCGGCGAACTTCTTGAGTTTCTCGTAGCGGTGCCGCGTCCCACAGCGCGGACACGACGTGGAGTCGGGCCGCTCCTCGACGACCCACAGCGCCCCGCAGTCGCTACAGCCGACCACCGCGAACATACCGACGGTTGCGGCGCCGCGCCCTTGAGCACCCCGGTCGCGGTCGTGTGCGGCCCGCGGCCACCCATCGGAGTTTAGCCCGTGGGGGCCGTTGGCACGCGCATGGAGCGGGTTCAACTGGGGGCGGAGACGGAGGCCATCTCGGGCATTCACCTCGCGCAACTGGCGGCGGGCGAGCGGGTGAGCGTCCAGCATTTCCGGGTCGACCCGGGCGCGACCGTACCCGAACACGACCACCACCACGAACAGGCGGGGTTCGTCTACGAGGGCGCGCTCACCTTCCGGACCGACGGCGAGGAGACGGTCGTCCGGGCGGGCGACTCCTACGTGCTGGCGGGCGGGGAGCCACACGCCGCCGAGAACCGCGGCGACGTGCCGGCGCGGGGTATCGACGTGTTCGGCCCCCCGCGACCGGACCCCGACTGGGCCGAATGAACCGCGCGGTCGCCGTCGTCACGGTCGTCGTGCTCGCCGGCTGTAGTAGCGTCGTCGGACCCGCAGGGACGCCCACCTCAACGCTGACGCCCGCCGAAGTGCCCGACGACGACGGTGCCGGACCCGGGGGTGCGCTCGCGCCCGGGGTCACCGTCGACGGGGTGCGCGACGCGGCCACCCTGGCCGACGCCCACCGCGAGGCGCTGGCGGCGACGAGCCACCGGTTCGTCCGCGTGCGGACCATCAGCGGGCCGAACGCCACGCTCAACCGGGTCGAGCGGAACGCGACGGTCGCCGCGAACCGGTCGGCGTACCTGTTCACGAAGGTCGAAACGTCGTCGCAGGCGTGGCCCGCGGCCGACAGCTACGCCCGCATCGACATCTGGTACGACGGCGCGCTGGTCCGCAACCGGTTCGTCGACGCCGCCGGTCTGGCACGCCACTGGGGTACGAACCGGAGCCGCGACGGGGGCCCCGTCGCCAGTCCGGCGGGCGGCGACCGGGCCGCGACGGTGCTGTCGGCCGTCGACGTTCGGGTGGGGAACGCCGGCAACGGGACCTACCGACTCGTCGCCACGGACCTGCGCGACGTCGAGGCGCTCCGAGCGCCGCCGCTCGTGGACGACCCCCGGAACGTCTCGCTGACCGCGACGGTCAGCGCCCGCGGCGTCGTCCGCGCGTACGACCTCGGCTACGAGGCGTCGTATCTCGGCCGGACGGTCACCGTCCGCGAGCGCCACCGCGTGACGCCGCTCGACGGCGCGGCGGTGCCGGCCCCTGACTGGCTGGCCGAGGCGAACGCGTCGATGTCGCGGGGTGGCGTGTGACCCGCGCGCTCCTCGTCGCCGGCCTGCTGGTGCTCGCCGGGTGTAGCGGCCTCAGCGTGCCGGCCGGCGATTCCGGCACCGACACCGCGACGCTGACACCGGTGCCGGTCCCCGAGCGGGGGACCGCCGCCGAGAACGGGTCGGCGCCGCCGGAAAGCGAACTGGCGCCGGGGCTGACCGCCGACGGCGTCGCCGACCCGTTCGCGCTGGCGAACGCCCACCGGCGCGTGCTGGCGAACCAGTCGTACACCGTCCACTCGGAGACGCGGCTGGTCGGGCCGAACGGCACCCTCCGGACGGTCGACCGCGTGCTACGCGTGTCGGCCGGCGGCGGCCGCTACCTGCTCGTCGAGCGGTCCGACTCAGCGCCGGCCTACCCCGTGCAGTCAGTCGCCGCCCGCCTCGAACTCTGGTATGCGGGCGGGCCGGCGCTGTTCCGGGTCGGCGAGCAGAACGTCTCCTACCGCCGGGGGACGACGGTCACGCTCGGCGGCCCGGTCGGTGACATCACCGGACACGACCGGCTCGCTGGCCTGTACGGCGGGGTCGACCGCTGGGCGGTCGAGACACGCATCGGCTGGCGCAACGCCTTCTTCACGCTGGAGTCGCAGACGCCGCCCGACCGGGGCGTCCTCGACGTACCCGTCCTCGTCGAGGAGCCGCGGAACGCCAGCATCAGGCTCGTGTTGCGCAACGACGGCCGCGTCGACCACTACCGCGTCCGCTACCGGGCGACGTTCGACGGCCAGCCCGTCGAGGTGGTCCGGCGCGTCCACTACGCCGGCGTCGGGAACACGACGGTGACGGAACCCGACTGGGTCGGGGAGGCGCGGGACGCTACCGCCGGCCCGACCGTCGAATCGAGCGGGACGCGAGACACCGACGACCTGACCGGTGGCTGACGAGCGGATGCGAACGGAGAAACGGGCCGGAGGGGTTACGCCAGGTCCTCGATGTTGGCGACGACTTCCGCGGCGTACTCGGAGGTGGCGAGCTTCTCGCCGCCCTCGATCTGGCGTTCGATGTCGTAGGTGACCTTCTTCGCGGAGATGGTCTCCTCGATGGCGTCGTACACGAGTTGGCTGGCGTCCTCCCAGCCAAGATACTCCAGCATGATGCGGCCCGAGAGAATCATCGCCGTCGGGTTCACCTTGTCCTGGCCGGCGTACTTCGGCGCGGAGCCGTGGACCGGCTCGGCGAGGAAGCGACCGTCGCCGATGTTGGCGCCGGGCGCGATTCCGAGCCCGCCGATCTGGGCGCCACAGGCGTCCGAGAGGTAGTCGCCGTTGAGGTTCGGCATCGCCATCACGTCGTACTGGTCCGTCCGGGTCAGAATCTGCTGGAGCATGTTGTCGGCGATGCGGTCGTTGACGACCACCGCGTCCTCGGGCGCGTCGCCGTCGCGCTCCTCCCAGAGCGTGTCCTCGGTGATGACCTCCTCGCCGTACTCCTCCTCGGCGACCTCGTAGCCCCAGTCGCGGAACGCGCCCTCGGTGAACTTCATGATGTTCCCCTTGTGGACCAGCGTCACCGAGTCGCGGTCGTTGTTCAGCGCGTAGTCGATGGCCTTCCGGACGAGCCGTTTGGTGCCGAACTCGGTGATGGGCTTGACCCCGATGCCGACCGGACCGTCGTGGATGGTGTCCGGGTAGTCCATCTCCTCCTCGACGAACTCGCGGACCGTCTCCACCTCGTCGGTGCCGGCCTCCCACTCGATGCCGGCGTACACGTCCTCGGTGTTCTCGCGGAACGTGACCATGTCCATCTGGTCGGGCCGCTTGACCGGCGAGGGGACGCCGTCGATGTGGTACGTCGGCCGCATGTTCGTGTAGAGATCGAGCTTCTTGCGGAGCGCGACGTTCAGCGAGCGGAAGCCCGCCCCCACGGGCGTCGTCAGCGGCCCCTTGATGGAGACGCGAAACTCCGAGAGCGCCTCGACGGTGTCGTCGGGCAGGTTCTCGTCGTACTTCTCGCGGGCCGACTCGCCCGCGTACACGCGCATCCAGTTGAGTTCCCGGCCGGTGGCGTTCGCCGCCGCCTCCAGCACGTCCTGAGCCGCCGGCCCGACGTCGACCCCGATGCCGTCCCCGTGGATGATGGGGATGATGGGGTCCTCGGGTACGTCGAGTTCGTCGTCGCCGACCGCCTCGATCTTCGTCCCGGACGCGGGCACCTCCACTTTCTCGTACTCGTGGCTCATGCCCCGGAGTTCTCAAGGCGCCCTGAAAGGCGTACCGTTCTCGCGGCGAATCTTGCGTGAACGACCGTGAAGGACCCGGCCATGAACGGTCCGCTTATGTCGTTCCCCTTATACCGCTCCGGTCGTCACGCCGGGTATGCGAGTCATCGTCCACGGCGGCGCGGGCGGTCCGCCCGACGAGCCACCGGAGCGACAGGCGGTCGTCGACGAGGCGGCCGCGGCGGGCGCCGCGGAGTCGAGCGTGACCGACGCCGCCTGTGCGGCCGTGCGCGTCCTCGAATCGGACCCCCGGTTCAACGCCGGCGTCGGCTCCGTCGTCCAGTCGGACGGCGTGATACGGACGGACGCGGGGCTGATGACCGACGACCGCGAGGCGGGCGCGGCGTGTGCGATGCCCGGCGTCGAACACGCCGTCGACGCCGCTCGCGTCGTGAAAGCGGAGACGCCACACGTCATGCTGGCGGGCGTCCACGCGGTCGATTTGGTCGACGAGTTCGACGTCGAGACGGACGCCGACCTCTGGACCGACGACAGGCGCGAGGCGTGGGACGACCTGGAGGGGGTGCCGCCGCTGACCGAGACGCGCGAACAGCTCGACTGGATACGCGAGCGGTTCGGGGGGCACGATACGGTCGGTGCGGTGGCCCGCGACGGCGACCGGCTCTGTGCGGCCACCTCCACCGGCGGCCGGTGGCTGGCGCTCGCGGGCCGCGTGGGCGACGTGCCACAGATAGGGTCGGGGTTTTACTGCTCGCGAGCGGGCGGGGCCTCCGCGACGGGTGCCGGCGAGGACATCGCCCGCGTGACGCTGGCCCGGCGTGCCGTCGACCATCTCGAACACGGGCGCGCGGCGGAGGACGCGGCCGAGCTAGCCATCGAGGAGTTCGAGGACATCACGGACAGCGACGCGGGCGTCATCGTCATGAGAAACGACGGGGACGCGGGGTCGGCGTACAACACCGAGGCGATGCAGACGGCCGTCTCGGGGGAGTGACGACTGGACGGCAAACCCTTTGCCCGCGCCCCGGGTAGCGGGGGTATGAGCGACGTCGACCTCTCTGCGGAGAAGTACGAGAAACACCGCGAGGCGGGGGAGATACTCGCGCAGGTGCGCGACGAGGCCGCCGAGCGACTCGAAGTCGGCACCGGCTACCTCGAAATCAGCGAGTGGGCCGAGGACCGCATCCGCGAACTCGGCGGGACGCCCGCGTTCCCGGTGAACGTCAGCGTCGACAACGAGGCGGCCCACGGCGCGGCCGCGCCCGACGACGACCGGACGATAGGCGAGGAGATGGTGAAACTCGACATCGGGGTCCACATCGACGGCTGGCTCGCGGACACCGCGGTCACCGTCGACTTCACCGGCCAGCAGGAACTCGTCGAGGCCGCAGAGGAGGCGCTGGACGCCGCCCTCGAGGTGGTCGAACCCGGCGCCCACACCGGCGAAATCGGCGCCGAGATCGAGGACGTCATCGACGGCTACGGCTACAACCCCGTCGTCAACCTCACCGGCCACGGGCTGGGCCACTGGGAACAGCACACCGACCCGAACATCCCCAACCGTGCCGTGGAGTCGGGCGTCGAACTCCAGGTGGGGGACGTGGTCGCCATCGAGCCGTTCGCCACCGACGGCGGCGGGAAGGTGACCGAGGGCTCCCAGGAGGAGATTTACGCGCTCGAACGGGAGGCCTCCGTCAGGAACCGGCAGGCCCGCGAGGCGCTCGAACAGATCGTCGAGGAGTTCAAGACGCTCCCCTTCGCGCGCCGCTGGCTGGACACCCGCCGGGCGGAGATGGCGCTTCGCCGCCTCGAACAACAGGGCGTCGTCCACGGCTACCCCGTCTTGCAGGAACAGGACGGGTTCTACGTCTCACAGCGCGAGCACACGATAGTGGTCACGGAGAACGGCTGTGAGATAACGACGGAGCAGTAGCTACGCGGGACGAACCGGGCGAAAGGAATCCCCTCAGGCGTTGTTCATCCGGGTCTTCTCCTCGGCCCCACAGGCGTCACACACTGCGACGCGGTACGGCTCGCGGGAGAACTCCGCGTTCTCCCCCTTGTCGCTCTCCGTCAGTATCCGGACGGAGACTTCGTGGGGCGTCTCGCGCTCGCACGACGGACACTCCTCGAGCATCGCATCGTCGTCCGGGTGAGTCTTGGTGGCCATCGCATCCTGTCGTATCGGTGGCCGGACGATAAAGGGGTGATTCGGTTCGGTTGGTTCAGCGGGTAAAATCGCCCGACAGCGAGCCGTCAGACATCAACGGCCGTCACAGAACCGTCGAGAGCGTTTACGGAGCCGTCACGAACAGTCTGGCAGGGTTTTCGGCGCTGAACGGCCGACGGATTTTTCCGTGTCGAGGAAATCCCCACCGTTTCACACGCTACAGAGACCCACACCGGTCGGCGGGGAATTATGCCGTCGGGGGGCGACCACCGGGCATGGACCAGGTGTTCGCGCCGTGGCGCATCGACTGGGTGGAACGGGCCGAGAAGAACCCGGACGTCGACGGCTGTGTGTTCTGTGCGCTCCCGGACCGCGAGGACGCCCGCGAGTCGCGGGTCGTCGCGCGCAACGACGACGCGTTCGTTCTGCTGAACAACTACCCGTACAACCCCGGCCACGCGATGGTCATCCCGTACGACCACACCGGCGACTACCGCGACCTGGAGGAGTCGACGCTGTTGGGCCACGCGCAGTTGAAACAGCGGACGTTCGACGCGCTGGAGGCCGCACTGGCGCCGGACGGGTTCAACGCCGGCCTGAACCTCGGGGACGCCGCCGGCGGCTCCATCGGCGACCACCTCCACACGCACGTCGTTCCCCGCTGGAGCGGCGACACCAACTTCATGCCCGTCGTCGCGGACACGAAGGTCATCGTCGAGGCCGTCGACGACAGCTACGACCGTCTCCACGACGCCTTCGCCGAGCAGGACGGCGCGACCGTCCCCGGCGCGGACGCCGCCGTCGAGTTCTGACCCGGTACGGTTGCGCTTCCTCCCGTGTCAATCTTGGGGCGCGTTCCCACCGGCCGACACTCGTGTCAGTCTTTTGTCTCCAGTCGGCACGGACTCCCGAGCGGTCCCCATGGACGACGACAAGTATCCGCCCGAGACCGGCCGGCGTCGCTTCGTGAAAGGCGTCGTCGGCTCCGCGTCGCTCGCGGGCGTCGGTACCGCCGCATCGACCGCCCTGACCGCCGCCACCTCGAAGCCCGGAACCACCGGCGGCCCGACCACGTACGTCGGCATCCGGAATACGGACGGCCCCGCCCCCCGAGGGATGCCCCTCGTCCCGCTCACCGTCGACGACGACGGCTACCTGAAGGGTATCTGGCCCGAACCACAGGACGTGGAACTCCAGAGCGGCGAGACGGTGACCGTCGCCCGCGAGGAGATGGGCGAACTCACCTACAGCGGCCGGTGGTTCCAGTACTGCGGCGTCCAGCAGGCCAAGGGCGTCCAGCCGACCGTCGAGCAGGACAACTACCTCCGTGCCGCTCCAGGAACGTTCGACTGGCAAGACGAGATGGAACTGGGCCAGAAACTCCACGTCGACGACTTCGACGACTACGAGACGTGGGGCAACGGCGTCGGCGAGGCCGGCCTCGGGAAGCCCGCGCAGGCGACGTGGCGCTCGCAGTCCGGCGAGGACGAGGACGTGACGCCACTCCCGGTGCAGGTGGTCCGCTCGACCCGAGTCCCCGAGTTGCCCGCCGAGAGCCAGTACACCGAGTTCCTGAACGCCGCGACCGAACGGGGGTTCATCGCGTGGCTCGACAAATGCACCCACTTCTGCTGTGTGCCGGAGTTCAAAGCCGAAGGGAGTGCGAAGTTCGGCGCACAGAACCAGGTGTACTGTCAGTGCCACCAGTCGGTGTACGACCCGTTCTCGCCGACCAAGCGGTCGTTCACCGCCCTGCCGCGCGACTAACGACACGCCTTTGCGGCGACCGCTCCAACCCCCGGCGATGGCACGCTCGCGGGCGCTCCGCCGGGTCGGGCTCGTCGTGCTGGCGGCGAACCTGGTTCTGGCCGTCGCGAAGGGGCTCGTCTGGCACTGGACGGGGAGCCTCGCGCTCGCCTCCGAGGCGGTCAACAGCCTCTCGGACGCCGCCTACTCGACGGTAGTGCTCGCCGGCCTCTACCTGACGACCCAGCCCCCGGACTTCGAGCACCCCCACGGCCACGAGCGCATCGAGCCGTTCGTCTCGCTGTTCGTCGCCCTCGGCGTGTTCGCCGCCGGGGGGGCCATCCTCTACAGCGCCGGCACCGCCCTGCTGTCGGGCGACGTGACCGTCGCCCGTGGCCCCGTCGCGGCCGCCGTCCTCGCAGGTGCGGCCGCCGCGAAGTTCGGCCTCTACCGCTACGTGCTCGACGTGGCCGAGGACCACAACTCCCCCGCGCTGACGGCGACCGCGCTCGACAACCGCAACGATATCCTCACCGCGTGCGCGGCGCTTGTCGGCGTCATCGGCGCGCAACTGGGCGTCCCCCTGCTCGACCCGCTGGCGGCGTCCGTCGTCGCCGTCGCCGTCCTCTACACGGGCGTCGAAATCGTCCGCGACAACGTCTCGTATCTGGTTGGCGCGGCCCCGCCCGAGGACCTGCGGAAGGAGATCGTCCGCCGCGCGCTCGAACACCCAGACGTGGAGGGGGCCCACGACGTCGTCGCCCACTACGTCGGCCCCGAAATCGACGTGTCGCTCCACATCGAGGTCGAGGGCGAACGGACGCTCAACGAGGCCCACGACATCGAGACGTGGGTGATGGAGCACATCCGCGAACTCCCGGAGGTGGACGACGTGTTCGTCCACGTCGACCCGAAGGAACTCGGCGAGTGGAAGGACGACAGCGAGGTCGAACGGCTGGCCGGTCGACGGGATTAGACGAGCGACCGCGAGAGATACGCCGAAACGACGACGTTCCCGTTGACCACCTCGTTGACCTTCAGGTCAGCCGCGACCGAACAGAGCATGTAGGCGTCGAGTCGGTCGAGGCCGTGTTCCTCGTGAAGCCGCGAAACGAGCCCGCTGACGGCCTCGCGGGCCGCCGTCTCGTGGTCCGGGTCGACGCCCGAGGTGGCGATGACCGGGCAGCCACCCACCGGCTCGAACGGCCCGTCGGTCTCGAAGACGGGGCCGTCGACGTCCCGGTCGACAAGCCGAACCCGGACGGTCGCCCGGCCGGGCATCTCGATGGCCGTGATGCAGACCTCGCCGTCGCCCTGTGCGGCGTGGAGGTCACCGACCGAGAGCAGGCCACCCGCCACTTCCACCGGCAGGAACAGCGTGCTCCCCGGCGTCAGATGTTTCACGTCGAGGTTGCCGCCGACCCGGCGTGGCGGCGTCGTCGAGTGGGACCCCGGCTCAGCGGGTGCGAGCCCGACGATTCCGGGGAACGGGTCGAGCGGCACCTCGATGCCGTCGACGAACTGGCCCACGTCGCCGTCGAGGTCCCACGTGTACACCCGACCCTCGGGGAACTGTTCTGGGAGGAAGCCGGCGCCCGCTTCGCCCGGGTAGACGTACGTCCAGCCGACGCCCTCGTGGCTCACGTCGAGCACGTCGACCGCGAGCGTGTCGCCCGGCGTCGCCCCCTCGATGGCGACGGGACCGGTCAGCGCGTGGCCCGGCGCCTCGACGGCATCCAGGTCCGCGACCGTCGCGCCCCGCGGGAGTTCGCCGTTCGCGGAGTCGCGACACTCGAACGCGACGGTCGCGCCGGACTCGACCGTCAGGACGGGGTCACGGTCGCGGTCCCAGTCGTAGTGGAGGTGAGCGTCGTCGCGTGAGAGGGTGTGGTCGGGCACACCACCGCTCTCGGTGGCCGGGCTGAAAACTGGGTCGGTCGTCCTCCCCGACGGAGCCGAGCCGGCCGGCACGACGGCGGCCGGAACTACTCGCGTCGGGCTGTCGGACGCCCGTTCACCCAAAATTTGAAGCGGGCGCGGCGTGCGTCGGACGGCATGGTGGAGGGGACCGAGTACCACGACCGGTACATCGAGGGGTGGAACGACCACGACCCGGAGGCCGTGATGGCCCAGTTCGCCGACGGTGGCACGTACGTCGACCCGCTGTTCGACGACCCGATATACGGCGAGGAGATCGGCGAGTTCGTCGAGCTGACGGCCGGCCGCTTCCCGGACTTCCGGTTCGAACAGCGGCGCGTGCTCGACGTCGAATCCGAGGGCGTCCGCATCGAGGAGTGGACGATGCACGGCACCCACGAGGGGATGCGCGAGGGACTGCCGCCGACGGGCAACACCATCGCGCTGGACGGCACGAGCGTCGTCGACCTCTCGGCCGACGGCATCGTCGCCATCCGGGGCTACTTCGACCAACAGCAGCTGACCGAACAGCTCGGGCTCACGTTCCCGGCGGTCGTCGGGCAGCTCCCGACGCTCGTCGCCGGGGCCGTCCGGGCGAAGCTCTGAGCGGTCAGTCGGCCGCGGCCGGCTCCTCCGAACGGGTCGCCCCGACCGGCTCCCCGAACGCGTACACCGTCTGCCCGGCGGTGACCTCCACCTCGACGAACTCCCCCGGTTCGACGCCGTACTCGGAGGCGTTCCGAATCACTATCTGCCGGTAGGCGCTGTCGCGGCACTTCACGGAGTCGTCGCGGCCCTCCTCGACGACGAGCACCTCGCGGCGCGTGCCGACGAGTTCCTCGTGGGCCTCCGCGACCACGTCCATCTTCAACTCGCTCATCGCTTTCGAGCGGTCCTTCTTCGTCTGGCCGCCCAGCCCCTTCATCTCGGCGGCGTCCGTTCCGGGCCGCTTCGAGAAGCGGGTGACGTTGATTTTCTCGGGCCGGACCTCCCGGAGCAGGTCCATCGACTGCTCGTGGTCGGCGTCCGTCTCCGTCGGGAACCCGACGATGAAGTCGGTCGAGAGCGTCCAGTGCGACAGTTTCGAGTCGAACGTCTCCACGATGTCGCGGAACTTCTCGACCCGGTGCTGGCGGCGCATGTCCTCGAGAACCTCGTCGCTCCCCGACTGGACGGGCAGGTGGATGAAGTCGTACAGTTTCTCGTTGTCGGCGAACACCTCGGCGAGTTCCTCGCGGATGCCGTGAACTCCCCCGGGGTTCGCCATCCCGACGCGCACCCGGAACTCGCCGTCGATGTCACAGATGCGGTCGAGCAGTTCCGGCAACTTCCGTTCCCCCTCGTCCCAGCCGTAGACGCCGGTGTCCTGGCCGGTCACGCGGAGTTCCCTCGCGCCGGCGTGGACCAGCGCCTCCGCCTTGCGGACGTTCTCCACGACGGGCGGCGAGTCGATGCGACCCGTCGCCTGCTTGGTGATGCAGTACGAGCAGTTGCTCATACAGCCACGGGCGATGGGGAGGATGCCGACACAGCCGTCGAGCACGGGTTCGGCGTCGGGCGTCGTCGTCGGGCACTCGCCGTTCGTCACCGCCGCGGGCACGTCCTCCCAGTGGAGCACCTGCGCGTCGACGTCGGCGTCGGCGAACGCCTCGCCCTGCGCGAGCGCCATACAGCCCGTGACGACGAGGTCCGCGACCTGCTCGTCCAACTCTTCGGCCCGGCGGAGCATGTTCCGCTCCGTCTTCTCGACCACCGTGCAGGTGTTGAGGATGGCGACGTCGGCCTCCTCCAGCGAGACGGGGTGGTGGCCCGCGTCCCGCAGGCGGCGCTCGATTTCGCGGCTCTCGCCGCGGTTCGAGGTACAGCCGTACGTCTCGATGTGGTACCGGGCCATTCGTCCCGAACTACGTCCGGGACGGCAAGAGCGTGACGCTTCCTACTCCGCGTCGGGGAAGCCACGGACGAGGTCGACCCCCGAGGAGGCGCCGATGCGCTCGGCGCCCGCATCGAGCATCGCCTGCGCCTGCTCGTAGGAGCCGATACCACCCGAGGCCTTCACCGGGAGATAGCGGGCCATCCGCTCGACGTCCTCGATGGCCGCCCCGCCGACGGAGAAGCCGGTGGCCGTCTTCACCATGTCAGCGTCCGCCTCCTGCGCGAGTTCGCAGGCGCGGTCGAGTTCCGACTCGGTGAGCAGGGGCGCCTCAACGATGACCTTCACCGGGAGCGGGACGGCCGCAACGACGGCGGCGATGTCCTCGCGGACGGCCTCGTCCTCGCCCGCTTTCAGGCGACCGACGTTCACTACCATGTCGAGTTCGTCGGCGCCGTCCTCCCACGCGAGTTCCGCCTCGGCCTCCTTCGCGGCCGTCGCGTGCTGGCCGTGGGGGAACCCGACGACGGTGGCGATGGTCAACTCAGGCGCGAACTCGCGCGCCTCCGCGACGTAGCAGGGCGGGATGCAGACGTTCATCCCCCACTCCTCGGCCTCCTCGCAGACTCGGCGGACGTCCGCCGGCGTCGTCTCCGGCCCGAGAACGGTGTGGTCGATGCGTGCGGCGAACTCCGCGCGGTCCATACCACTCACGCGGCGGCGCGCCGTGGAAAACCCTCCGGTCCCAGCTTTTAAACGGGCGGCCACCGCGGCGAGCAGGATGAACGCGGACGCGAGACGCCTGTAACGGGACGCACGCCACGGCGAATGGCCACCAGTAGACTCATTTAGATATCGTGAGTGGAGCGTCCATGCCCGACTGCACTGACAGTGGCCCGCCCGGGCGGTGTGTAACCACCGATATCGAGGAGGTGCTGGACGCTCTTCCGGCGACGGCACGGGTCCTCGACGCTGGCTGTGGGCAGGGGGTTCCGATGCTCACCCGGGCGAACCGGTCGACCACCGGTATCGGCCTCGATATCGCACGGGCGAAACTCCACCGAGCACGGACGAACGTCCCTATCGCACCGCTGGTCCACGGTGATATGCGACGCCTCCCGTTTCGGGCGAACACCTTCGACGTGGTCGTAGCGAAACACTCGATAGCGCACGTGCCCGACCGACACCGCCACTCGGTGTTTGCGGAGTTCGCGCGCGTTCTCCGACCGGGCGGGCATCTCCTGCTTCTCGTGAACGACTACGACTGGGGTGATGCGTCACTTCTGGAGGAGCGTAGCAACGGGGGGCTCGAAGCGACGCGGGACCGACTGGCGACCGCCGGCTTCTCGCTCCGAGACGACCGACCGCTTCACCCCCAGTCCGACAGCGACGAGACCGCGCCGGTCCAATTCCTGCGTGCGGACGCCGTCGAATAGCCGACGCTACCTCACGCCGAGGGGGGGACCTCTCGCCCACGCGCTTTTACCCTCTCCTCGCCAACGTCTCGCATGGTTCACCCCGAGGTGGACGCGACCGCCGACGACATCGCCGAGATGGAGATACGGGGCGCCGCGACCATCGCGGACGCCGCGGCGGCGGCGCTGGCGACGCAGGCCCGCGAGTCCGACGCGGACACGCCCGCGGCGTTCCGCACCGAGATGCAGGAAGCCGCCCGCCGCCTCCACGACACCCGGCCGACGGCGGTGTCGCTCCCGAACGCCCTCCGATACGTCCTGCAGGGGATGGAGGGGGCGACGGTCGAGCGCCTCCGCGAGACGACGGTCGCCCGTGCCGAGCAGTTCCGTGCCGACCTCGAACAGGCGCAGTCGAAACTGGGGCGGGTCGGCGCCGGCCGCATCCGCGACGGCGACGTGGTGATGACCCACTGCCACTCGACGGACGCGATGGCCTGCATCGAGGCCGCCGTCGACCAGGGCAAACACGTCGAGGCGCTCGTCAAGGAGACCCGTCCCCGGAATCAGGGCCACATCACCGCGAGACAGTTGCGCGAACTCGACGTGCCGGTGACGCTCGTCGTCGACAACGCCGCTCACCGCTATCTGAACGAGGTCGACCACGTCCTCGTGGGCGCCGACTCCATCGCCGCCGACGGCTCCGTGGTGAACAAGATAGGTACCGCCGGCCTCGCGGTGTCGGCCCGCGACCGCGGCACGCCTATCATGGTCGCGGCCCAGACGCTGAAGCTCCACCCCGCGACGCTGACCGGGCAGGCCGTCGAGATAGAACAGCGCGACGAAAGCGAAGTCATCGACCCCGAGACGCGCGCCGACGTCGGCGACATCGAGGTGCGCAACCCCGCGTTCGACGTGACGCCGCCGCGCCACGTCGACGCCATCGTCACCGAACGGGGGCAGTTCCCGCCCGAGAGCATCGTCACGCTGATGCGCGAACTGTA
Organism: Halorarius halobius; assembly: GCF_024298865.1. Lineage (GTDB taxonomy): Archaea > Halobacteriota > Halobacteria > Halobacteriales > Haloarculaceae > Halorarius > Halorarius halobius. The sequence goes on along the minus strand of NZ_CP101161.1, from coordinate 1,942,802 downwards.
CGGCGAGAGCGTCGAACACCCCTGGGAGTCGGGACCGGCGTGAGGCGACCGCCCAGATGACGGCGACGGAACATGTCACTCGAGGTGGACCGGAACGTTTTCGCCGCTCGCGGCGCCTGTCGGAGACATGCAACTGCTCCCGACCGGGTTCGGACTCCCACCGGTGCCGTACCTGCTTGCCGTTCTCGTCGGGAGCCTCCTCGTCGGCGGCCTGCTGTACCGGCGCGGCCCGCACGTCACCTCCCGGGTCGTCGCGTCGTTCACGCCGTGGATGGTCGCGGGCGCGACCGGCTACGCGCTGTTTCAGGTTCAGGCGGTCCCCGCGCCGGTGCGCCCGTTCTTCGGCAACCCGGTCGTCTACCTGACGACGTTCGTCCTCGCGGGGACGGTGTGGCTGGCGACCGCGGACTACCCGGCCGACCGCTGGGGACTCCCGTCGGTGCCGGGCGCCGTCCTCGCAACCGGAACCACGGTGGCGGGGACGCTACTGGCGTACGCCGTCACGGTCGGTCTCGCCCGCGGGACCCTGTCGCTGTTCTGGCCCGCGGTGGGGCTGGGGGTGGCGCTGGTGCTCGCGGGCGTCGCGTGGTTCGGCCTCCGCGACCGACTCGACGTGGCCGTCACGGGGTCGCCCGGCGCGCTGGTGCTGGTCGGCCACGCGCTCGACGGCGTCTCGACGGCCGTCGGCACTCACCTCGGCTACGGCGAGCAGACGCCGCTGTCGAAGGCCGTCATCGACGCCGGCGCGGCGCTTCCCGTCGCGGGGTACCTCGGCGAGGCGTGGCTGTTCGTCGTCGTGAAACTGGTGTTGGCGGTCGGGGTGCTGTATCTGCTCGCCGACTACGTCCGCGACCGGCCACAGGAGGGGGCCCTCCTGTTGGGGTTCGTCGCGGCGGTCGGTCTCGGCCCCGGCGTCCACAACGTCGTCCTGTTCGCCATCGCCTGACGCCCCGGGGGACCGTGGCTTTTTGACCCGCGGCGTCGCAGTCGAAGGTCATGCCCCGCGTGCTGTGTGCCGGCCACGTCAACTGGGACGTGACGCTCCGCGTGGACCGCCTCCCCCAACCCGACGGGGAGTCTGCGGTCCGGAACACGCGGCAGGGGGGCGGCGGAAGCGCCGCCAACGTCGCGGTCGGGCTCGTGGGGCTCGACTGTGCGGCGACGCTCGTCGGGAGCATCGGCGACGACGAGCACGGCCTGCTGGCGCGCCGCGACCTCGAACGCGCCGACGTCGACCTCGCGGGCGTCGTCACCGCCGACGGCGTCACGACGACGAAATACCTGCTCGTCGACGACAAGGGGCAGGTGGCCGTCCTCGGTTCGGCGGGCGTCAACGAGGCGCTCGGCCCCGACGACGTCGACCCCGCGCTGGTGGAGACGGCCGACCACGTCCACCTGACCGCCCAGCGGCCGGAGACGGCCGCCCGCATCGCCGAACTCGCCGTCGAGGCGGGCGTCCCGGTGTCCGCGGACCCCGGCCGCCGCATCACCGACCGGGACTTCAGCCGCGTCATCGAACTCGCGGACGTGCTGTTGTGCAACCGCATCGAAGCCGAGGCCGTGGGCGACCCCGCACCGGACCAGACGCTCGTGACGAAACTCGGCCCCGACGGCTCGCGGCTGGAGTCGGCGGACGGCACCTACAGCCACCCGGGATTCGACGTGGAGGCCGTCGACACCACCGGCGCGGGCGACGCGTTCGCCGCCGGGTTCATCGCCGCCCGCCTGCAGGGCGACGGCCCCGAGCGGGCGCTGGCCGTCGGCAACGCCTGCGGCGCGCTCGCGGTGGCGACCGAGGGGTCGAAGACCGACTGCTCGTGGGAGTTGGTGGCGTCGCTCGTCGACGAACGCGGCGGGTTTTAGTCGTGCCGGCCGTACGGGCGGTCGATGGACCCGTTCGTCCTGCACGTCTCGGACGTCCCGACCCTCACCGGTCGGGCCGCCGTCGGCGCCGTCGCCGGCCTGCTGGCGGCCGTCGTGATGAACATCCCGATGCAACGGTTGCCGGAGGGCACTGCTCCGCCGTTCGTCGCCGCGGGCGCGCTCACCGGCGAGGGACTGGCGGAGGTCGACCCGAAACTGGCCTCCGGCGTCCACTACGCCGCGGGCGTGCTCGCCGGCGTGGTGTTCACGCTCGTCGCGGTCGGCCTCGAACGGGTGCTCCCGCCGCGGGCGGCGCTCGCCGGCGTCGGCCTCCGCATCGCCCCCCACGCGCTGGCGGCGCTCGTCACGTTCGCCTTCCTCGTCGTCTTCTTCGCGTACCTCGTCCTCCCGGTGTTCGGCGGCGAGGCCCGCGAGCGGGCCGGACAGGTGCGCCGCGACTGGGTCGTCTCCGCGAGCGTCTACACCGTCGCGCTGGTCGCGTTCGTCGTGCTACTGGTCGCGGCGCTGTGAGGCCACAGCACTCATTACCGACGCGGGCGACGCTCGGCGGACATGGACCCACGCTGGCGCCGTCCCTCGCCGGTCGTCGGCGTGCTCGGTGGCCTGCTCGTCGCCGTCTTCCTCCATCTCGGCCTCCAGCCGGACCCCTCGACGGACGGCTGGCTGTGGGCGGTCGTGGTCCCGTACGTCGACCCGGTGGCGCTCGTCCGCGAGCACACCCTGCCCGCGTACCTCGGGTTCGCGGCGTTCGGCGGCACGCTGGGCTGGGTCGGCAGGCGGCTGTGGCCGTCGGACCTCGAATGACTCTTTAGGGCGGCGGCGGCAGTCCGGATATGGCGAAACAGCCGCATCTGCTCGTCGAGGCGGGCGACGTCCACGACATCGCGCTCATCCCCGGCGACCCGGGCCGGGTCGACCGCATCGCCGGGCTCTGTGACACGAGCGAGGTCGTGGCCGAGAACCGCGAGTACAAGGTCGTCAACGCGACGTTCGAGGGGCGCGAGTTGACCATCTGCTCGACCGGCATCGGCTGTCCGTCGGCGGCCATCGCCGTCGAGGAACTCGCCGCGGTGGGCGTCGAGACGTTCATCCGCGTCGGCACCACGGGCGCGACGCAGGCCGGCATCGAGATCGGCGACATGGTGGTCGCAACCGGCGCCGCCAAGGAGGAGGGGACGAGCAAGCGCTACGAGGCCGTCGAGTACCCCGCCGTTCCCGACTACGACGTGCTCTCGGGGCTGGTGGAGGCGGCCGAAGCGAACGAGGCCGCGGACGGGGAGACCGGCGAAGCCGGGAGCCGAGTCCACGTCGGTCCAATCGCCTCGGACGACGCCTTCTACGCCGAGACCGACGAGTACGTCGACGACTGGGAGCGGGCGGGCCTGCTGTCAGTCGAGATGGAGGCGGCCGCCGTCTTCTCCATTGCGCGCCGGAAGGGACTGGCCGCGGGCGCCATCTGCACCGTCGACGGCAACCTCGTCGAGGGGACCCAGAAGGGCGAGACGGACGACGAGGAACTGCCCGAGAAGGCGAAGAACAACGTCGAACGGGCCATCCACATCGCGCTGACGGCGACGACCGACCTGTAGTCGGGAGAAAACCACTTTTCGGGGGGTCGTGTACGCGGAGTCATGGACGGGCTCCGCGAGCGCTGGGGGGCGCTCCTGCGACGGCTTCGCCGCCTCGAACGACGGGAGATACGCGAGTTCCGCGCGTGGCTGGAGACGACCCGGAACCTCGTCCACCTGACGGTGCTGTTGCTGGTGCCGTTGCTCATCGCCGCGGTGACCGCCATCGCCAACGCGGAGAGCCTCCTGCCGTTCGTCCTCTTTCCCCCGCTGGCGTCGGGGACGTTCACGCTGTTTGCGGACCCGGAGGGCCGGTACGCCTCGCCGACGCAGTTCGTCGGCGGCCTGACCGCCGGCGCCGTCTGCGGGTCGCTGGCGATGGCCGCCGCGATGTTCACCGGCATCCCCGGCGGCGGCGGGACGCTCGACAGCATCTCCCCGCTGGCGGCGGGGACGGCCATCTTCCTCACCGGCGGGGTGACGTGGGCGTTCGACGTCGAGGAGCCGTCGGCGTTCTCGACGGCACTGCTGGCACTGCTCGCGCCCGCGTTCGTCGCCGAGGGGCGCTCCCTCGAGGTGCTGGGGCTGTTCGTCGTCAGCGTGTTCGTCGCCTCGTCGCTCGTCGCGGGGGCGTTCTACGTCTGGCGCGAGCGGTTCTACGACCGCCGCGCGGAGTTCCTCTACCAGTCGACGAAAGGCGACGACCACGTGCTCGTGCCGATGCGCGACTGTGCGGACGCGACGGTGATGCTGGCGGCCCGAATCGCCGCCGCCCACGACGCCGGCAAGGTCGTCCTGCTCGACGTGGTCGAAGACGAGGACGTCGCGGTCGCCGAACGCGACCTGCTGGCGGAGGGCGACGGGGACGACGACGCTCACGGCACGGACCCCACAGACCCCGCTCGCCCCGGGGAAGCGGTGGACGCCGACGCGATGGCGGACGTCGAATCGGAGGCGACAGAGCGGGCCACCGCCGAGGCCGCGACGGAACTGGAGTCGCTCGCCGGCCGCGTCGAGACGAAGGTAGGCGTCCCCTGCGAGGTGGTCGTCGCGGTCGACGGAGGTTCGCGGTCCGGCACCGTCCAGACCGCCGCCGACGAGACGAACTGCGACCTCATCGTCACCCCGTACGAGGAGCAGTACGGCGGTCTCTCGCGGTTCGTGCGCGAACTGTTTCGGGGCGACATCGATGTGCTCGTCCACCGTCCGGGCGCGGAGTCGCGGACCCGCTGGCGGGAGGTGCTGGTGCCGGTGCGTCGCGCAAGCGACGCCGCCCACGCGATGCTGGAGTTCGCCCAGCGGCTGGCGGGGTCGACCGGTCGGGTCGCGGTCTGTCACTGCATCGGTGCCCGCGACGACCGCCGGCGCGCGGAGTCGATGCTGTCGAACCTCGTCGAACCGTTCCACGCCACCTTCGAGACGCGCGTCGCCAGACAGGAGATAGAGAAGTTCCTCGAGCGCACGGCGCCGCAGTTCGACCTCGTCATCATCGGCGCCTCAACCGAGCGGTCGAAGGCCTCGCGGTTCGTCTCGCCGCCCACCTTCGAGCGCATCCAGGACCTCGACTGCGACGTGGCGATACTGGACCGGAACTATCGCTACTAATCCGCTTTTTGCCGGGGGTCGAGCGGAGCGAGACCCCCGGCAAAACCTGGTGGGTGATATGCCGCGCGTGCTCCTTCGACGCGGCTTCGCCGCGTCTCAGTCAGCGCGCTACGGCTCGCTCACTCCGCTCACGAGCCGCGAACCGCGTCGGCGCGCTTCGCGCGCCTCGCGGATGCTCGGGCCTCAGAGCCGCTTGCGGAGACACGTCGCGGACGCCGGGCAGAGTTCCGAGAACTCGGTGGTCCGCCGAATCGCGGCAGGTGCCGCCGACCGCTCGATTTCCTCGTAGCCGCGCCCGGCGAAGAACGCGGCCGCGGTCGTCGTCAGCAGGTACAGCGCCTCGACGCCGCGGTCGCTGGCCTCGCGTTCGAGGGCCGCACACAGGGCGGTTCCGACGCCCTCGTCGCGGGCCGTCTCCTCGACGACCACCGAGCGGAGCAGGCCCTCCGAACCGTACGCTTCGATGCCGCCGACGCCGACGCGTTCGTCACCGTCGTACGCGACGTAGAAGCAGTCGGGCTTCGAGCGCACGTCGGTCGCGGGCAGGTCGTTCCGCGCGAGCAGGCGCTCGACGTAGGCGAGCGCGTCCTCGTCGGTCCGCTGGAGGGTCACGGAGGGGGTCACACTCGACGTATCGGTCCGCACGGCTAATTGCTTTTGCAGACGAAATCCGGGGACTCCACTCGGCTCCCGCGAACCGCGTCGGCGCAGGTCACGGATGCCCGCTACGGTTGCCTGTCTCGTCGAGTGAACGGTTCGGATTCTGTCGAATACGCCTGGCATAGCTATTAATGCGGTCACAAGGAATGTTGTAGTCGAGGTGATGAGTTTGCTGGGTTGGGATATGGGGGATATGAATTTCGACCGACTGGGGGACTATCTCGCGGTGGCGGTTGGAACCGGTCTGCTCGTCGTGTTTTACTCTGACGCCTCGGTTATGGCCGGCGTGTCGTGTCACTTCGAGGGGACGTGGGGTCGCGTGTATGAGCTTCTTGGAATCTACGTGCCCAGAGTCGGATTCGGGGTGACCTTGGGGCCGCGTATCGAATACTGGATGGTGTGGTGGAACGATGGCTGTAATCGACACGATATACCATTACTGCTATTCGTCCTCGCGGTCGGGGCACTAACTCTCGGAGGACTTCGCATCTATCGTCGCCACCACCCAGATTCACCCACCTGACTTGGTAGCTACACCCTCTACATCGGTCAGTGTGATATCACTCTCCAGTAATCGACTGACAGTCTGCTTCGAGTCGAATGTCCGGTGTCCCGTCCTGAGCACTCTCTACGTATATCTCGATACCGGCCTCATTCGGGCCATCGCAGGGAAGTTCCGATTGCTCGAAGCCCGGCCAGTCGCGTTCAAATCGGGTTCCGTCAACGGTCACAACGATTGTCTCGGGGTTGGTCGATGCTGGAAACGTCGCATCCTCATCAGCCTCGTTACTATCTGAGAGCTGGTATTCCTTCTCGAAAAGGGCCTCACCACCCTCGTTCGTAACCGTGACCGTAACGTGGTGGGTCTCGTCACGGTTACCAAGATACATCTTCACCCAATGTGGATAGGACTCTCCCTCGCTCTGATTCGGGGACCAACCTAGAGCTGCACAACCGCTGAGGGAAGTGAGTACGGCACCCGTACCCGCTAGTAGCGTGCGTCGGCTAATGGAGGGCATTGTATCCTGCTATTCAATCCCGTTTCTCGAAAATCGTTACTATTAGTGCTATATAGGTGGTCAAGTTCAATGGCTCTATCACCCACGTACCAACTGAGCGCGTCAGGGGGGACAGTTGTCGAGGCAAGCGGATTTCAACAAGGCCGACAGCACGTATCTCGCAGTCGGTTCTGATCTACTTCCCCTGAGCGTCACAACACCGGGTTGGGACGAGATCGCCCTGCGTTAGAGATGTGGTGATTATCAGCAGTTTTACCTTTGAACCGACTAGCTAGTCGCCTGTGCGTGCGTCTCCGCTCCCAGCGATCGCTGTCGTCGCCCTCCTGGTCTTAGCGGGATGTGCTGGACTTCCGGGCACGGGTGGGAACCAGCCGTCGCCCGACGCGTCCCCCGACGATTTCCCGACGGCGTCGGCGATCAATCAGTCGGTGTTCGACACCCACACGAGCGCGCTGGCCGACACGAGTTTTACTCTCTCGGTCGAGAGAGCCGAGAATGAATCCACTCCCGTAGCGGAGAAGAACTTCACGTACAGGAACGAAACGAGCCGGTTTCTCGTCGAGCCCGGGGCCTCACAGTACCTCGTACACTCCAACGCCACCGGCGAGAACTCCTTACTACGGAACAGCTCCGTATACTCGAACGGGACTACGGCGTACCGGCTGTCGAGGGAGAACGACACGGATGTGTCCACCGTCGCCTCACCGCTGCCGGTGTTCAACGAATCGAGCGACGAATATCTCTGGCATGGATGGTTCGGCTACGACATCGACTCGTTCGAACGCGTTGCGATTAACGCCACCTTCCAGCGCGAAGGCATCGAGACGTTCCAGGACGTTCCAGTGATGCGTTACGAGGCCACCGGCGTCGACGCTCTGTCCGACACGCGGCTGTGGGACGAGAACGCGAGTAAGCAGTTCGAGGCGTTCTCAGCGACACTCCTGGTCGACGAAGACGGCGTCGTTCGCCACTACGAGTACGAGATCGTCTTTCCCGTCATCGAGAACCGCCCCCGGCGGATTGCGGTGTCGTACACCCTGACCGACGTGGGAAGCACTGACATCGAGAAACCGGATTGGGTGGCAAACGCGACGGCGGGGTCGTAACTACTCGGCTCGATACCGCCGACCTCCCGGGTGAACAATCCAACCTCTGTGTCTCGCACGCCGCTTCTGACAGATGCTCGGTAGAACACGTCTCGGTGCGGTAACTCTCTGCTCTGTATCTACCACCACGTCTTCTGTGTTTGTCAAGGCCATCTCGGGTCATCGGTTTCCGGTTGCGACCACATCCTCATCAGACACGGCATACCCCGAGCGAGTGAAACGAGCGAGGGGGTTCACCGCTGACGACCGAAGGGAGTCAGCGGGACCAAGGGCCGACTAACGCGGTGCGACCGGAGGGAGCACTGCGGCTGGAGACCCGCCGTGTCTTTTTCCACCAGTTTTTGCCCGACCGAGGCGCGGCGAAGCCGCGCCGAGGGAGATGCAAAAAGTGGGGTTACTGGAACCCGATGCGGCCGCCCTGCGAGTGGCGCTCGATGCCCGAGGAGCCGCCCTTGAACTGCTCTTCCATCTGCTCGAAGTAGTCGCGGATGTCCTCGTTGATAGTGGGCCGGACCTGTTCGAGCGCGCGCCGGAAGTGACGCATCTCCGTCTCGTCGGCCGCGTCGTCCTCGCGGAGCGCCTCGATGGCCGCCTCCCGCGCGATGGATTCGAGGTCGGAGCCGACGTACCCTTCCGTGATTTCGGCGAGTTCGCGCAGGCTCACGTCCGGGGCGAGCGGCATGTTCTGCGTGTGGATGTTGAGTATCTGCTCGCGGCCCTCGACGCTCGGCTCGCCTATCATGACGAGGCGGTCGAACCGGCCGCTACGAATCAACGCCGGGTCTATCATGTCCGGGCGGTTGGTCGCGCCGATGACCATCACGTCACCCATGTCCTCGAGGCCGTCGAGTTCGGTCAACAGTTGGTTGACGACCCGCTCGGAGACGTTCGAGCCGACGTCGCCGCCCCGGCCCGGCGCCAGCGAGTCGAGTTCGTCGAAGAAGATGACCGTCGGCGACACCTGCCGCGCCTTGCGGAACGTCTGCCGGATGGCCTTCTCCGACTCGCCGACCCACTTCGAGAGCAGTTGCGGCCCGCGCACCGAGATGAAGTTCGCGTTCGTCTCGTTCGCCACCGCTTTCGCCATCAGCGTCTTCCCCGTGCCGGGCGGGCCGTAGAGAAGGACGCCGCTGGGCGGGTCGATGCCGAACCGCTCGAACTTCTCGGGGCTGGAGAGCGGCCACTCGACGGACTCCTGGACCTTCCCTTTCGCCTCTTCGAGGCCGCCCACGTCGTCCCACGAAATCTTCGGGAGTTCGACCAGCACCTCCCGCATCGCCGACGGGTCGACCTCGTTGAGCGCGCCGCGGAAGTCGTCCCGCTTGATTATCATGCGGTCGATGAGGCTCGGCGGGATGTCCTCCTCGTCGAGGTCGATTTCGGGGAGGTAGCGCCGCAGGGCCTTCATCGCGGCCTCCTTCGTCAGGCTCTCGATGTCGGCGCCGACGAACCCGTGGGTCTCGTCCGCGAGGTGGTCGAGGCTCACGTCGTCCGACAGCGGCATCCCCCGGGTGTGAATCTGGAGTATCTCCTTGCGGCCGGTCTCGTCGGGGACGCCGATTTCGATTTCGCGGTCGAACCGACCCGGCCGACGCAGGGCGGGGTCGACGCTGTCGACGCGGTTGGTCGCGGCGATGACGATGACCTGGCCCCGAGATTCGAGGCCGTCCATCATCGTCAGCAGTTGCGCGACGACGCGGCGCTCCACCTCGCCGGTGACGTCCTCGCGTTTGGGCGCGATGGAGTCGAGTTCGTCGATGAAGATGATGGAGGGCGCTTCCTCGCTCGCGTCCTCGAATATCTCCCGGAGTTGCTGTTCGCTTTCCCCGTAGTACTTCGAGATGATTTCGGGGCCGGCGATGGAGAAGAACGACGCCGACGTCTCGTTGGCGACGGCTTTCGCCAGCAGCGTCTTCCCGGTGCCGGGCGGCCCGTGGAGTAACACCCCCTGTGGCGGTTCGATACCGAGTTTCTTGAATATCTGCGGGTGCTTCATCGGGAGTTCGACCATCTCCCTGACCCGCTGTATCTCGTTTTGCAGGCCGCCGATGTCCTCGTAGGTGATGCCGCCGCCCGTCTTCTCGAACCCCGAGATGGGCTCCTCGCGGAGTTCCACCTCGGTGTCTTCGGTGATGAGGACGACGCCCTCGGGGTCGGTGTCGACGGCGATGAGCGGGATGGCCTGTCCCGGCGAACGCATGAACGGGTGGTTCGTCGACGACATCACGGGGACGATGTCGCGCTGGACGACCGGCCGCTTCAGTATCTGGCGTTTCACCATCCCGGCGGCGTCGGAGCCGAACTGGACGGACGCCTCCTCGGGCGGCGCGAGCACGAGTTCGTCGGCCTTCGTCGCCTCCGCCTTGCGGATAGTGACCCGCTCGCCGATGCCGACGTCGGCGTTCTGTCGGGTGAATCCGTCGATGCGTACGGTGTCGGTGTTCCAGTCCTGCCGGTCGGCGCGCCACACCTTCGCGGCGGTGGTGTCGGCACCCTCTATCTCGATGATGTCTCCCGGGGAGAGCTTCAGGTGAAGCAACGTGTCGGGGTCGAGGCGGGCGATGCCGCGACCCGAGTCGTTCGGGTACGCTTTCGCCACCTCCAGTTGAACCTCGTTCATGGGCGTGGTATACCCTGACACTCAGGTCGGCGCGGAGATATGCCTTTTGCTCCGACACTCGTCTCCCTCACGTCAGTCGAAAATCACCTCGTCGGTGAACGGCCCGCGCCACGCGGTCTGGCACACGTCGCCCCCGCCGGGGAAGCGCCGCTCGGCCCACGTCGTGGCCGGCCGGCCCGGGCGAGAGGAACGCTTTTTCGCCCCGACACCGGGATACCGGTATGCGAACGCTCGCCTTCGACGGCCGTACAGGCGCGGCCGGCGACATGATACTCGGGGCCTTGCTGGCGGCCGGAGCCGACCGGGAGGCGCTCGGCCCCGTCGAAGACGCGCTTCCCGTCGAGTACCGCGTCGAGCGCGTGGACCGCAACGGCATCACAGCGACGAACGTGGACGTCCTGCTCGCGGAGGCCGACGGTGGGGACGACCACCACCACGACCACTCGCACGGTGACCACCACCACGACCACTCGCACGGTGAGGACGACCACACGCACGCGGAAGGGCACGGTACCTCCCGGATGTACCCGGAGGTGCTCGACGTGGTCGACGGGATGGAGGTCCCGACCGACGTGGCCGAGAACGCCCGGGAGGCGTTCCGGGTTCTCGGGGAGGCCGAGGCCGCTGTCCACGGCACCGACCTCGATTCCACCCACTTCCACGAGGTGGGCGCGGACGACGCCATCGCGGACGTGGTCGGCGCGTGTCTGCTCGTCGAGGACCTCGGCGTCGAGCGCGTGGTGACGACGCCGGTGTTCGCGGGAGGCGGCGAGGTGGAGATGAGCCACGGGACGTACCCGGTCCCCGCCCCGGCCGTCGTCAACGTCGCCGCCGCCGCCGACTGGGAGCTCCGGGGTGGGCCGGTCGACACCGAACTGCTCACGCCGACCGGCGCGGCGGTCCTCGCGGTCCTCGCGGAGGGCGTCGACTCCCTGCCCCCGATTCGGGTCGAACGGGCGGGCTACGGCGCGGGAACGAAGGATTTGGACGACCGGGCAAACGTCGTCCGCGCGGTCGTCGGCCGCCGTCAGGGTGGCCTCGTCCGCGACGACGTGCGGGTGCTGGAGACGAACGTCGACGACGCCTCGCCGGAACTGCTCGGGGGACTCCAGCGGTCGCTGAAGGAGGCGGGTGCGCTCGACGTGACGATACTGCCGGCGACGATGAAGAAGTCGCGACCCGGCCACCTCGTGAAGGTGGTGGTGAAACCCGAGAACGCCCAGCGAGTCGCCCGTCGTCTCGCCGAGGAGACGGGGACGCTCGGGGTCCGGGAAGCGAACGCCGGCCACCGCTGGATAGCCGACCGGCGCTACGAGACGGCCGAGGTGTCCGTCGACGGCGACAGCTACGAGGTCGCGGTGAAAGTCGCCAGCGACGCCGACGGAGAGGTGTACGACGTGAGCGCGGAGTTCGACGACGCCGACGCCGTCGCCGCGGAGACGGCCCTCCCGACGCGGGAGGTGATGCGCCGCGCGGAGAACGCCGTGCGGAACTGACCCACGGCACCCGAACGGCTATCTCCGTTCCCCGGTGTGGAGCAGGCATGGACGCCATCTGTCACGTCGTCGCCCGCGGTGAGTGGGACCCCGACGCCGACGAGTACCGCCACGAGACGCTCGACAGCCAGGGATTCATCCACTTCTCGGACCCGGAGCAGGTCGTCCCGGTCGCGGAGTCGAACCACGCGGGCGAGGAGAATCTCGTGATACTCGTCGTCGACGCCGACGCCGTCGACGCCGAGGTGGTGTACGAGGCGTTGGGCGACGCCTCGGAGCCGTACCCGCACGTCTACGGGCCGCTGAACACCGACGCCGTCGTCGAGGCCGTACCGTTCCCGCCCGACCCGGACGGCGGGTTCTCGCTTCCCGAGCGGGTTCGGACGCTGGCGGAACGGTGACTACTCCTCGCCGTCCGCGTCGCCGTCGCCCCGGTGGGCGGAAAGCGCCTCCTCGATGGTCAACTCCCCGACTGCAACCCGGCGGGCCAGCGCCGCGTCGATGGTGCGGCCGTCCTCGCTCCGCTCGCGAGAGCGGTTCTTGATGGCCTGGATTTCGCCCGGGGTCGGCTCCACGTCGCGCGACTCGATGCGTTCGCCCTCCAGACGCGCGATGTTCACGGCCGCGAGCACGTCGCCCATCCCGCGGGCGCCGGTGCCGAGATACGGCGTCGTCCCCGTCTCGTCGACGAGTTCGACCGGCACGTCGTCGAGCGCGTCGACGAGTTTCGCACCCTGCAACCGGGCGCCGTCCCCGATGCGGACCAGCGGGTCCGGCGCGCCGGCAATCTCCTCCCGGACCGTCTCGGCGGCCCCCTCGACGGGGACGTGGAACGCCGCCGTGACGGTGTCGCCGACCAGCACCGCGATGCCGGGTCGCTCCCCGGGGTCGATGCCGACGACGGTACGGCCGGACTCCCCCCGCAGCAGCGTCAGCGCCTCCTCGACGGCCCGGCGCGGGTCGTCGGCGTCGCCACGCACCACCGGCACCTCGGCGTCCACCTCGTCGTCCGGGCCGGCGACGACCACCTCGCAGTCCGGCAGGTCGTCGCCCGGCTGGACGGTCGTGAACGTCACTCCGCGGTCGCGGAGTTCGCCCACGACGCCGTGGTACAGCTCGAAGTCCTCGGTGGCGACGACTATCACGCTCCGACGTTCGTGGGCGCGAGCATAAGCGCGACGGGATACGGGAGTTTTTGGGCGATGACGGCCAACCCCCGAGCGTGAGCGAGCCGATTCCGACGGGCTGTACGGCGGTCGACGACCTGCTGGGCGGGGGGTTCGAGCGCGAGGCCGTGACGCAGGTGTACGGACCGCCGGCGGCCGGCAAGACGAACCTCGCGCTGTCGGCCGCGGTGGGGGTCGCCGCCGGCGGGGGGACCGCCCTCTACATCGACACCGAGGGGCTGTCGGTCGACCGGTTCGAGCAACTGGCCAGCGCACGCGCCGACGAGGACCAGTCCGTCGACGACATCGCCTCGCGGGTCATCATCTCCGAGGCCCACGACTTCGCCGAGCAGGAGGAGGCGGTCAGGGACGCCGCGGAGTTCGCCGAGCAGGTCGACCTGATAGTGCTCGACTCCGCGACGGGGTTCTACCGGCTGGAACGAACCAACGAGTCGGGCGGCGAGGCGCTCCGGAAGGTCGCCCGACAGGTGACGCACCTGCTGTCGCTCGCCCGGAAGGAGGAGCTCGCCGTCGTCATCACGAACCAGGTGTTCTCGGACCCCGAAAGCGAGAGCGAGCGCGTCCGCCCCCTCGGCGGGAACACCCTCACGCACTGGTCCGCGACGGTCGTCCGACTGGAGCGGTTCCGCGGAGGGAACCGGCGGGCGACCCTGGAGAAACATCGGTCGCTCCCCGCCGGCGAGCACGCACGGTTCCGCATCACCGACGCGGGACTGGAGAGCGTCGAGGAGTAGCGGGCCCGCGTTCTCTCCGTCGGGACCCATCGGACCGCTCGGTCGCCGGACGCGGTGGTCGAGACCGACGGTACTTTCGGCCGGGGCGATACGGATACGACCGGTGACAGTGTCCGAGGCCTGTTTGAGAGGCGGACTGGACTATCTCACGGGGCACGTCGACCTCTCCGGGAAGATCGCCGTCATCGCCGTCGGACGGGACGCCGTCCACTCGGAGCCGTTGCTCGTGACCAGCTGGTCGGAATCCACGCATCCCGAGCGCGGGTCCTTCGTCGAGACGATATTCCCGCCCGAGTACCTCGCACATTCGTTTGCCCCCGACGAGAACGTTCGCGTCGCGTACGACCACGAGGGGGACGTCACGACGACGTCGCCCCTGGGGGAGTGGGACGGCGTGACGTTTTTCGATGTCGCGAGCGCCGACCGCCGGACGTTCATCGAGAGCAACGAGGCGGTGTTCACCGAGGACGAACGCATGTTCGAGACGCTCGTCGGGATGCTCGATTGAGAAGAAGGGAGCCACCGGACGACCACCACCAGTACGATTTTACTGCTACTTGCCTAGCCAACGGCATGGCACGCACTGCAGTCATCGCGGGCGTCGGCCCGGGGTTAGGTGAATCACTCGCCCGCAGGTTCGCGGCCGAAGGCTGTCGCGTCGCGCTGTTCGCCCGGTCGGGCGACTACATAGCTGACCTCGCGGACGACCTGCCGGACGACGGGGACGGACTCGCCGTGCAGACGGACCTCACGGACGTCGAGCAGATTCGCGAGGGGTTCGAGACGGTCCGGGAGGCGTTCGGCCCGGTCGACGTCCTCGTCAACCACGCGAGCGCCGCTTCCTGGACGGGGCTCATGGATACGAGCGTCGAGGAGTTCGAGCAGGCCTGGACCGTCAACGGCCGTGGTGCGTTCGTCTGTTCACAGGAGGCCGTCGCCGACATGCTCGACAGGGGCGGCGGGACGGTCATCTTCACGGGCGCCACCTCCTCCGTCCGGAGTCTCGGCGGGACCATCGGGTTCACCGCCGCGAAGTTCGCGGCCCGCGGCATGGCGATGGACATCGCCCAGGAGTTCGGCCCCGAGGGCGTTCACGTCGCCCACGTCGTCATCGACGGCCAGATAGACGGTCCCGAGGTCCGCGAACGGAACCCCGACCGGGAGGCCGACACGTTTCTCGACCCCGACGAGATGGCGGAGACCTACTGGCATCTCGTCGAACAGGACCGCGTCGATACGCAACCGTTCGAGGTGCATATCACGAACGGCCCGCAGAACTCCGAGTTCATCTGACCTCGCGTGGCCCCAGCGACGAAGACCGTGACGTGCGGACGCCGACGGAGCCACATCGGGCCGTGCAACGTAGCACGGGAGAGCCACGGGCCCGATAGCGAGTACGACGCTACGCCCGTCGGGAGTCGAATTTATCACCGTGTCAATCGATGGAGACGATATGGTCCCCGAGTCCGAACGGTCGGCCGACGATACTCACCCCGAAACGCGAGGGGCGGAACCGGACGGCGGGACCGCCCGTGCGTTCGACGACGCCGCGCTGTACTCGGTGGTTCGCACCGCCGTCAAAGACGCTCTGCTCGACGTTATCGGGACGGTCCTGCTGGTCGGTATCGGTGCCGTGTTGACCATCGCCGGTGGTGCGGCCGTCGTACAGGCGTCCGACATCACGGGCGTCGCGGTCGGCGTCTGGCTCGTCGCCCTCGGCGTATACATCGCGGCCACCGCGCTCGAGCTCGTCCCCTCGGTCCGGAACTGGTTCTGACCGTCCGATACGGAGGTCGGTGTCCTCGGATTCGTGCCACTCGGCACCGGTGTCGACCTGCCGTCCGCGAGTGCGAGGCCGCAGTCGTCGACACCCCTTCACGGAGTATCGAAACCGGCCCACGGCACGGCCGAACGACAGGTTGAAGCGACCCCTCCGAGAGGCACACGTACGTGTCGGACACCGAGCACTCGACGGCTACTCAGCCCACCGGCGGGGCCGACTCGGCATCGACGGCCCACCGAGTCGGCGTTCTCGTCGGCGCGAGCCTCATGTCGGTGTCGCTGGGGGCGTACGAACTCGTCCCGGCGAGCGTCACCCCGCTGATTCAGGATTCGCTCGGCGTCGGCCAGTCCGCCGCCGGGCTCGTCGTCGGGGTGATGTTCGGGACGGCGGTGGTCGCCAGCCTCCCAGTCGGCGTCCTGCTCGACCGGACGGACTCGCGTCGAACCGTCGCAGTCGGCATCGGCCTCCTGCTCGTCGGGGGCGCGTGGGGCTGGCAGGCCGCAACCGACGGCGCCTACTGGCCGTTGCTCGCGTCGCGCGTCCTCGGCGGCATCGCCTACGTCGTCACCTGGAACGCCGGCATCGACATCGTCGGCCGCTCGTTCTCCGGGCCGAATCAGGCGACCGCCGTCTCGACGTTCACCGCAAGCGGGCCCGTCGGCTTCGCCCTCGGACAGGCACTCGGTCCCGTCGTCGCCGGCGTCTGGGGGTGGCCCGCCGTCTTCCCGGTGTTCGCTGTCTGCTCACTACCAGGGCTCGCGCTCTTCCTGGCGACGAGCCGTGGGCTGGGGCGCGCCGCGGCGACGCCGACGCCGACGTGGGCCGACCTCCGCGGCGTCGTCACGGACCGCCGGGTACTGCTCGTCGGGGCGCTCGGCTTTCTGGGCTACGCGCTCTATCTGTTCGTCAACAGCTGGGCCCCCTCGTATCTCACCCAACAGCTCGACCTGTCGCTCGCGCTCGGCGGGGCACTGACGGCGCTGTTTCCCGCCGTCGGCGTCCTCTCGCGGGTGACCGGCGGCCTGCTGTCCGACCGGCTGTTCGGCGGGCGACGCACGCCCGTCGTGCTCGGCTCGTTCGTCGTCGCCACCCCTATCGTCGCCGGGTTCACCGGGCTCCAGCGGATTCCGGTCATCGTCGCGGCGCTACTCGTCTCCGGGTTCGCCATCCAGCTGTGTCTCGGGCTCGTGTTCGCGTACGTCCGGGAACTGGTCGCCCCGGAGGTGGCCGCCACCGCGGTGGCGTTCCTCACGAGCGTCGGACTGGCCGGCGCGTTCCTCGCCCCCATCGCCGCCGGCGCGCTCATCGAACTGGTCGGCTACCCGATTACGTTCGGGCTCGCCGGCGGGCTCGGGCTGGTGGGCGTCGTGCTGGCCCTGTACGCGCCGGAGCCGTGAGGCGGTCGGCGAACGTGCGTCGCGGCTCGCACACGTCTAGAAGATGTTAGCCTGCTGATACACCGAGATGCCGTCGTTGGTTATCTCGTAGGGTTTCGTCTCGCGGGAGTGGTTGGCGTTGCGTATCTTCTGGATTTCGACCGCCAGCCGCGTCTCGCGGAACTCCGAGCGGACGTACTGGAGGACGAACACGCCGTCGGTGAGATACTCGATGATGCCGTGTCGGGAGGCGTACGGGTTGCTCTCGCTGGCCTCGCTGGTGAGCATCGTCGTGACGCCGGCCTGTTTGAGGCTCTTGGTGAAGTCGAACACCTCGGTCCGGCGCCGGGCCTGTTGGTCGTACATCATCTCGAGGAGCGAGACCGAATCGAGGACGAGGCGGTCGGCCCCGAACTCGTCGACGAGTTGCGGGAGGTCGTTGCGGATGGACGCAAGCGAGTTCGCCATCTCGACGGGGTCGAGGTCGACGACGGCGAGTTCGTCGTCGGCGACCCGCTGTTCGAAGTCCCACCCCTTCTCGTTGGCGGCCGCGAGGATGGCCTCGCGCGTCTCCTCGAGGGTGATGAACACGGCGTTGTCGCCGTTGCGGAGCCCCTCCTGGAGGAACTGGAGGCCGAACGTCGTCTTCCCGGTGCCGGCCGCGCCGATGACGACCAGCAGGGCGCGCTCGGGGACGCCACCCTGTACCATCTCGTCCAACCCTTCGATGCCGAGGTCGATACGCGGGATGTCCGAGTCGAAATCCTCGTCGAACTCGGCGTCGCCGGCGTCACCGCCCCCCTCGAACGCGGACTCGAAGTCCTCGTCGAACATGTCGCCGTCGCCGTCGAACGGGTCCTCGTCGTCGCCCTCGAACCAGTCGTCCGGGTCGTCGCTCACGGCGGCACCACCACCGGGTCGGCCATGTCCGTGATGTGGACCGGGGGAAGATAATCCTTGCCCGTCGTGACGCTTATTCCCGGGGGCCGCGAACCGCCGACGATGCACGTCGGTATCGTCGCCCAGCGGGACAACCCACGCG
Source organism: Halorarius halobius (assembly GCF_024298865.1). Lineage (GTDB taxonomy): Archaea > Halobacteriota > Halobacteria > Halobacteriales > Haloarculaceae > Halorarius > Halorarius halobius. The sequence continues at coordinate 1,924,722 of NZ_CP101161.1, read as the reverse complement.
CCGCGGAACTGGCGGACGACATCCGTCGCGCGCTGGACGCGCGCGTGTCGCTCGACGCCGAGACGGCCGCCAGCCTCGACACCGACGGGCGGTCGCCCGATGCGTTCGTCGGCTGTGACCTCGTCGTCTCCATCGGCGGTGACGGCACGTTCCTGTTCGCCGCCCGCTCGGTGGGCGATACCCCCATCATGGGCGTCAACCTCGGCGAGGTGGGCTTTCTGAACGCCACGGCGCCCGACGACGCGGTCGATGCGGTCCGGGCGGAGGTCGACCGCCTCCGGTCGACCGACGACCCGACGTTCCAGGAGATGTCGCAGATACAGGCCGCCGGCGAGGGGTTCGATGTGCCGCCCGCGCTCAACGAGGTGACGGTGCTCGGCCCCCAGCGCGGCCACGGCAACGGCGTCGGCATCGAGGTGCGCCTCGACGGCGACCTCTACACCGGGAGCCGCGCCGACGGCGTCATCGCGGCCACCCCCACTGGCTCGACCGCATACAACCTCTCGGAGGGCGGCCCGCTCGTCCACCCCGACGTCGACGGCTTCGTCGTCACCGAGATGTGCGCCGAAGGGCCGATGCCGCCGCTCGTCGTCACCCCCGACCGCGAACTGACGGTGCGGGTCGAGGGAGCCGAGCGGGCGTACGTCGTCGCGGACGGCCGGACCACCGCCACGGTGGAGCCGCCGACCCGCATCCACCTCTCGCGGGCCGACCGACCCGTCCGGGTCGCGGGCCCACCGCTGGAGTTCTTCGCCGCGCTCGGGAAACTGGACTGAACGTCTCACCGGCTTGGAAACCACTTTACGGCTGACGACCCTCCTTTCCCCCAATGAGTCAGCAACTCCCGGACGTGCAGGCGACCAGCCCGGACGTGAGCGTCGGGCTGAACCGCGTCGGGGTGACGGGCGTCGAGAAACTCGTGAAAATCGACCGCGGCGAGAAGCGACCCATCGTCCTGATGGCGGAGTTCGAGGTGTACGTCGACTTGCCGAAGTGGCGGAAGGGCATCGACATGTCCCGGAACATGGAGGTCGTCGACGAGATGCTGGAGGAGGCGACCGCCGAGCCCGCCTATCGGGTCGAGGGCCTCTGTGGCGACGTGGCCGAACGCCTCCTCGACAAACACGACTACACCTCGCGTGCGGAAGTGCGGATGGAGGCCGAGTACGTCATCCGCGAGGAGACGCCCGCGACCCACCGCCCGACGCAGGCGACCGCGGACATCATCGCCAGCGCCACCGCCACCGAGGAGGGGACCCGCGAGGAAATCGGCTGTGAGGTCGTCGGCATGACTGTCTGTCCCTGTTCACAGGGGATGAGCGAGGCCCGCGCGAGGGAAACGCTCGACCAGTTGGGCGTCGAGGGGGAAGTCATCGAGGAGTTCCTCGAGGAGGTGCCTCAGCCGGGCCACAGCCAGCGCGGTCACGCGACGCTGACCGTCGAGACGGACGGCTCGCCCGACGTTGAACTCCACGACCTCATCGACATCGCCCGCGAGTCGATGTCGGCTCGCATCTACAACTTCGCCAAACGCCCCGACGAGGACCACATGACCTACCAGTCGCACGCCGACGCGAAGTTCGTCGAGGACTGCGTGCGCGCCCAGGCGGAGGGCGTCGTCGACCGTCTCGAGTTGGCCGACGACGCCGTCGTTCGGATGGAGCAGTCGAACGACGAGTCCATCCACCAGCACAACGCCCACGCCGAGCGCGTGGCGACCGCCGGCCAGCTCCGGGCGGAACTGAGCGACGACTAAAGCGTCAGCCGCTCGGCGCTCTCCCACCGCGGTTCGAACTCCTCGCGCACCGACTGTGCGAACTCGTGGTCCTTCAGGTCGATGAGCGCGAACGCCTCCTGACTCTTCAGCGGGTGGGGTACCTCGATGACCGTCTCCGTGCGGTCGATGAGGTTGAACGTGCCCGAGACGTTCTCGCTCACGCGGACGGCGAAGTTCTCGTGTTCCGCGAGCGTCGAGGTGTACCGCTCGCCGATGCTCTCCGGGAGCACCGGCACCAGGTCCGGGCGCATCAGCAGTTGCACCTCGACGCCCCGCTCCAGGGCCTGCTCCAGTTCGTCGAGGATGAGCGTCCCGACCTGGTCGACGTCGAAGAACTGCTCGGTGTACGTCGACAGCACCATCACGATGCGCGAGTCGGCGGCCGCGAGCCGCTCGACGAGCAGGTCGACCGTCTCCTCGCTCCCGACCGAAGCGGTCCAGAACGTCTCCTCGACGGGCTCCGCGGCCTCCAGTTCGCCCTGCAGGTCGTCGACGATGTCCTCGTACTGCTGGACCTTCTCCTCGAGTTCGCGCTTCTTGTCCTCGAGCAGTCGCTCCAGCGCCGTCGACGGGTCGACCGCGACGTACTTCTTCGGCCGCGAGGCGGACTGCGACCGGACGAGGTTGTACTGCTCGATGGCGTTCAACACGTCGTAGATGCGCCCCATCGGCACGTCGCTCACCCGGGACAACTCCTTGGCGGTTGTCGGTCCGGTCTGCAGCAGCGACCGGTACGCGCGGGCCTCGTACTCGGAGAGTCCGAGGTCTCGTAAGTCGGCCATACGGAACCCCTCCAGTTCCTCCGGTATAAACACACCGGAAGTTTACAAACGTTGTGCGTTCACGCGTCCTCGACCGGCGATGCGTCGGCCGCCCGCTCCATCAGTTCCTCGGGTGAGTCGGCCGGAGCGGACCGCTCGCCGCCCCTGACGACCACCGCCGTCTCGCGGTCGCCGGGCACGACCACCTTCTCGTGGTCGGCGACGCGCCAGGCCGCGCGGTGGAGCCGCGACCCCGCGGGCGGCGTCTCGACGACCAGCGGGTCGTAGACGGCGCGGGCACACGCCGCACCGTAGGCGGCCACCTGCGCGCCCATCCGGTCGTACGCGCCGGCGAACGCCGCGAGCGCGTCGGTCGCGGCCGCCCGATACCGGTCGTCGCCGGTGAGCGCCGCGAGGTCCAGCAGGGCGTCGGCGAGTTCGACGTTCGTGTCCAGCGGGCGGAGCGGGCGGTCCAGCATCCCCGGTCCCTCGGCGGGACCGTCGAGGAAGGCGCCGTCCTCCGCCTGCAGTTCGAGCGACCGGTTCGCGACGGCACGCGCGGCGTCGAGATACTGGCCGGTGGCCTGTACACCCGCGGTCAGCCCCGAGAGGACCCGCGCCTGGTCGAGCAGAAGGCCCGCCTCGCTTTCGGGGGCGTCGAAGTGGGTCACCTCGCCGTCTTCGACCAGCGTATCGAGGACGTGCTCGACGGCGCGCTCGGCGTAGCGGGTCGCGTCCGCGTCGTCGGTGTACGCGCCGAACCGGAAGAGCGCGTCCGCCGTCAGCCCGTTCCGGTCGGCGTAGACGGTGTCGTCGACGACTGGCGCGTCGGCCGCCTCTCGCTCGGTCGGGTCGAGCGTGAAGTAGTCGCCGCCGGCCTGCGACCCGGCGAACGCCTCGCCCGTCCACAGGTCCGTCGTCAGGTACTCGATGGCCCCCTCGGCGGTGTCGCGGTAGCTCTCCTCGCCGGTGTAGAGGTAGCCGGTGGCGAAGGCTCGCAGGAGGGCGGCGTTCTCGTCGAGCAGTTTCTCCCGGTGGACGTCGCCGCCCCAGTTCCGGTTCGTCGCGTAGCGGTAGAAGCCGCCGTCGTAGGTGTCGTACAGATGCGTCTGCACGGCCTCCAGCGTCCGCGTCGCCCGGTCGCGGTCCCGCTTGGCCGCGAACTCGATGGTCCGCGGGAGCGGGAACTTCGCGTCGGTGCCCCAGCCGCCGAACTCCTCGTCGAACGCGGCGGCCACCTGCTCGACGAAATGCGCCTCGATGTCGGCTGTCACCTCGCCCGCGGGCGGGTCGGGGTCCTGGAGCGCGCGGGGGACGCTCCCCGCCTCCGCCCCCTTGGCGTCCCACGTCCGGCGCACGCTGTCGAGTGCCCCCCGGAGCGCGTCGCTCGACATGAAGCCGGCGCCCGTGAGGATACGGCCGTCCGGCGCGGCGAACACCGTCGACGGGAATCCCCCCATGTTGTAGCGTTCGCGGACGCGGGGCTGGCGGTCCACGTCGACCCGGACGGGGACGAACCCGTCCGTGAGGTGGGCGGCGAGTTTCGGGTCGGCGTACGCGCCCTCGTCCATCTCGTCGCAGGCGGTACACCACGTCGCCGACAGCGACAACAGCAGGGGTGTTCCCTGACGGTCGGCCTCCTCGAACGGCGCGGCCCCCCACTCGCGCCACTCGACGAGCGTGTCCTCCTTCATATCCCTCCTTCGGTGAGTGCCACGGAAAGCGTTTGCACTTCCGGTCGACCGGTCGTGGTCCCGCCGGCCGGTCGGAACGCCATCCCCGCATCCGAAGGCCCCATAGTGGTCGCCCCCCTATGGTGGGTATGGTCACGGTCGTCGACGTGGTCGGCCTGCTGGTCATCCTCGGGGTCAACAGCGCGGCCGCCGCCCTCCTCACCCGCTACTTCCGGGTCACGCTCAACACCCAGTGGGGGTCGGTGTTGTACAGTCTCCTGCTGGTCCCCGTCGTCCTGCTGGTGTTCGTGCTGGTACTCGGCGGGGTGGGACTCGGGCCGAACCTCGGTGACGCCTCGACCGTCGTCGGCGTCACAATCCTGTTGCCGATGGCGCTGGGGATGGCGTTCGACTACTTCTGGCAACCCGCGCCGGAGGAAATCGAACTGCCGGAGAGCTACTCGTAACCCCCGGCGACCGCCCAGAACCGAACGCTCTGTGGAACCTTCCACAGCACGTCGGGGAGGTCGCTGTCGTCCGGGTCGTGCTGTTCGACCTCGTGGCGCTGGTGTTCGACCAGCCGCCGGACCTCGAAGCCGGCGTCGACGAGCGCGTCGTGCAGTTCCGCGACCGTCCGGTCGAACACGACCAGTTCCGACTCGTAGGAGTCGTCGATAGTGATGGTCCGCGGGCCGTCACCGAAGTAGCTCCGCTCGATGCGGCCGGTCTCCGCGTCGAGGCTCTCGTTGAGCGGGTGGGGAACGCTGAGGACGAACACGCCGCCGTCACGCAGGATTCGGTGGGTCTCGGCGAGCGCGGCGTCGAGGTCCTCGACCATCTGGAACGCCGCCTCCGATGAGGCGACATCGAACCGGTCGTCCGCGAGCGGGAGGTCGGTCACGTCGCCCTTGCAGAACTGGGCGTCGACGCCGTAGCGGTCGCCGAGCCGCCGCGCATGCGCCAGTTGCTCGCCCGAGAAGTCGACGCCGACGACCGGCTCCGCGCCCAGTTCCGCGGTGCCGACGCTCCCCTGTCCGCCGCCACAGCCCAACTCGGCGTACGCCTTTCCCTCGACCGACCGAACGAGGGCGGGCTGGCGACCGCCCGGGAGTTCCGGGTCGAACGGCGACGGCGCCGGCGGGAGTTCCCCCTCGTCGGTGTCGGCGGTCCACAGCGCCTGAAAGTCGTCGCTCCACTCGTTCCAGAGCCGCTGGTTCTCCCGGCGGTGGTCGGTCATCGGACGGGGTTGGTCAGCGCGCCGCATCAACGTTATCGTCGGACGTGAGTCGAACCCACACCCTGTGGCACGCCTCCAGGAGCGTTACGCCTCCAGTATCCGTTCCAGCGCGCCTTCGGCCGCCTCAATGACGTGTTCCGGCGACCGTGACGCGTCGATGCGGACGAACCGCTCGGGCTCCATCTCGATGAGTTCCTCGTAGTTCGACTGGACGGCCGCGAGAAAGCCCGCCGTCTCCAGCTTGTTCGTCGCGCCGGCGCGCTCCGCACCGGTCTCCGGGTCGACGTCGAAGTACAGCGTCGCGTCCGGCGGCCGTGTAAAGGGCTGGTGGACGCCGCGGACGTACTCCATCGGCCGCTTGATTTCACCCTCCAGGGCGGCGCCCTGGTAGGCGTACCGGGAGTCCGAGTAGCGGTCGGAGACGACGAGTTTGTCCTCGGCGAGGGCGGGACGGACGACCCGCGAGAGGTGGTCGGCGTGGTCGGCGGTGAACAGGAACAGCTCCGCCAGCGAGTCGGAGTCGTCGGCCTCGATGGAGCGGTTCACCGCGTCGCCGTACCACGAGTCGGTCGGCTCGTGGGTGAACACGGCGTCGGGAAATCGGTCCCGGAGCGCCTCCCAGACCGTCGTCTTCCCCGAGCCGTCGATGCCTTCCAGCGTGACGAGCATACCCGACCGTTCGGCCCGCCGCACGTAAACACCCCGACTGCGTGGCCGGTGCACGTAGATTTACGTCAGTTCCGCGAGAAGACCGACGCATGCAGGTGCTCGTCACCGGCGGAACCGGGTTCGTTGGCTCGGCGCTCTGTGAGGAACTGGCCGCCCGCGGCCACGATGTCACGGCGCTGGCTCGTCACCCCGACGAAGCGAACTTCGAGGGGGACGTCGAGACGGCCCGGGGCGACGTGACCGACTACGACAGCATCGAACCCCACTTCGAGGGACAGGACGCCGCCGTCCAGTTGGTCGCGCTCTCGCCGCTGTTCCGCCCGGACGGCGGCAACGAGCGCCACTTCGAGGTCCACCTCGGCGGCACCGAGAACGCGGTGCGGGCCGCGGAGGCACACGGCGTCGACACGTTCCTCCAGATGAGCGGCGTCCACGCCGACCCGAACGCCGACACCGCCTACCTCCAGTCCAAGGGCGAGGCGGAGGCGGTCGTCAGGAACTCCGAGTTGGACTGGATAATCTTCCGGCCGACGGTGCTGTTCGGCGACGGCGACGAGTTCCGCTCGTTCACGAAGCTGGTGGCGCCGCCGTATCTCGCACCCCTGCCGGGCGGCGGCGACCAGCGGTTCCAGCTCATGTACGTCGAGGACGGCGCCAGCGTGTTCGCCGACGCGCTCGAAGGGAAGACGGGTGAGGAGGACGCGGACGGTGCCGACGACGAGGCGGTCGACGACGAGGACGCCAGCGAAGCGGCCGAGGACGGAGCCGACGGCGATGACGACGACGAGGGAGACGGCGATGACGACGACGAGGGAGACGGCGATGACGACGACGAGGGAGACGGCAACGGCAACCCCCACGTCGGGCAGACGTACGAGGTGGCCGGCCCCGAGGTGAAGACGTTCGCCGAACTGGTCCAGTGGACGTACGCCGCGGAGAACAAGCCGGTCAAGACGGTGCCGCTCCCGATGCCGTTCGCCGACATCGGGCTCGGCGTGCTGGGTGCGGTCGGCGGCCCGCTCGGCTCCGACCAGGCGAAGTCGCTCCGCAAGGACCTCACCGTCGACCACAACGACGTGGACGCGTTCGGCGTCGACGCCGCCGAGTTGACGACGTACGGGGAGTACCTCGGCGTCACCGAGGAACGTGTCGCGGAGCTGAACCACTGAGACGGGCGTCGACAGCCCCGAGGGCCGCTGTTTCGGCAGTGGACGCGGCCGAAAGCTTATCAAGCGCGCGCGTGCCTGACGTTGATAGTGACCGATAGATGAAGCTCGCTATGATCGGCTTCGGGCAGGCCGGCGGGAAGATCCTCGACGAGTTCCTCGAGTACGACCAGCGAACCGGCAGCGAGATCGTCCGCGCCGCCGTCGCGGTCAACAGCGCGAAGGCCGACCTGCACGGGCTGGAGCACGTCCCCGAGGACAACCGGGTACTCATCGGGCAAGCGCGGGTGAAGGGCCACGGCGTGGGTGCCGACAACGAACTCGGCGCCGAAATTGCCGAGGAGGACATCGACGAGATTCAGGGTGCAATCGACAACATCCCGGTCCACGAGGTGGACGCCTTCCTCATCATCGCGGGACTGGGCGGCGGCACCGGCTCCGGCGGCTCGCCCGTCCTCGCGAAGCATCTCAAGCGCATCTACACCGAACCCGTCTACGGGCTGGGTATCCTCCCGAGCCAGGACGAGGGAGGTATCTACACGCTGAACGCCGCCCGCTCGTTCCAGACGTTCGTCCGCGAGGTCGACAATCTGCTCGTGTTCGACAACGACGCGTGGCGCAAGACCGGCGAGTCGATGGAGGGCGGCTACGCCGACATCAACGACGAAATCGTCAAGCGATTCTCCATCCTGTTTGGCGCCGGCGAGGTCGAACCCGGCGGGGAGGTCGGCGAGAGCGTCGTCGACTCCTCAGAGATCATCAACACGCTGTCGGGCGGCGGCGTCTCCACGGTCGGCTACGCCGCCGAGGAGGTCGAAAAACAGGAGAAGGGCCTGCTCTCGCGGTTCACCGGCGGCGACGACACCGACGACGGTATCGACGCGGCGAACACGACCAACCGCATCACGTCGCTGGTTCGGAAGGCCGCACTCGGCCGGCTGACGCTTCCCTGTGAGATCGACGGCGCGGAGCGGGCGCTACTGGTGTTGTCCGGCCCGCCGAAGTTCCTCAACCGGAAAGGCATCGAGCGCGGGCGCAAGTGGCTCGAAGAGCAGACCGGCTCGATGGAGGTCCGGGGCGGGGACTATCCGGTCTCGGAGTCCAACTACGTCGCGAGCGTCATCCTGCTGTCGGGCGTGACGAACGTCCCCCGCATCAAGGAGCTCCAGCAGGTCGCCATCGAGGCCCAGGAGAACATCTCCGACATCCGGGAGCACAGCGAAGAGAATTTGAACCGGTTGGTCGAAGACGACGAAGATGAGTTGGAGCCGCTGTTCTAAGGCGCTCGCGGTCGCGTCGCTACTGTTGATCGCCGCCGTCGCACCGGTCGCGGCCGTCTCGACCAGCGCCGACGGCGTTCCCTCGGAATCGCAGGTCGGGAGCGAGGTGTCGGGTACCTACGAGTTCACCGACCTTTACTCCGATTACGAGACGTGGACACTCCACGGCGAGACGAATCTCACCGGCGTCACCTGGACGGTCAGGAAGCTCGACCAGGCCGGCAACCAGATATCCCAGAACTCCTACGACGGGCAGTCGTTCAACAGTTCGGTCGACATCAGCGAGAACACCGCGAAGGTCGTCGTGCGGGTCCGCGGGACGACTCCGGAGATAGCGAACTTCACGTACGACCCGGCCCAGCAGTACACGTTCGCCCGATTCCAGCTTCTCCGGACGGGCGGTTCGAACCAACAGATAACCGACACGTCGGTCGATTACTACACCAACAGCTCGAAGATGGCTCGCCAGGAGATACGGGCCGCCGCTGACGTCGTCGAGGCCTCGGGGAGTTCGCAGGCCGAGACGACGCTCGGGAACGCCATCTCGGCGTACAACGGGCAGAACTTCGAACTCGCCGTCGAACTCGCCAACGAGGCCGAATCGCAGGCCCAGCAGGCCCAGCAGAGCCAGAACACCATGCAGTTGCTCCTGTACGCGGGCATCGGGCTGGTCGTCCTGCTTCTGGTCGTGGGCGGCGTCTACTACTACCGCTCCCAGCAGGACGACTACGACAAACTCCGGTAGATGCGCGTCGTCGTCCCCTTCGGGGCCCAGAATCCAAAGGGGCGTCTCGCCCCGTTTCTCGCCGCCGACGAGCGACGTGCGTTCGCCGCCGCGATGTGCCGTGACGTGCTGGACGCGCTCGCAGCCCACGAACCGGAACTGCTCGTCGACGTGCCGGCCGACGAACTCCCGTTCGACCCGGACTGCCCCGTGACGAGGGACGACCGACCGCTCGGGGAGGCCGTCGACGCGGTGCTGGCGGCGGGGGGTCCGGTCGCCGTGGTGATGGCTGACCTGCCGCTGGCGACCCCCGACGCGGTCGACAGTCTGTTCGATTCCGACGCCGACGTCGTGTTGGCTCCAGGACGAGGCGGCGGAACGAACGCGATGGTCGTTCGCCATCCCGCGTTCCGGACGGATTACCACGGGGCGTCCATCCGCGACCACCGCGAGCGGGCCCGCGAGGTGGGCGCGTCCGTCGCCGAGGTCGACTCGTTCCGGCTAGCGACGGACGTCGACGAACCGGCCGACCTCGCGGAGGTGCTGTTGCACGCCGACGGACGCGCCGCCGACTGGCTCGTCGAGACGGGCGTCGAACTCGACGTCCGGGATGGACGGGTCGGCGCGACGAGGTGAGTCACGGACGGCGGTATTCTGACCGGAGGAGGACAACCATTTAGTCGCTGGGATGAGTAATGTCGGGTGCGCGAGTCCCGCTCGCGCTCGGACGCGCCGACCCGGAACTGCCGGTCGAGGGCACCCTGACTGTCACTGGGCCGGTGCGTCCACCCACTCATGAGGGTGCCCTTGCTGGGCCGTTCATCCGCACGCTTTTGCCGGTCCGCGAGAACCATCGCGCATGTTCCCCGGGGCCGACGAGTACGATGTCGACGTGAGCGTCACCGACGCCGCCGTCGAGCGGGCGCTGTCGGTACGCCCCGACGACGTCGAGGCCGCCGACGAGCTCACGTTCGCACGGAACGTGTTCGTCCCCCTGACGACGGCGTGTCGCTACACCTGCACCTACTGCACCTACTACGACCCGCCGGGGCAGGCGAGCCTGCTCGCCCCCGACGAGATTCGCGACATCGTCGAGCGCGGTGCCGACGCCGGCTGTACGGAGGCGCTTTTCACCTTCGGCGACGACCCGGACGACCGCTACACGGCGGTCCACGACCAACTGGACGAGTGGGGCCACGACTCCATCCACGCGTATCTGCGTGAGGCCTGCGAGATAGCGCTGGATGCGGGCCTCCTCCCCCACTCGAACCCCGGCGACCAGACGCGCGAACAGATGGCGCAGGTCGCGGACCTGAACGCCTCGATGGGCGTCATGTTGGAGACGACCGCCGAGGTGCAGGCCCACGGCGGCCCGCGGGCGAAGTCGCCGGGCCAGCGGCTCCACACCATCGAGACCGCGGGCGAACTCGGCGTCCCGTTCACGACGGGCATCCTCGTCGGCATCGGCGAGGACTGGCGGGACCGGGCCGAGAGCCTACTCGCCATCCGTGACCTCCACGAACGTCACGGCCACGTCCAGGAGGTGATCGTCCAGCCGGTGTCGAACAACGAGCGGTGGCGCGACGGCTCACCGTCGCTTGCGACGATGCGCCGGGTAACGGCGATGGCGCGGGCCGTCCTCCCCGAGGACGTGAGCGTACAGTCGCCGCCGAACCTCGCGCCGGTCCGCGAGTTGCTCGACTGCGGCATCGACGACCTCGGCGGCGTCTCGCCGGTCACGGACGACCACGTCAACCCCGACTACGCGTGGCCGGCGCTCCGCGAGTTGGAAGACATCGCCGACGAGGCGGGCGTTCCCCTGCGCGAACGCCTCCCCGTCTACGAGCGGTTCCTCACCGACGAGTGGGTCGGTCCGCGCATCCGCGAGGAGATACGCGCCGACACCGACGCCGGCGCCCGATACCGGGCGCTGTTGAGCGACTGAGCGAGCAGGCGACCCGCGTTTTCCCGCACGATGTGTCGCACTCCCGCCTCGTCCCGTGCGGGGCACTCCTCAGCGCACGCGCCGGGTGGCCGCGGCTTCGTATATAAAATTCAGTCGTCGGCACTGGCGGCGTCGGGTGCGCCCTCCCGCTCGGTGGGCGACAGAAGCGGGGTCCCGTCGGCCCGCGGTCCGAGCGTCGGGCCGTGTGGCGGGTCGCCGTCGATTATGCGGCGCTGTTCGTAGTCCGTCGACCGCTCGACCGGGACGCGCCCGACGGCGCGAATCATCTCGACGTACTCGTCGAACGACCGGAACTCGCCGTGGCCGCCGCCCGCTCGCTTCGTAATCTCCTCGCTCAGGATGGTGCCCATGAAGTCGTCGGCGCCACAGGACAGCATCTTCAGCCCCCGTTCGTCGCCGAACTTCACCCACGACGACTGGACGTGCTCGACGTTGTCGAGGAACAGCCTGGAGACGGCCATCATCAGTTCGTCCTCCGCGGGCGAGGCCCCGCCGTCGACCACGCCTCGCTCGTACAGCGGCGTCGTCTCGTGGACGAAGGAGAGGGGGACGAACTCGGTGATGTTGCCGGTGCTGTCCTGCAGTTCGCGGACCCGCTGCAGATGCATGACGCGGTGCATCTCGTTCTCGACGTGACCGTACATGATGGTCGCGGTCATCGGCAGTCCCACGTCGGCGGCGGCCTCCATCGCCCCAAGCCACTCTCCGGTGTCTATCTTGCCGGGGCAGATGACCTCCCGCACCTCGTCGACGAGTATCTCCGCGGCGGTGCCAGGTACGGAGTCGAGACCCGCGGCTTGGAGGCGCCGGTAGGCGTCCCGGTACGTCCAGTCGGTGCCCCGAATCGCGTGGTACGCTTCCTCGGGCGTCATCGAGTGGAGGTGTGCGCCGTCGACGCTCATCGCGCGCATCTGGTCGAGGTAGGTGCCGGGGTCGGTGTCGTACCGCTCGGGCGGCTTGTAGTTCACCGTGCTCGCGGCGTCGTCGTAGCCCGCGAGTATCTCGTGGTGCTCCTCGTCGAGCGCGAGGCCCGGATGGAGCCCGGAGACGGACGTGACCTCGTAGATGCCGCGGTCGAGCGCGTCCCGGACGATAGCCCGCGATTCCTCGGGCGTCTTGGTGAACCCCGGATGGTCGACGCTCGAGTCGGTCTCGAAGTTCGCGGCGGTGTCCTTGAAGTTGCAGAACAGACAGCCGGTGTTGCAGGCGGTGGTGACGTTGTTGTTGAGGTTGGCGACGAACGTCACCTCGTCGCCGACCACCTCCGCGCGCCGGCGGTCGGCGGCTTCGAGCACCTGTTCCTTCCGCTCGGGGTCGATTCCCGCCCGGTCGGTGCCGGTGGTGAGCAGTTCGACGCCGTCGGCCACCGAGAGGCGCCGGCCGTCGCGGGCGTTGGCGAGCGCGTTCTCGAACGACTGGTCCGTCTCGGGGACGTGCTCGAACCCGAACTCGCCCGCGGCGTCGTCCATGGCCTCACTCCCGTCTCGGAGGATAAAACCGTGCCGGGTAGCGGAGCCGACTCGGAGCCGACCACCGCGGGGGACCCCCGGGCCGCCCCGAAGGGAAACCCCTTTGCCGACCGACCGGAACCGTCGCGTATGACGAGCGTCAAGGAGTTCCGGGTCGAGGAGGCCGCGACCCCGGAACGCCTCGGACGTGGTGCGTTCGTGTTCACCGACGACTACTCCGTGTTCGACTGGGGGAAGATGCCCGACGCCATCCCGAACAAGGGGGCGTCGCTGTGTGCGATGGGCGCGACGAACTTCGAGGCGCTGGAGGACGCCGGTATCCCGACCCACTACCGCGGCGTCGTCGCCGACGGCGAGGTCGTCGAGATGGCCGACGCCGCCAGCCCGCCCCGCGAGATGGCCATCGAGTTGACGCAGGTGCCCGACCTGCCACACGAGGGCCGCACGTACGACTACAAGGCGTTCCACGCCGAGGCCGGCGACAACTACCTCGTCCCGCTGGAGGTCGTGTTCCGCAACACCGTCCCCGTCGGCTCCAGCCTCCGGTCGCGGGCCGACCCCGCCGAGTTCGACCTGGAGTACGACGAGTGGCCCGACGAGCCGGTCGACCTCCCCGACCCCGTCGTCGAGTTCTCCACGAAGTTCGAGGAGTCGGACCGCTACCTCTCGCGGGAGGAGGCCGACCGCATCGCCGGCGCCGCCACCGTCGATGCACTCGAAGCGGTCGCCCGCGAGGTGAACGACCTCGTCACCCAGCGGGCCGCCGACGCCGGCCTCGTCCACGAGGACGGGAAGATAGAGTGCCTCTTTTTCGACGGCGAGGTTCGCGTGGCGGACGTCGTCGGCACGTTCGACGAGAACCGCTTCTCCTACGACGGCCAACAGCTGTCGAAGGAAGTCATCCGGCAGTACCACAAACGCGAACAGCCCGCGTGGGTCGAGGCGGTGAACGACGCGAAGGCCCGCGCGAAAGCCGAGGACGTGGCCGACTGGCGGACGCTCTGTGAGGTGGACCCCGAACCGCTCCCCCGGCACGTCGTCGACGCCGCCCGCGACATGTACGCGGCGGGCGCGAACGCCTACGTCGGCCGCGACCTGTTCGACGCGCCCGAACTCGCCGACGCGGTGGCGACGGTCCGGGAGCTGTAGGCGTCAGTCGTCGCCGATTGCCATGACGCCGACCACACTCAGTCGTCGCCGAACACGGTCCCGAGCCCGTCGACCGGTCGGTCGGGGTTGAGGCTGTCCATCTCCGCGGGTAGACCCATCTGGTAATCCTCGGGGTCGACGCCGTCGCGCAGTTCCGTCCGCCCGTGGTGGACGTAGACGGCGTCGTCGAGATGTAGGCGCACCGCTTCCAGCAGGGCGGCCGCTTCGAGCGGTTGCCCCGTCCGTTCGAGTTCTTCGGGCGTCGCATCCGGCGGCGCATCGAACGCCCGCTGGGTGATGATGGGGCCCTGGTCGAGGTCCGTCGTGACGTAGTGGGCCGTCACGCCCGCGACGCGGACGCCCTCCTCGGTCGCCTGCCGGTACGCTTCCGCGCCCGGAAACGCCGGCAGGAGGCTCGGGTGGACGTTGATGATGCGGTCCTCGTAGCGGAACACGACGTTCGGCGAGAGGATGCGCATGTACCGGGCGAGGACGATGAGGTCCGTGTCGTACTCCGCCAGCAGGTCGAGCAGTTCTCCCTCGTCGGGGCTCCCCTTCTCGTCGCCGATGTCGTGGAACGGGATGGAGTAGTGCTCGGCCAGCGGCTGGAGGTCGTCGTGGTTCGAGATGACCACCTCGATGTCGGCGCCGAGCTGGCCGTCGGCCCACGCCTCCAGCAGGGCCTCAAGACAGTGGCTCTCCTTGGTCACCAGGACGGCGATGGTCTGTGTCTCGCGGTCCGAGGGGAACCGGACGGTGATGTCCTGTCCGATGTCGTCGCCCAGTTCCGCGAGCGCATCCCGGAGTTCCGCCTGCGTGCAGGTCATCTCCGAGGTGTCGACGTGGAGAGTCATCCGGAAGATGCCCTCCCGGACCGCCTGGTCGAGGTCCTCGATGTTGATGTCGCGCTCGAACAGCAGGGTCGTCACCTGCGCGATGATACCCGTCTTGTCGTCGCCGACGACCGTTATCTCCGTGTACCGGCGGGTCACGCGGACCACCCGCGACCCGTCCGACTCGACGCGTGCATACCCGTGTGAGACACGTCCACGTGCAAAAGCGGCCCGCTTCACGAAAGGGGAAGGCACTTGCTGAACGCGTCCGACCCCACGCACATGCTCGAACGACTCCGTCGCCCGCTTGCGGTCGGCGGCCTGCTGGTCGGTGCCGGCGTCGCCGCCGTGGCGGCCCGCGAGTCACGACTCGACCCCGTCAGCTGGCGACCGCCCGAGCCGCCCGAGATGACGGGCCCGCTGGCCGAGAACCGCGAGTTGACCGACTGCGAGCACGTCCTGACGACCGACGGCCCCGAGGACGTGGCGTTCGACGACGACGGCCGCCTCTACACCGGCGCGGAGAACGGCACCGTCTACCGGACCACGGCGCCGGCCGACGACACGACGGCGAACGCGGAGCTCGAACCGGTCGCGGACACTGGCGGCCGCCCGCTCGCGCTGGCGTTCGACGACGACGACCTGCTGGTCTGCGTCGCGGAGGTCGGACTCGTCTCTATCGACCCCGAGGGCGCGGTGACGGAACTCGCCACCGAGGCCGGCGGCCGCGACATCGTGTTCGCGGACGACCTGTACGTGGCCGACGACACGGTCTACTTCACCGACGCGAGCGTCCACTCGCTGTTCCAGGACGAACTGTTCGAACTGCAGGACACCGGCCGCCTGCTCGCGTACGACCGCGACACTGGGGAGACCGAGGTGCTGTTGCAGGGGCTCGGCTTCGCCAACGGCGTCGCGCTCGGCCCCGACGGGGAGTCGCTTCTCGTCACGGAGACGTCCCGCTATCGGGTCTCCCGCTACTGGATAACCGGGGAGCAGGAGGGCCGCATCGAACGGTTCGCCGAGAACCTCGTCGGCTACCCCGACAACATCGACCGCGACCCGGACGGCGGCTACTGGGTCGCCATCCCGAGCCTGCGGGACCCGGCGCTCGATTCGCTCCACCGCTCGCCGTGGCTGAAACGACAGCTCGGTAAGCTCCCCGAGGCGGTGCTCGCGCAGGTGAGCGGCGACCCGTACGGCCTCGTCCTGAAACTCGACGAGTCGGGCGAGGTGGTCGACAGCCTCCACGACCCGACGGGCCGCGTCCACGGCGTCACGAGCGCCACCCCCCACGACGGCGCGCTGTACCTCGGGTCGCTGTTCGGCGAGCACGTCACCCGCTACCCGCTCGAGTGAGTGCGTGGCCGAGCAGTGCGTGGCCGAGCGACCGGAAGGGAGCGAGGCCACGTTACGGCGAGCGGGGAGGAGCGGAGCGACGACCCGCGAGCGCCGCGGGACGGCGACCGGAAGGGAGCGAGGCCACGTTACGGCGAGCGGGGAGGAGCGGAGCGACGACCCGCGAGCGCCGCGGGACGGCGACCGGAAGGGAGCGAGGCCACGTTACGGCGAGCGGGGAGGAGCGGAGCGACGACCCGCGAGCGCCGCGGGACGGCGACCGGAAGGGAGCGAGGCCACGTTACGGCGAGCGGGGAGGAGCGGAGCGACGACTCGCGAGCGCCGCGGGACGGCGACCGGAAGGGAGCGAGGCCACGTTACGGCGAGCGGTGACCAACGGAAACCGCGAGCGCGCCGCCGGGAAAACGATACACGTCTGTGCACAATCCACCCAGTTCACAAGCGTTTTTACCCACGGACACGCTTCGTCCAACGATGACCGCCTACACCGCGACGGTGACCGTGCGCCTGAAGCACGGCGTCCTCGACCCGGAGGCCGAGACGACGAAGGACGCGCTCGAACGCCTCGGGTTCGAGTTGGAGGCGCTTCGGAGCGCCGACCGCTTCGAGATAGACCTCGACGCCGACTCGCCGGAGGCGGCCGCCGACCGCGCCGACGAGATGGCCGAGCGACTGCTCGCCAACCCGACTATCCACGATTACGACGTGGACGTCGTGGAGGCATGACCGTCGCCATTACTCCGACAGCGACGCCCGGTCCCCACACGAGGTGGCGACTGTGACCGTCGCTGTCGTCCGCTTCGGCGGGTCGAACTGCGACCGCGACGCGCTCCGGGCGCTCGGCCATCTCGGCGTCGACGCCGACATCGTCTGGCACGAGGACGGCCTGCCCGCCGACACCTCGGGCGTCGTTCTCCCGGGCGGGTTCTCCTACGGCGACTACCTCCGGGCGGGGGCGATGGCCGCTCGCTCGCCCGTCATGGAGGAAGTCCGCGAGTTGGCGGGCGAGGTGCCCGTGCTGGGAGTCTGCAACGGCGCACAGATAGGCTCGGAGTCGTCGCTCACCCCCGGCGCGTTCACCACGAACCGCTCGGCGCGGTTCCAGTGTGAACACGTCCACCTGCGCGTCGAGACGACCGACACCCCGTTCACTAGCGCGTTCGATGAGGGCGAGGTGGTCGAGTTGCCCATCGCCCACGGCGAGGGTCGCTTCGAAATCACCGACGAGCGCCTCGCCGCGTTGAACGACGAGGACCGCGTGCTGTTCCGCTACTGCGACGCCGACGGGAACGTCACCGACGCCGCCAACCCCAACGGCTCGACGGAGAACGTCGCGGGCGTCGTCGGCGAGGCCCGGTCGACGGCCGTGCTGATGCCGCATCCCGAGCGCGCCGCCCTGCCCGACATCGCGGAGACGAGCGGCGCGGGTACCGACGGCCAGGGCCTGCTCCGCGCGTTCGCCGAGTAGGACGCCCCCCTACGCCGACGACGGGGCCGCCGCGTCGCCACCCGCTCCCCGCGTCGTCGCCCGCCATCCGACGACGCCCGCGGTGACCAGCAGGCCACCACCCGCAAGCAGGAGAAACGGCTCGGCACCGAAGACGAACATGACCGGGTCGCCGCCGTACGTCGTCGTCTCCGTGTAGAGCCCCGGGTCCTGAAGGTAGGTGGCCATCGCCCGGAGCACGTAGAGCAGGACGACGCCGCCCGCCGCCGCCGGAACGACGGCGAGGCGTCGCCACCGGAGCGCGCCGGCCGCGCCGACGGCTCCGACGACCGCCAGCCGTGCGAGCAGTCGCTCCTCGTGGCTGAGGGGGCCGTCCCACCCGCTCTGTATCGTCCCCTCGTAGCCGGGCGCGACGTGGACGAGCCCCTGGTGGACGCCCACTACGACCGCGGCGAGTCCGGCGACGGCGAGCGCGACCGGAGCGAGTCGACGAGTTCGCATACGTTCACCTCTCCCGACAGGATACTAAACCCCCCGACCGGTTCGACCGCCGAAATCCGGAGGGCGCCGAACGTTGAAGCCCGCTGGGGCCGTACGCGCGGCCGTGATACCGTTCTGTGACACTCCCGGACAGTCGCTCGCCGTAGGGCTGTTCGCGGGCCTGGTGGCCGCCGGCGTCGGGGTCGCGGTGGGGCTCGGCGCCGTGGGGGTCGCCCTGCTGGCGGGTGCGGTGGCGCTCGTCGGCGAACTCCTCGCGCACGCCGTCCGCGGCGACGACCAGTGGCGCGCGGCCGTCACCGCAGTGGTGAACCGACGAGCATAGGGGGCGGCCGCTCTTCCGGCCGGCAATGAGCGACATCGACGTGGAGGCGGTCGACTCCGTCGAGGCGACGGTCGACGCGCCGGAGTACGTGCTGTACGGCGGGAAGGGCGGCGTCGGCAAGACGACGATGGCCGCGGCGACGGCGCTGGCCAGCGCCCGCGGCGGGACGGCGACGCTCGCGGTGTCGACGGACCCGGCCCACTCGCTGTCGGACGCGCTCGGGACGGACGTGCCCGCGGAACCCGGCCGCGTCCGCGAGGA
This sequence comes from Halorarius halobius, assembly GCF_024298865.1. GTDB lineage: Archaea > Halobacteriota > Halobacteria > Halobacteriales > Haloarculaceae > Halorarius > Halorarius halobius. The sequence continues at coordinate 1,906,128 of NZ_CP101161.1, read as the reverse complement.
CGTGCCGCTGTACGGCGCCGAAATCGACCCCGAGGCGACCGACGCCGGCCCGTTCGCCGGCGAGGGGATGGCCGGCGGCGGCCCGATGGGCGGGCTGGGCGAGTTGTTCGGCGGCGAGAACCCGCTCGACCCGGGGTCGATGCCGGGCGCCGACGAGGCCGCGGCGTTCCAACTGCTCCTGCGGTACATGGACGACGAGCGGTTCGACCGCGTCGTCGTCGACACCGCGCCCACGGGCCACACGCTCCGCCTTCTCGAACTCCCGGACGTGATGGACTCGATGATGGGGAAGCTCATCGCGTTCCGCGAGCGCCTGTCCGGGATGGCGGGGTCGCTGGGTGGGCTGTTCGGTGGCGGCGGGCCGGACGAAGAAGAGATGGAGGAGGGCATCGACGACCTGCGGACGCTCTCCGAGCGGGTCGAACGGCTCCGGGCCGTGTTGACCGACCCCGCGAAAACCGACTTCCGGGTCGTGCTGGTGCCCGAAGCGATGTCCGTCTCCGAGTCGGAACGGCTCGTCGACCGCCTCGGCGGGTTCGGCATCCCCGTGGGGACGGTCGTGGTCAACCGCGTGATGCAACCGCTGGCCGACGTCGCTGACGTCGACCCCGACTGGTTCGTCGCGCCCGACCTCGACGACTGCGAGTTCTGCCAGCGCCGCTGGGAGGTCCAGCGCGGCGCGCTCTCACAGGCGCAGGACCTGTTCCGCGGCCACGACGTGAAGCGCGTCCCGCTGTTCGCCGAGGAGGTCCACGGCGAGACGGCGCTGCGGGTCGTCGCGGCCTGTCTCGATTAGGCCACGACAAGCACCCGCAGGTCGTTCACGTTGGTCCCCGTCGCGCCCGTCTCGACGAGCACCTCGCGCTCCGAGAGGTAGCCGAGCGCGTCGTTGTCGGCCAGCGCCGCGCGGGCCGCGGCTACGTCGTCCACCGTCTCGGCGTCGACCACCGCCCCCGCCGCCCCCGTCGACCCGTCGCGCCCGTCGGTGTCGACGCTCGCGGCGACCACGCCCTCGGGCACGTCGAGCGCCGCCGCCAGCGCGAACTCCAGGTTCGGGCCGCCCTTCCCCTCGCCCCGCACGGTGACGGTCGTCTCGCCGCCAGACAGCAGGACCGCCGGCGGGTCGACCGGGTCGCCCGACGCGCGCGCTTCGGCGGCGACGGCGGCGTGGAACCGACCGGCTTCGCGGGCCTCGCCCTCGATGCGGGTCGACAGCACCAGCGGCGCGTACCCCCGGTCGCGGGCCACCGAGGCGGCGGCGTCTACGGCCGTCCGGCCACCCGCCAGCACGTACGTGTTCACCCGGTCGAACGCGGGGTCGCCCGGCTTGGGCGTCTCCTCGCGGTCGCCGTCGACGCCCGCTTGCAGGTGCTCGCGGACCGCGGGCGCGTCGATACCGTAGCGGTCCAGCACCGCGAGCGCGTCGGCGTACGTCGTCGAGTCGGGCGCCAGCGGGCCCGAGGCGACGACCGCCGGGTCGTCGCCCACCACGTCGGAGACCAGCAACGCGACCACGGTGGCGGGCGCGAACTCGCGGGCGAGACGGCCGCCCTTCACGGCCGAGCAGTGCTTGCGGACGGCGTTCACCTCGTCGATGGGGGCGCCGGCCGCGAGCAGGGCGTCGGTCACCTCGCGGAGCGCGTCGAACGGGAGGCCCGGTGCGGGCGCGGCGAGGAGGGCGCTCCCGCCGCCGGAGAGCGCCGCGAGCACGAGCGTCCGGTCGTCGGCGCTCGCCGCGAGTTCCAGCGTGCGGTCGGCGGCCTCGCGGCTCCCGGCGTCGGGCGTCGGGTGGCCCGCGACCACCGCGTCGACGGGCGCGAGGGCGGCGGCCTCGGGGACGGCCACGACGCCGCCCGCGATTCGGTCGCCGAGCAGGTCACGGAGCGCGCGGACGAGCCCCGCCGTCGCCTTCCCGGCACCGACAACGAGCACGCGGTCGAACTCGGGGAGGTCGTAGCGGTTCTCGCGGACGACGAGCGTCTCGCCGTCGAGCCGGCAGGCGTCCGCGACCGCTCGCTCGGGGCGGGCGGCGTCGATGCCGGCCGCGATGCAGTCGCGTGCGACGGCGTGGGTCGGCGACCGGGGGCCGTCCTGGGCGACCATCAGAACGTCCGCAGAAGCCCGATGAGCCGGTCGCGGACGCGGTCGGGGAGAAAGCGAAGTTTCACGGCGAGGCGGGCGAACCCGCCGACGACGTACCGGGGGTCGGGGTCGGTGGAGACGCCCGCCTCCAGGATGACGTCGGCCACCTCTTCGGGCGTGGAGGCGAACGGCGAGGAGTCGCCGGCGACGACCGACGCGTCCTCCTGGGCCTCGTACACCCAGTCGTAGTCGTCGGTACGGTCCAGCCGGGTTATCTCCTCGCCGACCCGCTCGCGGAAGCTCGTCTCCACCGGACCGGGTTCGACGACGGCCACGTCGATGCCGAGCCCAGCGACCTCGTTGCGGAGCACGTCGGAGTACCCCTCCATCGCGTGTTTCGAGGCGGCGTACGCACCCATCCCGGGTGTAGCGACCCGGCCCGCCACCGAGGAGACGTTGACGATGGTGCCGTCCCCGCGGTCGCGCATGTACGGCAACACCTCGCGGACGAGCCGGTGGGGGCCGAACACGTTCACGTCGAACTGCTCGGCCAGCAGGTCGTCGGAGACGTCCTCGATGGGGCCGTGCTGGCCGTAGCCCGCGTTGTTGACCAGACAGTCGACACGGCCGTCCTCCTCGATGATGCGGTCGACGACCCGCTCGATGTCGTCGGAGTCGGTCACGTCCAGGGCGTTGATATCCGCCCCCCGTTCGCCCAGCGTCTCGATGTCAGCGGGGTTGCGCGCCGTCGCGTACACCGTCCACTCCTCGTCGAGGAAGGCGTGTGCCGTCGCCCGACCGATGCCGGACGAACAGCCGGTGATGAGCACCGTCCGTTCCATACCGGCCGGTCGGCGGGCGGGCAGTTAGTCGTTCCCGTCCGTCAGTTCCCGTTTCACCTCGTCGGCGTACGCGTCCGCGAGGCGGGTCGGCTCCGGGAGTTTGTAGTCGCCGCCACACGCGGCCACGAACTCGACGGCCGTGTCGGCGCTCACGCGGTGGCCCGGCGAGACGTACAGCGGGTTCACCCGCCTGGAGTTCGGGTACTGCCGGCTCTGGTAGGCGTAGCCGACCACCTCGCCGTCGGGGGCATCCATCGAGTCGTCGGTCTCGATGGCGACGCGTGCGCCCTGCGAGAGGGTGTCGACGGACGACCGCGGTTCGCCACACAGCAGGCTCTTGGCGACCCCCACCGCGGGCGTGTCGCGGATGACGCCGACGTGCGTGGCGAGGCCGGCCTGCCGGAAGTGGATGCGCCCGGAGCCGTCGAACAGGAGCACGTCGGGGTCGGCGTCGAGTTCGTCCAGCGCCGCGAGGATGGGGCCGCCCTCGCGAAAGGAGAGCAGGCCCGGCACGTACGGAATCGAGAGGTCGGTGACCGCGTGGACACGCTCGACCACCTCGTCGCCGCGCAGGACGACGACGGCCGAGACGGCCCGCTCGGGGTCGTCGCTGGTGAGAAACGCCTGGTCGACGCCCGCGACGAGCGCGTCGCCGCGGCCCACCTCGGCGGGCGTCGCGTCGAGCTCGTCCGCGAACAGGGCCTCGCGGGCCACCTCGCGCTGGAGCGACTCCATCTCGTCGCGCGACAGCGAGGGGTCGGGGCGGAACCGCTCGCGCATCAGAACCGGCCGCGGCCCGGGCCACCGGGACCACCGCCACCGCCGCCACCGAACCTGAGTTGCTGGGGGGCGGACACCTTGTCCTGGACGTAGACGCCGTAGGCGGCGCCGATGAACAGCCCCGCGAGATGCGCGAGATGCGCGACGTTGCCGCCGAGGACGCTGAAGTTCGAGAACACGCCGACCATCGACAGCCCCGCGTAGCCGATGGTCAGCACCCATATCGGGACGGGGAGCACGAAGTAGAGATACACCTTCAGGTCCGGATTGAGGACGGACAGCGTGGCGAGGATGGCCATGATGCCGCCCGAGGCGCCGAGCACGCCGACGATGGGGTCACCGACGACGAATCCGAACGCCACCTGTGCGAGGCCGGCGACCATCCCCGAAACGAGGAACAGCGCGCCGAACCGCTTCGAGCCGAGTTTCCGCTCCAGGACCGGCCCGAAGAAGAACATCACGATGGCGTTGCCGAACAGGTGGACCGGGCCACCGTGGGCGAACACGCTCGTCACCCACGTCCAGACGTACTCGGGATGTGCGGAGGTGAGGACGAACAGGTCCGTGGCCAGCCGCGAGGAGACGAACGATGACACGACGACCTGCAGGACGAACGTCAGCACCATCAGCGCGAGGAACGTGTACGAGAGGTTCCCGCGGAAGTAGCCGAGCGGCCCGCCAGCACCGGAGAGCCGGTCGAGCGTGCTCCGCGAGCCCTGCTGGTTCACGGAGTCGTCGAAGCCGGAGTCGAACACGCCGCCGGGGTCGTCCCAGTCGTCGAGCCCCGCACAGCCGTGGTTCTCGGGGAGTCGGTGCTCGCCGCAGTAGGTGCCGCCACACCCCCGACAGTTGTACGGCAGGTCGATGTGTTTGCCGCACACGTCGCACGTCGCCATTACCACCGTTAGGCCGGTCGCGCGCAAAGGGGTTTCCCCTTCGTGTGCCGGCCGCGGCGGCCGGGACGCGTCAGTCGTCGGGCCGGGGCGCCTGCCCCTCGCCGAACGCGGCGCGGAACTGGCGGGCGAGCCGGCGGAACAGCCGCTGGAGCGACCCCCAGCGGGACGCAAGCAGTGCGGCGCCGAGCACCATGTAGACGACGGTGTAGCCGATGAGCATCTCGTAGCTGGTGAACGGGACGGCGACGATGTCGCGGACGATGAGGAACTCGATGGCCACCTGCGAGACGAACAGCACCAGCAGGGCGACGGCCTCCCGGAGACTGATGTTGAAGTTGACGAGAATGGCCAGCGCGAAGAACGACTGGGCGGCCGTTATCCAGATTTCGGCGGACTGCTTCTGGTCGAACGGGAGCGTCCCGTACGTGCCGAGCGCCAGCGAGTAGACCACGACGAGCGTCCCGATGAGGAGCGTCCACTGGTTGAGCTTCGAGGAGATGAGCGCGTTGAAGCCGGCGGTGGAGCGGGCCTTGTTCACGAGGTAGGCGACGACGATGAGTTCCGGCGACTCCGAGGCCAGCGGCGCTATCCACTGTATCATGAAGAAGGAGGGGACGCCGAAGTCCTGTCCCAGCCGTTCGAGGCCGTGCGCGAACGGCTCGACGGCCCAGAATATCATCAGCCCGGAGTAGAGAAACAACACGAGAACGATGGGGACCCGGAGATACCGGACGAACGACTGGAAGTAGTTCGGCACGCCCACCTGTTCCTCGACTTCCTCGACGTCGCCCTGAATGATGAGGCCGATGTAGGTGACGTAGAGGCCGACGAGCACGAGCATGTCGATGCCGTCGATGCCGCCGTTCAGCGGCACGAGGAACGCCCAGACGGTCGCCAGAAACAGAAACGCGATTTCGGTGGAGATGTCGGGATCGAGGTTGACCCGCGAAGCGAGGAAGCCGTCGCGCTTCTCGACGGCCGGGTCGGTCGCGCTCCCGGCCCGCAGGATGGTGAACAGCGCGATGCCGGACCAGCCGAGGCCGATGAGGATGCGGTTCGCACCCGTCATGTTGGCGACGGCGAGGTTCGCGGAGTGACAGGCGTCGGCGAGCGTTCCCGAGGCGGCGTTGGCCGTGGCCTCGGGGGAGAACTGGGCACACGCCTCGGCGGTCGCGCCGCCGGCGCCCGCGTTCCAGGCGTACAGCGCGTCGACGGCGTACTCGGGAGCGACCGCCAGCACCGCCAGCACGGCGATGGCGAACGCCCGGGGGACGTCCTTCTCGGCGGTCTCGGCGGCCCACGCGAGCATGAACGACGCGCCCAGCACCGCCAGCCCCGCGATGGCGACCACGGTGCCGGTGCCGTAGCCGTGAACCGCGCCCGACAGCGACGACACGACCCACGGGAGCGTGAGCAGAAGGGCCCCGGCAACCGCCGCCAGCGGGTGACGGAGACGGTCGAAGACAGCCATTACCCAAATCGGGGCCGGGGATCCACGTATCTCTTTTGTTATCTCGACACCGCTTGCCGCGGCCGCTTGCGGGCGGTTTTGGTCGCCTGCCGCGACCGGCGGCTTTACCCCGGCCGGCACGAACCCCCGGGTATGCAGGTGTTCGGACTGGTCGGTAACCCGGTCGGCCACTCGCTGTCGCCGCCGATGCACGAGGCGGCGTACGACGCCCTCGGGATGGACGCCCGCTACGTCACGTTCGAACCCGCGGAGGGCGAGTTGGACCGGGCGTTCGACGGCGCGGCCGCGCTCGGCGTCGCGGGGCTGAACGTCACCATCCCGTTCAAACAGCGCGCGCTCGACCTGGTGGAGCCGGCGCCGCTCGCCGAGCGCATCGGCGCGGTCAACACCGTCGACTTCGCGGGCGCGACCCCGACCGGACACAACACCGACGCCGCCGGCGCGGTCCGGGCGCTCGCCCACAACGGAGTGGCGCTGTCCGGCACCGCGGTCGTCGTCGGCGCCGGCGGTGCGGGCCGGGCGGTCGCGTTCGGCCTCGCTGACGAGGGGATGGACGTGCGAATCGCCAACCGGACCGAGTCGACGGCCCACGACCTCGCGGACGCCGTGCCGGGCGCGACCGGCCACGGTCTCGATGCGCTCCCGGACCTACTTGCGGACGCTGACGTACTGGTCAACTGCACGAGCGTCGGGATGGACGCCCCCGACACGTCGCCCATCCCCGTCGACGCGCTCCACGCCGAGTTGGCGGTGCTGGACGCCGTCTACACGCCGATGGAGACGCGCCTGCTCCGCGACGCGGCGGCGGCGGGCGCCACAACCGTCGACGGGGCGTGGATGCTACTGTTCCAGGGCGTCGAGGCGTTCGAGATATGGACCGGCCGCGACGCGCCCGTCGACGCGATGAACGCCGCGTTGCGCGCGGCGCTGTAACCACGCGAGAGCCCGACTCGCACACGCGGTTTTTAAGGGGCGGGCAGGCAAACGTTCGTACATGGCAATCATCGACGTCATCAAATCGGTTCTGGGGTTGGACTCGAACTCGGAGTCGGACCGCCGCTCGCGCGAGGAGGCCGACGCCTCGACCGAGGCGGCGGTGAAGGGCGACGCGCCGGCCGCCAGCGACGGTGACGCGGCCGCCTCCACCGGCTCGCTCACCGAGGAGCCGCCGGAGGGGAAACCAGACTCGGACGACGAGGTGGCCGCCGCCGCGGAGCCGGCGGAAGCGGCCGGCCCCGACTCGCAGGTCGAGAGCCCCGAGACGGAGACGGACGCCGACCCCGACGCCGACACCGAGAACCCCGAGGATGGGTCGGCGTCCATCACCGAGGAGCCGCCCGAAGACGAGGGCGCGGCCGAGCCCGCCGAGGCGGCGGGTCCGCAGGCCGACGCCGACGCGCCCGACACCGACGAGGCGGACGCCGAGGCCGAGGCCCACCGCGAGGGGTCGGCCGCAGTCACGGAGGAGCCACCCGAGGACGCCACCGAACCGGCCGAGGCGACGGGCGAGGTCACGGACCACGCGGGCGCCGACCACGAAGCCGCCGAACCCGCGGAGGCGGCCGGCCCCGCGCCGGACGACCCGGCGGCGGGCGAGCAGGGGCTGACCGCCATCAGCGGCATCGGCCCGGCCTACGAGAAGCGGCTGAACGAGGCGGGCGTCGAGACGGTCGACGAACTCCGGAGCGCCGACGTCGCGGCGCTGGCCGACGAGACGGGCGTCTCCGAGAAGCGCATCCAGCGGTGGGTCGACAACGCCGAGCAGTACTGAGACGGACCGCAAGACGGTTGGCCGTCCGCGCGTTTCTTGGTCGTATGCCGAGGGTCGTCACCGACCGGTCCGCGTTCCGCGAGACGGCCCGCGACGCCCCCGAGGGCACGCGGGTCCCCGTCGAGATTCGACTGGCGGTGTCCGACCCCTTCGACGCCTACCGGCGCGCCCGCGACGGACCGGGCGGCGTCTTCCTCGACACCACGGGCGGCCAGTCCGGGTGGGGCTACTTCGCGGTCGACCCCATCGACCGACTCGAAGTGGCGGAGTCACCCGACGCCGACTCGCTGGGCGCGCTCCGCTCGCTGGTCGCCGGCGAGGCGCTCGCTCGCGGCGACTGCGACGTGCCCTACCCGTGTGGCGCGTTCGGCTGGCTCTCCTACGACGTGGCCCGCGAACTGGAGTCGCTACCCGACGCGGCGACGGCCGACCGCGAGTTGCCGCGGATGCAGTTCGCCGTGTACGACACCGTCGCGGCGTGGGAGCGACCGGCCGACGGCGACGCGACCCTTCGAGTGTGTTCCTGTCCGGTCGCGGACGACCCGGACGCCGCCTACGAGCGGGGCCGCGAGCGGGCGCTGGCGCTGGCGGATGCGGCCGTCGACGGCGACCCCGCGGTCGGCCCGGCGCGGGTCGACGCCACCGAGGCACGCTTCGAGAGCGACTGCACGCGCGAGGCGTTCGCCGAGCGGGTCCGCCGCGTCAAGGCGTACGTCCGCGACGGCGACACGTTCCAGGCGAACGTCTCCCAGCGGCTGGTCGCGCCGGCGGCGGTCCATCCGGTCGAGGCGTTCGACGCGCTCCGGGCGGTGAACCCGGCGCCGTACTCGGCGCTCGTGGAGTTCCCCGGCGTCGACCTGGTGAGCGCCTCGCCCGAACTCCTGCTGGACGTCGCGGGCGACCGCCTCACGACCGAACCCATCGCCGGCACCCGACCCCGGGGCGAGACGGCCGAGGCGGACGCCGACCTGGAACGCGAACTCACGGGCGACGAGAAGGAGCGGGCCGAGCACGCGATGCTGGTGGACCTCGAACGCAACGACCTCGGGAAGGTGTCGCGGTTCGGCACCGTCGAGGTGAGCGAGTACCGGCGCGTGGACCGCTACTCGGAGGTGATGCATCTCGTCTCGGTCGTCGAGGGGCGGCGCCGCGCCGACGCCGACCTCGTCGACGCCGTCGCCGCGCTGTTTCCGGGCGGCACCATCACCGGCGCGCCGAAACCCCGGACGATGGAGATAATCGACGAACTGGAGGCCACCCGCCGGGGGCCGTACACCGGCTCCATCGGCGTCGTCGGCTTCGACGACCGCGCCACGCTCAACATCGTCATCCGGACGCTGGTGCGGACCGGCGACGAGTACGGCCTGCGGGTGGGCGCGGGTATCGTCCACGATTCGGACCCCGACAGCGAGTACGCGGAGACGCTGGACAAGGCCCGCGCGCTGGTGCGGGCCGTCGACCACGCGCTCGACGAGACGCGGATGCGCGTGGAGGGCGAGGAATGACCGACCGTGACGGCCGGAAGACGACCGACCGTGACGGCCGGAAGACGACCGACCTGTCGGGGCGGCGCGCGCTGGCCGCGCCGCCGTGCGCGGCCAGCGGCGTGCAAGGGAGGAGTGAGCGACCGCAGGGAGCGAACGACTCGGCTGGGGAGGCGTGTGGCGGTCCCTGGCGGACCCGAAGGGCGAGTCCGTTCGGCGAACCCCGACGACGCAAGCACGCGACCGGAGGGAGCGCGCACAGCGAGTCGCGGGAGCCGAACGGACGAGGGCTTCGGGGGCATCGAACGCGTACCGGTCCGAACCGAGGGCATCGAACGCGTACCGGTCCGAACCGAGGGCATCGAACGCGTACCGGTCCGAACCACGACCACCGAACCCGGACCACCACACGCGACGGGAGGCGACACGGATGACCGACGCGCGCGTCCTCGTGATAGACAACTACGACTCCTTCGCGTACAATCTCGTCCAGTACGTCGGCGAGGCACTCCTCGACCTCGGCTACGCCGAACCCGAGGCGCGCGAGGCCGTCCGCGTCCGCCGGAACGACGCCATCACCGTCGCGGACATCGAATCGCTCGACCCCGACGCCGTCGTCGTCTCGCCCGGACCGGGCACCCCGGCCGACGCGGGCGTCTCCGTCCCGCTGTTCCGTGACCTCGCCTACCCGACGCTGGGCGTCTGTCTCGGCCACCAGGCGCTGTGTGCCGCAAACGGCGCGCGGGTGGGTCACGCGCCCGAGGTGGTCCACGGGAAACCCTCCACCGTGACCCACGACGGCCGGGGCGTCTACCGCGAGTTGCCCGCCCGACTCTCGGTCGGTCGCTACCACTCGCTGGCCGTCGCGCGCGACGACCTTCCGGGGGTGCTGGTCGAGACCGCGACCACCGAGGACGAGCGCGAGGTGGTGATGGGCGTTCGCCACCGAGAGAAGCCCCACGAGGGCGTGCAGTTCCACCCGGAGTCGATACTCACCGACCACGGGAAGCGGATGATACGGACGTTCGTCGCCGAGGCCGTCTAGCTCGCGCCGACCTGCGCCTGCCACTCGCGGACGCGGTCCGCCGAGACCCCCTGCACCTCGTTCGCGACGGCGTCGGCGTCCGCGCCCCGGAGGTCGTCGAGGCTCTCGATGCCCGCCGCCTCCAGTTTCTCGGCGGTCTTCGAGCCGACGCCGTCGAGGTCCTCGATGTCGCTCGCGGCCTGTCTGGCCTGGTACTCCTCGAAGTTGCAGATGGGACAGCCGAGTTCCCACGGGTCGTCGTCGTCGTCGCCGTCCCGTACCACGAGTTCCGGCAGGTCGTGCTCGTCGCAGTACGTGTCCGTCACCTCGATGTCGCCCCGCCGGGGGAGCGGCAACGAGTAGTCGCAGTCCGGGTAGCGGGTACAGCCGACGAGCCGGTTGCCCGAGCGCAACTGCTTGATTGCGAGTTCGCCGCCGTGTTCCTCGCCACACTCCGGACACGTGCCGATGACCTCGTCGTCGGCCTCGTCGGCCGCCTCCGCCTGACAGCGTGGACAGCCGTGGACGAACGTCGACCGGCCCGCGAGCATCTTGACGTGCTTGAGGTCGTGGGCCTCGCAGGTCTCGTCGATGACCGTCGGTTCGCCCTGGCTCGGAAGCGGGAGGGTGTACCGGCAGTCGGGGAAGCCGTCACAGCCGACGAAGTACGACCCACGCCGCGAGCGCCGGACGATGAGGTCCTCGCCACACTCCGGGCAGGGGCCGAGCGTCTTGTCGGCCTTCAGCGACTCCTTGAGGAACTCGCCGACCTCCTCCCGGTGGTCGTGGAGGTCCTCGAACACGCGCTGGAGCATCTCGCGTGACTCGTCGGTCACCTCGTCGAGCGACGTCTCGCCCGCGGCGATGGCGTCCATATCCGCCTCCAGTTGCGCGGTCATCCCCTCGTCGACGATGTGGTCGGCGAACTCCTCGCTGGCCTCGACGACGGCCATCGCCAGCCCCGTCGGGCGGGGCGGGTCCGACTCGATGTAGCCGCGGTCGTACAGTTTCTGGATGGTCTCGTGGCGCGTCGCCTTCGTCCCGATGCCCATCGACTCCATCGTCTCGATGAGCCGCGACTGGCCGCGGCGGCGCGGCGGCTGGGTCTGTTTCGCCTCCAGACGCACGTCGGTCACGCCGAGTTGGTCGCCCTCCTCGACGTCCGGCACGTAGTTCTCCGAGGTGCCGAAGTACGGGTAGACGGCGTGATACCCCGGTTCGACGAGTCGCTTGCCGTTGGCCTTCAGCCGGCAGTCGTTGGCCTCCGCGACGACCCGCAGGTGCGCCCACGTCGCTGGCTCCGCACACGTCGCCAGGAAGCGGCGGACGACGAGTTCGTATATCTCCCACTCGTCCTCCGAGAGGTCCTGTCGGCCGGGAATCTCGCCGGTCGGGTGGATGGGCGGGTGGTCGGTCGTCTCCTCGTCGCCCTCCGTCGGTTCGATGTCGTCCCCCTCAAGCAGGGAGGCGGCGTCCTCGCCGAACGCGCCCGTGTCCGCGAACGTCGAAACCAGTTCTTCGGGGTCGAGGTCGTCGGGGTAGACGGTGTTGTCCGTCCGCGGGTACGTTATCCAGCCGGCCGTGTACAGTTCCTCGGCGACGCTCATCGCCTTCTGTGCCGAGTAGCCGAGCGACCCCGCGGCGCGGATGTACTGGGTGGTGTTGAACGGCGCGGGCGGGTCGTCCGTGCGGGTCCGCCGCGAGACGGACGTGACGGTCGCGCCCCCAGCCTCGCGCAGGCGCTCGTGGGCCGCCTCCGCGTCGGCCTCGTTCCAGACGCGCTCCTCTTCGGTGCCATCCTCGCCCTCGTAGAAGTACTGCGCCTCGAACGTTTCATCGCCCTTCGCCAACCCCGCGAACAGTTCCCAGTAGTCGTCCGGCTCGAACGCCTCTATCTCGCGTTCGCGGTCGACGATGAGTTTGAGCGTGGGGGACTGCACCCGGCCGACGGAGATGAAGTCGTCGCCCAACTGTCCCGCGGTGAGCGAGAGGAACCGCGTGAGCGCCGCGCCCCACATCAGGTCGATTATCTGCCGGGCCTCGCCGGCCGCCGCGAGGTCGAAATCCAGGTCGTCCGGGTCGGCGAAGGCGTCTTTCACCTCGCGTTCGGTGATGGAGGAGAAGCGGACCCGCTTGATGGGCACGTCCGTCACCTCCTCGATGAGTTCGTACGCCTCCTTCCCGATGAGTTCGCCCTCGCGGTCGTAGTCGGTGGCGATGACCGCGCTGTCGGCCGCCTCCGCGAGCGACTGGAGCGTGCGGACGATGTTCTCCTTCGTTGGGTTCTTCACCACCTCCGCCTCCGTCAGCTCCACGGGCTCGACGTCCCGCCAGTCGTTGTACTCGGGCGGGAAGTCGACGCCGACGACGTGGCCCGAGAGGCCGACACAGCGCGTGTCGCCCCACCGGTAGACGTTGACGCCGTTCTGGCGGTCGACGCCCGCGCCGCCGTCCGAGAGGATGTCCGCGATGCGGCGCGCGGCGTTGTCCTTCTCGGTGACGATGAGTTCCATCGCCGGGTCGTAGGCGAGGCCCCGTAGTAAACGCTTCGGCGCGAAACCGGGAGACAGCGCGGGTGTGCGCGCCCGTGACGGCGCCCGCGCGTCGGCCGCGTGTGCGTGGAGGTGATGCTACTGAGAAGGGTGGACGGTCTGTTGCTACTATGAGTAGACAGCCACGTGGCGCGCGCTGGCCGCGGCTCGTCCGCGGCCAGCGGCGCGCGAGGGAGGAGTGAGCGACCGCAGGGAGCGAACGACTCGGCTGGGGAGGTGTGTGGGTGCGGTCCCTGGTGGACTCGAAGGGCGAGGGCGTTCGGGGAAGCACGGTGCCTCAAGCACCGCAGGCCGAAGGCCGAGGAGCACAGAGCGTACCGCGCGACCCGAACGCCCGAGGGCTTCGGAGCCACTCGTGACGCGTCTCGCTATCGGAGCCACTCGTGACGCGTCTCACCACCCGACGACACCGAAAGAATCGAAACGGCGCTTCTACCCGAAGTGCTGCTCGTAGAGGTCCTGGGCGTGTTCGATGGCGTCGTAGGCGGCCTGCCGGTCCTCCCACCCCTCGACGGCGACCTCCTTGCCCTCCTCGAGGTTCTTGTACGTCTCGAAGAACTCCTCGATTTCGTCGAGTTCCTGCTGGGTGAGGTCGTCGATACCCTCGACGTGGTCGTAGCGGGGGTCCTCGCTGGGAACGGCGATGACCTTGTCGTCCTGCTCGCCGTCGTCGTCCATCTTCATCAGCGCGACCGGACGGGCCTCGATGACACAGCCGGGGAACGTCTGGTCCTCGAGGAGCACGAGCACGTCGAACGGGTCCTCGTCGTCGTAGTACGACCGCGGGATGAACCCGTAGTCGGAGGGGTAGTGGACGTTCGAGTGGAGCACGCGGTCGAGCACGACGCCGGGGATGTCCTTGTCGTACTCGTACTTGTTGCGCTCGCCCTTCAGACACTCGACGACTGCGTAAATCTCCTCGGGCGGGTTCGGCCCCGTCTCGAGGTCTTCCCAGAGGTTCGTCATCGTCGGGAGTCCGACCAGCGGCCAAAAACTACTTTCGGTATGGCTCCGACCGTCGGACACGTGAAGAGCACCGAGAGCCTCCGGGAAGCGGCCCCGAGTGCTATCCGAGTGCTCTCATCCGAATATCAACGGATGGTATCGGCCGACGGTACCCACCTGCGAAGCGTTAAATAGCCGCGAGTCGTCAGTTAACCCATGTCAGAGGCACGAACGGTTTCGGGCACCCCAGGTATCGCAAGCGAGTTGACCGCGTTCCAGCGGAACATCCTCACCATCCTCGCCGAGGAGGCGCGCTACGGCCTCGCCATCAAACGCGAACTCGAGGAGTACTACGGTAGCGAGGTGAATCACGGGCGGCTCTACCCCAACCTCGACGACCTCGTCGAACTGGGGCTCGTGGAGAAGAGCGAACTCGACAAGCGGACGAACCAGTACGCGCTCACCGACGAAGGGGAGAACGTCCTGGTGTCGCAGTTCCGCTGGGAGTTCTCGAAGTTCGTCACCGGCGACGACCGCGCCGAGCGCATCGAGTCGCTCGTCGACGAGTTCCGGTAGGGCAACCGGCACTCCTCCGCGCTCTCCGCTCGCCAGCGGCCGCTCCGTCCCGTAGCTGGTCGTCTACGCTCCGTCCCGTAGCTGGTCGCCCGCCGCCCGGACGAGGTCGACCGACTCCTCGACGACCGCCGACTGCTCGTCGGTGGGCCACGCGTTGCGCGGGAAGTACTCCTCGACGAACTCCCGGACCTCGCCGGCGGTGGCCGCCTCGACCGGCTTGGCGTAGTGGTTGCCCATGAAGTCCGCGAACGCGTGGGCGGTGCGGCCGTGGACCTCGCCGTGCTCGGCGGTGACCCGGTCGGCGGCGGCGCGGTTGTGCCGTTCGGTCGCGTCCCAGTCGTCGGCCTCGCCCGGCCCGGACAGCGACACCTCGACGCCGTTATCGACGTCGTCGATGCGGTCCATCCGGACCGTCCCCTCGTCGTCGAGCCAGTCGCTGGGGTGGAGAACGAGCGTGTCGCCGTCGTCGTCCTCGCGGACGCGGGCGGTGTAGCCGTGCTCGGCGAGCAGTTCGTCGCGGCGCCTCCGGTGGGCGTCGGCCTCGTTGGGGTCGACCGCCTCGCTGGCGCGCCGCGTGAGCCGTTCGGCCTCCTCGGCGGTGTCGTCAGGCAGCGTCATCGAGTGCGTCGTTCGCCAGTTCGTCGGCGCGCTCGTTTATCTCCCGCGGTACGTGCTCGATGCGCCAGTCGTCGAACCGGTCGAGCAACTCGCGGACGCGCACCCGGCGCTCGCGCAGGCCGGGGTCGTTGGTGTCCCACTCGCCGCGCACCTGCTTGACTATCAGTTGGGCGTCGCCGCGGACGTGCACCTCGTCGAACCCGTGGTCGGCGGCGACCTCCAGCGCCCGGATGAGCGCCTCGTACTCCGCGCGGTTGTTCGTCATCGTTCCCAGCCGTTCGCCCCCCTCCGCGACGATGCCGTCGCCGGTGACGACGACGTATCCCGCGGCCGCCGGCCCCGGGTTGCCGCGGGAGGCGCCGTCGAAGTAGACGTGTGCGCGGCCCCCACCCTCCCGCAGGAGCCCCACCAGCCGGTTCGTGTCGCCCCCCTGTACCACCACCTTCCCCTCGTAGGCGACGGCCGTCGCGCCCGCGTGGCTGGCGCGCCACAGTTCGTGGTCGGTGTTGCCGGCGTCGACGGTCACGCCCGCGGCCTCCAGTCGCTTGCGGGCGGCGTCCGGGTCGCACTCGATGACTGGCACTCCCGACCGTTGCGGACTCGCGGCGTTAGCCCTTTCCATCTCCGCGGGCCCCACCCCGGCGACCCGAACCCGGTGACGTGACCGTCGGGAGACGACAGAACTACCGGCAACTGCGCGCAAGTCCCCCAAGGGTTTTATAGGCGAAACATTCGTTCGACAAAAACGCGATGGCACGGCCCAATCGCCAGCGGCAGTCGGAGCGACAGTCCGAGCAGGGGGCGGACGCGACAGAGACCGAACGGGAGGAGACCTGTCCCGAATGTGGGGCGGCGTCGGTCGTCACCGAGGGGAACGAGCGCATCTGCGGGGACTGCGGGCTCGTTCTCGACGACGAGAACATCGACCGCGGGCCGGAGTGGCGCGCGTTCAACCACTCCGAACGACAAGAGAAATCTCGGGTCGGCGCGCCGACGACCCAGACGATGCACGACAAGGGGCTGACGACCCAGATAGACTGGAAGGACAAGGACGCCTACGGGCGCTCGATTTCCTCGGAGAAACGGAGCCAGATGCACCGCCTGCGCAAGTGGCAGGAGCGCATCCGCACGAAGGACGCCGGCGAGCGCAACCTCCAGTTCGCGCTCTCGGAAATCGACCGCATGTCCTCCGCGCTGGGCGTGCCGCGCTCGGTACGCGAGGTGGCGTCGGTCATCTACCGCCGCGCGCTCGACGAGGACCTGATTCGCGGCCGCTCCATCGAGGGCGTCGCCACCTCCTGTCTGTACGCCGCCTGCCGCAAGGAGGGCATCCCCCGCTCGCTGGAGGAGGTCAGCGAGGTCTCACGGGTCGAGCGCAAGGAAATCGGCCGCACCTACCGCTACGTCTCCCAACAGCTCTCGCTGGAGATGGAGCCGGTCGACCCCAAGAAGTACGTCCCCCGGTTCATCTCCGAGTTGAACCTCTCGCCGGAGGTGAAGGCGAAGGCCAACGAAATCATCGACGAGACCGCCGAACAGGGCCTGCTGTCGGGCAAGTCGCCGACCGGCTACGCCGCCGCGGCCATCTACGCCGCCTCCCTGCTGTGCAACGAGAAGAAGACCCAGCGCGAGGTCGCCGACGTCGCGCAGGTCACCGAGGTCACCATCCGCAACCGCTACCAGGAGCAGATCGAAGCGATGGACATCCACTCGTGACCACGTCCGGTCCGCCGCCGAACCGTTGAAGGCGACCCGGACCCGACGCCCGGTATGCGCCTCGACGACTACCTCGACGGGTTCGAGCGCGACGAGACCGCGGACCTGCGGAAACTCGCCGAGGAGAAGTCGTACGCCATCACCGACCACGTCGAGGCCGTCGAGTCGCGGTTCGACGAGCGCCTCTCGGACGACACGCTCGTCGGCTCTACTTCCCCCTCCATCTTCGTCGGCCGGTCGAACTACCCGCGGGTGTCGACGGGCCTGCTGTCGCCGGTCGGCGACGAGGGCAACGCCGCCAGCTACACGACGAGCGGCGACTGGTACGAGCAGGGCTACTCCATCGACGACGTGTTCCAGAAGCGGACGGGCCTGCTCAACTCCGGGCGGTCCGTCGAGGTGGAGGTCGGCGACGCCTGGGACGGGTTCGTCGGCGTCCAGCGGGAGGTGGCCATCGCGGACCGCCCGGTCGACGTGGAGGTGGGTCTCGACGGGAAACCGGAGATGGACCTACGGGCGACCATCGACGACGTGGGCGCGCCGACCGGGCCCCGGGCGCAGGCGCGGAGCGCGGACCTCACGGAGAACCCCCACGTCCCCCGCGCCGTCGAGAAGACGCTGTCGGACGACGACTGGCGTGCCGAGGGCGCGATGACGTATCTCTATCGGCAGGGGTTCGACGTGTACGACATCGACGACATCCTGTCGGCCGGCGCGCTCGGGCAGGCGGAGAACCGCCGACTCGTCCCGACCCGGTGGTCCATCACGGCCGTCGACGACACCGTCGGCCAGTACCTCCGCGGGCAGATACACAACGCGCCGTCGGTCGACGAGGTGCGGGTCTACTACGACGAGTACGTCGGCAACCAGTACTGGGTCGTGCTGGCGCCGGGCACCTGGGAGTTCGAACTCGTCGAGATGAAAGCGCCCGGGAGCATCTGGAACCCCGACGCCGAGGGGAGCTACTACGTCGCCGCCGACCGCGAGGGGTACGAGGGCCGCACCGACTACGTCGACGAAACCGCGGGGGCGTACTACGCCTCGCGGCTGGGCGTGCTCGAACGCCTCGCGGAGGAGGGCCGCCAGGCGAAGGCGTTCGTGCTCCGGCACGCCACCACCGACTACTGGGCGCCGGTCGGCGTCTGGCAGATACGCGAGTCGGTCCGTGCCGCCGTCGACGGTGAGTACGGGGAGGCCGAGACGTTCCACGACGCCGTCCGCGAACTCGCCCCCCGCTTGCCCATCTCGATGGCGCGACTCCGCCGGAAGTCGAACCTCGTCGCGGGCGTCCAGTCGAGCCTCGCGGCGTTCGGCGGGCAGGAAGACGTATAGTCGAGGCGACACAACGTACGGGTATGTTCCCCCTCCAGATGGGCCTTCCCGGCGGCCCGGAACTGCTCGTCATCCTGCTCATCATGGTACTGTTGCTCGGCGTCCCGCTGGCGCTGGTCGCCGTGGGCGTCGTCCTCTATCGGAGTCGCTCGGGCGGGAGCGACCGCACCGAGGAGCTAGAGGCGCGCATCGACGAACTCGAGTCGGAACTCGACCGGGTGCGGGCGGGCGAGGGGGCCGACGACGAGCGCCGGGAGAACGACTAAGCGCCCGCCGGTTCTCGTCGCGGGCGTGTTCGCCCTCCAGTCGATACCCGGCGGTCCCGAACTGGCCATCGGTGCGCTCGCGTTGCTCGTCAACCTCCTCGTGCTCGTCGCGCTCCTCGGCGGGGGCGGCTACTTCCTGTTGCGAATAAGGAGCGGTGGGAGCGTCGACGAACGGCTCGACCGCATCGAGCGGAAAATCGGCCGCCTCGAAGCGCAGGTCGAGCAGTTGCAGGACGACGACTGACCGCTACTCGATTTTGTCGAGGTTGCTCCAGGCGGCCTCGACCAGCTCGCCGGTGTCCTCGACTATCTCCTGCATGGTCTCGTCGTCGGGCGCCATCCCCGTGAGACGGGCTATCTTCATGATGGAGACGTGGTACACCGTCTGGACGCCCGGTTCCTCCTGCCAGACGACGACGTTACACGGAAACAGGCCACCGATGCGGTTGTCGGAGGCGTCGAGCGCCCGGTCGGCCATGTTCGGGTTGCACGCACCGAGCACGTAGTAGGGGTCGCGGCCGGCGTCGACCTTCTCGTTGAGCATCTCCGAGGGGGAGAACTCGGTGGCGACGCCGAACCCCGCTTCCACGAAGGCCTCGCGGACGTGTTCGACGGCCGCGGCGTGGTCCATGTGCAGGGTGGCCTCCTTCTCGCCGATGTCCTCCGCGTCGAGCGCAGTGGGGTCGATAGGGAGCATCTACGCGGACAGACGGTACACGACGGCGAAAAGGTTGCTGTATTGCGCCTTCCTCACACGAGCGTTACAGCGGCAGAGGGAGCCAGCGGAGCCACCGCAGGACGGTCGCGGTCGGAATCAACGGGTCGTGGAGCACCAGCCAGTCCAGCAGTGCGAGCCCGACCCCGTGGGCGACCACGGAGGGGAGAATCGAGTTCGACTCGTAGTCGACGAGGCCAAAGAGGACGTCCGTCGGCCCTGACAACAGGAGTTCGATGGGTGGCTTGCCGACGTGGTGGACGGCGTAGATGACGGGGCTGATGAACGCGGCCTTCCGGCCGAGTTCCCGCACGCCGACGCAGAGTAGACCCCGATAGTACGTCTCGGCGGCGACGACGACGGCGAACTGCTTCAGCGAGTGCATCCAGAAGTTGTCGAGCGAGCCGCTCCACATCGGGTAGAACGCCCGCACCGAGGGGAGCGACGAGCCGACGACGTAGAAGGGGGTGACGAACGCCGCCAACAGCACGGTGTTACGGAGCGCAGTGCGGTCGACGCGCCAGCCGAGCTTTCGGCCGTGGGCGGCCGCCAGCGCACCCGGGATTGCAACGTACAGGAGCGTGTCCTTGAGAATCCGCTCCTCGAGGCCGCTCGGATGCCAGTAGCTCCAGGCGACGGCCAGCGCCAGCCCCACGGCGAGCGCGCGCTGGACCCAACTGATTCGTCCGAGCGTGGCGCGGACCGACGGGGTCGACACCGCTACTCGGTCGGGACGGGACCGGTGCCGACCACGTCACGGACGGCGGCCTCGAACTCCTGGCGGGTCGGGAAGTACGTCTCGTCGGACGCCTCGAGCACGTCGCCCAGTTCGCGGCCGCCCTCCGGCGTCCGAATCGTCACGTCGCCCTCGCGGCGGACGACCTCGCTCTTCTCGATGCCGAAGTGGAGCCGCGAGGTGACCTGCGCGAGCGGCACGCCCTCGACGGACTCGCCCTCGCCGAGTTCGACGACGGGACCGGACTCCTCCTCGTCTTCGTCTGCCATACCTCGGGGTTCCGGCTACCGGTGGTTAATCCTTGCGAACCGGCTAGGCGACGTAGTTCGGGGGTGTTTCAGTGCGACGAGAGGCGTCGACGACACCTCGAACCGGGACCGAGCCACCCGCACGACACCCGCCGAATCTGTCCGAAGAGATTTACCCACCCACAGGCTACCACCAGCTATGCAGGGGGCAGACCGCACGACGCGACAGCGCATCGCCGACCGCCTCCGCCGCGAGTCGATGCAGGCCAGCGCGCTCGCCACCGAGTTCGAGGTGACGACCGAGAGCGCGCTCGCACACGTCAAGCACGTCTCGGAGTCGCTGTCGGGCACCGACGAGCGCCTGCTGGTCGCGCCGCCCGAGTGCCGGGACTGCGGCTTCTCGGCGTTCGACGACCCCGCGAACCGCCCCTCGCGGTGCCCCGAGTGCAAAAGTGAGGCCATCGCGGAGCCGACGTTCAAAATCGAGTAGTCGGCCGGCGAGCGCTCATGCGCCGTCGAGATACCCCGCCGCTCGCCGTATCAGCGCGTCGTGTGGCGGCTCCTCGGGCGTCGCGCCCGCCCGCTCGTAGGCGTCCGCAAGCGGGATGTCGCGCTCGGCGGCCAGCGCCGCCGCGACCACCGACCGGCTCCGCGAGGTACCCGCCGCACAGTGGACCAGTACCGTCTCCTCGCCCAACGCCCCGCGCAGGCGGTCGACCGCCTCGCCGAACTGCACCGGGTCGTTCTGCGGGCCGTCGCGCATCGGCACCGCGGTGACGGTCACCCCGTCGGGATACCCCGCCTCGGGCCCGCGGCCGGTCACCCGGAGGACGAACGTGACGCCCGCCTCGCGGAGGGCCGCGTGGTCGGCGGCGTCGGCTCGGCTCCCCACGTACAGGTCGTCGGTGACGCGGTTCACGACCCCGTGAAGTCGATGCGGCCGCCGCCACTCGTGAGCGATTCGTCCGTGTTCTCCTCGGCGGGCCCCTGCCGGACGAACGCGTAGTCGTCGTCAGCGAGGTAGACCCCGCCGTCGCGCACCTCCACGTCCACCTCCTCGAGATACGCGCCCTCGCAGGGACCGAACGTGCACTCCCCGGTCGTGGGGTCGAAGGTGGCGGCGTGTTTCTGACACCATATCTCGCCGCCCTTCACGCGGGCACCGGAGCCGCGGTCGAGTCTCACGTCGGTCCAGTGTTGACAGTAGTTGCGCCAGCAGGCGACGCCGTCGTCGAGTCGCACGAGGAGCGCCTCCCGCTCGTCGCTCCCCTCACGGAGCGTCACCAGCAGGGTCGACTCCGCGGGCACGTCCTCGACGGCGGCGAGGCGCCGGTCGTCGCCGGTCATCGTCGGCACGTCGGGGGCGGGAGGTTCAACGCTTGCGGTCCGCGTAACACCGTCGCTCCACGAGGTCGTCGTACAGCCGCTGGAGTAGGGTGGTGACGGGGCCGCTTCCGACCTCGATACCGTCGACGCGGGCGACGGGCCGCAGTTCCCACGTCGTGTTCGTCAGGAACGCCTCGTCGGCCCCACGGAGGTCGTCGACGCCGTACGTGCCCGTCTCGACGGGGAACGACTCGTCGGCCGCCAACTCGAGGACGAGTTCGCGCGTGATGCCCGGGAGGAGTTCGCCCCGTTCGGGCGTCTTCAACGTTCCGTCGTCGACGAAGAACACGTTGCTCGTCGCGCCCTCCTGGAGGTGTCCGTCGACGTCACGGAGGAGCGCCTCGTCCGGCCGGTTCGCGTCGGTGGTCGCCCGCCGGAGTTCGAGACGGGCGAGGATTCCGTTGAGGTAGTTGTGGGTCTTCGCGTCCGCGGGGACGGCGCTGTCGGGCACCCGCCGCGTCTTCACCGTCTGGACGACGGCGGGGTCGTCCCAGACGCGGTCGCCCGAGCGACCACCCCGCGGGAGCGGCTTGACGACCACGACCACCGTCGGGTCGACCTCCTCGCGCGGCGTCAGTTTCCCGGGCTGGACGCCCCGGGTGACGGAGACGCGGACGTACGCGTCGCGCAGGTCGTTGGCGTCGAGCGTCTCCGCCACGCGGACGGCGAGGTCGTCGGGGACCGCCCCGGACATCCCGAGCGTCTCGCAGGTGCGTTCGAGGCGGGTGAGGTGGCGGTCCCACGCGAACACCTCGCCGCCGTACGCGCGACAGGTCTCGAAGGCGGCGTCGCCGTAGCGGAACCCACGGTCCTCGACCGAGACCGTGGCGTCCTCGCGGGCGACGAGCGCGCCGTCGACGTGGTACTGCATTCGCCCGGAGTAGGTGGGTGTGGCGTTTCGTTCTGTCGCTCGCGTTCGGTGGGCACGCTCCGGGGTCGTAGCTCGCGGGTCGCTCACGCTCCCCGCTCGCTATACCGTGGCCTCGCTCCCGTTGGTCGCTCGGCCACGCGGTTCACGGCTCCCTGCGGTCGCCGTTCGACTGTTTCGAGCCACTCACTCCGTTCGTGGCTCGCCATCCGAAGCCGTTTTAGCCGCGGGGGGGGAGTCTTGCGGGTATGAGCGCTCCCTGGGCGGACTGGGACCACATCGTGAAGATAGACCCCGACAAGGAGTTGGTCGACGGCGAGACGTTCGAGGACGTCTGTGCGACCGGCACCGACGCCATCGAGATCGGCGGGACGCTCAACATCACCGACGAGAACATGCGCAACGTCGTCGAGCCGTGCGCCCGGGCGTGTGCGAAGAACGGCGTCGGCTGTTACATCGAGCCCTCCCACTCGGGGGCGGTGGTCCACACCGAGGGGCTCGACGGCTACCTCGTCCCCATCGTGTTCAACGCCGGGGACGTGGCGTGGGTGACGGGCGCCCACAAGACGTGGGCGAAGACCGACGACGACATCGACTGGGAGCGCACGGCGACGGAGGGGTACATCGTGCTGAATCCGGACGCGTCGGTCGCGGAGTACACGCAGGCGGACTGTGACCTCGACGCCGAGGACGTCGCCGCCTACGCCGAAGTGGCCGAGCAGATGTTCGGCCAGGAGATCGTCTACGTCGAGTATTCGGGGATGCTCGGCGACCCCGAGAAGGTGGCGGCCGCGGCCGCGGCGCTCGAGGAGGCGACGCTGTTCTACGGCGGCGGCGTCGGGAGCTACGACGACGCCTACCAGATGGGACGGCACGCCGACACCGTCATCGTCGGCGACCTGGTCCACGACGCGGGCGTCGACGCCGTCAGGGAGACGGTCGAGGGGGCACGGGATGCGACCCACGAGACCGAGCGAAGCGAGCCGCGACCACAGGGAGCGGCTCGGAACGACGAGCGGTGACGCAGGAACCGCGAGTCAGCGAGGTCTCGAACTGAGCGAGCGAGGAGCGTAACCGAACGGGGGATGCCGTCGAACGATTCCGTGACCGGTCCGTCCGTCGATGAGTCAATGAGTCGATAGCTACCGAGTGACACGGGTGCCGTGCGGTTTTTCCAACCACAACTCACACCGCACATTTATTCATGGGGGGGGCTGAAACCTTGGCTAGATGAGCATTATCGTGGGGTACGCGGTCCGGTCCGGCGCGCTGGTGCTTGCCGAGACGCTGGCGCAGGTCGATGCCACACTGGAGATCGAGCGGACCGTCGCCACGGACCCCGACCACCCGACCATGTTCCTGTGGGTCGAAGGCGGCGTCGACGCGTTCGACGCGGCCGCCCGCGATGACCCCACGGTCACGAACCTGGAGGTGTTAAGCGAGGTCGACGGCCAGCGGCTCTACTCGATGCAGATCACCGAGGCGACGGAGATCGTGTTGTACCCTGCGTGGGCCGACCTCGGCGCCGAGCGACTGCAGGCGTACCACGCCGACGGCTGGTGGCACGCCCGCTCGCGGTTCCCCGACCGCGCGTCGTTCGCCACGTACCGCGAGTTCCTCGAGAACCACGGCGTGGAGTTCCGGCTGAAGCATCTCCACCAGGGGACGAAGACGACCGGCGAGCCCGCACATCTGACGCCCCAGCAGCGGGAGACGCTCCGACTCGCATACGAGCGTGGCTACTTCGAGATTCCGCGGGCCGTCACCACCGCCGAACTGGCGGCGGCGCTCGACATCTCCGACCAGGCGGTGAGCGAGCGACTGCGCCGGGGGTACGCGCGGCTCATCGAGTCGGCGCTCCGGGTCGACGACGGACGCACGAACGCGGAATAACGGGGCTTAAGTCGGGGACGCGAGAACTCGCGGGCATGCAGGACAGGACCTACACCGCGGACGCCGAGCCCGGCCAGCACGCGACGGTCGCCGGCTGGGTCCACGAACTCCGCGACCTCGGCGGTATCGCCTTCCTCATCGTGCGGGACACGACGGGGAAGATACAGGTAAAACTCGAGAAAGACGAGATGGACGACGAGCTCGTGGAGACGGGGCTCGACGCCGCCCGCGAGTCCGTCGTCACGGTCGTCGGCGACGTCGAGGAGGAGCCCCGTGCGCCGACGGGCGTCGAGGTCGTCCCCGAGTCCATCGAGGTCGTCGCCGAGGCGGAGACCCAGCTCCCGCTGGACCCCTCGGGAAAGGTCGGCGCGGAGCTGTCGACGCGGCTCGACAACCGGACGCTCGACCTCCGGCGCGGGGAGGGACAGGCCATCTTCGAAATCCGGTCAGAGGTGCTTCGGGCCGTCCGCGAGGAGTTCCGCGCGTTCCACGCGACGGAGATAAACACGCCGAAGATAGTCGCCACCGGCACCGAGGGCGGCACGGAGCTGTTCCCCATCACCTACTTCGGCGAGGAGGCGTTCATGAACCAGAGCCCCCAGCTGTTCAAACAGCTGATGGTCGGCTCGAACCTCGAGCGCGTGTTCGAAATCGGCCCCATCTTCCGCGCCGAGGAGCACAACACGCCCCGGCACCTGAACGAGGCCACGTCCATCGACTTCGAGTCGGCCTTTTTCGACCACACGGAGGCGATGGACGTCTGTGAGGCCATCGTGAAGGCCGCCTACGAGGCCGTCGAACAGAACTGCGCCGACCAGCTGGAGACGCTGGGGCTGGCCGAGGAGTTCGAGGCGCCGAGCGGCGAGTTCCCGCGGCTCTCCTACGAGGAGGCCATCGAGCGCATCAACGCGACGGGCGAACTCGACGAGCAGTTGGTGTGGGGCGACGACCTGCCGACCGAAGGCGAGCACGCGCTCGGGCAGGACGTCGGCGAGCACTACTTCATCACCGACTGGCCAAGCGAGATAAAGCCGTTCTACATCAAGGACCACGACGACGACGAGACCCTCTCGACGGGGTTCGACATGATGCACCCGCGGATGGAGCTCGTGTCGGGCGGTCAGCGCGAACACCGCTACGACCGGCTCATCGAGGGGTTCGAACAGCAGGGGCTCGACCCCGAGGCGTTCGACTACTACACGAAGATGTTCAAGTACGGCATGCCCCCGCACGCCGGCTGGGGGCTGGGCGGCGAGCGGCTCATCATGACGATGCTCGGGCTGGACAACATCCGCGAGGCCGTCCTCTTCCCGCGGGACCGCCAGCGTCTGAGCCCGTAGGCGACTCGGTCAGTCCGCCCCGATGTCGACCGTCTCGCCGCCGCGGACGACGTGGGCGTACTTCAGGAGGGCGACGAACACCGTGCCGCCGACGGCGTTGCCGACGGTCGCGATAGCGAGGAACGCCGCGTACCGGCCCCAGGAGAACGCCGGCGAGACCAGCGTCGCCAACAGCACCTCGACGTTGCCGGCAATCGAGTGGGGGAGATGGAGGAAGCCGATGGCGCCGGTGACCAACAGCACGAACGCGAGGCGGCTGGTCGTCTCGCGGGCCGCGGTGACGAGCCACGACAGCAGGCCCATCAGCCAGCCGGCCAGTATCGCCCCCACCAGCAGGCCGCCCGGCGAGTGAGCGGCGATAGGTCTGGCTATTTCGACGAACGCCGACCGGTCGATGCCGGTCGTGGAGGGGAGTGCGAACACGGCGAACAGCGCGAACACCACGCCGCCCGCGACGTTGGTCGCGTAGACGACACCCCACAGGCGACCGAGTTCGCGCATCGACGCGCGGCCGTCGAGCACGGGCAACACCGCAAGCGTGGTGTGTTCGGTGAACAGTTCCGAGCGGCCGAGCACGACGAACACGAAGCCGATGGTGTACGCGAGCGCGAGCAGAAAACGGGTGAGCGCGTCGCCCGCGACGCCGGCGACCGTGGTGTAGGTGGCGGCCATCAACAGCGGGCCGAAGCCGATGTCGAGGCCGGCCGACACGCCGGACAGCGCCAGCCCGGTGGTCGACCGGTTCAGCTCCCGGAGCCCCTCCTCTATCTGCTCCGCGAGGATGGTACTGTACGGGGGTGTTTCGTCGACCGAGTCACTCATCGTGGGCACGTCGGCCGCGCGCCGAAAACCGGTGGCGGTTCCGGCGGAAGCCACCCCGGCCACCGATGGCTACGGTTGGCGTCCGGATAGCTCCGCCGCCCGGCGGGTTGATGCTCTCGGAGCGCCTGTGAATCTCATGCACGAAATCCAGCCGAGTCTGAGCGACAGCCTCGTGAGCGCCTGCCGGACCGCGGTCGGCGACAGCCTCCGGACCGTCATCTGGTTCACCCCCGACGCGTTCGAGGTGCTGTACGTCCGGAGCGATATCGGCGACGCCGCGAGCGTCGCCCGTCGCAAGGAGCAGTTCGTCGAGAGCGAACGTGCCGGGTTCGGCGAGAGCTACCGCCGCGACACCATCGACGCCGGCGAGGAGCCGGGACTCGGCGACTACGAGGTGACCGTCCGCGTGTTCTCCGATGGGTTCCTCTCGCGGGTCATCGTCGGCGAGCAGGGCGTGCTCCTGACCACCGACGGCCTCGACGTCGACGTGATGGAGGAACTGTCGGTGACTCTCCGTCGCCTGCTGGCCGACGTTTCTGAGTAAACACTCAGATTTAAGTTTCCTGAGCGTTTGCTCAGTAACATGAGCGAGCAGAGCGACGGTCGACGTCACCCGACGACCGACGAGCCGTTCGTCGTGTTCGTCATCGGGATGCACGTGAACCGCTGGCGGGCGCTCCACCGGTGGGTGCCGGTGGCGGTGGCGATGCGCCGGATGCAGAACGAACTCGACGAGTCGGACGGCCTGCTGGAGAGCCGGAACACGTGGAGCGGGCGGACGTTCACCACCGTCCAGTACTGGACGGACTTCGAGTCGTTGCGCGAGTACGCCCGCGACCCACTGCGCGAGCACGTCGACGCGTGGCGCGAGTACAACGGCCGCCTGCGCGACGGGAGCGTCGGCGTGTTCCACGAGACGTACCGGGTCGACCCCGACGCGTTCGAGGCCGTCTACGTCGACACGCCCGAGTTGGGGCTGGCCGGGGCCGTCGGAACCGAGCCTGCATCCGGCGGTGCCGAGACGGCCGGCGGTCGGTTCGACGGCCGCGACGACGACCCGGTCGTGGAGGTGGAGCCGTGAGGCCCCACCGCCACCGCGGCGACGCCGACCCGCGGGTGGGTGCGGTCGCGGGCGTCGTCTCGGCGGGCGTGCTCGCCGTCGCGTTCGGCCTGCTCGCGCTCGGCGTGCCGTGGTTCTGGGTCGCGTTTCCGGTGGGCTACGGCGGCGTCCTGCCGCTGGCGGTCGGAATCGCCAAGCGGCGGACGGCAGAGGAGCACCGCGACCCGGACGACGGCGACGACGACCCCGTGACTGCGGCGAAACGTGCCTACGCCCGCGGCGACATCGACGAGATGGAACTGGAGCGACGGCTCGACCGCCTGCTGGACGACGACGCTACCGACCTTCGGGGGGCGTGACGCCCTCCGCGAGCACGCTCGTCTCGAGGTAGTCGAACAGGCGGTCGCGGACGCCGGCCTCTACGTCGTCCATCCCGAGCGCGTGGACCGCGCCCGCGGTGCCGTCCGCGACCATCAGCAGGAACGCCGCGGTCGCCTCGGGGTCGACCGCGCGGAACACGCCGGCGTCGATGCCGTCCTCCAGCACGCTGGCGAGGTCCGCGAGGACCCGCCGCTCGTAGGCTTCGAGACGGTCGTGGAACGCCGTATCGTGGGGGGCGTGGGCCAGCAGTTCCATCACGGCGACGTTCATCCCCCGCGAGAACTCGTCGTCTGGGTCGCCCAGCAGGGCCTCGCAGGCGACGTACAGTTTCTCGACCGGGTCCGCGATGTCGGTGACCGCCTCGAGGCGACCCAGCGACCACTCCGAAGCGTAGTCGAGGAAGACGAGGATGAGGTCATGTTTCGAGTCGCAGTGGTAGAAGAAGAACGCCTCGCTCTTCTCGGACTCGGCGGCGACTTTCTTCGTCGTCAGCCCGGCGTAGCCGTGTTTCGCCAGCGCCCGGCGGACGGCGTCCGCGATTTCGGCCGCGGCGTCGTCGGGCACGTCGGCGGTCGGGTCCGCCGCCTCCTCGCTCATGGCCCGGCGTTCGACGCGGGGGCGTTTACCGCTTCCGCCACGGGCGGGAACTGCAAGCGTTAAACCGGGCGACGCCGACGCCCGGGTATGAGCCAGGCGAGCGCGTTCGTCCCGGGCCACGTCACGGCGTTCTTCTCGGCCCACCCGCACGACGACCCCGAGCGGGCCGGCTCGCGGGGCGGCGGCATCGCGCTGTCCGACGGCGTCACCGTCACCGTCCGCGAGGGGTCGGGCCTGCGGCTGAACGGCGACGCCATCGACGTGGGGGCGGTCGACGGCGTGCTCGACGCGCTCGGGGTCGACGCCCGCGTCGACTGCGAGACCGCCCTGCCGCTCGGCTCCGGGTTCGGCGTCAGCGGGGCGATGGCGCTCGGGACGGCGCTGGCCGCGAACGCGGCGTTCGACTGCGCCCGCTCCGAGAACGACCTGGTGACGCTGGCCCACCGCGCGGAGGTCGAGGCCGGTACCGGGCTCGGCGACGTGGTCGCACAGGCGCGTGGCGGCGTCCCGCTCCGTCTCGACCCGGGCGCGCCGGCCCACGGGCGGATGGACGGCATCCCCGCCCGCTCTCGGGTGGAGTATCTGACGCTGGGCGGCCTCTCGACCGAGGCGGTGCTGTCGGGCGACACCGACGCCCTCTCGCGGGCCGGCGAGCGGGCGCTCGACCGCGTTCGCGGGACGCCGACGCTGTCGACGTTCGTGACCGCCGCCCGCGAGTTCGCCGACGGTGCCGGCCTGATGACCGACGACCTGCGGGCCGTCGTCGCCGACGTCGAGGACGCCGGCGGGCGGGCGTCGATGGCGATGCTCGGGGAGACGGCGTTCGCCGTCGGTACGGGCCTCTCGGACGCGGGCTACGACCCCGAGGTGTGTGCCGTCCATCCGGCCGGCGCGCACCTGCTCGATTAACGCTCCTCCTCGACACGGGGGTCGAGAAAGGCGTACGCTACGTCCTGCAGGAAGTTGCCGGCGATGCCGACGAACACCAGCACCATCGTCGTCCCCAGGACGACGGGGAGGTCCCGCTCACCGATGGCCCACAGGCTCAGGCTTCCGAGCCCCTGGATGCGGAACACCTGTTCGAGCACGTAGATGTTCACCACGAGCACCGCCAGCAGTTCCGCGAAGAACAGCGACACCAGCGGGATGGCGGCGTTCTTCAGGACGTGGCGAGCGACCCGCACCGGGCCGGCCCCCTTCGCGCGCAGGAGCTTCACGAACGCCTCGCCGAAATGCTCCAGCGCCTCCGAACGGGCGTGACGCAACTGCCCCGCGAACAGGCTACCGCCCAGCACCAGCGCGGGCAGTACCACCGTCCGCACCTCGGTCGGTAGCGGCAGGCCGGGACGGCCCTCCGCGGCGGTCAGAAGCGCCAGCCCCAGGAGCGCGAGCCCCCCGAGCAGGAAGTTCGGGACGCTGAACGCGAGATAGCCGAGTCCGGTGACGAGGTAATCGCCCGCCGACCGCCGGCGGTAGGCGGCGAACACGCCCGCCGAGATGCCGCCGACGAGCGACAGTAGCATCGCCGGCAGGACGTACGCCGCCGTCTTCGGCACCGCCTCGCCCACCATCGCCACCACCGCCCGGTCGCGGTGGAGCGACTCCCCCCAGTCGAAGGTGGCGACGTTGACGAGCCACGTCACGTACCGCTTCTCGACCGGTTCGTCGAGGTTGTACGCCTCCTCGTAGGCCGACACCGCCTCGTTCACCTGCTCGGCGGCCTCCGACTGGTTGTAGTACTCGCCGGGGGGCGCCTGTGCGGCGCCGTACGCGACGACGGCCAACTGCGGGTCGGCCGTCAGTGCGATGAACCCGAAGGTGATGGAGACGACCAGGTAGGTGGCGAACAGCGCGAACAGCGCCCGCCGGGTCAGGAAGCGGAGCCTGCTCACGGCCGGACCTCCGGGGCGGGCGGCATCTCGACGCGCATCCGCCGGGGCCACGGTACGTTCCGTGGTAACGTTTGCTGAAATCCGGATTTCAGTTACTGATAGCTATATGACACGCCCTGCCCGTCGTGGTGACGATGGCCGACCCGGAGGGTACGCTCCACGGGGACGTCGACTGGGGCGACCTGGAGCGGCGGCCGTACCGGCTCTCGCGGTCGATGCGGTGGTTCCTCGCGTCGCTGGTCGCGTACGCGGCGCTGTTCTACTACGACTACTCCGGCGCCGCGGGCACCTACGTCGTCGGCAACTGGGCACCCATCCGACTCGACTGGCTCTACCTGCTCGCCGTCTTGCTGTTCGGCTGTTTCGTCGTGCTCCCGGCGGTCGAGAACCGCGGGTCGACCGTCCGCTACTGGCGGCGGTTCCGGCGCCACCGACCGGCGGTCGTCGCCGCCGCCTTCCTCGGGGTCCTGGCGCTCGTCGGCACGTTCGGGCCCCTGTTCGTCGGCCGCCCGGGGATCGACCTCTACCACCAGAACCTCCCGCCGCTCGGGTTCACCGTCGAGCGGGGGCCCGTCGCCTACAAGTGCCTCAGCGGCAACGTCGGCACGCCCGCCAACCCGCTGTGTGCGGGGACGTGGCACCACCCCCTTGGAACGAACGCGGACGGGAAGGGGATGATTCCCCTGCTGGTGACGGGGGCCCGCGTCACCATGCTGTTGAGCCTCGTCGCGGCGATGCTCATCGTCCCGCTGGCGACGCTGGTCGGCGTCGTCGCGGGCTACCGCGGCGGCATCGTCGACGACCTGCTGATGAGCTACGTCGACGTTCAGGAGACGGTGCCCGCGTTCGTCGTCTACGTCATCCTCATCTTCCTCGTTGGCCGTTCGCTGTTTCTCATCGTCGTCGTGTTCGGCCTGCTGTCGTGGGGCGGGCCCGCCCGCGTCGTCCGCGGCGAGGTCGTCAAGCGCAAGACGTCGACGTACGTGCGGGCCGCCCGCAGTCAGGGGGCGAGCCACCTCGCGGTCGTGCGCCGCCACATCCTCCCGAACGTCTCCGCGACGGTGGTGGTGGCGACGACCCGACAGATTCCGGTTCTCCTCCTCACGGAGGCGGCAATCGCCTACCTGGGGCTCAGCGACGCCATCCTCTACTCGTGGGGCGCTCAAATCGCGGAGGGGGGCACCAGCACCGTGACGTGGTGGATATGGCTGTTCCCGGCGCTGGCGCTGGCGGCGACTATCGTCTCGGTCAGCGTGGTCGGCGACGCCCTTCGCGACACGTTCGACCCGCGGGACGCCTGAACGGGGCGCTTTTTAGCCAGCGCTGGCAACGCCGAGGTATGAGCGAAGTCGAGGTGCCCGAGTCGCACCCGCGCTACGAGTCGCTGTTGACGCGACACCGCATCGAGGCGGGCGTCGAGAAGGGCATCACCTCGAAGCAGGGGCTCATCGCACAGGGCCGCGGCGAGGCGTTCGACTACCTGCTGGGCGAGGAGACCACCGACAGCGCCGACGCCGCCGAGCGGGTCGCCGCCGCCCACCTCCTGCTCGCCGACCACCCGGTTCTCTCTATCAACGGCAACGTCGCCGCGCTGTGTCCGGGCGAGATGGTCGACCTCGCGGACGCGGTCGACGCCGACGTCGAGGTGAACCTGTTCAACCGCACCGACGAGCGGATGCGGGCCATCGTCGACCACCTCCGCGACCACGGCGCCGACGAGGTGAAGGGACTGGAGGCGGACGGCCGCATCCCCGGCCTCGACCACGAGCGCGCGAAGGTGGACGCCGACGGCATCGGCGACGCCGACGTGGTGCTCGTCCCGCTGGAGGACGGCGACCGCGCGGAGGCGCTCGCGGAGATGGGCAAGACCGAACTCGTAATCGACCTCAATCCGCTGTCGCGGTCGGCACGGACCGCGACGGTCCCCATCGTCGACAACATCATCCGCGCGGTGCCGAACGTCACCGCCCACGCCCGCGAGTTGCGGGGCGCCTCCCGCGAGGAACTGGAAGACATCGTCGCGGCGTTCGACCGCGAGGCGGCACTCGCGGACGCCGAGCGGGCCATCAGGGAGGGCGGCGACGACTGAATCCCGCGGCGTGGGAATCGTCCGCACGGGCTATGCTCCCGCGGTACCTACGGAGGCTATGGACAAGAACGTCGGCGGCTACGACCGCATCGCCCGTCTCGTGCTCGGCCCCATCCTCGCCATCGTCGGCGGGGCGGGCCTGCTCGGCGTCGTGACCATCGCCGCGGGCACCCTCGGGGTGGCCATCGCGGCCGTCGCCCTGCTGGTGGGGCTCGTGTTCCTCGCCACCGGGCTCACCCAGAAGTGCCCCCTCAACCGCGTGCTCGGACTCGACACTTACCGGACGCGCCCCGAGACCGACGAGACCGAGGCCGGCCCGGGCCGGACGGCCTGAGCCAGCGACCGCCCGAACCAGCGACCCGATTTTTCCGCGACGACGGCCTCACAGCGCCCGCTCCAGTCGGTCCAGCCCCTCCTCCAGTCGGACCATCGAGTTGGCGAACGACAGGCGCAGTTTTCCGGCGCCCGCCTCGCCGAACCCGGACCCCGGCGCGAGCACGACCCCCGCCTCGCGGACGAGTCGCTTGGCGAGTGCCATGCTGTCGTCGTACCCCTCGGGGTCGAGGAACGCGTAGAACGCGCCCTCGGGGCGCGGCGCGGTGACGCCCGTCATCGAATCGAGGCGGTCCGCGACGTAGTCGCGCCGCTCCGCGAACGCCTCGCGCATCTCTCGAACCGGCCCCTGCGGGCCGGAAAGTGCCGCGAGCGCGGCGTGCTGTGCAATCGTCGAGGTGCAGGCGGTCGTCGACTCCCGTATCTTGGTGGCCTCGCCGACCACGTCCGGGGGCCCGGCGAGCCAGCCCACCCGCCACCCGGTCATGGCGTGGGACTTCGAGCAGGAGCCGACCGTGAGCACGTGCTCGGGGTGGCCGGAAAGCGCCGCCGCCGAGACGGGGTCGCGGTCGTAGGTGAGCGACGCGTACACCTCGTCGGCGACGACGTAGGCGTCGTGCTCGCGAGCGGCCTCGACCACCGCACGGACCGCATCGGGGTCCGCGACGCGTCCAGTCGGGTTCGACGGCGAGCACAGCATCACGGCGCCGGTGTCTGGACCCATCGCCTCGACGAGTCGGTCCGGGTCGAGGTCGTACGGGTACGGCATCGGCACCTCCACCGGGGTGGCGTCCGCGAGGCGGGCCTGCGTCCAGTAGTTCGGCCACCCCGGCGATGGAATCAGCAAGTCGTCGCCGGGCGCGAGCACGCACAGCGCCGCGAGATGTAGCGCCTCCATCCCGCCGGTCGTCACGAGCAGGTCGTCGGCCCCGTACTCGGTGTCGTACTCGCGGGCCAGCGTGTCGCTGATGGCCGCCCGGAGCTCCGGCAGGCCCGCGTTCGAGGTGTACCCCGTCGCGCCCTCGCGGGTCGCCGCGAACGCCGCCTCCGTGACGTGCTCGGGCGTCTCGAAGTCGGGTTCACCGACTTCGAGGCGGACGAGGTCACCTCCCACCGACTCCGCGAGGTCGAACAGCACGCGAATCGACGAGCGGTCACAGGAGCGAACGCGGGCGGTCGGTTCCATGCGTCAGCCTGCACCCGCGGGGGCTTCAAACCGCCCCAACCTTTACTACCATCGCAGAATATCACTAGGTGGTATGACCCAGTTCAGCGACGCCGACGAGGCACAGGTCACCCGCGCCATCGCAAGCGAGTGGAGCGAGGAGTTCATCGGGAACGTCGACACGGACGTCATCGTCGTCGGTGGCGGCCCCGCGGGGCTGACGACGGCGCGTGAACTCGCCGCCCGCGACGTCGACGTGACGGTGATAGAGAAGAACAACTACCTCGGCGGCGGGTTCTGGCTCGGCGGCTTCCTGATGAACAAGGTGACGGTTCGGTCGCCGGCCGACGCGGTGCTCGAGGAACTGGACGTCGACTACACCGAGAGCGACGAGGCCGAGGGCCTGTTCGTGGCGAACGGCCCCGAGGCGTGCTCGGGGCTCATCAAGGCGACCTGCGATGCCGGCGCCCGGGTGCAGAACATGACGGAGTTCACCGACTGCGTCGTCCGCGAGGAGGGGCGAGTCGGGGGCGTCGTCGTCAACTGGACGCCGGTCCACGCGCTCCCCCGCGAGATAACCTGCGTCGACCCGGTGGCGCTTGAGGCGGACCTCGTGGTCGACGCGACGGGCCACGACGCGCTCGTCGCCTCGAAACTCCAGGAGCGGGGCGCACTCGACGCGCCCGGCATCGAGCAGGCAAGCGAGAACGCGACCGGGATGGACGAGACGGCCGACGACCAGTACGGCGCGCCCGGCCACGACTCGCCCGGTCACGGCTCGATGTGGGTCGCCGAGAGCGAGGACGCCGTCGTCGAGCACACCGGCCTCGTCAACGACGGCCTCGTCGTCGCGGGGATGGCGGCGGCGACGGTCCACGGCCTCCCGCGGATGGGGCCGACGTTCGGCGCGATGCTGCTGTCGGGGAAGAACGCCGCACAGGCGGCGATAGACGCACTCGGCGTCGACGCGCCGGCCGTCGAGGTGAGCGGGCCGACGCCGGCCGACGACTAGCGGAACCTTTTTCGTTCAGACGAACTCGGCCCGATATAATGACCAGTACGGACTCGCAGGTGAAGCCGACGGACGGGGCGACCGAGGTCGTCGGCGAGCGCATCGGCGCGCAGGTGATAGACCTCGTGCTGTCGTTCGTGCAGGTGGTCGCTGTCGCGGTGGCGCTCGCCGCACTCGTCGGCCCCTCACCCGAACTGGTGGAGCCGCTGGTGTTCGTCGGCGCGCTGACGCTCCCGCTGTACGGCGGCGTGTTCGAGGCGTTCTGGAACGGGCAGACGCCCGGGAAGCGGGCGCTCGGCATCAAGGTGGTCGACTACCGGGGCGAGACGCCGGGGTTCGGGTCGGCGCTCGCGCGCAACGTCCCCGCAGTCGTCGTGTTCAGCTGGCTGACGGCCGCCGTCGGACTGGCCGCCATCGCCATCGACGACAGGAACCAGCGGCTGTTCGATCAGGTCGCGGGCACCTACGTCGTCGAGGCGTCGCCGGGGCACGCGAGTGCGCTCTCCCAGTCCCGGTCGGCCGACTCGCGAGAGTCGACGACGCGACCGCCGCGATAGCGGCCCGTCAGGCCGTCCGCCGGTCGTCCGACCCGACGGCGTCGACGGCGGCGCTCTCCTTCGCGGAGCCTTTCAGCGCCCACGCCAAGAGCAGCAGCGCGACCCCGCCGAAGAACGCCTCCACCGGGCGCGCGGACATCCCGATGGCCGGCTGGGTGAAACCGTACCAGAACAGGTACGCCGCGGTGCCACCCATCAGCCACAGGTGGAAGGTGGCGAAGAAGCCGCGGAGTAGCGATTTCGCCGTCTCCGTGGTGGTCTCGGGGTTCCGGGTCATGCCACCCGGTACGTCTCCACGAGACCACTAAAGGCCGGGGCGGAGCTACGTGTGCTGAAGCCGCGAAACGGCCGCGTCAGTCCTTCACACGGTCGGCCACGTTTCGTGCTAGCTGGAGGTCGACGACGAACTTGCCGTCCTCGACGCGAAACGTCACCGAATCCAGGTTCGTGACGTAGGTGTTGTACTGGTTCCCCTCGTCGTCGACGTGGTCCCGCTCCGCGAGCAGGTCGTACTCGACGAGTTCCTCCACCCGCCGGTAGACGGTGGGCTGTGAGACGGAGAGGTGGTCGGCGAGGTCGTCGGCCGTCACCGGCCCCTCGCTGGCCAGCGCGAGGATGCGGCGGGCGCTCTCGCTCCCGAACACGTCGAACACCGTCTCGGGGTCCCAGCCATCGGGCACGTCCATCGGCTCGCGCGCCCCCGGTAAAGAGGCAAGGGGTGGCTCGCGGCTCGCCACGCTCGCGCATCCCGAGCCGCTCACGTCCGCGCGGCTCGCGGGTCGCTCCGCTCCCCGCTCGCTTCTTCCGTGGCCTCTCTCCGGTCGGCCACGCGACTTCACCGACTGAAGTCGCGAGGCACGCGCCCCGACAGGAGGCCGACGAACCCGAGGCCGAACCGCCGGAACTGCCGCCGTTCGGTGCGGTCGACGAGCGCCGCCCGCGCCGCGGCCACCCGCTCGTCGAGGACGGTGTCGCCCTCGCCCTCGATGGCGGCCCGCGCGGCCTCGAGCGGCGAGTCGGCTGGCGCGGTCCCCCGCGCGAACGCCCGGAACGCCGGATTGAGCGAGCGGCCGAGCGGGTGAGTGGAGGTAGCCGCGTCCATCAGCGCCACCCGCCCACCCGGCCCGACCAGCGAACACCAGTCCGCGACGACGCGCGCCGGGTCGGCGAACATCCCGCAGACGAACGTCGCCAGCACCGCGTCGGCCCGCTCCACGGGCGGGCGAACGGCGTCGCCGACGACGAGACCCGCGTCCGGGGCACGCTCGCTGGCACGGGCGAGCAACGGCCGGGTGACGTCGACGCCGACCACCCGGCCGTCGTCGCCGACGCGCTCCCGCAGATACGGGAGGTTCGCGCCCGACCCACAGCCGAACTCGACGACGGTGTCGCCCGCCGAGAGGTCGAGCGCGTCGGCGGCCGCGCGACGCCACCGCCCGACGCCCGGGAACGTGGCGATGCGGTCGTACAGGTCGGCGTACCGGCCGTAGAACTCGGGGACGCTCACGGCACCACGTCGCGGACGGCCTCCGCGGCGGCGACGGCGTCGGCCGCAAGCACGTACGCGACCGGCTCGACGCCGAAGCCGCCGGTCTGGTACACCACGTCCGCCCCGGGGGTCGACTCGACGGCCGCCCGCACCGCCTCGTCGACCGGCTCGTCGGCGTCGAACGCGACCGTCTCGTAGCCGGCCGCCTCGAACGCCTCGATGCTCTCGGGGGCGTAGCGAACGTTCAGGGCACCGCGGGCCTCGCTCCCGCCGCGACGGGCCGCGAGCAGGACGTTGGCGACGTGCTCGCTGACGCCGAACTCGGGGTCGGCCGGCACCGTCGCGCGCCCCTTGATGTCGAGGATGCGACCCGGGACGGCGGCCACGTCGTCGATGCCGGTGGCGTCCGGGAGCGCCTCCACGAGATTCGAGCCGACAGCGGGGATGAGCGCCGCGAAGCCGGAGGTGTTCTCCAGCGTACGCAAGCCCCGGCGCACGGACGCGAGCGTCCGCTCCGCGGCCCGGACCTGCGAGTCGGGGTCGTGGACCGCGAACTCCCCCTCGTACTCCGCGAGCGGCGGGAACGCCTCCTCGTGGAGCTGGGCGAGCACGTCGCCACGCTCCAGTTGCCGGACCAGCACCTCCGCCTCCACCAGCGCCTGCACGCGGGACATCTCCCCGGAGGCGAGCCCCTCGCCGAGGCGCTCGACGAGGTCGCGCACCCGGTCGTCCTCCGCGAGCCGCTCGTTTATCGCCACCTCGCCGTGGGCGTACTTCGAGACGGCGCTCTGGGAGATGCCCAGCAGGTCCGCCACCTCGCTCTGGGTCAAATCGCGCTGGCGCAGTTCCGTCGCCAGCAACGACCGGAACGTCGGCAGGAACTCCTCGACGACCACCTCCTCGATGAACTGCATTTACTGCCCGCCCCCGAACTCGATTCGTTCGCTGCCGAGGTGCTGCGCTCGCTCGCGGTGCTCGCGTCGCATCACTGCTCACCACCGAACTCCCTGTCGCCCTGAATCCGGGACGCCTGCGGCCCGGACTGGCCCTGGTACTTCGAGCCGCGCTCGGCGCCGTACGGCCGGTCGGCGGGCGTCTTCAACTCGGTGAACGTCAACTGCGAGATGCGCATGCCCGGGGAGAGCGCGACCGGTGCCCGTCCGAGATTCGACAGTTCGAGCGTTATCTGGCCCTTATACCCGGGGTCGCACAAGCCCGCAGTTGCATGCACCACGATGGCCAGTCGGCCGAGCGACGACCGCCCCTCGACGTGGGCGATGAGGTCGTCGGGAATCCCGACCCGCTCCTTCGTCGTCCCGAGCACGAAGTCGCCGGGGTGGAGCACGTACTCGCCGCCCTCCGGTACCTCCGTCAGGTCGACGTACTCGGAGACCTCCCGCTCGTCGTTCGGGTGGATACAGCCGATGTTGGCGTGCTGGAACTCCAGGAACTCCCGGCCGAGTCGCAGGTCGATGCTGGCCGGTTGGACCTGTATCTCGGGGTCCTCCAGGGGCTCGACCACGAGGTCCCCCTCGTCGAGTCGCCGCAGGATGTCCGCGTCGGAGAGTATCATGGGAGTGTAGGGGGGCGAGGGGGGCTAAAAGCCGACGGTCACAACAGCGACGACAGCAGAAGCAGTGTCGCGACGACGCCGGCCGCGAACGCCGCGCCGCCGCGGGGGAGGTCGCGTGCCTCCTGGAGGCCGCCGGTCCAGACGTACCCCTGCCAGCCCGCCCCGACGACCGCCCCGACGACCGACAGCGGCCCGAGACCGCCCGTGGCGAGCCGCTCGACCTGCCGGGCGAGCCGTTCGGGGTCGCCGCCGAACTCGATGGACTGTATCGCCAGCCAGAACGCGACGACGCCAAACACCGTCTGCACGAGCGAGGGGACCATCCCGTAGCCGGTCACCACGAGCGTGCGGCCGAACGACCCCTCGCCCTCGACGACTGCGCTGGCGACGTGCAGGCCCACGCCGATGAGGAGCCAGCCGACGATAGTGGCGACGAACACCAGCGGGACGCGCCCGAGAAAGGCGTCCCAGACTACGTCGCTGGCGTGGACGGTCGCCGTCTTCGGCTCCGAAAGCGCGCAGTTTTCGGGCGTTCCGGAGAGATTCGTCTCGTTCGTCATGTCGGCGTACTGCTCGCAGGACTCCTCGTCCCACGGCTCCGCGACCGTCCGCTCGTAGGTGGCGTCGACGTTCGCGGCGAACAGCCACCCCATCGTCAGGAAGGCGGCGCTGGAGACGACAGCGACGACCAGCACCGCGGCGAACGCGCGGCCGAAGTGGTGGTCGATGTCGCGGTCGGCGAAGAACGACCGCGGGGAGAGGAGTAGCTCTAGGAGGGCGTCGAGCCGGGACACACCGGGGGCTGAACGCGGATTCGGTAAGTGTCTTCGGGTCGTTTATGGGCGGAGACGACGCAGAGCGGGTATGAAACAGGCCATCGTCGTCCGCACGGACCTCGGGATGGGGGACGGGAAGCTCGCGGCACAGGTCGCCCACGCCTCCCTGAAGGCCTACGAGAACGCCGGCCCGGACGCCCAGCAGGGCTGGAAGCAGGGCGGGCAGAAGAAGGTCGTCCTGAAGGCGAGCGGCGAGGCCGAACTGCAGGAGCTCGCCGACGAGGCGCGCCGCGAACGACTACCGAACGCGCTCATCCGCGACGCGGGCCACACGCAACTCGACCCCGGAACCGTGACCGCGCTCGCGGTCGGGCCCGCCGAGGAGAACCTCGTCGACCGCGTGACCGGCGAGTTGAGCCTGCTGTAGCTACCGACCCAGTCGCAGGGCCGTCACCACGACGGCGACGCCCGCGACGGCCACCCCGAGCCACCACTCGGGCGTGCCGGCGGGGGCACCGAACTCGCCGTCCGCCACGAACAGCGCGACCCCTGCGGCGGCGAGGCCGACGATGAACACGGCCGCGGCCACCGGCGACGAACGGGCGTCGTCGAGCGTGAAGCGCATACCGGCTGGAAGGGGCGGTCGACCCTAAACCCGGCGGCGTCAGAACCCGCGACGGTACGCTCGCGGGACCGGTCCCTCCTCGCCCAGTTCCTCGGCGGCGTGGAGCGTGAAGTACGGGTCCCGGAGGTGTTCGCGGGCGAGGATAGCCACGTCCGCGCGGCCGTTGCGGACCACCTCGTCGGCACCCTCTGGCGTGGTTATCTTCCCGACGGCACCGACCGCACAGTCGGTATCCGAGAGCGCCTCGGTCACCCGCTCGGCGTACGGCACCTGGTAGTGGGGGCCGCTCTCGGGCACCGACTGGTCGGGGTGGACGCCGCCGGCCGACACGTCGACGAGATCCGCGCCGTCCTCGGCGAGCAGGGGCGCGAGTTCGGCGGTGTCGTCGACGGTCCAGCCGTCCTCGCCCATCCAGTCCGTCGCCGAGAGGCGGACGAACACCGGCTTCTCGTCGGGCCACACCTCACGCACCGCGCGCGTCACCTCCCGGACGAGGCGGGTGCGTCCCGCGAAGTCGCCGCCCCAGTCGTCCTCGCGGCCGTTCGACACCGGCGAGTAAAACGAGTGGAGGAGATAGCCGTGCGCCCCGTGGACCTCCGCTATCTCGAAGCCGGCGTCGAGCGCGCGTTCGGCCGCGGCACGGAACGAGTCGACGACGCCCTCGATGCCCGCTTGGTCCAGCCGTTCGACGTCCAGCGGGTCGTCGTGGGGGTACGACTCGGCGGTGGGGCCGACCGGCGTCCACCCGTCCTCGCCGTGGATGGGGCCGCCGCCGTCGGAGGGGCGACGCGTGGAGGCCTTCCGACCGGCGTGGGCGAGTTGGATGGCCGGCGTCGCGCCCCGGTCGCTGATGAACCGTGCGGTGTCGCGGAGCGCGTCGGCGTGCTCGTCGGACCAGATGCCCAAATCCTGCGGCGAGATGCGGCCCCGCGGCTCGACGGCGGTGGCCTCCGCCATCACGATGCCGGCCCCGCCGGTCGCCCGCGAGCCGAGGTGGACGTGGTGCCAGTCGGTCGCGAGGCCGTCGCGCCCCTCGCAGGCGTACTGGCACATCGGCGACACCATCACCCGGTTGCGTATCTCGGTCCCTCGTAGCTCCAGCGCGTCGAACAGCCCGGTCATGCGCGGGGAGAGGTCGGTCGCCCGCATACGTCCGGTGGTGCCCGGCGGTGGTTGCCGGTAGCGGCGACGCCACAAGGCACTTGCCGGCGGGCGGGGGAGTTCCGCGGCATGTCCCCGCCCTCCAGACGGACGCTCCTGAGCGCCGTCGGCGCCGGCCTCGCCGCGACGGCCGGCTGTCTCGACACGCTCGGGACCACGGACGACGGCACGCCGAGGACCGACCGGTCACCACGCGACTCGCCGACGCCCGACGGGACGCCGGACGCCGGACCCTCGCTCGCGCTCGGCGAGACGTACGAAACCGACGACGGCCGAACGATTCGGGTCGACGACGCGGCGGTCCACCCCTCCGTCGTGAGCGTCGATTACGTCTCCTCGACCCACTACTACGAGCGGGTGGCCGCGGCCGGCGCCGGCCAGCAGTACGTCGTCGTCAGCGTCACCACCGAGGGGTTCGACCTCGGCGCCGACGGCCGCAAGCAGTACGACGACCCCATCGACGTGCCGCTTTCCGTCGCGGTCGGCGGCGACCGCCACGACGGCCCCATCCCGGTCGGGCGCGACGACAGCGCCGACCGGGACCGCGTCGCCATCGCGGTGCCGGTCGTCGACGCCGACGACGCGGCCGTCGTGTGGGCCCGCGAGGACGGCCCCCGGCCCCGGTGGCGCCTGCCCGACGCCGCGGTCGAGCGTCTCGCGGCCGCGCCCGCCTTCGAGGTCGAGTCGTGGTCGGTTCCCGAGAGCGTCGAGTACGGGACGGCGTTCGATGCGTCGGTCACGGTCGCGAACCACGGCGGCCGCGACGGCCGGTTCCTGGCGACGCTCGGGGTGAAACAGGGGTCGCTGGGCGTGCCCGAGGCGGCGTGGCAGGTAGCCGCGGGCGAGACGAGGACCGTCACGCGAACCATCGAACCCCACTACTACGAAGGGAGCGAGACCGTCCGGGTCGTCGTCGACAGCGGTGGGTTCCGCGAGGACGCGACCGTCGAGGTGACTGGTGGGCCGACGGAGACGGGGACGGCGCGGCCGACCGGATAACCGAACGTTCACCACGCCCCGGACCCTCGCGGAGGTATGCGCGAGGCGCACCCGGACGAGCGGGCGGTCGGCGTCGACTGGTACGTCAGCGACGCCGACGGCGTCGGCGGCCGCCTGAAGACCAGCGCCGCCGACTTCCGGGTGCGCGAACTGGAGGCGTTCGACGTCGAACCGCTGGACGCCGACCCCGGCTCCTACCCCCACGTCGTGTTCCGCGCGACGCTGACCAACTGGGACACCAACGACTTCGCCGACAGCGTCTCGAAGCAACTCGGCATCTCACGCGAGCGCGTCTCCTGGGCCGGCACGAAAGACAAGCGTGCGGTGACCACGCAGTTGTTCTCGGTCAAGGGTGTCGCCCCCGACGCGATTCCCGACGCCGACGAGGCCGAGGTCGAACTCGTCGGGCGGGCCGGCCGGCCGGTGCTGTTCGGCGACCTCGCGGGCAACGCCTTCGAGATAACCGTCCGCGACCCGGACCACCCCGAGCGAGTCGACGCCGTCACCGACGACCTGCGAGCGTTCTCGGGCACCGACGACCGGGTCGGCGTCCCGAACGTGTTCGGCCCCCAGCGGTTCGGGAGCCAACGGCCGGTCACGCATCTCGTCGGCCGCGAGGTGGTCCGCGAGGAGTGGGAGCGGGCGGTCCGCACCTACGTCTGTACCCGGACGGAGGCGGAACGGGACGACTCGTTCCGGGCCCGGTCCGAGATAGACGACCGGTGGGACGAGCGGGCCTGGAGCGAGTTCGTCGACCTGATACCCGGGCGGCTCCGCTACGAGCGGTCGCTACTGTCGGCGCTGGTCGA
Source organism: Halorarius halobius (assembly GCF_024298865.1). Taxonomy (GTDB): domain Archaea; phylum Halobacteriota; class Halobacteria; order Halobacteriales; family Haloarculaceae; genus Halorarius; species Halorarius halobius. Next base: position 1,863,247 of record NZ_CP101161.1, on the reverse strand, counting down.
CAACGGCGGCACCGACCCCGCGGACTTCCGCGCGGCGCTAGAGCGGTTCCCGACGAACCTCCAGTCGATGCTGGTCAACGCGGTACAGTCGTACGCGTTCAACCGGATGTGCTCGCGGCGGCTGAACCGGGGGCTCCCGTTCCACGAGGCCGTCGCGGGCGACGTGGTCTGCTTCGCCGACCGCGACGCCCCCCAGGCGGTCGAACTCCCGGACGTCGGCCGCCTCCAGCGCGTCGACGCGGACCGGGTCGACACCGTCAACCGCCACCTCGACCGCGGGCGGGCGTTCGTCACCGCGCCACTGGTCGGCACCGACACGGAGCTCGCGGACGGCGAGCAGGGCGACATCGAGCGCGACGTGCTCGACGAGATGGACCTCGCCCCGTCCGACTTCGAGCTCCCCGGAGCGTTCCACTCGACGGGCATCAGGCGGGCAATACTCGTCCGCACCGGCCTGTCGGTCGACCGGGACCCGCTGACGTTCTCCTTCGCACTCCCGAAGGGGAGCTACGCGACGACCGTCCTCCGGGAGTACCTGAAGACCGAGCCGACCGCGCTGACCTGAGAGGCGGTGACACGCGACCACCAGGGTTGATACCCCACACCCCCAACGGTGAGTCGATGGACCCCGCAGACGACGCCTACGGCGCGGCCATCCGCGACCACCACGAGGGGGAGGAGAGCTTCGAACTCGTCGAGCGCGACGACGGCTTCGTCTCGCCGTCGGGTGGGCCGCCGATGTACTTCGCCGACCCCGAGGAGTGGCCCGACCGCGAACACGCCGCGATGGAGCGGGTGGAGGGGCGCGTCCTCGACGTGGGCTGTGGCGCCGGCCGGCACGCGCTGTATCTCCAGGAGCGGGGGCACGACGTGGTCGGCATCGACGTCTCGCCGGGTGCCGTCGAGGTGGCCCGGGACCGCGGCGTCGACGCCCGCGAGTGCGACGTGGCCGACGTCCGCGACCTCGACGCGGGCACGTTCGACACCGTCGTGATGGGCGGTAACAACTTCGGGCTCGTGGGGACCCGGACGACCGCTCCCGGCGTCCTCGCGGGGCTGGCGGCCGTGACGACCGACGACGCGCGCCTCCTCGCGGAGACGCGCGACGTCCACGCGAACCCGACCCCCGAGCACCGCGCGTACCACGACCTCAACCGCGAGCGGGGCCGCCTGCCGGGCGCGCTCCGCATCCGCGTCCGATACAAGCGGAAGGCGACCCCCTGGTTCGACTACCTCATGGTCTCTCCCGACGAGATGCGCGAGGTGCTGGCGGCGACGCCGTGGCGGCTCCACGAGGTGCTCGAACCGAACGACCTCGACGGCGACGGGACGTACTACGCCGAGTTGCGCAAGCGGTAGGAACCGCCTCGCTTATCCGCTCCGACGGCGTTCCGCCGGTATGAACTGTGGCCGGTGTGCGACGTCGCTGGAGCGGCCCGGCGACTACTGTCTCACCTGCCACACCCGGAACACGGAGCGAGTCGTTCTGGAACTCGACCGCGAGCGCGCGACCGTCACCTGCCTCACCGACGACGAGGTGGTGGCGCGCCGCGAGATAACGACCCACCCCGAGGACGACCCGGAGCGGGAGCCCACGGAGTTGCGGAACTTCGCGGGGCTGGTAGCCGACGAGACGCACCGGAAGCGCCCCGAGGAGGTGTACGCCGCGGGCGACCGCGAGGTGTTGCAGGCAGTCCGCGGGGAGCTTCACTACCCGCTGTATCGGGTCGCCGACGAGGACGAGCCGGTCGAGGCGGTCCGCCGCCGGACGGGCGAGCCCGCGCTGGAGGTGGTCGAGACCCCGCCACTCGAGAAGCTCGGCGGGAGCCACTCGACGCTCATCGGCAACCGGGCAGGGATGGAGGCGATTCGGGCGGTCGGGGAGCACCCGCACGTCAAGAAGATCATCCCCGGCCCCATCGACGCCGGCGGCTCCGGCAGTCGGTCCGGCGTGCGGGCGAAGGCGACCCGTGCCGACGAGAACGGCAACGTCCGCCTGCTCATCCGCGACGGCTCCAGCGTCCAGGAGAACCGCGTGGTGACGACGGCCGGGGAGCGCGAGTTGGGCGAACGCGTCCGCGCGGACCTCAACGAGGCGCTTCACGAGGCTGACCTCCAGGAGTGAGAAGACACTTGCCGGGCGTCCCCGAACGTCGTCGCATGGTCTCCCGTGAGAACACCATTATCGGCGTCTGTGTCGTGGTCGCCGTCGGCCTGTGGCTCGGCCTCCGCACGCTGTCTGGCGTGCCCGAGTGGGCGCTGTTCGCGGTGCTGGTCGGCGTCGGCGTCGTCCTGCCGTCCGCGCTGGTCGGCTACCGGAGCGCGACCGACGGCGGCGGCATCTCGTAGGGTTTATCCCTGCGAGGGGAGGATATGACGACACTATGGCCAAGAAGGGTACGACCGGAAGTGCCGGTCGCTTCGGCGCTCGCTACGGCCGCGTCGCTCGCCGTCGCGTCGCCGAGATCGAGGAGGATACGCGCGACGAACACGCCTGCCCCTCGTGTGGCGAGGAGCGCGTCGAGCGGCAGGGCACCGGCATCTGGCAGTGCGGCTACTGCGACTACAAGTACGCCGGCGGCTCCTACCGTCCGGAGACGCCCGCGGGCAAGACCGTCCGCCGGTCGCTTCGCGCGGCGCTGTCCGAGGACGAATGAGCTACAAGTGCTCCCGCTGCAAGCGTGACGTCGAACTGGACGAATACGGCGGCGTCCGCTGTCCGTACTGCGGCCACCGCGTCCTGCTGAAGGAGCGGAGCCGCGACATCAAGACCGTCGGCGTCGAGTGACTCACTCCGCGGAACTGCTTTTCGCCTACGAGACGCCCGAGGACGCCGCGCTCGTCGAGCGGAGCGTCCGCCAGGAGGTCGGCGACATCGAAGGCGACCGCACGACCGCCTCCGTTTCGCTCGACGGCACCGACCTCGCGGTCCGCGTCGACGCCGACGACCTCGTGGCCCTGCGGGCCGGTATCAACACCTGGAGCACGCTGGTCGAGGTGGCCGAGCGGGTGGGTGGAGTCGCCTGACCGACCGGGACAGTATCCGACTCGAAGTTCACGCGTGTGTCGACTATCCGCGCACAATACAGCAATATCTGCTGATAACCGTGGACAGCGTACTCCCAGCCGATAGATATGAACATCAACTGGCGGGCTATCGGTGCGGGTATCGTCGCGGCAATCGTTCTCGGGCTGGTAAGCGGGGCAGTCGTCCCGTTCACCGACCTCAGCCTCCCGGTCGTCGGCGGGACGCTGGCGGCGGTCATCGCCGGCGCAGTCGCCGGCTACGTCAACGGCTCCGACATGAGTTCCGGCGCGGTCCACGGCGGTCTCGCCACCACCATCGGGCTGGTCGTCGTCGGGCTGTTCCTGACGACGTTCGGCATCCTGTTCGGCGGCCTGTTCGGCGTCGGTCTCGGCGTGTTGCTCGTCGGGTTGGTCGTCATCGCCGCGATTCCCGGTGCGTTCGGTGGCGTGGTCGGCGCGTGGCTCCAGGGCCGCACCGCCGAGCCCGAGATGACCGCCCGTCCCCAGGCCTGAGCGACGGGTGAAACGGGGCGGCGTGGCCGCCAACAATCGGATTCAGTTTTCCACGAATCGACACGACTGAGACAGGCTTGTGACTGCCTGACGAGCCGGTCCCGGGGCAACTCGGTCACGAAAGCGGGGGTTTAACACGCCGGGAACCTTCGCTCCGCGCATGCAGGGTAATCTGCCGCCGGAAGCCCAGGAGAAGATCGAGGAACTGCAGGATCTCCAGGAGACGGCCCAGCAGGTCGCAGCACAGAAACAGCAGGCCGAGAGCTCGCTGACGGACGCCGAGACCGCGCTCGACGCGCTCGACGACATCGACGAGGACACGCAGATGTACCGCGAGGTCGGCGAACTGCTCGTGTCGACCGACTACGACGAGGCCCACGAGGCCCTCGACGAGAAGGTCGACTCGCTGGAGGTTCGCGTCCAGACGCTCGAGAAGCAGGAGGAGCGCGTCCAGGAGCAGTTCGAGGAGCTCCAGCAGGAGCTTCAGCAGATGCTCCAGGGCGGTGCCGGCGGTGGCGGCGGCGGCGGCCCGATGGGTCCGGGCGGTCCGGGCGCCGGCGGCGCGTAACGCCGATGCCGACCGACGAGGAGGTCGTACAGACCGCCGCCGAGGCGGCCGAGGGACTCGTCCTCTCGCGTTACAAGCAGAGCGAGGTACGCGACCTCGACGTGACCGTCACCTTCGACGACGGCGTGCTGGAGGTCGACGTCTACCTCAACGCCCCGGAGGGCGACGCCGACGAGGAGCAGGTCGCCGAGGACGCCGCACTCGCGGCGCGCTCGGCGGTCGACGACCTGTTCGACGAGGACGCCTGACCCTTCTCGGCGCGCTCCCGACACGGAGCGACCGCTGTCACGCTGGCGTACAGGTGGCTCGTGGCCCAACGCGGAGCGGCGAGCCACACACCCGCCCGGACCGCTCCGCACCGTCCGTCACGTCACGGCGGTGGTGGTCGCGGTATCCTACTTGAACGTCGGGGGGTCAGGTCAGGAAGAACAACAGCACCGACACCGAGGTGACCGCGGCGATGAACACGGCCGCGAGCGCGCCACCCATCTGGACCATCGCGTTGGCGTGGGAGGCGAGCGCCTCGGTTCGGTCGTTGCCGAACACCGTCACCTGAGCGCGTTCGGTCGCCATACCGGCCTCGACGGGTTCGAGGTCCGCGACGGCGTCGTCGGCCAGTTCGACGATGAGGTCGGTCAGCTCCGCGCCGTCCATCCGCTCGCCGACCTGATTGGACGCCTCGACGGTGTTGACGATGTGGGTGTCCGTCGTCATCACCTCCGCGAGGTCCGCGTGCCCGTCCTCCAGAGCGGAGACGATGCTGTCGCGCAGACCGGGCTCCATGTTGTTGCCGTCCACGAGCACGTAGGCGGTTCGCTGGTCGCCCGCCTCGACGACGGCGACGCGGACACCCAGCGGCCCGATGCCGTCGAGGGGTTCCCACCGCGTCCGGTCCCACGCGACGCCCAGCCGAACCGGCTCGTGGGGGCGGTCGGCGATGGCCTCGCCCGCCTCGCGGGCCGCCTCTATCATGTCGAACGACCGCTTCGACCCCGGGACGACGTGGCCGAGGTCCTCACCCTCGAGCCCGTTGTTGCAGTTGTGTGCGTCCGCGAGCATGACGTGTTCCAGCCCGCCCTGTCGGGCTTCCGCCTGCGCGGAGAGCCCGACGGCGTACTCCACGTCGTCGGCGAAGTTGGGAGCGTAAGTGGCGGTCATGAACGCGTCGTCGCCGAACGCCTGCGCGAGGAGTTTCGCCTCCCCCTCCTCGGTCCGCAGGCTCTCGGTCGCGGCGTCGTGGTACTCGATGCGGTCGTACGCGCGGTCGGCCGCGTCGATGATGGTGTCGACCTCCCGGGAGGTGACGAGGTTGAAGTCGTGGCCGGCGGTCGCGTGTGGCGGAAACGCGAGCCCGTCGGCCTGCTGGGCGACCCGCTGTGGGAGGTTGCCGCCCCCGATTTCTCCCATCGGCCCCGGGTGAATCATCGGGAGCACGAACCGCGCTTTCTCGCCGTCGTCGGTCCGGAACGAGAACACGGTGACGGGAACGACCGCCTCCTCGCCGATCTGCTCGAAGAAGTCCTCGAGTTCACGGGTGCCCTCGGCGATGTGGCCGATGAACCCCCGGAGGAAATCCAGCACGGAGATGCCCATCGACTGCTTCCACGGCCGGTCGATGACGGCGACGAACACGTACACTGCGCCCGCGTACAGGACGCACATCGCCGCCAGAAGCAGGAAGTCGCTCGGGCTGACGACGTGGAGTTCCTGGGGCGCCACCTCCGGCCGCGACAGGTACGACCGGAGGATGGGACCGCCGACCTCCAGATAGCGAGCGGTGCCGCTGTACACGAACAGCAGCACCGCCGCGACGACGGTCTGGAGGCTGGCGGGGACCGCCGCCCGGATGGGTTCGCGGGTGGAGACGGCCATCACCACGAGCAGGCGGAGCGCGAACACCGCCGCCAGCGACGCGAACAGCGCGTTGAACACGAACCGCTGCCCGAACGTCGACGTCAGGACGGCGACGGCGCCAGCGAGCACGAGCACGCCGACGACCAGTAGCTCGCAGACCAGCGCCAGCAGCGACGCCCGGTTGGGCGTCAACTGCCCGCCGAGCCGCCGGTCGACCCACGGCGTGATGCCGCTCGCGACGACCGTCGGAATGCCGATGTAGAAGACACCCTGCCAGGCGTCCTCCAGCAGGAACCGCGAATCGAACGCCGCCATTCCGGCGAACGCCGCGATGAGAAGCGAGAACGCCACGCTGGAGTACCAGCTGGGCGCGCGGAATATGTACCGCGAGAGCGAGGCGAGGTCGCCCTGTGTCGCGGTCATCGGCCGTAATCCTCTCCGGAAACTGATAACGCTACCGACAGACGGCGAGGAAGTTCTCGAACACCTCGTCGCCCCGCTCGGTGTGGGCGACCTCCGGGTGCCACTGCACGCCGTAGAGGTGGCGGTCCGTGTCGCTCATCGCCTCGATGTCGCAGACGTCGCTCGATGCGGTGCGCTCGAAGCCCGGCGGGAGTTCGACCACCTCGTCGGCGTGGCTCGCCCACGTTCTGGTTTCGGGGTACAGCGACCCGACCAGCGGGTCCGTCTCGCTCTCTATCTCGACCGTGACGTCGGCGTAGCCGCCGTAGTCGCCCGACTCGACCCCTCCGCCCAGTTCCATCGCCATAATCTGGTGGCCGAGACAGATGCCCAACACGGGCTTGCCCGTCTCCAGATACGCGGGCGACGCCCCGATGCGGTCGGCGTCCGGCCCGCCCGACAGCACGTAGCCGTCCGCGTCGGTCTCCTCCGGTGGCGTCTCGTTGTCGACGATGTCCACGTCCACGCCGAGGTCACGGAGCGCCCGCTGTTCGAGGTGGGTGAACTGCCCGTGGTTGTCCACCACGACGATTCGCGTCATTGGCGGTGGTAGCGCGTACGTGGGTAAAAACCCCCTGAAACTGCGAGCGATACTGCACGGTCGTGGGTATTCACTCCTCGTCGTACCGCTCGGCCGCCGTCGAGAACGCCGCCTCCGCCTGCTCGTCGCTCCGGCGGCCCTCGGCCTCGGCGATGGCCTCCGGGTCGGGGCTGGCGTCGTCGTCGACCCGCGCCCACGAGTCGTGGACCTTCGCGTGACACCACCGACAGAGGTAGACGGTTATCTCGTGGCTCAGTTCCCGCCGGTCGTCGTCGCGGTATTCGAGATGGTGCTCTTCGAGCAGGGGTCGCTCGTCGTCGTGGGCGCGGCGGCGCTCCTCCAACCCACAGCGGACGCACTCGCGGTCGCGGTTGCGTGCCCGGAAGTGGGGACAGTCCGACCACTCCCACTCGCCGTCGCCCGGCTCACTCCGTTCGCCGGTCGACTGTTCCGAGGCCCTCCGGGCCTCGTAGTCCGCCGCGGGACACCGCAGGTCGTCGGCCCGGCGCTCGGCGGCGAACTCGGGGTCGTGGCGGGCGTGTTCGGCCGCGTACCGGCACCGGCCGTCGTCCGTCAGATGGTCGCACCGCTCGACGAACTGGTAGGGGTCGTCTACCCCGACGGAGGTGCCTTGCGGCGTCTTCTCCATGGTCGGCGTTGCCGCTGGACGCTCTTCAATCCGGGCGAAAGAATCGGTGGTCGGGGGCTCAGTTGCCGTTGCCGTTGCCGGCGTCGGAGTTGCCGTTCTCGCGGGCGTACTCGAACTCGACGCCGACGGGGACGCGACCGCTCTCACCGGATTTCGCGGCCCACGTCGAGGCCACGACGACCTTCTCGAAGTTACCGTTGTGCAGGAACTGCTGGAGCTCCTGTTCGTCGCTCTCGTCGAACGTGCGCATGTCGAGCTGTTTCACCTGGTAGTTGCCGTTCTCCTTGATGCCGATGAAGGAGAACTGGTACTCGACGCGGTCGTTGCGGGCCTCGCGCTCGCTGAGGTAATCGCTCGCGTCGTTGGAGAACTGCTGGCCGGCGACCGAGACGTTCCGGACGTACCAGCCGGGCTGGACGAACGCCCAGTCGGTCGTGTAGCGGAACGAGACGAGTATCTCCTCGCCCTCGTACGCCGAGAGGTCGAACGACTGGCTCTCCCAGCCGTCGGACTCGCCCGTGAAGCCCGGGACGTTCGCCTTCACCCTCGGGTGGGCGCTGGCCGTCGGCGAGTCGTCGGTGTCGGCGTTCGACAGCGACGTCCACGTCTCGCCGCCGTCCGTCGACACCTGCACGAAGCCGTAGTCCCAGTTCGACTCGATGTCGTACTTCGTCTCGAACGTCAGCGTCGCGTTCGAGGCGTTCGTGAGGTCGACCCGCCGAACGGCGTGGCGGTCGAGCAGGTTGCCCGACCCCGAGTAGAGTGCCGGGCCACGCTCCGTCTCGACGGTCGACCACTGCGTGCCGATGTAGTCGGTGCCCGACACCTCGACGCCGGTGATGGGGCCGGTCTCGCTGGTGTCTATCTCGCGGTAGTTGGTGCCCCACGCACCCGCCGTCTTCGTGTCGGTGGAGGTGTTGACGGACACGTCGAGACGGTCGATGCTGTACTCGTCTTTGTTCGGTCGCTCGACGGTGTCGGTCACCGCCGCGGTGGCGAAGTCCTGATACACTCCGTAGAAGTCGCGCTTGTCGCCGTAGCGGTCGAGTTGATGTTCGACGCTGGCGATGCCGTTGCGGTCGTCGTTCGCCAGGTCGTGGACGAACGCGTCGCCGTGGGCGTCCCAGAGGTACATCTGGAACGCGTACGCCGCGCCGTAGTCGGCGAGCACGTTGATGGCGCCCTGGTCCTCCCAGTTGGTCAGCGAGTTGGAGGGGAGCTGTTCGTACGCCGAGAGGTGGCCCTCCGCGACGCCGTAGCCGGTGGCCGTCTCCGCGAGGTCCGACAGCCCCTCGTTGACCCACGTCGTCTCGTCGGGGTCGAGGTCACCGTGGATGAGATGCTGGTACTCGTGGGCCAGCGTCCCCTCGTAGCCGACCGTGGTGTCGGTCGCGTTCACCTCGTCCCAGCCGTACGCGTCGACGGTGATGACGTTCCGGTCGGAGTACTGCTGGACGGTCGGCGAGTAGTAGCCCGCGATGTACAGCGGGTAGCTCGGGTCGTAGTAGTTCTTGTCCCGGATGTTCTGCACGAGGAGGACTGTCCGGTTCGCCGACCCGGGGCCGGTGTAGTAGTAGTCCTCGGGGACCGACCCGGCCTGTTCGAGCAGGCTCTCGTTGCCCGAGCGTGGGTCCGGCGTCCCGAACAGTTCCGACTCCGTGGGATACATGTTCTCGTCGAACTCGGCGGCGATGGCCTCCGTCTGGTTCTCCGAGATGGACGGCGTCGGGCGGTCGCCAGCGACGCCCCACGAGAGGTCCGTCGCCACCCACACCTCGATGTTGTCGCCGACGTGATAGAGCCGGAACTCCGTGAACTCGTAGCCGGACGGCCCGGAGGTGAGGTAGTAGCGGACCATCCCCTCCGGCCCGCTGGAACTCGACGCGGTGCCGTCGTCGGACGACGCCGATGCGTCGTCGCTCGGCGTGAAGTCCTCGGGCGCGCTGTCCATGTTCACCGGCTTGTCCACCCACTCGCGGGAGGGCTCGTAGCCGCGGTACTGTTCGGTCGTCTCGTTGGTTCCGTTGCGCGGAATGAGGTCGTGGTGGGCCCCGTCGTCGAACCCCACGGCGGCGGCGCCGCCGACGCCGAGCGTCAGGGTCGCCAGCACGACCAGACCGACTGGGATGAGATAGCGATACATCCGGTTATAGCTGGGCCATTAAACACTTAGTATTTTTCGTGCTACTCGAAAACTAATTGTTTGTATAGAGTAACTAACTGTTCGTACGGAGTAACTAACCAAACAGTAGCAGGTGGCTACCCGTACATGGGCGGAACCGTTACGTCGGCCGGCGGCCTGGAGCGACTCATGCGCGTGGTCCACGTCGCCGACGGCGACGAGCGGACGCTCGCCACGGACGTGGAGGTGGCCGACTCGCTGGTCCGGAAGGGGGTAGGGCTGATGTTCCGGCGCTCGGTGCCCGACGACTACGCGCTGGTGTTCCCGTTCGACGGCCAGAAGCGGCGCGGCCTCCACATGCTCTGTGTGCCGTTCGACCTCGACGCGGTGTGGGTCGCCGACGGCGTCGTGCAGGGCGTCGAACGGCTGTCGGCGTGGACCGGACGGGGCGGCCACGTCGCCGACCTGGTGGTGGAACTGCCAGCGGGCGCGGCCGCGGACGTGCAGGCGGGCGACCAACTCCGTGTGACCAACTTCAACTGACACCAATATCTGTCTCATCCGGCCGCTTTATATCGGTCGACCGGTTCGGTACGGGTACCCATGTCCCACGACACGGAGGATAGAGGAAGTCGCCGCAAGGCGGCTGGCCGAGAAATCCGACGCAACGACTGATTCTGACGTGTACGACAGTAGCCTCTTCGGGGACCATCCAGCGACGCGTCCCCTCTCAGACGCCGACGTACAGTTCCTCGACACCACCCTGCGGGACGGCGAGCAGGCGCCCGGCGTGTCGCTGTCACCCGGCCAGAAAGCCGACATCGCCCGCGAACTCGACGCCGCCGGCGTCGACGTCATCGAGGCGGGAAGCGCCTGCACCGGCCCCGGAGAGCGGGAGACCATCCAGCGGGTTACCGACCTCGGACTCGACGCGACGGTCACCTCCTTCGCCCGCGGCGTGAAAGGCGACATCGACCTCGCGCTGGACTGCGACGTCGACGGCGTGACCCTCGTCGTTCCGGCGTCGGACCGCCACGTCGAGACGAAGGTCGGCACTACCCGCGAGGACGTCGTCAACACCGTCGAGGAACTCGTCGCGTACGCCCGCGACCACGGCCTCTGGATAGAGGCGCTCGGGGAGGACGGCTCCCGGGCCGACCTCGAGTTCCTCGAGGCCCTCGCCGAGGCGGCCCACGACGCCGGCGCCGACCGCTTCTGTTACGCCGACACCGTGGGCCACGCCACGCCCGACCGCACCGTCGACGTGGTGTCGACGCTGGCCGAGTACGGCCCCACCAGCACCCACACCCACGACGACCTCGGCCTGGGGGTGGCGAACGCGCTCGCGTCCGTCGCCGCGGGCGCGGACCTCGTCCACGGGACCATCAACGGCGTCGGCGAGCGGGCCGGCAACGTCGCCCTCGAGGAGGTCGCTATCGCGCTGTACCACGGCTACGGCGTCGAGACGGTCGACACCGAACGGCTGTACGACCTCGGGCGGATGGTCGCGGACACGACGGGCGTCCCTCTGCCCGCGAACAAGGCGGTCGTCGGCGAGAACGCCTTCACCCACGAGTCGGGCATCCACACCGACGGCACGCTCAAAGACGACGAGATGTACGAGCCCTACCCCCCCGAGACGGTGGGCCGGGAGCGCCGCCTCGTCCTCGGCAAACACGCCGGCCGAGCGGGCGTCGAGGCCGCGCTCGCCGAGCACGGCGTCGAAGTGACGGAGGAGGAACTCTCGGAGGTGCTCTCCCACGTGAAGGACCTCGGCGACCGCGGCAAGCGCGTCACCGACGCCGACCTGCTGACGTTCGCCGAGGAGGTGCAGGGCCGCGAGCGCGACCGCCGGGTCGAACTGGTCGACCTGACGGCGGCGGCGGGGGGGTCGACGCCAACCGCCTCGGTCCGGTTGCGCGTCGACGACGAGGAGCGCACCGCCGCGGCGACCGGCGACGGCCCCGTCGACGCCGCAGTCACCGCGGCGCGGCGTGCGCTCGGCACCGCGGGCGACGCCTCGCTCGACTCGTATCACGTCGACGCCATCACCGGCGGCACCGACGCCGTCGTCACCGTCGAGGTGGAGATGTCGCGCGGCGACCGCACGGTGACCGTCACCGCCAGCGACGCCGACATCACCACCGCCTCGGTGCGGGCGATGGTCGACGCGATGGACCGCCTGCTCGCACAGGCGCCCGAGCACGTGCTGGCCGACGACTGACCCGCCCGACTACCCCTCGGAGTGGACCTCGAAGTCCGTCGAGGGGCGGCCGGCCCGGTCCACGACGCCGTCGGCGACGACGATGGGACACCCCTCCCGGAGCGCCAGCGCGATGGCGTCCGAGGGCCGCGCGTCGAACGTCCGCTTCTTGCGCCGCCCGTCGAGATACTGCTCGGCGTCCACCTTGGCGAGGAACGTCCCGTCCGCGAGGTCGTCGACCCGGACCCGGTCGAGCGCGCCGCCGAACTCCGCGAGCACGTCCAGAAGCAGGTCGTGGGTCAGCGGCCGGTCGAACGGCTCGCCCGCCAGCGCGTGCTGGATGGACTGCGCCTGGTCACGGCTGATGAAGATGGGCACCACCTCCTCGCGGACGTCGAGCAGGACCACGGGCGTCCCCTCGCCCTCCTCGCTCTCGCTGAGGCCCAGGCCCCGAACCGATGCGTCGTGCTCCATGCTCGGCGGTTCAACGACATCACAGTAAAAGCTACGCCCAGCCCGAGAGAGCCGCCGAGCCGCCGGAAATCGGGGACCCGTAGGATTAACGGGCCGCTGGCCGTAGCCGGCCGCGTGAGCGACGACGGCTACGTGGTCGAGGTGAAGCGGTCCGCCCGGAAGGTCAGTCCGGGGGTGGGCCGATGGGTCCGCGAAAACGGCGTCCGCCGCCGCTTCCCCTCGAAGCCGCTGGCCCGGCAGTGGGCCCGCGAACTGTCGCCACCGGGCCGAACCGTCTGGGTACAGGACGCCGCCCCCGCCGACACCGACCCCGTCGACGGCTACGTCGTCGGCGGCCGCCGGGTCCCGCCGCGCCGGAACCCCGACCCCGGCGAGCAGGCGTCGCTGGCCGGCCTCGGGGAGTGAGCGGCCGGGGGCGCTCGCACCCCCCGCACCGTTCATACCGTTCACACCGTCAAAATCGCGGCCGTAGAGCGTTCGGACGCCTGAACCCGACAGAACGGTTTCACCCCTTCAAGTAGTCCGCGCCGATAGCCGGGACTGCGATGAACCGAACCCGAATCGTGGTCGCGGCCGTCGCCGCCGTCGCGCTCCTCGTGAGCGCGGGGGCGGCCGCCGCGGCCCCCGGTCAGGCACAGGGCGCAAGCGACGGCGACGCGGGACCGCCGAGCGACATGCCCGGCCCGGTGCCCGACTTCGTCGGTGACATCCACAGCACCATCAACGAGTTCCTCTCCGGGAGCATCGACGCGCTCGGGGAGGCCGTCTCCGGCGTGACGCCGGGCGGCGCGGACGACGCGGAGAGCGGGAACCAGACGGACGCGTAACGCGGCGCGGACCGACTCGTTTTCGCGGGAGCCGTCAGCCACGTCCGCCCGCCAGCCGTGCGGCCGCCGGCAGGCCGCGAAGCCGGAGCATCGCCAGCGTACCCAGCGCCGGCCCCACCGCGAGCGGCGCGAACGCCCACCGCCAGCCGACGGCCGCCGCCAGCACCGGCGTCATCTGGATGGAGCCGATGGTGAGCAGAAACCCCACCGCGGTCTGGAGTGTCAGGGCGGTACCGACGTAGCTCTCCTCGGCGAGTTCCGTCACGCACGCCGAGAACTGCGCGGAGTCGGCGACGACGACGAGTCCCCACAGCAGGAGGAACGGGACGAGCACGACGACGGGCCAGCCGAACGCCGGCACCGCCAGCAGACACGCGGTGCCGGACGCGACCATGCTCCCGGCGGTGACCGTCGTCCGGCCCACGCGGTCCGCGAGCGCGCCGGCCGCGACGGAGCCGACGCCGCCCGCGGCGATGGTGCCGAACGCGACCAGCGACGCCAGCACCGCGTCGCCGGTGGCCGCCAGCGTGTACGCCGGCACCCACGTCCAGACGGCGTACAGCTCCCACATGTGGCCGAAGTAGCCGACGTTAGCGAGCAGGGTCGGCCGGTCACGGAGCACGCGAACGGTCGCCGCCGGGTCGAACGGCGCCGCGGGTGCCTGGTACGGTCCCGGGCGAACCCGGAGCGCGAGCACGCCACCGACGACGGCCAGCGCCGCGGCCCCGTACAGCACGCGGAACGGGTCGCCGACGCCGCCGACCGCTCGCAGGAGATGCGGGAGCGCCGAGCCGACGGTGAGCGCGCCGACGACGGTGCCGATGGCGATGCCCCGGCCCCCGCGGAACCAGCCGGCCGCGAGCTTCATCCCCGGCGGGTACACCCCGGCCAGCGCCATCCCCGTCGACAGTCGGAGCGCGAGCGCCGGCAGGAACGCGTCGCCGAGGGCGACGCCGGCGGTACAGGCCGCGCCCGCGACGGCCGACCCGGCGAACAGGTAGCGCGGCGGCACCGTGTCCGACAGCGTCAGCCCCGCGGAGACGAGCGCCCCCACGACGAACCCGACCTGTACCGCCGAGGTCAGAAGCGCCTCCTCGGTGCCCGAGAGCGCCCAGCGGGTCGCCAGGTCCGGCCCGACCGCGGTCGCGGAGAACCACAGCGACATCGCGAGCAGTTCCGCGACGGCGACGAGCGCCAGCATCCGCCACTTCCCGTCTGCCATGTCGGGGCGTACGCGGGGTACCGACAAGAGCCTCCGCTCCCCACGCGCTCGTCGGCCCGCCGCCCACCTTCAAGTCCTCGCGTGTGCTTCCCGCGGTATGCAGGAGATAGGGACGGGGCTGGCGACGCTCGAGGTCGACGGCCACCGCGCGGACGTGCGGTTGAGTCGCCCGGAGAAGCGCAACGCGATGACCGTCCCGTTGATGCGCGACCTCGGGACGGCACTCGAGCGGGCCGACGCCCACGAGGACGTGCGGGCCATCACCCTGCTCGGCGAGGGCGAGGTGTTCTCCGCCGGGATGGACCTCCGGATGATGCGCGAGCGGGTGGACCGCGAGGCGCGAAGCGCCTCGGAACGCGCGAGCGACGAAGCCGCGAGCGAGGCGTCGGACGCCACACGGGACGCCTTCCCGGAACTGCTCGACACGCTCGAATCGACGGACGCTCCGACGGTGGCGGGCATCAAACGCGCGGGTCCAGCGGGTGCGTTCGAACTCACCCTGCCCTGTGACTTCCGCGTGCTCGGAGCGGACGCCGACTACGGCGTCGTCGAGGTGCGACTCGGCACGTTCCCCCACGGCGGCGCGACCCAGCGGCTTCCCCGCCTCGTCGGCCTGGCGAAAGCGAAAGAGCTCGTGTTGACCGGCGAGTATATCGACCCCGCAGACGCCGAGGCGTTCGGACTGGTAAACGAGGTAGTGCCAGACGACGAGGTGGACGCGGCGTCGCAGGCGCTCGCGGACCGACTCGCGGAGAACGCGCCGCTGGGGATGGCGAACGCCAAGCGGGCGCTGAACGCGGCGCTCGACACGCCGCTCGACGAGGGCCTCGAACTGGAGCAGGCGCTCGGCCGCGAGTTGGACGACACCCGCGACTACCGCGAGGGGTTCGAGGCGCGCATCGAGGGCCGGGAGCCCGAGTTCGAGGGGCGCTAAACCTCGCCGACGACGGTCACGCGCCCGGCGTCCATCGTCAGCTCCTCGGTGCCGTCGCCGTAGACGCCGACCACCTCGAAGCCGGCGTCCTCGAACCGCGCACGGAGTTCGGGCGGCGTGTACAGCCGCACCGAGTACGTCGACTCGCGGCGCTCGCCGTCGAGGTAGGTGGTGCGGTCGGTGTGCATCCGGCCCGTCTCGGGGTCGAAACTGTTCTCGTCGACGAGCAGGTCGCGGTCGTCGGGGCCGGCGTGGGTGGCGACCGTCCGGTGGAACTCCCGCATGACGCCGGCCTGGTGCACCATCTCGACGAGGAACCGGCCGCCCGGCCGGACGACCCGATGAGCCTCCTCCAGCACGCGCCGGTTGTCGGCGTCGTCGAAGTAGCCGAAGCTCGTGAACACGTTGAACGCCGCGTCGACGCTGTCGTCCGGGAGCGGCAACTCGCGCATGTCCCCCTGGCGGTAGTCGACCCGGTCGTCGACCCCGCGCTCGCGGGCGTCGGCCCGCGCCCGATCGAGAAACCCCGCCGAGCGGTCGACGCCCGTCACCTCGTGCCCCTGTTCGGCGAGGCGGTTCGTCACGCGGCCGTGTCCACAGGGGACGTCGAGCAGGTGTTCGTCGCCCGACAGCGACAGCGCCTCCGACACGAGGTCGATGTCGCGGTCGGTCCGCTCCGCGAGGCCGTCGGCGTAGAAGTGGAGGTACACCTCGGGGTCGAACGTCGCGTCGAAGTCGAACTCCGGCATGGCGGCCCTCCTCGGGGGGCACACTTGAAACGACGCTATCCGACAGACCGCGGAGAAAGACGGGGGAACTCGGGTCGCCGACCACATGGGGTGCCGAGCCCGGGGGAGAACTCGGGGGAGTGTCACTGGCCGGCGACCGCATCCACCCGTTCAGAGCCTTGATACAAAAATCTTTCTCTCGAAATAATGTTCGGCCGTCGTGTGCCGCGCCGCTTTTGGTCGTGGGGGCCCGACGACGGGTATGGACGAGGACGGCCCCGGAGTCAGCCGGAAGCGGGCGTTCTACGCGATGCTCCCGTTCCTGTTTCTCGGCATCGCGGACGTGCTGTTGCTGCTGGAGTGGGGTCTCGACCCGCTGTGGGGGTTCATGATCCTCCCGCCAATCCTGTTCGTGAGCGTGCTGGCGTGGATAGCGTTCCGGGGCGGACTGGCACGCAACCAGACGGGCGAACCGAACTAGCGCCCGGGCGCCGGCGCGTACGACTGGTCGCGGGCCACGACCGTCTCCGGGTCGACACGCACGAACACCGACGACTCCGCGGGGTTGCGGATGTACGACTGGAACCGCGGGTCCCACGACTCGACGTCGCTACCGAGATACCGCTCGTACAGCCGCGTCGCGCGGTCGCGGTCGAACGGCACCACCTCGGCGGTACCGCGCATCCCGACGTGCTGGATGAGCCCGCGACGTGGCTCGGAGTCGACGATTCCGACCGCGACACGCTCGTCGCGGGCGACCCGACTCGTGAAGGAGTTGGCGTCCCGGTCGCCGTCTATCCACAGCGAGCCGTCTTCCCACAGGTACCACACCGGCGACTCCCGGGGGCCCTCCGGCGAGCGCGTCGCCAGATGCGCGAACAGCGGCCGCGCCAGGAAAACGCCGATGTCGACGCCCAGCGAGTCCTCGACGACATCCATGCCCGGAGTCGGACGTACCGGTACGTATGGCTGGCGAAAGTTGCCGCGAGTGCACGACAGTACCACACCCCGGAGCGACGCCGACGTGACCGTCACTCGGCAGGTCGAGCGACACGCTACGCGGTCGCTCGACGGGTGTCCGTCGTGAAAACGCCGAGGGGGAGATTTGAACTCCCGTGTCCGTGAGGACAGCAGATCTCGAATCTGCCGCCTTGGCCAGGCTAGGCTACCTCGGCTCGTTTCGAACGATGCCGGTAGCGACTTTAGGGGTTACGGTTCCGCGCCGCGTCCCGACAGGAATAAACGCCGAGCGCCCCGCGTCCGGTGTATGGACATCGACGCGGCAAGCGCCGACTGTCAGGCCGTCCTCGACGCCGTCGGGGAGGCGGTCATCGCGGACCGTGAGTTCCTCGAGACCGTCCTCACCGGCGCCGTCGCCCGCGGCCACGTCCTGCTCGAAGACGTCCCCGGCACCGGCAAGACCCTCACCGCTCGCTCGCTGGCCACGGCCCTCGGCCTCTCGTTCTCGCGCGTGCAGTTCACGCCCGACCTCCTCCCGTCGGACGTGACCGGCACGCACGTGTTCAACGAGCGGGACCGCTCGTTCGAGTTCCGCGAGGGCCCCATCTTCGCCAACGTCGTCCTCGCGGACGAGATCAACCGCGCGCCCCCCAAGACGCAGTCCGCCCTGCTGGAAGCGATGGAGGAGGAGCAGGTGACCGTCGACGGCGACACCCACGAGTTGCCCGACCCGTTCCTGGTCATCGCCACCCAGAACCCCGTCGAGCAGGAGGGGACCTTCTCGCTTCCGGAGGCGCAACTCGACCGCTTCGCCGTCAAGACGGCGGTCGGCTACCCCGAGGAGGAGGGCGAGGTCGAACTGCTCCGGCGGCGGGCCGGCCGCGTCGAGCGTGCGCCGTCGGTCGAAGGGGTGCTCGACCCCGAGCGCGTCGCGGAACTGCGGGCGGCCCCCGAGGAGGTGCGCGTCGACGAGGACCTGCTGTACTACGTCGCGGAACTCGCGCGGGCCACCCGCGCCGACCGCCGGGTCGAGGTGGGCGTCTCTCCGCGTGGCACCCAGCGGCTGTTCGAGGCCGCCCGTGCCCGCGCCGTCGTCGTCGGCCGCGAGTACGTCACTCCCGACGACGTGAAGCAGGTGGCCGAGGCCGTCCTCGCGCACCGTCTCGTGTTGACGCCGGACGCGAAAGTCGAGAACGTGGACAAGAGCCGGGTCGTCGAGGAGGCGATGGAGGAGGTTCCGGTTCCGACGCTGTAGGCGGCGCTGACACCACAGCCCGGGCCGAAACGCCCGAATCGACCGCTCGTCGCGAGACAGAAGGTACTAACGGCGCGACGCCGAATCCAGTCGCCGGGAACACGACAGATGAGTCTCTGGACGCTCCAAGCCGGGCACAACCTGACGACGCTCCAGATCGGGCTTCGGTTGATCGCCGGAATCGCGCTCATCCTCGCCAACGGCTTCTTCGTCGCCATCGAGTTCGCGCTGACCCGGGTCCGACAGTACAGCGAGTCCGAGTTCGACACGCCCGGCCTGCGCCGCGCGTGGAACATGACCGACGAACTGGAGATATACCTGACCGCCTGCCAGGTGGGTATCACCGCCTCCAGTATCGCGGTCGGTATCGTCGCGGAGCCGGCGCTGGCGGCCATCTTCGAGCCGGTGTTCGCCAACAGCGCGCTCGCGTCGGTCGGCGCCGGCGCGGCCATCGCGTTCATCATCATCAACCTCGTCCACCTGACCCACGGCGAGCAGACGCCGACGTATCTCGGCGTCGAGCGGACGAAGCTCGTCTGTCGGTACGGCGCGACGCCGCTGTACTACTTCACGAAGGCCATCCGGCCGGTGATGGAGATAGGCGACACCGTCGCGAAGTGGACGCTCGGGCTGTTCGGCATCGAGATGACGGGCGCGTGGCTCGACGCTGAGGAGGAGGCCATCGAGACCCGCGCACAGCTCCACCAGCGGCTCAACAGCGTGCTCGAACAGGGCGAACTCTCCGAGGAGCGTCACGCCGAGGTGCTGTCGGCGCTGGCGGCCGGCGACACCCCCGTCGAGAGCGTGATGGTCGACACCGACGACGTCGTCTTCCTGTCGACCGAACTGTCCGTCGAGGAGAACTTCGAGCGGCTCTCGGGGTCGCCACACACCCGCTACCCGCTGGTCGGCGAGTCGGTCGACGAGTTCCGCGGCATCGTCTACGTCCCGTCGGTGCTCGACCGCATCGACGAGCTCCGGGCCGGCGAGACGACCCTGGAGGAGATAGCCGCGCCGCCGATGACTATCACCGCCGACACGAGCGTCACGGACGCCATCGACCAGTTCCAGGCCGAGCGACAGGAACTCGCGCTGGTGCTCTCCGAGGGCGACGTGGTCGGTCTGCTCACCGCGACCGACGCCCTGGAGACGGTGATGGGCGAACTCCAGGACCCGCTAGACGACGAGGCGGCTCGCGAGGCGGCCGCCCGGTAGTCGGGCCGCCCCGTCGGGCTACTCGCGGGACAGTTCCCTGACTCGCTCGAGCGCGCGGTACTCGCGGCGCTCGGCGACGAGCGTCACCAGGAAGAACAGCGCCACGAGCGCCGCGGCCACCCGCTTCGAGTCCGTCGGGTCCAGCGTGTCGAGCGAGTGGTGCAGGAAGAACACGTCGACCAGCCGCGAGGCGTGGAGCGCCTTCAGGTCGGCGGCCGCGACCGGGCTCACCCAGTGAGCGTCGGGGAGCATCGCCCACACGCCGCCAGCGAGCGCCGCCGCCCGGGGGTACGGGAGCCCGGGGAGGAGATACGTCACGACGAGCACCGTGACGGCGCCGCCGAACGCGAAGTGGGCGATGGCCATCGACATCGCTACAGCGCGGCGTCGGCGTACGCCTCCAGCCCGCGGACCGTCGGCCGGAGGTAGGAGTCGCGGTAGCCGTCCACGTCGTTCTGGAGCAGGTCGAACCGCTTGAACAGCATCGCCGCCACGATTTCGCGGAACGCCTCGACCGAGATGTCGCCGACCGGCTCCCCGGAGCCGGGCGGGCAGTCGTCCGGGCGGACCGGGAGCATGACGCAGGTGTCGGGGACGCCGGCCTCGCCCGTGAACAGGAGCGTCGAGACGCTCCCGTCGTCGTTCGGTTCGTGGACCGAGAGGAGGTCCGCGCCCGCCAGCATGTCGTTGGGGTCCTCCGAGACGTGGAGCCCGAGGACGGCGATGGCGAACTCGGCGTCCGTGTCGGCGAGCGCCTCGCGGAACGCGACCAGCGCGCCGCCGAACCGGTCGGCGAACGCCTCCTCGTCCATGTCCTGGAGGGCGTTGTACAGCGTTCCGACGGTTCGCGTCTCGTCGCGGAGCGCCTCGCGAAGCGGGTCGGGCAGGTCGTGTTCGATGTCGAGGCGTTCGGTCACGGCCGTCGTTCGCGGCGCGGGCGCAAAAGCCCCCCGCTCACCTGAGTACGGCGACTATCATCGTCGCGCCCAGAAGTAGCAACACGACGGCCAGAAGCGGGCGGCCGCCGCCGGCCAGCCGGAACACCGTGTACGCGACGGCGCCACCCACCACGGCGACCGCGAGGCTGGCGGCCGCGTGGACGAGTTCCAGCCGCTCGGAGCGGGCACGCCGCCCCAGTTGCTCGCCGACGCCCAGGGCGGTGTCGCCCACGTCCCACGCCAGCACTGTCGCGCCCGCCGAGACGACGAGCAGTTCGGGCGGCGTGCCGTAGATGCCGCCGACGAGCAGGCCACAGACGAGCGCGCCGGTGGCGACGCCGAGCGCACGGCGCGACCCCCGGCGGAGCGCGACGGCGAACAGGCCGACGGCGACGACGCCGACGGCCACCGCTGGCAACGAGGGGGCGAGCGTCACTGCGGCCGCCAGCGCCGCCGCCAGCGTCAGCCCGCGGCCGAGGTTCGACGGGCCGGGCTCGAACCCCGCCGGCTCGCCGGCCGCGTCGTCCGCCGACTCCCCGCTCACGCGTCCCACCTCGCTTTGGCGTCCGCGATGGCCGCGGCCAGCGACTCCTCGCCCCAGTCGACGACGCGGATGCCGGCCCGTCGCAGTTCCGACAGGCGGACGTCACGCTCCGCGCGGGCCAGCGCCCGGCCCGCCGACCCCGCATCGGAGGGGTCCGGGCTGACGACGGTGACGCGGTGGCCGTACGCGTCGAGTCGGCGGGCGACGCTGACGAGATACTCGTCGGTCACCGGCGAGAACAGCACCACCTGCGTCTCCGGCGAGAGCCGGCGGCGCAGGCGGTTGAACTGGATGCCCGCGAAGAACGGCTCGTCGACGGGCGTCGCCCCGAACGCCGGGTCCGTCGCCAGCAGGTCGCGGGCCCGCGCCCGGTGCTCGCCGCCGGCGCCCGGCGCGAGCCAGGTGTCCTTCGGCCCGTAGGAGGCGAGGCCGACCCGGTCGCCCGTCTCCAACAGCGAGGTGAACAACTCGCCCGCCGCGGTGACCGACCGCTCGACGGCGGAGGCGGCGTCCTCGGGTCCGGCGTGGGCCTCCTCGCGGGTGTCGACGACCAACTGGACCGTCGCGGCCTGCTCCTGTCGGTACTCGACGGTGGCGAACTCGCCGGTGCGGGCCGCCCGCCGCCAGTCGATGCGGGAGATGGGGTCGCCGGGGCGGTACTCCCGGACGGCGTGGAACTCGGTGCCGGCGCCGCCGGTGTCGGTCGCCACCCGCCCCGTGTACTGGGCGGTCTGGGTCCGGAGCGGCATCGGCACGCCCGTCTCCAGCGGCGGCACGCAGACGAGTTCCGTCGGCTCGGTCGCCCGGACGGTCGTCTCCCGCTCGATGGCGCCCGAGAAGCCACGCAACAGCACCGTCGCGGCCTCGAAGGCGTGTTCGCCACGGCTCGCCTCGACCCGGTACCGGAGGGTCGCGCTCCGGCCCGGGCGCAACGCGGTGCCGAGGCGGGGCGACCCCTCGACGACCTCCAGGCCGGCGGGGACGCCGTCGACGACCCGCACGTCCGGGAGCGTCGAGTCGCCGACGTTCGTCACGGTCACCGTGACGCCGACGGGGTCGCCCGGCGCGGCCTCCGTGTCGTCGAGTTCGCGGGTGAGTTCCACCTCGCCTTCGGGCGGGGCGCTCGCGGCGGCGTACGCGACGAAGACGGCGCCGACCGACCCCGCCAGCAGTAGCGCCGGCTGGGCGACGACGACGCCGACGGCGGCGGCGAACAGCGCCACCGCACCGATGCCGCGCCACCGACCAGTCTCGCGGTCGACGGTGTCGGGGTCGGTCCGCTCGGCCGGGTCGACGACGGTCTCACTCATCGGCCACCCCCGCCCGCCTGGCGACGGCGAGCGCGGCCCGCCGGGCCTGCTGGCGGAACCCGGTGCGGGCCTCGGTCGACCCGCGGAGCCGGTCGACCAGCGAGTCGTCGTCGGCCTCGACCGGCTCCGTGGCGAAGAACGCCGCCGCCACGGGGTCGTCGGTCCACTCGCCGGTGTCGAGCATCTCCAGCCCCTCCTCGCGGGGGTGGCCCTCCCGCGAGAGGACGCCCAGCGCGGCCGCCTGCAACCGCTCGCGCACCTGGGCGCGGGCGGCGTCGTTCTCGCGGTCGCGCCGGGGCGAGATGGCCGCGAGGTCGGCGTCGAACCCGTCGCCGGGCACCGGCTGGTCGGCCCGCGCCTCCACCTCTCGGAGGGTCGCGGTGTCGCGGTCGGTCGCCATTCGCGCCCGGACGAGCGCGAGACCGAAGAGGAAGGCGAGCGCCCCCACCAGCAGGACCAGCCCGTACGAGACCGGGAACCCGACAGCCAGCGCGGGGACGAACACGACCGCCAGCCCCGCGAGCGCCGTCGCGGCCCCGACTAGCAGGGTGCGTCTCACGCGTACCCCTCCTCGATGCGCCGCAACGCGTCAACGGCTTCCTGCTCGCGCTCGTCGGTGACGGGCGCGTCGCCGTAGCGCACCTCCTCGAACAGGGCGGTCAGCGCCTCGACGTCCTCGCGGGCCATCCCGGCG
The DNA here is from genome assembly GCF_024298865.1 of Halorarius halobius. Lineage (GTDB taxonomy): Archaea > Halobacteriota > Halobacteria > Halobacteriales > Haloarculaceae > Halorarius > Halorarius halobius. Next base: position 1,840,207 of record NZ_CP101161.1, on the reverse strand, counting down.
TCGACGGCCGCGGCCGCGAACTCGCTTGGCGTGCTCGCCTCGGGGTTGTCGACCGCGAGGTGGTCGGTCATCTCGCGCCACGCGCGGAATATCTCGTTGTCGACGACGGAGCCGCGGGCGATGCGGTCGGCGGCCTCGCCGGCGACGCGGCCGACCGCCTCGACGTCCTCCTCGCCGGCCGGGACGGCCTCGGGTTCGGGCGTGAACTCGTCGTCGCCGGTCGCGCGAACGAGGACGACCCCCGCGCCGACCAGCGCGAGCGCGAACAGCACCGCCAGCACCGTCGGCGGGTCGGCCGCGGGGACGCTCGTGTCCGCGTTTCCGGGGACGCCGCCGCCGGGGACGATGGAGGTGTTGTTCCGGTCGGAGTCGGAGAGGCCCGGGGCCATCCCGCCCTCGCCGGTGCCGAACAGCAGGAACACGAGCGCGGCGAACACGACGGCGCTGACGACGGCGAACGCGACCCCGCGGGGGCCGTACTCGCGGTAGAGCTGGTAGAAGGCGTACAGCGACGCCAGGACGACGAACAGCAGTAGCAGGCGGCCGAGCCAGACGGCCAGCCAGCCCGGAGCCCCGGCGTCGTTGATGGTCGGCGGCGACAGGTCGATACCGAACGACCCCTCGCCGAGCCCGGGGTCCTCGGTGTCGCCGGCGCCGATGCCGCCGCTCCCGCCCGCGGTGTCGTTGAGCGTCGCGGCCGCGACGCTGATGGAGACGACCGCGAGCAGGGCGAGCAGGGCGACGACGATGCGACTGCGGTCCACGTCCGGTGTAACTATTGACGCTACGTGAGCCTTTTCACCGAGAGTAGGCGGGCGATTCGACCGGACTGAGGGCGCGACCGGGCAAAAACGTTCCCGAGACTTCGGCCGCGATTGCACCTACCAGCGTAAATACGGTCGGAGACAACCGGCAGTCGACTTTAGGTTGACAGGCCGCAGTCGTCGGCTATGCGACGTGCCCGGTTCCTCCTGCGGAGCCGCCAGGGTCCCTTCGAACTCGTCGGGCGAGAGGCCCCGCCGAGCGTCGACCCCGACGCGCTGTTGCATCTCGACCTCCTGCAGGACGGCACCGGCGTCACGCTGTACCGGCTGACCGGCGACCGGGCGGCGATGCGGGAGACGCTCGCGGCCGCCGACCCCGTCCGCTCGTTCGACATCTTCGAGGCCGGCGGTACGACCGACGCCTTTCACGCCCGCGTCCACTTCCAGCCGACGGAGCCGGTAGCGACCTTGCTGTCGCTCGTCTCCGAGCACCGGCTCACCGTCGACCCGCCACTGGAGTTCGTCGACGAGACGGCGCTTCGGGTCACCGTCGCCGGCAAGCAGTCCGACATCCGTGCCGCCGCGGACGCCGTGCCCGACGCGCTCTCCATCACGCTCGAACGCGCGGGACGATACCACCCGTCGACGGACGAACTCGCGTCGGTGCTGACCGACCGCCAGCGGCAGGTGCTGGCGACGGCCGTCGCGGTCGGCTACTACGACACGCCCCGGACGGCGACGCAGGCGGACGTCGCGGAGGCGCTCGACTGCTCGGCCGGCACGGTCGGCGAACACCTCCGAAAGATACAGGCACGGGTGCTCAGGGAGGTCGCCGAGGAAGACCGGGCGCTCGTCCCCGCGGCGGCCGAGACTTAAAGAGCCGCACAGTTGCGGCGACAGGACCACGGGGGAGGAGCCAGGAGTGGCGTCTGCTATGGCGGACAAAGAGAACGTGCGAGAGCAGTTCACCGAAGCGTTCGAAGGCGCCGACTACCCGGTCAACAGCCCGATGGACCTCGTCCCCGCGCTCCCGAACGGGCCGGCGACGAGCTTCCAGGTCGGCGACGAGGAGATTACGGCGATGGAGCTCAACCAGAAGGCGTCCGGCGAGGCCGACTACCCCTACGACAGCGTCGACGAACTGGTCGACGACCTCGTCGAGGGGATGGACGACCGCGGCTACTTCTGAGGTAAGACTCCCTTCAGCACCGTCGCCTCTATCTTGCGGAGGTGCTCGCCGACCGTGCCAGTCGAGACGCCGAGTTCGTCGGCGATATCCTCGTAACTGGCCTGCCGTGGCTCCTCGTAGTAGCCCACCTCGACGGCCGCTCGCAGGGTCTCGCGCTGGCGCTCGGTCAACTGCGCGTACAGCCCCCGGTCGGTCGGCACGTAGTCGCCGGTGCCCAGAAGGCGGAGCCCCACCTCCTCGGTCATCGACCCCATCGCCTCCCGGAACGTCTCCAGCGTGCCGATGGCGGTCACCCGCAACGCGCCGCGGTCGGCGTACTCCATCGGCATGTCGAGCACCAGGTCGTGCTGTTGGGGGATGGCGTAGACCCGCTCGATGAGGTCGGTGGGCTCGAACTGGACGTGGGCGAACACGCGTTCGCCCAGCGCCGTCGTCGATACCGACGCGACGGCGTCGTGGTCATCGAGCATCGTCTGGGCCGTCTCGTGGTCCCCCTGGAGTTCGTACAGCGAGACGACGGTGTCGTCGTCAAGCAGACGGAACCGGTGGATGGCCCGGCGCTGGAGCCCGGCCGATTCGAGGCTCGCCTCGATGGGGTGGAACTGCCCGTCCGGCGGCACGAGCAGGAACGTGATGAAGCGCACACCGGAGCGTGCGCCACTCCGGGAAAAACCCTTCTGCCGGCCTCCTCCGGCGTTTTTCAACCCCGACCAGAAGAACGGCCGCACGACTGCGGCCCCGTGTGGGTCGTCACCACGCCACAGCGGATAAAGGAATACCACACATTGACGGCGAAACACCGTTGGAACCGGGCCGTCCACCCGCTACCGATGACCGACGACTGGCGCCGGGCAGAGCGCGAGTACGAGGACTACGCCACACGGGAGGGAACGCTACCGGAACTGTTCGCGGACGCGGCCGACCGCCACGCCGACGGCGACGCCCAGTGGTACAAGGGCGGCGTCGTCGACCGGTCACTCGCGGGGGTCGCGTACGACGCCGCACCCGACGGCGAGTTCGCGTCGCTCACTTACGCAGAGATGCAGGAGGTGGTGAAGCGACTGGCCGCCGGGTTCCGCGAACTGGGTGTCGAGCGGGGCGACCGGGTGGCCATCCACGCGAACACGCGCCCGGAGTGGGCACAGACCGACTTCGCACTGCTGTCCGTGGGCGCGACCGTCACGACCGTCTACACCGAGTCGTCGCCACAGCGGGTGGCGTACCTGCTCGACGACCCCTCGGCGACGGGGGTCGTCTGCGGCTCCGGGAAACTCGCCGAGCGCGTGCTGTCGGTCGCCGACGACCTCGACGCCCTGGAGTTCGTCGTCGTGATGGACGCCTACGGCTCCGAGCGCGACGACGTGTACACGCTCGCCGACGTGTACGAACTGGGCGAGGCGGCCGGCGTCGAGGGGTACGACGACTGGGTCGCCGCCCCCGAACCGGGCGACCTCGCGAGCATCATCTACACGTCGGGCACCACGGGCAAACCGAAGGGGGTGAAGCTCACCCACCGCAACTTCCGGGCGAACGTCGCCCAGATACGCAAGCGGTTCGGCCCCCGCCCCGACAAGGACGACGAGGGGATGACCATCGACGCGGACACCCGAACGCTGTCGTTCCTGCCGCTGGCCCACGTGTTCGAGCGCACGGCGGGCCACTTCTCGATGTTCGCGGCCGGCGGCACCGTCGCGTACGCCGAGTCGACCGACACGGTCGGCGATGACCTCTCGGCGGTCTCGCCCAACGGCGCCACCTCGGTCCCGCGGCTGTACGAGCGCGTCCACAGCCAGATTCAGGAGGAGGCGCCCGACGGCGTGAAGGGTCGCATCTTCGAGTGGGGGATGGACGTGGCCCGCGAGTACGGCGCCGTCAAGCGCGACGGCGGCGCGAGCGCGCTGTTGCGGGCGAAACACGCCGTCGCCGACCGGCTCGTCTTCTCGCAGATACGCGAGGAACTCGGCGGCAACGTCGACGCGTTCATCTCCGGCGGCGGCTCCATCCCCCCGGAGCTGACGGAGCTGTTCGACGGGATGGGGATGCCCATCAGCCAGGGGTACGGGCTGACCGAGACCTCCCCGGTGGTGGCGACGAACCCGCCGGAGGCCCCCAAACACGGCTCACTCGGCCCGCCGGTCGTCGAGACGGACATCAAGCTCGACGCCTCCGTGGTCGACGACGAGACCCGCGCGGACGCCGACGGCGAGGTGGGCGAGTTGCTCGTGCGCGGCCCGCAGGTGTTCGAGGGCTACCTCGACAAGCCCGAGGCGACCGAGGACGCGTTCGACGCCGGCTGGTTCCGCACCGGCGACATCGTCGAGCGGGATTCGGACGGCTATCTCACCTACCGCGACCGCCTGAAGCAACTGCTCGTACTCGACACCGGGAAGAACGTCGCCCCTCAGCCCATCGAGGACGACCTCGTCGCCACCGATCTCATCGACCAGGCGATGTTGCTGGGCGACGACGAGAAGTTCCTCGGCGCGCTCGTGGTGCCGGACCCCGAGACGGTGCGCCGGCGCGCCGACCGGGAGGGCGTCGACGTGCCCGACGACCTCGACGGGATGGCCGACGACGACCGCGTCCGCGAGTGGGTCGACGAGACCATCGACGAGGTGAACGAGACGAAGGACAAACACGAACGGGTCCGTGGCGTCCGCGTCGTCGGCGAGGAGTGGACCGCCGAGAACGACCTGCTGACGCCGTCGATGAAGAAGAAGCGCCGCGACCTCCGCGAGGAGTACGACGACGAGATAGCCGCGCTGTACGGGAGCTGATTCCCGAGGGACGAAACCTACTGCCGGAACACGTTACGGGACCGGTCTCAAGCAGGGAGTTACGTCCGCCGCACCGCGACCAGCGCGGCCGCAAGCAACGCGACCAGCGCGAGGCCGGCCGTGAAGCCGGGGCCCTCGGCGATGGTGGGCGTCGTCGGCACGGCCGTCTCTCGGGGCGCCGCGGTCCGCCGGGCCGTTGCCGTCCGGTCGGCGTCGGGGTTGCTGGCGGCGGTCGCCGTCGGTGTCGTCTGCCTCGCCGTCCGTCCGTCATCGGGGTTGCCGCCCGCTGTCGCCGTCGGCGTCGCCTGCCCGGCCGTCGCCGTCGGCTCCGGGGTGGCCGTCGGCGTCGACCCGCTCGGCGTCGCTGTCGCTGTCGCTGTCGGCGTCGCCGTCGCGGTCGATGCCGGCGTCGGCGTCGGGGTGCCACCGTCGGCGTTCGGCGGCGGGCCGAGCGTCTCGACGGCCTGCTGGCGGCTCTCGCAGTCGCAGACGTACGTGTACTGGCTCGCCGCGAATATCTTGTAGTCGGTCCGGGTGTCGAACTTCGTCGACCCGCTGATGAACCCGTCAGCGCGGTACCAGCCCGGCTCCGAGGGGTTGGTCACACAGCCGTCCTGTCGGGCGACCACCTGGTCGTCGATGGTGGCGTTGACCGGCTCGCCGGCCAGCGCCTCCTTCCGGTAGAACTCGATGAAAAACCCCGTCTCGTTCGACGTGTACGACTGGTAGGCGGTCAGGAGGCTCTTGTCGGTCTCGGTGCCGGCCCCGTCGTTGCCGCGGTCGATGCCGAACGCGCTGGCGTCGCTGGCCGTGCACGACGACACCCCGAAGTCGGGGACCTCGAGCACCACCCAGTGGGCGGCGATGTTCTCCGAGAGCCCGGAAGCGTACACCTCGAACGACCCGCCGGTCGTCCCCGGCGAGTGGTCCACGGGGAAGTACGTGAAGTTGATGGGGAACACCTGCTGTTCGTCGTCCTCGCGGCCGGGGTCGACGCCGCCCTGCCGGCCGTCGGCCACCTCGTAGTCGCCGTTGTCACCCGGCGTGGCGACGCCGGCGACGGCCGAGGACAGCAACGCCGCGACGACGAGCACCACCGCGAGCGTCCGGCCGGTCGCGGCGAGTCGGCTCCGAGCCATGGGTCAGCGCTTCCCCCCGGCGCCCGGGAGCCGCCAGTCGTCGGTCCGATCCAGACTGCCCGTGCCCGCCGCTCGACGCCGGAGGCCCCGCGGGACCGCTGACGGGAGCGGTCCAGGCGTCGTGGTCACGTTTCGCATGCTCCTGGAGAGGTCCCGTGACACCCCCGTAAACGTTCGGCGGCACACCAGCGGGCAGTTATAAGCGACCCCGACATCGGCGCCGTCGACACGCGACGCTGGGCGGATGTCGAACGAACCGAACAGGGAGCAAGCGACGCTACGCTCCGTACTCCTCGTCGACGAACGTGGCGTCGATGTTCGACGACAGTTCCGTCAGCCGCGCGGCCGAGTCCGAGTACTGGAGCACCTTCTGCATGTCGCCCTCGAGTTCGAACTGCCCGGACATCATGCCGTCGATGGCGCCGATTTGTCCGGAAACGAGCTGTTTCCAGGTGTCGAACTCCGCGACCATCTTGAACCCGTACTCCACGTCGTCGACGTCGGCGATGAGTTCGGCGCTGGTGCACTCGCCGCCCTCCAGCCCGAGCAGGGCGTACCCGGTGCCGGTCTCGCGGTCGACGTACTCCTCGAGTTCAGCGGCGAGCTCCTCGGGGAGCGCGTCGAAGTCGATGTCGTCGACGGGCATCTGCCGCATCTCGAAGACGAAGTCGCCGTCGAAGCCGACGCCCCAGTCGCCCGATATCTCCGCGTACTCGTCGTCGCCGTTGATGCGCTTGCGGTACTCGGTGAACCACGCCTGACTCGGGAACACGATGTCGCTCATACGTCACCATCAGAACGGTGCAGGGGGCCTAAGGGTTCTCCTGCCGTTGTGCGGCGGGTTTAAATAGCGGCCGGCGGCGGCCGACCGTCTCACTCGGTGGAGAACCGGGCGGGCGCCAGCGTCGACAGCGCCCGCGCCTCGATCTTGCGGAGGTGTTCGCCGACGGTGCTTCTGGAGACCCCCAGCTCCTCGGCGAGTTCCTCGTGAGTGGTGCGGCGCGGCACCTCGTAGTAGCCCAGCTCCATCGCCGCGGTGAACGTGTCGCGCTGGCGGGAGGTGAGGCTGGCGAAGAAGTCCTCCTCGGTCGACGGCTCGTAGGGGCCGAACCGCTCCAGTCGGACGTCCAGCGAGTCGGGGGCGGCCTCGACGGCGTCGCTGATGGCGCCGTCGGTGCCGACGATGGTGACGCGGACACCTCCATCGGGGAGACAGCCGATGGGCGGACGGACGACGATGGCCTCCCGGCGGGTGATGACGAGCAGTGCCTCCATCACCTCGGTGGCGTCGAGATGGACAAAGGAGAGGCCGCTGTCGTCGCTGACCCGGTGGAGTTCGAACTCGTGGACGCCCGGGTGGTCGCGGGTTATCTCGGCGGCGCGGTCGAGGTCGCCGTCGACCCAGTAGAGGACGACGCAGGTGCCGTCCTCCAGCAGGCTGATTGCCTCGATGGAGCGGCGGCGGACGTCCGGGTCCTCCGCCACGGCCCGGTCGATGGGGTGGAACCCCTCGGGCGGGGCCGCCGAGAGAATGGCCTGACGCATACGCCCGACTGCCGGCGCGGCGGATATAATCCTGCCGCCATCCCCGCGGACGACGGCCGGCGATTGCCTGTCCACTTATAGGACCCGCCGAACAGCGGCACCACCACCAATGCCACACACTGCCACAGTACGGACGAGTATGAACCGCTACGCCGACGCCACCCGCTCGCTTCGCCTCGACCCGGAGAGCCAGGCGGGCGGCTACTTCAAACACGCCGTCTACAACCACTGGGACCCCTACGAGGACATCCCCGAGGAACTGCTGGAACGCGACCGGCAGGCGCTTCTTGACGCGGAGTTCGACGCCGACGAGTCCGACGGCCTCGCACAGGGGCTGGCGCTGTTCGGCGCCGGCGAGGAGGCCGTCACCGAGGACCTCGCCCCCCTCTCGATGGTGTTGGACGACATCGACGACCAGATGTTCATCTCCTCCCAGATTTACGAGGAGGCGAAACACACCCAGTTCTTCGACCGCTACTGGCGGGACGTCCTCGTTCCCGTCTGCAAGGAGCGCGGCTGGGAGGTGCCGATGCCCACCGACGACGAGTTCTTCATGGACGACTACGTCGCGTTGTTCGACGACGTGGAGGCGGCGATGCACCGCCTGCTGGAGGAGGACACCCCCGAAAACCGCGTGCGGGCGTACTGTCACTACCACCTCGTCGTCGAGTCGGTGCTCGCCCAGACCGGTTACTTCGGGCTGACGAGCGCGTTCCAGGAGGACCCCTCCAGCGAAATCGTCCGCGACGACGCGCCCGAAATCCCCCATCTTCCGGGGCTCGTCGAGGGGCTGAGCTACATCCGAAGCGACGAGGGGCGCCACGTCGGCTGGGGAATGCACAAGGTCCAACAGCACATCCGCGAGGACGACGTCGACCCGCAGGTGGTCCGGGACACCCTCCAGTCGCTGATGGGCAACGTCGCCAACATCGTCAGCTACGAGGAGAACTTCGTGAACCCCGTACCGCTGGTCGGCTACGCCCGCGACAAACTCACCCGCCGCATCGAGATCATCACCGACGCCTCCGCCGAGATACCGGACGTGGACGAACTCGTCGCGCTGGACACGAGCGACGACCTCGCGGCGGGGGACTGACGGCTCTCGGCGTCGTGGCAACCGCCGAGGGCTGACGGGCCGGCCGCAGTGACAACCGGCCGGGACTGACGGGCCGGCCGCAGTGACAACCGGCCGGGACTGACGGGCCGGCCGCAGTGACAACCGGCCGGGACTGACGGGCCGGCCGCAGTGACAACCGGCCGGGACTGACGGGCCGGCCGCAGTGACAACCGGCCGGGACTGACGGGCCGGCCGCAGTGACAACCGGCCGGGACTGACGGGCCGGCCGCAGTGACAACCGGCCGGGACTGACGGGCCGGCCGCGCTCGCTCACTCGTCCGGCCGGTTGGCCCCGGGAAGCCGGAAGACCACGACGGTCCCCCGGGGGTCGTTGTCCTCGATGGTGAGCGTGCCGCCCGACGATTCGACGGTCCAGCGGACGAACCACAGCCCCAGCCCCGTCATGTGTTCCAGCGGCGTCTCGATGCCCCGTTCGAGGGCCTGCCGGTCGACGTCGTCGAGGCCGGGACCGTCGTCCGCGACGCGAAGTTCGACTACCCCCGAGTCGGAGTCCTCGTTGGCGGTGACGTGTACCGACGGCGACCCGCCGCTGTGGACGATGGCGTTCTCGATGACCTCCTCGACGGCGAGTTCGAGCGTCCTGTGGGCGTCGACCCACAGCGGCGGGTCGTCGACGTCGAGAGCGACGCTCGCGTCGGGGTAGCTCGTGTTCGCTTCCTCGACGACGTGCGGGAGATGCGTCCCGAGGTCGATGAGTTCGGCGTCCGTGCCGTCGGCGTGTACTGTGGCCTCGAACCGGCGGGCGGTCTCGCTGAGTTCGAGCAGTTCGTCACAGGCATTGATGATGGCTCTGGCGTTGTCCCGGACGGTCCCGTCGTCGATGCCCGTGAGCGCGTCGGCCCGCCCGACGACCACGTTCAGCTTGTTCCGGATGTTGTGTCTGAGGACGCGGTCGAGCACCGAGAGCCGCTGTTCGCGCTCCAGAAGTGCCGTCACCTCGCGGGCGACGCCGACGGTGCCGGCGAACTCGCCGTCGGACCACAGTATCGAGACGTTCACCTCGTACGTCCGGCGCCCCCGGGTCGGGGTCGTGAGCGTGAACGTGAGGGTGCGCTGGTCGTCGCCCTGCCGGAGCATCGACGCGATCTCCCGCTCGGCCTCACGCGCCTGTTCGGCCCCGATGAGGTCGCGCATCGGCGTGCCGATGAGGTCGCCGTGACCGAGAGCGAACTGCTCGACCATCGCCTCGTTCGCCATCGTGACGTGGCCCGACTCGTCGAGCACGTACACCGGGTCGGCGGCCGTCGTCACGATGGCCTCGTAGCGCTCGAGGTCCCGCTGGCGGTCGATGCGGTCCGTAACGTCCTGGAACGCCCCGCGGAGCGACGCGACCTCGCCGTCGACCACCTCCGGTTCCCCCAGCACTCGAACCCAGCGGACCTCACCGGACGGGCGCACGACGCGGAGTCGCTCGTCGATGTGCTCGTGGTCGTCGAGCGCCGTCTCGACGGCCGCCTCGATGGTCGGCCGGTCGTCCGGATGGTAGACATCGAGCGCATCCGCCAGCGGCGGCTCCTCGCCGACGGGGAGCCCGAGTATCTCGTACACCTGGTCGGTCCAGAACACCTCCAGCGTCTCCGGGTCGATGGACCAGCCGCCGACGTCGGCGATGGCCTGCGTCCGCTCCAGCAGGTCGTGGCTCCGCTCGAGGTCCTGTTTGCGGGACTTCCGTTCGGTCACGTCGACGCCGACACCGAGCAGTCGCGTCGGCCCGCCGCCCTCGTCGTACAGCACGCGCCCCGTGACCGCTATCCAGCGCTGTTCGCCGTCGGTGCGCTCGATGCGGAACTCCGACTCGAGGATCCCCGTCTCGGTCACCGCCGTCTCGACGGCCTCCTCGACGCGGTCCCGGTCGTCCGGGTGGACGAACGACTGGAAGGCGTCGAACGTGCCCTCGAAACTGCCGGGGTCGACACCGAACAGGCGCTCGCTCGACTCGTGCCACATCACCTCGCCAGTGTCGAGGTCCCAGTCCCAGACGCCGGCGTTCGACGCGTCGAGGGCGACTTCGAGCCGCTCGCGGCTCTCTCGGACGGCCTGTTCCCGCTCGACGCGCTGGGTGACGTTCTGTATCGTCCCGCGGACGATGCGGTCGCCGTCCCGCGTGACCGCCTCGCCCTTCGTGCGAACCCACTTGCGCTCGCCGGCCGGCGTCTCGATGCGGAACTCGACGTCGAACGAGTCGTCGTCGGCCACGGCATCGCGGAACGCGTCCTCGATGATTCCCAGATCGTCGTCGAGCACCAGGTCGACGACGTCGTCGAACGCCACGTCGCTACCCACCGGGAGCCCGTGGATGCGGTACGTCTCGTCGGTCCATCTGAGGTCGTCCGTCTCGGGGTTGACCTCCCAGCCGCCGACGTCGGCGATGGCCTGCGTCCGCTCCAGCAGGTCGTAGCTCCGCTCGAGTTCCTGCATGCGCTGTTTCCGCTCGGTCACGTCCTGAATCGCCCCGCGGAGCGACACCACCTCGCCGTCGACGACCTCGGGTTCCCCCTGAGCCGGACCCAGCGGACCTCGCCGGACGGGCGGACGACACGGAGTTCGAGGTCCTGCGGTTCCTGGTCGTGCAAGGCCTCGTCGACAGCCGCACGGAGACGTGGCCGGTCGTCGGGGTGGAAGTGGTCGAACGACTCCTCGAACGTCGGCTCCGGCCCCGGCTCGACGCCGAGTATCTCGTACACCTGGTCGGTCCAGTACAGCTCGCCGGTCGCCACGTCGACCTCGAAGCCGCCGACGTCGGCGATGGCCTGCGTCCGCGCCAGCAGGTCACGGTTCCGCTCCAGTTCCCGCTCGCGGGCCTTCTGCTCGGAGATGTCGCGTCCGGCGACGACCGCCTCACTCCCTTTCTGGTCGCGGATGGGCGCGATGGCGACTTCCAGCGGCACCCGCTCGCCGTCCTTGCACCGGAGTTCCATCTCGACCCGGACCGTGGTATCGTCGTGGAGCGCCGTCTCCAGCGACTCGAGCGCGTCCTCGAACTGCCCGTCCGGGACGAGCGATTCGGTCGGCATGTCCAGAAGTTCCGCGTCGGTGTAGCCCGTCAGCTCCGGAAGGCGGTCGTTCCAGCGGTTCAGCGTCGCGTCGGCGTCGACCGTGACGAGAACGTCGGGCGAGGCGTCGAAGATGCCCTGCAGTACCGCCCGCTCCTCCGCGAGTTCGGCGGTTCGCGCCTCCCGCTCGGTGACGTCGCGGACGATGGCGGTGTATCGCGACTCGCCACCGGCCTCGAACCGCGCCGCCGACACCTCGACCGGGACGTGTCGCCCGTCGGCGTCCCGTGCGGTGATCACGTCCGTCTCGAACGCCTCCGTCTCCGACTCGACGGCCTCGGCCGGGTCCGCAAGCGGGCCGTCCGGCTCCTCCTCGACGAGCAGGTCGGTGACCGACGTGCCGACCAGCACGTCCGGCGCGTAGCCGAACAGCGTCTCCGCGGCCCGGTTGGCGAACCGAATCACGTTGTCCTCGTCGAACACCACGATGGCGTCCTGCGCGCTCTCCGCGAGCGCGTGGTACTCCGCGCGTTCGGCGTCGAGGCGCAACGAGAGCGTCCGCGTCTCCAGAAGCGACGATATCCGCGACTGGATTATCTCCGCCGCGGTCGGCACCACGACGACATCGTCGACCGCGTCGGCGGTCGCGTCGGACAGCAGTCGCTCGGCGCTGGCGTCGTCGCTCGCCAGCACCAGCACCGGGAGGAAGACGGGGTCCGCGGCCGCCTTCCGGCCCAGTAGCTCCTCGACCAGCGCGGGAAACGTGCGGTCGTCGACGACACAGCAGTCGAACCGCCCGAGCGGGGCGTCCGGGGAGGCCGTAGAGACCTGATAGTCGTCGAGGGCCTCGGCCAGCAGTTGGCGGTCGCGCTGTCCGTCCACCGCGACGAGCACCTCCAGCGGGCCGTCGGTGGCGGTCTGCTGGACGCTCGTCATCTCACGAGCGGGACCCCCCCTCGCTGTCCGTCGCTATCGGGTCGCCGACGCGGTAGCCGTCGTCGTCGACGACGAGCGAGTGGATGGTCGGGTCGAACCCGCCGAGGCGGCGTTTCATCACGCCTATCTCCTTCTCCATCCGGCCGTTTCGCTCAGCGTAGCGGAGGAACAGGATGGTGTCCGCGAGATAGCTGACGTGCGAGTCGCTGGCCCGGAACGTCCCCTCGATGTCGTGCAGTTCCTCGGTCACCAGCACGGTGACGCCCATGTTTCGGAGGTAGCGACACAGCGCGTGGAGTTCGCCGACGAGGTCCTCCTCCTCGTTGTGCAACGACAGCCGGTAGCCGGCGGTGCCGTCGATGAGCACCACCTCGATATCGTGAGCTTCGACCTCCTCGCGCACCAGATTGGAGAACTCGTCGGTCGACAGCCGCAGGGGTTCGAGCGAGTGGAGACGGAGCCGGTCGTCGGCGACCGCGTCGCCGAGACCGATGCCAAGGCTCTCCGCCCGGTGGCGGAACGACTCTGTCGGCTCCTCGAACAGGAACCCTGCCGCGTTCTCGCCACGGTCGGCGGCCGCCTGCAGGAACAGCGACCCGGTGGTCGACTTCCCGACGCCGCTCGGGCCGCTGATGAGCGTGATGCTCCCGCGGTCGATGCCGCCGTGGAGGAGCGCGTCCAGCCCCTCGTTGCCGGTCGACAGCTGTTTGGGCTCGAACGCCGCGTCGTGGTCGCCGGGCACGAGTTTCGGGAACACGTCGACGCCGCCCTCGCCGATTGTGAGCGCGTGGGGGCCCTTCTCGAAGCCGGAGCCGCGGAACTTCGTCACCCGGACCGAGCGGCCGCGGTCGGTGTCGAGCAGTTCGACCGTGCCGTCGCCGAGATACTGCAGGTCGTCGTCGGGGCTACGCTGGGTCGACTGGGTGGAGAACACCGACGTGACGCCACGGTCGGTCAGATACCGCATCATCGACGAGACGAGACGGTGGAACTGGTGGTCGTCGGGCGCGACGTGGCGGAGCCGCGTCAGCGGGTCGAGAAACACCCGGTCGGGGTCGACCCGTTCGACCGCCTCGGCTATCTCCTCGGCGATGGGTTTGCCCTCGACCTCGCTGGTGGTGAACACCGAGTAGGTATCGTCCTCGACGAACAGGTCCGGTTCCGCCGTCAAATCGAGGAACTCGACGCCCGAGAGGTCGAACCCGAGGGTCGCCGCGCGGGTACGAATCGCCTCCGGGCGCTCCTCGAACGCCACGTACAGCGCCCGCTCGCCCGCCTCCAGCCCCGCGAGCAGGAACTGCTGGCCGAGTATCGTCTTGCCCGTGCCCGAATCGCCCCGAACCATGTACGACTGCCCCGACACCAACCCCCCATCGAGTACCGCGTCGAGGCCGGGGACGCCCGTCGAGAGGCGCTCCGAGTTCATATCAAGTAAATATCTGTCAGGCACCCCGCCATAAAAGGGATTTCGATTGGGTATTAAACACATTAAACACTTAAGTCCCGACGTGGTCGGTAGTCCCTCGCGGCCGACCACGCTCGCCCACACCGGCAGGCCGGCCACCGACCCTCCGTCCGGGCTATCGGCCGCCCGCCGTCCGCTCCTCCAGCCACACCGTCACCCGGCCGACGAGACCCTCGAACCGCTCGGTGCCGAACAGCGCGACGATGCCCGCCCCGACGGCGTCGAACACCAAATCGACCAGCGTGTCGCCGAGACCGTACTGGACGAGCACCGGTTCCAGCGCCAGCAGGACCGCGAATTCACGCGCGAGGAACTCCAGCATCTCCCAGAACACGCCGGCCGCGAGCGTCACGAGCACGATGTACACCGCGAGGAACCGGTCAGGGAGGTAGATAGCCTCGGAGTAGCGGTCCACCGCTCGCGTCACCGTGTACCCGACCCCCGCCACGAGCATCGCCGACAGCGTGTGCGTGACGTGGTCGTACCACCAGACGCCGTCGTACAGCCCCAGCATGCCGAGCGTGTGGAGAAACAGCGCGCTCGTCAACAACAGCACCAGCCCCGGACCGACCGTCAGCCCGTAGTCGCGGGCGAGCACGCCCGGCAGGAACGTCACCGACAGCGCAAGCGTCGCGTTCACGACGACGCTGAGGTTCCGCGTCGCGAGGCCGACGAGGAGGACGGCGCCGATGGCCGCCTGCAGTAGCCGACTGGCCACCTGCGTCCGTCGTGCCGACGACCCGAACGCCATCACCGGGCGTTGGGCGTCGAGCCACATCAACGCTCGCCGACAGCGATTTAGCGCGGCGACGACTAGCCGGAGTGATGATGGCGACGACCCACGTGCTGGCCGCCGTCGCGCTGGCGACGCTGTCGGCCGTCGTCGCCCCCGAGTTCGCGCCCGTCGCCGTCGCCGCCGCCGGCGTCGGCGGCCTGTTCCCGGACCTCGACATCTACGCCGACCACCGGCGGACGCTCCACTTTCCGGTCTACTACCCCGCCGCGGCGACGCTGGCCGCAGGGGTCGCGGCCGCCGTGCCGACGACGGCGACGGTCGCCGTCGCGTGGTTCCTCGCCGGCGCGGCCCTGCACTCGGCGTCGGACGCCCTCGGCGGCGGGCTCGAACTCCGACCGTGGGAGGCCACCTCCGACCGGGCCGTCTACAGCCACTACCACGGCCGCTGGCTCGCGCCGAAGCGGTGGGTCCGCTACGACGGTGCTCCCGAGGACCTGCTGGTCGCGGGCGCGCTCGCGGCGCCGCCGCTTTTCGCGTTCGACGGCGCCGTCGCGGGAGCCGTCGCCGCGCTCGTGGCCGTCTCGGCGGGCTACACCCTGCTCCGGAAACCGCTGGCGACGCTGTGGGCGTGGCTCGCGGCCCTGCTGGTGCCGCGGCTCCCGCCCGACATCCGGGCGCGGGTCCCCGAGCGATTCGTCGACGGGTGAGATTCTTCGTGGTGGCCGTCGAACGCCCGGTATGCTCCGCAGACTGCTCACGGTCGTCTGTGTAATCGAGGTGCTCGCACCCGAGCGGCTCATCGAGCGGGCGGAGGCGCTGGCGCTGGCCAACCCCGACGACTGCGAGGTGCGCCCGTGGGTCGTCCCCGGCGCTCGCGTCGAGGGCGCCGTGTTCCTGCTGGCGCTGTGGCGAAGCGACCGCTCGTACGCGCGGTTCAAGCGGTTCCTCGGCGTCGTCGGCCTGCTGGCGCTGTTGTATCCCGAGCGCTATCTCGAGGTCGGGTCGGAACTGGCGTACGTCGACGGGTCGGCGCCGCGCTGGAAACCGTGGGTGGCACCGGCGACGCGGCTGGTCGGCCTGCTGTACGTGCTCGTCGCGCTCGGCGAACTGCGGCGGGCAGGTAGGGAGCCCGACGCCGCTCAGAAGTAGCGCTCGGCTATCTTGTCCGCAGTGCGGAGCGCGAGCGCCTGCCCGGAGTTCGTCGGGTTCGGGCCGCCCAGCCCGTTCGCCATCGCCGAGTGGTCGGCGACGAACAGGCGGTCGACGTTCTTCGCCTCGGCGGCCGAGTCGAGCACCTTCCCCATCCGCATCGACGACTGCATATGCAGGAGAAGCGGCGGCCACTCCGCGCGGTGGATGTGGTCGGCGCCGGCCTCCTGGTGGATGTTCGCCGCGATGCGTGCCAGTTCGTCGCGCTTGGCGTCGTCGTCCGGGTGGGGCTCCCACTTCACCTTCGGCACCGGGCCGTGCTCGTCGCTGAAGGTGTTGTCCAGCGAAACGCCGTTCTCCTGGCGCGGCAGGTCGTCGGTCAACACCAGAAGCGCCTTCGTCTGCTTGTAGTTCGACATCTTGCGCTTCAGTTCCTCGCCGACGAGGTAGCCGCGGGTGTCCCACGGCTCGCCGGGGTCGGTCGGCGTGTCGAACGAGTAGCCCGCCTCCGTGAACAGGTAGTCGGCGTAGGAGACGAGGCCGGGCGACATCCCGATGTCCTCGAGGCCGCCGACGCCCGGCTTGTCGAACCGGACTGCGGAGTTCTGCCCGATGTACGGGTCCATGTGGCCCGCGTCGGGGTTGATGTCCTCGATGGTCTCGTCGTCGTAGACGCCGACGACCCAGTCGAACCAGTGGGTCGTCAGCCCCTTGCCGACCCAGCCGTCGTCCGGAAGGTCGGAGTTGAGCCAGAGCCGCGGCGTCTCGATACAGCCACCGGCGAGGACGACGGTGTCCGCGGCGACGGTCCCGGTCTGCCCCGACCACGAGTCGCGGAACGTGACGCCCGTCGCCTCGGGAACGCCGCCGAGCCCGCCCTCGGTCTCGACGTTCGTCACGTAGGCGTTCGGGCGGATGGCGACGTTGCCCGCATCGGGGTCGTCGTTGGTGTCGAGCGCCCGGGGGACGTAGCCGACGTTGCTCGACTTGCGGGCCTTCTCGCGGACCGGCGCGTCGACGGGCGTCGACGACCCCTGGAAGTGGTCACCGACGAGCGTGTCGCCGCGGAACCCGTCGTCGTAGCTGAACGAGCCGTCGTACTCGGAGTTAAGCGGCCCCTCGCCCTGCGGCGTCTCCTTGCCGGGCACCTCGACGGCGTTGGCCTGCGGCCGCCAGCCCGTCTCGGTGACGTTCTTCGTGTCGATGCGCGGGTAGATGGCGTCCGCGCCCTCGATGAACACCTCCTCCTTGCCCGTCATCGGGGCCTGCTGGGTGCTGGTGTTCTCCTCGTTGAGCTGGTAGTACGGCACGAGGTCCTCGTAGTCGATGGGCCAGTGGGGCTGTTCGTCGATGGCGTGGGGGTACGCCCGCGGATGGTTGGCGAAGTAGTGGACCGAGGTGCCGCCCACGGCGGCTATCTGCCAGATGAACGCGTTCTGGTGGAGGTTGCGGAACCACGGCGCCCGCGAGTGGTCGGCGGGGCCGACCCGCAGATAGCCGTAGGTGGGGTCGTTGGCGTCGGCCTCGCGGTGGGTGAACTGCTCGTCCAGCAGTTTCCCGTCGAGGTCCTCGGGGTCCGTGCTGACCGTGCCGCCGGCGTCGGCGTGCGGTTCGGGCCACTGCTCGTTGCCGTGCCACGGGCCGCCTTCGAGCACGAGGACGTCGAGGCCGTGGTCGTGGGCGAGTTTCCACGCCGCCGCGGGGCCGTCCGCGCCGGCGCCGACGACGACGACGTCGGGGTCCTGCATCAGCTGTCACCCCCGATGCCGTCGATGTAGTCGTCGCCAGCCAGGTCGTCCGAGAGGTCGAGTTCGTCGACGTCGGGGTCGTCGAACCCGCCGGGGACCGCGTGACGCCAGTCGGCCGCGTAGCCGGGCGCAGGCCCGGGGTAGTCGGTCTGCTGGCGGCTCTGGACCTCGTCGGGAGCGACCTGCATCTCGCGTTCGGTCGGCGTGTTCGTCTTCGTCTCGCCGAGCCCGGACCACTCCGTGTAGTAGCCGAAGCCGTGGAGCCCGTTGACCGCCATCACGACGTACTTCAGGATGCCCACGTCGGGCACCATCGGCGACAGCAACGTGTCGAGGCGGTCGATGACGCTCCCGTCGACGATGGTCCACAGACAGCGGAGGCGGTCCTGTCGCGACAGGCGGGTGAACGTGCCGCCGCCGGCGAACTCGGGGTTGGGGCTCGGCTGGTCCTCGTTTCGCCCCCGTGCGAGGAACTCCGCGGCCACGAGGTCGAACGCGAACGGGAACACCGCCGCGTACGGGTAGTTCTGGAGCACGCGCTGGTGTCGCTGGCCGTCGACGGTGACCGTCCGCCGGAACTCGGCGATGCCCTCGGCTCCGGGGTCGACGTCGGCAAACGAGAGGTCGAACGAGTCGACCGGGCCGAACTCCAGTGTCTCACTGATGCCGTCGGTGAGCTCCAGCGAGGAGTCGAGGTCGTTGACGTCGGCGGCGTCGAGCCCGTCCAGCCCGCCGAGGTCGCCCAGCCCATCCAGCGCGTCCAGCCCGTCGAGCGTCGTGAGGTCGTCGAGCCGGGCGCGCTCCACGAGCGCCGCGAGCGGCGACTCCCCGCCCGTGAGGTCGAGCCCGGTCTCGAACAGCGACAGGGGCATCTTCGCGGCCGGAGCCTCCGTCTTCTCGGTCAGCATCTCCGAGCGGACCTCCTGGAAGTGGTTGAAGTCCCAGATGATGAACTTCTCCAGTTCGACCTCCAGGCCGCCGGGAACGTGCTCCTCGCCGAGTTCCTCCTCTAGCTGGGGCGTCCGTGGGACGACCGCGTCCACGATGGCGCGGTAGGTGTCCCGCGTGTGGGGGTCCGTCGGGAGCGGACTCTCCAGTACCTCCTGAGCCTGTGCGACCGTCGCGTTCGACATCGACAGCGCGGCGATACCGCCGATGCCCTTCATGACGCCTCTCCGCGTCACGTCCGTGGTGTCTGTCATGGGTTGTCGAGGTGCCTACGCCCCGTTGTAGGACAAACGGAGCCTAACGGTGGTGCGTCCCATGCGAGGAGCGTTTATTACAATATAGTAAGTGTGAATAGAAACGAACGAACGGCGGTGCGAACAGCGGCGTGAACGGCGGTTACCGCTCGCTGACGAGGAACTCCTGGCCCGGCTCCATGCGGGTGGTCATCTCGGGGGAGACGGGCGGTTCGCCGTCGGCGTCGTTCTCGCCGAGCCAGTAGAGGTCGTACTCGCGGCCGATGGTCGCCAAGGCGAGTTTCGCCTCCAGCAGGGCGAACTGGCGGCCGATGCAGATGCGCGGGCCGCCGCCGAACGGCGCGTACGCGAAGTCGTGGAGTTCCTGACGGAACTGCTTGCTCCACCGCTCCGGGCGGAACGTCTCGGGGTCCTCGAAGAACCGGGGGTCCCGCTGGACGATGCGAAGCGGGAGCATCAGCCGCTCGCCCCCGGGGACGCGGTAGCCGTCGAACGTCACGTCCTCGGCCGCCTCTCGCGGGAGCGAGTAGACGGGCGGGAACAGCCGGAGCGTCTCCGTCAGCAGTTTGTCGGTGTACGTCAACTCGTCGACGTCGGCCATCGTCGGCGGGCCGTCGAGGGCGTCCACCTCGGCGTGGAACTTCTCGCGGGCCTCCGGGTGGTTCGCGAGCGCCCAGAACGCGAACGTCAGCGACGTGGTGGTGGTGTCATGGCCCGCGAAGATGATGGTCACCATCTGGTCACGAAGGCGCTCGTCGGTCAGCATGCCGGTGTCGGTGACGCCCGCCTCCCGCAGGCCGACCAGAAGCGACAGCAGGTCCTCGGCCTCGCCCGGGTCGGTGGGGGCGTCGCCGGCCTTCTCCTCGAGCAGGCGCTGGGCCTCCGCTTCGAGCGTCTCCTTGGCGCTCCCGAACCGGCGGCGGGCGGGCGAGGGCATCCAGTTCGGCAGGAAGTAGGAAGTGGGGAGAAACCAGTCGTGGAGATGTTCGGCGGCCTCGCGGATGGACTCGTCGCCGTCCAGAGCGAGTTCCCGCCCCAGGACGGTCGCGAACAGCACGTCGAGCGTCATGTCCGTCAACTCCGCCTGGAGGTCGAACCGCTGGCCGTCGTGCCAGCGGTCGCTCCGGCGGCGTATCTGCTCGACCATCCCGTCGGCGTAGCCGGTGACCGCGTCACGCGTAAACAGCGGCTGGAGTACGTCGCGCTGGTTGCGCCACTCCTCGCCCTCCACCGTGAGGAGGCCCTCGCCGAACGCGATGCGGAAGTCGTCGGTCTTCCGGAAGCGGTCGCGCTCGGTCAGCAGGACGCGCTTCAGGAAATCGGGGTGGGCGACCGCGTAGATGTCGCCCATCCCGGCGAGGTAGAAGCGGGCCACGTCGCGGGTGGCGAACAGTTCCTCGGAGAACGCCAGCGGGTCCCGCATCTGCCGGAGGACGTGGAGCGACGGGTGGCCGACGTTCGGCGGGTACGGCACCAGCGGCGCCTCGCCGTCGGCGGACTGGCCCGCGTCGGTCGGGCCGTCGGAGTCCGAGCTCATACCCGTGCTAGTACCCACCACACCAATAGGCTTCTCCCCTCGTATCCACGGCCCGACGCGAACGGGACGGCTGACTGAGTGGTACGGTAACAATCAGCAAACGCGGGGAGCACCGCCCCGGTGACGGCGTCGAAGTCGGGCACATCCCCACCCCCAGAACGCCGGGACGCCCGTCCCCCCACGGTCGGGCATCCGGCGATGTCCCACGGAGCCAGCCCCCGGCCGGGCCACGCGGGACGGAGCTACGGCGAACGGGTCGCCGCACGGGGAGGGGACGGCCGAACCGGCATTACGTCACCTCTTGAGACAGGGGTTCACCGACTGACAGGGGGTGTCAGTCCGACGCGAGCCGCTCGTTCCACGCGACCGCCTCCGCCCGGCGCTCGGGGAGGTCGGCGTCGGCCGCCAGTTCGCGGGCCCGGTCGGCCCACGACCGGGCCGTCTCGCGGTCCCCGCCGTCCTCGCAGACCTCGACCAACCGGAGCGCGACCTGGACCGCGCGGTCGACGGCCCCCACCTCGGTGAGCGTCTCGAAGGCCGCCTCGTAGCGGTCGCAGGCCGTCTCGAGGTCGCCCCGCTTGCGGGCGACGTTGCCGAGCCGCTCGGTCGCCACCGCCCGCGACCGGGGGGCGTCGGCCACCGTCTTGCGCTCGCGGTGGTACTGCTCGGCGCGGTCGAGGTCGCCGCGGGCCGCCGCGACCCGTCCCAGTCCACCGAGTGCCGCGCCGTGGATGACCGCCGCCTCGATGTCGGCGGCGACGTCGAGCGCCTCCTCGAAGCAGGGTTCGGCGCCGTCGGCGTCGTCGTGTTCCAGCGCGAGGTCGCCGAGGTTGACCAGCGTCGCCGCCACCCCGCGGCGGTTGTCCGTCTCCCGCTGGAGTTCGAGCGCCTGCCGGTAGTACGACTCCGCGCGGTCGAACGCGCCGCGGTCGGCCGCGACGGTCCCCAGGGCGTTCAGCGTCGCCGCCTCGTCCGAGGGCGGCGCCTCGCAGGCCCGGTCGATATCCAGCGACTCCCGCAGGGCGGTCTCGGCGGCGTCGTAGGCCCCCCGCTTCCGGTGGAGCCGACCGAGATAGTACAGCGTCTCGGACCGCTCCGGGCAGGCCCCCAGCGGTTCGCCGACGGCCTCGGCCTCCGCGAGGCGCCGCTGTGCGGCGTCGTAGTGGTCGGCGTGCAGTTCCACCATCCCGAGCGAGGTGAGAAGCCGAGTCTCCGCCCGTCGGTCCTCGGCCTCGCGAGCCACGTCGAGGCCGGCCCGCAGATGCTCGCGGGCATCCTCCGGGTCGCCGCGGTCGTCGGCCACGTCCGCGAGTCGGCGCCGGGCCTGAACCGTGAACCGGGCGGCCGTCTCCCCGCCGACGTCGGCCGACTCGACGGCCGCGAGTAGCGCCTCCGCCTCCGCCGAGGCGCGGTCGAGGTGGCCGTGCTTGTACCAGCCGTACAGCCGGGCACCGCGGGCCTCGAGCCGCGTCGCCGGCGAGCAGTCGTCCGGGAGCGCGACCCCCGACAGGTCGCTCGTCCCGAACAGCGGCACCAGCGACGTGTAACAGCGCACGACCCCGAACGTGTCCGCGACGAGCGCGTCGCCGTCGTAGCGGTCGAACGCCGGGCGGCGCCCGAGCCACGACGCCACCCGCTCGCGGACCGCCGGCTCCCCGGTGGCGGCGAACAGCGCCGACAGCGCCCGCTCGAACGCGTCGACGGCCGTCCGCTCGCGGTCGGTCAGCGCCGCCTCCAGGAAGCGGACCGCCCAGTAGGGGTGCTGGGTGCGGAACGCCGGGTCGTCGGTGCGGTCGAACAGGAGCACGCCCCGAAGGTCGTCGACCGCGGCGTCGACCCGGCGGTGAGCGCGGGTCCGTTCGTCGTCCGGGCGGACGGCCGCCACCGCGTGGAGCGCGGCCGGCGTCACCGGCTGTTCGGCCGCCGCCAGCACGGCGGCCAGCAGGCCGACCGACAGCGCCGTCGTGTCGTCGTCGGGCCCCTCCGGCGCGACGAGTTCGTAGGCCGCGCGGGCGTCGGCGTCGAGCCCGGTCGGCTCGGCGGCCGCGTCCGTCCACGGCGCTGGCGTCGTGTGGGCCGCCAGCAGGTAGCCGAGCAGGTGGCAGTCGCCGGGGCCGTCGCCGTCCCGTAGCCGCGCGTGGAGCGACTCCGCCGACAGCGGCACCTCGCGGCCGGTCGCCGCCTCGAAGGCGGCCACCGCGTCGGCACATTCGGCGGCCGACAGCGGCCCGAGGCGGTACGTCGCCGCGCCCCGGAACAGCGTCTCCCCGCGAGGGTCCGAGGGCGAGGGGGGCCAGTCGGTCGCCGCCGATTCGAGCAGAACGCTCACCGACGGGTCGTCGCGGGCCCGCTCCAGCACCGCGGCCAGCCGTTCGGCGGTCGCCTCGTCGCCCGCGTCCTCGACGACGACGAGGGCGTGCCCGTCGCTCTCGTCGAGGGCGTCGGTCAACGGCTCGGACCGGTCGAACGGCGTCTCCGTCGGCGTCGCCCGGTGGAACACCGGGCCGCGCTCGGCGGCGACCCACCGGCACGCCACCTGCCGACAGAGCGTGCTCTTGCCCGACCCCGAGGGGCCGACGACGGCCACCGGGCCACCGTCCGCGAGCGTCTCGACGAGCCGGTCGACCGCCCGCGGCGTGTCGGTCCCATCGCTGTCGGCGTCGGGGTCGTGACGCTCGAACGGCACCCCGTAGTAGACGTCGACGAGGTCGAACCCGACCCGCCACCCCGTCGCCGGGTCGTTCGGCGTCCGACCGGAGACGGCGGCCGCGTCGAGACGGTCGACGCCCACCGCCGCCAGCCCCGCCGGACCGCGCGTCTCGTGGCGCCCGAGCAGGGTGTCGTCGAGTTCCTCGACCAGCCCCGCCACCTCGGCGGTCACGTCCGTCGCGTCGGCCCGGAGCGACGCCAGCGTCGACTCGGCCCACTCGACGGCGGGACCGTCCGTCGCCGTCAGGAGTTCGGTCGCCCCGGCCGCGGCGGGCGTCAGCGACACCGTCGGCTCGGAGCCGTGTGCAAGCAGGAGCGCGTACGGCCGTGGGTCGTCGACCCGGCGGACGGTGACGCCGTCGCTCGTCGCCAGGTCTGCGGCCAGCCGCGGGAACTCGGTGCGGAGCCGCTCCAGCACCGCGGGCGCGACCAGCAGTTCGGCGGCCATCCCTTCGCGGACCCGGGCGTGACAGAGCCGCAGGAGCCGCGAGTCGTCCAGTCGGGGGAGGACGGCGACGTAGCGGTCGGCCGTCCGCAACGGCTCGACCGTCGCCTCGAACGCGCGGGCCGGCGTCTCGAACGCCTCCACGCGGCTCTGCCGCACGGCGTCGAGCGGCAACTCGCAGTCGGGCGGGAGCGAGCCGAGAAACGCCGTCGCGTCGACGACGGCGCTCGCCTCCGCGAGGAACGCGCGGTAACGCTCGGCGGCGAGTCGGCCCGCGAGCGTCGCCCGGAACCCCTCGTCGGTCCGTTCGACCAACCCGGCGTCGACCAGCCGCCGGACCGCCCGGTCGACGGTCGACCGCGAGTGGCCCAACTCCTCGACCAGCGCCGGCTTGTGGCGCGGTCCGTCGGCCAGCGCCTCGACGAACGCCACCCGCTTGGCGACGAGTTCGACCCGGTCGTCGGCGTCCGTCATCGTCATGCGCGTTCGTGGTGGGCCAGCGCGCTAAAGCGTTCCCCCGCCCGCGGCGTTTGCCAGTCTCGCGGCCGGTCGGCGGACGTGCGGCCGCCCTCCCGGAGAAACCTGCCGGCCAACGTGACACTCTTTACCCCCGCCGCGCTCCGGTCGGACGGATGGAGGGGTTACGTTTCCTCGCCAGGTCGGAGACGCGACCGGCGGTGTTGCAGGCGCTCGAGGAAGGTGCGACCACTCGCCGCGAGTTGCGCGAGCGGGTCGACGCCTCACGGTCGACGGTGTCGCGGAGCCTCGACCGCATGGTCGAGTTCGGGTGGGTGCTCGACGGGAACGGGAGCTACCGGCTGACGCCGCTGGGCCGCCACGCCGCCGCGACGTTCGCCGAGGCCCGCGAGTCGTTCGAGACGGCCGCCCGCCTCGCGCCGCTTCTCGGACGAGTCCCCGCCGGGGCGTTCGACCTCTCGCCGGCCGACCTCGCGGACGCCGAGGTCACAACCGCCACCGCGATGGAGCCGCTTGCCCCCATCGAGCGCGTCACCGAGATACGCGCTGACTCCGAGACGGTCCGGGAACTCTCGTCGGTCGTCGCCCGCAACTCGGCCGAGCAGGTGGTCGCTCGCGCCGACGCCGGCGACACCGACCACGAACTCGTGTTGACCGCCGACCTCGTCGCGTCGCTGACCGACAGCTCCGACTACGGCGACGCGTTCGAGGCGACCCGCGACGCCGTCGACGTGTACGTGTACGACGGCGAGTTCCCGTTCCTGCTCACGCTCCTGGACGACCGGGTGGCGTTCGGCGTCGTCTCCGCGGACGACACGCCGGAGGCGCTCGTCGAGAGCACCGACCCCGAAGTGTACGCGTGGGCCGAATCGACCTACCGCGACTACCGCGAGGCCGCCGACCCGCTGTAGCGTGCAGACCGTGCACGCCGGGCACCCGGTGCCCTGATGTCCCCGCCGCGCAATCGCCGACTGCGGGGTCACAGGGGGATGCACCCGGCCCATGCGGCGACGACGACCGCCGAGCGGTCCCCCGGGTCCGTCGCTGGGACGGACGCACCGCTCGCGACTCGTCGGCCACAGAGCCGCTCCCGCGGCCTATCGACAGTTACTTGATATTTCCGCACGAGCCGCCGACCATGCTGTCCGCCCTCCGTGCGGCGCTGACCGACCCAGCATCGTTCTTCCCGAGGGAAGCCGAGGAGCCGTCGCTTCGCGGCCCGGTCGTCGTCGTGGCCGCCGTCGCGCTCGTCGGCCTCGCGAGTTCGATTCCGGTGTTCTCGGCCATCCTCGGCACCGTCCCCAGCGAGGCACAGCCGTTCGTGTTCGTCGGCCTCGCGGTCGGCGCCGTCACCGGACTGGTCGGCCCGTTCGTCGTCTGGCTGGTGTACGCGCTGTTGTTCTACGGCCTCTCGGCGCTGTTCAACGCCAGCGGCGAGTTCCGCGACCTGTTCACGCTGGTCGGCTGGGGGTTCGCCCCGCGGGTCGTCGCCAGTCTCGTCAGCGCGGTGGTCCTGTTTCTCCTGGTGCCCGAATCCGGCTTCAGCGACCCGACGGGCGCCCAGCAGTTCGCCCGCGATGTCGCCACCAGCACCCTGGGGCTTGTCGGCCGGGGCGTCGGCCTGCTGATGACGCTGTGGTCGGCGTGGGTCTGGACGCACGCCGTCGCCGCCGCCCGCGACGTCTCGAAGCGGGAGGCCGCCATCAGCGTCGGCATCGTCGTCGGCGTCGGCTTCCTGCTGGGGCTGGCGTCGACGTACGCGGTGTAGCTCACCCGCGGGCGGCCCCGCCCGTCTAACCCCGCCGCCTCCGCGGTGTCGTGGGTGGCGACGACTCCATCCGACGCGGCGGGCGCGTGAACATGTTCCCGACAATCCCCTTGAGCGAACCCCGAGAAGCGGCCGCCACATGGCACTCGGCACGGGACAACTCACGCTCACAGCGGTGACGGGCGCCGGGTTACTGCTCGTCGGGGCGTGGCTCCGCCGCGTCGGCGCGTGGCGCTCCTACACGCCCGCCGTCGGCGGGGCGACCGGCGACGCCCACGGGACGACGGAGAAACCGTCCGGGCTCACCCGCTGGCTCACCACCGTCGACCACAAGGACATCGGGCTGATGTACGGCGCGTTCGCGCTGTTCTCGTTCGCGTGGGGCGGCATCGCCGTCACGGTGATGCGGACGGAGCTAGCGACGCCGCCGTCTGACCTCGTCGACCCCGGGTTCTACAACGCACTCATGACCACCCACGGGGTCACGATGCTGTTCCTGTTCGGAACGCCCATCCTCGCGGCGCTGTCGAACTACCTGATTCCCCTGCTCATCGGCGCCGACGACATGGCGTTCCCGCGGGTGAACGCCATCGCGTTCTGGCTGTTGCCGCCGGGCGCACTCCTCATCTGGGGCGGAATGCTGTTGAAACCGCTCGGCGTCGGCGTCGAGGGCGCACAGACCGCATGGACGCTGTACGCGCCGCTGGCCGTCGAGCAGTCGAACCCCGGCGTCGACCTGCTGATACTCGGCCTCCACCTGACGGGCGTCTCCGCGACGATGGGCGCCATCAACTTCGTCGTCACCATCTTCACCGAACGCGCCGAGGACGTCACCTGGGCGAACCTCGACATGTTCTCGTGGACGGTGCTGGTCCAGTCCGGCCAGATCATCTTCGCGTTCCCGCTTTTGGGGAGCGCGCTCGTGATGCTGCTGCTCGACCGCAACTTCGGGACGGCGTTCTTCGCCGTCGAGGGCGGCTCGCCCATCCTCTGGCAACATCTGTTCTGGTTCTTCGGCCACCCCGAGGTGTACATCCTCGTCCTCCCGCCGATGGGGCTCGTCAGTTACATCCTCCCCCGGTTCTCCGCGCGGAAACTGTTCGGGTTCAAGTTCGTCGTCTACTCGACGCTGGCGCTGGGCGTCCTCTCCTTTGGCGTCTGGGCCCACCACATGTTCTCGACGGGCATCGACCCCCGGATTCGGGCGTCGTTCATGGCCGTCTCCATCGCCATCGCCGTCCCCTCGGCGGTGAAGACGTTCAACTGGATCACGACGATGTGGGGCGGGCGCCTCCGGTTGCGGACGCCGATGCTGTTCTGTATCGGCTTCATCGCCAACTTCATCGTCGGCGGCATCACCGGCGTGTTCGAGGCGGCCATCCCCGTCGACATGGTGTTACACGACACCTACCACGTCATCGCTCACTTCCACTACGTAATCATGGGTGGCATCGCCTTCGCCGTGTTCGCGGCCGTCTACTACTGGTTCCCGCTCGTCACCGGAAAGTGGTACCAGCGGACGCTCGGCAAGTGGCACTTCTGGCTCACGATGGTCGGGACGAACCTCACCTTCTTCCCGATGGTGCTGCTCGGCTACGGCGGGATGCCGCGCCGGTACGCGAGTTACGACGTCGGGGTCGGCCCCGTCGCCTACTTCACCGACCTCCACCAGCTCGCCACGCTCGGCGTGTACGTCCTCGTCTTCGGCCAACTGCTGTTCCTCTGGAACGTGGTCGTCTCGTGGCTCGAAGGTCCCGAGGTGACCGACGGCGACCCGTGGGACCTCGCCGAGGACGACCTGCTGACCCACGAGTGGCGCTGGTTCGACCGGAACCGCCTGCCCGCCGTCGCCGACGGGGGCGAGGAGGCGGACGACTGATGGTCGAGTCGGCCGACCGCGGCGCGCTCCTCGCGCGTCTCCGCGACCACGACGCCGTGGTCGACGCGTGGGACGCCAAGAGCTTCACCGACCGACTCGTCGTCCTCGAACTCGACGCGGGCGCGTCGGTCCCCCGCGACGTGCGGGCGACGCTGGCCGACCACGGCTTCCGGGGGAGCAACGCGGTGTACGACACCGACGCCGACCACCCCTCCTTTGCCGGCACCGTCGGCGGCGTCGACCGCCACCGGTTCGTCGACACCCGCACGCGGGGCGACCACCAGTCGTACGTCGTGGAGTAGCGGCGGGACGCTCCCGCGAGGTCATCGTCGACCCCCACCGCGGGGCGGTACTGCTGTCGCTGGCGACGGACGACCCCGGGCACGTCGCGGCCGCCGTGGGCGCCGGGCGAACACGTTCGTGACCGCCCTTACGCTCGCGGCGGCCCCACCGTACGGTGATGCTCACCGACGGCGACACCGCCCCGACGTTCACAGCGACGCGCGGCACGAGCGACCACGAGCCGTTCGACCTCGACGACCACCTCGGCGACGGCCCCGTCGTCCTCGCGTTCTTCCCCGGGGCGTTCACCCCGCCCTGTACGAACGAGATGGTCGCACTCCAGGAGCGGCTCGACGAGTTCCGCGACGCCGGCGCGACGGTGTTCGGCGTGAGCGCCGACTCGCCGTTCGCGCAGGGGGCGTTCCGCGAGAGACACGACATCGAGTTCGACCTCGTGAGCGACACGGCCCGGTCGGTCATCCGGGCGTACGACCTCGAGATGGACATCCCGGAACTCGGCCTCCACGGCATCGCCAACCGCGCGGTGTTCGTGCTCGACGCCGACGGCGTCGTACGCCACCGCTGGGTCGCCGACGACCCGACGACCGAACCCGACTACGGGGCGCTGGTCGACGCCGTTCGGACGGTCTGAGGGGTCGCCCGGCGGCGGATACTTCAAACAGCCGTTTGTGCTTAGCGAGTCGACTTATCCGTGTGTGCCGATGCCACGGGTATGCGGCATCTCGTTCCGGCGGTCGTCGCCGTGCTGGTCGTCGCGGGCGTCGGCGGCGCGGTGCTTATCGCGCCCGACGACGGCGGCGACCCCGAGCCGAACGTGAACCGAACGGCGACGAACGACTCGCTCGCGCTCGTCACCTCGGAGACGACCGCGGCGTTCCAGGAGTACCGACAGCGCGGCCAGCGGCAGTCACACCGGCGCGTCCGGTTCGGCGGCGCCAGGTTCCAGGGAGGGACGGCGACCGAAGTCGACGTGGCGCTCACGGCCGGCGGCGACGGCGGGGCCGCGGCCAGTAGCGCCGCACCCGTCCCCGAGAGTTCGGGCGGCGACGCCCCCCGCTACGGCGAGACGAACGTACAGGTCGACGGCGTCGACGAGCCGGACGTGCTGAAGACTGTCGACGGCCGGTTCTACTACGCGATGCCCGACCACCGCGTCCGCGCCGGCGACGAGAAGCCCGTCGACCCCACTGGTCGGACCGTCGCCGTCGACGCCACCGACCCCGACGCGGCGTCTGTCTCCGCCCACATCGACCGCTCGGGCCGGATGCTCGTCGACGGCGACCGGCTGGTCGTCCTCGGCGAGGACCAGCTCGCGGGCTACGACATCTCGAACCCCGATGCGCCCGAACTCGTCTGGACGCGCAACGTCACCGGCCGTATCACCACCGCCCGCCTCCACGACGGACAGGTGTATCTCGTCGCCGGCGACCGGCTCGACGACGACTGCGAGGTCGAACCGCTCGAGGGGACGACCGTCCCGTGTACGGCGGTCCACCACCCCCGCGAGCCGGTGCCGGTCGACGTGGCCTACACCGCCGTGCAGGTCGACGCCGACGACGGCGCGGTCCGTGACCGCTTCGCGTTCGTCGGCGGCCCCGACGCCACCGTCTACATGTCGACCGACGGGCTGTACGTGACGTATCTCGACCGGGCGTCGCCCGTCGAGACCCGGATGGCGTTCCTGCTGTCCGAGGGGACGACGGTGCTCGACGACCAGGCGGTCGAACGCCTGCGGGAGGTCCGGTCGTACGACCTCTCGCCGTCGGCCGAGCGGGCCGAAATCGAGGCGACGTTGCGACGCTGGCGGGCCCGCCTGCCCGACGACGAGCGAGAAGAGCGCGCCGAAGAACTCGCGGACAGCTATCGGACGTACCTGCGCGACAACCGCCGGAGCCTCGACCGCACCCACGTCGTCCGCCTGTCGCTCGACGGCGGTCTCTCGGCCGCGGCGACGGGCACCGTCCCGGGGCGGGTGCTCGACCAGTTCTCCTTCAGCGCCCACGACGGTCACCTGCGCGTGGCGACGACCGTCGGCGAGCGGCCGGGCGTCGAGTCCGCCAACGACGTGTACGTCCTCGACACGGACGACCTCTCCGTCGAGGGCTCCGTCACCGGGATGAGCGAGGGCCAGCGCGTGTACGGCGTCCGGTTCGTCGGCGACACCGGCTACGTCATCACCTACCGGCAGGTCGACCCGCTCCACGTCATCGACCTCTCGGACCCCGCCGACCCCGAGCAGACGGGGAAACTGAAGCTCCCCGGCTTCTCGCGGTATCTCCACCCGCTCGACGACGGCCGCCTGCTCGGCGTCGGCGAGGAGGACGGCCACGTGAAGGCCGTCGTGTTCGACGTGTCGGACCCGACGGACCCGCGGGTCGCCCACTCGCGGGTGTTCGACGCCCGCTACTCCGCCGTGGAGCGGACCCACCACGCGTTCACCCGCGACCCGCGCCACGACGTGGTGTTCCTGCCGACCCGGCAGGGCGGCTACGTGCTCTCGGAGCGGAACCTCACGACCGTCAAGCGAGTCGGCGTCGTCGAACCGCGGCGCGCCCGCTACGCCGGCGACCACCTCTACGTGTTCGGCGCGACGACGGCCGCCGTCATCGACGAGCGGACGTGGAACCGGACGGACACCGTCGAGTTGCGGGCGGACTGACCCGGGCCGTCACGCCCGGCGGACGCGCCACGTCCCGACCGTTGCCGCGAGGACGACCCCGCCGGCGACCACACCGGGGAGCGTCGGCCCCGTGCCGTCGGTCGGTCGCGTCGCCGTTCCGGCGGCGGGCGACGCCGTCGGCGTCCCAGTGACCGTCACGCCCGCCGGGGCCGCAGGCGGGTGGACCGCCGCCAGCGCCCTGGTCGACGGCCCGTTGACGACGACCACGCGCCTGCCGTCACGGACGACCCGGAACGCGTCGGCGAACGGGCCGTCCGGCACGGTCCAGACGCCCGTCTCCGACCGGGTGGCGTTCAGCGAGCGGAGCACCCGCAGGTAGGCCGTCCGGAACTCGCGGGCGTCCCGCTCGGAGTCCCACGCGGTGGCCCAGACGTAGCCGCTCCGGTTCCCGTTCGCGTACGCGACGAAGCGGTCGCCACCCCACCCCGCGGAGACGGGGTGGCTGTAGTTCAGTCGCGCGTACGGCCCGTCCATCGCGGCAAGCGGGTTCCCGCCGAGGAACCGCCGCGCCTCGGGCGACCCGTAGACGCTCGCCGGGTCGACGACGCCGGCGCCGTGGGCGCGACTCGCGTACCAGAACGTCGCGTACACGCTGGCCTCGCCGAGACGGTCGGCACCGACGCGGCGCCAGCCACCCCGGGGCGTGGCCTCGACGCGGACCGCTACGGGCGCCTCGTCGGTGTCGTGAATCACCTGCTCGGTGGTCGACGGCGGCGCCCCGAACCGGTCGCGGACGGCCGCCGCACCCTCGCGGTCGGTGAGGCGAGCGACGTACGCCGGGCCGTAGCCGTAGCCGAACATCCCGGCCAGACGGAACGCGCGGCCGCGCGGCCCGACGGCCGACTCCGCCGACCCCGGGTGACGCTCGCAGACCCACTCGTCGCCGCACCGCCGCGCGTACTGCTGGGTGACGTAGTTGGCGTGTCCCTCGACGACGGCATCGCGGGCCTGCAACCCGTCCGTCGTCGGGCGGTCGAACGGGCTGATAGGTTCGGGCTGGACGGCGTGGACGAGTTCGTGGACGAGGACGCGGCCGTCGAGTCGGAACGTGTCGGGGTCTTCGGGGAGGACGACCACGCCGCCACGCTCCGGGCCGCCGTGGTACGCCAGCGGCGGGTCACAGCCCCGCAGGTCGGTCACGTCGCGACGCTGGCCGACGACGAACGCCGCCTCCCACCGCGCGTTCCGCATCGCCCGCACCGTCGCGTTGGGACCGTCGCCACAGAACGGGTAGCGACTCGCCGGCCGTATCGTCAGGTTCGTGTCGACGCGCACCTCCCTGTCGGTCAGAAACTCGATGCGGGCGAGCGACCGGGCGAGGAACGCCCGCCGCTCGGTCCGGTTCAGCCCGTCCGACTGGTCGAGCGGGATGGTCTCGTTGTGCCAGCGACCGTCTTCCCAGCCGACGGTGTCGTTCGCCGGGTCGGCCGGCACGGCCGCGGCACCGGCCGACGCGACCACGCCGAGCGTCCCGGCCGCCACGACGGCGACCAGAAGCAGCACGCGCCCCACATCTGCCGACGCCATGCACGGAGATGCAGACCGTGGACCGTATCGCTACCGGAGAGTGAGATGGCGATTGTTCCCTCCCGCCGGGCGGCGTCGACAGTGTCAGGAGAGCCGGCCGCTCCCGACGTACGCCAGCGTGAGCGCGCCGACGACGACGAGCGCGGCCGACGCCGTGTCGGGGACGGAGACGACGCGGTCGCCGAACTGTCCGGCGACGAGCACCGCCACCGCGACCGCCGTCGGCACCGGGTTGGCGAGCAACTGCTGGACGAACGCCCGGAGCGACCAGTAGACGTTCCGGAGGCCGCCCTCCAATTCGGCGCCCACCGGTCGGTTCCCGTCGGGGTCGTCGGCGGGCGCGAACCCGTCGAGGTCGGCGGCGTCGACGGTGACGAGGTCGCCGGTGTGGACGCGCCGGCCGGCCGCGTCCGCGACCCGCAACAGGGTGGCGCCACCCTCGTCGGTGCCGACGACGCGGTACACCCCGTCTGGGTAGTCGGCACCGTCCGGTTCGAGGTGGTCGGAGACGGCTGGCGTGGGCATGACTCGCCCGTGGTGGCGTGTCGGCAAAAAACGTCGTGTCCCGGGTGCTACAGCGATGTGACCGTCACGTCGCCGTCGCCGGAGTGGATTCGGAGGTCGTTCGTGCCGTCGCCGACGGTGCCGGTGACGCGGCTCTCGGCGGCCGCCTCAACGTCGTCGAGACCGCCGGCGACCGTCACCCGGCCGTCGTCGGTCGTCACCTCGACGGCGGCGTCGAGGGCGTCGCCGAGCGTGACCGTCACGTCGCCGTCGTCGGAGGCGACGACCGCCGAGCCGTCGACGGCCGGCACCGACGCGACCACCTCGCCGTCGTGCGACCGGACCTCGCGGACCGACCCGGGGTCGTGGACCACGACGTCGCCGTCGTCCGAGCGGGCCGTGACGGGGCCGGCCGTACCCTCGATGGCCACCTCGCCGTCGTCGGTGGTCGCGGTGATCGCGCCGGTGGCCCCGTAGACTGCCAGGTCGCCGTCGCCGCTCTCGACGGTCGGGTCGCCGCCGACCGACCGGAGCGCGACCGAGCCGTCGTCGGTGTGGACGCGGTCGACCGCCACCGACTCGGGCACCTCGAGTTCGAGGTCGATACTGTCGCCGCCGACGCCGACGACGGTCGGTTTCCGGGTGCCGACCCGGAGCGTGTCGCCGTCGACGTCGGCCCGGAGCCCGAACTCCGAGGGGTCGGTCTCGCCGCGGGCCCGCTTGTGGGCCCGGACGACGACGGCGTCGCCGTCGGTTCGCTCGACGCTCACGTCGTCGTCGGCCTCGGCGACGCGGAGGCGGGCGAGGTCGGCGGCGTCGAACCGGCGCTCGACGGTCGTCTCGGCGGATTCGATACGGACGAACGTGCCGGTACAGCCGGCGAGACCGGTGGCGCCGACCGCGGCGGCCGCCCCGAGCAGGCGGCGTCGCGAGAGCGTCCGGTCGTCGTCGGATGCGTCAGCGGGGTCAGGGGTAGGTGACATGGTGGGTGAGGGGACGACGGGCTCACGCGCCGTCGGGCGTGGTCTCGCTTTCGGTCGGGTCGTCGCCCAGCAGGACGGCGGTGGTGAACCCGCCGAGCTTCGCCAGCCCGTTGAGCAGGTGGAGCGACACCAGCGTCACCAGCACGCCGAGGCCGGTGGTCGCGAGCGCCGCACCGAGCGTCTCGATGGCGTACGGGCCGACCGAGTAGCTGATGCCCGCGGCGTCGTACAGGAACGGCGCCGCCAGCAACGTGCCGGCGACGGCGGTCGCCGAGACGAGCGCCGTGAACGCCACGACGCCGAACGCGAACTTCAGCGCGACGAGCAGCACGCCCGTCCAGGTCGTCGGCGCGGTCAGCAGGCGCTTCGTCGCCTCGATGAACCCGTCGACGCTCTCGAACGCGCCGTCGAGGTCGCCCAGCGCGGCCGGCGGCGTCGCGTCGACGCCGACGAGCCAGGTCGCGAGCCGCGCCTCGAAGCCGGCCGCCGCCGCCGCCGCGAGAACCGTCACCAGCAGCAGCGGGAGGCCGACCAGCGTGACCGTGAGACCGATGCCGGTCGACAGGCCGACCGAGAGCCCGACGAAGTAGACGAGCCCCAGCGGGAACGCCAGCGCGAGGTACGCGAGGTTGCGGTACGTCTGTGCACGGAGCGGCACGCCGAGGAACCCGCGGAGGGCGTCGACGGGACCGCTCGGGGAGTGGGTCGTCGTCACGACTACGGCTTGGAGGGCGATACCCGTATAAACCGACAGCCGACTGCCGAGCCGGCGACTGGCCCCAAGATTCAAGTAGGAGAACGAGTCAGCCGAACGACCGGTAGATGGCGACCAGCCCGAGCGTGTGCGACAGCGTCACCGCCAGAAGCGCCTGCGCGTCGGTTAGCCCTACCAGCGGCGCGGCGACGACGCTGACGAGATACGGGACGACCGCGATGAGCAGGACGCCGACCGCGAGCGCCCGCATCGTCTCGCTGTCGTTGCGGCGGTAGCCCCGGTAGGCGAGATAGGTGACGTACGCGCCCACCAGCGCCGTGAGCGCGGCCGCGGCCGTGGTGACGGTCTCGAGCGTCACGAGCGATGCACCACCGAGAGGATGACGAGCAGGCCACACAGTTTGCTGGCGGTCACGGCGAGCGTCCGCTCGGCCGCGGAGACGGCCGCGGCGTTGCCGAGCGCGAGCCGGAGGAACATCGGGGCGGGCGCGAGCAGTAACATCCCCACCGTGAGCAACAGCAGGGGCCGCTGGCGCGTCCGCAGGTAGCCGCGGGCGTAGCGGTAGGTGACGACCACCGACAGCACGACCGCGGCGAGGAACACGGCGATGGCCGCAAGCGCCGTCGGCGCGGCGCCGCCGACCACGTCCACCTGCGCGGTCCCGCCGCTGGCGGCCGCGGCGAGCGCCGTGGCGGTGGCTCGGGGTATCATCCGGAGAGCTCCTCGTACAGTCGCGTGAAGCGGTCGGCGGCGTTCTCGTCGGCCCGGTCCACCTCGACGACGAACCCGTCGTCGGTGAGTTCGACCGTCACCCGCTCGAGCCGGGCGGCGTACACCTCGTGGTGGTGGCCGCCGGGGTCGAGCCGCTGGACCCCCTCCAGCAGGTCGCGCTCGCGGAGCCGCTCGACACGGCGGTAGATGGTCGACTCGGAGGCGCCGCAGGCGTCGCTCAGCGCCTCCGCCGACCGGGCGTCCTCGTACGTCTCCACGAGGATGCGGCGGGCGTAGTCGTCGTCGAGGAGCGCGTATATCTCCTCCTCGTCGTCGCGCCGCTCGCCCGAACTCATCGACGGCGCTTCGCCCCGCCCTCTGAAAAATGGTTGCGGTCACCGACCGCCCGATTGCCGACGGATTCCCCGTCACGCGCCGCTCGCGGTGGCCGCTCACTACCGGAGATTTATACTTCAGAGGACGTGTGATACGGACGACACGGATGTCCGAGGTCCTCGCCCGTCTCCGCTCGTCGGTGCCGCGCCCCTCCCTGCGGAGCGTCGCCACGGCGCCGGTGCGCCCGCGGACGTACGGCAACCTCGCGTATCTCGCGCTGTCGTTCCCGCTGGGCATCGCCTACTTCGTGGTCGTCGTCGTGGGGCTGTCGCTGAGCGTCGGGCTGGCGATACTGCTGGTGGGCGTCGCGCTGTTCGTCGGCCTGCTGGCGACGACGGTCGGGCTCGTGACCGTCGAGCGGCGGCTCACCGGGGCACTGGTCGGGGTCGACATCGAGGCGCCCGACTGGAAGTTCCGCGACGGCGACGACCTCCGCGAGCAGGTGACCGGGCTCCTGCTCGACCCGGCGGTCTGGCTCGGGCTGGTGTATCTCGCCACCAAACTGGCGGTCGGCATCGCGGCGTTCACGCTCCTGATGGTGCTTCTGGTCCCCGCCGTCGTGCTCGTTGCGACGCCGCTGTTCTACGACCAGCCCGGCGTGACCGTCGGGCTGTTCCTGCCGACCGACGTGAGCCGCGAGCTGTCGCTGTACGTCCCCTGGAACGAACTGCTCGTCGGCGTCTCCTTTGTGGTGCGGCTCACCTCATGGCAGGTGACGACGCTGGCCGACGCCGTGGCGATGTCGGCGCTGGGCGTGGTCGCGCTCGTCGTCGCGCTCAACCTCCTGAACGGCGCCGCGTGGCTCTGTGGCCAGTGGGCGCGACTGCTCGTCGGCGGCACGCTCACCCGGCGCGTCGACGGCACGCTCGCTCGATACGTCGGCTGACCACGGCCGCCTACTGGCCGACGCGTTCGACGCCAGTTATCTCGAAGCGGGCGCCTCCGTCCGGCCCGTCGGTCACGCGGACCGACCAGCCGTG
This sequence comes from Halorarius halobius, assembly GCF_024298865.1. Classification (GTDB taxonomy): domain Archaea; phylum Halobacteriota; class Halobacteria; order Halobacteriales; family Haloarculaceae; genus Halorarius; species Halorarius halobius. Next base: position 1,803,812 of record NZ_CP101161.1, on the reverse strand, counting down.
TGCCTCCGCGACCTGCCGGACGATGCTCAGCCCGAACCCGGTCCCCTCGGGCTGGGTCGAGTAGCCGGCCTCGAACACCTGGTCGCGCTCGTTGGGCGGGATGCCGGGGCCGTCGTCGGCGACGTAGAACCCGTCCTCGCAGTCGCCGACCGTCACGGTCACGTCGTCGCCGCCGTGTTCGACGCTGTTGCGGACGAGGTTCTCGAACAGCTGTTTCAGCCGGCTCCCGTCGCCGCGAATCGTCGCGTCGGTGTCGACGACGAGCGTGGCGTCGCCGGTCGCGACGTTCTCCCAGCAGGACTGCGCGAACGTCGCCACGTCGATCTCGGTGACCTCGGTGATCGTCCCGCCCTCCCGTGCCAGCGTCAGCAGGTCCTCGACGAGCGCCTCCATCCGGTCGTGGGCTCGCCCGACCGCGTCCAGATGCTCTGAGTCGCACTCCTCGCGGGCCAGCTCCAGCCGCCCGGAGGCGACGTTCAGCGGGTTGCGGAGGTCGTGGGAGACGACGCTCGTGAACTCCGCCAGCCGGTCGTTCTGCCGGGTCAACTCGCGTTCCCGCTCCCGGAGCTGTTCGGTCCGCTCGAGTTGGTCGAACGCCACCTCGATGTTGCCGGCCAGCAGTTCCCCGAGGAGTCGGTCCTGCTCGTCGAACGCGGCGGCCGTCGGCGAGCCGGCGATGAGGATGCCGTGGTCGCCGATGGGGACCTGCAGTTCGCTCTGAATCGCCGACGCCGGGTTGTAGACGTCGTCGTCCGCGTGGACGTCGTCGAGCGCGACCGCCTCCCCCCGCTGGTACGTCCGCCACGCGATGCTGTCGCCGGCCGTGAACGTCGGCGGCTCGCCGACGAGCTCGCGGACGAGCTCCGTCGAGGCGACCGGGACGAGCGCCGCCCGGTCGTCGTCGTAGCGGTGGATGGCGTTCGCCTCCAGTCCGAGCATCTCCGCGGCCACGGTGACCCCGATGTCGGCGACCTCGGCGTGCGTCTCGGCGGCAAGCAGGTCGCCGGTCGCGCGGTGGAGCGACTCCAGCCGGTGCGTCAGCCCCTCGAGCGCCTGTTCCCGCTCCGTCCGCTCGGTGACGTCGCGGTACACCCAGAGGTGGCCGTCGCCGTCCTCGAGGTCGAGCGGCCGGTAGCTCCGCTGGAACGTCCGGCCGTCTCCACGGGACAGCGTCTCGTCGTCGACCGGGTCGCCAGCCCCGATGATGGCGTCGATGCGGTCGACGAACGCCGCCGGGTCGTCGAACTGGTCGCTGACCTCGTCGGCCAGCCGCTCGCAGTCGTCGCCGACGGCCGCCTCCGGCGAGCCGTCGAGGTCGAGCAGGTCGAACAGGTGCCGGTTGACGACCATCACCTCGCGGGCGTCGTCCTCCGCGAGCACGCCGACCGGAAGCGTCTCGACGAGCGTCGACAGCACCGTGTTCACCTCCTCGAGTTGCTGTTCGCGTCGCTTGTGGGCCGTGATGTCGGTGACGAACCCCTCGAGGACGCGGCTGTCACCGGCCGTCACGTCCACCGCCCGGCCGCGCTCCCAGACCCACCGCACGGCGCCGTCCGCAGTGCGGATGCGGTAGGTGACCTCGAAGCTCTCGCCGGCGTCGAGCGCGTCCTGCACGCTGTTCCACACCGCCTCGCGGTCGTCCGGGTGGATGATGTCCTCCCCCCACATGACACTGCCGTCCTCGATTTCCTCGGGGGTGTAGCCGGTGAGCGACTCGCACTCGCCGCGGACGAACTCCATCGGCCACGCGCGGTCGTTCCGGCATCGGTAGGTGACGCCGGGGAGGTTGCTGACGAGCGTCTCCAAGCGGCGCATCTGTTCGGTGCGCTCGGTGACGTCGGAGGCGATACCGACGACCCGGACGGTCTCGCCGGCGTCGTTCTCGACGGGGACGGCCCGGTCGCGTACCCACCGGACCTCGCCGTCCGGGCGGACGATGCGGTACGTCTCGTCGTACTCGCCCGACGTGCGGGTGTCGAGTGCGGCCTCGATTCGGTCGCGGTCGGCCGGATGCACCGTCTCGAGGAAGCGCGTCGACCCCTCGTACAGCGTCTCGGGCGGACGGCCCCATATCTCCTCGAACGCGGGGTTGACGTAGGACGGCCCCTCGGCGTCGAGGTCCGACATCCAGACCACCTCGTCGATATGCTCGGCCAACTGTCGAAACTGCGCTTCGCGCTGGCGCAGTTCCGTCGCTAGCTGGGTTCGCTCGGAGATGTCACGCATGATGCCGATGAACCGCCGCTGGCCGTCCTGCTCGAACTCGCCGAACGACACCGACAGCGGAAGCTCGGTGCCGTCGGCACGTTGCCCGACGAACTCGGCGTCCGACCAGTCCATCGTCCGTTCGCCGGTGTCCAGATACCGGGCGACCGCATCGAGATGTGCCTCGCGCTCGCGGGGCGGCATCAGTCGCGTCAGCCGCTGACCACGAATATCGGCCGGGTCGTGGCCGAACAGCTCCTTGACGGCGGCGTTGGCAAACCGGATGCGGCTGTCGGCGTCGACGGTGACGATGGCGTCCGCCGAGTGGTCGAGGATGGCCTCCAGTTGCCCGCGAGTCCGTTCGCTCTCGCGTTCGAGACGGTAGCGCTCGACTGCGTTCGTGATGCGGTTGGCGAGGAGGGCGTACTGCTCGGTGCCGCCGCGTTTCTGGAGGTAGTCGGTGACCCCCGCCGAGATGGCCCGCTCCGCGACGTCCTCGCTCCCTTTCCCGGTGAACAGGATGAACGGCAGGTCCGGATGGGTCTCCCGGACGGTCTCCAGCAGTTCGATACCGGTCTGTCCGGGCATGTCGTGGTCGGCGACGAGACAGTCGAACCCTCCCTCGCGGAAGCGTTCGAGCCCCTCGCTGGCGCTGGTCGCCGCCTCGACGCTGAGCCGGTCGTCCTCGCGCTCGGTGTGGACCGCGGCCATCTCCGCGAACCCCGGCTCGTCGTCGATATGCAGTACCCGAATCCCCCCAGCCATACACTCGTATCCGTGGCCAGCAGTAAAAATCCCGCCCGTGAGCTACCTCGCCGGTTCGACGCCGCCGCGATACCCCCGGAGGGCCGGCGACCGGCCGTCGGCGTGGAGCGCCCGGCGGCGACGGCCGTCTCGTGTATGTAAATTGAAGTAAGGTGGGGCGCAAAGGCAGGTATGTTAGACGTTCTGTTCAATCCCGACGAGTTCTTCGAGCGACGCTCGTCGGAGCCAGGGTTGGTCCCCCCGGTCGGCATCATGCTGGTCATCGGCCTCGTGGGTGCCGTCGGCGCCGTCCCGTCCATCCAGGCGACGTTTGCGGCGCTCCCGGAGGAAGCGCAGGCGTTCAGCGTCGTCGGCTACGTCGCCGCCGCCGTCGGCGCGTTCGTCGGCCCGTTCGTGCGGTGGCTCCTGTTCGCGGGCGCGTTCTACGTGATTTCGGCGGTGCTGTACGACCCCGAGGGCTCGTTCCGCGACCTGTTCGCGCTGGTCGGTTGGGGGTTCATCCCGGCCATCTTCGGGGCAGTCGTCTCCGCAGTGGTCGCGTTCGTCGTGTTCTCGGGCGTGACGTTCCCGAGCGACCCCCAGCAGATTCAGGCGTTCGTCCGGGAACTCCAGAACCGGCCGGAGTTCCTGGTCGCCGCGCTTTTGGGCGTCGTGTTCCTGCTGTGGTCGGCGTTGCTGTGGACGTTCGCCGTCAGGCACGCCCGCGGACTCGAGGTCCGGGAGGCCGCCATCACCGTCGCCGTGCCCGTGGTGGTCGCCGCCCTCTGGCGGCTCAACGGGGTGGTGCTGTAGATGCGCCGGGCCACGTTGCTCGCCGGCCTGCTCGTCGTCTCGACGCTGAGCGTCGCCGGCGTCGGTGCCCAGAGCGCCCAGGTCGCGGTGCAGGGCGTCGAGGTCACCCCCGAGCCGGCCGTCGTCGGCGAGACCATCACGATAGCACCGACCATCGTGACCCAGCAGTCGAGCCCCTCCTCGTACGAGGTGCGGTCGGTCCGCATCGAGGGGCTCTCCGAGGAGGAGGCGCGGGGTCGACGGGGCGTCAGTGACCTCGGCACCCTCACCCCGGGGTCGAGCATCCGGGTACCGTTCGACCTCACGTTCAAGCAGTCGGGCACCAGACGGTTCCGCATCGAGGTGTACGGCGAGGACGACAGCGGCGACGTCGTCCGGCTGGAGTATCCGGTGACGGTCCAGGTGCGCGACGACCATCCCGCGGTGTCGGTCGGCACCGACGGGACGCTCACGGCGGGCCTGCCCGAGCGGGTGAACGTCACCGTCTCGAACGGGTTCGAGCGGGAGATACGGAGCATCGACGTCGACGTGTCGAGCGACGCGATGCGCGTCCGGCCGATTTCGGACGGCACACCCCGCATCGAGGCCGGCACCAGCGAGCAGTTCAGGTTCGACGTCCGGGGGAGCCAGGCCGGTCAGTTCGGCTACCAGGTGACCGTCACCTACCGCACGACGACCGGGCTCGAACGGACGGTCACCTCGGGCGGCGCACTCCGGTTCGAGCCGCTCGAGCAGGACGTCTCCCTGGACGCTGACGTGCCCGAAGACGGCCGGCTCACGGTGCCGGTGACCGTCGGCAACTTCGGGAACGCACCCCTGGAGAACGTCGTCGTCCGCGGGACGGCGACCAACGGGACGGTGCCGCCCGTCGCCGTCGGCACCGTCCCCGCGGGGACGACCCGCCGGGTCGCGGTGAACGTCACGGGCGTCGAGAGCCGCGCGGACGTGTCGCTGACCGCCAGTTACGACATCGGCGACCGGGAGGGGACCGCCACCGCCCGCTCCGCGGTGGTCGCGCCGCCGGCCGTCCCCGGGGAGATAGAGCTCACGGGGCTGACCGTCGAACGCGAGGCCGGAAAGCTCCACATCACGGGCACCGCGAGCAACGTCGGGCTCGAACGGGTCGACAGCGTCGTCGTCCGCGTCCGCGACACCGACGCGGTGCAGGGGGCGCCGCCGAACCGCGAGTACTTCGTCGGGAGCGTCCCCTCCAGCGACTTCGTCTCGTTCGACCTGTACGCGACGGCCGAGGGCAACGTCTCGGAGATTCCGCTGTCGGTGACGTATCTCGCCGACGGGAAGCGACAGACGCGGGCGGCGAGCGTCCCCTACGAGCCGACATCACGGAGCGTCGACGCCGAGTCGGGCGGTGGCGGGACGCCGCTGGTCGTCTACGTCGTCGGCGCCGCCGTCGCGCTGCTGGTGGTCGCGCTCATCGTCGTGGGGTGGCGCAACCGTGACGACTAGCGGCCTCGAGACGACGGGCGAGGCCGTCGTCGAGGCCCGCGACCTCGTCAAGCGATACGAGAGCGGCGAGGGGTATCTGGAGGCGCTGAAGGGCGTCGACGTCGCCATCGAGCCCGGCGAGTTCGTCGCCATCATGGGCCCCTCCGGGAGCGGGAAGTCGACGCTTCTCAACGTCCTGGGCCTGCTCGACGAGCCGACCGAGGGGTCCATCACGCTCGACGGCGAGGACGCGACGGCGCTGTCGGACCGCAAGAAGACGACCGCACGCAAACGCACCATCGGGTTCGTGTTCCAGAACTTCTACCTGATACCGACGCTGACGGCGCTGGAGAACGTCGAGGTGCCGGCGCTTCTGGACCGCGACCCCGAGACGCGCGAGCGGGCGACCGACCTGCTCGAGCGGGTGGGGCTCGGCGACCGCCTCGAACACCGGCCCTCGGAGCTGTCCGGCGGGCAGAAACAGCGGGTCGCCATCGCGCGGTCGCTCGTCAACGGGCCGCGGCTCCTGTTGGCCGACGAGCCGACCGGCAACCTCGACCGGGCGACCGGCCGGCAGGTGCTCGAGGAGTTCGAGCGCATCACCGAGGAGGGGGTCGCGGTCGTCGCCGTCACGCACGACCCCCAGGTGCCCGAGTACACCGACCGCACCATCGAGATAGTCGACGGCGTGCTCCAGCGATGAGTCTCGTCGACGCGCTGTACCGGCGGTATCCGACGCTGTTGATGGCGCGGCGCAACCTCTCGCGGACGACCGCACGGACCGCACTGGCGATGCTGGGCATCGTCATCGGCGTCGTCGCCATCGCCTCGCTGGGCGTGTTCGGCTCCGTCCTCCAGACGGCCGCGGTCGGCTCGCTGGGCGACATCGGCAACCAGCTCATCGTCTCGCCGAACGCCGAGGAGGGCGTCCGCACGCTGACCGAGCGCGACGTCCGCGCCATCGAGCGGGCGGCCGGTGACGCGGCGGTCGTGCCGCTGAAACAGACGCAGGCGACCGTCGTCTACGGCGGCCAGACGACGTTCGCCACCGCCTACGGCATCGCCAACCCGGGTGACGCGTACGCCGCCAGCGAGGGCCGCATCCCCGACCCGTTGCGAAACGGCGCGCTCGTCGGCTCGGGGCTCGCCGAGTCGCTCGGCGTCAGCGCGGGCAACAGCATCACCGTCGACAACCGGACCTACCGGGTGCGGGCGGTGCTGGAGTCACAGAGCGGCTTCTCGCCGGTGAGCGTCAGCAACGCCGTCGTCGTGCCGCCCAGCGCCATCAACCGGTCGGGCTACCAGCAGGTCGTCGTCCAGGCCGAGACCGGCGAGAGCGCCAACGCCACCGCCCAGGCTATCCGCGAGGACCTCAACGACCGCACCGAGCGGGTCAGCGTGTTCGAGTTCTCGCAGATAACCGAGCAAATAGGCTCCTTTTTCGACACGCTCTCGCTGTTCCTCATCGGTATCGGCTCCATCTCGCTTCTGGTCGCCGGCGTCAGCATCCTCAACGTGATGCTGATGTCCACCATCGAGCGCCGGGGCGAAATCGGCGTCCTCCGGGCGGTCGGCTACCAGCGGCGCGACGTGTTGAAGATACTGCTGACGGAGGCGATGCTGCTGGGAGTGGTGGGCGGCGTCGTCGGCGTCGCCGTCAGCGTCGGCGCCGGCGCGGTCATCGCGCAGTTCGCGCTCGGCGACCCGCTCCAGGCGCTCCAGCCCGGCAACGTCGTCTACTACGCCGCGGCGCTTCTGTTCGGCGTGCTGACGAGCGTCCTCTCGGGGCTGTACCCCGCCTGGAAGGCCGCCCGCGAGCGACCGGTCGAGGCGCTTCGCGGGTGAGCTGTCGCGGCCGCCCTGGACCACGACCACCCCGGGGGACCGTGGCGCCGCCCGACCCGGCATCGGGGCGAGACCGCTACCTATCAGCAGGCCACGGATAATAGCAGATATATTACCAGTTCTTCGCGGGAGTGCACCGAACACCGTTCTCCACGACGTTCTGGTGATTTTTAGGCAGTGCGAAAAATTGTCTGAGTATTGAAAAGTTATAAGGCAGTAGCGGGCCTATCCGGAGGTGAGATGAGCACCCAGAAGACGGTCAGACAGGAGGCAGGAACGGTCGGCGAGAACCCGGTCCGGCTCGACGAGGAGAAGGCCGAACAGATAATCGAGGCGCTGAACACCGACCTCGCGGACGCGTACGTCCTCTACCACCAGCTCCACAAGCACCACTGGAACGTCGAGGGGGCCGAACACCTCGACATCCACGTGTTCCTCCAGGAGGCGTACGAGGAGATCGAGGCGGCGGCCGACGAGCTCGCCGAGCGGGCCCAGGCGCTCGGCGGCGTCCCCCACGCCAGCATGTCCGCGCTCACGGAGGCGGCGACGGTCGAGCCCGAGGACGAGGACGTGTACGACATCCGGACCTCGCTGGCGAACGACCTGGAGATGTACGGTGACATCATCGAGAGCTACCGCGAGCACGTCGAGCTCGCGGAGGGGCTCGGCGACTACACCACCGCGGAGATGCTCCGCGAGCAACTCGAGGACGTCGAGGAACACGCCCACGTCATCGACCACTACCTCGAAGGCGACACGCTCGTCACCGAATCGGCACTGAACTGAGCGGCTACTCGATGTCGGGCGCGGTGTCGTCGGTGCGCCCCGGCAGTTCCAGTTCGATCTCCAGTGCCGGGTCCCCCACGCCGTCGAAGTCGATCTCGAGGTGCGCCGGCGAGCCGAATGCGAACGGCAGTTCCCACTCGTCGGTCACGATGGTCAGCTCGTCGTCGTCGCGCAACTGCTCGCCCAGCGCGACGAGGAACTCGCCGGCCTCGCTCGCGTCGACGCGGAACTCCCGCTCGAAGTCGCGGCCCGTCCTGATGGTCGTCCGGTCCGATTCGGGGTCGTCCCCGGCGTCGGCGTCGGCCATGCTATCGGGTCACCTCCACGGTCACGTCGCTCGCGATCCAGCCGTCGGTGTTGCCCGCCTCCAGGAACACCGACGTGCCGGGCGAGGTCTCACAGACGGACAGTTCGGGTGTGTCCGCCGGTTCTTCCTCCGGAACGGTGGTGGGATACGACTGCGTGCCTGCGGCCATCGAGTTCGTTTAGGCATACCTAAAACAAAAAGCGTGCGGTTCGCGGCAGTCGGGGCGAGCCTCGCAACCCGCACCGCTCACCGCCTCGCGTGGAACACCGTCGGCCCCGCGCCCTCGTGGATCTCGGTCGTCTCGAACCCGGCGTCTGCGAACGCCTCGCGGAGCCGGCCAGCCGCGAAGAACCGGCCGTGGAACACGGTCCCCATGCGCGCCTCCTCGTCGCGGGCCTCGTCGGTGATGACGAACAGGTACGTCGTGGTGTAGTGGCCCGACGGCGACGTGATGGCGCTCGTGGCGTGCCGCTCGACCGTGTAGCGGTCCGATTCGACCGTGTGGAGCTCCCGGCTCCCGTTGTCGACCGCCTCGGAGAGCGGTTCGAAGAACGTGACGAACGCGCCGCCCGGCCGGAGGCTCTCGTAGGCGTTGACCGCGAACGCGTCGAGCGCTCCGTCGTCAGTCAGGTGTAGCAGGCCGCCCATCAGCGCGGCCGCGTCGAACGTCTGTCCCTCGTCGGCGGCCGACCAGTCGGTGAAGTCCGCCTCCACGAGCGTCGCCGTCGACACGCGGCGCTCGGCCATCTCGAGCAGGTCCGGGTTCGCGTCGACGCCGACCACCTCGTCGTACTCGCCGTCGATGCGTGCCAGAAGCGGCCCCGCGCCACAGCCGAACTCGAGGACGCGCTCGGTGTCGGCGGGTTCGAACCGCTCCAGCAGGCCGACCTGTGCGTCGCGGTCGACCACCCGCGACTGGAAGAACTCGTACAGCTCGGGATACTCGTAGAACTCCCGCTGGCGATGCGGGTCCTCGCGGAGGTCACGGATGACGCCGTCGAGTTCCATCGGTCCCGGACGGACGCGGGCGGTCGGCAAAGTCGTGTCGGCGGCGTGTGAGCGTATCACACCCCCGAAGTCACGTCCCGTCCTCGGACAGTAGCGTCGCCGCCAGCCGCTCGGCGACCGCCGGGCTGACCGTCCCCGCGACCCGCATCGCCTCCTCGTCGTGGTCGTCCAGGCCGAGCACCTCCTCGAAGAACCGCGACAGCGTCCGGTACGACTCCTGGAGGTCGGCGGCCGCGTCCTCGCCGTCGGGCGTCAGCGCGACCCCCTCGTACGGTTCGTGGGCGACGAGCCCCCGCTCGTCGAGCCGCTGGAGCATCTCCGTCGTCGCGGCCGGCGACCGGCCGACGGCGTCCGCGACGTGGCCCGTCGGGACGGGCGCGCCGTCCCGTCGCTGTGCCCGGTACACCACGAGCAGGTAGCGCGACGCGTCGCTCATCGGGAGACGGGACAACGCCGCGCTGTCGGGCGTCGGCGGGGACGCGTCCCCATCACTCCTCTGTCCCGTCGTCGGCCTCGCGGTCCCCGTCCGACTCGTCGTCGGCACCGAACAGCCCGCGATACACGTCCGCCCAGACCTGGGCTCGGGTCCGTCTCGGCACCATCGGTTCAGGCCCTCCTCGACAGGTGAGCGCGGACCGCTCGCTGGCAGTCACGGCAGACCGAATCGAGGCGAGTAACGGTCGCCAACACCGGGTGGTCGACCGGGAACTCGCCGTAGAGATACGGGACGAGGCTCCGGTGGCTCACGCCCGCGTCGCTCCCCCGGCTCGTCGCCCCGCGGAGGAACGCCTGCCGCTCGCTCGCGAGCGTCTCCAGCCGGTCACGGTGGTCAGCGAGCGCGTCGTGGCGGCGCCGGAGCGGCTCGAACCCGAGGCTCGACAGCGGCGTCTCGTCGGCGTCGGTCATCCACGCCGTTATCCCGTCGACGGTGTCCGCGGCGGCGTCGAGCTGTGACCGTTCGCGGTCGAGCGCCCGAACCAGCACCTCCGTCTCCGCGCGCCGCTCCTCCGTCTTCGAGACGACCGCCTCCCGGAGCGCCGGCGACAGCGCCGTCTCGGTCGTCGGCGCCAGCGCCACCGCTATCGACTCGGTGAACTCGCTACGGACCGTCTCCAACAGGGGTTCGCCGCCGTCGACGTCCGCGACGCTGTGGGGCCGGACCGTCTCCGCGAACGCCCGTCGGATGGCCCGACAGCCGTCCTCGGTCGACGAGGTGCCGTCGGTCACCGGTCCGGTGGTCGCCGCCATCCCCGAGGTCGCCGCGCCCGGCTCCGTCGACAGCGCCGCGACCCGGTCGGCGAACGCATCGAACGCCCCCAGTTTCGCCTCCACGGCAGCCCGCTCGTCGCCGACGCGCTCCCGGGCACGGTCGACGTGGCCCGTCACCGACACGGCGACCACCCGTCTGGCAGTCGCGACGGCCCGAGACGACCCGTGCCACGACGCTGTCCGTCGGTCACGAGGCGAGCGAGCGACGGACGGCTCGACCGAGCGGCGGCGCGTCGTCCGTGACGCCCGGAGCGTCGCGTCGACCCCCCGCGGCGCGTGGGTGTGCGGTTCATGGAATTTAGGCTAGCCTAAATCACAAAGACGTTTTCGGTTTTTAGGCCAGCCGAAATCCGTCTCCGGTTCGCCGAGCCCAACCGTTTTCTCGCCGACCCACCGAGGCGAGGCATGGACCTCTCTGTCGTCGACCTCTCCCCCGTGCCCGAGGGCGGCACCGCGACCGACGCCTACGCGAACACCGTCGCGGTCGCCCGACAGGCCGAGCGGCTCGGCTACCGGCGGGTGTGGGTCGCCGAACACCACGGGCGGGCCGACAGCCTCGCGGGGACGACCCCGGAGGTGCTCCTGGGCCATCTCGCCGCCGAGACGGACGCGATTCGGCTGGGGTCGGGCGCCGTGTTGCTCAACCACTACAGCCCGTTCAAGGTCGCCGAGCAGTTCGGCGCGCTCGACGGCCTCGCGCCCGGCCGCATCGACGCCGGCCTCGGCCGCGCGAACATGTCGCCGGCGAGCGACCGCGCGCTCGGTACCGACCGCCACGTCGAGGACCCCGACGCCGACCACGCCGAGCGCGTCGAGGCGGTCGTCAGCCACCTCTACGACGACTTTCCGGCGGACCACCCGTACAGCGACCTGTCGGTTCCGCGCTCGGGCGCCGACCCGCCGGTGCCGTGGGTGCTGGGGTCGAGTCCCTCCAGCGCCGAAATCGCGGGCGAACTCGGCTTGCCCTACTGTTTCGCGGCGTTCATCCGGCCGGTGTTCGCGGTCCCCGCGTTCGAGCAGTACCGGGAGTCGTTCCGGCCGTCGCCGCTTGCCGGCGGCGTCGACGAGCCGCGGGCGATGGTCGCCGTCAACGCGGTCTGTGCCGACACCGACCGCGAGGCCGCGCGGCTCCGTGCGGTCGCGGAGGCGACCTACGAGCGGCTGAAGCGGGGCGACCGTAGCGGCCGGCCGTCCGTCGAGGAGGCGGTCGGCGAACTCGGTGGCGTGCCGGAGCCGACGCCGGCGACGCTGGACGACGACGAGTGGCCGCGGGCGCTCTCGGGGAGTCCCGAGACGCTCGCGGGTCTGCTCGACCAGCTCGCCGACCGCGTCGGCGTCGAGGAGGTGATGATACAGCACGCCGTGCCGGACCACGACGCCGCGCTCCGCTCGCACGAACTGCTGGCCGAGGGCGTCGGACTTTCGCCGCGGTGACGGCCGGGTCGGGTGTCGGCTCCGAGCGGGCTGGGTGGCCCGAGTCGCATCGGTCGTGGGCCACGCTGTCGGCCGATGGCGCTCCGCATCGGGCCAACCGACTTCGCGGGGTGGCTGACCACGTCCGGCGCTCGTTCCTGACTCAGGGCCGTAGTCGCCGCGCCAGCACCGCCGTCAGGTCCAGCGTCGTCACCATCCCGACCACCTCGTCGCCGTCGACTACCGGGACGTGGTGGATAAGCCGGTCGAGCATCACGTCGGCCACCTCGTGAACGGGGTCGCGCCGCTCGGCGGTGACCACGTCGGTCCGCATCCACTCGCCGACAGTGGCGTCCGGCGACGCCGACCCGTCGCGGGCCTGCAGGACGAAGTCGGTCGCGGTGAGAAGCCCCGCAAGCCCGTCGTCGACGACCACGAGCGCGCCGACGTCGTGTTCGATCATCGCCGCCGCGGCGTCGCCGACCGGCGTGTCGGGCGCGACGGTCTCGGCGGGACGGGACATGACCTGGTCGACGTAGAGGTCGGCCATAGCTCCGACCTCCCACGTACCGGCACAAAGAGCTTCGCCCCCATCCCCCCGGGTCGGCTGTCGGGGGGTCACTCCTCCGTTGGCTCGTCCACGAACGCGTCGACCTCCGATTGCAGGAGTGCCGCGACCCGCTCGCAGTACTCCCAGAGCGCGTCGTTGAGCTGTTCGCGGGTCGGCTCGTCGAGGCTCTCCTCGCCGCGATACCCCTCGTACGGTATCTCGGGGTGGTACGTGCAGACCACCCGCGGCTCGCCGGCGTCGAACACGCCGCCCTCGACGAGGCCGTACTCGTCGACGCCCCACAGCCCGGGCTCGCCGCGGCGCGTCAGGTCCGAGTCGATGCGGTCGAGCAGGCGGAGCTCCGCGTCGCTCACCGCCGCGTCGGTGCCCTCGAACAGCTCCGCGTACGCCCGGTCGCGGGCCTCGAACACCCACTCGTCGAGGCGGGCGCGGGCGCGTCGGACCGTCTCGCGGTCGTCGGTGGTCGGGGACATGGTCCCCTACTCTACGACGCGTCGACCCTTAATCGGGACGGTGCCGCGGGCGAACGCCGGCGGCGTCAGTCCTCGGGCGGTTCGTCGCGGAACGTCTCCTCGCTCCACTCGTCGGTGCCGTCGGCGCTCCAGTCGACGTAGCTCTCCGCGAGCGTCTCCACGACCGCCCGCGCGAGGTCGGACAGTTCGGCGGCGACCCTGTCGGCGTCGGCCGTCACGTCGGCCGGGACCGTCGGCACCTCGTAGCGGACCCGCTCGGCGACCGGGTGCCAGAAGAAGTCGAGCTGTTCGAGGAGGCCGGCCGCGCGGACCGCCTCGTACTCCTCGGGCGCCAGGTCCGTGTACTCGGCCCACTCGCGGAACGCCTCGCTCCAGGCGCCATCCCGCAGGGCCGCCTCCAGTTCCTCGCGCCGGAGGTCCGTCGTCTCGTCGACCTCCTCGGCGGGGTCGAGGTCGGCCGGTAGCGGCCGGTTCGTCAGGTCGGGGGGCGTGGGGGGTTCGACGTCGAGACCCATACGCCGAACGTCCACGACCGGACGAATAAATCCGCGTCTCGAACGGCGGGGGGCCGCCCTCCGCCGAGCGCCCGGCCGGTCACCGCGTCCCGTCGACCACCTTCGCGGCGGTCAACACGGGGTCCCACGTCGTGTTGAACGGCGGCGCGTACGCGAGGTCGTAGTTCGACAACTCGTCGACGGCGACGCCCTCCGTCACCGCTCCGACGAGGGCGTGGCTCCGGTGGACCGCCCCCTCGCCGTACTCGGAGACGAGACTGCCGCCCAGCACGCGCCCCGTGGGCCGGTCGACGGTGAGTGTCACGCGGACGGTGCCGCCCTCGGGGTAGTAGCCCGCCCGCGACTTCGCCTCGATGGTCTCGGTCAGCGGGTCGAAGCCGGCCGCGCGGGCCTCGTCGTGGTCGAGACAGCCCGTGCGGGCCGCCTCCACCTCGAACGCCTTCACCGCGGCCGTACCCGCGACGCCGCCGCCCTCCGTGGGGGTGCCGGCGACCGTCTGCCCGACGGCCCTGCCGTGGCGGTTGGCAGTCAGCGCCAGCGGCACGTACACCGGGTCGCCGGTGACGACGTGGGTCGCCTCCGCGCAGTCGCCGGCCGCGTATACGTCGGGGGCGTTCGTCTCCCGGTAAGCGTCGGTCGCTATCGCGCCCGTCTCGCCGAGTTCGATGCCGGCCGCCGCCGCGAGGTCGGTCCGGGGGCGGACGCCCGTGCCCACGAGCACCATCTCGACCGGGACGCGCTCGTCGGCCGTCTCGACGGCCGCGACGGCGTCGTCGCCGGCGAGTGCCTCGACGTCGGCGCCGAGATACACCCTGACGTCCTGCTCGTCGAGGTGGTCGAGGACGGCCTCGCTGGTCGCCTCGCTGAACTGTTTGAGCACGCGGTCGCCCCGCTGGAACAGGTGGACCTCGAACCCGTTGGCCGCGAGGGCTTCGGCCATCTCGACGCCGATGTAGCCGCCGCCGACGATGCCGACCGGTCCGGTGCAGTTCTCGAGGAACTGGCAGGCCGGGCCGCGGTCCGGTTGCTGGAGGTCGCCCGACTCCCGGGCGCGGGCGACGTACTCGCGCAGTTGCTTCCCGTCGGACATCGACCCGAGGGTGAACACGCCCGACCGGTCGAGGCCGTCTATCGGCGGCGTCACCGCCCGTGCCCCGGTCGCCACGAGCAGGTGGTCGTACGACTGGACGACCTCGCCGCCGTCGTGTCGAGCGGTGACGGTCCGGTCGTCCGTGTCGATGTCGACCACCTCGTGGCCCGTCCGCAGGTCGATGTCGCGCTCCTCGCGGAACTGTTCGGGCGTGACCGAGACGAGCTCCTCCAGCGACTGTATCTCGCCTTTGACGTAGTACGGGAGGCCACAGGCGCCGTAGGAGACCCACTCGCCCTTCTCGAACACGACCACCTCCAGGTCGGGGTCGTCGCGTTTGGCTTTGCTGGCCGCGGACATGCCGGCGGCGTCCCCGCCGACGACGACGAACGTTGACACGGCTCCGGGTTCGACGACCCGAGATATAAACGTAGGTCGAGTGTGCGAACTGGGCCACCAGGAGCCCACGACCGGCCGCTACTCCGTCATCGACGCGTCCGACTTCGCCGCGACGGTATCGCCGTACGCGGTGATGAGCGAGAGCAACTCGTCGTCGGGGTAGATGCCGTTTTCCGCCCGGCAGTCGGTGATGCGGACCTCCTCGGTGCATTTCTCGTTGAGCGTCAGCGCGAACGCGTGGACGCCGTTGAGGTCAGCGCGGTCGGCGGCGTCGTACATCGCTTCGAAGAACTCCCGGCGGAGTTCGAGGTCCCACCCGTAGATGTCCGGGAACTGCGGGACGTTGAACTCGCCGAGGATGACCGGCTTCCCGAGTTCCGAATGTGCGGTCTCGATTTTGCGTTCGACGTAGTCGGACATCTCCTCTATCGACATGTCGTGAACCGGGTCCTCCTCGTAGGGCTTCTCCGCGATGTCCCGTCGGTTCGGGTATTTCGGGTACAGGTGGAACGAACACACGTCGATGGCCTCGCTCCGGTGGTCGGTGACGAACTCGTTGCGGGCGTCGCTCCCGTACATCCCGCTCCCCACGAGATGGTTTTCGTCGAGTGATTTGATGTAGCGGGCGATTTCGTCGTACCAGTCGGCGAGGGATTTCCCGCGGTCGTCGTACAGCGCGTACTCGATTTCGTTGCCACACTCCAACATCAGTATCGTCGGGTCCTCGCGATACTCGATGCCGGTGATGTGGTTCTCCCGGGTGAGCAGTTTCTCGAGGAAGTTCTTGTAGTACTGTTTCGCCTGCTCGTCCTCGTAAAACGAGTCGTAGATGGCGTCCCGGTTCTGGTCTTTGTCGACCGTGTCGGACCACTGCGCGTAGGCGCCCGGCGACGGCGCGAGGTTCATGTCGTGACTGAGCGGCGAGATGACGAGTCGGATGTCGTTCCGCTTCGCCTCCGCGACGACGGTGTCGAACAGTTCGAACCACGCCTCGTTGAACTCGCCCGGCGCTTCGTGGACGAGACTGTCCTCGGCCCACGAGATGGCCGCGGCCACGACGCGGATGACGGACATGTCGTACGCCGCCGCGTATCGCATGAAGTCCGCCACGTAGTGGTCGCCCTCGAAGGCGTCGTCGTACTCGTACTCGAACCCGTTCTCCTCGTCGGAGGAGGTTCGGGAGTTGAGGTTCCCCCCGCTGTGACCGCCGCTGTAGTAGACCGGCTCCCCGTCGATGACGAACTCCGTCCCCGACACCTCGACGAACGCGTCGTGTGTGGGGACGACGTCGAACGTCGTTCCCGCGGCGTCGACGGGACCGCTGGCCCCGAAGAGTTCGACGGCCACTTCGTGGGTGCCTGCCTGCCACCGTTCGGCAGTGAGCGTTCGGGTGGTGGTGTCGTCGGCGGGTATCGTGACGCGGTGTTCGGAGACGTCCTCGCCGACCGAGACGCGAAGCGTGCCGGTACTGGACGTGTCGTGGCCGTTCGCCACCGTCACGGAGAGGTCGACGTACTCACCCGTTTCCGGCTCCGTGGGCGCAATTTCGACGGCCGTTATCTCACCCTCCGTCAACCCCGGGTCGGTATCCGTCGGAGAGTCGGGCGAGGGCGTTCCGGTCGCCCCGGCATCCCCGTCGTCCAGCACGCCCGAACAGCCAGCGACGCCGCCGACGGCCCCCACGGCCGTGAGCAGTTTCCGGCGGGAGATGTGGTCGTCGACCATCGATACAGGAGAGGCAGACGAGAGGCTGATTATACTACCGGGCGGGAACCGTGCACACCGTGCACATTTTTCCCGTCCGGGGCGCTACGGTCGGCCCACGGATGAACGGTGACGACTCGGACGTTCCACGCGAGCAGGTGCTGTTTCTCGCACGGGCGGAGTCCCGCGTTCGAATCATGGACGCCCTGGCGGAGGCGGAGTCGGTGACAAATCGCCAGCTTCGGGACCGACTGGACGCGTCTCGAACGACGGTGTCACGCGCACTCCGGTCGCTGGCGGAGCGGGGATGGGTCGAGAAGTCCGACGGTGCATACCGGCTGACGCGTGCCGGCCAGCACGTCGCGACCGCCTTCGACCGACTGCTCGACACGGTCGACAGGGTCGATGAACTCGCGGAGTTCCTCCGGTGGTTTCCGTCCGACGTCGAGAGCCCCGACTTCCTCGCGGCGAGCGACGTCACGGTGACGTACTCGACGGACGCCGACCCCTACGCTCCCGCCAGAAAGCAGACGGGGATTCTCCACACCGCCGGCCGACTCCGCATCCTGCTTCCGGCTATCGACCGCGAATCGACGGGGACCCTCGTCGAACAGGTCACCGAACACGGGCTCGACGTCGAGACGGTCGTGCCGCCGGCCGTCGAATCGACGATGGAGTCCGACGAGTTCGCACCGCTGATGCGGAAGACGGTGCAAACCGGGCGGTCGTCGGTTTGGGTGGCCGACGAGGACGTTCCGTTCTATCTCGGCATTCCGGACGAGGGGGCCGTGCAGGTCGGCCTGGCCGACGGTGACGGCCTCCCCCGGGCGCTCCTCGAAACGACCGACGACCGAGTGCGCACGTGGGCCGAGCGTCTCTACGCGGAATTTCGAAACCGCGCCGACCCGAAGCCCGCCGACGAGTTCTGAGCGGCGTAAACGGTGTGGCCGGGACGCCCGCCTCACAGCCGCGCCGGGTCGATCTGCCGGCCGACGAGCAGGAGGCTCCCGACCAGCAGGACGACCGCGACGGGCAACAGGAACTGGAACGCCGCCACGACGATGCCCGACGCCTGGATACCCAGCACGATGAGGACGACCGGGCCACAGCAGGCGGTGCCCGACAGCACGGCCGGGACGCTCGCGAGCAGACCGGACGACGAGGAGCCGACGCCGCAGGCGGCGGGCTGTCGCCACGCGAGATACGTGAGCCCCAGGTTCAGCCCGACGAGAACGGCGACACCGAGGCCCAACAGCGTGTTCAGCGAGAACAGGTAGGTGACCGGCCCCAGCGTGACGCGAGCGACCGGTGTAAAGGAGAGCGGGCCGAGCGCCGGCCGGACGAACGTCGAGAGCGCGTCCGCGACGACGACCACCTCGAACCCGCCGATACCCGGGGCGAGATGCCCGAGCGCGTACAGGTAGACGAGGAGGTAGCCGACGGTGGTCCCGGCGACGACCAGCCTGGCGTCGCGGCGGCCGAACACCGCCCGCACGCCGGCCCGCGTGCTGGCGACGGCGGCACCGAGCCGACCCAGTGGGATACGGTCACGCATAGACATCCGTCTCGGGGTAGTAGCCGTGCCAGGCGAACCACATCGCGTCGAACGTGTGGACCCCCTCCAGCGGCAGGCTGTCGGGGTCGTGGGCGGTGCCGTCCACCCGCACCGTCGCCTCGTCGGCGGTCACCTCCCTTCCGTCGGGGTTGAGGTAGACGTAGCCGGTATCGAGCCGCGGGTCGGCGACGGCGACGACCGGTGTGTCGCCCATCTCGCCGGTCACGACCCGCTCGTCCAGGAGCGTCGACTTGTCGACGCCAGCGGCGCCGTCGGGCGTTCGTGCGCCCATGAACACGCGCTTCCGGCCGAACCGGTCGTCCTCGTTGAGGACGGCAAACAGCGTGCTCTCCGTCTCGTAGTAGCCGCTGACGGGGTTGTACGAGCCGTACGGGTCGTTCCCGT
Source organism: Halorarius halobius (assembly GCF_024298865.1). Lineage (GTDB taxonomy): Archaea > Halobacteriota > Halobacteria > Halobacteriales > Haloarculaceae > Halorarius > Halorarius halobius. Next base: position 1,785,264 of record NZ_CP101161.1, on the reverse strand, counting down.
AGTTGCGGGCGTAGCCGGTCTCCGTCGAGAGCACTCGCGTGTCTGGATGGTGGTCCACCCACTGGCCCCACGTCGTCCACACGAGTCGGAACTCGCGGAGCGAGTGTGTGCCGGGCGACCGGTTCCACGGCCCCGGAATCGAGGTGGCGAGTATCTGCGGCCACCAGGTCTCGGTCGCGCGGTCGTACATGACGAGGTTGTTGTTTATCAGCCGCCCGGAGACGCCGAACGTCGTCTCGCCGCGCTCGAACCCCTGGACGGTGCCGGTCAGCGGGCAGTACGTCACCGCGACCGCGAGGTCGCCGAGCCGGTCGTTGACGATTTCGTGGTGGACGAGTATCTTCTGCGGATACGCCTTCACGGCGCCGTCGACCGCCACCCCGAACACGGGGTCGCCCCGGTCGAGGAAGTCGGCGGCGCCGGGGCGGACGAACGAGGGGTCGTCGATTGAGGGGATGCCGTCTTTCGGCGGGCCGCCCGAGACCGCCCGCGATTCGAGTTCCCCGGGGGACATCGGCAACGGCAGGCGCTCGTCGGCCGTCGGGACGACGCTGTCGCCGGGCACCGACGTCGCGGTGGGGCTCGGCGTGGTCGCCGTCGGGCTGTCCGCCCGGTCGCGGTCACCGTCTATTCGGGTGGAACAGCCCGCGAGCGCACCGAGCCCGGCCGCCGCGAGGAACTGCCGGCGAGTGGGTCCCATCGGTCGGTAGGAGGACGGAGTCGGGATTAACGGTTGACCGGTCGTGTGTCGCCGTCACACACCGGTCGGTCAGCCGAGATGCTCCCGGAACCACTCGGCCGCGAGTTCGGCGACGGCCTCGAGTTCGCCCGGACCCTCGAACAGGTGGCCGGCGGCCTCGATGACTTCCAGCTCCTTGGTACAGTCGAGTCGCTCGAAAGCGTCGCGGTTCAGTTCGAGCACCTGCGTGTCCGCGCCGCCGACGACGAACAGCGTCGCGGCCCGCATCTCGGGCAGTCGCTCGGCGGCCATGTCGACCCGGCCGCCCCGCGAGACGACCGCGCCCACGTCGTCGCCGCGCTCGGCGGCCGCCCGGAGCGCGGCCGCCGCGCCGGTGCTCGACCCGAAGTAGCCGAGCCGGAGTCCCCGGGTGTCCTCGCGCTCGCGGAGCCAGTCGGTCGCCGCGAGCAGTCGCGCCGTCAGCAACTCGATGTCGAACCGGGTCTCGTAGCTCCGGTCCTCCCGCTCGGTCAGCAGGTCGAACAGTAGCGTCCCGAGGCCGTACTCGTGGAGCACGCCCGCGACGTAGCTGTTGCGCGGGCTGTGTCGACTGCTCCCGCTCCCGTGGGCGAACACAACGAGCCCCGTCGCGCCCTCGGGCAGGACCAGTTCGCCGTCGAGAGCGACGCCGTCGGCCGGTATCGTCACGTCGGTCGTGGTCGCGTCGGCCATACGCGCAGTTCGACGACGCCGCGTCTCAACGTTGTTACCAGGTTGTTTTGACGCCGCGTCTCAACGTTGTTACCAGGTTGTTTTCGACCGGAAGCGTCGGGGCGAACGGCTTTGCCGGTGGACGTGGGCAGTCGAGCTATGCCGGACGAGCTGACCGCGGCCCTGCGACCGGTGTTCCTCGAACCGCGCGACGACTACTGGGAGATACACGACCCGACGGACGTGGCGATGGACGACCAGCGGCGCTACCAGCTCGCACCGCTGGCGACGGCCGAGCGGCTGGAGACCGCCGTCTACTGTGCCGACTGCTTTCCCGACGCGGCTGACGATTCGGACCGAGAGCGGTAGGGTCGCCGCCGAGCCTCGCGGCCGCGGGGACGGGCCGCCCGTAACAGCGGCTTATCCCAACGCGACGGTTCCTTACTCCGGGTTGGGCGACGAGTAACAATCAGCGGTCGTGGTGAACTGGCGTCCTACCTGCCCCGACGTCGACGGGCGGGCGACCCGTCACGACGCCACCATGTCACGAGACGCACCTGCCAGCGGAACGAACCCCCCCAGCGAGCCGCCGGAGCCGGAGATGGTCTGGATTCCGGGCGGCACCTTCCGGATGGGCTCGACCGAGTTCTACCCGGAGGAGCGCCCGGTCCGCGAGGTCGAAGTCGACGGCTTCTGGATGGATCGGACGCCCACGACGAACCGGGAGTTCGCCGCGTTCGTCGAGGACACGGGCTACACGACGGTCGCCGAACGCGACCCCGACCCCGACGACTACCCCGGAGCGGACCCGGAGAACCTGGTTCCGGGGTCGGCGGTGTTCACGAAGCCGGACGGCCCGGTCGACCTCCGGAACCCGAACGAGTGGTGGGAGTACGTCCCCGGCGCCGACTGGCGACACCCCCTCGGCCCGGACAGCGACGTCGACGGGAAACTCGACCATCCGGTCGTCCACGTCGCCTACGAGGACGCGGTGGCGTTCGCCGAGTGGGCCGGCAAGCGACTCCCGACGGAGGCCCAGTGGGAGCGGGCCGCCCGCGGCGGCCTCGACGGGAAACGGTTCGTCTGGGGCGACGAGCACGAGCCCGACGGCGAGCCGATGGCGAACAGCTGGCAGGGCGAGTTCCCCCACGAGAACGCCGTCCGCGACGGCTACGAGCGGACCTCGCCGGTCGGCGAGTTCCCGGCGAACGGCTACGGCCTGTTCGACGTCGCGGGCAACGTCTGGGACTGGACGCGGGACTGGTACAGCGACGACCCCGAGGCGGGCGACGACGCCTCGCCGTCGTGCTGTACGCCGACGAACCCGCGGGGCGTCGACGAAGCGAACAGCGTCGACCCGAGAGACCCCGCCGGGATTCCACGGAAGGTGCTCAAAGGCGGGTCGCATCTCTGTGACCCGAACTACTGCTTCCGGTATCGGCCCGCCGCGCGGTACCCGGAGCCGGTCGACACGTCGACGAGCCACGTCGGCTTCCGGTGTATCGTGGAGCCGGAGTGAGCGGCTTCGACACCTGACACGCCACATGACCTCACACATCCACACCAGCAAGCGAATCGCCGTCTGTCTGACCGTGTTCCTGCTGTTGGTCGCCGGGACCGCACTCGGTGCACAGCATCCGGGCGACGAGCGCCGGACCGCGTTCACGGCCGTACAGAACGACTCCGGGAGCACGGGGAACGGGACCGGGGCCGAGACCCGGGTCGTGTTCGCCCCGACCGTGTTCCGGGACATCGGCGGACAGGTCGCCACCGAGGACGCGGAGGTCGGCGTCCTCGGTCGGGCATCGGGCGTCGACGAGGTGCTCGTCACCATGATCGACCGGCGGGGGCGGATCGCCTCGGAGATAGTCACCGTCGACGACGACGACCGCTTCGACGAGGACGTCGCCCTGCGCACCATCGAGGGCAGGGACCTGAGCGAGGGCCCCATCGTGGCCGTGGTGTTCTCACCGGGGCGTGACGGGGTCGTGGGCGACGGCGAGATAACCGGGTTCACCCGCGCCGACCTCGCGGCGCTCGACGAGAGCACGCGGGCGAAGGTCCGCGAGCAGATCGGCAACCGGACCGTGCGGCGGACCCAACAGCAGGTGCTCGACCTGTTCTACGAGGAGAGCATCAACGACAGCGGGAGCGACGACCTCGCGCTCATCGACCTCTTCCGGTACACGGACGGCCGGACGACCATCGCGGCCGCCGGCGCGCGGACCGTCGTGAACGGGACCGTGACGGTGACCGACTCCGTTCGCGTCGGCGAACCGCTGGTCGTTCGGGGCACCACGAACCGCAAGCCCGACGACACCTTCATCGCCGTCGACGTGGTCGACGGGCCGGCCCCGCAGGCGTTCGACTCCGCCGGCACGGACGAGTGGAGACTCGACGGCGTCTGGTCGGTCGAGGTCGACACGACTGGCGTCGAACCCGGAACGTACGTCGTCGAAGCGGACGACGGCGACGACTCGGACCGCGTCACCGTGACGGTCCGACCGGCCGCGGCCGACGGGACTGCGAACGGGACGGCGACCCCCACGGAGGCGACTCCGATGCCGGACCGGGGATCGAGCGGATGAGCACCGAACGCCGGTGACAGAACGGGGATGGCCGGCGTGACGGACCGTATGCTCGTCGGAGGGGGCGACCGCGGTGTCGACGCCCGGACCGAGTCCACCGTCGCGGAGACCGAACGGTGGTTCGTCCGGCAGGGACTTCCACATTTCATCGCCGAGTACACCGCGACCGGGAACGTCCTTCCCCGGTCGGTTCCGGTGTTGGCCCTCGCGTTTCTGTTCTCGGTGACCACCACCGTCTCCCCTGCCCGGCCGCTCTCGCAGACCCTCCTTGCCGTCCTCGGGACCTTCCTCGTGCTCGTCGGTGTCTGGGCCGCCGTCAATCTCGCCCGTGGACGGCCGCCACTCGCCCGCCCGGCGACGGTCGGGCCAGTGGAGGTCGGCGTGTTCCTGTTCGTCCCAGCCGTGATAGACCTCCTCGTTGGGACGCCGGAGGCGGCCGTGGCGACGGTCCTTGTGAACGCGGCTCAGCTCGCCGCCATCTACTACGCGACGAGCTACGGGCTCCTGCCGATGGCCGTCTGGAGCGTGGTGCAGGTGGGTCGACGGGTGGATCTCGCCCGGCGACTGGTGGTGCGTACGTTCCCGCTCCTCCTGCTTGCGGTGACCTTCCTCATCTTCAACGCCACGGCGTGGGACAGCCTCACGTCGACCTCCGTGCTTCGATACCTGTTGCTACTGCTGTTGTTCCTGGCCGTGACGCTGTTGACCCTGTACCGTGGGGTCACCGGGGAGTTCGAGAGGCTCCCGGCCGTCGACACGCCCGAGGAGATACGCGACCTCGCTGCGAACTCCCCAGTCGCCGACATCGCGTCGACGACCGAACTCCGTCCGGACGCCGTGCCGCCCCTCTCCCCGGCCGAGCGACGCAACGTCCTCGTCATGGCGACGTTCACCACCTTCGTGTACGTGATGGGCGTGACGCTCGGCGTCCTGGGGTTCTTCCTGCTGTTCGGCGTGCTGGCGATTCCCACCGACGTCATCGTCGAACTCGTCGGCCGTCCCACCACGCCCCTGTTCACCGTCACCCTGTCTCGCGAACCGATCACCGTGACCGGCGAACTCGTGCGCATCTCGGGGTTCCTCTCGGTGTTCTCCGCGCTGTACTTCGCCGTCCACGCCATCACCGACCGGACGTTCCGGGAGGGACTGGACAACCACATCGCCGGAAGGGTCCGCGCGGCGCTCGCCGTCCGTGCCGTCTACTGGAACGTCCGCGACCGGCAACAGGACTCCGTCGACGACGCTCGATAAGCACGGATTTCGCGGTGGAAACGCCGGACGTACCGTCGGATGGAGGCGAGTAACGAAGCGTCGGCGACCGGTGGTGCATGCCGGCCGTACGACCCAGAACGGTGGCCAACACGACGTGTAGCGACCGGCCGAACGGCCCACCGAACACCGACCCGAGGAGAACACCATGCAACGCCACGACCCACGACCGACGGACGACACCGACTCGCCAGCGGGGAGCCCATGACGCCGGCTGGCCGACGACAGCGGCGGCAGGCCCGACGACAGGGCACGACGCCCGCCGGTGGCACCCCACAAGCGGCGCAACCGACGCGCTACCGGATGCGCGAGAAACTCGTCTCGTTCGGCAACGACTTCGTCATCGAGACGGCGGGGGGCGCGCCGGCGTACCGGGTCGACGGGAAGGCGCTCCGGGTGCGCAACACCATCAAGATACAGACCCCGAGGGGACAGCCGCTCTACACCGTCCAGGAGCGGATGATACGCGTCAAGAAGACGATGGTCATCGAACGGGAGGGCCGGACAGTGGCGACCATCCAGAAGGCGCTCGTGACGCCGCTCCGGGACCGCTTCGACGTCCAGGTCGTCGGGGGGCCGCCGCTACACGTCCGCGGGAACATCGTCGACCACGAGTACACCATCACGCGGAACGGGCAGGTCGTCGCCCGGGTCTCGAAACGCTGGTTCCGCGTGCGTGACACCTACGGCGTCGAGGTGATGCCCGGCGAGGACGACGCCTTCGTCCTCGCGGTCACCGCCGCCATCGATGCTATATGAATATGAGCCGGGGCGGTCGCGGCGGGCGTCGGACGCTCCCAACCGAGGGCGGGTGGCCGGGGCCGAGCGATGGTGGATGATGCCCTCGTCGCCATCACCGTGGTCGGCGTGGTCGCGGTCGCCGCGACCGGCGCGAGCGTCGATTCGGGTCGGGTGACGGCACGGGAACCGGTCGGCTGCTCGGCGTCGCTCGTCCCGGTCAGCCAGGACGGCCGCGTGCAGTCCGCTCCAACGGTGTTCGAAGACATCGCGGGACAGGTCGCCGTCGAGGACGGGGACGTGCGGGTCCGGGGGGTCGCGGCCGGCGTCGACGAGGTGCTCGTCGCGATGCTCGACCGCCGGGGGCGGGTCGCCACCGAGATACTCGACGTCGGCGACGACGGCGTGTTCGAGGCCGACGTCGCGCTCACCACTGCGAGAGGGACGTCGCTCAGCAAGGGGTCGATCGCGGCCACGGTCTACTCGCCGGGGCGTGACGGCGTCGTCGGCGACGGGGAGGTCGGCGGCATCACCCGGGCCAGCCTGGAGACGCTCGACGAGACCACCCGCGAGCGCATCCGCCGGGCACGGGCGAACCGAACGGCGAAGACCCGCGAGCAGATACAGGACTTCATGTTCGAACAGACGGTGAACGACAGCGGGAGCGACGACCTCGCGCTCGTGGACACGTTCTGGTTCGTCGACGGCCGGACGAGCATCGAAACCGTCGGCCCGGTGACGGCGAACCCGACCGGCGTCGACACCGTCCACGTCGGGGAGACGCTGCGCGTCCGTGGACTCACGAACCGCAAACCAGCGGACACCGTCGTCACCGTCGACGCCGTCGACGGGGCGACCGGCCGCGTCGTCGCGTTCGCCGCGACTGACACCTGGGAAGCCGACGGCGTGTGGACGGTCTATCTCGACACCGAGGGGCTTGAGCCCGGCACGTACGTCCTCGAGTCGGACGACGGTGACGACAGCGACCGCGTGACGGTTCGGCTCCGTCCGCGCGATTCGAGGAACGGGACCGCGAGGAACGCGAGCGTGACCGCCGACATCGGGGAGACACCGAGAACAGGGCGGCTCGCTCCGGAGCCGGCGGTGGAGACGGGTCGCTGTTAGGATTCGTCCGATCGGTGCTTGCGTCGGCGCGTGATAGCCACGATGGCGACCATGCCGACCAGTGCGACTATCGCAGTCACGAGTAATCGTTTCATCGCAGTCGACACGTCGACAGACCAGTACAAATAGCCGGAGCACCGTTGCGACGGTCAAACGGCACCTACCGACCGACAGATAGGCAGTTCCGCCCGTGGCCGGCACCGCGGCGCGAACGGACGCCGACGTGAGAGGGACTGGCGCGGACGGCGGACCACGGCGGCGAGAGCGATAACCTCGAGTTTCGGACCGCTAAGCCGAGCGAACTCCCCGATAGTGTCGTGATTACAAAGTGCTGATATGCCGAGTGAACCGTCGGTAGGCCTCCGAGACCCGCGGCCAGCGCCGTGCGCGGGCCCTCAGTGGCACCGCGTCGGTGGGCCCTACACAGAACATCCATGCCAGACCAAGAATTTCACGGCCACATCGGCCGGACGTACGACGAATCCGAACCCTGGTGGCCCGAGCAGACGCAGGCCCCCGAGGACGCGCCGAACGTTCTGCTGATAACGCTCGACGACGTCGGCTTCGGTCAACTCGGCTGTTACGGCGGACTCATCGACACCCCGAACATCGACCGCCTCGCAGAGAACGGCCTCCGGTACAACAACTTCCACACGACGGCGCTGTGTTCACCCACCCGGTCGTGTCTCCTGACCGGTCGCAATCACCACTCGAACGCCATGGCCGGCATCACCGAGATCTCGACGGGGTTCCCGGGCTACAACGGCCACATCCCCCACGAGAACGGGATGGTCTCGGAAGCGCTCGTCGAGGAAGGCTTCAGTACCTACGCGCTCGGCAAGTGGCATCTCACGCCGGCCGAGTCGACGAGCGCCGCCGGTCCCTACGACCAGTGGCCGCTCAACCGCGGGTTCGAGCGGTTCTACGGGTTCCTCGGCGGCGACACCGACCAGTACACGCCCGCACTGGTCCACGACAACCACCAGACGGAGCCGCCGGCGACCCCGGAGGAAGGCTATCACCTCACCGAGGACCTCGCCCAGCGGGCCATCGAGTTCATCGGCGACGCCAAACAGGTCGACCCCGACAAACCCTTCTTCACGTACTTCTGTCCCGGGGCGTGTCACGCCCCTCACCAGGTTCCCAAGGAGTGGGCCGACAAGTACGAAGGCGAGTTCGACATGGGCTGGGACGAGGCCCGCGAGAAGATCCTCGAACAGCAGAAGCAGCTGGGCGTCGTCCCGGACGGCACGGACCTCTCGCCGCAGAACCCCGACGTGGACCGCTGGGACTCCCTCTCCGAGGACGAACAGCAGTTGTACGCCCGGATGATGGAGGTGTTCGCGGGGTTCCTGGAGCACACCGACGCCCAGATCGGGAAGGTGCTCGACTACCTCGAGGAGATCGGCGAACTCGACGACACGCTCGTGATGCTCGTCTCGGACAACGGCGCCAGCGCCGAGGGCGGTCCCACCGGCTCGGTCAACGAGAACCGCTTCTTCAACAACGTCCCCGAAGACCTGGAGGACAACCTCGAAGCGATGGACACGCTCGGCGGTCCCGAGCACTTCAACCACTACCCGTGGGGCTGGACGTGGGCCGGCAACACGCCGTTCCAACGCTGGAAGCGGGAGACCTACCGCGGCGGGGCGAGCGATCCCTTCATCGTCTCCTGGCCGAACGGCATCGACGCTCGCGGCGAAATCCGCGAGCAGTTCGTCCACGCCATCGACCTCGTCCCGACCATCTACGACGCGGTCGGCATCGACCCGCCCGAGGAGATAAAGGGCTACTCGCAGTCGCCCATCGAGGGGACGAGTTTCGCGTACACGTTCGACGAACCGGACGCGCCCGAACAGCACACCACCCAGTACTTCGAGATGCTCGGGACGCGAGCCATCTACCACGACGGCTGGCGCGCGGTTCACCCCTGGCCGTTCGGCGAACCGATGACGGCCGAGGCCCTCTCGGCGACCAGACTCGAAGACTCCGGCTGGGAGCTGTACCACGTCGCGGAGGACTTCTCGGAGGCGCACGACGTGGCGAGCGAACATCCCGAGAAGGTGCTGGAGATGGCCCAGTTATGGTGGACCGAGGCAGGCAAACACGACGTCCTGCCGCTGGACGGTCGCGGCACCCAGCGACTCGCGGAGGCCCGGCCCCAGCCGGGCAAGCCCCGCGACACCTACGTCTACCACCCCGGCGGCCAGTACATCCCCGAGAACGCTGCTGTCAGGGTGTTCAACCGCGACCACAGCATCACCGCGGACTTGGTCGTGCCCGTCGGTGGCGCCGAGGGTGCCTTGCTCGCCCACGGCTCCCGGTCGGGAGGGTACTCGCTGTACGTCGACGAGAACCGCCTGAAGTACGTCCACAACTACGTCGGCGTCGAGGAGTACGAGGTGGTCGCCGACGAGATGCTCCCCGAGGGCGACGTCTCGGTCCGGATGGAGTTCGAGGCGACCGGCGAGGCGGACGTGGCGAACGGGAAGGGTGTCCCGGCGACGGTTCGGCTCTACTACGACGACAAACAGGTCGGGGAGGGCGAGATTCCGGTGACGACGCCCATCACGACCGGCCTCACCGCCGGCCTGAGTTGCGGCAAGGACAGCGTCAACGCCGTCACCGACGAGTACCGGGACCGCACGCCGTTCGCGTTCACGGGCGACATCGCACGGGTGACCGTCGACGTCAGCGGCGAGCCGTTCGTCCACGAGGAGGCCGAGCTGGACCGCATCATGGCGAGAGAGTAACCTCAGAACACAATGCCAGACCAAGAATTTCACGGCCACATCGGCCGGACGTACGACGAATCCGAACCCTGGTGGCCCGAGCAGACGCAGGCCCCTGAGGACGCACCGAACGTCCTGCTGATAACGCTCGACGACGTCGGGTTCGGACAGCTCGGCTGCTATGGAGGACTGATCGACACCCCGAACATCGACCGGCTCGCCGAGAACGGCCTCCGGTACAACAACTTCCACACGACGGCGCTCTGTTCGCCGACGCGGTCGTGTCTGCTCACCGGCCGGAATCACCACTCGAACGCGATGGCTGGCATCGCCGAGGCGTCGACGGGGTTCCCGGGCTACAACGGCCACATCCCCCACGAGAACGGGATGATTTCGGAGGCGCTCGTCGAAGAGGGCTATAGCACGTTCCACCTCGGGAAGTGGCACCTGACCCCGGCCGAGTCGACGAGCGCAGCGGGCCCGTACGACCAGTGGCCGTTACAGCGAGGATTCGAGCGGTTCTACGGGTTCCTCGGCGGCGACACCGACCAGTACACGCCCGGACTGGTCCACGACAACCACCAGACGGAGCCCCCAGCAACGCCCGAGGAAGGCTATCACCTGACCGAGGACCTCGCCCAGCGGGCCATCGAGTTCATCGGCGACGCCAAACAGGTCGACCCCGACAAGCCGTTCTTCACGTACTTCTGTCCCGGGGCGTGTCACGCCCCCCATCAGGTCCCACAGGAGTGGGCCGACAAGTACGAAGGCGAGTTCGACATGGGCTGGGACGAAGCCCGCGAGCAGATCCTCGAACAACAGAAGCAGCTGGGTGTCGTCCCAGAGGACACCGACCTCTCCCCGCAGAACGAAGACGTTCAGCGGTGGGACTCGCTCTCCGAGGACGAACAACGGCTCTACAGCCGGATGATGGAGGTGTTCGCGGGGTTCCTTGAGCACACCGACGCCCAGATCGGCAAGGTGCTCGACTATCTCGAGGAGATCGGCGAGTTGGAGAACACGCTCGTGATGCTCGTCTCGGACAACGGCGCCAGCGCCGAGGGCGGTCCCACCGGCTCGGTCAACGAGAACCGCTTCTTCAACAACGTCCCTGAAGACCTGGCGGAGAACCTTGAGGCGATGGACGACCTCGGCGGGCCGGAGTACTTCAACCACTACCCGTGGGGCTGGACGTGGGCCGGCAACACACCGTTCCGCCGCTGGAAGCGCGAGACCTATCGTGGCGGCGCAAGCGACCCGATGGTGGTCTCGTGGCCCAACGGTATCGAGGCCCGCGGCGAGGTCCGCGAGCAGTTCGTCCACGCTATCGACCTCGTCCCGACCATCTACGAGGCGGTCGGCATCGACCCGCCCGAGGAGGTGAAAGGCTACTCGCAGTCGCCCATCGAGGGGACGAGCTTCGCGTACACGTTCGACGAATCGGACGCGCCCGAACAGCACACCACCCAGTACTTCGAGATGATCGGCACGCGTGCCATCTACCACGACGGCTGGCGTGCCGTCCGTCCGTGGCCCTTCGGGCAACGGATCACAGCGGAGGCCCTCTCGGCGACGAGTCTGGAGGACTCCGGCTGGGAGCTGTACAACCTGCGTGAGGACTTCTCGGAGGCGCACGACGTGGCGAGCGAACATCCCGAGAAGGTGCTGGAGATGGCCCAGTTATGGTGGACCGAGGCCGGCAAACACGACGTGCTCCCGCTGGACGGCCGGGGCGTCGAGCGGCTGGCGGAACCCCGGCCCCAGCCGGGCAAGCCCCGCGACCAGTACGTCTACCACCCCGGCGGCCAGCACGTCCCCGAGAACGCCGCCGTGAGAGTGCTGAACCGCGACCACAGCATCACGGCCGACCTGACGGTGCCCGTCGGTGGTGCCGAGGGCGTCCTGCTCGCGCACGGCAGCCGGTCGGGCGGCTACAGCCTGTTCGTCGACGAGAACCGGCTCCACTACGTCCACAACTACGTCGGCGTCGAGGAGTATCAGGTGTCGGCGGACGAGCCGCTCCCGGAGGGCGACGTCTCGGTCCGCATGGAGTTCGAGGCGACCGGCGAGCCCGACATCCCGAACGGCGAGGGCGTCCCCGGGACGGTCCGCCTCTTCTACGGCGACCGGCAGGTCGGCCAGATCGACCTCCCGAAGACGGTTCCAATCATGATCGGCATCGTCGCCGGCCTGAGCTGTGGAAAAGACGCCGTCAACGCCGTCAGCGACGTCTACCGCGACCGCGCGCCGTTTGCGTTCACCGGCGACATCGCACGGGTGACCGTCGACGTCAGCGGCGAACCGTTCGTCGACCACGAGGCCGAACTGGACCGCATCATGGCGAGAGAGTGAACATGGCCACCGGGTACGACTCCCCACGTCCGTTCCGGTACGACGCCGGTGTCGACCACCGGGAGGTCGGCCACCGCCAGCACGACGTGGGCGAGCCGTGCCCCGGCCGACCGGTCGAACGCCCGGAGACCGCCAGCGACGGCCCATCCGCCGGGGCGAACCACGACACATGACGACGATTCCCCGGGGCTTCCTCGCCGTTCTGGCCGTGGCGGTCGTTCTCGCGGGCATCGCCGGCCCGGTGGGTGGCGAGACGACGACCGCCCAGCTACGACAGGAACCAGTGGTCACGGAGTTGGACCTCCGGGCGTCGCTCACGGGCGAACTCGTCGTGGTCGCCGGCTGGTTCGAGGTCACGGCGCTCGTCGACGGCCGCCTCGACACGGGTGCCCAGGAGACGGACCTCGGCGGGACGGTCGACGTGGACCTCGCGGAGCCGTTCGGGGAGTTCGCGTACCGCGGTGCGGTCGTCGGCACCGTCAACGCGAGCCGCGTCCTGTTCGCCTTCGAGGGGAACGCGAGCACCCTCGGGTGGTCGGCGGAAGTCGTTCCACCCACCGCGTCGGCGGCGACTGGCGGTGACGGCGGCGCGAGTCGGAACGTCGGACTCGCTGGGACGGCGGGCGTCCTGACCATCGACCCCGGGAGTTCCGAACCCCCCGAACGGACGCCAGCCGTCGACCCGACCGAACGGCTGGGCCGCCCCACCGCGTCGGTCCCACCGTTGCAGCTCAGACCGTTCCGGCAGCTGGGCATCTCCTTTTTCGACCTCTACTGGCAGCTCGCCACGCTCGTCCTCGGCCTGCTGGTGGTCGGCCTCTTCCCGAACGCCTCCCGCCGGGTCGCCGACCTCGGTGCCAGCGACCCGTTGCGGACCGGCGGAGCCGGCCTCGCCGTCGTGTTCCTCGTCCCCGTCGCGCTGCTGGTGCTCGGGCTGAGCCTGTTCGGCATCCCGCTGGCCGTCGCGGGGGCCGCCGTCTACCTCGTCCTCTGGTGGGTCGGCGCCGTCTACGGCCGGTTCACGGTCGGGCTGTGGGTGCTCGGCGCCGTCCCCCGGGCGCTGGCGCTCGTCGACATCGACGCCAGGCGGGTCGAGAACCGCTGGGCCGGGCTGCTGGTCGGGACGGCCGTGGTCGGACTCCTCGTGCTGCTACCGACGGTAGGCCCGCTCGTCGAAGCCGTCGTCCTCCTGCTCGGTCTCGGCGGCATCACCCGTCTGGCCTACGGGTCGTATCGGCGCACGGAGCGAGTGGAACGGGCGCCCACCGTCGAGGCCGGCGTCGGTTCCGGCGACGAGTGAGGGACCGAGCGGGAAGACGGACGCCCTCACCGAGACGACCGGGGGGGCCGCCTGCTCGGCACCGCCACGGCGACGGGGCAGTCGTCCGGTAAGCCGACCCAGTTTCGCGGACACCCGACCGAACGGCCGGTTGCGGTTGCATAACAAAGCCCCGCCGGCTCCGTAGTAGTCTCACAGCGGCGACGAGCCGACATCGAATCACCGACCACCATGAGTTCCGAACACGACGCGCCACGACCCTTCCGCTACGACGCCGAGGTCGACCCCGGCGAGACCAAACACATCCAGTACGAGGTGGGCGAGACGTACCTCGGTCGGCCGGTCGAACTACCGGTGACGGTCATCAACGGGGAGTACGCCGGGCCGCGACTGTGCCTGAGCGCGGCCATCCACGGCGACGAGGTCAACGGCGTCAAGGTGCTCCACGAGGTGGCCGACCGCTACGACCCGGCGGACCTCCACGGCACCATCGTCTGTCTGCACGTCGTGAACGTGCCCGGCTACATCGCCCAGCAGCGCTACCTCCCCATCTACGACCAGGACCTCAACCGGTCGTTCCCGGGGACCGAGGGCGGGTCGACCGCCTCGCGGATGGCCCGGATCATCTGGGACCGCTTCGTCAGCAAGTGCGACTTCGGGCTGGACTTCCACACGTCGACGCGCAACCGGATGACCGTCTTCCACGGCCGCGCCGACATGGACGACGAGGGCATCCAGCGGCTCGTCGACGCGGCGGGCCTGTCGCTCGTCCTCTCCGGCGAGGGGAGTTCCGGGATGCTCCGGCGGGTGGCGACCGAGAACGGGACGCCAATCGTCACCGTCGAGATGGGCGAGGCGAACCGCTTCCAGCCGATGCTCGTCGACCTCGGCCTGCAGGCCGTCGAGAACGTGCTGGCGGGCTACGAGATGTACCCCGACGCGACGCCGGAGCGGTCGGAGATGCAGAAGGTGCTCACGAGCGAGCACCAGAAGACGTGGATTCGAGCCGACCACGGTGGCCTCGTCGACATGAAGTGGGGGCCCATGCCCATCGTCGACGAGGGCGAGACCATCTGTGTCATCTCCGGCCACTTCAAACAGGAGCAACACGTGGTCGAGGCCCCGTTCGACGGGTTCCTCGCCGGCATCCTGGCGAACCCACGGGTCCTGCCGGGCCATCCGCTCGTACATCTCGTCGAAATCGACGACGAGGACCGCGAGCACGTGCGACGCTTCTACGAGGACATCGGATTCGCGAGACACGGCATCTTCCACTGGATGGGGAAGATGGGCGAGCGGATGACCGAATCGCTCCTCGAGGAGCGTCACGAGGAGTGAACCGAACGCGACCACCCGAACGACCACAGGAGCGACTGGACACCTGGGATGACCGAACACGACGGCCCCCCATCGACCACCTTCCTCAGGCTGCTCCTCCTGGTGGTCGGCACGCTGTCGGTCCTCCTCGTGGTGCCGTTCCTCCAGTTCGTGCTGGCGGCGGGCCTGCTGGCGTACCTCGTCGAGCCGGTGAGCAGTCGCCTCTCGCGCCGACTCGGGCCGACCACCGCCGCCCTCCTGACGATGCTCGCAACGGGGTTCGTCGTCCTCGTTCCCCTGCTTCTCATCGTCGGCGTCGCGGCCGAACAAGCCGTGTCGCTGATACAGGGGGCCGAACGTCCGGATGGCGCGGCCATAGAGGCGTTCGTCCAGCGATGGGTCGGACTCGACGTCGACCTCCCGGCGCTGGCCGGGCCGCTGGTCGGGGCCGTCGAGACCGGAATCCGGGGGCTCGTGGGGCGACTCGTCGGCGTCCTCGGGGCCATCCCGGCGTTCCTCGTCGGGACCGTCGTCTTCCTGTTCTCCTTCTTCTATCTCCTGCGGGACGGGGACGACCTGGTAGCCTGGCTCCGGGCGGCGGTCCCGCTCGGACCGACGGCGACGGACGACCTTCTCGGACGGACCGACGACCTCCTGTGGGCGGCGGTGGTCGGCAACGTCGTCGTCGCCGGATTGCAGGCGATACTGACGGTCATCGGCTTTCTCGTCCTCGGGTTCGACAACATCGTCTTCTGGGGCGTCGTCACGTTCGCCCTGTCGCTGCTGCCGATAATCGGCGCCTCCGTGGTCTGGATTCCCGCGATGGGCTATCTCCTCGCCGTGGGGCGCGTGCCGGAGGCGGTCGGCCTGCTGGTGTACGGCACCTTCGTCATCAGCGGGTCGGACAACGTCGTCCGCCCGCTGGCGATGCACCGCGGGGCCCGGCTCAACCCCGGACTGCTCGTGCTCGGCATCTTCGGCGGCGTCGCAGTCTTCGGCTTCCTCGGTCTCTTCGTCGGCCCGGTGCTGTTCGGACTCTCGAAGGACGTCGTCGAACTGCTGGTCGAAGAACGAGAGGCGTGACCGCCGGCCACCGGTCCCGTAAGTGAGGTCTCCGGTAAGGTGAACGAACGGCGGGCGGCGTGAAGCCTACCGGGAGTTCGTGACGCATAACAAAGCCCTCGGCGGCCGAAGCGGAGCCACCTCCGGTGAGTGACCGACCATGGCCGTCATCCTCGAATCGCTCGCCACGCTGTCGGTGTTGGTGTTCGTCGTGACCAGCATGTTAGCGATGGGGCTGAGCCTGACAGTCGGGCAGATACTCGAACCGCTCCGGGACCTCCGAATGGTGGGGAAGGCGCTGGCGGCCAACTTCGTGCTGGTCCCGCTTGTGGCGTACGCCATCCTGCTCGTGGTGCCGCTGTCGGAGCCACAGTCCATCGGCCTCGTCGTCCTCGCGACCGCCGCCGGTGCGCCGTTCCTGCCGAAACTCGTGGAGATGGCCGAGGGCGACGTCGCCTTCGGCGTGGGGCTGATGGTGCTGTTGATGGTTGTGACGGTGCTCTACGTCCCGGTCGTGCTCCCGCTGTTGCTCCCGGGCGTGCAGGTGAACCCGCTCGACATCGCCGGGTCGCTGGTCACGCTGATGCTCCTGCCGCTCGCCGCCGGGCTGTTCGTGAAGGCCCGGTACGCGGAGACGGCCGACTCTCTGCAACCGATTGCGAGTCAGGTGTCCAGCACGGCGCTGGTGTTTCTGGTCGTGCTCATGCTCGTGTTGAACGTCGATTCGCTGGTCAGCGTCATCGGGACCGGCGCACTCCTCGCGCTGGTAGTGTTCATCGCCGTCTCGTTCGGCGTGGGGTTCCTCCTCGGCGGGCCGGCCTACGAGAGCCGGTCGGTGCTGGCGCTCGGCACGGCCCAGCGAAACGTCTCGGCGGCGCTGGTGGTCGGCGCGGCGAACTTCGAGGACCCGAACGTGGTTATCATGCTCGTCGTCGGGGCGACGCTGATGGGACTGCTCATCGTCGTCGCCGGCGAGATGGGCAAACGCACCGGACAGCCCGGCGTGAGCCGACGCCGCGAGGAGGCGACGTATGACGATTGAGCCACCCGGACGGTCGGCACCGAGAGCGAGACGCCGCTGGATTTTCCACCGACGGCGACGCGGCCAGGAGCCGGACGCGCTCCTCGAACGCGGCAGGACAACACCATCGCCACCGGCTCGTCGGTGACCGAGCGTGCAGGTGGCGACCGACCTCGTCGACGCGCTGGTCACCGTCCTCACCAGCGTCCAGGGAATCCTCGTGACGATCTCGCTCGTCTCGATGCTGACGGCGTTCGGGATGCAGTTGACCCGGGGGGACGTCCGACGCACCACCCGCGAGTACAACCTCGTCGCACGGTGGATACTCGCGAACCTGCTCGCGGTTCCGCTGTTCGCGGCCCTGCTGGGGGCGGTCATCGGCCTCCCCGACTCGATACTCGTCGCGCTCCTGCTCGTCGCCGTCGCGCCCGGCGCGCCGTTCATCCCGCAACTCGCCACCATGGCGGGCGGCAACTCGCACGAGGCTATCAGACTCACCGCCGCCCTGACCGTCGTCGCCACGGTGACCGTCCCGCTGCTCGTCTTCGTCACGCTGGAGCTACTGCAGGTGGGCATCGGCGTCTCGCTCGTTCGACTTCTCCTCCCGCTGCTGCTCGCGCTCGTGGTCCCACTCGTCGCCGGCGCGGCCCTGCGGGACCGGCGACCGGACCTCGCGGCTCCGGCCACCAGAGGACTCATCGCGCTGTCCAACGTGACGCTGCTGCTCGCGCTCGTACTCGTCGTTCTCCTGAACCCCGGAACGGCCCGACGAGCACTCGCGATCCTGTACGGAACCGGAGCGCTCCTGTTGATGGCACTGTTCGTCCTCGCGTCCATCGCAATCGGCTGGCTCACCGGGGGGCCGACTCCACAGAACCGACGAATCCTCGCACTCGGGACGGCCGCTCGCAACGTCAACATCGCGCTGTTCATCGCGACGGTCGCGTTCCCCGATTCGACCGCCGAAGACAGCATCGTCGCGTTCGCATTCATCATGTTCGCCGTCTCGCTACTCGTCGCGTGGTACTGGCGACACCACCCCCTCACGGAGGAATCCACACAGGGGAGCGAGTCGCCGAAGCGACAGTCCCCCGAAAGCTAGCTCCGGTGCTTCGGATGCCTCACGGACGGGGCGGTCAGGTCGGGGTGCGCCGCCGTTGGTCGTGGCGCCCGTCGACGTCGATACCGCCGGTGAGGCGGACGGGGTTCGGGTCCTGGGTGATACCGTCCCGCTCGAACCGCCGGAGCACGTTCCTGATGTACCGCGTCCGGAGCCGGTTGAAATCCGAACGCGATGGCCTCCCCATCCAGATGCGTGCCTTCAGCCCGACGTAGGTGTCGCCCAGTTCGGTGATTCTGACGCTGGGGCTCGGACTGGAAAGCACCTCCTCGAACGCCGCGGCTTCCTCCTTGATGATGGCCGTCGCCCGGTCGACGTCACCGTAGCCGACGTCGAACTGGACGGAGATGCGGAGGCGGCCGAACGCGACCGGGTTGGTGATGGCCGTGTTCGCGAGTTCGGTGTTGGGTACGGCCACGAGTTCGTTGTCGAACGTCCGGACGCGCGTGACCCGGAGGCTGATCTGCTCGACGCGCCCACGCTTGTCGTCCCACTCGATCCAGTCCCCGACCTCGAACAGCCGTTCGTTGATGATGTACAGCCCGGCGAGCAGGTTCGCGATGAGGTCGTTCGCCGCGAGACCGAGGGCGATGACGATAGCACCGCTGACGGCCGAGAGCGCGGTGAGGACGGAGCCGAATCCGGCGACAGCGAAGGCGACGCCGAACGCGAGGGCCGCGCTGACGATCTGGCCGGCGAGGCTGGCGAGGCTGACGATCGAGGGGTCGACGTGGCGCTCGGTCAGCAGTTTCGTCCCGTATCTGACCAGCACGAGACGGGCCAGAACGTACACGACCACGAGCGCGACGACGAACACGAACATGGCGCGGAGCGTGCTCGTCTGCTGTCCTTCGAACAGCGCGACGATCTCGTCGATCTGGAGTCCCCACGGTGGCAGCTGGGGTGGCTGGATCGACATACGGGACGTACGACACAGAGACACAAAACCGGTTAGGTGAGGCCGCTCGCGACCGATTCGGCGACCGACCGGAACCGCCGCCCCGGCCGGATGTCTCCATGAACATCCGCCACTGGTCGAACGCGTGTCGGTGGGGCTCCAGCGTCGACGCCGACGGTTTCTTCGGTTTCTGGACTCGTCGATGTACGCCTGAAGCGGGTCGACATCGATCTGCTGGAAACGGCGCCGGCTGACGGATGCAGGACTGCTATAGTGGGTTGAGCCGTCGAACTATCGAAACACTACCGAAGGCGAACGACATCCCACCGACGAAGTGGATACATCGGAACGGGTCGAAGAGTAACCCTTAGTGGAATCGCCATCCAAAACCCACCGGCGGCAATGATGAACGTTACCCCCTCAGAGCCCCTTATGAAGAGGAGTTTACTCTGAGCCGTCACTTCCTACTGAGTCTACTACCCGAGCGGACGACGAGTTCCTCTTGACTCGGCATGCGCGCTCCAGCGCCGAGTGCGACGAAAGAGAAGAAAGAGAATAGAAATCGGGCGCCGATTACGTCCCGTTCCCGCTGTCCTCCACGACCGTTCGGTTCTGGGGAGAGACGTGACGCGAAATCGAGTCGTCAGCGGTGAGCACTCGCTCGTCGGACGCGACGTCGAACCGGAACACACCGGTCCCGTCGTCGACGGTCGAAGAGCGCTGTGAGGTCAGAGTCACCGTCGTCTCCTCACCAGCCGTTCGGACGTTACCCAGCGGGTCGACAGAAGACACCGATCCGGCGTCGAGATTTACCGTCGCGACGACACGCGGGGGTGCCGTCTCGTTTCGCGCGACGTAGACCTGGAGGTCGCCGTCGAGTGCCTCGATGTGGAAGTGGGGAGAGTCAGCGGCGTCGACGTGGTGTCGCACCGTCCGGTTCTCCCACGCGAGCGTCCGCGCGTCGTCGACGTCGCTCGGCTCCAGTCGGTCGTTGGGGTCGATTACCTCGGTGGTGTAGTTCGCGGGCGATGCCGTCTCCGCAGGCGTCTGGGCGGCAAGCGCGCCCTGCGGACTCGTGGTCATCGACACGGTAGCAGCACCGGCGCCGCCAGCGGCGAGCAGCACTGCGACCGTGAGTGTGAGTGCGGTGTATCGCATAGTTCCTCGATCAACGGCGAACCGGGGGGACACACTGCGGTGGGTCAGTTCGGGGACCAGCCGCCCCGACTCGCCTCACTCGCTACTTGTGTGAAAGCCCTCATAGGCATTGATTGAAAACGAGAGCGAGAGCCGTTGGAAACGCGTTTCACGGCGACGTTCTCCACTCGGTGGGGTCACAGAAGGTAGATAGTGTTGCCGAGTCCGGTGCGTCGACGCTCGAGGAGATCGCGGTTCTCGAGTTTGTCCAGCGTTCGGCTGACCGTCGCCTTCGAGAGGTCGGTCCGTTCGACGAGCTCACGCTGGGCGAGTTCTCCGTCGGCGTCGACCAGCGTGGCGTAGATGGTCTCCTCGTTGTTCCGTAACCGCGCGACGGTCTCCTCCCACTGCTCGTGGCGGTCTTCCCGCGGCTCCTGGTGCGAAGTTCCACCGCCGTTCACCCCCACGGCCCCACCGTTCGTCCGTCCCGGCGAGCCGCCGGTCACCGGTCGCGTCGTGCGGTGAGCGCGGTCGTGAACCAGGAGGTAGGTCCCACTCACCCCACACGCGCCAGCCGCGACGACGGCGACGGCGACGTCACGGTACGTGAAGTAATGGCCCACCGGTGTCGCCTGTGTCCCGTCGCCGCCGACGGAGACCACGATCGGGGACGGCGTGATTAGCTGGACAGCGAGAACCAAAACCGCGGCGACGAACACCGCCGCAGCGATGGCATGGACGTTCTGGAGGGCACGAATGTCCATAGTATAAACATTTAATACCGGCGTATAATGCTTGCCATTTCAAATCCAAAATAGCCACACAGACGGCCTGAAACGCGCATGAAACGAGTTTCAAACGTCTTCCAAATGCGTTTCATCCCGAATTTGATACAGCCTTCCACCAAACATCATACATATGCCCAGCAAGATTCGGTCCCGTCTCGTCGTTCTCGCGTGCCTCGCTGTCGTCGGCGTCGTCCTCGCGGGCGTCGGAACCGCGCTTTCGACGACCTCCCCCCTGACCGACGGCGACCCCAGCGCGAGATTCGTCGTGGCCGACGGGAACGTGACGTTCAGCGACGACGACGGGAACGTAACGCTCGTCGACGACGCCTCCCATATCAGGACGGTTCGGATTCGACGCACGGACGGCGGAACGTTCCGCGTCGATACGGAGACCGACCGCCCGTTGACGGCGGTGGAACGCGAACGCGCGGTCGAAATCGCACGCGCCAACGACTCCATCACACGGCGATTGGACGCTTTGGACGGCTACACGCTCACCGTCGGGCCGGTTCATCAGCCGGTCACGATGCAACTCGACGACGTCAGGTTCGACAACTCGACACAGACGGACGTCGGGCGCGTCGAGACGAGCGTGACCGAGACCGATAACGGAGTGGTGGTACACCGGAACGACAGCTCCACCTACGTCGACGACCGGGCCGTCGTCTTCGTCACCCGGCCCGACAGCTCCGACCTGAAGTACGCTATCGAGGTCGACCTCGCGAACGGAACTGTGACCAGCATCTCCGACCAGGAGCCACTGCGACGGAGGAAGTAGGCCGGTGGAAGGTAGATCACCACCGCCGTCGACCACATTCCGACGAGGAGTAGTCAGCCCGTTGGCCTCCGGTGACGAGGCGTTCGAACCGACTCCCTCTCCGACTTCTCGCGGACGAACGGCAGTCCTACTGACAGAGATTCGGCGTCGGTTAGTCTGCTGGCCGTGCCCCGCCGGACGCTGGCATTCCCGGAACGTTCGGTAGAGAGAGGTCCACCCGGCGCAGCAGTTGTGCGTTGATGGCGACGATGACCGTACTCAGGGACATCAGCAGGGCCCCCACCGCCGGCGACAACAGGATGCCGACAGGTGCGAGCACACCGGCCGCCAGGGGGATGGCGAAGACGTTGTAGCCCGCGGCCCAGACGATGTTTTCCTGCATCTTCCGATAGCTGGCCGCGCTGAGCTTCACCAGTCGGACCACGTCCATCGGGTTGTTCTGGACGAGGATGACGTCCGCGGACTGGACGGCCACGTCGGTTCCGCTCCCGATGGCGATGCCCACGTCCGCTCTCGTCAGCGCGGGCGCGTCGTTGACGCCGTCGCCGACCATGCCGACGAGCTTGCCCTCGTCCTGCAGTTCCTGCACTTTCGAGTCCTTGTCCTCGGGTAGCACCTCCGCGAAGACCGTGTCGATACCCAGTTCCTCGGCCACGGCGTGTGCCACCTCCTCGGAATCCCCGGTCAGCATCGCCACCTCGATGCCGACGTCGTGCAGGGCCTCGACGACGCGGTAGCTCTCTTCGCGGACGACGTCCGCCATGGCGACGGCCGCGATGAGCTCTCCGTCTCGAACGAGGTAGACGACGGTCCGGGCGCTCTCGCCGGCTTCCTCGGCGAACGACGCGAGCGGGTCGGGCACCTCGCTATCCAGGTGCTCCAGCATGTTCGGTCCGCCGACGTACACCTCCTGACCGTCGACGGTCGCCCTGACGCCGCGGCCTTTCATCGCCTCGAACCCGTCTGCGTCGGGCACGGTCACGCCGCGTTCGCTGGCCGCTTCGCGGACGGCGCGGGCGATCATGTGTTCGGAGTCCGCCTCGACGGCCGCCGCGAGCGCGAGCGCCTCCTCGTGGTCGACGCCCGCGACCGTCTCCATGCCCACGACGCCGTGTTCGCCCTCGGTGAGCGTCCCCGTCTTGTCGAAGATGATGGTATCCAGCTCGCGGGCCTGTTCCATGGCGATGCGGTCCCGGACGAGTATCCCGTTGCGGGCCGCCAGCGAGGTGTTGATAGCGACCACGAGCGGGATGGCGAGGCCGAGCGCGTGCGGGCAGGCGATGACCAGCACCGTCACCACGCGCTCGATGACCGTGGCGTCGAAGGTGGTCGCCACCGTCCACGCGACGGCGGTCACGACGGCCGCCCCGACGGCGACGTAGAACAGCCACCCTGCCGCTCGGTCGGCCAACACCTGCGTTCTGGACTTGCTCGACTGGGCTTCCTCGACCAGTCGCATGATGCCCGCCAGCGTCGTCTCGTCGCCGGTCGCGTCGATGCGAACGCGGAGGCTCCCGTCGCCGTTGACCGTGCCACCGATGACGTCGTCGCCCGGCTCCTTCGAAACCGGTTTCGACTCGCCCGTAATCATCGCCTCGTTCACGTCGGAGTCGCCGTCCTCGACGACGCCGTCCGCCGGCACGCTCGCGCCCGGCCGCACGAGCACGAGGTCACCCTCCGAGAGGTCGCCGACCGGCACTTCCTCGGTGTCACCGGACTGTGTCCGGTTGCCCGCGGGACTCTGTCCCGCGCTGCCACCGTCGGTGATGCGCTCGGCGGTGTCAGGCATGAGTTTCGCCAGTTCGTCGAGTGCGCTGGAGGCCCGCCGGACCGACCGCATCTCTATCCAGTGGCCCAGCAACATGATGTCGATGAGCGTCACCAGTTCCCAGAAGAAGGCCGAGGACGTGGGGAAGACGACGCTCGCGAGGCTGTAGACGAACGCGACCGAAATTGCCATCGAGATGAGCGTCATCATCCCCGGTTCTCCGTCCCGCAGTTCCGGGGCGGCCATCCGCAGGAACGGAACGCCGCCGTAGGCGAAGACGACGACGGCGAAGACGGGAGTTATCAACTCGCTACCGGGAAACGTCGGGACCGAAAAGCCCAGCCACGACTGGAGCGTTTCACTGTAGAGGAGAACGGGGACAGAGAGGAGCGTCGAGACGAAGAACCGACGGCGGAACATCTGCTCGTGACCCGCGTGCATCCCGCCGTGGTCATCGCCGCCATCGTGGTCGCCGTGGCCACCGCCGTGCTCGTCGTGTCCGTCGTCGTCCTCGACGTGCCGGTCCGTTCTCGCTTCCGGGGCCGAGTCGCGGCCGTAGTCGTCGTCAGTTCCGTTCGAGTTGTGAGGGTCGGCCACGAGTCACTCACCGCCCTGTAGTTTCCGGCGGCGCGCGTCGAACTCCTCTTCGTCGATTGCTCCCTCGGCGTAGCGCCGCCGCAGCGTGGTCAGCGCGTCGTCGGTCGTCTCCCCGCCGGAACCACGCCGGGCGAACAGCAGGTAGCCGAGACCGAGCGGGACGCCGACGAGGACGAGCGTCCAGAGCGTCATCCACAGGGCCCCGACAGTCCCACCGCCAGCCCAGCCGTGCGACCCCATCCAGCCGTCGTGATGGTGGAAGCCGTCGTCGCCGGTGTGAGCGGCGACAGGGCCGGTGACGGCGATACCGAACGCGACGAGCAGGACTGCCGTAGCGACGAACAGTGTCCCGGTTCGCTGGCCGAGTATTTGGTCCATGTTGACATATACGTTCGACTCGTTCACGTCGATTGTGGTTACGAATCCAACGCACTCTCCCCAATACAGATTGAATTCATAAGCAGATATGCCCCGGAAGCCGCGAGTCGAATCTGGGACGGGAGCGTCGGACCGGCCTCGACAGAGCCGCTTCGTCCACTACCGGAAACGGGGCCCCGGTGCCTCTCGCGACGAGACCACACCCGAGCCGTCACCGCTGGAACGTCGCGTTCCACCGGCGCTCGCCGAGCCGAATCACGTCGTCCGGCCACGCCCCCGGACGGAGCTACTCGACGGGAGGGGTTCGGCGCGGCCGAACACGTCGGGGCCGGGACTCAAGTGACTGGGCCGTGGGCCACGCACATGGTCGCCGAGCGTGTGTCGCGGTCGTCGCGCCGGTTCGTCCTGACGGGCGCGGCGCTGTTCGTCGCGTGGCGGGCCGCCGACCTGCTGGGCGCGGGTCGGTCGACCGCCGTCGCGCTCGGCCTCTACGGCTTCCTGTTTCTCACGCTGTTCGGGAAGGCGTACGCGCTGGTGCCGGCGTACTTCGACCGGACGCTGGCGCTCCCCGACGCGCCGCGCGTCCAGTGGCCGCTGTCGGTCACCGGGACGGTCCTGCTGGCCGCGGGCTACCCCGCCGTCGGCGCGGCCGCCTGGACGGCCGGCGTCGCCGTGTTTCTCGCGGCCCTGCTGTGGACCGTCCGCGACAATCCGCTCGGCCGGGAGACGGGGACGGGCGAGGCGAACGCCGACCGCCGCCGCGTCGACCGGGCCGCCAACGCGGCCGTCCCGGTCGCGTTGGCGTATCTCGCGGCCGGGAGCTACGACCTGCTGGCGGCCGCGGCGGGCCTGCCGACGCTCGTCGCCGCGCCCGCGCGGACCCACCTGCTCGCGGCGGGTACCGTCGCCCTGCTCGTGTTCGCCGTCGGATTCCGGCTGTTGCCGCGGTTCCTCGTCGGCCACCCGCCGCGGGCGCTCGTCGCGGTCGTGCTTCCGGCGGGCGCGCTCGGGCCGGCGCTCATCGCCGCCGGCTTCGGCGGGGGGCCGCTGTTCCACGCAGGGGCGGCGCTCGAGGCCGCCGCCGTAATCGGGTTCGCCGCCGCAGTCGTCCTGCTGGTCGTCCGCTCGGACCGGCGGCGGGTCGCCCGGTACGCTCTGCTGGCGGCGGCCGCGAGCGGGACCGCCGGGGTGGCGCTCGGCCTCTGGTTCGCCGTCAGCGGCCCCACCGGAGGGTTGATAGCGGCCCACTACCGGCTCAACCTCCTCGGGTTCCTCGGACTGACGGTGGTCGGCGCCGCCTACCAGTTCTACCCGCCCGGGGTGGGCACCCACCGCGGCGTCGACGACCGAACCGCGCTCGGGTCCATCGTCGCGCTGGCGGCCGGCCTGCTCGTCGCCGCCGTCGGAAGCGTCGTCTCGCCGCCGCTCGTGGTCGTCGGCGACGCGGTGACGCTCGCCGGCGCCGTCGCGTACGCCGGCCTGCTCGCCGCGCTGTTCGTCGAGCGGCACGGCCGGCAGGCGGTGTGAGTCGCGCCGCGAACACGTTCGGGTGCTGTCCCGCCGGTCGGGAACCGAAGCCACCGGTATGTCCCTCTCGCGGCAACGTCGAGGTGATGACGGACGACAGCCACACGACCCGACGGACGATGCTTCGAACCACCGGTGCGCTCGTCGTCGCGGGCGCCGTCGCCGGCTGTACGGGCGGCGGAACGACGGGCGACGACCCCGAGGACGGCGGGGAGTCGACGCCGACGGCGTCGGACAGTTCGACGGCCACCGAGGGATCGGGCGACAGCGCGGCCGACTTCGGCGGCTGGTTCGACGACGTGGGCAACTACGACGGCGTCGTCGACGCGACGGGACAAAGCGAGGTGACCGTCGAGGTCGGCACGGAGGCCAACGGCGGCGGGTTCGGCTTCGGCCCCGCCGCGGTGCGCGTCTCGACGGGGACGACGGTGGTCTGGACGTGGACCGGGAAGGGTAGCAGTCACAACGTCGTCGCCTCCGAGGGGGGCTTCGAGAGCGAGATGTACGACGACGAAGGCGCGACGTTCGAGCGGACGTTCTCGGAGGCGGCCACGCACAGGTACTACTGTCAACCCCACAAGGCGATGGGGATGAAGGGCGCCGTCGTCGTGGAGTAGTGAGCGCCCTCGTGAGATAGTCAGCGGTCGCGGAGCGCCGACCCCTGTTCCCGCTGGTCGAGAAACCGCTTGATTACCTTCCCTTCGGCGCGGTGGAGTATCTCGCTACACGTCGACTTCGCCACCTCCTGGTCGGCCGCCAGTTCCGTCAGGCTACAGGTTCGCGGCGTGTCGTAGTAGCCGTGGTCGACGGCGGCCTCCAGCATCGCCTCCTGCCGTTCGGTCAGAAGCGACGAGACGTCCGGCCGCTGGCGGACCGACTCGACGGTGAACGGGATACCGAACGCCTCCAGTTGCCGGCCGAGTTCCGACAGCCGTTCCCGTGGCGCGGTGAGTTCCCACGTCGCCTCGCCGTCCTCGATGTCGAACGGCATCTCCAGCGGGATGCCGGAGTCACGGACCGGCAACAGCAACAGAGGCATCGTCGTCTCGAACTGCACCAGGGCGGTGGTGTCACGCTGCTGGAGCACCGTCAGTTCGGTCACGTCGTCGGCATCGCGCATCGCCTCCACGACGGCCGGCAGGCGCTCGCTGGTCACCTCCGCGAGTCCGACGCCCGACTCCTCGCCGGTCAGCGCCGCGAGGATGCGGAACCGCGCCGACGCGTGCCGGCGCGAGAGGTCGCCGACCCACACGCCGTCCGGAATCGTCAGTCGAAGTGTCGCCCGTGGCATGGTCTCACCCGAACGTATTCGGTCGCGAGGCGAATAAATATTCCCGAACATGTTCGTAGGGCCGCGGCCGGCGGGTCGGTCGTCGAGCGACACCCGACGGACGGGGGCCGCGAGCGGCCGCGGGGACGAGGCGGTGACCCGCACGTTCGGGCAGAGCTACCGGGCCGGGAGAACCGGCGTCGCCGTCTACGACCCCGAGCCCTCGCTCCGACCCTGGACTGCACGATAGACCGCGCGCACGGCGAGCGCCTTGCGCACGTGCGTCGCGATGTGGCCGTCCAGTTCCTTGCGGAACGTCTGGTCGGTGACCGCGTGGACGGTGAAGTAGAGCCCCGAGAACGCCGCGAAGAACCCCGAGACGCGCACCAGTTCCCGGGTGAGCGTGACCGGCGCGTCGAAGAGCCTGACGGTGACCACGGGAGCAGGCGGGTAGTCAAGGAGGTCCGCGACTACCTCGGTCGGGAGCATGAGCAGTCCGAAGAGGACGAAGAACACGAGCATGACGAGCGTCACCACGACCACGTATCCCAGAAACCCGTACGTCGCCAACAGCAACACGTTCAGTCGCTCCGCTTCGGTCAGCGGTGGAACCTCGGCCGGGTCGACGTCGACCGTCGACGCGAGTCGACTCGCCGGTGAATCGACGCACAGCTCTCGAATCTCGGCCGGCGAGTCGAAACTCGACCGCGTCTCGAACTCCGCGACCACGCCGCGGTACATGAACGCCAGCGTGGTACACAGGAAGAAGGCGAGCAACGCCAGATACCGGACGAGCGGCATGCTGTTCGTGCTCTCCCACGCGTTCCCGTTGAACAGGAGGAACGTGACGGTGAGAAACAGCACCGGGAACGTCCGGCCCACCAGCCGCACCGCCAACTCGACGCGTTCGAACACGTGCCGGACGTTCCCGGTCGTCATCCGGACGAGCCCGTAGCTCGTCGCGTAGTAGGCCACCGCGAGCAGGACGGCGTGTCCGAGTATCGTCACCGCGGCGACCCGCGGCCGGCCGGCGAGCACGTTCAGTACGGCCGGGCCGAACAGGAAGACGCCGAGCACAACCGGACCGACCGTCTCCGGCAGGCGCAAGGCGGGGCGGCCCCGGAGTCGGTTCGCCACCGCCCAGACACCGACGAGTACCGGAAACGCCGCGAGACTCGCGGCGACGTTCCGCCACAGCGACCCACCCGCATCGAGCGTAGTGGCCACCGTGAGGAGAAACGAGAGCGTCAACACCGGAACCACCCGGGGGAGGACCATCCCGGTCGCGGTGTAGTCGACGACGAACTGCGGGAGCCCCTGGACGACGAACCACCGTTCGATGTCGTCGACCGTGTCGGGGTGCGACGCGTCGCTTCCACCGGCCTCCGCCGTCGGGGAATCGGTGCTCGTTGTCACGGGCCTCGCGTGTCGTCGCGTCTCCGCGCGTGCCACCCTCCCCCGTCGTCGAACGGCGGTCCCACGGCCGTCCGCGACGGTATTCGTTATGTCCCACGAAGCGGCTGATAAGCGGGGATTAGTCCCCGAAACGTCGGGTTATGGAAGATTCAAGGCTAAAACCTCGCCCTTCAGGGCGGGGATACAGCCGACAATTCCTCCACTAACCACGTTCGATGGCACTGCTGGATATTCCACGCCCAGTCGTTATTTTTAATATACAATCTTCCATAACTAGTTATGAACACAGTCTGATGCTGGAGACCACTCGCACCTATCGGGCGAAAATCGCCAACCACTCTCATGTGAGTGACGACCTCGACCAGTGCGGGTTCTCTGCATCAAAACTGTGGAACGTCGCCCGATACTACACACAAGGTCGGTGGGACGAAGACGGAGAAATTCCCGACGACGGCGAACTCAAATCCGAACTCAAGGAACACGAACGATACAGTGACCTCCATTCTCAGTCAAGTCAGCGAGTTCTCGAAGAGCTTGCTGAGTCGTTCACCAGTTGGTACAAAGCACGCCAACGCGGGGATGAGGACGCCAACCCACCCGGCTATCGCAAACACGGCGACGAACACCCGCGCTCCACCGTGACGTGGAAGCAAAAAGGCATCAAGCACGATTCCAAACACAACAAACTCCGACTGAGCAAGGGGTTCAACCTGAAGACCCACCGCTCAGACTTCATCCTGTGTGAGTACGAGACGCGACCGGACGTGACCGTGGAGAACATCCAACAAGTGCGAGCCGTCTGGAACGGCGACCGTTGGGAACTTCACCTCGTCTGCAAGGTCGAGATACCCGTCGAGGACGCCCCCGGCGACAACACGGCAGGCATCGACCTCGGTATCAAGAACTACCTCGCCATCGCCTACGACGACGGTGATGCCGAGTTGTATCCGGGGAATGTGCTGAAACAGGACAAGCACTACTTCACCCGTGACGAGTACGACACGGAAGGCGAGAACGGGCCATCGAAGCGTGCGCTCCGCGCCCGTCAGACACTCTCGTGTCGGAAAGACCACTTCCTCCACGCCCTCGCCAAGCACGTCGTGGAGCAGTGCATCGACCACGAGGTCGGTCGCATCGCCATCGGTGACTTGAGCGAGATTCGTGAGGACGAGAACGGTGAGTCTCGGAACTGGGGTAAGCGTGGGAATAAGAAACTCCACGGTTGGGAGTTCGACCGCTTCACGAACCTTCTCGAATACAAAGCAGAAGAACACGGTATCCTTGTTGACCGCACGAGCGAACAAGATACGAGCAAGACGTGTTCGTGTTGTGGTCGGAAGCGTGACTCAAACCGTGTGGAGCGTGGTTTGTACGTCTGTGAGTCGTGCGGTGCGACTATGAACGCGGACGTGAATGGTGCGGTGAATATTCGCAGAAAGATAACTCAGAATCCCCCCACAGGGGATATGAGTAACGGTTGTTTGGCACGGCCAGTAGCCTACCTGTTCAACCAAACCTCTGGGTCGTTCCACCCGAGGGAACAGGTGGGTTGCGAACCTTAATATCCCAACGCTCGGGAATCCTCGCCCTTTAGGGCGGGGAGGATGTCAAATCGAGGTTCGAGCACGACGGCCGGCGGCGAGAACGACCAAAACGAGAGCGAGCGCAACGACGGCCGAGGGCGCGCCGACCGACCCGGGACGACGAGTTACAGGACCTGCCGCTGACAGCTCCCACAGAGGTTCTGCTCTTTCACGTCGACCTCGCGGACGGTGGGCGAGAAGTTCATCACACAGCGGTTGTTGTCGCAGTGTTCGAGGCCGATGGTGTGGCCGATTTCGTGGACGACCTCCTTGCGGACGCGGTCGGCGAATATCTCCGAGGAGGGCTTGTTGGAGATGCCGCCGTCCGAGGAGGTCTGGAGCCGGTAGGTGGAGACGACGCTCCCGTTGCCCGACAGATACGCGAGGCCGAACACGTAGTTGCGCCGGCGGTAGTAGAGGTCGTTGGGCGTCAGGGCGATGTTCTTCTCCCCCGAGCCGACACGCGACGCGAGTTCGATGAGTTCCTCCGCCCGGTACTGCTTGCGCGAGGGGTCGAAGGCGCTGTCGGGCACCGCCTGGGCGTCGTGTATCGTCACCTCGCAGTCGTAGACCGACCGCAACCCGGCGGAGGCCTCCCGCTTGACCGCCGCCGGCACGTCGCCCACCGGCACGATGTCGACATGCATATGCGAAAGGGTAAGACAGCGCCGTTGGTAAACATTCCGACGTGCTCAACCGCGACGCGCTGGTCGACGCCCTCGCCGAGCGAGCGCCAGCCAGCGCGGTGGAGGTGGGCGTCGGCAACCGGCCGGACGTGGCCGGCGCGCTCGCGGCCCGCGGGCGGACGGTGACCGCCACCGACGTGGTCGACCGCTCGGTTCCGGCGGGCGTCCAGTTCGTCCGCGACGACGTCGTCGACCCCGACCCCGCGGTGTACGCCGACGCCGACCTCGTGTACGCGCTGAACTGCCCGCCGGAACTCCAGCGACCGCTCGTCGAGGCCGCCGAGGCCGCTGGCGCGACGTGGGCGTTCACGACGCTGGGCGGCGACCCGGCCGTCGTCGAATCGACACCGGAGACGGTACAGGACGAAACGCTCTTTACTTCCCCCTCGTCGGACCAACGTACACGCAGATGACACTCCGTGTGGACGCGGTCGTGCTCGACATCGACGGCGTGCTCGTCGACGTGGCGGACTCCTACCGACGTGCGATAGTCGAGTCGGTCGAGCGCGTGTACGACACGACCGTCGAGCGCGAGGTGATACAGCAGTTCAAGGACGCCGGCGGCTTCAACAACGACTGGGAACTCACCTACGCGCTCGCGCTGTACGCGCTGGCTCGCGAGGCCGGCTTCCCGCTCTCGGTGGAGACGTTCACCGGGAAGGTCGAGGCCTCCGGCGGTGGGCTGTCGGCGGCCGAGACGGTCGTCGCGGACCACCTCGACCCCCACGACCGCGAGCAGGTGTACGCCGAGTGGGACCGCGAGCGCCTCCGCGACGTGTTCCAGCAGTTGTATCTCGGCGCGGAGCTGTACCGCGACCTCGAAGGCGGCGACCCCGACCCCGACGTCGCGGGCGAGGGGTTCATCCACGACGAACCCACCCTGCTCGCGCCCGACACCCGCGACGACCTCCTGGAGCGGTTCGACGTGGGCGTCGTCACCGGCCGCCCCGCGGCGGAGGCCGACATCGCGCTGGACCGCGTGGACCTCGATATCCCCGAGGACCACCGGTTCACGATGGACGACTGGGAGGCGGGGAAACCTCACCCCCACGCGCTCACCACGCTGGCCGAGCGGTTCGACGCCGGAG
This sequence comes from Halorarius halobius, assembly GCF_024298865.1. Lineage (GTDB taxonomy): Archaea > Halobacteriota > Halobacteria > Halobacteriales > Haloarculaceae > Halorarius > Halorarius halobius. The sequence goes on along the minus strand of NZ_CP101161.1, from coordinate 1,753,357 downwards.
CGGTCGCCTTCGTCGGCGACACGCTCGACGACGTCGAGACGGCCGTCAACGCCGCCGAAGCCGACCCCGAACGCGACTACTACGGCGTCGGCGTCCTCACGGGGGGGCTGACCGGCACGGAGGGCCGCCGCAAGTACGAGGAGGCGGGCGCGACGGCGGTGATAGAGACGATAAACGACCTGCCCGCGCTGGTCGAGCCCCGCCGCTAAGTTCTTCTCGCTGGCTGAACGATTCGAGGTGTGAAGCCCTCCATCGCGCTCTCCGAAGTCGGCGAACTCGCCGGACTCACCGTCGTCGGCTGGCTACTGGCGCTGGTCGCCGGCGGCACCGCCGTCGCCGCCGCTACGGTGCTGTTCCCCGACACCGCGGCCCCGCTTCTGGTCGCCGCCGTCCTCGCGCCGCTCGTGGGGCTGTATCTCCTGTTCGGCGCGTGGGACTGGCGACCGGGCGGCGAGACCCGCCAGCACGCCACGTTCCTCGCCGGTCAACTCGGCCTGTGGCTCCTCGTCGGCGGCGTCGGCCTCGTCGTTCCGGCGAGCGGCGTCGGCCGCTGGCTCCTCCTGCTCGCGGCGCTGTTCGCCACACCCCTCGCCGGGTGGCTGGCGTACCTCGGCGGCGTCGGCCGCCTCCGGCGCGCGGTCGGGGGTGAACCGGCGTGAGCGACCGGCGCGCGTTCCTCGCGTGGGTCGGCCTCCTGTGGGTGCTCACGTTCGTCGGTGCGGCCGTCGGGACGCCACCAGACCCGGTGACGCAGGCGTACGTCCTGCTTCCGGGGCTGGTGCTCGCGGTGCCGCTGGCGTACTGGCTCACCTACCGGAACGGGCTGGAGCGGTTGCGCGAGTAGCTACGCCGGAACTTCCGCCAGCGGCGTGCCACAGGCCGTACACTCGACCGTGAACACGTCGCGGGTCGAACAGCACGACTCCACCGTGGTCGAGTCGGGCGCGACCGCACACAACTTCGCGTGGCGGGGCGACCGCCTCTACACGTCGTGGTACCAGGGCGGCGTCCGCGTGTACGACCTCGCCGACCCCGCCGACCCCCGACTGCTGGCCGCGTGGCGGGACCCCGACCGCGCGCAGTTCTTCGCGGCGCGGCCCGCCGCCGAGGGGTTCGTCGCCTCCAGCGCGGCCGAGAGCGAGGGCGGAACTGAGGCCGGGACCGGCCTCCGGAGCGGGCTGTACACCTTCCCGGAACCCGACGCAGACGGGCGGCCCGCGCCCACGCGGACGCCCGTCGAACCGCCGTGGACCCCGACGCCCGAACGGCCGGCAACCCCGACGGCGACCGGAACCCCCGAACCGACGCCGACGGCGACACCGACCGACGCCGGCACCCCCAGCGACGACACCGGCCCCGGGGTCGGCGTCCTCGCCACGCTCGCCGGCGGGGCGCTCGGCCTCCGGCGTCTCCTGTCGGACGACGACGGATAGGCAATCCCCTCCGGTCGCACAACGCTTAGGGTGTCCACCCACGACCTTCGAGTATGCGAATCGCGCTACTCGGTGGGACCGGCGACATCGGCGAGGGGCTTGCGCTCCGGTGGGCGTACGACACCGACCACGAGGTTGTCATCGGCTCCCGGGACCCCGACAAGGCCCGCGGGAAGGCCGAGGAGTACGAGACGGAACTCGACTCGCGGGGACAGGACGTGAAGGTCACCGGGTTCGTCAACGAGATGGCCGCCGACCGCGCGGACGTGGTCGTGCTCGCCGTCCCGGCGTACCACGTCACCGACACCGTCGAGGCCGTCGCCGACACGCTCGACGAGGAGACCATCCTCGTCACGCCCGCCGTCGGCATGAAGAAGGACGACGCCGGCTTCCACTACAACCCGCCGCCGGCCGGCTCCGTCACCGAGATGGCCGCCGACGCCGCCCCCGACGGCGTGCCCGTCGTCGGCGCGTTCCACAACCTCCCGGCCGGCCGACTGGCCGACCTCGATTCGGACATCGACTGGGACACGCCCGTCCTCGCTGACGACGCGGACGCCAAGGACATCGTGACGCGACTCGCGGACGGCATCGAGGGACTGCGACCGCTCGACGCCGGGGGGCTGGCGAACGCCGGCGAGGTGGAGGCCGTGACGCCGCTTCTGATCAACCTCGCCCGCGAGAACGACGGTCTGCACGACCTCGGCGTGAAGTTCTGGTAGGACTGCCGCGTTCGACGGGTCGGTACAGCAGTCGAACCCCGGGAGCGTAGCCGGTGCGGGCTTTCAAGCTATCGTAGCCACGACCCCACCTGTACGCACCTCCAAGTCCTTATCACCGTACGCACCTCAGCCACGCACATGGGATACGCGTGCCCCGTGTGTGGCGACCCGCAGGCGGACGCCCGGCACCTGGCGAACCACCTCGCGTTCACCGCGATGCTCGGCCGCGAGGACCACGAAGCGTGGCTCGACGACCACGCCCCGGGCTGGGAGCAGGACGGCGAGCGGGAACTCGCCGAGCGCGTCGCCGACCACGCCGACGACTCGGAGTACCCGCAGGTGTTCGAGGACACCGCCGGCGGCCTCGACGACGCCGAGGCCGACGACGAGCGCTCGGGCGCGCTGTTCGACCACGAGGGCCACGACCACGACCACCGCGGCGCCCCCGACCACCTCGGGAGCGACCACGGCGGCCCCGCCGACCCCAGCGGCTACGAGCAGGCCGACGTGCCACGCGACCCCGAGACCCAGGAGGTGCTGGAGGAGGCACGCGAACTCACCCAGGAGATGCTGGCAGAAGACGACGAGGAAACGGAGGACGCGGACACCGAGGACGCGGACATCGACGGCGGGGGGACCGACGACGGGGAGTGAGCGACCGTCGCCTTCCGGTAGCCATACCTGCCCGGGTTACGTAGCGCGGGTATGCACGTCGAGGGACTGCTCGCGCCCGACTCCGCCGAGGCGGCACGCGAGGAGTACGACGCGCTCGTTCCCGCCTCCCGGACCGTCGTCCGCGAGGTGGCGAAGGCGATGTCGTTCGACCGCGAGGAGTACGACGAGCGCGTGACGAGCGACGTGGTCGCCACCGCGCAGCACGCGACGCGCTGTTCGCGTCGCTTCTGGAAGTCCACGTCGGTACCAGCGAGGAGTTCGAGACGTTCCGCGAGCGCCACGACCACGAGGTGACGGTCAACGGGAGCGACAGCGTCGACAACGTCGTCTGGCACGTCGCCCCCTTCGCCGACCGGGTCGTCGCGGCCACCTTCCAGGAGGAACGGGACGCCGCGGTCGGCACCCTCCGCCGCCAGGCGTTCGGGAGCGTCTACCGCGAGGTCGTCGAGGACTGATGAGACGCGTCACGCGCAACGTCATCCTGGCGACGCTTCTCGTCGTCGTCCTCCTGCTCGCGCTGGGGGCGCTCCCGCAGTTCCTGCGGAGCGGCGACCCCTACTACATGGAGGCGACGGCCGTCGACGCCGCGCCCGCGGACGTCGACCCCGTGAACGCCTCCGCGGTTCCGTCGCGGCGCTACCCGTACACGGCCGCCGCCCTCGACGCCGCGGCGAACGCCAGCGACGGCGTCGGCCGCTCGGACCCCTACTGGCGCGGCCCGTTCGGCGTGAAGGGCGCGTTCACCCACTCGCCGTTCGACGAGATGGGCGCCTACCGCGACCAGTACCCCGGCGCCGTCCGCGGGGAGCGCGCGTTCCTCGTCCGCGGCAACGCCACCTACCGACTCGCCATCGTCCAACCATGACCGACCACGCCGACGACGAGCGACCGGAGCACCGCCCCACCGGAACGGACCACGACTGGCCCGTCCGCGAATCGCGCGCCGAGTACGAGACCGGCTGGTACACAGGCGGCTACGACCGGGTCGAACAGCCCGACGGCTCGACGAAGAACTACTACTGGGCGGACCTGCCACCCGCCGCCGTCGTCGTCGCCGTCGCGGACGACGAACTCGTGATGGTCGAGCAGTTCCGCCCGACCATCCGCCAGCACTGTCTGGAACTCGTCGCCGGCATCGTCGAGGACGGCGAGACGTTCACCGAGGCCGGCGCCCGCGAACTCCGCGAGGAGGCGGGGTTCGACCCCGGCGCGACGTCGCTGGTCGAGGAGTTCTGGTGCTCGACGGGCGTGTTGCGCCACAAGCGCGGCATCGTGTTCGCGGAGGGACTCGAACCGGCCGAGCGGAAACTCGACGGCAACGAGTTCCTCGAGGTGACGACCGTTCCGGTCGACGAGGCGCTGGAACGCGCCCGCGAGGCGCCCGCCAACGACGCCACCATCGAGGGCATCCTGCTGGCGCAGGCCGACGGCCTGCTGTAGCTACTGGAACTCCCGGACCATGATGAGCGCGGCCTCGCCGTCGTCGTAGTAGCGGGGCACCGTCCGCCGGTGCTCGAACCCGTGTGCGCGGTAGAGGTCGATGGCCGGGTCGTTCGACTCCCGCACCTCCAGTTTCACGGAAGAAGCGTCCGCGCGGGCCATCTCGACGAGCGCCCGCTCCAGAAGCAGGGAGCCGACGCCGCCCTCGCGGTGGTCGGGGTGGACCGCGATGTCCTTGACGTGGCCCAGCGGCCGGCCGTGGTTCGGGACGGTGTCGGCGACGACGTAGCCGACGACGCTCTCGCCGTCGGCGGGCGTCGCCTCGCAGGCGACGAGAAACCCCGGCTGACCGAGGAACCGCTCGAAGGCGGCGAACGGCCACGGCTGGGGGAACGACCGCTGCTCGATGCGGAACACCTCGAGCAGGTCGGCCCGGGTCGCCTGCCGAACGGGGACGGAGCCGGCCTCGGAGGCCGTAGTGGTCACGGCGCACGGTTGGACGTACACCCACTAATGGCTACCGGCCGGGGCGACCCACGGCCGGCCGCGGCCGAGTGCGCCACGCCGCCCACAACCTTCTTATGTAGACCCGGTTTATTGTAAGGTGCACCCGTTTGGGTGCATCCCCACCCCCCACCCCGTTTCCGGCGCGCGGAACTCTCCCCCCACCACCGCGCGCCGGGACTTTTCACGCTTCTCAGCGGCCGCACCGCTCACCGTCGGCGAGTGGCGACGCTCGCCGTGGCGTCACGACGCCGGGAGTGAGCGACGGCGTGGGCGCTATCGGACGCGAATAAATCGAGAACCGGGGTGCGGTCAGTCGTCGGCGGTTGCCACGACGCCGACCACTCAGTCGTCGACGGTTGCCACGACGCCGACCACTCAGTCGTCGGCCGGGGCCGCGCCGCCCTCGTCCTCGTGCTGGCGCTTCGTCAGCGGCAGTTTGCCGCCGGCCGCGAGGATGCGGCGCTCGCGCTCGGAGGCGTCGAGTTCCGCGGTGAGTTCCCAGTCGTCGTTGACGCGGACGGTGAACTCCTCCTGACCGGACTGGACGGCCTCGGCGACGTCGTCGACGATCTCGATGTCGTCGCCCTGCTCGATGTTCGCGTAGTCGGACTCGTCGATGGTCAGCGGGATGAGCCCGAAGTTGAACAGGTTCGCCTTGTGGATGCGGGCAAAGGACTGCGCGAGGACGCCCTGGATGCCGAGATACATCGGACACAGCGCCGCGTGCTCGCGCGAGGAGCCCTGCCCGTAGTTCTCGCCGGCGACGAGGAAGCCGCCGTCGCTCTCGAGGGCGCGCTCCGCGAACGTGTCGTCGACGCGAGAGAGCGTGAACTCGCTCAGTTTGGGGACGTTCGACCGGTACATCAGGATGTCCTGCGTGGCAGGGATGATGTGGTCGGTCGTGATGTTGTCCTCCATCTTCAGCAGCGCCTCACCCTCGAGGTGGGCGTCGAGCGGGTCCTTCAGTGGCACGTCGCCGATGTTGGGCCCCTTGACGAGGTCGTCGTCGACGGCCTCGTCGGGCGCGATGAGGTCGGCCTTCGAGCCGTCGTACTGGTCGGGCAGTTCGAAGCCGGGCGCGTCCATGTCGCCGAGTTCGTCGGCGAGGTCACGCGGGTCGACGAGTTCGCCCTTCAGCGCGGCGGCCGCGGCGACCTCCGGCGAGGAGAGGAACACGCTGTCGTCCTCGATGCCGGAGCGACCCTCGAAGTTGCGGTTGAACGTCCGCACCGACACGGAGTCGGAAGCGGGGACGTGGCCGATGCCGATACAGGCACCGCAGGTCGCCTCCGAGAAGTTGACGCCGGCGGCCATCAGTTCGGCCGTCCAGCCCTCGCGGGCGAGGATTTCACTGGCCTGCTTCGAGCCGGGCGCGACGATCATCTCGGTCTTCTTGTCGATCTCGCGGCCCTTCAGCATCTTCGCGGCCGGGAGGATGTCCTCGTAGCCGCCGTTCGTACAGGAACCGATCATCACCTGGTCGACCGACTCGCCCGCGACCTCGCGGACGGGGACGACGTTGTCCGGCATCGACGGCTTGGCGACGAGCGGTTCGATCTCCGAGAGGTCGACGACGATCTCGTCGTCGTAGTCGGCGTCCTCGTCGGGACCGATGTCGACGAACTCCTCGGAGCGGCCCTGCTTCGCCAGATACTCCTCGGTCTTCTCGTCGGTCGGGAAGATGGACGTCGTCGCGCCCAGTTCCGTCCCCATGTTCGTGATGGTCGTCCGCTCGGGCACCGACAGCGTGTCGACGCCGGGGCCGGTGTACTCGAATATCTTGCCGACGCCGCCCTTCACGCTCAGCCGGCGCAGCATCTCGAGGATGACGTCCTTCGCGGTCGACCACTCGGGGAGTTCGCCCTCGAGACGGACGTTGACGACCTCCGGCATCTCGATGTAGTACGGGCCACCGCCCATGGCGACGGCGACGTCGAGGCCGCCCGCACCGATGGCGAGTTCACCCAGACCGCCCGGGGTGGGGGTGTGGGAGTCGGAGCCGAGCATCGTCTTGCCGGGCGCGGCGAAGTTCTCCTTGTGGACGTTGTGGCAGATACCGTTGCCCGGGCGCGAGAAGTGCGCACCGAACGTCCCCGCCGCCGAGCGCAGGAAGCGGTGGTCGTCGGTGTTCTTGAAGTCGAACTGGTAGGTCTGGTGGTCGCAGTACTGGGCGGCGATCTCGGTCTGGACCTCGTCGAGGTCGAGCGCCTCGAACTGGAGCCAGACGAGCGTCCCGGTCGTGTCCTGCGTGAGTACCTGGTCGATCTCGATCCCGATCTCCTCCCCCGTCTCGAGTTCGCCCTCGACGAGGTGGTCTTCGAGGATCTTCTCCGTCAGCGTCTGTCCCATAACGGCTAGCGGTCGGCTAGCCTCGAATATAAATCCGGCGTGTTCGCCGCATATTGCGCGGACAGCGGGCCGCTCGGCGCAATATTCGCCACGGAACTGACCGAACGCCCGCCGGCCCGACCGACACGGCGCCGGGGGAGGACGGCCGACAGAGCCGTCTACCGGTTCGGTGCAACCGGATACATCGGCTCGCTACGGTCGCTGTGGGAGCTTTTGGACAGTTTTGTCAGAAATCACTTTTCGTGGTACCGAGTGGCACCGTGCAAGCCATGCAGCTCAACAGGCGAACGCTACTGAAGGGAGCGGGAGCGACCGGCGCGGGACTGCTCGCGCCCGGGGTGGGTGCGGCCGTCGACCCGACGCTCGACACCGGCACCGACGACCTCCAGGAGGTCGTCGTCGTGTTCCGGTCGCGCGACGACGTCGACCGGCTCGGCCGCCTCGACCTCGCGGACGGCTACTACAAGTACAAGGCCCTGCCGATGGGGTTCACCCGGTTGACGGGCGAGCAGATACGGCAGGTGGCCGGCTGGCGGGAGACGCTCAACGTCGAACGGAACAGGGAGCTGACCCCCCACAACGAGGACGCCCGCGAGGTGACGGGCGCGAAGTTCGTGCAGGAGGAACTGTTCTACACGGGAGAGACGGTCCACGTGGCCGTCATCGACTCCGGCGTCGACGGCGACCACCCCGACCTGGAGCGCAACCTGAAGAACCACTACCGGTTCGTCAACCCCCTCCAGGGGAGCGACCCGATGTGGACCGAGGCCGGGCCGGCCAACACCGGCGGGAGCGGCCACGGCACCCACGTCTCCGGCTCCATCGCCGGCACCGGCTCGGCCAGCGAGGGCCAGTACAAGGGGATGGCGCCCGACGCCGACCTGACGGTGTACTCGACGACGGGCGGCTACTTCCTGTTCCAGATCACCGGCGCGTGGGACGACCTCGTCGCCAAACAGCAGGAGGGGAAGCTCGACGTGCAGGCGGTCAACAACTCCTACGGCGCGGGCACGGGGAGCAACTACAGCCCGTACGGCGCCCTGCAAGTGGCGACCTGGACGGGGTTCCAGCAGGGAATGACGCCCGTGTTCTCCGCGGGCAACTCCTACGACATCGACACGCTCAACAACTACTCCATCGGCCCGCACGTCCTCTGCTCGGCGGCGACCGATGACGAGATGTACGTCACCGACTTCTCGTCGAAGGGTCGCAAGCCGGGGAGCCGGGGCGACAAGCTCGTCAACTACGACCGCAAGGAGGCGTTCGAGAACGTCGCGGACGCGTACGCGGCCCTCGAGGAGGACCTCGGCGACGCCATCTACACGCAGAGCTACTCGGGCACCGCCGGACCGGGCGCCCAGCCGCCGCTGGGCGCGCCGCAGGTCACCGACAAGCAGTACCACGAGTGGAACCCCGACGCGCCGGAGGGCGTCGACGTCTCGGCGTCGGACGCCGCCGATGTCGGCTTCGTGAAGGCGTCGCTCTCGTGGAGCCCGCAGGGACAGGACGTCGACTTCCGGCTGTACGAGGGCGGCAAGGGGAGCGAGGGCACCCTCAAGGCGTCCTCGACGGGCGGGACGGGTGCCAACCCCGAGACGCTGCAGGCGGAGATCGACCCGACGAAGACGTACTACTTCGAGGTCGACCCCTGGGCCGCCATCCAGGCCGACTACACCATCACCGCGGACGCCTACCGCGCGCCGAGCGTCAGCGCCTCCCGGCCGTTCAGCCTCCACCGGCCCAGCGTCGGCACGCCGGGGAAGTTCGTGATGAGCACGCTTGCGCCCGAGGACTACAACCAGGCGTACCCCACCATCTGGTACGGGCAGGGCGTGGCCATCGAGGCCTCCGAGGGGCAGGTGCCGCCGCCGGCGCTGGCCAAACTCCAGCGCGAGCAGAGCGAACAGGCCGACGAGCCCTACTACGGGCAGCTGTCGGGCACGTCGATGTCCGGGCCGGTGCTGACGGGGCTGGTCGCGCTCATCTACGACGCCTACCGGCAGACCCACGGCGAGTTCCCCGACCCGATGGAGGTCATCGCCACCGTCGAGGCCACGGCGGCCGTCACCCGGCCGACCGACCCCGACGACGCGCGGTGGCCCCACCGGACCTGGACCATCGGGGCCGGCTTCGCCGACGCCAAGACCGCGGTCCAACTGGCCGAGGACGACGAGCTGTTCGGCCTCGACGACTACGCGGACGGCACCATCGACCTCGCGGGCACCGGCTCGACCGGCGGCGACGGGTTCGTGTTCTCCGTCTCGGGCTCCCGGGAGGACGACAACGACGTGTACACGGCCGGACAGACCGTCGGCGTCGAACTCGGCGTGGACGCGAACGCCACCGCCACGGTCCGCGACCGCATCCCGTTCGGCTGGGAGGTGCTCGCGCCCGACGAGGAGGAGAACGCCAACGTCGACGTGTACACGCAGAACGGGAACCGCTACATCGAGTTCACCGAGATTCCGACGCCGAGCGGCGATAGCGAGGCCGCGACGGTCGGCTACTTCCTCGAGGCGCCCGAGTCGACCGGCCAGTACCAGTTCGGCCCCGCACAGGCGAAGGAGTACGTCCCCGACGGCGAGTCCGGCGACGCCACGTTCCGGCAGTTCACCGGCACCGACACCAACCGCGTCGTCGGCGTCGACCAGAACGACGCGCCGCTGTAGGGCGTCGTCGGCCCGTCGCCGCAACCGCTCGCCTTTTTTCCCCCGCCCCCGAGGCGCGGGTATGGAGTTGACCCCGGTCGAGGGCCTGCCGGAGATACGCGAGGGCGACGACCTCGCGGCGCTCGTCGACGAGCGCGTCGACCTGCGGCCCGGCGACGTCCTGTGTGTCGCATCCACCGTCGTCTCGAAGGCCGAGGGCCGGACCCGCGACCTCTCGGCGTTCCCGGCCGGCGACCGCGCCCGCGACATCGCCGCACGCATCGAAGCCATCACCGGCGACGAGAAGGACCCGCGGTTCGCGCAGGCGGTCATCGAGGAGAGCGAGGAACTGCTGACCGAGGCGCCGTTCCTGCTCGCCGTCTGTCGGTTCGGACACGTCACGGTCAACGCGGGCATCGACCGCTCGAACGTCCCCGGCGGCGACCTCCTGTTGTTGCCCGAGGACCCGAGCGCGTCGGCCGCTCGCCTCCACGAACGGCTTGACGTGCCGGTCGTCGTCACCGACACCTCGGGGCGGCCGTTCCGCCACGGCCAGCGTGGCGTCGCCGTCGGGTGGGCCGGGATGCCCGCCTCCCGTGACTGGCGCGGGGAACACGACAGGGACGGCCGCGAACTCGGCGTCACGGTCCAGTCGGTCGTCGACGAACTCGCTGGCGCGGCGAACCTCGTCGCCGGCGAGGGCGACGGCGGCACGCCCGCCGTCGTCGTCCGTGGCTTCGCGTTCGGCGACCACGAGGGCTCCGACAACCTGTTTCGCGCCGAGGAAGACGACATCGTCCGCGAGGCGCTCCGCGACTGGACGTTCGAGGGGTAGTATGGAGGGGAAACGGGGGTCGAAGTCGGCGGTGAGAACGCGAACGGTCCCGTGGAAGCCCCCGACCGGAGAGCGCGAGAGCGTCCGAGGTGCCAGTACAGCCGACCCCAACCCACTCACTCCCGGAGCCACCGTCGGGCGCTCGACCGGAAACGCTCCCCTCGCAACGTTGCCGGAACACACATGCTAGGCATCGAACTCACTCCCGAACACCCCGTCAGTCGCATCGGAGACCTCGGCCGGCGCGCCGAGCGAGCAGGCTTCGACACCGTGTTCTGCTCGATGCACTACAACAACCGCGACCCGTTCGTCGCCCTCGACCGGGTGGCCCGCGCCACCGACTCGGTGGGTGTCGGCCCCGGCGTGGCGAACCCCTACCAGACCCACCCGGTCGCGCTCGCCGGACAGGTGGCGACGCTCGACGAATCCTCCGGGGGCCGCGCCGTCTTCGGCGTCGGGCCGGGCGACCCCGCGACGCTCCGCAACCTGGGGGTCGACCGCGAGCGCGGCCTCTCGGCGGTGTTGCAGGCGTTCAAAGACGCACAGCGACTGTGGCGCGGCGAGCGAGTCACCCGCGACGGCGTCCACGCGGCCGACGACGCCGGCCTCAACTTCGAACCGCCGCAGGGCGACTCGATTCCGGTCTACGTCGGCGGTGAGGGGCCCCACATGTGCCGGATGGCCGCCAAACACGCCGACGGCCTCCTGTTCAACGGCTCGCACCCCGACGACCTCGCGTGGGCCCGCGAGCAGGTCGAAGCCGGGCTCGACGAGCGGCCCGACGACCGCGGCGCGTTCACGCTCGCGGCCTACGCCGCGGTGTCGGTCAGCAACGAGGCCGACGCGGCCCGCGAGGCCGCCCGCCCGCCGGTGGCGTTTATCACGAGCGGCGCCGCCCCGCCCGTGCTGGAACGGCACGGCATCGACGCCGACCGCGCCGACGACATCGGCGACCACATCTCCGCGGGCGAGTTCACGGAGGCGTTCGGCCTCGTGACCGAGGCGATGCTGGACGCGTTCTGCATCGCGGGCACCCCCGAGACGGTGGCCGAACGGGCGGCCGAACTCCGCGAGCACGCCGACGGCATCGTCGCGGGGTCGCCGCTCGGCCCGGACCTCGACGCGGCGGTGCGACTGGCCGGTGAGGCGCTCGACCGGTAACTACCGCCGACTCTCCGGGGGCCCGCCGCCCGACGGGAACTGTTTCACGATGGCCTCGACGATGCCGCCGGCCGCGAGGATGCCGAACACGGCCGACGCCGCCAGTACCATGAGCGCGCCGATAGCCACCAGAATCACCTGCTCGGGACTGCCCGCGACGTTCGCGACCTCGCTCGGGATGCCGACCTGCGCGAGCGTGGGGAGTGTCGCCGTCATACCCGACTCCTCCGGCGGGGGCTACTTGCCAGTTCCGGGTCCGCCACGCTCTTGCCGGTGGCCGCGCGACCCGGAGTGTGGCCCGCGACCGCTCGCTCGACGAGTTCGCACGCGCCGACAGCGACAGCGACGGCGACGACGGCGACGACGGGGGCGCGGACGCGGCGGACGACCCGGCGAGTGCGGACGACGACCCGAACTTCGCCGACCCGGAGCCGGCGGTCTCGACCTACGCGTTCTCGCCGGGGGGCGCGGCGTGTGCGGCCTGTGGCGAGACGGTGGAGAAGCGGTGGCGCGACGAGTCGGGGCTGGTGTGTGGCGACTGCAAGGCGTGGTAGTGGGGCGCGTCACGCGAACACGATCTCGTCCGCCAGGTCGCGGTTCGCGTTCTGCTGGAGCGTCGAGTCGATACGTCGGACGAGTTCGCCGACACCCCTCTCGTGTTGAGACACGAACACGATTCCGGCGTGGCTGTCGTCGTACTCGCCCGACTGCACCATCGAGAGGAAGTCGTCGTCGAACGTCAACAGGAGCCAGTCGTTGTCGGCCGCGTACGCCAACTGCTCGTCGTCGGGGGCGCCGAGCGTGCCTTCCTCCATCGCGGTCGTGACGGACCAGTCGCGGCGGCGGAGCCCCTCGACGACCGGCATCCAGACGTTCTCGTCCGCGTAGATCATGCGGGCGTCTCGGCGTCCGAGTGCGCGTCGCGGAACTCCTCGATGTGGGCGTAGTAGTACGCGATCGCCGTGTGGATGTCCTCGAGCGTCAGGACCGGGTAGAATTCGGCGATTTCGTCCGGCGAGTAGCCGTCGTGCTCGTAGGCGCAGGCGACGTTGATGACCCGAATCCCCGTGTCGCCAATCGTCGGCGCACCGCCGCTGTGGTCCTCGTCCCGGACGATCTCGGTCATGCGCGAACCTTGTTCCCATTCGCATATAAATCGACGGTCGAGCACCGGCTCGGCGGTTCGGATACGCGTCCCGGCGATTCTATCGCACCGACTTCATCGGCCGCGCGCGTCTCGGTATCGTCTCCTCGGCGGTGGTGCGGTGACACCGGGGTCGTGGCTCGCCGCCGAACCGCTCGTCGGCGACGATGCGCGGGTTCTCGGGGTCCGGCACCTCCGCCTCCGGGTCGCTCGCCATGCACCGAGGTTGGGCGCGTTCACTGGTAAGGATTCGTTCGAATCGCTCACCACCAGTCGAGTCTCGAATTATGCTGATTCAGGTACTCGCCCGACGGTTGCCGCACGTCAGGAAACTCGACCCGATTCCCCTCACGGTCGAGAAGCGTCCGCCTGAGCACGTCGCTGTCGGTCGATAGCTCCGGCGAGACGTGCAGATGGAAACCACTGTCGAGGGTGAACAGCCCGCGGTCGAACGCTTCGTGGTGGGTCTTGTCGAGCGGGATGACGTTCGCGGGGTCGGTTCGTCGGTCCGGGTAGTCGCTCCACGGGAGGACGTGGGCCACGTCGAGCAGTCCCGCGTGGTCGACACCCGAAACCGGACAGCGCGCGTCGTACCACGACAGCACGGCCTCGCGGAACGCGGCCGGCATCGAGCGGGCCTGCACCGTCGTCTCGTACGTTTCCGCCTCGTACGTTCCGGTACCCTGGTCGGTAGAAACGTCGGCGGCATCGACCTCCAACTCGCGGATGCGGTACGTACCCGCGTGGTCCAGGAACTCGAGTTCGTCGCTGTCGCGGAGTTCCTGAAGCACCCGGCTGAGCGTCTGTCCGGGGGTGTTCGCCTCCGGGAACTCCGCTTCGAGTACCGACCGCGACTGGTCGAGCAGGTCCTGCCGCTCCACGACGTCGTGCCCCGTCTGGTCGCGGTACCGATGGAGTTCCCGCCGGACCACCTGACGCCACTCCGACATGGTCCTGAATGTTCAGCGACCCGACAAAGATCTACCCCTGGCTCGACCCACCAACCCCTATTGAGGACTCCATACCCGGAGCAGTCAGGCTTAACAACGCTCCGGCCCGTTTCGTGAGCCAATGACTCGCAGGCCGTCAGGGGAAGACACTTACCGAGGGCACCGAACGACGCGGGTATGGTCCCCGAACCGATGAGTGACGTACAGTCGAGCGGCCTCGCCGTCTCCGACGCCGGCGACGTCGCACAGGACGTCATCGACAACGTCAGTCGGGTCATCGTCGGCAACGAGGAGGCCGTCGAGCATCTCCTCGTCGCCATGCTCGGCCGCGGACACGTCCTGCTCGAGGACGTCCCCGGCGTCGGCAAGACGATGCTGGCCCGCGCCGTCGCCACCTCCTTCGAGTGCGACTTCAAGCGCGTCCAGTTCACCCCCGACCTCCTCCCGTCGGACATCACGGGCGTCAACGTGTTCAACCAGAAGACCCGTGAGTTCGACTTCCGGCCCGGCCCCGTGTTCGCGAACGTGGTGCTGGGCGACGAAATCAACCGCGCGCCCCCGAAGACGCAGTCCGCTCTGCTGGAGGCGATGGAGGAACAGCAGGTGACCGTCGACGGCGACACCCGCGAGGTGCCGGACCCGTTCTTCGTCGTCGCCACGCAGAACTCCGTCGAGCGCGACCGCACCTACGAACTCCCCGCGGCCGAACTCGACCGGTTCCAGATGAAGCTCCATCTCGGCTACCCGACCGAGAGCGAGGAGCAGGAGGTGCTCGGGCGGATGGTGGGGGACCACCCCATCGACGACCTCTCCCCCGTCGCCACCGTCGACCAGCTGGTGGCCGCGCGCCGCACCACCGGCGAGGTGACCGTCGAGGAGCCAATCCGCGAGTACGTGACGGCGCTGGCCCGCTACACCCGCGAGAACGCGCGGCTGGGCGTCTCGCCGCGCGGCTCCATCGCCCTGTTGCGGGCCGCACAGGGCCGCGCGGTGCTGGAGGGCCGCGACTACGTCGTCCCCGACGACGTGCAGGCGGAGGCGGAGCCGACGCTCGTCCACCGCATCCGGCTGGGCCGCGGCGAGGGCTCGGCGCGCGAACTGGTCCGCGAGGCGCTGTCGACCGTCGACGTGCGATGAGGCTCACCCGCCGCGGCTACGCGGTTCTGGGGGTCGCGGTCGGCGCCATCGCGCTTGCGGCCCACGCCGGCCCCCGGTCGCTCAACGCCGTCGCCGGCCCCGCCGTCGTGACGCTCGCGTACGGCGTCGTCACGCTCGCGCGACGCGACGCACCGACGGTCACGCGCCGCAAACCCGCGCCGGGGTTCCCCGGCGAGACCCGCGAGGTTCACCTGCGCGTCGACGCCGACGGCCCCTGTCAGGTGCGCGACCGGACCGGCGACGGACTCCACCCCGTCGACGACGCGGACCGGTACGTCACCGACGGAGAGGCGCGCTACACCGTCGAACTGCTCGAACGCGGCGAGCACGCGCTCGGCCCCGCATCGGTGACCCAGCGGGACACACTCGGGGTCGTCAGCCGCGAGACGCGCGTCCAGGAGACGACGCCCGCGCTCGTCTACCCCGTCGTCGAGCCGGTGGCGCCGAACCGAACGTTCCGCGGGCTCGTCGAGCGCGCGGGGACCGAGGACCGCGACGCGTTCGACACCCTCCGGGAGTACGTCCCCGGCGACGCACTGCGTGACGTCCACTGGAAGACCTCGGCGAAACGCGAGCCCGGCGAGCTCGTGGTCGCGGAGTTCGCCCGCGCCGACGAGGGCGGCGTCACCGTCGTCGCCGAGGGCGACGCCGAGTTCGCCGACGAGATGGCGTCCGCCGCGGCCAGCATCGCCGTCTACCTCCTCGATGCCGACCTCGACGTGGAGCTCCACGCGCCCGGCGGCCGCGTCCGCGACGGCCGCGGCGAACAGCAACGCGACGATGTCCTCGAACTGCTCGCGCGAACGCCCGCCGGCCGCGTCGGCGACGTCGAGGCCGACGTGCGGGTTCGCGCCGACGCCAGCGGCGTGGAAGTCACCGCCAACGGCCGCCGGTTCCCGTTCTCCGAGTTGACCGACGGCGTCGGGGCGGCCGACGACGCCCAGCGGCAGGAGGTGGTGGCGTGAGCACGACCACCCGCAGACTCCCGGTCCTCGGCGAGGTGGACGTGCCGCGCCTCCTCGCTGTGGGCTCGGTGGCGCTCGTCGTCCTCTCGTATCTGAGCATCCTCCACTTCATCGCCACCGTCGCGGGGAAACCCACCCTCCTGCTGGGCGCCGTCGGCGTCTCCGTCGCGGCCGCGACGCTCGCCGCCCGCGTCCTCCGCCCGCGGTACGCCGCCGTGCTGGCGCTGGCGCTCGTGGCCGCCGGCACCTACTACTATCTCGGCACGCTCCCCGAGGGCGTCGAGGTGTACGGCGCCGTCGGCCCGCTCGTGAGCGACTCCATCTCGCTACTCTCGGGGCTGTCGATACTCCGCATCGTCAACGCGGGGACGTGGGCGCTGGCCATCGCGCCCGGCCCAACGTTCCTCGCGTGGTATCTCGCCTTGCGGCGCCACTACGTCGCGGGCGCGGCCGTCGCCGGGTTCACGCTCGGCATCTTCGTGCTGACGGGCAACGCCGACGCGCCGACCACTCTGCTGGGTGCCGTCGGCGTCGTCGGCGCGATGGGCTTTGGCGACGTGGCCAACCGCGAGCACGCGGCCAGCCAATCGGCGGGCGACGGCGCGGCCGAGGGCATCGACGACGCCCGCCGCGCCATCCTCGTCGAACTCGGGGCCGTCGTCGTCGGCACCAGCCTCGTCAACATCGTCCCCGGTCGGGTGGGCGCCCGCGGCGGCAACCCGCTCGGGGGTATCGGAGGCGGGAGCAACACCGTCGAGGGGAACCTGCTCGGGGCGGCCGACAGCGTCCAGATACAGGGCTCTATCAGTCTCTCGCCGGAGGTCCGGTTCACCGTCGACAGCGGCCAGCGCGGCTACTGGCGCATCGGCTCGTACGACCGCTACACCGGCCGCGGCTGGGTCCGAACCGGCGAGAGCGAACCGTACGAGAGCCGCCTCGCCTCCCCCCGTGGGCGGAGCCGACGGGTCGAACAGACGTACGAGTTCGAGAGCCGGATGGGGAACATGCCGGCGCTGTGGAAGCCAGTCGAAATCGAGGAGGCCGACACCGCCGCAGACGTGCTCCCCGACGGAAGCATCCGTCCGGTCCGGCCGTTCGCCGCCGGCGAGTCGTACACCGTCGAGTCGCGCACGCCCGTCGCCAGCCCCAGGCAGTTGCGCGAGGCCGGCACCGACTACCCGACGGCCGTCGAGCAACGGTACACCGCGCTTCCGGAGAACATCCCACGGCGGGTCGCGGATCGGACCAGCCGCATCACGGGGAACGCGACCAACCCGTACGACACCGCCCGCGTCATCGAGCAGTGGCTGGAGAACAACCGCGCGTACTCGCTGGACGTCGAGAAGCCCGGCGGCACCATCGCCGACGCGTTCCTGTTCGAGATGCGTGCCGGCTACTGCACCTACTTCGCCACGACGATGGTGACGATGCTCCGCACCCAGGGCGTTCCCGCGCGGTTCGTCGTCGGCTACACGCCCGGCGAGCAGGTGGCCCGCACCGAGTGGGTCGTCCGCGGGCTCAACGCCCACGCGTGGGTCGAGGTGTTCTTCCCCGACCACGGCTGGATACGGTTCGACCCGACGCCGGGCGGCGCCCGGAACGCGACCGAGCAGAACCGGCTGTCGGAGGCCCGCGAGAACAACGAGACGAACGTCGACACCGAGCGGACCGGGCCGGAGGAGTGGACGCCGACGCCCGACCCCGACGAGGAGACGGCCACGACGCCCGACGACACGGACGTGCGGACGCCGAACATCGACCAGCCGCTCTCGCCCGTCGGCGGCGACTCCCCGACGCCGCCCGGACTCGGCGGGGGCGGGTTCACGCCCAGCGACCCCGGCGGCGCAAGCGGGTTCGAACTCCCGACGCTCCCCTCCCGCGAGCAGGTGGGGCTGGGACTCGTCGTCGCGGGCGCGGCCGTCGCCGGCCTCCGGCGCTCGGGACTCACCACTCGCGCCTACCGGGAGGT
This sequence comes from Halorarius halobius, assembly GCF_024298865.1. Lineage (GTDB taxonomy): Archaea > Halobacteriota > Halobacteria > Halobacteriales > Haloarculaceae > Halorarius > Halorarius halobius. Next base: position 1,735,401 of record NZ_CP101161.1, on the reverse strand, counting down.
GTGGCTCCGTTACCAGCCGCGGACCGACCCCGTCAGCGACACGCGACGGGCGTTCGAACGCGTCGAGTACGTGCTCGAACGCGACCACCGGCCCCGCGAACCCGGCGAGACGGTCCGGCAGTACGCCGCCGACGTGGGCGACGAGCGGGCCCGCCGGGTCGCCGAACTGTACGAGCGGGCGACGTACGCGGGCGGCGTCACCGAGGCGGAAGCCGGCGAAGCCGTCTCGCTGGCCGACGAGCTCGTCGCTGACGGCGGTCTCGCGGTCGTAAACCGGGGTGCGAAGTCCCGATAGTGTTTAATACGGCCAGTCTGTAACCCACGGTGTAATGTCGGAAGTCTGCTCGACGTGCGGCCTGCCTGAGGAACTCTGCGTCTGCGAGGACGTCGCCAAGGAGTCCCAGGAAATCACGGTCCGCATCGACGAGCGCCGATACGGTAAGGAGGTAACGATTATCGAGGGGTTCGACCCGAAGGACGTCGACCTGAGTTCGCTCTCCAGCGACCTCAAGTCGAAGTTCGCCTGCGGCGGCACCGTCGAAGACGATGCCATCGAACTGCAGGGGAACCACACGGGCCGCGTGGAGGATTTCCTCCGCGAGAAGGGTTTCAACGTCGCCTGACCGACCGCACCGTCGAGCCACGTCTCGACCCGTCTCCTTTCGTCCACTGACGCGCCAGCCGTGACGCCGTCGATTGCGGCGGCCGCAAGGCGTAACTCGCCGGTCGCGGAACCGGCGACTATGATAGGTCCGAAACCCGAGGAGATGTACGGACCGACCCGACGAGCCATCGAGGACGCGTTCTGGGACGTGCTCGGCACCGTCGCCTACGGGCTGTTGCTGTGTCTGGTCGTCCTCGTCGGCCTCCAGATGGTCGTCCTGACGCTGGTGTTCGGCGGGGCCGACCCCGTCTCCGTGGGTCTGCTCGCCGTCGGGGGGCTCGCCGTCGCCGGCTCCGTCTACGAACTCCACCTCACGTTCGACCTGCGGCAGGGCATCCGCCGCGAGCGGCGCGGCCGCTGACTCAGAACGGGGCCTCCGGGCCCTCGTCGCTCCCGTCGCCGTCCGCGCGGGCGTCGGCGCGTTCGAGGCCGTACTCCGCGGCCCATCCCTCGATGCCGGGCGCCAGCGACTCGACGACCGCGTCCTGGGTCCCCTGATAGGAGCCGACGAGCCGCGCCGCCTGCACCGACGCCTGTCCGTGGGGACAGACGGTGACGACCCGCTCGGCGCCGTCCAGTTCGGCGACCCGGTCCGGCAGTTCTTCGAACGGGATGTTGACGCTCCCGGGGATGTGACCCCGGTCGAACGCCGCGGGCGAGCGGATGTCGACGACCCGCACGTCCGCGTCCGATTCGAGGAGGGCCGCGAGCTCGCTCGCCGAGAGTTCGCCGTCCATGCCGGGAGACAGCGGTCCGGGCCGCTTAAGCTACCGGGTGCGGGGCACGGGCCGCGCTCACGGGGCCGCGAGCCCGAGGTTGCCCGCGAGGTAGTCCTCGCCGCGTGAGGTGATGACGTAGCCGCGGCCGTCGGGTGTCCCGGCGGCGACGAGCCCCAGCGCACGGAGCCGGTGGCAGGCGGCCCGCGCCGTCGCGGAGTCGACGCCCACGTTCAGCCCGACCGTCCGGACGCAGACGGGGACGTCCAGGGGTTCGAGGAACTCCAGCACGGCACGGGCGGCGACGTCGAGCCCGCCCGCGTCCCGGTGCCGACGGGCGACGTCACCGGACATGGTTCGTGTCACCCGTTCGGTCGGGCCAGCGGGCGTCGAGCGACCGGTTCTCGAGCCGGTCGAAGTGCTCGTCGCACAGCTCGACGGTCGTCGCGCCGAGTTCGTAGTCGTTCTCGAGTCGCAACACGCCGCCGGTGTCGCTCGTCCGGGGGCGCCACTCGGGGAGCGCGACGGCGCCGTCGCGCGAGCAGAGCACACAGCCGCTCCGCTCGGTCCAGAGCCCGTCCTTCAGGCTCCGTCCGAACAGCCGCTCCTCGCACCGGAAGCAGAGCCCGCCGAGCTCCGTGCCAGCGAGCAGGTCCACTACGACGCGGTTGTACCCCGACCTGAGTCCACACGCGAGACAGTCCATCGTTTCCCCTCCGGGGAGCGAACCCAGTCGAGCGGGGGTTAACTACCTTGCTAGGTGCCGAGCGGAGCGCACAATAGCTCTCGATACCGAACCCGAACGGAACGGCGTCGCCACTCCCGAGGCGGGCCGCCGCGAGAACCGGGTGGCGAGTTACGCGCCGGCTTCCTGAAGCGCCGTCTCGAGTTCGTCGCGCTGGGTGACGCCGACGAACCGCTCGACGATGCCGTCGTCGTTCTCGACGACCAGCGTCGGGAGCGACCGCACCTGATACTCGTTGGCGACGTCCTGCTGTTCGTCGACGTTCACCTTCTCGAAGTTCACGTCCGGGAACTCCGCCTCCAGCTCCTCCAGGATGGGGTCCTGCGTCTTGCAGGGGCCACACCAGTCCGCGTAGAAGTCCTTGAGACTGACGGTCATAACCGGTCGGAGATTGTCGAGGCTGGCGCTAAAACCTTTCCCACTTGCGTACCAGTCGGGCCCGAGCGGCGAGCGCGTGCCGAAAGGCTTACCCCCTGAACGCGACGACTGGAAGGTATGAGCAGCGGCCAGAACTCCGGCGGGCTGATGTCCTCTGCGGGCCTCGTCCGCTACTTCGACTCCGAGGACCGGAACGCCCCGACCATCGACCCCCGAACCGTCGTCGCCTTCGGCCTCCTGTTCGGCGCCTTCGTCATGGTGCTGAACATCGTCGCCTGACGACTCCGTCGCCCTTTTCGCGTTCGACCCCGAACCGGGAGCCATGAGCCTGCGAGCCGGCGTCGTCGCCGTGCAGGGCGACGTCTCCGAACACGCCGCCGCCATCCGCCGGGCCGCCGGGCGCCACGACCGCGGCGCAGAGGTGGTGGAGATACGCGAGTCGGGGCTCGTCCCCGACTGCGACGCGCTCCTCATGCCGGGCGGGGAGTCGACGACCATCTCCCGACTGCTCACCCGGGAGGGCATCGACGCCGAGATACGCGAGCACGTCGCCGCCGGCAAGCCGGTGCTGGCGACCTGTGCGGGCCTCATAGTCGCCGCGGGCGACGCGAAGGACGACCGCGTCGACAGCCTTGGCCTGCTGGACGTGGCGGTCGACCGCAACGCCTTCGGCCGGCAGGTCGACTCCTTCGAGGCGCCGCTCTCCGTCGACGGCCTCGACGACCCGTTCCCCGCGGTGTTCATCCGCGCGCCCGCCGTCGACCCCGAGTCGGTCGGCGACGACGTCGAGGTGCTGGCCGCCTGGGACGGCCGCCCGGTTGCCGTCCGGCAGGGGCCGGTCGTCGGCACCGCATTCCACCCGGAGTTGACCGAAGACGACCGGATACACGACCTCGCTTTCTTCGAGCAGGCGGCCGCCCCCCACCGAGACACGAGGCTTTAACGCCGCCCGTCACCTCCTTCGGGTATGGATGCGTCTATCGACGGGGTGAAAGTCGCCGGGACGCCGAACGGGCCGGTGCCGGTCGTTCTGCTCTCGGTGCCGGACAGCGACGACCTGTTGCCCATCTTCGTCGGTTTCGACGAGGCCGTCGCCATCCGTCGCGGCCTCGACGCCGAGGACATCGGCCGCCCGCTCACCCACGACCTCCTGCTCGACGTGATGGAGGAACTCGGCGGGCGCGTCGAGCGCGTCGTCGTCTCCGAGTTGCGCGACGGCACCTACATCGCGGACCTCCACGTCCAGACGCCGCGCGACGACGTGGTCGTCGACGCCCGTCCCTCCGACTCGCTGGCGCTGGCGGCCCGCACCAACGCGCCCATCGAAGTCTCCGAACAGGTGTTCGAGGCCGGTCACGAACTCCCCGAGGAGTTCGAGGAACTGCGCGACATCCGGGAGGTCATCGCGGATGAGTGACGCACGGGACGACAGCGCCGAGATTCTCGAAGAACTGTTCGCCGTCATCGAATCCCGCAAGGAAGAACTCCCGGACGACTCCTACACGACGACGCTTTTCACCCACGAGAAGGGGGAGAACTACGTCCTCGAGAAACTGGGCGAGGAGACGACGGAACTGCTGTTGGCGGCGAAAGACGACGACCACGAGGAACTCGCCCACGAGAGCGCCGACATCGTCTACCACCTGCTCGTGTTGCTGTCGATGAAGGGGATGGACCTCGACGACCTGCTCGCCGAGTTGGAGTCGCGGCGCTAGCGCCGCTCGAACCGGTAGGTCCGAACCTCGCTCGTCTCGTCCCACTCGAACTCGCCCGGATGCACCCGCTCCATCCGCTTCTTGTACGCCTCCAGCGACTCCGACCCCTCGCGTTTCGCGTCCGCGTCCGTCAGGTCACCGAGCGTGCGGTCCTCGACGCTCGTCACCTCGAACTGCTGGCCGTCCACCTCGAACGTGTCGCCTTCCTCGGCGTAGCGGTTCGAGGCCCCGCGGGTCAACTGCGTCACGTCGCCCGCGAGCGCGGCCTGCTTCACGCGGTCGTTCGGGAGGAGTGCGTCGGCGTCGATGTCTGCCATACCCCCGGGTTGGGGCGCCGGAAGCAAAAACCCCGAACCACGCGAACGGGACAGCGACCCCTGGCGGACTGGAAGGGCGAGCGCGCTGGACGAAGCACGACGACGAAAGCACCGAACGAGGGAGCGATGCGACCGAGTGAGGCGCGCAGCGAGTCGCGAGAGTCCAGCGCGCGAGGGCTTCCGAGGCGTCGGTCGTCGTCTCGTCTCCAGCGAAGCGGTCCGAACTGGCGTCCCGGACACGTCTGACGACCCCCACGACAACGAAAACCACGCCTAGCGCCGGACGGACGGCCTTTTACGCCTCGGCGGCGAACGGTCCCCAATGACTACTTTCGAGGACCTCCCCACGACGCCGCGGTCGGAGGAACTCATCGACAAGGCGTTCTCGCGGGCCGCACGCGCCGGCAACGCCAAGCAGGGCGTCGAGGCCCAGGAGTCGATGCTCCAGACGGCGGCGAACATCCTCTCGGACAACACCGAGAACGTCGTCACCTCCTGGCCGGACTTCGACGCCATCGACCCGTTCTATCGGGAACTCGCGGACGCCATCGTCGCCCGCGAGGACCTGAACGTCGACACGCTCCGTCAGCATCTCTCGGAGGTGATGTGGGCCTCCCGGCAGTGCGACGAGATAAAAAACGAGTACCACGGCCGCATCCGCAACGCCGACCCCGAGACCGCGCGCAAACTCCGCAAGCAGGCGTTCGCCCGCCTCGCCTCCGTCGTCCGCGAGGTGGAGGGTGACCTGTTCGCGCTCGCCGACGCCCGCGAGGAACTGCGACAGCTTCCGGACATCCGCCCGGACGAACCGGCGGTCGTCGTCGCCGGCTACCCGAACGTCGGGAAGTCGTCGTTCGTCAACCGCGTGACGCGGGCCGACAACGACGTCGACACCTACCCGTTCACGACCACCCAGATTCGGGTCGGCCACTTCGAGCGCGACCGCATCCGCTATCAACTGGTCGACACGCCGGGCCTGCTCGACCGCCCGGCCGACGAGCGCAACGCCATCGAGTCGCAGGCCGTCTCCGCGCTGACGCATCTCGCCGACGCCGTCCTCTTCCTCGTGGACCCCAGCGAGTCGTGTGGCTACCCGCTGGAGGCGCAACTCGCGCTCCGCGACGACGTGGAGCAGTTGTTCGCCGACGCCGCGGGCGACGAGGAGGAGGTGCCCGTCCTCACCGTCTGCAACAAGAGCGACCAGTCGCGCGACGTGGAGGCCGACTGCTACATGAGCGTGGCCGACGGCGAGGGCGTCGAGGAGACGCTCGACGCCGCAGTCGAGGCCGTCGACTGGGAGATAGCCCTCCCGTTCGAGGAGAACTGAGGCGGGCGTCGAGCGGTCGCCCGGCGACGGAAGAGAGGGCCGAAACGAGGGCGGCCGGACCGAGTGGAGAGCCGAAACGTGGGGGAACGAACTGGAGGGCCGAAGCGAGGGGTCGCGGACGGTCAGTTGTCCGTCGCGTTGTACGTCACCTGCACCTGCACGCTGACCGAGACCGGGCCGGACTCGACGGACGTGCCGCCGGCGTCGGCCGACATCGCCGCCGTCTCGTAGCGGACTGGGCTGTAGCCGCGCTCGACGGTGGAGACGGCGCCGACGCCAGTGATGGTGAGGTCGCTCGACTGCGCGAGCGTGTCGGCCTGACCGCGGGCGTTGTCCATCGCGTCCGAGAGCGCCTCCTTGCGGAGGTCACGGCGCGTCTCGCTCGACAGCGTGAACCGCACGTCGTCGACGTTCGTCGCGCCGTTCTCGACGGCGGTGTCGATGACGGTGCCGACGTTGTCCACGTCGCGGACGGTTATCTGGAACGCGTGCATCGCGCGGTACGCGGGCGCGGTGGGGTCGTCACGCGCCTCGTAGTTCTGCGAGATGTCGTACCGCTGGGTGCGGACCTGGTCCTCCGAGACGTCCGCATCCCGGAGCGCATCGCGCATCCGCGAGACGTTGTCCGCGAGTTCCTGCCGGGCGGCGCTGGCGGAGTCGGCCGTCGTCACGACGGCCACCGTCACGACCGCCTGGTCGGGCGTCGTCTCGGCGGTGCCGCCCGCGCCGACGGTGATTGTGCGGGCGCCGTCGGTTGTCGGTACCTCGGTCGACGCCTGGGCGGCGGGCGAGAGGCCACCGACGGCGGCGGTGACCCCGGCACCCACCGCGAGCGCGGCGACTGCCAGAACGATGATAGTGCTGTTTCGTCGCATGACACTCGAGGGAACGTCGCTTCGGGAAAAAGCCGCGTCGAAACCTCAAACGGCCGTTTGACCTATTCGACCGTCTCGTAGGTCACGTACCGGACCTGCAGTTCGACGTCGGTCCCGGCGGCCTCGTCGACCTCCCGGTCGAGCACCGTCGTCACGCCCGCCGTCGACCGGTCGGGCGGGACGCCCATCGTGACCACGACCCGCGAGGGTCGGTGCAGAAGGAACACGGGGTCCTGCGGGGCGAACATCACGTCCACGTCGAACACCGTCATCGCGGCGTAGCGCTCGCCGTACGGGCCGTCGGGCGCGACCACCTCACCTACGGCCGCCTCGACGGCACTCTCGGTGTTCGACGTCCGGTAGGAGTCGTAGGTGACGCCGCCCAGAAACAGCGACAGCAACGCGATGACCGCGACGATGAACGCGACCCGCCGGACGGTGGCGGTGCGGGCCTCCGCGACCCGGAAGAACCGCTCGGGGCGGTAGCCGGAGTACCACAGCACCAGAAGCGCCGCGAGGTTGATCGAGAGGCCGTTGACGACCGCCAGCACGCCCGAGGAGAGCACCATCGAGGGGTCGCCGTACGCGATGCCGATGCCCACGGTTGCGGCGGGCGGCACCAGCGCGACGGCTATCATCACGCCCACGAGCGCCGTCGAGACGCCGCTGGTGAGCGCCACCGCGCCGGCCACCCCCGACCCAAGCGCAACCGCCAGCGAGAGGAAGTCGGGGTTGAGTCGCTCGCGCACCTGCTCGATGCCGGCCGGGTCCAGGGCGTCGGGGACGAGATTGAGCACGTCGACGGCGGCGGCGAACGCGGCGGCCGCCGCGACGGCCAGCGCCATCCCCGCTATCTGCATCCGCACGCCGCGGGCGAACAGCTCGTCGTCGTCGACGACGCTCCCGACGGCGGTGGCCATCGCCGGGCCGATGAGCGGCGCGATGACCATCGACCCGACGACCGTCGCCGGCGAGTCCAGAAGCAGGCCCGCGGTGGCGATAATGGCGCTCACGGCGGTCATCACGATGTAGATGGGCCACGTCGACGCGAGGTCCTGCGCGCGGGCCTGCAGTTCCTCGCGGGCGATGCGCTCGTCGGCCTCCTCGCGCTCCTCGTACTCCTCTTTCAGCGCCTCGAACCGCCGGGAGACGACCGTCTCCGCCGACAGCACGACCGTGTACGCCTGCTCGTCTAACCCCACCTCGCGGAGCCGTTCGAGCACGGGTTCGACCGCGCTCTTCGGCAACGGGAAGTAGACGACGCCGGTGTACCTGCGCCCGCTCGTCTCGTCGGTCAACACGTAGTCGATCCCTTCGTCGTCGAGCACCGACAGCACCGTCTCCTTCTTGCCCGCCGGGATGGTGACCTGGACGAGTCGCACGGGCACACGTCAGCCCGGAGGGGGAAAACACCCCCGGGTCCCGCGACCGCAACGCTCCTGTCGCCGCGGCCCCGACCGTCGAGCGTGTCGGTCGTGCTCTCGTGGAGCGGCGGGAAGGACAGCGCACTCGCGCTGTGGAACCTCGAGCGCCGCGGCGTCGAGGTGGTCGAACTGCTCGTCGAGTGCCACGGCGAGCGCACGCGCGGCCACCGCGTGCGCCGCGACCTCGTCGACCGACAGGCCGCGGCGCTCGGCTACCCCGTCCGGTTCGTCGACCTCCCCGCGGACGCGGACAACGACGCCTACGAGACACGGATGTGCGAACTCGCACGCGAGTACGCGGACCGGGCGGACGCCGTCGCGTTCGCCGACCTCCATCTCGACGACGTGCGTGCCTACCGGGAGTCGGTGTACGCCGACGCGCCGCTGGAGACGCGGTTCCCGCTGTGGGGCCGCGACCCCGACCCGCTGGTCGAGACGGTCCTCGACCGGTTCGAGGCCGTCGTCGTCGCCGCCAGCGACGCGCTCGGACCGGCGTTCGCGGGCCGACGACTCGACGCGGAGTTCCGGGCGGACCTGCCGGACGGCGTCGACCCCTGTGGCGAAAGTGGCGAGTTCCACACGTTCGTGGTCGACGGCCCGCCGTTCGACGAGCGCGTACCCGTCGAGGTGGGCGAACCGTTCACCGACGAGCGCCACGGGACGACGCTCCACTATCGCGACCTCGAACCGGCGTAGTCGCCTCAGGCGCTGGTGACGTTCATCCGGTGGACCGCGACGTGGGCGAACTCCAGTTCGGAGATGCGGGAGGCGCTCGGGAGCGTCACGTCGTTCAACTGCCGGTCGTAGTGGACCCGGCCGTTCTGCCCGAGCGTTATCTGCCCGCCGACGAGACCGCCGTACACCTCGGCGTGCTTCGAGTAGATGTGGCCGTCGAGATGCAACCCGTCCGGGGCGAACAGGATGCCCTGGAACGTCGCCGACTGGGAGTTGCTACCGGCGATAGCCGCCTCCGTCGTCTGCGGAGCGAGCACCCAGAACTGCGGCGCGGCGTCGTCCTCGACGGTCACCGCCGACCCCGTCCCGACGAAGAGGTTGACCTCGCGGTTCCCCTGCCCGGTAATCGACGCCGTCGTCTCGTCCCGACTTGCGAGGTACACCCGGACGACGCCGTCGCCCCGCACCTCGACGCTCCCTCCGGTGCCGTGTGGCTTCCGCACCGTGAACCAGTTCTCGACGCCGAGCGTGACGTTCCCGTCGGTCGTATCGAACACCAGCGTGCCGCCGCTGACGTCGACCGACGGGGCGTAGTACCGGCCGTGCTCCAGCGTGACCGACTCGCCGTCCGACACCACGAGACCGTCCCGCATCCGCTCGACGTCCGGGTCGGCGTTCGCCTGCGCGTTGTCGTTGGACGCCCGCACGTCGTTCAACCGGTCGACGACGAGCGGGTCGATGGGCAACAGCGTCGGCACGCCGTCGATACGCTGGACCGTGCCGCCGATGGTCCCGTCGTTGGTGTAGTCGACGCTGTAGCGCCCGTCGCCGGTGACCTCGGCCGAGGGGTTCTCGACGCGGAGCCACTGCCCCGTCTCGACGGTGCCGTCGATGGTCGCGTCGGCCGAGATGGTGACGTTGCCCACCGCCTTCACCGTCCCGTTCGAGGACCGCGTCACGCTGTACGGCCCCTGCGTGGAGTTGTACGAATCGACGTACGCGCCCGTCCCGACGAGTTCGAGCGGTCCCGACTCGGCCGTCGCCACGATTCCCCCCTGGATTCCCCGGCCCTCCGGTAGCGAGACGAACCGGACGCTCGCCGTCCGCGCCGAGGGGTCGACGGTGACGATGCCGGGCGTGTACGTCCGGAAGAACTCGGCCCACGCCTCGTAGTACCGGCCGTGGACCGTGACGACGGCGGTGGTGTTGTCCACCCGGTTCGTCAGCCCCCGCGAGGCGTTCGGGAACACCCGCGTCGTCCCGTTGGGCGTCACCTGCACCGTGCTGGCGACCGTCCGCTCGCCCTCCGTCTTGACGATGGGGACCGTGAGCGTCCCGTCGCGGTAGTGGAACTCCGGCCGCGAGACGACCACCGACCCGTTCCCGGTCGACCGGAACACCCCCCCGCCCTGGTAGCCGACCGTCTGCTCGCCCTGCTCGTAGACGACCGCCCCGAGCGTGACGTTCACCACCTCGACGGTGTTCGGGTCCCGCATCCCGGTGAGGTCGGTGTACCGTATCCGCATCCACCCCGCGTTCGGACGGACGCTCGCCGTCCCCTCGGTGTCCGGCAGGCCGAAGTCGACCCGGGCGGCGTCCGAGCGACCGAGCGCCACCGCGCTCGACCGCGCGTCGAACTGGGAGAGCGACCGCTCGGCGCCGGCCATCCCGACGGCCTCCCGGTCGCTCTGAAGCGCGCCGTAACCGACGCTGGCGACGGCGACGGCGCCGACGACGGCAATGCCGAGAAGCAGGGCGACCCCGAGCACCTCGGACTGGGCGCGGTCGTTGGTCGGTTCGTGGTGTCTCATAAGATTCCTGTTACGTATGTTCGCGTGTACGAAAATTCGAGAAGCGCCACGGGAACTCGGGCGGCGTGGTCGATTACTCGACCGTGGTCTGTCCGATCTGGATCTGCCTGTCGCTGTCCGGGTCGTCCCAGACGATGACGATGACATCGCCGGTGTTGACCGTACCGTCGCCACCGGGATCCGAACTCACCTCGAAGGAGTCACCAGTCGCAAACGTCGACGGGACGCCGGGACTGTTGACCGTCCCCCCGTTGACCTTCACGATTATGTTCGAATTGTCGAACGTGTCACCACCTTCGTGAGCGACAGCCATGGTACTGGAACCGGAGTCGTACGTGAAGTCCAGTCGCGCGTTCTTTGTCTCCGTGCTCGACGTGCTCGTGTCGAGCACGACGAACCCGATCACGGCCGCGAGAATGACGGTCACTGCGATGAGCAGCGCCACCCCCACGACCGGCGATACAGCCCGGTCGTCCGTGTGCAGTTGGGAGATCATCGTTGGTTCCGTTTCCGAGGGACGACAGCGGCGTCGTGTCCACACGTCCACCGTTCTCGCCCTCACCCCCACCGTGGACAGAACCGGGCATTGTTATGGTTAGCTTACGGAAACCACGGAATCGAGCCGAGCGAGTAACGCGCTACTACTGCTCGCCCGGCGAGCGAGTAGCCGGCGACTGCGACGCCGCGGGACCGTCCAGTATCGCGGTTCTGCGGCCCGCTCGTCGGTAGAGAGCTGATACCCGGACGACAGCAACCGGATAACGATGGCCGGCGAGGGTGCCCACCCGGTGGGACCATGACGCCGGAGACGCACCGACACCGAGCGGCACGGGCGCGCAAGCAGGGCGGGGACCGACCATGAGCGACGACCGGCGGCTCGCCACGGGCGTCGACGCTCTCGACCGGAAGCTCGGGGGCGGGCTCCCGGTCGGGACGGTGACGGCGCTGACGGCCGACCCCGCGAGCCAGTCGGAGCTGTTCCTCTACCGCCTCGCGGCCACGCGTGAGACGGTGTATCTGTCGACGGTCCGTCCGGCGACGGGCGTCGAAGCGGCCGTCGACGGTGACGTCGAGGCCGTCCGAGCCGACGGCGACGCGCCGCTCGAACACGCCCGCGAGGTGGTCGCCGACCTGCCCGAGGCGACGAACCTCGTCGTCGACCCGATGGACGTGCTCGAAGGGTGCGACCCCGCCCGATACCGGGCGTTCCTGTCGGAACTCGGACGGCGGGCGGCCGCGACCGGGAGCGTGGTCCTGCTCCACTGTCTGTGCGACGAGCGGGCCCCGGCGGGCCGGCGCGAGACGCTCCACCTCGCGGACGTGGTGTTCGACCTCGCGACCGACACGGAGGGCGATTCGGTCGAGAACCGGCTCGCCGTCCCGAAGTTCCGCGGCGGGGAGTCGATGACCGACGTGGTAAAGCTGGACCTGACGGGCGACGTGGCCGTCGACGTGAGCCGGAACATCGTCTGAGCCGGTAGAACCGGCCTACGTCCGGCGGTAGGCGACCTATTACAATGGCCGTATTGTGGGATTACCCGCACGGTATGGGTGAACGCACGACCACCGCTCCCCGCTCCGGGGGGCGACGGGAACGGGGGTGTCGCCGCGGCACCGCACGGGCCGCGAAAGCAGTACCTACGAGCACGAACTGGGGAGGTGACGGCCGGTGAGCGACGCCGCCGACCCCCCCGGTGACGACCTGCGGGAGCGAGCGCCCGACCGTGACCGGCCGGACGCGGCCGTCGGGACGTACACGTGGGAGCAGTTCCTCCGCGAGTACGCCGACGACGACGTCGCCGACCGGTACGCCCGGGCGGTCCGCGAGTCCGGCGACCGGGACGGCGGTGGCCTGTTCGGCTCGCTCCGGGGCGACACCGACGACGACGGCGTCGACTGGGACGATATCGGCTTCGACCCCGAGCCGTGGCTCGGGATGCCGCCCGACGAGTTCATCGAGGCGGTCCAGCGCGCCGGCGGCCTGGCGACGGGGCTCCGCGAGCAGTTCGAGCAGTGGCTCCTCGACACGCCGGTCCGCAACGGCGAGTACACCTGGGAGCAGTTCAAGGCGGAGTACCACTACGACGACGGGCTAAAGCCGCCGCGCGACGACGACGGCGAGGTGGCGTCGTTCGAGCCCGAATCGTGGCTCGGGTTCGACCCCGCGGAGACCGACGAGCGGCTGAGCGTCGCCAGCGAGACTGCCCGCGACCTGCGGGCGCTCGTCGACCACCGGACGGTCAACGTCAACCCCGACATCGACGAGGACGCCTTCTTCTCGGACGCCGACGGGCGGACGACGCTGACGAACCGCTACGACCTCGAGAAGGCCGTCCCGGCCGAGAAGAAGCTCCACTTCACCGAGGTCCAGCGCTACTGGGTGAACAAGCCGTACGCGTTCGTCATCATCTTCCACTCGGTGAAGGACAACGAGAAGAAGTACTACCTCGTCGACCCGCATCTCAACGACCTCGAACGGCAGTTGGTCGAGTTCCTGTCGGGGAAGCTCCGGGCGACCATCAAGTACTCCGACGACGAACTCGCCGCTCGCGGCACGGAGGCGGAGCGCCGCGGGATACTCGAGCGCGAGACCCGGCGACTGCTCGACCGCTACGACCTCTACGAGGACGAGTCGGCCGGCTCGCTGACCCGGCAGGCCCGCTACCTCCTCGACCGCCTCGAGCTAGACGGGTACGCCGACCGGCTCGGCCTCGCACCGGCGACGGGCGACGAGCCGCCGGGCGGTCCCGAGGGCGTCACCGCCCGCCCGGAGCCGGCCGTGCTCGCGGAGGACCACGGCCGGTTGAGCGAGTACCAGGTCCACAAACTGCTGTATCTGCTGAAGCGGAACTTCGTCGGCTACGAGCGCATCGACGGCGTCAAACACGACATCAACGTCGAGGACATCTCCTGTGACGGCTACGACGCGCCCATCTTCGTCTACCACACCGACTACGAGCAGATGATAACCAACATCCAGCACGACCCCGACGAACTGGACGACTTCGTCGTCAAACTGGCCCAGCGGTCGGGGAAGGGAATCAGCCAGCGCCGGCCACAGGTCGACGCCACCCTACCGGACGGCTCCCGTGCACAGTTGACGCTCGGCCACGCCGTCTCCGACCACGGGACCAACTACACCATCCGGCAGTTCAAGGACGTCCCGTTCACCCCGGTCGACCTCATCAACTGGAACACGTTCTCCTTGGAGCAGATGGCGTTCATCTGGCTCTGCATCGAGAACGAGCGGTCGATGATATTCGCCGGCGGCACCGCCTCGGGGAAGACCACCTCGCTGAACGCCGTCTCCCTCTTTATCCCCAACAGCACGAAGGTCGTCTCCATCGAGGACACCCGCGAGGTCGAGTTGCCACAGCGCAACTGGGTCGCGAGCGTCACCCGGCCGTCGTTCGGCACGGACGACACCGGCGACGTCGACGAGTTCGACCTGCTGGAGGCGGGGCTCCGACAGCGCCCCGACTACATCGTGATGGGCGAGGTGCGCGGCGAGGAGGGCCGCACCCTGTTCCAGATAATGTCGACGGGCCACACCACGCTGACGACGTTCCACGCCGACACGGTCGGGGAGGTGCTCAAGCGGTTCACCACCGACCCCATCAACGTCTCGAAGACGCTGTTCACGACGCTGGACCTGGTGTCGGTCCAGACGCAGACCCGCATCCGCGGGCGGAAGGTCCGGCGCAACAAGGCGCTGACCGAAATCAACCACTACGACCCCGAGAACGACGAAATCAACGTCCAGGACGTCTACCAGTGGCAACCCGGCGACGACGAGTTCAGGATGCAGGGCGACCCGAACACGCTGGAGAAGATACGGTTCGACCGCGGCTGGGACGAGGCGACGCTCCGCCGGCGGCTGTTCGAGCGACAGGTCGTCCTCGCGTATCTCGTCGAGAACGACCTGAACGCCTACGGGCAGGTCGCGGCGACCGTCCAGGGGTTCATGAACGAACCCGAGACCATCCTGACGCTCATCGCCACCGACCGGCTCGCGGAGAGCCTCGACGACCTCCGGGAGATGGAGAGCGTCGCCATCAACGTCGACCCCGAGAAGGAGGCGCTGGTGCCCCGCCCGGAGCCGTCGGCGGCGACCCGCGAACGCGCCCGGGACGTGCTGGAGACCGCCGAGAACCGCCTCCTCGACGACTACCGCGACCGGGAGGCGCGGACGCTCGTGGGCGCCGTGGCGGACGTCGAGACGGCCGAGGACCTCGTCGCCCGACCCGGTCGCGGCGAGGAGTTGTGGAGCCTCATCGACCGGGTGCGCGACGACCTCGGACTCGGCGATTCGACGGCGACCGACCGGCGCGAGAGCGCGACGACCGACGAGCGGGAGACGCCCGCCGCGAGCGAGGACGGAGCGAGGTGACCCGGATGCACCACCGACACGCTCCGAGCGGCCGCCGGGACCCGACGAGGTGGTGGGCGTGAGCGTCGGCTCGCTCCGACACGGCGGGACGCCGTGGCACGCCGAGACGCTCGGCGACCTGTTCTACCCGCTGTACGACCGGCTGGTCGACGAGGACAGCGAGTTCGTCGCGAATCTGGAGGAGACGCTCGCGGGCGCGCGGATGGCCTCACCCGTCGAGATGTACGTCTCGTGGGCGCTCGGTCTCGGCCTGCTCGTCGGGGTAGCCTGTGCCGTGGCCGGCGTCGGGGTCGGCTACCTGCTGTACGTGGTGGGCGTCATCTCCAGCGACCCCATCCTCGGCGTGCAGGTCGGGGACCCCCGGCTCGTCGCGGCCATCAACGCGGCGAAGGTGCCCGCGCTCATCCTGACCGCGGGACTGCTCCTCGGGACGCTGGGGTTCGGCGCCGTGTTCGGCTCGGCGGTCGCGGTCCCCTACTTCCGGGCGGCCGACCGCAAGCGGGAGATAAACCGTCTGCTACCGGACGCCGTCTCCTTCATGTACGCGCTCTCGCAGGGGGGGATGAGCCAACTGGACATCATCGAGGCCGTCGCGGAGGCCGACGACACGTACGGCGAGGTGGCCCGCGAGTTCGAGACCATCGTGAAGGAGACGGAGTATTTCGAGACGGACTACCGGTCGGCCATCCGCCAGCAGTCCATCGAGACGCCCAGCGAGGAACTGGGCCGCTTCCTGACGGACCTGCTGTCGATTATCGACAGCGGCGGCGACGTCACCCGCTTTCTCAACGACAAGAAGAACCAGCATTTCCGGACGGCGAAACAGGAGGAGGAGGAGGTGCTCGACACCCTCGAACTGTTCGGGGAGATATTCATCACCATCTCGCTGTTCCCGCTTCTGCTCATCATCATGCTGGTCGTGTTGCAACTGCTCGGCCGACCCATCGAGCTAGCGCTGTACGCGACGACGTACGTCCTCCTCCCGTTCCTCGGGTTCGCGTTCGTCATCGTGGTCGCCATCGTGAAGATAGACGACCCCGGCGACGGCCACCTCGAGGTAGCGAGCAACAGCCCCGTCGAGGACGAGGGTACCCGCGGGCTGTTCGACCGCGGACTCGTCGACGAGTACGTCGGCGAGTACCACCTGTTCGACCGCATCCGCGACCGCGACGGCACCGTCGAGACGCTCGACATCGTCTCGCGGCCGCACGTCTACTTCCGCGACCACCCGGCGTACACCGCCGCACTCACCCTGCCGGCGGCGGCGGTGCTCGTCGGGATGGCCGTCGTGACGGGCGCAGTGCCGACGACCTGGAGCGGCGTCGTCGACCGCCCGGTGGCGTCGACGGTGGTGTACGTCTACCTGCCGGCGTTCCTCGTCGGCGTCCCGCTGGCGGCGTTCCACGAGTGGAACATGCGGACCCGCCGCGCGGTGATGAACGGGTTCGCCGACGAACTGCGGAAACTCGCCTCGGCCAACGACACCGGGATGACCCTGCTGGAGTCCATCCGCACGGTCGCGGACACCTCCTCGGGTCGGCTCGCCTCCGAACTCGGCGTCGTGTACGCGAAGACCCGCTACGGGATGAGCCTCGAGGACGCGCTCGTCGTGTTCAACAACCGGTACCGGCTCCCTCGTCTCGCCCGGACGGTCAAACTCATCGCGGAGGCACAGCGCGCCTCCAACCAGATATCGGCGGTGCTGACAACGGCGGCCCAGGCCGTCGAGAACGGCGACGAGATACGCCGCGAGCGCCGGTCGCGCACCCGCCTGCAGGTCGGCATCGTGATACTGACGTTCCTGACGCTTCTGGCGGTGATGGCCATCCTGAAGACGCGGTTCATCGACGTCATCGCGCGGCTCACCCAGCAGACCGGCGGCGGGGGCGCCGCCGGCTTCAGCGCCGCCCTGAACGCGGACCTGCTGTCGCTGCTGTTCTTCCATGCGGTGACGCTCCAGGCCGTCGTCGCGGGGCTCGTCAGCGGCTACATGCGCGACTCGACCGTGTTGGCCGGCGTCAAGTACGTCGTCGGCTTGCTGACCGTCTCCCTGGCCGTCTGGCTGGTGGTGGGCTGAGATGCGGGCGCGAGGCCAGTCGAGCGTCGACTTCGTGCTCGGGTTCGGGGTGTTCTTCCTGACGTTCTCGTTCGTCGTCACCCTGCTTCCCGAGTTGCTCGCACCCCACGCCGCCCAGCAGGGGCCGGCCGTCGCGGACCGGGCCGTCGACACGCTGACGGGCGACCTGCTCGCGGGCGACGCCGTCGGCACGCTGGACGCGTCGTGTACGGCGGCGTTTCTCACCCGCGGGACGTGTGCCGAGTTCGACGGGAGCGACCCGACGGCGCGACTGCTCGGCGTCTCCGACGAGTACCAACTGAACGTCACGCTGGAGCGGTACGTCGCCGGCGACGCCGGCACCGAACTCGCCTGCTACGACGGCGGCGTGGTGGACTGTGCGACCGGGGGGACCCCGCTCGCCCGCGGGCCGGCCCCCCCGAGCAACACGCAGTCGGTCCGGACCGCCAGCCGGGTAGTCCGCGTCGACGGCGAGACGCTGTCGCTGGAACTGCGGGTGTGGTGACGATGCGGGGACCCACCAGTCGCGGACAGGCGTTCACGCTGGAGGCCATCGTCGCCGCGCTCGTCGTTCTCGGGAGCCTGCTGTTCGCGCTCCAGGCGTCGGGCGTCACCGCGCTCACCGCGAGCACGTCGAACCCGGACGCGGTCGCACAGCGGGAGGCCACGGCGACGGGCGTGCTCGACGCCGCCGTCGCCGACGGGACGCTCCGCCCGACCCTGCTGTACTGGGACGGCACCCGGAGCCAGTTCCACGGCACCGATTTCGGCGAAGACCACTACACCGTCGGGCCGCCGACGGCGTTCGGTGCGCTCCTCAACGAGACGCTCGACGACCGGAGCCTCGCGGTCAACGTCGACCTCGAGTACCTGAACGCGTCGGGCGGCCTCGAACGGCGGCCGCTGGTGCGCTACGGGCGGCCAAGCGACGACGCGGCGACGGCGACCCGGACCGTCACCCTCTACGACGACGACCGTCTGCTGGCCGCGAACGGCACCGCGACGACGACGCTGTCGAACGCGTCGTTCTACGCCCCCGACCGGTATCCGGGCGGGCCCGTCTACACCGTCGTCCGCGTGGAGGTGGTCGTATGGCGGGTGTGACCCGACCGGACGACCGGGGGCAACTGCTCCTCGTGGGCGCGTTCGGCCTCGCGGTGCTTCTGGTCGTGCTCGCGGGCGTGGTGAACAGCGCCGCGTACACCGACAGTCTGACGACCAGCACCGGCGACCTGAACGGCGGGCGGGACGTGGCCGCCTTCCGGGCCGACGCCGGCCGCGCGGCCGACGGCATCCTCGGCCGCGTCAACGACGGGCCGGCGCCGGACTACGCCGCACGCGAGGACCGGTTCCGCGACGCCGTCGACAACTGGAGCGACGCGGCGGGTCGCCAGCACGCGATGGACGGCACCGGCGTCGGCGTCTCGGTCGTCGGAACGACCCGCGGGAGTCGCATCACCCAGTCGACGGCCCGCCCGCTCACGAACGCCAGCGGCACCGCCGACTGGACCGTCGCCGCCGGCGTCTCGGACGTGCGGCGGGCCCGGCTGAACCTCTCGCAGTCGTCGCTTCTCGACTGCGGCGTCGGCGCCTGCTACGAACTCGTCGCCGACGACGGCACGGACGTCTGGCGCGTCACGGTCGGCCGGCTGTTCGTCACCGTCGACGGACCCGCCGGGACCGAGCAGTGTGCCGTCACGGCGGACCCGGTGGTCGTCGACTTCCGGAACGAGACGGTGAACGGCGACTCCTGCCCCGCGCTGTCGTTCGCCGAGGGGCTGTCGACGCCGTACGACATCCGAATCAGGAACGGCGACGCCGCGACCGGCACCTACCGGCTGACCGTCGACACCGACGTCGACGACGACGACGGCGACTTCGCGGCCGCGGGCGAACCGTCCGTGACGCCGGTCGTCTACGCCGCGGACGTGCGGGTCAGCTACCGGACGCCGCGGCTGACGTACGCGACCGAACTCCGCGTCGACGGGGGTGAAAGCGATGGCTGAACGCGACCGCGGCGTCACGAGCGTCCTCAACTACGCGCTGCTGCTGGTCGTCGTCACCCTGCTGATTGCGGGGCTGTTCGTCGGCGTCAGCGACCTCGTCGCCGGCCAGCACGAGCGGACGACCCGGTCGCAACTGGAGACGGTCGGCCACCGCCTCGCCGCGGACGTGGGAACCGCCGACCGACTCGTCGCCGGCGCGGGCGGCCAGCAGGTCCGCCTGCACAGCGACCTGCCCGACGCCGTCGGCGGGAGCCAGTACCGCGTGTCCGTCACCGGGGTCGGCGGCGACCGGTACGAACTCACCCTGCAAAGCGACGCCCCCGACGTCGCGGTGTCGGTCCGCGTGCGCTCGGGGGTCGGCCTCCGCGAGACGACCGTCGACGGCGGCCGGGTGGTCGTCGAGTACGACCCGACGCAGGACGAACTGGTGGTGACCGATGACTGACCGCGGCCAGGCCGAGACGCTCGGCTACGTGCTCGTGTTCTCCATCGTCGTTCTGACGGTGGCGCTCGTCACCGTCTCCGGGCAGGCGGGGCTGGCGGAGCTACGGACCGACCAGCGGACCGCCAACGTCGAGCGCGGGTTCGCGGTGCTGGCGGACAACGTCGACGACGTGGTCCACGACGGCGTGCCGAGCCGCGCGACTGAACTCGACCTCTCGGGCGAACGGGTGGGGCTCGGCGACCCGGTCACCGTCTCCGTCACCGCCCGATACGCCGACGGAAGTGTCGCGTTCGACCGCGCGACGACGCTCCGGCCCGTCGTCTACCGCGCCGACGACGGCACGGAACTCGTGTACGCGAACGGCGCGGTCGTCACCCGGGGACCGAGCGGCGGCGTCGCGATGCTCCGGGGCCCACGGCTCCTGCTGTCGGCCGAGCGGTCGGTCGTCCCGGTCGTGAACACCTCGTTCGACCGCGACCAGCTACGGGGAGCCGCGCCGTCGGTCGCCCGGGAGTCGCGGGTGCTCGTCCGCACCGAGCGGCTGAACGCGACCGTCCTCGGCCACGCCGAGGGGTCGCTCACGCTGACGCTCACCGTCGACTCCCCGCGGGCGGCGGCGTGGGCGCGCCACCTCGACGCGAGAATCGACCCCGGGAGCGACGACTGCACGCTCGACCGCGCGGCGGGAACGGTCACCTGCGAGGCGACCACCGACGCCGTCACCGTCGTCCGGACGGACGTGGCCGTCAGCTTCGAGTGAGCCGCTCCAGCACGGGTATCTCGGCGCGCCGCTCCGCGTCGATTTCGCTCCAGTCGGCGCCCGACGGTTTCGGGCCCGCATCCTCTCGACGACACGCTCGAGCGTCACGGCGAGGTCGACACTGGGCGTCGGTGGGAGCGTCGTCGACCACCTGCAACCCGTGGACCGTCGTCGCGGTCACCGCATCGTCGTCCACCCGGTCGAACGCCCTCAGAGAGTTACACGTTCGCCCCGGAGCCGAATCGTCTGAATCCGAGGCCAAGCACAGCACAGTCCCTGGTGTGGATTCAGGCGTGAACGACCTCGCCGTCGCTTCGAGGCGATTTACGCGAGAAGCAGTAGCACGGCGAAGACGAATGCACCGCCGGCAAAGGCGGCGAACCGGCTCTCTGTGATGTCGGGGAGTTCCTCTTTGAGGACGTTGAACACGATGCCTCCCGCGAGGAACCCGAACAGCATCGCCACGGAGAAGGGGTCGAGCGCCGTGAGCAGTCCGGTGGTCGCACCGACGAGCGTGCCGGCCGCCAGCAACACCCGGCCGGTGGTGTCGAACGTGGCCCCGTAGTGACGGTGGAGGCCGTAGTCGGTGATGGCGAAGTGGAGTCCCATCGCGAGCGAGTAGAAAAACAGGTTCGTCAGCCCCGCTCGCTCCTGGTGAAACAACAGGTAGCCGATGGTGGCGCTGTACGCGACGAACACGAGCAGGTGTGCCCGGTAGACCATCCGTGACGTCTCGATGGCCTCACCACGCCGCTGGCTCACGAACACCTCGACGCCGTAGAACAGCGTGAACCCCAGCAGGGCGACGAGGAACACGAGCTGTTCGGCGAAGAACGCATCGAGTCGCACCTCCGAGACGACCAGCGCCGCCTCACCCATCTCGGGGAGAACGAGAACGAACACGTACGCGACCGACGCCCCGCCGCCGGCCGACAGAAACAGCCGGCGACGTTCGGGGTGGACGAACTCCCAGCGGCCCGCCGAGAGGTGGACCGCGGCGAACCCGAGCGCGAACACGACGGTCGCGACGGGGAACCCACCGCCGGCTGTCTCCGGTTGGAACAGGGCCTCCGGAACGGGAGCGGTGGTCATCGAAATGCGATGTCGCGTACCCGCGTGTCGGTGGCCGACGCGTTTCGTTATTCGTCGCGTAGCCGACGGTGCGTCGGCCGCCGGTCGGTCCCCGACCGATAGGCGTGCATTACGCGGCCGTCTGCCGATGGGTCGCTGACGTCCACGCGGCGAACATGGATGCGGATGTCCACGTGCGGGCGTCCACGCGGCGATTCGGTTCGCAGGGCGCACCGGTCTGTCGGATCGAAGACGCCATCGTCCCGGGGCCGTCGGAGACCCATCAGACCCGACGTCGACGTGTCGGCTCGTACGGGCGTGTTACCGCGCCGTGGTGCGCTTATAACTATATCAGATACGGCCGTCCGAACTGACGCATGAGTTCGCTAGTCGTCCTCGCGTTCGAGAGTATGACCGGTGCGGAGGAGATGCGCGAGCGGATGTACGAGTTCCAGAAACGGGAACTCATCACGCTCGAGGACGCCGCCGTCGTCGTCCGCAAGGAGAACGGGAAGACGAAGGTCAAGCAAGCCCACAGCCTCGTCGGCTCGGGCGCGCTCGGCGGCGCGTTCTGGGGGATGCTCATCGGCCTCCTCTTCTTCGCGCCGTGGCTCGGGCTGATTGCGGGCGCTGCCGGCGGCGCAATCGCCGGGAAACTGGGTGACATCGGTATCGACGACTCGTTCATCAAGGAGGTGAGCGACACCATCCAGCCCGGCGAGTCCGCGCTGTTCCTGCTGACGCGTGACGCCCAACTGGAGCGGATTCAGGAGGAGGTCACCGATATGGAGTTCACCATCATCCAGACGAACCTCTCGCCCGACGACGAGACGAAGCTCCGCGAGACGTTCGCCGCCGAGGAAGTCGCCGGATAACCCGGCGGCTCTCGACGGCCGCACCGTCCGGTCCGCCGCACCGTCCCGTTTCTCCCTGCCACGAACTCCGAAGTTAGAACGCCGTCGAGGATCACGGAAAGCGACTCCTGTCATCCGTCCCGCGGACGGACGACGTCTCTCACGCGGTGAGAGCGCTGTCTCGACCGAGGAAACGGGCCCGGGCGCTCTCCGCCGGGCCGGCCGGAAGAACCCGTGACCGGCGTGGCCTATCGGGCACCGTGGCACCCGAATCGCGGGGGCTCGAGGCCGGTAAGTACGTCCCAACGACAGGTACGCGAGAGTTTATCAACCACCGTCCCCGAGTTCAGGGTACGACACACGTTCACATGTTCGTTCCACCTGCTGATGACTCGTCGGCGACGACGCGAATCGACTGTGCGGTGACCGGCGGGTACAACGTCAAACCCGGCGCGTTCTTCTACGAGTACTGCCCGTTCTGTGGCCGGGCCACGGACGACGGCGACGGCCACGAAATCTCGGTTTCGGTGCCGGGCTGAATCGGCCCGGGCGCTGGACGGGACCGGTCGACGTCAGCCGCCGCTCGGCTCCGGCCACGCCGGCCGCGCGACTGCCGGTCGCTCGACAGCGGTACAGCCGGCGTCGCTCCCCCAGCAGTCTGACCGCTGGGTTGCGGCGTCGTCCAGCGCCCCCGGTGCCAGCGCCCTCGTCTCGGCGTCCGACGACACCTGCGCCTCGATGAAGCCGACGCGGACGACGACGTCGCGGCCCAGTTCCTCCGTCAGGCCGTCGTCGAACCGCTGTGCGAGGTCGGGGGGGACGTCGAGGTCGCGTGGCACGCCGACGAGGACGTCCACCCGTGGCTGGTTGCCCAACAGCACGTCGAGCGGCGCGTAGTCGACCGTCACCGAGACGAGTTCGACGCCCTCGACGTCTGCCTCGTCGAACACCTGCTGGAACTCGGCCTGCGTCTTCCGCTCGAACGACTGGGTCTGGAAGGTGAGCCACGTGACGCCGGCGAGCACGACCGCGAGGACGGCGATGGCGATGGCGATGACGACGACCCGCGAGACGAACGACGCCCGGACCGTCTCGTAAGCGCCGGTGTCGAGCGGTTTGAAGCCGGCCCAGTAGAGCAGGATGAGCGCCGAGAGGTTGATGGCGAGCAGGTTCACCACGACGAGGACGGCGCCGGCGATGGCGACCGCTGGGAGGCCGAAGGCGATGCCGAGCCCCGAGGTGGCCGCCGGCGGGACGAGCGCGACCGCGATGGCCACGCCGACGAGCGTCGACCCCGCTCCCCTGATGATGCTGATGGCACCGGCGAACCCGGAGCCGAGCGCCAGGAACAGCGACAGCAGATTGGGGCTCGTCCGCTCGGCGATCTGCGGAATCTCCTGTAATGCGAGCCCCGGGGCGATGAGGATGCTCTGTTTGAGCAGCCAACCCAGGACGGCGCCGGTCGCGATGGCGGCGAGGAGCCCGGTCACCTGTAGTCTGACGCCGCGGGCGGCCATCTCACGGTCGTCGAGGATGGTGCCGACGCTCGCCGAGATGGCGGGGCCCATCAGGGGGGCGACGACCATCGC
The DNA here is from genome assembly GCF_024298865.1 of Halorarius halobius. Lineage (GTDB taxonomy): Archaea > Halobacteriota > Halobacteria > Halobacteriales > Haloarculaceae > Halorarius > Halorarius halobius. The sequence goes on along the minus strand of NZ_CP101161.1, from coordinate 1,711,562 downwards.
GCCGATGATGGTCGCCGCGGAGTCGAGCAGCAGTCCGGTGGTGGCGATGACCGTACTCAAAAGCAGCAGCGCGAAGAACGTGGAGTTCGCGGGCGCGAGGTCCTGGGCCCGAGCGTGGAGTTCCTCGCGAGAGATTCGGAGCCCCGGGAACCGCTCAACGAGGGCGGCGAGTCGCTGTGAGACGACGGTCTCGGTCGGCATGACGATGGTGTACGCGTCCTCGCGGAGGCCGGCGTCGGTCAGTTCCTCCAACACCGGTTCCACGCCGCTCGGGGGGACGGGAAACTGGACCATCGCCTCGAAGTCGCCGCGTCCGACCTCCTCGAACACGGCGTAGTCGATGCCCTGCTCGTCGAGCGACTCGAGGACGCTCGACCGCTTTCCCTCCGGAATCAGAACCTGGACGAGGCGCATGGTGGGTGGCAACGGGGGCAGTGGGTCGGGGTCGGACCGCGGATTGTCGGTCGGCCGCCAGTCGACCGACGGCGAGCGGCGGGGAGCACACGCCGGCCGAACGGAGCGGGCCGAGCGGTCACGTCGAACCCATCGATGCCGCTCATGTCGGGTCCATCGATGCCGCGTACGTCACCGGCCAGTCTGAAAAGTACTCAGTCGGTATTCGCCAACAGTCCGGGCAGAGACCGTCCGTCCTGCCGGTAAGGTCGGTACAACGTCGGCCACCCATCGAGCACGAACGGGCGCGCAGTCGGGCGTAATCCCTATCATTCGGGGCGGTTCGGCGCCGGCCACCGACAGCCAGCGTGGGACATCCCGACTACCGCGCCACGCCGTCCGCCAGCCGGGCCACGACCCCGCGGAGCGAGCCGCCGGAGCGGTCCGGCGCCAGCACTCGGCGAACGACGCCGGGACGAACCAGCGTCTCGGGCGGCCGTTCCAGCCGCGTGACGCGGGCGAACGCCTCGCTGACGACCGGGTCCGTGTGGGCACGCCGGAGGAGCCGCCGGACGTACCAGTTCGCGAGGTCGGTGCCGGCGGGTTTCGGCCCCGTCGTCGCCGGGAACGCGAAGTCGCCACCGACGACGAGCCGCCAGACCGTGTCGACCAATTCGGCCGCACGGTCGAAGAAGCGGGGGCCGAGGCGCTCGCGGCCACCGTCGGCCAGCGCGTGATGCAGGTGGACGGCCTCCAGAGCCGCGACCGACATCCCCTGGCCGTAGACGGGGTTGAAACTGGTGAGCGCGTCGCCGGTGACGACCAGCCCCTCCGGGAACACGTCGAGCGTCTCGTAGCGGCGGCGCCGGCTGGCCGGATACGGGTACTGCTGGACGTCGGAGCACCACCGCTGTGACTCCACGAGGTCGCCAATCTCGGGCAGGGGCAACGACTCCGCGAACGTGGTGAACGCCTCGCGGTCGGCCGGGGCCTGTTCGTCGTGGACGGCCTGCACGACGAGTTCCCACCGGCCGCCCTCGACCGGGATGAGCGCCGCCCCCCGGTTCTCCGGCGGCGACGGCGAGACGAGCCGCAACCGCCGGTCGTCGGCCGGCCGCTCGAGGTGGACGGTGCCGTACCCGACGTCGACCTGGACCTCGTCGGTCGGCGGCGCCGCGTAGCCGTTGTGTTCGAGCCACCGACCCGTCCGGCTCGTCCGGCCGGTCGCGTCCACGACGAGGTCCGCGTCGATGTGGCGCTCGGTCCCGTCGGCGGCGCGGACGGCGACCCCTGTCACCGTGGCCCCGGTGGCGTTCGTCAGGTAGTCGGTGAACCGGGTTTCGTCCTGGAACCGAACGTGCTCGACGTCGCGTACCCGCTCGCGTATCTCGTGTTCCAGCAGGGCGCGGCTCGCACAGTAGGTGGGGAGCCGCGACGGCGGCCGGGCCAGCACGCCCCCCTCGTTGTACTCCTTCATGTCCGTGCCGGCGTCGACGACGAGGCCGCCGGCCGCGAGCACGCCCTCGGTGAACCCGGGGAACAGGTCCTCGAGCGTCGCGCGGCCGGCCTCCAGCAGGACGTGCGGGTGGCTCGTCTGCGGCGCGCCGTCTCGGGGGGCCGGCTCCGCAGGCACCGCGTCGCGCTCGACTATCACCACCTCCTCGAACCCGTCGGCCAGCACCCGGGCCGCACAGAGGCCGGCCACGCTCCCGCCGAGCACGACGGCACGGCCACCGACCGCGCTCACCCGGCCGGAGTCGTACCGCGGGGTCTCCGCGAGCGTCATCGGCTCACCTCCCGGCCGCCGGGGGAACCCGTGCCGGCCGCTGTCGGCCGTTCGCTCGGTTGCTCGCTACGATTCGACTCGACCGGTCGCCGTCGCCGGCGGACGTCGTCGCGTTGCACACCGACGCGTAGGGGTGCGACGAGGGTGCGTTGCCCGTCGTGTATCCACGATTCTTTAAGTGCTCGCCGGGCGAGGAGCGTTCGATGCGGTATCTCACCGTTCGGCTCGACGCTGGCGAACGCGGGGGGTTCCACCCCGTGGGGAAGCGCCTCGCGGACGCCGAGTCGATAACGCGCGAGCGCATCCACCACGTCGAACTGCTCGCCGACGGGACGGTGCTGACGCTGGCCGAGGGGAGCGGCGACCGGTCCCGCTACGAGCGGCTCATGGCCGACTCCCCGCACGTCGAGCGGTTCCTCGTCTCCGGCGACGAGCGCTGGCTGGCGACCAGCCAGTTCGCGGCCCGCGGGCCGGCGCGCCGCCTGCTCGAACGCCACCGCGAGTCCGACCTCGTGCTGGAGACGCCCATCGACGTCACCGAGGACGGGGCGCTCGAACTCACGTTCCTCGGAACTGACGCGGAGTTCCGGTCGTACTACGACGACGTGGTCACGGCGTCGGACCTCGACGTCGAGGTGGTCGGAACCGGCCCGTACCACCCCGATTCCGCTTCGGTCCTGCGGCCGCTGACCACCCGCCAGCAGGAGGTGCTCCGGGTGGCCGTCGAACTGGGCTACTACGCGAACCCACGGGAGGCGACCCACGACGACATCGCGGCCGAACTCGACGTCGCGGCCACCACCGTCGGCGACCACCTCCGGAACGTCGAAGCGCGGGTGTTCGAGACGCTCGCCCGGTGACCGGCCGGGCCGGCACGCATGTTTATGGAACTGTGGGGGAATGGACCGCGTGGACGGTCGCTCACCCGATGATATCATTCGCCGCGCTGGCGCTCGGACTGCTCGCTTCGCTGTGGTTCGCCGGCATCCCGCTTCATGTCGGCGGCCTGAGCGGCAGTATCGAGGGCGGCACCGTACCCTCGTGGCTCTCCATCGGCACCGGCGGCCTGCTGGTGGGCGTCTCCTTCCTGTTCACCAGCTTCATGACCGACCACGAGCGCATCCGGCGCATCAACGACGTCGGGACACGGCTCCCGTCGCTCCCCGCGGTCCGCGACGCCAGCGTCCGGGCGGGCCGTCTCGCCGGCGTCGTCGTCCTCCTGCTCGTCGTCGCCACGGGCTACGTCGGCCCCCAGGAGCCGCTGTCGAACCTCGCCATCCTCGTCGTCTGGAGCGGCTGGTGGGCCGGCTACACGATGTCGGTGTATCTGGTCGGCAACAGCTGGCCGGTCGTGAACCCGTGGCGGACGCTCGCCGCCCTGGTGCCGACGCCCGGGACGCGGGCGTACCCCGAGCGGCTGGGCGCCTGGCCCGCCGTCGTCGGCCTGCTCGGTCTCGTGCTGGTCGAGGTGGTCACGCCGCTGGCGGAGGACCCGCAACTGCTGGCGACGCTGATCGTCGCGTACACGCTGGTCACGGTCGTCGGCGCGGCCACCTTCGGCGTCGACGCGTGGTTCGAGCAGGTCGACCCCGTCGCCCGCGTGTTCCACCTGTACGGTCAACTGGCTCCGGTCCAGCGGACCGACGACGGGCTGGCGCTCCGGCTCCCGGTGGCGGCGCTGAGCGACGTGCGGCTCCCGGACCGCCCCGGCGAGGTGCCGTTCGTCGTCGCCCTGCTGTGGGCGACGACGTTCGACGGGCTCGTCACCACGACGGCGTGGGCCGACGCCGTCCGCGTCGTCGTCGGCGTCGGCGTGCCGCCGCTCGCGGCGTACGTCACCGCGATGGCCGGCGGGTTCGGGCTGTTCCTCGGCGGCTACCGGCTCGCCGCCGGCAAGGCACGCGACACCGCCGACACGTACGTCACCGGCGGGTTCATCGGCCGCTGGTTCGCGCCATCGCTTCTGCCCATCGCCGCCGGCTACCACCTCGCCCACTATCTGGACTACCTGCTCACGCTGTTGCCGGTGCTCGGGGCGGCGCTGGCGAGTCCGTTCACGCCGACGGCGAACCCCGTCGTGCTCGTCCTGCCCGGCTGGTTCGGCCTGCTCGCGCTGGCGTTCGTCCTGCTGGGCCACCTGCTGGCGCTGTGGGTCGCCCACTCGTTCGGGTTCCGGCTGTTCCCCGGCGTGCTCGCACCCATCCGGAGCCAGTACCCGTTCGTCGTCGTGATGATGGCCTACACGACGGTCAGCCTCTGGGTCGTCGCCCAGCCGTTCACCCAACCCCCCTACACATGAGTATCCAGCCCGACACCCACGTCCCGACCGACGAGACGCCACACGTCTGTCCGTACTGCGAGCGCCCGTTCCGCGGCGAGCGGGCCCACGCGCTCCACGTCGGCGAACGGCACGGCGACCGCATGACCGACGCCGAACGGGACGCCTACGAGGCGGCGAAAGACGACGAGGAACACGACCTGTTCGGGTTCCACATCGCCGTGTTCGTCGTCATCGCCATCACGCAGGGGCTCGTCGTGTTGCTGTACATGATAGCGTTCGGCGGCGGCATCTGAGCGCGACGACTGGACGGGCCGCGCCGGAGAGTCCGCGGAGGCTCCGACGACTGGCAAAGCCACCCTCGCTCCAGAGACGTGAGCGTGGCCGCCGGCGCTCGGCGTCAGTCGGCGGTCGACCAGCGGCGGGCGAACGCGTCCATCTCGGCGGCGACCCGTTCGGGCGCCTCGCCCGGGCCGCTGTGGCTCACGCCGTCGAACTCGACGAGGCGGCTGTGGGGCAGTGCCGCGTGCACGTCGCGGGCGCTCTCGCGGAGGAACCACGGACCGTCGGTGCCGGTCATCACGAGCGCGGGAACGTCGACGTCCAAACGGTCGGGCAGTCGGTACGCTTCGACCGCGCGGTTCATGCGGACGACCTCCTCCGCGAGGTCGACGCAGTCGGGCCAGACCGGCCACTCGGCCAGCCACGCGTCGAGGTCCTCGATGCCGTCGGGGTGGAGCACCTGCTCGACGTAGCGTTTCACCGCCGTCTCGCGGTCGCCCGCCTCGACGAGCCGCGCCATCCGGTCGGCGAGGTCCGCCTCCTCTCGGTAGGGCTCCGGCAGGACTGCCGGCTCGTAGGCGACGACGGCCGCGACGTCGGCGTCGGTCGCGGCCTCGATGGCGGTCAACCCGCCGAACGAGTGGCCGAACAGCACCGGGTCGCCGTCGACGGCGTCGGAAAGCGCCGCGACGTACGCACACTCGCGGGCCAGTATCTCCTCGTGGCTCGTCTCAGCCGGGTCGTCGAGACAGGTGCCGAACCCCGGCCGCTGGGGGACGACCGCCGCGTACTCGTCGAGGTGCGGGACGACCGGCGTCCAGTACGCCCGGGGGGCCATCCCGCCGTGGAGCAACACGAGCGGCTGACCCTCCCCGTGGCGTTCGTACGTGACGTCGATACCGTCGGTCGACTGTGTCGTCTGCATGCACCTACGGTTCGGGCCGGAGACGGCAAAGCCACACTCTCAGTCGTGGGGCCGTTTAAGTGAATCTCGTCCGATGACGGCGGTCACCGGGCCCACGGTTTCTCGGACCCGGTCGTCGCTCACTCCACGGGAAGCCGCGCGACCCGCCCGCCGTCGCGGGCGGTCGCGAACAGCGCGTCGCCGGCCGCCCGGACGTGGAGGCGGCCCTCGGGGTCGTAGCGCCAGCGGCGCTCCCCACTGGCGGAGTCGAGCGCCGTCACGGCGCGGTCGCTTGCGGCGAACACGACGTCGCCCACCCGGCCGAACGACGCGACCGTCCCGCCAATCTGGAGGTCGGTCGTCGTCCGCCACCGGCGGTCGCCGTCCGGGCCGAACGCGTCGACGCGGACGAGGATACCGCCGTCGGGGTCGTTGACCGAACTCGCGACGTAGACGGCCTCGTCGGTCGCGGCCACGTCTTCGAGTTCGTAGCCGGCCGACCGCGACCACCGGACGGTGCCGTCCGCGCGGTCGAGCGCGACCAGTTCGTCCGGCTCGTCGTCGCGGTCGGTCTGGAGATAGACGTCACGCCCGAACCAGATGGGGCGACCGAAGTACGAGTAGACGTCTCTGTCGAGCGTCGTCTCCCAGCGGACCGAGCCGTCGTCGAGGTGTCGGGCACGCACGCCCGCCTCGGAGACCGTCACGACGAGCTCGCCGGTGACCGCGTAGTACGGCGGCGTCGAATCCGGGTCGGTCGCCCACCGGACCGTGCCGTCGGCCGCGTCGAACGCCGTCAGCCGGTACCGTTCGTCGCCGGTCGAGACGGGGAACAGCGCCGTCGACTCGGTCAGCGCCGGGAACGGGTACACCCGGGCGGTCCGCTCGAACCGCGTCGCGCCCGAGGCGGCGTCCAGCCCGCGGACCGTCTCCGTGTGCCAGTCCACGTCGACCAGAAGCGAGCCGGTCCGGCCGATGCTCGCCCGGCGGTGTGTCCCCTCCTCGTGCCAGAGGCGCTCGCCGGCCGCCGACACCGCATAGAGGTCGCCGTCGGTGCTGTGGACGTGGTACGGGCCGCCCGACTCCGGCACCGCGGGCCGGGTCTCTATCGGCCCGCCGGTCGTCACGTCGAACGCGCGCTCACCGCTCTCGACGTCCAGGGCGTACGCCGAGCGGTCCTGCGTGCCGACGAGGACGTGGCTGTCGGTCGCCGCCGGCGGCGCCGTCCCGCTGGCGTCCGACAGCGTCTGCTCCCACAGGGGGTCGACGCCACCGCCCAGCGGCCCGACGTTACAGCCCGCGACGGCGACGGTGCCGGCCGACGCCAGCGCCCCGAGCGCCTGCCGGCGCGTGAGTCCGCCGTCGGTCGCGTTCGAACGCCGGTCACGCATCCGCGACCACCTCCGAGGCGAGGCGGACGACCTCGAACGTCCCCCCGAGATACAGGCCCCCGTTCGCGGTGCTCGCCCAGCGGACGTTCACGTCCTCCAGGCTCTCTCGGAGCGAAATCGACCGCAGGCGCGTCCCGTCGAGCGCGTGGACGTACAGTTCCGTCGGGCTGAACGGGACGGTGCCGCTCGCCCCGCGGACGCGGACGTCGCCGCCCACGAGCGTCACCAGCCGGTCGCCGACGCGCATCGGCCCGTGGGTGACGGCGTTGTCGAGGCCGTCCTGCCACATCTGCTCGCCGCTCGCGCGGTCGAACGCCCGGAGGACGTAGTCGGCGCCGCCGACGTACACCCGGTCGTCGGTCACCAGCGGCGGCGCGAACCCGGTGTTGCGGAGCCGACCGCGCCACACCACCTCGCCGGTCGCGGCGTCGACCGCGAGCAGGCGCTCGGTGCCGCTGGTCGCGTACGCCGTCCCCGACCGGCCGGCGACGGCGGGCATCGCCGCGCCCACTTCGCGGCTCCAGTCGGCGGTCGCCTCGCGGTCGACCCCGTGCAGGCGGCCGTCGAGCGTCGGCGTGACGAGTCGGTCGCCGGCCACGGCGGGCGCTCCGGCGAGCGACGCATCGAGTTCGTGAGTCGCGAGCCGCTCGCCGCCCTCGCGGCCGAGGAACTCCAGGCGGTCGGGCACGTCGTCCTCGGTCCCCGAAATCGGCAGGACGACCCGGTCGCCGAAGGGGACGGGCGCGAACTGGACGACGCCCGGGTCCGCGGCGTCGATACGGTCGAGCGACCGCTCCCAGACGGTCTCGCCCGTCTCGGCGTCGACTGCGAGAGCCGTCTCCGCTTTCGAGAAGGCGTACGCGCGCCCGTCGCCGACGCCGATGGGGGATTTCCGTCCCTTCGAGACGCTGATAGACCACGTCACGTCGCCGGTCGCGGCGTCGAGGCCGGCGACGAGCGGCCGGTCGTCGAACGGGCTCCGGGAGCCGACCAGCGGGCCGGCCGCCGTCCCGACGACCGGCGTCGACTCCGAGATTCCCGTCTGCCAGCGGTACTCGAGCGAGTTCGAGCGGTCGCCGAGGGCCGAACAGCCGGCCAGGCTGGCGGCTGTCCCGGCCAGCGCCCCGAGGGCGCCACGTCGCGTGAAGGAGGGCATCACCCGTCGGTTGTCAGCACCGCCCCAAGAACCTTCTTGCTCGCCGGCAGGCGCGGTTTGACGGCCTCAGACAACGAGACCATGGCGACGACGGGGGGAGCCGTGAGTACGTGCTCGGCCCATCGGACATGGGTACCAGGGGTACCGAGGAGCGGCGACCCGCTGGTCGACCCGGATGCACCCCACGGCCTGAGGACACCACGTCGTCTCCACCTGCTCCAGCCTCGGACGGAGTACACACGGCCGCGTCAGGCGGCCACGTTGATAGAATTCATTGTAAATAGACAGATAGTGAAAATTGCACTATTGGCCGCGGTAAGCCGACGAGTGGTATGGTAGAGCGAGAGCTCACAAGCAGGGCATTCTTGGCTTTTTACGGACTGTATGGCTAATTTCGTCCGAATATTCACGATAGCTCGCGGACGAATCGGTGGCGGTGGACCGGAGCGGCTGTTACAAGATGTGTGTTTTACCGGCGTTGCGGGTGTGCGACGTGTCGAGTGGCTGGAAGCCCGTGACCGACACCGGGGTCGAAGGCCGAATTGACCGAATAAACGTGATTTATGGACTCTCTATCGATTGGTTTGCGTAACGCCGATACTCGGATGCACGCACGACTGGCGGACGCAGTCGGCCATCAGTCGCGAGTTCCACCGGGAACGTTATTTTACAACTATATCTATCCCTCAGACACGTCAGCCGGGGCGCGGGGCCCAGTTACGTCTCGGGGGAGATGTTCGCACAGACGTTCTTGACCTGTGTGTAGGCGTCGACGGCGGCGAGTCCCTTCTCGCGACCGAAGCCGGACTGCTTGTAGCCGCCGAACGGCGTCTCCTCGCCGCCGGCGAACCACTCGTTGATGTACACCTGGCCCGCCTGCACGTCGCGAGCGAAGCGGTGAGCGCGGCCCATGTTCTGGGTGTGGATACCCGCGACCAGCCCGTAGTCGGTGTCGTTGGCTATCTCGATGGCCTCCTGCTCGTCGCTGAACTCGATGACCGAGAGGACGGGGCCGAATATCTCCTCTCGAGCGATGCGCATGTCGTTGTCGACGCCGGTGAAGACGGTCGGCTCGACGAAGTAGCCGTCCCGGTCGAGGACGTCCCCACCGATGAACGGTTCGCCGGCCTCCGCACGGCCGACGTCGAGGTAGTTCGTCACCTTCTCGAACTGCTCCTCGGAGACGAGCGGGCCCATGTCCGCGTCCCCCTCGCCGGGGCCGACGCTCATCGCCTCGACCTGCGTAGCGAGTTCGTCGAGGAACTCGTCGCTGATCGCCTCGTGCAACAGGAGCCGCGACCCGGCCGAGCAGACCTGGCCCGCGTTGGCGAAGATGCCGGTCATCGTGCTCTCGACCGCGGATTCGATGTCGGCGTCGGGGTAGACGACGTTGGGGCTCTTGCCCCCGAGTTCGAGGTGGACGTTGGTGACGTTCTCGACGGCCGTCTTGCCGACCTCGATACCGGTCGGCACCGACCCGGTGAAGCTCACGCCGTCGACGTCCGGGTGAGCAGAGAGGCGAGCGCCGGCCTCGCCGCCGAACCCCGGCACGACGTTGAGCACGCCGTCGGGAATGCCGACCTCCGAGGCAATCCGGGCGATTTCGACGGCAGTCAACGGCGTCTGCTCGGCGGGTTTGACGACCGCGACGTTGCCCGTCGCCAGCGCCGGCGCGACGCTCCGCCCGAAGATGTTGGTCGGGAGGTTCCAGGGGATGATCTGGGCGGTGACGCCCAGCGGTTCCCGCACCGTGTAGTCGACGTACTCGTCGGTCAGCGGGATGCTGTCGCCGTGGACCTTGTCCGCGACGCCGGCGTAGTACTCGAAGTAGCGGGCACAGGTCTCCACGTCCGCCTCTGCGTGCGAAATCGGCTTCCCGTTGTCCGCCGTTTCGAGGTGTGCAAGCAGGTCCGACTGGTCGCGAATCGCCTCCGCGAGCGCGTTCAGGCGACGCCCGCGCTCCTGGGGCGCCATCGACCGCCAGTCGTCGAGCGCGGCGTCGGCCGCGGCAACCGCGCTGTCGACGTCGGGGGCGTCCCCCCTGGCGACGGTAGCGATGGGCCGCTCGGTCGCTGGGTCGACGGTCTCGAACCGCTCGCCCGACTCGGCCGGAACCGTCTCGCCGTCGATGAAGAGGTCGTAGGTCGACGCTATCGAGGGTGCCATGGGAGAACAGCAGGCCCAAAACCCCCATCGGGGTTGTGGTGAACATGGTGAGCCATTTATATATTGCGCGCCGCCGCTCGGCGGGCACCAGGATGCCATCGCAGGGAGTTGACGCCGACGGAGCTGAGCCGACGAGCGGGTCAGTCCGAGGCGGCGACGCCGTGGCGGACGTAGGTGACCGGACACGGCGCGTTCATCAGGACGTCCTGGCTGGTGCTTCCGAACAGCGCTTTCCCGGCCGGCGACCGCTCGCGGCCGCCGATGTACACCCGGTCGACGTCGAGGTCGGTCGCCATCGAGACGACCTTCTCGGCGTAGTCGCCGACGACGCCGTGGGTGTCGTACGCGACCTCGGCCCCGTCGAGCACGTCGACGGCGTCGCGCAACCCGCGGTGCCGGTCGGCCAGGTCGTCGGGCGAGGGCGGCGTCTCGGTGTCGTAGTTCAGTTCCTCGGTCACCGTCTCGTACTCCTCGCGGGAGTAGACGTGGACCAACTCGACCGCCGCGTCCGCCGGGGCGGCGACGGCGACCGCCGCCTCCGCCAGCGCCGCTTGTCGTGAAACGTCTGTGCCAACTGCGATCAGGATGGATTCGACTGGCATGGTCGTGTCGTGTGGGGGTGTTCGGTGTGTGGGTGGGGTCGACAGGGAGTTCTGGAGCCGCGTCAGGCGGTCGCCGCGTCCGCCTGCACGCCCATGTTCTCGCTGAGTCGTTTCTCGATGGCGCCGAACAGCCGGTCGGCCGTGATGGCGAGCAGGGCGCCCGGAATCGCCCCCGCCAGTATCTTCGGGTTGTCGAACTGCGTGATGCCGCTCACCACCCAGACGCCGAGGCCGCCGCCCCCGATGAAGAACGCGAGGTAGGCGGTGCCGACGTTGAGCACCGAACTGGTCCGGATGCCGCCGAAGATGACCGGCAGGGCAAGCGGGAGTTCGACCTTCTGTAGCTGTTCGCGCTTCGTCATCCCCATCCCCTTGGCGGCCTCGAGGATGTCGTCGTCGACGTCCTCGATGCCGGTGATGGTGTTCGTGATGATGGGGAACAGCGCGTACAGCCAGATGCCGAACACCGAGGGTGCAAAGCCGATGCCCAGAAGCGGGAACACGATGGCGATGACGCCCAGCGTCGGAATCGTCTGGGCGAGGTTCCCGAACCCCATCACGAGCCGTTTCGCCTGTGGGTGCTGGGTCGCAGCTATCGCCAGCGGGATGGCGACCAGGATGGCCGCCAGTTCGGCGACGACCACCATGACCAGATGTTCACGCAGGAGCGTGATGAAGTCTCCCTGGTGGGAAAGCAGGTAGTTGATGGACTCGGCGAACAGTCCCATCAGTTCGTCACCCCGTCGTCCATCTGGGTCGCGCGGTGGATGCCCTCGCGGGTGATCCAGCCGTCGACCTGGCCGGCGTCACCGACCGGCAACACGTCGACGTCGTGCTGTATCATCTGCGAGAGCGCGACCTGGGTCGACACCGACGCCGATATCGGCTCGATGCCCTGCCCGTTCGTCGACGGCAGGTCGACGCGCCCGTCGTCGCGCACCGTGGCCTCCGCGGGCCCCGACTCCTCCATGACGTCCTCGACGTGGAGCACCTGGAGTTGTTTGAGTGCGCGGTCGGCGCCGATGAAGTCCTCGACGAACTCGTTTGCGGGCGACTGCAGTATCTCCTCGGGCGTGCCGTACTGGACGATCTCGCCGACGTTGTAGATGGCGATCTTGTCGCCCATCTTCAGCGCCTCGTTGATGTCGTGGGTGACGAAGATTATCGTCGTGTTGATGTGCTCCTGAATCTCCAGGAACTCGTCTTGCAGGCTCTCGCGTGTGATGGGGTCGAGCGCACCGAACGGCTCGTCCATCAGCATCACGTCCGGTTCGGCCGCCAGCGCCCGGGCGATACCGACGCGCTGGCGCTGGCCGCCCGACAGCTCGCTGGGGTACTGCGACCGGTACGTCTCCGGGGGGAGGTCCATCAGTTCGAGCAGTTCGTCGACGCGCTCGTCGATCCGGTCGTCGTCCCAGCCCCGCAGGTCGGGGACGGTGGCGACGTTGTCGCGGACCGTCATGTGGTTGAACAGGCCGATCTCCTGGATGACGTAGCCGATGTCGCGTCGGAGTTCGATCTCGTCCTGCTGTTCGATGTCGGTGCCGTCGTAGTAGACGGTCCCCTCGGTCGGGTCTTCCAGTCGGTTGACGAGCTTCATCGTCGTCGTCTTCCCGCAACCGGAGGGACCGACCAACACGGTCGTCGTCCCGGCCTCGACCTCGAAGGAGATGCCTTCGATTGCGACCGTTCCGTCGGGATACTGTTTCGTGACGTTGTCGAATTCTATCATGCTAACACCTTCTGAAGGAACTTGGTCGGTCGTCCGGGTTCTATCTCCTCACCGTTCCGGATGCGGAGCAACTGCTCGCTCACGGCGAACCCGTAGTCGATGGCGAGGGCCAGAGCCGAGAGCACAGCCGTCGTCACGACGATCATCTCCACGTCGCGCTTCCGGATTCCCTGGAAGAGGAAGTCACCGAGGCCGCCGGCACCGATGAACGCACCGATAGCCGCGATGCCGATGAGCATGACGACGGCGTTGCGGACCCCGGCCATGATGACCGGCATCGCCATCGGAAGCTGGATGCGTCGCATCCGCTGGACGGTCGACATCCCGAGTCCCTCGCCGGCCTCGACCGCCGAGGGGTCGATTTCGGTGATGCCGATGTACGTGTTCCGGATGATGGGCAACTGCGAGTAGAGGACGAGCGCCACGACCACGGGGGGCGTCCCGATCCCCAGGAAGGGGATGAGAATGCCGAACAGCGCGATGCTCGGCACCGTCTGCATGATGCTTGCCACCCAGAGCACCGGCGGGGCCAGTCGCTCGAAGAACGTGATGAACACGCCGACCAGTACGCCCAGCGGGACGGCGATTGCTATCGTGTACGCGGTGATCTGCAGGTGTTCGACCGTCAGCTTGACCAGGTCGCTCCCGTACCTGTTCAGGAACTGCAGATAGCCGTCGATGACCATCGGTGACAGGTCGGCCGTCGCTTGGAGAGCGGTGCTCGGGGGCATCGGTTCAGATGATTCCCTGCTCTTTCAGGTAGTCACGCGCGACCTGCTGGGGTGCGCCGTCGTTGATGGACACCTCCCGGTTCAGCCCGCGAATGGTCTCGGTGTCGAGCGTCGGGCCGATCTCGTTGAGCGGCTCGGCGATGGTCTCGCCGTGCGACTCGAACGTGTTCTGGTTCACCAGCGGCGCGGGGTTGTAGATGGGGAAGAACTGCTCGTCGTCGTCCAGCACCCGGAGGTCCCACTTGAGGATCTGCGGGTTGGTGTTGTAGCCGAGTCCGACGTCGGCCTCGCCCTTCCCGAGGATCTGGTAGGTGAGCCCGATGCCCGTCTGCTTGATGTTGTCCTCGAGGTCGCCGAGTTTGTCCTTGAACCCGTAATGTTTGGCCGTCCCCTCCCAGCCGTCGGGCCGGTCGAGGTACTCCGTGGTGAGGACGATCTGGAAGTCCGTGTTCCCGGAGTTGATGTACTCCGCGAGCCCCGAGAGCGTCTTCACGCCCGTCTCCTTTGCCCACTCCGGGTTCGCCATCAGAACGAACGTGTTGTTGAACGGCGCCCGGTTGAGGTAGTTCATGCCGTACTCGCTGTCGAACTCGGATTTCACCTCCTGATACAGCTCCTTCGGGTTGCCGACCGGCTCATCGTGTTGCGGGGGGATGGTGTACCAGGCCGTCCCCGTATACTCCCAGTACATGTCGACCTCGTCGGCCTTGAGCGCCTGGAAGTTCTGCTGGGAGCCACCCAGCCCCGTCTCGTCGACGATAGTGAGGTCGGTGTTCTCCCGGAGCGCCTCGATGGCCATGTAGCCGAGGATCTTCTGTTCCGTGTACCGCTTCGAACTGACCTTGACCTTCCCACCGCCGCCGCCGGTGAGACCTGTGCATCCTGCGACCGACGCGAGTGCTCCCCCTCCGAGGAGGGTGCCGCCCTTCTTGAGCAGGTCGCGTCGCGTGCCATTATCTACCATGACGAACCACAAGTAGCCTCATACTGACGTAATAAAAAGGTGTCGAGAAACATGGTCGTCGGTTGAAGTAGGGGTGGTGACGAAACGACAAATAGGGAACGTATCGGGCCGAAAAAACCACGAGTTCCGCGGGGACGACGGTGACCCGGTGTGACAACTGTGCGGTTGGCCGGTGAGGGCGAAGCGCCCGCCCCGCGTCCGGGAGACCGGGCACCACTCGGGGGCTTCGGCGGGACGCCAGCTATTAGGGCCGGTGCACGGTCGACTCCGTATGGCCTCCGAAACGATGGCGGCGGTCCTGCTCACCGAGCACGGCGACGTCGACGCGCTCGACTACCGGACGGACGTCCCGGTTCCGGAGCCGGCTCCGAACGAACTGCTCGTGGACGTAGCCGCGTGTGGACTGAACAACACCGACGTCTGGACGCGAGAGGCCGCCTACGACGGCGGGGACGGCGGCTGGAGCGGCGACGTCCAGTTCCCGCTCGTGCAGGGGGCGGACGTCTGTGGAACCGTCGTCGAGGTCGGCGACCGCGTCGACGCGGAGCGTCTCGGCGACCGCGTCGTGGTCGACCCCGCGCTCCCCGGCGACGGCGACGACGAGTTCCGGGCGCTGTCCGACGCCGCGTTCCTGGGGAGCGAACGCGACGGCGGGTTCGCGGAGTACGTGACGGTCCCCGCCGCGAACGCCCACCGGGTCGAGAGCGACCGCACGGACGCCGAACTCGCCGCCGTCCCGACCGCGTACGCGACCGCCGAGCGGATGTTGAACCGCGGCGGCGTCGCAACCGGCGACACGCTACTCGTCACCGGCGCGTCCGGCGGCGTCGGGACCGGCCTCGTCCAACTGGCCCGGCGGCGGGACGCGACGGTCGTCGCCGTCACGAGCAGTCCCCACGCCGACGGCGTCCGCGAGTTGGGCGCCGACCACGTCGTTCGCCGCGACGAGGAGCCGGTCGTCGACGGTGTCGAGTCGCGAGTCGGCGCCGTCGACGCCGTGGCCGACGTCGTCGGCGGCGACCTGTTCCGGCCGCTACTGGAACGTCTCCGACCGGGCGGCCGCCACGTCGTCGCGGGTGCCGTCGCCGGGCCCGTCGTGGACATCGACCTCAGGCCGCTGTATCTGGAGCACCGCTCCGTCGTCGGGTCGTCGATGTGGACCCGAAGCGAGTTCCGGGACGTACTCGGATACGTCGAAACCGGAGCGCTCGACCCCGTGCTGGCCGAGACGTTCGACCTCGCCGAACTGCCCGCCGCCCAGCGGCGGTTCACGGACGGCGAGTTCCTCGGCAAACTCGTGGTCGAACCGTGAGCGTGCCCGCGGAGGGGGTCGCGCGGCCCGGACCGCCGGGCTACGAGTGGCCGGCGACCGGGAGCGGTTCGTACGGCTCCTCCAGCCACGCCACGTCGCTGTCCGAGAGGTCGATGTCGAGCGCGGCGACGGCCTGTTCGAGGTGTTCGATGGAGTCGACGCCGATGATGGGGACGGTCACGACCTCCTGGGAGAGTAACCACGCCAGCGAAATCTGTGCCATCGTCGCGTCCTTCTCGTCGGCCAGTTCCTCGACGCGGCGGACGATGGTCTCGCCGCCGCCCTCCCGATACGGGTACTGGTGGGCCCAGTCGTCGGTCGCGCCCCGCTGTGTGGTCTCGTACTCGTCGAACGGCACCGCGAGGTTCCCGCGGGCGAGCGGACTGTACGTCATCACCGCCACGTCCTTGCGGTCACACAGCGGGAGCATCTCGCGTTCCTCCTCCCGGTACAGGAGGTTGTAGTGGTTCTGCATCACCTCGAACCGGTCGTAGCCGTTCCGCTCGCTGGTGTGGAGCGCCTCGGCGAACTGGTGGGCCCACATCGAGGAGGCGCCGAGATACCGGGCCTTCCCGCGCCGGACGGCGTCGTCCATCGCGTTGAGTGCCACCTCGATGGGCGTGTCGTCGTCCCACCGATGGGCGAAAAAGAGGTCGACCGTGTCCATCCCCAGGCGGTCGAGCGAGGCGTCGAGTTCCTGCTCGATGGTCTTCCGTGAGAGCCCCTGCGAGTGGGGGTTCTCCGGGTCCATCTCGTAGTAACATTTCGTCGACACCACGCTCCGGTCGCGGTACCCCTCGAGCGCGTTCCCGAGCACGCGCTCGCTCTCGCCGAGCGAGTACATGTTCGCGTTGTCGAAGAAGTTGATGCCCAGGTCGATGGCCCGCTCGATGATCTCGATGCTCTCGGCCTCGTCGAGCACCCACTCGCGCCAGTCGCTCGACCCGAAACTCATACAGCCGAGACAGAGGCGGCTGACCTCCATCCCCGTCTCGCCCAGCGTCGTATACTCCATGCCAGTGAACCTCTGACGAGACGAAGCTATCAAGCTACGGTTGAATATGTGCAACCATATATAAGACGCGGCGAACCGTCGGTTACCCCGGCGGCGTCGACTCGAAAGCGGGGGCCGCGGGACTCGGGGCGTGCCGAGAGGCTCCTCCCTGTCGTCGAGTCTCGAACCCATCTCGCACGTCCACGTGTGTCGACGCTGGCGGCACGTTCCGTGAGACCCGTACGCCAGCCGTCCGCGCTGGCGCGTCTGCGGTCCGTTCGGAATCGGGCACGGTCGGCTACGGACGCCGAGAGAAACCGCGAACGCCGTACAGTAGCCACCGGCCGACGACACCGGGTACCGACCGGCCTCAGCAACGCGCTGGTCGGTCGAAGGAACGCCACGGGCGTGGTGTCATCCGCGACCAGCGTACGGATTCTCGAACAGTTCCGGAACGTCTCAGGTCCGCCAGATATCGCCACGGGGTCGCCGAACGGGCGACCGGTGGAGACGCCGGCGGAACCGACGTTCGTACCGTGCGGTGTCGCGCCCGGTTACGGGTTCGGCACGAGCGAGGCCCGCGTGACGTCGCGGCTCGCGGAGTGTTCCAGCGCCGACTCGGCGTCCGTGAGGTCGTACTCCGCGTCGAGCAGGTCGGTGTACGGGTACGTGTCGATGGTCTCCGCGAGGAAGCCGAGCGCCTTCTCCAGATAGTGGGGGTCGTACTGGACGAGCGCGTGCACCTCGATGGAGTTGCGGGTGATGATACCGGGGTCGAACTCGATGTCGCTCCCCGGGTTGATGTTGCCCATCTCCACGTAGCGGCCGCCGTCACGGAGCAGTTGGACGCCCTCGCTGAACGCCTCCGGCACGCCCGCGACTTCGACGCCGACGTCGGCGCCGCGGCCGTCGGTCAACGCCTCGACGCGGTCGATACGCTCCGCGACGCTCGTGTGCTCGGTCATGTCGACGAGGTGGTCGGCACCGAACTGTTCGGCGCGAGCGAGGCGGCTCTCGGCCCCCTCGATGGCGATGGTCTCGGCACCCCGTTCGTTGGCGTACGCGAGCGCGTTCAGCCCCAGGCCGCCCGCCCCCTGCACGACCACCGTGTCGCCGTACTCGATTCCCGCCTTGTCGAGTCCAAACATCACCTGTGAGAGCGCGCAGTTCGCGGCCGCCGCCACCTCCGGGACGGACTCGAGTTCCTCGGGCACCGTGTAGAAGTGCTGGTCCGGGTGGATGTAGTAGTGGGTGCCGTACGTGCCGTGGAAGTGGGGGAACTCCTCGAGCGCCTTCGTCTTGTGCGAGTAGGAGTTCAGGCAGTTGTAGTGTTCCCCCTGCGCGCAGGTGTAGCAACTGTTGCAGGTGCGGTAGTAGACGGGCGCCACCAGGTCCCCGGGTTCGACCGGGTTGCCGGCGTTGTCGGTCGTGACCCCCTCGCCGAGGTCGGTGATGCGGCAGACGGCCTCGTGGCCGAGCACCATGTCGAGGAACGGGTCGCCGAGCCGCCCCTCCGCGATGTGGATGTCGGAGCCACAGACGTTCGTCGTCTCTATCTCGGCGACGACGGCACCCGGTTCCGGCTCCGGAACCGGATGTTCGCGGAGTTCGAGGTCGTCGGGGCCGTGGAGATACACGACCTGTCCGGTCTCGTCGCTCGTCCCCTCCGCCACCCCGACCTCGTTCGTCGGGTCCATCGCTACTCGCCTCTGTAGGCGGGTGCTTCGTCGTACACGTCGGTCAGGATTGCGGCGTAATCGAGGTACGCGCGGAACTCCTCGATGTTCCCCTCGTCGTCGAACTGCATGATGTCGACGAGACCGACGTCCTCGAACGACTTGCCCGCCGCCGTTCCACCCCACAGCGTCCCCTCACAGACGACGGTGTCGCCGTCCTCGTGGAACTCGCGCATCTCGTGGGCGCCGCCCTCGAAGAACTCGCCGTTCGCCTCGTAGAACGCCTCGAGGTCGTCCTTCCCGCGGATGATGCCCTTCCGGGGGGACCGGAACACGGCGTCGTCGGCGAACAACTCGAGCACCTCGTCGGTGCCGGCGTCCGGGTCATCCATCAGTTCGAAGTACCGTTGTGCTACGTCCACGCTCATGCTGACGGCCGCCAGTTGGCGGAGGTAGGGAAATACGGTTCGCCCGAATATGGTACAGCATTTATGACAAATCGTGCGGCGGACCCGCACGGCGTCGGCGCGGGACGGCGTCAGTCGGCGAACTCCTGGAGGCGCCGCACCGTCTCTTCTTCCTCGTAGAGGGCAATCTGGTAGTGGACGCTCTGCTCCATCGCGCGGTCGAGGTTCGGCGGTCTGACCGAGTGGACCTGCCGTTTGGCGAGCCCCACGGCGTACGTCGGCCGGTCAGCGAGGTCCGCCTCGATGCCGGCGACCAGCTCCTCGAACGGCTCGCCGGGCTCCGCGAGTTCGTGGACGAGCCCCAGTTCGTGGGCCCGCTCGCCGTCGATGAACCGCCCGGTCATCACGAGATACTTCGTCATCCCCTCGCCGATGATGCCCGGGAGCTTCAGCGGCCCCCCGATGTCCGGAATCAGCCCGTGGTCGGTCTCGGGGTGGCCCAGTTGCGCCTCCCTCGTGGCGACGATGACGTCACACGCCAGCGCGAGTTCCAGCCCGCCGCCGAGACAGTACCCCTCGAGTGCGGCGACTATCGGCGCGTCCAGCGACTCCAGCGCCTCGAGACACGCGTGGTACGCCTCGTACAGCTCCACGATTTCGAGCGGCTTCGACTCGACCAACTCGGACACCTCGCCCATCGCCCCGCCGGCCGAGAAGTGGCCTCCTTCACCCCGTATCGTGACCACCGAGGGCGGGTCGTCCGCGAGCCCCTCGATGGTCCGGGTTATCGTCTCGTATCCTGCAAGCGGAATCGCGTTGTACGTCTCAGGGTCGTCGAACGTGATGCGAACGCGGTCGTCATCGACGCTGACGCTGACTACGTCGTCGCCCATGCGTTCGCCTGCACGCACTGTCGCTTAAACCTACTGCCGGGGGTTACGGCTCGTCGGCGAGCGTGACGCTCGCGTCGACGGCGCTGACGCCCGACTCGGTGGCGACCACGGGGTTCAAATCGAGTTCGTCGATTCCCGGCGTCGCCGCCACGAGATCGGAGACGCCACACAGCAGGTCGACGACGGCGTCGCGGTCGACCGCCGGGCGGCCGCGCATCCCGTCGAGCACGTCGCTGGCCGCGAGGTCGTCGAGCATCTCGCGAGCCTCGAACTCGGTCACCGGGAGCGACCGGAAGCTCACGTCCTCCAGCGCCTCGACGAAGATGCCGCCGAGTCCGACCATGATAGCCGGCCCCGTCTCCTCGTCGTCGACGACGCCGACGATGAGTTCCACCCCGTCGTCGAGCATCGGCGAGACGAGCACGCCCGGAATCTCCGCGTCGGGCCGGTGGCTCGCCGCCGTCTCGACTAGCTCCTCGTACGTCGCGCGGGCGTCCACGGGGTCGACGTCGAGCGCGACGCCGCCGACGTCCGTCTTGTGGACGATCTCCGGCGACGCGACCTTCATCGCCACGCGGTCGTCGAACGAGTCGGCGGCGGCGGCGGCCTCGTCCGGCGACGCCGCCAGTTCGGTCGGGACGACCGGCAGGTCATGGGACTCCAGCAGGCGCTTTGACTCCCACTCCGAAAGCTGGGTGCGGCCCGCCTCGCGTGCCGCCGCGACCACCTCGTGGCGCTGGTCGCCACCGCGGTCGAACGTGAAGTCGGTCTTCTCGTCGGCAGTCCGGAGATGCCGCCCGTAGGCGGCAAGCGAGGCGAGACACTCCACGGCCGTGTCGACCGACCCGAGCGCCGGCACGCCCTCCTCCTCGACGGCATCCAGCGCCGCGGAGCCCTGCTTCCCGTACATGCTCTGGACGACCAGCGGCGTGTCGTACTCCTCGTCGAGGCGGGCGACCCGTCGGGCGACATCGACCTCGTTGTTGTCGCCGAGTTCCGGCCCGTACTCGTCGTAGCCGCCGAGCGTCCCGGCAACGAGCAACAGGTCGACGTTCGGGTCCTCGACGAGGATTTCGGCGGTGGTGTGGTAGATAGAGAGGTCGCCGCTGTCGCCCTGGATACCGACGATGTCGACCGGGTTGGCGACGTTCGGCGCGACCGGCACCGCCTCCTGCAGGCGGGTCTCCGTCTCGGACGAGAGGTCCGCAAGCTCGAGTTCGTCGGTCCGGGCGATGGCGTCGGCAGCAAGCGTCGCGTGGCCGCCGCTGTCGGACAGCACCGCGACGCGGTTGCCGTCCGGCGGCGAGAGGTTCGCCAGCGTCGTCGCCACGGGCACCACGTGCTCGGTGCTGTCGACGCTCACGACGCCCGCCTGCCGGTAGGCCGCCTCCACGACGTCGGCGTTGCCCGCTATCGACCCCGTGTGGGAGGCGGCCGACTGCTTGCCGGCGTCCGTCCGGCCGCCCTTGAGCAACACGACCGGCGTCTCGGGAACGATGTCGCGGGCCGTCCGGAGGAACTGCCGGCCGTCGGCCATCCCCTCGGCGTACAGCGCGATGGCGTCGGTCCCCTCGTGAGCGTCGAGCATCGGGAGATACTGGTGGAACTGGAGGTTCGCCTCGTTACCGATGTCGACGTTGAAACTGAACCCGTTCGACCCGGTGGCCGCCGCCTCCGAGGAGAGCATCAGCGCCACGTCGCCGCTCTGGGTGACGTGGGCGACGGTCCCGTCGGGGACGTGGTAGCCGCCCATGAGGTTGAGGTCGGCGCCGTTGGCGAACCCCTGCGAGTTCGGCCCCAGCACGTACACGTCGTTGTCGACGGCCGTCTCGACCACCTCCCGTTCGAGGTCGGCCTCGTCGGCCTCGCTGAACCCCGACGCGAGGACGACCGCGCCCGGCACGTCGGCGTCGCCACACTCCTCCAAGATGGGCGGAATCGTCGACGCGGGCGTGACGATGAACGCGAGGTCGAGGTCCGCCGGAACGTCGGTCACGGACGGGTAGACGTCGAGCCCCAGTATCTGCTCGTCGTACTTCGGGTTCACCGGGTAGACGTCGCCCTCGAACTCGCCGTGCTCGAGGTCGCGGACGGTGTCGTACCCCCGTTTTCCTTCGGTGTTCGATGCGCCGATGACGGCAATCGACTCCGGTTCGAGTACGCGTGCGATCTTCTCTGTCATGTGTTCGTGAACTGCTCCGCCGACATCGCTCGTTCGTTCCGTGCTGTGTGGCATAAATCTTCACTCCGTCCGGTAATCGGTGCTGGGGTGGGAATCATCTGTCGTGGACGTTCTCGCGGACGAACTCGATGGTCTCGCCCATCGACGCGCCGGGGCCGAATATCTCCGCGACGCCCAGCTCGCGGAGCTCCTCGCGGTCCTCCTCGGGGACGATACCGCCGACGATGACCAGCGTGTCGTCAAGGGCGTCGTACTCCTCGAGGCCGTCGATGACCTTCGGGACGAGGGTGTTGTGTGCCCCCGAGAGGATGGAGACGCCGACGACGTCGACGTCTTCCTGGACGGCCGCGGTGACGATTTCGTCGGGCGACTTGTGGAGCCCCGAGTAGACGACCTCGAAGCCGGCGTCGCGGAACGCGCGGGCGATGACGTGTGCGCCGCGGTCGTGGCCGTCGAGTCCCACCTTGGCGACGAGACAGCGGACGGTCGAACCCCCGCTCATCAGTTCGCCAGCGCGGCGGCGTTGCGGTACCGCCCGTGCTGGTCCTCGAACACGTTCATTATCTCGCCCATCGTCGCGTAGGCTTTCACCGCGTCGACGACGGCCGGCATCACGTTCTCGCCGGCCTCGATGGTCGCCTCCAGGTCGTCGAGCGCGGCCTCGACGGCGTCGTCGTCGCGCTCCGCTTTGACCTGCTGGAGACGCTCGCGCTGGCGCTGTTCGACCTCCTCGTCGACCTCGAGGATGTCGACGGAGGTGTCCTCGTCCATCGCGTACTCGTTGACGCCGACGACGGTCTCCTCGCCCGCGTCGACGCGTTGCTGGTACTCGTAGGCGGCGTCCTGAATCTCGCGGTGGAAGTAGCCCTGGTCGATGCCTTCGAGGACGCCGTCGCGGACCGAGCCGTCACCGAGTTCCCGTATCTCCTCGATGTACTCCATTATCTCGGCTTCCATCTCGTCGGTGAGCGTCTCGACGGCGAAGGAGCCGCCGAGCGGGTCGACGATGTCGGCGGCACCCGACTCCTCGGCGATGATCTGCTGGGTTCGAAGCGCGACACGCACCGCCTCCTTGCTGGGGAGCGCCAGCGCCTCGTCGTAGCTGTTCGTGTGCAGGCTCTGCGTGCCGCCCAGCACGCCCGCAAGCGCCTGAATCGTCACGCGGACGACGTTGTTGAGCGGCTGCTGTGCGGTCAGCGACTGGCCCGCCGTCTGCGTGTGGAACTTCAGCCGCTTTGCCGCGTCCGAGTCGGCGTCGTACCACTCGTCCATGATGCGCGAGTAGACGCGCCGGGAGGCGCGGAACTTCGCCACCTCCTCGAACAGCGAGTTGTGGGAGTTGAAGAAGAACGACAACAGGGGACCGAACTCGTCGATATCGAGCCCGCGGTCGAGACAGTCCTCGACGTAGGCGAACCCGTCGGCGAGCGTGAACGCCGCCTCCTGGGCGGCCGTCGACCCGGCCTCGCGGATGTGGTACCCCGAGATGGAGACGGGATACACCTGTGGCGTCTCCTCGACGGCGAACTCGATGGTGTCCGTGACGATATCGAGCGACGGCTCCGGCGGGACGACCCACTCCTTCTGTGCGATGAACTCCTTGAGCATGTCGTTCTGGAGGGTTCCCTTTATCTCGTCGCGTGGAACGCCCTGCCTGTCCGCGAGCGCGACGTACATCGCGTAGACGACTGGCGCCGAGGGGTTGATTGTGAAACTCGTCGACACGTCGGCGAGGTCGATGCCGTCGAACAGTATCTCCATGTCGCGTAAGGTGTCGACGGCCACGCCCTCCTTGCCGACCTCGCCTTCCGCCATCGGGTGGTCCGAGTCGATGCCCATCAGCGACGGCATGTCGAACGCCGTCGA
The DNA here is from genome assembly GCF_024298865.1 of Halorarius halobius. Taxonomy (GTDB): domain Archaea; phylum Halobacteriota; class Halobacteria; order Halobacteriales; family Haloarculaceae; genus Halorarius; species Halorarius halobius. The sequence goes on along the minus strand of NZ_CP101161.1, from coordinate 1,687,847 downwards.
CAGCCCCGTCTGGCCCTCGTCGATGAGATAGTGGAACCGCTCGTTCGTCTCCTCGGCGGTGCCGAACCCCGCGAACTGCCGCATCGTCCACGTCCGCCCGCGGTGCATCGTCGGGTACGGACCGCGGGTGTAGGGCGGTTCGCCCGGCAGACCGAGGTCCTCCTCGTAGTCGAGGTCGGCGACGTCTTCCGGCGTGTACAGCCGGTCGACCTCGTGGTTCGAGACGGTGGCGAATCGCTCCTTCCGCTCGCCGTGCGACTCCAACACCGGGTCGAGCGTCTCCGAGGCCCACTCCTCGCGGGACTCGCGTATCTCCTCGAGTTCGTCCGCATCGTACATCAGGCCAGCAATCGACACCGATTGCCAAAATCCTTGCCCCTAACCGACCCGGCGTCGACGCGCGGCCAGTCGACCGTCCACAACGACTATGCCAGTCGCTGGCAATCTCGGCGTATGGTCGAAGCGAACTCGATACTGCTGGCGCTGTTCGCGATGGTGCTGTACGGGCTCTGGTCCGTCTTCTCGAAACTGGCGACCCAGTCGCTCGCGCCCGAGGTGACGCTGATTCTCTCGTACGGCTCCGCGGGTGCGCTGGTGCTCGGCTACGTGGTCGCATTCGGCGACTCGCCGGATCTCGCGGCCAACGGGGTCGGCTACGCGCTACTGTCGGGGGTCGTCGTCAGCGTCGGGACGCTCGCGTACTACCACGGTCTCCGTGTGGGCAACACCGCGGTCGTCACCACCATCACGGCCCTCTTTTTCGTCGTCGCATCGCTCATCGGCATCGCCTTCCTCGGGGAGTCGCTCGGGCTCTACGACGCCATCGGGTTCGGCCTCGCCTCGCTCGCAATCGTCTTCATCGCGGTGTAGCCGAGCCTGGGGGCTATCCCCGATCGGCTGGTCTCACAGTTCGCTGTCCGGCCGGGTGACGACCTTGCCGAACCCCTCCCGGTTCTCTATCATCTCGTGGGCGCGTGCCGTCTCGCTCATCGGCAGTTCCGCCCGGATGCGGGGTTCGAGGTCGCCCGACCACACCAGTTCGAGGACGTCGTCCACCTCGCCGGGGTCGCCCATCGACGAGCCGATGACCGAAAGCTGGTTCCAGAAGATGCGGTCGAGGTCGGTCTTCGGTCGCCCGCCGGTCGTCGCCCCGCAGGTGACGACCCGGCCGCCGTTCGCGAGGCTCTTGATGGAGTCGTGCCACGTCGCCGCGCCGATGTGGTCGACGACCATGTCGACGCCCCGCTTCCCGGTCTGCTCGCGGATGGCCGACGCGAAGTTCTCCGCCTCGTAGTTGATGACGTGGTCGGCGCCGACCTCCTCGGCGTACGCGAGTTTCTCGTCGGTGCTGGCGGTCGCGTACACCTCCGCGCCGACGTAGTCGGCTATCTGGACGGCGGCGTGGCCGACGCCGCCGCTCGCGCCCAACACCAGCACCGACTCGGTCGGCTGGAGGTCGCCGCGCCCGAGCAACATCCGCCAGGCCGTCTGGAACACCAGCGGCGCCGCCGCGGCCGTCGCCCAGTCGACGTGGTCGGGCACCGGCACCAGCCCCTGCTCGGGGACGGCCGCACGCTCGGAGTGGACGCCGGGGACGTGCTCGCCAAGCAGGTGGTAGTCGACGCACATCGTCGGCTCGCCGTCCCGGCAGAACTCGCAGTCACCACACGAGATGCCCGCGGAGACGGCGACGTGGTCGCCCGGCTCGAACCGGGTGACGTCTTCGCCCACCTCGCGGACGACGCCCGCGCCGTCACAGCCGGGGACGTGTGGGAACGCCAGGTCGATGATGGGCATCCCCTTCCGGGTCCAGATGTCGACGTGGTTCAGCGACCCCGCCTTGATGTCGACGAGCACCTCGTTTCTGTCGGGGTCCGGCTCCGGGTGCTCGCCGTACTCGATGACGTCTCTACCGCCGTGCTCGCGGTACTGAACGGCCTGCATCGACCGGAACGATACGCGACGCCTACAAAAAAGTTAGGCGAACAGTCGGTCGAACCGACGCGAACTATCCGTGGAGACGGTCTCAGTCCCGGCTCCGGTCGACCGGTGTCAAGTTCATATACTTCACGAGAAACTCCATGAGGTGGCGCTCGGCCTTCCGGAGATGCTGTGACGCGGTGGGTTTGGCGATGCCCGCCTCGTCAGCGAGTTCCTGAAGGGTGGCCTCCCGGGGAAGTTCGTAGTAGCCCATCTCGAGTGCGAGATTGAGCAGTTGCCGCTGTCGCTCGGGGATGTTCTCGAAGAGGTCGTGCCACTCGGTGATGCTCGGGACGATCTGCTGGCTGAAGTTCTGGGAGATGCGCTCGATCTCGACGTGGCCGAACTCCTCGAGAAGCGAGACCATGTTCCGGATGTCCTCGCGCGACTCGATAAGCAGGTCGTAGCTCACCTCGCCGTGTCGGAGTTCGCCGAACCCGCCGTACGGGATGTACCCCTCGTACAGGAGAAGCTGTAGCGGCGTGTACTCGAGATACTGGGCCCGAATCAGCACGGTCGCCGAGGTGCGGTCCGGCTGTGACCCCTCGTACCGCTCGATCAGCGTGACCTCGTCGGTGTTCTCGTGGCTCTCTATCACCTCCAGGACCGCCTCGTAGTCGTCGTCGCTACAGTCCAGCGTGACCATCCCGATGTAGCGGCGGTTCCGGAACGTGGTCGCGACGAACTTGCCGAACACGTCGAAGTCCCCGAGTTCGTGCGTCCAGTCGCCCTCGTACCGCACCCGGACTTTGACGTTCAGCATACCACCACCTCCAGCCACCGGCACTTAGTTCATTCCCCGCGAGCACTTAACTCCCGAACCACGTTTGCACCTGAAACTATCCCGGCGGGGCCTGTCAGCGGGGCTCGACCCTCACCGGTCGGGCCACCGCTCGATGTAGACGGCCTTGTCGGAGTAGAACTGGATCATGTCCTCGCCCTGCGCGTGCAGGTCACCGAAGAACGAGTCGTCCCAGCCGCCGAAGTGGAAGAACGCCATCGGCGCGGCGGTGCCGGCGTTCACCGCGAGGTTGCCGGCTTCGACGTCGTGGCGGAACCGGCGTGCGTCGCCGCCGCGGTCGGTGAACAGGCTGGCGGCGTTGCCGTAGTCGCTCCGGTTGACGAGGTCGATGGCGTGGTCGAAATCGTCCGCACGAAGCAGTGCCAGCACGGGACCGAATATCTCCTCGCGGGCCACCGTCGCGTCCGGGTCGACGTCGCCGAACACCGTCGGGCCGAGGAACGTCCCCTCGTCGGGCACGTCGATTTCGCGGCCGTCGACGAGGAGGTCGCCTCCCTCCGCGACGCCGGTTTCGATGTACTCGAGGACGCGCTCGCGGTGGTCGGGCGTGATGAGCGGCCCCATGTCGACGCCGCCGGTCAGCCCTTCAGCGACCGTCAGCCCCTCGGCCCGGTCGGCGACCCGCTCGGCGAACTCGTCGTAGACGGCGTCCTCGACGACGGCGACGGGGTTGGCAAGACAGCGCTGGCCGGCGTTGGCGAACGCCGAACTGATGGTCTGGTCGGCGGCAAACGCCAGGTCGGCCGACTCGGCGACGACGATGTGGTTCTTCGCACCACCCTGCGCCTGCACGCGCTTGCCGTGCTCGGCGGCCGTCTCGTAGATATGCTGGGCGACGGGCGTGCTCCCGACGAAGGAGATACCCTCGATGCCGTCGTGGGTGAGGAGCGCGTTCACCGTGTCGGCGCCGCCGTGGACCATCTGGACGACGCCGTCCGGGAACCCAGCCTCGTCGACGAGTTCCATGATGTACTGGGCAGTGTGGGGCGTCTTCTCGCTGGGCTTGAGTACGAACGCGTTGCCGGTGGCGACGGCAAAGGGGAGGAACCACAGCGTGATCATCCCGGGGAAGTTGAACGGGGTGACGGCGGCGAACACGCCGAGCGGCTTGCGGACGGCCGTCTCGTCGATCTCCGGGGCGGCGTTCGGGAGATGGCCGGCCTGCATCATCGAGGGGATGCCACACGCCACCTCGACGTTCTCGATGCCGCGGCGGAGTTCGCCCATCGCCTCGTCGAACGTCTTCCCGTGCTCGCGCACGAGCGTCTCCGCTATCTCCTCCTGATGCTCCTCGAGGAGCTGTTTCAGTTCGAACAGCGGCTGGATGCGCTGTTCGACCGGCGTCTCGCGCCACGTCTCGAACGCCGACTGGCCGGTCTGGACGGCCGCGTCGACATCCTCGGTGGTGCTGAACGTGACCTCCGCAAGCGTCTCGTTCGTCGCCGTGTTCACGACGCGCTGGCCCTCCTCTCCGGAGGGAGCACGCCAGTCGCCGTCGACGTAGTTGTGCAGGTCCACGAGCCGGGTGGTGTCTGCTGACATGGGTATCTCGAACTCACCCTCGCGTACAATAAGTCTTCCCGAGACCGACGGACGAGAACCGCGAAATCGGCCGAGAACCGGGGGTAGACGGCCGACAGGAGTCACTCACGGAGGGGCGACTCGGCGGCATCGTGGTCGTCGCGCCGCGCTTACCGCTCCGGGCGCGTGGGCGCGGTCACAGCAGGTCCTCCTGCAGTTGACGGAGGTGATACAGCGCGGAGTCGGTGTCGAGTTCCACGTCCGAGCGAGCGATGCGCTCGTCCTGCGCGACCGGCTGGGTGACGGTCGCGCCGGCGAGCAACTCGAAGGGGACGAGGAACTCCTGGTCGGCGGTCTCGGCCGACTCGAGTTCGCCGTAGACGGTGTCGCCGCCGCCGCCGCGGATGGTCTCGCCGGGCTCGAGGTCCCGCTTTGCCGCGCCGACCACCTCGCACGTCTGCTCGCGGACGACGCCGGTGGGCCGGTCGTACAGCGCGGCCGTCGCCACGCTGTATATCGTCTCCTGCGGGAGGTGGAACGGCCGGTGGAACACCTGGTACTTCCCGCCGTTGACGGTGTTGATGTTGTACCGCTGGGCGAGATACTCCTGGGTCACCTCGTTGTCGGCCTTCGTGACGACGAAGGCGCTGGGGTTGTCGCCGGTGGGCGTGACGGCGTCGATGACGCCCGTCTGCTCGAGCACGCCGCCGTCCTCGGCGGGACGGAGCGTCTCGAGCAGGCCGTCGCGGTCCGTCTCGGGGACGTGGGGGCCGTCCGTGTCGGGTTCGAACCCCAGCGCGTTCGCCGCCGCACAGAGTTCGACGGCCACCTTCGTCCCGTCGAGGAACGTGTTGTACATGCGCGGGTCGGGCTCGTTCTCCTCGATCCACTGCTCGGGCAGGTCGTAGCGGTCGAGCGCCGTCTCGGGGGGTGCGTGTGGCTTGAACGTGAGTTCCGTCCCCTGGCCGGCGGCGACGACCTCCAGCCCCTGGGCCCGCGCCCACTCGTAGAGATGGACGACCTGGGCGGGTTCGTCGCCGTACGCCATCGAGTAGGTCACGCCCTGTCGCTCGGCCATCCGGGCCAGAAGCGGCCCGGCCGTCACGTCCGTCTCGACGCTGACCATCACGACGTCGTTGCCGGCGTCGATGGCCGCCCACGCGTGTTCAGCGCCGGCGGCCGCGTCACCCGTCCCCTCGATGATCACGTCGAGCGGTGCTTCGGCCGCGAGCACGCCGTCCGCGGTGGCGACCCGGTCGCCCGCCGACAGGGCGGCCGCGATCTCCTCGGCGTCGTCGGTGGCGACGACGGCCGCTTCGTCGACGCCGGCTTCGCGGAACGTTCGCCGCGCCTTCGGACGGTCGATGTCGGCGAGTACCGACAGCCGGAGCCCGGGCGTCTCCTCGATCTGGTACGCGAGATGGGAGCCGTAGACGCCCGTCCCGATGAGTGCGACCGAGATGGGGTCGTCTACCCGCTCCTCTAGATCTGCGATTACGGTCATCAGCGATGAGTGGTGGACCGGGAGCCGTCTTAGTTCTTGGGTGCAAGCGGAGCCACCCCGACCTCGCGAGCGCCAGCGGACCCACGGCCGCCGCGCCGTCGTGACGGACGGCCGTGCCACGCCATCACACGACTAATTCGTGAGAGGAGAATTCAAGATAGCGTCGGCAGAACGGAGAACCGAAAGACGTGGCGCCGCCGGCCTAGTGTATTTAACTGATTTTGGACAATGCGGTTCGCCAACAGAGAACGACTGTCGACCCACTGGAGTGGCCACAGGAGCCTTCGAATGGGCCCTAACGCGCGCTCTGCCTGCGATTTTGTATAAGGAAATCGTTGGAGTCCCGCATCGGGACTCGACGCGACCCGGACGAGGCGTCGACGGGCCCCGCGTGGGCCCCGTCGGAATTTTCATTGTGACCGAGTCGCAACCCGTCTGCATGGGAAGCACGAACCGGAACGAGGGAACGGGGCGGACGATTCAGTCGGTGGACGCGTCCCTCGAAATCCTCACCACGCTGGTCGAGGCGGGGCCGATGACCATCACGGAGGTGGCGGACGACCTCGACCGCTCGCCGAGCAACGTGTTGGCCCACCTGACGACGCTCGAACGGCGGGAGTTCGTCGTCGAAGAAGACAACGAGTACCGGCCGGGGCTCCGCTACTACGACATCGGCGAGAAGGCGAAACACGGCTACGGCATCTTCCAGCACGGCCGCGAGCCCGCCGACCAGCTCGCGGACGACATCGGCGAGTACGTCTGGCTGATGGTCGAGGAGCACGGGAAGGCCTACTACCTCTACAAGACGGGCGGCGAGCAGGCCGTCGAGAGCGGCGCGTACACGCTCGGGAGCCGCTGGCATCTGAACACCACCGCCGGCGGGAAGGTCGTGCTCGCACACATGGACGACGAGGCGGTCGACACGGTGATCGACCGCCACGGCCTGGGGTCGATGACGCCCAACAGCATCACCGACCGGGAGGAGCTGATGGCGGAACTCGACACCATCCGCGAGGAGGGTATCGCGTTCGACGACGAGGAGGCCGCCGTCGGCATCCGGTCGGTCGCCGCTCCGGTGCGCGGGGTCGACGGTCTCATCGGTACCATCACCGTCTCGGGGCCCGTGAGCCGACTCGACGGCGACCGGCTCACGGAGACGTTGCCACGGAAGCTCCGGGAACAGGCCGACATCATCCGCATCAAGTACAACGGCGCGTCCGCGACCGACTACTGACCGTGGTTCGCCGTCGGGCACCGCTTGGACAGTCCGGAACGACCTCCCGTGGGGGCGCGTGCTGACCACCGACAAAATAACACTGTTACTGTTGTTATTTCATTCCTATCCGCGGACCATCTGGCTCGGACCCTCCGGGCGGCGCATAACACACCTACTACCGTTAGTTGCCCCATAGTGGAGTTCGCCAGGGAGCACTGCGCCCGGCGGCCGACGAGAACCGCGGCACGGGACGGCGAGATGGTGATGTCCGTAGAAAGACCGGACGAGTCGACCGGGGAGGGGCGAATTGTATTTACATATCGTACACGCTCGGGCGCGAGCGCCCGGGGCGTACGTCCACCAGACGTACCCACCCGGTGTCACGGTGCCGCTCGGCCGACTCATTGTCCGTTTCAGACCGTTTTCCGGACAATACGCGACTTCGGCACCTACCGCAGAACCGGGTGAAGAACGACGCTGAAACCGCCCTGTCCAGTATATGTGAACGCGTCGCGTACGCAGTCTCCGGTGCGAGCAGTATATGGTTACTCTATGCGAAAATGCTAAGTGTTACCATAGATACTAGGGTGTAATGCTCGCGAACGCACCTGCCCGCCAGGTCAAATCTGTCCAGACAGCGTTCGAGTTGATCAACACCGTTCAGACGCTCGGCGGCGCGACGCCGACACAGCTGACGGAGGAGCTCGACCTCTCGAAGAGTTCGGTTCACAACTATCTGGCGACCCTCGAGATGGACGGCTACGTCGTCAACGACGGCGGGACGTACCGCCTCGGACTCCGGTTTCTGACACACGGGATGGCGGCCAAGACCGCGGCAGGTATCAAGCGCCCCATCGTGGTGACGGTCCGGTCGGTCGCCGAGGAACTGTCACAGCCGACGTGGTGGGTCACCGAGGAGTTCGGCCGTGGCTACTTCATGCACGAGGCGGCCCCGGACGAGCGCACTCACACCTACGGGAGCGTCGGGAAGCGGTCGTATCTCCACGTCCACGCGCCGGGGAAGGCGATTCTGGCGCTGTCGACCGACGAGTACGTGCGACGAATCGTCGACCACCACGGCCTGCCCGAACACACTCGCCGGACGACGACGGATCTCGAGACGCTCACCGAGGAGATAGCGACCGTCCGCGAACAGGGGTTCGCTATCAGCGAAGGCGAGGCGGTGCTGGGCATCCTCTCGGTCGGGGTCGCGTTCCGGGACCCGAACGGCAGGCGACACGCCATCGGCGTGTTCGGACAGTCCCGGAACTTCGCGGGCAACCGCGCCGAGAACGTCGGCAGGGACCTCGTCGAGTCCGTGGCCGACCTGCAACAGCGCCTCGAGGAGGGTGGTGAGTGAGATGGCGACCGAAGGGGACGCGGTCCGGACGCTCGGCGGCCTCCTCGAGCGCCGGAGCCGGGAGTTCGGCGACGAGACGTTCTTCCGCTGTCGCGGAGAGTCCTACTCGTTCACCGAACTCGACGCGACGGCCACCGCCATCGCGAACGAACTCTACGCGAACGGCGTGGCGAAAGGCGACAGGGTCTGCATCTACATGTACAACCGCCCGGAGTATCTGTACACGCTGTTCGCGCTCGCGAAGATCGGTGCCGTCGCCGTACCGATAGACACCCGGTTCACGGACGGGCCGCTGGTACACGTCCTCGCGGAGACGAACGCCGAAATCGTCATCCTGGACGGCGACACCGTCGAGGCGTACGAAGCGGTCAAAAGCGACGCCGCCACCATAAGCACCGAGTTTTTCGTCGGTGACGACGTCGCGGGGAGCCCGTATCGCGACTTCGAGCTGTTGCTCGAGGGCGACCGGACGACGGCACCCGACGTCGGCGTCTCGGGCACCGACACCTGCTCGGCCATCTACGTCCAGCGATACCGCCGGTCGAACCCGCAGGGCGTCGCGCTCCCCCACTACTCGTACGTCAACACCGGCATCGAGTCGTGTCGCGACATGCTGGGCCTCTCGCGGGACGACTGCATCTTCACGACGCTCCCGTTCTACAGTAGCTACCCCATCCAGATGGGCGTCGCCGGCGCGCTGGCGGCGGGCGCGGAGTTCGCCTTCGAGAAGAAGTTCGAGGGAGACCAGTTCTGGGAGTGGGTGCGCCGCTACGACGCGACCGTCTTCCTCTATCTCGGGCGGATGCTGTCAGTGCTGTACAACCAGCCCGAGAACGCGGAGAGCGACCGGAACCCCGCCTCGTACGCCGTCGGCCACGGGTTCGGGTTCGAGACCGACGAGACGATGATAGCGAACTTCGAACGCCGGTTCGACGTGAAGGTGCTGGAGGCGTACGGCATCACGCCGACCGCGACGCTCGCGACGTCGAACCGGCCCGACGACAGGCGACTCGGAAGCGTCGGCAAACCCGTCAGCCACGCCGACGTGAAGATCGTCGACGAGAACGACTGGGAGGTCCCGACCGGCGAGACGGGTGAGATAGTCGTCCGGCCCCGGGAGCCGAACACGATGCTACAGGGGTTCGTCAACGACGACGAACTGACCGCCGAGGTCTGCCAGAACCAGTGGATCCACACGAACGACGTCGGCTATCTCGACGAGGACGGCTACCTCTACTTCGTCGCGAGCAAGACGAACACCATCCATCTGGGGCGCGTGGCCGGCCGCATCTCGTCGCTGGAGATCGAGAGTGTCATCGAATCCCACCCCGCAGTTCGGGAGTCGGCGGTGCTGGGTGTCCACAGCGACGCCGGCGACGAGGCGATCAAGGCCGTCGCCGTCCCGGTCGAGGGGACGGACGTGAGCGCCATCGACGTCAGCAAGCACTGCGAGAAACAGCTGACCTACCACAAGCTTCCACGCTACATCGAGTTGCGCGACGACCTCCCGCGGACGGCCGCGGGGAAGGTGCGCCACGACCGGCTCCGCGACACGTCGGCGGCGACCGTCTGGGACCGCCAGAGCGGCTACGACCTCAACCGGTGACCGGGCTATATCGGCGCGTCGCCGTCGACGATACGAAGCGCCCAGTCGGCCATCGCCGGCACCCGTTCGCGCATCTTGGGGTACATCGGGTTGTCCGCGTTCCCCTCCAGATGCCGCCGGAAGAACATCTCGCACAGCGCCGTGAGCTTGTACACCGACAGCACCCGGTAGAACCGCCCGTGCTCGAACGCGATTCCGACGGCGTCCTCGTATCGCGCCACCAGCTCGCCCTTCGTCAGATAGCCCTCGCGTGTGGTGAACTCCGGGACGAGTTCGGGAATCGGCGAGTCCGGGTCGCTCGGGTCGCGCCAGTAGGTGAGGAGCCACGCGAGGTCGAACCGCGGGTCGCCCTGCGTGCTGAGTTCCCAGTCCACGATGCCGGCGATTTCGGGGACGTCGCCGGGGCCGACTATCACGTTGTCGAGTTTGTAGTCGCCGTGGACGAGCGTGTGAGGATGCGAGTCGGGGACGTTGTCGTCGAGCCAGTCGCCGACGTCGGCGATGGCCGGAACCGGCCGTTCGTCGGCCGTGACCTCGAACGCCCAGTCGAACTGCTTGTGCCAGCGGTCGACCTGGCGGTCGATGTACCCCTCTGGTCGCCCGAACTCGCCGAGGCCGACCGCCTCGGCGTCCACGGCGTGAATCTCCGCGAGCCGGTCGACAAGTTCCTCGCCGATGCAACGGCGGCTCGGCGGGTCCGCGAACCGGTCGGGCTCCTCGGTCCGGATGACGTCGCCAGCCACCCGCTCCATGAGGTAGAATTCGCTCCCGATGACCGCGTCGTCCTCGCACGCGAGCACCGTCGTCGGGACGCGCACGTCGGTTCCCTGGAGTGCCGCCATGACGTGGTGCTCCCGGAGCACGTCGTGGGCGGTGTCCGCTTTCGCCCCCGGCGGCGGCCGGCGGAGCACGAACTCGCGGTCGCCCCACGTGACGAACAGCGTCTCGTTGGAGTGGCCGCCGTGGTGGCGCTCGACCGCGTAGTCGGAGACCGGGCCGAGTTCCGCGGTCAGATGCTCGCGGAGCGCCGCCTCGTCGACCAGCTGGTCGAGATAGTCGTCGTCGCTCATCGACACCTCCGTCGGCCTCGGACAGCGATATGGCTGCCCGAACGTTGTCTGCGTGGCATTGTCGGGTGGCCTCTACCTGTCTGTCACCGCGAGCCCACAAAACTATATGGGTAGAGCCGATGTGTGAGCCATGGAGTTCGACGACTCACAGGCGGCCCGAGAGCTTGCCGAGCGCGCACGGACGTTCATGGATGAGATAGTGCTCCCGGTCGAACGCGAGCATCCGGGCGGGGAGCCGGTCGGCGACGACGTCATCGAGGAGCTTCGGGCCGAGGCCCGGAGCCGTGACGTCTACTGCCCGCAGATACCCGAGGAGCACGGCGGACTGGGGTACGACCTCAGGGAGGTCCTCCCGCTGTTCGAGCAGGCCGGCCGGAGCCTGCTGGGTGAACGGGCGATGCGTGTCGCCGCCCCCGACGAGGGGAACATGCACACCATCGAACTGGTCGGGACGGAGAGACAGAAGGAGCAGTGGCTCGAGCCGCTGGTCGCGGGCGACATCGCGTCGGCGTTCTCGATGACCGAGCCGAAAGACGGCGCGGGCTCGGATCCGAAGATGCTCAGAACCACCGCCGAGAAGGACGGCGACGAGTGGGTCATCGACGGCCACAAGTGGTGGACCACCCAGGGGACGGAGGCTGACGTGCTCATCGTGATGGCCATCACCGACCCCGACGCCCACCCGTACGAGGGGGCGAGCCTGTTTCTGGTGCCGGCCGACGCCGACGGCGTCGAGGTGGTCCGGGACATTCCCCATCTCGGGCCGTCCGTCGTCCACTCGAGCCACGCCGAGATTCGCTACGACGGCGTGCGGGTGCCCGAGGAGAACCTGCTGGGCGAGGAGGGCGAGGGGTTCATCCACGCCCAACAGCGGCTCGGCCCCGCCCGGCTGACCCACTGCATGCGCTACTCCGGGATGGCACAGCGAGCCCTCGACGTGGCGAAGGCGTACCTCACCGAGCGAGAGGCGTTCGGCGGGCGACTCGCCGACAAACAGGGCCCGCAGTTCGACATCGCCGACGCGGAGGTTCGGCTGTACGCCGCGGGGGCAATGGTCCGGGACGCGGCGACGAAACTCGCACGGGGGGAGGACGCCCGCCACGAGGTCTCCGCGAGCAAGGTGTTCACGGCGAACGCCACGCAGGACGCCATCGACACCGCGCTCCAGCTGTGTGGCGGGAGCGGCATCTCGAAGGACCTCCCAATCGCCGACTTCTACGAGTCGGTCCGCGCGTTCCGCATCGTCGACGGCGCCGACGAAGTCCACAAGCGGACGCTCGCGCGGGCGGCGTTCGAGGACGTCGACACGGAGGAACTGGCGGCACTGCCGGAGTTCGGCGCCTGACCGGGCCGGCCGTCGCGAGCCGTCTCAGGCGTCGCCGGAGACGTCGGCGGTGACCTCGCCCACGAGAACGGACTCGCCGGTCTGTCTGGTCGCGGTGACGTCGGCCGTGACCTCGCCGCCGTCGACGTCGGTCACCTCCCCGTCGACTGTCAGCGTGTCGCCCGGCCAGACGCGGGCGGTGAACCGGGTGCTGAACCGGCTGATCGCGCCGACGCCGAACCAGTCGGCCGCCAGATGGCCGGTGTGGGCCGCCGTGAGCATCCCTTGCCCGAACACCCCCGGGTTCCCGAGGGCGGTCGCATACTGCTCGTCGTAGTGGATGGGATTGAAGTCGCCGCTCGCCCCGGCGTAGCGGACGAAGTCCTGCGGGGCGATGTCCTCGACGATGACGGTCGGGGGCTGGTCGCCGACCGAAACCTCGTCCGGGGCGTCGACGGGGTAGCCGGCGCTGGAGGGCTGGCTGACCGACCCCCGTTTGGGGTTGGCGTCCCGCTCCGGGCGCTCGGGCTCCTGTTGACCGTCCGAGACGGTACCGTCCGTCTCGATGACGGTCTGTCGCTCCGTGACGACGGGCCCACCCGTCTCGTCGACGAACTCCGTCTCGAGGACGGCGAATGTCATGCGGCCGCCCTGTCGCCCCTCGCGCTCGTAGGCGTCGGTCAGCGTCGTCGTCGCGGAGAGGGTGTCCCCGACGAACACCGGGCGGGCGAACTCGTAGACCTGTTCGCCGTGTAGTTCGTACCGGATGTCGAACCCGATGTCGATGCCGAGTCGGCCGACCCCCTCCGGGCGGTACCGGGGGAACATCGACGTCCGGGTGAACGTCGGCGGCGCCGGCCGCCTGTCGAACCCGCGGTCGGCGGCGGCCGCCTCGTCGACGAACACCGGGTTGTCGTCGCCGACGGCGGCCGCGAACTCCGCCACCTTCCCCGCCTCGACGGTGAACCCCTCGACCGAGTCGACGGTGTCACCGACCCGCGGCTCCAGTTTCTCCAGCGTTCGGTCCGACATCGTCACGGGCTCACGATTATCTTCCCGAAGCTGTCGCCCGCCGACAGCCGTTCGTGTGCCGACGGTATCTCCTCAAGCGGGATGACCGAGTCGATGATGGGTTCGATGGCGCCGTCGAACAGCGCGTCGAGCATGTCCCCGAACTCGCCCATCGTCGCGCCGGTCGCCCCGATGACCTCGAGTTGCTTCCAGAACACGTGCTGGAGCATCGCCTCGTCGGCGTCGCCGGTCGTCGCCCCGATGGTGACGAGTCGGCCGCCACGTGTGAGACAGCGAATCGCCTGCTTGTAGGTGTCGCCGCCGATGGACTCGAACACGACGTCGACGCCCCGGCGGTCCGTCAGCTCCGCGATGGCGTCGTCGACGTCCCGGTCGCCGTAGTCGATGACGTGGTCCGCGCCGAGCTCCCGGAGGCGGGCCGCCTTCTCCGCCGAGGAACTCGCGGCGTACACCGTCGCGCCCGCGTGGGCGGCGATCTGGACGGCGCCGTGGCCGACGCCGCCGCTGGCCCCGAGCACGAGCACGTCGTCGCTGGGGTCGACGTCGGCGCGGCTCACCAGCCCCCGCCAGGCCGTCCCGAAGTTCGAGGGGACCGCCGCGGCGTGCTCGAACGGGACGTCCTCGGGGAGCCGTACCGCGTGCTCCGCGGCGACGGCGACGTACTCGGCGTGGCCGCCGTCGCGCGTGACCCCGAGGCCGCCGTAGTCGCGACACAGCGTCGTCTCGCCGTCGTTGCAGAACTCGCAGGTGCCACAGTGCTCCGTGTTCCAGTAGAGGACGACCCGGTCGCCGACGTCGAACCGGTCGACGCTCGCGCCGACGTCGGCCACCTCGCCGGCGACGTCGATGCCGGTGACGACCGGCGGGTCGCCCTCGTAGCCGCGACGTATCCAGACGTCGGTGTGGTTGACGGCGCTCGCCTTCACGTCGACGAGGACGTCGCCGGCACCCGCCTCGGGCGTCGGAACCTCCTCGACCGTCACTACGTCCAACCCTCCGGTCTCGGGGATGACAGATGCTCGCATGGAGCTATGGAGCACAATGCATAGAGAGCTACTTATACTTACGCCGGTCCCGTCCCGGCGGGCCGCAATCGGCGGAGCCGACGCTCTCCCGCGTGGCCCCGTCGGTGTCACTCGTCGAGAACGGCGATGGCTCGCATCGGGCCGCCAGAGCCCTCCCGGAGTTTGAGCGGGAGCCCCGAGAAGGTGAACGTCTCGCCGACGACCTGGTCGATGTTCTTGAGGTTCTCCATGTGTGGGAGCCCCGCATCGCGGCACACCTGATGGACGGGATAGGTGTTGTCGTTCGAGTTGTCGGGGCCGGGCGCGTCCACGCCGAAGTTCACGACGCCCTTGTCGACCATCCACTCCGTGGCGCCAGCCGAGAGGCCGACGTAGTCCTCGACGTACTCGGGGTCGGGGTACGTCTCCTCGTAGTGGCCGGTGTCGATGAGGAGGATGTCGCCCTCCTCGATGTCGACGCCCGCCTCCGCACACGCCTGCTCCATGTCCTCGACGGTGATGACGGCGTCGGAGGCGCCGTCGTACTTCGTGATGGAGATGGCCTTCCCCGGCCCGTAGAAGTAGTCGAACGACATCTCGTCGATGGTGGCGCCGCCGCGGCCGAGATGCGAGAGCGCGTCGACGTGTGTCGAGGCGTGGTCGTTCATCTGAATCATCTTCGACGTGTAGATGAACGGCGGGTCGTCCGTCCCGAGCGCGTTCCCCAGGATGCGTTCCGCCTCGTCGTAGGTGACGTGGGTCCACATCACCGTCGGCGGGTGCGCGTGGTGTAACGGGTGTTTGTGGTATATCTCCTGGCTGAGGTCGACGATGTCGGCCATGGACGAGACATGTTGTCATCCTACATATTTCTATGGGACGAGTGACAGGACCGCAGTCAGGCGCCGTCTCCGGGGCTCTGTCTCGGGATGCACCCCCGACGGGCACCAGCAAAAGGCTTGAGTCGGGTGCTACGGAAGGGCAGTTCGTGAACTACATCGTCTGGGTTGTCATCGCGCTCGTCGGCTACACGTTCGTCCCGCCGCTGATGAACCTCGCCACCCAGGAGATACCGAGCGACGTCGCCACGTTCGGCGTCGCGGCCATGCTCGCCACGACGGCGTTCGGGCTCTCGGCGCTGGCCCGCGAACCCGTCGTCGACCATCTCACGGGCCCGTCGGCCGTCTACGTGCTCGGCGCGGGCGTCTGCATCACCGTGAGCATCCTGGCGTTCTTCCGTGCGCTGTCGCTGGGCCCGGTGAGCGTCGTCGTCCCGGTGTTCGGGCTGTTTCTCGTCACGAGTTCCCTCGTCGGCGTCGCCCTGCTCGGGGAGCCGCTCACGGTGAACCGGGCGGTCGGCATCGGCCTCGCGATGCTCGCCATCGTCGTCATCTCGCTGGATTGAGCCGTCGGCCGGGCCGCGGTGGGGGTATCACGCGGTGTGTCACTCACCATCATATTTAAATACACCGTCAGAGATTATGTGAACGCATCATGAGGATTGTTGACCTTTCGGGAGCGATAGAGGAAGGCCAGCCCGTGTATCCCGGGTGGCCGAAGACGCGTATCTGGGTGAGCGACACGCACGAGGAGGTGGGACTCCAGTGGGCCGATTCGGTCGAAGAGGAGACCGAGATAATCGAGCGGAGCCTCCAGTTTTACCGTGCGGGCGACGACGAGGAACATCCCATCAACCGGACCATCCAGATGTCCGAACACGGGCCGACCCACGTCGACTCGTTCAACCATCTGGACCCCGCGAACGACACCTCCGTCGACGAAATTCCGCTCGAGCGGTTCTATACTGACGGCATCGCGCTCGATTTGAGCCACAAGAGCTCCGACGAGTTCATCGAGGTCGAGGATATCGAAGCCCAACTCGAGGAACACGACCTCGAGATTCGGGAGGGCGACACGGTGCTGTTCCACACCGGCCACCGCCAGGAAAACTACGGCATCGACGACGTGGACAAGCGCCGCGCGTACATGTTCGACCACACCGGCCTCTCCGGCGAGGCGGGCTGGTTCCTCCACGACCACGGCGTCGGCAACTTCGGCATCGACGCGCCGACGGTCGAGCACGCGAGTGCGGCCAGCACCAAGGAGTATCCCGTCCACGACATGTGTGCCGAACACGAGATACTCCACATGGAGAACCTGGAGAACATCGACGAGGTCGTCGGCGAGCGGTTCCAGTTCGCCGCGTTCCCCCTCCGCATCAAGGACGGCACCGGCTCGCCGCTCCGGCCGGTCGCCATCTTCGAGGACTGAGACGGACCGTCGCGGGCGGAGACGCGCAGTCGGCGCGGACACGGACGACCCAATACCGTGTCGGCACATCCGGTCCCGTCGGAGGACCTGGGAAAGCGTGGCAAGATATATATCCTCCTAGTTAGTGGGTATCATGGAACACTAATATGACAGACGACAGTGACCGGAACTGGAACCGGCGACACTACATCGGCGCATCGGGTGCAGTCTCGACCGGCCTGCTGGCTGGTTGCATGAGATTCATCAGCGGCGATGGTGAGGGCAACAGCGGCGGTGGCGGTGGCGGCGGTGGCGGCGGCGGTAGCACCGACACCGACGACGGGTCCGGGGGCGGCGGTTCCAGCTCCCAGCCGCTCAAAATCGGCACCGCCATCTCGCTGAGCGGCCCGCTGGGTGCGACCGGCCAGTACATCCGCGACGGCTACGTGCAACGGGTGAACGAGATCAACGAGAACGGGGGTCTGCTGGGTCGCGAGGTGGAACTCGTCGTCCGCGACGACGAGAGCGACGCCTCGAACTCCCGGAACCTGCTCGTGAACCTCATCGAACAGGAGAACGTCGACCTCATCATCGGGGGCTACGCCGGCGGGCCGGTCGCCGCCCAGATGCAGGTCGCCGAGCGCTACGAGATGGTGTACATCTCGATGGGGGCCCACGGCCGCTCGTGGGAACAGGGGTACGAGTACTCCTTTGGCGCGCCGCCGCTCGTGGCGGAGTGGTGGTACGACGCCGCGTTCAGCTGGATAGCGAACGAACTGCCGGAGAGCGAACGGCCCGAGACGGCGGCGATGATGGGGTTCTCGGGCGTCGGGACGCTCGGTCGCGCCATCAACGAGGGGACGAAGACGAACCTCGAGCGGGCGGGCATCGAACTCGTGATGGACGAGCAGTACGAACTGCCGCTCGAATCGGCCTCGTCGCTGGTCAATCAGGCCGCCTCGACCGAGGCGGACGTGTTCATCTCCAACAGCCTGTTCGCTGACGGCGTCCAGACGATTCGGGCGGTGAACGACGTCGACTGGACCCCGCAGTACTACCTGCAGGGCGTCGGCTCACAGACCCCCTCGTGGTCGAACGAACTCGGCGAGTTGGGCAACGGCGTCGTCAGCGGGACGATGATGCACTCCAGTCTCCCGTTCGACGGCGTCGACGCGCTCAATCAGGCGTCCCAGGAGCGGTACGACACCGACAGCGCCCCGACGTACTTCATGTTCGGCTACTCGTGGATGGAGGCGCTCCAGCAGGCCGTCGAGGGCGTCGGCGGCACGAACCAGGACGACCTGAAGAACTGGCTCCGGCAGAACCAGGTCACGACCGTCGCCGGCCCGATGGAGTTCGACGAGCGCGGCCTTCCGGAGCGGTACTCGCTGGCGACCCAGATGATCGACGGCACCCCCGAGCTCGTCTACCCCCGCGAGTTCAAGGGGAAACAGGTCGACAGCGAGGCGACGATGATCTACCCCTACTCCGACGCCTGACCGATGGCGGTCCTCGACGCCATCATCGCTGGCTTGCTGGTGGGGTTAGCGTTCGCCGTACTGGCGGTCGGTTTCACCCTCATCTGGGGCACCATCGACGTCATCAACGTCGCTCACGCGGCGTTCGGTGTGCTCGGTGCGTATCTCGGCTACTTCGCGAACACGCGGTTCGGCGTCGACCCCCTGCTCGCGCTGGTGGTCATCGTCCCGCTGTTCTTCGCCATCGGCTACGCGTTCTACGCGACGCTCGTGAAGAAACTGCTCTCCCAGACCGAAGACGTGGCGTTCGCGTCGCTCGTCCTCTCGCTGGGGCTCATGTTCGCCGTCGAGAACTCGATGATAAGCGTGTTCTCGGCCGACCCGCGACTGACGAAGACGCCGTACACGGCGGTTACCTACAACTTCGCCGGGACGGCGATTCCCGGTGGCCGACTCGTCGGCGGCGCAGTCGCGGTCGTGACGCTCGCAACCGTTTATCTGTTCCTGACGCGGACCTACACGGGCCGGGCCGTCCGTGCCGTCTCCGAAGATCCCGAGGGGGCGGCGCTGTGTGGCATCGACCGGCACCGCGTCAGCGGCATCACCTCCGGCATCGGCTTCGCGACTGCGGGCGTCGCCGGGGTCGCGCTGTCGCTGTTCTACGCGTTCGACCCCGCGACCCAGCTGTCGTGGCTGGTCAACGTGTTCCTCGTGACCGTGTTCGGCGGCATCGGGAGCGTCGTCGGGAGCGGCCTCGCGGGCGTGTTCACCGGACTCGTCACCGAGTTCACCGCGCTCGCGCTCCCGTTCGAGTACGTCGACCTCGTGCTGTTCGGCATCCTGTTCGTCGTTCTGCTGGTCCGACCGGAGGGGTTGATCCAATGAACTGGCCTATCTCGACCCGTGACCCGCGCGTGTGGGTCGGCGGACTGATACTGGCGATGGCGCTCGTACCGGTGTTTACGGTCAACAACTACCTGCTGTCGTTCGGCTTCCTGACGCTGATGTACGCGTCGCTGAGCGTCGGCTGGAACATCATCGGCGGCTACGCCGAGTACCAGAGCTTCGGCCACGCCGCGTTCGTCGGACTGGGTGGCTACACCACTGCCGTCCTGCTGTCGTGGCAGGGCTGGTCGCCGCTTATCACCGCCGTGCTCGGGGCGGTCATCGCGGGCGTCGTCGCCATCATCATCGGCGTGCTCGTCTTGCGGCTCCAGGGGGCGTACTTCTCGGTGGTGACGCTACTTGCCGCGCTCATCCTGCTTCTGGTCATCAAACTGCTCCCGGTGCTGGAGGCGACGGCGGGCATCTTCCTGTCGGCGCCCGCCGAATCGGTGACGCTGAGCAGCGTCATCCTCTACTACGCGATGCTGGGGGTGGTGACGGTCACCATCCTCGTCGCCCGCTGGATCGAGCGGTCCCGGTACGGCATCGGGCTGTTCGCCATCCGCGAGGACGAGGAGGTCGCCAGCGTCCAGGGCATCGACACGACCTACCTCAAGATATTCGCGTTCACTATCTCCGCGGGGCTGGCCGGACTCGCAGGGGGGTTCTACTCGTGGTACATCGGCTACGTCGTCCCGGAGCCGATGTTCAGCCTGAACATCTCCATCCTGGTGGTGCTGATGTCGCTCGTCGGCGGCACCGACACGTGGGTCGGCCCGTTCGTCGGGGCACTTCTCATCCGGACGCTCCAGGAGGTGCTGACGCTGCTGATCAGCGGCCCGGTCGCCAACACCATCCTCGGGCTGGTGCTCATCGGCGTCATCCTGTATCTGCCGTCCGGTATCGTGCCGCTCATCCGGAGTCGGCTCAAGCAGTCGTCGTTCGACCCGTTCAGCGAACCCGAACCCAAGGAGGCGAACTGAGATGCTCGAAGCAACCCACGTCGAGAAGCACTTCGGCGGGCTGGAGGTCCTCACGGACCTCTCGCTCGAGGTACAGGACGGCGAGATATGCGGCCTCATCGGTCCCAACGGGGCCGGCAAGACCACGTTCTTCAACATCGTCTCGGGGCTGTTGCGGGCCAACGGCGGCACGATAACGTTCAACGGCGAGGACATCACCGACACGCCCCCGAAGGACATCGCGCGGATGGGCATCGGCCGGACGTTCCAGATAACGCGCCCGTATCCGACGTTCACCACGACCGACAACCTGCTTCCCGGCCTCCTCTACTCGGGGGGGTACCGGAAAGTCAGCGAGGCCCGCACCCGGGCCCGTGAGCTCATCGAGTTCGTCGGCCTCGAACACAAGGCCGACATGATCGGTCGTGACCTGACGATGTCCGAGAAGAAGCGGCTTGAGATCGCCAAGGGGCTGGCGACCGACCCGGAGCTTCTCCTGCTCGACGAGGTGTTCGCCGGCCTCAGCAGTTCGGACGTAACGGAGCTGATCGAGTTGGTCGAGGAGATACGCGACGACATGGGCGTGACGGTACTGCTCATCGAGCACGTCATGGAGGCGGCGATGAACGTCTGTGACCGGATCATGGTGCTCGCCAACGGCGAGATCATCGCCAACGACCGGCCGGAGGCGATCGCCCAGAACCAGCAGGTCATCGACGTCTACCTCGGAACGGGGGAGGAGAGCTATGCTTGACGTCGAGCACCTCGGCTACTCGTACGGGACCGCCCACGCGCTCGAAGACGTCTCGCTCTCGGTCGACCGCGAGGAACTCGTCGTCGTCCTCGGCTCGAACGGCGCCGGAAAGACGACCCTGCTGAACACCATCACCGGCACGCTCACCCCCCAGACGGGGACGGTGACGTTCGAGGGCGACGACATCACCGGCGTCCCGCCCCACGAGGTGTGGCGGCGCGGGCTGGTGCAGGTCCCCGAGGACCGGAAACTGTTCACCGAACTCACCGTCGCGGAGAACCTCGAACTCGGCGCGCCGCGGGACCTCTCCGACGCCGACCGCGAGGCACGACTCGCGGAGGTCCACGAGCTGTTTCCGGTGCTTGCCGAGCGGCCGAACCAGAAAGCCGGCACCATGTCCGGCGGCCAACAGCAACAGCTCGCCATCGGTCGGGGGCTGATGAGCGACCCCGAACTGGTGATGCTCGACGAGCCGACGCTGGGGCTCGCGCCGGACCTCGCACAGAACACGCTCGACTCCATCGCGGAGATAAACGACGGCGGTACGACCGTCCTGCTGGTGTCCCAGAAGGCCCAGCAGTCGCTCCGCATCGCCGACCGCGGCTACGTGCTCGAGAACGGAACGGTCGCGCTGAGCGGCGCGAGCGAGGAGCTCATCGACGAGGACCGCGTCCGAGAAGCGTACCTGGGGCTGTAGCCGGCCCCACCCGACCGGGAGAAAGGCTTTTGCGACGGAGCCGAGATGTGCGACCGAATGACGGACACCATGCAGAGCCTCCAGCTCGACGAGTGGGGCGGCGGTCTGACCGCGCGAGACGTGCCGGTGCCGGAGCCGACCCCCGGCGAGGTGCTCATCGAGGTGGAGGCGACGAGCGTCGGCCTGACCGTCCGGAACGCAATCAACGGCGACCTCGGCGACGACCCCGCGGCCCTGCCCCGGATTCCCGGCCACGAAATCGTCGGCCGGGTCACCGAACTGGGGTCCGAGGCCCTGCCGTTCGACGCGGGCGACCGCGTCGCGGCGTACTTCTATCTCGTCTGTGGCCGGTGTGACGCGTGTCTCTCGGGCCACGAGTCGCTGTGTGCGAACTTCGAGGGGTTCGTCGGCGTCGCCACGGACGGCGGCTACGCCGAGTACGTCAGCCTCCCCGCCGAGAGCGTCGTCCGGCTCCCCGACGACATCGACCCCGTCGCCGCGACCGCGGTGCCGGACGCCATCGCCACCCCCTACCACATCGTGAGCGAGCGGGCGGGCATCGACCCTGGCGACGACGTGCTCGTGCTCGGGGCCGGCGGCGGCGTCGGCATCCACCTCGTTCAGTTGGCCGACCACTTCGGCGGCGAGGTGACGGCCGTCGACCGCGTCGACGCGAAGCTCGACCGGTGCCGGGAACTCGGGGCGGCCCACACGCTCAACACCGACGAGCAGTCGCTGGCCGCGTTCGCCGACAGCGAGGGCATCGAGTACGACGTGGCCGTCGACTTCACCGGCTCGATGGACCTGCTGGAGGAGAGCGTGTCGGCGCTCGCCACCCGGGGCCGGCTGGTAAACCTCACCGGGTTCCCCGGCCGCTCGTTCGACGTGTCGCCCCGGGAACTCGTCATGGACGAACTCGAGGTGGTCGGGAGCCGCTACTGCTCCCGGTACGAACTCGCGCGGTCGGCCGAACTCGTCGCCGAGGGCGTCGTCGAGCCGGTCGTCTCCGAGGTGGTCGAGCTGGACGGCGTCGAGGAGATGCTCGCAACCATCGCCGCGGGCGAGCTCGTCGGCCGCGGCGCGACGACCCCGTAGCCGCCGGAGCGATACTGTCATATATCCAATATATTCCGAAAGGTAGTTGTCGCTGGTCACACGTGGTATCGACATGCAGTTATCAGACGGCGACGGGAGTCGCGTGTTCGACTTCGGGGCCCATCTCCACCCAGAGAACGTGCTCCCGGAGTCTTTCGAGCAGTTCGAGCCGTATCTCGGCGCGCACCACACCGACATCGAGGAGTACGTCCGGTGGTGTGAGGAAGCCGGCATCGACGGGGCGGCGCTGTCACAGCCGTACTACATGGGCCACGGCGACGGCGAGGCGACGGCGACCGCGAACGACGCGCTCCTCGCCGAAATCGACGACTACGACCAGTTCCACGGGCTGGCGGCGATTCCCACCGCCGCCGGCGGCGAGACGGCGGCCGCGGAGTTCGAGCGCTGTCTCGACGCCGGCTACAGCGGCGGCGCGCTGGCGACCAAAAGCGACGGCATCGAACTCAACGACCCCGAGGTCGAGCCGGTGCTTGCGGTGGCCGCCGACCGGGGCGTGCCGCTTCTGGTCCACCCGAAACTGAACGAGTCGCTCCACCCCGAGGCGCTGGACGACACCTACCGGCTCAACGCGATATTCGGGCGCGAGGCGGCGCTCTCGGAGAGCATCTTCAAGGTCATCCACGACGGCGTGCTCGACCGCTACCCGGACCTCGACCTCGTCTTCCACCATCTCGGCGGCAACATCGCGGCGATGCTCGGCCGGATTCACCTCCAGTTGGACCCGGGACGCTGGCCGGGCCAGGAGCACGTGAAGGGGTACGAGGCGTTCAAGACGCAACTGGAACAGCGGGTGTACGTCGACACCTCGGGGTTCTTCGGCTACTCCGCGCCGGTCCGGGTCGCACTCGAAGCGTTCCCCTCGACGCAACTGCTGTTCGGAACGGACGCCCCCTACGAGCCGCGACCGCCCGAGGAGGGCCGGGCGTTCGCCGACGCCATCGCCGAGGTGACTTCGAGGGCCGACGCCGACCGCATCCTCGGGGGGAACGCCCGCGACCTCCTGGAGTGACCGGTCAGTACCAGGTCGCGCCGGAGTCGACGCTGATGTCCTGGCCGGTGATGTGCTGGCCGTGGTCGCTGGCGAGGTACGCGACCATGTCGGCGACGTCCTCGGGGTCGACGATGTCGTCGAGCGCCATGTCCTTCGTGATGACCTGCCGTTTCGCCTCCTCGAAGGTGACGCCCAGCTGCTCGGCCTGGTTCTCGATGACGTTGTTGATGCGTTCGCCCCGCACCGCGCCGGGGCAGATGGCGTTGGCCGTCACGTCGTCGTCGCCCAACTCGAACGCGAGCGTCCGCGTCAGCCCGATGACGCCCATCTTCGAGGCCGTGTACGGCGTCCGGCTCTCGAGGGGCCGCTTCCCGCTTATCGACGAGATGTTGACGACGCTCCCGCGGTCGCTCGCGCGGAGATGCGGGGAGGCGTGTTTCACCGTGAGGAACATCCCCATCAGGTTCACGTCGAGCGTCTGCTGCCACTCCTCGACGGTCACCTCCTCGATGGGCGCCGTCGGCCCCGCGATGCCGGCGTTGTTCACAACGACGTCGAGGCCGCCGAACTCGTCGACGGTCGCCTCGATGGACGACTCGACCGACGCCTCGTCGGTCACGTCCGTCTCGACGGCCAGCGTCGCGTCGCTGTCGATCATCTCCTCGGTCTCGTAGATGCCGTCGCTTCGCGCGGCCAGCGCCACGTTGGCGCCCTCCGCCGCGAGCGTGATGGCGATCTGTCGGCCGATACCCTGGCTCGCTCCGGTGACGAATGCTGTCTGTCCGGTCAGCATGGTAGCTACGTTTACCCTTCTGGTAATTATTCGTTTGGGGTGGCGTGATACCCTCGGCGAGGGATAACTAATAGTACCCATCGTGTGAAACGCCATCTATGGACGAACGGAGTCGTCTCAACGCCTATCACTTCTACGAGCAGGAGTGGGACAGCTACGACCAGTTGTGCGAGTCGTTCGAGTGGGAGGTGCCCGAGCGGTTCAACGCCGCCGAGTACGTCTGCGACCGGTGGTCCTCGGACAAGTCCCGGGTCGCGCTGTTCGGCCTCGACCACGAGGGGAACGAGCGGACGTACACGTTCTGGCAACTCCGGAACGTCACCAACCGACTGGCGAACTACCTCCGCGAGCAGGGCGTCGAGCGGGGCGACCGCGTCGGCGTGAACGCGCCACAGAAGCCGGAAACCGTGATGGCTCACGTCGCCATCTGGAAACTCGGCGCGGTGTCGGTGCCGCTGAGTACGCTGTTCGGGACGGAGGCCGTCAGGTACCGCCTCGACGATGCCGACGCGAAAGCCTGTATCGTCGACGCCTCGAACGCGGGGGCGCTCCGGGCGGTCCGCGACGACGTGGACAGTCTCGAGGAGGTGCTCGTCGTCGACGGGACGGCGACGGGCGAGGAGGTGGGTTTCTGGGACGCCATCGACGCCTCGTCGCGGCGCCTCGACCCCGTCGACACCGCCGAAGACGACGACGCCATCATCATCTACACCTCGGGGACGACGGGCGACCCGAAGGGCGTCCGCCACGCCCACCGCGTCCTGCTGGGGAACCTCCCGATGTTCGTCACGACCGTCTGCAACATGGAGATGTCGCCGGGCGACGTGTTCTGGACGCCCTCGGAGTGGGCGTGGGTGGCGACGCTGTACGACGTCGTCTTCCCCGGCCTGTTCTTCGGGAAACCCGTCGTCGCCTACGAGAACGAGGCGGGGTTCGACCCCGAAACCGCCTTCGACGTCATCGAACGCTACGGTGTGACGAACTACTTCGCGCCGCCGACCGCGCTCCGGATGATGATGCAGGTCGACCGGACGGCGGCCGGCGATGTCGGCGACGTCCGGGCAGTCTCCAGCGGCGGGGAGTCGCTCGGCGAGAGCATCGTCGAGTGGGCCGCCGACACCTTCGACGGCGCCGTCGTCCACGAGGGGTACGGCCAGACGGAGGCGAACATGATAGTCGGCGACTGCACCGCCCTCACCGAGTCCCGCGAGGGGAAGATCGGCCCGGCGGCACCCGGCCACGAGGTCGCCATCGTCGACCCCGAGACGGCGGAACCGACCGTCGACCCCGGCGAGGTGGGCGAGATAGCCGTCCGCTACGAGGGCGACCCCATCTGCTTCAAGGAGTACTGGAACAAACCCGACAAGACGGCTGAGAAGGTACAGAACGGCTGGCTCCTCACCGAGGACCTCGGGGCGATGGACGCGGACGGCTACCTCTCCTTCCACAGTCGGAAGGACAACGTCATCATCTCGGCGGGCTACCGCATCGGCCCCGTCGAAATCGAGGAGGCGCTGGCCACCCACGACGCGGTCGCCGACGCCGGCGTCGTCGGCATCCCCGACGACGAACGCGGCGAGGTGCCCAAGGCGTTCGTCGTCCTCGCGGCCGGCCACGAGGCGAGCGACGACCTGAAACGGCAACTCGCACAGCACGTCCGCGACCGCCTCGCCAAGTACGAGTACCCCCGCGAGATAGAGTTCATCGACGTCCTCCCGACGACGTCGACGGGGAAGGTCCGGCGGGTCGACCTCGAACAGAGGGAGGAGCAGTCGGAGTAAGCCGTCAGTCGTCGGCCCGAATCGGCCCCTCCACGACGTCGAGTGCCGTCAACGGCGTGTAGTCGATGCCGCCCGCGAGGCTCTGTCCGACGATACAGCCCTCGTCGTAGGTGGTGAGACAGCGGTCGGCGGCGTCGGCGTACTCGGGGGTCGTCGTCAGCGCCATCGTGACGGTGATATGCTCGACCCGCAGGGCCGTGTGCGGGGGCATCTCCTCGGGGTGGTCCTCGTCGCGGTCGTACTCGTCGAGGACGGCCTCACAGTCGATGCGGTACTCCTCGACGCCGTTGCGCTCCAGACACTGGTTCAGCACCGACGCCTGACACGCCGCCAGACTCATCACGAGGAAGTCGACCGGTGCCGGATGGTCGTCGTTCCCGCCGTGGACGCCCGGGAGCCACGCCGGCTCGTCGGAGACGAGCGTGTGTTTCTCCCGGAGGGTAGCGGTCTTGTACTCGTCGTCCGGGTGAATCGTCAGCGCCGCCGTGAACTGCTCCTGCTCTGCCATGTGAACTAACCGCAGACTGCACCGCAGATATAGTTTCGGGGGTTGCCCGCGCCGCCTGCGGCCGCTACCCCTCGTATCGGTCGCGCAGGCCGTTAGCGACCCGCTGTGTGTGGACCTCCTGGGTGCCGTCGGAGTGAAGGAACGAGACGGCGTCACGGAAGTATTTCTGGATGGGTGCCCGGAGCATGATGCCCTCGCCGCCGAACTTCTCGAGCGAGCGCCGACTGATGTCGACGGCCGTCTCGGCGGCGAACACCTTCGCCATCGAGGAGAACATCGGGTCGTACGCCTCGCCCTGCTGTTCGACGGCACGGGCGGTCGTCCACAGCAGGGCCCGCGCCGCCTGGTACTCGGTCACCATGCGGGCGAAGTCGTGTTCGGTGACCTGATGGTCGATGACCGGCTTGCCACCCTGCGTCCGCTCGTTGGCGTACTCGAAGGCGAGTTCCAGCGCCCCGCGTGCGGAGCCCAGCGCGGTCGCGCCCGCCTCGATGTTCCCCTCCTTGAGCACCTGACTGACGCTGGACATCCCCTCGTTGACCTCCCCGAGGACGTACGCCTCGGGAACGCGGACCTCGTCGTACTCGATGGTGGCGTTGTTGACGAGCCGCTGGCTCATCTTCTCCCAGACGTTCGTGACGTCCAGCCCGTCGGTGTCACCGGGGACGTAGAACGCCGTCGCACCGCCGTCGTGGTGGGGCGAGTCGGGGTCGGTCTGGGCGAGGACGACGTACGTCTTCGCGTCCGCCCCGTTCGAGATGTACCGCTTCTTTCCGTTGATGACCCACTCGTCGCCCTCCTTCCGTGCGGTGGTGTCGTACTGCCCCTTCTCGTAGGGGAGCAGTGCGTCCGACCCGCCGCTGGGCTCCGTCGAGGTGATGGCGAGCAGATGCCGGGGGTCGTCGACGTACGCCGAGAAGAACTCCTCGCGCACGTCGTCGTCCGCGAGGTGGTCGATGACCCGCGCGATCTTCCAGTTCTGGTCGAAGATGACGGCCAGCCCCATGTCGCCGGCCGACAGTTCCTCCGCGCCCATCACGAGCGCGAGCGGCGAGGCGCCGTAGCCGCCGTACTCCTCGGGGACCGTGAGGTCCATCAGCCCCCGCTGTGCGCCCGCCTCGACGGCGTCCCAGGGGATGCGGTCGTGGGGGTCGTCTTGCCACTCCAGCGTGGCGAAATCCAGCGGGTCGACCGACTCCTCGACGAACGCCCGTAACTCCTGCCGGAGGTCTCGTTCTGATGCCGATAGCTCGTACTCGTTGTCCGGGATTACACTCATGGCTCCACGTCAACTCGTGATTGGGAGACAGTTACAAGCATACTTTAATCATTCGCCGCGAGCGCCGCGTTCCCACCCGTTCCGGGCCGGGGGACCGATTTATTAGCCAGCGCGCTGTCCCTGCGGGGTATGGTCGACCGCTGGCCAACCCTGTACGTAGACGGTGACTGGACCCCACCCGAGTCGGACGAGTATCGGACGGTGCTCGACCCCGCGACCGGCGAGGCGTTCGCCGAGGCGCCAAACGGCGGCGCGGCGGACGTCGAGGCCGCCGTCGAGGCGGCACGTCGAAGCTTCGAGACGACGTGGTCGGACCGGAGCGCACACGAGCGGGTCGACGTGCTTCACGAGTTGGCCGACGCCGTCGAGGCGAACGCCGACGAACTGGCCGCCCTGGAGACGAGGGAGAACGGCAAACCGCTCCACGAGTCCGAGCGCGACGTCGAGGCGGCCATCGAGGACTTCCGCTACTACGCCGGCGCCGCGGACAAACACTACGGCGAGACGCTCCCGAACCACGACGACCTCATGGACATGACGGTCCGCGAGCCGTACGGCGTCGTCGGGACCGTCATCCCGTGGAACTGGCCGCCGATGCACGTCGCCGACTTCCTCGCGCCCGCGCTGGCGGCGGGGAACACGATGGTGCTCAAACCGGCCCCGGAGACGCCGCTGTGTGCGCTCCGGATGGCCGAACTGTTCGACGACCTGCTCCCGGACGGCGTGTTCAACGTCGTTCCCGGCGGCGTCGAGGCCGGTGCGGCGCTCACGAGCCACCCCGACGTCGGCAAGCTCGCGTTCACGGGCAACTCGAACACGGGGACGGAAGTGCTGAAGTCGGCGGCCGAACACATCACGCCCGTGATGCTCGAACTCGGGGGGAAGAACGCGAGCGTCTACTTCCCGGACGCCGACCTCGAGGACGCCGTCCCGGGGACCGTCGACTCCGCGTTCTACAACAGCGGGGAGGCGTGTTCGTCGTCGGAGCGACTGCTCGTCCACGAGGAGATCCACGACGAGTTCCTCGAGCGGTTCGTCGAGCGGACCCGCGAACTGGTGGTCGGCCCCGGCGACGACCCCGACACCGACATCGGGCCGCTCGCCTCCCAGCAACAGTACGACAAGGTGACCGACTACATCGAGGTCGGGAAACGCGAGGGCGCCGACCTCGTCTACGAGGGGGGCGTCCCCGACGGCGACGGCTACTTCGTCGCCCCGCACGTCTTCGACGGGGTCGAGCCGGACATGCGCATCTTCAACGAGGAGATCTTCGGGCCGGTCATCTCCGTGACGACGTTCGAGACCGAACGGGAGGCAATCGAGCTGTCGAACCAGGTGGAGTACGGCCTCACGGGCGCCGTCTGGTCGGGCGACGCCAAGCGGGCGATGCGCGTCGCCGAGAACCTCGAGGTGGGGTTCGTGCTCGTCAACACCTACTTCCGCGGGGGTATCGGCACGCCGTTCGGCGGCTACAAGCGGAGCGGCATCGGCCGCAAACACGCCTTCGAGGAGACGATGCGCGAGTTCACGCGGACCAAGACCATCCGCTACAACACCGGCTCGACACTCCAGTGGTGAGACGCGTCGTGGCTCACTCGACGACGTCGAGCGTCGCGGTCGGGGTGTAGTCGATGCCGTTCCGGTAGCTCTGCCCGACCACACAGCCGGTGTCGTACACGTCGAGACAGCGCTGTGCCCGCGACTCGAACTCCGGGGGCACCTCCAGCGTCAAATCGACGCTGACGTGCGAGATGCGGCCCGCGTGGTGGGCGAGCATCTCCTCTGCGGGTTCGTCCTCGCCGACCCGGTCGACCACGGCGGACGCCCGGATGTTGTACTCCTCGATGCGGGCCTTCCGGAGCGCCTGGTCGAGCACCTCGACCTGACACGACACCAGCCCGAACACGAGATAGTCGGCCGGCGCCGGGTGGGCATCGTTGCCGGCGCCCGGCTCCTCGAGCCACTCCGGTTCGTCCGCGTGCAGTTCGTGTTTGCCACGGACGAGCCCGTGGGCCACGTCGTCGTCCGAACTCCGCTCGACGACGCTCCGGAACTTCCGGTTCTCCTCGGTGTACTCCTCCTGGACGTCGAACTCCGAATCTCGACCCATGGTCACGATTCACACGCTCCCCCGGGTTAAGCGTTGGTACACCGGTGGCGCCACCGAACCACCGGCCTCGTGGGTCGTCCGAACAGGGGCAATTATCATGGTGTCTCGGGTTCATGGTCTCGAAGTACGCCATGTCAGTCTGGAACACAGTCGCGAGCGGGGACGCGGAGTTCATCGACCTGAGCATCGGCCTCGAACCGGACGCCAGCGAGCCGTTCCCACCCGAAATCGAGTACTGGGACCACGAGACGGGCGCGGAGCTTCTGGCGTCGAACCTCAACGAACTCGGCTACGAGGACATCGAGGGGAGCGACTTCCCCGACGGGATGGGGCTCGCGTGGGAGGAGCTGACGCTCATCCCGCACGCCGGCACGCATCTCGACGCGCCGTGGCACTACGGCCCCGAGGTGGACGGCGAGCCCTCACGGACCATCGACGAGATACCCCTGGAGTGGTGTGCGGGCAACGCGGTCGTCCTCGATTTCACCTGGAAGGAGCCACGCACCGAAATCAGCGCCGAGGAACTGGAGGCGCAACTCGAGGAACTCGACCACGAACTCTCGGAGGGCGAAATCGTCCTCATCGAGACCGGCGCGGACGAACTGTGGGGGACCGAGGAGTACACCCTGGAGTTCCCGGGGATGGGCGCCGAGGGGACGAAGTATCTCGTCGAGCAGGGCGTGAAGGTGATCGGCACCGACGCCTACGGGTTCGACAAGCCGTTCGCCGAGATGGGTCGCCGGTACGCGGAGTCGGGCGACGACGCGGAACTGTGGCCCGCCCACTTCGCCGGCCGTGAGGTGGAGTACTGCCAGATAGAGAGCATGGCCAACCTCGACGAACTGCCGCGGCGGACCGACGTGCCGCTGGTGACGTTCCCCATCTCCATCGAGCGAGCCAGCGCCGGCTGGGTCCGCCCGGTCGCCATTCTGGAGGGCGAGGAATGAAGCTCGCCAGCTTCGAGGTCGACACGCCGGTCGGCGCGGTCCGACGCGTCGGCGCCCACGACGGGGACGGACTGGTCGACCTCACGGCGGCGTACGCCGCCCGCCTCGCGGACCGCGGCGAGCAGGACCCGACGGCGGTCGCTGAGACCGTCGTCCCGCCGGAGATGCTGGAGTTTCTTCGACGGGGCGACCGGGCGCTGGAGGCGGCCGGCGAGGCCGTCGAGTTCGTCGCCGGGTCGGAGGTGACGGCGCCCAACGGCGCACGGACCAGGTACGACTCCGAGGAGGTCCGCCTGTTGAGCCCGCTCCCGCGACCGAACTCCATCCGCGATTTCATGGTGTTCGAGGAGCACGTCCAGAACAGCCTCGAGGGCGAGATTCCCGACGTCTGGTACGACATTCCCGTCTACTACAAGGGGAACCCCGACTCCATCGCCCACCCGAACGAGGCCGTCGAGTGGCCCAGCTACACCGACAAACTGGACTACGAACTCGAGTTGTGTGCGGTGGTCGGGAAGCGGGGCCGCGACATCCCCGCCGAGGAGGCCGACGAGTACATCGCGGGCTACACCATCTTCAACGACTTCAGCGCCCGCGACATCCAGATGAAGGAGATGGCTGGCCAGCTCGGGCCCACGAAGGGGAAGGACTTCGCCAACGGGTTCGGGCCGTATCTCGTGACCCGCGACAGCATCGAGTTCGAGAACCTCCACGTCACCGCCCGCGTGAACGGCGAGACGTGGTCGGAGGGCGACATCGGCGAGATGTACCACTCCTTTGCGGACATCATCGAGTACGTCTCACAGGACGAGACGCTCCACCCCGGCGACGTCCTCGGGACGGGCACGGTGGGCGGGGGCTGTGGTCTCGAACTCGACCGCTGGATCGAGCCCGGCGACACGGTCGAACTCGACGCCGAGGGTATCGGCACTCTCAGACACGAGATCGTCGGGGGGGACTGACCCCCGACGGCGGCCGTCAACCACGCAAGCGCCTCCAGGGCGACGAAAGCCGACCGGAACGCCTCACCCCCAGTCGATGTCGTCCTCGTCGTCCGCCCTGCTCGCCTTCATCTCGAGGCCGAGAAGGCGCTCGTACTCCAGAGCGTTCTCGACTGCGAACTGGCGGTTGATGCCACGCTTGTTCAGCTTCAGCGCCGCCGTCGATTTGTTCTCCACGATGTCGCGGGCCACGTCGCGGACCTGCTCCTGGAGCGCCGCCTCCTCGTAGACGCCGGTCACGAGTCCGATGTCGTCCGCCTCCGTCGCGGACACCTCGCGGCTCGTGAACACGAGGTCCTTGGCCGTGCCCAGCCCGACCGTCGCGGGCAACAGTAGCGTCGACGCGTTCGAGATGGTGACGCCGATCTCGGATTCGGTGAGCTTGAACGTCGTCCCCTCCGCGGCGTATCGGAGGTCGAAGCTCAGGGTGAACTCCAGGCCGCCGCCGATGGCGTAACCGTGGAGTTGCCCGATGACGATGCCGTCGAACTCCAGGACTGCACGGGTGAGCTCCTGGAACAGGGAGACGTCCTCGCCCTCGTCGTCCTGCGTGGCCTCCTCCAGGTCGGCGCCGGCGGTGAACGCGTCTCCCGCCCCGCGGAAGATGATCACCTTCCGGTCGTTGCTGTCGGCTCGCCGGACCGCCTCGGGAATCTCCCGCAGGAGTTCCTTGTTCAGCGCGTTGAGCGACTCCGGACGGTTCAGCACTAGCTCGACGATCTCCTCGTCGAGTTCGTTGCGGACGAGGTGGGCCATCAGACAGCCTCCTCGGGTTCGGCGAAGGTCAACATCTCACGGGGGTTGTCCACGAGCATCGTCTGAATCTGGTCGCCGTCGAGGCCACCCAACTGCTCGAACATCGGCACGACGTTGTCGATGACGTGAGCGTAGCCGAACCCGCCGTAGTTCACGCGCTGAATCTTCTGACAGACGTCGTGTGAAAGCAGTATCTGGGAGAGATGCCCCTCGTCGACGAGTTCGGCGATGGTCTCGATCCGCCACTCGTCGGCGGGGTAGCCGTCGTCCCAGTGGTCGTAGTAGAACTCCGACCCGAACAGGTCGAACTCCAGATACGGGCCCCGCTCGGCCAACTGTTTCAGATAGTCGATGTCCTCGTAGAGGGTCCGGTCCATGTGGCCCATCACGACCCGGTCGGCGGGGAGCCCTTGCTCTTCGACGATGTCGAGAACCTCGAGCGACCACCGGGAGGTGGGGTACGTCCGGCCCCGCTGGGCCACTTTCTTCCGCCCCGGCGGGTGGATGCTCAGCGAGGCGCCCGTGCGGACGGCCGCCCGAGCGGCCGCCTTCAGCACCGTAAGCTCCGTGTCGTATATCTCGCTGTCCGCGTCCGTACTGAGCCCGATTTCGCCGATGATGCCCGCCTGCACGTCCGTCTCGTCGATGCCGTCCCTGACGTCGCTGACGAACTCGTCCTCTATCGACTGCTCGGACCGCTCGTCGAGCCCGTCCGGGTGGGCCGTCCGGACGTAGTAGGCCGTCCCCTGGATGAGCTGGACGCCCGTCCGCCGGCTCACCAGCCGGAGCTGTTCGGGGTCCTGGCCCGGCGGGCCCTTTGGGGTGACCTCGACGATGGTGTCGCCGCCGACGTCGCGAAACATGCCGACCTCGTCGACGGCCTCCTCCATCGACCCCAACAGCAGGTTGTCCTTCGAGGCCATCGGATTGCGCCGCAGTTCGCTCAAATTCTCCATCGTCACGGGGTTCTCGGCCTGCGCCCGTCTGTAGGCCGACCCCGGGTCGGTGTACCAGTTGCTCAAATCGATGAAGACGTGCTCGTGGGTCATCGTCCGCCCGAGTTCCTCGGGGGCGATGATGCCGTCGACCGTCACGACGTCTCCCGTGCTGGGTGTCATCTATGTACGCACCAGCCGAACCCTCCACCGGGAACGACTAATAGGTACGTGCCCGCGGAACTGCCGGGCGTGAGTCTCCCGAACCACGACCCCCAAGCAAGAGGCCCCATCCCGCCCGGGCTGTCGTCGCGGCCCGCGAGGCCGAGAGACGTGTCGGACACGAGTGTTTATGTGAGTGGCTGACGGCATGTCGGCGTGTGATACCATGCCAGGAGTAGACGAGCGTCCCCCCAATGCAGGGACTGCTCTGGACGGACACCCACTCGCTCGGAGCGAGCACCGTCGGGTCGCCACACGCCGCATGAGGCGGGCCACCTGCCGGCGGTCGGGAACTGCATCGACGAGCGTCGACGCGGACGCGCTCGTGGCTGGGTGGTGACCGTGCCGCCGAGATACGACACGATGGCGGAGATGCTACACGCACAGGCCGAGCAACACGCCGACGAGACCGCCCTGATACGGGCCGAGTCGGGCGAGTCTGTCAGCTACGCCGAACTGGACGACGCGGCCGCCGACGTCGCGCGGACGCTGGCGGACGTCGGCGTCGGCGCCGGCAGTCACGTCGCGCTCGTGTTCCCGAACTCCATCGAACTGGTGACGGCCATCTGCGGCCTGCTGAAGCTCGGGGCCGTCGCCGTGCCGGTGAACCCCGAGTACCGTGGCGACGAACTGGCGTACGTGCTCGACCAGTCGGACGCCGAGGCGGTCGTCGCCGCAACTGACCTCGTGGACGCGGTGAGCGACGTCGGCGTGGGGGAGTCCGTTCGGGTCGTCACCCCCGACGACTACGCGCCGGCAGACGGCGACCGCGTCGGCCCCGACGTCCGGCCCGTCGACACGGCGTTTCTGATGTTCACGTCCGGAACGACGGGCGACCCGAAAGCGGTCGCACACAGCCACAGCAGTTTCCTCACGCGGCTCCACGCGGGCGAGATGCCGCGCGGCTACGACACGTTCTACACGATGCTCCCGCTGTACAACATCGACGGGTACATCACGACGTTCGGGACGCTGTACGACGGCGGGGAGGTCCTGCTCCGGGACGGGTTCAGCGCCTCCGCGTTCTGGGACGACGTCACCGCGTACGGCGGGAACGTGACCAGCGGCGTGCCGAGCATCCTGTCGATACTGACGGAGCGTGGCCCGATCCACGAGTCGACGCCCATGGAGACGTTCGTCGTCTCCGGGTCGTTCCTCTCGACGGAGGTGACGAAACAGTTCGAGGCCACCTTCGATGTCGACGTGATGGAGATCTACGGGCTGTCGGAGGTCGCCGGGACCACCCACGAGAGTCCCGAACAGCGCGAGTACGGCTCCGCGGGCGTCGCTTCGCGGTACGCGGAGATGCAAGTCGTCGACGAGGAGTCCAGGGAACCGCTCCCGGCAGGCGAACGCGGCGAGATACGCATCCGCGGCCCGACGCTGTTCAAGGAGTACTACAACAACCAGACCGCGACCGAGGAGGTGTTCGAGGGAACGTGGTTCTGTACGGGTGACATCGGCTACTACGACGAGAACGGCGAGTACTACGTCTCCGACCGCATCAAGAACATCATCATCCGGGGCGGACAGAACATCTTCCCCGGCGACATCGAGGAGACGATCCACGAACTGCCGGAGATCGAGGACGTCGGCGTCGTGGGCCGCGACCACGAGATCTACGGCGAGGTGCCCGTCGCCTACGTCACCGTCGAGGGCGACCACCCGACCGACGAGATCGAAGCGCTCGTGATGTCCCACTGCCGGGAGTCGTTGGTCGATTTCAAGGTGCCCGCGGACGTCCACGTGGTGGAGCAGTTCCCCCGGGGCGAGACGGGGAAGATACTGAAGACGGAACTGGAGTGACCCACCCCGAGGCGGAACTCGGTCAGAAGCCCTCTCGGGAGTATTTGTCTCGGGCGTAGAGGTCGATTTCGCTGACCGTCGCCCGGGTCGGTTACCGAGCGGCGAACGCGATTGCCTCGGCCACGTCGTCCGGCTCCAGAATCTCCCCCTCGTCGTACTGCTTGTTGAACGACGGTTCGTCCGTCGGCGCGATCTCGGTGCGGACCTTCGTGGGGTTGACGAGTGTGACGGCGATGCCCCGTTCGCCGGCACGACCCGCGGGGCTCTGAACGAACCCCCACAGCCAACACGTCATCCGTGACGCTCCCAATAGACAACTTCTTCAAGGGACTGGCGTCCGGAATCGAGGAGTACGTCTTCTTTGGCCTCACCCTCGATTGTGTTCGTGGGCTCAGCTTCAGGATGACCAACGGCGATGGCTAAGAGGACCGCCTTATCATCAGGGGCTGCTACCAGGTCTTCTGCGGCCGATTGATCACTTATACTCTGAGGTACCGTTCCGAGCCCCCGAGAAGCAGCTGCCAAGACAAGATTTTGAACAGCTCGACCGCAGTCAAACTCGTTGAAGTTTATATCGTCGTCATCACGTCTACGGATATCATGCATGATGAGGATACCAGCAGATGCTTGTTCTAGGGGAGAAGTGTATTCTCCAAACGATGCCAACTTTTTCCGGCGCTCTTCGTCCTCTATGACGATAAATGTCCACGGTTGTCGATTCTTTCCGCTACCGGCCCTACGAGCAACGTCAAGCAAAAATCGGATATCATCCTTTGCAACCGACTCGTTAGTGAAGTCCCGTGTCGCCCGAGCTCTTTTGACACAATCGAGAAGATCCATATAGAGACTCTATTGGGGGTTATCTTTATTCTTGCGGGCAGTCTTCTAACTCCCTGACCTTCCTGGGGGTGACAACTAATTATTACCGCTACCCCGCTCCTGCCGAATTGTAGCTATTGATACAATAGTTTAAATAGTCAATATAGTATTGTCTGGGTATGGCTACACAGTTACCTCTTCAAAACTCAGTATCATTCATAACAGGCGCAAGTTCGGGCATAGGAAAGGCAACCGGACATGCTTTAGCTCATGATGGAGCAGATGTAGCACTGCTCGCACGACGCGAAGAACGTCTCAGGAGTGTTGCAGCAGAAATCGAAGATGAGCATGACGTTGAAACACTAATCATCCCAGCCGACGTAGGGGATGAATCTCAAGTGGAAGCAGCCATTGATTTGACGGTCGATACCTTCGGACGGATAGATGTAGTAGTGAGCAACGCTGGGGTACCCGGGAGTGATAATCAGCCACTCCCAGAGGTGGATCTTGAAGATTATCGAACTCTCATGAGGGTAAATGTCGATGGGACGTTCTACGTTGCCCATAATGCAATCCCTCATTTGGCTGACGTTGGGGGGAACCTGATATTTGTTGGGAGTTTTGACGGTCACTATCCCCGTACAAGGAGCCCAACATATGCCGCGAGTAAGTGGTGGGTCCGTGGATTTGCTCATAGCCTTGCGGGACCAGCAGGCGAACAAGGTATTGGTGTAACTGTTGTGAACCCCGCTAAAGTACGAACCGAAATTGGACGGTCTGGAGAACCATCTTTCAAAGAACGGTTTGAACCTGGTGAGGTGTTAGAACCAAGTGATGTAGCGCAAGCAATTGCGTTCGCCGCACGACAAGAGCGACGGGCCACAATCAGTGAATTGGATATCTACACACGAGACAAGTATTCTCGAGAGGGATTTTGAATTTGGCAACTGCATTTCCCATATTCATTTTCTAAATTTTCCAAACCGCCACCCATCTTGTCGGGTAGGCATTCATATTTTCATCTTAATTTAATGTTAATAATATTCATAATTTCTATTCCCCAATGTTAAAAACGGTCTTGAAGCAGGTCTGCTTCTTCTCAAGGAAGGCTGCTGGCAATCACGATCATGGTGTCATCACTACGAGTACCAACAACTTTAACACGGGTAATGACTTTGCTCTAACTGGGACGAGATAACAATGAGCATGCAAAGTCAATCCCGGATGGCAGGGATTTCAAACTCACTAGTTACTAACAGTAAACTAGTTTTTCTAGAATCAATTGGGCTTGTAATTGCCCTCTGGTGGGCTACTGCAAATGTTCTTGGGTTACAAGAGACAATTTCTTCCCCAGAGCTAGTTGCGATGTTTATTATTGGGTTATTTGAAAGTGGAATCTGGTGGGAGCACCTATTCGACACATTTCGGAGGGTGATTTATGGTTTTTCATTAACTATGCTGTTGGGGACGGTTATTGGAGTCATGATGGGCATGAGCAAGTTTTGGGAGAAAGTGCTACAGGATTATGTCACCGTCGGGTTAGCACTACCATCATTATTTGCTGCCGTATTCGCGGCAATGTGGTTTGGCGTTAGCGATATAACCCCAATGGTGGCTGCAGCAGCGATTTCTTTCCCTTTTGTTGCCCAAGAAGTTTATGAAGCGGTAAAGGACATTGACAATGACCTTCTACAAATGTCAAGCTCCTTCAATATATCCCAAAAACGTTCAATCCGGCGGGTAATCGTGCAATCTGTTTTACCTCAATGGTTCGGAGGTGCAAGGTATGGCTTTGCCTCGAGTTGGAAAATAGTAACTTTGGCCGAACTTGTGGCTGCCCAAACCGGGATTGGATTTATGATTCAATTTGAGATGAAGCGCTTATCTATTACTGGGGTGCTTGGATGGACAATACTATTTACAATAGTTATGCTTGTATTAGAATACGGATTACTGAGACAGATCGAGCAACGGATGTTCGATTGGAGAGATTCCGAAACGATTGGATGGGGATAATACAATGAGTTCAATTAACACCAACCGTTCCGACGAGGATAGATCTACAAAAAGCGATGCCGGTTCAATCCATATCGAAGACCTGGGGATGGTTTTCGATACCCAAGAAGGGACCGAGCGAGTTTTCGAGGGAATCTCGCTCGATATTGAGCCTGGGAGCTTCGTTACGCTCTTAGGGAGATCGGGAAGTGGAAAGTCGACTATGCTCAATATCATTAGTGACGTACTCAAACCGAGCGAAGGTAGAGTACAATTCGATTCCGAAAGCGGAGGAGACGTGACGTTGGGTCATGTCTTCCAGTCACCGAGATTGTTACCTTGGAACACTGCGGTAGAGAATATAGAGTATGTCCATGAAGATAACTCCGAGTATACAGACAAACTAGCAAAACAGTATTTAGACATGGTTGGCCTTGCCGACCATTATGATAAATACCCCAACCAGCTTTCTGGAGGACAACGACAGCGGGTTGGCATCGCACGAGCACTAAGCATTGATCCAGAGATTCTGGTTATGGATGAGCCCTTTAGCAATCTTGACGAGATAACTGCGGAAGAACTGAGGATAGAGCTGATGGATATCTGGAAAGAATTGCATAAGACTGTATTCTTTGTCACCCACGATATGACGGAGGCAATTCAGTTATCCGACAGAATGTTAATGCTCGGTGATGGTGAAATATATGCAGACCTTGAGGTTCCGCTCGAAAGACCCCGTCAAGTAGACTCGGATGACTTTCTACGCTTCCGGCAGAGGGCGTTAGACCAATTCCACAGCGTCAAAGACAATGGCAACTAGTAACAGAATCCGTTGGATAAGGGAGTGGCGGGAGATCGACGGAACAACAGCTCGGATTATCGGAATTATCGGCGCTATTGGTAGTTGGTTTGCCTTGGCTTCTGTGTTCCCCAACCAACTAATGCCATATCCATACGAGACGTTTCTCTTGGCATGGGGATTAGTAGAGAGTGGCGTGGCCTTTCCGCATTTATCTTCAACCCTCTATTTGACACTGTTGGGTTTCCTAGGGTCACTTATTCTTGGTACGGCTGTTGGGGTATTCATGGGCGTGAATAGTTATAGTCAGAAGTTTTTCACCCCATATGTAATTACTGGGCTTTCAATCCCTGCTATTGCCTGGGCTGCCGTAATGACGCTAATATTTGGATACAGTATTGTTTCGCCTGTTACTGCAACTATATTAACTACATTCCCTTACATTGCTATTAATATTTGGAAGGGCGTAGAAGGACTTGAGGCTGATCTCATTCGCATGAGCAAGGCCTTTAATATTTCTAAGCTGCGAATGTTACGCCGAATGATTTTGCCCAGCGTAAGTCCTTCACTTTTTACAGCAGGTCGATTTGGACTAGCCATTTCTTGGAAGATTGTGACAATATCTGAGATTTTTGCTGCGAGTCTAGGAGTTGGTTATAAATTAATGCAGTCGTATCAGCTATATAATTTCGAAGAAGCTTGGGCATGGGCAACTCTATTTATGGTGGTAATCCTGATTATCGAATATGGTTTCTTCAAGCCATTGCAGCGGCGAGTATTCGCGTATCGCCAAGACGCAGACTTTGAGTTAATCGGTTGATTATAAATATATGTAATCTAAATGACAAAATATATATATGTCTGGAAGTGGCCTACTTGGCTATGGGTAATTCCAATATCCCGCTAGAAGAGATGAGTACGTTTGACTTCGGGGGACACTTCCACTCCGAAAGTCTCATCCCCGACGATATCAAGAGATTTAATGAATATGTTGGAAAAAGGCACACCAATATGGGGGCATGCGCAAACTGGTTTAACGAAGCGGAAATTGACGGAGCGGCGCTTTCGCAACCGTACTTCATGGGACATGGGGATCTTGAAAAAACGGCGTCCGCAAACGACCTACTGTTGGAAGAGATAGCAGAGTATCCACAGTTCGTTGGCCTCGCCGCCATTCCTACCGCTTCAGGTGGTGAAGAAGCAGGAGAAGAATTTGAACGGTGCCTCGACAATGGATACTGCGGTGGAGCTATAGCGACGAAAAGTGATGGAATAGAACTAAATGACCCAGAGGTAGAGCCTATCCTAGAAGTTGCAGACCAAACAAGTGCTCCTATTCTGGTCCATCCAAAGTTACATCAATCACTCCATCCAGAGGTATTGGATGATAAATACCGACTCAACGCCATCTTTGGACGCGAAGCCGCACTATCAGAAAGTATCTTCAAGATTATTCACGATGGAGTGCTTGACCGATATCCTAACCTGAATCTAGTTTACCACCACCTAGGTGGAAATATCGCCAGTATGATGGGCAGAATCAATCTTCAGCTTGACGATGGCCGTTGGCCGGAACAAGAACACGTGAAAAATTATCGAGAATTCAAAGCCCAACTCGAGGATCAGGTATACTTGGATACCTCTGGCTTCTTTGGCTATTCCTCACCCCTACGGACGGCTCTCGAGGAGTTCCCAAGTACCCAACTTCTCTTCGGAACAGACGCTCCCTATGAACCCCGATCACCTGAAGAAGGACGTGAGTTTGTTACCTCAATTGAACAAGTGACTTCTGATACCGATTCCCAACGAATCCTCGCTGGGAACGCAACTGAACTCCTATACTCCTAGTATTTAGCATCGCACGTCCTCATATTGAATATCATCTGATTACACCGATGCGCTTTTCGAGTGGTTAACTCTGTGCCCTTGTCTTTCCCCGTGCGATGAACTTCCGAAACATTAATGTATATTGAGAGTATTGCTATCGTATGGCACAGATGCCTCAGCGGAGAACTATTTTAAAAGCAGCAGGTGCTGCGAGTACGTTCAGTTTGGCTGGTTGTGTTGGTTCTGGAGGTAATGGAGAGAGTGGGGGAAGCGAAAACACGGTGAAAATATCGCTCGCACCATCGGGTTTTCAGGGTATTGTTATGGATCACATCCATTCTGACACAGATATCCTCAAAAACACTCTTTCCGAATATGGCTATTCACCAGAGGTGAAGAAAAGCTGGGAAGGCTCAGCGATGTTCGCCGCGGGTCGCCCGGATTTTGAAACAATGGGGTCCCTCGAGGCTGCGAGATTGGCCGCAAATCGGGATTTGGACTTAACGGTAGCTGCTAACTTAGCTCCAAACTTCGTAAGTTGGTGGACAAAGAAAGGAAGTCCCTATGACCCCGCCAATACTGGAAGTGCTAAAGCAACCGTTGACAAACTAGCTCAAGAGGGAGATAAATTCGCACTTGGATCTTGGTCAAC
This sequence comes from Halorarius halobius, assembly GCF_024298865.1. GTDB lineage: Archaea > Halobacteriota > Halobacteria > Halobacteriales > Haloarculaceae > Halorarius > Halorarius halobius. The sequence continues at coordinate 1,646,065 of NZ_CP101161.1, read as the reverse complement.
TGGTGACGTTCCTGCTTACAAAATCCTAATGGGGGCTGAGTATGGTTATGATTTTGGTCAGGATAAGAGCGATTTCAATATTGTGACCGCAGATCTTTTTGCAATCCCTCAACTCCTCGTTGACGAAGAAATTGCTGTGGGCACGTCATCACCGATACATGGCGGAGCTCCCTTCTTAGCAGACGAGCCCGAAATTGTGCCTATCTGGCCTAGTGTCGGCGATAAACTTGCCGAAGTTGGATTTGCTCGACCCCAATTAAACGGATGGTTGACGACGCAAGAGTACTACTCCAATCAGCCAGACGCAGTGAAGGGACTAGTGCAAGCGTGGTATAAAGGGCTCGAGTGGTTCTTTGACAATCCTAAGGAGATTGTAGTTTCAAATGACCAGCATTTACAACAGCTTGGCGTCGAGACGAAAAAACAAGCCAAATACATTGTCGATTGGGGAATCAACCTCGAGTATGGTAATAAGAGCCCAATCATCTATAACGATATCGAGCTTACAGATGAATTCATAAGCGGAGATAAAAAATTCTTGGCTCGTGCTGCAGAACAAGGATTAATCCCTAGTAGTTGGGATGAACACCTCGAATATCAGAAGGTACCCCAGGAATAATAACGTTCTCTAATAGCATTTATATAAATATAAAAATTTTTAACACCAAAATATCTCGCCTCAGTCGAGAATATTGAAGAATTAGCCAGATGGCACGGAGCGTATTTAAATTATGAGGTGGGATATTAAAATGTGTGTATAAAAATATTCTTATGGAGACAGAGAATTTACGCAAGAAAAGCCGTCATCAGAGTTATTATGAGTGGACGCTACCGTAACCATGTCGCCGTCAGAAACCGATATTGCTGATCAAGAAACCGGGATTCTGCAAGTACTCAAAGACGATTCCTAGCGATTTGATCAACAGATTGCCGGCCGTGTCGCCGACAACCACGGAGTTCGGCTCTGTTCAACCACTAGACAGCGTCGGTATCAACCGTTAGAGCTAGAGATTTCACGATTCATCAGCAGGGGGAGGAATGAGTACCCCATGAGCGCGATGACTACCCGTACTAGATACCTCATAGAATCCAGACTCGGGGGGACACTCAAAGGTTGAGAAATATCCGGAATGGGTCTTTGCGAAGGGTTGTATATGTCCAAGGCAAAACCTTATGTAGTCAGAACCGAATGCCAAACACCTATGTCAGAAGATGCGACTATCGTGGACATTAATAACGGAGTGGCCACCATCACCCTCAATCAACCAGATCTCCGAAACGCGCTCACCGAGGACATCGCTCTCGGCTTACTCGAGGCTCTTGAAGAAGTCGAAGGTAGTACCGCACGATGTGTAGTAATCGAGGGTGCCGATGGTGCATTTTCGGCTGGTGGTGATATCAATGCCATGGTCGAAGGCTTGGAAGGGGAAATCCCGCTCGAAGAGCGAGTGCAGCACATTGTCGAGACGACGGGCAAAGCAATTGCTCGCGTGTACAAGTTTTCCCTCCCGACTATCGCGAAGATCGAGGGACCTGCATTCGGTGCTGGGGCAAACCTAGCGATTGCATGTGATATCCAACTCGCAAGTGAGTCATCACAGATTAGCTTCGGGTTCCGTCAAGTGGGCTTAGCGGTCGATGCGGGAACATCCTATCTCCTGCCCCGAATTGTCGGTGAGAACACTGCTCAAGAACTAGTATTAACGGGTGAACTGCTGACCGCCAGCCGTGCAGAACAACTTGGTCTATTCAATCACGTGTACCCAGAGGAGCAGTTCGACGAACAGGTCGAAGAGTTCGTAGACGAGATTGCGACAGGGCCGACCGTGGCCCTCCGAGCGTCAACACGGCTTATTCGCCAGGGTTTAGATCAATCAGTTGAAGACGCGTTACACGATGAGGCAGCAGCTCAAGCTGCTGTGTTTGAAACCCAAGATCACGAAGAGGGTGTTAGCGCTTTCAAGGACCGGCGCAATCCTAATTTTGAGGGCAAATAGGGCAAGTGCAATTCTGGATGCGGTGAATCGTCAAATAAGTACTCCTCGCCTTTAGTCAGATGAGACCGTCGATGTCACACTTCCGGTAAGTACGTTAAACTCGGCGGTGACCACCGATTCTCCTTCCCTACAGTCAATCTCAATCACCTCTCCCATCGGAGTTATTATATCATCTAGCCAGATGCGTGATGTGAAACGTGTCCTGAACGATTAGACGTTACTGAGACTGAACCAATCAGCAGCCAGTGCATAGTTACACCCGCAGTAAATATCCCCTGACCGAATACACTAGGGTTACCCAGTACTCTGGCGTACGGTTCATCGTAGTGAACCGGGTTTAAGTCGCCGCTTGCCCCGGCATATTTGACGAAATCCTGTTGCTCTAGATCCTCAACGACAACCTCCGGACTAGTACGTCCAACCTCGATATCCGACGGTGAAGAAGACTACCTCTACTAAACGAGGTAATATGTGCCCGAGTTAATATGAACCGAAACCCATACATAGGGAGGACAATAACCGTCTATCTGCATGGGACACGTTAACGAGGAGTGGTTAGAAGAGCGAATGGATAGCAGAGAACTCTCCGGTTACTCCTACGCATATGGTCTGCCCGAAATGGCAGATTTGACCACGACTGAATATGGCCCGACAAAAGATGTAGACGTTCTTCCTCAGTGGGATATCCCAGAGAAAGTAGTAATAGCCGCCGCCCCGGTAGGCGCGTTCGTCAGTAAGCGGCAAAACCCCAATCAGCCAATCGAGCCTCAAGAAATACGAAAACAGACGGAAGACGCGATAGAAGCCGGTGCTGCGTCAGTACATCTCCACGTGCGTGACCCGGATACCGGAATGAACACACTCGATCGTGACCTCTACCACGAGGTACTTGATCCTCTCCAAGAGGATCATTCCGAAATTGTCTACGATGGGACCACGATCCCGTTTGGGGACGGGGACTGGGAAGTAATGGAAAACATCTTTGAGGATGACCTTTTTGAAATCTCGCCGGTCAACCCTACAGCAGCATTTCTTGGGGACACAGTACTCTACGAACCGCCGGATGAAATAATTCAGCGTACTCGGCTCATGAAAGAGAACGGCCTTAAGACGATGATGGCCGTATACACCGATGGTGATGTTGATAATGCGCGACGGTACCTCATCGAACCGGATGTAGTTGAGGAGCCCTACCTCTGGGCAGTCCTTCCAGGCTTGCCCGGCACGACAACGATGCACAATCCGAAGGCGATGGTAGAGGGGCTAAAGTACCAAGTTGAGCGAATCCGAGAGATACCGGGTGAACACGAAATTTTTGTCTGCGCTGCAGGACGTGCATCCAGCTATGTCGCCACGCTCGGCATGCTCTTAGGCTGCCACGTCCGTGTCGGAACCGAAGATTCGATTTACAAGTATCCCCATAAGGATGACCGAATCGAAAACAACGGTAAAGAAGTAGAGAGATACGGTCAACTCGCGAAGACGCTCGGTCGCGAACCTGCAACTCCAGATGAGTATCGTGAACTGATCGGTCTATAAGAGTTGTCCACTAGCCTCAGGTGGCGGTATATATTTTGGCCAGTCATTCTCTGCTACTTCGAGTATTGCGTTTAGGGTGTATTCAACACCCTCAAGAACTTCAGCGGTGACATCAAGCCGGTGGTCAACGAGGTCATTCAGCTCAAGGATACCCCCGTGCTCACGAACGACTCTCGAACCGTAACGTGTTCGGAAAGACGTGGTCGAACCGTAGTAGTCGGTTTCGGGTCGCCACTTGCGTCTCTGCTGACGGATGAGAAACGAAGAGTCTCGGGATGCTCTTGCACTCACTCCAGCAAGAGGAGAGCAATAGCGAGCATCGCGAGAGTAATGCCGAAACCACGGTGGAGCGCCAGGACCTCGTCAAGGAGGAAGACGCCGAACAGGGAACTCGTGACAAGAAAGAGACCAAACACCGGCGCGACGATACTCACCGGACCAAGTGAGAGAGCATGGAAGAACGCGAGATGCTCACGGTGATGCAGAGGCCCACGGCGAAGACGTAAAGTCCCGTTCAAGGATAACGCCGATCCGGAGGATATGGCGAACATGGTCGCGTACCTGACGAGCGAGAAGAGCAAGCATATCACCCAAAGGACATCAACGTGGACTCGGGGTCAACCCGGTACTGAGGCGGGGATTTCCGGGATCGCACGCTCCAATCATCCCCCACCGTCGTCGAGCGACGGCCGGTGAATTAACCGTCCGGAGTACGCTCGCGACCAGGCGGAATCCAATTGTAGTCCGAAATCGGCTCTTAGTTACCACTGTCAAGACATTCTAGTATGTAGTTAACATCGTTCTACTTTGTAGACTTCTGGAAGCTATTGTTCAGCATAGGGAACACTCCGGAGATTCCCGTGTTTCGTGTTTACATACCATAAATGGCGGAGTATAGTACTCTCGCACTATATTTCGAATTGGCTATTGAGTAATTTTATTTTATTTCGTTTAGCATTTCAGAACGGCAGTTCATGGTGAGAGGTTGCTTCCCCGGCGTTGCAGAGTGTTTCTCACGGATTCTCAGATATTTCGACCAAGGTGGCGTTCTAAAATATAGAACAAACTTTATGTCCATCCGACTGGAGTTGATAACTATGACGGAAGAAGCGAAACACCCGGTGCGGACGACGGAGAAGACGCTCTCCATTATCGAGGAACTCAAGCGGGAGGGCCCGACCGGGGTCACGGAGTTGGCGAGGCGACTAGACCTGAGCAAGAGCGTGGTTCATAACCACATCAAGACGCTCCAGTCTCACGGGTACGTGGTGCAGTCGGACACGGAGTACCACCTCGGGACGAAATTCCTCGACCTTGGGGGATACGTCAGGTCACGGATGGATTTGTTCAAGGTCGCCGAACCGGAGATCAACAAACTCGCCACAGAGACCGGTGAGCTCGTCAACCTGCTCGTCGAGGAGCAGGGAATTGGCGTCTACCTATACCGGCGAAAGGGCATGCAGGCACTCGACCTCAACACGTACGAGGGGTTCCGGACACACCTCCACGACAACGCGCTCGGGAAGGCCGTCCTCGCGTTCCTCCCGAGAGAACGGGTCGAGGAGATCGTCGAGGAGCACGGCCTCCCCGCGGAGACAGAGCACACCATCACCGAGCGTGAGGCCCTATTCGAGTGCCTCGAGACCGTCCGTGAGCGGGGTTACGCGCTCGACGACGAGGAGAAACTGGCGGGGCTGCGCTGTGTAGCCGTCCCGATCAAGATGGTCTCCGGCGAAGTCATCGGTGCGATGAGCGTATCCGCACCAAAAAGTCGGATGAAGGACGAGCGGTTCACCGAGGAGATTCCCAAACTCGTCCAAGACTCTGTCAACGTCGTTGAGCTCAATCTGAACTACTGACCGGCCTATCTGGGTATCCTTCCTTCGGACGGTGACCCTCTCGGCGAGAGGTGTGCGGGACGGGAGCGAACCGACACCGGAGAAGCTTAACATACGTACTGTTGTTATTGTCGACATGACTGCAATCGAGCGCCGATACGGTATCCCCCAGTCGATCGTCTACTACTGGCTGAGTAGACTCGAGGAGCGGTCTCTCTAGAACGCCCTCAAAGGTGAGAACCGCCCGTTCCGGCCGCCGAAGCCTACCCCTGGGCAGCGTACGAGGGGCACGCCGATATCTCGGTCGCCTGCTTCTACTTCGATACTGTGAGCGAACCCCCGCAACCACCATTTGCTCGCTGTGTAAATCGGATTGTCCGGACGTGGATAATGTCCGTCGAAGCTCCCCACGAAGATCAGGGTGCCGGATGTCTCGGCGAGATGGTCCATTGTGTTCCGAACGACGTAGAACGTGCCGTCGATGTTGACGGCGTTGACAGTCTCGAAATCGTCCATATCGACCTCGGGTATCGACGACCCCTCGCCGGCACTCACGCCCGCGTTGCTGACGACGGTATCTATGCGACCAAACTCATCGATCACCGACTCGACGGCTGCTGATACCGCCGTTTCATCGCTCACGTCGGTCGGCACCGGCATCGCCGCAACGCCGTGTTCGTCACGCAGTCGCGAAGCGAGAGCCTCCAGACGGGATTGTCGTCGGGCGACGAGCCCCACGTCGGACCCATACCGTGCGAGGGAGGCGGCCGTGGCTTTCCCGATACCCGAACTCGCTCCAGTCACCACTGCAACCGTACCGGCGAGCGGCGTCCCTGAATCCATGGTCCGCGTTCGGTTCAAAGGGATATCAACACTTCCCAAACCGGAGAATATAACCACTCCAATGTGAACGCCGACGTCGACCGAGACACCCCGATGCCAGGAGGTCAGCGGACGGCAAGGCGGCGTGGAGTCCGGGCGGTGGGGACGTGTCCACCCGGTCGCTCGCCGGAGTGGGCCCAGGCATTCCCGATAGAAATAATCGTAACAACAAACGCGTAGAGAATGGATTAATAGATCAGCTTGAATCTGTGATATAGTATACATAGCTGTTTTGGTGCGTATTTTCGTAAAATAATGTGCGAAACTATCCCATCACATACCGCGCCCGCCCCTAAGTTTCTCCAGTCCTGTTAGTTCTAAAAATTTTTATTAATTGATAATTTCAAGCATGTATGGACCATTTTTGCAGACTACCCGGAGCCTTTTTCACCTTGAATCGAACTTTCGCGCTCTTGCTCCAGTAATACAATTTATTATATTTCCATCTGGTAGTCGATCACAGTGGACCCCGGGAGGATACACGTCTCATGCTCGACACCGAATCCGGCGAAGGCGCTACTCGAGGGACGGTCTCCCGGGTCCGACGCACGGCATCCCTCCACGTGATACGCTACCGTTGGGGCGAGTATAGCCGGACGTCCGACGCGACAGGAGGTAGTGCCGGCGACAGGGCAACGGCGTCCCGGAAACGGTAGGTACGTGCTGGAATGACAGACTAGCCGCTGACGCCGGCATCTGGTACGTTCTGTCATACCAATAAAAGCCTATCGGTTTGACTGATGAGATCTCGCGCCCGGGCGTGTCGGGTCGGGCGATCTACAGATCGGCCTCGACCTGGTCGGCAACGTACTCCCCGATCGCGAGCGAGGACGTCAGCCCGGGTTTCGGCCGCAAGATATGGAACGAGCGCTCGCCGGTCTCGAATCGTGACGCGTCACCGACCCGTCCCTTCCGGTCCAGAACGTAGTGCGAGATGCCGACGTAGCTCCGCGAGATGTCCGCGTCCTCGAGGGTGGGGACGAGCTTCCGGCAGTGTTTCAGGAAGACGTCCTTCCGGTACGTCTTGTTGAGTTCCCGCCACGCGATGCGCATGGTATCCGGGGAACCGATGAACCGCCAGAAGTTGGACGACGAGACCGTCTTCGCTACCTCACTCAGGTCGAAGTCGGTCACGCCGTACGTGTCGAGCCCGAGCGCGATCATCCCCGTGGGGCCGACGATGACCTTGTTGTCCGGCCGCCGGGTGAAGTGGACGCCGACCTGATTCGGCACCCGTGGCGGCATCGAGACGGGATAGACGTTCGTCCGGACCAGGTCACGCCGCCCGGTCGTCAGCTCGTAGTACTGCCCCCGGAACGGGACCGAGCTGAACTCCTCGGCGAGGCCGAGTTCGTGCGCGATATGTACTGCGGCCGTCCCGGCCGCGTTGACCAGATAGTCGGCGTTGATGGCCCCCTTGGTGGTCTCCACGGTGATGCCGTCCCTGTCACGTTCGACCCCCTCGACTTCGGTCCCCATGTAGAACTCGACCCCCTCCCTACGTGCGTCCTTGGCCATCTCGTACGTGATCGGGTGGGTGTCGACGGTCGACGAATCCGGGGTGTAAAGGCCGGCCTGGCCGTCCACGTTCGGTTCGTACTCCGCGATCCCGTCCTCGTCGAGTCGCTCGAGCTCGATTCCCAGGTCGGCGGCACGGTCCTGCACGGTGCCGAGCTGTTCCTCCTCGGCGTCGTCGGTTGCGACCAACATGAGCCCGGTGTCCCGAATCGGGAGATCCCGCTCGCGACAGTACTCGCGGAGTCGTCGACTTCCTTCGATCGCGAACTCGGCCTTTCGGGTCCCGGGTTCGAGACCAAGTGCGAGGCCCGGATGCAAGACGCCGGAGTTGCGACCGCTCTGGTGAGTAGCCAGCTGGTACTCCTTCTCGATCACGCAGATGTCGTAGTCGGCTCGCTCCGCGAGATGTTTGGCTACGGAGACGCCGAAGATGCCACCGCCGACGATGGCGATGTCGTGGTCCGTCATGTGTCCTCGACTCCGGATAGGTGCATCGTCGTCATATGTACGTCGAAAGGGCTCATTCTCGTCGTGACCGTGTCGCCTCGCGGTCGATGGTGCCGTCCTCGTCGAGGACGACGCCGTACTCCTCGCGGGCCGCCTCCCGGGTCACGTAGCCGTCGACGACGTCCGCCTGCACTGCCTCCGGTGGCCGCTCGTGTGGGTCGCCGTAGCCGCCGCCGCCCGCCGTCCGGTTCGACAGCATCTCGCCAGCCTTGAACGAGTCACGGAAGGTTCCGGTCGACACCTCCTCGTCGGTACCGGGCCGCAACACGACCGCGTTGCGGGCTCCCGACTTGCCGCCGCCGATGCCCCAGTTGTCCGTCTTCGTCTTCTTCACCGTCGCCAGCGCCTTCGCGTCGTGGGTGAACCGGTAGTCCTTCTGGATACCGAGGCCGCCGCGATGCCGGCCAGGGCCGCCCGAATCCGCTCGGAGCTCCACGCGTTCGACCAGAAGCGGCGTCCCCGCCTCCATCACCTCGACCGGCGTGTTCCGGACGTTGCTCTCGGTGATGTTCATAACGCCGTTGACCCCGTCGTGGTCGACGGTCGCACCCCAGCCGACCCCCTCGTTGCAACCCATCATGAACGACTCGTCACGACTCGGCCGATCGCCCCAGAACATGACCGCACCGAGATCCCCGCCCGAGCTCGCGGGAATTCGCTCGGGCATCCCCTCGGCGAGCGCCTCGTACACCATCATCATTCCCGTGTGCGCGGGCCACTGCGTGAACGTCGGCGCCGGCGGCGTGGCGTGGAACAGGTTGCCCTCGGGAGCGACGACGGACAGCGGGGCGTAGTGGCCGGCGTTCGTGGGTTCGCTGGCCGTCGTGAGCGTCTTGAGCGCTAGTTTCCCCATCGTCTGTGTCTTCCCGTAGGGGAGATTCACGGGCCCCTCTACCTGCTCCGACGAATCCGAGAAATCCACTTCGAACTGATCGCCGTCAACGGTGACCTCAACGGCCATCCGTACAGGGTCGTCAGTCACGCCGTCGTCGTCGAGATAGTCCTCGGCGTACCACGTGCCGTCGGGCAACTCTCGGACGCCCTCCTTGGCCTGCGTCGCGCCGTGCAAGACGATCTCGTCGACCGCTCCCGAGACGGTTGCGGCGCTGTACCGGTCGTACAGCTCCCTGTACCGCCGCCGACCGACGCGGAGCGCGGATATCTGGGCGTTGAGATCGCCGAGAACTTTCTTCGACATCCGGGTGTTGAACCGCAACAGTTCGAGCATCTCCTCGTCCGGCTCGCCCCCTTCGTAGATCTTCGTCCCGGGGAAGATCAGCCCCTCCTGGTACAGTTCCGTCGAATCGTGGACGTACGCCGCATCCTTCGCGCCCATGTCCATCCAGTGGGCCCGAACGACGACGTAGCCGACGCGGTCTCCGTCGTGGAACACCGGCGAGATGAGACACGGATCGAGCGTATGGGCCGAACTCCAGTACGGGTAGTTCATCAGGACCACGTCGCCTTGGTTGATGTTCTCGGCACCGACGTAGTCGATGGCTTTCTCGACACCGTAGTCGTTGGCACCCAGGAACAGCGTCAGTCCCGGGGCCTCGGCCACGAGGTCGAGGTCGACGTCGTAAATCGAGATGCCGAAGTCGAGCATCTCGTAGATCGTCGTGTTGTAGGCGGTGCGGACGAGCGTTCGCATCATCTCCCGAGCCGCCGAGTGGAGGTAGTTGCGGATCACCTCGACCGTGGCGGGGTTCTGCACTCGAGTCGTCTCGGTAGCCGATAGGTCGGTCATGTCGTTCGTCATCGTCGGTTGGTTTAGTCGGTCGAAAGCTGTTCGGGGCCCTCCTGGGCTCACCAGGGGGGGCCGTCCGGTTCGTGGTCGGCGTCGTGGAGGAAGCACCGAGTGTAGTGGCTCTCGCCGACGTCGTAGAACTCGGGTTCCGCGTTCGCACACGCGGGGAACTCATGCTTGCAACGCGATCGGAACGCACAGCCGCTCGGTTTCTCGCGGGGGTCGGGGATCTCGCCCTCGAGCGTGATGTCGCCGGGCTTCAGGCGCTCGTCGGCCTCGCTGATGGTCGGAATCGCGGACAGCAACGCCCGCGTGTATGGGTGCTGTGGGTTCCGGAACACCCTCTCGGTGGGGCCTACCTCGACGAGGCGCCCGAGGTACATGACTCCGATCCAGTCGGCGATGTTCTTCACGAGCGAGAGGTCGTGCGTGATGAACAGGTAGGTGAGGCCGAACCGTTCCTGCAGATCCTCGAAGAGGTTGACGATGCGGGCCTGGACGCTCACGTCGAGTGCGCTCGTCGGTTCGTCGAGGACGACGAACTCGGGGTTCGCGGCGACGGCGCGGGCGATGCCGACGCGTTGCTTCTGCCCGCCGGACAGCGCCGTCGGATGGCGGTGCAGGTACTCCTGGGGGAGACCGACGATCTCGAGCAGTTCCGAGGCCCGTTCCGTCCGCTCGGCTTCGGAGCCGATGTCGTGGATGCGCATCGGTTCGGTGATGATCTGGCGGACACGCTTGCGAGGGTTCAGGCTCGACGTCGGATCCTGGAACACGACCTGCATATGTCGGCGGAACGCGCGCATCTCGCGCTTCGAGAGGTCGCCGAGTTGCTGGCCAGCGACCTCGACGGAGCCGGCTGTCGGCGTGTGGAGATGCAACAGGGTCTTGCCGAGCGTCGTCTTCCCGGAGCCCGACTCGCCGACGAGGCCGAACGTCTCGCCTTTCGGGATGCTGAACGAGACGCCGTCCACCGCACGGACCTTGCCGGTCTGACCGCCCAACAGCCCCTCGTTGACGGGGAAGTGCTTCTTCACGTCGACGGCCCGCACCGCCTGCTCGGCGTCGGGCTTGATCTCCAGCGGCCCGTCGAAGGTCACCTGCTGGGACATCTACTGATCCTCCCCCTCTTCCGGCATCATCGTCCGGACCGACTCGTCGGTCGTCTCTTCGTCCCACGGCGGCGGCCCGATGTACACGTCTTCACGCGCCAGTTCCGAGTGCCGCTCGAACACCGGCGCACCCTCGTAGAGGTGGCAACCGACGGACCGGTCGGGACCGACTGACCGCTGGAACGGATGGACCTCGGTACACTCCGGTTCGGCATGTGAACACCGGGGAGCGAACCGACAACCGGTCGGAGGCGCGGTGTAGTCGGGGATTTCACCCGGAATGCCGCTCCCGATATCCCGCGACAGTTGCGGAATGCTGTCGAGAAGACCACGAGTGTAGGGATGTTTCGGCGCTTCGAACAACTCGCTTGTTGGTCCGTGCTCGACGATCTCTCCTGCGTACATGACGTTAATCTCTTGGCTTACCTGCCGTGCAACACCGAGGTCGTGTGTAATGTAGAGAACGCTCGCGTCCGTTTCCTCGATCATCTCGTTCAGCAACGAGAGGATCTTGTCTTCGGTCGTTACGTCCAGTGCGGTTCCGGGTTCGTCGGCGATCAGTAACTCCGGCTCCGAGAGCAATGCAATCGCGATGAGGACACGTTGCCGCATCCCCCCCGACAGTTCGACCGGATACGACTCGAACACGCGTTCGGGAGCCGGGATGTTCACGCGGTCAAGCATGTCGAGGGCGCGCTCGCGGTGCTCGCTGTTGTCGCTGAACTTCGACCGGACGTACTTCGTCACCCCGACACGCCGCTCGCCCTGCCAGCGGAGCACGTCGAGCATCTGCTCGCCGACCGTGAAGATGGGGTTGAGCGCCGTCATCGGGTTCTGGAGGATCATGCTGATCTGTTGCCCCCGGTACTGCCGCATCTCCTCGTCCGGAAGCCCGAGCAGTTCCTGCCCGCGGAACTTGATCGAGCCCTTGGGAATCTTCGCCGGCGGCTGTGACAGGAGTCCGAGGATGGATTTGACGGTCACGCTCTTCCCACAGCCGGTTTCGCCGACGAGTGCGACCGTCTCGCCTTCCTCGATTGTCAGGTCGACGCCGTTGATCACCTCGGCGGTCCCTGACGATGTCGCGAACTGAACGTGGAGGTTCTCGACCTCGAGTAGCGGACCCTCGCCGCGATCGGCGCTCATTCGTCCACCTCCACGTCGAACATGTCACGAAGACCGTCCCCGAGCAGGTTAAATCCTAGCACCGTGAACGAGATCGCCAGCCCCGGGAACGTCGCCATCCACCACTCGCTGGTGACGTGATCACGGCCGATGGAAATCATCGCGCCCCACGTGGGGGTCGGCGGTTGGGCACCGAGCCCGAGGAACGACAGCGCGGCCCCGACGAGGATGACCGCGCCCATGTCGAGGGTCGCCTTGACCGTGAGCGGAGCGACGATGTTGGGCAGGATCTCCTTGAACGCCACCCGGAACCAACCCGCACCGAGTGACTCGCTGGCCTCGACGAACTCCTCTTCCTTCACCGAGAGCACCTCGCCCTGTACGAGCCGCGCGTACCACGTCCACCAGCCGAACGCGATCGCTATCATGGCGTTCCACAGGTTCGCCGACAGCACGGCCGTTATCGCCAACGCGAGCAGTATGGGCGGGATGGCAAGGAAGATGTCCGTGACGCGCATGATGACGGTGTTCACCCAGCCACCGAGATACCCCGCGAGGAGTCCGAGCGGGACGCCGATGGCGATGGCGATGCTCACGACGACCAGCCCCATCAACAGCGAGATACGTGCGCCGAACATCACCCGGCTCAGCACGTCGCGGCCGACGGCGTCGGTGCCCATCGGGTGTTCCAGGCTCGGCGGTTCGCCGGTCTGGTCGAAGTGAAGCGTGTCCCCCGAATCCTCGGGATACGGTGCAAGTACCGGTGCGAACACGGCGGTCAGTATCACGATCAGGATGATGAGTAGCCCCACCACCGAAAGCGGATTCTGGAACAGCCGGCGCTGTGCCTTCGCGAGGTCGCGGAGTCGCTGGCGGACCGATTCGTCCAGGCTCGACTGGCCATCGAACACGCTCATATCACTCACCCTCCATGATTATCCGCGGGTCGAGATAGCCGTACAGCAGGTCGACGACGAGGTTCGTGAGCACGTAGATGACCCCGACGACCATCGTGATGCCGATGATGGCGTTCGTGTCGGAAAACAGGATGGCGTTGACGCCGTACTTCGCCATCCCCGGCCAGACGAACACGATCTCGACGAGGAACGCGTTCCCCACGAGGAACCCGAAGTCGAGCCCGATGATCGTCAGCGCGCTCGAGAACGCGTTCTTCAGGATGTACTTGTACTCGATGAGCCGCCGTGGGAGCCCGTACGACTGGGACGCCAGCACGTAGTCCTTCCGTAGCTCCTCGACGACGTCCGAGCGGATGTAGCGGGCGATGCGTGCCAGCGACGAGAGCCCGAGTGCCGTCGCCGGGAGGATGAGATGCGTTCCGGCGGCGACGAACTTCGACCACTGGCCGGCGACAGCGCTGTCGATGAGGTAAAACCCGGTGAGTTGCGGCGGGGCCTCCATCCCACTCGGGAGCCGGCCGGTCAGCGGCAGGAGCCCGAGCCACGCGACGAAGATTATCTGGAAGACGATCGCGATCCAGAACCGTGGCATCGAGACGCCGAGGAACGCCAACACCCGAGAGATGTGGTCCGGCCAGCGGTCCTTGTTCGTCGCCGCGATCATGCCCAGCGGGATGGCGAACAGGACCGCGAAGAACAACGAGACGACGACCAGCTCGAGGGTCGCGGCGAACCGGATCGAGATGTCGTGGAACACGTTGTTGTAGGTGCGAAGCGAGATGCCCCAGTCGCCCTGGAGCACGCCCGTGACCCAGTCTATGTACTGGACCCAGATCGGATCGTTCAGCCCGAGCTCGCGTCTGAACTCCCGGATCTGCTCCTGTGTCGCCTGGGGGCCGAGGGCTGCGGCGACCGGATCACCGGGCACGACCCGGGCGATCACGAAGATGAGAACGGACAGTCCAATCAGTACCGGAACGCTCTGTATGGCGCGGCGGAGTACGAACGCGGAACGCTTCATGAATGGTCGTTGGTGTTGGCTTGGTAGGGGGGATGTTATAGCTATCGGGAACCGTGGTCAGGGACCGGCTCGGAACCGTGGGGGACGCATCACGCCCTGTACCAGTCTTTGAAGTAGATGTCGTAGCCCATTGCTCCGCGGTACTTCCACCCCTCGATGGAGTTGTTCAGCGGCATCAACACGGGCATCTGTGCGACGAACAGCGCGGGATGCTGGTCCTGGATGATCGTCTGTGCCTCGTTCCACAGCTGGAGCTTCTGATCGGTGTCGGACGTCGCGACGGCGTTCGTCATCTTGGTCTGGAGCTCCTCCGTCGAGAACCAGTGGCCGCCGTTCGTGGTGCCGAACGCCGACGGCATGAACAGCCCGTTCAGGAAACTGAACGCCGACGGAATCGTGCTCGGCGAGAACAGGTGATAGAAGTGCGGCGACGTGTCCTTGCTCTGGACCCGTTCCGCGAGTGCGGGGAACTGCTCCTGGACCAGCTCCACGTTCTCGATACCGATCTCATTCAGGTTGTTGCGCAACAGCAACGCTGCCTGTCGGTTGGTCGGCAGGCTCGGGTCGTAGGAGTCCTCCATCGTGACGGAGTTGATCTCCTCGAGGGAGTACTCCGATTTCTCCAGTTCCGCCTGCGCCTTGTCGAGGTCGCGGGTGATCGGGCTGAGGTCGTCGTTGTGCCCGGCCAGCGGGCCGGGAACGGGCCCCGCCATCTGCGTGCCGCCGAGAATCTCGTTGATGGCGGTCTCGTAGTCGTACGCGTAGGAGATCGCCCGCCGGACGTGGATGTCGTCGAGCGGCTTCTTCTGCGTGTGCTGGAAGATGTAGTAGGCGTTCGTGGAGTTCTCCCGCTCCTGGTGCATCTCGACGTTGTCGAACTTCGCGATCTCCCGTTTCGTCGTGTCCGGGAAGAACAGGTGGACCCCGTGAGCGTCGCCCCGCTGGAACATCGTCTTGATCGTCGACACCTCGTTGACGAGGCGCCACTGGACGCGGTCGAGCCGGTTGTCCGGCCACCCGCCCCAGTGGTCGTCGTACGCCTCCAGCATGATCGACGAGTTCGCCTGATCCCACTGGCCGAGCTGGTACGGGCCGGATCCCTCCACGTTCGTCTGGAGGTAGCCGGAGCCGTAGTCGCCGCCAGAGGCCTCGGGTTCGACGGCGCTCTTGTTGACGATGAACAGCCGCGTGAGCGCGGACGGGAGGATGCTGAACGGCTGTTGTAGCTCGAACCGAACGGTCGTCTCGTCGACGGCCGTCGTGTCTCCCTCGCTCAGAACGCCGCTGAACAGGTACGAGTACCCCTGTCCGATACCGAGAAGCCGGTCCATCGAGTACGCGACGTCCTCGGCGGTCAGCGTCTCACCGTCGTGGAAGGTGACGTCGTCTCGGAGCGTGAACTCCCACGTCGTGCCTCCGTTGGACGTCGACCAGTCCGTCGCGACGTGGGCTGTCGGCTCCTGGCTCTCTGGATCGACGAACAGCAACGGGTCGTACAGGTTGACTGCCAGCGTCGACGTCTGGAGGAACTGGTGGCTCGCGGGGTCGAGCGTCGACACCTCACCGGACCCGATGTACGTCACCAGTTCGGCGCTGTTGTCGCCGCCATCGCCGTTGGAGTCGTCGGAATCGTCGGGGGACGTGGACCCGTCGTCGGTCGGAGTTCCACTGCCACCACCGTTCGGTGTATTCTGACTCGAACAACCCGCGAGAACCGTAGTTCCCACACCGACCCCCGCATATTTTAATAACTCTCTTCGGTCATACAGCTCTCTGTTACGGGCTGGCATACTACAAGCGTAGCTTGCTTCGACCATTAAAATATCTTTGGGTGCTGTTGTCACCCCCACGGATTCGAGAAGACCGAATCGCTGGCCGGGGCCACACCACGACCCGTATCGAGTTCGAGCCATACCCAGTCCAGTTCTTCCAGCGATTCCGAGTGCGAGCACCCCCCCTTGGCCACTACCCCGACACGGTATCGAGTACCCAGCTGGAGTGGATTGCGGATGCAGCTACTGGGGACGCTCGGTCGCAATTGGTGTGCTTCGACAGGCTGCTCAGTCAGCGGTAACTGATGGAGTACAACCCCCGAGTTGCTGTTCGTCGAAACCCGCCGATAATCAGGGAAAAACCGCCGGGACAGCCTCCAGCAGGAGTGAAGCGGCGAGCACGGCGACCGCGAGCCCGCCGACCACCTGCACGACCCCGTAGACGGTCGGGGCCCGTTCGTGGGTAAAATCGAACAGCACGCCCGTTCCAGCACCGACGAGGCTCATGGTTGCGGTGATGGCGATTCCGTAGGTCACAACGGCGAGCGAGACGACGGCCGGTCCAGACGTTGACAAGAGCGTCGAGGAGAACACGATCATCGAGACTGGGGGCGAGAGGGTGAACAGCGCTCCAACGACACCGGTTTTCAGGTAGGCGATGGCTCCATGTCCGTGTTCGTGAGCGTGCTTCTCTCCGGGTCGCCCACCGGCTCCCCGGAGCCGAGGGAGGTGAAGGTACAGGTGGCTGTGGGTGACGCCGTGATGTTCGTGCTCTTCGGTCTCGAGGACCGCCCGTAGTCCCCCGGCGACCATCGTCGCACCGAGCAATCCGAGGACGACGCCGACCCCGATGGTGCCAACGACAGCGAAGATCGGGTCGAGGGCCACACTATCGATCAACAGGTACGCGACGGAGAGCCACAGGACGACCAAGAGGACGTGCCCGAGGCTGAAGCAGGCGCCGACGATCGCGGACAATCGGGAGTTACGGTACTGGCTGGTGAGTGAGGAGATTCCGGCGACGTGGTCCGGTTCAATAGCATGAGTCAGCCCCAGTACGCCGGCAGTCGCGAGTGCCCCCAGGAGGGTCATGCTCATGTGCTACCACGGCAGTCATAGGAGATGGTAATCCGTCGGTGGGGCGAGGATCGGCGGTTGCCTCGTTTCATCAACAGTCAGTAATCCGAGTCGAGGAAAATAGATTCTTGACTGTGCAACTATTGTCCTGATTGCCTAGGTTTAAGACATTAGTCGTGAAATGCCAGTGTAATGCGCACATACGTATCGATACCGAGTGGACCACGTGACGAACGGGGGAAGCTATCTGGATGAGCAGCGAACTCGTTCCCGGCGAAATCCTTCCCGATAACGGAACCATCACGCTGAACGAAGGGCGCGAGACGACGGCAGTGACCGTCGGCAACACCGGCGACCGGCCCGTCCAGGTTGGTTCGCACTTCCACTTTTTCGAGGCCAACGCGGCGCTGGCATTCGACCGCGAAGCGGCTCTCGGAATGCGACTGAACATCCCTGCCGGGACAGCGGTTCGGTTTGAACCCGGCGATGAACAGACGGTCGAACTCGTCGATATCGGCGGCGAACGACGTGCACACGGTATGAACGGCCTCGTGAACGAGAGCGTCGATGGCGACCGGAAGGGAGCGCTTGAACGGATGCGAGCTGCCGGGTTCAGTAACACAGGCCGCTCCGACGACGAGACCACGGCGACCGGATCGGATACCGAATGACACGCAAGATCGACCGCAGCACGTACGCCGACCTGTACGGCCCTACGACCGGCGACCGGATCCGCCTCGGAGACACCGAACTCTTCGCCGAGGTCGAACGCGACCTCCGGACTCACGGCGACGAGGCGGTCTTCGGGGGCGGGAAGACGCTGCGGGACGGTCTCGGAATGGCGCCCAGCGTCACACAAAAGCAGGGTGCGCTCGACTGGGTCATCACCAACGCGACCGTTATCGACCCCGTCGTGGGAATCGTCGCGGGTGATATCGGCATCCGAGACGGTCGTATCGTTGGCGTCGGGAAAGCCGGTAACCCGGATACGATGGACGGTGTGGATATGGTCGTCGGGCCGTCGACGGACGCCTACCCCGCCGAGGGAAAGATTGCCACCGCCGGCGCCCTCGACATCCACGTCCACTGGAACTCGGCTCAACTTCACGAACACGCACTCTCGGCGGGAATTACCACGATGCTCGGCGGCGGCTACGGTGGTGGCGCGACCACCTGCACGACCGGTCCGGAGAATATCAAGCGGTTCCTGCAGGCCGCCGAGGAGTGGCCTGTCAACGTCGGCTTCTACGGGAAGGGGAACGCGTCGGAGCCGGAGCCGCTACGGGAGCAGGTTCTTGCCGGTGCCTGCGGGCTCAAACTCCACGAGGACTGGGGCTCGATGCCGGAGGCTATCGACACCTGTCTCGAGGTGGCCGACAAGGAGGACGTCCAAGTCTGCATGCACACGGACACGCTCAACGAGGCCGGCTTCGTCGAGAACACCTTCACAGCGGTCGACGGCCGGACGATGCACCTGTTCCACATCGAGGGGGCCGGTGGGGGCCACGCTCCAGACATCATGGAGATGGTTGGCGAGTCGAACATGTTACCCTCCTCGACGAACCCGTCGATGCCGTACACGGTCAATACGTTCGACGAGCACCTCGACATGGTGATGGTATGTCACCATCTCAACCCGGATGTCCCGGAGGACGTCGCGTTCGCCGAATCGCGGGTCCGTGCCGAGACGATTGCCGCGGAGGACGTCCTTCACGACATGGGTGCCATCTCGATGATGTCGTCCGACTCCCAAGCGATGGGACGGATGGCCGAGGTTGTCTCCCGAACCTGGCAGACAGCCTCGAAGATGAGATCACAGCGAGGCCCTCTCCCGGAGGACGAGGGGACCGAAGCGGACAACCAGCGGATCAAGCGCTACATCGCGAAGTACACTGTAAACCCCGCTCGCGCGGCCGGTATCGACGCGTACGTCGGGAGTATCGAGCCTGGCAAGGTAGCCGACGTCTGTCTATGGGACCCGGCGTTCTTCGGCGTCAAACCGTCGATGACGTTCAAGAGCGGTTTCCCAGTTCACTCGGAGATGGGTGAGGCCAACGGGTCGCTGATGACCTGCGAGCCGGTGATGCAGCGCCCGCGTGCCGGCGCGGTCGGGAAGGCGAAACACGGCCTCTCGCTGACGTTCGTCTCGCCGGCGGCTGCCGAGGCCGGTATCGGGACCGAGTACGGCCTTGAGAGCCGGGTCGTCCCCGTCGAAGGGGCACGCACCCTCAGCAAGCGCGATATGCTGCACAACGACTACTGTCCGGATGATATCGAGGTCGACCCGGAGACGTTCGCTGTCCGAGTCGACGGCGAGAGCGTCACCTGCGAACCAGTTTCCGAACTCCCACTCACACAACGGTACATGCTCTGACAATGAAACTCACGGCAAAAGAACGCGAACGGCTCACGCTGTTCACGGCGGCAGAGGTCGCTCGACGGCGCAAGGAACGCGGCGTCCTGCTCAACCACCCCGAGACAGTTGCGTACGTCAGCGACTGGTGTATCGAGCGGGCTCGAGAGGGCCAATCCGTAGCGGAAATACGGGCCGGAGCGACGCAGTTGCTCGGCCGTGACGATGTGATGGATGGCGTCCCGGAGATGATCGGGATGATACAGGTCGAACCGGTGTTCCCAGACGGAACGAAACTCGTCACCGTTCACGATCCTATCCGTTCGGACACGCTCGGCGGGCTCGGAGCCGACGGTGACGACGAGGAGACCGACAGATGAATCCCACGCCGACCTACCGTGACGTGGCGACCGTCGGAATCGGCGGTCCGGTCGGCTCCGGGAAGACATCGCTGCTCTCTGAGCTGGTGCCACGGCTCCGGGAAGAAGGACTCGAGGTCGGCGTAATCGCCAACGACATTCTCACACAGGAGGACGCTAACCGACTCCGTGAGCGGTTCGCTGGTGTGGTCCCCGAGGACTTGGTGGCCGGAGTCGAGACGGGCGCCTGTCCCCACACCGGTATCCGTGAAGACCCGTCGATGAACCTCCAGCAGATCGACGCCTTCCTCGCCGAGTACCCAGGGCTCGATCTCGTACTCGTCGAGAGCGGTGGGGACAACCTGGCGGCGACGTTCAACCCGGAGCTTGCCGACTACTGGCTGTACGTCATCAGCGTCGCCGAGGGCGACGATATCCCGCGAAAGCGCGGCCCCGGGGTCGTAGACTGTGACCTGCTCGTCATCAACAAGACTGACCTTGCACCGTACGTCGGGGCGGACCTGGAGGTCATGACGCGAGATGCCCGCGAGGTTCGAGACGGGCCGTTCGTTCTCACCAACTGCAAAGCGATCGACGGTATCGAGGCGGTACATGAGCACATCGTCGAAGGGGTACTGTTCGCCTGATGGCCGTGGAAGGACCCGGCACCGACGCCCACGACGTGCCACACCCGGCCTTTGAGGTGTACGCCACCGAGTCCGTGCCACAAGCTGCGGTCGGCTCACCGGGTAAGGATGGTGTGCTCGAGCTGACGTTCGCAGCCGGCGGGGACGGCACCACACTGGTCCGTGACTACGCCACGGCGCCGTTCCACGTTTCGGGGACGCTCGACCACGACCCGCATCCAGACGGGTCGACCGTGTTCGTCCAGTCGCCGGCAGGGAGCGTCGCACAGGGGGACCGGCACGATATCGACATTACTGTCGGATCCGACGCTGTCGCCCATGTCTCCACCCAGAGCGCGACGAAGGTCCACTCGATGACGCACAACTACGCGGGGGTGGATGGACGGCTCACCGTCGAGAAGGGGGGGCACCTCGACTACGTCCCGGAACCGACGATCGTCCACCCGAAGGCCCGCTACTGTCAGGATCTGACGGTCGAGATGTGTGCCGACGCGACGGCAATCCTCGCTGACGTGGTTGTTCCAGGCCGGTTGGCCCGCGGCGAGCGGTTCGCCTTCGAGCGATACTTCTCTCGGGTTCAGGTCCAAGGACCAGATGGACTCCTGTTCGCCGACACGGCCCACATCGCTCCTGAAAAATCTGCCCCGACCGCCCCGGGAGTCGTGGGCGAGTTCTCCGTCTACGGGACGCTGTTCATCGTCGCTCCCGACACCGATACCGACCCGGGCACGCTGAGTGACCGACTTCACGAGGTCGTCGCCGACCGCGAGGCCCGAGCGGGGGCGACTGAACTCCCGAACGCGGCTGGTGTGATGATCCGCGCACTCGGCGAGCGGTCCGAAGTCGTCACCGACGCGCTTCACGCCGCCTGGGACTGTGCTCGCCGGGACCTCGTCGGGGCACCGGCCCCCGAACGGAGGAAGTACTGATGGACATCGCAGACCGCTATCTCGGTCCTCAACAGGACCCCACTATCTCGGATCGGCTCGACGGTGAGAGCTACCTGACCGTCACTCTCTCGGATACGGAACGACGCCGCTCGCGGGTCCGCACCGAGACAGTCGACGGCCGAGAACTCGGGATCGTCGTCGGGCGGGAGCTCGAAGGCGGTGACGTGTTAGAGACCGAGTCCGGCGACCTAGTCATAGTCGAACTCGCGACTGTAGAGGCACTCGTCATCGACCTCTCGCCGACCGACTCGCCGACGGCGGCGCTCGAACTCGGACACGCTATCGGGAATCGCCACTGGAAGCTCGCACTCCGGGAATCGGAGGCCGTAATCCCGACGACGGAGTCCCGCGAACGCATGGAAGCGCTCGTGGGCGAGTGGCTCCCAGACGCAACCTGTCGGTACGAGGCGGTTCCGCCGACACTGTTCGGTGATGGCCGCGAGTCGGCCGGTCACGACGACAATCGCAGGCATGATGGCGACCACTCGCATGCCCACTCACATTCAGACCCGCTCTCTCTGGGCCAGTCGGGTGGCAACGACGGTGATGATAGATGAGCGACGACACCGCGTTGGAGGCGTTCAGACTGGGAGATTCCTTCCTACCGGTCGGCAGCTACACGGTCTCCTCGGGTCTTGAGCAGTTCGTCCAGAACGACCGAATCGAGAACGCAACCGATTTGGAGGCGCTGCTCCGGACCTACCTCCGACAGCAGGTCGGCAGAGCTGATTTGGTAGCCCTGCGGGCGGCCCACACCGGCGCTCGTGCTGATGATCTCGACGCCGTCAGTGCGGCCGACGATCGACTTGCGGCAGTGACGCTCTCCGCGGAGCTTCGAGAGACCGCTCAACGGTTGGGCGCCCGGCTCCTGTCGCTCGAACGCGACCTCCACGACGGAGGACACGTGGAGGCGTACGCCGAACGGGTCGATGCAGGAGCGACACCTGGGACCTACGCTGTCGTTCTTGGTTTGACCACAGGTTCGGCCGGGATCGAGGAGCGCCGAGCCTGTCTCCTGTACTGCCATGGGTTCACCACAGGGCTCGTCGGATCCGCACAACGACTGCTCTCATTCGGTCACACCGAGGCACAACGGCTAATCGACGGACTCACTCCGGCGATGATTGCTGCTGTCGACACGAGCGAGGGGCGCTCTCTCGACTCAATGGACCCGTTCTGCCCGCTCGTCGACATTCTATCCGCCGAGCACGAGCGTGCCGACCGGCGGTTGTTCGTGAGCTGACGCAATCTCTGCTAAGAGGACCAGGCACTCGCAACCGAACGAGGGGCCAGCGCGACTCAGAACGGCCAGCGACCGCTCGCTTCGAGTCCACGCCGGGTGTGCTCGGGGACCGCGTCCCGGACGTCGGCCGGATCGACCTGTCGAACGGTCGTGTCGTCGTTGGCCAGCTCGAGTACGCCCGCACCGAGTACGATGGCCATCTCGCGGAGGTCGCGGCGGTCCAGTTTGTCGAGCGTATCGCCGTGGGTGTGGCCCCAGCCTCTGCCACGCGTCTCGCGAACCGAGTTCGCGGTGGCCGCTGGGATCCCGCGTGAGACGAACGGCCAGTGATCGGAGTCCGGAATGACTTCACGTTCGAACGCGACGGGGACCTCCAGCGCGTCGGCCGCGGTATCGACGGCCGTCTCGATTCCCTCGAACCCCATCGTCTTCAGTTTCAGCGTCCGGCCAGTTCCAGCCGTGTCGACGTTCATCACGGCCTTCACGCGGTCAAGGTCGTGGGTCGCCGCCCACTGCTCCGAACCGCGGATGCCGATCTCTTCCGCGCCGAAGCCGACGAAGCGGACGCCGATGTCGAGTTGCTCCTCCAGCGGTGCGAGCAACGACGCGATCTCGACCAGCGTCGCACACCCGAGGCCGTTGTCCTCGGCCCCGTCACCGACGTCGTGGGCGTCGAGATGGGCCGTGACGAGCACCTCCCGCTCCGTCTCCGGCCCCAGGAACGCCTCGACGTTCCGTGATTCAGCCGTCCGGGACTCCGCGCTGACGGAAACCGAGACCGACTCCAGATCGCGCCGTCGCAACCACGACGCCACCTCCTTGCTGATTCCGACGCTCGGGATCGCGGCCGGCGACCGGTTCGGTGCACCGATGTGGCCCGTCGGCGGGAGACAGCCGTCGGCGTCGCCGGCGAGCACGAACCCGACGGACCCGTCGTCGACGGCACGACCGTACTTCTCCCAGCGCTGGACCCAGGGACTGTCCTCCGGCGCGCCTCTGGTCGCAAGCACCACCGCGTCCCCGACGTCGTGCTCCTCGAACGCCCCGGGCGTGCCGTGACCGAGGTCGGCGAGGGTCGCCGACACGTCGCCGCTCGGGCTGTTCGGGAGGGCGACGACCTCGTGGGATCCGTCGAACCGCCGGCCGTCGGCCTCGATCGCGGACTCACCGCGCCACCAGCCGTCGATCTCGAACGGTTGGATCTGGGTCCCGTCGACGCCGACCTCGCGCAACGCCTCCGCGAGCACCCTCGCGGCCTCGGCTTCGCCGTCGTGGCCGGCCATCCGGTCCAGGTCGACGAGCGTGTCGAGCAGGTCCCAGCCAGCCGTGCTGCGATACGCGCTACCGATCGCGGTGTCGGGAAACGGGGTCATCTCCCTCGGAGGTCCTCCGTCGCCTCTCGGTCGACCGTGCCGTCCTCGTCGACGACGACGCCGTACTCCTCGCGGGCCGCCTCCCGCGTGACGTAGCCGTCGAGGACATCCGCCCGTACCGCTTCCGGCGACCGCTCGTACGGGTCACCGTATCCGCCACCACCGGCTGTCCGGTTCGAGACGACCTCGTCGGGCGAAAATGAATCGCGGAAGGTTCCGGTCGACACCTCCTCGTCGGTGCCGGGCCGCAACACGACCGCGTTGCGAGCGCCCGGCTTGCCGCCGCCGATGCCCCAGTTGTCCGTCTTCGTCTTCTTCACCGTCGCCAGCGCCTTCGCATCCTCGAGGAACCGATAGTCACGCTTGACGCCGACACCGCCACGGTTTCGACCGGAACCGCCCGAGTCCGGACGAATCTCCAGATGTTCGATCCGGATGGGGGCCTTGTGCTCCAGTACCTCGATGGGCGTGTTCTGGACGTTCGTTTCGCTGATATGCATCACGCCGTTCGCGCCGTCGTGATCGTCGGTGCCGCCCCAGCCGACGCCCTCGTTGCAGCCCTCCATGAACATCCGTCCGGTGTCGGAGTCGGTCCCCCAGACCATGATCGCGCCGAGGTCACCACCGGAGGCGGCTGGGAGTCGGTCGGGCATCCCCTTCGAGAGGGCCTTGAAGATGGTCTCGACGCCGAGCATCGACGGCCACAGCGTGAACGTCGGCGCGGGGTGGGTCGCGTGAAACAGGTTCCCTTCCGGGGCCGTCACCGACAGCGGCTCGTAGTGGCCCGCGTTCGACGGCTCATCCGGCGTCGTCAGCGTCTTGAGCGCTAGTTTGCACGTCGTCTCGGTCATGCCGATGGGGACGTTCACCGGCCCGTCGACCTCGTCGGAGGACGCCGAAAAGTCGACCCTGAAGTCGTCCCCGTCGATAGTGACCTCGACCGCCATCTTCACCAACTCGTCGTTGATGCCGTCGTCGTCGAGATAGTCCTCGGCGTACCACGTGCCGTCGGGCAACTCGCGTAACGCCTCGCGGGCCTGGCCTTCCCCGTGGTCGAGGATGCGGTCGACTGCGTCGGTGACCGTCGCGCTGCCGTACCGCTCGTGGAGCTCCGTCAGCCGTCGGCGGCCGATCCGTATCGCCGCGACCTGGGCGTTCAGATCGCCGAGCGTCGCGCTCGGCATCCGGGAGTTGAACCGGAGGAGCTCGATGATCTCGTCGTCGGGCTCGCCCTCCTTGTACACCTTCGTCCCGGGGAACAGGATTCCCTCCTGGTACACCTCGGTCGAGTCGTGGACGTACGCCGCGTCCTTCGCGCCGATGTCGCGCCAGTGGGCACGGACGACGGTGTAGCCGATGATCTCCTCACCGTCGTCTTTGAACACGGGGGAGAACAGACACGGGTCGAGCGTATGGGCCGAACTCCAGTACGGGTAGTTCATCATCACCACGTCGCCCGGGTTCAGGTTCTCCTCGCCGACGTACTCGACGCCTTTCTTGATGCTGTAGTCGTTTGCACCCAGAAACATCGTCAACCCGGGCGAGTCGGCGACGAGGTTGAGGTCGGCGTCGTAAATCGAGATGCCGAAATCCAGCATCTCGTAGATGGTCGTGTTGTACGCCGTCCGAATGAGCGTCCGTTGCATCTCGTTGGCCGCCGAGTGCAGGTAGTTGCGGACGATCTCGACGGTCGCGGGGTCCGTCCGCGCGGTCGCTTTGCTCATTCCGATGCCTCCGAGATGATGAGGTGACCGTACTCGTCGACGGTCGCTCGCTGGTCGGAGTGGAAGACGATCGTCGTCGTGGGTTCGCGGACGATCGCCGGGCCCTCGACGGTGTCACCGGGTGCGAGCGACGCCCGCTGGATGACATCGAAGTCGACGAACGACTCCTCGGCGAAGCAGTACGCCTCGGTCGTCGTCGGCGACGCGTCGGAGACCGAGTCGGCCGACTGGAGCTCGGGCTTCTCGGTCGTCCCGATGGCCCGAACCCGGACGTGGACGGCCTCGGCGGGGTCGTCCATCGTGTGTCCGTAGCGGTCGGCATGGTGGGCCTCGAACCGCTCTTCGAGGTCGTCCAGCGAGCCGACATCGTCCGCCGGGACCTCGACGGTGTGTTCCTGGCCCAGATACCGCATCTCGACCGACCGCTCGAACTCGCATTCGTCGGCGTCGAACCCTTCGTCGGCGAGCGTCTCGCGACCCTCCTGTTCGAGTCGGTCGAAGTCGTCGACGAGCGACTCGTAGTCGGTCTCCGAGAGCACGCTGATGCGCGTCTGCGAGAAGTCGTAGACGACATCAGCCATCAGCATTCCCCACGCGGAGAAGACCGACGGCGCCTGCGGGATGAGGATCTCGTTCATCCCGAGTTCGCGGGCGAGCAACGGAGCGAACATCGGCCCTGCACCGCCGTAGGCACACATCGTGAACTCGCGGGGGTCGATCCCCTTCTCGACGGTGATCTCGCGGATTGCGCCGACGGTGTTCGCGAGCGTGACGTTGAAGATGCCCTCGCTGGCCTCGGTGATGGACATGTCCAGCGGGTCGGCGATCCGGTCGCCGATCCCCCGACTCGCGGCGTCCGCAGCGAGGTCCATCTCGCCGTCGAGGAACGCGTCGGCGTCAATGTACCCGAGCGCCACGGCCGCGTCCGTCAACGTCGGCTCCTCCCCGCCGTTGCCGTAGCAGATCGGGCCGGGGTCGGCGCCGGCGCTCTTGGGGCCGACCTTCAGGAGGCTCCCATCCAGCCAGGCGATCGAGCCGCCGCCTGCGCCGATCGTCCGGATGTCGTAGATGGGGATCATGACCGGCTGACCCTCGAGTGTCGCCTCGTACTCGACGGCGGGCGCGCCATCCTCGATGACGCAGGCGTCCAGACTCGTCCCGCCCATGTCGACGGCGATGAGGTTGTCGCGGTCGGTCCGGCGACCGACGAACGACGCGCCGATGAGCCCGCCGGCCGGCCCCGACAGGATGGTCTGGACTGGCGCGGTCTTGGCAGTGTCCGCAGCGAGCGCACCGCCGCCGGACCGGGTGATGAAGAACGGCGCGTCGAGCCCCCGGTCGTGGAGCGAGCCGCGGAGCTGGTCGACGTACGACTCGAAGATCGGCTTGATGTACGCGTCGAGCACCGTCGTCGACGTCCGCTCGTACTCGCGGTACTCGTTGGTGATGTCCGATGAGACCGACGTGCTCACCTCCGGATACTCCTCCTCGATGATCTCCGCGGCGCGTTGCTCGTGGTCGGGGTTCTTGTACGCGTGGAGGAAACAGACGGCGACCGATTCGACGCCCCACTCGTCGACGAGTTCGCTGACCGCATCGCGGACGGCCGCCTCGTCGAGGGGTTCGACGACCTCCCCGTCGGCGTCCATGCGGCCGGAGACACCGATGCGTCGCCGACGCTGTACCAGCTGTTCCGGGCGCTGGTAGGTGATGTTATACATCTCACCTTCCTCGACGTCGTAGCGGCCGAGTTCGAACACGTCCCGGAACCCTTCGTTGGTGATGATGCCGGTCGTCGCACCTTCTCGTTCGAGCAAGGCGTTCAGCCCGAGCGTCGTCCCATGGGTGAACGCACGGGTCTCCGACAGATCGACGTCCACCTTGTCGACGGCATCGAGCACGCCCTCCTTCGGGTCGGTCTCGGTCGTCGGCGCCTTCTCGAGGGAGATTTCTCCAGTATCCGGATCGAAAGTAATCGCATCGACGAACGTCCCGCCGATATCTACCGCTAGATGGTTGGGCATGTATACGTCTGCCCAGTTTTGGGGGATAGTCAAATAGTTTGTTGAGCGAATCTGACACGACCCCAACCGCATCGACGACGGGCGGCTCGTCCCCGAGTCCACCGACGATTCCCCTAGCCCGGCGGCGATTTCATGCGGGGTTTCTGTCGGCGAGGAACGACTCCAGTTCCTCCCGAGTCTCCGGGTCGGCCTCGTACAGCGGTGGCCTGACGTGCGGCCCGTGGACGCCGACGATGTCGAGTGCGGCTTTCACCGCGATGGGTATCGTCTGGAGGTTCATCGCGGACTCGAGTTCCAGAATCTCCTCGTGGAGCTCCCGGCCCCGTTCCAGATCGCCGGTTCGAGCCGCGTCGTAGAGCTCACACACCGTCTCGGGGAACACGTTCGCGGCCACGCTCGTGATACCGGTCCCGCCGAGCGTAATCGTCGACAGCGCCTGCGAGTCGTACCCCGAGAGAACGTCGAACTCTTTGTCCCGCGTCCGCTGGAGGAGTTCGTACATCTGGTTGATGTCGCCGGCGGACTCCTTGATGCCCGCGATGTTCGGGTGGTCGGCCAGCCGAACCGTCGCGTCCGGTTCGAGGTTTCGTGCCGTCCGCTTCGGGATGTTGTAGATGACGAGCGGGACGTCGACGGCGTCGGCGATCGCCTCGTAGTGGCGGACGACGTGGTCGTTGGCCGGCCAGCTGTAGTACGGGTAGATGACGAGGACGCCGTCCGCGCCGACGTCGGCGGCGTGGGTCGACAGTTCGATGGCCTCCTGGGTCGAACTCGCGCCGGTTCCGGCGAGAACCGGGGTCGAGGCGGCGTCGACGGTCGTTTCGATGACCCGCTCGTGTTCCTCCCGGGTGAGCGTCGCCCGTTCGCCGGTCGACCCGCACGGGATGATCCCGTGGACCCCTGCGGCCTCCAAGCGGTTGATGTGCGCACGGAGTGCCTCGTGGTCCACGTCGCCAGATTCGTCCATCGGCGTCGTGATTGGAGGGAGGACCCCCTCTGTCACAGACATGTTCTCTTCTGTTTCCGCAGGGAGCATAATCGTTCGGGTCGGATTCCGATAGTTCGACGCACCCGCCGCTTACACACGCAAACGCCTTTTTACATCCGGACTCCGTGGATATAGCAAATGACCGAAAACATGGGCGAGGTGGGCGGCGACCCCTGCTGTAAGGCCGGGCGTCTGGAGCGGAAGTACGACCTCATGCAGATAGACGAGGAGCTGATTGCACGGTGGCGAGGAGAAGGGGCAGAGGAGACGAGCGTCCGCGTACTTACCGAGGAGTTCAACAAGGAGCTCTTGCGAGCGGCGCTCGACCGGGGAGACATCAACTACTTCGAGGGCGAAATCGACAACACCTATCGGCTACTCACCGACGACGACGTGACGGAGGGAGTTCGCATCAACGTCCGCCGTGCACTCAAGCGGGCGAACGTCGACATCGAGGGGGCGGAAGACGACTTCGTCTCGCATCAGACCATCTACAACCACCTGACCGGCTGTCTCGACGTCTCGAAGCCACAGAAGGAGTCGAAGGACCCCGTCGACACGGTCGCCGGCGAGATATTTTCGCTACAGAACCGGACCGTCGCCGTCGCGGACAGCAAGCTCGAACGGCTTCGCGACCAGAACCGGATCGCCATCGACGAGTTCGACGTGTTCGTCGACGTCAACGTCCTCTGCAAGCACTGCCAGACGCAACACGAACTCGGCCGCCTGCTACGCAACGGCGGCTGCACCTGTCAGGTCGAGGAGTAGCGCTCGCCCCGGCCGTTCGTCCGGGGGGAGTTTGTTTTACACTCGTACTGTTGTAAACGTGTGACCCGTTGTCATGCTTTTGGCAAACAAGGCCACGTTTTTCGGCCGCTCTCGACTGTCGACGGCGCGAATCCAGCTGTGATTTACAACAGTACGTTTGTAAATTATCGCGGGGTCGGGGAGCGCCGGGGCAAATCTATTTATTCCGATTCCTTCAGGTAGTGGTCGTGAGTGACCGATGACCAGCCACGAGGAGATACGACAGCGGGTGTTCGACCGTGCCGACAGACACACCGATTTGCTCCGTCGAGGGTTGGAAGCGTCGTTCGAGGACGTCGACACGTTTCAGGAGTGGGTCGCCGAGCGACTAGACCTCCTGGGCGCCTCCACCGAACGGTTCACGCTGTCGCGAGGGATGTTGACCGATCAGCCGGCGTTCCGCGATCGGCTGGAGCACGACCCCGAGTCGGTCCGACTCGGGACCAACGTCGTCGGTCGGTTTCCGGGGCGCACGGACGCCACGACGGTGCTGTTCGCCCACGCCGATAAGGCGCCGGTGAGCTACGAGCACGTGGCCGCGGGCCACGGCGTCGACGTCGAGGGGGACCGACTGGTCGGCCCCGGCATCGCGGACGACATCAGCGGAGTGACCGCGACGATCGGTGCCCTCGAGACGCTCGCACAGGGCGGATGGGAGCCCGCCACGTCCGTCCTCGTGGCGAGCATCTTCGGGAAGCAACTCGGCGTCGGCGGTACGTACGGTCTCGTGCGGCAGTACGGCCCGGCCGACGCCGCGGTGTACGCCCACCCCGCGGAGAGCGGCCGGGGGCTCAACGACCTCAAGGTGGGGAGCAACGGGCTCTACGAGTTCGTCATTGAACTGGAGGGCGAGCAACCGCCGACGAGCGAGATGCACCACCCGCTGTACGCGCACCAGGGTGTGAACCCGGTCGACGCTACCGGAACGATAACCGGCCGGCTCCACGACTGGGCCGACACACTTGCCGAGCAGCATCCCCACGCGGGCGTCGAGCGGGCCGCGGGAGCCTCGGCAGGGTTGCTCGTTTCGGACGTCCAGGTCGACGACGGCGACCGGGCCGTGTACCAGATGCCCCGGGAGTGTACCGTCCGGGCCGCCGTCGCCTTCCCCCCCGGCGTCTCGCTCGAGACGGTCGAGAGGGACGTCCGTCAGACCGTCACCGAGGCCGCAGCGGAGACGGGCGTCCCGCAGGTCGCCGTCCACCCGGGCGACCACGTCGCCGACTCCGCCGAGGCACCGACCGACACCCTGCCTGTCGAGACAGCGACGGACGCCATCGAAACCGTGACCGGCGACGCGCCCGAGTTCTACTACGGTCACACGGCTAGCGACATCCGGTACCCGATGCAGTACTGGGGCGCCCCGACCGTCGGCTTCGGCCCGCAGGCGGGAGCGATGGGCGACCCCGACGAGTGGATCGACAGCGAGGAGTACCTCGAAACCATCGGCGCCATCGCCGCGTTCCTCGTCGACTTCACGCCCGACGCGTAGCCGGCTAGTGCCGTGACGCGCCGTCCCGGTCCGTTACGTTCGCTCGTTCCGGCGGTCGCGTGTGGCCGTCTCGTCGACGGTGCCGTCGGCGTCGAGGACGACGCCGTACTCCTCGCGGGCCGCCTCCCGGGTCACGTAACCGTCGACGACGTCCGCCCGCACCGCCTCCGGGGGCCGCTCGTACGGATCTCCGTACCCGCCGCCGCCACCCGAACGGTTCCAGAGCCGCTCACCGGCCGCAAACGAGTCGCGACACGTGCCCGTCGAGCGCTCCTCGCCGGTGCCGGGCCGCAATACGACTTCGTTGCGAGCACCCGGCGTACCGCCATCGACTCCCCACCCGTCGGTCTTCGTCTTCTTGACCGTGACGAGCGCGTTGGTGTCGGCGGTGAACTGGTAGCTCCGGTGGATGCCGAGGCCACCGCGCTGGCGACCAGCCCCACCCGAGTCCGTCCGTAGCTCGACGCACTCGACTTCGACGGGCGCCTTGTGCTCGAGAATCTCGACCGGCGTGTTCCGGACGTTGCTCTCGGTGATATGCATGAGCCCGTTCGCGCCGTCGTGCTCGTCGGTGCCCCCCCAGCCGACCCCCTCGTTGCACCCGAGCATGTACGACCGGCCGGTCTCGGGGTCGTCGCCCCACATCATGAACGCACAGATGTCTCCACCGGAGTGGGCCGGTACCGAGTCCAGTCCTTTCGAGAGGGCCTTGAACACGGTCTCGACGCCGAGCATCGACGGCCACAGCGTGAACGTCGGCGCGGGGTGGGTCGCGTGAAACAGGTTCCCTTCCGGGGCCGTCACCGACAGCGGCTCGTAGTGGCCCGCGTTCGACGGCTCCCGCGGCGTCGTCAGCGTCTTCAGGCACAGCTTCCCCATCGTGATGGTCTCGCCGTACGGGACGTTGATCGGCCCCTCGACCTCGTCGGACGAGGCGGAGAAGTCGATGCCGAAGTCGTCGCCGTCGATGGTGACCTCGGCGGCTACCTTCACCAACTCGTCGTTGATGCCGTCGTCGTCGACGTAGTCCTCGGCGTACCACGTGCCGTCGGGCAACTCGCGGAGGGCCGCCCGTGCCTGTTCCTCGCCGTGAGTGGCGACCCGATCGACGGCCGTGGCTATCGTCTCGCTACCGTACTTTCGGTGGAGTTCCTGCAGGCGACGACGACCCACCTTGAGCGTCGCGATCTGTGCGTTCAAATCGCCGATGACCTTCTCCGAGACC
Organism: Halorarius halobius; assembly: GCF_024298865.1. Classification (GTDB taxonomy): domain Archaea; phylum Halobacteriota; class Halobacteria; order Halobacteriales; family Haloarculaceae; genus Halorarius; species Halorarius halobius. Next base: position 1,613,828 of record NZ_CP101161.1, on the reverse strand, counting down.
CGCGTGTTGAACCGGAGGAGTTCGATGATCTCGTCGTCGGGCTCGCCCTCCTTGTACACCTTCGTCCCGGGGAACAGCAGGCCTTCCTGGTACACCTCGGTCGAGTCGTGGACGTACGCCGCGTCCTTCGCGCCGAGGTCCATCCAATGTGCACGAACGACGGTGTAGCCGATGATCTCCTCGCCGTCGTCGTTGAACACGGGGGAGAACAGACACGGGTCGAGCGTGTGAGCGGAACTCCAGTACGGGTAGTTCATCATCACCACGTCGCCCGGGTTCAGGTTCTCCTCGCCGACGTACTCGACACCCTTCTCGATACTGTAATCGTTCGCCCCGAGAAAGAGGGTGAGACCCGGCGAGTCAGCAACGAGGTTGAGATCGGCGTCGTAAATCGAGATGCCGAAATCCAGCATCTCGTAGATCGCCGTGTTGTACGCCGTCCGGATGAGCGTCCGCTGCATCTCGTTGGCTGCTGACTGGAGGTAGTTGCGGATGACCTCCACGGTGGCCGAGTCTACAGACGCCTCGGTAGCCGACGTCGTCATGGCTATCAACTGCTTGGGACAGCCCCTTGACTGTTTCGTCAAGCCGGGGCGTGGAGACAGGTTTAATGCATAGTGGGGAGAGAGCCGAGTCATGCCGTCGCTAGAAATCAGCGTAGAGAGCACTGTGCTCGAAGGGGAGCTGCTCGAATCGGAAGCGCCGGAGAGCGTCGACGCGCTCCGTGACTTGCTACCCCTGGAGTCGACACTCCTGCACGTCCGCTGGAGCGGCTACGCCACGTGGGTGAGCCTCGACGACGACGCGCTCCCCGAGCTACCCCGCGAGAACCACACCGCCTACCCCTCGCGGGGCGACGTGCTGCTGTACCCGGGGTTCAAAAACGAGAGCGAACTCCTCCTCGCCTGTGGCCCGACCTGTTTCAAGAGTCCCGCAGGCGAGCAGGCGGGGAACCACGTCGCCACGCTCGACACATCGCGGGACACGCTCCGGTCGCTGGAGGCGACCACGCTCGAGGAGGGCGGTCTCGACGTCGAGTTCCGCATCAACGAGTAGCGAACCCGACTCCGCAGGCGGGGTCAGCGGGGCGTGACGTTGGGACTCCAGTCGGGCGTATCGCGGGCGACGAACTCGCCGTGGCCCGGCGTCCCGACCAGTTCGCCGTCCTCGACGACGGGTTCCCCGCGGACGAACGTCGATTCGACGGCGCCCGTCACCTCACGGCCCTCGTACAGCGTGAAGTCGGCCACAGACGCGTTGTCCTCGGCCGTTATCTCGTAGGTCGCGTCCGGGTCGAAGATGACGATGTCGGCATCCGCACCGGGCGCTATCGTCCCCTTGTTCGGAAGGCCGAACAGTTTCGCAGGGAGCGTCGACTTGACCCGGACGAGGAACGGGTACGGGAACCCCCGTTCGCCGACGGCGACATCGTGGAACACGGGGAGTTCCGTCTGGAGGCCGTTCGCACCGAACGCGCTGTCCCACCAGTCGTCGGCCTCCTTGTCGGCGCGGGTGTAGCCGCAGTGATCCGATGAGACGACGTCGAGCGTGCCGGCCCGCAGGTGCTCGAACAGCGCGTCCTGGTCGTCCGGCGGTCTGATCGGCGGTGAGATCATCGCCTGGTTCCCCCTCTCGGCGTACACCGACTCGTCAAGCGCCGTGTAGTGAGTGCACGTCTCAGCGCGGACGTGGTCGGGGCCTGCCGCCGCTCGGACGCGGGCGATCTCGTCGGCCGCCTTCCGGCTGGTGGTGTGGAAGCCGTAGTACTTCGCCCCGTGTTCGGCCGCGAGCCGCGCGACCGTGGCGGCCGACACCGCTTCGGCGTAGTCCGGGCGGGAGGCCGGATAGTCGGTCGGGTCACCGCGGCCGGCCTCGCGAAGCAGTTCCGTCTGGGCGTCACAGATCGTCGGATCCTCGGTGTGGACGACGCCGACGCCGTCGGTGTCGGCGAGACGCGCGAACACGCGGTCCATGAACCCGTAGGAGACGCCCATCTCGTAGGTCGTGTACATCTTGAACGACGTGACGCCCATCTCGATGGCCGCCTCGAGTTCCTCGAGTACGGCCGGGTCCTCGCGGGTGAGGCCGCCGTGAAGCGCGTAGTCGACCAGCGCGTCCCCGGCTTTCTCGCGTTTCCGCTCGATCCCCTCGACCAGCGTCGACTCGGCGTCGTACGGGCTCTCCGACCCCTCCCAGGCCTGCCAGCCGAAGTCGATGAAAGTCGTCACCCCGCCGAGTGCGGCGGCGGCCGTCGCCGTCTCGTAGCTGTCACCCGAAAACATGTCCGCGACGTGGACGTGTGGATCGACCACGCCGGGCAGTACGAGGCAGTCGGTCGCGTCGACGGTCCGGTCGGCGTTGGGGAAGGTGGCGCCGTCGCCGACCGCCACGATGCGGCCGTCCGAGACGGCGACGTCCGCGTCACGGACCCCATCGGCAGTGACGACAGTCCCCCCCGACACGATCAGATCGGGATTCATGGGTAGTGGTTGCCAGCCGCACAAATATAGTTCGGGGTCGCTCCGGTCGCGCTATACCGGATCGTCGAACGTGAGCCAATCCTGAGGATTCTGTTTGAGGATGCGGTCAACGGTAGCCGGATCGATGTCACGACCCCGGAGCATCCTCGCGACGTTCCGGGGGACGTGTGCGTACCCGAAGCCACCGTACTTGGTGTACTGGACCTTGTTGCAGACGTCGTGAGAAAAGAGGAGATTCGATGCGTACCCCTCCTCAATGAGCGTCGTCGTGAACTCCAGGCGCTGGGTATCGGGCATGTACGCATCGTCGTACTCGTCGAGGTGGAGTTCGTGGCCCCAGAGATCGTACTCCAGATACGCACCCCGTTCGGCCAGCTCGCGCTGGTACTCCAGGTCCTCGTAGACCGTTCGATCCATGTGACACAGCGCGACGCGCCCCGGCGAGAGCCCCTCCTCTTCGATGATATCTAGAAGTTCGAGTCCCCACCTTGAGGAGGGGTACGTCCGGTCGCGTTGCGCGTGGGGCGTCCGGCCCGGCGGATGCACGGAGAGGGGAGCACCGGTCTCGACAGCCGCACGTGCGGCCCCACGGAGCACCTTCTCTTCGGCGTCGTGGATATGGCCGCTGACACCGATCTCACCGATGACACCGGCCCGGATGTTGGTCTCATCGATGCCGTGGCGAACGTCTTGGACGAACTCGGCCCGCAGGTCATCGACGGACGACCGGGCGATCCGGTCCGAGTGGAACGACTCCATGTAGATCGCAGTCCCGTGGACACACTGGAGCCCGAGTTCCCGACAGATTCCGGCGACGTGCTTCGGGTCGCCGCCGACGTTCTTCGGCGTGACATCGACGAGCGTCTGCCCGCCCGCACGGAGGAACCGACGCAGTTCCGCGGCCGCGGCCTCGGGGTCTCCGAGTCGGCGGTTGTCCTCGTGGCGCATCGGGTTCCGTCGAACGTACCAGAGATTGTTCATCGAGACGGGCTCGCGAGCGACCGCGCGCTCGACGCTCGAGTCCGGCATCGGCGTCGGATTGGCCGTGAAGTCGATGAAGACGTGTTCGTGTGGGAGCGTCAGACCCAGTTCCGACGGATCGAGCAACCCGTCGGTAGTGATGACGTGCCCAGCATCGGCAGGCATACACCGCTCATCGGTCGACTGGTACTAATAGTTTGTACCGGGCCAGCATCCACGAGTGGCACGCCGTCTCGTCCGGTGCGACAGATAGTGTTACGGCGAGTAACCGGGCGTGTGCCGTAGACGTTCTCGTAGTAGCAGGGAAGAAACCGCAAAAGAGATCGGATGGCTGACGCACTTGTAGTCCAGCAGAAACTCAAATTCAAGATGCTCAAACAGCGGTACTGTCTCGGTCGCCGCTGCATTCAGGAAGTCGTTGGCCGACGCAGGGCCTCGGAGCTGGTCGACGCAGTTTCCAAACCCTGGGGCCTCCTTTGGAGGCTTTCTATGGCACGCTCGTTGAATTACTCCAAGAGACGCCATCCGTGTGAAGAGTTCGACAGTCGTTCGCAACCTGACTGGGTGACGGCGACATCGTCTTCAATCCTGAGTCCCCAGTCTTCTGTATAGATCCCTGGCTCGATCGTCATCACCATCCCTGGTTGAAGTTCGATTTCGTTTCCTTCGTCCACGTAGTCTCCCGACATAAGGAACGGCGGTTCATGTATCCCCAGACCGATACCGTGTCCTGTAACGTGGAGGAAGTTTTCCCCGTATCCTGCATCTTCGATGACCGATCGAGCGACGACGTCGACCTCCTTTGCTTGAACGCCGGGTTCGACAGCGTCGATAGCCGCTTCCTGGGCCTTCCGGGCGACTTCGAACGCTTCGATAAATTCCTCCGGCGGTTCACCGTCGAAGACGACTGTCCGGGTCTGGTCACTGAGGTACTGGTCGACCTGTGCACCGAAATCCAGAATGACTGGCTCTCCGGATTGAATCGATCGTTGACCGACTGTGTACGACGGCTTTGTACTGTTCGGGCCGCTTGCGACGACGGTGTCGAACGCAGTGTCTTCGGCGCCCCGCTTGCGCATGAGATAATCAATCTTCGCAGCAACCTCGTTTTCGGTCATTCCGACGAGATTCTCGGACCGAATTATTTCGCTTACCTCGTCCGCGATCGAGGCTGCTTCCTTGATTGTCTTGCGTTCGTCCTCATCTTTCGTTCGCCGGAGCGGCATCGTCACTTCCGACGCTAGTTCGAATTCAAAATCCGAGATTTCTTGGAAATCTTTTATGAATGTTGCCCACATCTGGTCTTCCACCAGGATGGTGCTCTCGTCGGAAATATCATACTCCTCAAATGCGTCAGCTAGTCGATCGACGGGGTCATCGCTGTCGTCCCATGTCACGAAAGTGTTGATCCAAGATGACTCCCGTACGTTGCTGGCGTTATTCGTCGAGAGGAACATGAAGGGCTCGCCCTCTACAGGTAATATGAAGAATGTGTGACGCGGCGTAACCTGTTTTTCCGGATTCCCGGATAAATAGTAGTGGTTGTTTCCTGGGGAGAGAACAAGCGCGTCCCCTCCCTTCTCACGGAGTCGCTTTCTCGCTTCGACGATACGTTGTTCACCCTGCTCCTTTTCGATGGCTGGCATCAGAGACTACATGCAAGCGGAATGTTATAATACTTCACGTCGGCCACTCTCCGGATATACGTTCTCCCTGTAGGTGGGGAAATCAGATTAAGCAAGAGACCACCGTTTGTATCGGAATTTAGTGGACGTTACCGACGGGCGAGCTTCCCCCTGTCGAATTGTCGGGCCCTTCGGGCTCGGTGAAAGTGAGGCACTCGACGGAGGTCTGTCGAAGAATCTTTTCGAAAGTTTCGCTGTCGACGCCCCTCCCCCGGAGTATGGTGGTTATCGTACAGACCGATACTGAGTCTGGCTACCTCCTCGCCGGTCAGAGGTAATCGGGGTCCCCCCGTTCAGTGGAGTCATTGCGGTGGCATGCGACCTTGTGGGTGCGCCCGGCTGACCGTTCGCGGGGCACCTGCTGTTCGCATGGCGTCCGGAACGCTTCGTCCACCGCTTCGACGGCGAGGGTACGATCTCCGTCCACTAGCTCCTCGGTAGCCGTCCGGATTACTTCCCGTGCCTCGTCGGGGAACGACTCTATGTCCGAATCGAACGACTCTTCGATGATTTGGTCTTGGACCGCCTTTGCTGTCGTCTCGTCGCTTTCGGCTTGGACCCGGCGTCGGATCGCATCCGGATCTATCTCGCCGTCGCGAACCTGAATCCGGAAGGAATGGAAACCCCTGAACTGCTGTTGGCTGCCCTTCCAGTCTTCGGGCGGAATGACTGCGGGACAACGAGTGTGGAACCGACATCCAGCTGGGGGGTTCATCGGCGAGGGCGGCGACCCCTCGAGAATGATCCGGTCGGCTCGGTCCTCAGGATTTATTTGTGGAATGGCAGACATCAGGGCCTTCGTGTAGGGATGTCGTGGGGCCTCGAAGAGCTCGTCGGTGGGTGCTAGTTCGACGATTTCTCCAAGGTACATGACGGCGACGCGATCCGCGATGTATCGCACGACGCTGAGGTCGTGGGAAACGAACACGATCGCGATTCCCAACTCGTCTTGGAGCCGCTCCAGCAGTTTGAGGATATCCGATTGGACGGAGATGTCGAGGGCACTGACGGGCTCATCCGCCAGCAGCAGATCGGGTTCGAGCGTGAGTGCCCGCGCGACCGCCACGCGTTGTTGTTGCCCACCGGAGAACTCGTGGGGGTATCTGTTGAAGTGAGAGCTTTCGAGCCCAACGCGTTGCAGGTGTTCTTTGGCCAGTTCTTGCCGTTCGCTGTCGCTGTCACCGATATCGTGGACCTCCAGTGGTGCCATGAGACAGTCCCCGACTGTCTGCCGGGGATTCAGCGAGGCAAGCGGGTCCTGGAAAATCATCTGAATCTGGCGGCGATACTGTTTCATCGCTCGGTCGGAGAGGCCGGTTATGTCCTCACCACGGAACCGCACAGATCCGTCAGTAGGTGTGTAAAGGTTCGCGATCGTCTCCACGAGCGTGCTTTTCCCACAGCCGCTCTCACCGACGACAGCGACCGTCTCACCTTCCTTTACCGTCAGGTCCACGTTCTCGACGGCCTGAACCTTTGCCCCTGCGCCAAGGATCCGATCAATGAATCCTTCGCTCTGATCGAAGTGTTTCGTCAGCGACTCTGTTTCCAAGAGCGGGGCCTCTTCCGGTCCGTCAGTTCGAGATGGAGTCATAGTTGTCTCTCCTGTGGGCCGCGTCGAAGACAAGCCGCGATATGATCATCTTCCCCGACCTGCCGAAAGTCCGGGTCTATGTCGAAGCATTCGTCTTTCGCCTCGGGACACCGGGGCGCAAACTGACAGGCGAAATCTATGTCGATGAGGTCAGGGACGTTCCCTGGGATTGAGTGTAGCGAGTCCCGGCTATCAGCTGTCGGAAGGCATTTTAATAGGTTCTGTGTGTACGGATGCTGGGGATTCGTGAACAGTTCCTCCGTCCGTGCTCGTTCCACAATCTCGCCGGCATACATGACGTTCACTTCATGACAAATCTCTGAAATTACTGCCAAATCGTGGGTTATCAGCAGTATCGAGGTGTCAAACGCGTCCTTGAGACGCTCGAGTTCCTCGAGAATCTGGGCCTGAACGGTCACGTCGAGTGCGGTCGTCGGTTCATCGGCGATAAGCAAATCGGGTTCACAAGACAACGCCATTGCGATCATCGCCCGCTGGCGCATCCCGCCACTGAACTGGTTGGGGAAGTCGAACGCACGGGTCGATGGTTCCGGTATCTGGACGGATTCCAGCATCTCGATCGCACGCTGCCACGACTCGCTGTGCTTCGCGGCCCCCAGTATCTTCCGCTTCATCTCAGCCGGGAGCGTAACGGACTCACCCACATCCTGGTGGAGGCGAATCGTTTCGGCAATCTGTTCGCCAATCCGAATCGTGGGATTCAGGCTGTTCATCGGATCCTGAAAGATGATCGAGATGGCGCTTCCTCGAATCTCTCTCATCTGGGCATCCGAGTAGTCCAGCAACGACTCGCCGTTGAACAGAATTTCGCCCCCGACGATCTCGCCCGGCTCTTCGACCGAGCGAAGGATGCTCTCCGCTAGTACGGTCTTGCCACTGCCGCTCTCTCCGACTAGACCGACGATCTCTCCAGATTCGATAGAGAGGTCGACGCCGTTAACTGCTTTTACGGTTCCACGTTCGGTATCGAACTCCGTCCGAAGGTCGTTGATTTCGAGAATTGTCATCGTTCAAGTTCCTCCCCGCGCTTAACGTCGAATATATCGCGTAGCGTGTCGCCCTCGATGTTGAACGCGAGCGCCGTGATCATGATTGCGACTCCCGGGACGATGGTGATCCACCAGTAGCTCGTAATGTAGGCGCGGCCGCTCGCTATGAGTAGCCCCCACGTCGGCGTCGTCGGCTTTACGCCGAGCCCTAGGAAGGACAGCGACGCCTCCCAGAGGATCGCCAGAGGGAACAGCACGGTCATTTGAACAATGAGCGGCGCGACTGCGTTGGGCAGTATTTCCTTGACCATGATCCGGAGGTCAGACATGCCGATGACCCTCGCCGATTTGATGTACTCGGATTCGCGAATCGACAACACTTCGCCGCGGACGACACGAGCGAAATCGTCGAAGTAGGCGATGCTGATGGCGAGGACCACGTTCCAGACGCCGAGCCCGCCGGTGAATGCGACGATGCCGATGGCGAGGACGATCTCCGGGAACGCCCACTGGAAATCGATATATCGCATCAGTAGATCATCGATCCATCCGCCGTAGTATCCGGCCAACAGGCCGATGAGTGACCCGACGAAGGACCCAATTCCGACCGACGCGAACGCAACGAGCAGCGAGATCCGCGTGCCGAAGATGACACGTGAGAGCACGTCGTGCCCGAACGAATCCGTTCCGAGGGGATGGAACGCCCGTTCGGTCTGTCCGTCGTCGTCGAAATGTCCGACGGAATGGGAGTTCGGTGGCTGGAAGAGACCGAACGTTTCGTCGGGATTGTGCGGTGCGAGTACCGGGGCGAAAATCGCTACGAGGATGATCGCAATGATCGTCACGGTTGCGATGATCCTGATCTTCTTGGCGAGTAGTTTCCTGATGAAATATCTGAACGACGATTCGGTTTTGACGATGTCGCCGTCCTCATAGTTCGCCGAGTCGTCCGTGCCGCTGCCTGAGACAGCGTCGATATCTCGTTCACTCATGCGTTTTCGTCTCCATACCGAATACGGGGGTCGATCGCAGTGTACATGATGTCAATTAGGAGGTTGATGAGGATGAATCCGCTAGCGATGACCAGAATGACCCCTTGGGTCACCGGGTAGTCACGGTTGAGGATCGAAGAGACGATGAGCCGACCTATTCCCTTGATACCGAAGACAATCTCGACCGTCACACTCCCACCAATGACGACCGCTAACTGGATGCCGGCGACCGTCACAACCGGGATGAGGGCATTCTGAAGCGCGTGTTTGTAGAAGCGGGTCTGTCGGCTGAGACCCTTCATTTTTGCCGTGCGCATGTACTGGGTGCCCATCACTTCAAGTAGCGAGGACCGCATCATCCGCATCACGACGGCAGTATAAGGTAACGCGACCGAAATAGCCGGTAGCAGAATGCTCTGGAACCATGGTACGAACCCCTCCGAAAGCGGGGTGTACCCGAACACGGGCAGTATCTCGAACCGGACCGCGAAAATGACCATCAGCAGAATCGCAATGAAAAACGACGGTGCAGAGAGCCCGAAAAAGGCGATGAAGGTCGCCACGTAGTCGGGAAGTTCATGGCGGCGAGTTGCACTGATAACGCCTGTCGGTATAGCGATTACGAGTCCGATGAGCACCGCCAGCGCTCCTATCGAGAGCGTCTTTGGAAGCGCTAGCATGATGGACTCGGTGACCGCTTGTCCCGTCCGGATGCTCGTCCCGAAGTCGAACTGGAGCAGGCCGACAAACCAGTCGATGTACTGTTCGTGGAGGGGCTTGTTCATGCCCAACTCCTCGCGCAGCGCCCGGATCTTCGCTTCGGTGGCCTGCTTTCCGAGCATCGTCCTAACGGGGCCGCCTGGGAGTAACCGGACGCCGAAAAACAACGTGGTGGCTACCAACCATGTGATAACGATTGCATGGAGCACGCGTTTTACGATATATCGTTTCATATCTGTAGAATAGATCGGGCGGTTTATTCCTCTAGCCAGACGGAGCGGAGACGATTGATGACCCCGATGTGAGTGTAGTTTTTGACACTCTTCCGGCGGGCAGCCTCGACTGTTTCGTGTTCAAAGTACGACCACGGTGCTTCCTCGAGAAGCATGTCTTCGATTTTCCAGAGCGTCTTCTTCCGTTCCTCGCGGTCGAGTTGAGCGCGTTGTTTCTCGAGCAATTCCATCAACTCATCGTTCACGTACGGCCCCCACCAGTTATACGTCGAGTCGGCCGGGCCGTACAGCAGGTAGGTCAGGCCATCGGGGTCCGGCGAGACACTGTTCCCGAACGGGATGAACTTGTAGTTCCCCTTCGGGAGCCGCTCGAAGACCGTGGACGCGTCCTGCTGCTCTATTGTTATGTCCCAGTTCAGTTCCTCGCCTAGGAGTGAACGGAGAACTTTCGCGGCACGGAGTTCGGGCGGGGAGGTCAACATCTCGATTTCGATTCCCATCACACCAGCCTCCTCCGCGAGACGACGGGCCTCCTCGGGATCATACTGCTGGATGGGCGACTTTTTTGGACCGCCAATATTGCCTTCTGAACCGTCATATTCGTCGCGATAGACCCAGCCTTGAGAGGGGCTGTAGACACCTGTGTCGGCCATGCCATTGCCCAACAGGGCTTCTTGAACGAACCGTTCGGCGTCTATCGCCTTTGACACCGCGAGGCGGACCTTCTTGTTGTTAAACGGTTCTGCCTGCGTGTTGAACGCCAAGCCACCGAAGTTCGGCCCCATGCGGCTGTCGATTGTGATTTCGTTGTTCCCTTTCAGCGTGTCAGACTGAGCGTCTGGAGGCCAGTTCAGGAACTGGACGGACCCGGTCATTATGGCGTTCGTCCGGGTCGACGCTTCCTTGAGCGGTTCGTATTCGACTGCGTCAAGATACGGAAGCTGGACCCCGTCGGAGTCAGATTTGTGGTAGTTGTCGTTCGCTTTCGTCTTCATCGTGGAGCCCAGCGAGTGCTCCGTGATGTGGAACGGCCCCGATCCTTGTGGTTTGATCTTGAACTCCTCATCACTCATCTCCTCCACTGCTTCGGGGCAGACAATGGCACCTGCATTCCCGAGGTCGGGCGTGAGGTAGATGAACACCGGCGAGAACGCCTGCTCGAAGTTGAGAGTCAGACTGTAGTCCCCGTTCACTTCGACCCCACCATCGTCGATCGGTTCGAGGGTGGAAAACTTGTTCGCGTGCGGAGTCTCTTCCTCGATCACTCTCCGGAACGAATACTTGACGTCCTCTGCGGTGACGTTCTTGCCGTTGTAGGGGAAGTGTGCATTCTCGACCAACTGGAACTCGATCGTTTTCCCACCGTTCGAAACCGACCAGTCGCTCGCCAGGTCACCCTGAACGGACAAGTCCTTTTTGACCTCAAGGAGACCGCTGAACAGATTGCCGAGGAGCATGCTCGACTGCGTCAGCGCCGAGTAATGGGGGTCAATCTGGGTGAACTCACTCACGTTCCACCCTGCTTTCATCGTTCCACCCTTACTCGACGATCCATTGGCGGGCGTGGTGTCGCTGTCCTCTTCTCCCCCACCCCCAGAGGTAGGCGTGTCTCCCTGATCACCACTGGTACAACCAGCCAGTCCACCCATACCCACGGCGCTCAGCAGCTTGATCGTGGTACGACGGTCGATGGACGGACCCTCGAGATCGCTAGTTGAAATAGCACTCTCTTGATCAGTACTATCATGTGTCATGACTACACATCCTGTGCAAGAGGAGAATATAAAAATCTTTCTTGGCCTCTTAAACACGGTGAAGTTCGTCGTCTCCAATCGCCCTCCGATCAGCAAGGCCTGGGTGAGAGCCTTCACGGACTTGTTCTGTTTCATCGGTAGAATTACTGGCCAATGCCTTCGAAAGCGTCCAAGCGCGGCTTCTTTTAAACAAGACGATGTCGCGAGTATCCGATATCTCTGATTCGAGCCTCTGTACCCAGTCAGGTGGCAGGTACGTCTTGACCAGACAAGGTTGCCGATCCGGTCAGCGGCACGACACCAACACTCTCTAGCGAAACGACGGGATTATCCCGAAGGTTTTTAGCGCCAATCCGTGAACGGAAATCGTGATTCATCGTGTCAGATAAAACCATTGTACGGGAGAAGACGGATCAGGCTATAGAAGCTCTAGATAAGCGAAACGTAGACGTTTGGATTACGTTTGGGAGAGACACTGCCGACACACCCGATCCGATGCAATCGTTGGTACTCGGCGAGGAGTTCATCTGGCCAGGGATGGTGTTGCTAACCCGAACCGGTCGGAAGATCGTTGTCTGTGAGTCCGCCGACGCCGGAAACATCCGGGATATCGGCTTTTTCGACGTGTATGCGTATGAAGAATCATTGGAAGAGGTGTTCCTTGACGTTCTCGCGGAGATCGACCCAGAGACGATAGCAGTGAACTACTCTCGGAGCGACAGCACCGCAGACGGGTTGAGTCACGGGCTGTATCTCGAATTGAAGAACTACCTTGATGGGACCGAATACGAGAAGACACTCACCGAAGCGACGGCCGTGATCGGTGACGTGCGCGGAGCTAAATCGTCGACCGAGTTGGACCGTATTCAGGAGGCAGTTGATTCGGCACAGGAGTTCCTTAAGGAACTGCACCACTCCTGGCAACCTAGTTGGACGGAAGCCGATGTAGCGACGTTCATCCACGACCGGATTGACCAGCGAGGACTGGAAACCGCTTGGGACCAGGCGATGTGTCCGATCGTCACCGCCGGAGCTGAAGCGGATCACGGACACGCAAAGCCGGGGAGTCGCACGCTACCCGCGGGTGAGGTACTGCGGCTTGATTTCGGAGTTTCCTACGGCGGTTACTGTTCGGACATGCAGCGACTGTACTACCATCCGAAACAGGGGGAGACGGCCCCGCCCGCGAGTCTCCAGTCGGCATTTGACGACGTACGAGCGGCGATCAACGCCGGGTTTGACGCACTTGAGCCGGGCGTGATAGGGCATGAGGTGGACGCGGCGGCGCGTGAGGTAATCACCGGACGAGGGTGGCCGGAATTCAAGCACGGCTTAGGCCATCAGGTGGGACGTCGCGTACACGACGGTGGGACGTATCTCGGCCCAACATGGGAACGCTACGGCGAGGCACCGTACCGCGAGGTGAGCCGGAACGAAGTGTACACTATCGAACTCGGGATTGAGACCGAGTGGGGGTATCTGGCTCAGGAGGAGATGGTGAGGGTGACCGAGTCGGGGGCCACATACCTGACCGAACCACAGAGAGAGCTGAATCTACTGCCTGTCGAGTGAGCGTTACCGCGAAACCGGCCAGTTCGCGTTTACCTTGGCGTGAGCGGTGACGGATAGTGAGGGCTTGGAGCCACGATTCTGCTGTCTGTGGTTCGGCCTGGTTGAAACTCCATCCGTCTTTAGCTAAGAGAAGAACCCCGTGACGGCAGAGGCCTATCGACGCTATTTTTCGAGAGGGATGAGGAGGCGACGAACGTGGGCAACGGCACCCCCTCATCTCGGGTTCTGCGTCGGCTCACTACATTATGAACACCGATCTAGCTGCATTTGACTCCCAACTTATCCAGACACTGACTGGCATCCCTCGTTGAAACGCCGGCGAGATGACACCGGATGCCCACTTGAATCCCCACTCGGGAGTTCGTCTGCGCTTCACAAACGACAATTCGATCACTCGGTAAGTCCACTAAGTTGATCGAGCTCCGGCATAGACACTCGGAACTCGTCCGCCTCATCCCCGGACCTAACGCGACCACTGGCAACGGGTGAATCTTTTTGTAGAGGGTTTGTGAAACGTCAATCAGAAATGAGTTTGATAGAGCCGGAAGATTACCACGAGATATCAAAAGTAACTACCGGACAGTTGGACACAGATCCAGCACTGTCCCCAGACGAATCACGGATCGCTTACCCGATCAAGACGCCGAAGAACGGGACCGAGTACGAGACGACGATCTGGGTCGCTCCGACAACGGGGGGCAGTCCACGCAGATTCACGTCCCCCGGAACGGTCGATGTTGATCCCGCGTGGTCGCCATCCGGGGACCGATTAGCATTCGTGCGCGTCGGCGATGACGAGACTCCCCAGCTCTGGGTCATGCCAGCCGACGGAGGCGAAGCCCGACAGGCGACGGACGTGATCGGGGGAGTCTCTGAATATCGATGGAGCCCGGACGGGACGCGGATCGCGTTCACGCAAGCTACGACCGCAGAGGAGCAGCAAGTTGGCATCGACCTCGAGGTCGATCCCGATTTGGAGTACGAGCGCGAGGAGCCGAATCCGCGGGTAATAACCCGAACCGTATACACCACCCACGACGGCTTCATCAACGGTAAACGAAGCCACGTGTACGTCCTCGACCTCGAGTCTGACACCGTCACGAGGGTGACCAGCGGCGACCATGACTTCCTGAGTCCGGAGTGGGGCGACGCATCGACGCTCTACTACACGAGCAAACAGACCGGTGATCCGGACGACAACAACATCCAAGACCTTCTCTCGTACGACTTAGATTCGGGGACCGAGACACAGCTCACCCAGTTCACGTTCCCTGCTTCGTACCCCGCGGCTCCGGACGTCTCGGCTACCGCCGACGGGCAAGTGGCGTTCACCGTTCGTGAGCCCGAACGAGCCACGATGCAACAGACCGACCTCGCCCTATACGACTCGGAGGCGGATGACGTGACCGTTCTCACAGAGGGGTTCGACCGGATGATCCGTCGCCTCGCCGACCGTCCGAAGTGGGGCCCGGACGAAGAGTATCTGTACTTTAGTACCCCAGCCCCCGGCCGAATTCCGATCTGGCGGGTACGAGCTGATGGGTCGTCAGACCCTGAGGCAATTCTCGATGAGGAAGTCCACCACGTTACTGGCTTCAACATCGGGGAAGACCATCTCGTGTTCTCACAAAGCGAGTGGGATCACCCCGGTGACGTTTTCGTGGCCACAGCCAACGGTGACGGAATTCGTCGGGTGACCACCGTCAACGAGAACTACCTGGCCGACCGCCACGTCAGCAAGCCGGAAGAACTGCATTTCGAGAACGCAGAGGGTGAGAAGATTCACGGCTACGTCCTCACGCCACCCGACTTCGACCCTGACGAGAGTTATCCGTTGGCAGTTGAGGTTCACGGTGGCCCCCACTACCTCTGGACCACCGCCGGTACGATGTGGCACGAGTTCCAATGTCTGGCCGCTGCGGGGTACGTGGTCTTCTGGTGTAACCCCAGGGGTTCCGTCGGTTGGGGAGAAGAGTTTATGCAGGAAATATATCAGGATTGGGGCGGTCCCGACTACGAGGACATCATGGCTGGGGTCGATGCTGTGTCGGCGCGTGACTACGTTGACGAGTCGAACGCGTTCGTAATCGGCGGCAGCTATGGCGGCTTCATGACATCGTGGATCGTCAGCCACACGGACCGATTCAAAGCCGCCGTCTCGCAGCGAGGCGTCAACGACATCGCTGGGATGTACGGATCGACTGACGGGTTCAAATTTATCGAGGACGAGTTCGGGACGGTCCCCTGGGAAAATCACGAACTACTCTGGGACCACTCCCCGGCCGCCTACGTCGATCAAGTGTCGACCCCCACGCTACTCATGCACGCCGAGGAGGACTACCGAGCCACGATCAACACGTCGGAGCTGTTCTACCGAGGACTGAAAAAGAACGATGTCGACACGTGTTTCGTCAGATACCCGGACGAAGGCCACGAGTTATCCCGAGCCGGCGAGCCACGGAACGTGGTCGATCGGCTCGAACGAATCATTCGCTGGATAAACGGGTACTCGGAGCATCACGACCAGTCGCCGGTCCTAGAGTCAGGGTTCGGGATTGACGACCGCCCGTCGTTCCAGTAGGCGACAGGGGACGATTTCAGGACGACGATAAAAACCGCCAGCGGGCCCTTGAACAGACCCGAACGGATTTATCGCCTTGAACTACTGTTGGGTTCGAATGTAGGTAGTTACTGGGGGCGTGCTTCCGTCCATTGTGACCACGGCCTTTCCCCACAGCGAGTTCTACGACGCTGGCCGTCTTCTCCCCCACGCAAGCGACGCTGACGACATCACTTGCGAGAGCAACCACGACCCGGCGGTCCAGATGCTCGAGGATTACATCGAAGAAATCGACCGCGGTCCGGGCCGAGACGAGACGACGATCACCTCGCGTCGATCATGACTGAACACCTACGTCGGCTACCCCGTCCTAGATTCCGAAGAGGGAGACGACCCTTATATCGGGTTCGCGACGGAGAGCACAAAGACACCCGTCAAACGCGGAACACGGTCGAACCTCTAGTCGGAATTGACGCTGTCCGTGATCGCATCGACCCCCTCGAGGAGTTCGACGAGTGGACGGACTACCTCTTGCCGGGGCAGTCGATCGACGCGCCGATGGCGACCAACACGGCGCGAGTCTAGTTACGGGTCCGTGGTGAGCACGCCGGCTTGTGGTGGTTACTAGAGGAGGCCGAGTCGTTCCAATTCGTTCTTAATCTGTTCCGTTTCGGCTTCAGGGATCGGGAGAGCCGGTTTTCGCGGTATCGAAGTAGGTAAACGGCCCTGCAGTTCGAGTAATTTTTTCAAGCGAATGCTCGAATCGTGTTTCGGATCCTGATAGATCACGTCGAGAAGCGGCATAAGCTGTTGATGAATCTCCTGAGCACGCTGTAACTCCCCAGATCGGACGGAGCTGTACAAGTCACAAATGTATTCGGGTACTGCTGCTGCTAATTCGACTACCGTTCCATCAACGCCAAACGCATAGCAGGGGAGAAGGTGTTCATCGTTGCCCATGAGGTAATTCACGTCTATTCCCTGTTCTCGAAGAGCGACGATATCATCCTGCGTATGGTCGACATCCCACACTCCCTCTTTGATTGCTACGATACCATCTATCGTAGCGAGTTCGGCTAACAAATCCGGGGCGTAATTTTGTCCGGAAGCCGCAGACGTCTGAAATAGAACAACAGGAACGTCTACTGCATTGGTCACTTCCTGATAGAATTGGATTGCCGCCCGGGGTCGGCCAGTAATCGGGGTCGCCGGTGGATCAACCATTACAGCGTCTGCTCCGGCTTCTTGGACGTTTACAGCATCGTCAATCACCTCCCCCGTTGTCGATCCGCTCACTCCAGAATAGATCTCCGTATCCTTGCTGGCGTCTTTAGCGAGGCTGACTATTTTCGCTCGTTCGTTAGAAGTAAGCGCGTAGCTTTCCCCCGCGTGCCCATTGCTCAAGATCCCGTCAATTCGATCGTTCGAGGCTAACTCTCTGATATGGTCCTGATATCCCTCTTGGTGGATAGTCTGGTCTTCTTTGAAAGGCACAAGGCTGGCAGGTATGACCCCTTCAACCGAAAGCATAATATTATATTTAGACGTGTGCTATTTACGTTTTGCTATAAATTCAGGAATTTTCAGAATAACCGTGCCGAAAGACAACTCCCAGTGAGCGATCCCGCTTGCTTCGATGTACACGATTAGTGGGATACCTGCTTTAGTACTTTATCAGAAACGTAGTCCCCTGTCGTCAAGGCAGATGTGAATCCTGGCTGTGGCATCAGAAGATGAGCAGAGCGATCGTCAATTTCAATGACAGCATCATCAACCCGCTGTCCGCTCCGGTCGAACAACCAGTGAGAGATCCCAACGTAACTTTCCTCGATGTCTTCGCTCTGGATGTCGGGGATTAGTTTACGACAGTGCTGCAGGAACTCCTTTTTTCGATACGTTTTGTTCAATTCGTTCCAAGCGAGTTTCATCGTCTCTTTCGACCCGATAAAATTCCAAAAGCTTCGCGACGAGACTGTTTTGAGAATTTCCTTGATATTGAACTCGGTTTTTCCGTACGTCTCCGATCCCAATGCGATCATCCCAGTTGGCCCAACAATCACTCTGTTGTCAGGACGTCGTGTGAAGTGAACGCCCACCTGGAAGCTGGGTCCAACGATTGTTGGATACACATTTGTGTTCACCAAGTGTCGTTTTTCGGGAACGAGTTCGAAGTACACACCTCGGAATGGGATCGCGTGATATTCGCTGCCGACCCCCATCATATTCGCGAGATCTAATGCCTTTACGCCTGCCGCATTGATGACGTAATCAGCATCTATGTCGGTTTTGTTTGTCCGGACATGGGTTCTCTCGTTCCGTTCGTTTATCTCACTTACTTTACATCCCATATAAAAGTCCGCTCCGTTATCGTACGCCTGTTGTGCCAGTTTATGCGTAATGGGACCTGTGTCGACAGTTGCCGATTCGGGAGAATAGAGGGCAATGTCACCCGTTATATTGGGCTCGATCTCATGGATTTCTTCTTGACTCTCCAATAATTCAACATTTACTCCCGATTGAGCGGCGCTCTCGTACAGCTTTTCGACCTTTTCTCGTTGTTCCTTCCCGGTCCCTGCTTTCATGATGCCTCTTTCTAAAATCGGGAGGTCGTGTTCCCTACAGTAGTCTTTTAATCGACGAGATCCTTCGATAGTAAACTCCGCCAACTGCGTTCCCGGCTTTATATCGGCCTCTGTCACAACGCCCAGATGTAGCGTCCCGGAGTTTCGGCCGCTCTGGTGTTGAGCTAAGTGATATTCCTTTTCGAGGACGCACAGCGAAAGGTCGGACTTCTCCGACAGGTGTTTCGCAATCGAACAGCCAAAGATGCCACCACCGATTATTGCGACATCGTACTCTACCATGATGTTGTAGAATTCCTTATAAGGATAAATATAAAAATATGGTCCTCATGAATCGCTGGACAGCGCTGGTTCCGACCGTTAGAACGATAATATCTGTTAGGACATTCTACACCCAGAGGTTGTTACACGTAGTGGATCATCCCGACGAGAAT
This sequence comes from Halorarius halobius, assembly GCF_024298865.1. Taxonomy (GTDB): domain Archaea; phylum Halobacteriota; class Halobacteria; order Halobacteriales; family Haloarculaceae; genus Halorarius; species Halorarius halobius. The sequence continues at coordinate 1,595,231 of NZ_CP101161.1, read as the reverse complement.
CACCGTCTAGAAACTGCAAGACCCCCCTCGACAAGTCGACAAAAGAAGTCAACGGCTCTTAGCCCCAATCGCGTACAAGACCGGTGTGACGCAGACCGAGTCCGTTGAGTGGTACGACGTTCAGCGACGAGCGATCGACAGCTAGCTCAAGCGACCCGACACTGACGAGTCGCTTGAACAGGCCATATCTAAAAGTGATATTTTGATAGGAAGCAAGAATTATCAGATATTTAGAATCGTTCGAACAAGCTGTTCACGACTCACCTGAAGAAGTTGGCATCGGCGGTTCAGAGTGGACGCCGGCGCGTACCCAAGAATTTCTCGAAGACACGTTCGGCGTCAAGTACTCCATCCCGAGTTGTCGGCGGATGTTGAAAGAGTCGGGATTGACTTATCAGAAGCCGCTGGACACAGCCGCCGAAGCAGACGAATCCGAGCAGGAAGCGTTCTATGATGAACTCAAAACGGCGGCGGGAGACGGACACCACCATAGCCTGTATCGACCAAACCTGAACCGCGTGGTTTCTACGTGGTACGGGGCCCTCCGTGGAATTCTCGGGCCAGCGCGAGTGGACGTGTTTGCTGGTGCAATCACTGAGGGCGCTTCTTCTCTCGCTTCGAAGAGTACGTCACCACCGCCTACGCGAAACATTTCATTTTGATATTATACTATGAGTTTGAATATAATCTGCTCACCGTACTTGATGGAGTACCGTACTTTCAGACTTCGGCCGTCACGGACCCAGCGTCTGTGACGACCTCGCCTTCGTAAGACACCAATCGCACTCGCCGGAGTTGAATCCTGTCGAAGAGTGCTGTAGGTAGATTCAAGCGGCTCTGAGCGACCGCTTCTTCGACTCCCTTGGCGAACGGAGGACCGAAATCGAGACAGCTCTCGACCAGCTTTCGATTCCAAATGTGAGCAATTACTTCTGACTGTTGCTATAGTCCCTCAGAGCGACGACACCGAGTACAATCGGTTGACGACGACTACGACTGGAACCAGCTGAGGATTCCTGATTGATTACCCTCAGTCAGTTGCTCTTCCAACTGTTCACGGCGTTCGCACTCTGCTTGCAATTCAGCAACCAGTCGCTCATTAGCTGCCTCTAATCGACGAATCTCACGTTCGAGCGTCTCGATCACCTCAGGATCAGCCGTCGATGCCGATTCGTCCTCGCTTGCCGATGTCGACTCGTCGCTCCCGCTCGCCGCGACGGCCCCGGCGTTGCCGGTCGCATCCTCGGGAAACAGCTGCCAGCTACCGCTATCTTCGTAGAACTCCGTCGTCCCGGCAACCGCCCGCTCGATCGTCCGTTCACCGTAGGTTGCGCCGTCGCTGAAATGTACTTCGTCCCACTTCGGTCGCATCAACCCCGAGTCGCGTACCAGCCGGTCCATCTGCTCGGCGTCACCGCCGGTCCAGAAGGCAAGCATCGAACACAGCGCCATATCCGCCTCGGAGTGACTCTCGTAGCCGGCCGTGTTGCCCCGGTACAGTCGTGCGAACTTCGCACCGTTCGAGGCGTCTTTCGCCTTCCGCAGTAGCTCCTCGTCCCCGAGATCGTTGCCTGGCCCGTCGCCCGTTGCGGCTGTCCAGTCATCGGTGGCATCGCCGGATGCTGTCGTGGCGCCTTCCTCGTCGGGGGCAACGTACTCGGTGTGGATTGCTTCGAGTGGGACCGGCCGTTCCCGAACCGACTGGGGATACGCACTCAGTACGTCGCCGGTGACGGTGAAAAACCGCGCCGTCTCGTACAACTCCACGTCGCCGTGTCGATTGCGTCCGCCGGGGAGCTCGCCCTCAACGATGACGTGAACGCCCGTTCCGGAGGGGCTTACCTCGGTAAACGAATCGAGGCGCTCAACGATGTCGCGAGCCCAGTCAGTCAGCGTCCCGTCATCGGGGTCACGGCAGTCGTCGAGATCGACGCCGACCAGCGGATCGTCGTCAGTGAACACGAAGCCGACGCCGACCTCCGTGCGAGTCGCGTACTCGCGAGCGTCCGCAAAATCGGTCCACGTCTCGGCGTCGGTCGTCGATGCGAAACTCTCGGTAGAAGGGTCAACGGGCACCTTCGTCGCCTTCCCGTCTCGGTCCTCCGTTCGCCAGCAGAGCCACTGCGGGCGGGCCACCATCGCCGCTGGAAGCGCCTCGGCGTGGGGAAGTTCGTCAGTCATCGTCGGCCTCCGCCGGCTGGTCGTCGAACACCGGTGATTGGTCGGCCCCGGTCGCTTTCGGGTCGAAGTCGATGACATCCTGTTCCTTCTCGAGAGCCCGAACCTCCATGCCGCGCCACTCCCCGTCGACGCCGAGCAACGCCTGTGAGTAACCTTTCTCCTCGTCGCCCGGGATGGCATCCTGCACGTAGCGCATCTGGGCGTGGTTCAACCCGAACGCATCGGCGATCTCGGCGTTCATCCCGTCGAGCTTGTGGAACTGCTTGACGGCACACTGATCGAGAATCATCTTCGCGATGTCGTGCTGGAAGAACTCGTCGACGGTCTGTGTGATGAGCCGGATGGAGAGATCGTGGTGGCGATGGTGCCGGAAGATTGTCTCCAGATACCGCAGGGTGGCGGCATCTTTTAACAGGTAGCGCGACTCGTCGATATAGAACACCATCTCCTTCGTCGTCTCTTTGGCTCGCTCGTACACCAGCGAGATGAGCAACTCCATCAGCAGACTGGTGTGGCCGCCGAGCTTGCCACCCTGCTGGGCGAGGTCCAGATAGATGATCTTCTCGTCGCGGATGTCGAACTCGCTTTCTCGCCCCAGGTTCTCGAACTGGCCACCCTCGGTGAACGGCCGGAGCTGGTCGAGCAGCCAGACGGCATCGTCCTCGATCTTGTCGGCCTCGGCGTCGGTCCGAACGACGTACTCCTCGGGGTCGTTGCTCATCGCCTCCAGGATGTCAAGCACGTCCCGCACCGTCGGACTCGGGTTGTCGTGAGTCGAGACGTCCTCGGTGATGCCCTGCTGGTCGTATGCTTCGTCGAACGCCGACTCGAGCGTGGTTCGCCGATCGCCGAGTTCGACGCCCCGCGTGGCGAAGAAGTTCGTGAAAAACGAGATGGCGCGTTCGCGCCGTTCCTTCAGCGGGCTCGCGTCGGCACCGCGTGCCTGCAACACGCGCTCGGGCGTCTGCCGGATTTCGAGGGGGTTGAGTCCGAGCGTTCCACCAACGGTGATCTGTCGGCCGCCGAGCGCCTCACAGACACCGTTCCAGTTGTTCAGCGGCTCGAGGATGACGCCGATCCGATCGGGATCCTGTTCGATGCTCCGGATGAAGTTCTGTTTTCCACTGAAGGATTTCCCCGAGCCGGGATCGCCGACCGTGAACATCGCGTAGCCGTCCTCGCGGGCGAAGGGGTCGACCACGAGCGGACTCTGGGTGTCCTTGTGGATGCCGTACTCGACGCCGCCGGGCTCGAGGATCGTCGGGTTGTGCGGCGAGGCAAGCAACGCCCCGACCGCCCCACCGAGGGCGATCGCTCCCCGGTCGAGCTCGTCGCCGCCGACTGGCGCGGCCGACTGCAGGGCGAGGTCCTGCAGACAGATCGACGTCGCCGGCTCGAGGCGGGCCGGGGGCTCCCGAAGCGTCGCCCGGACCTTGGTGACGGCGTCACGGAGGTCGTCTTTCGTGTCGGCCCGAACGGTGACGAACAGCGACTGTTCGAACACCTGCTGGCCGCCCTCGACGGCCTTGTACGTCGCGGCGGCCTCGTCGGCCCGGTCCTGTAGGTACGCCCCCCGGACGCTGTGTTCGAGATCCGCGTCAGCCTGCAGGTCGTCGGCAGTGTCCTGCAGGTCGTCACGCGCCCGTGACTGGTTCAGCGGCTCGACGTGGGCGGTCAGGTCGAACTCGATGTCGGTCAACTCGAACAGGCCGCTGAGATAGCCGTCGCTCGGATGGTCGGGATATTCGGCGATCGACAGCGTCGTCGTCCACTGGTCGCCGACCTTCGCGGTCCGTGTGTCCCACTCGACGACAGCCGGGGCGATCACCGACTGGTGGCGCTCCGCCAGCTCGGCAAACAGGTCACGTTCGGTGGCGGCCGCATCCAGGGTTGACTCATCAAGCAACTCGCCTAACTCCGGTTCCTCACGGGTCCGGGCGCGGTACAGTTCGACCAGTTTGCCGACCAGGATCACCGCGAGGACGCCGCCGATGCCGTAGACGAACACGCCCTCCGGCGAAAACACGGCCGGGCGGCTGGCAAGCAGCTCGCTGACCCAGCGAGTGATGGGAGGCGTCATTCGGCGTCCCTCCGGGTCGGCTCGCCGACGGCCGCCTCGGTTCGCATGAGTCGGTCGGGATCGTCGTACTCCTCGCCGTTCCAGAACTCCGCGCTGAGTGCGAACAGCTCGAGCGTGGAGAGTCGCGTCCCCGACCAGCCCGGCACGTCCTCGATGAACTCCGTGCGAAGGCGACGAACCCGGTCGTCGAGCTTCTCGAACATGGCCTGTCTGCGTTCGGCGGCCGCGAGATCGGCGCGGCGCGTCACGAACGGTGTGAACAGCACACCGACGACGGGGATGTCGAGGAGTTTCTCGCCGGGCGTCGGCTCCTCGGTGTAGCGGTTGTACACCTCAAGCGGCGACACCTCGACGCCGAGATAGTAGCGATGCTGGCGGGTATCAGCCAGCTCGGCCGGGCGCTGTTGACGGTACTCCTCCAGCAGTTCTTCGAAGGCAGGGTTCGACTGCACGTCCGGGTCGTCCATACGGTCCTCCAGTTGCGTCACGAGCTGGTCGGCCGGGAACGAGCGGGTGGTCGCATGCACCGTCAGCGGGAACTGCAGTTCGGCATTGGCGAACCCCTCGCCGGCCTCCTGGACGGCCTGCCAGTCGCCCGACATCGCGAAGTCCATGTTGGCCGGATCGACTTCGAGGAACGCTTCCATCGTGCCGTCCTCGCGCTCGACGGCGCCGGCGCCCGGCCAGGCCCGCTCGATGCTCGTCAGGTCCTGAGTTCGTTCGCTCGGGGTGAAAGGCGTGTACTGGACGGCACCGCCCTCGGTACTCGCGGGGTCGCTGTCGGCCGGTCGGGAGAGCGTCATCCGTGGCCGGAGGATCGTGAACCGCGTCACGTCACGCAGCCACGTCCACGCGGTGCGGTGGGGCGGAGCAGCGTACACGAGAGCGACGCCGACGGTGAGCCCGACGAGGACGAACGGCACGACGAGGACGTCCGCCACGAGGCTGGCCGCAAACAGCCCGGCGATCGGGAACCCGAGTGCCACGCCGACGTCGCCTTCCTCGATGTTGAGCAGTGGAATCCGTCGCTGCTCGCCGAGCCGATCCATCACGCGACGGCCCGCGGCGGAGCTGTCGGAGCTCACGTGTAATACCCCGCGTCGTTCTCGCCGCGACGGTACTGTGGCAGACCGCCGTCGGCGTCGGTCGCCACGTTGTCCTGGCTGGTGCCGCCCGTCGGCTGGCCACGCTGGTCATCGCTCGTCGCTCGGCTGACGGCAGCCTGACTCGCACCCGCCTTCGGGCCGAACCGGGCGGCAGTCGCGGCCGCCCGCGGGCCCGCTGCAGCGCCGACGCCGGCAACGGCACCGATAGTGACCGCGGACCTGGAGGCTCGCTCGACGGCGCCCGACACGAGCGGGCTTGCATAGCGGAACGTCTTCCAGGTCACATAGAGTGCAAGCAACGGCAACGACACGACGGTGAAGTAGTTCAGGAACGCGTCACCGGGCGTCACCAGCAGATCGCCGCCGGCGAACAGCAGCGCGTAGCCGCGGAACAGTAGTACCGCGGGAAGCGGCAGGATCGCCAGCGGGATGAACTGGAGACAGAGTCGCTTGGCGATCCGCGAGAGGACGGGGATATTACCGTACGTGAGCGCGATTCCGATCGGCATCCCAAAGACGTAGACGTACAGCAACACCTCCCGGAGGAAGTACACCGCTTTCAGAAGCACCATCGCAAGCCCACCCAGACTCGCGAGGATCAGCGTCAACATCGGGTTGCCGGCCGCGGCCGGGAGCATATCGATCAGCGCAGCGCCCACACGCGACACGTCCGGGATGAGCGCGACGGTCATCCCGCGAACGAAGTACAACCCGAGGACGGCGACCCAGTACCATACGACGATGAGTACGCCGCCGACCCAGGCTTTCCGACGAACGCGGCGATCCTCGTAGGCGCTGCCGACGTTGAAGATACGGATGAAGTGGCGGCCCTGGACCGTGAGGAACAACACGAGGAGGGCAAGCAGCATGATCTCGCCGGTGACGACGCTCTGGTAGATGCTGTGCCAGGGTTCGTCGCCGCTCGCTGGCGTCCCGAAGACTATCTCGGTTCCAGTACCCTCCGGGAGTGGGGTGTTGAACAGCCCAGTAGTGATTGTTCGATATCCGGCCTCGATTTCCTCTGCAAACCAATCTGATACGAGGCCCACAATCTGCTCAAACCACAACACTCCGAAGTCTGAAAACGGTATATCAGGCATTCTTACTCCTGTTTCTCTCCAATTTCCATTGTGCAATCGCCACTCGGGTCCGAGGAAGAGTACCGAATAGTGTACTCAGCAGAAACCGGACTCTCGCCTACGCTAGTCTCTATCTCTATTTCCAACGACCCGCGGTCGGGCAGAGACTCGCAGTCCTTTCCTTCAGCAGAAGTCGAAAATGGGAGAGTGCTCGAATAGAGAACCTTCTTCTCTCCACCTGAAACGGTGACGTGATCCAACTCACCTCCACCCCCAGAGGCGTCATAAATTCCACTCTTGGAATCGCTCTCTTTCACATCCTCTGTTGGGTTTGGAATCTCGCCATCGAAAATCAAACCCGTGATACTATTCGGTCCGTTGCCAGTGTTCTTCACAGCGACGAGGGCCTCAACATCCTGAGTATTCCCGAGAGAATCTGGCATTCGCTCAAGATGATTACCTCCGACGCCGATCTCCTGAATCCGGAGATTCGGTTGGATTTGGAGAGATATTTCACCTGCAGGTTCACCAACGATGTCATAACTTCCCGGGGTGTAGCTCCGGCCAAGTTCGAATTCGACCCGAGTTTCTCCACTCACTACCTTTTTTGAGCCGACACTACTGCCATTTGGACTAATCAGATTAATTCGGTCGACGTCTGTATTCGATGCAAGCTTCACCACGACAGATTCGTCATTGATGTTGGCCTCCTCGAATGGATCACCTGCACCCGGTCCAGGGTTTCTGTCAGTACACCCTGCCAATCCCGCGACTGTCGCTGCGATACTTCCGAGAACCGTTCGTCGAGCATGCGAGTTGCTGGTCATGGATATCGAGTTCGCGGAGCGAAGATGTCGCCGAGTTTCCGACCGGCATACAGCGCCACGGCAAACGGCAGGAACCACGTGATGCCGGTCGTGAGCAGTTCGAGCCAGCCGGCGATCGTCCCGAGCGGATGCCATCGGACCGTCGCCGCGGCGGTCGTGTACGCGGGGTCGTGTGTCAGCCACGACCCCGGCACATAGCGGGCCGTGTACACGCCCGATTCGGTGACCGTCACCGTCGCCAGCCCGGAGGCGTTCGTCCGGATGCGCTCGCCGGCGAACCGAATGTAGCCGTTGCGCCCAGGGACGATCGGCGCGTACCGCGGATTGTCTGTTCGCTGGAGCGTGATCGGCTCGCCGGTGTCAGCGGCCGTCAGCTCCAACAGGAACCGCGCTCGGTCGTTGGTCTGACCGAGCCGACGGACCTCGAGGCGGCTCTCGCTGATGGTTCGCCGTTCGGTGATCGAGGCGAGCGACGCGTTCACGCCGCGGACGATCCCCGGGACGCGAATCGACTCGGTGTCGTTGACCCGCGTCCGGACGGCCATCCCGAAGGAGGTCCGGTACGTGTCCTCGACCACGTCGACGGTGACGTTCTCTGGGAGCGTGGCCGCCGGCGACCGGTGGTCGATGCCCCAGACTTCGACGAACTCCGGGCCGTTCCCGGTCGGCTCGACGCGCGGCCCGAACCGCGAGGGGTACGCGTGGACGCCGACCGGCAGTATCGGCGACGTGACCCGGGAGTCGTTGGTGGCGGTCGATTTCACGAGCTGGTCCCACCGCGGGTCTCGGGCGGTGTAGAATCGCCAGACGCCACGTACCCGCCGGGAGCCGGTTTCCGAGAGCCGAATGCCCTGCCACGGCCCGTTTCGGTAGACGGCGATACCGAGATCGCCGTCCGGGTAGCGGGCCGTGCGCACGTCCACCTGCAGGTCGTGCGTCCGGACGGTGACGGTGTCCATGACGGTGACTGTCTCGGAGATCGTTGTCGTCGGTGTCGTCACCGTGACCCGGATGTCGGCAGCGAGCTGGAGCTGTTCGCGGCCCTGAACCAATCGGTAGTCGAGTTCCGGACGGCAGGTGCCGTTTCCGCGGGCGATCACCTCGCCATCGCGGCGCAGTCGAACCTCGTCGATGTCGTGGGTGACGGCACCGCTGCTGATCGATGCGTTGATGCCCGGGAGCTGCCCCGCCGTGAGCACGCGGTAGTCGACGACCCCACGGACGGTGCCGGTCGGAGCCGCGTACACGGCCGTCTCGTTGGGGGCAACGTGGGCGGTCGTCGATGGCGTGACCGCGAAGATCGTCGCGTGAGCGTCACGCACGAACCGGCCGTCCGTCAGGTTCGCGTGGGGTGGATACAGCGACGTGCTCTCGTTGCCCGACGGGAACTCCTCGTGGTCGGCCCGCGTCCACCGGGCTGCGGTCGAGGGCGGCCGCTTGAACGTGAGGTCCGTCCCGTTGGCGACCTGCTCGAGGGCGGTTCGGTTGTCGTCATACGCCTCGCGGTACTCCGCGCTGGTGACGTAGCTGTCGTCGTCGCGGCTCCACAGCGTCGCCGACTCGTTTTCCGTCAGGCCGTTATCGTCCGTTTCCGACCGTGGTGGTCGAGCGCCCGCCAGCGGAGCCGCGACGCTGGCGACCAGCAGGGTGAGAAGCGCCGCGACCACCGACACCCGTCGCATCGGTGGGTCAGAACGGGATGAGGTTCACGCAGCTGGCGATCGGCAGCCCCATCGCGGAGCCGGCAACCGTGAACAGCGGGCCGAGGACGACCAGCACGATAGCCGACCGCATCGCACCGCGGCGATGCTCCTTCAGGTCCGCCTTCTGTTCACGGCTCATCGTGAACATCGACATCAGCGTGTCAGCCTGCCAGACGACCAGCAGGCCCATGATGCCGAGCCCGGTGGTGATCTGGATGAATCCCTCGATCATGTTCGCCAGCGTCCCCGAGTCGTCCTGACAGACGGGGTTCGCGGCATTCGACTGGGCGGCCGCAGGGGCGACGGCCAGGAGGCTCACGAGGACAATCACGAGCGCCAGACGGCCCACAAGGCGACTAGTCGGACGTATCGACGTGTGGAGCGTCTCGATACTGCTCGACGACCGAGTCCAACCATCCATCTGTAATTTTCCGGTGATGTCTAGAGCTATTAAAATCGTTCGAAATGGTGAAAATAATGCGACTACACCGTATCGAAGTGCCGACAGCGGGTAGAAGCAGCAATACAGACGCTGTGAGCTATTTTGGGAGCTATTACCGGGTCGCCCGACGGCCGAACACGAACACGAGCAGGGCAAGCAGGGCCGACCCGGCGATCGTCTCGACCGTCGCCACGACTCGCGAGAAGGCGATCGGTTGGACATCCCCGTATCCCAACGTGGTGAACGTGACCACGCTGAAGTACAGACTGTCGAACAACGTCCCGATCACGGTCTCCGTCGTCCCGTAGGAGACGACCGTCCCACCGGTACGAATGCCGGCGATCGGATACAACAACGCGCAGAGCAAGACGACGACAGCGGTCGCGCCGAACACCCGCCAAGGGCTCTCGCCGTAGAGAATCGTCGCGCGGGCGATCTTCGCCCGACTCCAGCGGGCCCCCGCGATAACGCGTTGTTCGAGGGAGTGCTCCGGCCCGCTCGCAGCAGTCCTGTACTCGTGGGTTTGGAGATCCTGCCGCCGGACGAAACACCGCGCCTGTAACCGAGCCCGCGCGGCCCTGTTGCCGATCTCCTCGAGCGCCCGGTACATGCTTTTGGCCTTGCCAATGTCGGTATGGTCGGTGTCGGCCTCGTAGTCGGGATCGTACACGCACGTCGGGCTCGACCGGATAGCGGCGACAGTGTGTGGCGAGGCGTCCCTGTCGGCGGTGGGATGACCGAGAAACAGCGTTTCGTCGTCGACGCGGACGTCCCCGAGGACGGCGCCGCTGAGTTTGGCGCCACGCAGGTCGGCGCCGAACAGCGTCGCGCGGCTCAACAGCGCGGCCTCGAAATCCGCCTCCCGAAGGTTTGTGCCGGTGAACGTCCCACCGGTTACGTCTGCGTCAGAAAAATCTGCCCTATCGAGGACGAGATCCCTGAAATCCACACCGTCATAGAATTCCACAGCGCGAAACGATATCTCACCCCCAAACATCCGATAGTCGGGCATGATCAGCTGTCTTGTCGCAAACCGAGCGGTGTCTTCGAACGATGATCTATCAAACGTCGCAGCCGACGTGAACGTCGTGTCTGAAAATATCGCGTCCGATTTGAATGTGGCCGTGTCGAAATGCACGTCGGATCCGCAGTCGACCTCATTGAAGTACAAGTCCGCCCCGAACGTTACCCCCTCAAAATTCGCCTCGCCACTGAACTCTGAGCGTCTGAATCGGGCCGCGTCGTGAAACACTGCCCCCTTGAAACCCACGGCAGCGAAGGTTGTGTTTTTGAAATTAGCATCCCCAGTAAACTCGGCCCCGGACCCATCGAGTAGCTGCTCGAATCGTGAGCGGTGGAACGTAGATGTGGCACGGAATTCGGTGTCACCTATGTACGCGTTCCCGTTGAACGTACTCTGGCTGAAATCAGCCAGTTCGCAGAATGAAGCACCACTGAAATCAGCTATTCCATGGAACGACGCGTGACTGAAATCAGCGTCCCCACGAAAGACAGCATGGGAACAATCGACATCCCCATCGAAGCTCGCTCGAGTGGACCGAACCTCTCCGTTTACTACAGCACCGGTGAGCGTAATTCCGGCGCCGAACGTCGTTCGAATATCGAGATCGTTCGTAACGATAGCGCCGGAGAGATCCGGCGAAATAGTGGTAAACTGGATATCGCTGAGATCAACACGGCCCTCTACGCTCGAATGGGTGAAATACACCGTTTCATCCGTCACGAAGTCGGGTAACTCCTCGTCGAATTCCAAGCGTCCAAACCGAGCTCCGATGAATTCTCGTTTTCGCAGTTGTTGGGTAGGTTGGACGCTGTTTGCCGAGGTTGCAAGCGAGTCAACTAGGGCGTCGACAACATCGCTGTTATTCTTCTGATCAGGATCCAGGTGGAAAATACAGAACTGGTCTCCGCTTTCGGCATCATGCGGACACGTCCAGACACCGTCCTCGTTCAACTGATTGCGTGCGACGTAGCACGCATCCCCCTCTTCGCCACCCCATGTCTCGGGGTCATCAGGGTCAAGCACGTATTCACACGTCCCCTCGACATCTGTCATATAGTCGTCGAGTAGTGGCCCGTTCTTGAAACTGGTGAGCAATACCTGACATCCCTCTCGACGAGCCGCCACCAATCGCCCGTGTGCCTCTCGACGAGCCGCCACCAATCGCCCGCGTGCTCTGTGTGCGGTCGGGAGGACGATAGGAAAGCGTGTTGAGCGCGGGTTGTACCCATGTGAGACGTGTGACGTGGCGTTCAACGCCATGTGACTGGAGTGGAGAACATCCGTCGCGACAGCAACGATGGAAGTTACTCCGAGCCCCGATCAGGGGATAGGAGTACCGGCCGGGTGGCCCAGTCCGGAGTCTACCTGTACGCCCTCCCCTGCGGATTCCAACCGCAGGCCAGGATGGAGACTCCAAATCCTGAGATCCCACCCCTCAGGGAAAGGGGAGAGGTCGAAGGGAGTTGACTGGAGAGAGCCGATCTACACCATCGCTTCGAGTTCGTCCCGATACCGTCGCAGCGAGACGATCGACACGTCCGCCACCTCGGCCAGCTCCGCCTGCGTGAACCGCATCGCATCGGCCGACTGCTGGACCGCAACCAGCAACGCCCCGCCCGCGACTGCCGCCGGATGCGACCCGTTCGTCTCCGGTGTCTCGCCCCGGTCGAGCACGCTCCGGGCGACCCGCTCCACGCCAGGTGAGAGCCCGAGTTCCGAGACGAACCGCGGGAGGTACTGCTCCGGGGGAATCGGTGCCGCCGGCAGCTCCAGCTCACGGTTCAGCACGCCGTATCCGTTCTTCACCTTCTCCCGGGACGCCCGCGCCACCCGGCTCACGTCACCGAGCGTCTGGGGCCGCCCCTCGCAGCGACACGCCGCGTACACGCTCGCCGCCGCGATCGCCTCGATCGACCGCCCCCGGAGCAGATTCGCCCCCTGAGCCGTCGAGAACAGCCGACACGCCCGGTCACGGAACGAATTCTCGAACCCGAGCGCACCCGTCATCCGACGGATCTCAAGCAGTCCGTGCATCTCATTGCGCTCGCGTTTGTTCCGGTGCTGGGCACGGGCCTGCTCACGACGGAGCCGACTCAACTGCCGACGCTTCCGCGGCGGAAGCTGGGAGTTCGCGCCGTTGCTGTCCCAGCCGATCTCCGTCGACAGCCCGCGGTCGTGTCGCGACGGGGTTCGGGGTGCCCCCGTTCGAGCTCGGTTCTCGGTGTCCTCGAAGTTGCGCCACTCGGCGCCGGTGTCGACCTGCCCGTCCGCGAGGACGAGTCCGCAGTCGTCACACACCGTCTCCGCCCGGGTCATCGTCACCCGCCCGTCGCATTCCGGACAGGTGTTCGACTCCGTCTGTTCGGTCGACTCATCATACCGCCGTTCGTAGACGTCTGCTCGTTGCATTCGAACTCACGAGGCACGCCTTCCGGCGCTCCTCGCCCGTCGGGGGCCAACAAAACACCCCGGCGGTCGCGGTCAAGGAGAAGAAGCGACGACGTGCGACACGGCTCCCAGATGGTCGTCGATTCAGCGACACCAAGCACGGATGTCGTCCGCGCCACACTGCTCGGCGATGCTCTGGAACGTGCCGAGTTGAACCCGGTCGTGAAGCGGACTGGTGACTGTGCCCCAGGCCGTAACATTACTCGAAACTTCTTTATATACAAGTTTCGTACTATGTTACACCGTGCTCCGGCGCATCGAACTCGAGGTCCTCGCCACGGTCGACCCCGGCGACACGATCTCCGAACTCGCGGCGAAGCTTGACCACAGCGAGAGCTACCTCTCTCGTGCCGTCGGCGACCTCGTCGAGAAGGGGCTCGTCTACACGGAACGCGACGGCCGGCGAAAACGGGTCATCCCGTCGGACGCCCGAGCCGTCGAACTCTACCAGGACCTTGTCCGCCAGCATTCCCATATCGACTTCCCCGAGCTGTTGACCGGCAAGGCACTCGAGGTGCTGTACTATCTCGACCAGCCGCGGACTGTCAGCGAAATCGCCGACCAAAGCGACAACTACCGCAACACGGTCAACCGCGTCCTGAAGCGGTTTCGCGACCGTGGGCTCATCGGGACGGACGACAGCCGTTATGCCTTCAACGCCGACTTCGACCGCCTCAACGCGTTCGCACGTGAACTCGCACACCATCTGCATCGCCACCGGCTCGAATCCGTCGCCCCGAAGGGCACGATTCTCTGGGAGGACTACGACGAATTCCTCGCCCAGGCCGAGACGGAGATCGACGCAGAGGAGTTCCACGAAACCGGCCTCGCTCGATTCGCGGCGTTCGACCTTCAGTTCCTGCTCACCGGCCATCGCTACTACGTCTACTCCGAGGATCTCGACGCAGTCTCGCCGGCGGAACTTTGCTGTCACACACTACTGATCGACGACGGCAGCCGCCACCGCTCGTACTGTCTCCTCCTGCTCAGCCACGTCGACGTCGACGAGGCGGACCTCCGAGAGCAGGCGGCGAAGTATGGTCTCGAAGACGAAATCGACGCCCTGCTCCGCTACCTCGAGACGCACGGCGAGGTCGACGACGACCGGCTCCCGGAGTGGGACGAGTTTCAGGAACTGGCGGCTGAGTACGAGGTGCCACTCTCATAATGAGACCAACATTCGGACGTGACTATATCGAAAACGAGTTCCAGCGCATCGCGGATGGGCTGTCTGACCCGCTTACGGTTTACCTGATCGGTGGTGGCGCGATGTCGCTGCGCGACCTCAAGGGGGCGACGAAAGATATCGACCTGGTCGTCCCAGATGGCGACGCGTACGGCCAGCTGTGGGCGGTCCTGATGGACCTCGGGTATGCGGAGGTTCAATCGCTGGATCCAGATTACCGGGCGCTTGGCGCGACGAGCTGCGTCGAGAACGACGATGAGTGTCGCCTCGACATCTTTAACCAGCAGGTCGCGAACAAGCTCGTGCTCACCGACGGCATGCAAGAGCGCAGCGAGCCGTTCCTCAACACGGCTCGATTGAATGTCCGGCTGGTTAGCAACGAGGATATTTTCCTGTTCAAGGCGATCGCAGGCCGAGACGACGACATCGAGGACATGAATATGCTCGTGCAGGCCGGCCTCGATTACGATGTCGTCCAGGATGAACTCGAAGCCCAGATCGAGCGCTTGGGGGACGATCAGTTCGCCACGTTCGTGAACGAGGCCCTGGTCGAACTCGAGGAGCGGTACGGGGTGACCACGCCGATCGAGGCCCGCGTCCAGGAGCTCACGAGTAGGTACTACCGAGGGTTCGAAGTCCTCCAGGCACTCGACGAGCCGATGACCATCGACGAACTGGCCGCGGAACTGGATCTGGATGGCGGGGCGGTTCACGACCGGCTCGCGTATCTCTCAACGTTCGACCGGGTCCATCGAGATGGCGACACGGTACGTCCCGTTGAGTAGTCCGAACGCCACCTACAGTAAAGGAAGTCCGCCGTCTGGTCGGGGCACACGGCCCCGTTTGATTGCTCAGTCGGTAGCCTCGCCGTCCTCGTCAACGGCGTGCTTCAGCCATTCGTCCAGCTCCTCGTCGCCGAAGCGGTCGTTCGCGGCGCGGGTGCTCTCGACCAGACTCGCGTAGGCGGCCACTTCGTCAGCCTCGCCGAGCGTCCAGTAGGTGCCCTTGTGGCGAACGAGTCCGCGGTCCTCGTGCCGGGAGAGGACTACGCTGATGCTCCCGGCTTTCACGTCCGTCGCGTCACGGATCTCGCTTTGGGTGAACGCCTTGTCCGGATGAGCAGCGAGAAACCGCATGACTCGGTCGGCGTTTGTCTCCCCGGAGCCCTGAAGCTGGTCTTCAGAAGACGATTCGAAGGTCTCGATGTCGATGAGCATATGTATTCTATTGTTTTGTATTAGCTGTATTGGTGTATTCTTCCGTGTAGCGGGAGCTACTGAACGCCCGATATCAGCGGTCAGTCCTCTGGGAGCTCCTTCCGCCCGCGTCGATAACACTCGAAACACGGGAACCCATCCCGGAGCCCCGCACAGTCGCACCACTCCGGCGGCTCGTCAGGCTGTGATTCCGTGGGTCTCGTCACCTCGGTGCCGCCGTCCGCGACCGCCGGTGACTCCGTCCGGCGAGCCGCCTCGAGGACGGGCTCGCGGATGGCCACCGCAAGTCGATGCTTGCACGCCGGCTCGTACTGCCGATCGGCCGGACAGCTACAGTGGGTCGGGAGCCCGCCGGTGACGGTGACGAGATACTCGTGGTCCTCGGGGTTGGTGTAGCTCCCGTTGCGGACGAGCACGCCCTCGTCGAGAACGGTGAACGCGAACGCCTCGTACTGGGCGCGTTTCAGGACACGATTCGACACGGCCAACTGCGCGAGTACATGCTCTGACACGTCGCTCCGGCGCTCTGGGAAGCGCCGCACCCGTCGCGGCGCGACACAAACCGCCCTCTGCGTGGCGTTACTCTCCCGAGTGGGTGTGCCGCCGGTCGAAGGTCGTCGTCGCCTCGGCGCGGTCGACGCGATCGCCCGTCGACCAGTGGGTCGGCGTCGACTCACCCCACGTGCATCGCTGGCGGTCGCTCGAACACGCGAACCAGTATTTCTCGCCGTGGCCTTCGCGCTTGCAGACGGTCGTAACGGGGGCGTTGCGGTTCAGACAGCGACGCTCCGCGAGCGGAATCTGTCGATAGTTCGTATGCATCGATAGCACGAGCGGCGACTAGGTCGCCCCTCGGCCGTTCCGGGGCGCAAAAACATCCCCGCGGTAGCCACGCCCAGGAGGCACGATCGTGGGGTGAAATCAGCTGGTCGGGGCGAATCCACGGCAGCATCTATATTCCCGGTGTGCCCCGGCACCACCACTTTGGAGCGCAACGGCGCCCTGTTCGTATGCAGCGACGCACGATGCTGCGAACGCTGGGCGTGAGCGTCGCGGGGTCGCTCGGGGCGGGGGCAGCGTACGGACAGCCGAGAGAGCACGAAAACGGTCCCTCGGAACGGGGCCCAGGGGCGGGCTCACTCCGGATCGTCCAGACACGAAACGGCCCCTTCTTCGTCGACCAGCACGGGCGAACCGTCATCCTGCACGGCGTCAACGTCGGCAAGAAGACGCCCCCGTTCATCCGCCCGGACGAGTCGTTCGACAAGACGGACGTCGAACGCATCCGCTCGTGGGGGTTCAATCTCGTTCGTCTCGGCGTCATCTGGGAAGGCATTGCCCCGGAGCGAGGCACGCTCGACGACGCGTATCTGGATCGCGTCCGCGAACTCGTCCGGCTGTTCGCCGACCACGACATCCACGTGCTGATCGACATGCACCAGGACCTGTACAGCCGCGAGTTCGGTGGCGACGGCGCTCCCTCGTGGGCGGTCTACACCGATGGCATCCCGTTCACGAAGTCCAGTCCGTGGCAACTCGATTACGCGGATCCCGCCGTCGCCCGCGCCTACGACCACTTCTGGCTGGACGATCACGACTTGCAGACCGCATACACCGAGGCGTTCACAGCCGTCGCTCGCCGGGTAGCCGACGTCGACGGGCTCGTCGGCTACGAACTGTTCAACGAGCCCAGTCCTGGCGCCCGGACGGCGGCGGGCTTCTCCGAGCGGTATCTCCCACAGTTCTACGAGCGGGTTGCTGCCGGCCTCCGCGCAGTCGATGCGTCGACGCCCATCTGGGTCGAACCCGAGGGACTGACCAACGCCGGCAAGCCCGCGACGCTCGGGCAGATGGATATCGACCAGCTGGCGTACTCGTTCCACAACTACGCGGATCTTCCATTTGACGTAATAGAGCAGCGGGGCGACCGATCGGATACGGTCGGCTACCAGAATCAGGAATGGGTCATGGCCAACAACCACACTCGGGCCGAACAGCTCGGAGCGGTCCCGATACTCAGCGAGTTCTGCCCGGGTAACGATACGGCCGACACCGCTCATCTGGCGGATCTCGCCGACGAGTACATGACCGGCTGGGCGTACTGGTCGTACGACAACTGGGGGACACGAACCAGCGGGGCCGCCGGAACGATGGTCGGGCATTCGGCTGTCGTCGACACGCTGGTGCGGCCGTATCCGCCCGCCATCGCCGGCGTTCCCAGATCCTATGGGTTCGACAGAGAGTCGGGGACGTTCACGCTCCGGTACACCCCATCGCGGGAGGCGACGCGGCCGACCGTGGTGTTCGTGCCGGAGCACCGGTATCCGAACGGCTACGAGGTCGCGGTGGATGGTGGGCAGGCGATCGGTTCGCCTGGCCAGTACCTTCGGGTTCGCCACCACCAGCGGGCGATGGAGGTTCGGGTGACGGTCTCGCCGCAGTAATCTCGCTGGGCGAATTGGCGGCCCGTTATTCGTATTGGGTCACCTGCGTCGGTGGGAGACCGCCGCCCACGAGCGACTCAGTCGATCGCCCCGAACAGCATCCCGCGGTCGGTATCGGTCGTCGCCTGCACCTGCTGTTTCAGGAACTGCGTTGCGCTCTGTTCGTCGAACACGCCGCGGTCGACCATCGCGCCAACGACGCGTTTCATCCCCGCAAACTCGCCGCGAGCCCGCCCGTCGCCGACCGGCTCGCCCTCGTACCACCGTACCGTCCGCACGGCCCCGAAGCCGACCGTCGGCTGCCGGTCGATGCTGTCGGCGTCGTACTGCAACCCGAACCAAAGCGTCCGATATGCCGTCACCTCGAGTTCGCGGTCGACCACGTAGAACGCCTCGTGGTGCAGATAGTCGAGATGCGCGGTGAGTATCTCGGTGAGCGTGACGCCCGTCTCGCGCGGAATCGGCTCGACATCGGTCGGACAGCTCCCATCGATGGTGTAGCTATCACGGACCGTCTCGGGGTCCGATCCGGTCGTCAACGCCTGGTGTGCTTCTCGGGCCCACTGGGCGGGCGTGTCGCCGCCGAAGGGTGTCGCCTCGGTGATCGTGTGTTTCAGCCTGAGGTTGCTCCCACCCCAATGCGTGTAGTGCAGGTTGTACGTCCCGTCCGTCCGTTCGTACGCAACGAGTGCTCTATGTCCCATCGAGTATCGAGGGACGCTTGCTGGTGCGCCCCTCGCCCGTCAGGGGCAGATAAAACTCCGACAGAGAAGTGAACGTTAAGTTATATTGCTATGAGTTCGTTGTATGGACGGACGTCGAATGTTAGAGACGGTTTACGAGAAAGATATTGACTTCTTGTTGGTGGAGGAATTATATGTATCACCATACTTTCAAGATTGGCTGGTGACACAGTTGTCCTCTTCATTGAGAAAGTTCCACGGCGGCTGGCGAAGTGTGACTCGCTTCAACGGCGAATCTGACATCGAATTCACGTATGAGGATACATCGGGGGCCGAGGTCCGAGCATTAGTAGAGAACAAAATCAAAGCGGATGAACAGCCACGGCAAGCTGCGCGGTATTCTGAACGAGCGGCGAAATACGTCCAGCTTGGGGAGGCAGACCAAGCGTACACCTGTATCGTGGCTCCGGAGCACTATCTTGACCAGGAGATTGTAGCCAAATACGACAAGCACGTTACCTACGAAGCGATTCGAGATTGGTTTGACGAGCAGGAAGGGGTCCGGGCACAATTCAAAGTGTCCGTTCTCGAAGCGGCAATCACGGTCGGGGAACAACGCTATATCAAATCAACCGATGAAGAAACACAGGAGTTCTGGCGACATTACGAGAGACTCGCTCAGGAATATCCAGAACTGGAATTCACAGTCGCTCATACGCCAGCCAGTGGGACCACATGGTTTCGCTTCAACCCCTCCGGGCTTGATGACGACGCCGCAATCACGCACAAAGCAGACCGTGGCGTTGTCCACTTGAGCCTCGCTGGCCGAGGAGGGCACCTCGCAGCCGTACGCGACGCCGTCTCTGATGTATTAGATAAGGATATGCGATGTGAACGAACGAGCCAATCAGCATCAATCGCCATCGATGTCCCTGCATTCAGTGACCTCTCCGACCCGTCCTCAAAATCAGGAACTATTCAAGACGCCCTCAAAGCTGCCTCCCGACTGCTCACCTGGGAACAACGACACCGCGATCAGTGGCAGGCGACTCCCTCATCAAAATAACCCGTTTTCTCCGTTACAACGTACGTCAGTGAACTCGCCGCACTATTACTGATATTAGCATTCGACATTCGCTGCTGACCTGTACGCCCGAATTCTGTGAGCGAAGAGGCAGCCAACTACCCACAGCCCCGAATCACTGCCGCAATCAGGGACAAAACAGTATCAGCGAGCGGCTCGACGCCCGAACACCCACACCAGAAGGGCGAGCAACACGGCACCCAGCCCGGTTTCGAGCGTCGTGAGAGCCCGCCCAAATCCGACGGGTCTGAAGTCTCCGAATCCGAGTGCCGTAAACGTCAGCGTCGAGTAGTACAGCGAGTTCATGAACTCGAGCGGACTGGTCACAATCTCGCTGTAGGTAATCGGGGCGCCACCCGCAGGCCGCATCCAGCCGCCGATCGGGAACGCAACGGCAAACGCCACGATAATGCCGAGACTCCACGCCATGACCCGCCACGGACTCTCCCCGTACAGCAAGACGGCTCGTGCAGCGGTTGCCCGGAGCCACCGACCGCGACGCCCGGCCTGCCCATGTTGATACCGGTGAATCTCCTGTCGTCGAACGAAGCTTCGACTGACGAGGTCGGGAAGCGCGTTGGTCCGTGCCAACTCCTCGATCGTCCGGTACTGCTCGGCAGCGAGCGCCAGCGGATCCGAGAGCTGTTCGATCCAGCGAGCGTTCGCCGTCGGTTCGGCGTCCGATTTCGGATCGTACACACAGTAGGCCCCGAACTGCGTGCCCTCGTTGATTCGCGCATCCCCCGTCAGCGCACTCGAGAAGGCAACCTCCCGGAGGTCGGCGTTCGTCAGTATCGCTCTGTTCAACGCTGCACGTTCGAACGACGCCCCCGAGAGGTCGGCATTGGTGAAGTCCGCATCGGACAGGTCGGCGTCGAAGAACTGACCGCCTGGAACCCTCGCGTCACGGAACACCGCACCCGGTATCGTAACCTCTCGAAAGTTAGCACCCGCCCGGAAAGTAGCACGCTCGAACGTACTGCTACCGTGTATCGTCGCGTTGTAGAAATTCGCGGGCTCGTCGACGGTGACGGAGGGACATCGGAGATCGCCCTCGATCGTCGCGTACAGAAGGTTCAGCCCGCCGGCCATGTTCTCCTGCCCGACATCCATCTGTAGCCGCCGGATCGAGTGTAGCGGTGTCTCGAGTGAGACGTCACCCGAAATCGTGCTCCCGCCGAGTTTCGCGTGGCGACCCACCGTTGCGTCGACCAGATTCGCCCCCGCCTGCAGATCGCTGAGACGTACGTCGAGGTCCCTGGCAAGCGAAACGTTTGCCACGGAGAACTCGCCGGCAACGACCGCCTGACGTACCAACAGGTCCCGACCGAGTCGTGCGCCAGTGAAATCCAGCCGGTCCTCGAACTGTGCCCCGTCTGCAACGACGGTCATCTCGAGGTCGGACTGAGTCGCACGGAACGGCCCCGTGATACGGGCATGTTTCAGGTTGAGAGATATACCACCATCTGCAAGCGTCTCCCCCGACAGGTCGACAGCGCCGAGTCGCGCCCCGATGAGGTCCAGACGCCGGCCGTCGTCGTCGTTTCCAGTATCGACCTCCGCCATGAGTAGTTCTCGAAGCCGGTCGGTAACCGCCGTATCCGCTTTCTTACTGACGGGGAGATGAAACAGACAGAGGTTCGTGCTACCGCGTGTCGTCTCGATACTGCGATCCGCCTCGTGGGGACAGCTCCACACACCGTCCTCGTTCAGCTCCTCCTCGCCAACACAGCAACCGGCCTCGGTCTGTCCCCGCATCATACCCCCTGTTTCGAACAGGGTGTCCGCGGTCTCTGACTCTCTCCCGACTGCCGCCCACGTATCGCTATCCGTCGGGTCGAAGACGTACTCACACCTACCTTGCGTCCCGGTCACGGCCTGCACCTCGTGTAGGGTCGCCTTCAAGCTACCCAACGAGTCAACTCGAGAAGAGGCGACTGGCTAAGTGAACACGGACACGACGGTGGGCCGGGACCAAATTCGGCCGATGCCCAGACTGCTTTTCGTACACTGGCTCTCCAGGTCCTTGAGCAACGAAGCAGTAGTATCCGTGCGATCAACCCTCCGATACGGCCGGTGGATTACCGTCCACGCGTTCGAACCCCGGTTCGTCAAGCATCGTCGTATACGCCCGGTCGATATCCCGTCCGGAGAGGTGGACGTACCGCCCCGGGACACGCGAGCCACGAGCCCATCCGAACCACTCACACATCTGGGCCTCGGTGAGATAGTTCGCGAGATACGTCGCCCGGCTGTGCCGGAAGTGATGCGGGTTGACCGGCTTCTCGATCCCGGCCCGGTCCCGCGCCTGATCGAGAATCCGCGTCCGGATCGACTGGTAGCCGATCTGTTGGTCGGCTCCTGCCCGTCCCCGGTCAAGCCGACACCAGAGGAACGCCTCACGATGCGGGTTCGGATGGACTGCCAGCCAGCGGTCGAGCTGTGGGCCGGACTCAAGCAGTAGGAGCCGGCGTGACCCGGTTTTCCCCGAAACGATGACGTACTTGCCGAGCGAGCCGGTCTCGATGTCGCTCACCCGGAGATCGATGAGTTCGCCGATTCGAGCGCCCGTCTCCCACAGCATTGCGATGAACGTTCGGTCCCGCTCGTTGCCACACGTGGCCATCATCGCACGGACGTCCTGTGGCGTGAGTAGCTGGTGGGGAAGCAGTCGACGGGCAGTGTTCTTGCCGCGGCGAATCCACTTCGTTTCCTCCGGGTCTTCGCCGTTGTTCATCCACTTCCAGAGCTGTTTGATCGCCTGCTTGTAGTCGACGACGGTCGACTCGCTGGTGTCGCGGGTGTAGAGCCATGTCACGAGGTCGACGAGGTCGTCTTTGGTGAGGTCCTCGAAGCGACGCTGGCCGACCTGCAGGGCGATGATTTTGAAATGCGACATCAGCTTCTGCTGCTGGGCGGCACTGATGTCGGCGAGCAGCATATCGCGGTGATAGGCGTGAATCGTGGCCTTGTTCGCGGGATGGATGGCGTCAGAGGCATCGATCTGGGCGAGCGTCCGGACGACGTGGGCTTCGAAATCCATCGTTGGCATCGTACCCGTCTAGAAGGCCCTGTGGCGAGATAACGGCACCTTGTGTCGAAGTGCGAATTCGAGTATTATCGTGGGAGGAACTCGAGGACAACGGTCCCATAAACGAATACAGAAGTCATGTGAGCGATTCAATCATCGAGCGAAGGTCCGATTTGATCTCGGTCATCTGATCCGGACCCCACTCAAAACACTCCTCGACACCGGCATCAGTAAAGCGCAACGACGCTCGTACATCGCGACTCTCGTCGTGTTGCAGGAGCGCAAGGGCATACGCGAGCATTTGTGGACGATAGTGTTCGGCCAACTCGGCAGTTGAGGTCAACGAGAGGTCGTTTGTCTTGTAGTCAATGATATGGTAGACATCTGGAGTAACAAGCAGTCGGTCAATATCACCGACGATCCGCGACTCACCAAGTCGGGCAACGACAGAGTACTCGTCGTAGGTCGCGTGGAGTTGGGCCTCCGCCTCAACCTGATCTACAAATACGACTGCATCAGCGGCGTGATCCACGGCATCGCGGAGATCCGCCTCGGTCGGCTCCTCACCTGCCATCTGACTCAGACGACGAATGAGTGCTGGCCACTCCTCCCTCGGTGGGCGAAGTTCGTTGATTCGATGTACAATAGTCCCAAACGTCGTCGGGCTCAGTTCGGATAGCTCACCGCTTTGCGTGTAACTGTGACCGGCCTCTGAGGCATCTGCAACCGCATTCACGAGAGTTGTCGCAGCGACCCGGTTCGCCAGGCTGAACGTCGGTGGCGTAGGGATCGATATCTCAGGGGTCGAATCCGCAGTCTCGTCGTCGGAGTGCCAGTCTACTGGGCGCGGCGGCCTGCGAACAGTATAGCTGGCCCGGTCTATCTCGCCACGGGCCTGTCCATCCCGAATCGCCTCGGCGACGAGTGCTCCATCGAGGAGGGCTGGCTGTAACCAGTCGCGCCACCGGTCTGCGTCGTCGAAGGCAGCAGGCTCCCCAAGTTCGATTGCACCGGACTCGCCGACGTCGATGTCGTGTGTGCCGCAGAGAAGGAGGTGATCCCGTGTTCGTGTACACGCAACGTAGAGGAGCCGTTTCGACTCCGCCCGCTCCTGTAGACGGGACTGTCGGTCGGCGTACTCGTGGACGGCCGTCTTTTCGATGGAGAACGCATCGCCCGGATTCGGCCCGCCGACCGCCGGCACCGGCGGCGCGTCATCAGTTCCGTCCACGAGTCGAACGTAGCCATGGTCATCGACGGAGCGACCGAAGTTGAGATCACTCCCGATATCGGGGACCGTGACGATCGGGAACTCGAGTCCCTTCGCAGAATGGATCGTCATAATCCGGACGCCCTCGGCGTCACCCGGAATATCTGCCTCCCCCTCACGAGGGTCGATTTCGGCTTGGCGGTCGATCCGGTGGAGCAACCCGGCAGCTGTGTGAACACCGTTCTCGCTCCAGGTGCGGACCTGGTCGCGGAACTTTTCGACGTTCGCGACGGCCTGTCGACCGCGTTCGTCCGCGCTCACACTCGCCAGATACCCCGTGTCGTCGATCACTCGGGACAGCAGGCGGTTCCACGGGAGGACGCCATCTTCGGACGGCGTCGCACAGCCGCTGAGGGTCCGCCACGTCGTAAGGAGATCGAACGCGTCCGCAAGTTGTGGATCGTCCGTCTCGGCCAGCGCGTCCCACACTGAATCAGCCCCGGCAACTGCCGGTGCGAGGCGGTCATCGGTGAAGCCAAACAGCGGCGACCGAAGTACCCCATAGAGAGAGACGTCGTCCTGCGGATCACCAAGTACCCGAAGTAGGTTCGTCAGCGCCTGGACCTCGGGCGTATCGTAGAATCCGACACCACCGACGACAGTATAGGGAATGTCGTACTCCTCGAGGGCCCGCTGATACCGATCCAGATGAGTTCGCCGGCGGAGAAGGATTGCCGTGTCGTCCGGCGTAGCGTCGCGATGATCACCCGTGTCGGGGTCTTGGACTTGCGGCGGATCGTCGAACAGGTGAGTCAGTCGGGCAGCGAGCGCTTGCGCCTCGGCCTCGATTGTGTGGTCAAGCGCACCTTCGGCAACCGGATGGTCATCGCCGAAGAGTTCCGCCGCAGTGTCGGCGTCGTCGGGCACAGCGAGATACTCGACGCTGCCAGTGAGTCCCTCGATGTCCTCGACACGGTCACGTTGCGTGGTCAGCTCCTGCGGTGGCGCTTCGTAGGGCTCGTGGGTGTCCCCCTCCGGTTGGAACAGGTACTCGAAGAGCTCGTTCAGGAACGACAGCGGCTCATCCAGCGTCCGGAAGTTCCCGGAGAGTTCGAGGGCGGTCGGACTCTCGGCCTCGCTGTCTGGGAGGTCGTCGACCCCACGGGCTTCGTTGACGGTCTGGAGTTCCGCTCTCGCCGCTCCGAACGTCGTCACGTCGGCCCCACGGAATCCGTAGATACTCTGTTTCTCGTCGCCGACCAGGAAGACGTTCGACGCCGTCTGCTCGTCGACGCCCGTGAGGAGATTGACTAACTCCCACTGTCGCGGGTCCGTGTCCTGGAACTCGTCGACCATCACGGCCGCAAACTGCTCTCGTAGCCGCTCCCTGACGGCATCGTTCGTTCGCAAGAACTCGAGAGTCGTCTCGATCACGTCGGGGAAATCGAGCGTATCGCGGCGCTCCTTCTCGTCGGCGTAGGCGGCGAGGACGTCATCGAAGACCCGCATCAGAGCCAGCGCGTAATGGGCGCTGTTTGCTTCGAGCTCACCGGGTGTCGTCTCGACTGCATCAGCGTGCGGTTCGACGGCAGCGATGACCGTGTCGATGATGTCCTTCAGGTCGTCGTAGACATCACCGTACTCACCCCAGTCGTCCCGATCGCCGACGACGTACCCCGAACTGCTGTACAGACCGCCGTTCTTCTTCTCACAGGCCTCGTAGAGGTCGAGGATCGCCCGCTGACAGTCGCGGGGATCGCTTTCCTCGGGGTCGTCCGGGAGTGTCGCCGCGACCTTGGAGAAGGTCCGGTAGGCCCGAAGACCGTCCTCGTCGGCGATGGCGGCCTCGCGGTCGACACGGCCCGTGACCGTGCGTAGCTGCTCAAGGAGTCCATCCGCATACAGCGTCTGTCGAGCGTCGGCAACGTCGAGATCACAAACGACCTCCCAGCAGATATCGACGTAATCGTCGACCTCGGCCTCACGCCACTCCTCAAGGACGGCCTCGCTCTGGGGCCGTTCGTCGAGTAGTCCAGCGAGTACATCGACCAACTGGTCGCGACCCCAGAGCTGTGCGAGGAGCGCAACATCGTCATCGTCCTGGTTTCGTTCGAGGAACTCCGTCACGACTTCGCGTTGGAGTGTCGCGGCGCCGTCTTCGTCGAGTACGTCGAAGCCGAGCGGGACCGGAGCCTCGACGGCTCGTTCTCGCAAGAGCCGGGTACAGAAGGCGTGAATCGTATGGACGTAGCCGTCTCCCAGGTCATCGAGGACGTTTCGCCAGCGGTGGTAGGCCTCTGGTGAGTCAACAGCCTCGAGACGGTCGTACACCTCCTCCCGAACGCGCTCGGTCAGTTCGGCAGCGGCCTTTCGCGTGAAGGTGATCGTGACGATATTTTCCGGGGTGAGCGACGGATTGTCGGCCAGTATCGTCACGTACCGTTCGGTAAGCGTCGTCGTCTTCCCCGTCCCGGCGCCGGCAGTAATCGCGACATTCCGGCCCTGAACGAGCGCATCCTCCTGTTCCTCCGTGAGTTGTATCTCCTCGGAGGCATCAGTCATCGCTCATCACCGCCTCGATGTCCTCGTCGTCACGAACACGGAGCGGAACGTACGCGGTGTCGTCCTCGTGAACCTTGTCGACGAACTCCCGCTTGCGGTGGTGACGGACATCGCACGCCCGACTGTAGTCACAGTATCGGCAGTTGGCACCACGAGCGGACAGGAGCGTCGTATGGAACCGTCCGTTGGCGATCGCCTCGTCGATCTGGCCTAGCCACTCCGGGACGACATCGTTCAGGAAGCGACGGAGTTCGACCTCTGAATCGAACTTCGACTCGACACCGCGTGGAACCTTGAGATCGTTGGGCGGTCGCACCTGATAGTACGTCGCCGAGAGCGAGCCCTCCGCGAACGGGTCACCGTCGACGACCTCGGCGGCAGCAAGCAGATAGATGGGGAGCTGGAACTTCGTGCCGCCGGTCGTCTTCGTCATATACGGTGCTCGCCCAGTCTTGTAGTCGTAGAGCGTAAGCGTCGGCTGCTCGCCGTCCCGGCTCACGTCGACGCGGTCGATGTATCCACGAATCGAGACGGTCGAACCATCCGGTCGCTCAACTGTGAACGGCCCAGCATCCGAGTCGGGAAGTCCCTCGCCGAATGGGGCTTCGAACAGGTGTGGGCGGCCGGCGCCGTTCCGCGAGAGCTCGTTGTCGAGGAACGTAGCGAACAACCCCTGTTCCGGTGCGTCGTGGGGTTTGCTCCCAGCCTCGTACGGAGCGCTCACGCCGTCACCCAGACCCGCGAACAGCTCCGCCTTCCACCGTTCGTAGAACAGGCCGTCGTACTCGAAGTCAGCATCCCGGAGTTCGTCAACGGCGATCTCGCGAAGGTGCGTCGCCAGGTCGTCCCGGTTAAAGTCCGTGAGATCGACACCATCCTCGGTCTCGTCCTGCAGATCCGCGAAAAATCGTTCGAGAACGTCGTGAACGTACGACCCGGTTTCGAGGGGCGTAGGGACGACCTCAACGTCGTCGGGATCCTCGATTCCGAGCACTTTCTCGGCGTAGAACTTGAACCCACACTCGACGTATCGCTCGATCCGACTCGCGCTGTAGGGTTCTCGTTCCGACGGAGGATAGACCTCAGCGACGGTCTCGGGTTCTAACACGCCGTCGTGTTCGGAGAGGCCAGCCGTTCCCCTGTTATCCGCACAGTGGAGTCCCCGATCTGTGCGCTTGGTCTGCTCGGGGGAGAAATCACCTCGCTCGCGGCGCCTACGCCGACGAAATGCCGTACCGGGACCCACACACCGCTGCGCCGACGCTGTGGGCGATTCGCCAGGAGCATGGCCCGGACCTCGAGGTCTCGTGGACGGCCCCGCCCGCCGCGGACGCCAAGCAACACCGGAAAGCGATCGAGGCAGCACTCATCGCGCTTCACCGTCGCGACGTCGGGGCGAGCCCCGTCGCCAACTTCGGCCGGATGATCCCCAGCTACGAACAGTCCTCGTACAGCGACGACGAACGCCGCGGCGGCCCCCTCGCGGACGGCGAAACCGAATCGAACACGGCTCCGGGCACGGAGCCGCTCCCGTGGACGAACCACGATAACCCACTCGCGGCCGACTGGATGGGGCTCGACTGGACGGAGCCGCTGGCGCTCGACGCTGTCCACGGGGAAGTCCCCGAATCCGCCGGCGTCTACCGCATCTGGGACGGCGACACGCCGCTCGAGTACATCGGCCAGAGTGCGAACCTCAAGAGCCGGCTGTATCGCCATCGACGAACCCGCGACGGCTCGCTCCGGGTGGCATTCACCCCGGTGGCTCGCGCCGACGCGAGGCATCGACGCGAAGAGATCGAAACCGAACTGATCGGCGCCCACTGGCTGGCCTGCAGCGCCGCCCCGATCGACCAGTTCTAGCACGATGACGACCACAGATATGCTCGACCGACTCGCACGGGACGTCGCAGCCGTCGTGCCCGACGTCGACGCCGAGGTCTCACACGGTCGCTACGGCGACGGCATCGGCGGGTTCGCGGAGCCGAAGCAGATCGAGTTCGTGGCCGACCGACTCGACGAACGCGACACACCATATCACGCCATCGAGACGGAAGTGCCGTACCCGAACGACACGCAGCGGTGCGATATCGTCCTCGAGACAGATACCGGCCGGCTCCCTATCGAGGCGAAGCTGCTCCGATTCAACCGCGCCAACGGCGATATCGAGCCGACGACCTACGACTCGATCTTCAATCCACTCGACGGCTCGCTCGTCGCCGACGCGACGAAGCTCGCAACGAGCGAGTTCGACACTCCGGGTGGTCTGCTCGGCCTCTACTACGAGCGGGGCGACGAGGAGGCTCCCGTCTTCGACCCGCATCGCCTCGCCGAGAAACTCGCCGACGACGCTGCGTTCTGGTTCGACCTGACGGTCGAGCCTGCGGCCGTCGTCGAGTTCACGGGACTTCGCCACGACATCCACCGACAGGGAGCGGTCGTCGTCTGGGACATCGCCGACTGAGACAGCCACAATCCTACGGCACACGTCGGCCTACCCCAGCAAACACCTGTGGGGTCAGAACGGGCGAGGCCGCCTCGGCCACCGGGAGACGTAGCCTCCCGAGCTCACGGCGCAAAGCGCCGTGAACGCTCCCCAACCCCGCAAGCACCGCAGGAACGAGGAGCGCAGCGGCGTCCTCGAAAGTGGAGTGGACGAGGGGAAGTGAGACTCCGTCTCGCGTGGTCATGGGACATCGAGCGGCCGAAGGCCCTCGACTAGGTATCGACGACACCACACGGGCGGGAGAACAGTAGCACGCGAGCAAGCCCAACGTAGACGACAATGACGAATGAATGTAGCTGCCGATCACCCGCGCCGTGACATCCTCCCCGCCGTGAACGGCGGGGCTTCCCGTTCCGTGTTGGGATATTTACGGTTTGCAGATGCTCGCTTGTTCAGCGAACGTCCCCTGTCCACTACTGGGGTCGTGTTCTCCACGACGGAACAGGTTGACTACAGGACGTGCCACACGCCCGCTACTCCTATCCTCGGAAGACCGAAGACTCGGAGTTACCTTTTCTGACTGGTCTAACCGACAACGAATGTTCTCTGCACCATTCGAGTCAGCGTTCATCACGGCGTTACACCCACGACAGACGTACAAGCCACGCTCTACACGATTGGCCTCTCGTTTCTGTCCACAGCACGAACACGTCTTCGAGGTGTCGCGCTCACTCACCACAACGACGGCGATACCTTCGGCTTTCGCCTTGTACGTGAGCAGATTCGTGAAGCGGTCGAACGCCCACCCGTGCAAGCCTTCGTTGCCACGGTCGCCCCAGTTCCGAGCCTCGCCTGTTACGTCGTCTTCACGGATGCCTTCGAGGTTGCCGACAGCAATCGTCCCGACACCTCGTTCGACACACTCTTCGACAATATGTCTGGTGACGGCGTGCATGTAGTGCGACCGGCGCTTGGAACGAGTCCGTCGGAGTCGGAGTGCCTTGTTCGACCGAGAGGAGTTGCACTTCGCTATCTCCTTGGCGAAGTAGCGTTCGTCGGTCTTGAGGGCGTTCCCCGGATACAACTCGTGGTCGCCCGTGGAGTACGAGACGGCGGCAACGTTCTTGATACCGAGATCGATGCCAGCGGTTTCCTCGCCGGGAGAATCGGCCTCCATTTCGTGTTTGCACACGATGTGGAGTTCCCATTCGTCGCCGTTCCAGACGGCTCGCACTTGGCGAACGTTCTCTACAACAACATCTGGTCGAGTCTCGATTTCGCAGAGGATGAAGTCCGACCAGTGTTCTTTCAGGTTTCGACCTTTGGAGAGGCGAATCCGGTTGTTGTGGGCATCGTGTTTGAAGCCGTCTTCTTTGAACGTGACCGTAGAGCGTGGGTGGTCGCCGTTGTGTTTGCGGTACTTCGGTGGGTTTGCGCGGTCGTCCCCGTTTCGGCGCTTGGCGTACCAACCACGGAACGCTTCAGCGAGTTCTTCGATGACTCGCTGACTCGACTGAGAATTGAGGTCGGCGTAGCGTTCGTGGTTCTTCAGGTATGCCTTGAGCGGGCCATCCTCGGGGATTATCCCTGTTTCACTCCAGATACGGTCGCACGTCCAGCGTGCGATGTTCCAGAGTTTCGAGGCGGCGAACCCGAGCGAGTCCAGATCACTCTTGACCTGTTGCTGGTTCCGAATGGATGCAACATAGGTTCGAGTGACCTGAATCGCCATACATAGCCTATGTATACAAACCGACTTAATGGTATGGACTGGCGGTGAATATCCGGCCTTGCCATCGACGGTGGTCTGTGTGAGAGTTGTCGGATTCACTCCCGCCCTGAAGGGCGGGATTCTCTCCTCGCAGAAAGATAGATTACTCGTCTTCGAGTGCTGCGTAGATCTCCGCGTGACGGCGTCCATCGAGCTTCCCCATCTCGAGAGCGATCGCGTGACGTTCTGCGTCGCTCTCGGCCGCCTGATACCGCTCGTACAGCTGGCGGACCTCGTCGTCGACCGCCGTCGAGGAATCGGTGCTGGACGCCATTGCTCGGTTGAACATACTCAGTGTGTCCCTTTATCAGTTGCGACGAGCGCATGCGCGGAAGTAGATGACCGCAGTGTCCGTGTCGACCGCAGCTTCGTCGGTCGCAAATCGGTGCAAGAGCGCACGAATTTCATCACCGTACTCAAATGTGTACCCGTTCATCATATAGAAGACGACAACTGTTCGGAGCGCTGTTCGCTTGTTCCCGTCGACGAATGGATGCTCCGCCACGAGAAGCCGCATCAGATGGACCGCTTTGTGGTGAATCGTCTCAGGTACCTCGCCGAAGAACCCCTCCGAGATGTACTGCAGCGCGGATGCAATCGCGTCTTCCGACCGAACGCCTGGCTCTGTCGTGTCGCCTTCTGCCACGATTTGTTCGTGGAGATCCAGAATGAGTTCGACAGAGGGATACGCGAGATCGTCGGTCACGTTTCCGACGTTCTCACGCCACCCGTTAATCGTTTCTCAACCGTCGGCATCAGACCTTGACGCCGACAGCGTGGGATGGCCTAGTCATCGGTTATCTCCGTCAGTGGTGTCGACGGTCATCGCGCGTCAGCTGCGTCGTCGTCGCCGACGTCCAACTCGTCGAGCCCCGCTCCTGCTTCTTCGATGTCGTAGTGCTCGTGGACGACGGGGCGGAGTGCCTGGAGGACAATCTCCGCGGCCAGCGGCGAAATGTCCATATCCTCGGCCATCAGCCGGTGGGTCACCTCGCCGCGCTCTCGAGCGACCGCGTAGGTGAGCGCCGTTGCGAGGCCGGCGACGCCGTGCCGATCAATGTAGGTGTCGATGTCGGCGTCCGTCTCCCGTCGCCCAACGGCGTCGATGAGCGCCGGCGTAATCGTGTACTCGCGGTCGCCCGCGGCCGTCGTCACTGTCAGGTCGATCTCCCGAGTAGCGTATTGGCGTGGCTGTTCGTCGTCGGTGACATCGATAACGCCGGCATCGACGAGCCGATTGACGTAGCTGTAGGCGGTCCCCTGGGCGAGCTCGAGGTCGTCCATCACGTCCTGAACGGTCGCTTCCCCTGTCTGAGCGAGATACGCGTACAGCCGGGCGAGCTGTGGCTCCTCAAGCAGGTCCGCAACCGAGAGGAAGTCGCGGACGATCTCGCCGTCGGCGCGGTTTAAGATGCGTGACACGGGTCGTTCTTGGTTACAGTTTACAGCGAATAAGTAAAGAGCGTTGGGGTCACTCCACCTGCGTCACGACGAGATGCTCATCGGAACCGCGGTTCAGAAGGTGGATTATACGCTGGACAGGCGCAATACCACGGCCTTCAGGCCGTGGATACGCGCCGGCACTTGGGAGGGTGTCCACGTTCGACAGCACTCTGAGTTTCAGAATGCTGGCGTTTAACTGACAGGCCATCCTACAATGGCATAGGAATCGGTCGGAACGGAGCGGATTCCGAACCGTCCTACGGAGGCGGCCTGTCCGCCCACGTAACGAGGCAGTATCCGAAAGGGTAGTCGGTGAACGCACATTCTAGAAGAGTGTGTCTATGCCGACTGCTCAAAGCGAGTCAGACGTTACCCCCGAGTCCGCTGACACCTGCTGGCGTCCCCGTGGCCAAAACAACACCGGGACGCCGTACACGGTTGAGGATAGGGGTAACGGCCACTTGGTATGGCCAGCAGTCCACCAGTTCGACGCTGTGGGACTACCCGTGCCCGAAAAGGCTGGTAGTCCGGTGATTGGACTGTGAACCTGAAACTCCCACCGCTCGGGATTCCTCCGCGTTTACGCGGAGGAGGATATCAACCTCGCAGTCGTCGTCGCGGAGCGTGAGTGGCTCGTCGAGCGAGACGACGCAAGTACCGCAGCGGAGTGAGGAGCGCAGCGAGTCACAGCCGACGAGCGCCGCGGGGCGTTCCCAGCCCCCAGAGCCCGACACCTGAAGTAGCAGCCCCGACACACCGAACCAACATGCCGACCGACAGCTCACTGTTCGACGACCTCCCCGGGCCGCCCCTCTACGTCTCCGCCTCCCCCGAGTACACCCGCCGCTACATCGACCATCGCCTCACCACCGACACCAACGCCGACCTCCTGCTCACCGACGCCCTCCTCGACACGCTCGACCGCGACAGACTCACGATCAGCAAACTCCAGCAGCTCCTCGACGACGGAGCGACCGTCCATACGTTCGAGGACGACACCGTCGAAACCGCCGTCGTCGCCGACGAATGTGTCCGGGTCGCCACACCGACACTGGCAGCCACCACCGCCGAGCCGTTCGTCACGACGACGAACCCCACGCTGGCAGACGCCTATAGAACTCGCTTCGAGGAGGCCACAGCCCTCGAGAAGCCGGTCGCGCCAGCCGGTTGGCACGACTTCCTGAGCGACGCCGAAACAACCCTCAGCGGCCCGTTCAGGGACGCGATCGAAACCGCCGCCGAGATGTCCGACCGAGTCGGCACCCGTTATCAGTCGGTCTCGCTGCCCGGACTGCTGTGTCTCGCGGCGGCCGCCCACGACCACCAGCAGAAGGAACTCGACACCCTGATTGATACGCACCCGCTCGTCACCACCGGCACTATCTCGAACATGGCCCACGACCTCGAAGCGGCGGGCCTCATCAACCGGGAGCCCGTGTCAGATGCCGGCCGTGGTCGCCCGCCGAAGCGCCTCGTTCTCGAGGAGCCACTCGACCCGGAAGAGTTCGCCGACGCACTCCGAACGAGCCTCGAGTAACGGGGACAATAGGTGTGTCTTCCATGGTAGGAAGACACGGATGAACCGCTGCGGTTTGCTTGCCGTCGCCGCTGCACTCGTGCTTTCGGATAGATGACGGGCTCGCTACGAGCGGCGGGCTATTTCGCCACGTTCCCACCGTGTTCGGTCGTTTTCGACACCGAGGAACGCTCGCGGTGGTAATAATACTCGACGAGTATCCGCAGGACCACTGCACCGTAGGCCGCCACGCCAAGAGCGATCCCGACGAACAGAAGCCCGATAGCACCCGGGCCGGACGTCTCACCGCCGATCTGAACGATGAGCACGTAGAATAGCCCGGGCGCGGCGATGGCCACGACCACTTCGGTCGCGCGAACCACCGTGTACCCGCGTCGCGCCGTGAGTCGAGCCCCGGGATCGTCGGCTCGCGCAAGTCGGTAGCCGGCCAGAAGCGCCTCACCAGCGACCACGACGGCGAGAAGCACAGGGAAGAACGCGAGCAACAGCAGGCCGGTCAGTTCCTGCCCGGGCAGAACCCCGACGAAGCCACCTACCGCGAACGCGAGGGTGCCGATAATCATGGTGAGCTTGAGGCCCTGGAGGGGCTTCTCGCGGACGAACGAGGAGGGCATGGTGTCACATAGTATTGAATATCGAATAAGTCCTCTGCACGGGATCATGGATACCCCGGGGCATCGCGACGGTACCTCTACTAGTCCGAGGAGAATCACATTCCATCTCTGCGTTGTATCGACCAATTTAGCCTAATCTAGTTGGGAAGAACTCCCCCCGGTGTTGAGATGGTCAGATTCTGGCAACCACGTGCGGGATATTTCCGCAAACAGGTTTCTACCCCTGCTGCCACGTGCCTCTGTCGAGAGACGAGCGGTCATGGAAGAACGTTCTCCATCTCTCGAACCGCGCGGGCGGCGCGTCTTTCACAGAGTTTTCTACACGAAACAGAGATGACTATCGGGTCGCTCTTCGGCCGAAGACAAACACGAGGAGGGCAAGCAACGCAGACCCCGCGATTGTTTCGAGGACTGCTACCAGCCGCGCCAGTCCCGCAGGCTGCACATCGCCATAGCCGAGTGTGGTGAACGTGACAATGCTGAAGTAAAAGCTGTCGGCAAGTGTTTCAAACACGGTATTCGTACTATATGTGATTACCTGGCCATCTGTCTGGATACCAAAAAGAGGGTATAAGAGCCCACATAAAGCAATAATTATAGCTGTCGTCCCGACGACTCGCCACGGGCTCTCGCCGTAGAGGAGTGTCGCTCTGGCAACTTTCGCACGACTCCACCGAGCGCCTGCTATGAACCGTTCTTCGAGGCTCGCATCATCTGCTGTCGCATCGTCCCAATAGGCCTGCTTCTGGAGGTCTTGGCGTCGGACGAAGGACCGAGCCTGTAACCGAGGGCGAGCGTGTTTACCGCCGAGTTCTTCCAAAGCCCGGTAGACGCTTTTCGCCTTGTCCACGTCTGCGTGTTCGCTCTCCTCCTCATAGTCTGGGTCATAGACACAGGTCGGTCGTGAGCGGATAGCCGAGAGGGTGTGTGGGGAGGAGTCGCTATCGTCAGTGGGATGACCAAGGAATTTCGTATCGTCGTCGATACGGACATCTCCAAGCACAGCCCCGTTCAGTTTTGCGCCACGTAGATCTGCACCGAATAACGTCGCTCGACTCAGAAGAGCCGACTCAAGATTGCCAGCACAGAGACTCGTCTCGGCGAAGGTTGCGTCCGTCAGGTCTGCTTTTTTGAATTGAGCCCCATCGAGTGTTAAATCATCAAAAAAAGGATCACCATCGAACTCAACCTTACTGAAGTCGATAGCACTCTCAAACGTTGTATTTTTGAAGACGGCACTACCCCCGAACTTTGCAGAGCGTAATTCGGCATCGCCTTCAAACGTTACATCTCGGAAGTAGGAATTCCCTCTAAATTTTGAATGGGTGAAATAAACCCCATCCTCAAACCTTGCATCCGTGAAGTCGATGTCTCCCTCGAACGCTGTACTTCTAAAGCCGGCACCGCTTTCGAATGTTGCATCTCCGAATTCGGCGGTATACTCGAAACTTGCAGCATCGAATTCAGCGAAGCCTCTGAATGTTGCACTTCCAAATTCGGCAAACCCCTTCACCGTTGCACTTCTGCAGAGCGCGTCACCCTTGACTATTGCACTTCTGAAGTGGACGCTGGCCTCGAATGTTGTACCTGTGAAGTCTGCATCGCCCCCCAGCTCCGCACCTCCGAAATGGAGGTCATTCTTGAACATTGCATCTGTGAAGCTGGCGGTGCTCTCAAAGGTTGTATTCTTGAAGTGAGCAGAATCTCCAAACGTTGAACCTTTGAAGTTGGCATCGCCCACAAACGTTGCACCTCTGAGGGTAGTTTCCCCCCTGAACTCTGCAAGGAGGAAGTTGGTGGTATCGCGACATTTGATGTGGCTCAGGTTAATGGTCGATAAATTAATGACTGAGTCGGACCAATCTAACGGACCAGTAACTTCGGCATAGGCCATCACAAGTTCTCCGTTCTCGACTGTGAGGTCGAGCGGGCTATCACTCAAGTCGAGTACGCCGAACTCGGCGCCGAGGAACTCCAAGTGTCGCTTCTCTGGACAATCATCGCCATCGGCTTTATACAGACTGTTCAAAAATGCGTCCACGACTGCTTCATCGTCTTTCTCCTCAACTGGCAGATGGAATATGCACAACTCTTCGCCCTCCTCAACATCGTGCGGACAAGTCCACACACCATCATCATTCAACACGTCTTCATCAACGTGACACTCGTCACCTTCTTCGCCACCCCACGTTTCGGGATCGTCTGGGTCAAGGACGTACTCGCAGGTTCCATCGACGGATGGCATAGATCCGGCAAGGAGTGGTCAGTTCTTCAAAGTGTGTGACAGAACCAGTCGGACGAAGGCTACTTATCTCTCGGAGAAGCACGTAGGGGATTGCGGAAATCCTGGCTCTGTTGAAATCCTATTCATTCGACACAATCAACCAGATTTTGCGGGGGTATTTGAGCGATGTGTGCTTCTCCTGCATCCTCCACCGACCCGCCCACCACCTACCGCCCAACCGACCAGGGTGGGACTGAAAGGGGCCGGGCGCTCCGGGACGCCCGGCGACGCAAGCACTGCAGCGACCGACGGGAGCAAAGCGCGCAGCGAGCCGCGCAACCGGAGCGCCCGGGGGCTTTCGAAAGCCCGTTCGAGCGACGACACCCAACCTCTGGAGGGAATAAATTCCGAATAAACCAAAGCGTATTTTTCCACCATCCCGTTACGCCCGCCCGAATGGCAGCCGACCACGACTACCTCCGCATCCGCCCGACCGACGACCCGCTCCCCGCGGACCGCATCACCGGCCAGTTCGAACAGCTCCACCAGGCGCTCGATGCGCCCGTCGAGTGGCTGCTCGTCGCCGACGACGAGATCGCCTACTACGCCGGCACCCGGCCCCGGGCCCGCGACACCCTCGCCCGCATCCTCGATCGGCTCACGCCCGACAGCTACCGGATCGAACGCGTCGACACGGACCCGATGCCCGACCTCGATGGGCCACCCGTCGCCGCCGAGCTCCACGGCCGCGGCGACCGCACCGACGACTGGCAGACGCGCCTGCGTCCACCCGCATTCACCGACGCCCCCGAACAACACGACACGGCCCGGGTCGAGGCCGCTCCCGGCCTCCCGCTCGAATCCATCGTCCAGGGGCTGACCGACGCCGACGCCACCGTCGTCTATCAAACGCTCCTGACTCCGAAACCCGACTGGAGCGGCGACGCCGAGTACCGGATTCGCCGCATCGACGACCACCGCGACACGCTCGGCCAGCGACTCTACACGTTCCTGTTCGGAAGCGTCGACACCGACGACGATCGCCACTCGCCGCGCCGCTCCGAGCATCGGCGCGGCGACGCCGGCAGCGTCCCCGGGACGCGTATCGACGCCATCCTCGCGAAATCCGAGCGCCACTGTTTCGACGTCAACGCCCGCCTGCTCGCCGGCGGCCCCGACGCCGAGCCAGTCGTCCGGGACCTCGCGGCCGCCTTTAGCGCCGTCGGCGGCGACTTCTACGAGATCACCGCCACCACCCACACCGACGCGGCGGAACTCCACGAACGGGTCGCCGACGCCGCGACCACGGAACCGGACGCGCTCCGCGACGATCTCACGCGGCGGCTCCCGCTCGTCGGCACCGAGTCCCCACGCATCGTCGCCGACTCGACGACCGTCCCGCATTTCTGCCTGCTCGATGGGGCCTCACTAACCGACAGCGCCCGCCGTGCACTCCGGGCGCCGCCCGCGGAACGAACGGGCACGACGCCACCCGACGCCGACAAACTCGACTACTACGAGACGGGCATGCCGCTTGGCCACCCGCTCGATGCCGACGGCTCGACGCTCTCACAGACTGTCGCGCTCCCACCCCAGCTACAGCCGCTCCACGTCGCGTGGTTCGGCCGCACCGGCTCGGGGAAATCGACCGCGCTCACGAACGCCATCCTCGAGAACCACGCCGCCACCGACGGCGCGGATATCCTGATCGACCCGAAGGGGGATGGGATGCCCGTTGAGTACCTGCGGGCCCACTACGCCGAGTACGGCACGCTCGAAAACGTCTACTACTTCGACTGCAGCGAGTACGTGCCCGCCGTCTCGTTTTTCGACATCCGCGATCAGCTGGCCGCGGGCGTCTCGCGGACGACCGCCGTCCAGAACGTCGTGGACCATTATCTGGAGATTCTGCGGGGCGTCATGGCCGAGGAGAACTTCGACGAGGCCGTCCGCTCGCCGGACGTCATCCAGTATCTCGTGAAGGCGCTGTTCGACCCCGAGTACGGCGCCGACGCGTTCACACATCGTGACCTCCAGCGGGCCGCCCGGCGACTCCGCGAGGAGGGTCAGCCGCCGCAGGTGTCCGATGACGACCTCCAGGGGATGCTCGCGGGCGTCACCGCCAACGATGACCGCTCCTTCGAGATGATCATGCAGGGGGTGGCGAATCGCATCGAGAAGATCCCCGTCGACGACCGGCTCGCTCGCGTGTTCAACCACCAGCCCGATGATGACGCCCCCGCGTTCGATCTCCGCCGCGTGCTCGACGAGGACGCGGTCGTCATCGTCGATCTCGGCGGGCTTCGGACCCGCAGCCAGCGGGCGCTCGCGCTCGTCATGCTCTCGACGCTGTGGACCGCACTCCAGCGGCGGGCCCAAGCCAGCACGGACCCGCCGCTGGTCAACCTGTATCTCGAGGAGGCAGCGACGCTTGCGGTCTCGGAGCTGGTGACCGATCTGCTCTCGCAGGCGCGGGGGTTCGGGCTGTCGGTCACGCTGGCGATGCAGTTCCCCGGCCAGCTGCGCGAGGTCGCACCCCGCACGTACGACGAACTCATGAACAACGTCGGCTCGGTCCTCACGGGCAACGTCGCCGCCGACACCCAGCTCCAGCAGCGCCTCGCCACCGAGGCGATGCCCGCCGACGAGGTCGGCAACCGGCTCCGGGCGCTCTCACGCGGCGAGTGGATGGCGTCGCTGCCGGCGCCGTTCGGCGAGCCACGCCCCCAGCCGTTCGTCATGGCGTCGTTGCCGCTGCCGGCTGGCCACCCCGAGAGCGATACCCCGCTGTCGGACGCCCGGGAAGCCGCCTTCGGGGAGCTGTTCGACGACGTGCAAGACCGGACCCGCAGGAACCACGGGCTCGCCGTCGACGAGGCGGCGGATACCGACACCCGGACCGAGACCACCGCGAGCGAGGCCGGACAGCCGGGGCAGACTGATGGGACGCTGCCGCCGACGCTACAGCTCACCGACCGGTTCCCGAACTGTATCGATGTCAACGAGCCCGCCGGCGCACTCGAGTGTGGGAACTGCGGGTCCCGGCATCCACCCTCGAGCGAGGGCATCCGGAACGCTATCGACTGCTGTGCGAGTCTCGACCGGGTCGATCGCGACGAGATCCCCGTCTGTGACGTGAGCCTGCAGCTCTCGCCGGGCGAAGTCGCCGACAGCGACTACGATGTCGGCCAACTGCTCTTTCTCCAGCTCGTCTACGACGCCGGCCACCAGCGGTTCGACCCGACCATCGAGTACGATCTCTGTCGGGACAGCATGGTCCGGCTCCGCGAGTACGCGGGTCTCGATCCGGAGGCCGTCGAGCAGCTGTGCGAGGACGGGCTTCTCCGGCAGGACTGCGAGCGGCCGTTCACGCTGTACACGGTGACGCCGGCCGGCCGCGACGAGATCGAGGTCGCTCACGCTGGGGGTGTCGGCCACGGCGACGGCGTCGGCGATCTCGGCGAATCGACGCACCATCGGCTGATGGTGCTGTACGGTCACCAGCTCGTTCAGGAGTCGTTCGTCGCCGATCCGGATTCATCCGCCGAGACGGCCCGCATGTATCACCAGGTCGGGAACGAGCGACTCGACGTCGCGGGGCTGGACGCCGACGGCGACGTCGTCGTCGCGCTCGAGGCGGAACGAAACACCAACGACACGGCACGGGCCGTGCTCGATGACTTCGATACGATGGCCGACTGTGCGCCCGCTGCAGCCATCTGGCTCTGTGATGGGCGGGCAACGGCCCACGACGTGCTCGATGCGCTCAACGACCCGCTCGTCGGCCCACAGCGTGTCGAGAAATCCTACAGTCGGAACACCGCGCCGACCCGCGTCTCGATCGACACGGCTGGGTTGACGGAGATGCGGACGCTATCTGGCGTGATCGACGCCGTCGACGAGCGGCCCTCTGCGACCGAGTGAGCCACTGTTTCGACTGGAACTGTTTTCGGCGGTGTGAGCTGGATCGACCCCTCGTCGCCCCGGTGTCGACAGGCGCCAGCCCCTCTGTTGATTGAACATTCGGCCGTAGAATCCGCTGTAACTGTGATTTCGGCCGATGTGGAGCTTCGTTATCCAGCGATGCTGAGAGGTGATGTGAACAGCATCGCAATCGCTCTCGAGAATCGCATTGCAGATGCCTGGAGGCGGGAGTTCAGACGATGTCGAGATACGCATATCCGAATATCGAAAGGAATTGAGGTGGACGACGAAATTCCCTGACGTGATGACTGTGTTCAGATATGAGCGGCGTCTATTCCGGCAGAGTAGTCGGATTTCGTATGCGTACCCCAGTTCTGTATTCACCCCAAATATCGTAATAGCGGCTGTTTCAGTGCCTATCTGGGCGTATTTCTCGTCTCGGTCGACTGTTCGATATGGTGGCCGTATGGACTATAATATTCGGCGTAGCAGTGCTGTACAGCCAACTGTTCACGGATGCAGGTGAACGGTGCTGTCGATC
The DNA here is from genome assembly GCF_024298865.1 of Halorarius halobius. Taxonomy (GTDB): domain Archaea; phylum Halobacteriota; class Halobacteria; order Halobacteriales; family Haloarculaceae; genus Halorarius; species Halorarius halobius. The sequence continues at coordinate 1,554,424 of NZ_CP101161.1, read as the reverse complement.
GAAGCGAAGTGGGGACGCGAGTTCTGCAAGCTACGTCTATTCGGCCGATATCTGTATCTTCAGGCCTGTTACGTCCAACTGTCCAAAATTGTGTCGGTGACCGGAACCCCGCTGGACGCGAAACGGGGGTTGGTTGTTCGCTCCACGCTCGTGGGAGGTTGTTCACAGCGGATTTTCGCGCTAAGTGTCCGCATCACCTGTAGCCCGATCCAATAGAAGAGAAGCATAGAATAGGGAATCTCCACTCGAAGTAAAGGCGGGTGGGAACGCTTGGAGTGAGACTCCCGCCCGGACCAGCCAAACCTTCAAACACGAATACGGCACCAGAGACCCTGACTGATGTCTGGTCCCGATCAGCCGACGGCGGCGTCCGACCACGATCTATCCGCCGACGGCTTCACCGGCGACACGTCGAATCCACCGACTCGGACGGGTCGCTGTGGCAACTCTCGGTCGCGGACTACCCAGCCATCCTCGCTGGCCGCGAGCGGAAGTTCCAGTGGATCGTAGCGGGTACCGTCTCGTAAGACCTCGCTCGCCATCGCCGTCGACGTGACGGTCAGCCGCAATCGCGGGACGATGACCGTCGACGGAAGGTCCCGACCCACACCGGGCCGGACAGGAGCGGCAGCCACGTGAGAGCCATATCACGACTGCGGCAGTGATTCGTCCTCGAGGACGGCGACCCGGTCCTCGGAGACGTCTCCGATGTAGCCGTCGTAGTCGAACTGGACGGTAACGTCCGCGTCGGATCGCTCCTCGGCGTGGTCGACGAGCGATTCGAGCGTCTCCGTGTCGACGTACTCCATCAGCTGCAACTGGTCGACGTCGGCGAGATCTCCAGTTCCGAGACGATTCGATACGTTACTTCCGGATGCCCCAATAGTCGGGAACCCTACCCACGACGGATAGCTCCCGAGGACGGCTCTCCGGATCAATAGGCCATTTTTCTCCCTAACGGACAGCGGCCGCGCTCCGCTCCGAGAACAGTACGACGGACGCGAGACCACGCAAGAACTCTCACGCCGCCGTTCAAGTATTTAATTAATTGTAACTAGCCGAATTATAAGTAATTGAATAATCATTGAGACAACCCCCGGATAAGCACCACCAGACAAACAGAGAGTGATAGACAGAAAAACGCGTCCAGGTACCTCAAAACGACGATTCAGTGAGGTTAAGAATCCGACGCGACACAAGCGATTCGGCCCTGATCACCAACGCGTATTACGAATATATCAATTTAACATGGTTCCAGCCGTCGAGACTCGAAGAGTTGTATAGCATCTTAGACGTGTGTTTCTCGACACGTACTGGCGACTCGAAGCGAAGAGGGATGGATCTGTATTTACAAACTATTATATATCGAAGGCAGAAGTCGACGCGATCTGTTCGGTCGCTGCTCGGCCGAGAACACTCCGCCTCGGTATCGGCATCAACTGGAACCCGAATCGCGGGCCGCCGCCGGGCAACGGCGGTCCGTCATCGGGACAGGGGTGACACCCTGTTGCCGAACAGACAGTATCGGAACAGCGGACGACCACGCGAGGCATGGGCCACCATGGAATCGCCTGTGTCACTCCACTGTACCGACAGGTATCGGGTGAATCCACACCAGCATAAATGTATTGGGAAGAGGAACCCTCACCGGACACAGAGATTCGAACACTGCGGGAAAGCAGGAGATCGACGAGGCGCCAGTCCCCGCACCAACATTGATAATTGGTAGTTGCAATACGGGTGTATGGAGCAGATATTCGCACCGTGGCGAATAAAATGGGTCGAGCAGGACGATGCCGGGCGAAACGCAGGGCTAGACGGCTGTGTGTTCTGTGAACTGCCAAATCACTCGGACGACGACGACGTGCGGATCCTGGCGCAGACCGAACACGCGTATATACTCCTCAACAACTCGCCGTACAACCCCGGACACCTGATGATAATCCCGTTCGAGCACACCCCCACGCTTCACGACCTCCCGTCGGCGGCATACACCGAGTTCGCACAACTCCAGCAGACTGCCTCTCGACTGCTCGACGCCGCATTCAGACCCCAGGGGTTCAACGTCGGGATGAACATCGGCAGTGCTGGCGGAGCCTCCGTTCCTGACCACGTCCACGCCCATGTTGTGCCACGTTGGGATTCGGATACTGGATTCATGCCTGTCACCGCCGACTTGACAGTGATTGCAGAGTCGCTGGATGCCACCTACACCCGCTTGAGCAAGGAACTCCGCGAACTCGACGGAGTTTCAATCGAGAGCCGTCCGGATCTTCCTCATCTCTTCATTTCGTGCTAACACTCGTCGGCCCGAATCCGGCGAAAGCCCTGCGCCACAACAGATAATACCCCAACGGTAGAGACTCCTTCTGGATGGTCGAGACAATCGTGCAGTCGTGCCAAGAGGTGGGCACTCGGACCGTAGCGCTCGCGCTTGAGACACCGAGAGAGTTCGATGCCCTCCCTGGACAGTTCGTTCTCGTCCGGGCGATGATCGACGGTACTGAGGAGACCGGCTACTACACTATCTCGTCACCGACCACGGACGACAGTTTCGAAATCACGGTACAGGTCACCTCTGACAGCGCGCTCGGGACGTGGCTAGCGGACCGAGAGGTCGGTGACCCTATCGAGATAGACGGGCCGTTCGGTGATGTCCAGTACGCGGACAGGAACGATGTAGTGGTGCTGGCGGCCGGGCCTGGTATCGGGCCAGCTGTCGGTATCGGTGAACGCGCACGGGCGACAGACCACGACGCGACGCTGCTGTACGAAGGCGACGATCCGGCCCACGCCGACCGCCTCACCACGCTCGAAGCGGAGGGAGCTACTGTCGTCCTCGGAGTGTCCGATCTGACGGACCCGCTCGAAGAGATTGACGGGGATAAGCAACTGTTCGTGTTCGGGTTCGCGTCGTTCGTCGACCGAGCGACTGCAGCAATCAAAGCTGCGGGACTCGATCCCGATGCCGCCGAGGTCGAAAACTTCGGTCCCGAGTGATACTGCAAACGCTCTGTCAGTCCCCGAGCAACTCGCCAGCCTGCGCGCCTGACAAGCGACGCACCTGACGCCTGCACCCATTCGTTCGAGGATATTGAACGTACAGACACCGACAGCCGTGCCAGTCTGACTATGGAATCCGACTCAGAGACGTTTCAGGCCATGAGACGGGCGAAGACCCGAATATACCCCTGAGACACTTGTCGCGATCGATTCGATATCGTTGAACGGTTTCGGCGATGGTTCACTCACCGTTCGAAAAAGAACCTCAGATCGATTCTTGGTGGGATAGGGGGCCGAGAGGGCGGGATTTGAGATGAGACCGCGTTCGGCTCGAATAACACTAATACGATTGTTATTCCCAAAAGAACCCGCGAACCGGACAGATACCCAGAGGTGTGACGGTCAGACACGTATCGTTCGATATTATTGGACAGGAGACCATCAGACGCAACGGCCGACGAGCGAGCTGCTACGCATGCCTCGTTCCGAGAGCAACCCACTTCGACCATAATGTATATTGAGACGGCTGTTCATCGGACGAGCAACATGGTCCAGCTTTCGGACGAGCAGCAGATGATAGTCGACTCCGCGAGGCAACTCGCGGAGTCGGAGTTCGCGGATAAGGCGTTCTCCTGGGAAGGCGAGTTCCCCTGGGAGAACATCGAGGTGCTCGCTGACCACGGGTTCCTCGGCATCAACTACCCCGAGGAGTACGGCGGCGGCGGGATGACGGAGTTCGAGGCACTCTTGCTCATCGAGACGGTCGGTCGGGTCTGCCCAGATACGGCGATGGCACTCGTCGCACAGCATTTCGTCTCTCCGCGGGCCGTCGCGATGTTCGGGTCGGAGGAAGCCAAACAACGATACCTCGAACCCGTAATCGAGGGAGATGCGCTCCTGTCGATAGCGATGTCGGAACCGCAAGCCGGGTCTGACGTGCAGTCGATGACCACCACGGTCACCGAGGAAGGCGGTGAGTTGCTCCTCAACGGCGAGAAGATATGGGTCAGTCTGGTTCCGGAGGCGACGGCGGCGGTCACGTGGGCGAAGTTCCCCGAAGGCCTGGGGATGGTCATCATGGACTTCGACGCCGATGGCGTCGAGATAAACCAGCACTTCACCAACATGGAGAACCAGACGCAGACGCAGTTCTACATGGACGACGTCGTCATCCCGCCGGAGAACGTGCTCGTCCGGGAGTCGGGCCAGTTCAAGCGGATGCTTTCGTCGCTCAACTGGGAACGGCTCGGCGGCGCCGCCATCGCCAACGCGATAGCGATAAACGCCATCGACAAGGCGCTGGACCACGCGACGACCCGCGAGCAGTTCGGGCAACCCATCGCCGACTTCCAGGGCATCGAGTGGAAACTCGCCGACATGGTCGCCGAGGTGGAGATGTGTCGGGCCATAACGTATCAGGCAGCGATGAGCGCCATCGACAACGACGGGACGCCCGACAAGATAGAGACCTCGATAGCGAAGTTCCGCTCGGCGGAGATGGTCGAAGAGGTCGTCAGCGAGTCGTTGCAGATTCACGGCGCGAACGGCTACCAGAAAGGCCACCCGCTGGAGTATCTCCACCGGATGGCTAGGGGCCGGCGGATCGCTGGCGGCACGCCGGAGGTCCAGCGCAACTCCATCAGTCAAGGGCTGAAGCGCAACGGCTACCAGCCCCGGTACCTGCAGTGACCACGAACGGTGATCCGCCCCGGAGCACGGACACCTATTAGTGACGGCTGTGTGAACGCACGACATGGAGTTCGGACTGGGGCTGCTGACCGCACAGCGTGCGGATGCAACCAAGAAGACCCACGAACAGGTGTTCCGGGAGACCGTCGATATCGCACAGGTGGCCGAGGACAGCGGGTTCGACGCCGTCTGGACCTCGGAACACCACTTCTTCGACGACGGCTACCTCCCGTCGGTGTTTCCGCTGTGTGGGGCACTCGCTACGGCGACCGAGACGATCGACATCGGCACGGCCGTCGCACTGGGGCCGCTGTACGATCCGATTCGGTTCGCCGAGGACGCGGCCACAGTCGACCTGCTCTCGGGCGGCCGACTTCGCGTCGGCATCGCTAACGGCTACGTCCGCGAGGAGTTCGAGGTGTTCGACGTACCGCTGTCGGAGCGGGCGCCCCGCGTCGAGGAGTTGCTGGAGATCTGCCGCGGAGCGTGGACGCCGGGAGCGTTCTCACACGAGGGGGAGCTGTTCCAGTATGACGATGTCGACGTGGAGCCGAAGCCCGCACAGGACGGCGGCCCGCCCGTCCTCCTGGGCGGGATGTCGAAGCCCGCAGTGCGCCGCGCCGCGCGGATGGCGGACGGCCACATCGGGTTCGTCTACTACCCCGACGACTGGGCCGAGCGGCTGACGTACGAGCATTTCGAGCGCAACGTCTCGCTCGCCGAGGCGACCCGCAACGACGACGACCCGTTCTCCGTCGTGTTGATGCAGTTCGCACACGTCGCGGAGACCGACGAACAGGCCTGGAACGAGCTCGCACCGCGACTGGTCGCCGCACGGCGTGCGTACGCCAGACAGACCGAGTCGGGCGACGTCTCCGACTGGGATATCGACACGATGAGCGACGACCGGCTCGACGCCCTCCGCGAAGGAGCGCTGGTGGGGTCACCGGAGACGGTCATCGAACGGCTTCGAGAACTCGACCGGATGGTCCCCGGCGAACTGCACGTCATCCCGCGGATGGTGTTTCCGGAACTGTCCGCGGACCGGCTGACGGAGAACGTACAGCGGTTCGGTGACAGCGTCGTCGCCGAACTGTCGTGACCCGTCGCGGGATCGCTACCGTTCTTGTACGCCCGGTACCCTGTCCGCGAACCGGTTGACGATGTCCCGCCCCTCGACGAACGCGTAGCCGTGGTCGGCGGCGTACCGCTGTGCCTCCTCGGGAGCGAGCGCCTGGCCGCTCTCGTCGTCGAGCATCTCACACACCACGATCGCGGGGGCGATGTCGGTGACGTTCGCCAACGCGATCGATAGTTCAGTATGCCCGCGCCGGTCAGCGAGAAGCCCCTCGGCCGCACGGAGCACCGGGACGTGACCCGGAACGCGGAACTCCGCGCCGAACTCCGTCTCCGCAGGGGCGCGAGCGGCCGCCGCCAGCGACGTGATGGTGTGTGATCGGTCGTTGTCGGTGATGCCGGTGTACGTGTCGCGGTGGTTCACCGACAGCGAGAACGATGATCGCGAGTCGTATTCAGGGTCGTTCTTCGTGGCGGGGTGGTCGAGTTTCTCATGCAGGAAAGATAACCCGAAAGCATCGGCGACATGGGACGGCACAGCGACACAGATCAACCCCCCGGCATCGTTGCGCATTCGTGCGACAGTGCGTGGCGTCACGCTCTCGGCCGCGACGACAAAGTCCGTCTCCCCCTCGCGGTCCTGTGAATCATGGATGAGCACCGGCTCTCCAGCTTCGAACTGGGAGATGGCGACGTCGAGGTCGGTCATTCTTCAGCCCCGGGTAGTCGCCCAACCGTGATGGTCACGCCATCGCCATCCTCCACGGCAAGCGCCTCCCGGAGCCGCTCCGTAGCGATGAGTTCGATGTACTCGTCTCCATGGTGTGTCCGGTCCGGGTCAAGGATGTGTGCCTCCGCAATGGTATCACCGGCCGCCGTGACCGTGGCCGGATAGCAGGAGGCGGCCCCGTACGTCCGTCCATCGCTTTCCCATTCTTCGATCTGGACTGCGTCGAACGTCTCCAAGACGGCCCGTGATGGAACGTCGCTCTCGTCGATACGCACGTTGAACGTCCCGGGGAACGGCTGGTAGCCGAGTTTCTCTTCGAACTGCTCCATGTAGCCGTCGAGTTGGATGTAGTACTCCCCCTCACCGGCACCGCTACAGACCTCTCCCTCCAGCTCAACGGTCCTGATGGAATCGAATATCTCGAGATACTGCTGGAACTCCGCTTCGAGAAGCTCGATGCCGCGCGGTGTGATAGTCACGCGCATGGTGTTTTTCTCCCGATGCCGTCGGATGTATTCGCTCTTTTCGAGCGACCGGAGCCGACGGGAGGCAGTCTGGGCGGAGATCTCCAACTCCTCTGCGAGCAGCGAACACGACAGTTTCGCGTCTGCCCTGACCGCCCCCTTCTTCGCGAGATGTTTGAGCGTCGCCAGTTCGTCGTACTTGATAGAGGCCGGGGTGTCAGTGTCTGTTACGAACATGGGTGAGTCTCCTAACGGTATGGGTGGGTGTACCAATAGTGGTAATCCTTAATAAATCATTCCCCATGCTGATATATCTCGCTCGACGTTGAGTTGAACAGCTCCGACGGCGTCGGACGGGTGACAGCCGTCCGGCCACAACTGAAGATGCCTCAGGCAGGCGCGTCGAAGGTGAGCAAGTCCCGGGGGTTGTCGACGGTGATCTGTTCAAGCGTCTTCTTCGAAACGCCCCGGTCCCGAAGACGGGGAAGGATGTTCTCGAACAGCAGTGAGAACCCCCCGCCGCCGTACGTCTTCAGCCGCGTCTTCGCGCCGGCGTCGTGGGAGAACAGGAGGTTCTCCGCATGTCCATCCTCGATGAGCCCGTGAACCGCGTCGGTACGCCAGTAGTCAGAGGGGAACGCGTCTTCGAGATGCGGGAGGTAGCCGTCGAGTCCCCAGAGGTCGTACTCGATGTAGGCGCCGCGGTCAGCCACCTCGCGCTGGGCTTCGGGGTCCGCATGTACGGTCCGGTCCATATGACAGAGAACGACCCGCTCGGGCGCCAGCCCCTCTTCTTCGACGATGTCCAGGATGTCCAGCCCCCACCGGGCCGTCGAGTACTCCCCACCTTTCCGGCTGTGGTCGGTGCGGCCAGGCGGATGGATGGTCAGCGGAGCGCCGGTCCGAACTGCGGCACGGGCCGCCGCCCGAAGGACCGTCAACTCGTCAGGCTCGATGCGCCCACTGAGTCCGATCTCGCCGATGATGCCGGCACGGATGTCCGTCTCTCCGATGCCGTTGCGGACATCATCGACGAACTCAGCTTCGAGTTCCTCGACTGTTGCGTCCGAGACGTAGTCGGGATGGACTCGCTGCATGTAGTGGGCTGTACCGTGAATCATGTTCACTCCCGTTTCCCGCGAGACGGCACGGACGAACTCCGGGTCGCCACTGACGTTCTTCGGCGTCACGTCGACCATCGTGTCCCCCCCGACCTGATTGAAGTATCCGACTTCGGTCACGGCGTCCTCGAAGGAGTCGAGCACGAAGTTCGCTTCGTGGCCGAGCGGGTTCTGGTCGATGAACCAGAGGTTATCCAAGGAGACAGGGTCGGTGGCGATCGATCGCTTGTACGCGCTCTCAGGGGGGCTGTAGAGTGCCTCGGAGAAGTCGCACACGAGATGTTCGTGCGGGAGCGTCAGGCCGAGTTCCGACGGCTCTAGTCGCCCATCCACGGTTACGGCGTACCCAGTATCGTTGCTCATTTCTGAACCGTGTGTGTCAGGGCCCCGCGAATACTTAAAATTTATGACATCGTACATGAGTTCACGTGTTGTATTTAGCTCCGATGAAGCCGAACGACCGGCGCTAGGCAGCACCGGTACGCCGACGCGCAACCGTGGTGCCCAGCGACTCACTCACCGCGGCTGCTGTCACCGGCGATCGAGAGCATACGGGTTAGTTGGGATCACGGCCGGTCGGGAAGTTCGGCTGCTCGCCGTTCTTGAACGCCTCGACAGCGTGGGCATGGTCTGGGTGGTGCATCGTGTTCCGTTCGAGCGCGAGCGATTTGAGCAGGGCGGAGTTGACCGCATCCTCAAGCATGCTGTTGATGGACATCTTCGTGTACTGAATGGCGACCTGGGAACCAGTAGCGAGCTCATCAACCAGTTCGGTCACCTTCGCGTCGAGTTCGTCTGGTTCGACGGCATGGTTGATGAGTCCGAGTTCCTCGGCTTCCTCGGCCGAGATGAGTTTGCCGGTCATGAGGAACTCCTTGGCCTTGTTCGGTCCGATGAGAAGCGGCCAGATGATCCCGCCGCCGTCGCCAGCGCTCAGCCCCACCTTGACGTGGGTATCGCCGAATCGAGCGTCGGTACTGGCGATGACGATGTCGCAAAACAGTGCCAGCGTCGCACCGAGGCCGACCGCATCCCCGTTGACGCGACCGATAATCGGCTTCTCGCAGTTCACCATCCCCTTGATGATGGACTGGGGTTCGTGATAGGAGTACTGTTCGTCCTCATTCATCGCCTTGATGTCTCCGCCTGCACAGAACGCGTCTCCGGCCCCGGTGACCACCACAACTCGGGCCTCGGACTCTTGTGCGTCCTCGAACACGGTCGACAGTTCCTCGTGGACGTTCCGGTTGACGGCGTTGAGACGCTCGGGGCGGTTGAAGGTGATACGGAACACGTCGGAGTCGACGCTCACATCGAGGTGGTCGTACTCTCGCATACCCTGCCAACCTCTCCCACCGATAATCAATCTTTCTGTCGGTTTTCGTCCCCCGCGAGGCGACCCCGCCGCCTGTTCGAGCGGGGACCACGTGCCAGAAGAAGCCCGCCTCGGGTCAGGGAGTAACCACTACCTGGCGGGCCGAAAGAACCATACGACCGTCTCGAGAGAGCCGACGTATGGCAGACAGTTCAGACGTAGCAGTCGTCACCGGTGGGAGTTCCGGCATCGGCCGAGCAGTCGCTGAGCGGTTCGGCGCCAGCGGCGCGTCGGTCGTCATCGGGGATATCGACACCGAGGGAGGCCGCGAGGTTGTGCAGGCGGTCGTTGACGCCGGCGGGGACGCCAGGTTCGTCGAGACGGACGTACGAGAGACCGACGACCTCCAGGTCCTGGTCGATGCGGCCGTCGAAACCTACGGTCCGCTGGACGTGGCGTTCAACAGCGCGGGGGTCGGTGGAGCCAAATCGAGCACGGCAACCATCGCCGAGTCGGACTGGCACCAGGTGCTCGACATCAACCTCTCGGGCGTCTGGCGATCGCTGAAGGCTGAACTAGCACAGTTCGGCGAACAGGACACCGGCGGCGCCATCGTTAACGCCGCCTCCGTTGCGAGCCACGCGGGTATCGCGGGAGCGCCTGCCTACGTGGCCGCGAAACACGGCGTGGCCGGGCTGACACGGACGGCCGCGCTGGAACACCCTGAACACGTTCGGGTGAACGCCGTCTCGCCGGGATACATCGACACGCCGATGTTCCAGAGCGGGGACGCGGGAAGCGACCCGGAGCGACGTGCCGACGTCGCCGCCCGGCATCCGATGGGGCGGCTCGGGACCGCCGACGAGGTAGCAGCGCTCGTCGAGTGGCTCTGCTCCGAGGAGGCGTCGTTCGTGACCGGTCAGACGTATCCGGTTGACGGTGGATATCTGACCGGGTGATCGCGACCCACGAGCTACCGACGTTCGGTCCCGAACTGAAGCCTTAGCCCCTCTTCTCCTACTACCCAATAAACTTATTGTGGATTAACGTTACCCGGTACCATGGGCAGTGATAGCCCCACCCCTATGAAGAGATTAGAGGACATGTACAGGCCACTATCACGACGAGACATCCTCGCACTTACCGGGACAGGACTCTCGGCGAGTTTAGCGGGATGTACAGGCGGCGATGGTGACGGAAACGGCAATGGAAACGGAGACGGGAATGGCGGCGGCGGCGGGGGTGGAGATGGAGACGATTCAAGCCCCACGAACGACGATGGCGGGTCGGACAAGACGGTCCACATCATAACGAAGCAGACGAGTGACGCGTGGCAGAAGCGGTGGAACGAGGAGATAGCCAAAACCTTCCAGAACCAGTCGGACTACAAGCTCAACGTCGAGTTCGCGGGTCTCGCTGGGAACGCCACTGACCGGCTCTCGCAGCTCATGCAGGCCGGTGATCCCCCGGACACCTTCCAGTACGGGTTCGAGGGAATCATCACTGAACTGTTCGGGCAAGGTGCGCTCCAACCGACAACGGACGTCGTCAACGGGATAACGGAGGTCGCAGGGGACCCGATTCCACCGCTCTTCGAAGATACGGACGGCGATTACTACGAGATTCCGATCGGAACGTACGTCATCTCGCTCAATCACCGGACGGACTTCGAGGAGAAACTCGGCCTGTCGGTGCCGACGACGTGGGACGAACTCAAATCGAACGCCAAAGCGATCTCCGAATCCGACGAAATCAAAGCCGAAGGGATGGCGATTCCGGCCGGCGTCAACGTGTACACGTCGAACACGTTCTGGCAATTCCTACGGGCGAACGGCGGCTCCATCTTCGGATGGAAGGACAGGGAGAACAACGAACTCGAGGTGACGTTCCCGAAAGACAAGGTGATCGAGACCCTCGAGTTCTTCGAGGAGATGACGCAGTACTCCCCGGACCCGACGAACATCACCTATTCGAACGCGATCAAGCTCTACACTTCCGGTCGGGTGGGATACGAGCTGTTCCTCAACGCCTGGAACATCGGGATTGCCGGAGCAGTCGCGCCAGAGATATCCGCCAACAGTAACATCGCCGCGATCCCGACGAACGACATCCCGATAGAGGACCTGAACCTGCTGACGTCCTGTACCAACGCCACGTCGTACTACATCTTCGAGAACGGGACGGCACCGAAAGGGGCGGAAGCGCTGTTCGGGTGGATGTACGGGGACAGTCTGGAACGGCACGTGGGCTACAACCTCATGGAGCCGATGCGATACCTGCCGGGGTTCCACGGCGTCCTCGAGTCGGACGCGTATCAGAACTCCTCGTACTTCCAGGAGAACCAGCACCATCTGGAGATAAACCAGAAGCTGGCAAACGACATCCTCAGCCAGTACGACGGTCCGGACGAAGACCTGCGTCCGGAGATCCCGGTGAGCGAATACGCCCGGGGTGGAGATACGATTCCCCGTATGGTGAACGAGTACCTCGTGCAGGGCAAGGACGTGGAGACTGTGTACGAAGACGCAAAAAGCGAGATGGAGGCGAAAGTCGAAGAGGGACGTGAAATCATTCTGTAAAACCGCGGACGATCAGGCTCCGAACGTTCGGTAACGACACGGTGCGGTCGCGGTTCAGTTCTACACCTTCCCATCGACGTCTCGCCCGCAAGCACAGCGCACTGGCGGGGCTGAGAAGGGTTCGGGTACGGTGCCCAGAGAGAGAAACGCCGCGCACTGAGGAGGGGGTGGCTAGTGGATTCGGACGCCGGAGTCGGGGTCGAAGAGCATGATGGAATCGACGTCCAGTACCAGACCGTACTCCGCTTTGTCGCCTTCGAACTTCGGGTCGGTGATGGCGATGACTTCACCGAACTCGGTGTCGAAGTAGCTCATCGTCTCCTCGCCGAGCAGTTCGTCAAGTTTGTGTGTCGCGGCGATTCCGAGCGACTGGTCGTCCTCTACGCCGATTTGCTGTGGCCGGATGCCGAGTCGCACGTCCTTGCCGAGGTAGCCATCGAACGTCTGGGGGTCCTCATGGAGCGTGAACTGGTAGTCTCGCAGGTCGAGCAGGACCGTCCCGTCGTTCTCGCGGAGTGTCCCGTCGAAGAACTGCGTACTGGGCTGTCCGATAAAACCACTCACGAACTCGGATTTGGGGTCTCGGTAGACGTGTTTCGGCTCGCCCACCTGTTCGAGATGACCGTCGTTCATCACGGCGATGCGGTCGGACATCGTCATCGCCTCCTCCTGGTCGTGGGTCACGTAGAGGACGGGACAGCCGATATGTTCGGTCACCTCCTGGACGACGGGGCGGAGGTCGCGTTTCAGCTTCGCGTCCAGGTCACTCATCGGCTCGTCGAACAGGAAGATTTCAGGGTCACGGGTCAGCGACCGACCCAGCGCCACACGCTGCTGCTGGCCGCCCGAGAGGTCGGCGGGCCGCTTGTCGAGTTGGTCGGTGATCTGGAGCAGCTCCGCGGCCTCCTGAACGCGCTCGTCACGGGTCTCCTTGTCGGCGCCCGCGATTTTCAGCCCGTAGGCCATGTTCTCCCGGACACTCATGTGTGGATACAGGGCGATGTCCTGGAACAGCAGCGCGATGTTCCGCTCTTGGACCGGGAGGTCCGTGACGTCCCTGTCACCGAAGTCTATCGTGCCACCCGTGGGCTTCTCCAGGCCGGAGACGCACCGGAGCGTCGTCGTCTTTCCACAGCCCGACGGGCCGACGAGGGTGACGAACTCCCCGTCCTCGATGGTGAGGTCGATGCCGTCGATAGCCACGATCTTCTCGCTGCCTGTACCGAACTCCTTCGTCAGGTTCTGGATATTGATTCTCGACATTGTGTGTTAGAGTGAACGGATTTCGAATCCCTTCAGCAGGTAGCTCTGGAGGGAGTACGCGAACACAAGCGCTGGGACAGTCATCAGCAGCGATGCTGCCATGATCTGTCCCCACGAGACGTTGTACGACCCGAGCACGATCCGAAGGATGCCCGGTGCGAACGTAGTCATTTCGCTATCAGGGAGCAGGACCATAGCGAACGTGAAGTCAGTCCATGCGAGTGCGAACGCGAACAGCGCGGTGGCGACGATCGCCGGCTTGCACTGTGGAAGGACCACGTCGACGAACGCCCGCTTGCGTGAGGCGCCGACGACCCACGCGCTCTCCTCCATCGACTCCGGGATGGTCTGGATGTACTTCCACATGAGCCAGACACAGAACGGCATCGAGATGGCGCTCAATGCGAGTATCAGCCCGACGTGGGTGTTGATCAGGTTCAGGTTGCGCCAGATGAGGAACAACGGAACCCCAAGCACAATCGGGCTGAACATGTATCCGAACAGGAGAAACCGGGCGAAGTTGATCTTGTGTTTGAACTCGAACCTGGCGAGCCCATAGCCGGAGATGGTCGACACGATGATGACGAAGACGATGGTCCCGACGGTTACGATGATGGAGTTGATGAAATACTGGGCGATTTCGCCGGTGAAGACGACCTGCAGGTTCTGCAGCGTGAAGGCGTCGCCCCTCGGTAGCCACGACAGGCCCGCGAGAATCGCGTTTCGTGTCTTCAACGCGTTCTGCACGATCCAGTAGATCGGGAACACCCCGATGGCGGCCATCAGTATCGCACTCGCGTACAGGCCGATTCTGTGAACGAGGTTCTCGGTCCCGAAGTCCAGCCCGAAGACCCCCGTCGGCTCGTTCGAACTCATGTGTCCACCTCATCGCTCGGATCGAACAGTCTGAAGTAGAGGAGCCCACCGACCGCGAGGAACGCGAACATCACGACGGCGATGGTGTTCCCCAGCCCGTAGGCGCCGTCCTCGAAGGTGACCCGGTAGGCGAGCACCGGCAGGGTCGTCGTCCCGTAGCCGGGACCGCCCTGCGTCAACATCCAGATGACGTCGAACTTGTTGAACATGAACACGGAGCGCAGGAGCACGACGACGAGGATGACCCCGCGGATGCGGGGGAACGTGATGTCACGGAACATCTGCCACTTGTTGGCCCCACACACCTTCGCGGCCTCGTAGAACCGCGGCGGGATGGACCGCAACTGTGCCAGCGTGAATATCGTGACGAACACCGAGAACTTCCAGGAGCCGATCAACACCACGACCGGCATCGCCCACTGCTCGACGCTGAACGCCGAGAGGTTGCTGTCCCAGAGATTCAAGAAGCCCGCGCCGAAGCCGTGCAACACGCCAACGTACGGGTCGAACATGAGGAGTCCAACGAGCACGACGACGATGGTGGGAATGAGGTAGGCCGTGAAGATGACTGCCGTCAGGAGCCGTTGGCCGACGGTGATCTGGTTCAGTACCAGCGCCATCCACACGCCGACAGCGAGCTGGAACAGCGTGCTAGAGACCATGTACACGACCCCTCGTCCGAGCGACTGCCAGAACTGCTCCAGACCGAGAACCTCGAAGTAGTTCTGTATCCCGACGAACGTCCAGTTCGGGTTCACGAGTCGGATGTCGTGGAACGACGCGTAGATAGCGAACGACACCGGCATGAGGAAGATCAGCGTGTATAGAAGCAACACGGGGAGGACGCTGAGCACCCCATAATACCCCTCGTTTTCGAGCCGTATCGACATTCGGGAGAGAATGTCCGTGTTCGTCACGTCCGACGCGTTTTCACTTGCCATGGTCGTCCTTGGTAGAGAGATGTCACACCATCATTAATCTAATGGTCATACACTCGGGAATCGCCGGGGCGAAAATAGGTGACGTGGCGCCGAAACCGGACCGAAGAGAACCGCGTGGTTCCGCTATCGGAAACGGGGTGTCGCCACTGACCCCGAGGCCGTATCTGAAGTGGTAACGGAGAGACACCGGCGAACTGCGGTCTGGGGACTCGACAACGTTCCAGGGGAAACGAACACGCAGACTGCCAGAGGACGCCCGCGTTCGAGGAGAGGGTTCGGCGATGGCTGGGGGCCGCCACCACTACATTTATTATCTCACGATAAGAGGATGTACTTCATGGCGTACACGTGGCAGCAGCCACTCGTTCGAGGCGCAGAATGAGAGCAAACCACAGCGCCGTCAAACAGCCACACCGGCGCCAACCTGTCTGATAACTATGCCAAGGGATTCACTAGCGGAACTCCAGTCAAGAGTCGGCGGAAGCAGAAAGACGGTCGAGGGATTGAAGATCGAGGCGGGCAAGGTCAAAGAGTTCGCACGTGCCATCAAGGACGACAACCCGGTGTTCTACGACGAGGAGGTGGCACAGGAGCGGGGCCATCCCGCTATCCCGGCACCGTTGACGTTCACACGGACAGCGTACTTCCCCCGATATCGTGCGAGCGGGATTGGACTGGACTTCGGCTTCGACCTCGGAATGGACCCGGAGTACATCGTCCACGGCGAACAGTCGTACGAGTTCAGCCGCCCGGCCTACGTCGGGGACACTCTTACCGGGGTGACGACGTTCCGTGACGTCTACCAGCGCGATGGGTCGACCGGTGGGGAGATGACGTTTGCAGTGTTCGAAACGGAGTACCGGGACCAGCATGGGGACCACGTCCTCACGGAGCAGGCGACGCGGATCGAAACCGACGGCGCCATCGACGAGGACGATCCATGAGCGATGGGCAGAATCAGCTGGTAGCCGGACAACTCGAAGTCGGTCAGACCGGTCCGAGCCTCGTCGTCGACGATCTCAGCCGGAAGGACATCGTCAAGTACGCCGGGGCGAGCGGTGACTTCAACCCCATCCACTACAGCGACGCGTACGCGAAGCAGGCGGGGAATAAGTCCGTGTTCGCCCACGGGATGATGTCGGCTGGGTTCGTCTCGAGACTGCTCTGTGATTGGTTCGGCCTTGGGAACATCACGCAGTTCTCTACCCGGTTTCAGCGCCAGGTCTGGCCGGGCGACACGCTCACCGTTCGCGGCCGGATAACCGACCTCGATCGCCGTGCCGAGTCCGTGATCGTTACCGCCGAGGTGACGGTATCGAATCAGGACGACCAGACCGTCATCGACGCACAGGCGTCGTCGACGGTCCCGTACCAGTAATCCCGGGCAGTTACCGCTCGCGTTCGGCGCCGTCGATCGCCTCGGGCAGTTCGAAATCCTGTAGCTTCCCCCGCTTCTGTGCCTCTTCGACCAGTATCGGGATACCTTCGAAGGTGGTCTGGGCGCTCATCAGGCTGGCGAGTTCGAACACCTCCATGATTTCGGCCTGCGTCGCCCCTTCTTCCAGTGCCTTCTCGATATGAAGTTCCAGTCCCTCGTCGTACAGGTGGGTGGTCGAGACGTCGATGGCGACGTAGATCAGTTCGACCTGCTTCGTGGTGAGGGGGTTCTCCGTGAGTGGATGGCCGAAGTAGCCGAGCCATCGGTCGAAGAACGTGTCATCGTACTCGACGATGGCGTCCAACCGTTCGGACCAGAATCCGACTCTCTCCTCGTACTCGCGTTTCTGTGCGTCCATCGCCTCCGCCTCGGCAGCACTTCGCTCGGGGAACCCCGAGATGTCGGCGAGCGTCTTCGCGCCCGTGGTGATGGCGTGGACACCGAGCACGCTCGCCACCTCGAGTACGGTGACGATCTCCTCGACCGACGCGCCCGCGTCGAACGCGTCGTTGATACGCGTCCGGATTCCGGGCCGGTACAGATGTGTCGTCGCGGCATCGAGGCTCAACAGGAGGAACGCCTTCGTCTTCCGGTCGAGAGCCCCCTCGTCGATGGTGTAATTCGCCAGCTCCAGATACCCCTCGATGAACCCGGGGTCGAGAGAAAGCAGGTGCTCCAGAGCCGGACTCCAGTGGCCACGCTGATCGACGAACTGTTGTTTCAGGTCCCGCTGCTCCCCTGACAGTGACTTACGCTCGGCTGTCATAGCTACCGTATCGAGACAGCTCTATTTATATCTGCATATAATAGTCATATTACATACATCTGTTCGAAAAGAGTTCACGAGTTGATTCGGCCGACGGGAAGCGACCGGCGGCGGCCGGTCCGTCGGAGTGCGGTCGGTCCGGGCGGACTCAGACCACGTCCTTGTCGCGCAGATGCGCGACATCCCGGTCATCGAAGCCCAGTTCGTGCAGTATCTCGTCGGTGTGTTCTCCCAGTAGTGGTGGATGACGTCTGATGGTCGTCGGCGACTTCGAGAAATGCATCGGGCTTCCGGGCATCCGGAGTTCCCCGACGGTTGGATGGGAAACGGTCTGATCCATCTCCCGAGCTTGCACCTGTGGGCTATCGAAGACCGACTCCATGTCCTTGATTTCGCTAGACGGCACGTCGTGGTCCTCAAGTCGCGTACAGACTTCCTCGGTGGTGAGCGACCCGATTTCGGCTGCGACTATCGCATCGAGTTCCTCGCGGTGTTCGACGCGGTCGGCGTTCGACGCGAATCGGTCGTCGTCCCGCAGGTCGGGCCGGTCGATGGCGGCACAGAAGCGCGGCCAGATGTGCTCGGAAGCCACGGCGACGACGACGTAGCCGTCGGCCGTCGGGTACGCCTGATAGGGGGCGATGGTCGGATGTCTGCTTCCCATCCGGCCCGGCGACTCCCCCGTTGCGAAGTAGTTCGACGCCATGTACGTCATCCAGGCGACCTGTCCGTCCAGCAGGCTCACGTCGATCTTCTGTCCGGTGCCGTCGCCGAGTTCCCGTTCGAGAAGCGCCGCCAGAACAGCCTGTGTGGCGTACATGCCCGCGCCGATGTCGGCGATGGCGACGCCGATCCTGACCGGCGGGCCGTCCGCTTCACCCGTGATGCTCATCATGCCACCCTCGGCCTGCATGATGATGTCGTACGCCGGCCTGTCGCGGTCGGGTCCCCACTCGCCGTAGCCGGAGAGCGAACAGTACACCAGCTCCGGGTTCCGCTCCCGCAGGCGCTCGTAACCCAGCCCCCACTCCTCCATCGTCCCCACCCGGAAATTCTCGACGAGGATGTCCGCGTCGGCGACGAGTTCCCGGAACACCGCCCGGCCCTCCTCCGTGTTCAGATCGACCGTCATCGAGCGTTTGTTCCGGTTGATGCTCAGGTAGTAGGCGCTCTCCTCGGAGTCGCCGTACGTCGGCGGGTGCCAGCCACGGGTCTGGTCGCCCGTGTCCGGGCGCTCGATCTTGATGACCTCCGCCCCGAGGTCGCCGAGCTGCATCGTACAGAAGGGACCGACCAGTACCCGCGAGGCATCGACTACGGTCACTCCGTCGAGCGGCCCCGTCTCGTCACGCGAGTCGCGTGCTTCACCCACCATGGGTTACTGGCCCACCGCGGCTGTCAGGTCGCTGCGAGCCGACGGGCGAAGCGTCGTCCATCGGCGGAGTCGCCGATGGCAGGGGTCGTCCGGTGTCACACCGCTCACTCGAGGCGTGGTCCCGTGGCTTCTGTCTGAATGCATCGACTCCGAGGTCGGTCGCATTTCACATAAGCGTTCGGCGGGGGCACCAGGGGCCAGGAACACTGGAATCGAACGACTACCGGCTGACTGGTTCCATGTTCAGGACGTCTGCAATCGCTTCCCGGAGGTCGCTCTTCTGGATTTTCCCGCTGGCCGTGCGCGGGAACTCCTCGACGATTTCGAGCCGCTCGGGGTACTTCTGTCGGGCGATGTTCTTCTCGTCGAGGTGGGCGGTCATCTCCTCGAAGGAGAACGTCTCGCCCTCGACGAGGCTGACGTACGCACACCCCTTCTCCTGAAGGTCCGGATCGGGCATGGCGACGATGGCCACGTCATCGATGGCCGAATGCTCCTTCAGTTTGTCCTCGACGTCGTTCACCGGGATGTTCTCGCCACCCCTGATTATGACGTCCTTCGCACGACCGGTAATCTCGAGGTAGCCGTCGGTGTCCATGTAGCCGACGTCACCCGTAGCGAACCACTTGCCGGTGAACGCCTCGTCGTTCAGGTCTTCACCGATGTACCCGAGCATGACGTGTGGTCCGGTGACGAGAATTTCGCCCTCGTCTCCCTGTTCGACCGCCTCGCGAGAGTCCAGATCGACGATTTCGATCCGCGTTCCGGGCAGGAGTCTGCCGTCGGTATCAGCCGCCTTCTCCGGGTCGCCACCGACCGACGTTTTCGTCGCTCCCGGGTACTCCGTCATCCCCCAGCCACGATACGCCCAGCAGTCGAACGTCTCGGCGGCCCGCCGGATGAGCTCCGGCGAGACGTTCGCCCCCCCACAGCCGACGACCTCCAGCGGGCAGTCCCAGTCGGCCGGGGCCTCCTCCAGTAACCCCTGCACGAACGGGGTCGCCGCTCCCATCCGTGTGACTCCTTCGCTGTCGACGAGATCGACCGCGTCCGCCGGTTTCCACCGGTCCATCAGCACCAGGTCCGCCCCGACGATGAACGGCAGACGAAGCCCGCGGACCACGCCGCTGATGTGGGTCACCGGCGTCGGCACGAAGAACGTCTCGTCGCTGGAGTACTCCATCCGATTGCGCATCGGCATTTCGCAGGCACCTACGGAGTTGTGGGTGTGGACGACCCCCTTCGGGTCAGAAGTGGTGCCACTCGTGTACAACACTACGTGGGGATCGTCGGGCGAGAGGTCGGGCCGGGTATAGTCAGTGTCGTCGGCCAAGAGTGCGTCGTAGCCGATCTGTCCCTCCAGAGGGGTTCCGACGACAACGACGTCGTCCACCGGAACGTCCGCCGCGATGTCGTCGAGCATCTCCCGGAAGTCGAACTCGCGGTGCACGTCGGGGACGATTATCGCGTCCGACTCCACGTCGTCGAGGATGTACTCGAACTCCCGATGCCGGTAGATGGGGACGATGGGGTTCGCAATCGCCCCCGCCATCGAGATGCCGAGATGGACAACGGTCGTCGTCACCCAGTTCGGGAGCGCGTACGAGACCACGTCGCCAGGTTCCAGGCCGAGCGACTGGAGACCAGCGGCGAGTCGCTCGGCCTCCCGTCGAACGTCGTCGAACGTCTCGGTCCGGTTCGGCCCGACGACCCGCTTTGCCGGGTACTGTTCGAACGTACTGTACGCCTGCTCGGGGAACGTCTGCTCAGGAAGGTACCCCTGCTCTTTCCAGTCCGGGAGCTCGTCGCCATACCGCTCTACGTACGACGATTGAGTGGCACTCAGATAGGACTTTTCGGCAGTCATTCACTCATCCAACCGCGAGCGGACCGTATAAATTTTTTGTCCAGTATATCATGAGTGCCGGCGGTAACCGTCTCCCCGAAACGAGTCACTCCGTGTAGAGAAACCGACCGGAACCGGTTCGAGTCCTGTGGCTACCCAGCGTGGCGAACCGCCAGCTACGCCCCTCCCAGCGACGGCTACCAGTTCCACACGATGCCATCGTCATCTTCGGCCACCGCTAGTTCCCGTTCCAGCGTCGGTGTCCCGGCGACCGAAATCGTCTGACCTGTGAGATACGACGCAGCGGGGCTGGCGAGCATCTGCACGATGTCCGCGATCTCCTCCGGCTTGCCGTACCGTCGAGCGACCGTCTCGCGGTCGATGTCGTCCGCCTCCGGCACCGGCGCCGGAAGCCGTGCGACCAGGTCTGTGGCAGTGATACCCGGTGCGACGGCGTTCACTCGGACGTCGTCGTGGGCCCACTCGTACGCGAGCGTCCGCGTGAAATTGACGATGCCGGCTTTCGCAATCGAGTACGGCATCTCGTAGGGCAGTCCTTTGACGCCGGCGGTACTGGCGATGTTCACGATGGCGCCGCCGTCGTCGGTCCGAATGTGTTCACCGACGATCTGTGTGGCGTTGAACGTCCCGTTGATGTTGAGTTCGATGACGAAGTTCCAGTCTTCGACGGAGAACTCCTCGAACGGGGCCTGCCGGTCACCGCCGGCGTTGTTAACGAGGACATCGATGCCTCCGAACTCCTCGACGGCCGCGTCCGCGAGTGCGGCGACGTCGTCGCGGTCCGTGATGTCGCAGGTGACGGGCACCGCACGGCCGTTCGAGCTGGCCTCGGTGAGGTCAGCTGCGGTCGCTTCGAGTTCCTCGCGGTCGCGTTCGAGCGCACAGATAACGACGTTCGCGCCGTCTTCGGCGAAGTTTCGGGCGATAGCACGGCCGATGCCCCGGGAGCCGCCGGTGACGACGGCGGTCCGGTCCGAGACGCTGTACTGAGATGTGGTCATGACGGTTACCTCCGGCGAGCGCTTCACCGCGGCCCTATTAATAGCTACTGGACGGGTAGACGAGACGGCGCCGTGGCTGTCGACGAGGACGGCGCTCGAATCGGGACAGTCGACGCTGGGGTGCCGCCGGCGTCCCGGTCAGAACTCCTCTTCGAGGTGGGGGATGACGCGCTCCCCGAACGCCTCGAGTTGGGTGTTGATCTCCTCGCCGCTGAGACCAGCGATCTCGAACTGCACGTCGATGGCGAAGTCCTCGTAGCCGCAGAACTCCTTGACGTGGGCCAGCAGGTCGATGATCTCGTCGGTGTCGCCGTAGACGCCGAGTTTCATGTCCTTCAGCACCTCGGCGGTCACGCCGCCGGCCTCCTCGACCTTCTGTTGGATCTCCGGGGTGGCAATCTGGGTGATGCGTCGCCCGACGCCGCGCGGGTCGTACCAGTCGAACTCGTGTTTGACGCCCTGCTTCCACCGTTCGAGGGTCTCCTCGTCGGCGACGTCGGTGTTGAAGATGTAGCGTCGCGTCACACAGCCGCGGTTCCGGTCGTCGTCCCAGCCGTACGCGAACGGCTCGCCGTCGTACTCGGGGCGGTGGTCCGGCCACCCGGCCTTCTCGGCTTCCTCGTAGTAGATCTCGATGCGGTCCTTGATCATCGGGAGCGGGCCACCGACGAGATAGACGTTGTGCCCGTTGCGGGCCGCGAACTTCAGCGAGCGCGGCGAGACGACCGGCTGCCATATCTGCGGGTGCGGCTCCTGGTGAGGCTGTGGGAACACCGACAGCGAGTTCAGCGTCGAGTCGGTGGCCTGCAGGAGCGGCTCCGGGTAGTCCGGGTCCGTGTGGGTCCAGTTGCCCTGCGGGGCGTCCTCGTCCCAGGTCCGGTTGAGGTCCTCCGGCGTGTACGGGTCCGTCACCTCGTCCTCGAAGTACGCGTACTCCTGTGGGTGGTGCCAGCGGGTGTGTTTCGGCGGGACGTTGTGGAACTGCCCCGTGTAGGACATGAGGTCCTCCGTCCACGCCTGCTTGATGATCTCGAGTTTCTCCTCGTAGGAGGTCCGGTTCATCTCCTCGTGGACGTTGCTCCCGCCCCAGTACTGCCCGAACGTCTCGGACTCGCGGGGGTACGCACCGCGGCCGAACCCGAGTTCCGCACGGCCGTCACTGGCGACGTCGAGCATCGCCGTCATCTCGGCCATCCGAACCGGGTCGTGGAACGTGATGATGTTCGCCATCTGGCACAGCCGGATGTCTTCAGTCTGGCTGGCGATGGCCATCTCCGTCATCAGCGGGTTCGGGCTGAACTCGACGCCCGACACCTCGAAGTGATGCTCGGTCAGCGTTATCGCGTCGAAGCCGACCTGGTCGGCGATGACGCCGTAGTCGATCTGGTCTTTCACCACTTGCTTCATGTCCTCGTGGAGTTCCGAGACCGAACCGTCGACGATCAACATCCCGTTGTCGGCCTCCTTGACCGGCAGGTTGGTCGAGCCGTTGTGGAACGTACTCACGTACACCATAACACAATTGTTATAGCCGGTGTACATATAGTTTGTCCATAGATAACAGGACGCGTGTGACGCCCCGGCCGGGACGGCGGCCAGTCGCGTCCGGTCGCCGTCGAACCGACTGCGAGCGGCCGGGTGCCGTCCCCGACGCGACGCCGACGGGACGCGGCTACTCCCAGGTCAGGTTGACCTCGACGGTGTTTGCCGCCCGCTCGATGAGGTCGATGTGTTCCTCCCTGAGTTTGTCCTTCAACACGTTGTTCTTGGGCCCGGAGATGCTTATCGACCCGAAACACTGGCCGTCGTCCTTGACCAGCGGCACGCCGATACCGCCGACACCTGCCATTGACTCCTCGTCATTGATTGCGTATCCTCGCGACCGAGTTTCGTCCAGTTCCTCAAGCAGCGCATCGCGGCTCTCGATAGTGTTCGGCGCAACCGAAGAGAGACCCCACTTGTCGACGATGGCGTCGACCCGCGAGATGGAGTACTGCGAGAGTATCGCCTTGCCGCTGGCGTTGCTGTGGAGATACCAGTGCGCGCCGACCGGGAAGCTCTCCGGCGGCGTTTGTTCCTCTCGTTTCGACGCCAGAACAGTCAGAAGGCCGTGCTGCTCGACACCGCAGATCGCCGTCCCGTGGCTGGATTCTGCAAGGTTCTCGAGCGGTGGGTCGATGACGGCAGACAGTTCCTGCATCCGCTTCGTGTACTCACCAAGGTTGAGAAATCGGAGCGAGAGCTGATATACATCGTCCTCCTTCACCAGATATCCCTTCCGCTCGAGCGTCGAGAGATAGATGTGGGCGGTGCTTTTCGGGATACCGAGCTGATTCGCCATCTCGGTGACGCCACAGCCGTTCATCTCCTGTAGCGTTTCGATGACGTCGAACGCTTGCTCAACGGATTTGAGCGTTTGTCGGGGTGGGTCGTCCGTCATGCGCGCTCTTTTCACACCCCAGATAATAAGTGTTCAGTATAGTTGGACGCACTTCCGAGCTGCAATTAGCCGTTCGGGAACTGGCACGATTGACCGACCACGGGCTCCTCGGCGACGGCCGACTCGAACGGTAACCATCGAGAGAAGGTAGACTGCGACTTCGTGATGGGGAAACGCCCGTCGACTGTAGTGGGTTCGGTCGAGAGGTTCTCTCCGGCACATCGCAGTTCGCATAGATGACCGGCACTACGATCGATTGCAGACGGACGTAGTGAAATCCGCCTATTCGATCACCTCACATCCAAACGCTCTCACCAGCGTTCACGTTCTGTACGTCCTTGTGTCGCTCATGTCGGGGGACTCCGCCGACGGTAACCGTCTCACCAGTCACGTACGACGACGCGGGGCTGGCAAGCACCTGCACCATTGCGGCGACCTCCTCAGGTTTCCCGACCCGACGGGCGACGGTTTCGCGGTCGATGTCGACGTTGAAGTACCCGTCTAGCCGCTTCTCGATGCGGGGGGTCACGATCGGCCCCGGGGCGACCGCGTTCACACGGACGTCCTCCAGAGACCACTCGTACGCGAGCGAGCTGGTGAAGTTGATAATCGCGGCTTTGGCGGCGGCGTAGGAACTCAGGTCGGGGAGACCATGGATACCGGCCATGCTCGCGATGTTGACGATGGCGCCGCCACCGTCCTCCAGATGCTCTTGGGCGATGTCACAGCAATTGACGGTCGAGCCGACGTTGAGTTCGAACACCTGATCCCACTCCTCTTTCGTGCCGTCCTGGAACGGACCCTGAATCCCACCGCCAACGTTGTTGACGAGGACGTCGAGTTCGCCGAACTCGTCGACGGTCGCTTCGATGAGCGACTCGACGTCGTCCCGGTCGGTCGTGTCGCAGGCCTCGTAGACGGCGGTTCCGTCGTGATCAGCGTCTCGAATTTCGTCCGCGACCGCTTCCAGCTCGTCGGTCTCCGATTCCGGCGCACACAGCACCAGGTTGGCGCCGGTCGCTGCGAGTCGCTCGGCGATCGCTCGACCGAGACCCTGTGAGCTACCGG
This sequence comes from Halorarius halobius, assembly GCF_024298865.1. GTDB lineage: Archaea > Halobacteriota > Halobacteria > Halobacteriales > Haloarculaceae > Halorarius > Halorarius halobius. Next base: position 1,529,411 of record NZ_CP101161.1, on the reverse strand, counting down.
TTACGATGACCGTTTGGCCGTCCAGACTGAACTCCGATATTGGATTTGATGTTGCCATGGTTGTGCAATTGACTCGTTGTCTCATCGGTCGAAGCACCGTCGTCGGCTCACGCCATCGTGGCACCGACTGACGGCTGCTCCGAGACTGTAGCCAGCCGTCACAACGCCACCCAGAGATCGGAGTCGTCCTCCGAAGACAGGGGTAGTTGCGTACGTGCTAGCATACGTGTAGCACAGAAACCCGGTGGCATATCAAGGTTCGTGTTCGCTCGGCAGCCGGCGACCCGCTCGGCCGAGGCCGCAAACGGGGCGAGACCGGCAACGGGGCCAGGCGGCGAAAGATTTAGGCACACATCACTCGCAGGAGGACTCGACAGTGACCACCCAAACCCATAGGACGTGGCTGCTATCCAGTCGGCCGACCGGCGAACCGACGCTGGAGAACTTCGAACAGGTCGAACGGGAGGTACCAACACCGGGGGCTCACGAGGTACTCATCGAAGGGCGGTACTACTCCGTCGACCCCTACATGCGCGACCGTATCAGTCCCGAGGACTCCTACGCTGGATCGTGGAATCCGGGAGAGCCGATGCGAGGCGGCGTCGTCGGCGAGATCGTCGAGTCGAATCACCCGGAATACGAGGTCGGAGACATCGTCAAGGGGCTCCTGGAGTGGGCCGAGTACTGTCTCTCCGACGGGACGACTCTCGAACGGGTCGACCCGGAGCTCGCCCCGATCTCGACGGCGCTGGGCGTGCTCGGCCCGACCGGTCGCACGGCCTACTTCGGCCTGCTCGACGTCGGAGAGCCGCGACCCGGCGAGACCGTCCTCGTGTCAGGTGCCGCCGGTGCTGTCGGATCGATCGTCGGACAGATAGCACGACTCAACGGCTGTCGCGTGGTCGGCATCGCGGGGTCCGACGAGAAGATCGCCTGGCTCACCGACGACCTCGGCTTCGACGCCGGCATCAACTACAAGACGACCGACGACATCCACGCCGCGGTCGGGGCGGCCTGTCCCGACGGCGTCGACGTGTATTTCGACAACGTCGGCGGGGAGATAACGGACGCGGCGTTCGCCCATCTTAACACGGGAAGCCGGGTCGCCGTCTGCGGACAGATAGCCCTCTACAACGACGCGGAGATGCCTGACGGACCCCGGAAGCTCTGGAAGCTTCTCGAAACGCAGAGCCAGGTGCGCGGGTTCCTCCTCCCGGAGTTCGAGGGGCGCTACGACGAAGCGACGGAGCGACTCGCCGAGTGGGTAGACAGCGGCGCCATCGAGTACACCGAGACCGTCACCGACGGGTTCGACAACCTCCCGACGGCGTTCGCCGGCCTGTTCGAGGGCACGAACATCGGCAAACAGCTCGTACGGGTCACCGACGCGGAGTGACGGCGACCCTGCGGCGACGGGGGCGGTCGGTCACTCACCGATGCCGTGCAGGCGAGTCAACTCCAGCCCGCTGGCGATGCTGTCTTCGAACTCCGTAGCGATGCGTTCGGGCGTCCAGCCGCCGGCGTGCATCCCGATGGACTCGTCGGCCGGGTCCGAGACGATGCCGATGGTGTCTTCCACCGCCCGCAGCGAACAGCCGGTGACGTCCGTGGCCTCGTCGCTCATGAGATAGACGACGAGGGGCGCGATTTTCCCCGGCGACGCGTCCCGGTCCTCAAACGGCTGGGCGTCGTCGGGGAGCGCCTCTATCATCCGGGTCTGGGCGCCGGGCAACAGGGCGTTGACCCGAACGTCGTACTCGTGGAGTTCGCGGGCCGCCGTTCGCGTCAGCCCGAGGATTCCGGCTTTCGCCGCCGCGTAGTTCATCCTCCCGGGACTCCCCAGGGCGGCGCGACTGCTCACAGAGAGGAACGACCGCTGGCCATCGAGCCCTCCCTCGGACGCGAGCGCCCGCTCCCGCCAGTGGGCCGCAGCGTGACGAACGAGTGCGAAGTGTCCACGGAGGTGGACTCTGATGACGTCGTCCCACGCGTCGCCGGACATCTCGTAGGACATCGCGTCGTTCAGGATGCCCGCGTAGTTCACGACACCGTCCAGTCGTCCGTACTGCTCGACGGTGTCGGCGACGAGCCGTTCCGTGTACTCGAGGGAGGCGACATCGCCGGTATGAACGGACGCCTCACCGCCGGCCTCTCGGATCTGTCGGACCGTGTCCTCGGCAGGTTCGTCGGTCGACCCCCGACCGTCTACCGAGCTACCGAGGTCGTTGACGACGACCGTCGCACCAGCGTCCGCCAGCGCGAGCGCCGTCGCTTCGCCGATTCCTCGCCCTGCACCAGTCACGAGACAGACTTTGTTTCGTAACACGGGGAGAGGTCACGTGCGGTGCTTATAGTTCTACTGTGCTCACACGCTCCGAGCGGAGGTATCATCAGGGGAGTTCACGTGAGGCGCGGTCGCCGTCGTGCTGTATGCGTGCCGGGATAGATGTCCGACGAAATTGAACGCACATTCCGCATAGGCGAACGCACGTCAGACGGCGCCTAACAGGATCTCCCCGAGCAGGTCTGGGGGTAACAATCCACCCCCAACGTGGAGACGAACGGGAGATCGCCCTTGCGTCGCCCCGGCCTTCGGACCCGCAGCCGACCGAGCAATTCGAGACCGTACACACGATGGGCGACCCGACTGGACCGGTGTACTCCTCCGTATCACGCGAAAACACGTGGTCGCCGGCATCGAAACCATGGCTGTCTATCACCATCACAACCCCGTTCAACTATATGGAACGCCCGTATTGCCAATAGTATTATACGTTACACACCTCCGACAACGGACGACACCACGCCGTAATCTACCGTTCTTGATGAGAACGAAGTAGTCCGTCGAAATCCGAATAACAACAGTAACTTTGTTATCTACTTGGCGTCGACCCCCGGAGACGGTACCTGCTCGCTGGGTCGCCGCTCATTGCGGGTTTCATCCGGCGTTTTACCGTCTCTCGGCCCGATGTTCCGAGCTTCGCGTCGGGAGTTGCCACCGGCGGTACCCCGTACGGCTACCGCCGTAGACGTGTCCAACATCGTTGAATTGTCGTCACGACACCGGCCACCGAATCGGGAGCCACTCCCGCCGATGGCCGAAACGCGCGCCCTGGCACGCCGACGCATCTACCTCGGCAACTGCGGACGCGTTCCGAGACGTTAAGAGGACCCCCTCCGACCCTCACTCGTATGCTCGACTACGTGCGTCTCGAGAGTGACCTGACGGAGGAGGAGCGGATGGTTCGGGACACGGCCCGCGAGTTCGTCGACGAGAACGTGCGCCCCGACATCGGCGACCACTGGATAAACGGCACGTTCCCGACCGACCTCGTCGAGGAGATGGGCGAGTTGGGCTTCTACGCCCCCAACCTCTCCGGCTACGGCCTGCCCGACCTCTCGGAGCGCGCCTACGGCATTCTCATGCAGGAACTCGAGGCCGGCGACTCCGGCCTCCGCTCGATGGCCTCCGTGCAAGGCGCGCTCGTCATGTACCCGATCCACGCCTTCGGCTCCGACGAACAGAAAGACGCCTGGCTCGAAGCCCTCGGCGAAGGCGAGAAAGTCGGCTGTTTCGGCCTCACCGAACCGAATCACGGCTCGAACCCCTCGGGGATGGAAACCCACGCCGACGAAGACGGCGACGGCTACGTGCTGAACGGCACGAAAACCTGGATCACGAACGCGCCGCTTGCCGACGTCGCCGTCGTCTGGGCCCGCGACCGCTCGGCCGACGACGACCCCGTCCGCGGCTTCCTCGTCGAAACCGACCGCGACGGCGTCGAAACACCCACACTCGAGGAGAAGCTCTCGCTGCGCGCCTCCGTCACCGGCCAGATAGAGCTCTCGAACGTCCACGTCCCCGCCGAGAACGTCCTGCCCGACGTGACGGGCATGAAAGGACCGCTCTCGTGTCTCACGCAGGCGCGGTTCGGCATCGCGTGGGGGGCTGTCGGCGCGGCCCGCGACTGCTTCGAGACCGCACGCGAGTACGCCACCGACCGCGAACAGTTCGGCAAACCCATCGGCGGCTTCCAGCTCCAGCAGGAGAAACTCGCCGAGATGGCCACCCAGATCACCACGGCCCAACTGCTCGCCTACCGGCTCGCGGAGTTGAAAGAGCGCGGCGAGTTGCGCCCGGAACAGGTGTCGATGGCGAAACGCAACAACGTCCGGATGGCCCGCGACCAGTCGCGCGTCGCCCGCGAGATGCTCGGCGGTAACGGCATCAGCGCCGACTACTCGCCGATGCGGCACATGGCCAACCTCGAAACCGTCTACACCTACGAAGGCACCCACGACATCCACTCGCTCATCATCGGCCACGACCTCACCGGCATTCCCGCGTTCGAGTAGCTCGGCTATCATCACCCCCGTGTCTCCAGGGGTGGGTTTATGCCTCCGCCCGGGGACATCGTTGTATGGACGTTCACAAATTCGACAGCCACGAAGAAATCGAGCGGATCGCCGTCGTCGGTTCGGGAACGATGGGGTTCGGAATCGCGCTGACGTACGCACGATACGGCAGGACGGTTCGGCTGGTGGATGCCGACCCGGAGGCGCTGGCGGAGGGGATGCGCTCGATCGAGACGAGCCTCCAGACGCTGGCGGACACCGACCAGATCGACGAAGCGGAGATAGACGAGATCACGTCCCGCATCGAGCCCGTCGACGAGTTGACCGAGGCCGTCGCAGACGCCGACCTCGTGACGGAAGCGGTGACCGAGGACATGGACGTCAAGCGGGCGGTGTTCGAGGAGATCGATGCGGCAGCGCCGGCCACCGCACTGCTGACGACGAACACCTCGGGGCTTTCGATCACGGAGATCGCGGAGGCGGTGTCCAACCCGGAGCGGTTCGCCGGCACTCACTGGTTCAACCCCGCACACATCACGCCTCTCGTCGAAGTCATCAAGGGAGAGGCCACCGCCGACGAGACGGCCGACGTGCTCGTGGAGTTGCTCGATGCCGTCGAGAAGACGCCGGTCAGAGTCGAGAAGGACGTCCTCGGGTTCATCGGCAACCGGATTCAGATGGCGATGATATACGAGGCGTTCTCGTTGCTGGATGCCGGCGTTGCGAGCGCGGAGGACATCGACCGCGCCGTGAAAGCCGGGTTCGGATTCCGACTTCCGAGCATGGGGATCTTCGAGAAGGTCGACCAGAGCGGGATCGACGTACAGTACGCCATCGAGGAGTATCTCATGCCGGAGCTGGACCGCGGGACTGACCCGAACCCGGTCGTGACGCGGCTGGTCGAACAGGGAGACCTGGGGCTGAAGACGGGGAAGGGCGTGTACGACTGGTCGGACGACTCCCCGAGTGAGATCTACGACGAGCGCGATAGACAGCTGCTCGAACAGCTCCGCATGTTCGAGTCGTGACGGGTCGTCCGCACTGACGAGTGGAGCCCTCCGCATCGGGTCTGTCGACGACCGGGCGTTCCTCCAGACACGGCACTCCAGACACGGCACTCTCGACACGGAGCGGTAGATACGCCGGAGCCAGTACTCGCGTCGCACCTTCCGAGTCGTGGGGATAGTTGTTAAATAGTCACGACAGCTTGTGTGAGAACACCACAAGTGGACTTATGTGGCCACATAACACCGACAGCGGCGGTTGGTCGGACGCCGTCAGTCGACTGTCACCGCTCCAGATCACACTCGTGTACGTCGCCTTCGGCATGGGTTTGCTCGTCGCCTCGGATCTACTGCTTCCGCTGGTCATCGCCGATACCGGGCTCTTGCGGCAGGTGCAGGCTCTCAAGGGTGGCATCGAGGTCTTCCTGAGCGGTGTTCTCATCTACGCCCTCGTCAGTCACACACAACGGGAACTTCGCGTGAAAACACGCGCGATGGACGAAGCGTCTATCGGCATCTCGATGACGGACCCTTCGGAGGACGACAACCCGCTCGTCTACGTGAACGAGGGGTTCGAACGTATCACGGGCTACTCCGAGCAGGAAGCACTCGGACGGAACTGCCGGTTCCTGCAGGGAACGGCGACCGACGAGGACTCCGTCGCCGAGATGGCCGCCGCGGTCGACGCCGAGGAGTCCGTGACGGTCGAAGTCGAGAACTACCGGAAGGACGGCACCCCGTTCTGGAACGAGGTCACAATCATGCCGCTGAAGGACATCGGCGGAACCACCTCCCGGTTTCTCGGATTCCAGCGCGACGTCACCGAGCGGAAACGGCGCGAGCGTGAACTCGAGCGGACTGAAGCCCGACTCGAGCGCCTCGTCGAGCATTTCCCCAACGGCGGCGTGTTCCTCTTCGACGAGGAGCTTCGATACACCATCGTCGGCGGCGCCGACCTCGAGGAGCTCGGACTGAGTCCGGCCAATCTGGAGGGGAGGACGCCGGCCGACGTCTACCCACCGGACCTGGCGTCGACCCTCGAGACACAGTACCGGGCGGCTCTGAACGGGGACCAGCGCTCCGTCGAGGTCACGTACGAAGGCCAGCAGTACCACGTGCAGACGGTCCCACTCCGGAACCGTGACGGAAAAATACGCGCCGGAATGGCCGTCGCACAGAACGTCACGGAGCGTCGGGAATGGATTGAGGACATCCGGCACCGCGAGCAGACGTACCGGAACCTTGTCGAGAATGCCCCGGCACCGATCAACCTCTTCGACGCCGACGGTAACAGCGTCTGGGGCAACGACGCCTTGCTCGACCTCCTCGGATTAGATTCGCGGGACAGGCTGGTCGGGACGCCGCTTTTCGAGTTCATCCACCCCGACGACCACGCCGTCGCCGAGGAAGAACTGGAGGGCGTGGTCGAAGAGGACGCGATTACCGGCCCGACCAGGTTCCGGGTCGTCCGGCCCGACGGCGAGGAACGGCACATTCAGGTCATGACGACATCCGGGTGGTACGAGGGACAGCGGGTCGGGCAGGCCGTCGCGAACGACGTGACAGAACTGCGCGAGGCCAGGGAAGAACTCCGACAGAAGGAGCAACGGTACCGGACGCTGGTCGAGATGTCCCCGGACCCGATTCTTGTCCACAGGGACGGCGAGGTCGTCTTCGCCAACGAGGCGTTCGCCGACCTGGTCGGGGTCAACGCCGTCGACACCGTCCGCGGGACCGACATCTACGACTATCTGGAGGCCTCGGAACACGAGGACGCCAGAGAGACAGCCCGTCGGACCCAGCGTGGCGAGCAGGAGCCGACGAGCTATCTGCGACAGATGCGGACGGTCGGCGGTGACACTCGACAGATTGCGACCACGTCCCGACCGATTCCCTACGACGGCCAGTCCGCCGTCCTCACCATCATCAAAGACCGGACGGAGCGGTTCCAGTACCAGCAGGCTCTGGAGACGCTCCACGAGTACACCCGCGAGATGTACCGGGGAGACGACGTCGAGGACGTGAGCGCCACCGCCGTGGCCGCGGTCGCCAGCCTGCAGTCGCTGCCCGGTGGCGTCGTCTACCGACTCGACGAACCGCGCAACGTACTGGAGCCGGTCGCCAGTACCGAGACCCTCCGGGACGGCGCGTCGGAACCGGGGTCGGTCACCGCCGAGACGGACCCCGCCGGCTGGACCGCGTTCACCACGGGCGAGACACGGTACGTGACCGACCGTGACGACCCGCTCGACCGCCGGTCGCCGTTCTCGAACCATCTGTACATCCCGATTGGCGCCGACGGGCTGTTCGTCACCGGAGCGACGGACGACGAGGAACTTTCGGAACTGGCGATGGAACTCGGCTCGATTCTCGCGGCGAACCTCGAAGCGGCGTTCGAACGCGTCCAGTACGAGACGGAGCTTCGCACACGTGACCGACAGCTCGAACGCCAGACGGCCGAACTCGAGGAGTTGAACCACCTGAACACGATTACCCGCGACATCATCCAGTCGGTACTCGACGCGACCACCCGTGAGTCCATCGAGGCCGCAGTCTGCGAGAAGCTCACCAGCCACCCGGCGTATCCGGCGGCCTGGGTCGGGACGCTCGGCGAGGACCTGAGCCGGGTCGACACGAAGACGATAGCGGGGAAGATGGACGGGTTCCGGGCACAGATCGAGGAAGGCGGAGCCACGAACCCATTGCAGGCGCTCGCACTGGAGGCTATCGAGAGCGAGTCGGCGACGTCCGTGGCCAACGTTCTAGAGGACGGCGACTGGGCGGACGCCCGTGAGACGGCACTCTCGTACGGGTTCCGGTCCGTCGTCGCCGTTCCGGTACCGACGGGGACCACTACCGAGCGCGTCCTGGTGGTCCACGTCGCGGAAGCCGACGTCGTTACCGACAGACAGAGAGACGTGTTCGCGGAACTCGGCCGCATAATCGGGCTGGCGATGGACGCGCTGGGAGAGAGCCCACCACAGTTGGCCGACTCGGCCGTCACCGTCGACCTCGAGTTACCGGACAAGCGGGTCGTTCTCACCCGAATCGCCGACGAACTGGACGCCACGGTGACGCTGTCGGGGGCTCTCCCGGTCGACCAAGGAGCGTTCGTCTGGTTCGTCAGGGTCGACGGACCACCGGACGACGCCGAGAGCGCGATGAGGACAGTCGACGGAGTCGAATCGGTCGAACATCTCGCCGAAGATGACGAGGTACGGCTGTATCGGGTTACCGTACGCTCGACCCCGTTCATGGACACCCTGTACGAGTACGACGGGCGACTGATGTCGATGACGGCCGCGGACGGGTCGGCGACGGCTACCGTCAGCCTCGACGGAAGCGTCCCCGTTCGGGAGTTCGTCGATGCGGTTCGTGACAGCTACCCGGAGAGCCGCATGACCGCCCGTCGCTCCGACGACGAGTTCGTCGAGACGCCGCTGACGTTCCGCGACAGCGTCCGGCAGGCCTGTACCGACCGCCAGTATCAGGCACTGCAGGCCGCCCACCACGGCGGCTACTACGAGTGGCCGCGGACCGCGACGAACGAGAACCTCGCCGAGGCGCTCGGCATTAGCTCCCCGACGTACCAGTCGCATCGCCGCGCCGCCGAGCGGATTCTAGTGTCGCGGCTGTTCGAGCCGTCGCCGTGACCCTACTCACGTAGGGGCCACCCGTCGGCTAGCCAACTGTAGTAGCGAACAGACAGTTCTCGGTAGGCGGCGTTCGAGTGACTGCGAACGACTCGATGACCGACCATCCATCGCCGATAGCGCATATCGCCACCGAGACGACTACCGATGCCCACCAGCAACACCCGACCCTTCGACGTACCGCCCCGATGCCACCGAGAGCCGCTTCGAACTGCCGTGACACGCGGTCCACGGGGTCGGTGGCCCCGTCACGAACCTCCAGAGCGGACCGGACGGGTCACGGCGGGGTCGACCGCAGAGCCTTCGACACCGGGAACTGCGGTCTGATGACCGGGGCGAACCCCGGTATCCTCGTCGTGGACGAGAAGGACGGTCTCGCACGTCTGTACCGGACGTGGCTGAACGAGGCCGGATACAGCGCCGAGTGGACGACGAGCACCGACCCAGCGACGTGGTCGAAGCCCACCGAGTACGACGTGCTGGTCGTCGGCCAAGCCGTCGACGCACAGTTCGGGAGAGAGCGACCCCCCGCTCGAACGGTCCTCGTGGTGACGAACCCGGGGCTCGAACTGGTCGCGGTACCGGCCGACGAGTACCTGCTCACGCCGGTGTCGAAACCGGGGCTCCGTAGCGTCGTTGAACGGGTGTTGCGCCGGGAGGAGTACGACCGACCCGTCGGTGACCTCGCAGGGGCCGTCGGTCAGGTCGTGACGATTCGGGGCCACACCTCCGTGCGAGCGCGTGCGGACAGCGAGCCGTACCGGTCCCTTCTCGGTCGCGTGCTGGCGCTTCGAGCGACGCTGGACGCGACGATTGCCGACCTGAGCGACGAGGAGGTTCGAGCGGTGTTCGGTGACGGCGAGCGGGCGAAGTTCGCTCGCACGCCGATGGACGAGATAGACATCGACGTTTCCACGAGTGATTCAGAATGACGGACGCATACGACCGACGGCTGTCGACCGGTATCGACGGACTCGACACCGTCCTGAACGGCGGACTGTTCCCCAACCGAGCGTACATGGCGACCGGCGACCCCGGAACCGGAAAGACGCTTCTCGGCCTGCATTTCCTGACGGCCGGCCGCGACGCCGGTGAGACGGGGCTGTTCGTCAACCTCGAGGAGACGGCGACGGCGATCGAGCGGAACGCGGCGTCGTTCGGCGTCGACATGGATGGCATCGAGTTTCTCGATTTGACCCCGGACGTGGAGGCGTTTACCGGAGACGAGAGCTACAGCGTGTTCTCCCCGGCCGAAGTCGAGGGAGCCGATATCGCCGGCTCGATTACGGACAGCATCGACAGCATCGACCCCGACCGCGTGTTCGTCGACCCCATCACACAACTGCGGATGCTCGCCCCCGACGAGTACCAGTTCCGCAAGCAGGTCACCGGCCTCGTGCAACTGCTGAAGGGACACGACGCGACGGTGCTGTTCGCCTCGGAAGCGACCGAGAGCAAGCCGGACGACGACCTGCGCTACCTCAGCGACGGTACGTTAGAACTGACGCGGGCGCCGCAGGGCCGCCGCATCGCGGTGCCGAAGCTCCGCGGCTCCGAAACCGCACACGGCCCCCACACGGTTCGGATTACGGACGCGGGGATGGAGGTGTTCCCGGTATTGACGCCCGGCGAACACACCGCGTCGTTCGCGGCCACGACCGTCTCGTCCGGCGTCCCCGAAGTCGACGAGTTGCTGAAGGGCGGCCTGGAGCGCGGGACGGTCACGGTGTTGAGTGGCCCGAGCGGCGTCGGCAAGACGACGCTGGGAACGCAGTTCATGAAGGAAGCCGCCGGACGGGGGGAGCGGTCCGTCATCTACATGTTCGAGGAGAGCACCCAGACGTTCGTCGAGCGATCCAGACACGTCAACATCCCCGTGACGGAGATGTGCGACCGGGGCACGCTGGCCATCGAGGAGGTCGAACCGTCACAGGTCTCGCCGGACGAGTTCGCCGACATGGTCCGGACGGAGGTCGAAGCCCGCGACGCAAAGCTGGTCATGATCGACGGCATCGAGGGATACCGGCTCTCGCTGCGCGGCGACGACGACGACCTCACGCAGGAACTGAACGCGCTGGGCCGGTATCTCCGGAACATGGGGGTGACGGTCGTGCTCGTCGACGCCGTGGACTCGGTGACCGGGGACTTTCAGGCGACGAAAAGCGGTGTGAGCTACCTCGCTGACAACCTAGTTTTCCTCCGGTATCTCGAACTGCAGGGCGAACTCCGGAAGGCCATCGGTATCCTCAAAAACCGGACGAGCGACTTCGAGCGAACGCTCCGGGAGTTCGAGATAACACGTCACGGCATCAAGGTCGGGGAACCGCTACAGAACATGCGGGGCATCCTCAGCGGGACGCCGGAATTCGTCGAGGATCGTCCAGCGCCCGCGAACACCGGAGACCGGCGATAGATGAGCAACGACAGCACCACCAGGGATGCCCCCCACGGCGAGCCGTCGCTAACCGAGTCCGTGACGCTCGATTCGGCCGAGGTGCTGTTGTTCATGTCGGACGGGCGGAACCGGACACTGCTCGAAGAGACACTGGGCGCGACCCACGAGGTCACGGCGTCAACGACGGCGGCCGGCCTCGAGTCGGACTTCGACGTCTGTATCGTCGACGAAACGCTGTTCCGGCGCCACAGAGAGGCCATCCGGGCCCGCAAGCGCCGTGACGAGCAGGTGTTCGTTCCGGTCCTGCTGACGGTAGCCGACGACTCCGCGTTGCGGTCGGCACCCAACGTCTGGACGGTGGTCGACGACCTGGTCTCGGTTCCCGTTGCCAGAGCGGAGCTACGGGCACGGCTCGACGCGCTACTCCGACAGCGTTCCCAGTCACTCACGCTCGCCGAACGCGAAGCCGAACTGCAGGAGGCTCTCGCGGAACTCAGAATCAAGGACGAAGCGATTACGGCGTCGCCAGTCGGTATCACCATCACGGACCACACGCGGACCGACAACCCGATTCAGCACGTCAACGAAGCATTCGAAGAGTTGACAGGCTACGACGAAGCGGAGATAACCGGCCACGACTGCGGGCTACTGCATGGACCGGAGACACGAGAGGAGTCGGTCGCCGAACTCCGAGCGGCTATGCGAGCGGGGCGAACGGCGACCGTCGAACTGCTGAACTACCGGAAGGACGGGACCCAGTTCTGGAACCGGGTGACTGTCGCCCCGATTCACGCGGCCGACGGGACGATTACGAACTACGTGGGGTTCCAGGAAGACGTCACCGAGCAACACAAGCGCACACGGGAACTGCGATTGAACGAACGGCGGTTCGAGGCCGTCTTCGAGGACCCGAACATCCTGGTTGGACTGCTCGAACCGGACGGGTCCGTCATCGATATCAACCGGACCGCGTTGGAGTACCACGAAGTCGGCCTGTCCGAGATCACCGGCGACCCCTTCTGGGAGACACCGTGGTTCACCGGCGACGAATCACTCCAAGCGGAGGTCAGAGAGCTGGCGGAGCGAGCCGCCGACGGCGAGTACGCCGAGTTCGAACTCGACCTCTCGGCCGCGGTGGATGAAGAGCTCATCGTCAACGGCGTGTTCCGCCCAGTCACCAACGACGACGGTGAGGTCGTCTCGCTGGTCATCTCGGATCGCGACATCACGGACCGAAAGCAGCAGCAACGCGAACTCGCAGAGAGCGAAGCTCGATACGAATCCCTCACCGAGGACGTGCTGGACACCTCCGAGGTGGGGACGTTCATCCTTGACGAGAACTTCGATGTCGTGTGGATCAACTCGGCGATCGAGGAGTACTTCGGTATCGACCGGGAGGCAGTGGTCGGAGCGGACAAGCGGGACCTCGTCGAGACACACATCAAAGACGTGTTCGAGAACCCCCACCAAGTCCAGCAGACCCTGTATCGGAGCTACGAGAACAACGCCCGGACCGAGGAGTTCGAGGCTCACGTCGTCGGGGACGACGACCGCGAAGAGCGCTGGCTCCGGCAGTGGAGCCAGCCGATAGAATCCGGGCTCTACGAGGGCGGTCGCATCGAGCACTACACCGACATCACCGAGCGCAAGCGCCGCGACGACCAGCTAAACACCCTCGACCGGGTGTTGCGACACAACATGTACAACGCGATGAACGTCATTCTGGGGAACGCAGAGAGCATCGCGGAGTCCACGAGCGACGACACTGCGGAGAAGGCAGAATCCATCCTTTCGAGAGGGAACCAGCTACTTTCCATCACCGAGAAACAGCGGGAGATAGTGGAACTGTTCATCGACAATCCCGACTCGATGCCGACCGATATCTCGACGACGATTCGGAACACGATCGAGGACCTGCGCGCCACCTACCCGGCCGCCGACGTTACGGTCGACGCCCCGGACGAAGCTCACGCGATCGTCGTCCCCCGGTTCGACCGCGCGATAACGGAACTGGTGGAGAATGGCATCATCCACACGACCGACCCTCAACCGACGGTGAGTGTCTCGGCCACGGTGACGAACGCCGGGGTCCGGGTCCGCATCAGGGATGCGGGGCCCGGCATCCCTGATACCGAACTGTCAATACTGCACGGCGACGGGGAACAGGGGCCGTTGTATCACGGGAAAGGGATGGGACTCTCCCTCGTCAACCGAATTGTCGCCTACTGTGGAGGGACCATCACCTACTGGGAGAACGACGACGGGGGCGCGACCATCGAACTGCTGTTGCAGAAACCGGCCGGGTGACCGCCGGACGTCGACGACTCGGGCGTCGGAGTTGGAATGCGGACACCCGTCAGCAGCCACCGAACGATAGCGACCTGATGGGCCGTTCTCCGGAAGCCTACTGGAGCCGATGCTACAGGTGTTCGGTGGCCCTGTTCTCGGTTCGGATATCGCCTCAATGAACGAGTCCACACCCGTCGGATTGATGTAAATAATTAAACTACATGGCCAATTATAAGCTTGTACTCTTTCGGGCTCGTCATTCAGACAAACACACGCCGGTTTCGGAATCCGACTATGCCGTATTTTGGCATCTAAGTCCCTAGAGATCTCTTTTACTAAAGACTGTTCGGCAGAGCTGTCGGGGTTCCTATACCGAAGATACCCGAATATTATTTTGGAAATATCCAATCAAATTCATCATATTTGAGCAGAATACCCAGCAATATATCCCGTATAGAACATGGATGTTTACAAATACTAATTTATATTACAATTTGTGACATTTTAAATCACCGAATAATCGCAGTAAGTAGCCACGCTATTTTGACAAAAGGAATCACGGCAACCTAAATATTACAACTATATCTGTCAACTTGCTGGCCGAGAGACGGGGACTCTCCCGGTAACAGCCGCGGATCAATTCGTTTCACCGCCGAAAAAGCCACGTGCCAGCCCATAACAAAATTACTGCTGTTACGATTACCATAGCCACGAGGGGGCTAGACCCTTGGCCGACCTTCGGGTAGCGGTCACGAGAAGACGACCGCACACTCCCAGGGTAAATGTCCACTCGCGCGGTGCCACCGTCGAAGCGGAATCCTGTCCGTTCCGCTATACGGAAGGCCCGATACCACAAGCATTCCGATATGTGGAACGAGATGAACTGCCACCCGTCGCCGAACGACGGATAGTTCCACGTACAAGCGCAGTTAGTTACCGAACCAACGACGAGGAGACGACGAATACGGGAGTCTACCCCTGGTACTCCAGTCTGAGTCGTATCTCTTCTGCGACGTCGAGCAGCGTATCGGGGAGACAGTCGCCGTGTTCGTTTTCCATTCTCCGCAACGGTCCGGTCACGCTGATGGCTCCGAGTATCTCGTCGTTCGGATTCAATATCGGCGTCCCGACCGCCTGCATCCCGTTGCGCCGTTCGGCTCGGTTGAACCCGTACCCCCGCTGGCGGACCGTTGCGAGTTCCTCGTCCAGTTCCGCGCGGGATGTTATCGTTCGCTCGGTCAGCCTCGGGAGCCCATTTTGGGCCAGGATTTCGTCGACGCGGTCGTCGTCGAGATGCGCGAGGATACACTTCCCCGCCGAGGTCGAATGCAGATGGACGATCTTGCCGACCCGCGACTCCGACCGGATACCGTTCTCCCCGATAGCGCTGAACACGTGGATGCCGTAGCCGTTCTCCTCGGTGATGAACTGCGCCCGTTCGCCCGTCTCCGCGGCGAGTTTGTCGACCTTCGACTCGATGATCTTGTACGCCGGCGGGCGCCGCCGGGCGTGGATGGCGGGGTCGAGAAACCGCAGGCCGATCTGGTACTCGCCGTTCTCCGAGACGACGTAGCCGTGTGAGACGAGCGTCTGGATGTGGCGGTGGATGGTGCTTTTCGCCAACCCGAACTCGGCCGCGATCTCCCCCAGGGTCGCCCCGTTCTGTTCTTTGATGTATTCCACGATGCGGAACGCTCTATCCACGGTTTTCAACCCCGCATCGATATCTGGGTCCGTTTGTGCGACCATGGTATACCATGCAAGGGAGGGCATATATAGTTCTACTATTGCGAATAGCTATAAGCCGACCACACTTGGGGAACAAACGGCGGGCTAATCAGTCGGGACGCGAGCGGAGAACCGGGAGAGCGGTGTCGTCGACTACCGCTCGGCGATAGCGGAGATGTCGACGACGCGCGTGAGGAGATAGACGACGAACAGTTCGAACGCGAGCATGATGATCGACAGCACCGCCGCCGCCGGGTAGTTCAGGCCCGTGGTGATGTTCTGGAAGATAAACATCGGGAGCGTCGCGCTCCCGCCGCTGAGCAGCTGCGGGATGACGAAGTTACCAAACGAGAGGACGAACACGAAGATGGCCCCGATGACGACGCCCGGCATGCTGAGCGGGACGACGACGTGACGGAACGTCTCCCACCTGGAGGCCCGCAGGGTCGCGGAGGCACCAAGCAGTTCCTCGTCGACGTCGTACATCACGACGTAGATGGGGGCGAACATGAACACGATGTAGTTCTGCAGGTACGCGAGTAGCTGTGACACCGGCGAGAACATCAGCCACCGGAGCGGCTCGTCGATGAGTCCGAGGCCACTGAGGAAGTAGTTGATGGCGCCGGTCTGGGTCAGGATAGGGAACCAGCCGGTCGTGCGGATGACCGCCGAGGTCCAGAACGGGATGACCAGGAACAGAAGCAACAGCAGGCCCTTGTTCTGGCTCACGTAGAATCGGAGATAGTACGCGACCGGGTAGCCGAACAGAAGCGTCAACAGCGTGGTCGCCGTGGCGAACAGCACCGTCCGGACGGCGACGTCCGCGAACACGGGGCTGGTGAGCGTCTCCGTCCACGCGGAGAGTGTGAACTCCCAGACGACGGAGAAGCTGGAGTAGGTGAGGAAGCTGTAGACGAAGATGATGCCCAGCGGGACGATGAGAAACAGGAGGAACCACAGCGCCGCAGGTCCGACTAACAGCGGAACCTCGTAGTTCCGGAGCAGCCCGCCGACGCGGCTGTCTTCGCTCATCGTGTCGATGGGTCAGGCACCGGTGAACTCCGTCCAGCGGTTCAGCATGTAGTCGCCGTTGTCCGGGTAGATCTGGACCATCCGGATGCTGGAGACCTTCTCGTCGAGGGCGCCGCCGTCGCGGACCTTCCCGTCGGAGCTGGGTTCGCCCTCCTCCATCGACCACTCGTAGGAGCTGGGGTCGAACAGGTTCGGGTTGTCGACGGCCTCGTACGTCGGCGTGCCGTTGACGGTCCAGTCGTAGAACTCGGGGCCCATCCCCTGTCCGGTCTCGTCGGAGCCGTCACGGACGAGCTCCTCGTTTGGGAACTGCGGGGTGTAGAAGCCGGCGGCACCCTGGATGAAGCCGGGGTACCACGCGCCCAGATGCATGTTGTACCACTGGTGGGCCTCCGCGACGTTGTTCCGGTTCGACGCCCCGGGGTTGGTGGGGTTGACGCCGCCCCACCAGAACCGGTAGCCCTGCATCCCGTCGCTCATGGTGTGGTACTTCACTGGCGTCCCCGAGCGGCGGGCGGTGAACACGGCCGGCTGCCAGAGGTCACCGACGTACGCCTCCTCGTTGGTGAACAGGTTCACCGACTCGCCGTACTGCGTCCACAGCGACCGGAACTGCCCCTCCTGTTTCTGCTTGATGAGGAAGTCGATGGTCGTGTCGAGCTGGTCTTTCGACGGCTGGTTCAGGTTGCTGAGGTCCTCGTCCATCACGCCGGTGTCCATCAGATACGACATCGTCTCCAGGATGGAGTGGGGCGTCGTCGTCTGGATGACCGACCGGCCCTCGTACTGCTTGTCGAACATCGCGCCCCACTTGCTGATGTCCTCGTCGACGAACTTCGGGTTGCTCGCCATCGCGTCGAGGTTGAACTGGAACGGCGGGTGGTTCAGCGACGACCGGTCGTCGGAGCCGTTCCAGACGAGTCGCTCGATCTCGCCGGCCTGGTTGCCGATCTCGGGGATGCGCTCCGTCGGGTTCGTGAACAGGTCGGTGATGTTGTCGGTGCTCCACTTCTCGATGGCGTCGGTGGGCACCCGCTGGGTCAACGGCGGGTCCTGGAACGTCACGTCGCCCGCGATGGACGGGCCGTGCGCGAAGATGTCGAACGTCTCGTTGCCGCCCGTGTTGATCTTCTGCTGGGTGGCCGCCTGCGAGACCATGTTCCGCTCCAGCGTGTTCCCGTACGCCTCCTCGTACTTGTTCTTCTGGGGGTCGTACGCGAACGCCGAGATGGTCAGCATCTTCACCGGGCGACTCCCGCTGTCGGGGCCGCTCTGGGTGTCCGTGCTGTCGTCGCCACCGCCGCCACCACCGCCACCGCCGCCACCGCCGCCGCCACCGCCGTTTCCGTTGCCGTCGCCGCCTGTACAGCCAGCCAGCGCGGCGGCAGCGCCGAGCGCGCCGGTCGCTTTCATAAAGTTTCGCCTATTGGTATCGCTTGGCATACGTCGGTGATGTTTCGAGCAGCGACTATAAACTTTTCTACGACGGCGGCCGGTTCCACGGACGGTTTATCATGAAGGAGCAGGCAGGTGGGGGGAGAGAAAGGTCTATCACCACCAGTTGTCTGTGGTGGGGTAATGGCAGACCCTGCCCTCTCCGGGACCGCCGACGGGGAGATGGACCCCGCCGACATCGAGTTCCCACACGCCAACATCGTCGCGGTGGAGGCGCTGGCGACGGTGCTCGAGACGGCGTTCGGCCCCCGCTCGCACGACAAACTGGTCGCGGAGAAGCACGAGGCCCACGAGACGCCGGA
The DNA here is from genome assembly GCF_024298865.1 of Halorarius halobius. Classification (GTDB taxonomy): domain Archaea; phylum Halobacteriota; class Halobacteria; order Halobacteriales; family Haloarculaceae; genus Halorarius; species Halorarius halobius. Next base: position 1,511,197 of record NZ_CP101161.1, on the reverse strand, counting down.
CCGCATGCCCGAGGAGGTCGAGTTCGTCGTCACCAGCGACGGCGCGACCATCCTCGAGGGAGTCGACATCGAGCATCCGATGGGCCCGATCATCCAGCGCGTGGTCGGCCCCGAGCGGCCGGGCGACACCGATGTCGAGGGACAGGACATCCACGACGGCGTCTGCGGGACGGTGCTTCTCACGACGGCGCTGCTGACGGAAGCGAAAGAACTGCTCGACCGGGGACTCCACCCGCGGACGGTCACCGCTGGCTACGACACCGCCCGCCGGCTGGCGCTGTCGGAACTCGGCGACGCCCGGCGGCCGCTGGAGGCCGTCGGCTACCCCCGCGAGACCGCCGAGGATGTCGCCGTCACCGCGATGACCGGCAACGACATCGGCCAGCGGACCCGCGGGTGGGCGCGGGTGGCGGTCGACGCCGTCGAGACGGTCGGCGCCCCGACCGAGGAGTCGTTCGTCGTCCGCCAGTTCGCCGAGGGCACCATCGACGACTCGCGGCTGGTCCGGGGCGCGGTGCTCGACCGGAACGACCTCGTGAGCGACGAGATGCCCAGCCGCATCGAGGACGCCGACGTGTTGCTACTCGACGGGCAGGACGACGGCGGCCTCCGCAAACACGACGTGCCCGAAGGCTACCAGATAGTCCACGAGGACGGCGAGAGCAAGCGGCGGTTCGCCGACGCCCGGCAGGCCCGCCGCGATGACCTCGTCGAGCGGCTGACGGCCGCGGGCGTGGACGTGGTGGTCGCCCGCCAGGGTATCGAGTCGGACTACTACCGCATGCTGGCCGACGCCGGCATCGCAGGCGTCCAGGCCGTCTCGAAGCTCGACCTCCGGCAGATAGCGCGGGCGACCGGCGCGGAGCCGACGCTCGTCACCGACCAGTTCGAGTCCGCGACGCTCGGACGGGCGGGGGTCGTCGAGACGCGGACGGTCGAACCGGCCGCACGGGGGCGGCCAGCCCGCGAAATCGTCGTCTTCGACGACTGCCCGGCACCCGAGTCGGTCGCCGTCGAACTCCACGGCGTCTGGAACAACGTCGCCGACCAGGCGACGCGGGCCGTCCGGAAGGCCGCGGCCGCAGTCAGCGACGCGAAGGGACTCGGGGACGCGCCCGCAGGCGTCGTCCCGGGAGCGGGCGCGACCGAGACCCGGCTGGCACGGGCGCTCCGGACGGCGGCCACGAGCGTCGGCGGCCGCGAGCAGTTCGCCGTCGACGCGTACGCCGACGCCATCGACCGCGTGACGGGCGTGCTCGTGCGCAACGGTGGCCACGACCGCATTCGCGTGCTCTCGGACCTCCGGGCGGCCCACGACGCGGGCGAGGAGGCGACCGGGTTCCTGCACCCGGCGGGCGAACTCGGTGACGCCACGGCGGCGGGCGTGCTCGACACCTACGCCGGCCACCGGCGCCGCTACGTCGTCGCAACGCAGGTGGCGAACCTGCTTCTGGGCATCGACGACACCGTCGACGCGACGTTCTCCAACGACCCGGCGGGCCCCGACGAGGTCATCAACCCCGAGGCAGCCGAGAAACAGATGGACGCACTCGACGACCAGTAGCCCCCGACCGGCAGGGTAGATTTTTATACCGTTGTTTGTAACGTTGTCACACGATGTCCGTCGAGTCAGAGACCACCACGGGTACCGGGTCCGGAACCGTGGTCGGTCGCGCACTGGATTACGTTGCGAACGAACTGGAGATGCGGAAGATACTCGCCGGCTACGCGCTCGTCGTCGGCGTGTTCGTCTATCTCCCGATGATATCGGTCATCCTGTTCTCCTTTTCCTCGAGCGGGAGCTCCTTCCCCATCGAGGGGTTCACGACGCGGTGGTACAGCGTGATGCTGGCGGACGGCCCGCTCATCGCGTCGATAACTTCCTCGCTACAACTCGCCGCCGTGGTGATGGTCATTACGACGACGATGGCGACCGGCGCTGCACTCGCCTACCGGCATCAGTTCGTCGGGAAGCGGGCGCTGCTGTATCTCGTCATCCTCGGCATCATCACCCCCGGCATCACCTACAGCGTCGGAGCGACGCTGTTTCTCAACGAGATTCTGGGCCTGCCACGCGGCCTCTGGTCGACCATCCCCGTCCACGTCGTCTGGACGTTCCCGTTCGCGTTCATCATCCTGCTTGCGGGCATCCCCCCGAACCTCGCAGAACAGGAGGACGCCGCTCGGGTGATGGGGCTCTCGGAGCGGAAGATATTCACGAAGATAACGCTCCCGCAGATCTGGTCGACCATCCTCGGGGCGGCGGTGTTCGCGCTCACCCTCTCGTACAACGAGGGGACCCGCTCGATTCTGCTTCTCGGGAGCGACAACACGATGCCAGTCTACGTGTTCTCGACCATCGCGTCGACCGGCACCGGCGCGGAGATGCTCGCGCTCGGCGCGGTGACGACGTTCGTCTCCATCGTCCTGCTGGGCATCGGCGGCGTCCTCCTGCTCCGGTACTGAACCGCGTCGTTCTTCCTCCGGTACCGAACCGCGTTACGTCTCGTCTGCTACTGAACCGCGTTACTCCTCGTCGAGCACGGTCCGCCCGTACTCGATGAGGCCGCCGGCGTCGATTATCTCCTGGATGAACGGCGGGTGGGTCGCCACGTCGTACGTCTCGCCGGTCGTCCGGTTCTCGACGGTGCCGGCAGCGGTGTCGACGACCACCTCGTCGCCGTCGTCGATGCGCTCGGTCGCCCGGTCGAGTTCCACGACCGGGAGGCCGATGTTGATGGCGTTGCGGTAGAAGATGCGCGCGAACGACGAGGCGACGACGGCCGCCGCGCCGTTGGCCCCGATGGCGATGGGCGCGTGTTCCCGCGAGGAGCCACCCCCGAAGTTCGTCCCCGCGACGACCACGTCGCCGGCCTCGAACCGCTCGGGGAACGTCGGGTCGACCCCCTCCATGCAGTGGGTCGCCAGCTCCGCCTCGTCGGTGACCGCGAGATACTTCCCGGGGAGTATCTGGTCGGTGTCGACGTCGTCGCCGAACACGAACGCGGTGCCCATCTACGCCACCTCCTCGGGGTGGACGATGCGGCCGGCGACGGCGCTCGCGGCCGCGACCGACGGACTCGCCAGATACACCTCGCTGCTGGGGTCGCCCATCCGCCCGGTGAAGTTGCGGTTCGTCGTCGAGACGGCCACCTCGTCGGGGCCGAGGATGCCCGTCCGCTGACCGAAGCAGGCACCACAGCCGGGGTTCTCCATCACCGCGCCGGCGTCGAGGAACGTCTCGGTCCACCCCTCGTCGAGGCTCCGTGACTGGATGCGCTCGGTCGCCGGCGTGACGATGAGCCTGACGCCGTCGGCGACCGACCGGCCCTCGAGTATCTCGGCGGCCCGCCGCAGGTCGCTCGCCCGCCCGTTGGTACAGGAGCCGACGACCGCCTGGTCGATCTCGATGCCCTCCGCCTGTACGTCGGAGACGTCGACGTTGTTCGCCGGACTCGACGGCACCGCCACCTGCGGTTCGAGGCCGTCGCAGTCGACGGTGACCTCGTTGGCGAACGTCGCGTCCTCGCCGGAGACGTACGTCTCGAACTCCTCGCCGTAATGCTCGCGGGCGTACGCCTCGGTCACCTCGTCGGGTTCGACGATGCCGGTCTTGGCGCCGGCCTCGATGGCCATGTTGGTGAGCGTGAACCGCTCGTCCATCGACAGCGACCGGACGGCCTCGCCGCTGAACTCCAGGGCGTGATAGATGGCGCCGTCGACGCCGAGTTCGCCGATGGCCGCAAGCGTCAGGTCCTTCGCCTCGACCCACTCGCCGGGCGTGCCCGTGAACTCGACGTGGGTGGTCTCGGGGACGCGGAGCCACGCCCACCCGGTCGCGAGGATGAACGCGAGGTCGGTGCTCCCGACGCCCGTGGCGAAGGCACCGAGCGCGCCGGCGGTGCAGGTGTGGCTGTCGGAGGCGACCATCACGTCGCCCGGGCCGACGAACCCCTCCTCGGCGACGACGGCGTGTTCCTGTTCCGCCCGGAGGATGCAGTCGTGGGCCTCAGCGAACGCCCGACAGCTCTCGTGGAGCTCCGCGGCGTGTTCGGTGTGGGCCGGATACAGGTGGTCGAGGAACACACCCACGCTGTTCCCGTCGAACACGTCGGCGTCGTCGAACCGCTGGAACTCCTCGATAGCCGGCGGGAGCGAGATGTCGTTACCGAACGTGAAATCCACCGGAGCGCGGACGATGTCGCCGGCCGACACCGGTTCGCCGGCCGCCTCCGAGAGGATCTGCTCGCTAATCGTTGTCACACCCGATGCATCTGGCCCGCAGGATTTGAACTTTTCTGCCCGCCGGTAGCGGGACTGGCCCGCTCCAAAACGTATATGTATGGAAGCCGTGTTGGTTGTCCACATACCCACTACGAGCGAGACACGCCCGTAGTGCTGGTAGCCACTCGACAATACATGAAATATAATCTAGGTGTTGACGTTGGTGGGACGTTCACGGACGTTATCGTGTTCGACAAGGAGTCCCAGCAACTGACGATAGACAAGGTACTCACAACACCCGAGAACCCATCGGAGGGCGTCCTGGAGGGGATACAGGAGGCGACGACGAAAGCCGACGCGTCGGTGACCGACCTCGACCTGGTGTTCCACGGCACGACGGTCGTGACGAACATGATACTCGAGGAGACGGGCGCTGACGTCGGCCTGCTCGTCAGTTCGGGCTACGAAGACATCCTGCAGTTGGCGCGGGCGTGGACGCCGGGGCCGCTGTACGGCTGGATCAACTTCGAGAAGCCCGAACCGCTCGCGGACCTGGAGAAGACCGCGGGCGTCGACGCGCGTCTCGACGCCGACGGGTCGGTCGTCTCGGGAGTCGACCGCGGCGACGTGGTCGATGCGGTGTCGACGCTCGTCGACCAGGACATCGAGGCGCTGGCGGTGATGACCATCAACTCCTACGTCGACAGCGCCCAGGAGGAGGAGATACGGGCCATCGTCGAGGAGGAGTTCCCCGACCTCCCCGTCTCCATCTCCTCGGAGACCGTCTCGGAGTACGGCGAGTACGAGCGGACGCTGACGGCGGTCATCAACGCCTACGGTCAGCCGACCGTCATCAACTACCTCGACGACCTCGACAACTCGTTGCGCGACCAGGGGATGGAGGGGACGCTCAACATCGTCCGCTCGGACGGGGGGACGATGAGCACGGACGCCGCGAAACAGTACCCGGTCAACCTCGCGCTGTCGGGGCCGAGCGGGGGCGTCGTCGGCGCCGCCGACCTCGCGGAGACGCTGGGCGTCGATGACGTATTGACCCTCGACATGGGCGGCACCTCGACCGACGTGTCGCTGGTCGAGGGGGGCCAGCCGACCGTCGAGCGCGAGACGGAGGTGGGCTACCGCTCGTTCAAGGCCCGGACCGTCGACATCACGACGGTCGGGACGGGCGGCGGGAGCATCGCGGACCTCCAGCTGTCGGGCTCGCTTGAGGTCGGTCCCGAGAGTTCGGGCGCCGACCCCGGCCCGGCCTGTTACGGTCGGGGCGGCGAGGAGCCGACCGTGACCGACGCGAACGTCGTGCTCGGGCGCATCCCCGAGTCGGTGAAGCTCGGCGGCACGCTCGAACTCGACCGGCAGGCCGCCTACGACGTCATCGAACCCATCGCCGAGGAGCGCGGCATCAGCGTCGAGGAAGCCGCACAGGGCATCCTCGACGTGGTGAACCAGGACATCTACTCGGCACTGCGGGTCGTCTCCGTCGAGAAGGGGTACGACCCCCGCGAGTTCGGCCTGGTCGCGTTCGGCGGCGCGGGACCGATGCACGCCAACGCGGTCGGCGAACTCATCGAGGCGTATCCGGTCATCATCCCGCCGGGGCCGGGCGTCATGAGCGCGTACGGCTTCCTGACCAGCGACATCCAAAACGAGTTCACGGAGACGTACATCGAGACCGAAGAGGAGGTCGGCGGCGACGACCTCGCGGCGGAACTCGACTCGCTCCGCGAGGACGCGTCGGCGTGGCTCTCCTCCGAGGACGTCGACGACGCCGACCAGGTGTTCGAGTACTCCGTCGACTGCCGCTACTACCGGCAGGACATCCAGATGTCCATCGACGTCGACCCGGAGACGCTCCGGAACGGCGACGGGATGGACGCGATGTGCGACGAGTTCGAGCGCCGGCACGAACAGCAGTTCGGGTTCACGCTCGATGCGCCCGTGGAGTTCGCCACCCTCCGGGTGGTCGGCCGCGGCACCATCGACGGCGTCGCGCTGACGGAAGCCGAGATGGACGGCCCCGACGCGAGCCACGCCGTCACGAGCACCGACGAGGCGTACTTCGACGGCTCAGCCTACGAGACGCCGATATACGCCCGCGAACAGCTTCGACCGGGCAACGAAATCGACGGCCCGGCCATCGTCGTCGAGAACGACGCGACGACGACCGTCCTGCCCGAGAACACGGCGACAGTCAATCGCTACGGCTGTCTCGAAATCACGCGAGGCGACCAATGAGCACGACCGAATCACACCCCGACTGGGTAGCGGACCTCAAAGCCGAGGAGAGCGATGCCGAACCGGAGTTCGTGGGCGACCACGACATCGACCCGACGACGCTCGACATCATCGAGAACACGCTGTTGAACACGCGCTACGAGATGGACCGCGTGCTGGAGACGACGGCGTTCAGCCCCGCCATCCGGGAGCAGAGCGACCAGTTCCCGCTCATCGCGGACCGCGAGGGGCGGATGATCGCCGGCCAGTTCGGGAGCGAAATCGACAAAATCATCGAGAACTCGCCGTACGAACTCGACGACCTCGAGGAGGGGGACGTGCTGGCGACGAACGACCCGTATCTCACCGACGGCTCCATCTCCCACAACCCCGACTTCATCCTGCTTCGCCCCATCTTCTACGAGGACGACCTCGTGGGGTTCTCGAAGCAGTGGGGGAACCTCGCGGACGTGGGCGGCATCGTCCCCGGGAGTATCCCCATCGAGGCCGAGACCATCCACGAGGAGGGGGTCCGGCTCCCGCCGGTGAAGCTGTTCAAGGCCGGCGAACTCGACGAGGAACTGCTGTCGACGTTCACCCACAACACCCGGACGGCGGACGTGAACGAGGCGGACATCAAGGCCATCTCGGCGGGGACGAAAGCCGCCGAGAAGCGCGTCAAGGAGCTGTGTGACCGGTTCGGCAAGGAGACGTATCTGGAGGCGTGTGACGCGGTCCTCGACCGGACGCGCCGCGGCGTCACCGAACTGTTCCGCGAACACATCCCCGAACACGAGGAGTTCGTCTTCTGGGACTACTCCGACGACGACGGGCTGGGTCACGGCCCCATCCGCCTCGAGCTGAAGATGTACCGCGACGGCGACGACCTCTATCTCACGTTCGAGGGGTCGGACCCGCAGGTGCCCGGGACGGTCAACTTCATCCTGAACACGAAGATGTTCAAGATGTTCGTGGGGCTGTTCGTCATCATGACCCACGACCCGAAGCTGACGTTCAACGACGGCTACTTCGACCGGGTCCACGTCGACATCCCCGCAGGCTCCATCCTGAATCCGGAGTACCCCGCCGCGGTGTCGAACCGCCTGCCGACGATGACGAAACAGCACGAGGTGCTCCAGGGCGTGTTCTCGATGGCGTTCGGCGAGGAGTTCAGCGCCGGCGGGAGCTACGGGACGAACCCCAACCTCGTCTACTCCGGCGTCGACGACGAGGGCACGCCGTTCCAGTTGCTCGAACTGCTGTACGGCGGCATCCCGGCCCGCCCGGCGGGCGACGGCCTCGACGGCCACTCGTGGTGGCCGCTGTTCTACACCGTCCCCGTCGAGTATCTGGAGGCGTACTACCCGCTCCGGGTCGACGCCTACGAAGCGAACGTCGACTCCGGCGGCGCCGGCGAACACCGCGGCGGCCACGGCATCCGCCGGACGTACACGTTCAAGTCCGACGGCACGCTCACGTACCAGGACGACCGGGCGCTGACGAACCCGCCCGGCGTCGACGGCGGCAACCCCGCGGGCAACAGCGAGAAGATACTCGTCCGCGAGGACGGCACCGAGGAGCATCTCCCCTCGAAGGTGGAGAACCTCCCGGTCGAAGCCGGCGACCAACTCGTGTTCATCACGGCGGGCGGTGGCGGCCTCGGCGACCCGCTCGACCGCGACGCCGAGACGGTCGCCCGTGAGGTCCGACAGGGCCTCGTCTCCCGGGAGGCGGCCGTCGAGGAGTACGGCGTCGTGCTCGCCGACGACGACACGGTCGACGAGGCCGCGACGGCCGACCGCCGGGCGACGCTCCGCGAGGAGCGGGACGAACTCGGCACCATCGACCGCGGCCCGATCCCCAGCGAGCGCGAACTCGCCGACCGCATCGCGGCCGCCCGCGAGGAGTACATCGAGAAGTACAAGAGCGGCATCTCGGAGTGGGAGGGGAAACAGTACGGCGACTGACCCCACCACCCTCCGGCCCGTACCCTCTGGCGCCGGCGCCGAGCCGCCGCTGTCTGTCGATTTCTTCCCATGTTACGGAAAGATTTAATCCAGTTCGGCCGGATTTTGCGGCCGATGGAACCGAACCACACGTATCTCAAGCAGGCCGACGACCCGTCGCTCGAAATTCCACAGGACGTGACAGCGTCCGTCAGGGACATCGTGGAGACGGTCCGGTCCGGGGGGGACGAGGGGGTCCGCGAACTCACGCGGAAGTTCGACGACGTCGACCGTGAGGAGCTTCAGGTGAGTCAGGCGGAGATCGACGCGGCGGCCGAGAGCCTCACCGAGGCCGAACGACGCACCATCGACAACACCATCGAGAACGTCCGCGAGTTCCACGAGCGGCAGTACGAGAACCTCGACGGGTTCGAAACGGAGACCGAACCCGGCATCACGCTCGGCACGCGTCTGCTCCCCGTCGAAAGCGCCGGCGTCTACGTCCCCGGGGGCCGACACCCGCTCGTTGCGACGCCGGCGATGACCATCGTCCCGGCGACGGTCGTCGGCGTCGACCGGGTCGTCGCGTGCGCGCCGCCGCAGGCCGACGGGGGGCTCCAGCCGGCACAGCTGTACGCAATGGACCGGGCCGGTGCCGACGAAATCTACGTCGCCGGCGGCGCACAGGCCATCGCGGCGATGGCGTACGGAACGGAGACGATACCGAGCGTCGACAAGGTGACCGGCCCGGGCAACGTGTTCGTCATCGAGGCCAAGCGACAGGTGTTCGGCACCGTCGGCATCGACTTCATCGCCGGCCCGACGGAGGTGCTCATCATCGCCGACGACACCGCTGACCCGGAGATGGTCGCCACCGACCTGCTCGCACAGGCGGAACACGACCCCCGGTCGCGACCGATACTGGTCGTCACCGAAGAAGGAATCGCCGACCAGGTGCTCGACGAACTCGAGGCGCAGTTGCCGAGCCTCCGGACCGCGGAGACCGCCCGCGAGTCGTGGGACGCCAACGGCGAAATCGTCCTCGTCGACGACCTCGCAGGCGCCGCGAGCGTCGCCAACGACTACGCCATCGAGCACGTCCAGGTGATGGTCGACGACGCCCGACAGCTCATCGACGACCTCGACAGCTACGGCTCGCTGTTCTTGGGCCACGACGCGCCCGTCGTGTTCGGCGACAAGGCCGTCGGGACGAACCACTCGCTTCCGACACAGGAGGTGGCCAACTACACGGGCGGCATCAACGTCACGACGTATCTCCGCGTGCTCACCCACCAGGAACTGACGCCGGAGGGCGCCGACTCCATCGCCCCGTGGGCCGCGAGCATCTGCAAACTGGAGGGGACCCACGCTCACCAAGTGTCCGCGGAGAAACGCATCATCTCGGAGGAATCGCGGGAGCTCGCGGCGGAGTTGGGGCTCGACCTCGAGGAATGAGCCGCCGTCAGCGGCTCACTCCCCGAGAAGGTCGCGCTCGAGGTCGACGCTGTCGGTGACCGAGATGCGCTCCAGCAGGATGGTGTCGGCCGGGTCCCAGCCCGCGACGACCCGCTCGTCGAGGCTGTCGTAGGTGTCGTGGGTCGTGAGTTCGAGCTGTTTCGGCTCCCCGTCGGCGTCCGTCGCCTCGAGGATGAGCTTGGTCCCCTTGCCGGGCTGGTGGATGACGTCCTCGACGGCACAGTCGACGGTGTTCGGAGCCGTCTCGTCGACCCGGAGGAACTGCGGGCGAACGGCGAACGGGAGCGTCTCGCCGAGTAGCTCCTCGGGGTCCGAATAGAGGTTCTCGGCCGACACGTCGAACGTGCCGAACGGCGTGTCCATCCGGGCGACGCCCGGCTCGACGACGTCGGTGAGTTCACCGGTAAACACGTTGGAGTCGCCGACGAACGTGGCGACGAACGCCGTCGCGGGGTGGTTGTAAATCTCGTCGCTCGGTGCGGACTGTTCGACGTGACCGTCGTTCATCACGACGATCTGGTCGGCCAGCCGCATCGCCTGCCGCTGGTCGTGGGTGACGTAGACGAACGTCGTCTCGACCTGGTGGTGGATGTCGAGCAGTTCCCGTTCGAGCCGCTTCTGGAGTTTGTAGTCGAGGTCGCCCAGCGGCTCGTCCAACAGCAGGACGTTCGGCTCCAGCACGAGGCTCCGGGCGAGCGCGACTCGCTGTTTCTGCCCGGCCGACAGCTCGTCCGAGGGGCTGTCGGCCAGCGATTCGAGCTTCATCAACTCGAGGACGTCCTCGACCTTCTCGTCACGCTCCGCGGGCGGTGCCCCGACGCGTTCGAGCCCGTACTCGACGTTCTCGCGGACGGTGAGATGCGGGAACAGCTGGAAATCCTGAAACACGAGCCCGATGTCGCGTTTGTACGTCGGCGTCTCGGTCACGTCGACGCCGTCGACGTAGATACGGCCCGACGTGGGCGAGAGGTCCCCGACCATCGACCGGAGCGTCGTGGACTTGCCACAGCCGCTGGGCCCGATGATGACACAGAAGTCGCCCGCCGCCACGTCGAAGGAGATGCCGTCGACGGCGAGGACGTCGCCGTCGTACACCTTGGTCAGGTCCTCGACCGCTATCGAAACGTCCTGTGCAGCGTCGGTCGTGCCGTCGGCGTCGGCCGCGACGGATGGGTTCGTGTCGCTCATGAGTACAGCTCCCGCAGGTCAGCAAGCGCGAAGTCGGGGTCCACGCTCAGTTCGTCCAGCCCGTACACGAGCGTCGCGTCGGCGTCCCAGCCGATGGTGACCTCGTCGGCGTCGACGGTCACCGACCCGGGGAGCCGGACGAGCACCGTGTCCTCGATGCCTGGCACCGAGACGATGAACTCCGTCTCGTCACCGATGAACGTCCGGCCCTGGACGCGGCCCTCGAGGGTGTTGTCGACGGCGTCGGGGTCCGGCTGGAGTTCGATTTCCTCCGGGCGGACGAGAACGACGACCTCCTCCGAGCCGGCGCCGGCGTCCGCGGCCACAAGCTCGCCGGCGTCGGTCGAGATGGCACCCTCCGTCCCGTCGCGGACGCCCTCTATCATGTTCGAGTCGCCGACGAACCGGCCGACGAACGCCGTCTCCGGGTCGTGGTACACCGACGCCGGCGTGCCGACCTGCTCGATGCGGCCGGCGTTCATCACGACGAGTTCGTCCGCAAGTTCGAGCGCCTGCGTCTGGTTGTGGGTGACGTAGAGGTAGGTGTTGTTCGAGGCGGCGTGTCGCCGGTGGAGTTCCAGCTCCATCCGCTTCTGGAGCTTGTAGTCGAGGTCCGCAAGCGGGTCGTCGAGCAGGACGAGGTCGCAGTCGCGGGCCAGCTGACGGGCGAGTTCGACCCGTTGTTGCTGACCGCCGCTCAGGTTCTCCGGGTAGTCGTCGCCCAGGTCGCTGACCGCGACCATCTCGAGAATGTCGTCGATCCGCGTCTCGATGTCGGCGGCGTCGACCGACGACTGCTGTTCGAGGCCGACCCGGACGTTCTCCCGGACCGTCATATGCGCGAACAGCGTGTCCTCGAACTCCTGGAACACGAACCCGAGGTCGCGGTCCGCGGGCCGTCGGTCGGTCACGTCGGTACCGTCGAACTGGATTGACCCCTCGGAGGGGTCGACGAGCCCCGCGATGCATTTCAGCAGGGTGCTTTTCCCACATCCGCTGGGACCGACGACGACCGTGATGTCGCCCGGAGATACGTCGAGGTCGATGCCGTGGAGTGCCGTCTCCGCCTCGAACGACTTCGACAGCTCCGCCACTCGGACTGATCGGGCAGCCATTGATAAAAACCGTGCCCCGTTATCACATAACATTTTCCCCCTGCGGCGGCGGGACTCACAGCATCGATGGGGACAGACCGGGCGCGGGCCCGCCCTATGATTTATGTGAGTCACCGACCCACTGCGTCTATGCAGTACGGCAAGCAGTTCCAACAGCTCGTCGCCCGCGAGGAGATACTGGTGTGTCCCGGCGTCCACGACCCGCTGACCGCGCGAGCGGCCGACATGGTTGGGTTCGACGCCCTCTACATGACCGGGTTCGGCACGTCGCTGGCGAAGACCGGCCTCCCGGACGCGGGGCTGGTGACGATGACCGAGATGGTCGAGAACGGCCACAACATCCAGAACACGGCGAGCGTGCCCGTCGTCTGTGACGCGGACAACGGCTACGGCAACGCGACGAACGTCGTCCGGACCGTCCGGGAGTACGCCCACACCGGCGTCGGCGCCATCCACATCGAGGACCAGACCGCGCCGAAACGCTGTGGCCACGCGAGCGGCCGGGAGGTCATCTCGGTTGAGGAGGCGACCGGGAAGTACCGCGCGGCCGCCGACGAGCGCGACCGGCTGGACAGCGACATGCAGATCATCGGCCGCACGGACGCGAGGGGGGCCCACGACGGCTCGCTCGACGACGCCATCGAGCGGGCCAACGCCTACGTCGACGCGGGCGCCGACATCGCGTTCGTCGAGGGGCCGACCGACGCCGAGGAGGTCGAGCGGGTCGCCGAGGAGGTCGACGCCCCCCTGCTGTACAACTGCGTCGGCATCTCGCCGCGGCTCGAACCCACGGAACTGGAGGAACTCGGCTACGACATCGTCATCTACCCGACGGCCGCGCCGATGGCGGCTATCCACAGTTCGCTCACGCATCTGAAGGCGCTCGACGAGGCCGGCCGGGACGGCATCTCCGAGGCGCAACGCGCGTTCGAAGACGAGACGTTCGCCGACCTTCCCATCGAGTCCGACCTCGAGGAGACGGCGATGGGGCGGTTCTTCGAGTTCGCCGGCTTCCCAGAAATCTACCGGCAGGAGGACCGCTATCTCCCCGAGGAGGAGGCCGACAAGTACGAGAACAGCGAAGGCGTCGACATCACGGAGTAGCCTACTGCGGGTCGCCGCCGGACTCCAGATACGCCGTCGCGTCCTCGAGCGGGACCACGTCCGCGTACTTCGAGTCCATGTCGAACAGGTTCGCCTCGTGGACCCGGTCGGTGCGGTCGCCGACACACTCCTCGACGACGACGGTCTTGTAGCCGGCCGAACAGGCGTCGATGGCCGTCGCGCGGACACAGCCGCTGGTCGTACAGCCGGCGATGACCACGGTGTCGCGGCTCGTCGCCGTGAGCATCGACTCGAGTTCCGTCTCGTGGAAGCCGCTGGCCTGCCGCTTGTCGAGGATGTGGTCGTCGTCCCCGACGTCGATGCGGTCGTCTATCTCCACCCACCGCGTGTCCGGCTTCAGCGTCGCCAGGTTCGGCACCTTCTCGGTCCAGACGCCGAGGTCCGCGGCGTCGGGGTGTTTCGTGACGACCCGCGTGAACACCACCGGAACGCCCCCCTCGTGGGCCGCGGCGACGAGGTCGTTCGTCCGCTCGACGGCCCCGCCGAGATCCGAGCCCAGCGGGTTGTCGGGGTCGGTCATCCCGTACTGGAGGTCGACGACGACCAGCACCGGCCGCTCGCCGTAGCCGAACCGATGGCCGATGCCCGCCCGGTCGTACACCTGTTCCGTCGACTCCTCGCCCGTGGCTTGCTCGCTCATGGCTGGTGGCGTGTCGTTGAACGGGATGGCATATAACACCACGGTATCCCCACACACGAGCACCGGTGGACGACGAGTAGTCGGGACACTCGGGAGAGCGAAGTATTACAATAAGTTGCGTCAAACTCCCACTCCGAAGCGGCGACCCGACGCCGAAGTGGCGGCGGTGTGTCGACCCGAAACGAACCGCCGGTGGGACACCGAGGAGAGCGTGGCCGTCGCTTCGCCGCCCTCCCTACGGTTTCGTCGACGGTTCACGTTCGACGACCTCGACCTCGCCCCCGGCGATTGTGACCGTGATGCCGGCGTAGTCGAACCGGACGGTAACTGCCGCGTCCGGATGCTCCCGGGCGTGAGCGACGAGCGTTTCGAGCGCCTCGGTGTCGACGTACTCCATCAGCGGTGGTAGCTGTTCGACGTCGACACCGGCGGCCTCCAGTTCGGAGACGATTTGGAACGTGACGTCGTCTTCCCCACCCATAGCGACCCCTGGTCGCGGACGACGCATAACTACCGATGACGTTTCATCGGCTTAAGCGGCGCTTTAACCCCGAAGCCGGTGGGGAGTCGCCGACCGGCTGGTCGGACGAGCCCCGAGGGTCGCCACAGCGCCAATTCTGACACATGTGTTTGGAGATAAGTCGGACCGGCCGTCGTCGAACCGTCCACGTAGCCGAACTGCGCCGACCCGCTGTCGGCCCCGGCCGTGCGCCGACGCCACCGCCTGTCGGCTGACTTCTATAGATAACTAATTGTAAACTGCCGTATAGAAATTTTTGTAACCCCGGCGCGTCAGTACCCTGCATGAGCAAGCTCGCAGACCTGTCGCCCGACCGACTGCGCGAGGCGCTGGCCGACGCCGAAGACGCGAAGGCCGCAAAGCGGCTGATGGTGGCGCTGGCGTACAAGGACGGCGTCGGCGTCGACGTGATTTCGGAGCGGTACGGCATCCCGCAGTCGACCGTCTACTACTGGCTCGACCGGCTCGAATCCGGGTCGCTGGAGGAGGCGCTCCGCGACACGCCGAAGCCGGGACGCCCGCCGAAACTCTCCGACGACCAGCGCCAGCAGGTGCGGGCGTGGCTCGACGAGTCACCACATGAACGCGGCTACGACGCCGACGGCTGGGACGCCGACCTGTTGCGCGACTGCATCGACGAGCGGTTCGGGGTCGACTACTCGACGCCGCACGTCCGCCGCACGTTTCTGGAGTGACGACGCCGATACAAGAACGAACGTCGCGCCACCTCCACGCTACCTTCGGACAAAAACCCGAAATCGCCTACATCGACGCGTGTAGTAACTGAATACGGGATACACCTCGAGCGGCGAGTGTTACAACTATATTCGTCTATATTCCGAGAGCCGACGGTCTCATTCGTGTTACTCTGTCTACCATTACGTGCGGCGATACCCTTGAGCCGCCGGGGCGTTCGTGGCCCCCACCGTGCGTACTTACCCCGGCCGGACCGCCTCGCGGTCCGGGAGGAGCGCGAACAGCACCGCCCCGCCAGCGGTCAGTACCGCCAACAGCAGGAACGCCTCGTCGAACAGCGCGGCGTCGGCCATGGCCCCGACGACGGTGGAGCCCCCGGCCGCCAGCAGAAAGAGGCCCGTCCGGAGGACGCCCCAGGCGGTCCCGGTGACGGCGTCGGGCAACACCGCGATGATGTAGGCGTTCGACACCGGCGCGATACCCAGCCGGGTGCCGAGCAGGAACGACAGCGCCGCGATGGGCACGACCCCCTCGACGAACGGTACCGCGACCAGCAACGGCACGTTCAGCGCCGCGACGCCGAGCAGGACCACCCGATAGCCGAACCGGTCGGCGAGACCGCCGGCGGTGACCTGCGAGATGGCGCCGCCGACGAACAGCAACGAGAACGCCGCCGCGGCGGTCGTCTGGTCGAGCGCCTTCGCCGAGACCAGATACGTGACCCAGAACGCCGACAGCCCCTGGAACGCGAACAGCATCAGCGTCGCCGCACCCACCGCGATAGCGACGCCGCGGACGCGGACGGCCCGGACGACGTCGCCCGCGAGTTGTCGGGGCGAGCGGCTGGCTGCGCCGCCGTCGCGCTCGGGAACCGTCGCCCAGACGAGCTGGCCGGCCACGGCCAGCGGCACCAGCAGCCCGCCGACGATGAGCCGCCAGCTGTAGGTGCCCACCAGCGCCCCCGCGAGCAGGGGAAGCACGGCCGAGCCGACGGAGCCGGCCGCAAGCGTCACGCCGATGGCGGTGCCGTCGTTGTCGGGGAACGTCCGCGAGAGCGCCGTCCCGCGGGCGGGTCCGTACAGCCCGGTGGCCAGCCCGAAGGCACCACAGCCCACGAGGAAGGCGAGAAACGCCGGCGCCGCCCCGAGCACGAGCATGCTGGCGGCGGTCAACAGGAGGCTCCCCGTGAGCAGGCGACGCTCGCCGAGCCGGTCGACGAGCAACCCCCCGGGCGACTGCATCAGCGCGTAGGCGACCCAGATGGTCGTTATCGCCACGCCGGCACCGAAATCGGAGACCCCAAACGCCGCCTTCACCTGCGGGAGCACCGCGGGGACGAGGAACCGCCCGCCGAGCACGAACACCCAGCCGACGGCGATGGCCAGCAAGGTCCACCCGCGACCACCGCCGCGGAGTCGACCGATGCCGGCTCGTATTCCCATGTGACGTACCCCGGCGGGACCCCACGAGGGCGTTTCGGTTCGACATCGGCCGTGTGCCACCGACGGGACGCCGGGATGCGCTCCTCCGGCGCCTCCACCTACAGTCAGAAGCATCTCTACCGGATCGATACGGAACCGCCTCGAACGCCGTTCTGACACCACGAGCACCGTTCTACACCGAAACGGCGGGGCCGAACGGCACCGGCGCCGTTACGAATAGATACATCCGTCGTCCGTCGCGGACGGGGGGCCGCGTGCCGCGGTGCTACCGTCGGTCGAGCACGTTGACACACGAGACCGCGCCGGTGGCGTTGCGGCCGATGCCGATGTTGTGCTGGACGCCGACCTCGGGGTCGTCGACCTGCACGTCGCCGGCCTCGCCCCGCAGTTGTTCGTATATCTCCGCGACCTGTGCGACGCCGGTCGCACCGATGGGGTGGCCCTTCGAGAGCAACCCGCCCGAGGGGTTGACAGGGATGGAGCCGTCGAGGCGGGTCTCGCCGTCCGCGACCAGTTGGCCGCCCTCGCCCTGCCCGCAGAACCCGAGGTCCTCGTAGGTGACGAGTTCCGTGATGGAGAAGCAGTCGTGCACCTCCGCGACGTCGACGTCGTCGGCCCCGATGCCGGCCTCCTCGTACGCCTGGTCGGCGGCGTGTCGCGTCGCCGGGAAGTTCGTCAACGCGAGGTCGTCGCCGCGCATGAACGAGTCGGTGGCGAGCCCCGACCCCGCGATGCGGATGGGGTCGTCGGTGAACTCGCCGGCCCGCTCCTCGCTGGCCAGCAGGATGGCACACGCGCCGTCGGTGACCGGACAGCAGTCGTAGAGGTTCAGCGGGTAGCTCACCGTCGGGGAGTTCTTCACGTCTTCGACGGTGCACTCGAACTGCTGGTGGGCGTACGGGTACTTCGTGCCGTTCTCGTGGTTCTTCACGGACACCTCCGCGATCTGCTCGCGGGTCGTGCCGTACTGGTCCATGTGGCGGGTCGCCCGCATCCCGAAGAACGCGGGCATCGTGACGCCCCGGCCGCGCCACAGGCGGTCGAGCGCCGCGGCGGCGATGAGTCCGCCCGTGTCGTCGGTCATCTTCTCGGCGCCGATAACCATCGCCACGTCGGCCTGCCCGGCCTCGATGGCGATGCGGGCGTTGCGGACCGCGTCGCTACCCGTCGCACACGCGTTCTCGACGCGGGTGATGGGCGTCTCGAACAGCCCCGTCGCGTGGGCGACGGTGACGCCCGAGGAGCCCTCGCCGGCGATGTCGGCCGAGCCGTACCAGACGCCGTCGATGTCCGCGGGTGCGACGCCGTCGTCCACGTCGTCGAGCAGCGCGAGATACGCCTCCTCGATGGTGTCGTCGAACGACTTCTCCTTCAGTTCGCCGAAGTGAATCATCCCCGACCCGACGACGTGCGCGTCAGTCATCGCTTCTCACCCCGCGGCACCGCGAACTTGAAGGAGTTGATGGGTCGGTCACCGTCCGCGAACAGCTCCCGGAACCGCGCCTCGACTTCGGTGCCGACGTCGATTTCCTCCAGATGCGTCTCGGTCAGCAGTCCGTACACCCGCGCAGGCTCGCCGTCGCCGTCGGCCTGCGGCAGGTCGACGATGGCGACCGGCTGGGGCGACTCGAACTCGTCGGGCAGGTACTCCTGGACGACGAACGTCCGTATCGTCCCGCGCTCCGCGAGGTGGGTATCCTCCCACGTCGCGGGGGCCGCGCCACACCGCTTGCACGTCTCTCGCTCCTCGGGAAACGAGACGTAGCCGCACTCCTGGCACTCGAAGGCGAGCAGATGCTGGTCCTGCTCGCGAGAGCGGTGATACCGGGGACCGCTCATTGGGCCACCCCCTGGTAGTCGACCGGTTCACGGTATCGGAGATGCTGGGCGTACGTCACCAGTTCCTTCGCGTCCAACTGGTCGGCGACGGTGTCGCCGTCCTCGGGGACAGCACCGGCCTCCAGCGCGACGGCGTCGGCGCCGCCGCTCCCGTACACGACGACGGCGAGGCTGTCGCCGGCTCCCGTTTCGAGTGCGTGTGCGAGGTCGATGAACGGGGAGGCGGTCGCGGCGTCGCCAACCGAGTCGAACACCGACACGTGCTCGGCGTCGGAGCCGCCAAGCACCGACCGTGCGCGCCACGACTCGGGCGTGCCAACGACGGCCGCGTCGGGGTCGGCGCCGTCGAGCGCCGCTTCCATCGCGGGCCCGACGGCCTCGGGGACGCCCGTCGACTGCTCGAAGCGGTCGTCGAGGCGGGTCGGCACCTCGCCGTGGAGGCGGTGGCGCTCGACGAACCCAGTCGTCGACTGGCCGACACCCGTGACCGTCGCGGCGGGGTCGTCGGCCGACTCCGCGAGCACGACCGCGCCGGCGCCGGCGCCGGCGTACGCGACGCCGTCGTCGTCGGGGTCAGTCGGGACGGCGTCGACGCCGACGACCAGCACCGGCCCCTCGCCGGCACGGACGCGGTCGATACCGAGCACGAGCGCGTCCGTCGCGGCCCGAGTCGACCCGCCGCAGTCGGCGGTTCGCACGTCGCCGGTCGCGCCGTAGCGATAGGCGACGTGGGCGGCGATGCCGTGTTCGGCGAAGCGGTCGGTGACGCTCGCGGTGAGGACGCCGGACAGGTCACCGCCGTCGATGCCGGCCCGCGCGAGTGCGGTGTCGGCGGCCTCGCTGGCCATCGTGACGTGGTTCTCGTCGGGCGCGGGGACCGCGGTCTCGCCGCTCGCGGCGCCGTCGGTCTGGGCCGCGACGTCCTCGCGGTCGACGCGGTACAGCGGGACGTACGCGCCGACGCCCGCGACTACGACCATCGACAGCACCTCCGTAGCGTGGTGGCGGATGCCATACCTCACAAGGGCGGGTACTGGGTAATAAAACTGCCCCGAGCGCCGCTGGCTCCGGTGACGATGGGCTTAAGTCGCTCGTGAGGGACACGACGGCATGGACGTCAGCGACATTCAGCAGGTGGCAGTCCTCGGCGCGGGGAGCATGGGTCACGGCATCACCCAGGTGGCCGCGATGGCGGGCTACGAGGTCACGATGCGCGACATCGAGCAGGACCTCGTCGACGAGGGGTACGAGAACATCGAGTGGTCGCTCGAGAAACTCGCCGAGAAGGACCGCCTCGAGGAGCCCGTCGAGACGGTCATGGCGCGGGTCGACACCGCGGTCGACCTCGAGACCGCCGTCGAGGACGCCGACCTCGTCATCGAGGCCGCCCCGGAGAACATGGACCTGAAGAAGGACATCTTCGGCGACCTCGACGAGTTCGCGCCCGAGGAGACGGTGCTCGCGTCGAACACCTCCTCGCTGTCCATCACGGAGATGGCGAGCGCCACCTCGCGCCCGGAGCAGGTGGTGGGGATGCATTTCTTCAATCCGCCGGTGAAGATGGACCTCGTCGAGGTCATCTACGGCGACGAAACATCTGACGAGACCGCCGAGTGCGCCTACGAGTTCGTCGAGGCCATCGACAAGACCCCCATCTACGTCCGCAAGGACGTCCGCGGGTTCGTCGTCAATACGGTGCTGTTGCCGTTCCTCATCGAGTCGGCGTGGATGGTCTCGGAGGGCGAGGCGACCATCGAGGAGGCCGACGCCGCGATGGTCCACCAGCGGGGGTATCCGATGGGGCCGTTCGAGTTGACGGACATGACCGGCATCGACGTCAACTACCACGTCCTCGCGGAGGCGGGGACGCCCATCCCGCCGGCGCTGGCCGAACCGTACGAGGCCGGGAACTACGGCCGCAAGACGGGCAAGGGGTTCTACGACTACGAGGAGGGCGAGGGCGTCAGCTACGAGGCGGGCGACGGCGAGGGGTTCGACACGCTCCGCGTCGAGGCCCGAATGATCAACGAGGCGGCGCGGCTCGTGGGCGACGGCGTCGCCACGCCCGACGCCATCGACACCGGGATGCGGCTGGGCACCGGCTTCCCCGAGGGGCCGTGCCGCCGCGCGGACAAGATCGGGCTCGACGCCGTCCTCGAGACGCTCCGTGACCTCCACGAGGCGACCGGCGAGGCCCGCTACGAGCCGGCCGACTACCTCGTCGAACGCGTCGAGGCCGGCAACACCGGCGAGGACGCGGGCGAGGGGTTCTACGAGTACGGCGAGGCCGACGAGCGGGAGTACCGCGACCTGAACGCCACTCTCACCGACGAGGGCCTGCTGGAAATCGAACTCGACCGGCCCGAGCGGCTCAACGCCCTCTCCCAGGACCTGATGGACGAGATTCAGCACGTCCTCGAGACGGCCGACCTCGATGCGGTCCGCGCCGTCGTCTTCGAGGGGACGGGCGACCGCGCGTTCTGTGCCGGCGCCGACATCACCGGCTTCGCCGACATGAACCCGGCGGACGTCGAGGTGACGCCGGTGTTCCAGACGCTCAGTTCGTTCCCGCGGCCGACGCTCGCGAAGATAGACGGCTTCTGTCTCGGCGGCGGCCTCGAACTCGCGCTGGCGTGTGATCTGCGGGTCGCCACCGAGGGCTCGGAGTTCGGCTTCCCCGAAATCACCCTGGGACTCATCCCGGGCGGCGGCGGCACCCAGCGGGCCATTCGGATGCTCTCGGACGCGCGGGCGAAGGAACTCGTGTTCCGCGGGGAGCGCATCGACGCCGAGACGGCCGAGGAGTGGGGGCTTATCAACCGCGCCGTCACGGACGACGAGTTCGACGACACCGTCGAGGCGTTCGTCGACGACCTCGTATCCGGGCCGCCCATCGCACTCCGGAAGGCGAAACAGGTGATGAACGCGGGCCGCGACCAGGACCTCTCGGCGGGGCTGGAACTCGAATCCCAGGCGTTCGGCCTCCTGCTGTCGACCGACGACATGATGGAGGGCGCCTCCGCGTTCATGGAGGACCGCGACCCCGAGTTCGAGGGCCACTGACCACCCCCCCCGGGGGTGTCTGCCGGAGCGCCGTCAGCCGTTCGTCCCCGTGACGGACGTTTCGGCCCTGTTACGGACAGAATACACCCGTTTCGGGCGCCCGTAACGGACACCTGTTACGAACGAGACGGCGACGTGTATCAGTCGAGGGCGGATACCGAAACCGCACGACAGCGCGGTTCCGGTCGGGCGCGTGGCGTAAAGTTACAACCGTACGCCTGTAACAAGAATACTACCAAATAGACCATGAGAGATTGTGTCCTCCTCACGACTCCTCGGGGAGCCGGTCGCGGGCCGCGGCCTCCTCGACGAGGATGGGGACGCCCTCGGTGACGGTCTGCATCCCGAGGTCCGAGACGAGTTCGAACACCTCCATGATCTGTTCGGGCGTGACGTCGCTGTTCTCCAGCGCGTGGTCGATGTGGAACCCGAGCCCCTGCTCGTAGAGGTGGGTCGTCGACGCGTCGATGGCGATGTATATCAGCTCCTTCTCGCCGGGGTCGAGTGCGCCCGTCCGCCACGGATGCGAGGAGAACCGCATGAACGTGTCGAGATAGCCGTGGTCGTACGCGACGATGTCGTCCCAGTCGTCGGAGAGGTACTCCGCCCAGTCGGCCTTGACGGCGGCCATCGACTCGCGTTGCGCCTCGGTCCGGTCGGGGAATCCCGCCCGCTCGGCGAGCGCGTCGACGCCGACGCTCACCGAGTGGATGCCCAGCGTCGACGCGAGCTGTAACACCTCCATGACCTCGTCGACGGTCGCCCCCTCGTCGAGCGCCTGTCCGATGTGGGTCCGCATCCCCTCGTGGTTGAGGTGAGTCGTCGCACTGTTGGCGGCCACGAGCACGAGTTCGCGCATCCGCGAGTCGAGCGTTCCCGCCTTCCAGGGGTGGGACGCCAGTTCGCGGTAGCGCTCGAAGAACTCGGGGTCGAGC
Organism: Halorarius halobius; assembly: GCF_024298865.1. GTDB lineage: Archaea > Halobacteriota > Halobacteria > Halobacteriales > Haloarculaceae > Halorarius > Halorarius halobius. The sequence continues at coordinate 1,488,756 of NZ_CP101161.1, read as the reverse complement.
CGTAGCAGATGGTCCCACTCCTCGCGCCAGTAGCCCCGCTCGTCGACGAACCGCTCTCTGATACGCCGCTGTTCCTCGGTCAGGTCGCTGTCGCCGCGTGCCATACCCTCACATCTCCCGGCTCAGGGACTTATACCTGCCGTCGCCGGCCCGCCGAAACCTATAATCGGGTGGGTTCCAACCGGGCGGTATGGATTCGGCGACGGCTACGAGACGGAGCGGGACCGGACGCGTGAGACCAGCCGAACGACCCCGGACGGCGACGCGGGCGACGAGGCCCTGAGATGCTCGGGTTCGAACCCGGCACCGACGACCGCAACTCCACCTACCGGGTCCTCGGGAGCGTCGTCACGCCCCGACCCATCGGCTGGATAAGCACGCAGTCGACGGACGGCGAGGTGAACCTCGCGCCGTACAGTTTCTTCAACGCCGTCAGCTTCGCGCCGCCGGTGCTGATGTTCGCGGCCATCACCCGCACGGACGGACTCACCGACACGGCGCGTAACGTCCTCGATACGGGCGAGTTCGTCGCCAGCCTCGTCACGGAACCGCTCGCGGCGGCGATGGACGAGACCAGCGCGCCGCTGGACGCCGAGGAAAACGAGTTCGAGCACGCCGGCCTCGAGACCGCCCCTTCCGTGCGGGTCGACGCCCCGCGGGTCGCCGAGGCCGCCGCCGCCCTGGAGTGCTCGCTGTACGACAGCCTCGACATCGAGGGCAACAGCACCGTCGTGTTCGGCCGCGTCGAGTACGTCCACCTCGACGAGTCGATACTCACCGACGGGACGGTCGACGCCCGGAAGATACGCGCCGTCGGCCGCATCGGTGGCCCGTACTACACCGAGACGGCGGTCATGGACCTCGAACGCGCCTACTACGAGTGAGCAGTCACACGAGCGGGCCGCCGCGAACTATATGTGACCGCCCCGCGAGATGCGGTGCATGCAGGTTATCGACATCGACCGCGTGCTCCTGGTCGCCTCGCGCGAGGAACTCGACGCGACGAAGGAGCGCTACGAGACGCTCTTGGGCCTCTCGTTCAACGACCTGGTGGAGTGGGACACCGGGATGCTCGTCTACTACGACGACCGGACCGGGCTGGAACTCATCGCGCCGGCCTCGGCCGACGACGACATCGCGGGCTATCTCGACCGGAACGGCCCGGGACTGTACGGGCTGGCGTTCCGCGTCGAGGACCTCGCGGCCGCGAAGGCCCACCTCGCCGACCACGGCGTCGAACCCATCATCGAGGGGGGTCTGGAGTCGGCGCCGGAACTCATCTACCATCCGAAGGAGTTCGGCGGCGTCTACACCGTGTTGACCGAGTACCACCATCCGATAACCGAGGGGTGAACCCGAGTCTGCGGCGGCTGACCCACCCGCTCGGCCGATACGATGCCCCTTTACCACTTGGGTACTCCCCGGTTCGAGGGGCAATGTTTAATACATCATCAGCCAACCACCCATGAGAGAGTCAGCCAATGACAACCTCAGACAGTCAGCGCGACGTGTCGGATAGTGACTCAACCAGCGGCGGCGGGCGCTTCTCCCGACGCCGGTTCCTGACGTCGGGAACGGCGGCGGGCGTGACCGTCGCCTTCGCCGGCTGTACCGGCAACGACGGCGACGGGAACGGTGGCGGCGGCGGAGGCGGTGGCGGTGGCGGCGGAGGCGGTGGCGGCGGTGACGACGACGACGGCGGGTCGACGACGTCACAGCCGTCGAGCCTGAAGGTCGGGTTCGTGCTGTCGTTCTCCGGCCCGTACGCCACTGCCGGCGAACAGCTCGTCGACGCGTTCAAGCTGAAGATAGACGAGGAACTCGGCGGCGAGATAGACGGCCATCCCGTCGAGTACGTCCAGAAGGACACCGCCACGGACCCCTCGCAGGCGGCCTCGGTCACCAACGAGATGATCCAGCAGGAGGAAGTCGACTTCCTCGTCGGGCCGGTGGCGTCGTCGTCGGCCGACGCGATGCTGTCGGTCGCCAGCCGGTTCGAGGGCGAGTTCGTCTGGCTCAGTCCCTCCGCGGGCAGTACGGCGCTGACGGAGGCATGTAACAACTCCTTCATCCGCACCTCCTGGAACAACTGGCAGCTCGGCAAGCCGTTCGGCCAGTGGGTCCACGAGAACGTCGGCGAGAGCGCGTACGTGTTCGCCACGGACTACGCGGCCGGCGACCAGATCGGCGGCTACTTCCAGGAAGGGTTCGAGGAAGCCGGCGGCAGTATCGAGGGCGTCGCCCGCCCGCCGCTGGGCAACAGCGACTGGTCGTCGTTCATGCAGAACGCCCGCGACAGTGGCGCTGAGGTGCTGTTCTCGTTCACCTCCGGCACCGACGAGGTCGGGCTGGTGAAGTCGTTCTCGGACCTCGGACTGCGCGATGCGGGCATGTCGCTGACCGCGTCGGCGACCATCGCCACCCAGGACAACCTGGAGGCGTACGGTGAGGCCGGCATCGGCACCAAGGGCATCGCGACCTACTCCCCCTCGAAGGAGTCGGACGCGAACATCGCGTTCCGCGAATCCCACCTGGAAGCGTACGACTACCTGCCCCAGTTCTGGGGCGCCAACGCCTACGACGCGGCCACCGTGCTGGCGGCCGGCGTCACCGAGGGCGGCGTCGCCCCCGACGAGTTCATCCCCACCGTCGAGGGGTACAAGTGGGAGTCGCCGCGTGGCACCATGTCCATCAGCGAGCAGACCCACGACCCCATCTTCGACCTCACCATCGACGAGGTCGTCGCGCTTGAGGGCGAACCGTCGAACATCCAGCCACACGGCAGCGGCGTCACCTCGACTGCCATCGACGTGCTCGAGGAGGTCGAGCCGCCGACGTTCGGCTGCGACCTCTCCCAGTAACCGATGGTCGAGGTGAGCACACTGCTGGCGACCGGACTGTTCGGGCTCCAGGCAGGCCTGACGCTCGCGCTCATCGTGACCGGCCTCTCGCTCGTGTTCGGCATGATGAACGTCGTCAACTTCGCGCACGGCGCACTCTACATGCTGGGCGCGTACTTCGGGTGGTTGCTGGTGTCGGACATCGGCATCGGTAACTTCTGGCTGGCGGCGCTCGTCGCCCCGCTTCTGGTCGGCATCGCCGCCGCCGTCATCGAGGTGTTCAGCCTCCGGCCGCTGTACGGGCGGAACCCGCTGGACCACATCCTGTTGACGTTCGGCGTCGCCATCATCATCGAGGAGCTCATCGTCCTGCTGTGGGGCGCGGAGGCGAAAAGCATCAGCGCGCCCGCACTGCTCGACGGGAGCGTCACGTTCGGGTCGGTGACGTACCCGAACTACCGGCTGTTCGCGCTGGTCGTGAGCGCGCTGATAATCGTCGCCATCTGGCAACTGCTGGTCCGGACGAACATCGGCATCCTGATGCGAGCCAGCGCCCACGACACCGACATGGTGAGCGCGCTGGGCACCGACGTCTCGAAGATATTCATCGGCGTGTTCGTCGGAAGCGCGGCGCTGGCGGCGTTCGCCGGCGTGTTGCTCGCCCCGCAGGGCGCCATCGCCCCCAACCTCGGCATCTCGGTCATCATCGACGCGTTCGCCATCGTCGTCATCGGCGGCCTCGGGAGCTTCCGGGGCGCGGTGCTGGCGTCGATCATCGTCGGCCTGCTCACGTCGTACACGGCGCTGTTCGTGCCGGCCTTCGCAGACATGCCCATCTTCGCGCTGATGATTATCGTCCTGATGATCAAACCGAACGGCCTGTTCGGTATCGACGAGGCCGCCGCGGCCGGAGGGCACTGATGTCGGTCGAGGGGTTCCTCGACCGGTTCGACGCCAGCACCGGCCACGAGTCGGTGCTCGGGCGGTCGGGCTGGCTGGGGGTCGTCGCGGCCGGACTCGCGCTCGCCGTGTTCCCGGCTATCGCGGGCGCGACCGAGCCGTTCTGGATGGACCTCGTGTCGCGCATCATGGTGTTCGCGCTGTTCGCGCTCAGTCTCGACTTCGTGTTCGGCTACACGGGACTGCCGTCGTTCGGCCACGCCGCGATGTTCGGGCTTGGGGGCTACGCCGCGGGGCTCGTCCTGCTCGAACTCACCCAGAACGCGCTGGTCGCGCTCCCGGCGGCGTTCGTCGTCGGGGCGCTCATCGCGGCGGTGATGGCGTGGCTCTCGGTGCGGGCCCGCGGCATCTACTTCGCCATCCTCACGCTCGCCTTTGCCCAGCTGTTCTACATCGCCGTGTTCGACGACATGCCGGCGTACTTCGTGGACGCGACGAGCGTCCTCGGAGGCGACAACGGCCTCATCGGCATCCCGTTCTACACGCTGTTCGGGACCGAGCTGTCGGCGCTGTCGGACTACTACTACCTCACGTTCGGCGTGCTGGCGCTGTCGTTCGCGCTGATCGTCCGGCTGGCGAACTCGCCGTTCGGGCGCGTGCTGAAGGGCATCCACGAGAACGAGGACCGCATGGCGTTCATCGGCTACAACGTCAAGCGGTACAAGATAATCGCCTTCGCCATCAGCGGCGGGTTCACCGGCGTCGCGGGGGCGCTGTTCGTCCCCATCATCAGCGTCGCCCACCCCGGCCTGCTGGGCTGGGAGACCAGCGGCGAGGTGCTCATCATGATACTGCTGGGCGGCATGGGGACGCTGTGGGGCCCGATGCTGGCCGCGGGGCTGGTACTCCTCCTCGAGGATATGCTCTCGTCGTTCGCGTCCTGGCAACTCGTCATCGCGTCGGTGTACGTGCTCGTCGTCATCTTCGCGCCGAAGGGCATCGCGGGCGTCCTCCGGTCACTCAAGGAAGACCCCGCCGGGACGCCCCGGCGCATCCACGACGGGGTGGTGACGTATCTGGAGAAGATACGTGGCTGAGCCCCCGTCTCACGGCTCCGTGATACGTTGCGATGGCTTTATGACCACCTCGGAGGAAATGTGCGTGTCGGTAACATGGAAAGCAGCGAAGCCCTAGCCAACGAAGAGGGTGTCACCGTCGACGGCGACACGGTCCAGCTCCTCGGCACCGCGTGTGCCGACTGCGGCCGCGTCGCGTTCCCGGCCCGGGAGTACTGCCCGCACTGTGGCAGTGCCGACGTCGACGACCAGCTAATGGAGTCGACGGCGACCCTCGAGACGTACTCGGTCGTGAACGTACCGCCGCCGGGCATCGACCCCCCGCATCCGATGGGGTTCGTCCGCCTCTCGCCGGGCAACGTCCGCGCGTTCGCGCCGATTCCGACCGACGACCCCGAGGAACTCGCCATCGGCATGGAACTCGAACTCGACACCTTCAGCATCGACCTGCAGGACGGCGAACGGACGACGTGGGCGTTCAGCCCGGGAGGCGCCTGATGCGCGACGTCGTCGTCGCCGGCGTCGGACAGACGGAGTTCGGCGCCGACGAGCGCGGCATCCGCCACATCGGCGCCGAGGCGGCCCACGCCGCGGTAGTCGACGCCGGCGTGGACGTCGACGACATCGAGGCCGCCTTCGTCGGCAACGTCGGCGGCCCCGCGGACCCACAGCGCGGGCTCGTGGGACAGGTGTGTCTCCGCGAGATGGGCGTCACCGGCGTCTCGGTCACGAACATGGAGAACGCCTGCTCGTCGTCGTCGTGTGCGTTCCGGCAGGGGTACCGCGCCGTCGCCTCGGGACTGGAGGACGTGGTGCTCGTGCTCGGCGTCGAGAAGATGACCGGCGTCAGCACCGAGGAGGCGACCGAGAGCCTCGGTAGCTCCGCCGACGCCGTCCGCGAGGGGCAACGCGGCATGGCGTTCACCGGCGCGTACGCGATGAGCGCGAACGCCTACCGCGAGAAGTACGGCGTCGAGAATCTGCGGGCGGCGCTGACGCAGGTCAGCATCAAGAACCACCGGAACGCGCTGGCGAACCCGTACGCGCATTTCCACCGCGAGATAACGGCCGAGGACGTCGAGGAGTCCGCGATGATCGCCCACCCGCTCCGGCTGTACGACATGAGCCCCATCTCCGACGGGGCGGCGGCCGCTGTCATCGCCGCCGAGGACGCACTCGCCGAGCCGCCGGAGACGCGGGTCACCGTCGAGGCGTCGGTCCACCGTACCGGCAACTACGACGACCCCGCGGCGGACTCGGCGGACGCAAGCGGCGTCGAGCGAACGGCCGCGACCGCCTACGAGGCGGCCGGCATCGGCCCCGACGACGTCGACCTGTTCGAGGTCCACGACGGCGCGACGTTCGGCGAACTCAACCACATGGAGGCGCTGGGCATCTGCGAGCCCGGCACCGCGCCCGACGTGGTGCTGTCGGGCGAGACCGAGGTCGACGGCGCCCACCCCGTGAACCCGAGCGGCGGGCTGAAGGGCCGCGGCCACCCAATCGGCGCGACGGGCGTCGCCCAGCTCAACGAAATTGTCTGGCAGCTCCGGGGCGAAGCCGGCGACCGCCAGGTCGAAGGCGCCACGGTCGGCCTCGCGGACAACGGCGGCGGCTCGCTCAACGGCGTCGGCGCCAACTACACCGTCCACGTGCTCCAGGCGGACCGCTAACCGTCGACACGGCGCCTGCCCCGAGCCGAGAGCCCGCGGAACGTCCATTCCTATCCGATTGCTGACCAAAACTATAATTCGGGTCCCGGGAAATCACCAACCGTGATGTACGAGAACGTTCCACAGCGGTTCCTCCCGGAGCAACTGCCGGATCTCTCCTTCGGTCACCCGGACGTCGACTACGTGCACAACACCGAGGTACTGAACGCGACCCACGAACTGCTCGAGCGCGGCATCGAGGAGGGAGGGTGGGGCGACCGGCCCGTCGTCAGGCGCCACGACCACGGCGACGTCGTCACCTACGACGAGTTGCACGACATGGTGAACCGGTTCGCCGCCGCGCTCCGCGAGCTGGGCGTCGAGCCCGGCGACCGCGTGCTGTGGCGGTTCGACGAGGTCATCGAGGCGTTCGTCACCGCCCACGCCGTCTGGAAGGTCGGCGGCATCAACGTCCCGAGCGCGCTCGCCGAGCGGGGCCGCGAAATGACGTTCTTCGTCGAGGACACGGAGCCGCGGTTCCTGGTCGCCACCGCACGGGATTTCGAACCGGCGGCACAGGCGCTCGACGCCACCGACCACGTCGAGGAGGTCATCGTCGACGGCGCCGACGAGGTGGACGGCGACCACCACGAGTTCCACGACCTGCTCGAGACCCACGAGCCGTTTGAGGGCCACGCCGACACGGCGCCGCTCGACGTGGCGACCATCTACTACACCGGCGGGACGACCGGCCGCCCGAAAGGCTGTGTCCACTCTCACGCGACGGAGGTCATCGGCGCGGACACCGAGGGCGGCGACGGCCGCAACTACACCACCGAGGACGTGTTCTTCACGCCGGCGCCGCTGGGCCACACCTGGGGCTGTGGCGAGAAGATGACGCTCCCGCTCCGGTTCGGGGCGTCGACGGTGCTGGCCGACCGGCCAGACCCCGCTGGCTTCCTTGAAATCATCGAGGAGCACGGCGTCACCATCTTCGCCGGCGCACCGACGATGCTCCGGATGATGATGAACCACGCCGACGTGCCGGGGTCGGACCTCTCGTCGCTCCGCCTCTGCATCATGGCCGGCGAGGTGCTCGACCCCGAGACCGCCGACCGGTGGACCGAGCAGAGCGGCATCGAGCCGTTCAACGGGTTCGGGATGACGCCGCTTCGCATCTTCGTGGCCACCTCCTACCGCGACAGCGAACCGCTCGCTGACCCGCCGGCCATCGGCCGGCCTCACGCGGGCTACGAGGTGAAGATAGTCGACATCGAGGACCCGACGGTCGAGATGGGCCGTGACGAACCGGGGCGGCTGGCGGTCCGGGGGCCGACCGGCATCTGCTACTGGAACAACGCCCACCCCGACATGCCCGAGCGGATGGACGACGACCTCCACGACGGCTGGTCGCTCGTCGACGACGCGTTCACGATGGACGAGGACGGCAACCTCTTCTTCGTCAGCCGGCTGGACAACATGATCGTCAGCGGCGGCCGACAGATCGCCGGCCCCGAAGTCGAGGAGGTGCTCTCCGAGCACGCCGCCGTCTCGGAGGTCGCCGTGGTCGGCGCACCGGACGACGAGCGCGGCGAGGTCGTGAAGGCGTTCGTCGTCCCCGCCGACGGCCACGACCCTGGCGACGACCTCGTCGACGACCTGCAGACGTACGCCAAAGGCGAGATGGCCGTCTACAAGTACCCCCGCCGGATCGAGTTCATCGACGAGATGCCGAAAGACGACGTGGGGAAGATCCAGCGCAAGGAGCTCCGCGACCGGGAGCAGGAGTCGACGGATGCGGCGGTCTGAGGTGGTAGCGTGACCGACCTCGAGGTCGGCGCCATCCTCCCGACGTTCGGCGACACCGCGGGGCCGGAGGCGTTCCGCCGCTACGCGGAGACGGCCGAGGCGGCCGGCTTCGACGCCGTCTGGGTCGGCGACCACGTCACCTTCCCGGCGGACATCCCCGACGAGTACCCGTTCTCGCCGACGGGCGAGTCGTGGTTCGACGTGTCGATGCCCGTCTTCGACGCGTTCGAGGCACTCTCGTTCGTCGCCGGCGTCACGGACCTTGCGGTCGGCACCAACGCCTGCATCGTCCCCTACCGCCACCCGGTGGTGCTCGCCAAGCAGGCGCTGACGCTCGATGCGCTCACCGACGGCCAGTTCACCTTCGGGCTCGCCCCCGGCTGGCTCCGCACCGAGTTCGAAGTGCTCGACGTGCCGTTCGAGGAGCGTGGGTCCCGCACCGACGAGTTCCTCGAGTTGCTCGAACGGGTCTGCGCGGAGGGCGAACTCGCCTTCGACGGGCCGCACCACTCGTTTCAGGAGACGGGCTTCTACCCCGTCCCCGAGGACGGTGAGCCGCCGCCGGTGCTCGTGGGCGGGAAGTCCGGCGCGGCGTTCCGCCGCGTCGCCGAGTACGGCGACGGCTGGACCATCTTCTGGGACTCACCCGAGGCGGTCGCGGAGGCGGGCGAGCGCATCGGGCGGGCGTGGGCCGACTACGACCGCGAGGGCGACCCGGAGCTGATGGTGTCGCGTGGCGTCCACGTCGGCTCGGACGGCCCCGACGAGAGCCGCCTCACCGTCGGCGAGCCCGCCTCCATCGCGGCCGACCTCGAGGCGTACGTCGACGCGGGCGTCACCCGGTTCGGCGTCACGCCGATGGTCCAGGACCTCGAGGCCCAACTCGAACAGCTCGAGCGGTTCGGCGACGAGATACTGCCGGCGCTGTGAGCGGCCCGCGGTTCTGTTACAGGCGTACCGGCGTTCCAGACGCGGGGGGACCCCCCGTTGACTGGCGCCGCCAGGTGTGGCCGCCTCTCGGGTGACGGTTCCCCCGAAATCATTATCACCGTGCCCGCGAATGCCAGCGTATGGCACGTACCATCGACGCCTGTGTCCATCAGTGGACGGTGGACTTGGAGGAGATGAAGGAGATGGTTCCCGACCGGTGGCAGCGTCGACTGGGCATCAAATCGACGCTCAAGGACCCCGTCTCGGGCACGCTGATGCCGACGCTCCCGTGGGCACACGCCTACTGGGGGGAGGACCACCCGGACGCGACAGCCGACGGCGGCTACACCGACTCCGACACCTACCGGTCGCCGTCGGCCGTCGACGCCGAACTCGCCGACCAGGGCGTCGACGCGGCCCTGCTGTGTGGCCACGAGATGAAGTTCCTGCCGGCGCTCCCGAATCCCGACTACGCGGCGTCGCTGGCGACGGCGTACAACGACCTGCTGAAACAGCGGTGGCTCGCCGAATCCGACCGGCTGAAGGGGGCCGTGCTCGTCTCGGTGGGCGACCCCGAGCGGGCCGCCGAGGAGATACAGCGGTGGGCCGACGACCCGGACATGGTGGCCGTCGTCGTCTACGGCAACCGGGAGCTCTCCCTGGGCCACAAGTACCTCCGGCCGCTGTTCGGTGCCGCCGCCGAAGCCGGCATGCCGGTGATGATCCACACCTCCGGCAACGCCATCCGCCGGCAGACGGCGATGGGCATGCCCGAGAAGTACGCCTCCTACGACGCGATGCTCGTCCACAACCACATGACGAACTTCCTGACGATGGTGTTCCAGGGCCTGTTCGACGAGTTCCCCGACCTGCAGGTCGTCTGGGCCGGCGAGGAGTTCAGCTGGATGCACCACGTCATGTGGCGGTCGACCCGCTACTACCGGAACCTCGAGGACGCCTCCTCGCCACAGGAGGTCGAACAACTCGAGCGTGAACCCCACGAGTACGCCCGCGAGAACTGCTGGTACACCACCTATCCGCTGGGCGAGTTGCCGGAGACGACCACCAACGGGCTGGTCGACATGCTGGGCGAGGACCGCCTGCTGTACGCGTCGGGCTGGCCCCACTGGAACGCCGACACGCCGGAGACGCTGTCGGTGTTCGACGGCGAACAGCGGCGCGAGGCCATCGGCGGCGGGAACGCCGCCGCACTGTTCGGGATGTGACCGATGGCGACTCACACACAGGACACGGACGACACGGGAGCGAGTGAGAGCGTGAGCGACCCGCTGTTGCGGACCGAAGGGCTCACCAAGCGGTTCGGCACCTTGACGGCCGTCGACGACCTCTCGCTGTCCATCGAGGAAGGCGACATCACGGCGGTCATCGGCCCCAACGGTGCGGGGAAGACGACGCTTTTCAACACGCTGACCGGCAAGTACGAGCCCTCGGAGGGCGAGGTCAGGTTCCGGGGCGAGCGCATCGACGGGCTGGCGCCCCACGACATCGTCGGGCGGGGTATCGCCCGCTCGTACCAGATTACGAACTTCTTCCCCGAACTGAGCGCCCGCGAGAACGTCCGGCTGGGCGTCTACGCCCAGCACGCGGGGTTCGGGCGGTCGGACCTGCTGTCGCATTTCACCCAGCAGGAGGACCACCTCGCGGAGGCCGACGACATCCTCGATCGCATCGGGCTCTCGGAGGTGGCGACCGAGCAGGCGGCGAGCCTCTCGCACGGCCAACAGCGCCACCTCGAGGTCGGCATCGCGCTCGCGGCCGACCCCGACCTGCTGTTGCTGGACGAGCCCACCGCGGGCATGTCCCCCGGCGAGACGGGGGAGGCAGTCGACCTCATCACCGAACTGAACCGCGACACCACCATCGTCATCATCGAGCACAACATGGAGATGATAACCGACATCTCGGACCGCATCGCGGTGATGCATCACGGATCGTTGCTGGCGATGGGGTCGCCGGCAGACATCAGCGCGGACGAACGCGTCCAGGAGGCGTACCTGGGGGAGGACCGCCGATGAGCGACGCCGCCGCGACCACCGAGGAGGGGTCCGACTCCATCCTGGAGGTCGAGAACCTGAACACCTTCTACGGGAAGAGCCACGCGCTGTTCGACGTGTCGCTGTCCATCGAGCGCGGCGAGTCCGTCGCGCTGGTGGGCCGCAACGGCGCCGGCAAGACGACGACGCTCCGCTCCATCATGGGCATCCAGCCCCCGAAGTCGGGGGCGGTACGGCTCCACGGCGAGGACATCGCCGGCCGCTCGCCCGACGAGGTGCGGCGCCGCGGCATCTCGTGGGTGCCGGAGGGACGCCGCATCTTCCCCGACCTGACGGTGCGGGAGAACCTGCGTGTCGCCGCCGGCTCCGGCGACGAGGAGTTCGAGGAGGTGTACCGCCGGTTCCCCCGGCTCGACGAGCGCCGCAACCAACTCGGCGGGACGCTCTCCGGGGGCGAACAGCAGATGCTCGCTATCGCCCGCGCTCTGCTCGGCCCCGAGATGTCGCTGCTGATGCTCGACGAGCCCACCGAGGGGCTCGCGCCCCAGATCGTCGACGACGTGGTCGACATCGTCGACCGACTCAACGCCGAGGGCGTCACGATGCTCATCGTCGAGCAGAACGCACAGGTCGCACTCGAACTCGCGGACCGGGTGTACGTCATCGAGACGGGCCACATCGAGTACGAGGGCACGTCCGCGGAGCTCCGGGAGAACCGCGAACTGATGGAGAGCTACCTCGGGGTGCAGTGACCCCGCGGCCGGACTCATCAGCAGGCAGTCAGGTTGGGGAACCCCTAATACGTCGGTGTCGCAACGTCTCTCCGGATGTTCGACAACGTGCCAGACCGGTTCGTGCCGACGGCGCGCCCCTCGTACGTGTTCGCCGACGAGCGGGTCGACTTCGCGTACAACACCGACCGGTTCAACGTGGCGGCGGCGATCCTCGAGGCGGCCGTCGAGGAGCACGGCTGGGGTGACCGGCCGCTGGTCGTGAACCACGACACCGGCGAGACGACGACGTACGCGGCGGTGAACGAGCGGGCCGACCGGTTCGCCGCCGCCCTCCGGACGCTCGGTGTCGAACCGGGCGACCGGGTGCTGTGGCGGTTCGGCGAGACGGCCGACGCCTTCGTCACCCAGTACGGCCTCTGGAAAGCCGGCGCCGTGAACGTCTCCTCGACGCTCCCGGAGCGGGCCCGCGAGATCGCCTACTTCCTCGACGACACGGAGGCGTCGGTGCTGGTGACCGCCGACCACGAGTTCGCGGAGGTGGAGGCGGCGGTCGACCGCGCCGACGCGTCGCCCGAACTCGTCGTCGCGGGCGAGGAGACACACGGCCACCACGCCTTCGAGGACCTCATCGCCGACCACGCACCAATCGAGGACGCGCACCCGACGCGGCCGCTCGACGTCTCGGGCATCAACTACACCGGCGGGACGACCGGCAAGCCGAAGGGCTGTCTTCATACTCACGCGATGGAGTACGCCCTCGCGCTCATCGAGGGGGGCGACGGCGAGGGGCTCGGCCCGGACGACCGGGTGCTGTGTCCGCCGCCGCTGGGCCACACGTACGGCAACGGCGGGAAGGTCATCATCCCGCCCGCGTTCGGGTCGACGGTGGTGCTCGCCGAGCGCCCTTCCCCCGTCGAGATGCTCGAAATCATCGAACGGCGGGAGGTGACGCTGTTCAGCGCCGCGCCGACCATCGTGCGGATGATGCTGAACGAGGCCGACGTGGCCTCGTACGACCTCTCGTCGCTGCAGTTGACCATCCTCGCGGGCGAAGCTATCGACGAGGGGACGTTCGACCGGTGGGTCGACGCCGCGGGCGTCGAGACCGCCCAACTGTTCGGCACCTCCGCGACGCTGGGCGTCGCCAGCGCCTACCGCGAGAAGGAACGGATCGCCCCCAAGACCTCCATCGGCCGCCCGTACAACGGCTACGAGGTGAAGGTGGTCGACATCACCGACCCCTCGCGGGAGGTGGGCCGCGGCGAGGACGGCCAACTGGCCGTCCGCGGCCCTGGCGGCGTCTGCTACTGGAACAACGAGCATCCGGCGATGCCCGAGAAGACGGCCGAAGACCTCCACGACGGCTGGACGTTACTCGACGACGTGGTGCGGCGCGACGCCGACGGCTATCTCTACTTCGTCAGCCGGCTGGACAACATGATAGTCACCGCCGGCCGGCAGATCGCCGCCACCGAGGTCGAGGAGGTGCTCGCCGAGTACCCCGGAGTCGCGGAGGTGGCGGTGGTGGGCGCCCCGGACGACGAGCGGGGCGAGGTCGTGAAGGCGTTCGTCGTCCCCGACGACGGCCACGACCCCGGCGCCGGTCTCGTCGACGACCTCCAGGAGTACGCCAAGGATGCGATGTCGCTGTACAAGTACCCCCGCGAGGTGGCGTTCCTGGAGGAACTGCCGAAGGACGCGGTCGGGAAGATACAGCGCAAGGAGCTACGCGAGCGCTAGAACCGGGGGTCGCCGATGGGGTGGTGGTGCTCCGCGAGGACGACGTAGACGCCGGCGAACTCCTTCGGGTGGAACGCCGCCTCGTGGACGTTCTCGATCTCGTCTTCGAACAGCGGTTCGACGCCGCGGTCGGCCAACTCGGACAGCGCCGCCTCGATGTCCGCGACGCGGAAGGCGACGCCGTACAGTCCCTGGCCGTGCTCGTCGATGTAACGGGCGATTTCGTCGTCCATCTCCGCGGGTCCGAGTATCTCGATGCGCGGATGGTCGGCGAAGTACAGCGGCATCCCGGTGTGCCACTCCACGGGCGGTCCGAACTCGATGTCGAGCAGGTCGGCGAACCGGTCGCGCATCGCCTCGATGTCGCGGCCGGCGAACATGACGCGGTCGATACCGATGACGTCCATGACGCGTCAGTCGTGAGGGCGCCGCTTAGCCGTTGGGGTGTGCTGGCACGTCACAGGCCGACGCGAGCGCCCGTCTCGTCGGACTCGTACACCGCCGCCATCGCCCGCATGTCGGCGAGACCGTCGTCGGCGGTGGCGACCGTCTCCCGGCCGGTCAGTACCGCGTGTCCGAACGCGGCGAACGTCTCCTCGATTTCGTCGACGCCCGACCCCTCGCGGTCGACGCGCTCGCCGTCGAGGTCGGCGCGGACCCGACGTTGCCCGCGGGGGACGAACGCCCCGTCGACGAAGACGCGCCCCTCCGTGCCGAGCACCTGGAAGTGGCTCTCGGGGACGGCGTCGAAACTCGCCGAGAACGAGCCGGTGGCGCCGTCGGCGAAGCCGAGCGTGTAGGCGACGTGCTGGTCGACCGAGCCGAACGCCGGGTCCGTGGTGGTGGTCGACCCCTGGACGGCGTCGGCGGGCGCGTCGTGGAGGAACCGGGCGGTGTTGAGCGGATAGACGCCGAGGTCGGGGAGCGCGCCGCCACCCGCGAGGTCGCGGTCGGTGCGCCAGGTGTCGAGCGCGCCGCCCCACGCCGTCCGGAGGCGGATGGAGATACTGCCGTGGAACTGGACCACCTCGCCGAGCGTCCCCTCGCGGCAGAGTTCGCGGACCCGTCGGACCACGGGGTCGAACTGCATCCGGTAGGCGACCGCGAGCGTGACGCCGGCGTCCCGGCAGGCCGCCCGCATCCGCTCTGCCCCCTCGACTGTCGCGGCCATCGGCTTCTCACAGCAGACGTGCTTGTCGAGGCGGGCGGCCGTCTCGACGGCCGCCAGGTGGAGCGCGGGCGGCGTCGCCACGTACACCGCGTCGTAGGCGTCGGTCGCTTCGCCGTCGTGGTAGCCGTCGTAGTCGAGGACGCGGTCGAGGTCGTACTCCGCGCGGACGTCGGCGGCCGTGTCGGGCGAGCCGCTGACCGCGACCGTCGGTTCGCAGTAGTCCGCGGCCGAGAGCGCCGGAAGCGCCCGATTGACGGCGTAGCCCCCGAGCCCGACGACGGCCATCCTGACGGTGCCGTCGGCGCCGGTGTCCCAGTCGCGGGAGTCGTCGGTCAGGCGGTCGCCGACCGCCATCACCGCCCCTCGAACTCCGGTTCCCGGCCCTCTGCGAAGGCGGTCACGCCCTCCTCGAAGTCGTCGGATTCGCCCAGTTCGCTCTCGCGGGCCCGCTCGAAGGCGAGGCCGTCGTCGATGTGCATCTCCGCGCCGCGGGTGACCGCCTCCTTCGCGGCGGCGTACGCCAGCGTCGGACCGTCGGCCAACTCGCGGGCGTACTCGTGGACCGCCGCCTCGAGTTCGTCGGGGTCGTACAGCTCCTGGACGAGCCCCGCCTCCAGCGCCTCCTCGGGCGAGAGCTGTTCGGCGTCGACTATCATCTTCAGGGCGCGGCTCCGGCCCACCTCGCGGGGGAGCCGCTGGGTGCCGCCGCCGCCGGGGATGGCGCCGATGTCCGTCTCGGTGAGGCCGATGCGCCAGTCGCCCCGCGAGACGAACCGGAAATCACAGCCGAGCGCCAGTTCGAACCCGCCGGCGAGCGCGTGGCCGTCGATGGCCGCGAGGAACAGCGTCCCCATCGTCTCCATCCGGCGGAGGTTCTCGTGGAGCAGTTCGGCGAACGCGTCGAGTTCCCCGGGAGTGGCCTCCTCGTACCAGGAGAGGTCGCCGCCGGCCGAGAACATCCCGTCGAGGTCGCTCTCGACGACGACGACCGGGACCGCCTCGTCCCGGACGGTGTCGAGGGCGTCGCTGAGCACCCGCATCGAGTCCAGCGACAGCCCGTTGGCCGGGGGCTTCTGCATCGTGATGGTACCGACTCCGTCGCTCTCCGCGTACGCGAACGGTGCTGACATGGCGACCGTCCAGTCGGTGTCGGGCGAGTTATAGCTTGTGGGGCGCTATCAGGGGACGGAACGGGAACGGCGCAGAACACGGGACAGAAGGAGGACGGCGTCAGAAGTCGTACACTTTCATCGCGTTCTCGCCGAAGATCTTCCGCTCGGCTTCCTCGGAGAGTTCGGGGATGGTGAGCGCGGTGGGGTAGTCGAAGTCGAAGTGGGGGAAGTCGCTGGAGTACATCAGCAGGTCCTCGGCGTCGATCATCTCGAGGACGCGGTAGAGGCTCGCCTGCGTCACCGTCATGTCCTCGATGGGCTGGGTGCCGAACCAGAAGTTGTCGTGGAGTTGTTCGCTGGGCTTCTTCGATAGCTCCGGTAGCATGTGCTTGCGCCGCTCGTAGGTCTTGTCGAGCCGGCCCATCATCCACGGAATCCACGCGATGCCCTGCTCGAGGAAGATGTGGTCCACGTCGGGGTAGCGCTCGACGACGCCGTTGAATATCATCTCGGGGACGAGCCCTATCATCTGCTGGCTGATGGCGGACATGTGCTCGACGGCGCTGTGTAGCGAGTGGCCGCCGAACGCGCCGGTCCACGGGCTCTCGACGTAGCCGATGTGGTAGTCGACGGGCATCCCCACCTCGGAGGCGGCCTCGTAGACGGGGTCGTAGGTGTCGTTGCCGAGATGTTCGAGTTTCGGCGGCGAGAGGTGGATGGAGACCATGTCGTCCTCGTCGGCGAGGCGGTGAATCTCCTCGACCGCGGCGTCGACGTTCCGCGACGGGATGCGGATGCCGCTCTTGAACCCCTCGTGCTCGTCGAGGAAGTGGTCGAGGATGTAGTCGTTGGTGGCCGAACACAGCGCCGCGGAGTAGTCCTCGTCGGGCTGGGTGGCCGCCGACCCGAGCTGGTGGCCGTGGAGGAGCAGGTAGTCGGTGTTGAACCGGTCCATGAACGCCGCCAGCCCCTCGGGGGTGGTGGTCTTCACGTCCTGCCCGAGCCCGTGGGGCGTCGGGTCGAGGTCGAAGTTGAACGAGGCGCCGAGCCCCTGGGCCAGCGGCTCGTCGGTGGTGATGCTCTGTTCGAGCATGCTCCGGTACGGCTCGTCGAGATACTCCAGCACCGGGGTCAGGTCGATGGATATCTCATGGACGTCGGCGTCGACGACCGTGTAGTCCTCGATGCGGTCGAGGGCACGAATCGCGTTCTCCTGTCCGGACGTCTCGACTACGTCTGGGGTCATGTGTCTCGAAACAGGGCCGACTCCATCTTAAAGGTTGGCAGGCCTCACCACGGTCAGTCGAGCGACCGGCCGGCGTCGGCCAGTTCGTCGGCGAACCGGGCGACGAGCCGCTCGTGCTCGCCGGGGCCAAGCTCCGCCCGCGTCGTCGTGACGGTCAGGTGGCTCGCGCCGAACGCGTCCCAGTTCTCGACGCCCCGGAGCCACTGCTCGGGTCGGTCGGGGTCCAGCGGAAGCTGACCGTGGACGCCGACCTCGTCGGGGTCACGCCCCGCCTCTTCGGCGGCCTCGCGGACGGCCGACAGCTCCTCGCGCCGCTCGTCGTTCGGCGGGCCCAGCGGGAGCCAGCCGTCGGCCGTCCGCCCCGCCCGGTCGAGGACGGGGGGTGCGGCCCCGCCCATCCACAGCGGGATGGGCCGCTGGGTCGGCAGTGGGTTGATGCCCGCGTCGGGCACGCTGTGGAACTCGCCGTCGAACGCGACCAGTTCGTCGGTCCACAGCGCCCGGAGGAGTTCGACCTGCTCCTCGATGCGGGCGCCGCGGGACTCGAACGACTGCCCGAGCGCCTCGTACTCGACGTGGTTCCAGCCGACGCCGACCCCGAGCCGGAGGCGGCCCTCGCTCAACAGGTCGAGTTCGGCCGCCTGCTTGGCGACCAGCGCCGTCTGCCGCTGTGGGAGGACGAGCACGCCCGTCATCAGGTCGATGTCGTCGGTGCGGCCCGCGACGTACGACAGCGTCGTGAACGGCTCGTGGAACGGGTCGGTGTGGTCGTAGAACCCGTCCCAGCCGCCGGGGCGGTCGGGGCTCGCCCCGAGGACGTGGTCGTAGCTGAGCAGGTGGTCGAAGCCGCGCGACTCCGCCGTCGACACGAACGCGTCGATGGTGTCGCGGTCCGTGCCGACGTCCGGCGGGAACAGGGTGCCGATGCGCATACCACTCCCACGGAGGCCCGGGGCAAAGCCCTGACGGCGCTGTCGGGGGTGCCGGAGTCCCCCAAGGCTTTGGTCCCTCGCGGGGAGCACCGGGTATGACCCGACAGCGCCGGCCGTGGCTCGTCCTCGCCGGCTGTTTCGTCGTCTCGCTCGGGGGGAACGCCTACGCCATCGCCCCTGCCAGCGTCGCACCGCTTCTAGGCGACGCGTTCGGCGTCGCCACCACCGACGCGGGACTGGCCATCAGCGCCACCGTCGCCGGGACCGTCCTGTTGCAGATACCCGGCGGCCTCCTGCTGGACCGCTACGACAGCCGACGGTTGCTCGGCGCCGCGACCGGGCTGTTCGTCCTGCTCGCGGCCGTCGCGCTGGTGCCGTCGGGGTTCGTCGGCTTCCTCGCCGGCCGCTTTCTGGCCGGCACCGCCAGCGGGTTCGGGTTCATCGTCGCCACCAGCATCGTCGGGCAGGTGTTCCCCGCCGACCGCCAGGGGCTCGCGACCAGCCTGTTCGTCGTCAGCGCCCCCGCCGGGTTCGTCGTCGGGCAGGCCGCCAGCCCGCTGGTCGCCGCGACGTTCGGCTGGCAGGCCGTGTTCCTCGCGTACCCCCTCGTCGCCGTCGCCGGCTTCGGCCTGTTCGCGCTCGTCTCGACGGGGCCGCTTCGCAACGACCGCCGCCTCTCCGTCGGCGAGTTCGTCGCCGCGCTCCGCAACCGGCCGGTGCTGGTGCTGTCGGCCGCCTCGTTCGCGTGGTACCTGCTGTACATCTTCCTCAACTCGTGGCTCCCCACCTACGCCCGGGACGTGCTGGCGCTCCCGCTGGCGAGCGCCGGCGCCCTGACGGCGCTGGTGCCGCTGACGGGCATCGTCGCACGGCCGGTCGGCGGCTGGCTCTCCGACCGCATTGACCGGTCACGACCGGTCATCGTCGCCTCGCTCGTGGGTGCCGTCCCCGGGTTCGCCGTCATCCTCGATGCCGGGACGCTGGTGGCGTACGCGCTGGCGCTTCTGGCGGCCGGCCTCCTGCTCCAGTTGAGCTCCGGGGTGTTCTTCGTCTACGTCCAGCAACTCGCCAGCGAGGGGACGGAAGGCACCAGCCTCACCGTGTTCACCTCCATCTCGTTTTCGGGCATCATCGTCTCGCCCGCCCTGGGCGGCTGGCTCATCGAGACCGTCTCGTGGACCGGGACGTTCGCCGTCTACGCGGCGCTCGGGGTGGGCGGGGCGGGGCTGGTGCTACTGCTCGACGGCTGAGCCGACGCCGCGCTCGCCGAGTGACCCCGTCGCCGTCGGCGGGTCGTGAGTGCGTGTAACAAGCACAAGCTTTACGATTGGGGTCAGGCTATGGGCGTGCATGGAGGAAGTGACGGTCGCCGACACCTCGGAGATACCCCCGGGTGAGCGGAAGTTCTTCGACATCAAGGGTACCGAGGTGGCGGTCATCAACCAGGACGGGACGTACCACGCGGTCCGCAACTCGTGTCCGCACATGGGCGCGCCCGTCGCACAGGGGCCCATCGAGACGAGCACGCGCGACTGCGACGGCGAGGACTGCGAGAAGACGGTCCTGTCGTGTCCGTTCCACGGCTGGCGGTTCGACCTCGACTCCGGGCGGGCGGTGTTCAGCGAGAACACCCGCGTCCGCAAGTACGACGTCACGGTCGTCGACGACGAGATTCGCGTCCGCATCTGAGCCGACGGCGCCGTCACCGACCGACGCGACCGTAACTATAAGGTGCCGGTTTGCTAGCTACCCGTATGGCTCGCATCACTGTCGAGCGAGACGTGGGTGTCGAGACCCGCGACGGCACCGAGTTGGCGACCGACGTGTACCGACCCGACGACGACGGGACGCATCCGGCACTCCTCTTGCGCTCGCCGTACGGGAAGTCACACGTCGGCGAGACGATGTTCCGGCCGGTCGAGGCCGCCGAACACGGCTACGCCGTCGTCGTCCAGGACATCCGGGGGCGGCTCAACTCCGAGGGAGACTGGGAGCCGTTCGTCAACGAACGCGAGGACGGCTACGACGCCGTCGAGTGGACCGCCGAGCAGGACTGGTGTGACGGCAACGTCGGCGTCGTCGGCACCTCGTATCTCGGCGTGACGGCGATGTCGGCCGTCGTGGCCGACCCACCACACCTCGAGTGTGCGCTGGTGGGGTTCACGGCGGGCGACCTCCACGACGGCTGGGTGTACAGCGGCGGCGCGTTCGAACTCGGGTTCAACCTCATGTTCGGCACGAACCTCTCGTGGGACGCGCTCGGGAAGGCCGACCTCTCTTCGGAAGACATCGGCGCGGCCAAGCGGGCGCTGATGGCCGCCGCGAGCGACCCCGAGGCGGCCGCCGAGACGCTCCCGCTGACCGACATCCCGCTGTTCGACTCCGGGGTCGCGCCCTACTGGCAGGAGTGGCTCGACCACCCCTCGTACGACGACTACTGGGAGGGGATCGACCTCGCGGCCAGCGCCGACAGCGTCGACGTGCCCGTGTTACACGTCACCGGCTGGTACGACGTGTTCGCCCGCGGCGAGTTCGACCTCTACGACGCCATCGCCTCCGAGGCGACCGACGAGGCACGGGCGAACCAGCATCTCGTCGTCGGCCCGTGGGACCACGAGGCGCCGATGTCCATCACGATGAGCAAGGTGGGCGACCGGGAGTTCGGCCCGCGGGCGGTCAGCGGGCCGGCCATCCTCAACAGCGAGGCGTTCGAGTGGCTCGACGCCTGGCTCGTGGAGGGCGAGGCGCCCGACATCCCGGGCGTCCGCTACTTCGACGTGGGCGCGGAGTCGTGGGAGACGGCCGACGCGTGGCCCCCGGACCCGGACTCGACGGCGTGGTATCTCGACAGCGGCGGCGCCGCCAACTCCCGCCACGGCGACGGCCGCCTGGTCGAGACGCCCGGCGAGGGGCCGCCCGACAGCTACGAGTACGACCCCGCGGACCCGGTCCCCTCCCGTGGCGGGCGGACGCTGATGGCGTCCATCCAGGACGGCGGCATCACCGACCAGTCGGGCGTCGAGGAGCGCGACGACGTGCTCGTGTACACGTCGCCGCGGCTGACGGAGCCGCTCACCGTCGCCGGCCCGGTCACGTCGACGCTGTACGTCGCCTCATCGGCGCCGGACACGGATTTCACGGCGAAGCTCGTCGACGTCGATCCGGACGGCTACTGTGCCAACGTCGCGGAGGGCATCAAACGAGCGCGCTACCGCGAGTCGGAGACGGAGCCGACGTTCATGGAGCCGGGCGAGACGGTCGAGGTGCCCGTCGAGTTGGGCCACGTCGCCCACACCTTCGAGCCGGGCCACCGCGTCAGGCTGGAGGTGTCCAGCAGCAACTTCCCGAAGTACGACCGCAACTGCAACGTCGAGACGACGCCCGCGGTGGCCGACGCCGAGGAGATGCAGGTTGCGACCCAGCAGGTGTTCCACGACGCCGACCACCCCTCGCGGCTGAGCCTGCCGGTGGTGGAGTGATGGGGTACACCCACGAGTGGCGCGTCCGGTTCGGCGACGTCGACCGGGCGGGCATCATCTACTACCCGAGAGCGTTCGAGGCCGTCCAGCACGCGACCGAGGACCTGATGAACGACGCGGGGTTTCCGTTCCACCGGCTCATCGACAGCGAAGGGTGGAGCATGCCCATCGTCAACGCCGAGACGACGTATCTCGCCCCCGTGGAGTACGGCGACGTCGTCGAGATAGAACTCGTCCCCGAACTCACCGAGCAGTCGGTCGTCTACAGCGCGACCGGCCGGGTCGACGGCGAGGACGCGTTCGAGACGACGGTGACGATGGTCGCCGTCGACATGGAGACGTTCGAGCCGCGGCCGCTCCCCGACCCGGTGCGGGAGGCGCTCGAAGCGTTCGCGGACTGACCGCAGGCGGACCATGGCACGAGTCACCGCCGGAGATAGCTTTTTGCCCACCCGGACGGGGGATACGGTATGGCACGCGTGCCACTTCTCGACCAGGCCGACCTGTCCGACGATTACGCGTACCTGCTGGGCGACGAGCGGGGCGACATCAACCTCTACCGGTCGATGGCGAACCACCCGGCGGGGCTGAAGTCGTACATGAAACACGGCACCGTCCTCTGGGAGGAGGGCGGGTTCGCCGACCGGGAGCGCGAACTCGTCGTGCTCGGCGTCATCCGGGCGCTCGAGTCCCGCTACGAGTGGAACATCCACGCGCCGCTGGCCCACGGCGAGGGCGTCGAGGGCGACCTGATACGGGCCGTCGGCCGCGAGGCGTTCGACGACATCGACGACCCGCGGGACCGGGCGTTCGCGGAGTACGGCCACGCGTTCGCTCGTCGGGCGGTTACCGACGGAATCCACGACGCGCTCGAATCGGAGGTCGGTACGGAGACGGTGGCCGGCGTCGCGCTGTTGGCGGGCCACTACGTCGCCGTGACCCACATCGGGTTCGCGTTCGAACTGCCGCTGGAGGCCGACGCGTTCATCGGCTGGGAGCCCGAGGACGCGGCGCTGTGAGTCAGTACGACCGCGGGAGTTCGAGCACCTTCTCGCCGACGTAGTTCAACACGAGTTCCTGCGTGATGGGGACGAGGCGGGTGAGCCGCGCCTCCCGGAAGTAGCGCTCGACGTCGTACTCCTTGGCGACGCCGAACCCGCCGTGGGTCTGGACCGCGGCGTCGGCCGCCTCGAAGCAGGCCTCGCTCGCGAGATACTTGGCGATGTTCGCGCGGGCGCCCACCTCCTTCTGCCCGCGCTCGTCGAGGTGTTCGGCGGCGTCGAGCGTGAGCGACTTCGCGCCCAGCACCTTCGCGTACGCCTCCGCCAGCGGGTGCTGGACGGCCTGATTCGCGCCGATGGGCTGGCCGAACACGGAGCGTTCGGAGGCGTAGTCGACGGCCCGCTCGATGGCGAGTTCGCCGAGACCGACGCACTCGGCGGCGGTGACGAGGCGGTCCTCGTTCAGCGAGTCGAGCGCCTGATAGAAGCCGTCGCCCTCGTCGCCGATGAGGTAGCGTGCCGGCACCCGGACGCCGTCGAACTCGATGCGATAAGAGTGGATGAACTCGTTTGCGGCCTTCGGAATCTCCTCGAACGCCATCGCGCCCTGCGTCGCCGCGTCGTCGAGGTCGACGAGGAACAGCGACAGCCCCTCCGACTTGTGGTCGACCTCCTCGACGGGCGTGGTGCGGGTGGCGACGATGGCGTAGTCGCTGACGTCGACCCGCGAGGCCCAGATTTTCTCGCCCGTGATGACGTACTCGTCGCCGTCACGGACCGCGCGGGTCTCGATGGCCGTCGACTCCGACCCCGACCGCGGTTCGGTGAGACAGAACGCCTGCACGGAGATGTCGCCGGCCGCGACGCTGGGCAGTATCTCCTCTTTCAGCGCCTCGCTCCCGTAGCGGACGATGGGGAGGATGTTGTAGGTGCCGCCGTGGACCGCCTGGGCGGCGCTGAACCCGCCGCCGTTGGCGGCTATCTCCTCCATCATCACGACGGCCTCGCTGGTGCCCATCCCCGCGCCGCCGTACGCCTCCGGAACGAGCGCCCCCAGCCAGCCGTTGTCGAGCAGTTCGTCGACGAACTCGTGGGGGTACTCCCGGTTCTCCGACTTCCGGCGCCAGTAGGCGTGGTCGTAGCCGTCGCAGATTTCGCGGATGCTCTCCTGGACCAGCCGCTGACTCTCGGAGAGGTCGAAATCGGTCCCAAGAAACGTCGTCATAGTGCGAGACGTTCGCCCGGTACGCCTAAAAGCGTTTCTCGTGGCCGGACGGCTCAGGTGAGTCGCCAGCGCTCGTCGGAACGGGCATCGAGCGCGTCCGCGACGCCGGACGCGAGCGCGAACCCCTCGTCGGTCCGGTCGAGGGCGCCGGCCCGCGCGAGGTGGTCGAGGTGGGCCGTCGCCTCGCCCGGCCCGTGGAGGATGTGGACCTCCGAGAGGTCGCCGAACAGGTGGTCGCTGACCGTCCACGCGTCCGCGGGGCCGTGCTCCCGAAGGATGGACAGCACGCGAAAGGCCCGCTCCTCGTGGTGGTCGAGTATCTCGCGGGCCCGCCCCGCGGGGTCCTCGATGGGGTCGCGGTGGCCCGGGAACGCGAGCGCGTCGTCCCGCTGGGCGAGCCGTTCGAGCGTGTCGAGATAGCGCTCGAGCGGGCGGTCGACCCGGACGTCCGCGCCGCCGACGTTCGGCGTGTAGACGGGCAACAGCGCGTCGCCGGTCAGTATCTCGCCCCGCTCCTCGAACGCGAAGCAGACGAGCCCCGCGGCGTGGCCCGGCGCGTGAATCACGCGCATCCGCTCGCCATCGACGGTGAACTCGTCGCCGTCGGCGATGGGCTCGACGTCCGCGGGGTCGCCGAACAGCTCCGGGCCGTCCTCGAAGAACGTCATCAGTTCGCGCTGTTTGTCGGCGGGCATCCCCCACTCGTCGTACAACTCGCGGCGCCGTCGCTCTATCGCGTCCCACTCGGCGTCGTCGCCGGCGACCAGCGGCGCGTCCGCCTCGTGGACGTACACCGTCGCGTCGCTCGCCTGCTGGACGTAGCCCGCCAGCCCCGCGTGGTCGGGGTGGTAGTGGGTCACGAACAGCCGCTCGACGTCGGCGAACTCCAGCCCCTCGGCGGCGAGCGCCGACGCCAGGTCCTCCCGAACGGCGGCGGCGTCGATGCCGGTGTCGACGAGCGTCACCGGCCCGTCGGTGAACAGGTAGGCGTTGTTGCGCCCCTCGAACACCTGGTTACCCAGGACGATTCGCTCCATGCCGTGTCCGTCGTCCGGTCGCGATGAAAAGCCATTCGTCCCCGGCAACACTGGACGCGCCGGTGGTGTGTTCACCGCCATAGCGGCCGGAACGTACACAGACAGAAGTGTTAACTCGGTCAAGTCGGAATTGAGCCACATGACAACGGGCGGTTCCCGAGCGAGCGTGCCTGCCCCGCCGGGATTGCCGGCACCGGGAGCCGACGCTGTGGAGGTGGGTACTGATGGCCGAGAGTGACGACGCGCCGCCGTCGGAGGAGGCCGAGGGCACGGACGCCGACGGAGCCGAGAGCGTCGACTGTAGCTGCAAGGTCGACCGCATCGCCGGAAAGTACGGGCTGGAGGGCATCCACCGGGAACTCGAGGACCGCTGGGTGCGACCCGAGGACCCCGACAGCCTGCGGGAACTGGCGACGGAGTTCAACGAGCGGGTGTTGCGGAGCGCGATGCTGGAAGCGGGGATGAACCCCATCGACGGCGAGACGACGAACCTGTACCGGCTACTCACCGAGGAGTCGGTGTCGCGTAGCGACCGCATCCGGGCGGTCAACCGCCTCGAACGCGAGGGTGTCGACATCGAGGCGGTCGACGACGATTTCGTCTCCCACCAGACCATCTACCGGCACCTGCGGCAGTGTCTGCAGGCCGAGCGCGGGAGCGCGACCGAGCGGTCGGACATGCGCCACCGCATCGAGATGAGCGACGACCGCATCCAGTCGCTCCGCAACCGGACCTCCGCCGTCGCCGAGGACACCGTCGAGCGCCTCCGCGACAAGGGCGCGCTCGACGTCGACGAGTTCCACGTGTACGTCGGGGTCACGTTCACCTGCATGGACTGTGGCAGCACCTACGAGGCGAGCGACTTCCTCGAGAACCGCGGCTGTGACTGCAAGCAGTAGGGGGCAACTGTTTTCCTGCTGGTCCGCGGTGTAGGGGCATGGAGCTCGACGACACGACGGCGCTTGTGACCGGAGCAAGCTCCGGACTCGGACGTGCGACCGCGCTGGCGCTGGCCGACGCGGGTGCGGCGGTGGTGAACGCGGACCTCCAGCCGGAGCCCCGCGACGACGGCGCCCCGACGGTCGACCGCATCCGCGACGAGGGCGGGCAGGCGACGTTCGTCAACTGCGACGTGACGGACCTCGCGGACGTGAGGGCGGCCGTCGACGCGGCCGGCGAGTTCGGCGGGCTCGACTGCGTCGTCAACAACGCCGGGCTCGCGGAGTCGTACGCACTGACCGAGACCGACGCCGAGAACTGGACGCGCGTGGTCGAGACGGACCTCACCGGCGTCTACCACGGCTGTCTCGCCGGCGTCGAGGCGATGCTCGCGGACGGCGGCGGCGCCATCGTCAACGTCGGGAGCGTGTTCGGCGTCGTGGGCGGCCCGAATGCGTTCGCCTACAGCGCCGCGAAGGGCGGCGTCATCGCGTTGACCCGCTCTATCGCACGCGACTACGCCGACGACGACATCCGCGCGAACGCCGTCTCGCCGGGGTTCGTCGAGACCGCGCTGTTCCGCGAGGACACCCACGACGGCACCCGCTCGTTCGCGGAGACCAAGACGCCGATGAATCGCGTGGGTACCCCCGGTGAGGTGGCCGACGTCATCGCCTTCCTCGCCAGCGACGCGGCGAGTTTCGTCACCGGCCAGAACGTCGCCGTCGACGGCGGTTACACGACCGTCTGACCGTCGGTGACGTTGCTAACTGGAACTCGGTTCACAGTTCACAGAAATAATAAATTATTATTGATAGTTACACGCGTTACATGAATTGTGGTAACTGTTCGCATATCCGCGTGTTGTCGGTCGAATATGGCGACAGTTCTCGTATCGACGCCGGTCGAGCCGGCTATCGTTACATACAGTTGGAACGACACGCGATGACGCCTATATAACTGCCCATACGAAGTTCAAGTACCATATTTGCGTGAAACACGTTCGGTGTTCGGAGATATAGCGTACGGTCAAAGTGGTACGTCGGCTATTTCCGAACGAAACTTCGTGCCGTCAGTATTCCAACTAGTACTGTATCGAATCCCGGAGCCACCGGCTACGGAGTGGCGTAGCGACGCGAGGTGGACGGCGGCTCAGACCAGCTCCGGGAGGCCGCGCTTCTTCAGTTCGGCGGCGATCTGGTTCTTCTGTATCTCGTCGGTGCCGGCCGCGAGCCGCCGGCCACGGACCATCCGGTGGAGGTACTCCAGCGGGTGGCCCTGCTGATAGCCGTTGGCGCCGTGTATCTGGAGCGCCTCGCTGACGACGCGTTCGGCGCTCTCGGAGGCGTACAGCTTCGCCAGCGACGTGTGCAGTCGGTCGGGGACGCCATCCCGGTCGTCGGCATCGAGCGCCGCGCGGTACGTCAGCGTCCGGGCGGCTTCGAGCCGCGTGACCATGTCCGCGAGCTTCCACTCGATACCCTGGAAGTCGGCGATTGGCTGGTCGAACTGCTCGCGCTGTTGGGCGTAGGCGAGCGCCTTGTCGAGGGCGTTGCCCGCCAGGGCGTTCGCGAGCGTCGCGCTCCCGAGTCGCTCCCAGTTGAGCGCCTTCAACTGGTCGAGGAAGGCGTCGTCACCCCGGGTGAGCACGTTCGCCTCCGGTATCTCGACGTCCTCGAACCGGAGCTGACTCTGGGTGCCGCCGTGCATGTTCGTGTAATGTTGCTGGACGGAGACCCCGTCCCAGTCGAGGTCGACGACGACCGAGCCGAACCCGTCGTCGAACCGCACCCACACCACCAGCGCCGTCGCGTGGGGGACGTTGCTCACCCATATCTTCTCGCCGTTCAACACCAGGTCCTCGACGGTCGTCCGCATGCTCTTGATGTCCGAGCCCGCTTCCGGCTCCGAGATGGCGACGGCGACGAACCCCTCGCCCGACGTGACGGGCGGTAGATACCGCTGTTTCGCGGCCTCCGAGCCGAACATCTCGATAGCGCGGGGGCCGACGAGCTGTTGGTTGTAGAGGTACTCGGCCGTGTCCGGGCAGACCCGGCCCACCGCCTCGACCGCGAGCATCGCCGTCAGCTCCGACATCCCGCCGCCCCCGTACGCTTCGTCGATGTTGAGCCCGAGAAACCCCTCGTTTGCGAGCAGTTCGACGTTCGCCAGCGGCGGTTCCCCGCCCCATTCGAACGCGCGGTCGGCGAACTCGCGTGTAGCGATATCCTCGAGCGACGCAAGGACCATCTCCTGTTCGTCCGTCAGCGATAGCATCGGTCGGAGTTCGCACACCGCCTACTTAGTCGTCACCCGGGGTGACGGCTCACGGGGGAACGGATGGCCGCCGCGGCGATGCCAGACGGGATGCCGCGGGCGGTGGATACATCTCGGCGGCCCGACGGGACCGGGCGCCGAGACGGTCAGGGTCGTGCAATCGACGGAGCGGGCGCCGACCGACAGGACAGTAACAGGCCTACCATGGATTTCCTGGAGCCGACGCCGCTCCGGCGTGCGGGAGGTAGTGACAGGTGCTAATAAATACAGGGTACACCGGAACCCGACGGTGTCAGTCCGACGGCCCCGCAAGCGAGTAGAGCCGGTGGCGCGCATCCCGGACCGAGGGGCGTGAGGTGACGACGTCACGGTCCTCGAGGCGTCGGAGGGCGGTCCGGACCGTCCGCACCGACAGCCGCGTCTTGTCGGCGAGTTGCGTCTGCGTGAGTTCGCCCTCGTGGTCGAGCGTCGTGGCGACCAGTTTGGCGCTCGGCGG
The DNA here is from genome assembly GCF_024298865.1 of Halorarius halobius. GTDB lineage: Archaea > Halobacteriota > Halobacteria > Halobacteriales > Haloarculaceae > Halorarius > Halorarius halobius. Next base: position 1,460,145 of record NZ_CP101161.1, on the reverse strand, counting down.
CAGGTCCGCCAGGTCGGCCGGGTCGAGCGACGTCACCGAGTACGAGGTGTCGCTCATCGGCCGGCCCTCCGTGGCCGACTGACCGGTCGCTTGACGAACGGGGCAACACGTCCAACTGCGTGGCGTGGCGAACGTCCTGGTGAGGCTGGCATCGTAGTTCTGCTCCGGTAGCCGGGTCCACGTGATACAGTCGCATAAACGTACTGCAGTCCGGCGCATCGAGCGGCACGACGGGGAGCGCGCAACTGCTGGCCCCGACTGCCGTGAGGGGTGATACACCGGGAGCGCGTCCCCACCATGGGATGTCAGCGACCACGCTTGGGGTGGTCGTCGCGGCCAGCAGTTGATTCCCGGCAGTTCAACCCCATGTGTCTATCACCTACAGTGTTTGGGTTCGGCCATCGCTTGCGACCAAACGCTTATGCGAGACAGCGACGACGGTTCCTCGCATGTCGCTTGCGACCCCCACGTTCGTCCACGGCTACCGACCGGGAACCGTCCACTTCGGCCGCGGGAGCATCGACGACGTGGCCACAGCACTGGACGACCACGGGTGCGACCGGGCGCTCGTCGTCACGGGCCGCAACGTCGGCGCGAACGACGCGGTGATGGGGCCGCTACTGGCCGGCGCTGACGACCGAATCGCCGGCGTGTTCGACGAGACGACGCCCGAAAAGCGGCTCGAGACCGTCTTCGACGGCATCGAGCGGGCCACCGCACTCGAGGCCGACGCCGTCATCGGTGTCGGCGGCGGCAGTAGCCTCGACGTGGCGACGGGTATCGCCGCGCTGGCGAACACGGACTACACGCTCGAGGAAGCGCGCCGCGAGGTCATCGCCGACGGGACGCTGTCGGTCGCGGCTCCCGACGACCTGCTTCCGATGGTGTCGGTGCCGACGACGCTCGCGGGCGCGGACCTCTCGGTCGCGGCGGGGCTCGTCGCCGCCAGCGACGACGGCCCCGTGGAGGTCATCATCTCCGACGAGTCGCTGATGCCGGAGGCGCTGGTGTACGACCCCGACCTGTTCGACGCTACGCCCGTCGACGTGCTGACGGGGTCGGCCATCAACGGGTTCGACAAGGGCGTCGAGGCGGTCTACTCCCGGTTTTCGAACCCCGTCGTCGATTCGACCGCCGTCCGTGGGCTCAGGTATCTCCGCTCGTCGCTCCCGAAACTGCGTGACGGCGTCGACCCGGCCGTGATGGAGCGGGCCGTCCTCGGGACGGTGCTCGTCCAGTACGGCGTGTCGGTACCCGACGCCTACAAGATAAACGTCGTCCACGCGTTCGGCCACGCGCTCCGCAACGAGTTCGGCATCCAGCAGGGCGTCGCCCACGCCGTCGTCGTTCCCCACGCCCTCCGGCTCATCTTCGCGGAGGGCGGCGGCCGCCCCGAGGTGCTGGCGGAGGGGCTGGTGACCGACCCCGACCCCGACGACCCCGCGGCGGCGGTCGTCGAGAGCGTCGAGACCGTCCGGGACGGGCTGGGGCTCCCCAGCCGGCTCCGCGACGTCGAGGGCACCAGCGAGGACGGCCTCCCGGCGGCCGCCCGGCGCGTCGCCGACGACGAGTTCCTCGAAATCGGGCCGCCGTCGTTCGACCCGTCGGTCGATGAGATAGAGGCGACGCTACGGGACGCCTGGTGAGCCGGCCGCTTTACCCCCGAGACCGTCCTCACTCGCACCGCAGGTAGTAGTAGTCGGTGAACTTCACGAACGTCCCCTCGGTCTCCGGCACCTGCTCGCAGGCGGCGGCGTCGTCGACGAGCGACGGAAGCCGCTCCTTCAGTGGCGTGGGAAGTTCGTCGTAGTGGCGCACCGTCGCGTCCGACGGCACCCCCTCGGCCGTCGCGCGGTAGACGTCGGTAACTGCTGTCTCCCGGGTCATGGTGCGTGATATCACGGAACGAGCACTAATACGCGTCGGTAGCGGAACGTCCACAGCGGGCGGAACGTGTTTACGTCGCGGGAGCGCATCGCCGTGTGTATGCCAGAGTACACCACACTCGAGGTGTCGTCACTGCCGGATGCGCCGAGCCCCACGGACGGCAAGAAGGAAATCGACGAGGCCGTCGGTGCGACCGCGTTCGGGCTGAACCTCTACACCGCCGCCCCCGGCCAGCAGGCGTCGATGGGCTACCACCACCACCCGGACCACGAGGAGTTGTTCTACGTCCTCGACGGCGAGTTGACGTTCGAGACGCCCGACGGCGAGTTCGCCGTCGGCGCCGGCGAGGTGTTCTTCGTCCCGCCGGGTGCCCCACAGAAGGGCCGCGCGACGAGCGACACGCCCGCGCGGTTCCTCGCGGTCGGCGCACCGAAGGCCGAGGACCACGCCACTATCGTCGAGCACTGTCCGGACTGCGGAACGGAGACGGAACGCGACCTCGCGATGGAGGACGGCGTGGCGGTGGTCAGCTGTGCCGACTGCGGCACCGTCACCGACCGGTTCACCGCGGGGCCGGACTGACGCCGCTTCCTCCATCGCCCGCCTTTAATAGCCGCCGGTCCTCAGGGCGGCCATGTCGTTCGACAGCGAGCGGTATCTCGGACCGTTCCACCGGACCCTCGGCATCGAGGTGGAGTCGGCCGCCGACGGCCGCGCCGTCGTCACCCTCGAACTGGACCAGCAGACGCACTCCTCGATGGAGGACCGACTGGTCGCACAGGGTGGCGTCGTGTTCACACTCGCGGACTTCGCGGGGGGGCTGGCGCTCGTCACGGAAGTCGAGTCGCACATCCCGACCGTCGACATGCGCATCGACTACCTGCGGCCGGCCACGAGCGACCTGCGGGCAGTCGGGGAGGTGCTCCGCGTCGGCTCCGACACGGGCGTCGCCGACGTGCTCGTCGAGAACAGCGACGGCGACGACGTCGCCAGCGCCCGCGCCGTGTTCAAGACCGGCGAGATGACGACCGGCTCCCCCTGGGAAGGGCGGTAGCTACCAGCGGGCCGCCTCGACCGGCTCGTACGGCTCCTCGAGCCACTCCACGTCGGAGTCCGAGAGGTCTATCTCCAGCGCCTCGACGGCGTCCTCGAGATGTTCGACGCTCGTCGTGCCGACGATGGGCGCGTCCACGAACTCCTTGTCGAGCAACCAGGCGAGCGATATCTGTGCCATCGTGACGTCCTTCTGGTCGGCCAGTTCCTCGACCCGCTCGTTTATTTCGCGGCCCCCGCCCACGTCGTAGGGGTTCCGTTGCATCCACGTGTCCGACTCCGGCCGGTCGCTCGCCTCGAACTCCTCGTGTGGCCGCGTCAGGTAGCCCCGTGCCAGCGGCGACCACGGGATGACGCCGATGTCCTCCTCCTCGCACATCGGCAGGAGGTCCCGCTCGCGCTCCCGGTACACGAGGTTGTAGTGGGGTTGCATGGTGACGAACCGTTCGAGGTCGTGGACGTCGCTCTCGCGGAGCATGCGGGCGAACTGGTGGGCCCACATCGAGGAGGCGCCGATGTATCGGGTCTTCCCCCGGCGGACGGCGTCGTCGAGTGCACGCATCGTCTCGCGGACGGGGGTGTCCTCGTCCCACCGGTGAATCTGGTGCAGGTCGAGCGTGTCCATCCCCAGTCGGTCGAGCGAGGCGTCGAGTTCCTGCTCGATGGTCTTCCGCGAGAGCCCACCCGAGTTGGGGTCGTCCTCGCGTATCTGGAAGTACACTTTCGAGGCGACGACGCTCTCCTCGCGACGCCCCTCCAGCGCGTCGCCGAGGATGCGCTCGCTTTCGCCCCACGAGTACATGTTCGCGGTGTCGAAGAAGTTGATGCCCAGGTCGATGGCCCGCTCGATTATCTCGTGGGACTCCTCTTCCTCGAGCACCCAGCCGCGCCAGTCTTTCGACCCGAAGCTCATGCAGCCGAGACAGATGCGGCTGACCGTGGTCCCCGTGGACCCGAGAGTGGTGTACTCCATACGCCCGTTGTATCGGGGCTTGCCCACATAAGTGTTAGCGAGCCACACGAATGCGTCGCCTGTCCGGCCCGCTCACTCCGCGAGTTCGTGGCGCTTGATTTTCCCGGAGACGGTGGTCGGGAACTCGTCGACGAACGCCACCTCCCGGGGATACTTGTAGGCGGCCGCCTGCTCGCGGACGTGGTCCTGGACCGCCTCCGCGAGGTCGTCGTCGCCCTCGACGTCGGGGTCGGGTTTGACGTACGCCTTCACGACACTGCCGCGCGTCTCGTCGTCGACGCCGACGACGACGGCGTCGGCGACGCCCTCGACCTCGCGGATGTACTCCTCGACCTCCAGCGGACTGACGCGGTAGCCGCTGGCGATGATGACCTCGTCGGCCCGACCCTCGTAGTAGATGTAGCCGTCGGCGTCCCGGGAGCCGGCGTCGCCGGTCTTCATCCAGTCGTCGACGAACAACTGCTCGGTGCGCTCGGGGTCGTCCCAGTATTCGAGGAGCATCGACGGGTCGGGCCGCCGGACGGCGATGTGACCTATCTCGCCGTCGGGCATCGGCTCGCCCGTCTCCTCGTCGATGATCTCGACGGTGTGGCCGGGGCAGGGTCTCCCCGAGGACTCGAGGTTGCGCTCGACGAGCCCGGCGTTGGTGGCGACGACGAAGTTGCACTCCGTCATCCCGTACACCTCCTCCAGCGTCGCGTCCCACTCGCGGTCGACGAACTCGTAGAGGTCGGGCGTCACCTTCTCGCCGCCGCTGGGTATCATCTCCAGGTCGAGGTCGTAGTTCTCGTGGTCGACCTCGCTCAGCATCCGCATCATCGTCGCCGTCAGCAGGGGGTTGGTGATGCCGTACCGCTCGAACAGTTCGTAGGTGCGCTCGGGGTCGAACTCGCCGGCGGCGCCGACGACCGGCTGGCCGTGGAACCACGCCCCCCAGACGACGGCGAACAGGCCGCCGACCCACGACCAGCCCGCGGGCGTGTAGTGAACCGCCCCCGCACCGGGGAAGTCGTTTATCATCTGCCAGCCGGGGATGTAGCCGAGGATGTTCCGGTGGGCGTGGTGGGCGCCCTTCGGTTTGCCCGTCGTCCCCGACGTGTAGATGATGTACGCCGAGTCCTCGGCGTCGGTCGCGACCGTCTCGTAGCGGTGGTCCGCATCCGGAACGACGTCGCCCCACGCCTCGCCGTCGACGTCGGGGGCGTCGAGCGTCACGACCGTCTCCAGCGCGTCCAGTTCACCGCGGAGCGCCGCGACCGTTTCGGCCCGCTGGGAGCCGACGACCGCCACCTCGGTCCCGGAGTGGTCGAGCCGGTAGCGGAGGCCGTCCTCGCCGTACATTGGCGACAGCGGCACCACCACCCCGCCACACTGGAGGATAGCGACGTTGGTTATCAGCGTCTCCGGCCGCTGGGGGAGGACGACCCCGACCCGGGTGCCCTGCTCGACGCCCAGCGACTCCAGCGCGTTCGACACCCGGTTGGCCGCCCGCTGTATCTGCCAGAACGTGTACGTCTCGCGGTTCCCGTCCTCGTCCTCGTAGAACAGCGCGACGCGGCGCTTGCCGTCGTCGGCCCGCGCCCACTGGCCACAGACCGCCTCGGCGGCGTTGAACGTCTCGGGAACGTCCCACTCGAACTCGGATACGGCCTCGTCGTAGCTGTCGTACTGGGAGAGGTCTATCTCCGGAACTCGCATACTCGGGTGGTGACGAGACTGGAGAATAAACGTTGCCCCATGCGTTTAAGCGCTCGCCGACGCACGCTACGGGCATGCCACGCGCCACCGTCCAGGACGGCGTCGACCTGTTCTACGAGGACCTCGGCGCCGGCCCGCCCGTCCTGCTCGTCCACGGTGGGTTCATGAGCCACCGGGTGTGGGAGCGGCAGGTCACGACGCTCGTGGACGCCGGCTACCGCGTCGTCACTCCGGACCTGCGGGGCCACGGCCGGTCCGACAAGCCCGCGAGCGACTACACCGCCGCGATGCACGCCGCCGACCTCGAGGGGGTGCGGGAGCGACTCGGCATCGACGCGTGGGCGGTCGTCGGCTGGTCGCTGGGCGCGACCGTCGCCGCGGAGTACGCCGACGCGACCCCCGAGCGGCTGACCCACCTCGCGCTCGTCTCGACGGGCATCTTCGAGGGGCTGGCCCCCGACGACGAGGACGACGACGGGGAGGGACTGAACGTCGAGGCGCTCGTCGAGGGGCAACGGAGCGACCGCCCAGCGGGGATGGCCGCCTACGTCGACCGGATGTTCGGCGGCGAGCCCGAGCCGTGGACGAAGCGGTGGCTCTGGTCCATCGGGATGGAGACGCCCCAGCGGGTCGCGGTGAAGACGCTGGACATCTACCGCGACCCCGACTACGACCGGCTGGCGGCGGCGCTGTCGGCACTCGACGTGCCGTGTGCGGCGTTCCACGGGAAACGGGACGGCGCGGCGACGCCGGAGGCCGCGGCGTACGTCGCCCGCGAGGTGTTCACCGACGGGCGGTTCGTCGCGTTCGAGGCGAGCGGGCATCTCCCCTTCCTCGCGGAGCCCGAGCGGTTCGACGACCACCTGCTTGCGCTTCTCGACGCCTAAATCAGTCGGCGGCCGGCCCGACCTCGGGGGCAATCCACGCCAGCGCGACGCCGGCGACGGCCACGACGACGCCGTAGCCGAACGCCGGCGTGAAGCTCCCCGTCCGTTCGATGAGCCAGCCCGCGATGATGGGTGCGGTGAACGAGCCGAACACGGACACCGAGGTGAGAAACGCCGTCGCGGTGCCGGCGACGTTCGGGTCCACCAGTTCCTGGACGTAGGTGTACAGCAGGCCGTGGCTCAACTGGATGAACAGCCCCGAGAGGACGACCAGCCCGAACAGCAGAAGCGGCGTCCCGACGACGCCGACCAGCGCCACCAGCGGCGCCGAACAGACGAACGAGAGCAGGACGACCGGCTTCCGGCGGGCGTCGAACAGCGTGTCCGCGACGGCGCCGCCGCCGCTTCGCGAGAGGATACCGACCGCCGGAAACAGCGCGACTGCGAGCCCGCTGTTCGCCAGCGAGAAGCCGAACTCCTGGGCGAGATACGTCGGCATCCACGAGTTCATGAACACGTACAGCGAGTAGGCCATGAACCCCATGACGGCGACGTGCCAGACGCGGACGTTGGTGAACACGCGCTTGAAGTCGAGCACCTCCGGCGCCGGGGCATCGTGCTCGGAGAGGTCGGTGCCGGCCGTCGACGCGAGAAACACCAGCAGGCCGACCACCGCGAGCCCGCAGTAGGCGACGAAGACGGCCGGCCAGCCGAAGCGGGCGGCGACCAGCGGGCCGGACACCTGCCCGATGACGAACCCCGCGGGTGCGCTGGCGGTGAACACGCCCAGCACCGTCGCCCGGAGGTCGGGGCCGAACGCGCGGCCGCTCAGGTTCGCCGACGCGTTCCACGCGAGGACGACGCCGACGCCGGCCAGCGCCCGCGACGCCAGAAGCGCGAGGAAGTCGCCCGTGGCCGCGGCCTGCCACCCCCACGCGCCGCCGACGAGAAACACCGCCGTGGCGACGGTGACGGCGACCCGGTTGTCGAACCGGTCGAGGCCGAACCCGGTCGGCGTGCTCGCCAGCGCCTGCATCCCGAACATGACGCTGACGACCCAACTTGCGGCCGTCGGGCCGAGCCCGAGGTCGGTCATGATGAGCGGGAGGACGCTCGCGGGCACGATGATGTACGCCATGCAGGCGGCCATCAGCACCCACAGGCCGGCGACGGTGCCCCACTGGCGCGGCTCCGTCGCCCGCGCGTCGACCAGTCGTCGGGCTCCCGAGCGGACGAACGCTAACACGCCACGGCGTTCGACTCCCCCCGACAAAGCCGTTCTGGTGCCGGCCCACTCGCCGCGGCCGGCATCGACGACGACACCGGACGCGACTGCGCGCTCACGGGGCGTCCCGGCGACGGACCAGCGTGTCGGCCGTCATCGAGAGGAGCCGCTCGCCGTCGTCGTCGACCGCCTCGAACCGGTAGGTGACGTACCCCCGGGCGTCGTGCCGTTCGGACGGCTCCTTCGACAGCACCTCCACCCGCGCCGAGATGGTGGTGCCCGGGCGGAGCGGCCGGTGAAACCGGAGGTCGTCGACGCCGCGACCCCCCATGTTGGCGACGTCCAGCAGGAAACCGTCGACGAGCAGGCGGTTCATCAGACAGACGGTGTGCCAGCCGCTGGCGACGAGACCGCCGAACACGCTCTCGGCGGCCGCCTCCTCGTCGACGTGGAACGGCTGGGGGTCGTACAGTTCCGCGAACGACAGTATCTCGTCTCGCGTGACGGTGCGTTCGCCGAACTCGTGGCTCTCGCCCACAGAGAGGTCCTCGAAGTGCCTCACGCTCATACGTCGACCGTGGCGCGAGGAACCTTAAATCCGCCCGAGGCGGCCGACCGGGGGCGACGACCCGAACGGCTTTGGCCGCCGGGCGTCTGGTACCCGCCGACGCCATGACTGCACGCAGAACCTTCGCGGAGTTCGAAGAGGACGAGTCGTACGTGACGGAGGGCCGGACGGTCACGGACTCGGACGTCCGGATGTTCGTCGGCGCCACGGGGTCGACCGACCCCATCCACGTCGACCGGGAGTACGCCGACGCACACCCGCTCGTCGACGACGTGGTGTTGCAGGGGACCCTGCTTCTGGGCATCGCCGACGGGTTCCTCGTCGACGCAGTCGCCAGCGACGCGGCGCTGGCGATGAACCTGGGCCACCGGAACGTCCGCTATCTGGCGCCCGTCTCGCCCGGCGACACCGTCCACGGCGAGGTGGCCGTGACCGGCCTCCGGGAGCGCAACGAGGAGTGGGGCGTCGTCGAGTGCCGCGTCGAGTTGGTCGACGCGGACGACGAAACCGTGGTCGTCGACGACCACGACCTGCTGGTGGCGACAGCGGCCAACCCCGCGGTGGACCGATGAACGGCGCCGGGAGCGTGCCGTTCCGTGACTATCGTTACCAATACTTATATAACGGGGAGCGACAAACGGGCAGACGATGAGCGAGGCGCTACTAGCGACGGACGGTCTTACCAAGCGGTTCGAAGGCGTGACCGCAGTCGACGGCGTGAGCGCAACGTTCGAAGAGGACGCGCTCCACGCGGTCATCGGGCCCAACGGGGCCGGAAAGACGACGTTCTTCAACCTCCTGACCGGGGCGCTCCGGCCGACCAGCGGCAGTATCCGCTTCAACGGCGAGGACATCACGGAGCTGTCGCCGGCCGAGATCGCACGGCGGCGACTGACCCGTTCGTACCAGGTGACGAACGTGTTCGACGAGCTCTCCGTGCTGGAGAACGTCAGGGTCGCCATCCAGGCCCGCCACAGCATGTACAACTTCTGGTCGAAGGCGTCGTCGATGCCGGACCTGGTCACGGAGGCGGAGGCGATACTGGAGCGGGTCGGCCTCAGCGACAAACGCGACGTGAACGGTGCGACGCTGAGCCACGGGGAGCGACGGACGCTCGAACTCGCCATCGCGCTCGGGACCGACCCGCAGATGCTGTTGCTCGACGAGCCGACCAGCGGAATGAGCTCCGAGGAGACGGCGGAGATGATATCGCTCATCGAGGAGCTATCCTCGGACGTGACGATCATCCTCGTCGAACACAAGATGAGCGTCGTGATGCAGGTGTCCGACCGCATCAAGGTGCTCCACCGCGGCCAGATAATCGCCGACGGCTCGCCCGAGGAGGTCCAGAACGACGAACAGGTCCGCCGGGTCTACCTCGAGGGCGGCCAGGAAGGGGGCGAGGACCAATGACGATGCTCGAAGTCGAGGACATCAACACGTACTACGACAAGAGCCACGTGCTGTACGACGTTTCGCTGGAGATTCCCGAGGACGGGCTGGTGACGCTCATCGGGCGAAACGGCGCCGGCAAGACGACGACGCTCCGCTCCATCATGGGCATCCAGCCGCCGCGGTCGGGCACCATCACGATGCACGGCGAGGACATCACCGACGCCTCCCCCCACGAGACGTCGCTGAGCGGCATCTCCATCATCCCGGAGGAGCGGCGCATCTTCGCGGACCTGACCGTTCGGGAGAACCTGCGACTCGGCCACCTCGGGCACGACCGCGAGGACATCGAGGGGGCGATGGACGACGTGTTCGACTACTTCCCCCGCCTCGAGGAGCGCCAGCAACAGCGCGCCGGGACGATGTCGGGCGGCGAACAGCAGATGCTCGCCATCGCCCGCGGTCTGCTGTCGGACCCCGACCTCCTGTTGGTCGACGAGCCGACGGAGGGGTTGATGCCGTCGCTCGTCGAGCGCCTGCGCGAGATTCTCGGCCGAATCAACGAGGACGGCGTCGCCATGCTCCTCGTCGAGCAGAACGCCGAACTCGCCTTGGACATCAGCGACTACGGCTACATCATCGACGAGGGGCGCATCCGGGAGTCGGGCCCCAGCGAGGAGTTGCGCGCCGACGAGGAGATCAAGGACCGCTATCTGGCGGTCTGAGTCGGCGGTCGCGGGCGGTTTTTACGGCAGTTCAGGACGGGAGATGTGGGATGACGTCGTCGCTTATCGTCTCCAGACACTCCCGGGTCGTCGCCGCGTCCATTCCCGGGTACTGCACCCGGAGGACGACGTGGTCGACGCCGATGTCGGCGTACTCTTCGAGGTCCTCGAGGACGGACTCGGGCGAGCCGATGAGGAACCGGTCCTCGGCGGCCTCGCGGAAGTCGTCGAAGTCGACGCCGTCGAGCCCCCAGCCGGCGTAGCTCTCGAACTTCGATTTCAGATACGGCCGGACGGTGTCGAACGCCTCGTCGCCGTCGGGCAGGACGAACGCCTCGCGGATGACCGGCGGCGTGAACGTCTCCGCCTCGCGGCCGGCCTCGGCGACGGCCTCGTCGTAGAGCGCGAACTGTCGCTCGAGTTCGGCCTTGTCCTGGAGGTTGCCGTACATCCAGGAGTTGGCGATGTTGGCCGCCCGCTTCGCCGCGGCGTCGACGTAGCCGCCGACCAGCACCGGCGGATGGGGCGACTGCACCGGCTTCGGGTTGACGGTCACGTTCGACACCGAGACGTAGTCGCCGTCGAACGTGACGTCGTCCTCGGTCCAGAGCCGGCGGATGAGCCGGACCCCGTCGATCAGCCGGCCGACCCGGTCGCTCTTGTCGATGCCGAACGCGTCGAACTCGGCGTCGCGGTAGCCCAGCCCACAGCCCAACTGGAACCGGCCGTCGCTCATCACGTCGATGGTCGCCGCCAGTTCCGCGACGTGGACCGGGTTGTGGAGCGGCAGGAGCCACACCCCTGCGCCGATGGTGACGTTCTCCGTCTCGTTGGCCAGCGCCGCCATCACGGGGATGTTCTGGAGATACTGGTCGTCCGGTGTGACGTGGTGTTCGCCGATCCACATCGAGTCGAACCCGCCCTCGTCGATGACGCCAGCGAGTTCCCGCACCGACGACCACACCTCCTTTGCCGGGACGGAGCCCTCGTACTGCGTCAGGTTGAACACGCCGAGTCGCATGGTCGAACGGTTCGACCGAGGGGGCCTTACCTCTTGTGCCGCACGGAACCGAAGTGTCAGCCCCGGACGTGGCGGTTCTGGCCGGGGAGCCGCGAGTGATGCGGGGTGTGCGTCACCGCTCGTTCGGCCTGTTGCCGCCGAACGAGCGGGGCGTCGCGTCCTCGCCGTCGAGGAACGCCTCCGCGCGGTCGCGGAACTCCTCGGAGGCCCACACCCGGGCGGTGATGTCGCGGGCCATCTCCTCGTGGAGCATGGCGAAGTTCGTCCACGTCTTCATCACGCTCTTCATCACGCCGTACGCCTGCGGGCTCGACCGGTCGAGGACCTGCTGGAGCAGTTCGACCGCCGACGCCTCGGCGTCGCCGTCGTCGACGACGCGGTTGATGAGCCCGTAGCGTTCCGCCTCGGTCGCGTCGATGAGTTCGCCGGTCAGCAGTATCTCCTTGGCCCGCTTCTCGCCGACGATGAGCGGGAGCATCTGGAGCGCACCGCCCGCGGCGGTCGAGCCGACCAGCACCTCCGGCTGGCCGAATCGGGCGCTCTCGCCGGCGACGATGAGGTCGCAGGCGTTGACCAGTTCGTTGCCGCCGGCGACGCAGTTCCCCTCGACCGCGGCAACGGCTGGCTTGCTCGTCTCCCTGAGCAGGTCCATCGTCTCGAAGTAGCCCGTCAGAAATCGGGTGCCGTCCTCGTAGTCGTGCTCCTTCAGTTCGGTGAGGTCCGCGCCGGCACAGAACACGTCGCCGGTCGTCCCCAGCAGGATGGCGTCCACCGCCGAGTCACGGTCGGCCGCCTCGATGGCCGCGTACAACTCGAGGACGGTCCGCTCGTCGAGGACGTTGTTCCGGTCGACGTTGTCGAGGTCGATGGCGCGGATGCGGTCGTCGTCCGGGTGGTCCCGGACCGCGAGCCGCTCGTAGCTGTCGGACATACGTTCGATAGCTTCCCGGCGGGGCACAAATAGATAGCTGGCCGCGGAACCGAAACGGACGCGTTGCACCCGAGAGCCTATAATGATAGGGAATAACTAGCATGATAGCGATAGAGATGAAGGCAATCCGCATGCACGACTTCGGGGGTCCGGAGTCACTACGGTACGAGGAAGTGGCAACGCCGACGCCCGAGGCTGACGAAGTACTGATCGACGTGGAGGCGTGTGGCGTCAACCGGATGGACAGCGAACTCGTGAAGGGGGAGTACGGCAACCTCGACATCGCGGAGTTCTGGTTCGGCGACGTCGACCTGTTTCCACACATTCCGGGCATCGAACCGGCCGGCGTCGTCAGCGAGGTCGGCGAGGACGTCACCCGCTTCGAGGCGGGCGACCGCGTCGTCGCCCACTCGCAGTTCACCTGCGGGGAGTGCAAATGGTGTACGCGGGGGCTGGACAACGCCTGTCCGGAGATAGCGGTGCTGGGCGTCCAGACGCCGGGGCTCGGCGGCTACGCCGAGCAGATAGCCCTGCCCGAAGAGAACGTGCTGGCGTTGCCCGACGGCATCACGACCGAGCAGGCCGCGAGCACCTGCGTCCAGTTCGGCACGGCGTGGTACATGATGCGGCGCGTCGGGCTCAAGCCGGGCGACACCCTGCTCGTCACGGGCGCGTCGGGCGGCGTCGGCCACGCGCTCACCCAGATAGGGTCGCTGACGGGCGCGACCGTCATCGGCACGACGACCAGCGAGTCCAAACAGGCGTTCATCGCCGACCACGGCGCCGACCACGTCGTCCACGCGCCGCACAACGAGTTCGCCGAGGAGGTCCACGAACTGACCGACGGCGCCGGCGTCGACGTGGTGGGCGAGGCCGTCGGCGGCGCGACCTGGAGCGAGAGCATCGAGTCGCTGGGGATGCGCGGCCAGCTCATCCTCTGTGGCGCCCACTCCAGTCTGGAGGCGGGCGTCAACCTCGGCAACCTGTTCGGCAAGCAGATAGAACTGGTCGGCACGACCCGCGCGCCGCGGTACGCGATGGAGGAGACCATCCGTCTCATCGCCGAGGGCGCGTTCGAGCCGGACATCACCGAACGGTACGCGCTCGAGGACGCGGGCGAGGCGCTCCAGCGCATGGAAGACGCCGACCACGTCGGGAAGATGGTGCTGACGACGTAGCCGACGGTGGAACTATGGTCCCCCGCACGGGAGGTGGGGTATGCCGGAGGCAGACAGCGACATCGAGTTCGGCGTGACCCTGTGGAACGTCGGCGACGGCGACCACGTGAACGTCGAGGCGTTCGAACGCATCGCGGACGCGACCGAGGCGGTGGGATTCGACTACCTCTGGGCCGGCGAGCATCCGGTGCTTCCGGCCGACATCCCCGACACCTACCCGTTCTCGCCGGACGGGTCGGCGCCGCTCGACAGTTCGATGCGGACGTACGACGTGTTCGAGACGCTGTCGTACATCGCGGGCCGCACCGACGACCTGCGGCTCGGCACGAACGTCTGTGTCGTCCCGTATCGCCACCCGGTCATCACCGCCAAGAGCGTCCTCACGCTCAACGAGTTGCTCGACGGCGCGTTCGACTTCGGCGTCGCCGTCGGCTGGCTCACCACCGAGTTCGAGGTGCTCGACGTTCCCTTCGAGGAGCGGGGCGCCCGCCTCGACGAGTTCTTCGAACTGTTCGAGCGCATCTGCGCGGAGGGGGAACTCGCCTTCGACGGCGAGTTCCACTCCTTCCAGGAGACCGGCTTCCACCCGGTGCCCGACGACGGCGAGATGCCACCCGTCTACATCGGCGGGAAGTCGGGCGCCTCTATCCGCCGCATCGCCGAGTACGGCGACGGCTGGACGAGCTTCTGGGAGACGCCCGAGGACGTCCGCGAGATGCACGAGCGGATGGGGCGGGCGTGGGACGACTTCGACCGCGAGGGCGAGCCGAAGGCGGCGGTGTCCCGGCCGGTCCACGTCGGCACCGACACCGACCGCGATACGGACCGGCCGCTGATCGGCTCCGCCGAGGAGGTCATCGAGGACATCGAGGCGTACGCCGACGCCGGCACGACCCACCTGCATATCACGACCTACGACATCAGCGTCGAGGCACAACTCGAACAGATACGGCGGTTCGGCGACGAGGTCATCCCTGCGTTCTGAGGCGGGGGAAGCTATTTGCTTGGCGAGGGTGAGAGGGGAGTCATGAACGAGCGATTCAGCGTCGAGGACAGCGTCGTCCTCGTCACCGGCGGGAACCGAGGCATCGGCCGAACCATCGCACGGGAGTTCGCGGCGGCGGGCGCACGCGGCGTCACCGTCACCAGCCGGAGCGAGGAGGAACTCGAGGAGACGGTCGAACTCATCGAAGAGGCGGGAAGCGAGGGGCTGGCGATGGCCGGCGACGTCCGCGACGCCGACCGACTCGCCGAAATCCGTGACGCCACCGTCGACGAGTGGGGGCGGCTGGACGTGATGATAAACAACGCGGCGGGAAGCTTCGGCGCGGACCCCCTGGAGCTGAGCAAGAACGGGTTCGGCACGCTCACCGACATCAACCTCGACTCCGTGTTCGAGGGCTGTCGGCTCGCCGCCGAACATTTCGTCGAACGGGGCGGCGGCACCATCATCAACGTCTCCAGCATGGCGGTGAAGGGCTACCCGCTGGCGGTCCACTACGCCGCCTCGAAGGCGGGCGTCGAGACGCTGACCAAGAGCCTGGCGATGGCGTGGGAAGACGACGACATCCGCGTCAACTGCATCCGACCCGGCTGGGTGAACACGCCCGGCATCCGCCAGCAGTACGGCGTCGACGCCGGCGACGCCTCCGACCGGTCGGACACCGCACGGCCGGTCGGCCAGCCCGAAGAAATCGCGGACCTCGCGCTGTTTCTCGCCAGCGAGGCCTCGTCGTTCATCAACGGCGAGGTCATCACCGCACAGGGGACCCCACAGGGGAGCCTGCGCGAACTGGAGAACGTCTGAGCCCGGCTACTCGTCGTCGCGGCCGATAGCGTCCTCGCCGAACTCCTTGCGGACGTTCGTGGTGACGGGGTGAGGGAACTCCGCCAGCAGGACGAACATTCCGCCGAAATGCTTCGGGTGGTAGAACAGCTCCGAGAAGTCGCCCCAGTCGATGCGGCCGACCGGTTCGACCCCCTTCGAGTCGAGATGCTGTTCCGCTTCGTCGAGGTCCGCGACCCGGAACGCGACGCCGTACAGCCCGGGGCCGTTCTCCTCGAGGAACCGTGCGACCTCGTTGTCGCCGTCGCCCGGCCCCGCGAGGTCGAGTTGCCCGTCGGGGCTGATGCGGCTCACGAGGTTGTTCGTGCCGGCGACCGTCTCCGTCGACGCCGCGAAAAAGTCATCGAAGGAGATGCCGAGCAGTTCGTTCAGTCGGTTCGCCGTCTCGTCTACGTCGGGAGTGGCTAGCACCACCCGGTCCACGCCTAGGACCTGCATACCCGCCAGTCGCCGCAGGCGTAGATAAATCTAGGGAGGCGTCAGCCCCCGCCGCGGAGCCGGTCGATGACCGACCGGGCGTCGAACCCGCCCTCGCGGTCCTCGACGTAGTTCTCGTACATCCCGTAGACGCCCTCCGGTGCGAACATGACGATGAGAACGAAGATGGTCCCGAAGATGATGGGCCAGTTCTGCGTCACCTTCGTCAGGTTGACCGAGAGCACGCCGAAGATGATGGCGCCCACGATGGGGCCGTTGAGCGTGCCGATGCCGCCGAGGATGGCGATGAGCACCACCTCGCCGGACATCGTCCAGAACAGCAGGCCGGGGCCGACGAACGCGAACAGCACCGCGTGCAGTGCGCCGGCCAGTCCCGCGAGCGCGCCCGACAGCGTGAACGCCAACAGCAGGAGGCCGTTGACGTTGTAGCCGAGGTGGCGGGCGCGTTCCTCGCTCTCGCGGACGGCCATCAGCGCCCGCCCGAACGGCGACTGGATGACCCGCCGGACGGCGAGCCAGGTCAGCGCCAGGAGCACGAGCCCGAACACGTAGAAGTCGAGGCCCGCGGACAGCGGGTCGATGCCCGCGATGGGCGCGCTGTACATCGGGATGGACTTGCCGTTCTGGCCGCCTGTCAGCTCGTTCCACTGGAACACGACGTAGTAGACCATCTGGGCCAGCGCCAGCGTGATCATCGCGAAGTAGATGCCACGCCGCCGCAGGCTGATGAACCCGAACACCAGCGCCACCAGCGTCGTGAACACGACGGAGACGACCATCGCCACGTACAGGTTCGCCATCACCAGTTCCGCCGCGATGACGGTGCCGTACGCGCCGAGCCCGAAGAAGGCGGCGTGGCCGAAGGATAGCTCGCCGCCGTAGCCGAGCAGGAGGTTGTAGCCGATGGCGAACACCGCCAGCACGAGCACAGTGTTGGCCGTCGAGGTGCCGAACACGAACGGCAACAGGATGGCCGCCACCACGACGACGGCGAGTTTCGCTACTCCGGAGACCCCGCCGAGTGCGAGCCGGTCGCGGATTTCGTCGACGGACGCCATCTATTCAGCCACCTCCCGGCCGAACAGGCCCCGGGGCCGGACGAGCAGCAGCAGGGCCATGAACACGAAGATGATGACGTTCGACATCGGCGAGTAGACGACGCCCGTCAGCACCATCAGTTCGCCGATGAGCAGGCCCGCGAGGATGCTCCCCCGAAGGCTACCGAGGCCGCCGACCACCACCACCACGAACGCCGGGATGATGAGGTCGATGCCGAGCGTCGGGTACGCGCTCCGGAGCGGGCCGATGAGCGCGCCCGCGACGCCAGCGATGGCGCTCCCGATGGCGAACACGACGAGGAACGTCTGCTTGACGTCGATGCCGAGCGCGTTCACCATCTCGCGGTCCGCGGTCGCGCCGCGGATGATGAGTCCCGTGTCCGTCCGCGTCAGGAACAGGTAGACCGCGACGACGATGACCGCCGCGACGACGATGACGAACAGGCGATACATCGGGTAGTTGAATACCGCGAAGTCGAGCGTCTGGTCGGCCCACGACGGCGTCGGGAACGAGGTCCCGGTCCGGCCCCAGATTATCATCACCACCTCGCGGATGATTTCGGCGAGCCCGAACGTGAGCAGCAACTGCAACAGGATGTCGCGCTCGTAGATGGGCCGGAGCGTGAACCGCTCGACGAGCGCGCCGAGCACCGCGACGACGAGGGGTGCGACCAGAAGTGCCGCGAGGAAGCTCCCGCTCACCGTAAACACCGTCAACGCCGTGTACGTGCCGACGAGCAGGAACTCGCCGTGCGCGAAGTTCACGACGCCCATCAGTCCGAAGATGATGGACAGCCCGAACGCGATCAACACCAGTATCATCCCCAGCGCGATACCGTTGAGCACCTGCGTGATGAGGTAGTCGGCACTGTACTGGAGGGGCAACCAACCGATCGTCGAGAGCGCTGTCATGGGTGGGCGTGACTAATCTCGGCCATCTACATCTCGCAGCCGGTCTCCTCGCAGGTCCGCATCACCGACTCGGGGTCCTCAGGGTAGTCGAGGATGGTGTACACGTTGCCGTTGTCGAGGTTCTGCTGGCTCAGCCCCTGCTTCGCCTGCACGATCATCGTCGCGATGCTCGCACGGTGGTCACACTCCCGGAACTTCTCGCCGACGCCCCACAGCTGGGGGAAAAGCTCCTTCCCTTCGAGTTCGCTCCGCAGGTCGTCGGGGTTCGTGTTGCCGACCTCGCCGATGGCCCGTAGCACCGTCCGCGTGCCGGCGTAGTGGGACGCCGAGAAGTTCAGCGGCACCTCGCCGAACTCCTCACGGAAGGCGCTGCTGTACTCCTGGGCGCCCTGCGCCGAGTGCTCCCAGTACCACGAGGTTCCGCCCGGGTAGAAGTTCTCATCGGTCATGATGTCGATGCCGATGGCGCTGACGTCGGACAGCGTCGCGGCCGCCGCGCTGACGATGGAGTCCTCCTGGAGGTCGAACGAGAACGCCTGGTTGACCCCACGGACGAGGTCCGTCCCCGTCACCGCGAAGTGGATGTGGTCGGCACCCGAGTCCCGGGCGTTGGTGACCGGCTGGGACCAGTCGTTCGTCCCCAGCGGCACCGCCTGCTCGCCGACGACCTCGCCGCCGTTGTCCGGAACCGAGTGGTTCTTGTTCCAGTTCTTGTACGACTGGGCCCACGCGTAGTCGGAGTAGAGGATGAACACCGACTCCCCGCCGCGCTCGTTGAGCAGATACGGCATTGTCACCGACTGCTGGACGGCGCTGTTCCCCGAGTTGAACACGTACGGGCGACACTCCGAGCCGGTGATAGCGTTCGAGCCGCCGACGCACTGATAGAGGATGCCCCGCCGCTGAGCGAGTTCACCGATGGACAGCCCCACCGCACTCGAGTAGTTGCCCGAGAGGATGTCCGCGCCGTTGTTGATGAGCTCCTGGGCCGCCTGTCGGCCGGTGTTCGGGTCGCCCTCGGTGTCCGCGAACTCGACTTCGACCTCGCGGTCGCCCGCGTCGCCCTCCTCGTTGGCGTGCTGGACCGCCAGCTCGAAGGCGTTCTTGAAGTTGTTGCCGTACGCCGCGAACGGGCCACTCGTCGGGAGCGGGGCGCCGATCTTGATGGTCTCGCCGCCGCCACCGCCGAGCTGGTTCAGACAGCCGGAGAGGCTCAGGCCACCGACCGCGGCCGACGCCTGAAGCAGACGACGGCGGTTCGTCACGCCGTCGACAATCGAGCCTGTCGTTTCTCGGCCGTCGTCGCCATTCCCGGCACTACCACTGGGCTTGTCACTAGGTGCCATACGCGTTCCATTACGGGGACTGGTATATATATCCCCCGACATCAATCAGATGGTGGACAAATAGAGAGTCGCCGCGGGCGCCGCTACAGGGGGCGGGAAGTCGCCGTCCCGGGGACGGCGGTTGCTTAGCGGCCGTACGAACGGGGGAGGTCCAGGACGTTGTTGGCGATGAAGTTCAGCTTCATGTGGTCGGTGACGGGCGCTATCTGCTGGTGCCGGGCGAGGCTCCAGACGGCCGCGATGCCGTAGTCGGCGACCGCACTGCCGCCGCCGAACGTCTCGACGGCGTTGTCGGCCGCCTCGAACGCGGCGTTGCCCGCCTGCAGGTGGCCGATGTTCGAGAGTTCGCCGACGTTGTCCTGCCCCTGGTCGTAGGCCCACGCCGCCCGCTTGACCATCGTGCTCGCGGACTTCATGTCGACGTACGACTGCGCGAGCGGGTGCTGGATGGCCTGGTGGGCGCCGATGGGTTCACCCCACACCTCGCGGTCCTTGGCCCGCTGGACGGCCTTGTCGAGCACCCACCACCCGCGGCCGAGATGTTCGGCGGCCGTGGAGATGCGCTCGGGGTTGAGCACCTCGAAGATGGGTGCGAAGCCGCCGTGGATTTCGCCGATGGCCTGCGACTCGTGGACCCGGAGGTCGTCGATGTGGACGGTGAACGTGTTCTCGCCGGCCGGCCAGTAGATGTCGAGGTCGACCGGTTCGTACTCGATGCCGTCGGCGTCCGGATCGACGAGGAACACCGTCAGGCCGTCGGTCCGGCGGTCGGACTCCTCCATCGTCTTGGTCCGGGTCAGAAGCGTGTAACCGTCCGCCTGGTCGAGCCCGGAGTTGAACGCCTTCTCGCCGTTGATGACGAACTCGTCGCCGTCGCGTTCGGCGAACGTCTGCGTGTTGAGCATGTTCGACCCGGTGTTCGCCTCGGTGACGCCGAGCGCCCAGTCCATCTCGCCGTCGGCGATCTTCGGGAGATACTCCTCCTTCTGCTCCTCGGTGCCGAACTTGGAGAGGACGACGCCGCCGAACACCGTGTTCAGCGTGAACTTGGCGACGGCGTCCCAGCCGCCGGCCTCGGCGATGGCCTCGATGGCGTACACCAGGTCCAGCATCCCCATCCCCTGCCCGCCGTACTCGACGGGAATCGGGATGCCGAAGAAGCCGGCGTCGGCGAGGTCCTCGACGAACTCCTCCGGCTCCTCGTCGGCCAGCCGCTTCTCCCTGAAGTACGACTCCCCGTATTCGTCCACGATATCCTTGGCCGTCTCGACGAGCATGGTCTGCTCGCCCGAACGCTCGAAGTTCATTCGAAAGGTCCTCACGTCGACTGTGAATCGCAGTCAATTATACATTACGGTACCACACCCCGCGTCCCGATTCCGGCACGGAGTTTCGCCGTCGGCTCAGAACTGGCCGAGCTTCCCCCGGTAGTAGAGGTCCATCTCCGCGACCGTGCTCGGCCCCTCCTGTCGGGCGGCGAACGCCACGGCGTCGGCCACCTCCTCGGGTTCTGATATCTCGCCCGTCTCGAACTGGTCGTCGACCGGGTCGCCGAGCACCTCGATGCCCGTCCGCACCTCCGCCGGGTAGACGACGGTGACGCCGATGTCGTCCTCGGCGACCATCCCCTCGATGCTCAACGCGTAGCCGCGAATCCACCACTTCGTCGCCGCGTACAGCGGCGTCGCCGGCCGCGGGTACTGGCCCGCGATGCTGGACATGAAGATGAGGTTCCCACCCGTCTCGCGGAGATGCGGTATCGCGGCCCGCGCCGTGAAGAACGTCCCGTCGACGTTCGTCTCCATCAGCCACCGATACTCCTCGGTCGAGGTGTCGTCCGGGCGGCTCCCCGGCGCCCCCACCCCGGCGTTCGAGACGACGATGTCGAGGCGGCCGAACCGCTCGACGGTCGCCTCAACCATCGCTTCGACCTCGTCTTCCTCCCTGATGTTCGTGGGCGCGACGACCGTCCGGGCGTCGTGGTCGTCCTCGAGTCGCGCCGCCAGGGCGTCGAGTTTCTCCTCGCTCCGGGCCGCGAGCGCCAGGTCCGCGCCGTCCGCGGCGAGGCGCCGTGCCGTCGCGTAGCCGATTCCCGAACTCGCACCGGTGACGAGGGCGACGCGGCCCTCGAGTGGCTGGTCTGTCGACATACGCCTGGTATCGAGGACGGCCGACATAACTGCTGGGGCGGGCCGGCGGCCGGCGACTCGGCCGCCAGGCGCCCCCTGCGGTACCATTAAGTGACGGTGAGGCGACTCTGTGAACGCATGGCACAGTCCGAGCGCGACCTGACCGAACAGCAGCAACGCATCAAAGAGCAGTTCGAAGCGGAGCGCGGCTACTGGTCCGACCTCTGGGGCGACATCCTGGAGCTCGATCCCGAGTTCCTCGACAAATATCGGGAGCTATCGGCCCAGCCCTGGAAGCACGGCGAACTCGACCCGAAGGTGAAGGAGTTCATCTACATCGCCATCGACTGCTCGACGACCCACCTCTACAACAAGGGGACCCGCGTCCACATCGAGAACGCGTTCGACCACGACGCCACCGTCGACGAAATCATGGAGGTGTTCCAGCTTGCGAGCGTGCTGGGCATCCACTCGGTGACCGAGGGCGTCCCCATCCTCATGGAGGAGGCGGGCCGTCCCGACGAGGCGACCGGCGAGGCCGCCGAGGAGCAACAGCGCCTCCGCGAGAAGTTCGAAGCGGAGCGCGGCTACTGGTCGGAGCTGTGGGAGGACGTCCTGAAGCTCGACCCCGGCTACTTCGAGGCGTACCTCGACTTCTCGGCTCACCCGTGGAACGAGGGGGAACTCGACCCGAAGACGAAGGAACTCGTCTACATCGCAATCGACGTGGCGACGACCCACCTCTACCTGCCGGGGCTACGCGTCCACATCCAGAACGCCCTCAGCTACGGCGCGAGCCGCAAGGAGATAATGGAGGTGTTCCAGCTTGCGAGCGTGCTGGGCATCCACACCATCACCGACAGCGTCCCCATCCTCATGGAGGTCGCCGAGGAGCGGGGCAAACTGCCCGAGGACGCCTGACGCCTCCCGACATGGAGTTCGACTCCGACCGGGGGCGGCCATGACCGCCGACCTGCGCGAGACTCCGACCGTCCACGGCCTGTTGCGCGGCGCCGTCGACCGGTACGCCGACCGGGAGCTAGCGAGAGTCGACGGCGAGACGGTGACCTACGGGGAGGCGTGGGAGCGCGGCGGCCGGCTGGCCCGCGCGCTCGCAGAGCGGGGTATCGAGCCGGGCGACCGGGTCGGCGTGGTGATGTCGAACCAGCTCGCCTACCTCACCGCCAACCTCGCCTGTGTCCGCGGCGGCTTCGTCAACGTCCCGATGAACGACATGCTGACGCCCGAGGAGTTCCGCTACATGTTCGCTGACTCCGGGGCGCGAGCGGCCGTCGTCGGCGCCGGCTTCACGGACACCGTCGCCGACCTCGCTCCCGAGTTGCCGGCGCTCGACACCGTCGTCGCCGTCTCCGAGGACCCGCCCGAGGGGCAACAGCCGCTCGACCGACTGCTGGCCGACCATCCCCCGGAGCCGGAGACCCCCGACCCCGAACCCGACGACCTCCTCCGGCTCTCGTACACCGGCGGGACGACCGGCAAGCCGAAAGGCGCGCGACACACCCACGGCATCCTCGGGATGAACATGCTGGCACACGTCGCCGCCTGCGAGATACGCGACGGCGAGGAGATGCTCGTCATGACGCCGCTCCCCCACGCCGCGGGGTACATCCACCTCGCGGCGATGCTCCAGGGGGCGCGGCTCACCGTCACGCAGGGGTTCGACCCGGAGACGTTCCTCCGGCTCGTCGACGAGGAGCCGATAACGTGGGCGTTCCTCGTCCCGACGATGCTCTACCGTGTGCTCGACCACGAGGCGCTCGACCAGCGGGACGTCTCGGGGCTGGAGACGGTGCTGTACGGGGCCGCGCCGATAACCCAGGAGCGGCTGGCGGCGGCGCTGGAGACGTTCGGCGACGTGTTCGTCCAGCTGTACGGCCAGACGGAGATGCCCGACGTGGGGATGGTGCTCCCGAAGCGCGACCACGTCGTCGGGGAGCCACAGATGGACTCGTGTGGCGCGCCCGCGGCGATGGTCGAGGCCGGCATCGCGGACCCCTCGGTCGAGTCGACCGTCGATCTGCTCCCGCGCGGCGAGGTCGGCGAACTGGTGATGCGCTCCCCGTACGTGATGGACGGCTACCACGGGAAACCGGAGAAGACGGAATCGACGCTGGTCGACGGCTGGCTCCGGACGGGCGACATCGCCCGCCGCGACGAGGCGGGCTACGTCTACCTCCTCGACCGCGCGAACGACATGATAATCTCCGGCGGGATGAACGTCTACACGACCGAGGTCGAGGACGCGCTCGACGCCCACCCCGCGGTCCAGCAGGTGGCGGTCATCGGCGTCCCGGACGACGACTGGGGCGAGGCGGTCCACGCGGTCGTCGTCGCCGACGGCGACCCGACCGAAGACGACCTCGTGGCGTTCGCGGGCGAGCGGCTCGCCGACTACAAGAAGCCCAAATCCGTCGAGTTCGTCGACGAAATCCCGACGACGCCGTACGGGAAGATGGACAAGAAGGCGCTCCGCGAGCCGTACTGGGAGGACGCCGACCGGGAGATCAACTGATTCGTTCCCCCGGTCGACCTCCGGAACCCGGACCACCCTGAAGCGCCGAAACTCAGACCACCTCGAACCGGAGCGTGCCGTCCGTCTCGCCGACGAACGCCACGTCGGCGTCCGGGTCGGGCCGCTCCGTCCCCTCGATTCTGGCGGTCACGCGGACGCCCTCCGGCCCGCCGACGTCGACGAGGCCGACCACGAACGGCGCCTCGCCCTCGTAGCCGGTGGGCGGCACCCGGACGACGGTGCTGGCGTACAGTCGCCCGTCGCCGGACAGTTCTACGGTGTCGAACGCCTCGGCGCCGCAGTCGCGACAGACCGCGGGGTCGTGGCCGTAGCGGGCACCACACGCATCGCACTCGTGGGCCGGGAACGGCTCAGACATCGGCGTCCCTCCCGAGGACGGTGACGGTACAGACGACCCCGCTCCCGCCGGCGTTGTGCGTGAGGCCGAGTCGCACGTCCTCGACCTGGTTCTCGTGGTCGCCGAGCAGTTGGCGGCGCACCTCGTATATCTGCCCGACGCCGGTGGCGCCGACGGGGTGGCCCTTCGCCAGCAGTCCGCCGGAGGGGTTGATGGGGTGGGGGCCGTCGACCGCCGTCTCGCCGGCGGCCGTCGCCCGGGCGCCGTCGCCCTTCTCGAACAGGCCGAG
The DNA here is from genome assembly GCF_024298865.1 of Halorarius halobius. Taxonomy (GTDB): domain Archaea; phylum Halobacteriota; class Halobacteria; order Halobacteriales; family Haloarculaceae; genus Halorarius; species Halorarius halobius. Next base: position 1,435,698 of record NZ_CP101161.1, on the reverse strand, counting down.
GTCCTCCGCGTCGCCGACCTCAGCGGGCGTGAAGCAGTCGTGAAGCTCTATCACGTCGAGGTCGTCGGGCGCGACGCCGGCCTCCTCGTACGCTCGGTCGGCCGCCGCGACCGTCGCGTCGAGCGTCGTCAAATCGTCGTAGCGGTGGGCGGCGTTCGGACCGGTGGAGTGGGCGCTCGCCAACACGTCGACCGGGCGGTCGGTGAACGACGGCGCGAGGTCGCTCGCGGCGAGCACGACCGCGGCGGCGCCGTCGGCGGCCGGACAGCAGTCGTACAGCCGCAGGGGGTCGGCGACCGGGTCCGACTCCAGCACCGTCTCGACGTCGACCGCCTCCTGGAACCGGGCCCGCGGGTTCTTCGCCCCGTTCGCCCGGTTCTTGACCGCGACCTCGGCGACCTGCTCGCGGGTCGCGTCGTGTTCGTGGAGGTAGCGGTCGAGGTACATACCGTAAAACCCCGGGAACGTCAGGCCGCTCGTCCCCTCCGTGCGCTGATGGGCGGCACTCCCCAGCGCCCGGGTGAACTCCGGCGTGTCCGCGTTCGTCATGCTCTCGACGCCGCCCGCAATCACCACGTCGTGGACGCCCGTGGCGATGGCGTTGTACGCCTGCCGGAACGCGATGCCGGAACTGGCACAGGCCCCCTCGACGGAGGCCGCGGGGACGCCGGTCAGTCCCACCTCGTCGGCGACGATGGGGCCGACCGCCCCCTGTCCTTCGAGGATGCCGGCGACGAAGTTGCCCAGATACAGCGCGTCCACCTCGTCCGTCGCGACCCCGCCGTCGTCCATGGCGCGTACCACCGCTCGACTGCCGAGGTCGGTCACGCCGGCGCCGAGTTCCCCGAACGGGGTGGTGCCGGCGCCGACGATGCTAACGTTTCGCATACACGGGGACAACGGAACGCGGGGTAAAGAGTGTTCGTCGTCCGCGGTTCATCGCGAAGCGAGGTGGAGGTGAGACCTCAGTCGAACAGTTCGACCGCGGCGACGCCCTCCGCACACCGCTCGGCGTCGGTGCGGGTCCACACCTCGAGTTCGACGACACCCGCGTCGGCGTCGACGGTCGTCACTTCCGCGCCGACGTGGAGGTCGGAGTCGGGCGTCGCTCGCCCGACGTTGCGCCACGACAGGTCCGTCAGTTTCCCGTCCGCACCGAGCCAGTCCATCAGCAGCTCCTGGATGACCGCGCCGTGGAGATGCGCCTGCACGAGGATGTTCGGGTGGCCCTCCTCGCGGGCGTGGTCGGCGTCGTAGTGGATGCGGTGGGCGTTCCACGTGACGGCGCTGTACCGGAACAGCTGTGGAATCGACGGCTCCTTCGTCAACTCGGGGAGTTCCTGGCCGGCGTGGAGGTCGTCGATGTTCGTCATTGGCGGTCACCCACTATCATCGTCTCGTCGCACGTGAGCACGTGGTCGTCGTCGTCGCCGTAGTACTCCGTCGTCTCCTCCATGAACGTGAGCGTCCCCATCTGCTCGCTGTCGCGCTGGTAGACGTCGGTGAACGTCGCCTCGACGGAGACGTGCTCGCCGGCCGTGACGTACCGGTGGATCGAGAGGTCCTGGCCGCCGCCCATCAGTATCGCCTCCGGCGGCAGTTCGATGGGGAACTGTGTCGGGTCGAGTCCGTCCTCGCGCAACTCGTCGGCCGGTGCGCCCGCCGTCGGGTCGATGACGGCCGACAGGAAGTTCGGCGGCACCACCACGTCGTCGTACCCCTGCTCGCGGGCGTACTCGGCGTCGTGGAACAGCGGGTTGTCGTCCTCGACAGCCCGGGCGTACCGCCGCGACATCAGCGGCGTGATGCGCCCGAGGTCGTACTCGACGGTAGTGCCGATGGCGTCCTCGTGGGCCGACGGGTCGATGTCGCTCGACATTCACTGCGCCTCCATCTCGTCGGGGACGCCGCCCTCGTCGCGGAGCGTGCTCTTCTCAATCTTGCCGATGCTGGTCCGGGGGAACTCGTCGACGAACACGATCTCCGCGGGGCGCTTGAACTCCGCGAGGTTCTCGGTGGCGTACTCGTCGAGTTCCTCGACGGTCAGGCTCTCGTCGGCCCGCTTGACGAGCGCCTTCACCGCCTCGCCGTAGAAGTCGTCGGGGACGCCGATGACACCCGCCTCCTCGACCTTCGGGTGGTTCTCGAGGACGCCCTCGACCTCGGCCTCGCTGACGTTCTCGCCGCGGGACTCGATGATGTTCTTCTTCCGGTCGACGAAGTAGAGGTTGCCGTGCTCGTCGAAGCGGCCGAAGTCGCCGGTGAGTAGCCACCCCTCCTCGGTGAACGCCTCCTCCGTCTTGTCGGGCATCTCGTAGTACGCCTTCATCAGGTTGCGGCCCCGTTTGCCGCCGACGGCGATCTCGCCCCGCTCGCCGGTCGCAACCTCGTTGCCGTCGTCGTCGACGATGTGGACCTCGCGGTCGAACGCGGGCCGGCCGATAGACGGCCACGCCCGGTCGCCGTGGATGGGTGCCATCGTCACGATGGTCATCGTCTCCGAGAGCCCGTAGCCGTTGAGCAGGGGCGCGCCGAACCGCTGTTCGAACCGCTCCTTCTCGTCGTCGGTGACGTTGATGGCGAAGAATATCTCCCGGAGGTCGTTGTCGTCGTCGGTGCCCTGCTCGGGTTGCGCCAGGAGCGCGCGGACCTGCGTGCCGATGATGCTCGTCACGGTCGCGCGGTGGCGCCGCAGTTGGTCGACGTAGTCGGACGCCTTGAACTCCTCGACGAGGACGAGTTCACAGCCGACGGTCAGCGACCCGAGCACGCTGATGGACTGAGCGTTGACGTGGAACACGGGGAGAGCGGTGAGCATCCGGTCGTCGGGGCGGAGGGCGGTGTGTTTGCTCGCCCGCTCGCCGGAGTACAGCAGGTTCGCGTGCGTGTGGAGCACGCCCTTCGGGTCGCTCGTCGTCCCCGAGGTGAAGATTATCTGTGCGACGTCCTCGCCGTCGATGTCGACGTCGGGCAGGTCGGGGTCGGCGTCCGTGACCACCTCGTCGAGGACGACGCCGTCGACGTCCTCGTCGTCGACGCGGCCGTAGACGGTCGTCTCGACGGCCGTCCCTTCACAGGCGTCCGCGACGAGGTCCGCATACGCCGGCGAGGTGATGACCGCCTCCGAGTCGGAGTTGTCGATGGTGTAGTTCACCTCACGGACGGTGTGGTTCGTGTTCGAGTGGACGCTGACGGCGCCCAACTTCAGCAGCGCGAACCACACCTGGAGATACTCGGGACAGTTCGGCAGGTGGATGGTCACCTTGTCCCCTTTCTCGATGCCGAGGTCGTCGTGGAACGCCCGGGCCGTCCGGTCGATCAGGTCGTTGAACTCCGCGTAGTCGTAGCTCCGCTCGACGCCCGTCGCCTCGTCGGTGATGAGGAACCGGTCGTCCCCCGAGAGCTCGACGCGTTCGCGCCAGAGGTCCCGTACCGTCTTGCCGTGTAGAAAGTCCATGCCGGTCGGAATATCGCGGCTATCCCGATTTATAGTTTTTGTTGGAAATTCTATATTTACGGGAGACCGGCCGGCTCGGCGAAAGCTATAAGCAAATAACGGAAAGAGTACGGAGGGACGACGAATCAATGAGCCACAACGTGCCAGCACAGACTGAGACGTTACAGTCTCAGGTGTCAGACTACGAGGAGGGACTGCTGCTCGAGATGTACCGCCGGATGCAGGAGATACGCGAGTTCGAGCGGAAGGCGAGCGACCTCAGCGACGCGGGCGAGTTGCCCGGCGCGGTACACCTGTATCTCGGACAGGAAGCCGTCGCCGTCGGAACCTGTCTCGCCCTGGCCGACGACGACATCATCGGCAGTACGCACCGCGGCCACGGCCACGTCCTGGCCCGGGGCGCGGACATCGACGCGATGATGGCCGAAATCGCCGGCAAGGAGCCGGGACTGAACCGCGGGCGCGGCGGGTCGATGCATATGGTCGACTTCTCGCTGGGTATCTACGGCTGTAACGCCATCGTCGGGGCGAGCGTCCCCCACGTCGCGGGAGCCATCCTGAGTTCCAAACTCGACGGCGACGACCGAGTCGGCGTCTCCTTCTTCGGCGACGGCGCCTCCAACGAGGGCGTCGTCCACGAGACGATGAACATGGCGTCGGTGTGGGACCTGCCGGTCGTGTTCCTCTGTGAGAACAACGGCTACGCGGTCAGCACCTCCGACGACTACGCGGTCGCCGGCGACAGCATCGCCGACCGGGCGGACGGCTACGGCTTCCCGGGCAAGACCATCAACGGTCAGAACGTCCTGACCGTCTACGAGGAGGTACAGGAGGCCGTCGAACAGGCCCGCGAGGCGTCCCAGCCGTACCTCGTCGAGTGCGAGACGCTCCGCTACTCGGGACATTTCTCCGGCGAGAAGGCGCTGAGCTGGCTGGAGGACCGTCCGTACCGCCCGGACGGCGAGGTCGACGACTGGAAGGAGGCCCGCGACCCCGTGGCGACGTTCCGCGAGGCACTCGCCGCAGCCGACGTCGTCGCCGAGGAGCGGCTCGACGAGGTCGACGCGGAGGTCGCAGACGAGATCGACGCGGCCGCCGAGTTCGCCGTCGAAAGCGAGTATCCGCCCGCCGAGCGAGCACCGGAGGACGTCTACGCCGACCAGGACTACTCGTACACGCCGGCGACGAAGTACCGATAACAATGTCAGATACGAGCTACATCGCGTCGATAATTCAGGGGTATCACGAAGCGCTGTCCGAGTTCGACGAGTCGTTCCTCGTCGGCGAGGACATCCGGCACGCGCTGATGGGGACGACTCGCGACCTCGTCGAGGAGTTCGGCGAGGACCGGGTGCTCGACTCCCCCATCTCCGAACAGGGGTTCCACGGGCTGGCGGTCGGCGCCGCCATGGACGGCAAGCGGCCCATCATCGAGTACCAGATCAACACGATGAGCTATCTCGGGATGGACCAGCTCGTCAACAACGCCCAGAAGCTCCGGCACATGACCGACGGGCAGGTGTCGATTCCGATGACCATCACCGTCAACACCTCCGGAGCACCGGGCGGGAGCGCCCAGCAACACTCCGACAACGCCTACCCGTCGCTTCTCAACTACGGCGTCAAGACGGTCGTGCCGAGCACCGCCTACGACCAGAAGGGGCTGTTCATGAGCGCCGTCGCCGAGGACGACCCCGTGATGGTGTTCTGGCCGGCCAACGTCATCGGTCACCGGAGCGAGGTGCCCGACGAGCCGTACCGGATTCCGCTGGGCGAGGCGGACGTGAAACGCGAGGGGAGCGACGTGACCGTCGTCGCGGTCGGCGAGATGGTGCCGGAGGCGCTGTCCGTCGCCGAGTCGATGGCCCCGGAGGTCGACGTCGAGGTTATCGACCCGCGGACGCTGCTGCCGCTCGACGAGGAGACCATCTTCGAGAGCGTCCGCAAGACGAACCGGGTCGTCGTCGCCGACAGCTCCAACCGCACCTGCGGGTTCGCGGCCGAGGTGGCCTCCCGCATCGCCAACCAGTCGTTCTGGGACCTCGACGCGCCGGTCAAGCGGGTCACCCGCGCCGACGTGCCCGTCGCGTACGACCCGCCCGAGGAGCAGTACGTCCTCCCCGACGAGGACACCATCGAGCGGGCTATCGGCGACGTCGTCCCCTGAGGGGACAAGCGGATACTTTATCACCGAGTCGGCAGTCGTTCGTGACACGGATGCACACGGAACTCCCCCAGGAGACTGACCTGCTGGTTATCGGTGGCGGCCCCGGCGGCTACGCCGCCGCCATCCGGGCCGGACAACTCGGCCAGGACGTCGTGCTCGTCGACAGCGAGCTCGGCGGCACCTGCCTGAACTACGGCTGTATCCCGTCGAAGGCGCTGTTGTCGGCGACCGGGCGGGTCGACGACGTGCTCGACGCCGAACACATGGGTATCTACGCCGACCCGTACGTCGACATCGAGGAGCTCGTCGACTGGAAGGACGGCGTCGTCGACCGGTTGACCGGCGGCGTCGGCCAGCTATGTCGCGGCGCCGGCGTGACGGTTCAGGACGGGCGCGCGTCGTTCGTCGACGACACGACGGCCCGCATCGAGAACGCCGGCGAGACGGCCGACCTCGAGTTCGAGCGGGCCGTCGTCGCCACCGGGAGCCGACCCATCGAGGTGCCGGGGTTCGCGTTCGACGACGACCGGGTGTGGTCCTCGCGGGCGGCGCTGTCGCCCGAGCGGGTCCCCGAGCGGCTGGTCGTGGTCGGCGCCGGCTACATCGGGCTCGAACTCGCGTTCGTGTACGCGCGGCTCGGCACCGACGTCGTCGTCTGCGAGATGCTCGACGGCGCGCTCCCCGGATTCGACGCGGAACTCACGGACGTCGTCGAGGCGGCGGCCCGCGAGCACGGCATCGAGTTCGCCTTCGGCGAGCGGGCCGCGGGCTGGGAGCCCGACGGCGACGGTGTCGTGGTCACGACCGAACGCGAGGACGGCACGACAAGCGAGTGGCGCGGCGACCGCGTGCTGGTAGCGGTGGGCCGCGAACCGGTCACCGACACCGCCGGCATCGAGAACGCCGGCCTCGACACCACCGACGCGGGGTTCGTCGAGACGGACGACCACGGACGCACCGCCGTCGACGGCATCTACGCGGTCGGCGACGTGGCGGGCGAGCCGATGCTGGCACACAAGGCCCACCACGAGGGGCTGGTCGTTGCCGCCGACGCCGCCGGCGAGTCGGTGGCCGAGCACGCGGTCGGCCCCGTCCCCGCGGTCGTGTTCACCGAGCCGGAAATCGGCGTCGTGGGCGCGACGCCGGAGGAGGCGACCGACGCCGGCCACGACCCGCTCGTCGGACAGTTCTCACTCGCCGCCAGCGGTCGCGCGCTCGCCGCCGGGAAGAGCGAGGGGTTCGTGCGCGTCGTCGCGGACGAGGACGGCCGACTGCTCGGCGGGCAGGTCGTCGGCCCCGAAGCGAGCGAACTGGTCGCGGAACTCACGCTGGCGATTCGGTACGACCACACGCTCGCGGAGATAGCCGACACGGTCCACGCGCACCCGACGTTCTCGGAGGCCGTGATGGAGGCCGCGGCGGCCGCACTCGACCGGAGCGTCCACGCGCCGTAGCTACGCGCGGTCCAGCAGAAGCGGCCACGGGTCGGTGAGGTGGCCGGCCAGCGTGTCGAGGAAGCGCGCGGCGTCGGCGCCGTCGACGACGCGGTGGTCAAAGGAGAGGTCGAACCCGCCGAACCGGCGGAACGCGACGTCGTCGCCGTCACGCACCGGCCGCTCGTCGATGCTGTCGACGCCGAGGATGGCCACCTCTGGCGGGTTGATGACGGGCGTGAACGAGTCGACGCCGAACACGCCGAGGTTCGAGACGGTGAACGTGCCGCCCGAGAGGTCCGCGGTGGTGTACTCGCCCGACAGCGCCCGGTCGGTCACCTCGCGGCGACCCTGCACGACGGCCGACAGCGACCGGTTCCCGACGTCCGAGAGGACGGGCGTGATGAGGCCGTTCTCGACGTCGACCGCGACGCCAACGTTCTGCTCGTCGTGGATGCGGTGGACGCCGTCCTCGAAGGTGGCGTTGAACTCGGGGTGCTCGTCGAGCGTCGCCGACAGCGCCACCAGCACGAGGTCCGTGACGGAGGCGTCGACAGCGAGGTAGTCGTCGACGACTTCCGTGGCCGCGAGCGCCGCCTCCATGTCGATGTCCCGGTGGACGGTGACGTGGACCGCCTCGCGGTAGCTCTGCCCGAGTCGGTCGGCGATGGTGCGGCGCATCCCCCCGAGTTCCCGCTCCTCGACGGGGGTCCGGGTGGCGGCCTCGCCGGGCGTCGTCACGGCGGTCTCGGGGCTCGCCGCCCCGCTCTCGTCGGCCGCATCGCTCGCTGGCGACGCCGCTCCAGCCGACTCGACGTCGGCGACCGTCACCGCTCCGCCCGGGCCCGACCCCTCGACCGCGGCGAGGTTCACCTCGAGGTCGCGGGCACGGCGCCGCGCCTTGGGCGTGGCCCGGACGTCGGTGGTGCCGGCGCTGGCCGTCTCGGCCGCCGTCTCGTCGCTCTCGGTGGGGGCCGGCTCCGCGTCGGCTCCCTCGACGTCATCGACCGTCACCGCCCCGCCCGGACCCGACCCCTCGACGGCCGCGAGTTCGACGCCGAGTTCGTTCGCCCGCCGCTTCGCTTTCGGGCTGGCCCGGACCCGTTCGGCATCGGCGGCCCCGCCGTCGCCGTCGTCCGGGGCGTCTGCTGTGCTCCCTTCGTCGGCGGCCGGTTCCGCGTCGGCCTCGACGGGGTCGCGGTCGACCTCGGCCGCCAGGGAGTCGATGTCGGCGTCCGGGGCGGCGACGATGCCGAGCGCGACGCCGGGGTCGACGGTCTCGCCCTCGGCGACGTAGACGCGCCGGAGCACGCCGTCCTCGCTCGCGGTGATCTCCGCGACGGTCTTCTCCGACTCGATTTCGGCGACTGGGTCGCCGTCGACAACCTCGTCGCCGGGGTCGACGAACCACTCGAGGAGCGTCCCCTCGTTCATACCCATGCCCAGTTTGGGCATCTTGATGATGTACGCCATCCAGGTGACTGGGTTGGAACAGGAGGTATATAAATCCGGTCGGAACCCCGGCAGGCGCACGATAACGGCGCATCGATACGGCGGCTACATTTATCAGGGAGCGTGCGGGATGGAGGAGTATGCGACCGACGCACCCGAATGCTCACGTCCCGGTCGAGACGCGGCGGCCCGCGGAGCGGCCCCCGCGAGGTGGTATCAGTGGCTGACGGCGACGCCGTCGACGTCTGGTGTAACCCCACGACGCCGACGTGGATGGAGCAGTTCCGCCGCTCGGCGTTCCAGGAGACGGCCGACGTCATCAACGAGCCCGACCTGTTCGACCGCGTCGAATGCCCGCTCGACGAGCTCGTCGACCGGATGGACCGGGCCGGCGTCGGGACGGCGCTGGTCCCGTCGCTGAAGTTCGGCGACCGCGACCACGCGAGCACACCGGTCGACATCTCCGTCGAGACGGTCCGGGAGGCCTGCGAGACGTACCCCGGACGGTTCGAGGGCGTGTTCGGCATCGACCCGACCACCGGGATGGAGGGGGTGCGGGCGCTCGAACGGGCCGTCGTCGAGGACGGGTTCGTCGGCGCGATGGTCGTCCCCTACGGGTTCGGACTCCCGCCGAACCACCGCCGCTACTACCCGTTCTACGCGAAATGCGCGGAACTGGACGTCCCGGTGTCGATCCAGATCGGCCACACCGCGGTGAAGATGTCCAACGACTACGGCCACCCCGAGCACATCGAGGACGTCTGTCTGGAGTTCCCGGACCTCGACGTCATCGCGCTCAACATCGGCTGGCCGTGGACCCGGGAGGTCATCGCGCAGGTGTGGACCTACCCCAACCTGTATCTGGCGACGACGGGGCACGCGCCCCAGTACTGGGAGGACGAACTCGTGAACTTCGTCCGGAACCGCGGTCGCGACAAGGTGCTGTGGGGGACCAACTACCCGTTCATCCGCTTCGACACGTCACTGGACCAGCTGGAGGACCTGAACCTCATGGACGACGTCGGGCGGAAACTCCTCTCGCAGAACGCGAAGGCAGTCTACGGGCTGTAACACCCCCGTCAAGTTCTGTCGCCGGTACTCACCCGATGCAGCAGAAACATTACGAACGAAAAGGGAAGATACGGTTCGGGGTGCGTTCGGTAATACGGAACGGCGTCACTCGTAGGTCAGCTTCAGTTCGACCTCGTTGGTCGCGCCGCGGATCAGGTCCGGGAGCGTCTCGCGGAGCCGCGCCCCGTCGATGCGGTTCGAGGGGCCGATGACCGTTATCGCCCCCTTCACGTCGCCCTCGAAGACGACCGGCGATGCGACCGACGAGACGCCGGGGACGGTCTCGTCCTGCTCGGTGGCGATGCCCGTCTCGCGGACCGTCTCCAGTTGCTCGGACAGCGCCTCGCGGTCCGTGACTGTGTGTTCCGTCCGGGCCGGCAGGCCGTGCTCGTCGAGTATCTCGTCGACGCGTTCGTCGGGGAGATGTGCGAGGATGGCTTTCCCCGCCGCGAGGTGGTGGAGCCCCGACCGGCGGCCGATTCGGGCGTGAGTCTGGACCGCCCGCTCGCCCATCGCCCGGTAGAGGAACACCGCGTGCCCGTGTTCCTCGACGACGAACCACACCGCCTCGTCGACGTCGGCCGCGAGTTGGGTGATCACCGGCTCGACCACGCCCTCCATGCCGGCGCGGTCCCGGATGTAGACGCCGTGGTCGAGAAACCGGAGACTCAGCCGGTAGGTGTCGCCCTCCTTCACGACGTACTCCTTGCGTTCGAGCGTCGCGAGGTGGTCGTACACCGTGCTCTTGGCCATCCCTATTTCGCGTGCTAGCTCCGTGACGCCCGCACCGTCCCGCCGCTGTAACTCCTGGATGATGGTGAACAGCGTATCGGCGGTTTTCACCGTGCGGGTCGGCTTCATGCGTTGGGAAAGGCGACAACCCTACTAAAGCGTTTTGCGAGCGCCGTCGGGCCACCAGCGCCGCCCCGCGACCCGTCCTGCCAGGGTCGAGAAATCCGGGCCGCTGACGTCCGAACCGGGCGGTTCCCGATTCGGTATGCGGGAACGTCCGCCACGAACGATGATAACAGACACCACGGCCGAGAAACACCCGATTCTCCGTGACAGCGGCCCGTTATCAGGTATTATCGGCAGTGTTTGCCGCGACGTTCGTGTCAGTAGGCCATCTTGTGCGGTTTGGTATTACCGAACACGGTCTGCCGGCCGCATATCGACGTTCGTCCAGTTCCATCGGGAACCGTGACGGCGGATACGGGAGCCGCCACCACCCCCATAACAAGATTACTTTTGTTATTTCTTCGGCGGGGTCGCGGCGAGGGGAACGCGACCACTACGTCGACACCACTCGGACTTCTGCCACGCCACCTCCGGAGATGCACCGCGGCGGCCGCCTCACTCCGACCGGCTTGCAATCGTTGAGTTCTCGGCCGGAGCCAGCGCCGTCGACGGGAGCGGTCTGTGAGGAATATCCGGGTTCACATACCGTTTCTATCACGTATCGTTCGGTGGGCGTGGCTACGGTACCGGAGCGTTCCAGTCGAGGGGAGAACTCCGGATAGCAATATCTATCTTGCTGGCTCACGAAGCGGGGGTATGGGCGATTCGACATCGTCGACGACGGGGTCCGCCGGGCGGCGCACGAAGGTCGGGCGGCTCATCGATGAGTACGACCTCGTCGGCGTGGGCGGGGAGATGGAACAGCGTTGGACGGCGGAGGGCGACGAGCGGTCGAGCCTGCGTGACCTCGCGGACTACTTCAACCGTCGGCTACTGGAGTCGGCGATGGACGAGGCGGGGCTCCAGCCGCTCGCAGGGGAGGTGGAGAACGTCTACCGGTTGCTCGACGGCGAGGACGTCAGCGAGGCGGACCGGACGCGAGCGACGCGACGCCTCGAACGCGAAGGGGTCGACATCGAGCAACTCCGCGGCGAGTTCGTCACCTACCAGGCGGTCCGCACGTATCTGAAGGACCACCGCGGCGCGGAGTACGAGCAGGCCGACCGCGACCGGACCGAAGCGGAGACCGAGAACCTCCAGCGCATCAAGGGCCGGGCGACGACGGTCACGGAGAGCAAACTCGAGCAGTTGCGGACCGCCGACGAGATAACTCTCGGCGAGTTCCGCACGTTCGTCGACATCAACGTGCTCTGTGAGGAGTGCGACGCCCAGTACGGCGTCGAGGAACTCCTCCAGCGGGGGGGCTGTGACTGTCCGGACGACTGACGGTTGAGACGCTGTACCGTCCGTTACACTTCAAAAAGATTTATACAAAATACACACGAGTGAATCAGTATGGAACTCCAGCAGACGGGACTGCCAGACGGAACGGCACACATACGGAACATCGGCGGTATCCGGGACGCCGAGGTGACGTTCTCGCCCGGCGTGACCATCCTCGTCGGGCGGAACGCGACGAACCGGACGTCGTTCCTGCAGGCGGTCATGGCGGCGCTCGGTAGCGACAACGTCGCCATCAAGGGCGACGCCGACGAGGCCGAGGTGGAACTGGAACTCGGCGACGAGACGTACACCCGCCGGCTCCGGCGCCAGGGGGCCGGCCTCGTCACTGACGGCGAGCCGTACCTCGAAGACGCGACGCTTGCGGACCTGTTCGCCTTCCTCCTCGAATCGAACGAGGCGCGCCGTGCGGTGACCACCAGCGACGACCTGCGGGAACTCATCATGCGGCCGGTCGACACCGAGGACATCCAGCGCGAAATCGACCGCCTCGTCGACCGCCGGCAGTCCCTGCAGGCAGACCTCGAGGAGATCGACGACCTGAAGGGCGACCTCCCGGACCTGGAGGCGAAACGGAACCGGCTGGAGGAGCAGATAGACGAGAAGAAGGCGGAACTGGAGGCCAAGGAAGCCGAACTGGAGGAGGCCGACGCCGACGTCGAGGAGAGCCGCGAGGAGAAGTCGGAACTGGAGGAGAAACTGGAGGAACTGCGCTCGAAGCGGTCACAGCTCGACGACGTCCGGTACGACCTCGAGACGGAACGCGAGAGCCTCGACGCGCTCGAAACCGAGCGGCGTGAACTCGAGGACGACCACGACGAGCTACCCGAGGCGCCCGCCGGCGAGATACAGGAACTCGACGACGAAATCCGTCGGCTCCGCCAGCAGAAACAACAGCTCGAGACCGAGGTGAACGACCTCCAGAGCGTCATCAGCTTCAACGAGGAGATGCTCGAGGAGGGCGGCTCGAGCGCCTTCGCGGAGCTGACCGACTCCAGCGACGACAACGTCACCGACCAGCTGGTCGACGACGAGGTGTCCTGCTGGACCTGCGGCAGCAGCGTCGACCGCGACCAGATAGAGGCGACCGTCGACCGGCTCCGCGACCTCAGTCGCTCGACGGTCAGCGACGTGAACGAGCTCGAAGACGAGATCGAGGAGTTGCGCTCCGAGAAACGCGAGTACGAGCAGGCCCAGCGCGAGCGCGACCGCATCGAGCGCCGCCGGAGCGAACTCGACGAGGAGATCGAGGCGACCGAGGACCGCATCGAGTCCCTCCAGGAGCGGCGCGACGAACTCACCGAGGAGGTCGAAGACGTCGAGGCCGAGGTCGAGGAACTGGAGGACGAGGACCACAGCGCCGTCCTCGACCTCCACAAGGAGGCGAACCAGCTGGAGTACGAACTCGGCAAGCTCGAGACCGACCTCGAGCGGGTCGACGACGAGATCGGCGACATCGAGGACCGCATCGACGAGGAGGACGACGTCGAGAAGCGGCTCGACGACGTCAACGCGCAGGTCGAGGAGCTACGGACGAAGATCGAACGCATCGAGCAGGGCGCCGTCGACCAGTTCAACGAGCACATGGACACCGTGCTCGACCGGCTGGGCTACGCGAACCTCGACCGCATCTGGCTCGAACGCGTCGAGCGGGAGGTCCGCGAGGGGCGCCGGAAGGTGACCAAGAGCACCTTCGAACTCCACGTCGTCCGCACCGCCGAGTCGGGCGCCGCCTACGAGGACACCGTCGACCACCTCTCGGAGAGCGAACGCGAGGTGACCGGCCTCGTGTTCGCGCTGGCGGGCTATCTCGCCCACGAACTGTACGAGGAGTTCCCGTTCATGCTACTCGACTCCCTGGAGGCTATCGACTCCGAGCGCATCGCCGCGCTCGTCGATTACCTGACCGACTACACCGGCTACCTGTTCGTCGCACTCCTCCCCGAGGACGCCGCCGCGCTTCCCGACGAACACGAGCGCGTGACCGAAATCTAACGGTCAGGCGGTGTCTCTCGACGGCTCTATCACCCACCGGGAGCCACCGGCAAGTTGCGGGAGAGGTCGATAGAATTAATTGTATCCCATCATAAGGTCAGAGATACGATAAGACGGAGTCACATCAATCTCCGGGACGGACCAAATGTGGCTATTTCTTCGATAAAGCACGCAAATACGCCAAAATTGAGCGACGAGAGATATCCGTTCGCTCTGATAGCTCTGGATATTTCAGAATAACTCCTCACAAACAGAGAAGCACACATATATTCGAACTATCTTCGATATTATACAATTACACACCCAATACCAACCTACTGTACTAATTCTATCAAAATATTCGAGTAGACATACTAATGCTGTGGACCCCTCGCCTCGAATAGGACTTACAATTAATTCTGTTCGTTTTCGAGGTCACACACGCGACCCGGAGCCGGGACGAAGGCCGTCCGATGATGTTCGGGGTCACGACCGAGTCGGTTCCGGCCCGAACCTCGAGCATGTCCGACACTCGAACGCCGTTCCAGGGCATCGACCGCTTCCGTGCCGGCGTCGTCGCGCTGGCAGTCGGCATCGCGTGCATCCTCTCGCTGGCACGGATTACCCGCGACGTGGGCGGCCTCGAAGCGGCCGTCGCGTTCGTCGGCGTGGCACTGCTGGCGTCGGGGACCGTCGCCGTGGGGTCGTCCGCGGGGACCGGGGTGTGACCCGACCCCACCTCAAACGGTTTCCACGAGGCCCGCGATGGGTGTGACATGGAGAGCGTGAATCCGGCGACGGGCGAGCGCGTCGACAGCTACGAGACGGCCGACGACGGCGACGTCGAGGCCGCGCTCGAACGGGCCGACGAGACGTTCGAGGAGTGGCGCGACACCTCGTTCCAGCACCGGCGGGAACTGCTTGTCGACGCCGCCGACGTCCTGCGCGACCGGGTCGACGAGTACGGCGAGTTGATGACCCGAGAGATGGGCAAGCCCATCGAGCAGGCCCGCGCCGAAGTCGAGAAATGCGCGTGGGTCTGCGAGTACTACGCCGAGACGGCCGAGGCGCACCTCCAGGACGAGCAGGTGCGCGGCGACGAGTCCGCGAAGACGTACGTCTCGTACGAACCGCTCGGTCCCGTCCTCGCGGTCATGCCGTGGAACTTCCCGTTCTGGCAGGTGTTCCGGTTCGCGGCGCCGAATCTCGCGGCGGGCAACGTCGGCCTGCTGAAACACGCCTCGAACGTCCCCGGCTGTGCGGAGGCCATCGAGGCGGTGTTTCGCGACGCCGGCGTCCCCGAGGGCGCGTTCCAGTCGCTGTTGATAGGGTCCGACCGCGTCGAGGACGTCATCGAAGACGACCGCGTTCGGGCGGTGACGCTCACCGGGAGCGAGCCCGCGGGCCGTGCGGTCGCGGAGACCGCCGGCCGCGAACTGAAGAAGACGGTGCTGGAACTCGGCGGGTCGGACCCGTTCGTCGTCCTCGACGACGCGCCCGTCGAGGAGACGCTGGAGAAGGCCGTCTACGCCCGCACCCAGAACAACGGCGAGTCCTGCATCGCGGCCAAGCGGTTCATCGTCCACGAGGACGTCTACGAGGCGTTCGTCGGCGGCCTCGTCGAGAAACTCGACGCGCTGACGGTCGGTGACCCACTCGACGAGGACACCGACATCGGCCCGATGGCGCGTCCGGATTTGGTCGACCAGTTGCACGATCAGGTCCAGCGGAGCGTCGACGCCGGCGCGGAGGTGGCGCTGGGTGGCGAACCCCTCGACCGCGAGGGCGCGTTCTACCCGCCGACGGTGCTGACGGACGTGCCCCGCGACGCCGCCGCGGCCTGCGAGGAGACGTTCGGCCCCGCCGCCGCCGTGTTCGCCGTGAGCGACGAGCAGGAGGCGCTGGAACTCGCCAACGACGTCGACTACGGGCTCGGTGCGACCGTCTGGACCGCCGACCCCGAGCGCGGCGAGCGGTTCGCCCGCGAGTTCGAGGCCGGCTGTTGTTTCGTCAACGAGTACGTGAAGTCGGACCCGCGGCTCCCGTTCGGCGGCGTGAAGGACTCCGGCTACGGCCGGGAACTCTCGGCGCAGGGCATCCGGGAGTTCGTCAACCGCAAGACCGTCTGGGTCGACCACGGGCTGACCGATGAGTGAGACGGGCGCGGAGCTACTGGTCGACTGTCTGGAAGCGGAGGGCGTCGAGTACGTGTTCGGCCTGCCGGGCGAGGAGTTGGCGGAGCTGATGGTCGCGCTCGAGGACTCCTCCGTCGCGTTCGTCCCCGTCCGCCACGAGCAGGGCGCGGCGTTCATGGCCGACGTGTGGGGCCGGCTCACCGGCGAGGCCGGCGTCTGTCTGTCGACGCTCGGGCCGGGCGCGACGAACCTGCTGACGGGCGTGGCGGACGCTCACCTCGACAAGTCGCCGCTGGTCGCCATCACCGGCCAGGGCGCCCGCGAGCGGCTCCACCAGGAGAGCCACCAGCGGCTCGACGTGGTCGACATGTACCGGGCCATCGTCGAGTGGAACACCCAGCTCGACGACACGGCCATCATCGCCGAGTCCGTCCGCAAGGCGTTCAAGCTCGCCGAGTGGGAGAAGCCGGGTGCGACCCACCTCGAACTGCCCGAGGACGTGGCCGCCGAATCGGTCGCGGGGGAGCCGCTTCCCACCCGCCAGCCGGTCGCCCGCGCGGAGCCGAACGAGGGGGCCATCGACCGCGCGGTCGAGCATCTGGCGGCGGCCGACCAGCCGCTCGTGCTGGCGGGCAACGGTGCCGTCCGTGCCGACGCTTCCGAGCGGCTCCAGGCGTTCGTCGAGGCGACGGGCGTCCCCGTCGTCTCCACGTACATGGCGAAGGGCGCCGTCCCCGACTCCGACCCCCACTCGCTGATGACGCTCGACTCCGGCCCCGACGGGCAGGCGGGCGGCGCCGTCGCGGCCGCCGACTGCGTGCTCGCGGTCGGCTACGACATCGCGGAGCACGACCCCGAGGGGTGGAACCCCGACGGGCAGAAGACGGTCCTGCATCTCGACCACGAGCCAGCGGAGGTGTACGAACACTACAATCCGGAGGTGGAACTCGTCGCGGACGTGGCCGCCGGCCTCCGCCGGCTCACCGACGCCGTCGACGTCTCGTGGGACACGTGGTGCCGGGACGCCCACGACGCGGTGGTGGCGGCCGCGACCGAACGGCCCGACCCCGAGGAGCCGTTCTCGGTGCGGGGTACCCTCCCGCTCCTGCGCGACGCGATGGCCGACGACGACGTGCTCGTCTCGGACGTGGGGAGCCACAAGATGGCCATCGCCAAACACTACCCCGCCTACGAGCCGAACACCTGCATCGTCTCGAACGGGCTGGCGAGCATGGGCATCGGCGTCCCCGGCGGCGTCGCCGCGGACCTCGCGGTCGACGGGAACGTCGTGGTAGCGACGGGCGACGGCGGCTTCCTGATGAACGCCGCCGAGTTGAACACCGCCGACCGCCTGGACGCCTCCTTTACCGTACTGCTGTTCAACGACGACGAGTACGGCCTCATCACCGAGGAGTTCGAGCGGGAGGTCGGCGAATCGCCCGGCACGCGGCTGACGAACCCCGAGTTCGTGACGTTCGCCGAGAGCTTCGGCATCGAGGCCCGCCGCCCGGAGACGTGGGACGATCTCGACGCGACGCTGGAGGCGGCCGTCGACAGCGAGGAGTTGACGCTCGTCGAGGTGCCGCTCCCGTAGCGGGGCACGGGGCACAAGCTATTGGGCGCTCCTCGGAGTACCGTCGGCCATGCCCACGACGGACCCGCCGCCCGACGACGACCCCGGCGACCTGCCGCTCGTCACGGAGTCGGCCCGCGTCGTCGACGTGTCGCCGCTGGACCACAACCGGACCGACGAGGTGGCGCGCCGCGCCGCCGACCTGCTCGTCGAGCGCGACCGCCCGGACCTCCTCGACCGCGACGGCGACGGCCCCCCGGACGTCGACTGGGACGGCGTGGCTGACCTGCTGGACGACGACGAGGGCGCCGAGCAGTTGCGCCACCTCCGCGAACGCCACGAGCGACCGTACCCGTCGCTTCTGTCGGTCAGCGTCGACGTCGACGACGCGGTCGAGTTCCTGCCGGGCCAGTTCTTCGCGCTCCGGTTCGACGACACGCCGCGGGCGTACTCGGCGGCGAACTCCCCCGCGGACGGCGGCATCGAGTTCTGCATCCGCCGAGTGCCGGACGGCCGACTCACCGCCGACCTGTTCGAGCACGTCGAGGTCGGCGACGAGGTGACCGTCCGGGGGCCCAACGGCGAGTTCGTCGCCCGCGACCCCTCCGACAGGGACGCGGCACTGCTGGCGACGGGCACCGGCGTCGCCCCGCTCCGGAGCATCATCCGCTACGTGTTCCAGGAGGGCGAGGACAGCTTCGAGGGGGAACAGCGCGACATCTGGCTGTTCCTCGGCTGTTCGTGGGCCGACGACCTGGCGTACCACGACGAGTTCCGGAAACTCGCCGACGACCACGACAACTTCCACTTCGTGCCGACGCTCACCCGGGAGTCGTACCTCACCGACTGGGACGGCGAGACCGACTACGTCCAGCAGGCGTTCGTGAAGTATCTCGCGGACGACGCCGACGCGGACCTCTCGGAGGAACTGGCACCGTACCGCGAGGAGTCGCCGAACACGGACATCGAGGCGCGCATCGACCCCGAGAGCCTCGACGTGTACGCCTGCGGCGTCTCGGCGATGGTCGAGCAGTTGGTCGACGCGGTGACCGACGTCGGCGTGCCCGACGAGTTCGTGAGCGCCGAAGGGTACGGGTAGCGTGCTACGAGCGGCGACCACAGGGAGCCGCGAGTAGCACGGAACGGCGAGCGAGCGCGGCCGAGCCGTCGGTGGAGGCTTAACCCTCCACGTATCCCCGGCAGTAGCCCGATACGTCGGTGCGGACACCACACAGTATGGAGCGACGGACGTTTCTCCGGACCACGGGGCTCGCGCTCTCGGGAGCGGCCGCGACCGGGACGGCCGCGGGCGACGGGGAGACGAACCCGACGCCGGTCGACGGGAGCGAACCGTACCAGCCGAAGATACGGACACTGCGGGCGCCGCTCGCGGGCGTCCCGGCCATCGAGGAGGCCGGCGACGCGCTCCGCGTCGAGTTGGACGCGGAGGCGGGCGTCGACCCGGCGACGGTCACCGCTCGCCTCGTCCCGAGTTTCGGCGCGGTGACGACCCCGACTGAACTCGACCGCGAGACCGCGACCGAGGGCGCGACCAGCGAGGTCTGGAACGCCACGGAGGGCGAGGCGGACGCCGTCACCGCCGTCGAGTTCCGGATACCCGGCCTGCGCCCCCACGAGGGATTCACGCCGGGGCTGTACGACCTCGAAGTGTCGTGGGACGGGGGAGGCGACCGCCAGCCACGCGCCGTCAGCGTCCGCGAGCGGATACCCGACGAGCCGGAGGTCGCGGTCGTCGCGGACCCGCAACTGGGGGACCCGCGGGCGGGCCGGAGCGGCTTCCAGGAGGCACAGCGCGAGCAGTCGCCGGAGCCGTTCGTCACCCGGACGAGTCGGATGGCGGGCACGCCGACCGAGCGGTGGGGCGCGACCCGGCGGGCCATCGCGGAGGTGAACGCCCTCGACCCGGACCTCGTCCTGGTGGCGGGCGATTTGACGCTCGGGCAGGACGCCCCCGGGAAGTACTACCTGGAGTACGAGGACGCCTGGAGCATCCTGAACGAACTGCGGGTGCCCTCGTTTTGCACGCTCGGCAACCACGACGGCATCGTCCAGGGCGGCGTCGACGGGAAACGACTGTACAGGGAGACGTTCGGCCCGCCCTCCTACAGCGTGGACGTGGGCGACCTGCATCTCGTGGTCGCGGACACGTTCGACTGGACGTATCTCGACCGCCTCGGCGGGTCGGCGGCCGTCTCGACGTACGGCGGGCAGGTGCGCGACGCGCAACTGGAGTGGCTCCGCCGTGACCTCGCTGCCTACCGCGAGCGCAACCCCGACGGCACCGTCCTCGCGATGGGGCATCACAACCCCTCGTGGATACCCGACCCGGAGAACCGGGTCCGCGAGGAGACGGACGGCCGGCCCGTCCTCGAACAGGTGGGCCGCGGCAGTCGCTACGCCGAGAGCGGCCAGCTGTGGACCGGCGAGAACCAGTTCGCGCTCCGCGAGACGCTCGACGCGTTCGACGTGGCGGCGTACGTCTGCGGCCACAGCCACCGGGACCGGCTGGCCCGCACCGTCGGCGACGGCGTCGCGGACGTAATCGAGACGCCCGGTCCCCGCTCGGGTGGAGACCGCTACAACCGGGTGCGCTACGAGCGGACCGGCCCCTCGGAGTCGGACCCGGACGGCGAGTACAGCGAGTACGACTGGACCGTCGAGGACGCCCCCGCCGAGGCGGCGCTGTCGACGCTGTCGGACACCGGGGCGGGCACGCTGTACGTCAACTGCACGACCACACAGTCCTCAACCGGCCAGTACTGGGGGTTCCGGCCGTTGACGGTCGACACCGAAAGCGAGGGTATCGACCCGACCGACTTCGGCTACCCGTGGACCGAGGCCGAACTCGACGAGCGGGCGGTGAGTCCGGGCGCGTGGAGCGCCGACCTCGCGGCGTCGGGGCTGTACTCGCACCCATCGTATCGGCTGGCGGTCCAACAGCGCGAGGTGGACGCCCGCGAGACGGTCGTCGAGGTGACCAACGACCTCGCGACGCCGGTGGCGGGCGCGACGCTGGTCACGCTCCCGAACTACCCCGGCGTGCGCGTCGAGAACGGCGAGGCCGTGTGGCGCCGCCGGGGCGACGGCCGACAGACCGTGAAGGTGGCGTTCGAGGCGGCCGCGGAGGCAACGACCAGAATCGTCGTCGAGGGGCGGCCCCGGCGCTAGGCGTCGGCGGCCTCGACGACCTCGTAGCCGATGTTCTGCTCGCGGAGGCGGTCGGTGTGGGCCGACAGCAGGTTCGTCGCCGCCAGCAGTAACACGTCGAGCCCCTTCGCGGCGGCCTCCTCGACGGCGGCGGGCGTGCCGAACCGGACGTCCGGGTCCAGACCGGCGGCGTCGGCCGCCGCGAGCGCCTCCGTCCCGGCGACGGCCAGCAGGTCGTGGTCGGCCGCGAGCGCCCGCACCCGGCCGGGGTCGACGACCGAACTGCCGCCCTCCTGTACGGGAGGAACCGAGACGACCGTCACCGTGCCGAGTTCGTAGTCGACGACGCCCTCGAAGTTCGCCACGCCGACGTCCCGGCCGGCGTCGGCGTCGGTGACCGCGACCGCGGTCGCGCTCCCGGTGTCGCCGGCCCGCGCCCGGAGGACGCCCTCACGCATCGTCAGCGACACCGTCTGGCCCTCCTCGATGTCCGTGGTGGCCAGCGCCGTCTCCACGTCCACCTGCCCGATGACGTCCTCCGAGACGTGTTCGACCACCTCCCGGAGGGTGTCGGTCCGGGAGATGAGCCAGTCGACGCCCTCCTTGGTCACCTCGTAGCGGCCGCGGCCGTGTTTCTCGACGTACCCTTCCGCGACCAGTTCCTGCAGGTAGTCACTGACCGCCTGGGCGGTGATGCCGATGGCGTCGGCTACCTCCTGCTGGCTCACCGCCGGCTGTCGCTCGGCGATTTCGACGAGTATCTGATAGCGGGTGGCGTCGCGCTTGCTCCGGAGCACGCCGAACGCGGCGGGCCCCTCGTCGGGGTCTGCCATCGCCGACGGTTCGGCGCCCGAGGTAAAGTAGTTTTGCACAATCCCGACGAGAGTTGCGGAAACGGCCGCTTCTCTAGGCAGAAGCACAACTCCAGTTGCGACACGACAGCGACATTTGAGCCGGACCACTACCAGAGTTGGACGCGGCGCGGATGGGCCGCCGCCCGAACGGGTCACCCCCACGCCGTCACCGACCGACTGCGGAGCCGGGCGGGTCGAGCCCCGGTGAGGGGTCCATGGTCCGACAAATATCTTGTCCCGGTTCCAGCGTGGGCTGGAACCGACGAGGGGGAGTTTTGTCGGGGAGTGCAACCCGGAACCGCCGATGTCAGAGGACCACTCACAGAACAACGTCGTGGTGACCCGGCGGCGGGCACTGGTCGCGCTTGGGACCATCGGCGTCGGGAGCGCCGCGGCAGGGGCGGGCACGTTCGCGGCGTTCAGCGACACCGAGACCACGTCGACCGGAGATTTCAGCGCGGGAGAGCTCAACCTGAAACTCGGACAGGACGACTCGCTGAGCTTCAGCGCCACCGACATCGTTCCGGGCGACAGCGGGAGCTCCTTCGCCGACGTCAACAACACGGGCGGCGTCAACGGAACGCTGACGGTGTCGGTCACCGGCGTCTCGGGAACCGACAACACGGGCTCCGAGTTCGAGACGGTCGACGACGGTAGCGAACTGCCGGACAACCTGGAGTTGAAGATGTGGCTCGACAGCCCCAGTAGCACCGACGGGACGTTCGACTCCGCGAGCGACTACGGACTCCGGTCGGACGGCACCGTCGCCCACCAAAACAACACGAACAGCTCGGTCAGCTTCGCGACCGCCAGGAGCTACGACGGCGTCTCGTGGTCGCCAAGCGTGGACCTCGTCAACAACGAGTACAAGTTCTACGTCAGCTACCAGCTCCCGAGCGGCACGGGGAACAAAGCACAGGGCGACACCGCCACCGTCGACTACAAGTTCGAACTGAAATCGTAACGGGCGCGTGAGCCAGCCGTCACGGTTCCACGGGATGTCCATATGAGACCGGCCGGAGCAGAGCTCTCCCGCCGCGAACTGCTCGCGGGCGTCGCCGGCGTGGCCGGCGCGAGCGGCATCGCCGGCGCCGGCACCACGGCGGCGTTCACCGACACCGCGACCACCGACGGCTCGTTCGAGGCGGGGACGTGGATAGAGAAGGTCGCGTTCGGCGACGGGAAACTCGCGGTCGCACGCGACGAGGCGGGGACCGAGACGTTCGGCGTCTCGGGGGCGACCGTCGCCGGCCCCCCCACCGACGCGTTCGCCGGCGAGTCGGAGATCCCGTACACCACCGGCGGCGGCGAGCTCGGCCTCGTCGACGACGCGGGCACCCGCCGGACCCTGAACACCGGCGCCACGACACCCCGCTCGTCGAAGTCCATCGTCGCAACCGGACGCTGGGACGGGAGCCCGCAGTCCGTCTTCTACACCGACCCGCCGGCCATCTACCGGGTCGCGCCGGGCGAATCGTCACCGACGCAGGTGGCCAGCCTCGGCAACGGCGCGAAGGCGGTGCTGGGCGTCGTCGACATCGACTCCGACGGCACCGACGAACTCGTCTACGTCGACGGCTCGGCGGTCGCCCGCTACCTCAAGCCTGCGAGGAACACCGAACACAAGATAGGCGGCTTCGGGGCGAACAACCAGTACGGCGTCGGCGCGCCGATACGGATACCGGCCGGGCCGCGGGTCCCCCACATCGGGGGGAGCGGACAGGTCGCCGTCTTCGAACCGGACGGGACGCGGGTGTCGTTGACCCCCGGGTCGACCGCCAAGAAGACGTCGGTGGCCGGCCGCGACGTCGACGGCGACGGCTCGCTCGAAATCGTGTTCGTCGACCCGAACGGCTACTTGGAGTACATCGAGAAACTCGACGGGAAGAGCACGCCCAAGCGCATCGAAGACAGCGCCGAGAACCCAATCTCGGTGAGCGAACCCGCCGTGGGGGTCCACTGATGGACGCCGACCGAGCCGGGAGTGCCGGCCGGCATCTGCTCGCCGTGGCGATGCTGGCGGTGCTTGCGGTCGTCGCCGTGGTCGCCGTCCCGTCGGTCGTCGGCGCGGAGGCGAGCTACGTCGTCCTCTCGGACAGCATGGAGCCGGCGTTCTCGTCCGGCGACGTGGTCGTCGTGCGCTCCGTCGCGCCCGGTGACGTCTCGCCCGGCGACGTCATCACCTACCGGTCGCCGGCGGCCGACGGGTCGGACGTGCGGCGGGTCTCCCACCGAGTCGTCGCCGTCGAACGGGTCGACGGCGAGGTCGTCTACCGGACGAAGGGCGACGCCAACGAGGCGCCCGACGACTACGTGGTCGAGGAGTCGGCGCTCGTCGGCCGCGTCTGGGTCGTCCTCCCGCACGTCGGCCACGCGGTGCGGTTCGCGGGGTCGACGGTCGGCATCCTGACGCTGGTCGTACTTCCCGGTGTGGCGCTGGTGGCGACCGAGATATGGTCGCTGTACCGGGAGCTGACGGAGGGGGACGCGGCGTGAGACACGGCGGGCGCGGAGGGAGCCGCTGATGGCCCGACGGCGCCGACGGCTACTTCTCGCGGTGCTCGTGTTCGGGCTTTGTCTCGGGACGGTCGCGTCGCTGGAGCGGGCCGGCGACGACTCCGCGCTCGTTCCGGGCGACCCCCCGTCGGTTGACGTGCCGGCGCCGACGGCGACCGGACCGACGGCCGCGACGCCGACGCCGGGGGCCGGGACGCCGGCGACTGCGACCCCCGGAGCGCCGGCCGACACTCCGGCGACCACGCCGTCCCCCGACGCCCGACGCCTCGACCCGACGCTGTCGGTGTCGGTGCCGGAGACGCTCACCGTCCGCTCGGCGACCGGCGAGGTCGGGGCTCTTCGCGGGGAGTTCGGCGGCCGCCTCTCGTGGCACGGCTCCGCCGACAGCGCCGTCGTCGTCGTCCGGACGTGGGTGCCGGGCGACGGCTGGAGTCGGGTCGTCACGGCGACGACGACCCGCGGGACACCGGTCGACCTCGGGGCGGTCGTCGACCGGTCGCTGACGTACGCGACGGCGAACCGGACCGGCGGCGTCGACGCCCACGGCGACGGGACGACCGCCCGGCACCGGCTGGCGGTGGCGGTCACGGCCGTGCTGTTCGACGAGGGGGTCGAGCGGGCGCGCCGCACCCGGACGCGCAACGTCACCGTCGCGGTCCACGACGAACCATCCCCGCCGTCCGGGGGCGTCGACGTGGGGGTCCGGCTCGGTGGGTCGGCCACCCCGACGGACGACGGGAGCGGCACGACGGTCCGGCGGTCCCACGTGAAGCCCGGCTCGGCGTTCACCAGTTCGGTTCGGGTCACGAACACCGGCTCCGAGACGGGGAGTGTCGGCGTCGCCGCGAGCTACCGGTCGCTGGAGAACGGCATCGCCAACGAGGCGGAGGCCGCCGTCGACGACTCGGGCGGCGACCCCGGCGTCGGCAACGGCGAGCTACACGGCGAACTGGAGCTCCGCATCGCAGTCGTGACGGCGGACGGCGACCACCGCTACGTGTTCGGAACCCGGTCGGCGTTCCGCGAACTCGAGGACCTCACGGACGGGAGCGTGCCGCTCACGACGCTCGCCCCCGGGGAGACCGTCTCGCTCCGCATCGAGTACCGGGTCGACCCCGACGCCGGCAACGAAATCCAGACCGACCAGCTGACGGTCGACCTCGCGTTCGGCATCCGGGAGTGACGCAGTGGGGCTACGACGGTCCCTCGGCCGGCGGGTGCCGCTCGGTGTAGGTGGTGTCGGGTGTGGCGACGCGTATCTCCTCGTTCCACAGCGACACCTCGAGCGCGTCGACGCGACAGGCGTAGATGCTGTGGTGGTGGCCGTCCGGGTCGATGCGCGTCTCCTCGTCGAGCAAGTCGTACTCCGTCAGCACCTCGACCCGACGGTAGATGCCGGAGAGACAGCCGTCACACCGGTCGGCCAGTTCCCGGGCCGACCGCGGCGACGCCCTGGTCGACGCGAGTATCTGCCGGGCGGTCTCGTCAGCGAGGACGTCGAACGGGTCGTCGGGCGTCCACTCGTGGTTCACGGTCGCCCACCCCGACCGACGCGACCCGACGCGGTGGCGGCACAATCCAGTTCGGTTCCGTCTCGACACAGTCCCCCGTTCATACGACTACTGTCCGGCATTCGAGCCAAGGGCGTTGTTGCTACATACGGAAAGGTCGGCGCTCACCGGCTGTGCATACGTTCACCGGGGCATGTTCCCCGCCGCCGCCAGCCCCATCACATCGTCTCGAACAGCTCGACGAGGAGCCGCCGAAGCGCCTCGCGCAGGTGGCGGCTGGCGGTCGGCCGCGAGACGCCGAGCATCTCGGCGAGCTCCTCGGCCGAGCTGTCGCGGGGCCACTCGAAGTAGCCGGCGTGGTGGGCCGTCTGGAGCGCCGCCCACTGCCGGTCGGTGAGCGCGGTCTCCAGGTCCTCGCGGAACCCCACGTCGGGTCTGGCGTCCCGGTCGCGGCGTTGCTTGGCGAGCAGTTCGGCACCGGGGTACTCGGCGTCGAGCAACTCCGTGAGTTCCCCCCCGGCGTCTCCGGCAGGCACCTCGAGCGTGAGCCGCGTCGCGTCGCCGTCGACCGCCATCGACCGCGGGACGACGTTGTGGTCGACGAGCGTGGTGAGCGAGGCGCTGTCGTTGACCGTACACTCGTAGAGGTAGGCGCCGTCGCGTTCGGTCACCAGCCGTACGTCGTCGACGGAACGCGCCCGGTCCTCGAGCTGACGGACCCGCTCGGGCGGGGCGCCGATGGTCGCGTACATCTCGAACGAGCCCGCCCCCGCGGGCACGAGCCGCTCGAGTTCGAACCGGCAGTCGTCGGGCTCGAACTCGCGGACGAACGCGACCTGCTCGCTGGGTATCCGCAGTTCGACCTCGGCGACCCGGCGCCCGACCAGCGCCCGCTTCCGCTCGGCGCTGTGGATGCCGTGACCGACCAGCCGGGCGATGCGTTCGAGCGCCGCACGGGTCGTCTCCGTGACGGTGCCCGACTCCGAGACGTACAGCGACAACACGCCGTGGAGTTCGCCGTCGTACGCCAGCGCGAGGCTGACGGCCGACTGGACGCCCCGCCGGAGCGCCTCCTGTTGCCACGGGTGTTCGGGCGCGTCCTCCCGGATGTCGGGTTCGAACTGGTGGTCGCCGGTCGCCGCCGCCCGGAGCGTCGGCTCCCCGCCGGCCCACTCGCCGTCCGGCACCACCTCGTCGTAGTAGCCGTCGGGCGCGCCCGCGGTGTAGACGTGGTCGAGCGCCCCCGTGGTGGCGTCGATGGCGCCGATCCACGCGAACGCGACGCCGTCGGTGGCGGCCACCTCCTCGCAGACGCCCCGGCGCATCTCGGCCGGCGTCGACCCCTCGACCAGCACCGCAGTCAGGCGTTCGAACAGTTCGGTGAGGCGTTCGAGGCGAGCGAGCCGTTCGTCGCGGCGCCGGAGTTCGGCCGTGCGCTGTTCCAGTCGGTCCTCGTACGCGTGGCGGGTGAGCGCGGCCTCTGTCACGCCGGCAACCGCACGCAGGGCGTGCATCTCGGCGCCGGCGACGTCCCACGGCGGCGGGGCCGCCGCCACCAGCACGCCCTGACTGCTGAGCGGGAGCGCGACCCCCTGGAGCGGCGTCCCGTCCTCGGGCGGGGAGGGGACGGCCCGCTCGAACGGCACCACAGCCCGTTCGGTGAACGCCTCCCAGAGCGCGTCGTCGAGCGCGCCGTCGAGCGCGCCGTCGAGCGCGCCGGGGTCGAACGACGCCAGCGAGCAGGAGTCGGCGACGAGTTCGAGTCTCGCGTCGGTCTCGTCGTACGTCCAGACGGCGGCGACGTGGGCGTCGAACGCCGTGGTGACGGTGTCGGTGGCGCTCTGGAGCGTCTCGGCCGGGCCGGCGTCGTTCAGTCGCCGTATCGCCCGGTCGAGCGTCCGGAGGTGGTCGCGGTGCTCGACCGCCGCACGCTCGGCGTCGCGGTGGGCCGACACCATCCCCAGCTTCCGGTCGAGCGACGACTCGTGGCCGCCGGTCGACGGGCGATAGAAGGGGTTGCGCGCTGGCTCGGGCCCGTCGAGGACGCCGGTGTGTGCAGACAGCGTCTCCGAGAGGAACTCCGCCGGGAACGCCGACCGGTCGTAGATGCAGACGCCGTCGATCGGGCGCTCCTCGACGAGGTCGTTCACCGCCCGCTCGTAGGCCGCCCACGCGTCGAAATCGATGTCGTGGTCGCGGAGCCACGACTGCTCGCCGACGAAGCTGAGCCCGTCGTAGCCGTCGGCCAGCGCCTCCTCGACGGCGCGCTCGATACTCGCCATCGTCCGGTCGGTGTCGAACGTCCCGCCGTCGAGATACATCTCCGCCGGTGGGCGGAGCGAGAGGCGTCCGTCGGCACGCTCGGCGTCGACGTCGACGCCCGCCTCCGCCAGCGCCTCGAGGACCGACGCCCGCGTCTCCTCGTCGCCGACGAAGACGCATTTCCAGTTCGCGGCCAGCCCCTCCTGGACGAACGAAACCACGGAGTCGAGAAGCTCCGCGTGCGACTCGTAGATGAGCGTCGAGTGGTCGTGCGACGCGTGGTGGCTGGCCATGGGCGTTCGGTGACCACGGTCGACGCGGTGAACGGGCACCTCGGCAGTTCCCCCCGTCGGTTCCGTCGTCTCGGGGAAGACACGTCGCGGTGAAAAGCGTACTCCTTTATCAAGTCGAAGCGGACGATGAATGTATTCTCGGAACCGCACCGGGCGGAGCGGGCGCTCGGCCGGGCGGCTCCGGAGCCGCGTTCAGAGCAGGCGGAGCGGCGCGCTGACGGTCCGGGCGGCGACGGCGAGCGAGCGGCCGACCGTCGAGGCCAGCGTCCGCGAGGACCGCTCGGCGAACGCGGGCCGCCGTTCGATGACGGCACCACAGACCGGGCAGACGAACTCGGCGGCGCCGTGCCGTCGGCTGACCGTCCAGTCGCCGTCGACGCCGCTCCGGTGCCCACAGTCCGGACAGAACAGCACGGCCTTGGAGGGGCGGGATGACCGAGCCATGCCACGTCGTAGGGGCCGCCGACGGATAATCTTTCGGGGACAGAAACCATCTGTAACCATCGAATGGTATTGAAATCCATCCTCTGGAAGCCCTTCCGGGCCGCTCGAACCCACAGAGGGGCACGCGGCGGGCCGGTGTGTCCCCTGATGTAACCGAATCCAGTTTCCATCCCTAGACAACATCTAACAGAGTTTGGGCCGTAGTAAATGTTGCACGTAACTATGACAGATCTAGGCGGGTTCCACGACCACGTCGGGAGGGTCGACCTCTCTTCGGGCGAGGTACAGTACGAGAGCGTCGACGACGAGGACGCGAAGAAGTACATCGGCGCACGCGGGCTCGGCGTGAAGTACGTGTTCGACCAGGGGCCGGACGTGGACCCGATGGGGCCGGAGAACCTGCTCGCGTTCATGAACGGCCCGCTGACGGGGACGCAGGTGACGATGTCCGGCCGCATCGCCATCTGCACGAAGTCGCCGCTGACGGGCACCGTCACCGACAGCCACCACGGCGGCTGGTCGGGCGCGCGGCTGAAATGGGCCGGCTTCGACGGCCTGCTGTTCGAGGGGAAGGCCGACGACCCCGTCTACGCCGTCGTCGAGGACGGCGAGGTGGAGCTGCGCGACGCCTCCCACCTGTGGGGCCAGGGCGTCCACCAGACGATGGACGACATCGAGGAGGAACTCGACGGCGCGTACGGGAAGAACCTCTCGACGATGGCCATCGGCGAGGCCGGCGAGAACGGCGTCAAGTACGCCTGCATCGTCAACGAGGACGACCGCGCGTCGGGCCGTGGCGGCACCGGCTGTGTGATGGGTTCGAAGAACCTCAAGGCGGTCGTCGTGAAGTCGACGACGAAGATGCAGAAGCCCGCCGACCCCGAGACGTTCCAGAAGGGCCACAAGCAGGCGATGGAGGTCATCCAGGAGTCGGAGGTGACCGCGCCCAACGAGGGCGGCCTCTCGCTGTACGGGACGAACGTCCTGATGAACGCCACCGAGGAGATGTCGGGTCTGCCGGCGCGCAACGCGAAGTTCACTTCGACGAAGGACGCCCGCGACGGCGGCTACGGCGACGACGAGTACGACTCCGAGAAGGTGTCCGGCGAGAACGTCCGCGAGAACATCCTCGTCGACGAGCCGACCTGTCACTCCTGTCCGGTCGCCTGCAAGAAGGAGGTCGAGGTCGACGTGATGCACAAGGGCGAGGAGCTGAACGTCCGCACCGAGTCCTACGAGTACGAGTCGGCGTGGGCGCTGGGACCGAACTCGGGCCACACCGACCGCGACGAGATCGCGGTGATGATCCAGCGGTGTAACGACCACGGCATCGACACCATCGACGGCGGCAACATCCTCGCGATGGCGATGGAGATGACCGAGGAGGGGAAACTCGACGGCCTCGGCGAGGGCATCGACTGGGGCGACTCCGAGGAGATGATAGAGATGCTGACGAAGATAGCCAACCGCGAGGGCGAGTTGGCCACCCAGCTCGGCGAGGGGCCCGACCACATGGCCGAGGAGTTCGACGCCCACGACAACTCGCTGGCCGTCAAGGGCCAGTCGATGGCCGCCTACGACCCCCGCTGTATGAAGGGGATGGCCATCGCATACGCCACCTCGAACCGCGGTGCGTGCCACCTGCGAGCCTACACCCCGGCCGCCGAAATCCTCGGCATCCCCGAGAAGGTCGACCCCTACGCCTGGGAGGGGAAGGGCGAACTCGCGGCGACGTTCCAGGACATGCACGCCATCTCCGACTCGTTCGACATCTGCAAGTTCAACGCCTTCGCCGAGGGCGTCGAGGAGTACGTCCTCCAGTACAACGGGATGACCGGCCTCGACGTCGGCGAGGAGGAACTGATGACCGCGGGCGAGCGCATCTGGAACCTCGAACGCTACTACAACAACCTCGCTGGCTTCGACGGAAGCGACGACAGCCTCCCGAGCCGGTTCGTCGAGGGCGACAACGCCATGCCCGGCCAGGGCGCCAGCGACGGTGAACTCGCGGAACTCGACCAGATGAAAGAGGAGTACTACGAGGTGCGCGGCTGGGTCGACGGCGTCGTCCCCGACGAGAAGCTCGACGACCTCGACATCGACGTCGGTCCGGGGACCGGCGTCTCCAGCGGCGATTCGGCGGCCCCCGCCGACGACTGACGACTCGGCGATACTCCCCCAGTCATTTCCGTTCGTGATGCGTGTCAACGTGTATGCTGGTGTATCTCCACGAGTACCGGACGGACGACGCTGGCAACAAGCGGACGGGCACGGGCGATTCGGTCGACCACGACACGGAGACGTACTTCGAGGTGGACGAACTCGAACTCGACGAGTGGGAGGTCGTCGAACGTGACGGCACGCGCCTCCAGCGCCGGCCCCGCGAGTTCGAGGACGTGACGGCCGTCTCGCTCCCCCACGAGTCGAGCGACGACGACCTCCCGGGACAGACCATCCAAATTCGGACCGGCGGCGACACCGAGTACGTCGAGCACGCCGAACTCGTCGAGGTGCAGGACCCCGACCCCTGACGACCTCGGCACGGATTGACACGGCCGTGTGTGTTTTGTACGATGATGACAGATGACGCGGTACATGGACGACATCTTCGCGGCACGCGTCATGACCTCGGACCTGCACACCGTCTCGCCCGACACGCTCGTCGAGACGGCCGCAGGCGAGATGCTCGACCACGACATCGGCTCCGTGGTGGTCGTCGACGACAGCGGTCACTTGGAGGGCATCCTGACCACGACGGACTTCGTCCGCATCGTCGCCGAGCGGAAACCCAAGGACAACACGCCCGTCGCCGAGTACATGAGCACGGACCTCACCACCGCGAACGCGCAGGACTCCATCCGGGAGGTGGCCGACACGATGGTCGAAGCGAGCGTCCACCACATGCCCATCGTCGACGACACCGAGGGCGTCATCGGGATGGTGACGACCGCCGACCTGGCGGCGTATCTCGCTGACGTCGAAACGCCCGCCCCGCTCTGATTTCCCGCCTCGTTCCGGGCCGCGGAGTGTCTAAAAGAGGGGAGTATAGACGGCAGAAGCGTCTTGCTGTGGTACATGATATCAACCTTACATGGGGACCGCTCTGGCCCGGCCGCGACGGCTTCGTGTCACGGTTACACCCACGCGGGGGTGGCTCCACCCGCTCGACCGGGCGTTGCGCGACGAGCCCGGCGTCCGCCAAGAGGCGTTCCACGGCGTCCGCGAACTCGGTGACGGGACGGTCATCACGCTGGCCGAGTTGACCGGACCGGGCGACCGCATCGAGCGGGTCGCGGCCGACGCCGACGGCGTGGTGTCGTACACCCTGTCGCCGCTCGCGGACGGCTGGCTCCTGTTTGCGTGGATAGAGCCGACGCCGGTCGTCGAGCGGATGCTCCGGCTCCGCCGAGAGACGGACGTGGTGGTCGAGCCGCCGCTCGAGCCGGCCGAAGGGGGGAGTCTGGAACTCGACGTCGTCGGCGCCGAACCCCGGGTCCGCGGCGCCGCCGACCGCCTCCAGGACGGCCTCCGTGTCTCCGTCGACCCGGTCGACGAGTCGGGCCTGACGCCGGCCCACTACGCGGCCGTCGAGGCGGCGCTCCGGACCGGCTACTACGATAGCCCGCGGACCGCGAGCGTCGAGGAGGTAGCCGCGAGCGTCGACGCGCAACCGGAGGCGACGGAGCGACGCCTGCGCGAGGCCGAGGCCAGCCTGTTCGCCCACGCCGTCGGGGAGTGACTACCGGCGGCGCTCGCCGAGGCTCCGCTGGGCCATCCGCGCCGACTGCCGGACGCCCCGGTTCGAGCGCGACCGGAACGAGTACGCGAGCGCGAGCACGACGACGGCCGACCCTCCAGCGGTCCCCAGCGCCGCGGTCGGGAGCCCGAGCACGTACAGCGCCGTCGTCGCCGTGATGCCGAGCCCCGCGAACAGCGCCAGCAGCATGCGCCACGCGAACGTCGTGAGCACGGCCGGGTTCGCCCGGAACGCCGCGACGAGCACGCCGTCGCCGCGCTGGGTAGCGTCGAGTATCCGCTCGAGTGCCGGCGGCACCTCGAACAGTCCCTCGGCGGCGGCCGTCGCTTGCGCCTCTATCTCGGCGGAGACGGCGCCGCCTGCTTCCCGGTACCCCTCGCGTTCGACGTACTCGGTGACGGCCTCGATGAAGTCGTAGTCGGGGTCGAGCGTCCGGGTCACCCCCTCCAGCACCGTCGAGACGCGGACGATGAGCGCGAGGTCCTGGGGCAGGCGGAACGGCACTTCCTGCATCGCGCCCTGGAACTCCCGGACGTACGCCTGTATCTCCGCGCGCTCGAACTGGCGGCCGCGCAACTGCTCGAACACCAAATCGAACACCTCGCGGATGAGGTCGCGGTCGGCCGCGGGGTCGAGCGCGCCCATCCGGACGAACGCGTCGATGACGCGGTCGGTGTCGTCGGCCGCGAGCCCCAGATACATCTCGACTATCTGTTCGCGGCGGTCGGGGCCGAGCGTGCCGACGACGCCGAAGTCGTAGAACACGACCGTTCCGTCGGGCTGGACGGCGAGATTGCCGGGGTGAGGGTCGGCGTGGAAGGTGCCGTCCTCGACTATCATCTGGAAGTACGTCTCCGTCAGCGTCTCGACCAGTTCGGTGCGGTCGAGCCCCATCGCCTCCAGGTCGTCGACGTCGGTTATCTTCGTCCCCTCGACGTACTCCATCGTCAGCACCCGGTCGGTCGAGTACGCCGAGCGGACGGCGGGCATCCGCACGGCCGGGTCGTCCCGGAAGTTCGCGCGGACCGCTTCGAGCAGGCGCGCCTCGTGGTCGTAGTCCATCTCGCCACGGAGGGTCGCGGTGAACTCCTCGGCGAGGTTGCGGAGCGTGAACGCCTGCCCACGGGGGGCGAACCGAACCAGCACCGGCAACAGCGTGCGGACGACCACGAGGTCGGTCTCCACCCGCTCCCGGATGTTCGGCCGCAACACCTTCACCGCGACCCGCTCGCCGTCCGCGACAGCAGTATAGACCTGCCCGAGCGACGCGCCGCTTATCGGCTCGGTGTCGAACTCGTCGTACACCTCGTCGACGGGCCCGAGTTCGGCCTCGACGACGGGGCGTATCTCCTCCCAGTCGGCCGGCGGCACCCGGTCCTGTAGCTGGGACAACTCCTCGATGTAGGCGGGGCCGACTACGTCGGGCCGCGTCGAGAGTATCTGGCCCACCTTGATGAACGTCGGCCCCAGACGGACGAGCGTCTCGCGGAGATAGCGGGCTCGCTCGCGGGTCGTCTCCTCGTCGACCTGCCGGGACCGGCCAACGAGGAGAAAGCGGTTGCGGTCCCTGGCGTACGCGACGACCAGCGGGAGGAACGCCCGCACGACGGCGACGAACCGGACGACGGTCCGCCACCTGTTCGGCTCGACCGTCTCCACCTCGCTACCGGTGCGTGCCACGCCTCTCGGTACGCGGCCGCAACCCAAGGGCGTTGCCCTCGCGGACATAAACGGCCGGCAGAGTTCGGCTACAGAGCCTTCCGCCGGAAGCGACAGCCACCTGCATGGACGAGCCGACGCGACGCCGACTCCTGCGGGCCGCCGGCGCGAGCGCGGCGGGACTGGGGCTGGTCGCCCCCGCAAGCGGCGACGAGGCGGGCGACGACGCGAACGACGACCCCGCCTACCCGTCGCCCGCGTGGTTCGAACGCGAGACGCGCAACTACGCGAGGGTGCGACAGGCGCCACGGGAGCAGGCGAGCGACCCCGCGTTCCAGCGCCGCTGGCAGACACAGAGCGCCGCCAACCTGGAGGCGTACCTCGGCCGGACGCGGACGGAACCGGGCTGGCACAGCGAGGGGAACCTCTGTGCGCAGTACGCCGAGCAGTGTACCGGCGACCCGTATCTGTATCCGGCGGGCGACGACTACGACGGCCACCCGGTCTACGAGCGGGCGGTCCGCGAGCGGGTCGTCTTCCACGACCGGGAGGGGGCACGGCTCGCGGGCTACGTCTGGGCGCCGGACGACGCCGACGCCCGGCATCCGCGCCCGGCCGTCGTCGTCACGAACGGGTCGGTGCAGGCGCCACAGACCGCCTACTGGTGGTTCGCGGCGACGCTCGTCGAGGCGGGCTACGTCGTCCTCACCTACGACCCTCGGGGGCAGGGTCGCTCCGACACGCTCGCGGGGAACGGCGACCCCGGCACGAACGTCGACGCCTCGGTGTTCGTGGCGAACCAGGTCGACGCCGTCGACTTCCTGCTGTCGACGCCCGACGAGCCGTATCCGCACACGGCAGGCCGGACGGACGTGCCCGCACCCGTGAGACGCTACAACCCCCTGTACGAACTCGTCGACCCCGACCGCGTCGGCATCGTCGGCCACTCGGCGGGCGCTATCGGCGCCAGCGTCGTGCAGGGACTGGACCCCTGGCCGGGCGCGCTCGACGCGAACCCCGTGGGTGCGGCCGTCGCGTGGGACAACCTCGGGAGCGTCGAGGACACCAACCCCTACCGCTACGGCGGCCTCGTCGACGAACTCGGTCAGGAGATAGCCCCCACCCGCGAGGTGGAGCCGCGGGTGCCGACGATGGGCCAGTCGGCCGACTACTTCCTGTCGCCGAAGCCGAAGGAGCGGCCGCCCGACCCCGACGAGAAGCGGCAGGGCTACCTCCGGTGGGTCGAAGCCGAGGTGCCGACCTACCAGCTCGTCGTCCGGGGCGGTACCCACTACGAGTGGAGCCGGATACCGACGTTCCCCGCCACCTCGTGGGACGCGGGCAACGCCCTCGCGGACCACTACTCGCTGGCGTGGCTCGACCGCTGGCTGAAAGCACCCGACGAGCCGGGCTACCACGACGCCGACGAGCGCCTGCTGGCCGACGAGCGGTTCCGCAACCGCCTTTCCTTCTACTACAAGTCGTCGCGGGCGTTTCCCGACCGGCAGGGGACGGAACATCGCGTCGCGGACGTCCGGGGCGACGTGGCCTGACCCCGGCGTCCCGGGTCAGAACCCGATGTGCGACGTCGAGTCGGGCATCCCGTCGTCGTCATCGATGCCGCCGTCGTGGGCGAACTCGACGGCGTCGTCGGTGAGGAACACGTCGCCGTGCCGGACCGTCACGTCCACCTCGACGAGCGTCTGCCCCTTCGCGTCGCCGTTGTCACAGTAGCCCGTCTCGGCGTCGAACATCGAGCCGTGGCGGGGGCAGATTATCTCGCCGCTTCGCATCGCCGCGCCCCCCTCCAGCCCGGTGTCGAGTCGCTGGTCGGGTTCGTGCATGCAGAAGTTCTTCCAGGCGGCGATGCCGTCGGCGGCGTGGACGAGGATGACCTCCTCCTTCCGGCCGCTGGGCTCCGTGACGGTGAACAGGTACGAGCCGTGGTCGGGCACGTCCTCGACCGTCGCTATCCGTTCCATACCGGCGCGAGAACCCGAACCCCCGTGGCGTTTTCGACGTAGCTACCGCTCGGGGGCGTGGGACCGGCCCGCGGTTCCCGACTTCGTCGGGCTACGATGGCACTCCCGACTTCGTCGGGTGTGCCCTCGCTCCACGGGCCGAAGGGGCGGAGCCCCGACGGAGTAGATGACAACTCCGGAAATAAACGTACCGCATCGACCCGTGGCCTGTAACCCGAGGCGAAACCTATACCTGCCGCGCCGGTGCCTCTCGGTCCATGTCGACAGTGTTCTTCACCGGGTTCCCGGGGTTCCTCGGGTCGGCGCTCGTCGGGCGCGTCCTCGACCGCTCCGACGAGGAGACGACGGTGACGTGTCTCGTCCAGTCGAAGTTCCGCGACGAGGCCGAGCGGCGGGCCGAAGAGGTCGCGGCCGACCACGACGCCGAGGGGCGCATCGACCTCGTCGAGGGCGACATCACCGACCCGGAGCTGGGGCTCGGCGACGCCTACGACGACCTGCAGGCCGACACCGTCGAGGTGTTCCACCTCGCGGCCATCTACGAGTTGACGATGGACCGCGAGCCCGGCAAGCAGGTGAACATCGAGGGCACCCGCCACATGCTCGATTTCGCCGAGGGGGCCGACGTCGACCGGTTCCAGTACGTCTCGTCGGTCGTGGTCGCCGGCACCTACGAGGGGGAGTTCACGGAGGCGATGCTCCAGGAGGGACAGAAGTTCGCCAACTACTACGAGACGACCAAACACATGGCGGAGGTGCTGGTCCGCCAGCGGATGGACGCGGTGCCGACGACCATCTACCGGCCCGCACCGGTCGTCGGCGACAGCGAGACGGGCGAGACACAGAAGTACGACGGCCCGTACGCGTTCCTCGACGCCCTGACCGACCAGGGGAACAACGCCGTCGTGCCCGCGCCACGCGGCGCGAGCGACGCGGAGTTCCAGCTTGCACCCCGCGACTTCATCGTCGACGCCATCGCGTACCTCTCGGACATCGACGACAGCGAGGGGAAGACGTACCACCTCGTCGACCCGGACCCGCCCTCGACGGTCGACGTCATCAAGCGGTTCGGCGAGGTGCTCGACAAGAATCGCACCGTCGTCGTCCCGTATCCGAAGGGTATCGTCGAGGGGCTGATGGCGTCGCTGACGCCCGACGCCGACCTGCTGAAGTCCGGCGGCCTCCACTACCAGACGTGGCCCGCGACGTTCGACCCCTCGAACACGCGGGCGGACCTCGCGGACTCGCCCGTCGAGTTGCCCCGGTTCGACGACTACGTCGAGAACATGGTCGAGTTCTACCTCGACAACCCCGACATCGACGACGAAGGGATGAACTAGTCGCCCAGCAGCGCCGGCCCGATGTCGTCGTAGGCGACGACGCGGCCACCGTACTCAGCGGCGGCCGACTCGGCGTCGGCCTTCGACGAGAACGGGACGAAGTCCCTCCCCATCGCCCCACGGAGGTCACTCTCGACGACGTACCACAGTTCCCTCGCGTCGGCGAACGACGCCGCGTCGGTGTGTGAACTGATGGTTGGGTCACCCGCATCGCGTATCTCGTAGTCGACGGCGCTGTAGTCAGTGACATAGACGGCCGCCGCTGTCCAGCCCTCGCGCTCTCGGGCCCGGAGATACGGGAACAGACAGCTCTTCAGCGCGTCGAACCGCGCGGGGTTGTCGTGTCCCTCCGGGCTGTTCGACTCGAAGAACACCTCGCCGTTCGGCCCGGGGTGCTGGGAGATGACCATTCCACACTGGTCACAGCCCCAGTCGCTCCCGACGGCGACGGCGGCGGGGGTCCCGCCGTCGTCAGTCAGCCCGGAACAGCCGGCGGTGGCACCGACCGCGAGCGTCGCGCCGGCGGCGAGCACCCGCCGCCGCGAGAGCGGGAGGTCGTGGGTGTGGTCGCACATGGGTCCGCGTTCGAGTAGGCTCCTGACCGTCTTGTGCCCGTCGCACAATCCCATCGACTGAGAACCGACGGGAACGGCTTACGTCGACGGGGCGCCTTCTCACGTATCGGGTGCTACTGATGTCGACAGCCAGTTCCACAGTTCGGACCGATGCGCGCTAGCTACGCGCTCGGGACGGCGGCGCTGTTGCTCGCGCTCACCGGGAGCGCGATGCTCGTCGGTGCGGGCACCGGCGGCTACGAGCCGGTGCCGTTCCGGGACACCATCACGACCGGGCTGACCGACACCGCCGTCCAGCAGGTCCGGGACACGAACGCCTCCATCCCGCGAGCGGAGGTGTTCTACGCGCAGTACCGCTACGTCGTCGGCTACCACGGCGTGACCGAACTGACCGCCAGCCTCGCCGACCCGGCGACCGAACGCCAGCTCGGCCGGCCGCTCGCCGTCTACGTCAGCGACTACACCGGGACAGGCGTCCACCTGCAGGCCGACGGGACGCTCGCCGTCGCTTCCGCCCCGGGGTCGGACCCCGGCTGGGTGCGCGCACCCGACGCCGTCTACGTCGTCGACAGCCGCGCCCGGACGCCCGCCGGCGCCGCCGTCGTTCCCTTCGCCGACCCCGGGACCGCCCGCGCGTTCGCCGACGAGTACGGCGGCGAGGTGGTCGACTGGGCGACCGTCAGGGACCGCACCCGGTCGGCCGAGCGGCTGACCGAGGCGTCGTTCCGGGCCGACGTCCGCACCCGGACGGCCTGGGCCGACGAGCGCGTGGCCGCCGCGCGGCCGCTGCTCGACCGCCCGGTGTCCGTCACCGTCGGCGAGGACGCGCCGACGCTGGCGGCGGCTATCGCGGCGGCCCCGCCCAACACCACCGTCCGACTCCCGCCGGGCACCTACGCCGGCCCCGTCACCGTCGACAAGCCGCTGACGCTGCGGGGCGCTGGCAACGACACCCACGTCGTCGGCCCCGGCAACGGGACGGTCGTCCGGGCGACGACCGGACGGGTGGCCGTCGCCGACCTCGCCGTCTCGGGCGTCGGCCCCGTCGGCTCGCCCGACCCCGCGAACGTCTCCGCGAACGCCTCCGACTGGGACTACCGGGTCCAGATCGGCTACGGCTACGGCGACGCCGGCGTCGCGCTCGTGGACGCGCCCGACTCGTACGTCCGGGACGTATACGTGCGGACGCCCGCCGACGGCGTGCTCGCGCGGGACGCCGACGGCTCGGTCGTCGAGAACCTCACCGTCCGCGGGAGCGACGAGTGGACCGACGGGTTCATGGGCGTGATGGCGATGCGCTCGCGGCTCGTCGTCCAGGACTCGACGTTCGTCGGCGGCCGCGACGGCGTCTACACCCACCTCGCGGACGGCATCGTCGTCCGCGACAGCCACATGTCGTCCCAGCGGTTCGGCGTCCACCTCATGTACACCAACGACGCGCTCTTGGCGAACAACACGGCCCGCGA
The DNA here is from genome assembly GCF_024298865.1 of Halorarius halobius. GTDB lineage: Archaea > Halobacteriota > Halobacteria > Halobacteriales > Haloarculaceae > Halorarius > Halorarius halobius. Next base: position 1,396,409 of record NZ_CP101161.1, on the reverse strand, counting down.
CGACAGCATCGGCCTCGTCGTGATGACCCGCGTCGAGGGGAACGCGCTCGTCGGCAACGACGTGCGCGAGAGCGGCTACGGCATCTCCGTCGACGGCGCCGAGAGCTTCGTCGCCGACAACGTCGTCGTGAACAACCGCGAGGGCATCGGTTCCGCCTCCGTCAGGAGCCGCTACACCGGCAACCTCGTCGCCGACAACGAGGTGGGGATGGGCGCGGGGTCGCTGCTCCCGACCAACTACGTCGTCGGAAACGACTTCGTCGACAACGACCGCCACGCAGCCGCGCGGCTCGGCCCCCTGCGCGTGTGGACCCACGAGGGGCGGGGCAACTACTGGGCGAACGCGCCGGGACTCGACCGGAACGGCGACGGCGTCCTCGACCGGAGCTTCCGGGCCACCGGCGCCGTCGACGGCCGCGTCGACCGGGCGGCCGGCGCCCGCACGCTGGCGCACTCGCCGGCGCTGGCCGGCGTCCGTGTCGTCCGGGCGGTCGTCCCCGGCCTCGGCGAGACGGGCGTCGTCGACACCGCGCCGCTCGCCCGCCCCGTCGACCCGGAGCGGGTGGCGAGCTACCGCAACGCGACCGGGGGTGTCCCGGCGTGAGCGACGCCCTCAGCGTCGCGGACCTGCGGGTCGCGTTCGGCGAGTTCGAGGTGTTCGCCGACGTGTCGTTCAGCGTCGAGGCGGGGTCGGCCGTCGCGCTCGTCGGCCCGAACGGCTCCGGCAAGTCGACGCTGCTGCGTGCCGTCGCCGGCATCCAGCGGTCGACCGGCACCGTCTCGGTCGCCGGCGACGCACCCCGCACGGTCGGCTACCTGCCGCAGAACCCGCGGTTCCGGGCCGGCTTCACCGCCCGCGAGACCGTCGAGACGTACGCGGACCTGCTGCCCGACCCGCCCGACCCCGACGCCGCGCTCGCGCGGGTCGGCCTCGGCAGCGAGGACGGGGGCCTCGGCGCTGCCGACCGGCGCGTCGAGGCGCTGTCGGGAGGGATGCGCCGCCTTCTCGGCATCGCCGTCGCCCTGCTGGGCGACCCGCCGCTGGTCGTGCTCGACGAACCGACGAGCGACCTCGACCCGGTGATGTCCGCCCACGTGTTCGACGTGGTCGACGACCTGACGGCCGACGGCACGGCGGTCCTGCTCGCGACCCACGACGACCGCAGCGTCACGCGGACCGACCGCGTGCTCGCCGTCCAGGACGGGGCCGTCACCGAACCGGAACTCGACCGGACCGCCGACGACCCGCTGGCGGCGCTGTTCGAGGTACCCGAGCCGACGGCCGCCGTCGACGGGGGTGAGGAGGCGTGACCGCCGCCGCCGTCGCCGCGCTCGTCCGCCGCGAGGTGGCGACCGTCCTCCACACCCGGACGTATCTCGTGCTCGCGGCGGCGGTCACGCTCGGCCTGCTCGGACTGACCTGGGTCGCCGGCGCGGCCGGCTACGTCCCGACGGCGCTGGCGCTCGTCACGCCCGTCGAACTGCTGGTGCCGGCGCTCGCCTTCGCCGTCGGCTACCGCGCGGTCCGGGGCGACGAGGACCGGGGCGAACTCGACATGCTCCGGACGTTTCCCATCTCCCGGGGGACCTACCTCGCGGGCGTCTATCTCGGACGGGCGGCGGCGCTCGTCGTCGCCGTCGTCGGGTCGCTCGTCGCCGTGCTGCTGCTCGTGACGGTCGTGGGCGGCACGAAGACGGACGTCATCGCGGCCCACGGCGGCGCCGACTCCGTCGTGCTGTTCGTCCGGTTCACGTTCCTGACGGCGGTTCTGGCGCTGGTCGCGCTGGGGATGGCGCTGCTCGTCTCGGTCGTCGCCCGCTCCTCGCGGAGCGCGCTGGCGCTGGCGCTGGTCGCCGGCGGCCTGCTCGTCGTCGGCCTCGACCTCGCGCTCGTCGCAGGGGTCGGCAGCGGCACCATCTCCGGGGGCGCACTCGGTCCGCTGGTCGCGTTCAGCCCCGCCAGCGCCTACCGAGGGCTGGTGCTCGAATCGGTCGTCGGCGCAGTCCAGGGCGGCGCCGTCACCGGCGTCCCGGCGTGGCTGTACGGGGTCGGTCTCCTCGCGTGGCTGGTCGCCCCACCGGCGCTCGCGGCACTACTGCTCCGGTGGAGCGACCCCCGCTGAACCCGACAGAGTGCCGACCAGCCTGCTGTCGGCGCTCCAGCACAAACGCTAACCGCACGGCCGTCGTACGTCCGTGATGGGTGTGAGAATATGACTGGCAAGAAAATCCTGGAGATAGTCGGCGACTTCGTCGAGGACTACGAGGTCATGGTCCCGTATCAGGCGCTGGAGATGGTGGGCCACGAGGTGACCGCCGCCGCCCCCGAGAAAGGCGAGGGCGAGACGGTGAAGACGGCCATCCACGACTTCCGTGGCGACCAGACGTACCTCGAGGAGCGCGGCCACGACTTCACCGTCGACGCGGCCATCGAGGACGTCGACCCGGCGGAGTACGACGCCCTCGTCGTTCCCGGTGGGCGCGCCCCCGAGTACCTGCGGACGTACGACTCGGTGATCGACGCCGTTCGGCACTTCTTCGAGGCGGACAAGCCGGTAGCGGCGCTGTGTCACGGCCCGCAGATACTCGCGGCGGCGGGCGTGCTCGACGGCTACGAGATGACCGCGTATCCGGCGGTGCGCGCCGAGGTCGAGGCCGCGGGCTGTTCGTGGGCCGACGAGGTGACGACCGACCGCAACCTCGTCACCGGGCCGGCGTGGCCAGACCACGCCGAGTGGCTGGCGGCGTTCCTCGACGTGCTCGGCACCGACATCGAACACGGCCCGGCGGCGGCCGCGGCCGACGACTGAGCCCCCGCGCTCGGTCCGCTTTCTTCGCGTGACGGACGCGTCCCGCGAGCCGACCGCTCAGTCCTCTTCGTCGTCCCCTCGACCCGGCAGGCGACGGACGGCCTTCTCCCAACTATGTTTGGCCGCCTGCCCGGGGTCGGCGATAGGGTCGTACGCGACGTCTCCGGCCGTGCCGAGATGCTCCGGCTCCCTGTCGGTCCGGGTCCGCCACGCGCGGACGACCCCGGCACCGAGTAGAACCGCGAACAGCGCCGCCAGCGCGGCGTCGCCGAGCCCCTCAATCGGGAACACCACCATCGACAGGAGCGGCACGAGCACGGCCAGCGAGACGGCGTAGAAGACGTAGAGGAGCGACCGGCCCGATATCTCGAAACTGCGGTCCATCCCGTGTCGGCCGAACGGTCGACGGCCGGATAACAGTTTTCGACCGGGGCGGATACCGGGCTCGGCCGGCGCCGTCCGGGCGACTCAGCTACTGTGCGTCCCGCTCGGCTTCCAGCGCCCGGAACGTCTCGTAGGCGTCGACGGCGTACGTCATCGCGGGGCCGCCGCCCATCACGACGGCCACCGTGAGCGCGTCGACCACCTCCTCGTGGCTCGCGCCCGCTTCGAGGGCGGCGTCGGTGTGCCAGAGGATGCAGTGGTCGCACCGAACGACGACGGAGATGGCCAGCGCCATCAGTTCCTTCGTCCGGTGGTCGATGCTGTCGGTCGCCTCCGCGGACTCGATGAAGCCGGCGAATTCGCGGAGTTCGGGCGCCTCCTCGAGCAGGTCGGACATCGACTGTCTGAACGTCGATAGCTGTCGTGTCTTCGACATGGCCGGAGCTACGACGGGCGAGCAGATCAACGCGCCCGGCGAGTCCCACGGGCCGGGACTCGGCGCTCAGTCGCCCGCGGCGGCGAACTCGTAGGGGAGGCGTGCGTACACCTGAGCGTTGCCCGCCAGCGCGTCGAGGGTGGTGTACTCGTCGACGGCGTGGGCGGTGTCGGTGCCGAGGCCGAACTCGACGGTCGGGATGCCGGCGTGCCGGAGCGTCTTCGCGTCGCCGCCGCCGGTCGCGCTCCGCCGGTAGATGCGGTCGCCGGTGACCGCCTCCGCGGCCGCCGTCGCGGCGGTCACGAGCGGGCCGTCGACCGGTTCGTACGACCCGCGACTCCACGAGACGTCGGTCACCTCGATGCCCTCACAGGAGCGGGCACAGTCGTGGAGGTCAGCGAGCACCACCCGGGTGTCGACGCCCGCGGTCAGGCGGACGTCGAGGCGGGCACGTGCCGACGCCGGCACCGTGTTCACCCCCTCGCCGCCCTCGACGGTGCCGAGGTTGATGGTCGGGTACGCGAACAGTTCGCGCGTGGCGTCGGCCCCGAGCGTCGGCGCGTAGTAGGCGACCGACTCCTCGATGATTGGCTCCAGGGCGGGGTCGACGTCGAGCGGGCGGCGACCGAACTCCTCGCGGACCCGCTCGATGCCCGCGTACAGGCGGTCGATGGCGTTGGTGCCGAGCATCGGCCGCGAGCCGTGGGCCGCCTCGCCGGTCGCCGCCAGCGTGAGCCAGATGCTCCCGCGGTCGGCGACGGTGACCGAGTGGCGCCCCTGCGAGCAGGTCGTCTCGCCGATGACACAGCCGTCCGCGTCGATGCGGCCAGCGTCCACGAGCGCCGTCACCCCGGCGGCACCGCCCGTCTCCTCGTCGCTGACGAACGCGAGCCGGAGCGTCACCGGCGGCGTCGTGTCCGACTCGACGAACGCCCGGGCCGCCGCCAGCATCGCCGCCAGCGGCCCCTTCATGTCGGTCGCGCCCCGGCCGTACAGCCGGTCGCCGTCCCGTTCGCCGAGCGGGTCGTGTGCCCAGTCGGCGGCGTCGTAGGTGACGGTGTCGAGGTGACCGTTGTAGCAGAGGGTGCGGTCCGTCTCGCCGGGGAGCGTCGCCAGCAGGTTCGGCTTCGCCGGGTCGACGGCGTACCGCTCGACGTCGAGTCCGAGCGCGTCGAGTTCGGCCGCGACGCGGTCGGCCGCCGCGCGGGTGTCGCCCGGCGGGTTCTGCGAGTCGGCCGCGAGCAACTCGACAGCGAGGCCGGCGACGGCCTCGGCGTCGGGCACCGCCTCGCGCACCGACTCGGGGACGGGGGGCATGGTCGACGGTACGCCAGCGCCGGGCGTAAGCGTTCGGCGCGTGGGCACCTGACGGACATCGGCGACCCGCGAGCGCCCGACCCCGGAAGGGTTACGGCCCCGGCCGAGCAAGAGCCGACCACATGAACACGGCGGACGAGGGACCCGGCGACCTCGACGGGATGGCGCTCGACGCGGCCGTCGAGCAGGTGGTCGCAGCCGACCCGTCTCGCGACCGGGAGGCGGTCCGTTCGGCGCTGGAGTACGTCGCCGAGGAGGGCGTCGTCACCGACGCGGCCGTCGAGGACGCATTCGCCCACCTCTCGAAGGTGGTCGCCACGCCGGAGACGCGGGTGGAACTCGCGGGCGACGCGCTCGCTGACGCCCACGAGACGGCCGCCCCGGTCGCTGACGTCGACACCGTGGCCGCGCGCCTCGACGCCTTCGGGACGCGGGTCGACAATCTGGAGGCGCGCGTCGACGACCTCGGCGCGGACCTCCAGTCGGCACTGGACGCCCGCGAGGGGTCGCTGTACGAGACGGCCGAGCGCGTCCGCGAGCTGACCGAGCGGGCGAACGGCCTCCAGCGCGCCGCCGACGACCTCCAACTCGAGATAGAGGAGTTCGAGACGTGGCTGACCGACGAGGAGAGCCGGCTCGACGCCGTCGCGGCCGACCTCGAGTCGGTCACGGAGTCGGTCGACGACCTCGAGGCGCGCGCCGCCGACCTCGAGGCCGGCAACGTGGCCAGCGACGCCGCCGTCGAGTGGGCCGACGCGACTGTCGCCCGCGGCGTGACCGCTCTGCTGGTGGCCGACATCCGGGCGGAACTCGACGACCTTCGGACGTGGCCCGGCGGCGTCGACGCCGAGCGCCGCCTGTCGGAGCTCGACCGCGACGCCGAGCGGATGGCCGACCGGCTCGACGCTCTCGACGGCCGGCTCGAGTCGGTCGACGACGACGGCTGGCACGACCGGTTCGAGCACCATCTCGACCCCGTCGACGCGGTGCTGTCGGGCGCGGAGCCGCCGGTCGACTGGGGCGCGGTCCACACCGAGGTTCGACCCCACCGGGCGGCGATACGCGACGCCGGGTAGTCAGAGCCGGTCGTCGCGGAGCGAGGCACCGACGGCCGCCTCCGCGACGCCGCCGCCCGCTCGCGCGGTCGCACGGAGCGCGTCGACGACGCCCGCGGCCGCGACCGATCGCGTCTCGAACAGCGTCGCCTCCACGGCGTCGAGCCGGTCGACCGTCGCGTCGCGGCGGTCCAGCGCCGCGTGGGCCGCCGCCGCGTCGGCGTCGTGCAACAGGGCGGCGACGGCGTCGTCGACGACGCCCAGCGCCGCCTCCCCCGCGTCGCCGAGGGCCGTCGCCGTGTCGTCGTCGGGCGGGTCGCCCACGCGGGCCGCGAGCGTGGCGACCCGGCGACCCTGCCGTGCGACCCGTTCCAGTTGTCGGGCGGCGACGCGGGCGTCGAACAGTTCCGGGCGGGAGGTACCCAACCGGTCGACCTCCTCGAATGAGACGAGCGCGCGGTTGCAGTGGCGGGTCACCATCCCGGAGAGCCGCCGCGCCTCCGCGGCGCGGTCCGCCAGCCGGTCACCGGCGCCGCCGTCGGCCTCGAGGAACGCGGCCAGCGCGTCCCGGTGGAGCGAGCAAGCGAGGAACCGCAACTGGTCGACCGACTGCCGGACGGAGACATCGCTGGCGTCGAGCATCGTCCGGACGACGAGTTCGGCGGCGGCGACGCTGGCGTCGGCACCCACGAGTCCCCGCGCGGCCTCGCGGGCGGCGCGTCGCTGGGCGTCGGTGAACCCCGACTCCCGGACCAGCCGTATCGTCTCGAAGCCGGCGGCGTGGGCCGCCCGTATCGTCCGCCCGACGACGGCCGGCGAGTCGGTGTCGACGGCGACGCGAGCGGCGTCGAGCCGTTCGCCCTCCTTGCGGGCGCTCCGGACGACGATGGAGCCATCGCGGTGCCGGTAGAGGTGGACGGGCGTGCCCGCCTCCAGCGACTGGTTCGTCGCCCACTCCTTCGGGATGGAGACCGTGTAGGTGCCGCCGCCGACCATCTGGAGCTTCCGGGTCTCCATGTCAGCCGAACTTCCCGGTGATGTAGTCCTCGACGCGCTGGCTCTCCGGGTCCTCGAATATCGTCTCGGTGGCGTCGTACTCGACGAGTTCGCCACCGGTGAGGAACACAGCCGTCTGGTCGGAGATGCGCGCGGCCTGTTGCATGTTGTGCGTGACGACGACCACCGTGTACTCCTCGGCGAGGTCGTCGATGAGGTCCTCGATCTTCGAGGTGGCGATGGGGTCGAGCGCGGAGGCCGGCTCGTCCATCAACAGCACGTCGGGGTCCGTCGCCAGCGCCCGCGCGATACAGAGCCGTTGCTGTTGGCCGCCCGAGAGCCCGAGGGCATTGTCGTCGAGGCGGTCCTTCACCTCGTCGTAGAGCGCGGCGTCGCGGAGACACCGCTCGACGAGCTGTTCCTCGGCGGCCTCGTCGTCGCGGCCGAGCAGTCGCGCCAGCAGGCCCGTCTCGAGGTCGCCGTGCTTGCGCGGCCCGTAGGAGACGTTGTCGCGGATGGACTTCGGGAACGGGTTCGGCGACTGGAACACCATCCCGACGCGCTTGCGGAGCTCCACGAGGTTGATACCGTCCTGGTATATTTCCTTGCCGTCGACCCGGACGGAGCCGTCGATGCGGGCGCTCGAAACACGGTCGTTCATCCGGTTGAGACACCGCAGGAACGTCGACTTCCCACAGCCCGAGGGACCGATGAGCGCGGTGACGCTCTTCTCGGGAATCTCCATCGAGACGCCCTTCAGCGCGTGGTCGTCGCCGTAGTGGACGTCGAGGTCCTCGACGGCGACCTTCGTCTCGCCGTCGAACTGGTAGTCGAGCCACGCCTCGCGCACCTGCTCGTCCGTCTCGCCGCTCGTCGTCTCGAGCGGGCGGTCCATGCTCTCGTCGGGTGTCTGGGTTGTCTCACTCATGGTGGAGCTTCCTCCGGAAGTAGTACCGCGTGACGATGCCGACCGCGTAGAAGGAGAGGACGACGACCAGAAGCACGAGCGCCGTCGCCCACTTGAACTCCTCGGGGTGGGCGACGTTGCTCGAGGCCCCTACGCCCGCCTTGATGAGCGCGTACAGCTGATAGGGGAGCGCCGTCGTCGACTCCAGCAGTTCGGGGTTGCTGACGAACGGCGGCGAGCCGGTGAACTGGAAGCCGCCGAAGACGTCGGCCCGCTGGCCGCCGGCGACGAACACGCCGCCGACGGCCGTCAGCAGGATGGGCGCCGTCTCGCCGGCGATGCGACCGACGCCGAGGATGATGCCCGTGACGACGCCGGGCAACGCCGCCGGCAACACGACGCTCCGGACCGTCTGCCACTTCGTCACCCCGAGCGCGGCGCTGGCGTCCCGGTACTCGTCGGGGACCGAGAGCATCGCCTCGCGGCTCGTGATGACGACCAGCGGCAACAGCATGAACCCGAGCGTCAACATCCCCGCCAGCAGTGACTTCTGGTTGCCGAACCGGGGGACGAGGAAGGCGAAGCCGAACAGCCCGAACACGATGCTCGGCGTGCTCCAGAGGCCGTTCGTCGCCACCTCGACGACCTGCGTGAACCGGCCCTGCTCGGCGTACTCGGTCAGGAAGACGGCCGCGCCGATGCCGAGCGGCACCGCGAACAGCACCGCGCCGACGACGAGCCAGACCGTGCCGACGATGGCCGGCAGGACGCCGTTGAACTCGTTCAGAAGCGCGATGCCGTTCATCACGAACGGCCACGAGACGGGCCAGGCAAAGGAGAACGCGAACCCGACCGCGGTGTCCGTGAACGGGATGCCGACGAACAGGTCGATGACCGTCGTCGGGCCGACCCCGAGGCCGACCTCGAACCCACGGAACAGCCCGGGAATGCCCTTCATGACGGTGAAGGCGATGAGGACGAACAGCACGCCGACGATGGCGAGGGCGTTCAGGTAGACGAGCAGGTACGCCCCCATGTGGCGGCCGCGGGCGCCGAACCCGCCGTACGCCTTCGCGGACGACCAGCCCGCGAGCAGCGAACAGAACAGCGTGATGGCGGGGACGGTGAACTCCGCGGTGAACGACGCCTGGTCCGCCCAGCCGAGGTCCCAGACCCACGACGGGCCGATGGTGCCGGTGAGGAACACGAGGCCGGCGAACGCCGTCAGCGCACCGGCGGGGAGTGTCGAGCCGACGTCCTCGCGGGGGAACGCCGTGGCGGCGAACGCGACCGCGCCCGTCAGGAGGGCCGCGGCCAACCAACCGACGGTGCCGAGCCCGAACGTCTGTGAGGCGACCAGCCCCCCGACGACGAACCAGAGACCCCCGAACGCGCCCGACGCGACGACCCCCGCCGTCGGTCGTGGGGTCGTCTGGACGTACCCCAGTCGGGAGCCGACGCCGAACGTGGCGACGGCCCCGCCGAGCAGGACGAGCAACGCGCCGATGACGACGACGAGCGAGACGCCGGCCACCGGGTCCGCGAGGTCCACCTGCTCGAACAGCGCGGCCAGCGCCAGCGCGAACAGGAGGGCCGCGATACCCACGGCCGCGGCGGCGACCGCGCCCGTGCCGGTCGTGTCCTCGGCGACGAGTTCCGTCTCGGTCGCGCCCGCCATCAGCGGTCACCTCCGAGTTTGCGGTTCATCCGCGCCTCGATGTACTGGGTGCCGATGGACAGCGCGAGCACCGTCACGAACAGGATGACGCCCGCCGCGAACAGCGCGTCCATCTGGAGGCCGTCGGCCTCCCCGTAGTTGTGTGCGATGAGCGACGTGAGCGTCTCCTGGCCGTAGAAAGCGTTGTAGATGGGGTCCGTCAACTCGGGGACGCCCCGGAGCATGACGGTGGCGGCCATCGTCTCGCCGATGGCCCGACCCACGCCCAGGAGGACGGCCGCTGAGACGCCCGAGAACGCCGCCGGCAGGGTGATGGACGTCATCGTCTGCCAGTCGGTCGTCCCCATCGCCAGCGACCCGCTCTTCATCGACTCGGGGACGCTGTTCAGGGCGTCCTCCGCGACGGAGACGACGGTGGGTAGCGCCATCAGACCGACGACCACGCCGACGAACAGGTAGGTGCCCTGCCCGACGATGCGGAACTGGTCGGAGGCCCACGGGCTGAGGATGGTGAACCCGATGAAGCCGTAGACGATGGAGGGGATGCCAGCGAGGATTTCGACGCCCGGCTTGACGAACTCGCGGACCGGCGCGGGCGCGATTTCGGAGAGGAACAGGGCGGCGGCGACGCCGAGGGGACCGGCGACGGCGGTGGCGATGAGCGTCACCATCACCGTCCCGTGAATCAGCGGCACCATCGAGTAGCGGATGGGCGGGGAGACGGCGTCCCACGTCGTCTCGGTGAACATCCGGAGCGCCGGCACCTCCACGCCCAGCACCGTCTTCGACTCGTAGAGGAAGACGGGGATGGCCTCGAAGAAGATGAAGACGGTGATGAGCACCAGTATCAGTATCGTCGACGCCGTCATCATCAGCGTGAGCACGCGCGCGGTCACGCCCTGGTGACGGAGCCAGCCGTACCCCGCCGCCACCACGGAGACGAGGAAGGGAACTATCGTCCAAGCCGAAACGAGCAGGAAGCCGACGAAGGCGGCCAGTATCGCCGCCGCCATGACGCCGACCGTGACCAGCGCCTCCGGCTCCGTGTCGTCGACGAAGTCCCGGAACCGCCGCACCAGACGGGCGAGCTTCTCTGCCCCCGTCGGCTCCCGGCTAGAGGTCTGTGTCATTGGGTTGTACGTGTGGAAACTGTGTGTGCGTCCAGCGGTAGTCGAACGACGAAAGCGGAATGACAGACGACGAACCCGTTACGCCTGCGACGGGAGCTTGCTCTTCTCCTTCTCGATGTCCTTCGTCGGAAGCGGGATGTAGTTGTTCTGCTCGACGAACACCACCTGTCCGAACGTGGTGAGGAACATGTTGATGAACGCCGCCTCGCGCTTGTCCGTCCCGTTGGGCGTCTCCTCCGTCTTCTTCGTGTACATGTGGAGGTCGCGGTTCAGCGGGTACGAACTGTCGAAGATGGTGTTCTGGGCGTCCTTGTCGGGCTTGTACACCGTCCCCTCGAAGTTGATGGCGATGGGCTTCACCTGCGGGCCGGTGAACGCCAGCGCCATGTACGCGATGGCGCCCTCGTTCTGCTGGACCGCGGTGGCGACCTGCTGGTTCTGGCCGAACCGCGTGTCGACGCCCGACATCGACGCGTCGGCGCTCCCCAGCATGTTCAGCCGGAACGAGGTGTCCGTCCCGGAGCCCTCGGCGCGGCCGATGGCGTAGATCTCCTGGTCGGGGCCGCCGACCTCGCTCCAGTTGGTGATCTCGTTCTGGTAGATCTTCCGGATCTCCTCACCCGTGAGCTGGGTGACGCCGGCGTCGTAGATGTCCTTGCTGACGACGACCGGCTGACCGTCGCGCCCGACGACGTGGTCGACGACCTCCTCGTTGGCCTTCGACTCGCTCCAGCCGAGCTCCGCCGTGATGGGACCCGAGGAGTTGCCGATGTCGACCAGCCCGTCGCGGACGGCCTTGCAGCCGGTCCCGGAGTGGCTCAGGCCGATGATGGTCGCGTACGGCGGCTTGGACCGCTGGTCGGTCGTCTCGAAGCCGTAGAGGCTGGCGAAGTAGTCGGCGATCTTCTTGTCGGTCTGGATCTCGTCCCAGCCGGGGACCGAGGTCTCGCTGTTCTTCCCCCAGTACTCCCCGTCGCTCGGCGGCGCGTTGGAGTTCCAGTAGGAACTGCCCTTGTTCGAGATGGGGTACACCGTCGAGGACCCCTCGGCGCGCAGCGTCGCCGTCGCGGACCCCGAGGTCTCCCCGTCCGAGTCGTCGCTCTGCCCGGCCGGCGAGTCGGTCGACTGGTCGTCGTCGTTGTTGCTGTCGTCGTTGTTGCTCTGGTCGCTGGTACAGCCCGCGACCCCGGCGGCGCCGACGGCGCCCGTGGTGGCGATGAACTTGCGGCGCGATACCCCGGTGACACCCTCCGTCTTGCGGGTCATCACCTGAGACCACCCGATTACTGATTAAAGCGGTTTATAATACCCCACCCCATTCCTGTATCGAGAAACTGTCCCATACTTGCAGAATGACGGCTCCGGAGAGCGGTTTGTCGACAAGTGAGCTATATAGCGATACGTCGGCGTCCGGAGTCGCCCGAGGGGTCTTTGCCCCGCGGCCGCGACCACCCCGTATGCACGAGCGCGAGTCGGTGACGTTCGAGTCGCGGGGCACCGAGTGTGCGGCGTGGCGCTACCGGCCCGAGGCGGCCGACCCGCCGGTCGTCGTGATGGCCCACGGGTTCGGGGGGACGCGCCGGATGGGCCTGCCCCGGTTCGCGGCGCGACTGGCCGACGCCGGCGTCGGGGTACTGCTGTTCGACTACCGCGGGTTCGGCGACAGCGGGGGGACGCCCCGGAACCTGGTGTCGCCCCGCAAGCATCTCGCCGACTGGGACGCCGCCGTCGACTACGCCCGCTCGCTCGACGGCGTGGGCGACGGCCTGGGGGTCGCCGGCTGGTCGTTCTCGGGCGGCCACGCTCTCGTCACCGCCGCCCGCCGCGACGACGTGGACGCGTACGCCGGCATCGTCCCCTTCTCGGACGGCCCACGGACTCTGCTGTCCGTGGTCCGCCAGCAGGGGCTCGACTTCGGCCTCCGGGCGACGGGCGCGGCCCTGCGTGACCTCGGGCGGGCGGCCACGCTCCGGTCGCCCCATTACGTCCCCCTCGTCGGGCAACCCGGCGAGGTTGCGCCGCTGGCCACCGAGGGCTCCGAGGCGGGGTATCGCGCCATCGTCCCCGACGACCTCGACGAGGCGGAGTGGAACCGCTGTGCGGCCCGGATACTGCTGACCGTCGGCCTGTACCGCCCCGTGAGCTACGCCCGCGAGGTGGACTGCCCCGCGCTCGTGGTCGAAGCCACCGACGACCAGTTGATTCCCGCGGGCACCGTCGCCCGCCTCGTCGACCGGTTGGACGACGTGGAGCGGGTGCGCGTCGAGGGCGACCACTTCGCGCCGTATCTCGACCCCCTGTTCGACACCGTGGCCGACCGGCAGGTCGCGTTCTTCGAGCGGCAGTTACGGTAGGTGATAACCGCCCCCCGATAGCAGGGGGAACATTGAGGGTGGGCGACTCCACAGGGTGTGACGTGATACCGTACGTACACGCTCCGGAGGTGGGACCGTGAGCTACACCCGGGGGACGTTCGCGGCGTTCGTCGACAGCGTCGTCCCCGAGACGCCGGGGATGGCCGACCGCGGCGAGGAACACGTCCCCGGCGGCCTCGCGGCGGACCTCGACGAACTGCTCGTCGAGGAGGTGAACGACCTCCAGCCCGCGAGCGGCCCGCTGGCGGCGCTCGGCTACGACACGACGCCGCTTGCGCCGGTTGTCGCCCTCCTGCTCGACGTGGCGGCGCTGGAACTCGTCGTCAGGCGGCGCGCCGAGGAGGGGTTCGGCTCGCCCGACGACGCGTACGCCGGCGGCCCGTTCTCGCGGCTGTCGGCGCGCGACCGCCTGCGGGCGGTCCGGATGCTCGAATCCGAGGGGGTGTTCCCGGCGCTGGCCGACCGGCTGGACGCGCCCGGCCTCGGCACCATCCAGTACCTCGCGGGCGCGCTCGTCGCGCTGACCGAGTCGCTGTACTACGGTGAACTGACGGGCGACGGCGAGGGGTCACAGGGCTGGACGCAGGCCGACTATCCCGGGCCGGCGGACGGCTACGCCGTGATGCTCGGCTACGAACTCGACGAGTTCGAGGAGGACGACTACTGATGCGCTCGCAAACGCGGGACGTGGTGGTCGTGGGTGCGGGCGGCGACGGCCCCGCGCTGGCGTGGCGGCTCGGGCAACTGGGCATCGACGTGCTCGTCCTCGAGGCGGGGCCGTTCTACGGCAACGAGAACTGGGAGGCGCCGCGCGAGGCGCCCGGCGGCGAGTCCTCGGCGGACCCGTCGGACCTCTCGGGCGAGCTGTACGACGAGCAGTTCACCGCGAAAGAGGGCGAGATGAACGACCCCGTCCGGGGGAAACTCCGGTGGGGGCCAGCCGACGCGGACGCGCCGCCGTGGGAGCGGACCGTGCCGGGCCACGCGCTCATCTCCCAGCTCGCGGGCGTCGGCGGCACCACCCAGCACTACTACGCCAACCACCCGCGGGCGTTCGTCACCAGCGTCGAGGACCAGCCCCACTGGCCCATCGACTACGCCGAGTTGGTCCCGTACTACCAGCTCCTGGAGGAGACCCACCCCGTCGAACCGGCCCCGACGACGCCGAAGGCCGAACTGTTCTTCGAGGGCGCACGCCGCGACGGCTACTCGCTGACCGAGGGGTACAACGTCACCGAGGAGGGGTACCGGCCGTTCCCGAACGCCATCCCCCAGCCGGACGAGCGGCTGACGCGGGACGGCGAGTACGACGGCGACTACCGCTACCCGGACGTGGAGGGCGACACGATGGCGGCCCACGAACATCAGGGCGGGCCCCAGCCGCGTGACGCCCCCTTCGAGGAGCGGGCGCGCCGCTCCTCGAACGTCTCGCTCGTGCCGCGGGCGATGGAGACGGGCAACGTCGAGATACGGCCGAACGCGTTCGTCTCGGAGGTGCTGACCGAGGGCGGCCCCGGCTCCGTGGAGGCGACGGGCGTCGAGTTCCGCGACACCTGGGCCGGCACCACCGAGCGAGTCGACGCCGACGCCGTCGTGCTCGCCGCCGGCTGTATCGAGACGCCCCGCCTGTGGCTCAACTCCGGACTCCCGGACAACGGCTGGGTCGGGAAGGGGCTCACCACCCACTGGTTCGACTTCGTCGCCGGCACCTTCGACCCCGACACCCTCGAGGACGTCATCGGCCAGCGCGCGGTCGAACCCCATCAGGGACAGGCCGCCGGCTCGCGGCTCGACGTGCCCGACGTGGGCGGCATCGCGGTCAACACCTTCGCGCCCGGCATCACCGCGCTGTCGATGTACGGCTCCAGTCAGGGGGGCTGGTGGTTCGAGCGCGACACCGCGGGCGAACCGTGGGACACCGAGGGTCGGCTGGCGGGCCGCGAACTGAAGGAGCGGATGGCCGACTACCGGCGGACGCTCACGCTCATCTGTCACACCGACGACCGTCCACGGAAGAAAAACGGCGTCTCGCTGGACCCTTCGACGGCGGACGAACACGGGCAGGTGCCCCTCGTCGAGTGGGAGCCCCACCCCGACGACGACGAGCGCCGGGACGAACTCGCGCGCCGCGCGGCACGTCTGCTCGATGAGGCCGGTGCCGAACACATCCATCGGACGGACGCCGCGCCCATCCTGTTGCACATGCAGTCGTCGATGGCGATGGGGAAGGTCGTCGACGAGGGCTGTGAGGCGTACGACGTGGGACGGCTGTTCGTCGCGGACCACTCGGCGCTGGCCAACGGCGTCGGCGGCGCGAACCCGACCCACACGGGGCAGGCGCTCGCGCTGCGGACGGCCGAACGCGTCGCCGAGCGCTACTTCGACGGCGTCGACGACCCCATCGCCTGAGTCGCCGTCCGGCGCACCTCGACGGCGACCTCGTTCGTCCGCAGGAACGGCGGCGTCCACGGCGGGTCGTACTGCATGCAGAACGGCTCGCCAGCGACGGCCACGTCGGCCGAGTCGAGCGCGGCAAGCAGGTCGCGCTGTTTGCGTGCCACCCGACCGTCGGTCGCCCACCACGAGAACGACAGGACGGCGAGCGTCCGGGCCGGCCGCTCCACGAGCGCCACCCGGTCGTCGGTCGGGCGGGGTGCGGTCTCGTACTCGTAGTCGGCCGGGAGGTAGAACGCCATCCGCACGCCCTCCTCGGCGTCGTCGGTCTCGACGGGCGCGGTCATCGCTATCTCCGCGCCGGTGGCGACGGGCGCAGTCATCGCTATCTCCGCGCCGCCGTCGTTGCCCCCGTCGATGTAGCGGAACAGGCGACCGAACGCCTCGCCCGTCGAAGGCGCGACCGTCTCGACGGTCAGCGTGGTGGGGTAGCGGCGGAGTTCGACGCCGTCGACCCGGTCGAGCGTCTCGTAGGGGACGCGCTCGGTCTCGCGGCCGGCGCGGCGACTCCGGGCGGCGACCGCGCCCAGCACCAGCAGGGCAACGCCGCCGAGCAGGAGCGTCGAGTTGCGAACCATGGCCCCGATACGCGCTCCGGGGACAGAACCCTTGCCGTCGAAATCGCGCGGTAACGCGGGCTTACCCGGACCGTGGACACGCTAGCCACGACATTACAATCCCGGCCAGCGGGCAACCGCTCGCCGATGCGCAACACCACCCCGGTGCTACTCGTGGCGTTGCTGGTCGTCGGCGCGCTGGCAGTCGTCGCGCTGGTGGCAGGCGCGCCGCTCACCGCCGAGCAGACCGAGCAGGTCGACAACGCGACGACCACGCCGACCGCCACCGTCTCCGCGTCCGGGACCGGCGAGGTGACCGCCGACCCCGACGAGGTGGTCGTCTCCGTGGCGTCGACGGCCACCGGCCCAACGCCGTCGGCGGCCACCGACCGGCTGGCGCGCAACACCAGCCGACTGCGGGCGGCACTGGTGAACGCGACGAGCGAGGACGCCGTCCGGACGACCGACTTCGCGCTGTTCGAGCGCCGGGACGACAACCGCACCACGTACGTCGCCCGCCAGTCGTTCGCGGTGACGCTGTCGAACACCAGCGCCGCCGGACGCGTCGTCGACGTCGCCGTCGAGAGCGGCGCGACGGAGGTGCTCGGCGTCCGCTTTACCCTCTCCGAGAACCGCCAGCGTCAGCTCCGCCAGCGCGCCATCCAGCGGGCCGTCGCGGACGCCCGCGGGCAGGCCGACGCCGCCGCGGCGAGCGCGGATCTCTCGATAACGGGCGTCCGCTCCGTCGACGTGGGGGACGGCGGCGCGACGCCGTTCGTCGAACGGACGGCCGACGCCACCCGCATCGACCCGGAGCCGGTGACCGTCTCGGCGCGCGTCTCGGTCACGTACAACGCGACCGCACGCTAGAGAACGACCGCGAGCGAGAGCACGACCAGCGGGACGTGGAACACTCCGTGGGCGACCATCGCGGCCTCGAGGCTCCGGCGCCAGTAGAGCCAGCCGAACGCGACGCCCGCAACGGCGTTGAGCAGGACGGTCCGGACGACGAGCAGGGGTGTCAGTTCCCCGAACGCCGCCAGCGCCGCGGGGAGGTGGCCGACGCCGAACAGTAGCGCCGAAACGAGGACTGCGGCCCACATCACGCCCGCGCCGGGGGCCTCCCGGCCGAGTGCCCGGCCACCGAGATACGCGAGGCCGGTCATGAGTCCGAACCGGAGGAGGAGTTCTTCGGTGATGCCGCCGTAGAGGAACCGGACGGGGGCGAACGCCAGCACCGACGCGACCGTTGCGGACTCGGACGGCAGGCGGGCCAGGTCTGCGGCGAGAAGCGGCGCGAACGCCGCGTCGAGCGCGAGCACCGCGGCGACGGCCCCGAGGCCGACGCCGGCCGCCAGCGGGAGGTCCGCCCGGAGCGACGACGCCGGCGCGGGGTCACCCGCGGTCCGCGCGAGCAGATGCGAGCGGAGCCCGACCCGGGGCGCGGCGAACGCCCCGGCGAGCACCGCCACGAGGACGAGCAAGCCGTTGTTCACCACCGTCGCCGTGAACGCCAGGAGCGGCGAGAGACCGCCCGGCGGGTCCGCAGCAGTGTACGCGCCCAGCGCCAGCAGACCCGGGAGCGCAAGCAGGGCCGCGACGCCGACGCGGCGTGGATAGCCGTCGGCCGACTCCGGTGTGGTCATCGTCTCGGTGTCGGTCGCCATACGCTTCAATCGGACGGGTGACACGATACCCGTTACCCGACGGGTGGTGACACGATACCCGTTACCCGACGGGTGGTGACACGATACCCGTTACCCGACGGGTGGTGACACGGTACACGACGGCCAGCAGGCCTATCCGACGGCGACCCGTCCCACGGGTCGATGTTCGGGCCACAGGAGCAGGTGACCGTACGGGAGTTGATGACCGAGAACCCGGAGACGGTGCCGGCGGGCGCCACCGTCGCGGACGTCCACGAGTGGCTCGACGACCGGGGGTACACCGCCGCGCCCGTCGAGCGCGAGGAGCCGCCGTACATGTTCGTCGACCGGGAGACGCTGGCCGACGCGCTTCCCGACGCGGGCGACGAGGCCGTCTACAAACACGCCGAGCGCATCAACCTCGGCCACCTGCTGTCGCCGGACCTCGGCTTCGAGGGACTGCTCGAGGAACTGGAGGCACGCCCGTTCTACTTCGTCGGCTGGCACGGCGAGGTGGCGGGCATCATCACCCGCTCGGATTTGAACCGGCCGGCGGCCCACGCCTTCCTCTACACCCGCGTCGGGGAACTGGAGATGCGTCTGCGAGACCTGCTTGCTGCCGAATCGAGCTGGGAGGGGACGCTGTCGACGCTCCCCGTCGACGGCGGGCCGGAGACGGAGTACGACGCCGTCGTCGAGGAGTACGAGGCGCACGCCGACGCCGACCTCCAGTTGCGCGAAATCGACTACACGACGTTCTGGCACCTCCAGAAAGCCGTCGAGGCGGACCCGGAAGCGCTGGAGCGCCTGCCGTTCGACGACGGCGAGGCGGCGTTCGAGGCGCTCGACGCCGTCCGCGAACTCCGAAACCACGTCGCCCACTACGGCAACGTCGTCCACAACATGGACGCCGAGTACCTCTCCAGCGGGCGCACCATCCACGACCTCCACGAGGTGTACGGCGACGTAATCGCGACCCTCGACGCCCTGCAGGCGTGGGGCGAGGGGGAGCGGGCCGCCGACTGACCGAGACGACAACGCCTGTAACCCCCCCGTCCCAACCGGCGGCCATGCCCCACGAGGACCACGACCCGGACGCCGAGCAGTTACGGCCGATGCGGAACACCCACTCGGACCGCCGCCGGCGCACCGTCCGTCAGATGCTGTTCGTCATCGCGGGCGCCCACACCGGGGGGTTCCTCGGGTCGGCCATCCCGTCGTTCGGCCTCCCGGGCGACGTGGTCTCGCTGCTGCTCATCGTCCTGCTGTTCTCGCTCCCGTTCCTGGTCGACGGCAACTGGGAGCGCATCGAGGCCACGTACGAGCGGCTCGGCGGCGACCTACAGTAGCGGTTCGACGGCCGCCATCGTCGCCTGCTTGTCCTCGTCGCTCATCCCGCCGACGAACCCCACGCGGACGGCGTCGACGCCGTCGACCGCGTGGTGGCGTTCGAGGCGCTCGCGCACCTCCTCGGGCGTGCCCGCCGCCGCGAGTTCGTCGAGCACCGCGTCCGGGAGCGCCTCGGCCATCGCCGCGGTGTCGCGGTCCGCCCACGCGGACCGGATCTCGTCGACGACGTCCTCGTACCCCTGTTCGGCGACCGACTGGCCGTAGAACGGGCCGTATGCGCCGACGAGAAACGCGACCGTCGAGCGGGCGGCCTCGCGGGCACGCTCGCGGTCCTCGCTGGCGAACGTTCGCACGATGGGTGCGACCCGCAGGTCGTCGACCGACCGGCCGCCGAGGTCGGCACCCCGCTCCAGGTCCGCCATCCGGTCGGCCAGCCCGTCGGGGGTGAACAGCTGTGGTACCCACCCGTCCGCGAACCGGCCGACGAGTTCCGTCGCCTTCGGCCCGAGCGCCGCCACGTCGATGCCCGGCGGGTCGTCGGGGACGGACTTCTCGTAGGAGAGCCCCCCGACCTCGAATATCTCCCCGTCGTAGGAGACCTCGCCGCCCGCGTACACCTCCCGGACGATGTCGATGGTCTCGCGCAGTCGGCGCAGGGGGCGGTCGAAGTCGGCGCCGTGCCACCCCTCCGCGATAGCCGGCGAAGAGGTGCCGAGGCCGAGACGGAAGCGGCCGTCGGTGGCGTCGTGCATCGTGAGCGCGGTCTGTCCGAGGACGGTGGGCGCGCGGCCGAACGGCGAGAGCACGTCGTTCGAGACGCCTATCGAGTCGGTGCGCTCGCCGACGACGGTGAACGTCGTCACCATGTCCCAGCCGGTGGTCTCGCCCGCGGAGACGCGAGCGAAACCGTGCTCCTCGGCGCGTTGCGCCACGTCGACCAGCGAATCGAGCGAGTCGTGGGCGTCGGTCTGTAACACCAGGTCGTACGTCATACCGGTCTCTCGGCAACCGGGGGCTTGAAAGTTAGCGCCCCCGGAAGACGGGGCGAGCCGTCTCAGCCGAGAACGCCCGCGGACCTCGCGGCCGCACGAGCACGCACCGAGGAGTAGCTACCGCCAGACGACGACGCCGTCGGGGCGATAGCGCCCCTCGCTCGCCGCGCCGCAGGTGTCGCAGTCGAGCGTGAACGCGTTCGACTCGCCCAGTTCGACGGCCGCTCTGTCCCCGCAGGCGCGACAGCTGACCTCGGCCAGTTCCTGGCTCATACGCTCTGTACGCCGCGATTCGCACTTAGTTCTTGTTCAAAAAGAGACAGTTCCCCAGGGGACCGCTCGGGAGGCGTCCGGAGGCCGATAGACGGCTACTCGTTCTGCGCGTCGACCACCGCCACGCCCGCGAGGTTCACGATGTCTTTCACCTCGTCGCCGCGCTGGAGCACGTGGACGGGTTCGTCCATGCCGACCAGCATCGGGCCGATGGCCTCGGCACCGCCGAGCCGCTGGAGGAGTTTGTACGCGATGTTCCCCGCCTCCAGATTCGGGAACACGAGCACGTTCGCCGGCCGGTCGAGCTCCGAAAACGAGTAGTCGCCGGTGAGCATCTCCTCGACGACGGCCGTGTCGGCCTGCATCTCCCCGTCGACGGGGAACTCGACCGTCGGGTCCGCCCGGAGCATCTCCGCGGCCCGTCGCGGCTTGCGGGTGCCTTCGTTGTCGACGGTGCCGAAATCGGAGTACGACAGCAGGGCGACCCGCGGGTCGACGTTGAACCGGCGGGCGAGTTCGGCGGTGTGGCGCGCCACCTCCGCGAGCACCTCCTCGTCGGGGTCCTGATTGACCGTGGCGTCCGCGACGAACAGGACGCGGTTCTTGAACGTCAGCATGTAGACCCCCGCGGCGTAGTCGGCGTTCGGCGCGGTGCCGACCACCTGCAACGGGGGCCGGAGGGCCGTCGGGTAGTGGTGGGTCAGGCCGGTGAGGAGGGCGTCGGCGTCGCCCATCTCGACCATCACGCTCCCGAGCCAGTCGCCGTCCCGGAGCATCTCCTCGGCCTCGCGGCGAGTGACCCCTTTGCGCTGGCGGAGTTCGTACAGCCGGTCGGCGTACGGGTCCAGCGCGTCGGCGTCCGGGTCGACGATTTCCGGGTCGAAGTCGAGTCCGAGGTCGGAGGCTGTCTTCCAGATGCGCCGCTTGTTCCCGACGAGGACGGGGTCGGCGATGCCCTCGTCCGCGAGCTGGTAGGCCGCGCGGACGATTTTCTCGTCGTCGCCCTCCGCGAACACGACCCGCTTCGGCTCGTTCTTCGCCTTGTTGAGGACGACGCGCATCATCTCGCGGCTCTTGCCGAGCCGCGCCTCGAGTTCGTCGCGGTAGCTGTCGAGGTCGCGCTCCCGTCGGGCGACGCCCGACGCCATCGCGGCCTCGGCGACGGCCGCCGACACTTCGAACAGCACGCGGGTGTCCAGCGGCTTCGGGATGATGTACTCGGGGCCGTACTGGAGCGGTTCGTCGCCGTACGCCTTCACGACGGCGTCGGGCACGTCCTCGCGGGCCAACTCCGCCAGCGCCTCCGCCGCCGCGACCTTCATCGCCTCGTTGATGTCCGTGGCTCGCACGTCCAGTGCGCCCCGGAAGATGAACGGGAACCCGAGGACGTTGTTGACCTGATTCGGGTAGTCCGAGCGGCCCGTCGCCATGATGACCGTGTCGTCTCGGGCCTGTTTCGCCTCCTCGTAGCCGATTTCGGGGTCCGGGTTCGCCATGGCGAAGATGACGGGGTCGTCGGCCATCGACCGGACCATCTCCTGGCTGACGATACCACCGACGGAGAGCCCGACGAACACGTCAGCCCCCGCCATCGCGTCCGCGAGGGTGCCGCCCGTCTCGTTGGCGAACGGTTCGAGATACCCCGATAGCTCGCCGGCCGCGACCCGCTCGGCCGTGACGACGCCGTCGACGTCGCACATCGTGATGTTGTCGGCGTCGACGCCCAGCGACCGGTAGAACCGGGCCGTCGCCGTCGCCGCGGCGCCCGCGCCCGCGAACGTCACCTCGACATCCGAGAGGTCACGCCCCGTGAGGTCACAGGCGTTGACCAGCGCCGCACCCGAGATGATGGCCGTCCCGTGCTGGTCGTCGTGGAAGACGGGGATATCCATCGCCTCGCGCAGGCGCTCCTCGATTTCGAAGCAGGCGGGCGCCGCGATGTCCTCCAGGTTGATGCCGCCGAACGTCGGTTCGGTCTTCGCGACGGCGTTCACGAACTCGTCGGCGTCCTCGGCGTCGTCGAGTTCGACGTCGAACACGTCGATGTCGGCGAACCGCTTGAACAGCACGCCCTTCCCCTCCATGACGGGTTTGGAGGCCTGCGCGCCGATGTCGCCCAACCCGAGGACGGCAGTGCCGTTCGAGACGACGCCGACGAGGTTCCCTTTCGTGGTGTAGGTGTACGCGTCCGTCTCGTCGGCGGCGATGGCCTCACAGGGCGCGGCGACCCCCGGCGAGTACGCCAGCGAAAGGTCGCGCTGGGTGTTCGTCGGCTTCGTCGTCGATATCTCCACTTTCCCGGGTGGGTCCGCGCTGTGATACTCCAGTGCGTCCTCGTCGAGTCCCATACCGGCCCCATGGCCCGGAGGGTGAAAGCGGCACCTATGGGGCGAACGTCCGTGAGAGACCGGACTCAGAGGTCGGTCGCGTCGCTCGTCGCCTCGCCGGGGTTGGTGGAGGCGCCGACGACCGTGTTGGTGTCGGTGCCGCCCACCGGCGAACTCGACCCCTGCACGTCGGGCACGTCCGTCACGAGTTCGACGCTCCCGGCGCCGAACGTGTACCGGCCCGTCGACGCGGGTGCGTCGACGAAGTAGCTCTTCGTGACGCCGCCGTCACGGATGGCGCCGGCCGTCGTCGTCCCGAGGTGGACGGTGCCGTCGTCGGTGCGTTTCGTCGCGTCGCCGCCGTCGAACTCGTTGAGTTCCCACGGCGAGGTGTCGAACAGACGGACCGTCGCCCCGTCGGGCACCTCCTCGTTGATGCCGTCGACGGTGACGTCGACCTGGTTCGTCTGGCCGGCGGTGAACACCGAGCCGTCGTCGCTCCGGGAGCCCTCGACCGCGAACGACGGCTTCGGGAGCGCGCCCGCCGCTGTGAAGGAGACGTCGAGGTCGAACTGCGACTGGACGTCGTAGCCGTTGACGACGCCCGGCACGTTCACCAGTTTGGCGACGACGAACAGCGTCCGCGTCTCCGACTCGTCGGCGCCGGTCGTCGGGTCGTCGCGCTCGGCGCTCACGTCGACGCTCACCGACGCGGACCCCTGCTGGCCCTGCGCCGACGCGAGGGTGTTCGGCGTGCCGGCGCGGCCGGGGGTCTCGGCGTCGTAGACGAACAGGTCGAGCCACGGCACGTCCTTCGCCAGCCCCTTGTTGCCCCCCGAGTAGTGGCTGTGGTCGACGGACACCTCCAGCGTGCCCGCGGGCACCTCGACGTGGCCCGCGACCGCACGGGAGTCGTCGGGCACGTCCAGCCCCACCTCGCCCGAGACGGTGACCGAGGGGTCGTTCGCGGGGTCCGCACCCGCGAACAGGTCGCGCGTGAGCGCATCGACCGCGGCGTCGGGGTTGATTCGACCGTACCCCTCGTAGGTGTCGCGGCCGTCGTGCCGGTAGGTGACGGCGTGTTTGTGGTACGGCGCCGCGGTAAAGGCCGTCGAGGAGGCCGTCGCCAGCAGGGTCTGCTTCAAGCGGAGGACGTGCTCCAGCCGCTCGCTCGCTGTGTGGTTCGCGTGCAGGTTCGACGGCGAGGGGAGCCGGATGGAGTCGGGCGCCCCCTCCTCCATCGCCTGCGCGATGAGGCCGACCGCGCCCGTCGTGTACGGCGACGCCATCGAGGTGCCCGCCTTGTTCGTGTAGTCGCGGACGCCCTCGGTGCCGGCTGGGACGCCGTCCGACTCCGCACGCACCGCACGCGCACCGGTGACGAGCGTGCCGCCGGGCGCACAGACGTCGGGCTTGCCGTACGCGCCCTGCGAGTCCTCGTCCTGGGCCTGTGCGCCGCCGTCGGTGTAGCCGGTGATACCGTCGAGGTCGTCGACCGCCGCCACCGACACCGCCTCGTCGGCGATCGCGGGGGCGGTGTTGATGGTCCCGAAGTTGTTGCCCGCCGCCGCGACCAGCAACACGCCGCTCTCCGCGATGCGTTTGACGGCCGCTTCGAGGCTCGACCCGCCGACGGTGCCGCCGCCGGGCACCAGTCCGCCCCACGAGCTGTTCATCGCCCGGAGGTTGAACGTCGGGACGAGTTCGTCGCCGTACAGCGCCAGCGACGCGACCGGGCCCGACAGGCCCTGGATGCCCATCAGGCTCGCGTCGGGCGCTACCCCGGAGTGGAGCGACACCTCGCCGTCGGTCCGGTCGCCGGGTGCCGTCTCGGGGTCGGCGAACGCGCCGACGACCACCTCGTTCACACGGCCGGTCGAGGCGGCCTCGCCCTCCAGCGGCCGGACGATGACGGTGTACGTCTCCGTGCCGTCGTGTCGGTCGTCGACCGTCGGGTGGTCGACGCGGGCCTCCTCCAGCGGCGGGACGTTCCCCGAGACGCGGAGGGTCCGTCCGTCCGGTCCCTCGACGAGCACCTCGATACCCTCGCCGGTGGCGACGCCGAACACGCCGGTGCCGGCATCGGCTTCCACCTCGTAGGAGAGCACGTCACCGGCCGTGAGGACGGTCCGCGGTGACTCCTGCTGGAGCGTCTCGACGGTGCTGGCCCGGCCCGACCCGCCGGTGATGCCGGAGACGTGCGAGCCGTGGCTGTCGGGGTCCTCGGGTTCGAGATGGCTCCCGTACCGCGACCCGGAGTCGAACCAGCCGACCGTCTTCGGGGCCGGCCCGGAGCCGTCGCCGGTGAACTCGACGCTCCCGTCGAGCGTGTCGAGGTCGTCGTCGTACGTGTGGAACGAGTAGGTGACCTCCCCCTGTGCAACGACGTTGGCAAACTGGCCGGCGACGAACCGGTGTTCCTTCCCGGGGATGGCCGTGATGTTCGTCAGCGTCTCCGGGTTCGACCCGGTGTCGACGGTCTTGAGCGTGATCCACTGGCCGTCTATCTTCACCTCCGCGCGGAACGACTGGTCCTCGCCGGCCGACGAGAGCACCGGCGTCGCGCTCGGGAGCGGGACGTTCTGAGGCGTCCACGACAGCGTGGCGTCCATGTCGACGACGCCCTTCCCGTCGGGGAGCGGGTCGATGTCGTCCCGTTGCTGGAGCTGTTCGCGCGTCGGGACGGTGAACGCCGGGAACGGGGTGTCGCTCCCCTCGACGGTCGTTCCGGGCCCCAGGACCGCCGTCTGGCGCTTCTCGTCGCCGACCATCCGGCGGGAGTCACGCCACGTCGCCAGGTCGTCGGGGCTCGCGAGCTTCACCGTCGGCTTCCCGCCGTCGCCGCTCCCGATGGCCGTCACCCCGTTCCACGGGCCGAGGTCCGGGTGGTCGACGTCGATGCCGGAGTCGTTGATGGCGAGCGTCCGCTCCGGACTCCCCCGGAACCCCTCGCGCCACGGCTTCGACGCCCACACCTTCGCGGCCTCGCGGACCCGCGGGTTGGCGAACTCGGTGTGGAACGTGCCCTCGTGGGCGGCGCCGCTCCCGGTCGCGCTCGCGCCGAGCGCCGCGGCGCCGGCCGCGACCCCCACGCCCTTCATGAAACTGCGTCGAGAGACGTCGTCGTTCGTGTCGTCGGTCATGCTGGTGTGGCTGGACCGACTTCACGCCGTCTAAAGGCGATTCTGACAACACCGTCCAAAAGCCCCCGTCGCGAGCAGTCAGCGGGGCCGCTATCCGACCAGCGACCCGGAGGCCTCGGCCGACCCGCCGTCGGCGCCGGCCGAGACGTTCGCCGGCCCGGCGGCGACCGACACCGAGCCGTCGCCGGCCGTCACCGTGACGGGCGCGTCGACGCCGTCGTCGGTCCGCATCTCGTAGACGAGTCGCCGCTCGCTGGTCACCGTCTCGCCGGTCACGCGGCCGTCCGCGAGCGTCCGGTCGGTCACCGTCACGCCCCGAAGCGTGACGTTCCGCAGGGTGACGTTCCGCAGGGTGACACCGCGGAACGTGACGTTCTCGAGGGTCGCGTTGACCAGCCGGACGTTCCGGAGCGTGCTGTCGCGGACCCGGACGTTCGAGACGCGGTTGTCGCCGGGGGAGACGTCCGTGCGGGCCGCGTCGTAGCGCCCCTCGACCGTCTCGACGACCGACCGCGTCGAGAGCAGGTCACCGACCGCCACCGCCGGGTCGTCGCCGGCCCGTCGGGGCGCACGGTCGACGACGGCGACGCCGTCGAGCGTGCTGTCCGCGACCGCGAGCCCGTCGACGCGCGTGTCGACGACCGCGACGCCCGTCGCCTCGACCCCGCGGAGGTCGGCGTCGGTCACGTCGGCGCCGACGACCGCGGCGTCACGGAGCGTGCTCTCGGTGACGGTCGCGTCACACAGGCCGGCGCTCTCGAACGCGACCGACCGGTAGGTGGAGCGCCGGGAGGCCACGTCCGCGAGCGTGCTGTCCGCGACCGACACGTCCCGCCAGCGGTCGGCGGTCGTCGTCACGCCGTCGAGCCGCGTCGCCGTCATCGTCACCTCCCGGAGCGAACTCCGGGCGAGCCGCGTGTCGTGGAGCGTGCTCCCGCGGGCGACGACCCGCTCGACCGACGAGCGGGGCGCCGTCGCGTTGCGCACCGCCGAACCGGGCGCGGCGAACGGCGTCACGCGGTACTCCGTCGCGGCAGTGTGGGTGCCCGCCGTCGTTGCGACGGTGACCTCCGCGTCGTAGACGCCCGCCCGTTCGGGGTTGCTGATGCCACCGAGCACGAGGACGATTCGGTCACCGCTCGACAGCGTGACGTCCACCTCAGGAGCGACGTGGACCGTCCCCGAGCGGACGCCCACCGCGGCGGGGAACTGCCGGTCGACGAGGCCGTCGCCGTCGCGGTCGACGCCCAGCGAACGGACGGTCACGCCGTCCACGTCGCCGGCGCCGCCGTAGGCGACTCGCACCCGCGAGAGGTTGCCCGCGTACGGGCCGTCGGCCGTCACCGTGTGGGTCGAGGCCGCGTTCGCCGCTCGCGGTTCGGGCGACACCGTGGCCCCCGTTCGGTCTGCCGTCGCGTTCACGATGCCTGTGCCACCGACGAGCGCCGCGACCACGAGGACGAGCACCATCGCGGTGCGGCCGGATGCGAACTGTCTCATCGTCGTGTGCCAACGCTGGACACACTCCGTATAGGCTGTCGGGAGTGGGTCACGGTTGAAATCGACCGGTGAGTGGGTGGAAAAAGCTTAGTTGTCGGAATAAAAACCCGTAATTAGCCGGCGCGTCGCCCGCCGCTCGACACGGCGCGTCAGTCCCGTCGGTACTCCTTCTCGAAGCCGCGGAACTCGGTGTGGTGGGCTTCCTCGTCGCCGAGCAGTTCGACGGCGAGGTCCTCGGTGAGCGGGTCGTCCGCCTCCTCGGCGGCGTCGATGAGTTCCCGGTACGTCTCGATAGCGTCCTTCTCCGCGTCGAGCACGCCCCGAATGACCGAGAGTACGTCCGTCGAGTCCTCGGGCGGCTGGAGCGAGTCCTGCCGGGCCGTGAACTCCGAGGATGCGGGCGGCCGAGCGTCGAGTTGCTTGAGCCGCTGGCCGATGCGCTCGGCGTGGCCGAGTTCCTCCTGGATGTCCTGCTGGAGGCTCTCCTTTATCTCTTCGGCGCGGACGCCGTCGAGCACGATGGCGTTCGTCTGGTAGTTCATCACCGTCTCCATCTCGTCGCCGTACGCCTTGCGTAGCAGTTCGATGACGCGGTCGGAGGTCATTGCACCTCCCAGTTCGTGCTCGACGGGCAAAATAGGAGGTGGCGCCGACCCGCGGCCGTCGCGTGAGCGGGCCGGGCGACCCCTAGAAATAATAAACTGGTTGCCAAGTCCTCGGTGTGAGGAACGTACTACGGGCCATCGCGGTGGCCGCAGGGGTGGTGTTCCTGCTCGGGGGCGTCGTCTTCGCGGGCCTGCCGATACAGAACGAACTCCAGCGCAACCAGGTCGTCGCCAGCGCCGAACCGGTCGACGCGACGGTGCTGTCGACGAACGTGACACACAGAGTCGGCGGCGGGATAGACCGCAACGACGAGGCCGACCCGTACTACTCGGTCACCGTCCGGTACCGGTACACGGTCGACGGAACGACGTACGACGGGAGCAACGTCACGCCACCGGGCGCGACGGACAGCGGGACGGACCTGCGGAAGCCCACCCGGTCGGCCGCGGAGTCGTTCGTCGACGACTACGAGGTGAACTCGACGGTGACGGCGTACCACCTCCCGGACGACCCCTCGACGTCGTTCTTGGTGAAGCGGACGACGCCGATGGTTCAGCTAGCAATTCCGGCCGCATTCGGGCTGTTCTTCGGAGTTCCCGGTGCCGTCCTGCTCGGCCTCGGCCTCGGCGTCCTCGACCTCGGGTTCCTGCGTAGGTGACGCCACCCGGCACGGCCACGCGGTGGCACGACCCCCGGACCGGTATCACTCCTCGACCGCGTCGTCGAACCCCCACTCCTCGGCGCGGCGCTCGGCCTCCTCGCGGGCCTCCTCGCGGATAGCCTCGATGCGCTCGGTGTCCGCGAGGAACGCCTCGACGGGGTCGTCGGCCGCATCGCGGTCACCCGCCCCGTCGCGGTCGGCCGGGGCCGCCCGCCGGGTGCGCTCCGCGAGGGCCGGCGCGCCGGCCACCTGCTCGGCGGGGGCACCGGGCGCGACCCGGAGTTCCTCGACGTCGTGAACGGCGTCGAGGTCGCCCGGCGACGACTCGTACAGTTCGACGCGATACGGGCCGGGTTCGGCCAGCGCGCCCAGCGCGGCGGAGCCACCCCGGTCGCTCTCGACGTGGTAGGCGACGACGGGAACGCCGGCCTCGAAGGTGAGCACGGCCCCCTCTCGGCGGGGGTCGAGGACGGCCGTCGGCGCGAGCACGGCGTAGCCCGTGAGTCGGCGGTCCAGCGCCGCCTCCAGCGCCGCGCGGGCGTCGGGCACGACCCGCGAGCGCACCAGTTCGCCGTCGGGGACGTTCATGGCGGGTCGGGGATGACGGCCGACCGGAACCGGTCCGCGACGGCCCCCTCGTCGCCGGGGCGCACGTCGAGCACGGCGGCCGCCTCGCGGTAGGCGGCGGCGGCCCGCGAGTCGGGTGCGTGGGCAAGCAGGGGTTCGCCCGCGCTCCGCGCCCGGCGGACGGCGTCGCTGTCGGGCACCTGCGCCAGCGTCGGCCCCTCGAAGTAGCGGTCGGCCTTCTCGACGGTCCCGTCGGCGTCCTCGCGCACCTTGTTGAACAGCACGCCGGCCACGCCCGTCCCGTAGGAGAGCGCGTACTCCTGCACTTTGAGGCCGTCCGACAGCGCCGGCACCGTCGGTTCGAGCACGACGACGGTGCGGTCGGCCAGCACGACCGGCAGGACGGCTGATTTCGAGGCGAGCGTCGCCGGCGAGTCCAGCAGGAGGACGTCGGCGTCCGCGGCGAGGTCGGCCACGACGTCCCGGAGTCGTTCGGGGTCGGCGGCCTCGAACGCCGCAAGCGACGTGCCACAGGGGACGACCCGCATCCCGAACCGCTCGTAGGTCGCCGCCTCCACGTCGGCACCGCCCGTGACGAGCACGTCGTGGAGCGTCGGGTCCGCATCCGACAGGCCCGCGTGAAACAGCAGGTTCGCCATCCCGGTGTCGGCGTCGACGACGGTGACGTCGTGCTCGTCGGACAGCGCCATCCCGAGCGCCAGCGTCGTCGTGGTCTTGCCGGTGCCGCCCTTCCCCGACGCCACCGCGAACGCCTCGACCATACTCTCGGGTGGTCGACCGCTGAAACAAAAACGTTCGGTCGTCGTGATGGACCGCCCGGCGGGCCGCCCCGGCAAGAGTTGCGGCAACTATGATGATAGAACATGAAGGTTTATGGTGGTCGCGTTCATCGGGGTAGATACACGATGACACCCACCGACGAGATCGAACCGATGGTCCCGGAACTGCCGCGACAGCCGATGACCGACGGCGGCCGCCCGCGCCGCCGCGTGCGGACCAAGACGTTCGACGACCCGGAGGACGGCGCGCCGCTCGTCCCCGACCTCTCCTGAGTTTCCGTCCCGCACTCCGCGCCACCGACCCGTCGATTTTAGTGTCGGCGCCGTCACGGCCCGCGCATGGTCCCCCGCTCCGCCGCCAGCGTCGCGCTCGCCGCGTTGCTGGTTCTGGCCGGCTGTAACGCCCTGCCCGCTGACCCGACTGCCGAGCCGTCGGCGTCGCCGACGGTGCCCGAAACGCCCGCGGGGACGCCGACACCGACGGCAACCGCCACGCAGACACCCGAACCGACCGCCACGCCGGCGCCCGCCGTCCGCGTGCGCGACGGGTCGCTGGCGTTCGACCCGAACCGGACGTTCGGGCGCGTCGAGCAACTGCTCGGACGGACGGCGACGCCGCCGACCGTCACCGTCCTCCGGCCCACGGGCGGGAGCGGGGAAGTCGGCCTGCTCGGCCCGCTCTCGAACCGTCTCGGCCTCGGCGCGCGGGTGCCGAACTGGAGCGACGCCCGCGCCGGCGGCTACATCCGCGAGGGCGACGTGAACCTCGTCCGGCCGGCGTCGGCCCCGCCCGCCGTGGTCGAGGCGGTGCTCGCCCACGAGTTCGTTCACATTCTCCAGGCCCAGACGCCCGCCTACGAGGCCATCGACGACCGGACGGCGCTGAACGCCGGACTGGAGACCGACCGACGGCTGGCCGCCCGCGCTGTGAAGGAAGGCGTCGCCACCCACGTCGCGTCGGTGTACGCACGCCGGCATCTCGACACCCCGACCGAGTACGAGAACGTCGCCGGCAAGTACCGGACGACGACGCCGGGCGGTCGCGCGTTCCTCTCGGCGTACTACCACGGGACGCGGTACGTCCGCGCCCACCTCGACGACCCGGCCGACGCCGAACGGCTGTACCGCCGGCCGCCCGCGACGACCGAGCAGATGCTCCATCCGTCGGTCGAGGAGTCGCCGCGCCCGCTGTCGGTGAACGCCTCCGTCCCCGGGTGGGAGCGGGTGCGCACCGATACGAAGGGCGAACTGGTCGTCCGCCTCACGCTCCAGACGGAACTCGACCGGAACGCCTCGGTGCGTGCGGCCGCAGGCTGGGGCAACGACACGGCGCTCCGCTACGAGCGCGGCGACCGGACGGCGTTCGTCTGGCTGTTGCGGTGGGACTCGGCCGCCGACGCCGACGAGTTCGCGGCCGCCGCCGAGCGGTTCGGGAACCGCGAGGAGGGCGTCGCCGTCCGCCGCGTCTCGAACGCGACGGTCGGCCTCGTCGTCGGTCCCGACTCGTTCCGCGAGGCGACGACGCTCGCGGGCGAGAAAGGCGACGTGCGCGTCCGGCTGAACGCGACCGCTCGGTCGTAGCGCGACCGCTCAGTCGTAGGTGGGGAGCCGCGCCGAGGTGTCGCTCCCCTCGACGAACGGGAGCGCGCGGCGGGTGGCTTCGCGCTCCTCGCCGTCGACCCTGACGGTCGCGCTTTCGATATCAGCGCCGTAGTCGACCAGCGCGAGCGCCAGCGGCTCCTCAAGCGTCGGCGAGTCGACGGCGCGGGTCACCTCGCCGGCGTGGTCGTCGCCCGCAAACACCGCCGCGCCGGCGTCGGGAACCGCGTCCACCGCGAGGCCCACGAGCCGACGGGAGGGCCGCCCCCGGTTTTCGATTTTGGAGACCACTTCCTGCCCGACGTAACAGCCCTTCTCGAAGTCCAGCGCGTTCCGCAGGCCGAGCACGTTCGGCACCTGCCCCTCCAACTCCGTGGCGAACAGCGGCGTCCCGGCTTCGAGCGTGAGCGTGTTCCAGGTCCGGTGGCCGAACGGGACGGCGTTCATCCCCCGCGTGAGCAGGGTGTCGAACACCTCCTCGGCGGCGTCGGCCGCACACACCACCTCGTACCCCTCCTCGCCGGTGGGGGCGTCGCTGGCGACGACGGTGACGCCGGCGTCGCCCATCGACCCGCGGACGAAGGTCAGGTGGCCGTCGGGCGAGGCGGCGCCGTTGAGCACGCTGGCGACCTTCTCGGTCGAGGTGGGGCCGTGGACGCCGAACACCCCGAAGTCGGTCGAGGCCTCGCGTATCTCGACGTCCTGGATGAACGTGTTCTCGCGCCACTCCTCGGCCAGCGGCCCCGCCTGCGCGGGCGGCGTGAAACACAGCAGGCGCTCGCCGGCGTTGTACACGTACAGGTCCGTCCGGACGGCGCCCTGCGGGTCCAGAAGCAGGGCGTAGACGCCGCGGCCGTCCTCGCTCGGGACGCGGTTGGAGACGGCGTTGTCGACGAACTCGACGCGGTCCTCGCCCGTGAGTTCGAGGACGCCGTACCCCATCTCGATGACGCCGACGCCGTTACGGACCGCACGGTGGGTCCGCTCGGGCCGGCCGTACTCCTCGACGACGCGGCGGCCGTCGTGCTCGGCGAACGTCGCGCCGTGTCGCTCGTGGGTGTCGGGGACGACGGTCATTACCGGGGGAGAGGCGCGCCCCGGTGAAAAGTGGCTCGCGACGGGCGGACGCTACCGACGGTACAGCGGCCACTGGACGCCGAGGTTCGCCCACCGGAGTTCCAGCGCGACCCAGGTGGCGGCCGTCGCCAGCCCCACCCCGAGCGGGAGGACGTGGACGGCGTCGAACCACGAGGGAATCACGAACAGCAGGCCGTGACGCAGTTTCGCCGGAATCAGCGACAGCAGGACGCCGACGGGACTGCCGCCACCGCTGCCGTCGCCCCCGCCCGGTTCGCGCGACTGGAGGTTCGCCGCCGTCGCGGCCGGGCCGTCCTCGGACTCGTCGGGCGAGGAGAGCCGTTCGGCCTCGTAGGGGTTCGTCACGTCGACGCTCCAGGTGACGCTCCCGTTGGGCGCCACCACCGCGATGCGGTCGCCGTGGGTGTCCGTGACCAGCGTGTCGCCGTCGGGCAGGCGGTCGGCGTCGCGGGGCCACGAGAGGCGCGCGTCGGCCCACACCCACGACTGCTCCCACCGGCCGTCGACGCGCTGGAACTCGACGAGGCGGTCGTTCTCGGAGTCCGCGACGACGACGGCGGGGCCGCCCTCGCCCGCGGGGATGTAGTCGGGGTTGTGCTGTTCGTACAGCACCGAGTGGTCGCCGTCCTCGCCGAGCGTCCACGCCTCCTGGACGCCCGACTCGTTGATGAAGATGACCTCGTCCATGTTGCGCGGACTCGCCATGTAGCGGCCGTCCGGCAAGCGCTCCACGTCGTTGAGGTGGGTCCAGTCGGAGGGGTAGCCGCCGCCGGCCTCCAGCGGGTAGTGGCTCTGGGCGTTCCAGCGCCACTCGACGACGTCGGTGGTCGTGTTCAGGACGAACACGCCGTTGCCGCCGATGTCGGCGACGAGCAGGCGCTGGTCGTCGATACGGTCGACGTCGTGCCACTCGTGGCCGTGGTAGTCCTCGACCACGGTGGCGTGGAGTCGCTCGACGTCGCCGGTGGTGAGGTTCACCCGCTCGATGACGTTTCGGGCGCATGGGGGCTGGTCGCAGACTCCCGAACGCTCGGTTATCTCGGAGACGGCGACGTACTCGACCGTGGCGGCGGTACCGGACACGGGGTCGACGTCGAAGTACGCGTCGTAGGTGTCGTTGGTGTAGAGCCGGGAGCCGTCGGGCGCGTAGGCGACGATGTGGCCGATGGGGTCGAACGCGTGGACCGTGACGACGGTGATGCCGTCGGTGGGCGGCGCCTGCCGGTCGGCGACGGCGCCGCTGTCGGCGGTGGCGTACGCGAACCCCAGCGGGAGCGCCGACAGCACGACGAGGAGGGCGAAGGCCGCACGCAGTACGCGTCTGTCGGGGACCGGAACCCGGTCGGGAAGCTCCATCGTCAGTCGTCGGGGAGCCGGCGGGAATAAACCCCGGTGGTCCGGGCGGACGAGCCGCCGCGTCAGAACGGGAGCTTCTCCCGGAGCCGGTCGACGAACGAGGGGTCCGGCTCCTCGGTGCCCGAGGGGACGACCCGGTCGGCGGGGTAGATGCGGGTCCCGCCGTCGGCGTCCTCGACCGTGATGAGTCCGTCCGCCTTCAGTTCGGCCAGCGCCGTCTCGATGCGGTCGATGTCCACGTCGACCCGAG
Organism: Halorarius halobius; assembly: GCF_024298865.1. Taxonomy (GTDB): domain Archaea; phylum Halobacteriota; class Halobacteria; order Halobacteriales; family Haloarculaceae; genus Halorarius; species Halorarius halobius. Next base: position 1,362,142 of record NZ_CP101161.1, on the reverse strand, counting down.
ACCGTATCTCGAGGACAGTCATCCCTTCCTCCTGGCGGTCGACGAGCGCGTCCAGCACCGCGACCTCCGTCCGTTCGCGGTCGCGGTACTCCCGCTTTGCCTGCATACCTCCGGGTAGACGGCGGCCGGTCTTAACGGTTCGCGGGACGACCCCGTCCGTGCGGGACGGCAGGCCGGCTGTGCGCCGTCCGTCGGTAGCCTTAAGCGTTCCACGCCGGCAACCCCGGGTAATGGGACTCAAGTGTACGCTGCTCGGGCACTCGTTCGACGAGACGGACGTCGAACGCGAGCGCGAGGAGCGGGGGAGCGAGGTCGTGACCATCGTGCAGGAGGTCGAGCGGTGCAGTCGGTGCGGCGAGACCCGGGTCGTCTCCGAGAACAAGGAGGTGACGTCCATCGTTGAGCCCGACGACGTGGACGGGGCGACCGGCGAGGAGACCCGAGAGGACGCCGCGCTCGGCGAGGCGGCCACGGACGCCGAGACCGCAGGCGGCTACGAGAGCGGGAGCGACCTCGACGAGTACGAGCCGACCGCCGACCCCGAGGACGACGACGCCGAAATTCTCGAGGACAACCGGCCGGTGGACCGCCAGCCCGGCCAGTGGCCCGGCGACGACGACGAGTGGACGCCCGACGACCTGACCCGCGATGCCGCTGGAGCGGGCCAGTCCGAGCCGGAGGAGACCGACGCGTCGGAGGCGGCCGAGGCCGCCGACGAGCCCGACCGCGGCGACGGGGCGGAGGCGGCCGACCGCGACGACGGGCCGACGCTGGCGGCCGGCAACGACGCCGAGGGCACGTACGTCTGCCCGGGCTGTGGTTACGAGGTGGAGGCGGGCGACTCGCCGTTCCGGGCCGGCGACGCCTGTCCCGAGTGTCAGGCCGGCTATCTCGAACCGGCCGGCGAGTAGCCGACGAGCGAAATCGGTAAACCGGACCCTGCCGAAGCCACCCCCATGGAGGAGTACAAGATGCGGCGCGGCGAGTATCTCGAGGAGCGCGTCCCCGACCTGAAGGGGACCATCGAGGAGTACTTCGGTCCCATCACCAGCACACAGGAGTTCAAGGGGTCGGACCTGTACGTCGTAGGCGAGCCCGACAACCCCGTCTTCGAGAAGGTGGTCGCGGGCGCCGTCGCCTACTCGGGGAAGAAGGACAAACTCGCCGTCGAGTTCCACGAGCGCGAACTGGAGGACCTGATGGAGACGGGCGACGTCGACGCCGCCGGCGACGCCAACGACGCGAAGAACGACTTCCTGCTGGAGTGTACGGGACGGGACGCCAAATCGCGCCGCGAGTCGATGAAACGCGCCGTCGAGGACGACGCCGAGACGCCCGACGGCGTCGAGTGAGTCAGCCCTCGCGGTAGTCGAGCGTCAGCGACTCGCCGTACTGCCGGTTCGCCAGCGGCGACTTGCTGACCCGCCAGGTCACCGGTACCCGAACCAGCGTGTCGCCCCGCTCGGGCGACGACTCGACGGCGAACGTCGACCGGAAGGTGAGCGTCCGGGTGCTGTCCCGTGGCGGGGTGAACCGCACCGACCACGCCCGCGACGAGCGGCTCCGGTCGCCCGCGAGCGCGAACGCCGCCTCCGACCGGTCGACGGGGACCACGTCGGCGGCGTCGCCGTCGAGCCCCCCGAACGGGCGGGCGTCGAGCCGCCAGTCGTGGGTCACGTCGAACGCCGCGTTGCCCCACGCCGTCGTGCAGTTGTTGTGGCCGGTGATGAGGTCACACGCCGTCTCGACGGTTATCCGACCGGGCGTCTGGTAGGCGCGAGCGGTGAGACGACCCAGCCCGTGGGGACAGTCGTCGCCGAACTCGGTCTCGGTGCGGCCGACCGGCGTCGCCGCCTCGGGCCGGGGCGGGAGCGAGACGCTCGCGGCCGGGCTGTAGCGGTCGGGGCCGCCGACACAGCCGGCAAGCGACGCGCCGGCGGCACCCGCGGCGGCGAGAAGCGCGCGTCTGGAGGGCATCGACTCCGCTTCGGGGACCCGACTGATTGCGCTTTCGTTACATCACGCTCGGCTCGTCGCTGTCGTACGCCGCCTCGGTCAACAGCGCCTCCAGGTTGGCGTACGGTACGAACGCGAGCAGTTCGCCCGACTCGGTGTACAGTTCGACGCCCTTGCTCTCCTTCGCGTAGTCGGCACACTCGAGTTGGCCGTTCGGGAGTATCGCACGGTACATGCGCGGCGGTTGCACGTCCGAGGAAAAACAGGTTACCCCTCGAACGAGGGGTCGACTCGCCCGGTCACCCTACCCGAGGATGAGCCGGAGCACGCGGTTGTTCTTGACGAACTCGGTCTGTTCGAGGTAGGCGTCGACGCCGAGGATGCGGCCGGCGCCGACGGCGCCGAGGCCGAACAGCAGGGCGGCGTAGACCATGTGGTCGTCGACGACCCAGCCGTGGGCGAGGGGCAGGCCCTGCATCAGGCCGCCGGTGAGGCTCGCCGCCCAGAACATCATCATCATGACGGCGCCCCAGAACGCGTTCCAGCGCACCAAGGCACCGAGGATGAGCCCGAGGCCCGTCAGGGTCAGCCCCCACATGACGAGGATGTCGACCAGCGGGCTACCCGCCATGCCGGCGAAGGCGGCGGTGAACGGGTTGCCCTCGGGGATGGCGTTGGCGAGGTAGCCTGCGGCCGTCCAGTTGTCGCTGGGGTCGGCGTTCAGGTAGGTGATGAGCTTGGTGAGTCCGCCCTGCAGGAGGACCCAGCCCATCACCACGCGCATCGAGACCAGCGCGTAGCCGATCCAGTGCTCGGAGTACTCGAAATTCGTCTCACGGCCGAAGATTTCGGCGTCGATTCGTCGGGTTGTTTTGGTGGACATCGTCTTGTACCTCTACACTTACCAGTTCGACCGTACAGGATATGAACCGACCCGGCGAGTCTCAGAACGCGGGAATCGGTAGACAGCGGCCGCTCGCGTGTGGCTACGGGCCGGAGACGGCGGGGCCGGGTTCTATACGCCGAGCGTTCGACACGTGGGACGTGTCGCGAGAGATAACGACGTCGAGTTCGGTCCGGGACGTCGACGGCGTGGTCGACCGCCTGCTCTACTGGTTACTGCTCGACGGCAACCGGTTGCACGTCGCGCTCGCGATGCTCGTCGGCGTCTGTCTGCTCCTGTTCGCGGGCATCTACGGCGGCGTGCTCGCCGTCGGCGGCGACAGCGTCGCGGCGACGGTGTACGGTAGCGGTCTCGTCTCGGGGACGCTGACGCTGACGACCATCGCGCTGTCGGTGAACCAGCTCATCCTCTCGCGGGTGTTCGGCTCGCCAAACGAGTATCTCGACCGGCTGTCGGGCACGCGCGACCTGCGCGAGCGCGTCGTCGAACACACCGACGACCACGCGCTCCCGAACGACCCGGCGGGGTTCCTGTCGGCGCTGTCCGGCGCGCTCGTCGACCACGCCGAACGCCTCGGCGAGGAACTGGAGGCCGGCGACTGGGACCCCCCGGAGGGCGTCGAGGCGTACGTCGACGACCTGGTGGCGTACGGCGAGAGCATCGACTCGAAACTGGAGCGGCAGACCAGCATCGTCGACGCGCTGGCGGTCATCCTCGGGACGGAGTACGCGACGAACCTCACGGCGACGACCCGCGTCCGGGGCCGTCACGGCGACGCGCTCTCGGAGAGCGCCGACGAGCAACTCGACGCCGTCGAGGACCTGCTGGAGGCGGTCGCGGTCACCCGGCAGTTCTTCAAGACGCTCTCGCTCCAGCAGGACTTCGCCCGGCTCTCGCGGGTGCTCGCGTACTCGGGGCTGGTGGCGGTGGTCGTCAGCTTCGGCCTGACGCTCGTCTACCGGACCGGTAGCGTCACCATCCCCGATCCGTATCTCTCGCCGGTCATCGCGGTCGGCAGTACGGTGGTGCTCGCGCCGCTGACGGTGTTCATCGCGTACATCCTCCGGGCGGCGACCATCGCCCACGAGACGGTGTCGGTCGGCCCGTTCGTCCCGCCCGAGGGGCAGGACGGTTAGTCGATAATGCCGTAGCCGCGCCGGAACAGCACCACGTCCACCGCGAGCACGGCGACTGTCAGCGCCGTCAACACCAGAAGCGAGGCGTTGGGGTCCACGTCCGAGTAGCCGAGGAAGCCGAACCGGACGCCGTTGACCATGTACACCATCGGGTTGAGAAGCGAGACCTTCACGAACACCGGCGGCAGTATCTCCAGCGAGTAGAACACGCCGCCGAAGAACACCAGCGGCCGCAGGATGAACTGGTTGAGGACGGTCAGGTAGTCGAAGTCGCGGGCCCACAGCCCGCCCATCACGCCGAACCCCGCGAACAGGGTCGTGATGACGAGCATGAACGCCACCAGATACAGCGGCCGTGCGACCGGTACCGTTCCGCGCTCGATGGCGAACGGGACGAACACGAGGCCGACGCCGACGATGATGAACCCGACGACGATGCCCCGGAGCGCGGCCGCGGCCACGTACGCGAACACCTGGCTCGCGTACGACAGCGGCGAGGTCAGCACCTCGTGGATGTACTCGTTCCAGCGGCCATGGAAGATGGAAAAGGAGGAGTTCTCGAAGGCGTTGGAGATGGCCCCGAGCACGACCAGCCCCGGCAGGATGAACAGGATGTAGTCGAACCCCTGAATCTCGTCGATTCGACCGCCGAGGACGACGCCGAACACTGCGAAGTAGAGTACGTTCGTGATGGCCGGCGGCAGGAACGTGTTGCGGGGCCGGCGGACGAACCGCAGTATCTCGCGTTTCAGGAGCGAGCGGAACCCCGTCCCGAAGACGGAGTCGAGCGCGCTCACGCCTCCACCTCCGCCGGCTTCTCCTCGTCGAGCCGCGTCATGTCGACGAACACCTCCTCGAGGGAAGCCCGCCGGATTTCGAGGTCGGCGATGTCGAGGCCGGCACGGTCGAGGGTTCGCACCACGTCGGGCGCGACACTGCCGGCGCTGTCGGCGGTGACCGACAGCGTCCGGCCGTCGAGCGTCACGTCGTTGACCCCGTCGACGTCGAACTCCGGGACGCCGACGGCCTCCGAGGCGAGCGTGACGACGAGCGTGTCGGTGCCCCGCGACTGGAGTTCGTCCGGGGTTGCCACCTCCACCTTCCGGCCCTCGTCCATGATGGCGACGCGGTCACAGAGCCGCTCGGCCTCCTCGATGTAGTGGGTCGTCAGGAGCACCGTCGTCCCGTCGTCGTTGAGCCGCTGGACGAGGTCCCAGAGGTCGCGGCGCAGTTCCACGTCGACGCCCGCAGTCGGCTCGTCGAGGATGAGGAGGTCGGGGTCAGTGACCAGCGCCCGCGCGAGAAGGAACCGGCGCTTCATCCCGCCGGAGAGCCAGTCGAAGCGGGTGTCGCGCTTGTCGTAGATGCCGACCGTCTTCAGCGCCTCGTCGGCCCGGCGTGCGGCCTCCTCCGGGTCGATGCCGTGGTAGCCGGCCTTGTGTTCGAGCACCTCGTGGATGGGGAAGAAGCGGTCGACGTTGAACTCCTGTGGTGCGAGACCGATGCGGTCGCGCGCCTCGCGGTAATCGTCTTCCACGTCGAAGCCGAACACCTCGGCCCGGCCGCCCGACGCCCGGGCCAGTCCCACGAGGATGTTGATGAACGTGGTCTTGCCCGCGCCGTTCGGCCCGAGCAGGCCGAAGAACTCGCCGTCCTCGACTTCGAAGGAGAGCCCGTCGAGTGCGCGCACGTCCCCGTACTCCTTCACGAGGTCGTCCGCGACGATAGCAGTCATCACCGGACGGAGCGGACGGACGGGGTTAAGCGGCCCGGAACCGGCCGCATAAAGCCCGGGGTATGCTCGGCACCACGGCTTTCGAGCGCTCGGCCGAGCGACGACACATGGATAGACGACAGTTCGTGCAGGCGGCCGGCACCGCGGCGACGGTACCGGCGCTCATCGGGCACGCGGCCGGCGACGGCGTCACCACGGAGGACCACCGCATCGCCTCGTTCGACGGCGCCGACATCGCGGCGACGCTGTTCCTGCCGCCGGCGTCGGCGGGCGACGAGAACCACGTCGTGCTGTCGACGCACGGCTGGGGCGGCGACCGCGGCTCCGTCGAGAGCTACGCCCGACTCGCCGCCGAGCACGGCTACGTCGCGCTGACGTGGGACCAGCGCGGCTTCGGCGAATCCGACGGCGAGGTCGGTCTCTCGGGACCGAAGGAGGTGAACGACGTGTCGGCGCTCATCGACTGGGTGGCCGACCGCGACCGGGTCGCCACCACCGGCGGCGAGCCACGGGTCGGGATGATCGGTGCCTCCTACGGCGGCGGCATCCAGTTGAACGCGGCGGCCGTCGACGACCGCATCGACGCGCTCGTCCCCATCGTCCCGTGGCACGACCTGACGTTCTCGCTCGCCCCGAACGGCGTGCCGAAGCTCGGCTGGACCACCCTGCTGTACGGGTCGGGCGTCGCGGCCGCCCGCGGGTTCCAGTCGGGCGACGGCCAGCCGGACGGGGGCGACCTCCAGCGCGGCGTCTCCCCGCGACTCCACGAGATATACGCCAAGACGATGGCGCGCAACGAGCTCCCACAGGAGGGGGAGTCGTTCCTCTCGGTCCGTTCGCCGGCGACGAAACTCGACCGCATCGACGCGCCGGCGCTGGTCGTCCAGGGCTGGCCGGACACGCTGTTCGTCCCCAACGAGGGCCAGCGCATCGTCGAGGGGGTGCGTGCCAACGAGACGGAGGCGAAGCTCGTCTTCTTCGACGGCGGCCACACGGCCACCGGCACGACGGCGCCGTCCGGGCAGGTGGCGTATCTGGAATCGAAGGCCATCGAATGGTTCGACGAGCACCTGCGCGGCGACGGCGACTCCTCGCTCGCGCCCGTCACCTACTACGACGTGCAGGCGGCCGCCGACGGCGCAAGCGCCGCGGAGGCGTTCACGAGCGCGCAGTCGTTCCCGCCCGCGGCCACGAACTCGCGGGCGGTCGCGCTCGACACCGTCGCCGGCGACGGCACGACCCGGCTGGCCAACAGCGCGGCGCCGACCTCGGCCTCCCAGATATCGCCACAGAACGGCGACCTCGCACCCGGCGCGACCGCCGCGCAGTTCGACCTCCCGGTGCGGGCCGACGCGACCGTCGTCGGGACGCCCGAGGTGACGCTGTCGGTGACGCCGCTCGGTCGCCGCGCGTTCCTCTTTCTCAAGGCCTCGCACGTCTCCGGCGGGAGCGCGACGCTCATCAACAACCAGGCGATGCCCGTCGCTATCGAGGGGGCGCCCGGCGAGCGCCAGGAGGTGACGGTCGACCTCGTGGCGTTCCAGCGGCATCTCGCGGCGGGCGACGCGCTCCGCCTGACCGTGGCGACGACCGACGCCGGGTTCACGAGCGCGCGGCAGGCCGCCGGCGTCGAGATCGACCACGCCGGCTCGTCGGTGCGGCTCCCGGTCGACGGCCCCGCCGACGCCGTCGGCTCGCTCGCGGTCACGGGAACGCGGACCGACGACGCCGGCGTGTTCACCGGCGGCCAGGCCGACGAGGTGGCGCTGACGGTCGACGCCACCGACGCGGGCGAAGCCGTTCAGGTTCGCGATACGCTCCCCGAGGGCTGGTCGCACGTCGCCGGCGACGGGACGGAGCGGGACGGCCACGTCGTGTTCGATGGCGCGGCCGAGCGACACGACCTGCGCTACGTCGCGGAGGCGCCGGCGACCCCCGAGGCGAGCGGGCGGGCCGCGTTCGGCCCGGCCGAGTACAGCCTCGACGGGGAGACGTGGTTCACGGTGCCGGGAACGACGGACGAGAACGTGGTGGTGGGGGTGGAAACCGGCCGCTGAGTGCGGTCAGTTCTCCAGTTTCTCGCGGGAGACCGAGACGCCGCCCGGCGCGATGATGAGCTGGTCGTCGTCCTTCTGGACGATGTCGCCGCCCACCTCGCGGGCGACCTGTTTCAGTTCGTCGGAGATGTGCTCCATCGTCCGGTCGGTCGTCGTGTGGCGGGTGATGTCCGCGATGACGATGTCGCCGTCGTAGACGGCGTCCTTGATGGGGATGACGTCCTGTTTGTCGCTGATGGTCGCGATACGTATCTGTCGGTCCACTGCGTTCGCGGAGGCGTCGAAGTCGTCGATGTCGAGTTCGACGTAGTCGCCGGTGCTGCGTTGTCCTCCCCCGAGCAGTTTGCTCATCAGGCCCATGGCAACGAAACCGACGGCGCGGGGCAAAACTCTTACGTCAGACACGGACGCCCCGAAGCCGCCGCTCCCGGCAGTCGTCGCCGAACGTCCCCGGTTATATCCAGTTGATTATCAGATAGCAGTAGATTTATTTCACTTATACATCCATACATACAAGTCCATGTCGGGTGACAGCATCTCACGAAGGCAGGTACTGAAACGGGCCGGCGCGGCGGGCGCCGGCGCGATGGTCGCGACCGGCGGCGCCACAGCGGGGAAACCGCCCCGGCGCATCGTCGGTACCAGCGCCCGGAGCGGGACCCGGGCGGCGACAGACCGGGCGTCGTCGGTGCGGCGCACCCTCGAGTTCGGCGACATCGGGCAGGCCGTCGCCGGCCGGTTCTCCGACGAGGCGGTCGAGAGCCTCCGACAGCGGTCGGACGTGCGCTACGTCGAGGCCGACGTGACGGTCCACGCCATCCACCACCGCGAGGGGCACGGCGGCGGCCCCGGCGACGGTGGCGGCGGCGGGTCGACCAGCCAGCGACTCCCGTGGGGCGTCGACCGCACCGACAGCGAGGTGGCCCACGCGAACGGCGAGACGGGCGCGGGCGCGGACATCGCCATCATCGACAGCGGCATCGACGACGACCATCCCGACCTGCAGGCGAACGTCGGCGCCGGCAAGGCGTTCACCAAGTGCAAGGGACCGACCTGCAACTACGCGTGGTCCGACGACAACGACCACGGCACCCACTGTGCGGGCATCGCGGACGCCGACGACAACGACCGCGGCGTCGTCGGCGTCTCCACCGAGGCGACGCTCCACGCCGTGAAGGTGCTCGACAAGCGCGGGTCGGGGAGTCTCTCCGACGTGGCGGCGGGCATCCAGTACACCGCCGACCAGGGGTGGGACGTCGCCAGCATGAGCCTCGGCGCCTCCTCGGGCGCCCAGACGCTGAAGGACGCCTGCACGTACGCCGCGGACAGGGGCGTCCTGCTCGTGGCGGCGGCGGGCAACTCCGGGCCCTGCACGGACTGTGTCGGCTACCCGGCGGCGTACAGCGAGGTGGTCGCCGTCGCCTCGACGGCCAGCGACGACACGCTGTCCTCGTTCTCGTCGACGGGGCCGGAAGTGGAGCTCGCGGCGCCGGGCACCGACATCTACTCGACGGTGCCGGGCGGCTACGATACGTTCTCGGGCACGTCGATGGCCTGTCCGCACGTCTCCGGGGCGGGCGCGCAGTTGATGGCGAACGGCGCGACGGCCAGCGACGCCCGGTCGCAGTTGAAATCCACCGCCGAGAGCCTCGGCCTCGGGGACAGCGAATCCGGCGCGGGCCTGCTCGACACCGCGGCGGCGCTCGGCCTCGACTCCTCGGACGACTGACCGCAGGAGGGGGCTTTTTGCTCGCGGCCCCCCTGCCGTGGGGCATGACGTTCAGCATCTGCGCGCGGGAGACGTACACCGACGAGGACGGTGACCAGCAGACCCGCTACGGCGTCGCGGTCACGACCCGGCTGGCGGGCGTCGGCACGCTGTGTCCGTTCGCCAACGAGCACGGCGCCGTCGCCACCCAGTCGCTCGTCAACGTCGAACTCGGGGAGCGGGGCGTCGAGTATCTCGCGGACGGCCTCGCCGTCGAGGACGCGCTCCCCGCACTGTTGAACGCCGACGACGGGAAGCAGAGCCGCCAGTTGCACGGCGTCGACGCCGACGGCGCGTTCGCGTTCTCCGGCGACGACTGCAAGGACTGGTACGGCCACATCGAGCGGGAGACGTTCACCGTCGCCGGCAACCTCCTGACCGGCGAGGCGGTTCTCGACGCGACCGCCGACGCCTACGAGACCTCCGACATCGAGGAGCCGCTGGCCGAGCGGCTGATAGACGCGCTCGCGGCGGGTCACGCCGAGGGCGGCGACAAACGCGAGGACCTGGAGGTGCAGTCCGCGGCGGTCCGGGTCACCACCACCGAACAGCGGGAGATGGAGCCGTACTACGACGACCTCCGGGTCGACGCCTCTCGGACGCCCATCGAGGACCTCTACGACACCTACGACCTCGCGGTCGAGAGCTTCGAGGCGGCCGTCGAGAAGTACGCCGACGCGTACGCGGACGACGACCTGGAGTAGATGCTCGCCACGGCCGTCTACGCGCTCCGCTTCCTCGTGGAGCTGACCGCGCTCGTCGCGCTCGGCTACTGGGGCCTGCAGACGGGCGACGGTCCCCTCGTGTCGGTGGCGCTCGCCGTCGCCGCGCCGCTCGGGGCCGCCGGCGTCTGGGGCACGTTCGTCGCGCCGAAGGCCCCCTATCGCCTCCCGGGGGGCGCTCGGCTCGCGGTCGAACTGCTCCTGTTCGGACTCGTCGCCGTTGCGCTCGTGACGGTCGGTCGACCGACCGCGGCGGGCGTGTTCGCGGGGCTGGCGGTCATCACCAGCGGCGCGACGTTTCTACTGGAGCGCCACGAGAGCGGCGAGTGAGCCGGACGGCGACCCGAACGGCTACTCGACCGGCGGGACGCCCCACGCCTCGCGGGCCGCCGCCAGCGTCTCGCCGGCGACTTCGCCCCGGTAGCCGAGGATGTCGTCGTACCCCGTCTCGGACATGAGGACGGGAACGAACGGCTCGTCGGCGACGTACGCCCCGTCGTCGCTACGGGCGACCGTGGTGCCCGCCTCGACCGGTTCGAAGTTGTCGACGAGCAGGTCGTAGTCGCTGTCCGGCCGCTTCGAGACGGCGTCGGTCATCGTGTAGTACGTCGGGTCGGCCTCGGGCACCGTCCCGGGGAGCGCGTCGACGAGTCGGAGGAACGCCTCCACGATGTCGGTCGCATTCTCGGTAGCCTCCTCGGTGTGTTGCCGCCCGGCCTCGATGCTGAGGACGGGCGCGCTGACCGGGAACGCGCCGTCGACGCAGGGCGTCGGGTCGACGACGTGGGGGACGGGGAGCCGCGCGGCCAGCCCCTGAACGGAGGGGTGGGACCGCGAGACGATGGCTATCGGGTCGTCACAGGAGTGGGTGGAGTGCAACGAGAGGACGACTCCACAGCCCTCTATCTCTTTCAGGAGGGCGGCCGCGAGCCGTCGCTCCCGGTCCGGGCTCGTCGGGTCGCCCGGGAACACGCGGTTCATGTCCGCGTCGAGATACCGGCGGTGGCTCGCCACCGCGGGCGGGTTCGCCACCACGAGTTTCACCGGCCGCTGGAGGTCGGGGTTCGACTCGATGACCCGCCGCACGGCGCGGACGCCGCTGGGTTCGTCGCCGTGGATACCGCCGACGACGGCCACCTCGGCGTCCTCGCCGGGGCCGAGCACCGTCGACGCGGGCGCGATGTCCTCACCGAACACGACCTCGCTACCCGTCTCGAAGCAATAGGGTCACCGGTTCGACCGTGCCGTCGGCCGGGCGCGTCGACCACGTCAGACCGTGAACTCGAACAGGTCGTCGCCGACGTGGTGGAGCGACTCGACCACCTTCCCGCTGTCGCCGACCATCTCCTCGCCGTCGACCAAGGCGTGACCGACGGCGAGCACCTTGCCGTGGCTCTCCTCCGCGATGGCGACGAGGTCGCCCGCGGCGATGGAGGCGTCGGCCTCGGTGATGCCCGGCCGCATCACGTCGGCGCCGTCGGAGACGAACGAGACGGCGCCCGCGTCGACCGTGACGACGTTCCGCTCGGGCGGGAACGCCTGGGCGCCGTTGACGGTGAGCGAGGGCTCGCCGTCGAAGAAGGCGACCAGCGGTTCGCCGTCCACGAGGACGATGCGCCGGTCGGAGTCCGCGAGTTCGACGTCCTCGAAGGCGTCGCCCTCCACGCGGACGCCGAACGTCGCCTCGATGCCCTCGACGACCTCGTCTATCTCGTCGCCGCGCAGGTGGTGGCGGGACTTCACTTCCATGCCCGTCACTCGGCGCGGTTCGCGCATAAAACCGTCCGTTCGTGCGTCCGGGCGTGACCGCGCCCGCTACTCGACGCGGGGCTCGACCGCTATCTCACCGTCCGCCACCTCGACGACCAGCATCGAGGTCTCGGGCGCGGGGTCGGCACCGGTCGCGCTCCCGGGGTTGAGCAGTCGATAGCCGCCCATCTCCACGTCCCGGCGCTGGTGGGTGTGCCCCGAAATGCCGACCGTTGGGCGGTCGTCCACGGCGTGGTCATCGACCGCGGCGACCACGCGGTCGTCGTAGCCGTCGAGGTCGCCGGTGCCGTGGACGACGACGAACCGGACGCCGCCCGCGTCGAGCGTCGCCACCTCGGGCACGTCGATGCTCGCGGGGTCCATGTTGCCCGCGACGGCGGTGAGCGCGGGGCTCGCGTCGACCACCGACTCGTAGGCCGCGGGCGAGTCGAAGTCGCCCGCGTGAATCACGTGGTCGCTCGCGGCCATCTCCTCGCGCACCCACTCGGGAATGCTCGCGGCGCGGGACGGGACGTGCGTGTCGCTGATGACGGCGATGCGCATACCCGACCCAGGGCTCCCCACCCCAAAAGCTTCCGCGCTCGTCGCCGACTCCCGGGTATGGAGACGGTCCACGTCGTCACCGCGTTCCTGCGGAACCGCGGCGAGGTACTCCTGCTCCGGCGCTCCGGGGAGGTGGGATCGTACAGCGGGCAGTGGGGCGGTGTGGCGGGCCACGCGGAAGGGAGTCCCGACGAACTGGTCCGCGAGGAGATACGCGAGGAGACCGGGCTCCACGGGAAGGTGACGCTCGTCCGCGCGGGCGAGTCGTTCGACGTCGAGGACGCCGAGCGGGGAACCCGATGGGTCGTCCACCCGTACCTGTTCGACTGCGAGTCGCGCGACGTGACGCCCAACGAGGAGACGACGGAGTGGGCGTGGGTTCCGCCGACGGCCATCCGCGAGCGCGAGACGGTGCCGGCGCTGTGGACCTCCTACGACCGCGTGCGGCCCCGGCTTGGGGACGTGACCGACGACGCCACCCACGGGTCGGCGTACGTCTCGCTCCGGGCACTCGACGTTCTGCGCGACGAGGCGGCGCTTGCCGACGACTACGAGGCGGTCGCGGCGGTGGCCCGCGACCTGCTGGCGGCGCGGCCGTCGATGCACGCGGTGACGAATCGGGTGAACCGCGCGATGCGGGCGGCCGACGAGCGGACGCCCGCCGCCGTCGAGCGAGCGGCCATCGACGCCATCGACCGGGCGGCACGCGCCGACGAGCGGGCCGCGGCCACCGCCGCCGACCACGTCGAAGGGCGGGTGGTGACGCTGTCGCGGTCGGGCACCGTCACGGCGACGCTCCGGCGGGCCGACCCTCCGGCGGTGACGGTGCTGGAATCGCGGCCCGCCCGCGAAGGGGTCGGCGTGGCGGAGGAGTTGGCCGACGAGACGGACGTGACGCTGGCGGTGGACGCCGCCGTCGCGGGACTGCTCGACGCCGCCGACTGCGTGCTCGTCGGCGCGGACGCGGTGCTCCCGGACGGGAGCGTCGTCAACAAGGTGGGCACCCGGACCGCCGCGACGGCCGCCGTGCGGGCCGGCGTCCCGGTGTGGGTCGTCTGTGCCCGCGACAAGGTCGCGCCCACCGGAACGACCGACCCGGACCTCGAACCCGGCGACCCCGAAGCGGTGTACGACGGCGACGCCGACCTGCGGGTCCACAATCCGACGTTCGACCGCACGCCCGCGGCCCTCGTCGACGGGGTCGTCACGGAGGCGGGCGTGCTCGACGCCGAGGACGTGGCGAGCGTGGCCGACGACCACGCGGCGCTCGCCGACTGGGATTCTTGATATCAATCCTGATACAATAACTCGCTTTGCCAAATCACTAACTATCCGCGTAACCAGTAGAGAGACATGCCAGGCCCCGCGTTCACGACAGGCGAGAAGGTATCACTTCACCCGATAGAAGACGAGGACCACGCGTTCCTCCAGCGCGGCCGCAACGACCGGTCCACCCGGGTGCCGCTGACGGACACGACGATACGGAGCCGCGAGGACGTCTCGGAACTGGCCGACGACGACTACCGCTTTCTCGTCTGCACCCGCGAGGACGGCGAGCTACTGCGGGTCGGCGTGGTCGCGTTCGCGTACACGCGCGGCGACGACTGGGGAAGCCTGATGTACTGGACCGCGCCCGACCACCGCCGCGAGGGGTACGTCTCCGAGGCGCTGGACCTGTTCTTAGAGTACGCGTTCCGGGAGTGTGGCTTCCACAAGGTGGTCGGGCGCGTGCTCGTGACGAACGAGGCGTCCGTGGGGACCCTGGAGTCGCTCGGCTTCGAGCGCGAGGGGCAGTTCCGCGAGGAGCGGTTCGCCGACGGCGAGTGGACCGACGCCTACCAGTACGCGCTGTTGGCCCGCGAGTGGCTGGACACGTGAGCCGGCCGCCGGTCCCTACCGAGCGTCCGAGCGCGCGACGTCGACCACGGTCAGGTCGTCGTCCACCGTCAAGGTGAGCGCGTCGCCGTCGACGGTGAACGTGAACGACGCCTCGAACGGGTCGACGCTCGACACCGTCTCCTCGTAGTCCATCACGACCGAGAGGAACCGGTCGGAGGCCGGCGCGATGAGGTTGATGCCGTGGTCGGTCAGGAACGACTGGAGCGCGGTGTGGTCCAGCAGGGCGACGCCGAAGACGCCCCGTCGGGCGAACACGCAGTTCGTGCAACTGGCGGAGTGTTTCGCCGCGTACCGCTCGTTGCAGTTCTGACACCGGCCGTCCGCGGGGGCGTGGTCCTCACACAGAGCCAGCCACTCGTCGAGCGCCGCCGAACACCGCGGGCAGGTGCCGCTGGCGGCCAGCAACTGCTCGGAGAGTTGCCAGGTGACCGCGGCCCAGTGGACCTCCTCGGCCGTCCGGTCGGCGATGCCGACGGGTGGGAGACTCAGGTAGCCGAGGAACCCCTGTTCGGTGGGCTGGTCGTCGCCGCTGGTCCGCTCGCTCGCCCCGTAGGTGCCGTCACACTCGGTGCAGTAGACGGCGACCTGCTCCTGTCTGTAGTCCACCGTGACGGGCGCGCCACAGTACAGACACGACTGGTCGATGCGCGTCCGTTCGAGCACCGGGTCGTCGGTGACCGCTCCCGAGAGGACGGCCTCGGCCACGCGCTCGCCCGCCCGCCGGAGGTCGTACCCCTCGTCTGTCCGTTCGAGGAAGTGGCCGACCAGTTCCCCGAGATGGTAGTTGAACTTCGCCGAGTCGACCGTTCCGACGCGCTCGCGGAGCGTGGAGAACGCCAGCGGGCGCTCGGTCCGGTCGGCGGTCGCCAGCACCTCGACGATGCTGGCGCGTATCTCGTGGCCGAGCAGTGCAAACGCCTCCCCGGGCGCCAGCGGTCCCTCGTCGCCGTCGGACTCGTCGGTCATGCCCGTTGTACGAACGACCGGCCCCTAAAGCGTTCAGCTACGTCGAGAGGAGGGGCGACTCGGGGCGTCAGTCGGATACCCGCGTGTCCGCGGCGCCGTCCGAGCGACCGGCCGCGACCGGCGGCCGGAGCAGTTGCATCGCGCCGCCGGCCACCAGGAACGCGCCGCCGAGCGCCGCGACGGCGACCAGCGGCGAGAACAGGTCCGCGACGACGCCGCTCCCGACGGCGAAGGGGACGCGAGCGAGCGCGTACACCATCGAGACGGCCGACAGCACCGTCGCGCGACCGACCGACTCGACGTGGTCGTTGACGAACTGGCCCGCGAGCGGCCGCAGCAGCGACCGCGCGGCCCGCACCCCGAAGAACATCGGCACCGCGAGGACGGGCACGGCGGCCGGCACGACGACCAGAAGCGCCGTGACTCCGGGGACCACGACCAGCGCCGTCCGCATCCCGACGGCGGCTTCGAGGTCGCTCGCGTACTCGCTGGCGACGGCCGAGACGGCGGTGAACGCCGCGTACAGGACGCCCAGCGCCATCGGCTCCGCGAGCCCGAGCGACGACAGCAGGCCGCCCGTCGAGGGGCCGAGCGTCCGCTCGGCGATGGGCTGGACGAACACGTCGACGGTGGCGACGACGCCGAAGAACAGCGCCGCGTACGCCACGAACGACGCGACCGGTGGGGTCGTCAGCCGCTCGCGGACCACGGGGACCGCCTCGACGACGGTCAGCCCCCCGTCGTCGTGCTCGCCGTCCTCGTCGGGGGTCGGGAACGTCAGGACGACGAGGCCGGTCGCCACGCGCGCGACCCCCAGCGCGACGAACGGGAGGACGTGACCGACGACGTAGAGGTACCCGCCGGCGACCATCGTCACGGCCGTCACCCACTGGCCGATGGCCCCGCCACGGCCCCGGACGTGACTGAACCGGTCACTGCCCAGCGTCGCGTCCAGCGTGTCGTACAGCCACGCGTCGCCGCTCCCGGAGACGAACGTCTGCCCGACCGACAGCACCACGAACGCGGCGAGGAACCCGACGAACCCCTCGGAGACGACGAAGCCGGTGGCCGACAGCGCGAACAGCAGTTGCCCGACGAGCAGACTGTTCCGGCGGCCGATGCGGTCGCCCACGTACCCCGTCGGCAACTCCCCGACGAGCACCGCGACGGACTGGACCGCGCCGATGGTGCCTATCTGTGCGAACGTCAGGTCGTGCGACAGCAGGTACAGCACGTAGATAGGGTACATGAACCCCGGCCCGCCGACGGCCCGATACAGGTAGTACTTGTAGACGGTGACGGTCGCGTCGTCGCTGAACATGAGTATCGACGCCCGCGTGGAGGGCGACGGGACGGTGGGGCGGAACCCCGAAAACGGTTATCTGAACTGCAGTATTGTAAGGAGACCGTGAAGTCAGTACGACGAGGAACGGAACGGGTTTTGCTCCCCGCCGTCCTTGGAGTCGAGGACGGCGATGACGACAGTTACCCCTCATACTGTCGACGCCTACTGACAGAACCCAGCGGACGGCACCGTCGAGTCGGCGTACGAGAACGCATCTACTAACTACCACGAACCGCGACGGAACTCACCGAGTTGAGCGGCGTCAGCCGAGCGACGGTGTACCGGCCGCCGGTAGCACCGACAGCTAAACCGCCCCGTTCCGTACGGCAGGTGTGAAACGCGCCGTCAAGGAGAACTTCGACGCCAGCGCCGACGCCTACGCCGCTTACGAGGCCCGGACCGGCCGGTTCGCCGCGCTCGCGGAGCGGTTGGCGGCCGCGATGGAACCGCGGGGGCGCGTCCTCGATGCGGGCGCAGGTACCGGCGCCGCGACCGACGCGCTCGCGGCCCGCGCCGACGAACTCGTCGCGCTCGACGCCTCGCCCGCGATGCTCCGGGCGAACCCGGCACCCGCGCGGGTCGCCGGCGACATCGACCGTCTACCGCTGTGTGACGACAGCGTCGACGCCGTCGCCTTCACCGCGTCGCTGTTTCTCGTCCCCGACCCCGCGGCGGCAGTCAGGGAAGCGCGACGCGTCCTCCGACCCGGCGGCGTGGTCGGTGCCGTCGCGCCCGACGGCTGGACCGCCGACGGCGAGGGCGTGTTCGCCGCGCTCGACCGCGAATCGCGGTCACCGGCACCGACCGAGGCGGTCGTCGACGCCGTCGACGCGGCGTTCGAGACGGCGAGCGGGACGTGGACGTTCGACACCGACGCCGACGACCTGCGAGCGTTCCACGCGATTCCCGCGATGGCGGCGCGACTCTACCCGAAACTGCCGCCCGACGAGCGGACCGAGCGGGCGCGCGAGGCGCTCGCGGCGGTCGATGGAGGCCTCGAACAGCACTGGCGGTGGGTCGTCGGTCGCTAGCCGCGCCGGCCGAGCGCCAGGCCGACGGCCATCCCCGCGGCCGCACCGAGCGCCGCGCCGACCGCTCCCCGTCGCCACCCGCGGTCGAACCGGACGACCCGCGTCCCCGCGTCGCTCACCTCCACCACGCCGACCGGCGTCGCCGTCGCGTCGCCGAGCCCGCCGCCACCGCCGCCCTCGGACGCCTCGGTGTCGTCGCCCGCGTCGCCGGTGCCGGCACCGAACCCGCCGGCGACCCGGTAGCGGACCCGCGCGACGGGGACGACGGTCCGGTCGTCGCGCTCGACGGGGTCGCCGTACACCAGGTCGGCGCCCGGCGCGTGCTGGAGCCACTCGGTCACCCGGTCGAAACCGGAGAGCGCGTCGTCCATGCATATCGGTACCACGCCTGGTGACATAACTCCGTGCAACCGGGGAGGGTATCAGTCTCGACGGGAAAGAGGGGGTATGTTCGACACTCGCCCCGACCGCGACGCCGAAGTCGTGCTCGTGGGCCGGTCCAACGTCGGGAAGTCGACGTTGATGCGGGAGATAACGGGCCACACGTTCGACACCGGCGGCAAGCCGGGCGTCACCCGGGAGCCGAACCACTACGACTGGGCCGCCGAGGACTTCGTCATCACGGACCTGCCCGGGTTCGGCTTCATGTCCGGCGTCCCCGACGAGGTGCGCGAGCAAATCAAGACCGACGTGGTCCGCTACGTCGAGGCCCACGCCGACGACATTCTCGTGGGCGTGCTGGTCGTCGACGGGAAGGCCGTCGTCGACATCATCGACCGCCACTCCGGGCCAGACGAGATTCCCCACGACGTGGAGATGTTCGGCTTCCTCCAGGAGCTGGGGATTCCGGTCGTCGTCGCGGTCAACAAGATGGACAAGGTCGACGACCGTGACGAGCGGCTGAACGAACTCTGTGACCGACTGGGGCTCCTGCCGCCGTGGCAACAGTGGCAAGGCGAGTCCGTCGCGCCCATCGTCGCCAAGAAGGGTCGCATCCAGCCGCTGAACGACGCGGTGCGCCACCACCTCCACGAGGCGAAGCGCGACGACCTGTTCAAGTTCTTCTAACGCACCTTTTTGCACGGCGTGCTTCGCACGCCGGCAAAAAGTTGCGCTGTCGGACCTTCGGTCCGACAAGTCCTCGGCGGCCGGAGGCCGCCGGAGGACACCAAAAAGACACGGCGGCGCTCCTGCCGCGAGCCTTCGGCTCGCGTTAATCGCGCCTTGGTCCCGGAGCCTCCCTGCGGTCGGCTCGGATGAACCGCGCTCGCTTCGCTCGCGCGGATGCTGGTGGCCGACGACCGGACTCCCTCGGAGCGCGTTAATCGCAGTGAACCGCTCGGTCGCTCCGCTCCCCCGCGGACAGGGACGTGGGGAGCGGCACGCACGACTCGAACCTTTTACCCGACCGCCGGCTCACCATCCCCGTCGATGCCCTCCAACGACTCGCCCGCCGACGGAACGACCCGCAGACGCGCGCTCGGCGCGCTCGGAACCGCACTCGCCGGTGGTCTCGCCGGCTGTGCCGGCCGTGTTCCCGGCGCCGGCCCCGTCGAGATGGACGCCGAGACGACCGCCGAACCCGGCGAACTGCAGTGGCAGTACCCGCCCCGGGAGGGAGACCGCGACGGCGTCGGCTACGCCTCCATCGACACCGACCGACGGGAGCGGGCGGGGTCGCGCCCGCCGGTGCTCGGGTTGAGGTTCAACGCCACCGTCGGAGACATCGCGGCGAGCGAGCCGTACAGGGGGTACGAGACCGACTGGTTCCGGTTCAGCGTCCGCCCGCCCCGAAGCTACGAGGGCCGCCTCAACTACGAGATGCGAGTCCAGCCACCCGGCCAGTGGGAGGAGTTCGGAGCCTACTACGACATCGAGGCCGGGACCCGCACGTTCACCACGGAACTCCGGAGCGTGGACACGGAGGGCACAATCATCGTCCCGGCCGTGTTCGACCCCGGCGTCGAAGCGTTGCCCGAGAGCCTCTACTGTACGTTCACGGTGCAGGCCTCGCGGTCCGGTCCGCTCGGGAAGACGGTCCGAGCGAGCGACGACGGGACGCTCGAACTCGACGCCGAGTGACGCGGCCTTACAGCGACAGTTCCGTCGTCGGCACGCCGTGAGTCGCCACGAACTTCTCGAGCGCCGCCACGCAGGGGTCGATGTCCTCGGGCTCGTGGGCGTCGCTCCCGAGCACGAACTCGACGTCGTACTCCAGCAGTACGTCCATGAACCCGGGGACGGGGTGTATCTCGCCGTCGTCGTCGCGGACGCGCCCGGCGTTGAGTTCCGGCACCGTCGAGGAGGCCTCCAGCGCCGCCGCGACCCGGCGGTACTGCGACTCCGTGGCCAGCCCCCGGAGCGCCTCGTTGCGCTCGACGAGGTCGAGATGCGCCGCCACGTCGAACAGCTCCGACTCGACGAGCGCGACGAGGTCGTCGAAGTAGGCGTCGACCAGCCGCTCGCGCTCGGCGTCCGACTTGTCGACGAAGTGCCCCTCGTTGTGGACGTTCGTCCCGTCGAGTTCGTGGACGCTCCCGACGGCGTAGTCGAACCCCGCGTCGTCGAGGAACACGGCGACCTCGGACTCGTCGCGGGGTTTGTAGTCCATCTCGACGGCGTCGAACAGCCGCACGTCGGCGTGGTCGCGGAGCGCGGCCAGCCCCTCGCGGCGCCGCTCGTAGGTGGCGTCGAGGTTGAACCCCCACGCCCGCTTGACGGTCTGGAGCCACTCGTCGGTCGTGACGACGCAGTGGTCCGCGAAGCCGATGCCGTCGAGCCCCGCCTCCTCCGCGGCCCGGATCATCGACATCGGGACGGAGCCGTCGGAGTAGTTCGTGTGCGTGTGGTAGTCGACGGTCACTACCGGCCCGTCGGCGCCGCGACTTACCAATCTGCCGGCGGGGCGACAACCCTTAACAGGGGGCCGCACGACAGCCCCGCCCGCATGTTCCCCGATACGGTCCCCGGGCGCCTGCGGTGGGCGCTCCGGGAAGCCCTCGTCGTCGCCGGTATCCTCCTGTTCTGGGTCGGCGCCGCGCTCGCGCTGTCGCTGGTCGCCGGCCTGCTCCGCTCGGTCATCGTGAACCTCGAACTCGAGGTGCTGATCCCGGTGTACGAAGCCCTCGACAGGGGGCGACTGTTGCTCCCGGCGGCCGTCCCGCTGACCGGCGTCACCGCCACCATCTACGGGCTGGCGCGGGTCGGCACGGCCGTCGTCGACCACTACCGCGCGACCGCGGGGTGAGCCGACGAGCGTTCACCCCCTCGCGGTCGAGTCGCCCGCCCACGGCTCGCTACGCTCGCCGTTCGCGTCTAGGTGGCCTCGCTCCGCTCGGCCACCCTACTCCTCGTCGGCGTCGGGCGCGTAGTAGTACTCGCCGGCGTTCTTCTGCTCGCGGTCGAGTTTCGACCCCGGCTTGTTGATGCGGGGCCGACCGGTCCGCTCGTCGCGGCGGAACGTCACGTCGAGGTTGGCGAGGAACTCGTTCATCCCCTCGCGCATCCCGACCGGCTCGCCGGCGTGGCCGTACTCGGCGGGCGTACCGTCGAACACCTGCAGGCGGTCCGCAAGCAGGTCTATCATGTAGATGTCGTGGTCGATGACCATCGCCGTCGCGCCGTGGTTCTCGGTGTAGCGGCGGATGGCGCGGGTGGCGAGCACCCGCTGTTCGACGTCGAGATGCGCCGAGGGTTCGTCGAGCAGGTAGAGGTCCGCCTCCTCCGAGAGGCAGGCGGCGATGGCGACGCGCTGGCGCTCCCCGCCGGAGAGGTCCGTGAGGCTCTGCTCCATGATGCGCTCCAACTGGAGCGGCTGGGCGATCTCGGTGTTCCAGTACGAGGAACCGAAATCGTCCGTGATAGACGAGAGGAACGCGTCGACGCGCATCGGCTGGTCGATTTCGACGTACTGCGGCTTGTACGAGATGTCGAGCCGGGTGTCGAGGTCGCCCTCGTCGGGCTCCAGCCGGCCGGCCAGCAGTTGCGCGAACGTCGACTTCCCGATGCCGTTCGGGCCGACGATGCCCAGCACCTCGTCGTTGCGTATCTGTCCGGCCTCGACCTCCAGCGTGAACTCGCCGTCGCCGTACGACTTGCGCATCGCGGGGTACTCGACGAGCACGTCGCGGGCGCCCGTCCGGACGCTCCGGGGGGCGTGCTCCTCGAACTCGATGGCCTCCTGCCGGATGCGCATGTTCTCGTTCTCCAGATACCCCTTCAGATACTCGTTGATGCCGTTCTTCGTCGACTTCGGGGGCGTGACGACGCCGAACGCGCCCGGCCGACCGTACGCGACGTGGATGGAGTCGGCGAGCAGGTCAAGCACCGCGAGGTCGTGTTCCACGACCAGCATCGAGCGGTCCTCCTCCTCCGCGAGTTCTCGAATCAGGCGCGCCGCGGTGACGCGCTGGCCGATGTCCAGATACGGCGTTATCTCGTCGAGGAAGTAGAAGTCCGCGTCCCGCACCAGCGTCGCCGCCAGCGCGACCCGCTGGAGCTCCCCGCCCGACAGCGTGTCGATGTCCTGGTCGATGACGGGCGCGACGTTGAGCCGCTCGACGAGGTCGTCCGCGACGCCGCGCTCGTCGACGCTCTCGATGAGTTCGCGCGTGTTGCCCGAGAACTGGTCGGGGATCTTGTCGACGTACTGCGGCTTGCGCGCGACGGTCACGTCGCCCGACTCCAGCGATTCGAGGTAGGTCTGGAGCTCCGTCCCCCGGTACTCGTCGAGCACCTGCTCGAACGACGGGGGGTCGTTGTACCGGCCGAGGTTCGGGTCGATTTCGCCGGCCAGCACGCGGACGGCGGTGGTCTTCCCGATGCCGTTCGGCCCGAGGATGCCCGTCACCTTCCCCTCCTGTGGCGCAGGAAGCCCGTACAGCGCGAAGGCGTTCTCGCCGTAGCGGTGGGTCGGCTCCTCGTCGAGTTCCTGCGGGAGGTTGATTATCTCGATGGCGTCGAACGGACACTTCTCGACGCAGATGCCACACGACTCGCCGAGACATATCTCCTCGGAGATGGACACCTGCTTGGGGCCGCCCTCGTACGGTTCGTTCTCCTCGTAGCGGTCCTCGCGGGGGACGATGCACTCCTTGCCCGTCCGGTTGGGCGGGCAGAAGTTCGCACACTCGTAGTTGCAACGGTCGGGTTGACACCTGTCGAGGTCGACGACCGCGATGCTGTCCTCCGCCATGTTAGAACGTCGTCCCCGCCGTCAGGAAGATGCCCCAGCAGACGAACCAGAGCGCGAACGTCATGAACGCAACGTAGAGGTAGTCCTTCGCGCCGAAGTCCTCCACGTCGATGCCCACGAGCTTCAACAGGGGGAACTGGACGAGGATGGCTCCAGCGAGCACGTACGTCGCGCGGGGGTCCGTCGCGGGGGTCGCGGCGCCCGCGGTCACGATAGACGAGACCACGGCCGCGGCGACGCCCAGTACGGACGCGAGCGCGGTGACCGTCAGCCCCCGGAGATGCGGGGAGAAGCGGCCGGCCGATTCAGTCGCCATACCGCCCCTACGTCGCCGTGGGGGGAAAAGCGCTCCGAACCCACGTGCCCCGTTCGGCGCGGCGCGACCCTGCGCCGCGCGTGCCTACTTGAATCCGCCGTGAACCGTCGGCAACAGAGATATACGTTTACTCCACGATTTCGGCCCGTACGAACCGTCTACCTGCCAAGTGACACAGATGTCCCCTGAACGTTTAAACAGGTGGAACCCATTAGTGTGAGACACGATGGCAGAATCCGACGGGGAGACCATCGAGGACCTTCCGCCGAGTGCGAAACTCGTGTTCAAGGTGCTCGAGTACAACGGCCCGATGACACAGAAGGGAATCGTCGAGGAATCAATGCTCTCGGCGCGCACCGTGCGGTACGCCCTCGAACGCCTCGAGGACATCGACATCGTCTCCGAGGACGTCTACTTCGCGGACGCCCGACAGAACCTCTACGAAATCGTCCCCGAGGAGACGGGCGAGGTCGACGAGAACGGCGAACCGGTGACGGCCTCCGCCGACGACTGACCCGGCATCCGGACGGACCCGGAGACCCGGCCCCACGCTTTCTTCGCGCTCGTCACCCGCGACAGCGGCCGCTCCGCCGTCCACCGGATATTTTCATTTTTTCATGTAGCATTCTAAAATCGCTATAGCGGCGTGAACCGACATGGTTCTCCGGAGCACCACGGTGCTGTGCGGAGTGCTCGTGCTCGCGGGCTGTAGCGCCCTCCAGCCGGCGCGCCGCGTAGCGTTTTAGTGACACCCAGCCGAACGCCGGGTGATGCCCTCCAGTGAGAACGTCGCGCTCGTCACGGGCGCGTCGTCGGGAGTCGGTGAAGCGACGGCACGCGAACTCGCGGCCGACGGCTACCGGGTGGTGCTGGCGGCCCGCCGCGAGGCGGCGCTGAGAGACGTCGCGGACGGCGTCGAGGCGGCCGGCGGCACGGCCCGCGTCCACCCGACGGACGTGACCGACCGCGACGCCGTCGCCGACCTCGTCGGGACGACGGTCGACGAGTGGGGCCGCATCGACGCCGTCGTCAACAACGCGGGCGTCATGTCGACGGACCCGGTCGACGACGCCGACCCGGAGGACTGGCGCCGGATGGTCGAGGTGAACCTGCTCGGCCTGATGACCCTCACCCGCGAGGCGCTGCCGACGATGTACGAACAGGGGCACGGCGACGTGGTGTTCGTCTCGTCGGTCAACGCCCGGAAGTCGTCGCCAGGGGGGAGCGGCTACTGCGCGTCGAAGGCCGGCGTCAACGGGTTCGCCGAGTCGCTCAGACAGGAGGCCGCCGACGAGGAGGTCCGCGTCACCGTAATCGAACCGGGGCTGGTCGCCACCGAGATGCAATCCGACGAGGTGACGGCGGAGATGCCGACGCTGGACCCCGAGGCCGTCGCCCGCGCCGTCGGCTACGCGCTCGCACAGCCACGGGACGTGGCCGTGGGCGAACTGCTGATCCGACCGACGACCCAGGCGTTCTGAGCGCGGCCCGCGGGTCGCTCACCCGCTCCGCTTGACGACGACGACCGGGACGTCGACGGTGCGGAGGACGGTCGAGGCGACGCTCCCGAGCAGTTGCCGCTGGAGGTTCGACCGGCCGTGCGACCCCATGACGACGAGGTCGATATCGTTGGCGTCGACGTACTCGCGGATGCCGGCGGCGGCGCCGTCGAACGACGTCGTCCGCTCCACCGCCGGCCGCACGTCGAGGTCGGCGTCGAGCGCCTCGAAGTCGGCCACCACGCCGTCGACGGCCTCCCGGCCGCGCGCTTCGAGGCGCTGGACGAACTCGCGTTCGAGCCCACCCGCGCTGAACACGCCGCCCGCGGCCTGGAGGTCGACGACGTTCAGGACGTGTATCTCCGCGCCGTAGGGGCGGGCGATGGCCGCCCCGTGGCGGGTCGCCGCCGCGGCGTTCTCGCTCCCGTCGGTCGGAACGAGAAGCCGGTCGTACTCCGTTCCCTCGGCCACCCCGTCGCCGCCCGGGACGACGAACACCGGAACGTCGCTCCGGTGGAGGACGCTCTCGGTGACGCCGCCGATGAGCCGTCTCCCCAGCCCGGTCGTCCCCTGGCGGCCGACGACGACGAGGTCCGCGCCCGCCTCGGTCGCGTGCTCGCTGATGCGTCGGGCGGGTCTCCCCTCGACGAGCGTCGTCGTCACCTGACGGTCGAAGTCGGCCGCGAGCGATTCGACCGCCGACAGCGCCGCCTCGCCGCGCTCGCGCAGTCGGCTCCGCTCGTCGTCGGAGCGCGTCAGTTGGAGCGAGCCACGGGGAACGACGTGCAACACGTCGACGCTCGCGTCGACCGCGGCCGCGAACGCCAGCCCGTGACGCGCCGCGTGTTCCGCCTCCTCGCTCCCGTCGACGGCGATGATGATGCGGTCGTACATTCCCGGGCGAGGAGTTCGTCATCCACGCACTTCACCGTTTGCGCGAGCGACCGGCGGACGAGAGGGCGACGGGTCGGCCGGCGGTCCGCCGAACCGGGAGCCGGAAGCGGCCCGTCTACTGCGGCGCGACCGTTATCGTGCGCCCGCGGTCGACGGCCATCTCCAGTTCCTCGGCGATGGCCGACCCGCGGGACACCTGCACCTCGCCGCCCCGGGAGACGGTGGCGGTGAACAGGTACTCGCCGTCGGCCTGCACCTCGACGGTCTCGCCCTGGTGGCCCTCCAGCGGGATGACGACGTGCCGAGAGGTGATTTCGGGCTGGACGATTTCGCCCTGTGTCGACCCCCCTCCGCTCGCGTCGCCGGTGCCGCCGGCGTTGTGGCCCGGATGCTCGTCGAGCGTCCGCACGTCGATGTCGAGGCCGAGGCGGTCCTCGATGTCCGAGATGCGGCCGCCGCCCTTCCCGATGACCGAGGAGATGTCGTTCTCGGAGACGTACACCGCCGCCGAACTGCTCCCGGTGAGTTCCACCTCGACGCGGCCGTGCGCGATGGACTTGATTTCGCGTTCTATCTCCTGGCGGGCGATGCGGTCGACGCCCGACTCCGGCGTGCCGCCCTCACCCTCGTCCAGCGGGACGGTGACGACCTGCCGGTTGAACGTGTATATCTCGTAGGCCGGCTCGCCGGTCTCGAAGTCGTCGATGACGATGACCGGTCGCGCGAGGTCCTCCTCGACCAGCCCGTGGGGGACCTTGACCTCCGTGCGCACGTCGTACACCGTGTCCACCTCGCCGGCCTCGATGTAGACGACGGTGTCGACCACCTGCGGTATCATCCCGAGTTCGACCCGGCCGACGAGCCGCTGGAGCGCGTCGATGGCGCGGGTCGCGTGGACGACGCCTATCATCCCGACGCCCGCCAGCCGCATGTCCGCGAACGTCTCGAAGTCGCTCGTTTTCCTGACTTCGTCGTAGATGGTGTAGTCCGGCCGGACCATCAACAGCGAGTCGGCGGTGTTCTCCATCGACCCGCCGAGTTCGGTGTACTGGGTGATGTTCGGGCCGACCTGCAGGTCGCGGGGCTTCTCCATCGTCTTGACCGCGAAGTCGCTGTCCGCGAGGAACTCCGCGACGGCCTGTGCGAACGTCGACTTCCCGGCGCCGGGCGCCCCCGAGATGAGCACGCCCCGCTGGCGCTCGGTGACCCGCTCGCGGAGTTCGTCGGCGAACTCGTAGTCGTCGAGGTCCGTCTTCACGATGGGCCGCACCAGGGTCACCTCGATGCCGTCCGAGAACGGCGGCCGGGCGACGGCGATGCGCATGTCCCGGAACTGCACGATAGTCATGCCGGGCTGTTCGAGTTCGATGAACCCCTCGCTGGAGGCGCGGGCCTTCGACTCGACGTCGTGGGCGTACTCGGCCATCTCAGCCTCCGTCAGCGGGTCGTCGCCGATGGTCTCGTAATGCATGTCGCCGATTTCGCCGCGCTTCGCCATCGGCGCGACCCCCGTCTTCAGGTGGACCGACATCGTCTGCTCGTCGAGGAACTCCTCGACGGCGAGGCGGCTCGTGTCTTCCGTCTCGGGTTCGACGTACTCGACCGTGAGGCCGGTCGCCCGCCCCACCTCCGCCTGCACCACGTCGCTCGTGAGGAGGGTAGCGTCACGCTCCGCGGCAAGGTCACGGATGAGCGCGTCGATGTCGCCCTCGCCGGCCCCCTCCATCTCGCCGGAGGTGGGGCGGCGGCCGACGTACTCCAGGGTGAACGCGCCCTCGTCGGCGCGTTCGACGAGGCGCTGGAGTTCCTCCAGGCCCGACCAGCCAGCGTCGCGGCCCGCGTTGGCCTGCGACTCGAGTTCCGCGACGACGGCCTCGGGCACGTACACCGTCCCGAGGTCGTCGCGCTCGGACACGCGGCCGTCGATGACCGCGCTCGTGTCCGGTACTACGTCCATGCAGTTGTTCCGGCGGGAAGCCGGATAAACCCTTCAACAGCGCGTCAGGGCGCGACACGGCACCGGGACGCACGCTACCCGTCGACGTACCCCTCGGTCAGCGACTCGACGTACTTGGCGACCACGTCCACCTCCAGATGTACGGGGTCGCCCGCCGCCTTCGCGTGGAGGGTCGTGATGTCGTAGGTGGCGGGAATGACCGCGACGGTGAACTCGTCGTCCCGCAGGTCCGCGACCGTCAGTGAGATGCCGTCCACCGAGACGGAGCCCTTCTCGACGACGTACCGCCGGAGGTCGTCGGGCAACGAGAACGCGAACAGCCAGTCGTCGCCCACTTGCTCGACTGCCCGGACTTCGCCGACGCCATCGACGTGGCCCTGCACGAAGTGGCCGTCGAACCGGCCGTCCGCGGGCAGGGCACGTTCGAGGTTGACGGCGTCGCCCTCGCGGAGCGTGCCGAGATACGTCCGCTCGACCGTCTCCTCGGAGCAGAACAGCGAGAACGCGTCGGCGTCGTGGTCCTCGACGGTCAGACACGCCCCCGAGACGGCGACGCTCTGCCCGTGTTCGAGTTCGTCGGCGAAGGGCGCGGCGACCCGCAACCGGAGCCCCTCGGCCGTCTCCTCGCGTTCGACCACCTCGCCCGTCGCCTCCACGATTCCGGTGAACATACCCGCCCTACGCGACGAGTGTGACAAAGGCGTTATCGTTCTCGTATCTGGAATCGGACGGCTTTTGCCCGCCGGGGCGAACCGGGGAATATGGCGCGGTCCATCATGGGCACCGTCGGGCTGGCGGCGACGTTGGCGCTAGCTATCCCGGCGGGGCTGTTCGGCCTCGACAAACTCCTCTCGGGCGACACCGTCGTCGGCGGCGCGTTCCTCGGCCTGGCGCTGTTGATGGTGCTCGTCGAGGAGTACCTGACGACGCCGATGGACGTCCCGGGGAAGGTGGCGGAGAAGACTGTGGGGGCAGTGGTGAAAGAGCCCGAGGAACCGGACGAGGAGTAGTACCGCGACCGAGCGACACGAGGTCGAACGGAGTGAGACCTCGGTGCGAACGGGGAGGAGCGAAGCGACGACCCGTGAGCGGCGCGAGGTCGCGGCTTTTTGGTGCAGATTTTTCGCGGGGTTCGACCGAGCGAACGTGAGGGAGGACCCCGCGAAAAAGGTGCAGGACGTACCTGACGACGCCGATGGACGTCCCGGGGAAGGTGGCAGAGAAGACTGTGGGGGCAGTGGTGAAAGAACCCGAGAAACCGGACGAGGAGTAGCGAAGCGTGAGCGGTAACTGGCGTCAGTCCGCGGCGCCTTCGACTTCCATCGGCTCCTGTGCCTGTTCGACGAGTTCGGTGAGCGTGAGGTTCTTCGGCTCGTTGTGGAGCAGGACGTCGAGCGGGAGCGTCGGCGCGCCGTCGATGAGGTTCTCCAGCAGGACCAGCCGTTCGCGGGCCCGCGACATCCCGACGTAGAACACGCGGCGCTCGTTGTCCGTGAGCACCGGAACCGGGTCCGAACTCTTCACGAAGTCGATGCCCGCGGGGATGTCGTCGTCGCCGACGGAGGCGGCCATCTGCTCGACCACCTTCTCGGTCAGGTCGGTGGCGATGAACACGTGGTCCGCTTCACGACCCTTCGCGGAGTGGATGGTGCCGACCCGCACCCGGTCGGGGTCCGCGCCCTCGTACGGGCCGGAGAAGTACGCCTTCACCGACCGCTCCTGGAAGTTGGAGACGCGCGTTATCATGTCCGACGCCGAGGCCGGGCCGGGCGTGAACGGCGCGTACTCCTGGACGAACTCGGGGTCGACGGTGAACTCCTCGAGGCGGGCGTCCTCCGTCTCCTTCAGGTCGTCGAGCGCGTCGAACATGTCGTCGCGCTCGCCGGTGCCGAACGCGCTGTCGGCGAGCATCTCCGCGAGCCGTCGCGCCTCCAGCCCCGTGATGGGCTCGTCGTCGCCGTACTTCTCGATGGCGTCGATGTAGCCGGTGAGCCGGTCGTCCCACATGCTCATGTCCGTCAGCGAGCGGAACGGGATGCCGGTGCCGACGAACTCGTCCATGAACTGGAACAGCTGGTAGCGAGCGCGGAACAGCACCATCACCGTCTCGCCGTCGTCCTCGGTGGCGTCGAGCGTCTTGCGGACGTTCCGCACCAACTCGACCATCGACGGCGACCGCACGGCCTCGACGGTCCCACCCTCTTTGCGGGGTTTGAGGTCCTTTTCCTGTCGCTCGGCGATGTGGCGTATCTCGCGGTTGACGACGTTCAGGACGTTCGAGGGGAGCCGGTAGGAGTTCGGGAGGACGACGTCGTCGTCGGGGTCAGCTTCGAGCAGGAGCGCGGGGTCGGCGCCCTGCCAGGCGTAGACGACCTGGTCGTCGTCGCCGGCGATGAGCACCGACTCCATGTGTGGCTTCCACTCCTCGAACACCCCGTGCTGGAGGGTGGTGATGTCCTGGAACTCGTCGATGACGAGGTGGTCGACGCTCGGGACGAGCGAGCGCTGTTGGACGCGTTCGAGCATGTCCGCGAAGCCGACGAGCCCGTGTTCGCCCTTGTAGGCGCGCCAGGCCCGGATGACCTCGGGCACGTCGATGCGGTCGTCGTCGGAGGGCCACGTCGGCGTGTACTTGTTGCCCGTCTGGGCGTTTGGGTCCTCGTCCGGCGGGAGGCGCACCTCGTCGACGTTCCACTGGAAGGGGACGTCGTACCAGTCGGCGGCGTCACGGCGGGTGCGCTGGAGCCACTGTGAGGTGGCGATTATCTTGTTGCCGATGGTGGTCGAACGGGCCGACCGCCGGCGGTTGTTGTCGTACTCGTCCTCGTACTCGATGCCGTACTCCTCACAAAAGTCCGACTTGTCTGACTCGCCGACCACGTCGCCCCGCGAGAGGTTGAGCAGGCCGTACGCCTTCGCGTGCATCGTGCAGACGTTCCCCTTCAGCGACTTCGGAGGGCGGTCGAGACGTTCGGCGAGGCGTTCCCGCACCTCGGCGGCGGCCGCCCGGGTGTACGAGACCACGAGGATGTCGTCGACGGCGACGCCCTCGTCGAGCATCTCGTCGACGCGGTCGAGTAACGCCGTGGTCTTCCCGCTCCCGGGTCCGCCGAAGAGACGCGTCACGCGCGGACCGTCTGTCATGGCCCTAGAGTGTGGCCTGACGACCATAAGCGGCGTGCTTCGGTCGAACGAGCCGGTCGCCGGAACCGCCCGGCTTTATCGCGCCGACGGCCGTCGGTCGGGCCGTGAACCTCGCCGACCTGTTCGCGGCGCCGCCGGAGGTGTACCTGCTGGCGCTGGTGCCCGCGGTGCTGTGGGGACTGTCGCCGGTGTTCTCCAAGCGGGGGATGAGCGGCGGCGGCAACCCGCTCCAGGCGTCGCTGACCGTCGTGGTCGTCGACAGCGCGCTCTACTGGGCGGTGTTGCTCGCGCTCCGGGGGACGGACGTGTTCGCTGGGCTGACGCCGGCGACACTCGCGCTGTTCGCCGTCGCCGGCCTCGTCGGCACCTCGCTGGGCCGCATCGCCGTGTTCATCGGCGTCGAGCGGGTCGGCGCCGCGGTCAATAGCGCGGCCATCTCGACGCGGCCGCTGTTCGCGACGGCACTGGCGGTCGGCTTCCTCGGCGAACGGGTGACGCTCACGACGGGCGTCGGCGTCGTCGGCATCGCCGCCGGCCTGCTCGTCTTGGCGACGGCGCGGGGCGGCGACATCTCGGGGTGGGAGCCGCGCGACCTGCTGTACCCGGTCGCGGCGGCCGGCGCGTTCGCCGTCGGGAACGTCCTCCGGCGGTTCGGCCTCCAGGCGACGCCTACCGGGGCGCTGGAGGCCGTCGCGCTCAACGAGACGGCCGCCTTGGTGGGGCTGGCGGCGTTCGTCGCCGCGACGCGGGGCCGTGACGTACTCGACGCACCCCGACGGACGTTCGGCTACTTCGCGGCCAGCGGCACCCTCACCGCGGTCGCGCTGCTGTCGCTGTTCGCCGCGTTCGCCCACCCCGCCGGGAAGGTGGCCGTCGTCGACCCGCTGGCGGCGACGGCGCCGCTGTTCACCGCGGGGTTCGCGGCCGTCCTGCTGGAGGACGTGGAGGCGGTGACCCGGGGCGTCGTCGCGGGCGCGGCGCTCATCGTCGTCGGCGTCGCGCTCGTGGTCGCCTCGACGGGCGGCGCGCCCGCCTGAGCGGCCGCTGGCCGGTCGGCGAACCGAAGGAGGGCGGGTCTACGGTGCCCAGCCGCAGACGGAACACTCTACCGCGGACGTCTCGTGGAGTCCCCCGCAGTCAGGACATCGCTTCTTGTTGTAGTCCTGCTCCCACGTCGCCGTCTCGGTCTCGTGGCCACGGTCGGTGAGGAACTCGTCGAAGATGTCGTCGTTCGCGGTCGCCATACACGGTTGCCTTCGCCAGCACCGGCCATAAATCTGTGGTAAGCGGACACATGGGTCAGGGGCACACGGCGAGGCAACACTTGCCGGCCGAGGTCGTCCGCGCGGCTGGTCGAAGCATCGAGACAGCGACGCGAGAACGGGACCGCGGGCCGGTTACAGCCCGTAGAGGTCGCCGAACTTCTCGTTCGCGTACTCGACGAACGCGTCGGCGGTGAACTCGGAGCCGGTGGCCTCCTTCACGAGCCGGTTCGTCTCGTAGCGCTGGCCGTGGCTGTGGACGTTCTCGGTGAGCCAGTCGTGGAGCGCGTCGAACTCGCCGGCCCGGAGCTTGTCGTCCAGCTCGGGGATGTCGTCTTCGGCCGCGTCGAACAGCTGTGCGGCCATCACGCTCCCGAGCGAGTAGGTGGGGAAGTAGCCGAACGAGCCGTGCGACCAGTGGATGTCCTGGAGACAGCCGTTCGCGTCGCTATCGGGGCGAACGCCGAGGTACTCCTCCATCTTGTCGTTCCAGACGGCGGGCACCTCCTCGACGTCCAACTCGCCCGCCAGCAGGGCGCGCTCGATCTCGAACCGGAGGATGATGTGCATGTGGTAGGTGAGTTCGTCGGCCTCGACGCGGATGAGGTTCTCCGGGTAGATCTGGTTCGCCGCCTCGTACCCCTCCTGCGGCGAGACGTCGGTGCCGAACTGGTCGTTGACCATCGGCGCGTACCCCTCCCAGAACCCCCGCGAGCGGCCGACGTGGTTCTCCCAGAGCCGCGACTGCGACTCGTGGACCGACAGCCCGCGATGCTGACCCAGCGGCGTGCCGTACTGCTCCTGGGGCAGGCCGAGCGTGTACGTGGCGTGGCCGAACTCGTGGATGACCGAGCCGATGGAGGAGACGGGGTCGGACTCGTCGAACCGGGTGGTGACGCGGGCGTCGAACTGCGTCCCCGTCGAGAACGGGTGCGGGGCGGTGTCGATGCGGCCGCGGTCGAACGGGTACTGGAGGTACTCCAGGGTGTCCCGCGACAGCGCCATCTGGTCGTCCTCGGGGTAGGTTCCCCCCTCGAACGGCGACGCGAGGTCCGCGTCGGCGTCCTTCAACTCGGCGATGAGGGGGACGAGTTCCTCGCGCAGTTGTTCGAGGATGTCCTCCGCCACCGAGAGGTCGAGCCACGGCTCGTAGTCGGCAAAGAGGACCTCGTAGCTGTCGGCGTCGGGGTCGATGTGCTCGGCGTACTCCCGTTTCAACTCGAGCAGGGTCTCGACCTGCGGTGCGAACTGCGACCAGTCGCTCTCCTCGCGGGCTTGCTTCCAGACGGGGAGGGCGTTCGACGTCTCCTCGGAGATGCGCTCGACGAGCGATTTGGGCACCTTCGCGGCGCGGTCGTACTCGCGGCGAATCTCTCGGACGACGCTCCGCTCCGGCTGGGGGAGGTCCGCGGCCTCGCTGGCCTCCAGCGAGTCGGCAAACTCGTCGCTCGTGAGGACGTCGTGTTTCGCGCCCGACAGCGCGGACTTCTGTTTCGAGCGGGCGGGCGTCCCGCCCTCGGGCATCATGACCTCCTGGTCCCACGAGAGCACCTGCCCCGCGTCGGCGATGTACGTCGCGCGCTCGTAGCGTTCCAGCAAGTCGTCGTAGGCGTCGGGGACCGAGTCCTGTGTCGCCATACCGACCGGCAACACTTGCACGACAAGAAAAGCGTCGGTTCGCGGGTGTCAGCGGCGGAGTCGGGCCAGTCGTTCGGACACCTGCTTCGCGACGGTGCCGCCGAGCCGGTCGCGGAGCGTCCCGAGCAGGCCGTTCGGGACGAACAGCACGAACAGCACGAACAGCAGACCGAGATAGAGGCTGGCGTGGCCGTTCAGGAACGTCTCGATGGCCTCCTGGACCGTGAGGCCGTTGAACAGCTCCGTCGTCAGCGCCGACTGCGATAGCTGTTCGCGCAGGAACGGCAGGAGACCGCCGCCGGAGCCCTCCTTCGAAAGGAACTCGCGGACCGACTCGTCGAACAGCCGGCCGAAGATGGGGCCGGCCAGCGTCCCGAACCCGCCGATGATGGAGGCGAGCAGGGCGTCGCCGGAGACGAGGAAGTACAGCGAGTTGTCGGGCGCGACCGACCGGCGGAAGCCGGCGAACAGCGCGCCCGCCACGCCCGCGAAGAAGCCGCTGACCGCGAACGCCGCCAGTTTGTAGCGGAACGTGTCGTAGCCGACCGCGCGGGCCCGTTCCTCGTTCTCGCGGATGGCTATCATCACGCGACCGAACGGCGAGTGGATGACCCGTTGCATCAGCAGATACGAGACCAGCACGACCAGTCCGATCATGTAGTAGGAGACCTCCGCCGTCGAGAAGGAGAGGGTCCCGAACAGCCCCTCGACGCTCTCCCCGGCCAGTTGGCCGATAGCGAGGTTCAGCGAGTCGACGAACGGGACGCCCACGTCGAAGGCGGGCGGAGTCGCCCCCTCCGGACCGACGACGGCCGCGCCGTCCGCGGGCGACTCCGAGACGAACGACCAGTCGCGGACGAACACGTAGACGACCTGCGCGAACCCGAGCGTTATCATCGCGAAGTAGACGCCCGTCAGCCGGAACGAGACCAGGCCGATAAGCACCGCGAGCACGAGCGCCAGCAGTCCCGCCAGGACGACCAGCACCATGAACTGCGTGTCGTACGCGAGCAGGCGGATGCCGGTGAACGGCACCGTAACGGCGAGTTTGCCGTTCGCGGCCAGCACCACGAGGTACGCGCCGGCGCCGTAGAACACGGCGTGGCCGAAGGAGAGATACCCCGTGTAGCCGGAGATGAAGTCGAAACTGGCGGCGAACAGCCCGAAGTAGAACACGGCGACCATCGTCTCCACGCGCGGCAGGAACATCGTCGCCTCGGCCGCCACCGCGGAGTTCGTCAGGACGTGGTACAGGCCGGGGTACGCGACCAGGAACACGACGACCCCGATGTGGACGACGTGGTCCCGCAGGTAGCGGACGGGCCAGGCCGTCGCCCCGCTCGTACCGGCCTCCGTGCCGGTCGCGGTGTCGGTGCTAATGGCCCCCCACCTCCGCGACGCCGAACAGTCCCTGCGGTTTCACCACGAGCACGAGCACGAGGATGAGAAACACCGTCATCTGCGGCAGGCCGGAGAAGTCGACGACGTTGACGAACCACCACGTCATCGTCGCGTCCACCAGGCCGACGAGCAGGGCGGCGTACACCGTCCCGCGGAACGTACCCAGGCCGCCGATGATGACGACCACGAACGCGGGCAACAGCGTCTCGGCGGCCAGCGGCACCGACGCGCCCCACGTCGGGTCCCAGGCGAGCAACAGGCCGGCGACGCCGGCGATGCCCGCGCCGAGCGCGAACACGGTGGTGAACACCCGGCGCACGTCGATGCCGAGCGCCTCCGTCATCTCGGAGTCCTCGCTCCCCGCCCGGACGACGAGGCCGTAGCGGGTCCGGGTGAGGAAGCCCCAGACGACGGCGACGGTGGCGACGCCGAACGCGATTTGGAACAGCGCCAGCCCGTTGACCGTCACCTCCGAGAGGTCCGCCAGCGCGAGGCCGGCGACGCCGACGAGGAACGCGGCAACGGCCGCGCCCGCAGTGGCGAGGGTCAGCGGGTCGACGGCCGAGTCGGCTCCCCCGGGGGTGAGCCGGCGGACGTTCTCGCGGGCGCCGTCGCGCAGGCGCTCGAGGGCGTCGCTCCGAGCGAACGTCCCGGCGACGACCGCCGCCAGCAGGCCGCCGCCGAACAGTTGCAGGACCGACAGCCCCCCTACCGAGATGGCCGCGAGGTCGAACGACGACGACAGGAACGCGGGTTTGGTGCCCAGCGCCGCCTGCCAGTCGGAGATGGGCTGGATGTCGTAGAAGCCGACCGTGATGCGCGCGAGTTCGTCGAGCACGAGCGTCAGCCCGAACGTCAGCAGTATCTGGTAGATGGGCGGGCGGTCGTACAGCGGGCGGATGAGCCCCACCTCGACGACGCCACCGAGCGCGGCCAGCAGGCCGAACACGACGACGACGGCGACGAAGAAGTACGCCACCCGCGCGACGGGCCCGGTCGCTTCCGACACCGCGAGCACGAGCAGGAGGCCGCCGGCGTACGCGCCGAACATCGTCAGCGAGCCGTGCGCGAAGTTGAGCACGCCCATCAGCCCGAAGATGAGCGTCAGGCCGCCGGCTATCATCACGAAGATGGCCGCCTTCGCCAGCCCGTTGACTATCACCTCGGTCAGCGTCGAGGGGCCGAGGAACTGTACCAGGGCGTCGAGGAAGCTCACGAGCGGAGGTGCGGCGAGCGAGTTCATGCCGACAGATACCTCCGTATCTCCTCGTCCTCGGTCACGCCGCTGGTCGCCTCACCCTCGGTGACGACCTGCCCGTTGTCCAGAAGGTAAAAGCGGTCGGCGAGGTCCATCGCCAGCGGGAGGTTCTGCTCGACGAGCAGGACGGTCGCGTCCTCGCTCGCGGCGTCGACGGCCCGTGCCACGTCGGCGACGATCTGGGGTGCCAGCCCCTCCGAGGGTTCGTCTATCAGCAGGAGGTCGTTGTCGCCGACGAGCCCCCGCGCGATGGAGAGCATCTGCTGTTGGCCGCCCGACAGCGTGCCGGCCTTCGCGTTCGGCCGCTCCCCGAGAGCGGGAAACGTGTCGTACATCCGTTCTATCTCGCCGCGCGTGTCGTCGTGGTCCGGCGGGACCGCGATGCGGATGTTCTCCTCGACGGTTAGCTGGGTGAACACGCGTCGCTCCTCGGGAATCCAGCCGATTCCCTTGCGGGCCACCTCGTTGGTGTCACGGCCCACGAGTTCCTCGCCGCGGTAGCGGACCGACCCCTCCTCGGGCGGCGTCAACTGCAACACCGTCCGCAGGGTGGTCGTCTTGCCGACGCCGTTGCGGCCGATGAGCGCGACCACCTCGCCGGACTCGACGGACAGCGAGACGCCTTCGAGGATGTGGCTCTCGCCGTAGTACGTGTGGGCGTCCTCGACGTCGAGAAGCGTCTCGCCGGTCATGCGACCTCCTCCCCGGGCGCGTGCTCGCTTCCGTCTGCCTCCCCGTCGGTGAGGTCGCCCGGTTCGTAGCCGCCCAGATACGCCTCCTGCACGGCGGGGTCGTCGCTCACCTCGTCAGGGGTGCCGTCCGCGATGACCTCGCCGCGGTTGAGCACGACGATGCGGTCGGAGACGTTCATCACGATGTCCATGTTGTGCTCGACGAGGAGCACCGCGTGGTCCGAGGCGACGTCCTCGATGAGGTCGATGATGTCGTCGACGCTCTCCGAGGAGACGCCGGCGTTCGGCTCGTCGAGCAGGAGGACGTCGGGGTCGCCCGCCAGCGCGATGGCGACCTCCAGTTGGCGCTTCTCGCCGTGGCTGAGGTTCTCCGCGACGAGGTCGGCCTGGTCCGCGAGACCCACCCGGTCGAGGATGGCGTGAGCCTCCTCGTAGTAGGCGTCGAACGCGCCGACGTTGCGCCACATCTTCATCGAGTCCTCGCCGTGTGCCTGCGCGGCGACCCGCACGTTCTCGAGGACGGTGCTCGTCGGGAACACGTTCGTCACCTGGTAGGAGCGGTGGAGTCCACGGCGGGCGGTCTCGTGGGGGTCGAGGCCCGTCACCTCCTCGCCGTCGAGATACACCGCCCCCTCGGTGGGGGAGAGCACCCCCGTCAGCAGGTTGAAGAACGTGGTCTTGCCGGCCCCGTTGGGACCGATGAGCGAGCAGAGTTCGTCCTCGGCGAGCGCGAAGTCGACCGCGTCGACGGCCGTGAGGCCGCCGAACCGCTTGGTCAGGCCCGCCGTCTCGAGCATTAGAGGTTACAGCCCATCTCCGAGCTGTCCTTCGGGATGGTGGTCGACCCCTTCCCGATGGTCGCGACCGGGTCGCTGGGCTTGATGGGTGCGTTCCAGCTGTCGGTGTCGTTGGGCACGGTGTTGGCGATGGTCATCGCCGACCGCGCCTGGTTGTTGTACGACTGGAACTCGTAGCCGTCCTCGCCCTTCGGGGTGTCGGCGACGACCATCCCGCGCATCTCCGCGGCGATGTCAGCACCTTCCGTGGAGCCGGACGCCTCGACGGCCTGCGTGAGCGCCGAGGCGGCGGTGAACGTCCCCGAGGTGAACAGGTCGGGGACGATGCCGTGGGCGGAGGTGTAGCTGTCGACGAACGCGCTGTTGATCTCGTTGTCGTACTGGTTCCAGTGGTAGCGGGTGGTGAACGGCCCCAGGTTCGCGTTCATCAACTTCTCCTCGCTGAGCGGCTTGCCGAGCACCTTCTGGAGCGTCTGCCCGAGGATGCCCGTCGTAATCTGGGTGGCGAAGCCGCCGAACACGCGGTAGGAGTAGTCGCCGTTCAGGAACGTGGTGAACAGTTGCGGGAGCGTCGCCACCGTGAAGCCGGCGACGATACCCTCCGCGCCCGCGCTCTCGGCGTTTTCGAGCAGGCCCTCCCACTCGCTGTACCCCTGCGGGACGAACTTCTCGCCGACGATGTCGATGCCGTTCGCCTCCAGCACAGTCCGGTAGTTGTTGACGACGGCCTTCCCGAACGAGTAGTCCGCACCGAACAGGTACACCGACGAGACGTCGGTGTTGTCCGCGACGTACTGACCGCCCGAGCGGGCGTCCATCGCGGTGTTCTCGTTGGCGCGGAACACGTTCGGCGCACAGGTCTCCGACGCCGAGGTGATGCTCGCCGAGGCCGCCGGCCCGATGATGGTCGGCGTCCCCGCCTGCTTCGCGACGGTCTTGACGACGCGGGTGGCCGACGCCGACGACGTACAGCCGAACAGCACGTCGACGCCCTCGTTTTGCACCAGGTCGGTCGCCAGCGTCTGGGCCGTGTCCGCGCTCAACTGCGTGTCGCGGACGACCATCTCGTAGTCGACGTCGCCCACCGTCGCGGTCTGGGTGCCCGTCTCCGCGGTCATGCTGAAGTCGGGTTCACCCTTGTAGTTGAACCCCT
Source organism: Halorarius halobius (assembly GCF_024298865.1). Classification (GTDB taxonomy): domain Archaea; phylum Halobacteriota; class Halobacteria; order Halobacteriales; family Haloarculaceae; genus Halorarius; species Halorarius halobius. The sequence goes on along the minus strand of NZ_CP101161.1, from coordinate 1,323,105 downwards.
GGCCGAACCCCCAGACCGCCTGCTGGCCGTAGTACTTCAGGTCGCCCGACAGCGGCTGGAGCACGCCGATTTTCACGGTGCCGGAGGCCCCGCCGTTCATCGTCGTCCCGTCCGTCGACGTCGGGGAGTCCGTGCTGTCGCCGCCGCCGTTGCCCTCGTCGTCGGTGTTGGTCCCGCCGCCCGTACAGCCCGCGAGGCCGACGACGCCGGCCGCCCCGGCCGTCGCCAGCATCCGTCTGCGTGTGAGTCTCTTGGCGTCCATGGCACGTAGTATCGTAGCAACTCCACCGGCAAGGTACCGGAGGTTAACATGTAAACGAGCGGCTACTCGCGGGTTCCTGCACACGGTTCACGCATGGACCCGATACCGACGACGGTCGACAGTGCCGACGGCACGACCCTGCGGCTGTGGAAGCAGACGCCGGACGACGCGAGCGAGGCCGTGCTGTACGTCCACGGCTCTATCACGTCCTCCCGGGCGCTCTTTGCGCCGCCCGTGGAGCGCGACGGCGAGCGCGACGACTCCTACTCGTGGCTCGCGGCGACCGCCCGCGCGGGGCGGGCGGCGTACGCGCTCGACGTGCGGGGGTACGGCGACAGCGACCGCCCGCCCGAACTGAACGCGCCGCCCGAGGCGAACGACCCGCCCGTGCGCGCGCCGCTGGCCGCCGAGGACATCCAGGCGGCGTACGACGAACTGGCTCCCCGATACGACGCGGTCCACCTCGTCGGCGTCTCGTGGGGGACGATGACCGGCGGCTACTTCGCGGTCCACGGCGACCACGACCTCGCCTCGCTGACGCTGTGTGCGCCCGTCTACCGGCCGCCGTGGTCCTTTGCCGAAATCACTGCGGCGCTGAACGTCGACCCCGACCTCGACGCCTACTACCACCAGCGGTACGACGCCGTCAGCGACCGGCAGGGCGGCGACGACGCGCTGTTCGAAGCCATCTGGACCACGCAGGTCGAGTCGAACCAGGGCGAAGACCCGGAGACGTACATCGCCCAGGCCGGGGCGCTCGCGGACACGAAAGCCGCCGTCGAGGGCGAGCGGGTGTACGACGCGACAGCCGTCGAGACGCCGACGCTCGTGGTACGGGGCGACGAGGACGCCATCTCGGTGCGGGAGGACGCACTCTCGCTGTTCGACGAACTCGACTGCCGGGCGGAGTACGCGGAGGTCGGCGGCGGCGACCACTACGTGATGCACGGCGAGAGCAGGCAGGCGCTGTACGGCGCGGTGAGCGCGTTCCAGGACCGCGCGTGAGCTACTCGTCGATGTCGTCGAGCGCGTCGACGGCGTTCTCCGCGAGCTTCCCCTGACCGCGGCGCAGTCGCTTCGAGACGGCGGGTTTCGAGACGCCGAACCGGTCCGCGAGGTCGCCGAGCGTCGCGCCGCGTGGCGACTCGAAGTAGCCCTCCTGGACGGCGGTCTCGAGCGTCACCCGCTCGGTGTCAGACAGGTCCTTACAGCCGTCGACGAGCGTCATCGCGGCGCCGACGTTCTGGACGAACCCCGAGAGGTCCGACAGCGACATGTCCGACCGCTCGACGACCGAGAACTCGTTGTCCGCGTCGAGCGACCCCAGCGTCTCGTCGGCGACCGGCTCCCGGTCGAAGCCGACGTGCCAGCGTTCGCTCCCGGCCTCGATGTGGAACGGGCCGGTGATGTAGCCGTCGTTCGCGCGGATGGTGCCCATCGCCGCCGTCTCCTCGATGGTGGTGCGGATGTGGGCGACGTTCGCCTGCTTCGACAGCAGGTCGAGTTCGTGCATGTTCGCGTGGTCGTCCAGCGTGTGGAGGCCGTTCTCCAGTGCGCCCCGGTCGTCGCCCTCCACGAGCATCCGCGTCGCGAGCTGGTGGCGCGCCTCGTCGAACTCCCAGTGGACCGCCGAGAACGCCACGTCGTTGGCGACGGTCGTGTCGATGAACGGGCAGTCGTACTGCTCCATGTCGAGTGTGAGGTCTATCATGGGCCTGCCCCGCTGGGGTTTCACGTACGTTCCCCCTCATCAATCATAACACTTGTCCCGGAGTGGTCAGCTGTGAGCCCCGCGATATCGGGAGTTTGCGGTCGTCGCGGCGGCGGTCGGGGGGTGCCGCGACGACCGCAGATTCCGACAACGACGGCCGCGTCACTCCTCGAACTCGGTGGCCTCCGGCTCGATTGCCGTCTCGGCGTGCTCGTCCGCCGCGTGGACCGCCTTGTACGCCGTCCGGTACCGGGAGATTTTCCGGTACAGCAGGTAGCCGAACAGCCCGTCGTACACGATCACGAACCCGAAGAACAGCACGAGCGGGGAGACGCCCGGGTAGAACAGCGAGACGACGCCGGGGACGATGCCGACCAGCGTGTTGTACGTCGCGTGGATGAACGCCGCGATGAGCAGCCCCTTCACGACGATGGGGCCGGCGCGCTCGCCGTTGAACTTCGCCAGCCCCAGATAGTAGCCGGCGAACGCCGAGTAGATGACGTGACCCGGTCCCGCCAGCGCCCGGACGGCCGTGATGCCGCCGCCCTCGTTGAGCGCCTGCTGGAGCAGGCCCCCGACGTCTATCTGGAGGCCGAGCGCACCGAGCGCGCCGACCACGCCGAGCGGGACGGCCTCGGCCCCGGGGGTCGGGGAGACGTTCAACTGCCGGGTGATGTACAGCGCGTTCTCGATGGTCGCGAAGCCGAGGCCGGCGACCGCACCGTACACCGCGCCGTCGATGACCGCGTCGAAACTGCCGCTCCGGTAGGCGTACAGCCGGACCGCCAGCAGTTTCACCGTCTCCTCGACGGGGCCGACGACGAGATAGAAGAACAGGAACGGGACGAGCTGGAGGAACGCGAAGGCCGTGTTGACGATGGCGGCGAACCCCGCGAACACCACCCCGAGGAGGAACGTGCCTATCAACAGCGGGAGCGGTTCGCTACTCGTGATGTCGGTCATGTAGATGTAGCCGACCAGAAACACCGCCGGAACCACCGACAGCACGACGAGACCGATGACGTACGGGTCCCGCACGAACGTCGCGCCGATGCTCCCGAGGATGATCTGCGTGCCGATGATGACGATTCCCACCAGGACGACGAGGATGCGGGCGACGGATATCAGCCCGCTGTGGACGCGCACCGCGAGGCGGTCGAGGGCGGTCCGTGGCTCCCACGTCGAGACGTCGTAGAGGTCCCGCGTCCCGTCGGACCGCGACTCGACGGGGTCCCGTTCGGTCATACGCGGCCTGTGGGACGGGACCCCCCTAAACCCACCCGGTCGTGACACGCGGGCGGCGACCGCGAACTACCCGGCTTTTTGCCCCATCGCCCCAATCCACGGGCATGCACTTCGACCAGCGGGAACAGGCCGCGCTCCGCGAGGTCGGACTCTCCACCGACGACCTCCAGCGGGCCTCCGAGTTGGTCGCCGAGCGCGTCGAGGCGACGGCCGCCGACCTCGAGGCGTTCTTCGACCGCGAGGTGGTCTACTCCGAGATGGACCTCGCGCACAGCGCCGACGACCACGCCGAACACGAGGTGCGCTTCCTCGACACCTACACCCACGCCGCCGACCTCCAGGGCTGGCTCCGGTTCGAGACGTGGGGCGTGGCCGTGACGGACGGCCGCGTGCTCTCGGAGGAGCGCGTCGAGTTGACGCTGGAGGGGCGGCACGGCCGCACCCGCTTTGCCACCTCGCCGGAGGCACTGTGAACGTCCGCGTCCGCGGCATCTACACGACCGCCGTCACCGAACTGTTCCGGCAGAGCGACGCGCAGGTCGTGCAGGCCTCCCCACCCATCCGCGAGCGGTTCGACGCCGACTTCCCCGTCGCGGAGGCGGAGGTACGGGCCGAAACAACGTTCGACCGCCAGGGGCTCACGCTCGTCGGCGCGCCCGACGCCGTCGACGCCGCGACCGACCGCCTCCAGGGGGTCGCCCGCGACACCCTCGCGTGGGCCGACCCCGCGCCCGTCGACGCGGTGTTCGACGGCGTCGTCACCGACACGCTCGGCTCCGGCGCCGTCGTCGAGTTGGGCGACGCGGAAGGCTTTCTCCCGTACGACAACAGCGACGACTACCTCGACGGCGGCGAGCGCGTCCGCGTGCAGGTCCGCGACACCGAACCCCCCTGGGGGTCGAACCGGCCGACGCTCGACACCGACCTCCGGGTCGAGACGCCGCTGGTGACGCTCGTCCGCGGCGGCGCGAGCGAGCAGGCGGGCGCCGCGCGGATGGAGGACCTCCTGCCGGTCGACCCGCCGGAGGGGTGGGCAGTCCGGTGGGGCCGCGACGACGATGAGGCGTCGATGGACGCGCTCGCTGACGCGCTGGAGGCGGCGGGCGCGGCGGCCGACGCCATCGACGCCGGCCTCTCGGCGGCGGACCCCGACGAAGTGCCCGGACGACTCGCCGCGCCGACGGCGACCACCCACGCCTGGTTCGGCCGCGAGAGCCGGTTCGCGCTCGACGAGTACCGCCGCGAGGTGACCGCGACGATGCCCGGCCACCACCGCGTGAAGGCGGCGACGAACGCCGCCAGCGCCGCCGTCGACTTCGCGGAAGCGATGTGTGAGCCGTCGGGCGAGTTCCCGTTCGACGTCGTCACCCGCCAGTTCGGGCCGCTGGAGGGCGACAGCGTCGCTATCGGCCACGGGAAGCCGGACGGGCGGCTCATCACGCTGGGCCACGGCGAGGTGACCGACCGCGACCCCGCCGGGAAGATAACGGTCGAGCGGGAGATGCACCCCGGCGGCACCTACGACGCGCTGGGCGTCGAACGGCAGGCTGGCGACGTGGCGACGACGAAGTTCGCCGAGGGGCGCTGGTGGTACGCGACCGTCTACCGGGGCGCCGAGGGCACCCGCCGGGGGACGTACGTCAACGTCTGCACGCCCGTCGAAGTGTTCCCCGAGGCCGTCCGGTACGTGGACCTCCACGTCGACGTGGTGAAACACGCCGACGGCACGGTCGAGCGCGTCGACGACGACGAACTCGACGCCGCCGTCGACGCCGGACAGGTGCCGGAACCGCTCGCCGAGAAGGCCCGCGAGGTGGCGTCGAAAGTCGAGAACGCACTCTAATCGTCGCGCCGGAACGCGCGCCACGCCGCGCCCGCGCCGAGCGCCAGCGCGCCCCCGAACAGGCCGAATCCGGGCTGTCTCACCGGGGTCCCCGTCGCGGACGGCGTGGCGTCGGCGGTCGACCCGTCGGCCGGCTGGTCGGCCGGCGTCGCGGACGGCGAGGGCGAGGCGGTCGGCGACGCCGTCGGCACCGGGCCGTCGGGGTTCGGGAACGTGTAGATGGCCGCTCCGGGGCCGTCGCCGGCGGCCGACGCCGTCTCCATCTCCGAGGGGTCCTTGCGGCTGGAGGCGACGAAGAAGGAGTCGCCGCCGTACTGGGCCGTCCAGAAACTCGTCGTCGCGCTGTCGCGGAACTGTGCGAGTTCGCGCGGCGCCGAGGGGTCCGAGATGTCGTGGACCCGGACGCCGCCCCGGTACCACGAGGTGAACAGGCGGTCGCCCGCGAACTCGAAGTTGTGGGAGGTGGTCCAGACGCCGGTGAACCCCTCGTCGTCGGTCGTCGGGGCCTCGATTTCGGCGACCTTCGCGGGCGATTCGGGGTCCGAGACGTCGTACAGGTGGATCGACCCCGGCCGGACGTCCTCCTCGGGCGGGTCGACGTCCCACGCCTCGACGCTGATGCCGACGAGCGTGCCGTCGTCGTTGGGCGCGACGAAGTGGTCGTTGCCCGGCGGCTGGCGCCCCTCCTCGAACGACTCGCTCTGACTCAGGTCGATGAACTCCTCGGCCGAGCGGCCCCGCACCTTCGCCCGGAGCGTCGGCTCTGCGGGGTCGGAGACGTCGACCAGCCACGTCCCCGCATCCCAGTAGGCGAGGTAGGCGACGCCGTCCTCGACGGTGATGTCGTGGAGCGGCCAGTGGATGAACGGCACCTCCTGCCACGTCTCGTCTTGCGAGACGATGGACCATCGGCCGAGTTCCTCGCCAGTCTCGGCATCGACGGTCACGAGCGGGTTGCGCTCGCCGTCGTTGCCACAGAGGTAGACGGTCCCCTCGCTGATGTCGCAGTTGTGGTTGAAGAACGTCGTCTCGTGGGTCGACACGCGCTCGGGCGCCGTGGGGTCGGAGACGTCGAACACGACGACCCCCTGGAGTTCGGGGCCGGGGTTCGCGGGGCCGGTAACCGCGAGGCGGTCGCCGTCCACCTTCACGTCGTAGATGTCCTCCAGCGGGCCGTCCTCGTGGTCGCTCCAGACGTCGCGGTTCTCGTGGAGTACCGCGGGCGCGGCGGGGTCCGAGACGTCGACGACGGCGAACCCGTCGGTCACCGCGACGTAGACGTAGCCGTCGGGGCCGACGACGGCCTCCTTCGCCCCGGTCAGCGGCGCCTCTCCGAGCGGTTCGAACGCGTCCTGGGTCGCGGCGCCGGTGCCGGCGAGGAGGGCGGGGAGCGTCAGGGCACCACCGGTCGCGCGCAACACGTCGCGTCGTCGCATGCCCCCACCTGGGGGCCGCGCCGACAAAAGAGAGGGGGTCGGTTCGCCGTCGCGGAGTCAGGCGTCGGCGTTGCCGCCCTTGTTGCCCTGCGACTCGCCGCGGTTCTCGCCCTGCGAGGCCAGCACCGTCAGGTCGCCGCTGACGACCGAGCCGTCCCAGTAGGACCGGTCGTCGGTGTAGCGTGCGTCAGTGTAGGTGCCGTACAGTTCGACGCGGGCGTTGCCCTGCCCGTCGGCGAGGCGGTTGAGTTTGGCGTCGTGGAACGCGACCACCAGTTCGCCGTCCGACCGGTACACCTTCTCGGGCGCGACGCGGGCCGTCCCGTTCGTCGCGTAGAAGCTGTCGGCCGCGATGCCGGTGGCGTTCTCGGGCACGTCGTAGCGGATGGCGGTCGTGCCGTCCTCGTCGACCCACACCATCCGGTCGGGCAGGGCCGTCGTGTACCGGACGGCGCGCCCCTCGACCGTCGGTGAGACGGTGCCCTTCGCCTCCATGTAGTCGATGACGACCTCCGCGAGCAGGGTGTCGGTCGTGGAGACGCGAGTGGCGTTCTCCAGCGGGTAGCCGGAGCCGCCGGCGGCGATGTAGCTGTTGACCGCGACGGTGTACGTCTTCCCGTCGCGGACCGGCTTCCCGCCGACCCGGAGGTCACGCACCTCGCCGGTCGCGCCGTTCCACTCGAAGCTGACGCCGGAGACCTGCTGGCTGATTTCGGCGTCGTACGGGTTGTCGGGCCCGACCGTGATGACCTGCGATTCGAGCGTCTCCTCTAACTCCTCGCCCGTCAGTTCGACGGTGACGAGCGTGTTCGCGAACGGCAGGGTGTTGAACACGTCGCCGCCGGTGATGTTGCCGGGGCCGTACACCGCGTTCGAGCGGATGCCGCCGGCGTTCGTGATGGCCACGTCCGCGCCGGCGGCGTTCCGCATCGCGTCGGTGACGAGGTTGCCGTAGTTCGACTCGCGGTGGTAGTTCGTCGAGAACCGCGCGTCAAGCGCCACCTCGCTGTACGCGGCCGTCGAGTCGAGCGAGACGTTGTCACGGTAGCCGTTGATGATGCGGCTGGCCGTCTCGTTGCGCTCGGCGCTCTCGGTGACGTTGATGAGCCGCCCGTTCCAGGCGGTCACGTCGTCCTCGGCGGTGTCGACGGTGAGGTTGAGTTCGCCGAGCCACTCGGCACGGGCCTCAGCCTCCGAGATTATCGTCCCCGACGTCTCGGCGGGCGGGTAGTACTGCTCGTCGTCGCCGACGAGGATGACGTCGATGTTGCCGTCGTCCGCGCGGGCGACGCGCTCGGCGTCACCGATGCCGGTGTGAGCCAGCGCGACGACCACGTCGACGTTCTCCTCGGCTCTCAGCCGCGCCGCGGCCTCGGGGCCGGCCTCGCTGACGTTGCGGACCGTGACGCCGTTGCCCGCGAAGTCGATGTTCGTCTTGCCGTACGTCGCGCCCCGGTCGACGAGGCCGATGACGCCGATGCGCACGCCGTCGCGCTCGACGACGACGTGGTCCTCGGCGCCCTGGAACGGCTCGCCGGTGTCGTTTCTCACGACGTTGGTCGCCAGCCACGGGAACTCCGAGTCGTTGCGGAACTCGGAGACGGCGTCGTAGCCGAAGTCGAGTTCGTGGTTGCCGACGACGTCGGCGGCGGGGTCGAGGTGGTTGAGCACGCTCGTCGCCACCCGCCACTGGCTCACCGGTGCGAGCGCGTGGGGGCTCACCTGGTCGCCGGCACCGAGCACCACGGTCGGGTTGTCGTGGGCCTGCCGGCGCTCGTGGACGAGTTCGACCAGCCGCGAGAAGTCGCCGTCCTGCGCGGCGGCGGTCTGTACGTCGTTGTACGACAGGACCGTCACCGTCGCGGTCCCGTCGGCCGTCTCCGTGGCGTTCTCGGTGGCCACGGCGGCCTGCTGTCCACCCCCCGCGGGCGCGGCGACGGCCGACGCGGGCACGCCGGCGGTCACCACGCACGCGAGCACCAGAAGGGTCAGGATGCGTCGCATCGGGCGTTTCTGCCGACAGGAATCTCTTAATTCTATCCCTTCCGGATTGAATAGAGAACCGTTCACGCCCCTGTCAACTGTTCACGAACGGACGCCTCCGGAGCGTCGCCCGCCCGCGTTCAGAACCGCACCGAGAAGTCACTGCCGCCCGAGTCACCGGTCGAGTTCGACGCCGTGGTGCCGGTGGGGAGCCTGCTCGACAGCCACGCGACGAACGCGTCGGGCGAGCGGGTCTGCACCCAGACGGTGCCGGGGCCGGTGAACTCGGAGACGAGTCCCTCGCCGGAGAACAGCGTCGACTTCAGACCGCCGACGCGGCGGACGTCCCACTCGACGTCACGGAACCCGACGACGTGGCCGGTGTCGACGGTGAGCGTCTCGCCGGCCGGCACCGCCCGCTCCTCGATGGCGCCGTAGCTGGAGAGCCACACGGGGCCGTCGCCCGACAGTCGCAGGAGGAACAGCCCCTCCCCGCCGAGAAACGAGCGGGCGCCGCCGAACGTGGTGTCCACCTCGACGCCGCCGCCGGCCGCGAGGAACGACCCCGACTGCGCGAACAACTCGCCCTGCCCGTCGCCGACGTGTTCGGTGACGACGTCGCCCGGGAGCGCCGACGCGAACGACACCGTCGCCTCCCGGTCAGGCGAGCGGAACGTGTTGACGAAGAAGCTCTCGCCGCCGACCAGCCGCTTCAGGGAGCCGAACACGCCGCCGCGGGCGCCCGTCTCCATCTCGATGCCCGTCTCGTGAGCGACCAGCGCCCCCGCCTCCGCGACGACCCGCTCGCCGGGCGCCAGCGCGATGGTGACCATCGCCTCCGAGGGCCGGTGGTGTATCTCGTGGTCCATGCACCCCGTTCGACGTGTCGGAGCAAAAACACCGCCGTGGCACGTGCTGGTCCGGAACTACCAGTCCCAGCACCACTATCAGGGTCGGCGTCGAAGCGCGGGCATGGACCCCGACCTCGACGGCCGCGTCGCGCTCGTCACGGGGAGCGCGAAGGGACTCGGACGTGCGTTCGCGCTGGCGCTCGCCGACTGCGGCGCCGACGTGTGCGTCCACTACAACACCAGCGACGACGCCGCCGCGGAGACGGCCGACGACGCCCGCGAGAAGGGCGTCGCCGCGATGGCCGCCAGCGCCGACGTGACCGACCCCGCCGACGTGGACGGGCTGTTCGACCGCGTCGAATCGCGGCTCGGCGGCGTCGACGTGCTCGTCAACAACGTCGGCAACTTCGCGCCCACCCACTGGGAGGACATCGAGTGGTCGCGCTGGCAGACCGTCGTCGAGACGAACTACTACGGGACGGTGCTGTGTGCGAAACGCGCCCTCCCGGGGATGCGCGACCGTGAGTGGGGGCGGGTCGTCAACGTCGGCTACGCCTCCGCGGAGAAGGGGCTGGTCTCGCCGAAGAACTTCCCGTACTTCGCGGCGAAGAACTCCGTGCTGATGTTCACGCGGATGCTCGCGGCCGACACGCAAGACGACGGCGTCACGGTCAACGCCGTCTCGCCGTACGTCGTCGAGAGCTCCGACGAGTTCCCCGAGGAGGCGCCGCGGGGCCGGTGGGCGCGCTACGAGGACGTGGTCGCACCGTTGCTGTTCTTCTGCTCCGAGGAAGCGGCGTACGTCTCCGGCGAGAACGTCGAGGTGGACGGCGGCTGGCTCCCCGAGGACGTGTAGCTCACACGACGCCGGCCGTCGCGAGCAGTATCCACCCGCTCACGACGACGAGCAGGACGCCGACGACGAAGGCGAGGACGCCGCCGCCGACGTTCCGGAGCGCCGTCCGCGTCTCCGAGTTCGCCGAGACGACGAACCGCTCGCCGCGGTGGTTCTCGACGGCGACGCCCCGGCCGGTGTCGACGGCGTGGCCGAGCACGTACACCTCCGTGCCGTCCTCGAGTCGCCGCTCGGTGAACCGGCGCTTCTCGTCGTGGACGCGGTCTCGGTTCTCCCGGCCGGCGAGGAACGCGGCGACGCGCTCGGGGGGGTCCTCGCCGGCCTCGACGACTATCTCGTCGGTCGCCGGCAGGTCGAGGTCCGTCGGCAGGCCCGACGAGAGCCAGCCCTCCGATTCGGTGGACGCGTCGCGGGGCGGTTCCGCGTCGACGCCGTCGCCGCGTTCGACGGGGTCGACAAGCGCCTCCCCGGTACCGTCGCCGACGGCGAACGGCACCGTCACGCCCCCCTGCGCGAGCGTGTCCCAGTCGCGCAAGGCGTCGCCGGGGTCGCGGTCGTGCTCCTCGACCTGCCACTCGTAGGCGACACAGTCGGTGCCGGTGAACGGCGTCTCGACGGTGTCGCGCGCGTCGACGGCGCCCTCCAGTTCGACCCGGCCGGTCGAGACGAACCCCGCGTCGCTCGTCGGCGTCGAGAGGATGGCGCGGACGTTCCGCACCCGGTCGACGGCGTACGCGACGAGACCCACCCCGAGGAGCAACAACACGACCCAGAACAGGCTCCCGACGAGCGTATCGAGGACGCTCATCGACCACCTCCGACGGCCATCAGTTGCCCTGGATGGCGTCGATGACCATGGCGGCGGCGACGACGGGTTCCTTCGGCACGTCGCTGGTGTCGTCGAGCGTTATCTCGTAGGTGTCGCGCAGGGAGAACTGGCCCTCGATGGACCCGACGTGGTCGCCGTCCGTGTCGGTTATCTCGTACTTGTGGGGGATGAGATAGCCGAACGGCAGGAGGTTGCGCGCCAGCGTCATCATCGCACCCCGGGAGTCTATCTTGGCGAGCGCACGCTCGTCGTCGGCGTCGCGGATGGTCCAGGTGTCCTGTAGTAGCGAGTAGTCGTTGTCGAGGATGACGAGTTCCTCGCCCGTCTGAGCGTCCGAGAGGACGTAATCGCCCGCCACGTCGATGATGCCGCCGGCCTTGACGGTGAACACGTCGGTGTCGTCGCCGTCCGTGAACGGGAACTCCTCTTTCAGTTTGAACATCTTCTGTTTCCCGCGGAGAACGACGTTGCCGGCCGAGTCGGTCGCCTTGTACTTGTTGCGTATCAGCGACTGGTCGACGGTGTAGCTGTCGTCCGTCAGTTCGATGCCGCTGATGTCGTACTGGTCGCTCATGCCTCCGCGTCCTCCCGGGTTGTTGATAAGTCCCCCGGCCTACCGGCCCGCGTAGTCCTTCTGTGGCACGTCGACGGTCGGCTTGTCTGCGTCCTGCCACGCGGTGAACCCCCCCTCTAGATGGGCCACGTCGGGGTAGCCCATCGCTTCGAGGCGCTCGGCGGCGAGCGCCGAGCGGCCGCCCTCGTTGCAGTAGAGCACGTAGCGGTTCTCGGGGTGGAAAAAATCCTTGTAGTACGTCGTCTCCGGGTCGGCCCAGAACTCCACCATTCCGCGAGGCGCATGCTCGACGTCGGGAATCGAGCCCTCTATCCACACCTCGCGGATGTCGCGGATGTCGAGCACGACTACGTCGTCGCGGCCGCGTTCGGCGTCCAACACGTCGACGGTGACGGACTCCACGGCCGCGTCGGCCGCCTCCGCGAGTCCCCACGCACGCTGGTCGAGGTCGAAGTCGGCGTCTGTCACGGCGCGTCGGTACGACGCCACCCATCCTGAACCCATCGCCCGGCGCGTCAGTCGGCCGCTCGTACCCCCTCGACCATGTCGGCGTACGCGGCGACGAACTCGGGCACGTCGTCGTGGTCGTGGAGTTCGCCGTGGGTGAGCCAGCGGACCGCCGCCACCTCGTCGGTCGCGCGGGGGTGGGCCTCGCCGCCGACGTGCTCACAACGGACGACGACGTTGAGACACGGCGTGCCGTCGTCGGCCTCGAACGTGCTGGCGTGGACGTACTCGACCGCACCGACTTCGATGCCGACCTCCTCCGCGAGTTCGCGCCGGGCCGTCGCCGCGATGGCGTCGCCATCGGTCGATTCCAGTTTCCCGCCGGGGAACGCGAGCACGCCGGCGGCGTGGTCCTTCTGTGCGCTCCGTTCGACGAGCAGGTACTCGCCGTCGCGGACGACGACGCCGTCGACGTTGACGACGCGGCCGTACTCTGCCATCATGGGTCGGCGTTCGCGGCGAGCGGCAAACCGCTATCGGTGGTGTGAGTCAGTGTGACACGGCCGGAGAACCCACCGCGTTCACCGGCGCTCGCGGTTCCCGATGGTCACCGGTCGCGTGGTCCGGATGCTTCCGGTAGTTGCGTCCCCTAACCGACAGGGTTTCCCGACCCCGAACCGTGGCACGCCTAATGACGAAGGAGCACATCGAGGTCCGGGGTGCAGAGGAGCACAACCTCAAGGACGTCGACGTCCGCATCCCGCGCGAGGAGTTCACCGTCGTCACGGGGCTGTCCGGCTCCGGCAAATCCTCGCTGGCCTTCGAGACGGTGTACGCGGAGGGCCAGCGCCGCTACATCGAGTCGCTGTCGGCGTACGCCCGCAACTTCCTCGGCCAGATGGACAAACCGCAGGTCGAGAACGTCGAGGGGCTCTCTCCGGCCATCTCCATCGACCAGAAGAACGCCGCCAACAACCCCCGCTCGACGGTCGGTACCGTCACCGAACTCCACGACTACCTCCGTCTCCTCTATGCGCGCGTCGGCACCCCCCACTGCCCGGAGTGTGGCCGCGAGGTGGGCGAGCAGTCCGCCCAGAACATGGTCTCGCGGGTGCTCGAGTTGCCCGAAGACACCCGCGCCAAACTCGCGGCGCCCGTCGTCCGCGACCAGAAGGGAGCCTTCGAGGACCTGTTCGACGACCTGGCGGGCGAGGGGTACGCCCGCGTCGAAGTGGACGGCGAGGAGTACGACCTCTCCCACGAGCGGCCCGACCTCGACGAGAACTACAACCACACCGTCGACGTAATCGTCGACCGCGTGACGGTCAGCGAGGAGGCCCGCTCGCGCATCACCGACTCGGTGGAGACCGCCCTCGAGGAAGCCGACGGCGCGCTGAAGGTCATCCTGCCGGACCCGCCCGAGGACGTCGACCTCGGGACGGAGACGCGGTCGACTGGCGACCTCGCGGGCGACGACCGCGACCGTCTCGTCGTCACCTTCTCGGAGGAACTCGCCTGCACGCACTGCGGCATCGACCTCCCCGAAATCGAGACGCGGTCGTTCTCGTTCAACTCCCCGCACGGCGCCTGCCCCGCCTGCGAGGGCATCGGCGAGACGAAGGAGGTCGACGAAGACCTCGTGGTGCAGGACCCCTCGAAGCCGCTGAAGGACGTGTTCGAGCCGTGGAGCTACAACCGGTCGTACTACCGGACGCGCATCGACAGCGTGGCCGCGCACTTCGGCCTGAGCGTCGACACGCCGTTCGAACAACTGGACGAGGACGTCCAGGAGGCGTTCCTCTACGGCACCGACGACGAGGTGGTGTTCAAACGGCAGACGAAGAACGGCACCCGCCGGAAGGAGAAGCAGTTCGAGGGCGTCATCCCGAACCTCGACCGCCGGTACGTCGAGACGGACTCGGAGAGCACCCGCGAGCACATCGAGGACTACATGGCGACGACGACCTGTCCCGACTGTGAGGGGACGCGTCTCCGGCCGGAGTCGCGGGCGGTCCTCGTGGCCGACACCGCCATCACCGAAATCAACCGCATGAGCATCGGCGACGCCCTGGAGCATTTCGAGGGGCTCGAATCCGACCTCTCGGAGCGCGAACGGACCATCGCCGAGGAGATATTCAAGGAGATACGTGCGCGCCTCGGATTCATGGAGGAGGTCGGGCTGGAGTATCTCACGCTCGACCGCGAGGCCTCGACGCTGTCTGGCGGCGAGAGCCAGCGCATCCGGCTGGCCACCCAGGTCGGCTCCGGGCTCGTCGGCGTGCTGTACGTGCTCGACGAACCCTCCATCGGCCTCCACCAGCGCGACAACGACAAACTGCTCGACACGCTGGAGGGCCTGCGCGATTTGGGCAACACGCTGGTCGTCGTCGAACACGACGAGGAGACGATGTGGCGCGCGGACAACGTCATCGACATGGGTCCCGGTCCCGGGAAGCGGGGCGGCGACGTGGTCGTCAACGGCGACGTTGCCGACGTGATGGCCGCCGACGCGTCCGTCACCGGCGACTACCTCGCCGGGCGCAAGGTCATCGACGTGCCCGACGACCGGCGCGACGCCGACGGCCACCTCACCGTTCGAGGTGCTCGCCAACATAACCTCAAGGACCTCGACGTGACGGTCCCGCTGGGCAACTTCACCGCCATCACGGGCGTCTCCGGGTCGGGGAAGTCGACGCTACTGCACGAGATTCTCTACAAGGGGCTCGTCCGGCGGATGAACGACACCGACGTGTTCCCTGGCGACCACGACGACATCGAGGGCATCGACGAGATAGAGAGCGTGCGGCTCATCGACCAGTCGCCCATCGGCCGGACGCCCCGTTCCAACCCGGCGACGTACACGGGCGTGTTCGACCACATCCGCGAACTGTTCGCGGAGACGAAGCTCGCCAAACAGCGCGGCTACGAGCGCGGCCGGTTCTCGTTCAACGTGAAGGGTGGCCGCTGTGAGGCCTGCGGGGGACAGGGCACCGTCAAAATCGACATGAACTTCCTGTCTGACGTGTACGTCCCCTGCGAGGAATGTGGCGGCTCCCGCTACAACGACGAGACGCTCGACGTTACCTACAAGGGCGCGACCATCGCGGACGTACTGGAGATGGAGGTCGACGAGGCCCACGAGTTCTTCGAGTCTCACTCCGGCATCCGGCGGCGTCTCCAGCTTCTGAAGGACGTCGGGCTCGGCTACATGCGACTCGGTCAGCCGTCGACCACCCTGTCGGGCGGAGAAGCCCAGCGCATCAAGCTCGCGGAGGAACTCGGCAAGAAGGACTCCGGCGACACGCTCTACCTGCTGGACGAGCCGACGACCGGCCTCCACTCCGAGGACGAGCGGAAGCTCATCGACGTGCTCCAGCGGCTGACCGACGACGGCAACACCGTCGTCGTCGTCGAGCACGAACTCGACCTGGTGAAGAACGCCGACCACATCATCGACCTCGGGCCGGAGGGCGGCGAACACGGCGGCGACCTCGTCGCCGAGGGCACGCCCGAGGCCGTCGCCCGGCAGGACGACTCGCACACCGGTCGCTACCTCCGGGACCTGCTCCCCGACGTGGAGATGGACGGGCCGCGGGCCGAGCGGTGGGAGAAGCGCGAAGCACTGGCCGAGGAGACCGACGCCGAGGAGGCGGAGGCCCGAGCCGCGGGTGACGACTGACTGCGGTCGCCGTAATGCCAATCGGCGACGACTGACCGATGTCGCCGTAATGCCAATCGGCGACGACTGACGGAGCGGCCGGGGCGATAGCGAACAGGCGACACCGTTCCACTCTCCGGGGTGTGGTGTCGCACAATCGCTGACCACCCCGGAGCGGGCGTCACGTCACGGCGAGGGTGGCCGTGCTTCCGTACTTGAACCCTCGCACGGTCGGGTGTCCTTAAGTTCGCGGGCGACGAATCGCCGTGCATGTCCACCTCCGTCGACGACGAGACCATCCTCGAGATACTGCGCTCGAACGACGCACCCCGGATGACGACTACCGAGGTCGCCGGACAGCTCCCGGTCACGCGGGGGACGACCCGCAATCGGCTCCAGCAACTCGTCGACGAGGGGCTACTCGAACGGACCACCGAGGGGAACAACGTCGTCTGGTGGCTCCCCGAACGCGAAGACGAGATAGCCGAGAGCGAGGCCGATGCCGAGAGCGAGGCTGAAGACGACGCGGAAACCGACGCCGAGGAACGTGAACAGAGCGAGGGCGACGAGACGAGCGACGAGAACGACGTCGACGTCGAAGCGGCCGAGCAGGCGAAGGCCGAGACCGACGACGGCCCGACCGAGGTCGAAGTCGAGGCCGTCGACGGCGACGACGATGACGGTGATGAGGAGAAAGAGGAGGAGGAGGCCGACGTGGAGACGCCCGACTCGGAGACTGAGACCCGCACCGCCGCCGACCGGCCGGAGCTCTCGGACGACGAGGAGGGACTGCGTACCGTCGCGGTCGTGGCGGCGGTCATCGTCCTCGTCCTGTTGCTCCGGAAACTGCTCGGGGGCGGCGACACCGAGGAGTAGATGACCGTCCACGCCGCGTTCCCCGACCGGGTGCTCGCCGTCGACGAGGGGACGGCGACCGACCTCGCCGATGTCGAGTGTCTCGCCGCCGGCGGCGGCGACGTGTACGCGGGAACGTGGGACGGGCTGTACCGCCGGACAGGTGAGGGGTTCGAGCGCGTGCTCGACGGCCACGTCACCGCCGTCACGCGCGGCGACGGCGCGTGGTGGGCCGGCACGGAACCGAGCGCCGTCTACCGCTCGACCGACGGCCGGGAGTGGGAGCGACTGCCGGAGTTGACGACGCTTCCCTCGTCGAACGAGTGGTCGTTCCCGCCGCGGCCCGACACCCATCACGTCCGCTGGCTGGAGCCCGACCCGAACCGCGCGGGCCGGTGGTACGTGGCCATCGAGGCCGGCGCGCTCGTGCGGACCGACGACGGCGGGGAGACCTGGCGCGACCGGGTGGCCGGCGCCCGGCGCGACACCCACGAACTCGCCACCCACCCCGACGCGCCCGGCCGCCTCTACTGTGCGGCGGGCGACGGCTACGCCGAGTCGACCGACGGGGGCGACTCGTGGACGTACCCGCAGTCCGGGCTGGAGGAGCGCTACTGCTGGAGCGTCGCCGTCGACCCCGCGGACCCCGACGTGCGCGTGCTGTCGAGCGCGCGGTCGGCGACCCAGGCCCACCGGCAGGGCGTCTCCTCGGTGTACCGGCGCGCCGACGACGACTGGACGCGAATCGACGACCTGCCGCACGGCGACGGCTGTTACCGCGCCGTCGTCCGCGCGCCGGAGCCGGGGCGGTTCCTCGCGCTGTCGAACCGCGGGCTGTTCGAGAGCGACGACGCCGGCGGGACGTGGGAGGAGGTGGTCGCCGGCGACCGACTGCCGGACGCGCCGCCGGCCGGCCTCGCCGTTCAGGTGTAGAACTCGAAGCGGGCGCCACCCGCCTCGCTTTCGGTGACCGACACGTCCCAGCCGTGCGCGTCGGCGACCCGCCGGACGATGGCGAGGCCGATGCCCGTCCCCTGCGCGTCGGTGGTGTACCCCTGGTCGAACACGTCCTCGCGCTCGTCGGGCGGGATTCCCGGCCCGTCGTCGGCGACGTAGAACCCCGCGCCGTCCGGGAACGCGCCGACGGTCACCGTCGGCTCCGAGCCGGCGTGTTCGCCGGCGTTGCGAAACAGGTTCTCGAACACGGCCGCGAGCCGCTCGGGGTCCGCGCGCAGTTTCGTGTCGTCGGGGAACCGGAACGCGATGTCGGCTTGCAGGTCCGCGGCGACCGTCTCGCTCGCCCCCTCGGCCACCTCGCGGAGCGAGACGGGTTCGAGGTCAGAGAGGTCCGCGCCCTGCCGGGAGAGCTTCAGCAGTTCCGCTATCATCCGGTCCATCCGCTCGTGGGCCTGCTTGACCCGCTCGAAGTCCTCCTCACGACCCGTCTGCTTGGCGAGGTCCATCCCGCTGGCCGCGACGCTGAGCGGGTTCCGCAGGTCGTGGCTGAGAATGCTGGCGAACTCGTCGAGCCGCATGTTCTGCCGCTGGAGCTGGGACGCGGTCTCCCGGAGCTGTGCGTGGTAGTAGCCCGCCGCGCCGCCGAACGTCGCCCCCACGGTGGCGGAGCTAGCGACGACGTAGGAGGGGTCGGATATCACCTCGCCCTGGAGTGTGATGACCGCCAGCAACCAGACCGCGAGCGCGCCCGTAACGAGGCCGCCAGCGAACGCCCACGCCGTGATGACGACCATCGCCTCCGGCGATTCGCCGCGCTCGTAGAGGTGGACCGCGAACACCAGGAAGAACAGCGCAAGCCCGATGGGGAGCCCCGACTCCACCAGCCGGAGCCAGAGGTCAGCGTCGCTGACGAGCACGTTGACCGCCGACAGCGCCAGGAGCCCCACACCGAGCAGTAGAAGCGAGGCTCGCTGGAGCGTCTCGTTCGATGCCGTCATCTGGTCCGTACCCATCTCGTTTCCCCGGAGGCCGCGACTCGTCGTGTCCCGGCCTCCGGACCCCCCGGCCTAATACTTACTGGCCCGGCGACGAACTGGAAGGTTCTTGGCCCACGGCGCCGTGCCACCGGTAATGCGCGACTTCGTCGTCGTGGGGGCCGGCCCCGCTGGCTCGCGGTTCGCCCGCTCCGCGGCCGAGTGCGGCCGGGACGTGCTCGTGCTCGAACAGGGCGAAGTCGGGAAGCCGCTGGCCTGCTCGGGCCACGTCTCGCTCGACGTCTGGGAGTACGTCCCCGACGCGGCCCGCGACGAACTGTTCCAGAACGCGATTCACGGCGCCCGCTTCCACCTCGGCGACGCCGACTCGCGGGCCTACCCGTTCTACCGCGACGACCCCATATCGAACGCCATCGACCGCGTCGGCCTCGACAAGACGCTGGCCCGGGCCGCCAGCGACGCCGGCGCGGACGTCCGCGACCGCCACACCGTCACCCGCGTCGAGGAGCACCGCGATTCGGTGACCGTCACCGCCCGCGGCCCCGACGGCACCGAGCGGTTCGAGACCCGCCTCGTCGTCGGGGCCGACGGCCCCCGCTCGCGGGTGCGCGACCAGTGTGGCCTCCCCGAACCCGACGAGTTCCTGCACGGCGTGCTCGGCTTCGACCCCGACCCGGACCACCAGGAGTTCGTCGACGTCCACCTCTCTGTGCCGACGTTCTTCGCGTGGCGCATCCCGCGCGGCGAGGCGGGCGTCGAGTACGGTCTCGCCGTCAGGCCGGGCGACGACGAGCGGGCCCGCTTCCGCGCGTTCTGTGACGACTACGGCGCCGACGTCGACGAGCGGTGCTCGGGGCTCATCCCGGTCGGCCCGCCCAAGCGCGTCACCGGCCGGCGCTCCCTGCTGGTGGGCGATGCCGCCGCCCAGACCAAGCCGTTCACCGGCGGCGGCATCCTCTACGGGATGCGCGCCGCGGACCACGCCGCCCGCACCGTCGACCCCGCTCGACCCGAAACGCTGGGCGACTACGAGGACGCCTGGCGCTCCGAGTTGCGGCGCGAACAGCAACTCGGCCACCTCGTCCGCGCCGGCTACTCCATGCCAGAACCCGTCCAGCGCGTCGGCCTCCGGGCGTTCTCCGGCGAGATCGGCGTCCACATGGACGAGCCCTCGACGCTGTTCTCCCGCGAGCAACTGAAGGCGCTTCTGTCGTGGGGCTGAGCTACCACGTCCGCGTCGGGAGCAGGTCCATCGCCCGCGCGACCCGCCGCTTGCCGTCGACGGGGACGACGACGCGAAGGTCGGGGTCGTAGTCGGCCAGCAGTTCCCGACACGACCCACACGGCGGGACGACGCTCGGTTCGGTCTCGTCCTCGCCGCGGGGGTACGCCACGGCGACGCAGGTGCGGAGGTCGTCGTGCCCGTAGCCGTCGGCGATGGCCGACCCGACGGCGACCGGTTCCGCACACATCGACGCCCGGCCGACCGACGCCGGCAGGCTCACCCCCTCGTGGACCGTGCCGTCCGCGAGTCTCACCCCGCCCGCGACGATGTGGGCACCGTCGAAGAACTCGGGGTCGTACGTCCGGTCGTTCGTCGCGGCGACCTGTGCTATCAGGTCCTCGTCGTCGTCGGTGAGTGGCGCCGTCTCCATACCCGAGTCTCGTCCGCGGCCGGCAGGTAGTTTCCGGTCGGGCGTGGACCGGTGTCACTCCCACCGAAGACTTATTCCGACGACCGGAAACCGCCGAGTATGCAGCGGTGGTTCCCGTGAGCGACGAACTCCCGGCCGAGCGCAGCGACGAACCAATCACGCCCGACCGCATCGCCGCGGACTGTCGGGACCTGGGCGTCGAGGCGGGCGACGTCCTGCTCGTCCACTCGTCGCTGTCGTCGCTCGGGCGGGTGCCCGGCGGCCCGCAGGGCGCAGTCGAGGGGTTCCGGGACGCGGTCGGACCCGACGGGACGGTCGTCGTCCCGACCCACTCGCCGCAGTTGATGGACCCCTCGCAGTTCTCGAATCCGCCGGTGCCGGAGTCGTGGTACGAGCCTATCCGGGAGTCGCGTCCCCCCTTCCGCCCGGACGCGACCCCCACCCGGGGGATGGGTGCCATCCCCGAGTGTCTCCGCGACTACGACGAGGCGGTCCGGAGCGACCACCCCATCTACTCGTTCGCGGCCATCGGCGCCGACGCCGAGCGACTCGTCGAGACGCACCCGCTGGAGACGGGACTCGGCCCCGGGTCGCCGCTGGAGGCGGTGTACGACCTCGGCGGCTCCGTCCTCATGGTTGGCGTCGACCCCGGACGGAACACTTCGCTACATCTCGCGGAGCACCGCGCCGACTGGGCGAAACCGACCGTGGAATCGGGCGCGGCGATGCGCGTGGACGGCGAGACGCGGTGGGTCGCGTTCGAGGAACTCGCGTACGACGACGGCGCGTTCGCCGACTGCGCGGCCGCCTTCGAGGCGGCACGCCCCGACGCGGTCGAGACGGGCGAGGTCGGCATCGCGTCGGCGACGCTGTTCGACCAACGGGCCCTCGTCGACTTCGCCGCCGAGTGGATAGGCGAACGGCGGGACTGACTACAGGTCCCGCTCGTGTTTCACGGCCGCGCGGTCGATGGCCTCGACGTCGTCGATGCCCGCGAGCCCCATCGTCAGGTCCAGTTGCGAGATGTGGTTCCTGAGGACGTTCTCGACGCCCGACTGGCCGGAGTGGGCCAGCCCGTAGGCGAACGGCCGGCCGAGCAACACCGTGTCCGCGCCGAGCGCGAGCGCCTTGAACGTGTGCTCGCCGCGCCGGATGCCCGAATCGAAGAAGACGGGCACCTCGCCGTCGACCTCGTCGGCCACGTCCGGGAGCGCCTCGAACGCGGTGATGGAGCCGTCGACCTGCCGGCCGCCGTGGGTAGAGACGCCGACGCCGTCCGCGCCGTGCTCGATAGCGAGACGCGCGTCGTCGGGGTGGAGGATACCCTTCACGATGACGGGGAGGTCGGTGCTGTCGTGGAGGAACTGCAAATCGTCCCACGTCAGCGAGGCGTCGCCGAAGATTTCGAGGAACAGGTCGACGGCCGCCTGCGGGTCCTCCTCGGGGGGTGCGTCGAGTTTCGAGCGGAACGCGGGGTCCGAGAAGTAGTTGGCGACGCCCTCGCCGTCGAGGAACGGGTAGTACCCCCGCTCCAGGAGGCGCTCGCGCCAGCCGAGCGTCGGCGCGTCGACCGTGAGGACGATGGCGTCGTACCCCGACTCCTCCGCGCGGTCGAGGAACGAGGCGGCGACGTCGCGGTCGGTCGACCAGTAGAACTGGAACCACTTCGGCGTGTCACCCAACTCCTCGGCCACCTCCTCCATCGGCGTCGAGGAGAGCGAACTCAGGATGAACGGCACGTCCATCTCCTTGCAGGCGCGGGCCGTCCCGCCCTCGGCCTCCTCGTGGAGCAGGCTCTGGACGCCCAGCGGCGTTATCATCACGGGGTACTCGTGGGTCCGACCGTACAGCTCGACGGAGAGGTCGCGGTCCGCGACGCCGCGCAACATCCGGGGGACGATGCGCCACGCCGAGAAGTCCTTGTTGCGCTCGAACGTCTCCTCGCTACCGGCGCCGCCGTGAACGTACGCCTTCGCGGTCTCGTCCATGCGCTCGAACGCCTCGGCCCGGAGCTCCTCGAACGAGACGGGGAAGTCGGGGGTCTCGCCCTCGTACATCCCCTTGCGGTACACCTCGCGGATATGCTTGACGCCGAACTGCTCGCCGTGCGTGTCCTCCGGCATGTCCGTCCCTGGACCACGCACACACATAGGTCTGTGTCTCACGGCACGCCCGGTCGATTTCACGGTTGGAAACGCGTGAAAACTTCAAGTCAGTTCACCCGAACACGTCGACCGATGACACGGTGTGCGTCCTGTGGCGCTGAGGAGGAACTGCTGTTCACCTGCAGTCACTGTAGCAAGCAGTTCTGTGCGACCCACCAGTTCCCACACCACGCCTGCGACCGGTTCACCACGGACGACGGCGGCCCGGTCGGATTCGAGTTCGGCGACGGCACGGTCATCGCCGACGACCCGGCCGGGGTGACCGACGGGACGACCGACGGCCCAGAGGCGGCGGGCGAGGACGACGGGACGCGCGTGCCCGGGCCGCGGGTCGAGGTCGCCCGGGACGCCGCCCGTGAGACCCGGCCGGACCGCGACGGCGGCGACGACCTCCCGCCGAACCGCGGGATGCCGTGGGAACGCGGGCCGAACTCCGTGCTCGAGTGGATGGAGGAGCAGAGCTATCCGACGTATCTGGCGAAGGTCGGCGGCCTCTCGCTGCTTCTCACCGCGGCGTACTACGCGGGCCTCGCGGCGACCCTGTACGGCTACGTCTGACCGTCGCCGTCCGCGTCCTCGACGTCCGGGCCCCGACCGTTCTCCGACCCCTCGACCTCCGGGAACAGCCGTTCGTACGGGGTGTGGCCACCGAGCCGCCGCACCTCCTCGAACGCGCTCTCGGCGCGGCGGCGGGCGGCCGCGACCGCCTCGTCGTCGGGGGTGAGCGACTCGCCGGCGGCGGCACGCTCCCGGCACCGCTCGTACAGGTCGTCGACGGCCGTCCGGTAGGCGTCCGCCTGCCGGGCGAGCCGGACCGTCCCGACCAGCGCGTCCTCGTACGGGGGCTCGACCGCGTACTCGAAGTCGGGGGCCGTACCGAGACGAACGACGGGCGTGGCGGCGCCGGCCTCCCGGAGCGCGCCCCGAAGGTCACGCGCCGTGGCGTCGGCCAACTCGCCCGCGACGACCACGTCGGCGGTGGCGCCGCGGACCCGCGCGTCGGCCAGCGTCGTCACCCGTTCGACGTCGAAGCCGGCCGTCGAGAGGGCGTCGTGGGCCGCCGTCCCCGCGTCGTCGGCGGCCGCGATGAGGACCGTCACGTCCTCCGGATAGCGCCGATAGCTATAGAAGGTTCGCCTCCCCGGAACCAGGTCGGCGGTAGGCGTGGCATACTGATCGTGCCACACCGCGTGGAGGAGATATGATTCCGATGTTCGTCGGCATCCCGGGCGGTCCCGAACTGCTTGTCATCCTGCTGGTCGCGGTCCTGCTGTTCGGAGCCGACCGCCTGCCGAAACTCGCGCGGTCCAGCGGCGAGGCGATGGGTGAGTTCAAGAAAGGTCGTGCGGCCGTCGAGGCCGAGATACGGGAGGCCGCCGCCGAACGCTCCGAGGCGGCCGACGCCGAGACGGCCGAGACGGCCGAGACGGCGACCGACAGCGCCTGACGACGGACCCTCTTTCTGTACGTTCGACTGCGGACGGACCGACTCCGCGTAGCCACTGGCTCCCTATCAGGGCGCGTCGCCGTCCCGCTCCGGCGGCGGGTCGATGGAGCGTGGCGACCCCCCGGTGCCGAGACGCGTGCGCCGGTCGTGGACGGCGTGGTAGCCCCCGACAGCGAGGAAGGCGACGGCGACGAACAGCGCGTAGCCGAACCCACCGACGGCGTCGAACGGGTAGACGCCGACGGCCGCGACGCTGACGAGCGCCGTCAGCACCGCCGCCAGGCCGACGTACACCTGCCCCCACGAGAGGTCGTCCGCGGGCACGACGTCGAGGTAGACGTCGAACTCGCGGACGTGGTCGGTGAGGCTGACGACCCCCCGGTCGCGGTCGTAGACGGCTACCCCGAGCTTGTCCATCTTCGGGAGATGCGTCTGGTGGAGCGCCGTGTACACGCGCTTGCGCTGTTTCGGCGTCACCGCGGCCAGTTCGACGTCGTTCTCCCACGCGGCCAACTGCATCGACAGGTCGCGGATGGTGACCGACTCGTCGACCTGCTTCAGGTAGTGGAGCGCGTAGCGACGGCGACGGCTCCCGAGCGTCTCGAAGACGGCGTCCGTCGACAGCCGGCCGGTGGTGCCCGCACCGGCCGCCCGCACTACTCCCCCCTCACCGGAGCCTGCCGCCCGGTCGTCCGCGCTTACGTCCTGCTGTGTAGACACGTGTTCACCCCCATAACAGCCTCTCAGAGGCGATATGGGAGCATATACGATTCCGTATTAACTCTGTCAGGAACGACTGGCCTGCACAATCGGTACCGCGACCTTACCGACGGTCGCGGGGGTCGCGGACCCGGACCCGGCGGGCGGCCCACAGCTGACAGCCGGAGGTCACGGCGAACGCGGCCAGCGTCGCCGTCGCCCACACCAGCGGGTCGACGGCGTCGACGAGCGGCGCGCCCGCGAGCGTGGCGACGACGAGACAGAGCCCGAGGATGCCGAGCGCGCGGTACAACTCGGCCCACGAGACGCCGAACAGCGCGACGGGCGTCGCGTAGCGGGCGACGTGTCGGCTGGCCGCAAGCGGCCGCACCACGCCGTCCTCGTGAGCGACCAGCCCGAGGTCGGTGAGCCGCGGGAGATGCGTCTGCCGGAGCGAGTTGTAGACGCTGTCGCGGAGCGAGCCTGGCGGCTCGCCGCCGGCCTCGACGGCGGCGACGGCGTCCGCCAACTCCCCCACGGGCATCGCTCCCTCGCGTCTGAGCAGGCGCAACGCGGTGGCGCGGCGGGGACTGCTCAACACGCGGTGGACCGTCGTCGGCGGAAGCCGGCGACGGGCGTACCTCAGCACGGCTCCTCGCACTCCATTACGTTAGGCAGTGACTTCTCCGGGGGATTTAGACATGGTTCGCGTACCGGAACGGAACCCCGCGTTTCGACCGACGGGAGCGCGTCGGCACGAACACCGTACCGGTCCCGACGGCCGCGTACGGGGAGCGTACCGCCCCGGCCAACGGCCCGATGAGCGCGACCGAACGCCGGGTTCGCCGACCGGTCCGCTCTCTTTACCTAACACCCCTGCAGTCCGAGAGGTCTCCAACCCGAGGACGCTGGGGGACCGGCCCGCACGGCCCGGGGGGAGACCACCATGACCGACGACCAACAGAACCTGTACGACCTCTCGCGCCGCAAGATGATCGCCGGACTCGGGGCCATCGGCCTCGCCTCCGCGGGGGCCGGCCTCGGCACCTCCGCGCTGTTCAGCGACCGCGAGGAGTTCAGCGACAACAGCATCACCGCGGGTACGCTCGACCTGAGCGTCACCGCGACCGTCGTGGGCGCGAACGCGTACTGGGCCGACCAGCCCGGCGTGCTCGGCCTCTCGGGAACGGCCGACGACAGCGAGGCCGTGGTCGGCCTCACGGTCGACGACGTGAAGCCCGGCGACTGGGCCATCATCTGCTTCGAAATCGAGAACGAGACCAACCCGGGCTACGTCCAGGTCTCGGTGACCGACCTCGAAAACGGCGAGGGCGCGAACCCGGAACCCGAGGGCGACACGACCGGTGACGGCGAACTGGGCGACGCCATCCTCGCGTCGCTCTGGCAGGCGTACGGCGGCCCGACCGACGGCACCTCCAGCGGCCAGAAGAGCGACCTCTCGGTGCTCGATGCGTGGACCAACGACGAGCCCGACGGGACGGTCAACAAGCCGTACGCGGCCGTCAGCGACGACGACTACACCAGCGCGGAGTACGGCCAGACCGTGGAGTCCGACATGGACTACCCCACGCTCAACCAGTTCGCCTCCTTCCTGGGAGGCGGCCAACTCATCAGGAAGAACGACGGCACGCCGTTCTACGTGACCAACGACGGCGCGGACCGCGGCGACGGGGCCGCGGAGTTCTGCCTGCTGCTGGAGATTCCGACGGCGGTCGGCAACGACATTCAGGGCGACACGGTGTCGTTCGACCTCGTGTTCGAGACCGAACAGGTCCGCAACAACGACGACCCGTTCAACGGCACGCAGGTGACCCCCTCGGGCACGCCGACCCCGAGCTAATCCGCGGCATCGCCATCTGACCGCGTTCACCCGCGGGCGTGACGCCCACGCGCCGCGGAGAATCATCATACCCACCAAACACCGACATGACCCAAGACACGGAACCACAACCGAAACTGTACGACCTCTCCCGGCGCAAGATGCTGGCCGGCCTCGGCGCCGTCGGCCTTGCCTCCGCGGGCGCGGGGTTCGGCACCTCCGCGCTGTTCAGCGACCGCGAGGAGTTCGCCGGCAACAGCATCACCGCCGGCGAACTCGACCTGCTGGTCGACTGGCAACAGCACTACAGCTACACGATGGGCGGCGACCCGGTCGTCACCTACGTCAACGCCCACCCGGACCACGACGGCGACGGCGAGCAGTCCATCGTCGATGACGGCGTGGTGGTCCGCTACAGCGACGAGGACCGGAACCTCCAGGGGCTGGACTGCGAGAACATCCCGCCGCTCGACCAGGCCGACTTCGGCTCCGACCCCGTCACGGGCGACGCGATGGACACGCTCGTCCAGTTCAGCGACGTGAAGCCCGGCGACGAGGGCGAGATAACGTTCTCGCTGCATCTCTGTGACAACCCCGGCTACATCTGGATGCAGGCGGCCAACGTCACCGAAAGCGGCGGCGCGACCAACGACGCCGAGGCGCTCGTCGACCCGGACAACCTCCCGGACCTCGCGGACGCCATCGAGGCGACGCTGTGGTACGACGAGGACTGCGACAACGTCCGCGACGGGGCCGACCCCGCGGACATCATGCTGACGCTCGACTTCTCGGGGTCGATGCTGTACGACCAGTACGGCGGCGTCGTCAGCACCGACTCGATCCAGGTCAACGGGACCACCTACGACGAGACGACGAAGATAGACCTCGTCGAACTCGGCGCGAAGGAGTTCATCGACTACCTGCAACTGCAGGGCTCCGACGTGCAGGTCGGCGTGGCCTACTTCGACGGCGAGGGGTCCTCGGACACCGAACCGCGGGTCGGCATCTTACAGGAGTTGACCGCTGACCTCTCCGTGGTCGACGCGGCGCTGTCCGACCTCCGGCAGAAGCTCGCCAACGTCGTCACCGGCGTCGCGGCCGACGGCGTCGGCTCCGACCCGAACGCGAGCGACCCGGCCGACGGCGACGGCGACCCGGACCCGTACTCGAACGCGAACGGCATCGCCACCGGCACCTACATCGGCGAGGGCGTCGACGCGGCGCAGGCCGAGTTGGCTAGCGTGCGCGCCCGTAGCGGCGTCGACTACGCCAACATCGTGCTCTCTGACGGCGAATCGTTCAACGGCACCGGTAGCACCACGTTCAGTTCGCCCGAGGACGCCGCCGACGACGCGCGTGCGACCGCCCCGGCCCCCGCGACGGACGTGTACACCATCTCGGTCGGCAGTGCCAACGACGCCGTCCTCCAGGAGATGGCCGGCGAGGCCGGCGACTCTGTCGGCGACGACCCGGCGTACTTCTACGACGTCGACGACCCCGTCAACGTCCCGAGCGTCTTCGGGAACATCGCGGCGCGGTTCGGCGGCGAGAAGATCATCATGCAGGACACGCTCGGCAACGTCATCGCGGAACTGGCCGACGGGAACGGCATCCCGCTGGACGGGAACCGCGCGACGGCCTACGACGAACTGAGCGACCCCGCGACCGACCCGGACCGCGACCCGTTCCGGGGCGACGGCGTGATGCACTGCGTCGCGCTCGCGTGGGAACTGCCCGTCGAGGTGGGCAACGAAATCCAGGGCGACAGCCTCGGGTTCGACCTCGGCTTCTACACCGAGCAGGCCCGCAACAACGACGGTAGCGGCCCGGTCGCTACCTGAGTGCGGCGACCACCGGCCCGCCCCACCCGCGGCGGACGGGGGTTCGACTCCCCCAGTGGGGTCTCCCCGGGGCGTCGTCCACCACCGGTACGGAGACCGTACCCTCGGTGAACCGACGGCCCGCTCCCCATACCTATCGGGGTTGCTCGCCACCCGAACAGTCAGAGACCGGCGGACGACGACGGACGCCGGGCGACCGCCCGACACGGGCGACCCACACCCATGCATTTCACACGACGACAACTGTTGGCCGGCGTCGGCGGCGCGGCGCTTGCAGGCGGCGGCCTCACCGCCGCCCGCGGCCGCACGCCGGCGTTCAGCCGCTACACGTACGCCGCCCCCGACGACGACACCGACGACGGCCGCCTCCGCGTCGCGTGGTACGAGACGTACAACGGGGCGTTCCTCGAACACCAGACCGGTACGGGTGCGACGTTCACGGACGCGCTCGACCCCGACGCCACCCCCGAGTACGTCACGGAGGCGAGCGGCCCCGTGGTGTCGCTGTCGAACGTCGCCCCCGGCGACGGCGGCACGCTCGTCGTCGGCCTCCAGGTGGTCGACCGCGACGACGCCGAACCGCTCGACGTCTACGTGCGCGGACGCGTCACGGCCGACGACGAGAACACGGTGAACGAACCGGAGCGCGCCGCCGGCGACGACGGAGGCACCGACGGAGAACTGGACAGTGCCGTCGAGATACGGCTCTGGAAAGACGGGATGCCGTTCGGCTCCTGCAACGGGAGCCTCGACGCCGGCGAGACGGTCGTCCGTGACGGACCGCTGGCGACGGCGTTCGACCCGGCGAGTCAGTTCGGCATCGGCGGCGAACTGCTGGTGGACTGTCTCGCCGTCGATTCGGTCCGCTGTGTGGCGTTCGACTGGTCGCTCCCGTCGACGGTCGGCAACGTCGTCCAGACCGACGGCGTCGCGTTCGATATCGAGTTCGGCGGCGTCCCGTGTGGCGGCAACAGCCCGTTCGCCGCGGAGGACGCGCGATGACCGACCTGAGTCGGCGGCGCGTGCTCGCGGCGCTGGCGACGGCCGGCGGGGCGGGAGCGTTCGCCGGCGGCGGCACGGCCGCGATGTTCGGCGACCGCGAGACGCTCGCGGCGACCGTGCAGGCGGGCGCGGTCGACCTCGCCATCGGCTACCGGGTGCTGTCGGGGCCGAACGCAGACCCCGGCGTCGAACGGGTGGTCGACGGGCCCGCGGTCAGGCTCCCCGTCTCGGAACTGTCGGCCGGTACCGACGCCGGGAGCGTCCTCCTCCAGGTGATGCTCCCCGCGGTCCCGGGCGGAGTCAACAACCCGACCGTGCCGTGGCTCCGGACCCTGTGTCCGCCCGCGTCGACGCTCGGGGAACTGCTGTTCGTCCGCGTGTCGTACGCCGACTGCGAGACGGGCGCCCGCGGAGGGCAACTCGTCTCCGGGTCGCTCCGGGAGGTGGCGGACGCGCTCCGGAACGGCGTCCCGCTGGACGCCGACCCTGCGACGGCGGCGTTCGACTGTCTCACCGACGAACTCTGTCTGCTCGTCGAGTACGAACTCGACGGCTATCTCGGGAGCGACGCGACCGACCTCTCCCTGGAGCTGTACGGGTACCAGTGTCGCCACACCGACCCGACCGTCTCGCCGTTCGCGCCCACGGAGCCGTGTCCCGCCGGCGACCCCTGCCCGTGCTGTGTGTACGTCGGCAAGGTCGAGTTCGACGACGACATCGCGGTCGGGACGTACCCGATGACGGAGGGCGAGACGGCGTACGCGCTCGACGTGTACGCCGTCGACGACCCGACCGACACGTCGGCGCTGGCGTTCCGCGTCCGCGGTCCGGGCGGACTCCGACCCACCCTCTGCCGGGTCGACGTGAAGGGCGCGAACCCGAACGCGACCGGCCTCGCGGACGACACGGCGACGTACGAGCCTGCGGGCGCGTACAGCGACGACACCGCCTCGCTCGAATCGGTCGACGACGAGGGCGCACCCGTGACCGGCGGCCTGCTGACCGCGCCCGGGGGGAAAGGCGTCAGCCACGTGAAGCTGTACGTCTGTGCCGCCTGCGACGACGGCGGAGACTGCGTGGAGTGTGGCGAGGGGGCCGACGACGCGAACCGCGTCGGCTCGCTGACGTTCCGCTACGACGGCGCGGCGACCGCCGGCGTCCGGGTCGAGGACCGCGATCGCGGCCAGGACATCATCGTCTACGACGCAGTCGTCGCGCCGGGCGAGACGTTCACCGTGACGCCGGCCGCCGGCGACCGCTTCCACCCGAACATCGGCCTGTACGTCGACCACGGCCGGCACGCGACGCTCCACACTAGCTGTTCGCAACCGCTGTACGTCGGCCAGCCGGTGGGCGAGTTCGTCATCGTCGCCGCGAGCGACGCCGACGGGCGGCCGCTGTGTGACGGAGGGGACCGATGACCGACGACGGCGGGCGCGCCCGTGAGTCGCGCCGGGAGACAGCAATGAATCAGACACGCATCCGCCGCGTGGCCGGCGTCCTCGGGACGCTACTGCTCGTGGCCATCGTCGTACCGTTCGTGGTGTTCGCCGTGCCCCAGCTCGTGGGCGCGGACCACGCGTTCGTCGTGCTCTCGGGGAGCATGGAGCCGAGCATCGCCCCGGGCGACGTGGTCGTCGTGGCCGGCGGCCCCGTCGCCGTCGGCGACGTCATCACCTTCCGGCGGGGCGGCGACGTGCCGACGACCCACCGGGTCGTCGAGGTGGTCGACGGCGCCTACCGGACGAAGGGCGACGCCAACGAGAACGTCGACGCCGGTCTCGTCCAGCCGGAACAGGTGCTCGGCCGGGTGGCGTTCGTCCTGCCGTTCGTGGGCCACGTCGTCCTCTGGGCGAACACACAGACCGGATTCCTGCTGTTGGTCGCGCTCCCGCTGGCCGCGCTCGTCGCGCTGGAGCTGTGGGAGCTCCGACCGGGAACGGGCGACCCCTCGAGCGCCGACAGTAGCGCGGACGACGCGAGCAACACGGCCGGCGCGGAGCCGCCGGCCACCGTCGCCGTCGCGCCGCTGGACCTGACGCTGACGTTCTGGACCCTGCTGGCGTTCGCCGCCTACGCCGGGTGGGTCGTCGTCGACGGCTGGCAACGGGTCGCGACGCTCTCGCCGCTGGCCGTGGCGGTGTTCACCGGGGCGTTCGTGGCGCTCCTGCTGGTGACCGTCCTGGCGGTGCGAGCGCGCGTCCTGGCACGGAAGCTTGCGGCGGCGAACGCGGACGACCGCACCGACCAGCCGGGCGCCGCCGCGTCCGAGGGAGGTGACTGAGATGGTCCGAGCCGTGACCGTCGCCGTCGCCGCTGTCGCGGTGTTCGCCGCCGCGGCGCTCGGCGGTGGCGCCGTCTCGGTGTTCACCGACACCGAAGCCGTCTCGGTGCCCGTCGCCGCCGACGTGCCGGTTCCGGACGTAGCCGAACCGCGTGCCGGCGGCGGAAACGAGCGCGTCGACATCGCCCGGCTGGCGACACCTGAGCCGACGCCCGAAATGACACCTGAGGCGACACCGGAGCCGACGCCCGAAACGACGGCGACACCACGAGCAACACCAGAATCGACACCACAGGCGACGCCGGATTCCACGCCGACACCCCCGGCGACACCGGACGCCACACCCGAAACGACGCCGGAGCCGACACCCCAGACGACGCCGGAATCCACGCCGACGCCCGAAACGACGCCGGAGCCGACACCACAGGCGACGCCGGACGACCCGGACGGTGAGTCGCCGTGATGACCGCGTCGGTCCGGCCGCGGGGCCGCCCTCGTCATCCCGTCCCCGGGATGCGGCCGGGGATGCGCCGGCGGAACGCACTGCTCGCGGTGGCGTATCTGTTCCTGTCGCTGGTGGCGGCGGCGCTCGTCGTTCTGCTGGTCGGACAGCCGGGGTGAACGCGGCCGGAGAACGGTCGGTGGACGGAACGGTCGGGAGTCAGCCGTCGAAGGGGAGCGTGTGACCCCGCATCCTCCAGACGAGTCGGGGGCCGTCGCCGTAGTAAGTCTTGTGTCGCTGTCGGCCGCGCGTCATACTCCTGTCCGTCGATTGTGGTGCGCCACGCGCCGCCCGGCGTTGGGGCTCGCCGCGTTGTTGTCGCGCTGTACGACCGGGGAATCAGTTCGGCCGTCGCGTGTCCGACCCCACGGGCGTCGACGCCGGGGACACGACGGCGACGAACCGGACCCTCACGGACGGCGGCGACCCCGAGTTCGCGGTCGGACCACGCGTCTCACCGAGAACTGACGGCTACGCCTCCTCCATCCGGGCGGCGAAGTCGTCGACCGGGATGACCGAGTAGTCGACCGACAGCGTGTTCTTGGTCGCGCGGATTTTCCCCACGAACGTCGAAATCTCGTCCAGCCGTCCCTCGACGATGAACAACTCGAGACAGTAGTGGTCGCCGACGTGGTTGTGGACGTTCGAGGTGACGAGGTTCTCGTGTTCGTGGCGGAGTTGCATCATCCGCTGTTCCGCGGAGGAGGTCTCGTAGTTGAACAGCACCGTCACGACGCCGATGAGGTCGCGTTCCTCCAGTTTCCGGTCCTCGAACTCGCCGAGCAGGTTCCGCGACGCCTCGCGGACTACCTCACTTCGCCCGGTGTAGCCGTGCTCTTCGGCGAACTCGTCCAGTCGCTCCAGCAACGACTCCGGCATCGACACGCTCACGACGGTCATGTTGTGAACCCAGGGGTCGAGAGTTGATAAAGATTCGATACCGCGCCGGTCTCAGCGCCCGAGCGCGTCGGGGAACCGCGCCGGCAACTCGGCGAGGGGCACGTCGCGCACGTCGAGGAACGTCCCGCCCGCGCGCTCGATACCGCCGTCGGTCGCCGGGTCGTCGCCGACGTGGACGAGGTCGGCGGCCTCGCAGTCGAGCTGTCGGGCGACGGCCTCGAACGTGCGGGCGTCGGGTTTGCGCCAGCCACAGCCGATGCTCGTCACCACGGCGTCGAACTCCCCCCGGAGGTCGGCGCGGACGAGCACCCGGCGGGCGAGTTCCGGCACCGAGACGTTCGAGCAGACGGCCACGGGACCGTGCTCGTGGGCGGCCGCGACGGCGTCGTGGGCACCGTCGCGCACCTCGACCGCGGGGTCGAACGCCGAGACGACCGCCCGGCGGGGAGCGTTGCCCGGCGCATCCACCCCCCGGGAGGCGAGCGCGCGGGCGACGTGAGCGGGCAGGGGCACCTCCGCGCCCTCGGGTGCGTCGACGTGCGACTCGGTGTAGGCGTCGTCCCAGTCGTCGGGCACAGCCACGTCGCGGGCGCGCAACTCGCGGGCGACGGCCGACGCCGGGTCGTCGAGACGCTCAACGGCGACGAGCGTCCCGAAGAGGTCGAAGCTGACGGGCACGGGTGGAGGGTACGCGCGGGTCGACTTCCCGTTGTCGGACGGGCGCTACCGCGGCGTCGTCGGAACGACGCCCGTGACCGCGAACGTCGCCCCCTCGCCGGGACCGTCGGGGTCGGCGTGGACCTCCCAGCCGTGTGCCTCAACGATTTCGCGGACGATGGCCAGCCCGAACCCGGTGCCCTCGTCGCCGGAGTGACCGAACTCGAACAGCCGGTCGTGGCCCCCCTCAGGCAGGCCCGGACCGTCGTCGGCGACGTAGAACCCCTGCGGGCGCGAGCCGACGGTGACGGTCACGTCGTCGCCGGCGTGCTCGACGGCGTTGCGAAACAGGTTCTCGAACAGCTGTCGGAGCCGCTCGGGGTCGCCCTCGACGGTGGGAAGCGACTCGACGGTCAGGTCGGCCTCGCCGGTGTCGACACCGCGCCACGCCGCCCGCGCGACCGCCGCCAGGTCGACCAGCTCCGTCTCCCCGAGCGCCTGCCCCTGTCGCGCGAGCCGGAGCAGGCCGTCGATGAGCCCCTCCATCCGGTCGAGCGACCGCTCGATGGCGTCGAAGTTCTCGGCGGCGCCGCGCTCGCGCGCGAGGTCGAGGTGGCCCTGCGCGACGTTGAGCGGGTTCCGCAGGTCGTGGGAGACGACGCTCGCGAACTGTTCGAGCCGGTCGTTCTGTCGTTCGAGTTGGCGCTCGCGCTCCTTGTGGTCGGTGATGTCCGTGTAGATGGCGAACCCGCGGGTCGACCGCTCGCCGACGGCGTAGGGGACGACGTGCAACAGGAAATCCCGAGGGCCGTCAGCCGCGACGCGGCGCACCTCGCCGTGGAAGCTCTCGCCCGACTGGATGAGCTGGTTGTACTCCTCGGCCTCGTCGTCGGCGCCGTCGGGGAGGATGTAGTCGTCGACGCACTCGCCCTCCACGGCCTCGCTGGAGAGCCCGAACACCTGCTCGAATGCGGGGTTGGCGTCCCTGACGACGGGCCGGTACTCCTCGAACTCGACGTAGATGGTCGGGTCGGGGATGTTCTCGAACAGCGCCGTCAGCCGGTCGTGGCTCGTCTCCAGCTGTTCGCGCTGGCGTAGCCGGCCGAGCGTCGCCGTGGCGTTCGCCGCGAGGAGGGCCGCGAGCTTCCGGTCGGTCTCGTCGAACCCCTCGGCGTCGAGGGTGCCGATGCTGAGCGTCCCGTGGTCGCCGAGCGGGAGGTACATCGCGGCGGCCATCTGACGGTGGCTCTCGGGGGCGTCGGCGAACTCCTCGACGACGACCGGCTCGCCCGTCCGTAACGCCCGCGCCGCCGGGGACGCCCCGTCGACGTCGTACGTCGGGCGGTCGCCCAGCACCTCCCGGGTCCGGTCGCGGACGGCGACCGGAACGAGTTCGCCGTCCCGGACGACACGGACCGCGTTTATCGGGTAGCCGAGCACGTCCGCGGCCGCCGCCGCGGTCACCGCCGCGACCCCCTCGACCGAGGTCTCGCCGGCCATCTCGCGGGTGGCGTCGTGGAGGTCGCGGAGCCGCTGGACGCGGCGCTTCCGCGCCGACACGTCGCGTATCACGCCGACCGTGCCGCGGAACTCGCCGTCCGGCATCGGCAACGGCGCGACGTGGTTCTCGACCGGGAGGTGGTCGCCATCCCGGGTCCGAATCGCCATCTCGAACGTGACCGTCCCGGGGGCGTCCGGCGACACCAGCCGCTTCACGGCCTCCTCGCCGCGCTCGATATCCGCCTCGTCCATCACGAGCGAGACGTGCTCGCCGACCAGTTCCTCGCGCCGGTAGCCGGTGGTCGACTCGCTCGCCTCGTTGACGAACCGGAACCGCCCGGCGGCGTCGACGACGTACAGCATGTCCCCCATCGTCTCGACCAGCCGCTGGTACTGGGTGCCCGCCTGGTCCGTCCGGTCGAGGATGCGTCCCGGCAGGGCCGCCGGCGGCACCTCACTCTCCAAGACGTAGTCCGACGCCCCTGCAGCGAACGCCGCGCTGGCGACGGACGCGTCGCCGTCGGCCGCGTACAGCACGACCGACACGTCGGGCCAGCGGGCCCGTACCCGCTCGCACAGGTCCACCCCGTCACCGTCCGGGAGGGCGGCCGCCGTCACGACGCAGTCGGCGCCCGGGAGCGAGGCGACCGCGTCCGCGATGTCGTCGGCTACCGTGACCGCGAACCCCGCTTCCTCGAGGGCGTCGGACACCGCCGCGTCCGTGCCGACGGACAGCACGCGGAACGAGTCCATCCTGGACAGGGTTCGGCGCTTTCACGGTTAAGTTTACGTGCCAAACGGGGGATCCAACCGAGCGAATCGCGTCAAACGACGAAACGGGCCGAACATAGATATGTCATCGGCTATTCATCAGGTCATGGACGAAGACTGTGGGACGCTACAACGGGTCTCGAGCGGCGTCCCCGGCCTCGATACGCTTCTCAACGGCGGTCTTATCGGAGAGCGTATGTATCTGGTCGCTGGCGAGCCCGGGACGGGCAAGACGACGCTCGGCATGGAGTTCCTGCGGGCCGGACTCGACGGCGGCGAGGACGTGCTGTTCATCCACGGCGAGGAGTCGAAGCGGAGCATCCTCGCCAACAGCGCCGAGTTCGGCATCGACCTCGCGGGCGCGGACTTTCTGGACATCGGGCCGGAGTCGGAGTTCTTCGCCGGGTCGAACAGCTACGACATCGTCGACCCGCAGACCGTCGAGGACGACCACGTCATCGAGGACATCCGCGAGGCCATCGAGCGACTCGACCCCGGGCGGGCGCTCATCGACCCGATAAGCCAACTCCAGTATCTCGAACCGAGCGAGTACCAGTTCCGCAAGCGCATCATCGCGTTCATGCGGTTCCTCCGGGACCGCGGCACGACGGTGTACGCGACGACGACGCCGGGGACGCATCTGGACGTGCAACTCGACTCGCTCAGCGACGGGGTCATCAGGCTCGAACACGAGAAGCGTCGGCGCCGCATCCGGGTACCGAAACACCGCGGCGTCGGCCAGCAGGACGGCACCCACGGGCTGGAGATACGCGACACCGGCATCGAGGTGTTCCCGTCGCTCGTTCCCAAGAACCACGAACGGACGTTCGACCCCACGAAGTTCACCACCGGCGTCGAGGCGTTCGACGACCTGCTCGGGGGTGGCATCGAACGGGGGACCGTCACAATCATCTCGGGGCCGACCGGCGTCGGGAAGTCGACGACAGCGACGATGTTCCTCCGGAACGCCGCCGAGAGCGGCGACGGCGCGCTCGCGTACCTGTTCGAGGAGTCGATGGAGACGTTCAGCTACCGGTCGGAGAGCCTCGGCCTCCCCGTCGAGCGACTGCGCGACAGCGGCGACCTCACCGTCGAGGACGTGAACCCGCTCACGCTCTCGCCCGAGGAGTTCGCCCGCCGCGTCCAGTACCAGGTCGAACAGCAGGACGCCCAACTCGTCCTCATCGACGGCATCGAGGGGTACAAGACCGCCATCAAGGCCGACGAGCGGCCGCTACGGCGGAAGCTCCACGCGCTGACGCGCTACCTCACCAACATGAACGTCACCGTCATCCTCATCGACGAGATAAGCGAGGTGACGGAGATGGGGAGCCCCACGAGCTCCAACGTCAGCTACATCGCCGACAACATCCTGTTCGAGAAGTACGTCGAACTCGACGGCCACCTGCGACGGGTCGCGGGCGTCCTGAAGAAGCGGGTCGGCCGCTTCGAGGAGACGCCCAAGGAGTTCACCATCGGGCCGGGAGGTATCGACGTCGAGCGGACGCTCACGAACGTCCGCGGCGTCCTCGACGGGAGGCCGGAACTGACCGATGACCGGTCGACGGACTGACCTCCGTGCCCGACATCCAACTCCTCGTCGCCGACGAGCAGAACCGCGAGGCGCTGGCGACGCTCGTCGGCGAGCGGTACACCGCCGTCTGCGAGCCGGAACTGCAACCCTGCGACCTGCATCTCGTCGACGACCGCTCGCTCCCCCAGTACCGCGAGGCGCTCGTCGCACACAAACGGGAGCAACGCCCCGTGTTCTGTCCGGTCGTCCTCATCCGACGCGACGACACGGCAATCGACGTCGACGTCGCCGACCCCGACCCAGGCCCCGACGTCGACCCCCCGCTCGTCGACGAAATACTGACCGCGCCCGTCGAGCGCATCCCGCTGTTCAGGCGGCTCTCGAACCTGCTCGTCCGACGGAGTCAGACGGAGACGCTCCGCGAGCGCAACGAGCGCCTCGAGGAGTTCGCCGGCAGACTGAGCCACGAGCTCAGGAACCCGCTCCAGATACTCGACGGCTATCTCGAACTCGTCTACCGACGGGACGACAGGGCACATCTGGAACGGTGTCAGCGCGCCGTCGACCGAATGGACCGCATGATAGAGAGCACGCTCGAACTCGCCCGGACCGGCGACGTCGACACCGACCTCGAACCGGTGTCGCTTCCCCGCGTCGTCGACGACTCCTGGGAAGCGACGGCGAGTGACGAGGCGACGCTGACCGTCGACACCGACCGGTGGGTCGCCGCCGACGAGGACCGACTCCGCCGACTGTTCGAGAACCTGTTTCGCAACGCCGTCGAGCACGCCGGCGACGACGTGACCGTCACCGTCGGCGACGTCGACGACGGGGTGTATCTCGAAGACGACGGGCCGGGAATCCCCGCAGACGAACGGGACGAGGTGTTCGACCAGGGGGCCTCGGGGAGCGGCGGAACCGGACTCGGGCTCGCGGTCGTCGAGGAGACCGTCGCCGCCCACGGGTGGAAGGTGCGAGTGACCGAGGGAACCGAAGGGGGAGCGCGGTTCGAGATTACCGGAATCGACGACGTGGACGAGGGGCAAAACCGCCACTGACGTACGTCGTGTCAGCAGAGAAAGTCCGCCCTCCCCGATTTGAACGGGGGACAAGTCGATCTACAGTCGACTGCTCTACCAGTCTGAGCTAAGGGCGGGCGCATACGGAGGGAGTCGGCTGTCGGACTTAACGGTTATCATCCAGAGCCGGCGGTGGCGTGTGAGACGTGTGTGACGCCCCGGCGGGTGCCGTCCGACAGACGGTCGTCAGACACAGCGGGAAGATTGAAATACCGGGCAACACAACCCGGAGAGGAGAGATGAGCAAGATAACGTTCCGGGCGGACGACGACCTCATCCGCCAGCTCGAGGAGTTCGACGCCTCCAAGAGCGAGGTGATGCGGGAGGCCCTCCGGGAGTATCTCGGAGAGGCCGACACGTCCGGAACGGCGTCGACGGCGTCCGACGCCGACACCGTCGACGACGTGCTCGCGGAGCGGGTCGACGAACTCATCGCCGAGCGACTCGACCGGTCGTTTACGCCGCGTAAACCACAGGATATCAACGTCAACATCTCGCTCGACGCCGAATCCGCCGACGCGTCGGTCGAGGAGGAGACGGAGCGTAAGACAACCGAGCCGGAGCCCGCGGGACCGTCCGACGAGGAGCCGCGCCCGTGTAAACAGTGTGGGGAGACCCTGGAGCCGTCTGCCGTTTACTGTGCGAACTGCGGCGAGAAAGCGTCCCACAGGGTGTTCTGCGAGTGCGGCGACGAGCTCCGCTCGGACTGGGCGTTCTGCCCCAGTTGCGGCCGTCGGACCCCCGCAGCGGACGTGCTCGGCGACACGTAAGACACGATTTACCGGGCGTACAGCGCCCTAAACGCCCGTTTTACGGCCGCGTCTTACGGCGTATGCAAACCTTTATAATCCCCCAGTCTGTGCATACGTCTGCGTAAGACGGTCGTCTTACAGCACGGGTCGACGATAATACGACCCATCGCCCTCGGGCGATTCGACGCTGTAAGACGCGAAAACGGGTGTGCACCGTTGCCGTCTTACTAATCAACAGGGGAAACACAATGGAGCGTGTGACACTACGGATTCCGAAGCAGCAGATCGAGGAAGTCGAACGGATGGTCGACACGGGAGAGTTCCCGAACCGGTCGGAGGCGATCCGATCGGCCGTCCGCGAGATGATCAACGAACAGAGCGACGGGCGCGACGGCGAGAAGCGCCGCCCGTGGGCGAAGGTGTAGCCGATGCAGGACCTCGTCAACTCCGCGCTGGAGAACGCCGAACAGGAGAAGCGCGACCTCTCGGAGGGTGACGGCGACGCCTCCGAGTTCGGCGACCCGCGCATCGCCATCGTCGGCGCCGGCGGTGCCGGCAACAACACCGTCAACCGCCTGTACAACATCGGCGTCGACGGTGCCGACACCATCGCCATCAACACCGACAAACAGCACCTGCAGATGGTCGAGGCCGACACGAAGATCCTCGTCGGCAAGTCGCTGACCCAGGGGCTCGGCGCCGGTGGCGACCCGTCGATGGGCGAGCGCGCCACCGAGATGGCCCAGGGCACCATCAAGGAGGTGCTCGGCGACGCGGACCTCGTGTTCGTCACCGCCGGCATGGGTGGCGGCACCGGCACCGGCGCGGCGCCGGTCGTCTCCAAGATAGCCAAAGAGCAGGGCGCTATCGTCGTGGGCATGGTCTCGACGCCGTTCAACGTCGAGCGTGCCCGCACGGTGAAAGCCGAGGAGGGCCTCGAGAAGCTCCGCAACGAGGCCGACTCCATCATCGTGCTGGACAACAACCGCCTGCTCGACTACGTCCCGAACCTGCCCATCGGCAAGGCGTTCTCCGTGATGGACCAGATCATCGCCGAGACCGTCAAGGGCATCTCCGAGACCATCACCCAGCCGTCGCTCATCAACCTCGACTACGCC
This sequence comes from Halorarius halobius, assembly GCF_024298865.1. Lineage (GTDB taxonomy): Archaea > Halobacteriota > Halobacteria > Halobacteriales > Haloarculaceae > Halorarius > Halorarius halobius. Next base: position 1,282,857 of record NZ_CP101161.1, on the reverse strand, counting down.
GACATGACCTCCATCATGGGGCAAGGCGGCGTCGCGGTCATGCTGGTGGGCGAAACGCAGGACAAGAACAAGACCGAGGAGGTGGTGAAAGACGCGATGAACCACCCGCTTCTGGACGTCGACTACCGCGGCGCCACGGGCGGACTGGTCCACATCACCGGCGGTCCCGACCTCACGCTGAAGGAGGCCGAGGGCATCGCCCAGAACATCACCGACCGCCTCGAGGCGAACGCGAACGTCATCTGGGGCGCGCGCATCCAGGACGAGTACAAGGGTAAGGTGCGGGTCATGGCCATCATGACCGGCGTCCAGTCCGCGCAGATTCTCGGCCCGACGGCCCAGAAGACGGCCAACGCCGCCCGGGAGGCCGACCCCGAGGACCAGTTCGACGAGGCCGGCTCCTCGGCCGAGTTCGACGCCGGTGCGGCCGGCGGCGACTCCTACGGCTCGAGCGAGTCGACCGGCTACTCCACCGGCCAGACGGACGGCGGGAAGTCGTCGGTCGAGCAGAACAACGGTCTCGACGTCATCCGATAGGTCAGAAATCCTATCTTCGATTTTTGCGTTACGTATTGTGGTTTTAGTCATAACTGTATTATTGTGTATTCTGATATGAATGCCTCGTTCGGGCCGTGCGTCGCGTGTAATACAGACGGCTGACGGGTGTCGGTCGGACGTCGGTCGGGCGTCCGACCGTCAGTCCGCGCTCCCGCCGACGGCGTCGACGAGATAACATTTCCGGCAGACGTCTCGGTTCGTCGGCGCACCACACCGGCCGCACTCGCCCAACTCGGATTCGTCCTCGCGGAACCGGTCGCTGGCGACCCGCGCGAGTTCCTCGTAGCCGGCCATGATGGAGTGGCGCGTCCCTGGATGGTTCTCCTCCAACTGGAGCAGGAGGTCCTGTATCTCTCCGCGGTACGCCTCGCTCGCGTGGGGACACTCGGTGATGTGGGCCGGCAGGTCCTCGAGGTGTGCGTACAGCGCCACCTCTTTCTCGGGGACGTCGCGGAGCGGTTTCGCCCGCGGGACGAACCGGTCCTGCTCGGAGCGCTGGTCGAACGGACCGAGCGACGCGTCGAAGTGTTTCGCCATCTGCTCGACGTCGCCTTCGAGGAAATTCATCAGCGCGGTCTGGGCCTCGTCGTCGAGGTTGTGGCCCGTCAGCAGTTTGTCAGCGCCGAGTTCCTCGGCGTACGTCTCCAGCAGGTCGCGCCGGAACACCCCGCAGTACGCACAGGGCGCCATCCCCTCGGGGTCCTCGGCGGCAACGTCGTCCATCCGGACGCCGAACTCCTCCTCGTAGCTGACGAGTTCGTGCCGAATCCCGAGTTCCTCGGCGAGTTCGACGCACGCGTCGACGCTCGCGTCGCGGTACCCCTCGATGCCCTCGTGAATCGTCAGAGCGACCAACTCGACGCGGGGGTCCGCCTCGAACACGTCGTACAGGACCCGCGTGAGGACGACGCTGTCCTTCCCGCCGGAGAGCCCGACGACCCAGGTGTCGGGGTCCTGGGGCGTCGCGTCCTCGGGGAGGAGCGCGTCCTCGCGGACGCGGCGGCGCACCCGCTTCTCGACCGAGCGGGTGAAGCAGTCCCCGCACATGTGGAGACCCGAGTAGGCGGCGTGGGTCACCGCCTCGTCGCCGCACTTGTCGCAGTCCATACCCCGGGTTGCGCGTCGGCGGGGAAAACTCGCACGCTACGTCCGGAACGCTTCTCACCCCGGCGGCGCGACCCCGGGTATGCTCGCTGGCCTCAAGGCTCGCCTCTGGAAGCTCGCCTTCCGGCTGTTCCCCGCCTACCGCGGCACCGGCGGCCGGGTCACCCACCTCGAACCCGACTGGTCGCGCGTCGAGGTGACGCTCCCGCTGTCGTGGCGCACCCGCAACTACGTCGGCACCATCTTCGGCGGGTCGATGTACGGCTGTGTTGACCCCATCTACATGCTGATGCTCATCAAGCGACTCGGCGACGACTACACCGTCTGGGACAAGGCCGCCGAGATCGAGTTCAAGAAGCCGGGCGAGGAGACGCTGTACGCCACCTTCGAACTGCCCGACGAGGAAGTCCGGTCGATCCGGGAGTCGCTTTCCCCCGGCGAGTCGATGGACCGCGAGTACGCGGTCGAACTGGTGAACGAGGCGGGCGAGGTCCACGCCGAGGTGGAGAAGACGCTGTACGTCCGCCGCGACGAGTGACTTTTCCGGGAGCGCCGCGACCCCGTGGCGTGAACTTCGTTGCCCTGCTCGTCGGTGTCCCCCTCCTGTTCGCTGGCGGCTATCTCCTCCTGTTTTCGCTGACCGGCGACGACGACGGGATGGACGCGCCGCGCGCCGGCGACGCCGGCACCCTGTTGCATCTCGCGGGCGAGGCGGACGACCCCGCAGTCACGCGGCCGCTGTACGTCGTCTCCGCACTCCTGATGCTCGGGATGGGCGCGGTGTTCGTCTGGGCGGGGCTGTGAGACTGAAACCGTTTTCCGCACCCGCGGCCAAGAGCCGTCGATGACCGAGGCCGAGGGGATGGCCCGCGAGGCGGCCGTCGAGCGCGTCGAGGAGATAATCGAGACGGTCGAGTCGGAGCGGATGCCCGTCCCGGTTCGGGAGGTGTGGGTGTACGGCGACGTGGTGCTGGGCGTCGACCCCGTTCCCCGCGTCAACGTCTACGTCACGAAGGACCTGCTGTTCAAAGACGACCCCGACCGCGAAGCGGAGTTCCGGACGTCGCACGGCATCGAGGGCGTCGGCAAGACCGTCGCCGCGGCGTGGGCCGACGACCACCCCGAGTACCTGCGGGCGAACAGCAACGGCCACGCGGCCCCCGAAAAATGTCTCGCGGCCCACCTCCTGCGCGACGACGAACCGATCCACCTCGAAGTGTGCAACACCGGCTTCGAGAGCAACGTCACCCAGCGGTTGCAGGGGGCCATCGCCCGCGAGGACTACACGCAGATTCTCGACCCGCGGGGGGCACTGCTGTGGGCCGACACCGAGGACGGCCCGGTCCGGAGCGAGGAGGCGCTGGCGAAACTGCGGGACAACGAGTTCGTGTTGCCGACGCTCCCGCGGGCGCTGGAGATGCTCGGGATGGACGAATCGGACGCCGAGGCCGCCGCCGAGACGGTCCAGCAGTATCGGGCGGAACAGAACGGGGCGACCGTCCGGGGCGACGTCGTCTGACGGCCCGCGGATGCGGTGCCCCGAAAGGGGTGCCCTGACCGCGGCACGGGCGGAGCGGGTGCCAGAGCCCCACCCGGAGAGACGAGGCCGGCGACACCGGGACGTACCGTGGTGCCAGCGGTACTGTAGCGGTCGTCCGGCCCCGATGGCAGTAGGCAGAATCCGTACAAAACCGTTCTCCGAACTCTCACCCAAATTCGTTCTCACTCCATCGAGACGTACGTGAGAAACAGCAGCGCGAGGAACTGGAGCGCGCGCATCCCGACCACCGCGGTCTGGACGGTCGACCCCATCGCGTACAGCGCGCCGGCGCTGAAGAAGAAGTACACCGCCAGCGCGTTCTCGACGAGCAGCGCGAGCGCGAACGCGACCAGCCCCAGCGTCAGCCGAGAGCCGAACGTCCGGTAGTTGCGGTACCAGACGACTGCCAGCGCGACGAGCAACAGGCCGTTGAGCGCCGACAGCACCGTCGCCGCCAGCTGTGTGGGTGCCATCGCCATCATATCGCCTCCGTTATCTCCTCGAACGCCTCGCGGTGGCGCTCGAACCGGTCGGTCAGGAAGTAGAGCTTCCCGTAGTCGTCGCCGCCCGTCTCGACGACGTCGTGGTCGAGTAGCATGTCCAGGTGGTGTCGTACGGTGTTGTAGTCCACGTCGAGTTCCTCCGCGAGCTGGTTGGCGTTGCGGGGCCGGTCGTCCAGCGTCCGGATGATGCGCGCGCGGTTCTCGCCGCCGCGCGTCCCGGCCAGCAGATACCACAACGCCTTCTCCATCTGTGCGTTCGGTCTCTCGCGGGGCGGCTACAAAGTGGTTCGCCCGGCTGTCAGTTCCCGCCGTCCATGCCGGCGGGCGTCACCCGTACGCGAACCACGTCGCTCACGGCCGGGTACGCGTAGCCGTTCACATCGGAGATGGGCGCGACCGTCCCGCGTTCGACGAGGCCGACGCCCGCGCCCCGCTGGCGCTGGACCTGGTTCTCGCCGACGCCCGGCTCCTCGTTCAGTTCGGTGCCGGCGTCCCACAGCCCCACGCGGTCGGTGACGTCGCCCGACCGGGGGGCGTCGCCGTCGAACAGCGCCATCCCGTCCGCGCCGCCGAGCGCGTAGAACAGGTCGTTCGACGGGACGAACATCGTCACCAGCGAGAGGTACAGCGTCGGCTTCCCCGCACTCGCGGGTGCCGTGAACTCGTAGGCGTCGCCCGGCAGGAGCGGCGCGGGGCCGTCCGCACCCACCGGCGTCGTGAACGCGCCCGAGGCGACGACCGTGTCGCGGGCCGAAAGCGACTCGGCGAGTTTGCCGGGCATCCCGTCCTCCGCTATCTCCTCTAACCCGTTGTCCCGTTCCGGCTGGCCGCTGGAGAAGACCGGCTCGTCGGCGGTGTGGACCGCCCACGCGCCCGGTGACAGCGGTACCGGCTGGTCGGCCGCCTCGCCGTCGGCCGTCGTCTCCAGCGTCTCCGCGTCGGAGACGTTCTCGATGCGGACGCGGAACTCGCGGTCGGACTGCTGGCGGGTGGTCAGCGCCCCGACGGTGGGGACGGCGAGTGCGGCGGTGACCGCCGCGCCGCCGGCCAGGAACGCGCGGCGCGACCGGAGGGAGCGCCGCGAACTGCCGTCGCGGGGAGCAGAGCGACCCGCGAGCGCGCGGTCCGAGGGGTCGCCACTATCGTCGGTCGAGCGGCGCGAGTCGAGCGAGTCGTCGGATGGGGTCTCGTCCATGTGCTCTCACGTGCGCGGTGGCGCACACCCCACCCTGCGACGGTCGGGTAAAAGATAATTTTTCGAACAGTATCCCGGGTTCGAGCGGACTCCGTTCGGGGGGCGTTGGGACTGCGTCTAGATTTCGGTCGGTATCGAGGACGGCCGCCGTCCGTCTCCCGACCGGTCGACGTGGGTCACGCCTCCGGGTCGAACCCCTCTTCGAACACGAACGTCCCGTTCCGCTGAATCGTCTCGCCGTCCACCTCGATGTACGACTCCTCGCTCATGTCGACTATCATGTCGGTGTGGACCGCCGAGTCGTTCCGCTCGTTCTCCTCGCCGACGGTGTCCTCGTATGCCATCCCGATGGCGAGATGGACCGTATCGCCCATCTTCTCGTCGAACAGCATGTTGTAGGTGAACCGGTCGATGTCGCGGTTCATCCCGATGCCGAGTTCGCCGAGATACCGGGAGCCGTCGTCGGTGTCGAGCAGGCTGGTCAGCACCTCCTCGTTCTTCTCCGCCGAGTGTTCGACGACCTTCCCGTCCTCGAAGACGAGACGGGCACCGTTCACCTCGCGGCCCTGTGCCATCACCGGCTTGTCGAACAGCACCTCGCCCTCGACAGTCTCGTGGCGGGGGGCGGTGAACACCTCGCCGCCGGGCATGTTGTGCTCTGCGGCGTCGTTCTTCACGACGTTGCCGGCGATGCTCATCCGGATGTCGGTGGTGTCGCCGGACTTGATGTGTACCTCGTCGGCGTCCTCGAGGATGTCCACCAGTTGGGCCTGGTGCTCGCGGACCGCGTCCCAGTCTTTGTTGATGGCGCTCCAGACGAACTCCTCGTAGGCGTCCGTCGACATCTCGGCCTTCTGTGCGCCCGACGGCGTCGGGAACTGCGTCAGCACCCACCGCTTGTCCATCACCTGCTGCTGGATGGGCTTGTTCTCGGCGCGCCGCTTCTGGGTCTTCTCCGGCGGCACGTCGCTCGTCTCGGTCATGTTCCGCTGGCCCCGGACGTTTATCATCGCGTCCGCCTCCGTGACCTTCGCCAGCCCCATCTCGTTGAGTTCGATGTCGTCGGTGTCGACGGCGCGCATGTACGCGCGGTGGGCACGGTCGCTCCCCATCGAGACGTCGACTGTCGCGCCGAGTTCGCCACACCGCTCGGCGACGGCGACCAGCAGGTCCTCGGACGGCGGTTCGCCGCTGACGATGACGTTGTCCCCCTCCCCTATCTCGGCACACTGCTCGACGAGCACGTCCGCCTGCTCTCGGATGCGTGAGTCCATGCACACCTGTCGGGCCAGCGACCCCATAAATGACCGCAGAACGGCGTTTCTGTTTGGAATCAGTCAGGTATCGCCGTCTCCGCGACCTGTCCGGTCTCATCGAGGACGACCCGGATGCGGTCGTCGCCGGCCGCGAGGTCGAACTGGAGGCGGTACGGCTCCTCGGAGACCACCGTCGCCTCGCGTTCGCCCTCGATGAGCGTCCACGGGGGCGCGTGGTGGATGTCGACGCCGCGACGACGGAAGAACGACACCACCTCGGGGGCGAACGTGAGGAACGACCCGGCGCTGGCCCGCCACTCGCCGCCACACCGGGTACACTCCATCCGGTAGACGTGCATCTCGCTGTCCTCCAGCGGCTGTGTGGTCTGGTTCGTCTCCACGGGGCCGAAACACTCGGCACACCGGCCGGTCGCGGCGAGTTCCAGCCGCTGGTAGATGCGGAGCGTCGACACCTCCAACAGCGTCTCCATCTCCATCGACGCCGCGGCACCCGGCGGGAACCGGGTGACGAACAGCCCGTGGTCGTTTTCACAGCGCACCGAGAGGTCGCCGTCGACGTACTCGGCCGCGAGGTCCGCGCCGCACAGTTCGCAGGCCCCCTCGACGTCGACCGGCCCCTTCCGCTCGGAACCGGTGTACGCGCCCGCGATGACCGCCGCGACGATGGCGCTTCCCGCATAGGAGAGCCCGTAGCCGTCCGCGCCCTTCTCGACGAACGTGTCGACGAGTTTCCCGAGGTGGTAGTTGAACCGCCCGGAGTCGTCGATGCCCGTGCGCCGGCGCAACGCGGAGAACGACAGCGGCGTCTCCCCCTCCCGACGGGCATCGACGAGCGCCTGCATGATGTCCATCCGTGGCTCGGCGGCCAGCAACTCGAAGGCGGCCGCCGGGGTGACGCTCTCGGACATACCCGCACGTCCGTCCCGCCGGACAAAAGGGTTCGCTGGCGAGACGTTCTGTACTCAGTCCGACACGTCGCCGACCGCGACGTGGAACGGGACCACCTCACGGCGCCGGTACGTGCCGGCCTGCACCTGCTCGACCACCTCGCGGCCCATCGCCCGCCAGTCCGCCCGGAGCGCGTCGAGCGTCTCGCCGTCCCCGGCCATCTCCTCGCGGCGCTCGCGGATGGCGTCGCCGCGCGCCTTCCGGCCGGCGGCCTCCAGTTCGGCCTCCGAGTACGGGGGTTCGACCCGCTGTTCGTGGTCGCGGCGGTCCAGTCGGACGTTCCGCAAGCCCGCCGCCGCGAACAGGTCGTCCAGCCGCGACCCGAGCGCCACGTCGGTCCCGACGCCGTCGACGTACCGTCGGCGCGCCTCCCGGGCGAGGTCCGCCTCGCGGTCGACGCTCGACTCGACGGCCACCGCCGCGTTGTCCGGTTCGATAGCCGCGACCGACTCGCGGGCGACGCGGGCGAACTCCCGGAGCGCGCGCTCGGGGTCGGGGAGGTTGACGAGCAGGGCCTGACACACCACGAGGTCGAAACTGTCGTCGGGGAACGGGAGCGTGTAGGCGTCCGCGCGGACGGCGGGAACCTCGACGTGTGCGAGCAGAGCGGGGTCGCGGTCCGCGCCGACAACCCGACCCGGACACTCCCGTGCGAGGACGCGGCTGAGTTCGCCCGTGCCACAGCCCACGTCGAGGACGCTCGCCCGCTCGGGGAGACCGAGGGCCGCGAGCGCGTCGGTGTCGGCCCACAGCCCCTCGCGAGTGCGTTCGAGGTAGTCGGCCGAGAAGCGGCGCATGGGCGGCGTTCGGCGGCGACCGGCAAAAGCGACTCGACAAAGCACTTACCCGAGGCGACGGGATGCCCGACGATGCCCTCCAGACGTAGATTCCTCGCGGCCACGAGCGCGACGCTCGCGCTCGGCGGCTGTATCGACAGCATCGGCTCGCAACCGACGCCGACGACGCCCGCCGACCTCGGGGGCTCGTGGAGCCACGTCGACGCCGACGCACAGGGCTCCCGGGCGACCGACACCCCCGCGTTCGAGTCGCCGCCCGCGGAACTGTGGTCGGTGACGCTCGACGGCACGAACCCGCAGGTGCGTCTCGCGGACGGCCACCTCGTCACCGGCACGGACGCCCGCATCGCCGGTCGGTCGCTCGAGGACGGCACGCGTCGCTGGACGTACGCGTTCGAGGAGAGCGGCCACCTCGGCGCGGCGCTCGACGTCGAGACGCTGTACGCCACCGCCGGCGAACGAGAGCCGGAACTCCGGATGCTCGGCCAGCGGAACGACGGCGACGCCCCGATGGTGAACTGGGCCGACCCCGGGTTCACCTTCCGGCGAGCGGACCCCGAGTTGGTGGTCGCGACCGCCGAGGACGCGCTCGTCGGCCTCGACCCCTCGGACGGCAGCGAGCGGTGGCGGCTCTCGACCGACGACCTCTCGGTGTCGGCCGCCCGGTTCGGCGACGCCGCACTCGGCCCGGACCACGCCTTCGTCGCCGCCGAGAACTCGGGGTCGGTCGCGTGGGTGTACGGGCTGGACCGCGCGACGGGCGACCCGCAGTGGCACCACGAGGGGCCGAACCACGCGGCGAGCCTCACCGTCACGGACGACCGGGTGCTGGCCGGCGGGTTCTACGGCAAGGTACAGGGCTGGCGCCACGACGGCTCCGACGGCTGGACCGCGGAGACGACGCCGCCCGTCGGGAGCATCGCGGCCCGCGACGGTCGCGTGTTCGCGTCGAAGAACGGCCTGGGGGAGCAGGGCGACCCCGCGATAACCGCGCTCGACACCGACGGCTCGAAGCTGTGGACCCGGACGACCGGCGGCGTCTCCGCCGTCGACTCCGGGGCCGCCTACGTCGTCGACGACGGCGTCGTCGCCGTCGACCCCGCCAGCGGCGAGACGCGGTGGTCGCTCGACACCGCTCCGGGGAGCGTCGTCCCCGCGGACGGCGGCCTGTTCGTGCTGTCGGCGGCCGACGACGGGGTGACCCTCCGGCTGTTCACCTGACGGCTACGGGCCCGCCCGTCGGCTCGCGGGTCGTCACGTGCGTTCCTCCCCGCTCGTCAGTCGGTCCGAAGGCTCGTTTCACTCGCCCTCGTGGAGTTCGTGAACGCGCTCGATGTTCCACGCGAACGACTTCCCGTTCTCCGTCGGGGTTTCGAGCGCCATCGGTAGCCCCTCCTCGACGGAGCGGTCGATGAACGCCCGCATCCCGCCGACGCCGATTTCGCCCTCGCCGACGTGAGCGTGCTCGTCCTTGTTGGTCCCACAGCCGTGCTTCGAGTCGTTGAGATGGACGTAGACGAGCTGGTCCAGCCCGACCACGTCGTCGAACTCGGCGAACGTGTCGGCGACCCCCTCGGGCGTGGAGATGTCGTAGCCCGCCGCCCAGACGTGCGCGGTGTCGACGCAGAACGCGAGGTCGTGGTCGGTCTCCGCCTGAACACCGGCGAGATGCTCGAACTGCCCGCCGAGTTTGGTGCCGGAGCCCGCGTCGGACTCGATGGTGATGGTGACGCCGTCGGGGACGTCGAGTTCGTCCAGCGCGTCGCCCGCGTTGGCGAGCCCCCCCTCGACGCCCGCGCCGGTGTGAGCCCCGAGGTGGACGTTCACGTAGGGGATGCCGAGTTCGGCGGCGGCGGCGAGCTCCTGTTGCATCGAGTCGACGGACTTCGCGCGGAGGTCCTCTTTCGGCGTACAGAGGTTGACGAGGTACGAGGCGTGAATCATCCACGGCCCCACGTCGTTGGCGTCGCTCTCCGCGCGGAAGGCGTCGGCCTCCTCGTCGTCGATGGTGCCGTGGTCCCACACCTGTGGCGAGTGGGTGAATATCTGCCCGCAGTTGCCGCCGTATTCGAGCTGTTCGTCGACGGCGTTGGAGACGCCGCCGGCGATGGAGGTGTGGGCCCCGACCCGGAGTTCGCTCATGGACGGTGGTGGTAGTGGAGCCAGCAAAGGGGTGTCGGAAACGGGTGGCGCGGGGCGGCGCGGTCGGTACCGGCGACGCTACTCCCGAACCCCTCGCCCGTTCGGCGGTGTCGCTACCTGCCCGCCGGACACCAGCAACAGAACAGGCGCACGCCACCGCGAAACGGGGCGTTTCAGTCGTCGGTCGGGTCCGTGCGCTCGTAGGTCCACTCGTCGCTGCGGTACTTCTCCTCGGCGAGTTCCTGCGCCTGCTCCCACTCGGCGTCGGTCCAGACCCGGTCGCCGGCGGTGCCGTAGGGGTCGGTCGGCGCACCCGCCCACGCCGCGAGATGCTCCTCGAGTTGCCTGACGGCGTGCTCGCGGGCGAAGTCGAACGAGTCCATCGGCCCGATCTCGTCGGTCGAGTAGTCGGGGTTCTCGCGGGTGTCGGTCGCCTGCTCGTCGAGCGCGGTGACGCGCTCGCGGAACGCCTCGGGCGAGAGGTCCGAATCGAAGCAGGCGACGTGCTGGTCGGCCTGGACCGTGTAGCTGATGGAGCCGTGCTGGACGACCGCATCGCGCTGTCGGTACTGGGCGTTGCCCGAGAGCTTCCGGCCCTCGCCGGCGACGATGTCGTGGGCGGGGTCCAGCGCCCGCAGGTAGCAGGCCGGCTCGTGGACCGCCTCGGCGGGCTCGTCGGCGAACCGGGCGTCGACCCCGAGTTCCTCGAACGTGTCGAACAGCGGCTCGCAGAACAGCTCGTACGTCTCCATCAGGTCGCCGGGCACCTCGTCGTCGGGGGCGATGATGGAGTAGGAGATGTCGCCGTGGGTGTCGTGGTAGATGCCGCCGCCGCCGGTCGGCCGGCGGACGACGCCGACGCCGTACTCCTCGATGTGGTCCCAGTCGAGCGTCTCGGCGTCCTGCCGGTAGCCCAGCGAGAGCGTGCTCGGGAGCCACTGGTAGACGCGGACCGTCGCCGTTCCCTCCTCGGCGGCGGTGCGTGCGGCCACCTCGTCGAGCGCCATCGCCATCGCGCCGTCGTGAATCTCCTCGCGGACGAGCCGTGCGTCCGCGAACAGGCCGTCGCGGTCGGTCATACCCGGGGTAGCGGGGGGCGCGGCAAAGCGGTTGCGCTCGCCCGGCTCAGTCGGCGCGCCCGTCGCCGCAGGCGCTCTCGAACACCTCGGCGTGGAGCCTACTGGCGACGTGGTCCATCAACTCCCGCAGGTGGACCGCGTCCTCGCGGTTGTACGAGACGAGCGTCTCCAGCGCACCGTCGACGCCGCGCTCGTGGTCGCGCCACAGTCGCACCGCGTCCTCGCCGGAGATGTCCGGGCGGTCGCGCTCGATGCCCACCTCACCCTCGACGGCCTTCAGCCCGCCCGTCAGTCCGAGTCGCCGACAGGGGTACATCGCGTCGACGTGGGGCGAATCGACCGAGAGGTCGAACGACTGTTCGAGGAACGGCACGTCGAAGCGCGCGCCGTTGAACGTCACCAGAAGCGGCGCGTCGAGGTGGCGGGCGACCCGCTCGCGGGTCAAATCGTCGCCGGCGACGAGCGTCGTCGTCTCGCCGTCGCGGTGAAAGGAGACGGTCGTCACGCGGTCCCGGTCCTTGGAGAGTCCGGTCGTCTCGATGTCGAAGAAGACGGCGTCGTCACGGAAGTTCTCGTAGAGGCGCCACGACTCGTTGCTGGGGAACTGCTCGCCGAAAAAGCGGGCGTTCCCCGCGTCGAGATGACGGCGGCCGTCCTCGATGAACGACCGGATTCGCTCGCCCGTCGTGGCGCCCACCAGCGACGGGTCGAACTCGTCCCAGTGCGTGACGCCCTGTTCCCAGAGGCCGCGTTCGGTCGCCTCCCCGACGCCGCGGACGGGGATGAAACTGTTCTCGATGCGCACGCCTCTACTGGGCTACCGGGCGGCTAAAAGCTCTCGTTCCCGGGGAGATGCCGGAGATTCTGTATCGCGACATGTAATTTATAGACGCCACGCACCGGCACACAGCACCGCCCCACGGAACGCCGTTCGCCGCGCGCCCGGCCCGAGAGGGCTCAGACGACGAGCACGTCGTCGCTCGGTTCGTACTCCATCTCACGGGCGACCCGTTCTGCGACGCCGTCCCCGAACGCCCGGGCGACGAGATGGAAGGCGAGGTCCAGCCCCGACGTGACGCCGCCGGCCGTGAGCACGTCGCCCGCGTCGACCACGCGGGCCTCGCGTGCGTCGGCGTACGCCCGCAGGTCGTCGAGCGCCGAGTGGTGTGTCGTCGCGGGCACGCCGTCGAGGAGGCCCGCCGTCGCGAGCAACATCCCCCCGGTACAGACCGACGCCAGCGTCGTTCCCTCCGGGAGGCCGGCAAGCGCGTCCGGGAGCCGTCCGTCCTCGGCCTCGCGCCACGCACCCGGCGAGTCGCGGGCGTTCCAGCCACCCCCCGGCACGACGACGACCTCCGGGGTCGAGGCCCCGAACCGACCGTCAACACCCACCCGGAGGCCGTGACTCGCATGCACGCCCGTGCCGTCGAGCGACACCAGTCGCGCCGTCCCCGCTCCCGCGAACCGGCAGGCGTTCGCCCACACCTCGTACGGTGCGACGGCGTCGAGTTCGTCGAACCCCTCGTACACCACGATTTCGGCGTCCATGACCACGAATTCGTCCGATTCCGAGTTGAGCGTTGCGGCGAGGGGGCAGGCGAATAAACCAACGTCTGCGATAGAAAATCCGCGGCGCGTGTTCCAGTTCGGACGTGGAGGCCGCCCGCGAGACGTGTGCTCGCTACGTCACACCGCCGGAACGCGGTTCGTACTCCTCGTACGCGCGCGTCTCGTGGAGTTCGCGGAGCCGTTCGGCCACGTCGTACACGTCCTCGAACCCCGTGTACAGCGGCGCGGGCGCGACCCGGACGACGTTGGGCGGCCGGAAGTCGACGACCACGTCGCGGTCCTTCAGCGCCTCCGTCAGGCGGTACGCCTCCCCGTGTTCGATTGCGACGTGGCCACCCCGGTGGACCGGGTCGCGGGGCGACCCGACGGTGAAGGCGTCGGACAGGTCGTCGACCAGTGCGACGAGATACTCGGTGAGCGCGACCGACTTCGCCCGGATGCGGTCGATACCGGCTTCGTGGTGGACGTCGAGTGCGCCGTCGAGGGGGGCGGCCGCCAGCACGGGGACGGTGCCTATCTGGAACGCGCCCGCGCTCTCGGCGGGGGTGAACTCCCGGCGCATCTCGAACTGCGTTTCCTTCTCGTGGCCCCACCATCCTGCGAGCGCGGGCGTCGTCCCGACGTGTTCCTCGTTGCAGTAGAGGCCGGCGACCGCTCCGGGGCCGGCGTTGAGGTACTTGTAGTGACACCAGACGGCGAAGTCGACGCCCACCCCCGAGAGGTCGTGGGGCACCACGCCCACGGAGTGTGCGAGGTCGAATCCCGCGTACGCGCCGTGGTCGTGGGCCGCGGCGGTCAGCCGCTCGACATCGAGCAGTTGGCCCGACCGGTAGAGCACCGAGGGCATGAACAGCACGTCCACGTCCTCGGTAGCGAGTGCACGCTCGACGCGCGCCTCGTCGATGGTGCGGCCGTCGCCCGACTCGACGACCGTAAGGTGGTCGTCGGGGTCGAGCCCCCGCTGGCGGAGCTGTGCGCGAATCGCGTAGTGGTCCGTCGGGAAATCGAGGTCGTTCACGAGGACGGTGCCGGGGTCGTCGGCCGCGGCGGCGCTCCCCCCGTTCGCGAGGTCGAAGAACGTGCCGACGAGGGTGTGGATGTTGACCGTCGTCGACCCGCAGACGCACACTTCCTCGTCGCGCGCGCCCACCAGCGGCGCGACCTTCGCCCCGAGCCGTTCGCCGTAGTGGAACCAGTCGGGGTCGGCCTCGGTCCAGCCCTCGACGGCGTGTTCGCGCCACTGGTCGACGACGCGGTCGACGGCCGCCTCGCTCGCCTCGGAGAGAGCGCCGAGCGAGTTGCCGTCCATGTACGTGCCCGGCACGTCGAACCGGTCACGGAACTCGCGGAGGGCGTCGCCCTCGTCCGCCGCGCGTGCGGCCGCGCGTGTCATGTCTGGAACGTCCATACCGCCGGTCGGGCGGCCAGCCCCAAAGAGGGGCCGGAAGCGACGATAAACCCGATGTCGCGATACGAAATCCCACCCAGCGGCGAGCACGGGACACGCGCGCCACCGGGTGAGACGGGCGTCAGCGAGCGTTTAAGCCGCTCCGGAGCCGAACACGGCTGTTGCTCACCGACACACCCGGCATCCACCACGTCTCGGTCGTCGTCCGCGACGCGGCCGCAGTCCACCGGCTCTACACGGAGACGCTCGGCTTGCGCTGTGTCAAGCGGACCGTGAACTTCGAGGACAAGTTCACCTACCACCTCTACTACGGAAACGAGCACGGCGACCCCGGCACCGTGCTCACGTTCTTCCCGTACCCCGACGAGGTCGACGGCCGCGTCGGCCGCCCGCAGGTAGCGGCGACGGCGCTTGCCGTGCCGCCGAGGAGCCTCGACTACTGGGAGGACCGCCTCTCGGAGCGGGGCGTCGCCGTCGAACGCGACGAGCGGTTCGGCGACGCCCTCCTCCGGTTCTCGGACCCCGACGGCACGCGCCTCGAACTCGTCGGGACGGACGCGCCCGTCGACCCGTGGGACGAGGGGCCGGTACCGGCCGAGTACGCGATTCGAGGCATCCACGGCGTCTCGGTGCTCTCGGTCGACCCGTTTCAGACGGCGGGTCTGCTTGAGACGCTGGGGTTCGACCTCGAAGCCCAGGCCGGCGACCGGGTGCGCTACCGCGCGCCCGGCGACCACGCGACGGTCGTCGACCTGCTGGACCGCGAGGCCCCGTTCGGCCGGGAAGGGGCCGGCTCCGTCCACCACGTCGCGGTCCGTGCCGCGAGCGTCGACGAACTCCACGAGTGGCGCGAGCTGTTCGCCGAGCGCGGCTACGACGTCTCGCGGGTGAAGGACCGCCAGTTCTTCCACTCGCTGTACGTCCGCGAACCGGGCGGCATCCTGTTCGAACTGGCGACGGAATCGCCAGGTGTGGCCGCTGTCGAACCGCTCGACGCGCTGGGCGAGCGCCTGTACCTCCCGCCGCAGTTCGAGCCGGACCGCGAGATGATACGGCCACAGCTCCCCCCGCTCGACCCGTGACGCCCGACGACCCCCACGCCGACGGTGACCTCTTGACCGGTGGCGCGCCGCCGGCCGCCGCGGAGGCGGCCGTCGTCCTCCTGCACGGCCGCGGGGACTCCGCCTCGAACCTCCTGCGGCTGGCCGACGAGTTCCACGCCCACGGCCTCCTGCATCTCGCACCCGAAGCCGAGGGGCGACGCTGGTTCCCGTGGGCGCCGGAGAACGACCTCGCTCGCAACGAGCCATGGCTCTCGTCGGCCGTCGACGCCGTCGAGCGGGCGCTCGATACCGCCCGCGAGGCGGGCGTCCCCCCCGAGCGGACGCTGCTGTTCGGGTTCTCACAGGGCGCGACGCTCGCGGGCGAGGTCGCGGTGCGTCGCCCGCGCCGGTACGGCGGCGTGGCGATGCTCGCGGGCGGTCTGCTCGGGTCCGACGTCGCCGCCCGGACCGTCGACGGCTCGCTCGACGGGACGCCTGCGTTTCTCGGGTGGGGCCGCGACGACCCGGCGTTCGACCCCGAACGGGCCGACGCCAGCGCCGACGTGCTCGCGGCCGGCGGCGCGGCCGTGACCGACCGGAGGTACGACGACCTCGGTCACGCCATCAACGACGCGGAGACGGCCGCGGTCCGGGCGCTCGTCGACGACCTCCTGTAAGCGGCGGTCCCACCCGCGTCAGCGCCTCACCGCTCGTGTTCCTGCCAGCCGCCGGCATCGACCACGGCGAACAGTTTCCGCCAGTTCTCGTCGTCCTCGCTCTCGGGGAGCTGGTCCCGGAGCTGTCGGAAGTCCGAGTCGGGAACGACCTCGCTCACCAGGTCCACGACGACCTGGGCGTGGTAGGCTGCGTCCGTCGGCTCGCTCCCCTCGATGTCGCTGACCCGGTCGACGAACTCGCGCCAGTCGAACCGCTGGCCGTGTTCGTCGACGCCGTCCGTGAGATACCACTTCACCTCCATCGGGAGGGAGGCGGCGAGGTCGGCGGCGTTGCCCGCCGGGATGCGCTGGCCGAGCGTCGACAGCGTGGCGCGGGTCGCGCGGACCGCCTCGCCGGTGCCCGGGAGTTCGAGCCGGTGCTGGACCGCGCCGATGAACTCGTCGAAGTTCATGCGGGGCGGTGGAGCGCGCGCCGGCATTACTATGCGCCGGTTGTCGCCAGAGTGACCGGCATCGGCCGCCGGTAAGCCGGGCGTACCGGCTACCGCTGTGAGCCACGGAGGATGAGCGGACCGATGGCGAGCGTCCGCTTCGCCACGGTGGCGATGCGCGCGATGTACGCCACCAGAAGCAGGAACGGGAGCAGACAGACGGTGAAGGTGACCGACACGAGCCACAGCGTGTTCGTGAGTCCGAACGTGGTCCCGGGAACCGGGCCGGAGCCGAAGAACGCGAGCATCCCGCCGGCGACGACGAGCGCCGGCACCGCCGCATAGAGGATGAGTTGCGAGAGGTCGATGAGCGCCCACTGGAAGTACAGCGTCTTGATGTGCTCGCGGGCGGGGCCGAACATCGACAGCGCGGTCTTGAGGTCACTGAGCAGGGTGTCGGTGTCCTCGCTCATCTCGTCGGCGTACTCGTGTTTCAGTCGCTCGACCTGGAATATCTTCCAGCCGTAGTTGAAGTCCAGCGCGGCCCGCAACACGTCGTACTCGCCGAACGTCCCGCCGTCGAGTTCGTCCCGCACCTCGTCGGCGTTGCCGGTGAGGCTGTCGGTGAACTCGTCGACCTCCTCGCGGAGTTGCTGGTTGTCGCTCCCCGAAACCGAGTCGCGGACGGCCTCCGCCCGCCGCTCCGACATCTCGACGATGCGCCGGAGGAACGCCGACGGGTCGACCGGCGAGGGACCGCCGAACATGTTGGAGGTGTAGTCGCGGAAATCCATCGTGTTGCTCATCCGCTCGTGCTGGTCGCCGAGCGGCCCGTTCTCCTGTGAGATGACGAGCTGACTGATGGTCAACACGAGCGTGGTGCCGGTGATGATGGCCCCCAGCAACGTGGAGAACATCGTCTCCTTCGTGTCGCCGTTCGCGAGGTTCTGGGGTACGTCCGGCACGAGGATGCCGACCGCGAGAAACGCCGCGAACACGCCGACGGCCAGCCCCGCGGTGATGACCAGCCGGTTCGCCGTCAGCATTATCCAGAGCTTGATGCGGCTCTCGTCGGCCCGCTCCCGCATCGTGTTCGCGGTGCTTATCTCCTCGTCCGCGTCGGCGTCGATGTCCGTATCGGAGTCGGCGTCGGCGTCGATGTCCGTGTCGGGTTCGACGCTCACGCCTCCTCACCCTCCACCGGTCGCTTCAACACGAGATACTTCGTCCCCCCGCCGACGTACTCGACGGTGGTCACGAGCTCCCACCCGTCACCCCCGAGTTCGTTGAGTGCCTCTTTCGGGTCGACCGCCTCCTTCTTCGTCGACCCCCGTGGCGGCCGAAGCGTCTCGTACTCCCAGCGCGTCCGGTCCTCGCCCATGAGCCGTCGTATTCACTCCGGCCGAAAAAAGCCCCTCCACCGACACGGCAACCTTCACCCTCCCCCCGGCCGAACCACGCCGCATGGACCGCGCCGACGAACTGGACCCCGAGGCCGCCGAAATCGTCCGCGCGTTCGAGGCCCAGGGACTCCCCGAGTGGCACGCACTCTCGGTCGAGAGCGCCCGACGGCTCGAGGACGAACTGTTCGGCGCCGACCGCACGACCCCCGTCGACTACGTCCGCGACCTCGCGGTCGACGGCCCCGCCGGGGAGATGCCGCTCCGGGTCGTCCGTCCCGAGGCGGACGGCGAACTGCCGGTCGTCGCCTTCTATCACGGCGGCAACTGGGCGCTCGGCACGCTCGACTCCGTCGAGGACGTCTGCCGGGAACTGGCCGCCCGCACCCCCGCCGTGGTCGCCGCCGTCGACTACCGGCTCGCGCCCGAACACCCGTTCCCCGCCGGCCTGGAGGACTGCGTGGCGGCCTACGAGTGGCTCCGCGAGCACGCGGGGGCGTTCGGCGGCGACCCCGACCGGGTGGCCGTCGCCGGCACCAGCGCGGGCGGCAACCTCGCGGCCGCGACGGCGCTGTACTGCCGGAAGTTCGACCGCCGACCACCGGACCACCAACTGCTCTGTTACCCGATTACGGACCGCGATTTCTCGCGTGCCTCGTACGCCGAGAACGGCGACGGCCCCCTGCTCACGCGGGGCGCGCTGGACCACTACTGGGACCTGTATCTCCGGTCGCCCGTCGACGAACACAGTCCGTTCACCCGCGTCCTGCGGGCCGACCACGCCGACCTGCCGCCCGCGACGGTGGTGACCGCGGGGTTCGACCCCCTGCGCGACGAGGGAGCCGCCTACGCCGACGCGCTCTCGGGGGCGGGCACGCCGGTCCAGCACCACCACTACCCGGCGATGCCACACGGCTTCCTCTCGCTGTCCGACGAAGTGGCCGCCGCCGACGCGGCGTTCGACGACGCCGCGGCGACGCTGTTTTGAGGCGGGGTCGTATCTCGAAATCACCAGACACGGCGCGTATCCAACCACCCAGTGTCGCCCGCGTCCGCCAGAGGATTAGACTAGTCTAATCCTTTGCTTAGAAGGCAATCTATTTACGTTTAGCCATACCACCCACAGGTAGCTATGACCACGCTACTGGCCGTGCCACCGGACGGTACGGGCCGGCTCGAACCGCACCGCCGACCGCGCCACACCCGCTCCACCGAGCCATGATTCCGCTCCAGCTCCCGCCGGGCACGTTCGGGCCCGCCGTCCAGGAGGCGCTCAACATCCTCATCGGCTCCTGGCGCGAGGCGTTCGTGCAGGTGTCGGGGTTCGTCGCCGTGACGGTCCTGCTTTTCAGCCTCGTCCAGTACCGGTTCGACGGGAAGCTCACCGCCTGGCTGAAGAACCACGAGCGCGCACAGCCGCTCGTCGGCGGCCTGCTCGGGCTGACGCCGGGCTGTGGCGGCGCCATCGTCGCCATGCCGCTGTACATCCGCGGCACCGTCAGCTTCGGAACGGTCGTCGCGGCGCTGGCGGCGACTGCCGGCGACTCGGCGTTCGTCATCCTCGCGCTCGCGCCCGAGGCGGCGCTGTACGCCTACGGGCTGGCGTTCGTCTCCGCGGTGCTGTTCGGCTACGCCATCGACCTCTGGGGGCTCGGCGTCGGCCGCGTCGACGACGCCGTCGAGCGCATCGGCCGGCCGATGACCGACGGCGGCTTCGCCACCACGAGCGTCGCCGACGGCGGGCCGAGCATCCCCGAGTACGACGCCCCCGCCGGCCGCGACCACGGGCACCACGACCACCACACCAGCACGCCGTGGTATCTCCCGCGCCGGTCCCGGCTTCTGGAGCGGGCGAGCCACGCGCTCCACGTCCTCTGGTGGGTGGTCGCCGCGGGCGCGCTGGTCGCCGGCGTGCTGTATCTGGCCAAGGGCGCCCAGGAACCCGCGTGGGAACTCGCGGCCACCTACGACGGCCTGTTCACGGTCGCCGGCCTCGTCGGCTCCACGCTGTCGTTCGGCCTCTACTTCGGTGCCCGCCACTACATCGGCGACGGCGCGACCGGCCGGATTCCGGACACGTTCGCCAGCGCGTACAAGACGTTCCAGCACGCCGCCATGGAGACCGCGATGGTCACCGTCTGGGTCGTCGGCGGCTACCTCGTCTACTCGTACGGCATCGCCCTGCTCGGCGTCGACATCGGGATGCTCGCGAACCAGGCGGGCGTGCTCGCGCCGATTGCGGGTGCCGCGCTCGGCCTCGTCCCCGGCTGTGCGGCCCACATCGTGTTCGCCACCCTCTACGCCGAGGCGGAGGCCATCCCCTTCTCCGCGCTGACGGCCAACGCCATCAGCCAGGACGGCGACGCGCTGTTCCCGCTGATGGCCATCGACATGAAGGCCGCCGTCGTCGCCACCATCTACACGACGATTCCCGCGCTCATCGTCGGCGTCTCGGTGTACTATCTCTGGCCGTTCGCCCGGTTCGGGTTCGGGGTGTGAGAATGTACGACGCCGTCCTCGTCCCCGTCGACGGAAGCGACCACGCGCTGGCGGCGGCCCGCCACGCGCTCGGACTCGCGGAGACGTACGGCGCGACCGTCCACGGCCTCTACGTCGTCGACACCGGAACGAGTTGGCTGACCGTCTCGAAGAACGAGGTACGCGAGGGGCTCCGCGAGGTGGGTGAAGCGGAGGCCGAGCAGGCGCTCTCGGACCTCGAAGCGGTGGCCGCCGACTACGACGCGGACCTCTCGACCGAACTCCGCGAGGGCGACCCCGACGAGGAGATACTCGCGGCCGCCGACGCCCACGAGGTAGACCTCGTGGTGATGGGCACCCACGGGCGCGAAGGGTTGCGCCGACGCCTCGTCGGGAGCGTCGCCGAACGGGTCGTCCGGGAGGCCGACCCCCCGGTGATGACCGTCACCGCCGGCGGCGACTGACGCCCGGCCTAACAGCAACCGGGCTCACAACAGCAGCAGCCACCGCCGGCGGCGGCGCGAACCGCCCGGGCGAACGCTTCCGCGTCGATACAGTCGGAACAGCAGTCCTGAGAGGACATACACGAACGAGTAGGGACGCGAGGAACAAGTACGTCGCAGTGGCCGCCGACTCGGGGGGTTTCCGCGTGGAAAGCCGGCGGGCGACTTTTGGCTCGCCGACCCCATCGGCGGGTATGGACGACCACGTCTGGCACGGCATCCACGACCTGCTCGGGCGCAAGTGGACGAGCCACGTCCTGCTGGCGCTCGCCGAGGAGTCACGCGGGTTCAACGCCATCGAGCAGGCGTTCCCGGGGCTCACGCCGAAGGTGCTGTCGACGCGGCTCGACGAACTCCGGTGTCGGGGGTTCGTCGAGCGCGAGGTGCACGCGACGACCCCGCCCGAGACGACGTATCGCCTGACTGCGGCGGGACGAGCGTTCGCCGACCGGCTCCGCGCGCTGGAGGGAACCGTCGAACCGTGTAACGACGACCAGCGGTGCGTCACCGTCGCGGACTGCTGCTGATTTCGTATCGCGGCCGGAGGTTTATGACAACCGATTGTCGCACGTACGGCTGACGTGCGTCCGACAGCGAGGGGAGTTGCGTGTGCTTTTGCCGCTGGGCGCCAACTCGTTGATATGGTCCAGAACGTCGCCGGCCAGATGGCCGAACTGGAGCCCGAGGATTTCTATCTGCTGTCGGGGCTCGAACAGGGGATGCGGTTCTCTCGGTGGGTCGCGGAGGGGAAACTGCCGGAGTTCTCGCGGCTCGACGGCGACGAAGTCGACTACCGGCTCGACCGCTGTGAGCGCCGGGAGCTGGTCGAACGCAAGACCATCCAGTACACGGGGTTCCGGCTGACGTTCGAGGGGTACGACGCGCTCGCGCTTCGGACGTTCGCCGAGCGGGACACGCTGGAGGGCGTCGGTGCGCCGCTGGGCGTCGGCAAGGAGTCGGACGTGTACGAGGCCCGCTCGTACAAGCCGCTGGCGCTGAAGTTCCACCGCGAGGGGTACACGAACTTCCGGGAAGTGCAGAAGGAGCGGGAGTACACCGCCGACAGGGACCACATCTCGTGGTTCTACACCGCCCGCAAGGCCGCCGAGCGGGAACACGAGGCGCTACGGAGCGTCTACCCGGAGGTGTCGGTTCCCCGGCCGGTCGACCACAACCGCCACGCCGTCGTGATGGAGCAGTTCGACGGCGTGGAGCTGTCGCGGGCGAAACTCGAGGACGGGCAGGCCGTGGGCGTGCTCGACCTGGTGCTCGGGGAGATGGGGACCGCCTACGAGCAGGGGTACGTCCACGCCGACATGAGCGAGTACAACGTCGCCGTCTCCTCGGAGGGCGTCACCGTCTTCGACTGGCCGCAGGCCGTCGAGACCGACCACGAGAACGCCGACGAACTGCTGGAGCGCGACTGCGAGAACGTCGTGGGCTACTTCCGCAGGAAGTACCCCGGGGCGACCCCCGACGAGGTGGACTGCGAGGCGCTGGCGGCGGCGCTTCGCGACGGCTCGTTCGAGACGGTGCGGGCGTTCGCCTGACCGAAACGCCTATACCCGACGACTGTCAGGGCCGAACCGACCGGCGGCCGCTACCGAACCGGGCCTACACGACCCCGGTCGCACCTGGGCGCCGCCGGTCAGGTATTCCCTTTCCCCCGTTCGGCGAGCGGCGGCGTTTCGACGCCCTTTTGAGCGCGGACGGGCAACCTCGGCCAAGCACGTCGGGTGCGGGCTCCGACGGGCACCTGCTACGGCAGGCTGGAATGTGGTTGCCCCCGTGGCAACTGAACCGCTCGACGCCCGCGGTGAACACACATGGCACGAAGCTTCTACTCGCACATCCGCGAGGCGTGGCAGACCCCCAAGGAGGGGAAGCTCGCCGAGCTCCAGTGGCAGCGACAGCAGGACTGGCGGAAACAGGGCGCTATCGAGCGCATCGAGCGCCCCACGCGGCTCGACAAGGCCCGCTCGCTCGGCT
Source organism: Halorarius halobius (assembly GCF_024298865.1). Lineage (GTDB taxonomy): Archaea > Halobacteriota > Halobacteria > Halobacteriales > Haloarculaceae > Halorarius > Halorarius halobius. Next base: position 1,260,216 of record NZ_CP101161.1, on the reverse strand, counting down.
ACAAGGCCAAGCAGGGCGTCGTCGTCGTCCGCGTCTCCGTCCGGAAGGGCTCCGCGCGCAAACAGCGGTTCAAGGCCGGCCGCCGCTCGAAGCGGCAGGGTGTCAACCGCATCACCCGCCGGAAGTCCATCCAGCGCATCGCCGAGGAGCGCGCCTCCCGCAAACACCCGAACCTCCGCACGCTCGCCTCCTACTGGGTCGGCGAGGACGGCTCCCAGAAGTGGCACGAGGTCATCCTGCTCGACCCCGAGCACGGCGCCATCCAGAACGACGACGACCTCTCGTGGATCTGTGACGACACGCAGAAGGGCCGCGCGTTCCGCGGCAAGACCAACGCGGGCAACGACGGCCGCGGCCTCCAGTCGAAGGGGACGGGCACCGAGCAGACCCGACCCAGCATCCGGTCGAACCGCCGCGCCGGCAAGTAACCACGCGCGTTCCGTTTTTTCCGTCGCACCCGCCGACCAGCGGCGCGTCCCTACGCGTACAGCTGTGACTCGACGTAGCCGTCGAGCACGTCGCGGACCTCGGCGGACGCGTCGGAGTCGGTGCTGAGCGTCCAGGTCACGCCGCCCGACGCGACCGCAAGCAGGAGGCGGGCCGTCCGCTCCGGGTCCACGTCCTGGAACGCGCCCGAGTCGACGCCGCGCTCGACGACGCCGACCAGCATCGCCTCGATGGCGTCGTACAGCTCCTCGAACCCCTCGGCGTACGCCGGGTCGTGTGGCGCCTGCGCCTGGAGCGCGAGGATGGCGACACGGAACGTCCGGTCCTCGCCGTCGAACGTCCGGGGGAGCAGTTCATCGAGCAGTGCCTCCAGCGCCGCCCGGGGGTCGTCGATGCGCCCGTTGAGGTCCCCTTCCATCTCGCTCCGGAACTCCTCGATGACCCAGTCGAGAAACGCCTGCAGGATGGCATCCTTGTCGTCGTAGTGGTAGTAGAGCAACGACTTCGACTTCGGGAACGCGTCCGCGATACCCTGGATGGTCAAGTCCGCGTGCCCGTGCGCGGACAGCGCCTCGTAGGTCGCCTCCATGATGGCGGCCTCCGTGTCGTTCGGCTCGGCGTCACCCATGAGACGGAAGGCGCAATCCGCGCGTAAATCCGTTTCGGGCGACCGGCCGCGGCCCCCCGTCGTTGGCCGTCAATAGCCGCCTCGTCGCCGGGGCGTGCGCTACTCGTCGCCGGTGAACTCCGCGCCCCCGTCGTCTGCGGACGACGATGAGTTGCCGGAGAGCGCGCCACCCGCGTCCTCGGCCGCCGAGGCCGCGTCGCCCGTGACGCTCCCGACCGGGTCGTTGGTGTCGACGCCGGCGACGACGTTCGTGTCGGAGGTGCTCGGAACCGCCACCCACGAGGCGTCGGGGTCCGCGGGCATGGGGTTCGCCTCCGCGGGCCCGAACGTGTACCGGTTCGACTCCGCGAGCGAGTCGGGCGCCTCCACCAGATAGGAGTACTCCGTCGACTCGCCGGCGGCGGCCTCGTCGGCGAAGTAGACGTACTTGGGGCCGCCCTCGTTCGGCTGTTCGACCCGTTCGATGTCGTCGGAGAACTCGGTCTTGACGGTCCAGGCGCCGGGCACGACGTCACGAACCGTCGCGTCGGCGTCGGGGTCGGTCACCGTCAGGTCGATTTCGTCGGTCTGGCCGCCGGTGAACAGCGAGCCGTCGTCGGTTCGGGAGCCGCCGGCGACGCCGAACGTCTCGGCCGTCGCGTCGACGCTCACCGAGAGGTCGAAGTGGCTCTGCACGTCGTGGCCGTTGACGACGCCGGGGACGTTGACGAGTTTGGCGACCACCACGTACGTGGTCGTCTCGCCTGCGTCGCCGGGCACCGAGACGCTGACCGAGGGCGCGCCCGTCATCCCCTGGCCGCGGGCGACGATGGTGGGCTCGCCGCGGTCGCTGGGGTTGGCGGGGTCGTAGACGAACAGGTCGACGTGGGGGTCGTCGGCCGCCATCCCCTTGTTGCCGCCCGACAGATGCGACAGTTCGACGGACACCTCGAGCGTGCCGGCCGGCGCCTCGACGTAGCCCGCCGTCGCCCGCGAGTCCTCGGGGACGTAGAGGCCGAGCGTCTCGCTCGTACTCCGGGAGCCGGTGGTCGGGTCGTCGTCGGCACCCGCCGTAACCTCGGGAGTCAGGTCGCGCGTGACCGCGTCGACGGCGGCGTCGGGGTTGACCCGGCCGTACCCCTCGTAGGGGTCGCGACCGCCGAAGTCGTAGGTCGGCGCCTTCGGCGGGTTCTGCCCCGCGTGGTACGGCGCGGCGGTGAACACCGACTCGCTGGCGGTCGCGAGCAGTATCTGCTTGAGCCGGTAGACGTCCGACTCGTCGGTCTTCGCCGGCTCGGGGAGCGTCACCGCCTCGGGACGCTTCCCCTGGTCGGGCAGGCCGAACTCCATCGCCTCCGCGACGAGGCCGGCGACGCCGTTCGTGTACGGCGACGACATCGAGGTGCCGGCCTTGTCGGTGTAGTCGCGGGGGGCGAACGGCTCGTCGGCACCCGCGTCGGGGGTGCCGTCGGCGTTGCCGTACGTCGTCGAGGGGTCGCCGTTCTTGGCCGCGCGAGCGAGTTCGTAGATGCTCGGAATCGGGTAGCCGACGCCGACGGGGGGCTCCGGCAGGAACTCCGTGACCAGCGGCGGGTTCGTCGCCAGCCCCAGCCCGATGTTGGCGAGCGCGTCCGGGCCGATGTCGCCGCCGGGCGCGGTCACGTCGGGCTTCATGTAGACGGGCGAGGACTCCGCGGAGGGGTCGCTCTGCTCGTCGACGCCGCCGATGCCGCCCGAGGAGTACGTCGCGATACCGTCGAACGGCCCGGTGGCGACGACCGAGATGGCCTCGTCCGCGGCGGCGGGGCCGCCGTTGCCGTTCGCGGGCGTGAACGCGTTGCCCGCAGAGGCACAGACCAGCATCCCGCCCTCGGTTATCTTCCGCACGTCCGCGCGGGTGGAGTCGAGCTGTTCGACCTGTCCCAGCGGGACGCCCTGGAGCGGCCCCCAGGACATGTTGACCGAGCGGATGTTGAACGTCTCCTTGAACTCGGTGGCGTACTCCCCGAGGTCGGCCGTCGGGGTGCCGAGCCCCTGCAGGCCGACGATGCCCGCGTTGGGCGCGACGCCGGGGTGGAGCGCCTGCTCGCTGTCGACGGCGTCGCCGGGAACGGCCTCGCCGACGGTGTCGGCGGCGAACTTCGTCGCGCCGACCGCGATGCGGTCGAGCGTGCCCGCGGTGGGGTTGCCCGCCTGCGCCTGCTCGGCGACGCCCTCCAGTTCGGCGTCCGTCTCGCGTGGCCGCACCTGCACGGTGTAGGTGCCGTCTTCCTCGATGGGGTGTTCGAGGATGATGGAGTCCTTCCGGATGGGCGAGGCGTCGAGTTCGCGGCCGTCCGGCGCGACGATGTGGAGCGCGACGTTCGTGCCGAACGCGGAGGCCCAGACGCTCTGGCCCGCCTTCGCCTCCACCTCGTACTCGCGGAAGTCGCCGGGGAGAAGCGTCGCCCCCGGTTCCTCGACGGCGCTCGTCTCGATGGTGCTGGCGCGGCCGGAGCCCGCCATGATAGAGGAGACGTGCGTGCCGTGGCCGTTCTGGTCACGGGGCTTCTCGAACTCGCCGTAGCGGGTGCCCGCGTCGTACCAGCCGACGGTCTTGCCGTCGCCGGCGAACGGGTCGACCGACTCACCCGTCTCACCCGTCTCGGTGTCGACCACCGAGAACCCCGAGTCGTCTATCTCGGCGCGCACGCCGCTCCACGGTCCGAGGTCCGGGTGGCGGGCGTCGACGCCCGAGTCGGTCAGCGCCAGCGTCCGGTCACGGCGGCCCCGCAGGCCGCGGTCCCAGACCTTCCGGGCTTCGACCGCTCGCCAGTTGAGGAACCGTTCGTCGATACCGTTCGTCGCCGCGCTCGCGCCGGTCGACCCGAGCGCGAGCGCGGTGGCCGTCAGGCCGACCCCCTTCAGGAACGTCCGGCGTCCCACGCCGGAGTCGTCGTCTGACATGTGGCTCAACGGGGCGTCAGCACGGTAAAGGTGGTTGTGACAAAACCGTCGAATGGACGTTCAGTCTATCGCGTGGTTTACATTTAAACACCACTCGATAGCCGGAACTACCACAACTCATTTAGTGTTGCTAACTAATTATCAGCCAGAACAGTCCGTCGACCATGAGGGGTATCTCACGAGGAGTGGCCGCTCTCCTCCTGTCGCTGGTCGTCTTCGGAGCCCTGGCTGGCGGCGCAACCGCGGGCGCCCCCGACGACCCACTGACGAACGACACCGCCACGCCGACCGGCGACACCGCCGAGACGGTGGGCGACACGGTCGAGGAGACGCTCGACGGCGATGGGTTGGACACGACCCTGGGTGACGCGGGGGAGACTACCCACGGGACGCTCGGCGAGACGGGCGACCGGACCGACGAGACGCTCGGCGACGCCGGGACCACCGTCACCTCCGACCTCGATGCGGCGGTCGGGGCACTCCCCGAGTCCGAAATCGCCAGCACCGGCACCGACGGCGTCGCCACGGTCGGCGCGGAGACGACGAGCGGGCTGAAGAGCGTCGGCGCCAACCTCACGAACGCGACCGAGACGGTCGGCGCCGAGACGACGGAGGGCGCCGAACGGGCGGGCGAGGCTCTCGCCGACGGTGACACGGCGCTGTCGGCGTCGCTCGACGGCGGCGACGCGTCCGCGGGAACGACCGGGGACGACGGCTCCGGGGGCGACGGCTCCGAGCCCTCCATCGAACCCGTCGGCGCGGGCGACGGCACCGACGACGCCGGAAGCGTCGCGGTCGGCAGTCTGGCCGCCCCCACCGACGCGACCACGCCGCGTATCGCCGCGATGAGCGCCGCCGGCACCCGACTCCCCGACGGACCGGTCTCGGTGACCGCCGGCGCGACCGCCGCCGCGGGCGTCGCCGCCGTCGCGGCGGGGACGATGCTCGGGAGCGGCACCGGCATCGAGACGGAGGTGAGTCGCCGTCTCACCGCCGGACTCGACCGCCTCGCACGGATGGTGGCGCCGTTCCGCTACTCCAGCTACGACGGCTCCGACCCGCTGGAACACGAGGACCGCGCGGCCATCCACGACTACGTCAGCGAGCAACCGGGCGCGTACATGTCGGCGGTGAGCGAGGCGGTCGACGTCCCCCACTCGACGGCCCGCCACCACGTCCGCGTCCTCGAGCGGGAGGGGCTCGTCGAGAACGCGAAGGTCCGCGGCCGCCGCCGACTGTTCCCGGCCCACAGCCAACAGCAGGAACTGGCGGCCGCGATGGCCGACGACGCCACCGCCGAGATGCTGGAGGCCATCGCGCGGCTCGGCCCCTGCTCGGGGTCGGCGCTCGCCGACGAGGTCGGGAAGTCGGTGTCGACGGTGAGCCACCACCTCTCGCGGCTGGAGGACGACGGGCTCGTCGTCCGCGAGAAGGACGGCCGCGCGACGGTGAACACGCTCCCGGCGGACGTACAGGACGCGCTCGCGCCGGACCGCGAGCCCGCCGACCGGGACGCGCCCACCGTCAGCGCGGACTGAACCTCTTGTAGGAAGCCGCGGCCACCCGCGGCATGGCCGACCGCACGCTCGTCGCGTACGCCCGCGACGACGGCTACGACACCCACTACGCCCACAGCGGCGTCGATGCGGACGCGCTCTCGCCCGAGACGCCCACCGGCGGCCCCGCCGACCGCGAGTTGACGCGCCTGCGCGAGGCGCTTGCGGACCGCGGGGTCGCCCTCGGCCCGACCCGCGACGGTCCCGCGGTCGACCCCGACCCGCTCCGCCGTGGAGTGTCGTGGGACGCGGTGGTCGCGGGTCTCGACTACCGCGCGTACGACCGCTGTCTCCGGGTGGCCGACGGCTGGACGGTAACTGCCTTCCTGGTCGTCTGGTTCGGGTTCGAATCCCGGGGCGGCGAGGAACGGGACCCGAGCGGCGACGGCGCCCTGCTCGCGGTCGAGGAGGGAGAGGAGACGTACGCCCGCGGCTGGTTCGAGGGGACGAAGAGCGCCGTCGCCGACGGCCTCCGCTGTGGCCTGTACGGCGAGGACGGCGCCCGGGCGTATCTCGGGGGGCGCGTCCGCGCGTTCGCGGGCGACCGGGAGGTGTACGTACCCTGATGAGCCGCCACGACAGGTACGTGACGGTTGAGTGACCCCCGGACGGCAAGGTTTTGCCCGCGGCCGCACAACCGCGACCGATGAGCGAGTCGTCCGTGCTGGCGGCCCCCGACGCCGCCGGCGCACGCGACGCGGTGGCCGCGGGCGTCGACGCCGGCGAACTGGTGAGCGTGTTCGGCCGCTGTACCGTCGAGTACGAGGGCCGCGCGAGTTCGACGCTCGGGGCCGGCGACCGCCTCCTGCTTCTGAAACCGGACGGCACCGCGCTGGTCCACACCGACGAGGGCCACCAGCCGGTGAACTGGCAACCCCCCGGATGCGAGCACGCGGTGCGGGTCGACGACGGCGCGCTGGTCGTCCACAGCACCCGAGAGACGCCCGAGGAGGAACTGCTGGTCCGGTTCGAGGCCGTCGAGCGCGTCACCCGCTACGCGGTGGCCGACGACTCCGAGTTGTCGCTGTCGGGCACCGAGGCGGACCTCAAGGAGCGGGTGCTCGACGACCCCGAACTGGTCGAACGGGGGTTCGAACCGCGCGCCACCGAGCGGGAGACGCCCGCCGGCGCCGTCGACGTGTTCGGCGTCGACGCCGACGGCAACACGGTGGTCGTGGAACTGAAGCGGCGGCGCGTCGGCCCGGACGCCGTCGGGCAGTTGAACCGCTACGTCGAGGCGCTCCGGCGCGACCTCCACGGGGACGCGACCGTGCGGGGGATGCTCGTCGCCCCCTCCGTCACGGACCGCGCGCGGCGCCTGCTCGCGGAGAAAGGACTGGAGTTCGTCGCCGTCGAACCGACGCCCGACGACTAATCGTCGAGGTCGCGTTTCAACTCGGCGAGCAGTTCCAGCGCCTCCATCGGCGTCGTCGTCGCCACGTCCGCGTCCTCGATGCGGTCACGAACGCCGGCCGGGAGCTCCTCGTCCGCCCCGTTCGTCCGCACGTCCGCGTCCGAGTGGCCGTTCGAGTCGAAACGCTCCCCCGCGTCGAGCAGTTCGTGCGCCCGCGAGACCACCGGGTTCGGGACGCCCGCGCTCCGGGCCACCTCGACGCCGTACGACGCGCCGGCGGCACCCTCCCGCAGTTCGTGCGAGAACGTCACCTCGCCGCCGGAGCCGTCGGCGGCGAAATGGAGGTTCCGGGCCCGCGGCAGGTCCGCGGCGGCCTCGGTCAACTCGTGGTGATGCGTGGCGAACAGGGTCGTCGCGCCGACGGCGTCGTGGAGGTGTTCGGTCACCGCGCGGGCGATAGCCAACCCGTCCGTCGTCGACGTCCCGCGGCCCACCTCGTCGAGCAGGACGAGCGACGCCTCGGTGGCGCTCCGCAGGATGCTCGACAGTTCGGTCATCTCGACCATGAACGTCGACTGCCCGCCCGCGATGTCGTCGCTGGCGCCGACGCGGGTGAACACCCGGTCGACCACGGGGAGCGACGCCGACCCCGCGGGGACGAAGGACCCCGCCTGCGCGAGTATCTGTATCAGCGCGACCTGCCGCATGTAGGTGGACTTCCCCGCCATGTTCGGCCCCGTGATGACCGCGACGGTGCCGGGCGCGAGGTCGGTCGGGTTCGGGACGAACGAGGACGGCGTGGCGGCGTCGCCGTCGGCGAGACTGCCGGCGGAGCCTGCGGTCCGCTCGACCACGGGGTGACGGCCCGCCTCGATGTCGAACCGGTCGCCCCCGATTTCGGGTCGACAGTAGTCCCGCTCGGCGGCGACGGTCGCGAGCGACTGGAGGGCGTCGAGCGCGGCGACGGCGTCCGCGACCTGCTGGACGCGCTCGGTCTCCGCGGCGACGCTCGCGCGCAGGTCCGTGAACAGCCGATATTCGAGGTCGTCCGCGCGGTCCTCGGCGGTGACTATCTCCTCTTCGCGCTCCTTCAGTTCCGGCGTGACGAACCGCTCGCTGTTTTTCAAGGTTTGGCGCCGCTGGTAGTCGTCCGGGACGGCGTCGAGGTTCGGGTTCGTCACCTCGATGTAGTAGCCGTGGACCTGGTTGTAGCCGACCTTCAGCGAGTCGATGCCCGTCCGCTCGCGCTCGTCGGCTTCGAGCGCGTCTATCCACGCTTTCCCCTCGCGTTCGGTCTCCCGCAGGGCGTCGAGGTCGTCGTCGTACCCCTCGCGGATGAGCCCGCCCTCCGTGAGTTCGATGGGCGGCTCCTCCCGGAGGGCGCGGCCGACGTGGTCGCGCACTTCTTCGAGGGGGTCCAGTCGGTCACGGAGGTCACCCAGCAGGTCGCTGTCGGCGTCCGCCAGCGCCGCCCGGAGGTCGGGCACCACGTCGAGCGTCGACTTCAGCGAGCGCAACTCGCGGGCGTTCGCCCGGCCCCGGGACACCCGCGAGATGAGCCGTTCGAGGTCGTACACGTCCCGCAGGTCCTCGTGCAACTGCTCGCGGGTGGCCACGTCACCGACCAGTTCCTCGACGGCGTCGTGACGGGCCGCGATGTCGTCCTCGTCGAGCAGGGGGCGGCGGAGCCAGTCCTTCAGGCGGCGCGCGCCGAGCGCGCTCGCGGTTTCATCGACCGTGCCGAACAGGGTGGCGCCGTCCTCGCCGTGGACCGCCCGCCGCTCGAACAGTTCCAGCGAGCGGAGCGCGACCGCGTCGAGCAGCAGGTACTCGCGGGGGTCGTACCGCGTCAGGTGGTTGAGGTAGTCGAGGCGGTCGGACTCGCCGGCGCGGGTGTACTCGGCGTACGCCAGCAGGGCGCCACACGCGCGGACCTCGGCGTCGCCGGCCAGCAGGCTCTCGGGGTCGCCGAAGTAGTCGCCGACCCGCTCGGCGGCCGCCTCGCGGTCGAACGCGTCCGGCCGGAACGGCGTCACCATCGTCTCCGAATCGAGGAGGTCGGTGTCGACGCCCGGCGCGACCACCGCTTCGGCCGGCGCGAACCGGTCGAGTTCGTCCGCGACGGCCTCGCGGTCGCCGCCGGTCGCGTAGAAGTCGCCCGTCGACACGTCGAGGACGGCGAGACCGAGCGCGTCGCGGTCGGCCGCCAGCCCCGCGACGAAGTTGTTGTCCTCGTCTAAGAACTCGTCTTCGGTGAGCGTGCCGGGCGTGACGATGCGGGTGACCGCGCGGTCGACGACGCCCGTCGTCTCGGAGGGGTCCTGCACCTGGTCGGCGACGGCGACGCGGTAGCCCGCATCCAGCAAGGTCTCGATGTAGCTCTCGGCGTTGTCGATGGGGATGCCCGACATCGGGTAGCGACCGGTCGAGTCCTCGCGCTTCGTCAGGGTGATTTCGAGCAGTCGGGCGGTCCGCTCGGCGGCTTCACAGAACGTCTCGTAGAAATCCCCGACCTGGAACAGCACCAGCGAGTCGGGGTACTGCTCGCAGAGGTCGAGATACTGGGACATCATCGGGGTGAGGTCCTCCCGCCGGTCGGCCATCTTCTCGGGGGGTCCCAGCGCGGCGTCCATGTCCCGCGGAAGCGCCTCGCGGCTCAAATACCCCTCGGTGGCGCGGCGACCCAAGGCTTATTCGCGGACCGGACCGCGTGGCCGCATGGTCCTCCTCGACAAGGCGGTGCGGCTCTACGTCGCCTACGCGCTGGCGGGCGTTCTCCTCCTCGGCTGTATCGCCCTCGTCGGCGCGGTACTGCCCGCGGGGGTGGCGGTGTTCGCGGGCGGCGTGCTGGCGGTGCTACTGGTGTTCGCGGGGCTGGCGTGGACTGCACTCGCGGGGTGAGGCGACCGGTCGTTTATATCCGATGGCGAACTACGTCTCCGTAGATGGCCGAAATCGTCCATACCGACGACGTGCTCGGCGGGGACCCGCGGATCGAGGGGACCCGGGTCGGCGTGTTCGACGTGTACGAACTGGTCGTCGAGGGCGACCACTCGCCGGCCGACATCGCCGACCAGTTGGACCTCTCGCTCGGCGAGGTGTACTCCGCGCTCGCGTACTACCACGAGCACGCCGAGGAGATGCAGGCGATTCGGGACGCCCGTGCGGACGGCGACGCGTCGGTAGCAGAGCGGTCGCTGTCACCGCCCGAGCGCGTTCCCTGAATGGGGTTCCTCACGGACGAGCACGTTCCCCGCGTGTTCGTCACGGCGCTCCGGTCGAACGGCCACGAGGTCGCCCGTGCCAAGGAGCTGTTCGGGGAAGCGACCAGCGACCAGCAGTTGCTTCACACTGCCGCCGAGCGGAACCACCTGCTCGTCACACACGACAAGAAGGACTTCGCGGGGGCGACCGGCGAGGCGGTGGACCACGCCGGCATCGTCGTCTACACCGACGCGAACTGGCTCCGCGACGAGCCGGAGCACGCGGTCCGGACGCTCGAGCGCGTACTCGCGCACTACCCGCTCGACGAACTCTCGAACGAACTGGTCTGGCTCGACCAGTGGCGCGGGTAGGGGCTCACTCCCCGACCGACGGCAGGTCGACGACCTCCCCGTCGGCGTACACGGTCGGCTCCCGCAACACGCCGTCCGAGTGGATGGGCGCGGAGGTGTCGCCGCCGATGGAGGCGTCGTCGCCGACGGCGATGTGGACGGTGCCGCCGGCCTTCTCGTCCAGCAGGACCGAGCCGACGAGGTCGGTGACCGCGAGGTTCGTCCCGATGCCCAACTCGGCGACGTTGTACGCGTCCCGGCCCACCTCCTCGGCCGCGGTTTCGAACTCGGCGCGCACCTCGGGGTCGTCGATGTCGGTGACGTAGCCGTCCTCGACCTCGAAGGTGACCGTCTGCCCCTCGTCGAGCAGGTCGTACGGGCGGATGGTGCCGTCGACGACGAACCGGCCGGTCGCGTCCGCGGGCGAGACGAACACCTCGCCCGCCGGGAGGTTCGAGAACGCGCCCGCCTCGTGGACGATGCCGGTGTCCGAGAGCCACTCGCGGCCGTCGAACGAGAAGGTGACGTCGGTGCCCTGCGGCGAGGTGACCCGGACCTCGTCGGCGCCGGCCACCTGGTCGAGCATCCTCTCGCACTCGGCGGCGATGGCCTCGTAGTCGGCGTCCAGTCCCGTCGTGAACACCTCCTCGGTGATGCCCGGAAGCGTCGCACCGCGGGCGCCCGCCTCGCAGGCGGACTGGCGGGCGCGCGTGTGCGAGAGGGATTTGGTGGTCGGCGCGAGGAACACGTCGGCCGCCGCGAGCGCCGCGGCGACGGTGTCGTCGGGTTCCTCGCCGTGCTGGTCCAGCGGCGGGTACTGCATCAGGACGGCGTCCTCGGTCACCTCGCGGGCGGCCTCGTACAGCGCCCGCCCGATGTCGACGCGCTTGTCGTCGGTGACGACGAGACACGACTCGTCCGGCTTGAGGTCGAGACACTGGTTCACGGCCGTCTCGGCGGGCGCTGAAAGGTCGCTCATACCCGGGGTTGGTCGGTCGCGCGCTTCAAGCCTCGGCTTCCGGTCCGCGGACTACGAAACCGTTAACCCCGCGCGCCAGCCACCGTCGCGTATGATTCAGGTCGGCATCAACGGCTACGGCACCATCGGCAAGCGGGTGGCCGACGCCGTCGTCGCACAGCCGGACATGGAACTGGTCGGCGTCGCCAAGACCCGCCCGAACCACGAGGCCGAGACGGCCGTCGAGAACGGGTATCCGCTGTACTACGCGGTCGACGAGCGCCGCGACCTGTTCGACGAGGCCGGCATCGACGTGGCCGGCCCCGTCGAGGAACTCGTCGAGGCATCGGACGTCGTCGTGGACGCCTGCCCGTCGGGCATCGGCGAGCAGAACAGCGAGATGTACGCCGCACACGACACGCCCGCGCTGTATCAGGGCGGCGAGGACGCCGGCTTCGTCGACGCGTCGTTCAACGCCCGCGCGAACTTCTCGGAGGTGGAGGGCGCCGACCACGTCCGGGTCGTCTCCTGTAACACGACCGGGCTGTCGCGGTTGCTCGCGCCGCTCCAGGAGGAATACGGCGTCGAGAAGGCCCGCGTGACGCTGGTCCGGCGCGGCGGCGACCCCGCCCAGTCGGGGCGTGGCCCCATCAACGACATCCTCCCGAACCCGGTGACGCTCCCCTCGCATCACGGCCCGGACGTCAACACCATCTTCCCCGAGTTGAACATCGACACGCTCGGGATGAAGGTGCCGGCGACGCTGATGCACACCCACTCGGTGAACGTCCAACTGGAGGACGTTCCCAGCGAGGCCGAGGTGAAAGAACTGCTCGCGGGCGAGGACCGCCTGTTCCTCATCCCGCCGGAGTACGACATCGACGGCGCGGGGAAGCTCAAGGAGTTCGCCATGGACCGCGGCCGGCCGCGGGCCGACATCTGGGAGAACGCCGTCTGGGAGAAGTCCATCTCGATGGAGGACGACGACCTGTATCTGTTCCAGGCGATTCACCAGGAGTCGGACGTGGTGCCGGAGAACGTCGACGCGGTGCGTGCGGTGCTGGGCGAGAGCGACCGCGAGGCGTCGATGGCCCGCACGGACGAGGCGCTCGGCGTCGGATTCTGACCGGAGTCCTGTCCCGGTCAGAAGGCTTTTGCGTCGAACGAGCGTACCGCAGGTATGCGCAGGGACGACCGCGACGACCCCTTCGACGACATCTTCCGCGAGATAGAGCGGATGATGGAGGAGATGACGGGCGGCAACGTCGACATCGACGCCAACGTCGGCGGGGCGGGGGGCGACGACGCACATTTCTCGGTGCAGGAGACCGACGGGGAGATACTCGTCGTCGGCGACCTGCCGGGTATCGAGCGCGACGCCATCGACATCAAGTGTGACGGCCGCCACCTCACCATCGCGGCCCACACGAACCACCGGGACTACGAACAGCGGCTCCAGTTGCCCGCACGCGTCGACGAACACTCCGCGAGCGCGACGTTCAACAACGGCGTCCTCGAGGTGCGGCTGAACCGGGTCGACGACAGCGCGGACATCGACCTCCGGTAGCGAGCGTTCTCCGGCCGTCGCTCCGCCGACCAGCCGCGGCACTCGCTGTGACGGCCGCATTTCGAGCGGTGAGTTCGACAGCGAATATAAAAGCGGGCGGGTGTAGTGACAAGGAGATGGCCACGGGGGAGCGTGCAGTACGGGAGAGTGTCCACGAAAGCGGAGCGGGTCAGATTCGCGTGCTACATCTCGACGACGACGAGATGTTTCTCGAGTTGACCGCGACGAGCCTCGAGCGCGAGGAGTTCGACGTCGTCTCGCTGTCGGACCCGCAGGAGGCGCTGGACCGACTCTGCGGCGATGTCGACTGTATCGTCTCCGACTACCAGATGCCCGAGATGGACGGCATCGAGTTCCTCGAATCGGTCCGGGAGGACTGCCCGAACGTCCCCTTCCTGCTGTTCACCGGGAAGGGGAGCGAGGACATTGCCGGGCGGGCAATCTCGGCGGGCGTCACCGACTACCTGCAGAAGTCGCCGGGACAGGACCAGTTCGCCCTGCTGGCGAACCGCATCGAGAACGCCGTCTCCCAGCATCGCGCCCAGGAGCGGGTCCGCGAGGTCCACGACCGCATCGACGACGCCGTCGTCGCCCTGGACAGCGACTGGCGATACACGTACGTCAACCGGCGCGCCGAGGAACTGCTCGGGGTCGACGCGGCCGACCTCGAGGGGAACCCCATCTGGGAGACGTACCCGGGACTGGTCGGCTCCGAGTTCGAGGAGGCGTTCCGCGAGGCCGTCCGCACCCAGGAGCCGACGACGGTCGAGGCGTATCACGACCTGACGGAGTCGTGGTACGAGACTCGGGCGTACCCCGACGAGAACGGCCTCTCGGTCTACTTCCGTGACGTGACGGAGCGGCGCGAGCGGGAACTGCAGTACGAGGCGGTGTTCAACCAGACGTACCAGTTCACGGGCCTGCTGGAGCCGGACGGCACGGTTCTGGAGGCCAACGAGACGGCGCTGTCGTTCGGCGGTCTCGACCGCGAGGACGTGGTCGGCGAGAAGGTGTGGGACACCGAGTGGTTCCAGCACGGCGACGCGGCCACCGTCGCGCGGGCGTTCGTCGACCGGGCGGCCGACGGCGAGTTCGCCCGGACCGACCTCGAGGTGCAGGGCGCCGAGGGCGTCGCCACCATCGACTTCTCCGTGCGACCGGTGACCGACGACGACGGGGAGGTAGTGCTTCTCATCCCCGAGGGACGCGACATCACGGAGCTGAAACAGCAGGAGGAACAGCTCCGCGAGGAGCGTGCGTTCGTCGACGGCATCCTCGAGGCGCTTCCGGACCCCCTGTACGCGTTCGACGCCGAGGGGAACTTCCTCCGGTGGAACGACGAGTTCGAGGCGGTGACCGGGTACGGCGCCGACGAGATTTCGGAGATGACGCCGCTGGATTTCATCCCCGCGGACGAACAGTCGAAAATCGCCGACAGCATCTCCGCGGTGTTCGACAGCGAGCGGACGGTCACCGTCGAGAGCCATTTCGAGCGGACGGACGGCACGCGGGTCCCCTACGAGTTCACGGGCGCCCGACTGGACGACGAGTCGGGCGACCCCATCGGTCTCGTCGGCATCGGTCGGGACATCACCGACCGGAAGCGGCGGGAACGGGAACTCAGGCGCCAGAACCAGCGGCTCGAGGAGTTCGCAAACGTCGTGAGCCACGGTCTCCAGAACCGGCTGAGCGTCGCCACCGGGAGCCTCGAACTGGCCGAGACGGACGACGAACATCTCCGTCGCGCCCAGCAGGCGCTCGACCGGATGCGACAGCTCACCGAGGACGTGTTGCGGCTGGCCGAACAGGGCGAGGTGGTCGACGACCCCCAGGCGGTGACTGCCCGTGACGCCATCGACGAAGCCGTCACGGCCGTCGCGCTCGACGACGCCACGGTCACGGTCGACTGTCCGCCCGACCGCCGCATCCGCGCCGACGCGACGCGGCTCCCGGAGCTGATAGAGAACCTGCTGGTCAACGCCGCCGAACACGGCGGAAGCGAGGTGACGGTCGGACTCGACGGCGACACGCTGTACGTCGCCGACGACGGCCCCGGCATCCCGCCGGAGAAGCGCGAGCGGGTGCTCGAAGCGGGCTACTCCAGCGACGGCGGCACCGGGTTCGGCCTCGCCATCGTCATCAGCATCGCCGAGGCGCACGGCTGGGAGGTCGACATCCGCGAGAGCGAGCGGGGCGGCGCACGCATCGAGGTGTCGGGCATCGAGTCGGCTTAGGTCCGCGAGCGAATCAGGTCCGCCAGCCGGTCGTAGAATTCGGGGTCGTACTTCGTCGCGGAGTCGACCGTCGGCCGCGCGTTCGTCTCGTTGACGACCACGCCGTCGGAGACGAGCACGTCCACCCCGAGCCAGTCGACGCCCAGCGCCGCGGCCGCCGCCTCCGCCGTCTCGCGTATCGGGTCGCCGGGGGCGAGGTCGACGCCCGTCGCCGCCGCGCCGCGGTGGACGTTGTGCTTCCACTGGCCGTCCGCGAGGCGGTCGGCGGGCAGGCGACGCTCGACGGCGCCGGCGTACTCGCCGTCGATGCACATGACGCGGTAGTCGCGGGCGTCGGGGACGAACGACTGGACGAGATACGAGCGGTCGCCCGTCGCGGGGTTCTCGTGGAGGAGGTCGAGGTAGTCGACGACGCCCAGAAAGGAGTCGTAGTCGGTCGCCTTGGCGACGCCGACCCCCCGGGTCGCCGAGTTCGGCTTCACCACGACGGGCGGGTCGAACCGCTCCCACACCGCCCGCAGGTCGGCCTCGTCGACGGGGTTCGACACCATCACCGTCTCCGGCGTCGGGACGCCCGCGGCACCGAGGCGGGCGAGCGCGCCGGCCTTGTTGCGCGACCGCAGGACGGCCTCGCGGTCGTTCACCCACGGCACGTCCAGCAGGGCGTCCGCGACGCCGCCCTCCATGATGCGGGGCGGGAACACGAATCCGACGTCGAAGCCGTCGAACTCGTCGGCGTCGAGCGGGAGCGACCGCTCGCGGGTGCGGACGTGCTCGGCGGCGATGTCACGCTCCGCGAGCGGGTCGCGGACCCGCGCGAGCGTCTCGGCGTCGGTGGCGACGGCCAGCCGGAGCATACCCGAGGCAGGGCCGGCGACGACAAGAACCGTTGGGTCACAGCAACCGCTGGAGGGGAGGAGAGACGGGAGAAGACGCCGGCGGTTACGCGATGAGCTGTTCCTCGCCGCGCTCGACCTTGATGCGACACGGCGGGGTGATCTTGTTGTACGCGCGGCGGAACGCGTCCTTGACCGTCTCGGCGTCCTCGGGGTGACACCACGCGGTGAACAGCTGTTCGCCCTTCTGGATGCGGGCGGCGGTGCCGACTATCTTGCCGAACGCCTGCCGCATCCCGTCGGAGACACGGTCTGCGCCCGCGCCGGTCGCCTGCTTGTTCTCCCGGAGCACCTGGTGGGGGAACTTCCGGAGAATCATCTTGTAGTCGCCGTCCTCGCCGAGCACCTTCAGCATCCGGCGGTTCGCCGACAGCCGCGAGGCCTCCAGCGAGCCGTGACGGATCTGGACGCTCTCCTCGACGATGAGGCTGATCTGTATCGGGTAGTCGTCGGGGTCCTTGTCTATCTTCCCCATCTTGTACTGGGCGACCTTCGAGCCGGGGATGCCCGTGATGTACTCCCGGCGCGTGTACGACGGCTTGTCGATGTCACGGTACATCGACGCGGGTTTGTCGCTCATATTACCGTAGACGAAGCCCACGACGTTAATGAAGGCTTCGAAGGTATCTCGCAGTCGGCGTGTCAACGGCTCACGTGGCTGTTCCGGCCACGGGGGGAGCCGCGGGGTCAGTCGAGGCCGGCGACGACGTCGCGGTACTCGTCTTCGGTGAACGCCTTCAGCGTCTCCGTCTCGACGGCGCCGCCCGCCGCGACGGTCAGCATCGCCTGCGCGGCCGCCTCGTCGTCGGGGAACTCCGCGATGTAGACGGCGTCGTACTGGCCGAAGGTGAGATAGAAGCCGACGTACTCGCCGCCGTGTGCCTCCGTCACCTCCTTGGCGGCCTCGAGCCGTTCGGGGCTCTCGGCCATGTTCTGGATGCCGTGCTGGGTGTAGTTGACGAGGGTGATGTACGTGGGCATGGTCGTGACCCGACCGAGTGACGACGCCCGCGGGCTTTACTATGCGACGCCAACCGGCGGGTACGACCGGCCTAGCGAGAGCGGCGTCGTCCGGCGGTCACCCGCAGGAAATCGGGTGACACAGGTGTCGCCACACGCATATAGGCGGTGCGGCCGTAGCCGGGGACACGATGGTCAACATGTTCGTCGACGGGGAGTGGCGCACCGACACCTACGAGTTCGAGGACGAGGACGGCGAGTTCGACCGCCAGGAGACGACGTTCCGCGACTGGCTGGGCGACGACTACCCGGCCGAGGACGGCCGCTACCACCTGTACGTCTCCCGGGCCTGTCCGTGGGCCCACGGCGCGGCGATGGTCCGGTCGCTGATGGGGCTGGAGGACGCGGTGTCGATGGACATCGTCGACCCGTACCGCGACGAGAAGGGGTGGCAGTTCACCCCCGAGAAGGACGACTGCACCGAAGACACGGTCAACGGGTTCGACTACCTCGGCGAGACGTACGTCGAGGCGGACCCGAACTACACCGGGCGCGTGACCGTCCCGGTTCTCTGGGACCGCGAGAACGAGACCATCGTCAACAACGAGTCCATCGAGGTGATGAAGATGTTCGCGCAGGCGTTCGAGGGGAACGGTGTGGACCTCTACCCCGAGGGGATGCGCGACGCAATCGACGAGGCGGTCGACGCCATCTACGACCCCATCAACAACGGCGTCTACCGCGCCGGATTCGCCGGCACGCAGGAGGCGTACGAGCGGGCCGTCGAGGAACTGTTCGCCGCGCTCGACCAGTGGGACGCGATTCTGGAAGGTCAGCGGTACATGGTGGGCGACGGCGAGCAGTTGACGCTCGCGGACCTGCGCATGTTCGCCACGCTCGTCCGGTTCGACCAGGTGTACCACACCCACTTCAAGTGCAACAGGCGGCTCATCCAGCAGTACGACAACCTCTGGCCGTACGTGCGCGACGTCTACCAGACGCCCGGCATCGCGAAGACGGTGAACATGGACCACATCAAGGAACACTACTACACCACCCACACCGACATCAACCCCACCGGGTTCGTCGCGGTCGGGCCGGACCTCGACTTCGAGGCCGACCACGACCGGGACGAACTGCCGGGGAGCCCGCCCGAGGAACTGCTCGAGACGGCCTGAATCTCGCGAACGTCCAGTTTTCGCGCCCTCCGAACCACGAGGTGCCCGCTCACCCGGCGAGCCCGCCGGTAGGGTTAAGTCCATGCGTGCTATTCCCACGCATTGTATGGGAGACACGAAGCGAGGCCGCGAGCGGAAGGGGCAGGTGAAGCGCGAACAGCGTCGTGAACACGAGATAGAGAAGGCCCTCGAACACCGCGACGAGGAACTCGACTTCGACGAACTCTACGACGACGTGGAACCCTGAACGGCCAGGGCGACGGCCGTGCCGTCGCCGTACACCACGTATATCTCCTCGGTGCCGTCGCCGTCCGTGTCCGCGAGCGTCGCGTGGGTGAACACCGCACCGTCGCGCTCGTAGCTCCCGCGTACGGTCCCATCCGCGGGGTTGACGACCAGCACCCGCCCGTCGTTCGTCACCGCCACCACGTCGGGGTCGCCGTCGCCGGTCACGTCGCCGACGACCGGCGGGGGGTTCATCTGCGTCTCGCCGGTCGTGAGCGTCGTCGTCCACTCGGTGTCGCCGGTCGTCCCGTCGAGTGCGTACAGCGTTCCGTTCCGGTTCGTCGCGTACACGGTCGCGTCCGCGCCGGTCCCGACGGGCGGCCCGACCGCCGCGAGCGTCCCCAGGTCGCGGGACCACTCCACCTCACCGGTCGCGCCGTCCAGTGCCGCGACCGTGCCCGAGGCGGTGGCCGCGAGGAACTCGCGGGCCGGGTCGTCGTCGACGTCGCCGTCGGCGGTCCACGTCACCGACCCCTCGACGGCCGTCGACCACGCCACGCCGCCGCGGGGCGTGAACGCGACGACGGTGCCGTTGCCGAGGCCGACGACCACCTCCTTGCCGCCCGACGCGTCGAAGTTCTCGACGGCGGGCGACGCCCAGGAGAAGGCGTTCAGCGGCCGGCGCCACACCGTCGTGTTGTCGGGTCGCACCACCGACAGCGTCCCGTCGATGTCGGTGACGACGAGTTCCGGCGTCGAGTCGCCGATGACGTCCGCCACGACGGGCCGGGTGTAGCCGTAGTCCGACAGCGGGTGGCGGAACGTCACCTCGCCCGTCAGCGGGTCGTAGGCGACGACTGCCTCCTCGGTGGTGGCCGCCAGCAGTTCCGGCCGGCCGTCGCCGGTGAAGTCCGCCAGGGTCGGGTCCGCGACGGCGTGGATGGTGCAGGCGCGCTTCGGCACGTCGTCGGCCCACCGGCGCTCGCCGTCCCCGTCGAGGACCAGCAGTTTACAGCCCGTTCTGCCGCTCCGGCCGCCGATAGGGACGGCGACGACGGCCTCGCCGCTGGACCCGTTCCCGCCGACCCGGCCGGCCGCCGCGGCGTGGTGGTTCCCCTCGATGGCGCTGTCGCCGGCCTGCCAGCGCTCGATGAGTTCCACGTCCTCGCTCGGCGCGGTCGGGCCGCCCGAACAGCCCGCGAGCGCGAGGAGGGCGACGAGCAGGGCGAAAGCGAACCGTCTCACACCGGCCGTTGTCGCCCCACGTGCAAAGCGGCCCCGCTTCTTCGACGGTCGTACCAGAACCCCTTTTCGGCGAACTCCCCACGTTCGCGTATGCACAGACGACGGTTCCTCGCCGCCGCGGGCGGGGCGACGAGCCTGCTGGCCGGCTGTTCGGGCATCACGGGGACGCCGACCGACACGGCGACGCCGGCCGGCACCGAGGACCTGCCGGACGCCATCTACGTCCAGAAGTTCCGCGAGACGATGTCGATGCAAGGGATGGCCGAGGCCGGCCCGTACACGGTGGCGTTCATGTACGCCGCCCCGCACGTGTTCTGGAACGTCAACGGGTCGGAGCTGTCGAAGACGCCGCGGTCGGGCGACATCCACGGGATGGCGGTGGTGTTCCACGAGCCGACGAACACCGTCGTCCCCGAGACGGGGCTGTCGCTGAAAGTCGAGCAGGGCGGCGACCTCGTCACACAGGAGGTCATCTACCCGATGCTCTCCCAGCGGATGGGGTTCCACTACGGCGCGAACTTCCCGCTGTCCGGCGACGGCGAGTACACCGCGAAGGTGTCGGTCGGTGCCGTCCCCGACTCGGTGGCGCTGACCGGCGACTACGAGGGGCAGTTCCGCGAGTCGGTCGACGCCGAGATACCGTTCGCGTTCAACGAGAAACAGCGCGAGAAGGTCGAGGTCGAGCGCCTCGACGCCTACGGGCGGAAGGGCGCGGTGAAGCCGATGCAGATGGGGATGATGCCACAGGCGACCGCGCCGCCGAACGACGCGCTCCCCGGCCGGGTCATCGGCGACCCGCTGTCGGACGGCGCGCGCCTCGTGACCACCGTACTCGACGGCGACGCCGCGAGTCGATTCGGTACCGACGCGTATCTCGCGGTCTCGGCGCGCACCCGCTACAACGGGCTGGTCCTCCCGGCGATGACGATGGACGCGACGGTGACCCGCGACGGCGAGACCGTCTACGACGGAACGCTCACACGGACGCTCGACCCCGACCTCGGCTACCACTACGGCGCCGACGTCGCCGTTCAGTCGGGCGACGAACTCGAGTTGCAGGTCACGCTCCCGCCGCAGGTCGCCCGCCACGAGGGGTACGAGCGCGCGCTACTCGACTTCGAGCCGGTGACGCTGACCGTCTGAACAGCCTTTTCCACCCGTGCTCCCAACCCAGCGTATGGAGACGCGCCACGCGGTCGGCCTGCTGGCCGCCGGGCTCGTCGTCGCCGCGCTCGCGGCGGCGGTCCCGATGCCGGCGTCGGCCCACGTCAACCACGTCGCCGCGGATCCGCAGGTCAGCCCCGACGGGAGGCTCGTCGCGGAGACGGCGTTCGTCGCCGTCGACGGCTACCTGGTCGTCCACCGCGACGACGACGGCGCCGTCGGCGAGCCCATCGGCCACGCGCCCATCTCGCAGGCGGGCGGGCTGAAGACCGACGTGAGCGTCACCGTCGCAGACGGCGCGTGGGACGACTGGACGACCGACGAGGCGTGGCTGGTGCTCCACACGAGCGACGGCGACGGGGAGTTCGAACCGGACGACGACGAGATGCTGACGACGTTCGGACAGCCCGCGGGCGAGCGCATCACGGTCGCCCGGGGCGACCGGGCGCTCGTGACCGCGGCGGCGTTCGCGCCCCAGCGGGTGAACGCGTCCGGGGGTGCCGTGACGGTCCGCACCGCCACGCTCCCGACCGACGGCGCGGTCCTCGTCCGCAACGGCTCCGACGGGGAGGTCGTCGGGCGGGCGAACCTCTCGGCCGGCACGCACGCGAACGTCTCCGTGCCGATAGACGAGTCGTTCCTCGACGGCCGCGACCGGTTCACGCCGACGGCAGTGCTGGTCGACGGCGACGGGGAGCCGCTGACCGCCGGCGACGCGGCGGTGGCGACGACGTTCGGTGCGCGCGTGCGCGGCGGCGCGGAGGGGACGACGACGCCCACGCCCCCGGTGGTTCAGACGGCGACGCCGACGCCCGCCAGCGAGACGACGGCCGCAACGACGAGCGAGTCGACGGACACCCCGACACCGACCGACGGCGGCGGCCCCGGCTTCGGGCTCGCGGCGGCGCTGGCGGCGCTGGCGGCCGTCGCGCTCCTGAGGCGGGTATGACCCCGGCTGTAGCCGGCGCTCGGCTTATCCGCGTGCGGTCCCGACACGGAGGTGATGGAACGGCGTGAGCAACGACCTCCTGCTGGCCGTGGTGCTCGCCGTCGCGGGGCTGTGTGCGGCCGGCATCGTCGGCGTGGCGCTGGCGGCGCTCGTCCAGCGGCAGTCGGTGCCGTACCTGCTGGTGACGCTGGCGCTGGCGACCCTGCTCGCGCGGACGGCGGTCGGGGTCGCGCTGATGTGGGGGGTGTTCCCCGATGCGACCCACCACACGCTCGAACACGCCCTGGACGTGGTGATGGCGGGGCTCGTCATCGCGGCCGTCTACACCGCCCGACAGGCGCGGGGTGGTCCTGAGTGAGCGAGACGCGCGAGCGCATCGCCGCCCACGTCCGCCGCGACCCGGGCGTCCACTTCAGCGAACTCGTCCGGGCGCTGGACCTCGCGCCCGGACAGGTGCAGTACCACCTCAAGAAACTCGACGTGGTCGCCGCCGACCTCTACGGGCAGACCCACTACTTCCCCGACGACTACGACGCGTGGGACCGGGGGGCGCTCGCGCTTCTCAGACGGGAGACCGCGGCCGACGTCGTGAGCGTGCTGATGGCGGACGGGCCCCTGTCGGCCGGCGAAACGGCCGAGCGCGCCGGCATCGCGCGCTCGACGCTGTCGTGGCATCTCGACCGACTCGTCGAGCAGGAACTCGTCGAGAAGCGCTACCGCTCCGGACGGGTGCATCTCGTGCTCGCACAGCCCGAACGGACGGCCGAACTGCTCGACCGCGCGGAGCCGACCCTCCCGGGGCGGCTCGTGGACCGGTTCACCCGGCTGGTCGACGCGCTACTAGAGGAGTAGCCGCGGCTACTCGACGGTCACCTCGTCCGTGCCCGAGAGCCCGTGGCTCCCGCCGACGTGTCGCTCCCACCGGAGCCGGACGGTGTCCGTGGCCGTCGTGATACCGGTGTCGGCCAGCGGGAACGTCAGCAGAACGGAGCCGTCGTGGAACAGCCCGCGGTAGGCGTACTCCGGTCGCGGGCCCGTGGCGACGGCGTCGGCCGTCCCCGCCCGGTAGTGCGTGTGGTTGTAGTGTGGCCCCGGCATCTCCCCGGTCGGGTCGTGCTCCTCGTTCGGAGCCACCCTGACGGCGAACCGCTCGCCAGCGAGGTCGATGCGGCCGTCGAAACCGGGGTTCACCTCGACGTCGAGTTCCTCGGGGTAGTGGGCCGTCGCCGACCCGGACAGCGAACCGAGACCGAGCGCCGCGGCACCGAGGCCGGTGGTCGTTCGCAGTACCGCTCGTCGCGTCGCGTCGTCGTTCGACATCGCGTCCGGGGCGACGCAGGACCACAGTATACGGGTTCTGGCGCGATTCTCGAACTCGTTCGACGGTCGTACCAGAACCCCTTTTCGCGTGACTCGACTAGGACGGGTATGCGACGACGCGACGTGCTCCGGGCGGGACTTGGCGCCGGCACCGCGGCGCTTGCCGGCTGTACGGGTCTCGTGACGGAGCCGGTGGGTGCCCCACCCGTGCTGGAGGACCGGCCGGACGCCGTCTACTTCCCCACCCACGTCGAGGGGATGGAGATGGCCGGCATGGGCAAGAGCGGCGCGTACCGATTCGCGCTGATGTACTCGTACCCCCACCGGTTCTGGAACGTCAACGGCACCGAGACATCGCTGACCGAGATCGACGACGAGGACAGCGTCCACCTGATGGCGACCGTCTGGGACGCCGAGACGAAGCAGGTGCTCCCGGAGACGGGGCTGTCCATCGAGATTTCGCAGGACGACGACCTCGTCACCCAGGAAGTCATCTACCCGATGCTCTCCCAGCCGATGGGGTTCCACTACGGCGCGAACTTCCCGCTGTCCGGCGACGGCACCTACGACGTGACCGTCAGCGTCGGCGGCGTCTCCACCCGCCGGACGGGCGCGTTCCAAGGCCGGTTCGAGGACGCCACGAACGCGACCATCCCGTTCGAGTTCTCCGAGTCGGCGCTCAACGAACTCAAGTACGAGCGAACTCCCGACAGGGCCGGCAACCGGGCGGCCGTCGAGCCAATGGAGATGGGGATGCCGATGGGCTTTGCTCCGACGGAAGAGGAGTTGCCCGGTGAGGTGGCGGCCACCGCGACCACCGGCGACGCGAAACTGGTGGTCGCGTCGCTCGACGCGCCGCCCGAGGGAGTCGACGGCGACGGCTACCTCGCGGTCTCGGCGCGAACCCCCTACAACCGGATGGTGATTCCCGCGATGGCGATGGAGGCGACGGTGACCCGCGACGGCGAGACCGTCCACGACGGGGCGCTCACCCGTACGCTCGACCCCGACCTCGGCTACCACTACGGCGCCGGCGTCGACATCGAGTCGGGCGACGAACTCGAACTCCGGGTCACCACTCCCCCGCAGGTCGCCCGCCACGAGGGGTACGAGACGGCGTTCATGCAGTTCGACCCCGTGGAGGTGAGCGTCTGATGGTGGAACGACGCACCGAGCGCACGCGACGGGAGTTCATGAAGGCCGCCGTCGCCATCGGCGGCGCGAGCGCGCTGTCGGCCTGCACCGAGCGGCTGGGCGGCGGTCCCGACGTCCCGGAGGGAGACCTCTCGGCCGTCCCCGAGCGCCAGCACGCGTGGAACGAAGTCCTCGAGCGCGACCAGCACGGCAACGTCGTCGCGCCGCGCCACCACGTCGCCGCGCTGTTCGATTTGACGCACGACGGTCCGCCGACCGAGAGCGACCGCACGCAGGTCGGGGAGGCGCTCGACGGCCTCAACCGCGCCTACGAGTGGTCGAACGAGGGCCTGCTCGTCACCGCGGGCTACTCGCCGTACTACTTCGAGCGGTTCGACGCCGACCTGTCCGACTCGGTCGACCTGCCGAAACCGGAGGCGCTGTCGCCGTTCGAGGACCCCGCACTCGACGACCCCGACCTCGTCGTCCACCTCGCCAGCGACCACGCGCCGGTCGTGCTGGAAGCCGAGGAGGCGCTGGTGGGCAACCGCGAGCAGGCCAACGGCGTCGAGATGGCCGCCTCGTTCGACGGCGTACTCGAGCGCCGGGAGCGCCGCACCGGGTTCATCGGCGCGGGCCTGCCCGCGGAGAACCAGGACGTCGAGGGCATCCCCGACGGCGACCCAGTCCCGGAGGACGCACCCCTCTACATGGGATTCAAGTCCGGCTTCGAGAAGAACCAGGCCAGCGAGGAGCGCGTTACCATCCAGGAGGGCCCCTTCGCGGACGGGACGACCCAGCACCTCTCGAAGATACGCCTACGGCTCGACGACTGGTACGGCGAGCAGGACCACGACACCCGCGTCGCGGAGATGTTCTGTCCGGCCCACGCCGAGTCCGGGAAAGTCGAGGGAACCGGCGAGTCGCTGGGCGACGACTCCGGGATGAGCGACTGCCCCGCACCCGAGGAGTCGGCCCGCGACTACGGCCGCGTCGGCCACTCCCAGAAGATGGCGACGAACGCCCGCGAGGACGACTCGCCCATCATCCTGCGGCGCGACTTCGACTCGACGGACGGCGGCGAGGCCGGCCTCCACTTCCTCGCGGTCCACCGCGAGATCAGCGACTTCGTGGAGACGCGCGAGGCGATGAACGGCGAGGACCTCACCGAGAACCCCGCGGTCCGCCAGCGGGTCAACAACGGTATCCTCGAGTACACGTTCGTCCGCCGGCGCGGCAACTACCTGCTTCCCCCCACCTCGAAGCGCGCGCTTCCCGACCCCCAGTAGCGGTTCCGTTTTCCCGCTCGCACCCCAACGGTGAGCGTGGCCGAGTGTTCCGTCTGCGGCGCCGAGGCGTCGGTCAGCGACGCCTGCCCCCACTGTGCGCGGCCGGTCTGCGAGGAACACCGCCCCCCGGACGCGCACGACTGCCCCGGCGTCAGAGATGACGCCGCCCGCCGCTGGTACACGGACCCCGACGCCGGCCGCGCGAGCGCCGGAACCGGCCTGCCGGAGTTGTCGAACCCGCGACGGCTCGCGGTCGGCGTCCTGCTCGTCGCCGTCGTCGCCGTCGCCGCGATGGCCGCGTTCGCCGCCGTGGGCGTCCCGACGGCCGGCATCGACGCCGAGCGTACGGAACGGCTCGTCGCGCAGGGGGCCAACGACGCCCGCACGGAGCGGGGGCTCGACCCGCTGGGATACGACCCCGAACTGGCGGCCGTCGCGGAGACCCACAGCCAGCGGATGGCCACCGCTGGGTTCGTGAACCACACGTGGCCGGACGGCACCACCGTCGCGGACCGGTACGCGGCGGCCGGCATCGACTGCCGCGGCGGCGAG
The DNA here is from genome assembly GCF_024298865.1 of Halorarius halobius. GTDB lineage: Archaea > Halobacteriota > Halobacteria > Halobacteriales > Haloarculaceae > Halorarius > Halorarius halobius. Next base: position 1,234,081 of record NZ_CP101161.1, on the reverse strand, counting down.
AACGTCTACTTCACGCCCAACGGCGCGCTCCGGGTGAGCGAGGCGGCGCTGGCCGACGCCGTCGTGCGCGCGTGGCTCGGCTCGCCCGGCCATCGGGCGGCGCTTCTCGACGCCGACCACACGAAGCAGGGCATCGGCATCGTGGTCGACGAGGACGGCGGCGTGTACGTGACCCAGGACTTCTGCTGACCCACTTTTTGCACCTCCCTCGTCGCGGTGGAACCGCGTCGGCGCGACGTGGCCGCGCCTCGCGGAGGCACAGAGGGGGAACCCGGGTTCGCCGTGCCGGGAGTATTTGTCCGCGGCGCCCGACCCGCGGGTATGGACACGTTCGACATCGGCGGGACGGACACCGTCAATCGACTCGGCTTCGGCGCGATGCGCATCACCGGCGACGACATCATCGGCCGGCCGGACGACGAGGAGAACGCGCGGGCGGTGGTGCGGCGCGCGCTCGACCTCGGCGTGAACCTCGTGGACACCGCCGACTCCTACGGGCCGGGCGTCTCCGAGCGCCTGCTCCGGGAGGCTGGCGCGCCCGAGGAGGCGTTCGTGGCGACGAAGGCGGGACTGCTCCGGGAGTCGGGCGGCAACTGGCTCCCCCACTGTGACCCCGACTACATCCGCAATCAGGTGCTCGTCTCACGGGACCGGCTCGGCGTCGACACCATCGACCTCTACCAGTTGCACACGGTCGACCCCGACACCGACTTCGAGGCGAGCGTGCAGGCGTTCGCGGAGCTGAAGGACGACGGGTTCGTGAAGCACGTCGGCCTCTCGAACGTCTCCGCCGAGCAACTGGAGACGGCCCGCGACCACGTCGAGGTGGCGACGGTCCAGAACCACTACAACGTCAAGACCCGCGACACCGACCGCGTCGACGGCGACGGTCGGCGCGTGCTGGAGGCGTGCGAGGAGTACGACATCGGCTTCATCCCCTACTTCCCGCTGGCGGCGGGCGACCTCTCCGAGGTGGAGGGCATCGAGGACGTGGCGGACGCCCACGACGCCACCGTCCACCAGATAGCGCTGGCGTGGCTCCTCCAGCACTCGGACGTGACGCTCCCGATACCGGGCACCTCCAGCATCGACCACCTCGAGGCCAACGTCGCCGCCGCCGACATCGAGTTGACCGACGAGGAGATGAGCCGACTCACCTGAACCGGGCGAGCGACAGGACGGCGGCGAGCGCCGACCCGGGCCGACGGCGCCGGTGCCGGTGTCGGCGGCGCACCGCCCGGAGCCGTTCCCGGGCGGCGGCGACGGTCCGGCGACAGCGGTAGGCGAGACGGGCGCGGCGGTGACGCCGGCGCAGGCGCGCGGCCCGTCGCCACCGCGCTACGCGGCGGGCGAGGCGTCGCCGCACCGGCGCGAGACGGTGGTAAACGCCGAGTCTGAACCGCTGGGCCCGGGCGAGGCCGACCAGAAGCGTCGCCACCAGCGTCACGCCGACGTTGAACGCCGTCACCGCGACGACGCCGTCCGTGACGTACGCGACGAACAGCCCGGTGAGCAGGACCCGAGAGACGAGACCGGCCAGAAGCGCGACGACGGCGGCAGTGAGGACGGCCGCCCGCCAGCCGTAGGCGAGTCGCATGTCCCCGGCCGGACAGCCGAAGCCGCGGACGCGGTCGGCGAGCGTCGACAGCGCCGCGTCGTCGGCGCGGCGGGCGGCACGGGCCCCGTCGACGAACCGCGCGAGGCGGTCCGGCGGGTCCCGCGACCGAGCGCCGAGCGACCCCGACAGGGAGCGGCGAGCCATCGTCGGACGGCCCGCTTCGACGCCGTCGGCCTTCAAACCGCGTCAGACGGGCGTCGTCGGTGCGGTCGACGCGCTGTGTCCGGAGCTAGGACTAAACCCCTCCCGCCCCCAGCCAGCGGTATGTTACTCACGTTCGGGGAGACAGCGCTTCGGCTCTCCCCGCCCGACGGCGACCGGCTGGCGACCGCCGACCGGTTCGACGCCCACGCGACCGGCCCCGAGAGCAACGCCGCCGTCGCGGCCCGCGCGACCGGCGTCGAGACGACCCACGCGACCGTCCTCGCTGACGGCCCGCTCGGCCGACGCGCGGCCCGTGACCTGCGGGCCCACGACGTCGACGTGCGGGCCACCTACCGCGAGGGTCGCCAGTCGCTTGCGTTCCACGAGCGCGGCACCGGCGTCCGCGAGACGACGACGGTGAGCGACCGGGGCCACAGCGCGTTCGCGGGCGTCGAGGAAGGAGCGCTCCCGCTGGACGCCGTCGAGCGGGCCGACTGCACCTACGTCACGGGAGCGGTGCCAGGCTGTTCGACCGCCGCCGCCGAAGCGGCCGCACGGTTCCTCCGGGCGGCGAGCGACGGCGGCGCGACCACCGCCTTCGGCCTCGGCTACCGTCCCGACCAGTGGACCCCCGACGACGCCCGCGAGGCGCTGACGGGGTTCTTCCCGGCGGTCGACCTGTTCGTCGCCACCGAGACCGACGTGGCGACGGTGCTGGAACGCGACGGCGAACCGAAACAGGTCGCCCACGCGCTCGCAAGCGAGCACGGCTTCGAGACGGTCGTGCTCGCCCGCGACCGGACGACCGTGGCGTGGCACGGCGCCACCGTCTACGAGTTCCCCACCCTCGATACCGACACCGTCGACACGGCGGGCGCGACCGAGGCGCTGGTCGGAGCGTTCCTCGCGCGGCGGGTGGAGGGCACGGACGTGGAGACGGCGCTCCGCTACGGCACCGCCGCACGCGCGCTGGCCGGCTCCGTCGCCGGGCCGCTGGCGTCGTTCTCGCGGGCCGAACTGGACCGCGCGGCCGAGGCTGTGACCGACGGGTGACCGGCGGCGCGTCCGTCGCGTCCGTGCCCCACTAATAAAGTACCGTCTCCTGACGGGTTTTGACCCTCGAACGACACCCCGAACAACATTTCGGGTAGTAGAGCCCCTGAGACAGTATATTCGATTCGTTCGAGAGTGTGCGAAACACACCCAAAATGCCCACGAGGCTTATATGTCGCGCTTGGGACGACTCAAATGCGATGAACGTGAAAGCACTCGCGGCGACGCTGCTGCTGGTCGTTTCGGCCGTCGGGCCGGCGACCGCCGCGGCAGTCGGCGCGACACAGGACGCCGAGGCGTACAGCGGGACGTACGTCTCGTTCCAGGCGAACGGGGACGCGGTAGCGGACTACAGTGTCAACCAGAAGACCGTCGTCGATTCGGTCGCGGTCCAGTCGACCAGCGAGGCCGAGTCGAGCGGCGGTCTCACGAGCGACATCGACCTGACGGCCGTGACGAACTTCGAGGCGGCCGGGCTCTCGGTGGCGTCGAACTTCGAGGGGTCGGCCTCCACGACGGCCACGGTCGAGTCCGAGAGCGGTGCCACCATCAAGGCCAACGACAACGACCGCGGTATCATGGTCGTGACGGCCAGCGAGAACAGCCAGTACGTGCGAGCGAACGTCTCCTCGGGCTCCGAGGCCGAGGCGGCCGGTGAGAACCGCGTCGTCGTCACCGGCGACGACGGTGCGACGGGCACCTTCATCGTCGTCGGCGAGGGTGACGTGACCGTCAACGAGGAGGGCCACGTCTCCGCCGAACTCCAGCAGGGTGCCGACCTCGTCTACCGGCAGTACAACGAGGAGCGCTCCGACTCCGAGAAACAGCAGGAACAGCTCATCGCCGAAGGCAAGGCGACCGCCGAAGTCTACTACCAGCAGGCCGCCGAGTCCGGAAGCGACGGCGAACAGCGGACGACCAACGTGGTCAACTACGGGCAGGAGACCACCGTCGAGGTGACCTCCAAGTCGCAGAGCCACGTCAACATGACCGTCGAGCGCGCCCAGAGCCAGGGGAAGGTCGTCATCGTCAGCGCCTCCGAGGCGGCGCTGAACAACGCGGAGAACGCCGAGGTGTACGTCGACGGTGAGGCCGCCGCGCAGGCATCCTCGTACTCCGAAGTGAAATCCGCGACGAACGGCGGCGACACCTCGAAGTACCTCGTCCGCTCGTCGTCGTCGGCGCAGGCCTCCTCCGACGTCGTGGTCGGCGTCAACCACTTCTCCGAGCGGCAGATGTCGGTCCAGTCCGCGGACGACAGCTCCGCCGGCGATGACGGCGGCGACGCCGACACCAGCCCGACCGGCGACGGCGGCCCCGGCTTCGGTGTCCTCGCGGCCATCGCGGCCATCGGCGCGGCGCTGTACGCCCGCGCCAAGCTGTAACGCACGCCAACCGGACGTTTCGACCCGTTTTCCCTTCTTCGACGCTCCGCCCGGCGAGCCGTGCGTGTGGCGACCCCGGGGCGCGGGGCCAACGGATAAACCGTCGCCGCGCGAGACTCCGGGCATGGACGTCATCGTCATCGGCGCGTACGGGAGCGCGGGCGTCGTCGTCGCGGAGCGGCTGGCCGAGGCTCCCGACGTGGAACTGACGCTGTTCGACGACGGCGACCCCGGTGGCGGGCTGTGCATCCTCCGGGGCTGTATGCCGTCGAAGGAACTGCTGTCGGCCGGCGAGCATCGCTTTCTGGCACGCCACGACGACCGGCTGGCGGAGCCGCCGTCGGTCGACGTCGAGCGGACCGTCGAACGCAAGGACGACCACACCGCGAACTGGGCGACCCACCGCCGGAAGGCGGTCCACAAGCTCGCGGACCGCGACGACGTGGAGTTCGTCCGCGAGTCCGCGCGGTTCGTCGACGAGGGCACCGTCGCGGCCGGCGGCGAGACGTACAGCGCCGACTACGTCGTCGTCGCAACCGGCTCCGTCCCGAACGTCCCCGACCTCGACGGCCTCGACGACGTGCCGTTCCACACGAGCGCCGAGGTGCTCGACGCCACTGAGTTCCCCGACTCCGCGGTCGTGATGGGGTTCGGCTACGTCGGCCTCGAACTCGTTCCCTACCTCTCGGAGGTGGGCGGCGTCGACCTCACCGTAATCGAGCACGACGACCGGCCGCTCGACGAGGCCGACCCCGCGTTCGGCGACGCCCTGCTGGACTACTACCGCGAGCAGTTCGACGTGGACGTGGTGACGAACGCCCGCGAACGGCGGGTCGAACCCACCGACGAGGGCGTCCGGATGCATCTCGACACGGGCGAGGCCGTCGACGCGGAGGCCCTGTATCTGTTCACCGGCCGCCGGCCGAACGTCGACGGGCTTGACCTGGAGGCCGCGGGCATCGAGACGGGCGAGGGGTGGGTGCGCGACACGATGCAGGCCCGCGACGACGACCGGGTGTTCGTGGTGGGCGACGCCAACGGTCGCGAACCCATCCTCCACGTCGCCAAGGAGCAGGGCGGCGTCGCGGCCGACAACGTGCTCGCTCACGACGCGGACGAGGAACTCGACGCCTACGAGAACGTTCACCACCACGTCGTGTTCTCGGGACTGGGCGCGCTCCCGTACGCGCGGGTCGGCCACTCGAAGGCCGCCGCCGAATCGGCGGACGAGGCGTTCGTCCACGTCAGCCGGGAGGCGGCCGACGACGGCGTGTTCAAGACGAAGGCGGTGCCGGAGGGCCGGGCGTCGCTGGTCGTCGGGACCGACGGGACGGTGCTGGGCTGGCAGGGGCTCCACTACCACGCGGACGTGATGGCCAAGACGATGCAGATAGCCGTCGAGATGGGGCTCGACGTCCGCGAGATACCCGACCGGGCGTACCATCCGACGACGCCCGAGATACTCGACGGACTGGTACGCGAGGCCGCCAGCGAGGTTCATTCCACGGAGCCAACAGACTAACGTACGACGACGGTGAGTAGTTGGATATGCGACGCCATCTCCTCCTCGTGGCCGTCCTGCTCGTGTCGGTGGTCGCCGGCGTGGCCCCTGCCGCCGGACAGGAGAGCGTCACGCTGACAGTTACCGTCGAGACCGGGTCGGGCGACACGGTCGGCGGTGCGACCATCAACGCGACGTGGGACGGCGGTTCGCGGACGACGACGACCGCGAGCAACGGGAAGGCGTTCGTCGACGTGCCGCGGGGCGCCGACGTGCGTCTCGGCGCCGAGAGCGACGAGTACATCCGGAACACGCCGATACTCGTCGAGAACGCGCAGGGCGGCGACGTGACCGTCGAGGTCGCCCCCAAGGGGCAGTTCACGCTCCGCGTGAGCGACACCGAGGGCGCCGTCGAGGACGCGCTGGTGACGCTCCGGCGCGACGGCGAGACCATCGTCGAGGGACGGACCGGCCCCGACGGCCGCTACACGACGCCCGTCATCGAGCAGGGGAACTACTTCGTGCGGACGTTCAAGAGCGGCTACTACCGGAACGCGACCCGCGTCGACGTGGGTGCAGACACCACGACGAACATCGAGATGCGGACCGGCACGGTCAACGTCGAGTTCGAGGTGCTGGACGACCACTTCGATCCGCCGCAGACGGTGCCGGACGCCCGCGTCCAGATAGACACCATCGGCACCCAGCGGACCACCCAGGGCACCGTCACGTTCACCCTCCCGGTGAACAGCCGCTACCAGGTGTCGGCGACGAAGGACGGCTACACGACGAACGCCTCGCGGTACTTCTTCGGGACGGACGCCAGCACCGGAACGAAGACGCTCACCATCCAGCGCGAGCGGAACCTCTCGGTCGACCCGGCCAACGAGCGCATCGTCGTCGGCGAGCGCCTGTCGGTGACGGTGACGAACGCCTACGGCGAACCCGTGGCGAACGCGACGGTCTCGCTCGACGGCGACCAGGTCGCCACCACCGACGGCGACGGCCAGGCGCGGTTCCTCATTCAGGAGGCAGGCGAGCACACCATCACCGCCGGCCGGAACGGCGTGACGAGTCCGGGCGTCGTCGTCGACGGCGTCGCAGTCGACGACTCGACGCCGACCGCCTCGCCGTCCGCGACGCCGACAGCCTCGGCCACGCCGGGAGGCCCACAGGTGCCGCTACCCGGGTTCACGCCCGTGACGGCGGTACTGGCACTGCTCGCGCTCGCGGGCGTCGCCCTGCTGTCCCGGCGCTGACGACACCGTTTATCCCGCTGTAGCTCCCACCCGTGCGTATGCCGTGGGGTCTGTCGACCGACCCGGTCACGCTGGCCGTGCTCGCGTTCCTGGCGCTGTTCTCGGTCGTGAACTGGCTCCGCTGGCGCTCGAAGGAGGCGTGGCTCGAACGCGTGATGCTGGAACGCGCCGCCGAGGAGCGCGACGACGAGGAGGATATATAGCCCACATAGCAACCGCCGTGAGCCCCCGCTTCGACTCCCGCACATGACCGACGCCGTCGACGCCGAGGAGAGCCCGCTGGCGACGCTCAGGGGGTATCTCGCGCTCGAACGCGACGTGCTCGTGCTCTCGGTGGCGATGTTCGCATTCTCGCTGGGCTACCAGGGGACGAACCAGTACATGGCCGAGTACCTGTTCGTGCTGGGCGCTGGCCCCGTCGTCGTCGGCATCTTCGGCTCGCTCGGCAACCTCGTCGCCGCGGTGTACCCGTACCCGGGCGGCGTCATCTCCGACCGCATCGGCTCCCGACGAGCGCTCACGCTGTTCGGCCTGCTGTCGGCCGTCGGGTTCGCGGTGTGGGCGTTCGCCGGCGCGTTCGGCCTGCTCCGCACGCCCGCGGTGGCCGTCGGCCCCCTCTGGGTGCCGGAACTCGCCTTCCCGGTCGGCCTGTTCGTCGGCCTGTTCCTGGTGCAGTGCTGGAAGTCGTTCGGGCTAGGCGCGACGTTCGCCGTCGTGAAACAGTCCGTCGAACCCGAGCGGCTGGCGACGGGGTTCGCCGCCACCGAGACGGTCCGACGGCTCGCCTTCCTCGTCGGGCCCCTGCTCGTGGCGGCGGCGCTCGCCGTCTACGAGTTCGAGGTGGGGTTCCGGCTGGTGCTCGGCGCGGCCGCGGTGGTCGCCCTGCTCGGCACCGTCGCCCAGCACCTGCTGTACGACGCGGGCGCCGACTCCATCGGGAAGTCGGCCGAGAGCCTGCGCGACGTGGTCGGCGACCTGCGGGCGATGCCCGAGCAGTTGCCGCCACTGCTCGTCGGCGACACGCTCGTCCGGTTCGCCAACGGGATGGTGTACGTGTTCTTCGTCGTCGTCGTCAGCGACTACCTCGGCGTCGGCGTCACGCTTCCCGTCGTCGGCGAGTTGTCGCCGGAAGCGTTCTTCGGCGTCCTGCTCGCCATCGAGATGGCCGTCGCCCTCCTGTCGATGGTGCCCGTCTCGCGGCTCACCTCGCGGGTCGGCCTCAAGCCGGTGGTCGCGCTCGGCTTCGCGGTCTACGCGGTGTTCCCGGCGCTCCTGATTTCGGCGCCGGCCGACGCCGTCACCGTCGCCGGTGTGCGGGTCCCGCCGAGCGCGGTGCTCGTGGCGCTGTTCGCCTTCTCGGGGCTCAGGTTCGCGGGACTGCCGGCCCACAAGGCGCTCATCGTCGGCCCCGCCGAGCGGGACGCCGGCGGCCGCGTCACGGGGTCGTACTACCTCGTCCGCAACGTCGTCACGGTCCCCTCGGCCGTCGTCGGCGGGGCGCTGTACGCCGTCTCGCCCGTCGTCGCGTTCGGGACGGCGTCGGCCGTCGGCGTCGTCGGCGTCCTGCTGTTTCTGGTCGTCGGCGAGGAGTTCGACGCGGTCCGGGGTTAGTCGTCGGCCGCGGCGAGCACCTCCTCGGGGATGGTGATGCCCAGTCCGGGGGCGTCGGGCGCCGCGATGTAGCCGTCGTCGTGCTCGAACGACTCCTCCAGCATGAACGACCAGACGTCGGGCGTCCACGGCGGTTCCATCGGGTACTCCACCCAGTCGCCACCGACGGCGGTGGTGACGTGGAGGTTCGCCGCGAAGCCGACGGCGTTCGTCCAGGTGTGGGGGACGAACCGCAGGCCGTGCGACTGGGCGGTGCGGGCCACGTCGACGGCCCGCTGGATGCCCGTCGCGAGCGCCGCGTCCGGCTGGAGGACGTCCAGCGAGCCGTGCTCGATGAACTCGCGGAACTGGTGGCGGCCGTTGTTGAACTCCCCGCCAGCGATGGGCACGTCCGTCTTCTCGCGGAGCCGCGCGTAGCTGTCGTAGTCGTGGCGCGGCAGGGGCTCTTCGAGCCACGCGATGCCGCCGACGTCCTCGAGGCCGCGGCAGAACTCCAGCGCATCGGAGAACGACCACTCGACTTCGTCCTCCATCACGCGGACGGCCCACCCCTTGTTGGCGTCGACCATCAGCGTCAGGTCGGGGAACGCCTCCCGCACCGCGCGGACCGTCTCGATGTCGTCGACCTCCGTGACCCGGAGCTTGACGGCCTCGAACCCCTCCTCGACCCGCTGTTCGACGTAGGGGATGCGCTCGTCGGCCGGCTGGCGCTCGCCCGTGGAGGCGTAACAGGGAATCTCGGCCCGCTCGGCGCCGAACAGTTCGTAGACCGGCTTGCCGGCGTCCTTGCCGATGATGTCCCACAGCGCGAGTTCGATATGCCACGGGCGGGGGCCGACGAGGTTCACCGTCTCCAGTTTCCGGAGGATGCCGTCCACGTCGTGTGGGTCCTCGCCGAGCAGGAACAGCGACAGCGGGTCCTCGTAGTCGAGGCCGCCGGCGAAGGAGGGGGAGGCGCCGTAGCCGGTGATGCCCTCGTCGGTCTCTATCTCGAACAGTTCGAGTTCGTGGGTCGTCTGGGGGTAGCCGGGTATCCACGTCGGGTAGAACGCGTCGCCCTCGACCGGTGAGTCGAGGTGGTACTGGTTGACGCCGGTTATCTGCATGCGCGAGGGCCGGAGCCGAGCCAGCAAATAGGTTCGGCCCCGGCGGGACGGCCCTTTATCAGTCGTCGGCCGCCCCGACGCTCCGCCAGCGGTCCGTCGCGGGAGGTTGCGTCCGGACGCCGGTGAACTCGAACCGGGCGCCGCCGGCCCGGCCCTCGGAGACGCCGACGCTCCAGCCGTGGGCGTCCGCGATGATACGGACGACCGAGAGCCCGAACCCGGCGCCGCCGTCGGCCGTCGAGTAGCCGTAGTCGAACACGGACTCCCGCTCGCCGGTCGGGATACCGGGGCCGTCGTCCTCGACGTAGAACCCGTCGGACAGGCCGTCGACACGGACGGTGACGCTCGGACCGGCGTGTTCGACGGCGTTGCGGAACAGGTTCTCGAACAGTTGCTGGAGCCGGGCGTCGTCGCCGTACACCGTCGCCGACCGGACGACCAGTTCGGCCTCCTCCGTGGCGACGTCGTGCCATGCTCGCTCGGCGACCGACTGGAGGTCGAGTTCGTCCACCTCCTCGACGAGGCGGGCGCGCTGGCCCAGCGAGAGGAGGTCCTCGACGAGGTTGTGCATCCGCTTGGCCGACGATTCGATGCGGTCGAGATGTTCGACCACCGCCTCGTCGGCCTGCCCACGAGCGACATCGGTGTACCCCTCGATGACGTTCAGCGGGTTCCGCAGGTCGTGGGCGGCGGCGGCGGTGAACTCCTCTAACCGCTCGTTTTGCCGTTCGAGCCGCTGGCGGTTCCGCTCGAGTTCCGTGGCGTCGCTCACCAGCAGGGCGTCGACGTCCGCCTCGACGTGGACCCGCTGGACCCGGAGCCACCGGGTCGCCGCGTGGGTGGACGCGCCCGGTTCCGGCCGCCCGACCCTTCTCAACGGCGGGAGCCGCTCGGCGGATAACTCGACCAGTCGCGGCTCCGCGTCGGCCTCGCGCAGGGGGCCGGGGAGCACCGCATCGACGGACCGGCCCACCAGCGGCCGACCCAGAAGTGCCCGGGCGGCGTCGTTGGCGTCGATGACGACGTCGTCGTCGACGACGACCACGCTGTCGTGCATCGCGTCGACGACGGCGCTCCGGGCCACCGGCGTCACGTCCGTCAGCGGGACGTCGGAGACGGCGAGCGCGATGAACACGCTCCCGGCGGCGAACGCGACGGGGGTGAGATCGAGCGTCGGATGCGGCCGCAGTCCGAACACGAGGGCGGCGTTGACGACCCAGGGGACCAGCGCACCGACGACGAGTTCCCCGGCCTGGACCCGGTGGACGTCGCGGTAGGTGACGGCGACGTTGACGAGCAGGGCCGTGCCCACCAAGAGCAGCAGGTAGCTGTACGCGGTGTGGACCCAGAACCAGGGGCCGGCGTTCCGCATCAGCACCTCGATGCCCCCGGTCGTGACGAGTTCGTAGCTCGCGTAGTGGAGGCCGAACAGCGGCGAGGAGACGAGCGCGGCCAGCGTCCCCGCCGGAACGAGCAACAGCAGTGCGGCGGTGTCGGTGGTCACGTAGCGGTCGTAGCCGGCGTAGCTACACGCGAACAGGACGAACCCGACGGGAGCGGTGGTGATGCCGAAGTACGCGACGACGGTCCAGGCCAGCGCCGCGTCGACCGTCCCCGCGAACAGGCGGGCGACGTACGCCAGCGACCAGACGACGATGGCGGCCATCGTCGCGGCGAACAGCCGGGTGGTGGTGTTCGCGCGGCTACGGACCGCCTGCCAGCCGAGTCCCGCTGCCGTCACCCCGGCGGCGAGGTAGCCGACGGTGGCCCCCAGCAGGACGGACGGAACCGATTCCATGCCGGCAACCACCGACAGTAGACCGCTTCGCGTTGAAAAAGGTTGAGTCGGTTTCAGTTCGGCGAGCCGCTACAGTCGGAGATACTGGGCGTGGCGCGTTTCGCCGACCTCGAGGACGTTCCCTTCCTCGACGAAGCCGGCCTCGACGGCGACACCGACCGCCTCCTCGCCGACGAGGTTGGCGACGCTACAGCGGGCCAGCGCCGACGTCACCTCTTCGGCGGTGGCCTCCTCGCCGTCGTAGAAGCCGGAGTCGACCGTCAGCGACACCTCGCCGTTCTCGAACGTCTCGCCGAGGGTGTCGGCGTCCGCGACGGCGACCAGCCGCCCCTCGGGCGTCTCCCGTTCGGACAACAGCATCATTCCCCGACGAACTCCGCTTCCGCGCGCTCGCGCATCTCCTCGGCCTCCTCTGCGAGCTCCTCGGCGCGCTCGTCTTCCCCGAGTTCCTCGTGGGCGATGGCCTTCTCCTCGAGCAGTTCCGGCGACCGGTAGCCGAGCCGGACGGCGTTGTCGAACGCGTCGAGGGCGTCCTCCGCGAGCCCCCGCTCCAGCAGGAAGAAGCCGCGGTTGTACCACGCCTGTCCGAACCGGGAGTCTATCTCGACGGCGCGCTCGGCGTGTTCCAGCGCCTGCTCGCTCCGGCCGGCTTCCCACAGCGCGTACGCGAGGTTCGTGTGAGCGGTGGCGGCGTGGTCGCTCTCCTCGTCGAGGTGGATGGCCTCCCGGTAGGCCTCGATGGCCTGCTGGTGCTCCTCCAGTTCCGCGTGGGCCGCCCCCTTGTTCGTCCACGCCTCCTGCTCGATGCGGTCGTCCTCGGCGAACTGGGCGACGCGCTGGAACGCGTCGACGGCCTGCTCGTAGCGGTTGATACCCATGTACGACAGGCCAACGTCGAGCAGTTCCTCGGCGTCCACCTCCTCGCTGGCTATCTGTCGCGTGTCGAGTGTGTCAGCGACGACCCGGGAGTCCACGGGGTCGACCTTCCCGGGGTCGACGTCGAGTTCCGGCGGGTCGAGGTCGAACCCCTCGTGGGGGTCGTCGAACCCCTGGCCCTCGGAGAACTGGTGGTCGTCGCGCTCGTCGGTCATACATCGGGGTTGGCCGCAAGGACGGTTAAGGGCTACGGGCCGTCACTGCCGGACCTCGACGGCCTCACCCTGGAGCCACGCCGCCTGCACGTCGGTGTCGTAGACGAGTATCTCCCCGTCGCCCACGACCACGTCGGCCACGTCGGCCGACGAGTCCGCGTCGGGGTCGTCTTCCAGTGGCATACTCGGGTCCGGGGCACCGACACGTATGGGTCTTGTGCGAACTCCGTCCTGCATCTCACCCAAATCTCCGTGGGAGCCTTACCCCGGAGGACCCAAGACGGGGTATGCGCGCGTTCGTCTCCGTCGACCTCGACGGCCTCGCCGACGAGATAGCGCGGGTCCAGGAACCGTTCCGGGCGCCCGGCCTGAACCCGGTCGACCCCGCACAGGCCCACGTGACGCTGAAGTTCCTCGGCGACGTCGACGACGACCGCCTGGACGCCGTCTGCGAGGCGCTCGAGCGGGCAGTCGAGGACGCCGAGGTGACGCCGTTCACGGCCGCGTTCGGCGGCTACGGCGTGTTTCCCTCGCTCGACTACATCTCCGTCGTGTGGCTGGGCGTCCGCGAGGGTGGCGAGCAGGTGACCCGCCTCCACGAGGCTATCGAGGCCCGCACCACCGCGCTCGGTTTCGACCCCGAGGACCACGAGTTCACGCCCCACGTCACGCTCGCGCGGATGAACGACGCCCGGAGCAAAGACGCCGTCAGGGAAGCCGTCACCGAGCGGGACCCCGACGCCGGCCGCCTCGACGTCGAGGAGATTCGGCTGACCGAGAGCGTCCTGACCGACGACGGTCCCGAGTACGAGACGTACGAGGCGTTCCCGCTGTGACGTTTCGGCCGGCCTAAACCTGTTCAAAATCCGATAGGTATTACCGGGGCTGGGCCGTAGCGCGGACATGGTCGAGGTGGGCGCCTACGCGTTGGTGTTCGTCGCGGGGTTCATCACGGCGCTCGCGACCGGCGTCGGCGCCCTCCCCTTTTTCGTCGTCGAAGAGGTGAGCGACCGTCTCAACGTCGCGCTGTGGGGGGTCGCCTCGGGCATCATGGCCGTCGCCTCGGTGGTCGGTCTCGTACCGGAGGGGCTGAACGCCGGGTCGCCCGTCGCCGTCGGCGCCGGCCTGCTCGCGGGGGTCCTGCTCGTCGTCGTCGCCCACGACGTGCTGATGGACGCGGACATCGACCCGAAGCAGTACGAGGAGGCCGACTTCAAGAAACTCGTGCTCATCCTGGGGGTGTTGACCGTCCACTCGTTCCCGGAGGGAATCGCCATCGGCGTCGCCTTCGCGGAGTTGAATCTCGCCGCCGGCGTGGCCGTCGCCGGGTTCACGGTGCCGGCGTTGGCGGTGGCGATGACCGTCGCCATCTCCATCCACAACGTCCCCGAGGGCGTCGCCATCTCCATCCCGCTCCGCTCGATGGGCGTCTCCGAGTGGCGGATGGTCGGCTGGTCGGTGTTCTCGAGTCTCCCCCAGCCCATCGGTGCGGTCATCGCCTTCGGGTTCGTCCGCCTCGCCGAGCCGCTGTTGCCGGCCGGGTTCGGGTTCGCGGCGGGGGCGATGCTGTATCTCGTCGCCAGCGAGTTCATCCCCGAGGCGCTGGCGGTGGGGAAGCCGCTCGCGGGCAACGGCTACGGCGAACTCGCGGGCGGGTTCACGCTCGGCGGGGCGGCGATGCTGGGGTTGCTCGCCGTCGTGTAGCCGGCCGCCGCGCTGAAAGGACAGGGATAAATGTGCGGCGGTAGAACGGGCGACCACTATGGGCAAGAAGTCGAAGGCACAGAAGAAGCGTCTCGCGAAGCTGGAGCGACAGAACAGCCGCGTCCCGGCGTGGGTCATCATGAAGACGGACCGCGACACGATGCGCAACCCGAAGCGCCGCAACTGGCGCCGGAGTAACACGGACGAATGAGCGCCAGCGACTTCGAGGAGCGCGTCGTGACGGTGCCGCTACGCGACGCCAAGGCGGAAGCCAGCCACGAGCGCGCCGACAAGGCGATGAGCCTCGTCCGCGAGCACCTCGCACAGCACTTCTCGGTCGACGGAGACGACGTCCGCCTCGACCCCTCCATCAACGAGGCGGTCTGGGAGCGCGGCCGGTCGAAGCCGCCGTCCAAACTCCGCGTCCGTGCGGCCCGCTTCGACGAGGAGGGCGAGACGGTCGTCGAAGCAGAGACGGCCTGACGTGCTTCGCGCGGCACTCTCCGGCTCGTCGTACGTCGGCGTCTACGCCCGGGCCACGGACGACGTACTGTTGGTCCGCCCGGACGTCGACGACGACCTCCGCGAGGCGTTCGCCGACGAGCTAGAGGTCGCCGCCTGCCCCACCACCGTCGCCGGCTCCGGCACCGTCGGGGCGCTCGCCGTCGGCAACGAGAACGGTTTGCTCGTCTCATCGCGGGTGCGCGACACCGAACGCGAGCGCATCGCCGACACGACGGAGCTGTCGGTCCACGAGTTGCCGGGCCGCATCAACGCCGCCGGCAACGTCGTCCTCGCCAACGACTACGGCGCGTACGTCCACCCGGACCTCTCCCGGAAAGCGGTGCAGGCCGTCGAGGACGCCCTCGGCGTGCCCGTCCAGCGGGGCGACATCGCGGGCGTCAAGACCGTCGGGACGGCCGCCGTCGCTACCAACGCGGGCGTGCTCTGTCACCCGAAGGCGACCGACGACGAACTCGACGCGCTCGAAGCCCACCTCGACGTCTTCGCCGACATCGGCACCATCAACTACGGCGGCCCGCTCGTCGGGTCAGGGCTGGTGGCCAACTCGTACGGCTACGTCTGCGGACAGGACACCACCGGGCCGGAACTCGGGCGCATCGAGGACGCCCTGGGCTACATCGACTGACCGTCCTCCGGCCCCGGCCCCGTTCACACCGACTCGACAGTCTCAACTTCACCGAGTCGCACCTCCGAGTCGATGCCCGCCGAACTCGACGCCCTCCTCGAAGCCCTGGAGTTGAAAGACGAGCGCCGAACCGGCTGGGTCCTGCGCGGTATCGAGAACCCGGAGTCGGTGGCGGCCCACACCTGGAGCGTGGCGACGCTGTGTCTCCTCTATGCCGACGACGCGGGCGTCGACCGCGCCCGTGCGGTCGAGATGGCCCTGCTCCACGACCTGGGCGAGGCCCGCACCGGCGACGTGGCGACCCGCGCCGAACCGGGCGAGCAGACGACCGGCAACGACGAGAAAGTCGCGGCCGAACGCGACGCCGTCACGGACATGCTCGACCCGTTCGGCGACGAACTGCTGGCGCTGTGGGAGGCGTACGAGGCCCGAGAGACGGCGACGGCGCGGTTCGTGAAGGACATGGACCTTCTCGACAACTGCCTGCAGGCGCTCGCGTACGAGCGGGGCGACCGCTACGACCCCGACGAGGAGAACGACGCGTTCACCGAGTACGAGCATCTCGACGAGTTCTTCGCCACCGCCGCTCCCCGGTTCAGGACCGCGGTGGGCGAGGCGCTGTTCGAGCGCGTCACGGCCGCCTACGGGGCGGAACTCGGCCGGGACGTGAAACTGTAAGTCAGGCCCCGACGATGCGGTCGACTATCTCCTGTGGATCGAACTTCTCGAGGTGGTCGTACCCCTGGCCGACCCCCAGGAACAGTATCGGCTTGCCGGTGACGAACGCGATTGAGACGGCCGCGCCGCCCTGCGAGTCGGCGTCGGCCTTCGTCAACACGACGCCGTCTATCTCGGCGGCGTCGTTGAACTGCTTGGCGCGGTTGGTCGCGTCCTGGCCCGCCACGGCTTCGTCGACGAACAGCGTCATGTCCGGGTCGACGACGCGGTCTATCTTCTCCAGTTGCGCCATCAGGTCGTTGGAGGTGTGGAGCCGACCGGCCGTGTCACCGAGCACCACGTCCGCGTCGTTCGCGTCGGCGTACTCGACGGCGTCGTAGATGACCGCCGCCGGGTCGCCGCCCTGCTCGTGGCTGATGAGCTTCAGGTCGAGGTTGTCCGCGTGCTTCTGGAGCTGCTCGTTGGCGCCCGCCCGGTAGGTGTCGCCGTTGGCCAGCACCACGTCGTAGCCGCGGTCCTCGAGGTACTTGCCGAGCTTGGCGATGGTCGTCGTCTTGCCGACGCCGTTGACGCCGGTGAAGATGAGCGTCACCGGTTTCTCGGCGGCCGCGATTCGCTCGTCGAAGTCGAACTGGCCGACGCTGATGACGTCGTACAGGGCGTCGCCGATGGCCTCCTCGACGACGATTTCGCCGGTCTTCACCTGCGCGGCGGTCTGCCCGACGAGCTCCTCGCGGAGATTCTCGACGATGGCGCTGGCGACGCTCATCTCCACGTCGCCCTGCAGGAGCGCCATCTCGAGCTGTTCGAGCGGCTCCTCCAGTTCCTCCTCGGTTATCTTCTTCTGCCCGGTGGCGAACATCTTCGCCCGCTCGGTGAGGCTCGCGTCCTCACCCGCGTCCGCCGACTCCGTCTCGGCCTCGGCGGGCTCCGGGTCGGTATCGGCCGGTTCCGTCGTCTCCGCGGCCGCCTCGGATGAGACCTCGTCCTCGGCGGCCTCACCCTCGGCCTCCTCGGCGCTCTCCTCGACGTCGTCCTTGAACCGGCCCAGCTTGTCCTTCAGCGAGTCGAACATCGCGCGTTACTCGTCGTCACCCTCGTCGCCCTGCATCTGGCCCATCTGCTGTTGCATCATCTGCATCTGCTGCTGTTGCATCTGCTGGGCCTTCTGCTCGAGTTCGGCCGTCTCCTCCTCGACCTCGCTTATCTCCTCCTGCACCTCGGAGATGCGGTTGTCGACGGCGTCCTTCTTGTCTTCGAGGGTGTCGACGGCGTCGTCCTGCTCGTGTTCCGCGGCGTAGCCGCCGCCGAGCGAGACGATGACCTCGTCGATGTCCTCGACCTCGGCGCGGACGTACGCGCCGCCGCCGAGCGGCACCTGTACGATGGAGCCCGTCTCCAGAGTGTCGAGCGCCTCGATGGCCTCGTCCATCTCGGTCTGCTCCTGACGGAGCTCCTCGATCTGTGCCTCGAGCTCCTGTTTCTCCTCCTCGAGCGCCTGAATCTGCTGTTGCATCTCCTGCATCTCGGGCGGCTGTCCCATCAGGCGGACACCCCGTTGACCTCGACCTGCGTGCGCTTCAGCCCGTGCTGGGAGCCGAACTGCGCGTACGCGTGTTCGAGCGCCACGTCCTCGTTGGGCGCGTCGATGACCTTCTGGAACTCCTGCCAGCCGTCGCGAGCCTGGAACCGGCCGCTCACCGTAAACTCACTCATACCGAAACACCGTCGCCCGAGATGAAAGAACCTTCCGAACCACTCTTTCCACGAGCGGCCCCCTGCGCTCGGTAGAGCCTGGCCGGAGACACCCGCGTCTGCACCGTCGACGCGGCGTCACCGCGCCGTGAACCGCGCTCGTTTCGCCCGCCGGCGCCGACCCACCGGTTCAAAGCGCCTCGCGTGCGGCCAGTGCCCCGAGCGCGATGGTCGTCCCGCCGGCGACCCGCCGGAGCCAGCGCCGGACGCCCGGCCGCTCGATGGCCGCGCGCGCCCGCCCCGACAGCGCCGCCAGCCCGCCGAGGTAGACTGCCGTAATGGCCGCGTACAGCCCACCGAGCGGCAGGAGTTCGAGCCCGGTGCCGAACTGCGGGAGAAAAGCGAGGAAGAACAGCGCCACCTTCGGATTGAGGACGTTCGTGACCAGCCCTCGACGGAAGCCGCCGGAGGGCGCGGCACCGTCCATCTCGAACTCGCCCGAGCGGAGGATGTCGACGCCGAGATAGACGAGGTACGCGGCGCCGACGAGCGCGACGGCGTCGTACGCCACCGCCGACGCGCGCAGGAGGGCCGCGAGGCCGACGGTGGCGGCGACGGTGTGGACCAGCACGCCCGCCGCGACGCCGAGGGCCGCGCGGACGCCCGCCGTGCGGCCGCCGCCCACGGACTGCGCGAGCACGAACGCGGTGTCGGGGCCGGGCGTGAGGATGAGCGCCACCGCCGCGACGACGTACGCCAGGAGGGTGGCCTCGACCATACGCCCGGGTTCGCGCCCGGGGGCGTAAACGCGACGGTGGCGGCGACGGTTCGCGCCACGCTTTCGACGGAAAAGCGTTTACCGTGTCGGCGGCCTACACCGAGCAAATGGTACTCGACGACCTGGGAACCTCGCTTCGGGGCTCCCTCGACAAACTCCGCGGGAAGTCCCGCATCGACGAGGAGGACGTCGAGGAGATAGTCAAGGAGATTCAGCGGTCGCTACTGCAGGCCGACGTCGACGTCGACCTCGTGATGGAGCTGTCGGGCAACATCCGGGAGCGCGCCCTGAACGAGGACCCGCCGGGAGGAACCTCCGCGCGCGACCACGTCCTCAAAATCGTCTACGAGGAGATGGTCGACCTCATCGGGGAGTCGACCGACCTCCCGCTCGAGGAACAGACCATCATGCTCGCCGGCCTACAGGGGTCGGGGAAGACGACCACCGCCGCGAAGATGGCGTGGTGGTTCTCCAAAAAGGGCCTCCGACCGGGCGTCATCCAGACCGACACGTTCCGGCCCGGCGCGTACGACCAGGCCAAGCAGATGTGCGAGCGCGCGGAAGTGGAGTTCTACGGCAACCCCGACAACGACGACCCCGTCGACATCGCCCGCACGGGGATGGAGGAACTCTCGGACGTGGACGTGCTCATCGTCGACACCGCGGGCCGTCACGCGCTGGAGGACGAACTCATCTCCGAGTTGGAGGAGATAGAGCAAGTCGTGAACCCCGACCGGAACCTGCTGGTGCTCGACGCCGCAATCGGCCAGGGCGCGAAGGAGCAGGCGAAGCGGTTCGGCGACGCGGTCGGCATCGACGGCGTCGCCATCACCAAGCTCGACGGGACCGCGAAGGGTGGCGGCGCGCTCGCCGCGGTCGACCAGACGAACTCCTCCATCGCGTTCCTCGGTACCGGCGAGGAGGTGCAGGACATCGAGCGGTTCGAGCCGTCGGGGTTCATCTCCCGACTGCTCGGGATGGGCGACCTCAAGCAACTGTCCGAGCGCGTCGAGCGCGCGATGCAGGAGACGGGGCAGACCGAGGAGGACTGGGACCCCGAGGACCTGATGCAAGGCGAGTTCACGCTCGTCGACATGCGCAAGCAGATGGAGGCGATGAACAACATGGGACCGCTCGACCAGGTGATGGACATGATTCCGGGGCTGGGCGGCGGCATCAAGGACCAGCTACCCGACGACGCGATGGACGTGACCCAGGAACGGCTCCGCGCGTTCGAGGTCATCATGGACTCGATGACCGAAGACGAACTTGAGAACCCCCGCTCCATCTCGAAATCGCAGATAGAGCGGGTCGCCCGCGGCTCCGGCACCAGCGAGGAACAGGTCCGGGAACTGCTCGAACAGCACAAGATGATGAACAGGATGATGAAGCAGTTCCAGGGGATGGGCGACGGCGACATGCAACGCATGATGAAGAAGATGCAGGGCGGTGGCGGCGGCGGTGGCGGCATGGGCGGTATGGGCCCGTTCGGGTGACGCCGGCCCGCCGTTAACGCGACGTTAAGCGACGGTTCGGTCCGCGTTGCCGTGCGTTAAACCCACACGCACAATCGGCGCAGTTATCTACTCATCCACCGTATTCTCCGGTAAGGCACGCCAACCGGCCGGTCGCGACCGGGCCACCGCGCCGGTATGCCGCTCCTGCGGTCGCCCGCTGGCGTCTCCACGCCCAGCGTCGCGTCCGCCGCCGCGGTAGTGCTGGAGAAACACCCATGAACCTCACAGACATCAAGCAGTTGCTCGCCGACGAGGACGCCGTCTCGCCCGTCATCGGCGTTATCCTCATGGTCGCCATCACGGTCATCCTCGCCGCGGTCATCGGCACGTTCGTCCTCGGCCTCGGCCAGAACGTGCAGGCCAGCCCACCGAACGCCAACTTCCAGTTCGAGTATCCGGACGACCCGTACGACGACTCGGCCGGGAGCGAGACAATAGACATAACCCACAACGGTGGACAGGACCTCAGTCGGAGTGAAATAACCGTCCAGGTCGGGAGTATCACGGCCGAAGATCTGACCGACAGCGGCACCTACGTTGTCAGTAGCGACGATGCGTGGCCCGAGAGTGTGTCGACCGGCGATACGCTGGTTCTAACGGAGAACACTGACAGCGACTTCTCGTCGGGCGACACCGTCCGCGTCGTCTGGTCTGCGCCGGGCGGTGGCTCCTCGAATACAATCGGTTCCAGTCAGGTTCCCTAATCCTGACTCCATCTGACCCTTTCTGATGATTTCCATTTATTCCATCTCCTCCAGACACGCCCGTATCCGCTCGCGGTCCTGCAGGTTCTCGGGCAGGTCGTCGGCCGCGAACCAGCGTGCGTCCTCGATCTCCGGTTCGCCGGATGGCACCCGGTTCCAGGGCACGGCGAGGCGACCCTCTACGGGCCGGGCGGTGTAGACGACCATCGGGATGCGGACGGGCGCGGGCGGCCCGTAGTCGATGTGGACCTCGCGGGCGTAGAACACGCCCGTCAGCTCCACCTCGTAGTTCGTCTCCTCGCGGACCTCCCGGCGTGCGGTTTCGGCCAGGGACTCCCACTCGCGGCTCCCGCCGGTCGTCGCTCGGTCGGACCGTGGGGCTCCCTCCGGTCGGTCCGCGCGTTCGAGGTCGCCGCCCGGTCCCGTCCACCGCTGTTTGTAGCCGGGCTTGACCGCGAGCATCTTCGGCTCGCCGTCCCGCACGTCGAACACGTTGGCGCCGCCGATGCCGGCCCAGCGGTCGAACTGCTCGTCGGCGCTGTCGGGAAACGAGTCGTCGAAGTACCGCGGCGGGTCGATGACCAGCGGGTCGAGCGTCGTCGCGTGGGGGAACGGGTCGAGCGCCTCGTCGAGCAGTCGCTCGGTGTGGTCCCGACTGCGTTCGACCACCGTCTCGGGGTCGGTCGCCTCGGCCATCGACGGGGATGGGCGCGCGGCGGGCAAAAGCACTCGGTGAAGGCGCGTTCACCCGGCCACGCTTTTGACCCCGGCGCGCGTCGCTTCACCCGATGACCGTCCGCGAGGTGGCGACGGAGGCCTACCGCGAAGCCCTGCCGGTGCTGGCCGTCAGCGCGGTCGGGGGGCTGTTCGCGGGCGTCGTCCTCGGCGGGATGGAGGCGGAACTCGCGGAGATACCCGGACTGCTGTTGCTCGTGCCGGCGCTTCTGGCCACCCGCGGGAACGTGTACGGGTCGCTCGGCGCGCGACTGGCGAGCGCGCTCCACCAGGGGCTCGTCGAACCCCGGTTCGACGCGGGCGACGAGCGCCTGCGCGCGGCCGTGACCGCGGCGCTCGCCAACGGGCTGGTCGTCTCCGCGTTCGCGGCGACCGCGGGGTTCGCACTGCTCGCGGCGCTCGGCCGCCCGCACGCCTCGCTCGGAACGCTCGTGGGCATCGCCCTGCTGGCGGGACTCGTCTCGGGCGTGCTGTTGACCGTCGCCGTCGTCGGCGTCGTGTTCCTCGGCTACCGCCGAGGGCTGAACCCCGACACGCTCGCCGGGCCGGTGGTGACGACGACGGGCGACGTGGTGGGGGTGGCGACCCTGCTCGTCGCCGCGCGTATCGTCCTCGCGATGGGGGGCGGGTAGATGGCCCGCTGGACCGTCCGCGCCATCGTCCGCGACATGCTCCCCGTGCTCGTCGTCCTGACGCTCGTGGAACTCGCCTCGGGGCTGGTGCTCGACACGTTCCAGGGGACGCTACTGCGCTACCCCTCGCTTCTGGTGCTCGTGCCGGTGGTCATCGGCATGGGCGGCAACCTCGGGAGCATCCTCGCCTCGCGGCTCTCGACGGCGGTCCATCTGGGCCTGCTCTCCTTCGACCCCGCGGACGACACGCTCGCGGGCAACGCCCTCGCGACGGCCCTGCTTGCGGTGACGCTGTTCCCCGTCGTCGGTGCGGGCGCGTGGCTCCTCCAGTCGCTCGTCGGTGGGGCGCGGCTCCCGCTCGGCGTCGTCGTGTTCGTCGCTACCGCCTCGGGCGCGGTCCTGGCGGCACTCGCCGTCGTGGTCACGCTCGTCGCCACCTACGCGGCCTACCGGCTCGGCACCGACCCCGACGACGTGGTGTTGCCCGTCGTCACGAACACCTGCGACGTGCTGGGGGTGCTCGTGCTGTTCGGCGTGGTACGCGTCGTACTGTAGCGGCTGTTTGTGCCTCCACGAGGCTTATGCCGGACGCACGGCGACGCCCGGACATGCCCTCCAGACGCGCGTACCTGACTGCACTCGCCGCGACCGTGGCCGGCCTCGCCGGCTGTTCGAGCGACCCCGGCACGGACGGCCCGGCCGACCCGCCGGAGACGCCCATCGGCTCCGAGTCGCCGACCGACAGCCCGTCGCCGCCCCCGACGCCCGAGGAACCCGAACGCCTCCCGGCGGACGACCCCGCGCTCGCGTGGGCGGTGCGGCTCCCCGAGACGGTCGAGCATCCGCCGACGGTCGACCCCGAGACCGGCCGGGTGTACGTCGGCGCCGGCGAGAACCGCATCACGACGCCCACACCGGGCGAAGACGCACCGGGTGGCGGCATCTACGCGCTCGACGCCGCGGACGGCGCGGTCGGCTGGCACGAGACGACCGACGCGCCGGTCGTCAGGCGGCCGGTCGCCCACGACGGGCGCGTCCACGCCGTCACCGGCCACTCGACCGGCTACACGGGCGTCGACCAGCGTGTGCTCGCGTACGGGGCGGGCGGCGACCGCCTGTGGGCGACCACGCCCCGGGGGAAGTTCCTCGTCGTCGTCGCCGCGGACGGCGGCCGGCTGTTCGTCGGCACGCGTGACGACGCCCTCGGCACCGGCGGGGAGACGCTGTTCGCCGTCGCGCCGGACGGCTCGACCGCGTGGAGCCGCGAGGCCGGCGATGCGATGGGCGGCGCCGTCGACGACGGCCGCCTGCTGTACAGCGACGCCGGGCAGGACCTCGCCGCCTACGACGCGACCGGCGGCTCGGAACTGTGGGCGGCCGGCGGCGAGCCGCTGGGCAACGCCGAGACCGATATCGCCACGGCGGGCGCGCTCTGTTTCACCGAATCGCCGGAGCGCAACGAGGACGGCTACCCGCTGGTCGCACACCTGCTCTCGACCGGCGAGGAACGCTGGCGCTACAGCACGGAGCCGGCACGCGGCGAGAACTACGTCCCCGTGAGCGTCGCCGACGTGCCGACCGACCTCGGCACCACGATGGCGAACCCCGTCGTCGTCGCCGGTCTCGGCGGGACGGTGTCGTACGTGCGCGCCGGCGACGCCTCGTGGACGGCCACGACCGACGAGCGAGCGACGGGTGCCGTCGTCGGCGACGGCATCTACGCCGGCGACCAGGCGGGCACGGTCTACGCGCTCGCGGCCGACGACGGCTCGGTTCGCTGGCGGGCGTCGCTCCCGGACGCCGCGTACCTCCAGCCGCTCGCCGACGGCGTCCTCGCGGCGACTCCGTACGGCGACGGGGGCCGAACCGTCGCCTCGTTCCACCGCGACGGGACGGAGCGGTGGCGCTACGAGACCGGCGCGACGACGAACGAACCGGTCGTCGCCGGGAACCGGGCGTACGCCACGACCGAGGACGGCGTAGTGCTGGCGTTCGCGGACGAAGCGTAGGAGCCGGTCAGCCGCCGAGATACAGCCGCGACACCTCGGGGTTGTCGAGCAGGGCGTCGGCGTCGTCGGCGTACGCGACGCTCCCCTGGTCGAGGACGTAGCCGCGGTCGGAGATAGCCAGCCCCTTCCGGGCGTTCTGCTCGACCATCAGGATGGCCGTACCGAGGTCGTTGACCGCCTGTACGTCCGCGAACACCTCGTCGGCGGTGTTGGGCGCCAGCCCCGCCGAGGGCTCGTCGATGAGCAGGACGTCGGGTTCCATCACGAGCGCGCGGGCGAACGCGAGCACCTGCCGCTGGCCGCCCGACAGCGTGCGGGCCTTCGCCGACCGCTTCTCGGTCAGGATGGGGAACCGGTCGTACAGTTGCTCCAGCACGGGGTCGAGGTCGTCCGAGCGGGCGACGCCGCCCATCCGGAGGTTCTCCTCGATTGTGAGGCTCCCGAACACGTTGTCCGTCTGGGGGACGTAGCCGATACCCTCCCGGACGATGGCCTCGGGCGCCATCCCGCCGATGTCGTCGCCGTGGTAGCGTACCCGTCCGGACCACGGCGTCAGCATCCCGAACACCGTCTTCAGCACCGTCGACTTCCCCGCGCCGTTCGGCCCGACGAGACACGCGATCTCCTCCTGTGCGAGCGACAGCGAGAGGTCGTCGAGCACCTGTACGTCGCCGTAGCCGCTGTCGACGTTCTCCACCGAGAGGACAGCGCCGCCGGCCATCGGTTGGGCCGTCTGCTCGGCGCTCATGCGTCTGGCCCTCCGAGATAGGCGTCGATGACTCGGTCGTCGCCCCGGACCGCCTCGGGGTCGCCCTCCACGAGGACGCTCCCCTGGTCGAGGACGATGATGGGGTCCGCGAGGTTCATGATGAACTCCATGTCGTGTTCGATGATGAGGAAGGTGACGCCCGCCTCGTTGAGCCGGGCGATGTGCTCGCGCAGTTTATTCGCCAGCGTCGGATTCACGCCCGCGACCGGCTCGTCGAGGAGCAGTATCTCGGGCTCCGCGAGCATCGCGCGGGCCAGTTCCACGAGCTTCATCTGCCCGCCCGAGAGGTCGGTCGCGGGCTGGGTGGCGAGATGCCCGATTTCGAACTGCTCGAGGATGCGCTGGGCGTCCTCGAGGTTCGCCCGCTCCTGTTCGTGGACCGTCCCGCCCGAGGTGAACAGCGCGAGGAACGACTCGCCGGTCTGGGTCTGCGGGCCGACCAGCATCGCCTCGCGGACGGTCATCCCCTCCAGTTTCCGGGGCGTCTGGAACGTCCGTATCAGCCCGTGGTCGGCAATCTCGTGGGGTTCGTCGTCGGTCACGTCGGCGCCGTTGACGCGGACGGTGCCGGCGTCCTCCTCGTAGAACCCCGAGACGAGGTTGAAGATGGTCGATTTCCCCGCGCCGTTCGGGCCGATGAGGCCGGTGATGGTGCCCCGCTCGACCTGAAACGAGGCGTCGTCGGTCGCGACGAGTCCGCCGAACGACTTCCGGAGGCCGTCGACGTCGAGCACGACGTTCGGCTTCGAGAGGTTCCCCCCCTCGTGGACCGGGGGCCGCTCGCGCTGTTCACTCACCGGCACCACCTCCGTCGGCCGCCGCGTCGCCCTCCTCGGCCCCGTGGGGTCGCTTTCCGGCGCCCGGGTCGGGCACGTCGGCATCGTCGAGTGCGGCCGGCCAGATGAGTTCCCGCTGGGGCGGGAGGACGCCCTCGGGCCGGAACCGCATCACGAGGATGATGAGCAGGCCGACGACGAGCAGTCGCGTCGACGCGAAGTTGCTCACGACCGTCGTGTACGTGTTCGTCAACAGGTCGAACAGGCCGGCGATGGCCCCCTCGACGAGCGCCGGGAGCGCGGCGGCGACCCCCTCGGGAAGCGTTATCGACAGCGACCCCGGCAGGAGGTTGCCGAGGAACCGCGTCCCTTCCCGGATGGCGATGACGACGAACCCGCCGAACATCGCCCCCCGGTTCGAGCCGCTCCCGCCGAGGATGACCGCAATCCAGACGTAGAACGTGTTGATGGGCTCGAAGTCGCCGGGGCTGACGAACAGGTTCAGATGTGCGTAGAACACGCCCGCAAGCGCCATGATGACGCTCCCGAGCACGAACGACTGCATCTTGAACCCGTAGGTGTTCTTGCCGAGCGCCTCCGCGAGGTCCTCGTCCGAGCGGATGGTGCGGAGCACCCGTCCCCACGGCGAGCGGTGGACCCGCCGGAGCAGGAGGAACGTCACCGCGACGAACACGAACACGAGCGAGACGTTCAGAAGCGCCTGCCAGAACGGCTCCCCGAGGAGTATCGCCCTCCCCGAGACTATCTCGACCCGGAGCCCGGGCATCGCTTCGGGAAACGTCGACAGCACGGGCCAGCCCTGAAAGAACCCCGGAATCCCGCGCAGGCCGGCGCTCCCGTTGGTCCACTGTCGTTCGTTGAGGACCACCAACCGGACCACCTCGGCCAGTCCCAGCGAGGCGATGGCGAGGTAGTCCGCCCGCAGGCGGAGCGTCGGAATTCCGATGATGACGGCCAGCACCGCCGCCAGCAACAGGCCGACGACGAGCCCCGCCAGCGGGTTGATGCCGCCCGCGATGGGGGAGTTGCCGGCCGTCAACAGCGCGGTCCCGTACGCGCCCAGCCCGAAGAACGCCGCGACGGAGAAGTTGATGAGCCCGGTGTACCCCCACTGGGCGTTCAGCCCGAACGACAGCAGGACGTACATCCCGACCAGCCCTACCAGATACAGGAAGTAGGTGGGGCCGAGCCCGCCGGTGACGAGCCCGTACACCAGAAGCGCCGACAGGCCGACGACGAACGCGACGACGCCCTGTTCGGCGCGGGTGAGCGCGGCCCACCGCCCCGCGGCGTCGGTCACGACGTCACCTCCCCGGCGATGCCGTTGGGTCGGACCAGCAGGACCGCGACCATGATGACGAACGCGATGGCGTTGGCGTACTCGATGCCGATGGGGATGCCAACGTCCGTGAGGAGGGGCGTCAGCTGGTTTATCATCCCGATGAGGAACCCGCCCAGCATCGCGCCGTACACCGAGCCGATGCCCCCGAGGATGACGGCGGCGAACACGACGAGCAGGATGTTGAACCCCATCCGGGGCGACACCTGGTTGTAGAGACCGAGGAACACGCCGCCGGCACCCGCCAGCCCCGCACCGATTATCCACGTCCAGAGCTTCACCCGCTTGACGCGGATGCCCGACACCCGCGCGAGGTCCGGGTTGTCGGCGGTCGCACGCATCTTCCGGCCGAGGTCGGTGTACTGGAGCAGGCTGTGGAGCCCCGCGACCAGTATCGCCGCCGACGCGACGATGGCAACGTCGTGGAGCGTCACCCGGATGCCGAACGGAATCAGCGCGTCGATGGGACGCAACACCTGGATGCCGAACTCGGTGAAGTCGGTGCCGAACCCGAGTTGGACGAGCGCGCGGTAGACGAACGCGACGCCGATGCTCGTGATGAGCATGCCGATGGAGCCGATTTCCAGCGGTTCGTACACGAGTTTGTGCGTGAGCACCGCGACGAGGGCCGCGACGGCGACGCCGGCCGCGAGCGCGACGAAGAAGCCCAGCGGCAGACCGAGCACCGTCGCGCCGAGACCGCCGACCGCCCCGAAGGTGACCAGCGCCGCGTACGCGCCGACGGTCATCGTGTCGCCGTGCGCGAAGTTGGCGAAGTCGGCGATGCTGTACACCAGCGACAGACCGATGCTCGAGAGCACGATGATGCTGGAGAACACCAGCCCGTTCGCCAGATATTCCAGGACGGACATCCCTCAGCCTTCGATGGTGCCCGTCTGGACGTACTCGTGGTTCTCGACGGTCAGTATCTGGAGGAACCCGACCGGGTCGCCGTTCTCGTCGAAGTCGATGGGGCCGGAGACGCCCTGATAGTCGATGTCATCGGCGGTGCCGTCCTCGCCGAGCACCTCCATCGCCTCCGCGAAGGTGAACACCTCCTCGCCCTCCGGCCGGGTCACGTCACGCACCGTCTCCTGGAGGGCGGCACCGGTGAACTCGTCGGCCGTCGCTATCGACAGCGCCGCCGTGACGACGCAGTCGTACGCGAACGCCGACCACGAGGTGGGCGTCTCGCCGTACTCGCTTTCGAACTCGTTGGCGAAGTTCTGGTAGTTCTCCTGGTCGATGGCCGCCGACGGCGTGACGATTTTCATGCCGTCGAGACTCCCCTCCGGCGTGTTCGAGAGCACGTCCGGCCCGGCGACGGAGTCGGCGCCGTAGAACGTCGCCTCGTAGCCGTTCGAGTACGCCTCCTGGGCCATCGTCGTGAACTCCGGCTGGTAGGTGATGAACAGCCACGCGTCCGCGTCGGCGTTGGCCATCCCCGAGACGGTCGATGAGTACGACGACTGGCCCTGGTCGTGGGACTGGTCGTACGCGATGTCGCCGTCCCACTCCTCGCGGAACGTCTCGGCGAGCCCCTGCCCGTAGTCGTTGTTCACCCACGCCATCGCAACCGAGTCGAAGCCGTCCTCGCCGATGATGTCCGCCAGCGCCCTCGACTGGGTGCTCCCGGTCGGGGACATCCGGAGCAGGCCGGGGAAGTCCGTCAGGTCCGGGCTCGTGGAGTTCTGGCTCAACTGGACGACGTCGGTGTTCTGGATGACCGACTCGTAGATGGCGAGCGACACCCCAGAGCCGACCGCGCCGATGACGAACGGGACGCCGTCCTGGTTGACGAGTTTCTGTGCGGCGGAGACGCCCGCCTGCGACTGTGACTGGGAGTCCTCGACGATGATGTTCAACTCGCGCCCGTGGATGCCGACCTCGTTGACGGCCGACAGCGCGAGGTCCTTCCCGCGTTGGTTCCGCTGGCCGAACGCCGACAGCGACCCCGTCAGCGAGTCGACCATCCCGATGGTGTACGGCCCCTCGTCACCGCCACCACCTCCGCCACCACCGCCTCCGCCGCCACCGCCTCCGCCGTCGGTTTCGGTCGGACTGTCCGTCTCGGTACCGTCGTCGTCGGTCGTGCTCACACAGCCGGCCGAAACCGCGATGCCGGCGAGCCCCGACGCCCGGAGGACGTCGCGCCGCGTGGGACGCCGCGTGTCATTCGGTGTCATAACGATGTGGCGATAGGTTTCGTCACTCCGACCCTATACTCCGCCCCGACCATGGTCGGGACGCGGCGGTCCGAACGGCGACTCCCCCGCCTGCCAATTAATATTCGTTCTTTCTCGGCGGAAACGTTTGGTCGGGGGGCGATTTAGGGCGGTCGGGGGCGGTGTCGATGGCATGATTCCGCCGATTGCGAGCAACTTCGTCGCCGGCGACGACGCGGCGACTGCGCTCGCCCACGTCGAGACGCTGAACGACGACGGCGTCGGTGCCATCTTGAACCTGCTCGGCGAACACTACGACGAGCGGGCGGCGGCCGACGCCGACGCCGACGCGTACGTCGACCTGGTCGAGCGACTCGCGGACCGCGGCCGCGACGCCTGCGTCTCGGTGAAACCCTCCCAGATAGGGCTCGGCGTCTCCGAGTCGGCGTTCGAGGAGAACCTCGCGCGGATCGTGGCGGCGGCCGACGGCGACTGCTTCGTCTGGATAGACATGGAAGACCACGGGACGACCGACGTGACGCTCGACGCCTTCGAGCGACACGCCCGCGAGACGGACGGCGCGGTCGGCGTCTGCGTGCAGGCGAACCTGAAGCGCACCCGCCGCGACCTCGAACGGCTGGCCGACCTGCCGGGAAAAGTGCGACTGGTGAAAGGCGCCTACGACGAGCCGTCCGACATCGCGTACCGGCAGAAGTCGAGGGTGAACGACGCCTACCGGGAGTGTCTCGAGTACGCGTTCCGCGAGTTCGACGGCGGCGTCGCCGTCGGGAGCCACGACCCCGCGATGACCGGCTACGCGCTCGACCTCCACGACGAGTACGGCACCGAGTTCGAGATACAGATGCTGATGGGCGTCCGCGAGCGCGCACAGGTCGAACTCGCGGCCGCGGGCTACGACGTGTACCAGTACGTCCCGTACGGCGACCGGTGGTTCCAGTACTTCTACCGGCGCGCCCGCGAGCGGAAGGAGAACGCGCTGTTCGCGTTACGGGCGGTCCTCACGTAGGGTCGAGCAGTTTCGACTCGGCCTTCCGGAGATGCTCGAGCAGGGTGGTCTTCGAGACGTCGAGGTCGTCCGCGAGGTCGCGGGTCGAACAGCCTCGGGGCCACTCGTAGTAGCCGGCCTCGCGCGCGTGTTCGAACACCTCCCGCTGGGTGGAGGTCAGCGAGTCGAGACGCTCGGTTCGCTCGGTCGCGGGCGCGTTGCTGTCGGCGGCGTGGATGGCGACGACCGACACCTCCGCGCCCGCCTGCTCGCGGACCCCGTCCAGCGCCGCCTCGATCTCCCCGCGGTCGCCCGTGAACCGGACCTGCCACTCCTCGCGGCCCCCTTCGATGCGGACGGGCGCGCTGTGGACGAACCCGTGTTCCAGTAGCGTCGGACACACCATGTCGTTGGGGTCGTACTCGAGGAAGAACTCCCGGACGACGTTGCCGGGCGCCGACCGGGCGCGCCCGAACCGCTCCTGGAGTTCCAGCAGTTCGCCGGCGTGGTCGGAGGCGCTTATCTTCTCGAGCAGTCGCTCCACCTCCGCCGTCGTGTCGCCGAACGCGGTGAACAGTCCGTTGACCGACTCGGGAGCCGTCTTCGGCGTGTTGTAGATGGCGTGGGCGAGCACGCCCCCGCCGACCTGCTCCGTCGACTCGATGGCCCAGCAGTTGGGGTGCCACAGGTCGAGGGTGAGCCGCGTCCCGGCGCTCGGGGTCTGACTCATCGGTGACTCTATCACGTCCGGAAAGATGTATGTGACGCCCTACCAAAGACGGCCCGACCATGGTCGGTCAGGCTCCCACACCGTGGGGAGGGTGACCATGGGCGGTCCGGAAGTTACGCGGACCGGCGACGGACGACCGGACATGCCGGACACCTACCAGCAGTACATCGGCGGCGAGTGGACAGACGGCGAGGGGTCCGAGACGTTCGCGTCGCGGAACCCGGCGACCGGCGAGACGCTCGCGACGTTCCACCGCGGCACCGCCGCGGACATCGACCGTGCGCTGGCGGCGGCCGACGCGGCCGCGAGCGACTGGCGCGATTCGAGCCACATCGACCGCGCGGAGTATCTCTGGGACATCTACCACGAACTCCGCGACCGCACCGACGAACTCGCCGAAGTCGTCACCAAAGAGTGCGGCAAGGAGATCAGCGAGGGCCGCGCCGACGTCATCGAAGCCTACCACATGGTTGAGTGGGCCGCCGGCGACGCGCGCCACCCCAAAGGCGACGTGGTACCGAGCGAAATTCCCGAAAAAGACGCCTACATGCGCCGAAAGCCACGCGGCGTGGTCGGCTGTATCACCCCCTGGAACTTCCCCGTCGCCATCCCCTTCTGGCATATGGCCGTCGCTCTCGTCGAAGGCAACACGGTCGTCTGGAAACCCGCAGAACAGACGCCCTGGTGCGGCCAAATCATCGCCGAGATGTTCGAGGACGCCGGCATCCCAGACGGCGTCTTCAACCTCGTCCAGGGGTTCGGCGACGCCGGGGCCGAGATCGTCGACGACGACCGCGTCGACACCGTCCTGTTCACCGGGTCCGCGGAGGTCGGGCAGGAGGTGGCCGCGAAGGTGGCCCAACAGCCGGGGAAGCTTGCGGCCTGCGAGATGGGCGGGAAGAACGCGGTCGTCGTCACCGAACACGCGGACCTCGACGTCGCCGTCCACTCGGCGGTGATGTCCTCGTTCAAGACCACCGGCCAGCGCTGTGTCTCCTCCGAACGACTCATCGTCCACGAAGACGTCTACGACGAGTTCAAACAGCGGTTCGTCGAGGTGGCCGAGAGCGTCGCCGTCGGCGACCCCCTCTCCGAAGACACCTTCATGGGTCCGCTCATCGAACCCGAGCACCGCGAGAAGGTGCGCCGGTACAACGACCTGGCCCGCGAGGAGGGCGTGAACGTGCTCGTCGACCGGACCGACCTGCCGGCCGGGGAGATTCCCGACGGCCACGAGGACGGCCACTGGGTCGGCCCCTTCGTCTACGAAGCCGACGCCGACGACCCGCTCCGGTGTACCCACGAGGAGGTGTTCGGCCCCCACGTCGCACTCCTCGAATACTCCGGCGACATCGAACGCGCCGTCGAGATTCACAACGACACGCCGTACGGCCTCGCCGGCGCCATCATCAGCGAAGACTACCGGCAGATAAACTACTACCGCGACAACGCCGAACTCGGACTCGCATACGGCAACCTCCCCTGTATCGGCGCCGAAGTGCAGTTGCCGTTCGGCGGCGTCAAGAAATCCGGCAACGGCTACCCCTCCGCACGCGAAGTCATCGAAGCCGTCACCGAACGAACCGCCTGGACGCTCAACAACTCCAAAGACATCCAGATGGCACAGGGACTGTCGGCGGACATCAAAACCGGCGACGATTAGCGGCGACGTTTCCGCCGAGAAAGGGCGCCGGCTAGTGGAACACGGCCGCGAAGTAGCTCGGTTCCGAGATGTGGCCGGTGACGTGGGTGACCTGTCCCGTGACGGGGCGGTCCGACCCCTGTGCGCGGACCAGGTCGTGGTTCAGTTCCGCGGTGCCGCGGTCGCTTGCGGTCCGTAGCACCTCGTCGAGCGCGTCGCCGTCCGCGAACACGTCGTGGACCCGCTCGCCAACTATCTCGGTCGCCGGGCGGTCCGTGAGCCGTTCGGCCCCCTCGTTCCAGGTCATCACCCGGCCGTCGCGGTCCAGCATCACGACCGCGTAGCCGTCGATGGCGTCGATGGCCTGCTGGAACCGGGAACTGGCGTGGGCCAGTTTCCCCTCGTCGCGCGCGACGACCGCCGACTGGACGTGGTCGAACAGTTCGGTCACCCAGTCGCCCTCCTTGAGAATGTAGTCGGTGGCACCCGACCGGACCGCCTCGCTGGCGACCCGCTCGTTGCCGTGGGCGGTCGTCACGATGAACGGGATGTCGGTGCTGTGCCACCGGACGGCGGTGAGGAAGTCCAGTCCGTCCATCCCGGGCATGTCGTAGTCGCTGACGATGCAGTCGACGAACGACTCGTCGAACGTGTCGAGCGCCGCGGGCACCGACGGCTCCGTCGTCACGACCACGCCCTCGTGTTGCCGGAGCATGGCACCGACCGTCTCCAGCAGTTCCTCGTCGTCGTCGACGAGCAGGACGTGGATGGTGTCGTCGGGTGTCACGCGAGTTCACCCGGGCCGTGTGCCCGACGACGTGGCGACCGTGTGTGCATACCGGACGGTAGGACTCCCGGCGCATAAATATCGTTCATCCGGTTCGAGCGCCGAGCCGTCACTCCACGAACAGCGAGTAGACGATGACGGCGAACCCCGCGGCGGTGAAGGCGCTCTCGACCGCGAGGGCTATCGTCTGCTCCAGCGGCAGGAACTGGTCGGCCGCGCCCGCGAGCAGGGCCCCGAAAGTGACGATGCCGAAGCCGATAGCGAGCGCCCGGAGCGCCTGCGCGCCGGTCCGCTTGTACGCGCGGTAGCTGTAGTAGGTGATGAGACCCCCCAAAACGAGGGTGAGGCTCTTCAGCGCGACGATGAGAACGGTCGTGTGTGTCATGTTTCCTTTCTGACCTCCTCCCAGAGGGTCGCAACGCGCTCCTCCGGGGACTGTTCGGGGCGCTCGACCCGGACGTCGAGGTCGCGGTCGTCGTCGAGGTCGATGTGGACCGTCTCGAAGTCGAGCAGGTAGCGGGTCGTGTGGTGGCCGTCCGACCGCACCTCTACCTCCTCGTCGACGAGCGACGCCTCGCTCAGCAGTTCGAGCTTCCGGTACGCCGTCGAGCGGGGGATGTCACACGTGTCCGAGACTTCCGAGGCGGTCATCGACTCGTCCAGCCGGCGGATGATGCGCCGGCAGTCGTCGTCGTCCAGCGCGTCGAGGACGACCTCGACGTCCGGCTCCTCGGGGGCGAACGGGTTCGACGACACGTCAGGCCCCCTCCGCGGCGACCGTCTCGCCGGTCGACAGATACCGGCGGAGTATCTCCCCCTCCGCGCGCCGGAGGGTCTCGCTGCACGTCGACACCGCCACGTCGAGTTCCGCGGCGAGGTCGCGGAGGTCACAGCCCCGCGGGCTGTCGTAGTAGCCACGCTCGACCGCGAGCCGTGCGACGCGACGCTGGCGCGGCGTCAGCCCGTCGTCCGGGTCGTCGACCGGCCCGACCGACGCCACCTCGAACTCGAAGCCGGTCGCCTCGAGTCGCTCCGCGAGCGCCGCCAGGTTGTCGGCGTCGCTCCTGAGCGTCCACCGAACGAAGCCGTCGTCGACCTCGAACGGGAGCACGACCGGCGCGCCCGCGTCGCGTGCGACCCGCAACAGGCCGGGCGTGGTCGTCTCGACCTGCATCACGGCCCGGCCGGACGACCGGCCGAGCACCGACAGGTCGGAGACGGCCGCCGCGTCGCGGACGGCCGAGACCACCGCCGACAGGTCCGCGCCGGCGTCCACCTCGAACACGACGACGCCGGCGTCGTCGGCCTCCAACAGCGCCGACAGCACCCGGAATCGGGCGTCGGGGTACGCCCGCGAGACGCGCCCTATCCAGGCATCGTCGGGGAGGCGTACGGTCAGTCGAGCCTGCGGCATCCAGTCGTCCTCCGAGCGCCTCCCTCATATCCCTAACTGACTGGCCGTGCCGTGGTCGTGGGACGCGTTTAAATACTCCGGGGCGAAACTGTTCGGGCCGGTTCCAGCGGGCGGGAATCGCCGAGGCGCGCTTTATCATCCCCCTACAAGCCGGAGGTGTATGACGCAGACGTTTGGTGCGCCGGGTGACGGTATCACGCGCAGGGAGTTCGTCGCGGCGACGGGCACCGCAGGGACGGTTGCGGCGGCCGGCTGTACGGCCACCACGGAGCCGTCGGCCACGGAGGTCGAGAGCGGGGCCGCCCGGTCGATGGCCTCCTCGCTCCCGACGACCAGCCCTCCGGAGGTCGTCGACCTGAACGAGCGGGGTGGGGCGGTGACGCTGAAGACGGTGAAGGCGACCCACCACGTCCACCCCACGGAGACGATGGGCGGGCCGGTCACGCTCCCGCAGGTGTGGGCGTGGCAGGCCGACGACGGCGCGCCGTCGGTGCCCGGACCGGTGCTCCGCGTCGAGGAGGGCACCGAGTTCGAGGTGACGCTGGACAACTCGGGGATGAGCATGCCCCACACGTTCCACGTCCACGGTATCCAGAAGACGTGGGAGAACGACGGCGTGCCGACGACGACGGGCGTCACCGTCGACCCCGGCGAGAGCCACACCTACGAGTTCACCGCGAACGTTCCCGGGACGCATCTCTACCACTGCCACTACCAGACGCCCCGGCACATGGACATGGGGATGTACGGGGTCCTGCGGGTGGACCCGAAGGGGTACGAGCCGGCCGACAAGGAGTACTTCATGACCGTCAAGGAGTGGGACAGCCGACTCTCCCGGCAGTTCGGCGGCGAGGACGTCACCTACGACATCACGAACCGTCGGCCCGACGTGTTCACGGTCAACGGGAAGTCCGCCCCCCGGACGCTCCACCCCGAGGACGGCAGTCCCATCATCGTCGAACGGGGCGATACCGTCCGCCTCCACTGGGTGAACGCGGGGTTCATGTCCCACCCGATGCACACCCACAACCACCGGTTCACGGTGGTCGAGCGGGACGGCTCGCCGGTGCCCGAGGTGGCCCGGTACGCCCGCGACGTGCAGGGCATCTCGCCCGCCGAGCGCTACACCGTCGAGTTCGAGGCGGACGCCGACCCCGGCATCTACCTCATGCACTGCCACAAGGTCGACCACGTCCGCAACGGCGCCACCTACCCCGGCGGGATGCTCGGCGGCATCGTCTACAAGGAGGCGATGGACACCGACATCTTCGGGCAACTGATGGAGTACGCGGGCTACGAGGGCTGACCATGCCGACGCGCAGAGCGTTCCTGAAGACGGCGACGGTCGGAACCGCGGCGGCGGCCGTCGGCACCGGCCGGGCGGCCGCCGGGACCGACCTCTCGGGATGGCTGTCGAACACCGACGGCGCCACGGAGGTCGTCGACCGCACCGGGAACGCGACGGTCGAAGTCGCGGTCGGCGCCGAGGGGAACGGCGGCGCGTTCGGGTTCGGCCCGCCGGTGGTCCGTGTCGACCCCGGAACGACGGTCCGGTGGACGTGGACGCAGGGGTCGCACAACGTCGTCGCCAAGGACGGGCGCTTCGAGTCCCCGATGCAGAGCGAGGGCTCCTTCGAGCGGACGTTCGAGACGGCGGGCGTGGCGAAGTACTACTGTGCGCCCCACAAGGCGATGGGGATGAAAGGCGCGGTCGTCGTCGGGGACCGCGAGGTCACTCTCCCCGGCGGCGCGACGCCCACGCCGTCGAGCGACGAGGGAGACGAGGGCACCGCCGGCGAGACGCGGTCGTTCGACGGCTGGCTCGCGGAGACGGACAACTACGACGGCGTCCGCGACCTGCGGGGCAACTCGGAAGTGACGGTGGAGGTCGGTGCCGAGGGCAACGGCGGCCCGCTGGCGTTCGCGCCCGCGGCGATTCACGTCGACCCCGGGACTGTCGTGCGGTTCGAGTGGGTCGGTCCCCGGCAGTACGACGTGGTCGACCCCGAGCTGGGCATCGAGTCCGAGCAGGTGGCGAGCGAGGGGCACATCTACGCCGTCCAGTTCGACGGTGACGGTCTCGCCACCTACGAGTGCACCACGTACGGCGACCAGGGGATGCGCGGCGTCGTCGTCGTCGGGGAGGGCCCACAGGAACAGGTGACGTGGCAGGGCGTCGCCGCGATGGGCGGTGCCGCCGCGGTGCTGTCCGCGCCGCTGGCGCTGGGCCTGCGCCTCCACGAGCGCACGGCCACGACCGGCGACGAGTAGCTACGCGTCGAGCGTGCGGCGCGCGGTGTCGAGGAACTCCTCGACCTCCATCTCGGCCATCGACTCGTCGCCGAGAACGAGCCGCTGTCGGGGGCGACCGACGCTTCCGGAGTGGACCGTCTCCGTGTCGACGAGTCCGAGTTCCTCGAGCCGACGCTTCGCCTGCGAGAACGTGCCGACGCTGGCGACGCCCGTGTCAGAGCCCCACTGCGTCAGTTCGTACAACTGGTGACGATGGCGCGCGGTCAGAAGCACGAGCAGTTCGACCAGGTCGAAGTCGGCCTCGAGGCCTCTGACCGCCGGGAGCGCGAGCGCGGCGTCGAGGTCGGTACCAGTCGCGTCGTCGAACGTCTCGCCGATGGAAGCGACCAGCGACGAGTGGGCCGGAATCTCCGGCCGGTAGGGGTCGCCGTCCGCCCAGCGTCGCTCGATACCCGCACGGACCGCTTCGACCGCGTCGGCGTCGTCCGTCGGCACCCCGAGCGCGTCGTCGGGAACCGCGGTCAGCACCGCCACGGCGCGGTCGCCCGCGACGACGACCGTCTCGTCGCCGGGGTCGCCCGTTCGGACACTGAGCGCACCGGCGGCGTCCAGGTCCGCCAGCCTGGCGGCGACGACCTGGTCACGGTCGATGACGCGAACCGCACCCGCCGGTGCGAGCACCCGCACGGGCGAGCTCCGGTCGGCAACTTCCACGGCGTCGACGACGGCGACGAGTGCAGCGGCGCTCACGCAGGCGACGACCGCTTCGTCGTCCTCCATCGCGGCAGCCAGCACGTCCGCCAGCGAGCCTTCGTGTGCTGCGTCCACACCGGGCGTTCTCAGGGGGTGAAAATGATGGTTTCGGTGCCACCTTGGATTTCCAAGTACCCAATTAATAAATATAGGAAACGACGAGCCGGGGGGCCGTCGCGTCGCTTCGGATCGGCTCGACGCGCGAAAACGGCCGCCTCACTCGCTGTGGACGGTGCACGCGCCGTCGTCGTCGATTTCGAGAACCGTATCGAACAGCGTCCGGACGGTCCCGGTCGCCTCCTCCCCCACCTGTTCTGGGTCGAGGTGGTAGTGGACCCGCACGTCGTAGGAGTCGAGTCGGGAGCGGAAGGTGTGGATGAACCGGAACACGAGTTCGAAGTCGAGATACTGGAGCAGTACCGTCAGCGAGTCGAAACAGAGCGCGACCTCCCCCGGGGTGTCTTCATCCAGTTCCCCCACGAGGTCGGTTATCTTGATGCCGAGTCGCGGAAGGTCGCGGTGGTTGGTTATCGACTCGACGCGCACACCGGGGGGTGTCTCGAGGCCCGCCCAGTCGCCGACCGACAACAGCATGACGTTGCGCGGTCGCTCGACGTCGTCGCGTCGCCACGTCGCCAGTTTCTCCGCCGGCGACCCGGAGAGTTCGACGGTCAGCACCGACTCCTCGTCGGGGTCCCCGTCGGTGAGCAGATGGTGACACACCGTCTCCTCGGTGTCGACGCCGTCCGGTGCGACCACGAGGACGTGCTGGTCGGCATCGAGTGCGTCGCGCGTCTCCGGGGAGAGTTCCACGTCGCTCATTCCGATTCCCCCTCCAGTTCCGGCGGCGGCCCGGGGTCGCCGAACCGCATCCGATTCGAGGCGGCCGTCTGCACGAGCGCCGCCCCGCCGAACACCACGAGCACGACGGCCGCCCAGCCGATGTCCGGAACCGTCGTGAACGGCCGGACGTCGAAGTAGACGAGCGCCAGCGCGATACCCCCCGCGAGCGTCAGTCCGAGGTAGAACCGGCTCCACGGGATGTCCTCGCCCGGTACGACCTCCATGTAGACGTCTATCTCGTCGGCGGCCGCCGACAGCGCGACGACGCCGCGGTCCTGGTCGTACTCGACGATACCCTCGTCGTCGAGCGTCGATAGATGCGACTGATACAGCGAGACGTACACGCGCTTGCGTTCCTTCGAGGAGAGCGCCTCGACCGGCTTGTCGTTCTCCCACGCCGCCACCTGCTCGGCGAGGTCACGGACGGGCACCTCCTCGCCCCGCTGTTTGAGATGGTGGAGGACGTACCGCCGGCGTTTCGCCGTCAGTACGTCGAACAGGGTCTCGCTGGAGAGCCCCGCCTCCCCCGTCCCCTCTGTCGTCTCTTCCTCGACGGCCGGCTGTTCACCTGTGTCGACCATCCATCAGTCGTTCTCGAAAGGAGGGTGACGTTCGTGGATAATAAATCACTCGTGGGAAATGTTGTCGCGCATATCAGCCCGTTGAGTAGCTATCACGGTTGAAAATAGCATCTGACGTTCGAAAAACCAACCCATACAACAGTAATAATTTGTATGGTTGGACCGGACCGTGGAGCGGTAGCCGACGGATGCCGTCCGTCGGTCGAACCAGTTTTGTCAGTCGACTCCCGAAACCGCGTATGCGGCTCGACCACACGGTCGACCGGCGTTCGCCTGCAGGGGCCAAGGGGGACGGGGGACGGACCGATACGCGAACCGGAGGGCCGGAGCTGTGAACGCCAGCACCCCGGCCGCCGTCGTAACCGGACGCGACGGGGCCTGCGTCGGCGACACACCGCGATGACTGCACCGCGAGTCTCGACCGGCGGCGGCCACGCGCTCTCACACCTCCGTAGCTTCGCCCTGCGGGTCGTGGGCGGCCGAGTCGGTGCCGCAATCCTGTTCGGCGCCGTCTCGTTTTTCGGTCTCTACTGGCAGAGCGGCGTCTTCATCAACGATAACTTCACGCTCGTGAACGCGCTCCGGGCAGTATCCGACGGCCGATTGTACTGGCAGAGCCAGGTGTCGTGGCCGGGGACGGTGACCATCGACGGGCGGCTGTACGGACGCAGTTACGGCATCGTGGTCGCGGCACTCCCGTTCCTGTGGCTACTCGAACTGTTCGGACCCATCGTCGGGGTGCGGTTCGTCGCGGTCGGGATCTGGGCGGTCGCCGTGTTCGGGTTCGCACACCACGCCGGAGCGGTGAGCGGCCAGCGGCGCGGGGCACTGCTCGCGGCCGCCGGCGTCGTCTCGGTCGTCGCGCTGGCGAACGCGCTGTTCGCGGGGCCGCTCGATTACGGCGCCCGGTTCGCGCTCGCGCTACAACTGCTCGCTATGGTGACCACGGCGCTCATCGGCGTCCTCGTCTATCGGCTCCTCTGCCGGGTGGAGTCCCGGACGCTCGGCGCTTTCGGTGGAAGCGCGGTCGTGCTCGCCACGAGCGTCGCCTACTGGGCGTCGATTCCGAAGCGACACGTGTTCACGGCGTTGCTCGCGTTGCTCGCGGTGTACGGGTTCGCCGTGAGCCGGACCGAATCGGAGCCGCGACGCGGGCTCGTCCATCGCTGTCTCGCGTACGGGGCGGTCGGGCTGACGGCGTGGGTCAACCCCGCCGAAGCGGCGGTGCTGTTCACCGTGCTCCTGCCTCTCGATGTAGCGACGGCGCCGTCGAACGACCGGATGCACCTTACCGGAGTCGGCTCCGCGTTCGCGCTCTCGTTGCTCCCGTTTCTGGTCACGAACACGCTCGTCACCGGCGACCCCCTCACCGCTCCGGTGATGGAACTCACCGGGTTCAGCGGGACGGGCGGAGGGCCCCCACCGTCGGGTGGCGGCGGTGGCGGCGGTGGCGGCGGAACGACTCCGCTCGTCGAGCGACTGGGGCGCGCCGCATCGCCGATACTCGACCCGCTCGTCCTCGTTTGGTCGGTGTACGCCGACGGGCTGGACGTGCTTCTGGCCGAACCGCTCCGGCTGTATCAGGTGTTCGTCGACCGGGGTTTCGACGCCCTGACCGGCCAGCGGGTGGGCAGCGCCCGGAACCTGAGCGTCCTCGAATCGGTGCCGTTCCTCGCGGCCCTCGTCGGTGCCCTGCCGAGCCTGCGACACGAAGGGCGCACGGAGCGCCTCCGCGCGTGGCTCGCCTCGGCGGATGGCCGAACCGACGCATTCGTCATCGTGTACGTGGCGCTGTTCACGCTGCTGTATCTCCCCCGGCTCCCGTTGCGCGTCCAGCTCACCGTCAGGTATCTCGTGCCGGTCGTCCCCGGGCTGGTGTATCTCGTCTGTCGCGTGCCGGTCGTGAAGCGGAGCCTCCAGCGAAACCAGACGGCGGCGCTGTGGACCTACGCGTACGGCGTCGGGGTGGGGAGCCTGGTCTCGGTCGTCCTGTTCCGGCTCGGGCCGACCGTCGGGCTCGGGCTCTCGAAGAACGAGATCATCTCGATGCACGGTGACATCGCGCTCCTCACCGCGGCGGCGCTCGCGGTCGTGACGGTCGCCGCCGACGTTCGGGACCGCGACGGCCTCGACCGGACCGTCGCCCGACTGATGGCACTCGGGGCCGCGCTGGGCACCGTGCTGGTGCTCGTCTCGTTTCTCCACTACTGGAACGGCGACCTCCTGCTCGTCCCGCAGTTCGGGTCGTAACACCCAGAAACACCGACCACCGACAGATGCCCTAAACGGTCCGTTAGGCACGCCTACCACCGTTCGGAGGAGTTCGGCAGGGGCAAGTAAGCGTCCCTAGCGACGGAGTAGACCGGGCTTACAAAGGGGATAGGGGGTATCGGTGGTGGTAAGCGCGTCATACTCCGCTCCGTCTGGTGCGGGGTGCGTGCGACTCCAACCATGACACGACCCAAAGGCAAACTGTTCGCGCTGCTGGCCATCTTCGCGGCCATCGCGCTGGTCGCGGCGACCGGTGCGTTCAGCAGCGTGGAGGCGACTCGTACCGCAGATGTTGACGTGGCAGGCGACGACGCAGCGCTGCTCCAGCTAGAAGCGTCCACGAATACCGGTGTCTCCGGGGTGGCGGAACAGAACGCTACCGGAGCTATCCAGTTGAAATTCAACGACGGTGATGGCTCCGCTGGCGGTATCAACCCTCACGCAGTGACCACGTTCGACAAAGTTCTGAGGGTAACGAACCAAGGTTCGGATGACGTTGATCTCAGCGTCACCCTGGCGAACGACGATGGGACTGTCGACCCAGCAGACGTTGTTACAGTCGAAACTGCTGGCGGGACGGACTTAGTGAGCGGACAAAAGACACTCACCCCCGGCGACTCCGTCTTGATTAACTTCGAGTTCGACACCACTAGTGACAGCCAGCTAGCAAATGACATAGACGACGAGAGCATCCTCACGTCGGTCACGTTCACTGCAGAATAGCCGGCCAGCTCGGGTTTCCCGTCCCCGAAGTTCCGGGCGCGAGACGAACAGCCCGCCGACCACATACACCCCATCAGCGATGAAACTCTTCAGTCTCGACTCCGTCGTGCTCGCCCTCGTCCTGCTGGGGCTGGTCGTCCCGACGGGCGCCGTCACCGGCGACGAGCTGTTCCCCGACAGCGAGCCGTCGCTGGTGGCCGCGCCCCACGACGGCCCCAACGGCGAGTACGCGACCATCGAGGAGGGGAACCTCTCGGTCGACCTCGCGGACGCGGGCGTCAACCCCGACGCGACGACCACCGTGCGGAACGTGTTCGACCTCACGAACGAGGGCGATGCGCCGCTTCTGGTGTGGATAACCCACGACGCGGGCGACCGCGTGAGTGTCGTCGACGCCGACGGGGACGGGGTGGGCTCCAGCGAGGACGCGGCCCGGCTCGCGCCGGGCGAGACGCTGACCGTCGGCTTCGTCGTCGACACCCACGGGAGCGAGGCGGGCGACGACCTGATGGACCGGCTGACGGTGAAGGTCCGCGAGCCGGGGACGGAGACGCCCGACGAACCCGGCACGGCCACGCCGACGGAGACGTCCGAGACGGCGACCCCCGCCACGGACACCTCCGCGAACGGAACCGGCGGCGAGCCCGGGACCGGCGGCGCGGAGACGATACCGACGCCGGGCGCGCCGACGCCGGCGCCGTCCGACCCCGCCGAGGGCGTCTCGGTCCAGTTCTCGGTGCCGGTCGAGAACGCGACGGTGGCGGTGACCGACCTCGACGAACTGCCGTCTGAGGACGCGTCACTGCGCCGGCCGAGGGCCCGCATCGTCGGGACCATCGGGGCGCGGAACGCGACCGCCGTCGACGGAGCGAACGCGCTGGTGTTGACGAACGAGACAGTGTCGCTCGACGGCCACACCTCGCTCGTCGGCACCGCCGACGCCGTCGACGAGCGGATTCGGGTGAGCCGCATCGTCCGCATCGACCCGCCGCGAGGCACCGAGAACGCGCCCGCGACGGTCCGCATCCGCGTGGACCGTGACGCGCTGGCGGGCGCCGACCCCACCACGGCCCGTGTCGGGCGGGCGACCGCCGGCGGCTGGCAACTGCTGGAGACGCAGGTCGTCGACCGGTCCGACGAGGCCGTCACTCTCGCCGCACGTACCCCCGGGTTCAGCGTGTTCGCGGTGTTCGCCTCGCCGGACGTCAGCTACACCTGGAACATCGAGAGCGTGGGCCAGCGGCGCGGCGAGATCGCGGACGTCTCCTTCGCGGAGCCGGGCATCTACAACGCCTCGCTGACCGTCACCGACGCCCTCGGGCAGTCCGACACGGCAAGCTACCGCATCCTGGCGAACGACCGGCCGAACGTGACGCTCGACCGGAGCGGGCCGCTGGTCGCCGGGAGCCCCGTGACGCTCCGGGCGAACGTCACCGACCGCGTCGGGGAGACGACCGTCACCTGGCGGTTCGAGGACGGCACCACGCTCGTCGGACGGTCGGTGAACCGCTCGTTCGCGCCCGGTCGCCACGTCGTCGAGGTGACCGTCCGCGACGAGTACGGCGCGAACCGCACCCGCGAGTTCGCGCTCGACGTACCGGCGGCGGCCGGCGGCCAGTCGGTCGGCGTCCGCCAGGAGGGCGGGGCGGCCGAACTGCTGATGCTCGGCGTCTCCCTGCCGCTGGCGGGACTGCTCGCGGTGGTGTACGGCCGCCGGCAGTACGTGCGCCGGCGTGACCGCGACCGTGTCCGGAAGCGCGACGGACCCTCCCTCCCGGCGCGGGCGCTCGACGCCGTCGACCGCGCGCTTCCGGGCGAACCCGTGCGCGGTCGCCGCCGGTAAGCCGACGCAAACGGTTTAGGTAACAGGCGGCTACCGACCCTCGAATGGACCCGAGACGCGCGGCGCGGCTGGCCGGCGGCGGACTCCTCGCGCTTCTCCTCGTAACCGTCGTCGTCGGCCAACTGCTCGGCCAGCCGGTGCTCCTGAGCTACGTCACCACCGGGAGCATGGAGCCGACGCTCCATCCCGGCGACGGCTTCGTCGCCGTCCCATCGGCGGTCGCCGGCCCCGTCGAGGAGGGCGACGTGGTCGTGTTCCGAGCCGAGACGCTCCACGGCGGCGGGCTCACCACCCACCGGGTCGTCGAGGAGACGCCGCGGGGGTACATCACGAAGGGCGACGCCAACCCGTTCACCGACCAGGACGGCGGCGAACCCCCCGTCAC
Organism: Halorarius halobius; assembly: GCF_024298865.1. Classification (GTDB taxonomy): domain Archaea; phylum Halobacteriota; class Halobacteria; order Halobacteriales; family Haloarculaceae; genus Halorarius; species Halorarius halobius. The sequence goes on along the minus strand of NZ_CP101161.1, from coordinate 1,189,612 downwards.
CGAGGAGCAGATCGTCGCCCAGGGGTTCGAGGTGGGCGGGCAACTGCTCGTCATCCCGAACCTCGGCGTCCCCGCGATGGCGGCCGCCGGCGCCCTCACCGGCCTGCAACGGGGGCTTGCGACCTTGCTGGGCACCCGGTCGCTACTTGGGACACAGGGGCTCGCGTATCTGCTGTTCGCGGTCGGCGCGGGCGCGTACGCCATCGAGGCGGTCCGCGAGCGGGGCCGGGGCGCCCGCCGCGAGACCGACCGCCGCGACCGGCGGCCGGGCGTCGTCGACGCACGGGTCGTCGTCGCCGCGCTCGTCGTGCTGGTGCTGGTCGGCGTGACCGCCGCGATGGTCGTCCCCTCGGGAGGCGAGGCGCTCACGGTCGTCAGTTCCAGTAGCGACTCCCCGCGGCCGAACGTCGTCGCCGCCGGCACGACCCAGAACGTCACCTACTCGTTCCGCAACACCGGCCTGCTCCCGGCGGTCGTCATGCTCGACAGCGGCGACCCGAACCTGACGTTCGCCCGCGACCAGGTGGTCGTCCCCGGGGGGAGCCGCGCGAACGTCTCGGCGACGGTGACCGCCCCCGACCGGACCGGCGTCGTCCAGTACGGCCTCTCGCGCCACTGGTATCTGGCGGTGGTGCCGCCCTCGACCGTCCGGACGCTGTACGCCGTCCATCCGGTCGTGCCGCTGCTGGCCATCGACGCGCTCGTCGGTGCCGGCGTCGGTCTCGTCGGCGTCAGCGTCCTCGGCACGGGCCCCCTCCGATTCCGCGAGTCGGGCATCACGGTGCGCGACCGCCTCCGGGCGTGGCTCCGGCGGTGAGCTACATATTGAGCCACGGCGCGATGCGGTCGTAGTCGTCCGTGTAGTAGTAGACCAGGTCGCCGTCGGCGACCGCGTACGCCTGGTACACGTCGTCGTAGATGACGCGCTTGTTGGAGTCGATGGCCACGTCGACGAGGTCCTCCAGCGTGTTGATGCGGATGTACCGCTTGTCCGGGCCGGAGGGGAACTCTCCCTCGGATATCCACTCTTCGTAGCGGGACCGGACAGTCTCGGTCGCCACCGAGTCGACGTCGAGGTCGCGGTAGACGTACGCGACGCCGCCGGCCCCGACGAGCGCGAGCGCGCCGACGAGCACGAGCGACCCGACCAGAAGCGGGTCCGGCTGGCGCGTCACCGTCCGCGAGACAGACCGCGACTGGGTGCGCGACCCCGAGAGGTCGCCGTCGACCCAGTAGGCGCGGCCCGTCACCTGGAGCGGCGCCGAGGCGTTCAGCGTGCCCTCGTAGCGGTTGCTCCGGTAGTCGACCCTGAGTTCGAGCCGCGTCTCGAACACGCCCACGCCGCCGACGGCCGACCGGACCGACTGGAGCCGCTGTGCGACGGCCGACATGTTCAGGGTGGCGTTCGCGCGGGCGGTGCCGTCGGTCACCCGCTGGCTCTCGTTGACCAGCAGTCGCTCCGTCTGCCAGAACGTCTCGCCGTTGCGCGTCCCCTCGTAGACGAGTACCAGCCGCTGTGACACCGCTACCGTGGGCCCCTCGGGTACCGATGTCTCGACCGAGTAGGTCGCCTCCGGGGCGGCCGCGAGCAGGTACACCGGCTTGTCCCGCAGGCGAACCCCCTCGGCGTACAGCGGCGTCGACCCCGTGACGAGCGCGCTCGTCTCGACGTCGCTCGCGAACGTCTGTTCCGCCCGCTGTTCGGTCACTTGCTCGGTCGGCGGAAATGCGACGAGCCAGCCGGCTCCCCCGAGTGCGAACACGCCGACGAGCACCAGCACGACCGCGACCGTGGGGCCGCGCGTCGCAACGACGTGTTTCGCCTGAGTGCCCGTCGACATGCGAGTACGGTCGCCTTACTACTGTTGCGTACAAATGGGTTCCGTCCGACTCACGGCTGACGTCTGCCGGTTCGACGGCCCGACAGCGCCGGAATCGGCCGCGAGCCGTCGACCAGTAGCGTGTAGCCGGCGACCAGCGGCCCGAACACGACCGACAGAGAGCCGAGCACTGCCGCGAGCGGATGGAATCGGTGGAGCACCACCAGCCAGTCGTGGGGCAACACCCCCGGGTAGGGGTACACCCGGAGCACCGCCTGGTGGACGCCCGGGCGGGCGGGCGGCGGCAGGGTCACTTGCACGTCGAGCCGGTCGCCGGTCGCGGTCGCGCGGTCGACCGTCAGCCCCTCGCCGTCGACGACGAACTGGACGAACGGCGTCGCGGAGACGTCGACGTTCATCTCCCGGGTCGTCGGCTCGCCGACGACGACCTCCGCCCCGGGCTCGCCCGGCTCGGACGCGACGTACGTCAGCCGGTAGGCGTCCGCGCCAAGCGGCGTCACGGCGAGGCCGGTGAGGACGCCCACGACCAACAGCGGCACCACCACGTCGCGAACTCGGTACACCGGCCGGCCGGGGCGGTCGTGGCGGCTCCGCTTCCACGCGCGGGTGGCAATCGCCGCCCCGACCAGCAGGACCCCCGCGAAGATGGGGGACCGGAACGTCCGCACGACGGGCACGACCCGCCCGGCGGTCGGGACGACGACCGGCGTGCCGGCGACGGTCAACACCTCGCCCACGATGGCCGCCCGCGTCACCGGCTCGTAGCCGTTCGCCTGGTCGGTCCGCTCGTTGGCGTCGCCCTTCGTGACGTACCCCTCGGCCGTCTCCCCGACGACGCGGTGGGTGACGAACTCGTTGCGCGACGGCGCCCAGAACACCACGACGTCGCCAGTCTCCACCTCGCCCGCGGGGACGACCACGTAGCCGTCGCCCGGCTGGAGCGTCGGCGCCATGCTGTCGGACTCGGCGTAGCTCACCTGCACCGGTCCCCCGAGTGGTACGGCAAGCAACATGACACCGAGCACGGCCACGACGGCGACGAGCGCGAGCAGACGGAGCCGTACGGAGTCGTCGAGCGGCATCACGCCGTGTCGGTTCTGGTCACGCTGGCGGAGTTCCCGTCGGCGTCGTAGCCCGTGACGGTGAGCGTGTACGTCTCGCCCGGCACGAGGATGTAGCCGGAGTCGGGCTCGATGACGACTTCATTCTTCTTCCTGGAGTAGCTATCCCCCGACGCGGTGTCGCGTTGGGTCCCGCGTACGGTCCCGCCGCTGTCGGTCACCTCGTACTCGACGCGGTCGAGGTCGGCGTCGCCGTCGCCGTCCCGAATGTCCACCTGCTGGACGGTCCAGTTGTTGTCCAGGAGATTGGCGCTGAACTTCTTCACCTTCTTGACGGTCACCGCACCCTTCACGTTCCCCGACTCGGCGGTCGTCGACCGCGTCGCAGTGAACGAGAACCCGGAGCCGGCGACGTCAAGCGTGAACGGAATCGTGGTGTCCTTGACCGCCGCCTCGATATCGACGGTTCCGGACCCCCCGACGGCCAGCGAGAACGAGACGGAACAGCCGCTCGTCCCGGCCGGGTCGTAGTAGAGGGTCCCCTGCGTGCAGAAGTCCAGCGAGACGGTGACAGTCACGTCCGAACTGGTGTCGTTCGTGACCGTGACCAGCCGGTCGGTCGAGTTCTTCTTCACCGCCCCGTTGATGTCGAGGCCGACCAGCGCGTTCGGGTCGTCGGCGACGCTGACGGCCACGCTCCGGCCGGCCGTCGCGGAACTGAACGCTCCGGTACGGTTCGACAGCGACACGGCAGAGAGGACGCCCGCCCCGCCGACGAGACCGCCCAGCACCCGCCGGCGGGTGAGTTTCTCGGACCCGCGGCGCCGCGAGCGGTCACGGGAACGGCGACCGGTCACGGCGGGCCACCTCCCGGTGCGGCGACAGGGCGCGACGCGACGCCGAATCCGTACGGCGGCGTCGGTCTCGAGCCGGGGGCTGTCGGCTGGTGTCGGCGCCCGTTCACGTCTCCGTCCACGTTCACCATTACCCCCTGCGGATAGTCGAATCACGGTCTCGAGATTCAAAAGCCTTCGATTCGGTTCAGGCGCCGACGGCCCGGCGCCCGAGCGTCCGCCCGACAGCGACCGGGGGAAAGCCCCGGCATCCGACGGTCCCGACCCGACCGGCGCCCTACCGGGGCCGGGCGGCCGACTCCTCGTCTCGGGCGCCGGCGGCGGGGTCGGCGGTCGCGTTCCGCCGGTTCCGGACCGCGAGGAACGCGCCGAACGCCGTCGGCGAGAGGATGCCGACGCCGAACGCGCCCAGCACCGCCAGTTCCGCGTTCGACAGTTCGTGCACGCCCTCGAACACGTCGCCGACGACGACGGCGCCCCGCATCCCCGCCGCCTCGTGAGCGGTGCAGGCGTACGTGCTGACGCCGACACCGTCGAACATCTGTCCGAACCGCCCCTCGCTCTGAACGGCGCTGGCGTAGCCGTCGTCGCTGGCGACGTCGTGCTCCCCGTCGCCGGTCCACTCCCAGACGACGCGAGTTCCAGGGTCGACCTGGACCGCGGGCGGGTCGAACGCGAGCGCGCCGCCGTTGCCCGCCGCACCGACGACGACGGTAACCGCCTCGCGGCCACGGGCGTCGACGGTGCCCTCGTAGTTCGAGACGCCGTCGAACCAGTCGCCGTAGTCGGGTTCTCGCTCGACGTACGCGCGGTCCGGTTCCGGTGCGGGCGTCGGCGTCGGAGTGGCGACGGCCACGTCACCGACGACGACGGCCCCCTTCATCCCCATCGCCTTGTGGGGCGAGCAGGCGTACAGCGCGACGCCATCGCTCTCGAAGCCGTGCTCGAACGTGTGGCCGGTGTCGTCGACGAGTTCGCTCTCGAAGGCGCCGTCCTCGCTGACGACGTTGTGGGCACCGCCCGCGCCGGTCCACTCCCAGACGACGGTGGTGCCGGGGTCGACGCGGACGGCCGCCGGGCCGAAGGCGAACCCGCCGCCGTTCCCGTCGGCCCCGACGGCGACGGTGACCCGCGCCTTCCCGCGTTCGTCGACGACGCCCGCGAAGTTCGAGACGTTCGAGAACCACGCCGAGAGGTCTTCGCCCGACTGAGCGACTGCGGTTCCGGTCGTGCCGGCGACCCCTGTGGCGCCCGCCGCGACCAGCGTGGCGGCCTGCAGGAACCGGCGGCGGTTCACGGTTCGGGGGTGTCGTGTCGCGTTCATGCATCACCTTTCAGACGTAGCAACATAACACCAAATTCCGATTCTCACGGCCTGAGACACGAGTTTTTGTTATATGCTGTTGCTCCGAGAACATGCGTTCAGAGGCATTCGAAATGACGTACACCACCACGCGGCGACGCGTACTGCAGACGGCTGGACTCGGCGGCGCGGCGGCCCTCGCGGGCTGTACCGTCGGCACCCCGCCGGCCAACGACGTGCGGACGAGCCCGGTCCAGTTCCAGCAGGACACGCCGGCCGAACTGGGCGAGGCGAAGCCGGTCGACGTCGACCGCATCGCCGCCGACCCCCGGGATATCCCCGCACCCATCTCGCGGTCCGAGCCGGCGACCGTCGAGGTGGAGATGGAGACGCTCGAACTCGTCGCCGAGGTGGAGCCCGGCGTGACGTTCACCTACATGACGTTCGACGGGCAGGTGCCCGGGCCGTTCATCCGCACCCGCGTGGGTGACACCGTCGAGTTGACCATCCGCAACAACGAGAACAACGCGATGGTCCACAACGTGGACTTCCACGCGTGCCGCGGCCCCGGCGGCGGTGCGGAGGCGACGGTCGTCGCCCCCGGCGAGGAGAAACAGCTCTCGTTCAAGGTGACGTACCCCGGCGCGTTCATCTACCACTGTGCGGTGGCGAACGTCGACTACCACATCTCCAGCGGGATGTTCGGCATCATCCTCGTCGAACCCGAAGAGGGCCTGCCCGAGGTGGACCACGAGTTCTACCTCGGCCAGCACGAACTGTACACGAACGGGACGACGGGCCAGACGGGCCACCACGAGTTCGACTTCGCGCGGATGGCGATGGAGGACCCCACCTACGTCCTGATGAACGGCGAGAAGTACGCCATCACGCCCGACAACTACGCCGAGATGAACGTGCGGACCGGCGAGACCGCCCGCGTGTTCTTCGGCGTCGGCGGGCCGAACAAGTTCAGCAGTTTCCACCCCATCGGGAGCGTCTGGGACGAGGTCTGGGAGCAGGGCGCGCTCGCCAGCGAACCGAGCCGCTACGTCCAGACGACGCCCGTCCTCCCCGGGAGCGCCTGCGTCGCCACGATGTCGTTCCCCGTCCCGGGGAACTTCAAACTCGTCGACCACGCGCTCTCGCGGGTCGCACGGAAGGGTGCCCTCGCCGTCGTCACCGCCGAGGGGCCGGAGGACCCCGAGATATTCGCGCCGGGCGAGTGACCGGGTAGCCGAACCGTCCGGGCCGGTCTCCTCTCTTCCTGTCACCCCGCCCACGAGAGACACCGCTTAGTGTCGCCGACCCCTAGCCGGCGGCGATGGCAGTCGAGGTGTGGGGCGTCCTGCCGACGGTCGCGGTCCGCGTCGCCAAGATAGCGGCGTTCATCGCCGTCGGCGTGAGCCTCGCGCACCTGCTGGTGGCGTTCGGCCTCGTCGAGCGCGTGGCGGCGCTGTCGAAGTATCTGACGCGCCCGGCGAACCTCCCCGACGAGGTGGGCGGGGCCATCGTCACCACCGCCGCCTCGACCACCGCGGGCTACGGGATGCTCGCGGAGTTCCGCGAGTCCGGGCGCCTCTCGGACCGTGCGACGCTCGTCGCCGTCACCATCAACACGTTCTTTGGGTTCGTCCAGCACATCTTCACGTTCTACGCGCCCGTCCTCATTCCGATTCTCGGCCTGCGTGTCGGCCTCATGTACGTGGGCGCGCGGGCGGCAATCTCGCTGGCCATCACCCTCACCGGGGTGGCGGCGGGCGCGCTGTTGCTGGCGGGCGAGCGGCCCGGGACGGACCCCGTCGAGGCGGACGGCGGGACCGCCACCGAGCCGACGGTCACCGGCGACCACCCCGAGACCCTCCAGGGGAAACTTGAGCAGGCCGGCCGCAAGGGGTACGAGAAGACCCGCGACATCCTGCCGCGGCTGGCGATTATCTACGCGGCGGTCGCCCTGCTGACCGCGAACGTCGACATCACGCAGGTCACCGCGGCCGCCGACCCGCTGGCGACGACCGTCGGCCTCCCCGCGGCCGCCGTCCCTGTGGTGGCCGTGTTCGCGCTCGACACGACGAACGGCGCCATCGTCATCGCGCCGCTGGTCCCGGGGACGTTCACGCCCGAGCAGGCGGTGGCGACGATGCTCGTCGGCGGCGTCGTCTCCTTCGCCGTCACCACGTTCAAGCGCTCCATCCCGTTCCAGTACGGCATCTGGGGTGCCGAGTTCGGGAGCAAGGTCGTCGCCGTGAACACGGCGCTGAAGGTGGTGTTCATCGCCGCCGCCGTCGCCCTGTTGCTGTACTGATGTGCTGCGGTTTCAGGAGTTTGACCACAGACCGACGACCCACAGTTTCCCTGATAAACGGGGTGATTAGCGGAGTCGCATTCGGCATCCGGTATGCCAGTGGTCTGCGGCGTCATACGGTTCAGGCGAATTATCCATACCCACTAACCTAGTTCTTACGACCGTTCAACACACTTGAAAATCGCCAGAATACAGATTAGGGGTTTGTCGCACACTATGGGATTCTGATTCTGTGTCCCAGTTGGAGAATTATGCCCTTGCTTCGGCAGCTTGAAAGAGCGCATACAAGGCGATTCCACCTAAAGAGAGCGGAACTAAGGCTACGACCGCTCCTGCGAAGAGCCTAGAAGCTTGTTCAACCATCTCGACATTGGGGTTCCCATTAACCAATAGCCAGAGCATCCCCCCAAGGAATGGCAACACGGTAACTACTGCTATCACTCGACCGACCATCGCAATAGCGGCCCAGCTACTTGACATACAATTGGTAAAAGAAGGTGTAGACTGAAAAGTGTTCTTCCTAAACAAGGTTATCACGATTCAACGACCCTGATTTCGATGTTTATTGCAACTATGCCAATGACACTTTGCGCGTGAAAGTGGCATCCAAACAGGCCACTCAGAGCCGTGACTGGTGAGAAGGGGGTATAGACGAAAGTCGCTGATCATTCGTCGGGAAATATCAACACCAGATTCCCCCACCCGAGGTTAATTAGGTACAGAGATAGATTCCCTGAAAACTGTTTAGTCCCGTATCAAACATCGAGGGTGATGTGATTTTCCTTCAACCCTTGACTTTAATGAGTAGATACACGAGGACAATCAATATCGTGACAAACCAATATTGACCACCATACGTAGAATTACCGGCTAAAAATACTAATGAATTGGCAATAATTAGTATTCCTGCTAATCCGAGGATGCTGATTGCCAGGGAACTTAATCCAGCTTTGGCCAAATTACCGCAAGGGTTGTTTGAGTATTCTTCTTGGCTCATATTTTTCCATTCCTGTTGAGTTAGTGTTGTTCCAACTAGTTCCTCCGGGCCGTCTGTCAGTTTCCAAATACTATTTTTCCAACTTTGGCGCGTGAACCTTGATTTACACGACGAGCATCGAATATGTGGATGAAGTAGACTATGCATCCATTCCAACTTATTTGACTTCTCGCACATCGGACAGCCCCCTAAACGGCGGTCGAATATGGAACGACTGGTTTTTGAACGAGTAGTTTCAGTTCTTGCAGTTGGAGCAAGCCTCCTCCCATGAATCGCACTGTGACAGTGACTACACATTGTCTTCAGATTCGTCAGTCGGTGTGTCCCCCCCTTGCTTTTCGGGACGATGTGATGAGCGTGTAACTCGGCATTCCCGTGTGGGCCACCACGTCGACCGCAGTTCTGACATTGATAGTTATCTCTCTGATATACGGTCTTTCGCCGCTCGTCCCAATCAGACGGGTACCCATCCCCCATTACTGTCAACATTTTATCCATGTGTAAATGAATGTTATTAATGTCAAATTTTGAATGGCCTGTCCCGATGAGATGGCCGTCAGTTGTTCAGATTAGTCGCTGACCCAAATCACGCACATTCCAATGCAATTGGCCTGCGACAGAGAAAAGCCGCTTAGACGCTAATCTGATTGAGTTTTCATCCACACATCAAATCAAGACTGTGCATGAATCAATATATCTGAATTAATCATTATTGGAGACTAACCAGTCTACAACAAATCAAATTGGGTGATTAGCCCACAATATCCGTCGTTGTCCTCTACAAGTACAGATGGATAGCCTTCTTCAAGAATAGCTTTTACCAACTCACGGCTATCCGTCGGTTCCACGGAGATGGCTGACATCCCCATCATGTCCTCAACAGGAGTCTTTGGATCAGGATGCTCCATCAAATCAAAATCGGTAACGAATCCAATTGCCTCACCTTCATCCATCACAGGCAATTGTGAGAAGTCATTACCAGTGAGTTTGGAGACCACATCGGCACGAGTCTCACCCTTGTAGGCCCATTCAATATCTTCCACCATCAGAGACTCTGCAGACTCCTGAGACGCCGTGTCATGCTCCTGAAGCACTTGCCAGACCCGTTGGACGTTGCGATAGGAGCCATTAGTCTGTGCTAATTCCATCCGGTTCAGTTGGCTATCACTGAGATTCACTTCGTTAGCGACTTCGAAGAGAGATAGCTCCAGTTCAATCCGTTTGTCGCGAAGGATCTGCATCGTCGTGTCATATTCAGGGATCTGCATATCCCGTGTAATACAATTCGAATCACATCAATTCCCGCCTTATGTGCGACACGTACCTACTGTAAGTTGCATGAGTCCAGCAACCAGCGCCCCGATACCCGAGATACTGGATGAGTCGCAGACGACCAAGCAAGAAGGTAAACTCGATCTCTTTAGAGGGTACGGTGGTTCCGCGAACCAAGCTGTAGAAGACTATTCGGACTCACAGACATGCTCAACTTTTGAGTCCGCTGCCAGCACCCATTTCAGATTAGAAGATGCTCCTGCGAGGACGAGGTGGGAGAAACAGAAGTGGGAGCGATTACAGCGGTGGCAGAGGGGCACAAAGCCTAACTGGGACGGATATGGGATGGACCAGCGACAATCCCAATCGCAGCGTGATAATATCCTATTCAAAAAGACACAAGCAAAGTGTTTGAGTGACGCGTGCGATTTAAACTGCAAGGAGAAAGAGATTGTCGTAAGTGGTAGCACACGACTTGATTACGTAAAATTCGGTGCGCATAGCGATATCTGGAAAGGGATACTGGGAGTGATGGCTGTAGTAGTCGAAAATAGACGACCACAGTACGGTGCTGATTTCGAATTAGCCTCTCTCCATCGTCAAGACGCTTTTCGTGAACTGATGGATTTCATCGGACTGGATTATACAGGATTGAACACGGTGAAAAAGGAGGTAAGAGATCAATTGACGTGGATTTCAGAAGTCGGATGAATGATTATAGCACCGTCTTCTTCGACTATAATTGGTTCCAGAAAATAATCATCCTCCACGAGTCACAGACTGTCGGCTCAGAAAACACTCCTCTCACCCGTCTACCTGCTGTTTTAACAGTGCCGTTTGGTGCGGGAACGCGCCCGGAGACACACTATCCTGCGGTGCGGTTTATGGATAGTTGTCGAGGGCGCATCCCAATCAAGGCAATCCATTCATCAGGATAGCTACCCAATCACTACAGTATCAATGTCAAGGGGTATCACGCTCTATCCACGCCCGTTCCGTCCAATACTTTGTTTCTCAGAACTATTTAAAAGGATTTAGGCTTAGTAGCTACTGTCGGTTCTGTCCTCACGTTACCAGCCAATACATTGTTCAATAATCTGTGAAAGGGCCATGTCTCGCGTAAGCAACTACAGAGAAAGGTCAGAACAATCGGTTAGATACTGTCGAGATACTTCCTACGTGCCTCCGCTTTCTCGTCAGCAGTTCTCTGGTCGTAGTGTGCATCCAATACGTCCTTACTGACGTTCATGCGGTCACTGACGGCGGTTTCAGGAACGTCGTTCAAGAGATGGTGAGTGATACTGCCTCTACGAATCGGGTGCGGTGAAACGCTACTGGGACAGAGAGATGCACTGTTGTCGTCAACCGCCTCACAGTCGTCAGTGTCGCGGTTGTGAGGACACGAACCATAGACACAGGGGCGAGTCATGGTGTATGCGGCGTCTTTGACTGCTGAGAGTGAGATACGACCGTAACGGGTTGTGAATAGTGGTTCTCTCCCGTAATCGTCCGTCTTGTCGTACCTGTGATGCTCAGTGTAGTCGGACAGCACTTCAGTAACGTAATCCGACAAAGCGAGTGTTCGTTGCCCACGCCGACCGTTCTTCAGTGGTGTATCCGTGTCAGGTCGGTGGTGAGCTTCAAGTGTCTGGTTTCGGGAATGAAAGTCGCCAAGGTCGAATGCACGGACGGTCCCTTTGCGACAACCGACGTGCCACATCAACTCCAACAGCGCGTGAGTCCGAGTAGCATACTGATACTTCCGAAGGTGATTCAACATCTCCTCTGCATCGTCAGCATTCAGCATCGTGTCACGAGCTTCAGTCTCCCGATTCCGAGATGGCAGGATTATCTTCTCGTCTAATCCCTCTGGCGCAGCATCGATACTGACACACCACCGCAGAAACTTGCGGAGTGACGAGAGATTAATACTCAGTGTCGTTTGGGCTATCCCCTCTTGTCGCCAGATACGGTAATCGTGTAGTCTCCGACCAGTCAGCTCGGTCAAATCATCGATTTCCTCACTCTCACACCACTCACAGAAAGCTCGCAGGTGTCCAGTGATGTTTTCCAGAGTTTTGTCTGCCAGTTCTGACTGCCGTTCATTCAGATACATTTCTACTGCTGATTCAGGGTTGATGGGTTGCAGTTCGGTCATGGATTGCTCCGAACCGCACGACACGCTCCTGATACCCGCGCCAGTCTCCAGCCTACAGACCGACCTAACGCTTGAACCCCGCTATCGCAAGCATAGGGGCGCTGAGTCTCTGACTTCTCGTAAGAGAATCGTGGGACCGCAGCATCCCGATAGGGTGCAAGGTTCGGGAGCAAGGTCGTCGCCGTGAACACGGCGCTGAAGGTGGTGTTCATCGCCGCCGCCGTCGCCCTGTTGCTGTACGGGCCCATCTGACCGCCCGACACCTCGACGCGCGCCACGGCATGACAGACCATGTACGAACCCGAACTTTCATTATAGTTCCCGCGGTACGGTGGTGTACGGATGCTCGCTGTACGCGCACACTGACCCCTGTTTTGCGACGTACAGCCACTCGATTGCACTCTCAGACAACAGATGAGCACATCCACACCCCGACCCGACACCGAGACGCGCCCCGGCCGACCGACGCCCCGCCCCGACCCCGACCGCTGGTACAGCGACGACGCGGTCACCACCGAGAACGCCCCGCGGACGTTCGACACCGACTGCACGCACCGCCTCCCGAACCCCGTCTCGAAGGCGAACCAGTCGACGCCGCAGTAGCGCAGGCCGCTCCGCTCTTCGGTCGCGCCACGTCCGAGAGCGGCGCGTGGCCCACCACTCAAGCCCGTCCGGCCCGTAGCCGGGGGTATGGACCGGGCGGGGCCTCGCGTACCCTCGTGGCTGGTGGACTACTCGCTTCTGGCCGGCGTCGCGCTGGCCGTCGCCAGCGGCCTCGCCAGCCTCGTCTCCCGGCCCGGCGACGCGTGGCTGTTCGTCCTCCACGGCGGCGCGGGCGTCTCGCTGGTCGCCTTTCTCGCGCTGAAACTCTGGCGCGTCCGCCACCGCGTGCGGGCCGGCGTCCGGGCGCGGTCCGGCCGGGTCGCGCTCTCGGTGGTGCTGTCGCTGGTGGCCGTCGCCGCGCTCGCGACGGGCATCGCGTGGGTGCTCGGCGCCACCGTCCCGGGACCGTGGACCCTGCTTTTCGTCCACGCCTCGCTCGGCGTCGTCACCGCCGTCGTCCTCCTCGTCCACCTGCGTGACCGCCTTTCGCTTCCTGCGCGGGCCGACCTGCGGGAGCGGCGGGCCGCCCTCTCGTGGCTGGGGCTGACCGCGGCGGGCGCCGTCGCCTACCGCGTCACCGACGCCGTCGGCACCGAGCGCCGGTTCACCGGCTCCCGCGAACGGGGGAGCGACGCCGGCAACCGCTTCCCCGTCACCGCGTGGGTCGCGGACGACCCCGACCCCGTCGACCCCGACGAGTGGACGCTGACCGTGACGGGACTGGTCGAGCGCGAGTTCGAACTCGACTACGGGAGCGTTCGACCCGAAACGGAGGCCCGTGCGCTGCTGGACTGCACCAGCGGCTGGTACTCGGAACACGACTGGCAGGGCGTCCGCGTAGACGAGTTGCTGGACGAGGCGGGCGTCGGCGAGAACGCGGCGTGGGTCCAGTTCCGGTCGGTGACCGGCTACCGGTGGTCTCTGCCGCTCGCGGAGGCCCGCGAGGCCCTGCTCGCCACGGCCGTCGACGGCGAACGTCTCAGCCACGGCCACGGCTTCCCCCTGCGGCTGGTCGCGCCCGAGCGCCGCGGCTTCCAGTGGGTGAAGTGGGTCGAGGAGGTCCGGGTGACGCGCCGGCGCGACCGCTCGGAGTGGGTCGCCATCAACGTCTCGGGGCTGGGCGAGTAGTCACGACAGCGCCGCGAGCAGGGCCGCCAGGTCGCGCTCCGAGCCGACGCGGACGCCCGCCGCGTCGCGGTCGAGATGGACCGCCTCCCAGCCGGCATCGCGAGCGCCGACCACGTCCCCCTCGTGGTCGTCCCCGACCATCAGGTACCCCTCCGCCGACAGACGTTGCTCGGCGAGGTCGAACACCGCGGCGTCGGGCTTGTGCGCGCCCGCCTCGTAGGACGTGACGACCGCGTCGAACCGGTCGCGGACGCCGACGGCGTCGAGTTTCCCCGTCTGCCAGTCGGGCAGGCCGTTCGTCACGACGCCGAGCGGCCGGTCGTCGAGGCGGTCCAGCAGGGCCAGCATCCCGTCGGAGACGCCGACCGCCTCGTACTCCAACTCGCGGACGGTGTCGGCGAACGCCGCCGGGTCGACCGTCGCGTCCGCCCGGTCCGCGACCGCCCGCCCGCCGGCGGCGTACGGCTCCGGGTCGAGCGCCCGGAACGCCTCGAGGAACGCCTCGTTGTACGCCTCGACGAGCGCGTCGTCGCGGCTGTCAGCGTGGCGCTGGGTCGCGTCGGCGAGCAGGTCGGCGTACCCGCGGGAGAGGGTGAGGAGCGTGCCGTCGAGGTCGAAACAGACCGCGTGCATACGGGGGCGGGGTGCGCGGCGGTAGAAAGCGTTCGGGTAGCGTGTCACCCGTCGTCGGGGTCGACGGGCCGGCCCTCCTGGGTGGGCGGGGCGACGTGGTCGACGTACGCCTCGACCGACGGCTCCTCCACCTTCACGCGGACGTGGATGGTGCCGAGTTCGCCGGGAGAGCCGACGGCGAAGTTGACGCGGCCCTCAAAGGCGGCCTGCTTCTTCAGGTCGAACGAGAACGCGTCCCCGCGCCGCCCGTCGAAGAACTGGCCGCGGGCGGTGTCGAGTATCTCCTGTTCGTGGAGCAACTCGGAGAACCGCTCCATCCCGTGGGCCGTCGCCAGCAGTTCGCCCTCGCCGTGTTCGACCTCTGCCTCGGGAAACAGATTCTCGATGGCACGCTCTACGCGGTCGGGCAGTTCCGTCTCGCGAACGGGCGTGGTTATCTGGACGTCGACGCTGTAAATCATGCGAGCACCTCCCTGACCTGCCGGCGGAACGCCGCCAGCGTGTCGTCGTTCTCGATGCGGCGGTCGGCCCGCTCCATCGCCTCGCCCATCCCGAAGCCGAGTTCGCGCTCGTCGCGGTCCCGCAGCGTCTCCTCGGCGGTGTTGTCGCGGCCCCGCGTCTCGATGCGCTCGGCGCGGGCCTCGAACGGCGCCTCGATGGCCACGAGCGTGAACTCGTCGCCGAACGCCTCGCGGAACCGGTCGAGTTCCTCGCCCGACCGCAGGCCGTCGACCAGGACGGTGTCCGACGACTCCAGCGCCTCCCGAATCATGGGAATGGACCGCTCGGCGATGGCGAGGGCTCCCTCCTCCTCCCGGAGCGCCTGGGCGATTTCGCCGTGGTGGTCCGCGGGGTCTAACCCCCGGCGGCGGCACTCCTCGCGGATGACGTCGCCCATCGTGACGACCGGGACCCCCATCTCGCGGGCGACGCTGGCGAACTCGCCTTTGCCGCTTCCCGGCAGTCCGACGGTTCCGATGACAGCCATTCGAGCGAGGGTAGCCGGGATTCGCGCTTAAGCGCTGTGACTCGCTGGTCCGCGAGCGACCCGGCCCCACCACGGGACCCACTACTGCCGACAACCCCTTGGCGTCGTCCGTCGTACTCGAGCCATGGCCCAACGTTCGTTCCTCGTCCGCGCCCTGTGGTTCGTGCTCGTCGGGTGGTGGCTCACGCCCGTCCTCATCAACATCGCGTGGCTCCTCAACGTGACCATCGTCCTGATTCCGCTCGGCATCAAGCTAATCAACCTCGTGCCGACGGCGCTGTCGCTGGCGGAGCCGCGGGGCCTCGACGCACCCGAGTCGGGACGTGGGCAGACGAACCTCCTCGTCCGGGCGGTGTACTTCGTGTTCGTCGGCTGGTGGCTCTCGTGGATATGGGCGAACGTCGCCGCCTTCCTCGCGGTCACCATCATCGGCCTGCCGGTGGCGTTCTGGATGTTCAACCGCCTGCCGTACGTCACGTCGCTGTACCGGTTCCACGGCTGAGGCGACGGCGGGTAGATACGTATGGTGGCCGGACCCGCCACCGTTCCAGCGTCCGCCCCTGAACGGTCCTGCGTGCCACCATCCCACATGTGAGTGACTAGCATGGTGGCGAAACCGCTACCCTGCGAGCCGGTAGGATGAGCATGCCGCTCGACGCGAGGACCGTCCGGACCGTTCACGGCCGGCGGCGGTCGAAACTAACGTCCGGTATTATCCCCTGAACCAGCCCAGTAGGCTGCACGATTCGTGTGAAATCGTACGTATCATGACGACCACCACCACCACGCTGTACCCGCTGAGCCGCCGCTCGATGCTGAAGGGCGCCGCGGCCGTCGGGGCCGCCTCCGCGCTCGGGACGTTCGGCCCGAGCGTCGTGGGGCGGGCCGCCGCCGACTCCCACGCCGGCGTCATCGAGACCTGTGGCGACCTCGACGTCGTCCTCGCGCTGGACTACTCGGGGTCGATTCGCAACGCCGGCACCTGGCCGGACATCCAGAGCGGCGTCGAGAGTTTCTTCGACGTGTTCCCCGCGGACGCACAGGTCGGGCTGGTCACGTTCGGTGACTCGCCCGTCGCATACGAGTACGCACCCGGCGACCTGCTCCGGCTCGCCACCGCCAGCAACGTCTCGATGGTCAAAGGTGGCGTCCCCGCGAACGCGCCCCCGGGCGAGAACGCGACCCACATGCCCGGCGCGCTGGCGTTCGCCGACGCCATCCTCGCGAACGAGGGCCGCGGCGGGAAGGAGGTCATCGTTCTCGTCACCGACGGCGGCCCGAACTACCAGAACGGGTTCGTCGGCGACGGCGACGACGACCCCGGGACCGCCGGCTTCCAGGGACCGGCCGACGACGTGCCGTTCCCCTACGGCAGTTTCGAGTTCACCGGCGGCACGACCGGCGGCGAGAACGGCGTCGCCGGCGAGGCCGGCGAACTGACCGAGACGACGGCCACCGCCACCGCCATCACGGACGGCGGCGTCCGCATCATCGCGGTCGGCGTCGGCGGGAACGTCGCCGGCTTCGACACCTACCTGCGCGACGACGTCGCCAGCAGTCCCGACGACTTCGTCGCCGTCGAGAACGCCGAGGACCTCGGCTCCCAGCTCCAGGCGCTCCTGACGGAAGTGTGCGAGGAGGAGTGCGACCCCTGCGCGTTCGACGGGACGTACAAGTTCGAGTACGAGTACGAGGAGGAAGACGGCGTCGTCGTGACCGACGGGTTCGCCCCCGAGGGCGGGAGCGTCGACGGCATCGACTTCGAGAGCTACATCTCGAAGGCCGGCGAGATGTACGAACCCATCAGCGTCACGTTCGCCTCCGACTACTGTGCCGACTCGCTGGTCGCCACGGTGAAGGCCGGCCGCGAGGTCCACGAGGTCGACGTACAACAGGGCGATGACGGCACCGTCGTCGTCAGCATCGACGGCGACGACCGCTTCCGCAACTCGCGGAACGGCAAGGCGTACGCCATCAGCTACGTCCAGTTCGACTGCGTGGCGGCCGACGCGGGAAACTGACGCCGGACTCCACCCCCGAGGCGGAGTCCACGGCCGTCGAACCCGCGGACCGCGACCGGGGACACGGCAACGACCCCGACCGACGCGACGACGACAACCCCGGACGTGCGTACGGTCGCGCCCCCGGGCGCGGCCGGTAGCACCGACCCGCACCGCTTTTGAGCGGGCCGCCGCTATCGTGCGACAGGGCACGTAGCTCAGCCAGGATTAGAGCGTCGGACTTCTAATCCGATGGTCGTGGGTTCGAATCCCACCGTGCTCGCTTCTGCGAACGACAGTGAGCAGAGCGAGCTACGGGAGTCGAACCCTGCCAGTCGCACGCCCGCGCAGGCCGGAGGCCGAGCAGGAACGTCTGGCTCCGGTTCGAATCCCACCGTGCTCGTGCAGCGAGGAGCGGAGCGACGAGCACGGTGATGGTCGCGAAGCCTCCGGCTTCGCTCACTCCCACCGTCTCGTTTCACACCACGTTCAACACGACGACGAGCAACTGGACGGCACAGCAGAACGCGACGGCGAGCACGACCAGCCCGTCGTACAGCCATCGGACGGGCGCCAGTTCCGTGCCGAGGTCGTCGACGAGCGGGAGCGCCCGGAGCACGGCGAACGTCACCGCCGCGACGAGCGTGCCGGCGAACAGGCCGAGCCAGCGCGGGAGCGTCCGGACGCCGTGGTAGTACTGCTCGTAGCCGAGCGACCAGTGGACGACGACCTGCTGGGGGGCCGAGCGGTACGCCGCGACGCCCACAGCGAGCGTGGCGAGCAGGATGCCGACGGCGAGCGCGTCGCCGGCACGGACCCGCGACCGGACGGCGAGGCTCACGCGACCACCTCCGGAGCGGGGCGATTGGCGAGCAGGGCGACCACGCGATGTGCGTCAGTCGGGGACATCACGTGTGGACGAACGGGTGGGAGGAAGATAGACCGGGAGCCACCGCTTCAGCGGCTGAAGCCGTCGGAGATGGTTTATATGCTCGCGGTGACTCGAACCCGTCGTGAGTGAGGAGTGCGACCTCGACGCCATCGCCGCCGTCCTCGAAGACGGGACAGCGCGGGCCATCCTCACCGAGACAAGCATGGAGCCAGCATCAGCCGACGAACTCGCCGAGCGCTGTGACGCATCGGGACCGACCATCTACCGCCGGCTCGACGACCTGCGGGCGTGTGACCTCGTCGAGGAGCGGACGCGCCCCGACCCGGCGGGCGGGCACCACCGGACCGAGTACGCCGCGACGCTCGAGCGCGTGACCGTCGAACTCGACGACGGGACGTTCAGCCTGCGCGTCGACCGCCGGGCGGACATGGCCGACCGGTTCACGCGGCTCATCGAGGGGATGTGACCGTGCTCGCGACGCTCCAGACGGCCGGACCGCTCGACGGCTGGCTCGGGACCGCCCTGCAGGCCAGCGACGTGGTCGGGGCGCTCATCGGGCTGTTCATCGCGTATCAGGCGTACCGCGGCTACCGGCGCAACGAGAGCCGGCCGATGCTGTTCATCGCCGTCGGGTTCGTGCTCGCGCTGGGCGTCCCGGTCGCGCTCCTGTTTGTCACGCTCGCGGTGCCGTCGGTCCCGCGGGCCGCGGTGGCCGTGGCGTCGCAGGCGAGTGAACTCGTCGGACTGCTGTGTATCCTGTACGCGATTCGGATGCCGAGCTAGAACAGGTCCGCGACGAAGAACACGATGCCGCTGGTGTCCGTGGTCGGGTCGGTGCCGGCCCGGACCTCCCTCCCGTCGGGGATGCCGTCGCCGTCGGTGTCGGGGTCCCGTGGGTCGGTGCCGTGGCGCTTCTCGGCGGCGTCACCCAGCCCGTCGCCGTCCGTGTCGCGCTCGGTGGGGTCGCTGTCGAACGCGAGTTCCGCGGCGTCCGCGAGGCGGTCGCCGTCGGTGAACCGGCTGGCCGGGTCCGTGCCGAGGCGAGCCTCCCGTGCGTCGTCGAGGCCGTCGTCGTCCGTGTCAGCGACCGTCGGGTCGGCACCGAGCGCGACCTCCCGGCCGTCCGCCAGCCCGTCGCCGTCCGTGTCGTAGACGGCGGGGTCCGCGCCGACCGCGAGTTCCCGCCCGTCCGCCAGACCGTCGCTGTCCGTGTCCGCGACCGTCGGGTCCGCGCCGACCGCGACCTCCCGGCCGTCCACGAGGCCGTCGTCGTCCGTGTCCGCGACCGTCGGGTCCGCGCCGACCGCGAGTTCCCGCCCGTCCTCTAACCCGTCGTCGTCCGTATCGGCGTCGAGGGGGTCGGTAGGGCCGTCGCGCTCACGCAGGTCGGTGAGCCCGTCGTCGTCCGTGTCGGGGGTGAACGGGCTCGTCCCAAGCGCCCGCTCCGTCGCGTCGTCGAGACCGTCGCCGTCGGCGTCGGCGACGTCGGGGTTCGTGAACGAATACGGGTTCGCCGGGACGGACGGCGTCGCCGTCCCCTGCACGTAGCGGTCGAGCCACCCCGAGAGGTCAGCGCCGGCGGCGTCGTCGACCATCCGCCGGAAGTCGGCGGAGGAGACCGGCCCGTCGTGGCGGTTCATCGTCCGGAACACGTCCTGCAGGGTGGCGTCGCCGCCGCTGGCCGCGCGGATGCGGAGGTCCAGCGCCGCGAGCACGCGCCGTCCCTTCGTGTACGGCGTGCGACTGCTCGACCACGTCGACGGCGCGGCGAGGCGGTCGTCGGCCCCCCGTTCCGTCGTGAGGTGGTCGTGGACGGTGTCGAACTCGATGCGCCCCTGCTGGAGCGTCAGGAGGGCGGTGTAGTACTCCGCGCTGGCCTCGGTGAACCACCGGGTCTCGGCGGTCGTCTCGTACGACTGCCGGCTGTGGACGTACTCGTGGAACCAGGTGTTGCCGGTCGTGTTGAGCCGAACGTCGTCGCGGACCCACACGTCCTGTACGCCGCGGCGCCGCTGGGGGAAGGTGACGCCGCCGCGGCGGATGGGGTCGGTGGTGACGAACACGTTGACGCGCCGGTCGACCGCGCCGACGTCGAGCGCGACCCGGGCGCCGATGAGCGCCGACAGCACCTCGTTCCGGTCGCGGTCGGTGAACGTCGCCGCCTCGGGGACGACGAGGCGGAACTGCTGGTCGCCGTACGAGCGGTTGGTGACCGCGTACTCGCCGAGGAACACGATGCTCGGGCCGGCCGTGCCGCCGTCGGCGGCGACGCGCGTCTCGATGCCCGGGTCGACCCCGTAGTAGCGGTAGGAGTAGGAGAACGTGAGGCGGCCGGCCGCGACGTACGTCCACTGCTCGGCGCCGGCGGTGCCGAGTCCGTTCGCACCCCCGTCCTCCGGCCGAACGGTGGCGGTCCGCGGCGCGGCCGGCGCGGTGAACGTGATGGACGGGTCGCCGGTACGTCCGTCCCAGACGAACTCGCCGCCCGAGCGGGAGAACCCGCGGGTCGACTGCACGCGGATGCCGTCGTACCGGGGGGTGAACCGGAACGACGAGACCGACGCCGGCATCGAGGTGAGCCGGACGGTGACGCGCACCCGGTCGGCCGCGTCCGCCGGCGCGAACGTGTACGACGCCACGATGGCGTCGTCCTCGGTCGCCGTACCCGCCGCGCCGACGGCCGGAGCCACCGCTGTGAGGAGAAGGCAACACACGAACGCGACCCGCAGGCGTCGCACGGTCGTGCTACCCGAGCGACACCCTTAGCGGTTCTGCCCGGTATAGCCGGGGAACGACACGACCGGGTTCAAGTGAGCACATATGAACACCTGAAACCGAATTAGGTTGGTTGTACGGAACAGTTATCCGCTCGTTTGCCAACGAACGTCACGCAATGTCCGAAATACGACCAGCGCCGACGGGCGATTCACGTCCCGGGCATCGCCCGCCCGGAGGGGACCGTGGGGTCTCCGGCCGGAGGACCGCCCGGGACAGGAGGTGGAGCCAGGCACCCTGACCGTCGCTCCGTGCCATGACACACCGGTTGACTCTTTCACTCACGGTGCCACGTCCACGAGTTCCGCGTCGAGGAACACGTCTGCACCGCCGCGAACCCGGAGACAGAGGTCGTGGTCGGTGTCGCGGAACAGGCGCTCGAACGACGCCGGATACGACTCGTGGACCACTTCTACGGCCCTGACGTCCCGGGCCGTCATCCGCGGCCCTTCGAACGTGATTCCCGAGCGGTCGCCGTACGCCTCGCGGGCGTCGGCCAGCCGATGCTCGCGGAACCGCACGCCGACCGTACAGCCGTCGAACGCGACCGCACGGAGGAGCCGCGGCGCGGTCAGCACCTGTCGCCCCGCGTCCCAGACGACGAACCGGTCGACGGCGCGGCCGATTGACGTAAAGCCGGTGACCTCGTGCAGGCGACCGTCCGCGTCGGCGAGCCACGCACGCATCGGCGCCTACGCGTCGAACCCGTCCTCGCGGCTCGCGTCGCTCCCCGCTCGGTTTCCGAGGGCTCGGTTCACTCGCCGTACCCCTCTTCGAACACGAACGTCCCGTTCCGCTGGACCACCTCGCCGTCGACTTCGATGACGCTGTCCTCGCTCATGTCGACTATCATGTCGACGTGGACCGCCGAGTCGTTCCGCTCGTTCTCCTCGCCGACGGTGGCGCCGTACGCGCGCCCGACCGCCATGTGGACGGTGTCGCCCATCTTCTCGTCGAACAGCATGTTGTAGGTGAACCGGTCGATGTCGCGGTTCATCCCGATGCCGAGTTCGCCCAGGCGACGCGCCCCGTCGTCGGTGGTGAGGATGGCGTCGAGGACGTCCTCGTTCTTCTCGGCGCTCCAGTCGACGGCCTCGCCCTCCTCGAACGTGAGGTGCGCGCCCGTTATCTCGTGGCCGCGCTGGTAGACCGGCTTGTCGAAGTACACCTCCCCCTCGACGCTGTCGACGACGGGCGCGGTGAACACCTCGCCGCCGGGCATGTTGTTCTCGCCGTAGTCGTTGAGCGTCGGGTTGCCCGCGACGCTCATCCGCACGTCCGTCCGGTCGCCCGACCGGATGCGCACCTCGTCGGCGGGGTCGAGAATCTCGACCATCTGTTGCTGGTGCTCGCGGACGGCGTCCCAGTCCTTGTTGACCGCGTCCCACACGAAGTTCTCGTACGCCTCCGTCGACATCTCCGCGAGCTGGGCGTTCGCCGCGGCCGGGTACTGGGTCAGCACCCACGTCTTGCCCAGTCGCTCCTCGAGCAGGGGCTGGCGAGCCCGCTCGTAGGCGGTCTGGACGTCGCCGTCGACGTCCGACTCCTCGACGACGTTCTGGTCGCCCCGGATGGCGACGTAACAGTCCATCGCCTCCCACAGCGCCATCTCGTGGTCCGGCACGTCGAAATCGCCGTCGTGGTTGCGGAGGTACGCACGGCGGAACCGCTTGCCGAACCGCTCGCGGACGACGATGGGGTTGGCGCCTGCGTCGGCCAGTTCCTCGTGGAGCGCCACCACCAGGTCGTCGGCCACCGGGTCGGCGTCGATGACGACGTCGTCGCCGGCCTCGATGCCCGCCGAGTGGTCGACGAGGATGCGTGCGTGCTCCCGGATGCGTGGGTCCATACATCGCTCGTCGCCCGCCGCCGGCAAACCGGTTTCGGAGCGGTCCCACCGCGGCGTATTTCACGGCGCGGGGCCAACGGCCGCCATGCTCGATTTCCGCTCGGACACCGTCACCCGCCCCGACGAGGCGATGCGCGAGGCCGCCCACGACGCCGAAGTGGGCGACGACGTCTACCGCGAGGACCCGACCGTCAACGAACTGGAGGCGCGTGCGGCCGACGTCGTGGAGACGGACGCGGCGCTGTACGTCCCCACGGGGACGATGGGCAACCAGATAGCCGCCCGCACGCACACCGAGCGCGGACAGGAGGCGCTCGTCGAATGCGAGAGCCACGTCTACAAGTGGGAACTCGGCGGGTTCGCCCAGCACGCCGGCCTCCAGACCCGCCCCCTCGATGGCGACGACCGCGGCGTTCTCGCCCCCGAGCAGGTCCACGACGGCTACGTCGAGGAAGACGGCCACCGGCCCGGCACGGGCCTGCTGTGTCTCGAGAACACCCACAACAGCAAGGGTGGGACGGCAATCGCGCCCGGAGCCATCGCGGCGGCCGCGGAGGCGGCCCACGAGCACGGCGTGCCGGTCCACCTCGACGGCGCGCGACTGTTCAACGCCGCCGCGGCGCTGGACGTCCCCGCCACCGACCTCGTCGACCCGGTCGACTCGGTGATGTTCTGTCTCTCGAAGGGGCTGGGCGCGCCCGTGGGGTCGGTGCTGGCCGGGCCGGAGTCGTTCATCGAGGACGCACGCCGGGTCCGAAAGCTACTGGGCGGTGGGATGCGGCAGGCCGGCGTCGTCGCGGCGCCCGGCCTGCTCGCGCTGGAGAACCGCGACCGCCTCCACGAGGACCACGCGAACGCCAGACGGCTCGCGGGCGGCCTCGCCGAGTACGACGCCCTGACGGTGCAGGAACCGGAGACGAACATCGTGCTCGTGGAGACGCCCGACCCCGCAGAGGCGTTCGTCGAGGCGCTAGAGGGCGAGGGCGTGCTCGCGTCGCCGTTCGGCGACCGGCAGGTCCGGTTCTGCACGCACCTGGACGTGGACGGCGAGGCCGTGGACGCGGCGGTCGACGCCGTCGGTCGCGTGGTTTAATCGCGGCGGTTCCCCTCGCGCATTCCCTCCGAGAACGCCAGCAAGGTGCGCCGGAGCATCAGATAGACCGCGAGAACGAACAGGAGGATGCCCGAGATGAGCACGACGAGAACGGGGTCCACGGAGGCCATAGACGCCGGTAGCCGCTCTTGGGTAAAGTCGTTTCCCCTCCGAGGTAACGCCGACGACCGACCGCAAGCGCGGTGGAGACGGCCCAGCCGTCAGGGTGTTGTACTCACAAAACTCTTGGCCCATTACACGAAAGACCCCCACGAATGAGCCTCCTGCCCTCCAAGCCGGACGTCGTCTCCGACGGCGAACCCCGCGTCGTCGGCGTCGACAGCGAGGACGCCGACGCGCTGATGTCGGCGCTCTCCTCCGAGACGGCCCGGCGGCTCCTCTCGGAACTCCACGACGAGCCCGCCCCGCCCAGCGAACTCGCGGACCGGGCCGACACGACGCTCCAGAACACCCAGTACCACCTCTCGAACCTCGAGGACGCCGGCGCTGTCGAGGTGGTCGGCACCGCCTACTCCTCGAAAGGTCGTGAGATGGACGTGTACGCGCCCGCGGACGAGCCGCTCGTCATCTTCGCCGGCCAGGACGAGCAGGCGTCGGGGCTCCGGGCGGCGCTGTCCCGACTGCTGGGCGGCGTCGGTGCGCTTCTGGTGGGGAGCGTCGCCGTCCAGGAGGTGTTCGGCGACGGCGTCGGCCGGCTCGTCGGGTTCGGGTCGAACGCGGGCGGCGGCGCACAGGAGCCCCGGTCGGCCGGCGGACCGACCACCGACACCACGACCGAGGCGGACACCACGACCGATGCGGGCGACGCCATCGGGGGCGCCGGAGGCGGCGACGGCGGCGCGACCGGCACGCCCACCACCGCCGAACCGTCGGCGACGAACGCCAGCGACGGACCGGGCGTCTTCACCAGCGGCGACGCGACAAGTACGGTGACGGAGACGCCGGTGCCGGAGGCGTCGACGCCGACGCCGACCGCGCAGGCGACGCCCGCGGCGACGGGGACGCCTTCGCCGACGCCCGTCGCCGCCGACGGCGGCCTCGACGTCGTGGCCGGTCTCCCGCCGGGACTCCTCTTTTTCCTCGGCGGCCTCACGGTGCTTCTGGTGGTCGTTGCGGTCGCGTACCGTGAGTAAAACGGCCCTTTGAGCTTACGGAGTCTACTTTTTATTCCCCCCTAAACGCTCAGGTGCTGATGACTTCGGCCCTCCCCCCGCCGAAGCTTCGGCCCTCCATCATCGTTCTACTTCGAACCGGTCGAACACGGTGCCGTCCGGGTCGACCAGTCGACCGGCGACGACGTCCGAGTCCACCTCCAGTTCGGCGTGGGCCGGTCGATACCACCGCGGGTCGGCGTGGCTTCCCGGATTGAGCACAGGGACGACCCCGGCCATCCGGAAGCCGGGGTCGTGAGAGTGGCCGACGCAGACGAGGTCCGCGTTCGACTGCCGGCCGAACATCGACAGCGCCGTCTCGGTGTGGTCGTGGCCGTGCGCGAGCGCGAGACGAACCCCCTCGTGGTCGACGACGGCGGTGTCCGAGAGGCGCTCGCGGACCGCAGGCGGGTCGTTGTTGCCGTAGACGCCGACGAACTCGCCGGCGGCGTCCTGGAAGGCGTCCAGCACCGACTCGGTCATGAAATCCCCGCAGTGACAGACCAGTTCCGCCTCGCGGACGGCCTCGCGGGTGCGGCCGTCGAGGCGGGGGCCGTCCCTGCCGTGGGTGTCGGCGACGACGACGAGCATGGACGCGGTACGCCGGGGGCCGGTAAGGGCCTTCCCGTCGCGGACGGGACGGCAACGCCTTTGCCGGCGGGGCGTGCACGCGGAGTATGGCAAGTAGCGTCTCCGTCGTCCTCGCGGCGCTCTTTGCGAACGGCGCCATCGCGGTGCTGAAGTTCGCCGGCTACCTCCTCACGGGGTCGCCGGCGATGCTCTCCGAGACGTACCACTCCATCTCCGACACCGGCAACCAGGTGTTCCTCCTCGTCGGAATCTTCTACGGCCGGAAGGAGGCCTCGCGCGAGCATCCGTTCGGCTACGGGAAGGCGCAGTTCTTCTACTCGTTTCTCGTCTCGGTCCTCCTCTTCGGCATCGCCGGCTGGGAGTCGCTGAAGCACGGCTACGACGCCATCGTCAATCCACATCCGGTGACGCCCGGGACGGTGACCCTGCCCGTCGTCGGCGTGTCGGTACCGAACGTGTACGTCAACTACGTGGTCCTCCTCGGGGCCATCGTGTTCGAGGCGTACGCGCTCAAGAAGGCGAACGACGCGATGCGCAAGCAGATTCGGAGCCACGGCTGGTCGGGCTACCGCGAGGCGTTCAGGAAGACGTCGGACGTGACCGTGCTGACGGCGTTCACCGAGGACACCATCGCCATGGCCGGCGCGGGACTGGCGCTGGTTGGGGTCTACCTCTCGCGGGTGACCGGGAATCCGCTGTACGACGCCGTCGCGGCGTTCCTCATCGGCGTGATGCTGATGGGGTTCGCGCTGGCGCTCGCGTGGGAGAACAAGCGCCTCCTGCTCGGCGAGTCGCTGCCCGACAGACAGGAGAAGCGGCTCAGGCAACTCGTCGCGGAGACGCCGGGCGTCACCGATATCGTCGACTTCCGGACAGTCTACTTCGGGCCGAGCCAGATACTCGTCACCGCCGACGTCGCGTTCGACCCCGGCCTCGAGGCCGGGGAGATAGACGACCGCATCACCGACCTCGAGGCGCGGTTGATGGACGCCGAGGAGGACATCTCGAGGGTGTACGTCGAACCCGAGACGCAGGGCTGACAGGCGACGCGTGGGGACGACCCGGCCGGCGCGTCGCAGGGCATCGTGCCACGCTCCCGCCCTGACCGACCGGGGCGACTGGCTATCGCATGGGGCCGATGGCCGCGGTTCCTCACTTGAACCTTCGCCCACCAGTTCCGCTCCGGTCCGCGAACCCTTTTCAGTGAGAGCGGCCAACCCTCGTGCGTGTCAGAGACGGCGTCGTTCCTCCGCTACTTCCCGTACGAGGCTCCGTACGACCACCAGCACGAGGCGATGGACCGCATCCACGACGCGCTGGGGGAAGGGCGTGACGTGCTGTTCGAGGGAGCCTGCGGGACCGGCAAGACGCTCGCCTCGCTCGTGCCCGCACTGGAGTACGCCGACCGCGAAGACAAGACGGTCGTCATCACCACCAACGTCCACCAGCAGACCCGGCAGTTCATCGAGGAGGCGCGCGCCATCACGCGACAGGAGCCGATTCGGACGGTCGTGTTCCGCGGCAAGGGGTCGATGTGTCACATCGACGTGGGGTACGAGGAGTGTCAGGCGCTCCGGGACACGACCCGCGAGTTGGTCGACCAGGAGGCGGAACTCGCGGACCTCGAACGCCGGCAGGAGGAGCTACTCGACGCCGCACAGGACGGCAACGAGCAGGCCGCCGAGGCCCGCTCGTCGGTGATGGACGAACTCGAGACCGTCGAGGAGGGCGTCGAGGCGCTCCGCGAGGAGGCGACGATATGTGACCGCTACTACGCGAACCTCACCGAGGACACCGACGAGTTCTACGCGTGGCTGTACGAGGACGTGCGTACGCCCGACGACGTGTACGAGTACGCCGAGCGGGCCGGCTTCTGCGGCTACGAACTGCTGAAGGAGGGGATGGAGGGCGTCGACCTCGTGGTCTGTAACTACCATCACCTGCTCGACCCCACCATCCGCGAGCAGTTCTTCCGGTGGCTGGGTCGCGACCCGGAGGACGTGGTGGCGGTGTTCGACGAGGCGCACAACGTCGAGGACGCCGCCCGCGACCACGCCACACGGACGCTGACCGAGACGACGCTCGACAGCGCCCTGGAGGAACTCGACGAGGTGGAGGACTACCGCGTCGAGGCCGCCGAACGGGTGGTCTCGGCGTTCCGTGAAGCACTCGGCGAGGTGTACGACGAGGCGCTCGGGTTCGGCGAGCGCGAGACGCTGGGCGACGACTGGGCGGACGTCACCGTCGACAACGACGAGGGGCGCGACGACCTGACGCTCGCCTTCCTCGACGCCTACGAGGGGCCGGGCTACAAGCAGGACCTCGAAGCCGCACTCAACCTCGGGTCGACGCTCGACCGCAAGTACCAGGAGCAGTACAAGGAGGGCGAGACCACGTCCCGGAAGGAGTGTCGCGTCCTGCAGGCGGCCGGCTTCGTCGAGGAGTGGATGGACGAGTCGAAGGCGGCGGGCACCTACCCCGTCGTCTCCGTTCGCCGGGACGAGACGGGCGTGTACGGCCGCGCGGAGCTGTACACCTGCATCCCGCGGCAGGTGACGGAGCCGCTGTTCGAGGAACTGTACGCGTCGGTGCTGATGAGCGCGACGCTCCGGCCGTTCGACGTGACCGAGGACGTCCTCGGGGTGGGCGCAGACCGCGAGGACGGCCCCGTCACGATGGCCTTCGGCGAGCAGTTCCCGCCGGAGCGCCGCCGCACCTACGCCGTCGACGCGCCCGCGCTGTTCGCCAGCCAGCGGGACGACCCCGGCGTCCAGGAGACGGTGACGGAGGTGCTGTCCGACGCGGTGCGGATGACGCCCGGCAACACGCTCGCGTTCTTCCCGTCGTACAGCGAGGCCGAACGCTACTACCACCGCCTCGAGACGGAGGCGACGCCGTATCTCGACCGTCCGGGCGTGCGCGCCCAGGAGTTGAAAGAGGAGTTCGTCGACGACGACGACGCGGTGCTTTTCACCTCGCTGTGGGGCACCCTCACCGAGGGGGTGAGCTACGACGACGACGACGCCCGCACGGTGGTCGTGGTCGGCGTCCCGTACCCGCATCTCGACGACCGAATGGAGGCCGTGCAGGGCGCGTACGCCACCGCCTTCGGCGACGACGACGGGGAGAAGGGCTGGGAGTACGCAGTAGAGGTGCCGACGGTCCGCAAGACGCGGCAGGCGCTCGGCCGGGTGGTGCGGTCGCCGGAGGACTTCGGCGCGCGGGTGCTGGTCGACGAGCGATACACCCAGTCGCAGGCCCGCGAACTCGGCGACTACTCCGTGTATCCGACGTTCCCCGAGGAAGAGCGGACCGAACACATCGACGTGAACCCGGGGAAACTGAAGTACGCGATGCTGAACTTCTACGCCGACATGGACGCGTGGCCGGAGGGGCCGCCGACGCCTTAAGCGGGAAGCGCCACCGTCTCGACTTCGAGTTCCCGGCCGGGATGCCAGAACGCGAGGCGCTCGACCGTCCACTCGACGGGGTCGACCTCCTCGTGCAGGAGGTCGGCGGCGTCGCCGCCACGGGCGATGGTGACGTGCGGGTCGTACTCGTCGCCCTCGAACCCCTCGACGGGGTCGAACACCTCACAGAGGTCGCGGTGGACCCGGTACAGTTCGGGGGATTCGACTTCGAGGTACGCGACCGGTGCCTTCCCCGAGGGCGGGTCGCGGAACAGGTCGACCCCGGTGACGCGGGCGGCGAAGGGCGGCGTCCCCTCGAGCGCCTCCCGGGCGCGGCGCGTCATCGCCTCGAACCGGTCGTCGGGGAGCCGTTTGGCGACGAGCGTGTGGCCCCGCCGCTGGTCGGCGGTGATGCAGGTGGAGGCGAGCCCCACGGCGAGCCGCGTCACCTCGCGGGGGACGGGGACGTTGACGCTGTACACGGCCGAATCGACGCGGCGCGGACGCTAAATCCTGTCGAGTAGGAACAGGATTATCAGCACCGCGATGAGCAGGCCGAGGATGGAGTTGAACGGGCCGAACAGCGCCCCGAGTATCTCCCCGATTATCTCCAGAGCTATCCAGATGAGTACCAGTACGAGTATTACCTTCAGCAGGTCCTCTGCGTCGACCATGGCCGGCGGTGCTCACGGCTCACGGATAAACGATTGGGCCGACCCGGCAACGGCTTTATGTCGGTCTCGGGCCTCGAACCCGACGAATGCGCCGTCTCGTCGTGCTGTCGCTGGTCGCGCTCGCGCTCGCCACGACTGTCGCCCCGGTCGCCGCCATCCACGACACCGGCCACTCGTTTACCGTTCGGCTCGCCGAAGACGGCGACGCGACGGTCGTCGTCGAGGACCGCTACGACCTCTCGAACGACACCGAGCGCCGCCAGTACGAGGCGCTCGTGGGCAACGAGAGCCGCCGGCAGGCCCACCGTGAACGGGTGGCGACGCGTCTCGACCGCGGGGCGAGTCTCGCCGCGGAGGCGACCGGCCGCGAGGTGCAGGCCGGCGAGGTGACGCTGAACGCCACCGAGACCAACGGGACGGGCGTGGTCCGCGCCCGGGGGTCGTGGTCGAATCTCGCGGCCGTGAACGCGAAGTTCAACATCCTCGAACTCCGCCAGCCGTTCGCCGCCGGCTTCGAGGTGAACCGGACGCTGGTGGTCGCCGCGCCGAGCGACTACGTCCGTGCGGCGGCCCGCCCCGGACCCGCGCGGGCGCTGAAATCGAGCGCCTACTGGGCGGACGACGCCGACCTCTCGAACTTCTTCGTCCGGTTCGAGGGGCCGACCACCGCGACGGTCGCGCCAGAGGACGGCGACGAGGGGACGCCGACGGCGACCGTCGCCCCGATTACCGGCGCGGGGCTGTCGGCGTTCTCGACTGCGGCGGCCGTGGCGCTGGTTCCGGCCCTGCTGTTCGTCCTCGGGACGCGTGGGTCGCGCTAGCAGGGTCGGAAAGGGTTGCAGTGTCGCAAGCCTTTAATAGCACTCTCGGGATACGGTGAGGTACATGACGACGGCTCGCTGCGACGGCGCGCTCGCTCGCCCGTCCAGCGGCGTCTCCACTTCCTCCCCGCGACCGCCGCGACCGGGCCTCCCGGCCCGATAACCACAGTTCCACCCCGACGGTCGCCTCGCTTTCGCCGACAACCGCCCGGTAGGCGGTCCATCCGACACCCCCAATCACCACAACAATGACAGAGAAAGTCGCCCTCGCCTTCTCCGGCGGGCTCGACACCACGGTCTGTGTACCACTGCTCGAAGAGGAGTACGGCTACGACGAAGTTATCGGCGTCACCGTCGACGTCGGCCAGCCCGAAGGCGAGTTCGCCGAGGCCGAGGAGACGGCCGAGGCGCTCGGCCTCGAGGTCCACGTCGTCGACGCGAAAGACGAGTTCGCCGACCTGTGTCTCGACGCGGTCCGCGCGAACGCCACGTATCAGGGCTATCCGCTCGGCACCGCACTCGCCCGCCCGGTCATCGCGCAGGCCATCCTCGACGTCGCAATCGAGGAGGGCTGTACCGGCCTCGCACACGGCTGTACCGGCAAGGGCAACGACCAACTGCGGTTCGAGGCCGTCTGGCGCGACTCCGACATGGAGGTCATCGCGCCCGTCCGCGAACTCGGGCTCACCCGCGAGTGGGAGAAGGAGTACGCCGCCGAGAAGGACCTGCCCGTCGAGGCCGGCAACGAGGGCGACTGGTCCATCGACACGAACCTCTGGTCCCGCTCCGTCGAGGGGAAGGAACTGGAGGAGCCGGGCTACGTTCCCGGCGAGGAGATATACGAGTGGACCACCGCACCCTCCGGCGACACCGAGGAGGTCGAAATCACCTTCGAGGAGGGGTATCCCACGGCGCTGAACGGGGAGGCGATGGACCCGGTCGAACTCATCGAGACGCTGAACGAGAAAGCCGGCGCGTACGGCGTCGGCCGCACCGACGTGATGGAAGACCGGATGCTCGGCCTGAAGGTCCGCGAGAACTACGAACACCCCGCGGCGACCACCCTGCTGAACGCCCACGAGGGGCTGGAGGCGCTCGTCCTGACGAAGGACGAGCGCTCGTTCAAGAACTACGTCGACCAGGAGTGGGCCGAGAAGGGGTACCAGGGGCTCGTCAACGGCCCGCTCGTGCAGGCGCTCGAAGCGTTCGTCGCGGAGACGAACGAGCGCGTCACCGGCACCGTGACGGTCCGCTTCGAGGGCGGTCAGGCCCGCGTCGTCGGCCGCGAGTCGCCGTACGCCGTCTACTCGGCGGAGGCCGCCTCGTTCAACACCGAGGACGTCACCGGCGACATCGAGCAGGCCGACGCCACGGGCGTCGCCAAGTACCACGGGTTCCAGGAACGTCTCGCCAACCGCGCGATGGAGCGTGCGAAAGCCGAGGCCGTGACGGACGGCGGGGATAGTGACACGGGAGCGAACGAGGAGTGAACGGATGAGCGACGAGGAGTCCAGCGACGTGGTCCGCCGCGAGCGGTTCAGCGGCGGCCCCGCCCGCGGGTTCCTCTCCTCGCTCGACAGCGACGCGCGCATCTTCCGCGCTGACCTGCAGGTGGACCGCGCCCACGTCGTGATGCTCGCCGAGCAGGGCATCGTCGAGGAGAGCGAGGCCGCCGAGATACTCGCCGCGCTCGACGACGTTGAGCAGGCGGGCCACGCCGACCTCCCGGACGGCGAGGACGTCCACGCGGCCATCGAGACGGCCGTCATCGACCGCGTCGGCCCCGTCGGCGGGAAGATGCACACCGCCCGCTCCCGGAACGACGAGGTGGCGACCTGTCTCCGCTACCGCCTGCGCGCGGACCTCCTCGCCCTCGCCGAGAGCGTCGTCGCGTTCCGCGAGGTGCTCGCGGAGGCGGCCGAGAGCCACGCCGAGACGGTGATGCCCGGCTACACCCACCTCCAACCGGCCCAGCCGACGACCGTCGGCCACTACCTGCTGTCCTACGAGTCGGCGCTCGCCCGCGACACCGAGCGCCTGCTGGACGCGTTCGACCGCACGAACCGCTCGCCGCTTGGCGCGGCGGCGTTCGCGGGCACCCCGTTCGACGTGGACCGCGAGCGCGTCGCGGCCCTGCTCGGCTTCGACGGCGTCGTCGAGAACAGCACCGACGCCGTCTCGGCCCGCGACTTCCTGACGGAGACGACCGCCGCGGCGGCGACGCTCGCCACCCACCTGTCGGGCGTCGCCGAGGACCTGATACTGTTCGCCAACAAGGGGTACGTCGACCTCTCGGACGACTACGCGTCGACCTCCTCAATCATGCCCCAGAAGAAGAACCCCGATACGCTGGAACTCGTCCGCGCGAGCGCGGGCGACGCCTCGGCCGGGATGAACGGTCTGTTGACGACGCTGAAGGGCCTGCCCCGCGCCTACAACCGCGACCTCCAGCGCGCCCACGACCACGCGTTCGACGCGGTCGACGCCGTCCGAGAGGCGACCGAGGTGGCCGCGGGCGCCGTCGCCACGGCCGACTGGAACGCCGACGCGCTCGAAGCGGCCGCGGGCGAGGGGTTCTCGACGGCCACGGGCGTCGCGGACCTGCTGGCGATGCAGGGCATCCCGTTCCGCACCGCACACGAAATCGTCGCCGAAGCGGGTGAGTCGGGCGGCGACCTCGCGGCCATCGAGGCCGCCGTCGCGGACGTGCTCGGTGGCGACCTCTCCGAACACGTCGACCCCGACGCCGTCGCCGCGGCGCTCGACCCCGCACGCTCGGTCGCGTCGCGCGACTCGCAGGGTGGACCCGCGCCCGACGCCGTCGCCGCGGCGCTCGACGACGTGGCGGCGGCCGTCGCGGACGCCGAGGCGGCCGTCGAGCGTCGCCGCGAGGCACTCGCGAACGCCGAAGACCGCCTCGCAGCGGAGGTGTCGACGCATGTCTGAGCCGCGACGCGTCGACCGGCGACCGCC
This sequence comes from Halorarius halobius, assembly GCF_024298865.1. Classification (GTDB taxonomy): domain Archaea; phylum Halobacteriota; class Halobacteria; order Halobacteriales; family Haloarculaceae; genus Halorarius; species Halorarius halobius. Next base: position 1,156,222 of record NZ_CP101161.1, on the reverse strand, counting down.
GCGGTCGCCGCCGCCGTCCCCGGCCGGGGACGAATGACACACTCCTGATACAGGAAACACTTGCGACGCCCTGTTCGCCCGTTCTATACGAATAGCGGCCGCCTCGCACTATGTTTGTGTTCTGATAAGTTCGATGGGTTTAAGTCCATGAGGACGCGAGTACGGTGTACGATGGCAGAATGCATCGAGTGCGGGGCCGACCTGAGCCTCCACGACGATCTGGAAGCCGGAGAGATAGTCGACTGCTCGACGTGCGGTGCCGAACTCGAGGTCATCTCGACCGACCCCCTCGAACTCGACACGGCGCCCGAACTCGAAGAGGACTGGGGCGAGTAAGCCCCGTCCGGCGCAGGTGACATCATGCAGATAGGAATGCTATACTCGCGCATCCGGCGGGACGAGAAGCTCCTGCTGTCGGAACTGCGCGAGCGCGGCCACGAGGTGGAGAAGATAGACGTCCGAAAGGAGCGGTTCAACGTGGCGGAGCCACCGGCCGCCTTCGCGGACCTCGACCTCGTCGTCGACCGCTGTCTGGCGACGTCGCGGTCACGGTACGTCACCCGCTTCACCGACCACTACGACGTGCCGGTCGTCAACCACCCGGAGACGGCCGCCATCTGCGCCGACAAGGCACGCAACAGCCTCGTCCTCGAGGAGGCGGGCGTCCCCACGCCCGACACGGATGTCGCGTTCACCAAGGAGTCCGCGATGGAGGCCATCGAGCGGTTCGGCTACCCCTGCGTGCTCAAGCCGGTCGTCGGCTCGTGGGGCCGGCTGATGGCGAAGATAGATTCGCGGTCGGCGGCCGAGGCCGTCCTCGAACACAAGGAGACGCTCGGCCACTACGAGCACAAGGTGTTCTACATCCAGGAGTTCGTCGAGAAGCCGGGACGGGACATCCGCGTGCTCGCCACCGACGGCGAGCCGGTCGCGGCGATGGCCCGCTCGTCGGACCACTGGCTCACGAACGCCGCGAAAGGTGCCGAGACCGAGCGCATCGAGGTGGACGACGAGATGCACGACCTCGTCGAGCGCGCCTCCGACGCCGTCGGCGGCGGCCTGCTCGGCGTCGACCTGATGGAGACGGGCGACTCGTACACGGTTCACGAGGTGAACCACACCGTCGAGTTCAAGGCGCTCGACGAGGTGGCCGAGGTGGACGTGCCCGGCCGCGTCGTCGACTGGCTGGAGGCCCGCGCGGAGCGCGGGCTCGAAGGGGAGGTGCCCGCATGAAAGCGGCCGTCGTCGGCGGGAGCGGGTTCACCGGCGGCGAACTCCTCCGGCTTCTCGACGGCCACCCCGAGTTCGAGGTGGCACAGGCCACCTCCCGCAGTTACGCCAACAAGACCGTCGGCTCGGTCCACCCGAACCTGCGGCATCTCGACCTGCGGTTCACCGAGCCGACGGACCTGGAATCGGTCGACGTGCTGTTCGCGGCCACCCCTCACGGAGTCTCGATGGAGCAGATAGACGCGTTCCGCGACGCCGCCGACACCGTCGTCGACCTCTCGGCGGACTTCCGCCTGCCGCGCGAGGAGCAGTACGACGAGTGGTACGACGGCCACGAGCGGCCCGACCTGCTCGACGAGGCGGAGTACGCCCTGCCCGAGCTAAATCGGGAGAACCTCCCCGGGGCGGACCTCATCGCCGCCGGGGGCTGTAACGCCACCGCGACCATCGTCGGCCTCCTGCCGCTGTTCGAGAACGACATCCTGGAGGGCGACGAACAGGTCGTCGTCGACGTGAAGGTCGGCTCCTCGGAGGGGGGTGCCGGCGGCGGCGACGCCTCCTCGCACGCCGAGCGCTCCGGGGTGGTGCGGCCGTACGCGCCGACGGGCCACCGCCACGAGGCCGAGATACAGGAGTATCTCGGGCTGGACGTGTCGTTCACGGTCCACGCGGTGGACATGGTCCGCGGTGCGTCCGCGACGTGTCACGTGTTCCCGAACGGCCCCGTCTCGAAGGGCGACCTCTGGGGCGCGTACCGCGGCAGTTACGAGGACGAACCGTTCGTCCGCATGGCCTCCGGCGGTGGCGGCGTCTACCGCTACCCCGAACCGAAGGCCGTCGCGGGCTCGAACTACGCGGAGGTCGGGTTCGAACTCGACCCCACGAACAAGCGGCTGGTCGTCTTCTCGGCCATCGACAACATGATGAAGGGCTCGGCGGGGCAGGCGGTTCACGCCGCCAACGTCGCGCTCGGCCTCGAGGAGACGGCCGGACTCGAGCACACGGGCTTTCACCCCGTGGGCGCACCCTGACAGCGGTTTTTCCATACATGACGGTAGTAGTCAAGATCGGCGGCGCCCGCGCGGTCGACCCGTCGGGCGCCCTGAGCGACGCGGCACAGCTGGAGACCGACCTCGCAGTCGTCCACGGCGGGTCCACCGCGGTCGACGACGCCCTCGAACGCATGGGCATCGAACCGGAGTACGTCGAGACCCCCTCCGGAGTCGTCGGCCGATTCACCGACGCGGAGACGATGGACGTGTTCAAGATGGCGATGGCCGGGCAGGTGAACACCGACCTCGTCGCCGGCCTGCGGGAGGCGGGCGTCGACGCCGTCGGCCTCTCGGGGGTCGACGGCGGCCTCCTGTCGGGGAAACGGAAGTCCGCGGTCCGCGTCGTCGAGGACGGCAAGAAGAAGATACGGCGGGGCGACCACTCGGGCACCATCGAGTCGGTGAACGCCGACCTGCTGGAGCGGTTGCTCGACGGGGGGTACACGCCCGTCGCCTCGCCGCCGATGCTCGCGGACGACGGCGTTCCGGTCAACACCGACGCCGACCGGGCCGCCGCCGCGGTGGCGGGCGCGCTCGACGCGACGCTCGTGATTCTCACGGACGTGGAGGGCGTCTACCGCGACCCCGACGACCCGGAGACGCGCATCGAGTCGGTGGAGACCCCCGCCGAGTACGAGGAACTCACCGAGGCCGCGGAGGGATTCATGACCCGGAAGGTGATGGCCGCGACCGAGGCCCTCGAACAGGGTGCGACCGAGGTGGTCGTCGCCAGCGCCAACGCCGACGCCCCCATCACGGGCGCCGTGGACGGCGGCGGCACGCACGTCTACCCGAGCGCGCTCGCCGAGGAGGGGAGCGACGCATGAGCGGGTTCGTGTTCTCCGAGAAGCCCATCGCCATCGAATCGGGCGAGGGCGTCACGCTCACCGCGACGGACGGCACCGAGTACCTCGATTTCGGCGCCTCCTACGCCTGTACGCCGGTGGGCCACTGTCACCCCGACGTGGTCGAGGCCACCACCCAGCAGGTGCAGGAGCTCATGTACGTGCAGGCCTCCTACCCGAACGCAGCCCGCACCGCCCTCTACGAGCAACTGGCGGACGTCGCGCCCGGCGACGTCGACAACGTGTGGCTCTGCAACTCCGGCACGGAGGCGAACGAGGCGGCGCTGAAGTTCGCGCGTGCGGCGACCGGCCGTGAGAAGATCGTCGCCACCACCCAGGGGTTCCACGGGCGGACGATGGGCGCGCTCGCGGCGACGTGGAAGAACAAGTACAAGGAGCCGTACGAACCCCTGGCCGGCGGCGTCGAGTTCGTCCCGTACGGCGACGGCGAGCAACTGCGCGAGGCGGTCGACGAGCAGACGGCGGCGGTCATCCTCGAACCCGTGCAGGGCGAGGGCGGCATCAACCCCGCGCCGACCGAGTACCTCCAGGTCGCCCGCGAGGCGACCGACGAAGCGGGCGCGGCGCTCGTGATGGACGAGATACAGACCGGGCTCGGCCGCACTGGGTCGATGTGGGCCTGCCAGCACCACGACGTGGTGCCCGATATCCTCACGACGGCGAAGGGGCTCGGCTCCGGGCTCCCCATCGGCGCGACGCTCGTGCGCGACTGGATAGCCGAGAGCCACGGCGACCACGGCTCGACGTTCTCGGGCAACCCCGTCACCTGCGCCGCGGCGGGCGCGACGCTCGACGTCATCGAGAGCGAGGACCTGCCCGCCCGCGCCAGCGAACGGGGCGACTACCTGCGTGCGGAACTCGACGCCGCGCTGGGCGACGAGGTGCGCGACGTGCGCGGCCAGGGGCTACTGGTCGGCGTCGAGGTGAAACGGGGGGCGAACCGCCACCTGAAGCGCCTCGCGTTGAACCACCAGGTGCTCGCGCTCCCGGCGGGTCGGACCGTCCTCCGGCTGTTGCCGCCGCTGGTCGTCGATGAGTCCCACGTCGACCGGGTGGTCGACGCCGTGACCGAGGTGGTGACCGGATGAGCGCCGACGGCGCGGCCGAGAGCGTCGCCGTCGACGTCGAGGCGCGCGACCTGCTCCGCGATCTGGTGGAGATACCGTCGCCCTCCGGCGAGGAACAGGAGTGTGCCGAACGGCTCGCGGCGTTCTTCGAGAGCCACGACCGCGAGGTGTGGATAGACGATGTGGGCAACGTCCGCGCGCCGGCCGACGACCGCGCCCTGTTCACCTCGCACGTCGACACCGTGCCGGGCGACATCCCGGTGCGCGTAGAGGACGGCGAGCCGCAGAGCGGCTCGAACGGAGGCGGCGACGCCGCCGAAGGGGGCGAACAGCTGTGGGGTCGCGGCTCCGTCGACGCGAAGGGGCCGCTCGCGGCGCTGGCCGTCGCCGCGGTCCGCACGGGCGTCTCCTTCGCCGGCGTCGTCGGCGAGGAGGTCGAATCCCGCGGGGCGCGCCACCTCGTCGCCGAGCGCGACGCGCCCGATGCAGTCGTCAACGGCGAGCCCTCGGGCTGGGACGGCGTCACGCTCGGCTACCGGGGCATCCTGCAGGGGACGTACGTCGCCACCAGCGAGTCGGGCCACACCTCACGGCCGGAAAACAACGCCATCCAGGACGCCATCGCGTGGTGGTCCCGCGTCGAAGAGGAGTTCGAGAACGACCCCTACGAGCCGGTGTTCGAGCAGGTGACCGCGAAGCCGGTGTCCGTCGAAGGCGGCACCAGCGACGACGGCCTCTCGGTGGAGGCGACGATGGAGGCGCAACTGCGCGTCCCGCCCGAACTCACCTGCGACGAGGTGCGCGAAATCGCCGACGGCCACCTGGAGGCGGGCCACGTCAACTGGAAGGACGCGGTCCAGCCGACGATGCAACCGCCCCGGAACCCGGTCGCGCGGGCGTTCCGCGTCGCCATCCGCGAGACGGGCGGCGACCCCCGCCTGCTCCGGAAGACGGGGACCAGCGACATGAACCTCTACGCGGGCGCGTGGGACTGCCCGATGGCGACGTACGGCCCCGGCGATTCGGACCTCGACCACGCGCCGAACGAACACCTGCCGCTCGCCGAGTTAGACCGCGCGGTGGCCGTGCTAGAGGAGGTGGCCGACCGCCTATGACCCGCCACTTCATCGACGTCGACGACCTGACGCGCGACGAACTCGCGGACGTGTTGACCCGGGCGACGGACCTGAAGGAACGGACGACCCGCGGCAAACCCCACCCCGAACTCGCAGGGCAGTCGCTGGCGATGATATTCGAAAAGCCGTCGACGCGGACCCGCATCTCCTTCGAGACGGGGATGACCCAGCTGGGCGGCCACGCGCTGTTCCTCGGCCCCGACGACATCCAACTCGGGCACGGCGAGCCAATCCGCGACACCGCCCGCGTCCTCTCGCGGTACGTCGACTGCGTGATGGCCCGGATGTTCGACCACAGCGACGTGACCGCGCTCGCGGAGTACGCCACCGTCCCGGTGGTCAACGGCCTCACGGACGACGCCCACCCCTGTCAGACGCTCGCGGACCTGCTGACCATCCAGGAGACGTTCGGCGACTTCGACGTGTCGGTCGCGTGGGTCGGCGACGGCAACAACGTCTGTCAGTCGTTCGTCCGCGGCGCCGCCATGACCGGCATCGACCTGACGGTGGCGACGCCCGCCGGCTACGAACCCGACGACGGGACCGTCGACCGGGCCGCGGAACTCGGCGCCGCCCCCGAAGTGACGAACGACCCCGAGGACGCGGTCGAGGGCGCGGACGTCGTCTACACCGACGTCTGGGTGTCGATGGGCCAGGAGGACGAACGCGAGCAGAAACTGCAGGCGTTCAACGGGTTCCAGGTGAACGCGGACCTGCTCGACGGCCAGAAGGTGATGCACTGTCTGCCCGCCCACCGCGGCGAGGAGATAACCGACGCCGTACTGGAGAGCGACGACGCGCTCGTCTGGGACCAGGCGGAGAACCGCCTCCACGCCCAGAAGGGGCTGTTGACGTTCCTGGGGTAGGTTTTTGCCCGCCGGGAGGCGTCCCGGGCGTATGCCCTCCGACGACACCCTCGACCTGCTGGCGCTGTTGGACGACCTCCGTGTCATCGCCGCCAACGGGCTGGCGTACGCCGACGACCCCTACGACGAACAGCGGTACGAGCGCCTGCAGGAACTGGTCGACGGGTACTACGGCCGCACGCTCGCGCTCCCCCCGGAGGAGGTCCGGGAGCGACTGGCCGACGAGTTCGGTCCCGTCACGCCGAAGGTGGGCGCGACGGGCGCCGTCGTCCGCGACGACGAGGTGTTGACGATGCGGCGCCCCGGCGGCGCGTGGTGTCTGCCGGGCGGCAACGCAGACCCCGGCGAAGAGCCCGAGGAGACGGTCCGCCGGGAGGTCCGCGAGGAGACCGGCCTCCGGGTCGACCCGGTCGACCTCGTCGACGCCTACCTCCTGCCCGCGGGGACGGAGTACGACCCCCACGGTGCCGTCACGCTCCTGTACCGCTGTGAGCGGGTCGGTGGGGAGTTGACGCTCTCCCACGAGGGGACCGACCTGCGGTGGCAGTCCCCGACGGACGTCGAGGAGTGGTTCGCGGACCACGAGCGGTACGCCCGCGACGCCGTCGGCTGATTACAGGTCCCGAGCGGCGACGAACACCGCGCCCGTGACGACGCCGTAGACGACGTGCCACAGGAGGCTCGGCACCGCGAAGTTCGGGAACGGCGGCGCCGCGGGGAAGCCGACCGCGGACAGCCACAGCGGCATCACCAGCGCCGCGAGCAGGAGCCACGTCACGGCGCCGTAGCCGACGCCCGCCGCGACGACGGTCCGCGGTTCCTGCAGGTCAGCCGCCTCCACGATGCCGGCGAATACCACGCCCAGCACGGCGCCGTGGGAGATGTGGACGAACAGGCCGACAGCCGGGGTCGGCGGCGGCGCGAGCGTGTAGAGGCCGGGTATCGCGCCCGCGATGATGTTCGTCGCGCCCATCGCCAGCATCAGTACCGACATGACCACCGCGCCGGCGATGCCGGCGACGACGCCGCCGCGCCACGCGTCCTCGCCCGTCTCGATACCGGTTTCGCGTCGTGTCTCTGTCGACATGACGGGCGGGTGGTCGACGAGGAGGTGAAAAGCGGCGGCGGGTGCGGGCGACGATGCGACCCGGACGCACGGGCGCACGACCGTCACCCGCGGTCGAGCGTTGCGGTGACGCCCCGATGGTCGGAGGCGTCCGGTCCCCCGAACACCGCCACGTCGGTCGTGTCGAACCCCCGGACGAATGCGTAGTCGATGCGCCGCCGGGGGCGAGCGGCGCTGTAGGTGTGCCCGTCGCCGTCGCCGGCGGCGGCCCACGCGTCCGTCAGCGAGTCGGCGAGCACGTCGTACACCCGTTCGTCCGGCGTCGCGTTGAAGTCCCCGAGCACGACCGCCCGCTCGTCCCCCACGACCATCTCGACCACGCGCCGGGCCTGCCGTTCGCAGACCGTTCCCTCGACCTCCAGATGGGCGACGACGGCGGGGAACGCGCCGTCGGGGTGCTCGACCGTCGCGCGCAGGGCCGGCCGGGGGACGGTGTCGGCCGTCGGGAGGTCGACGACCGCGGCGTCGCGGAGCGGCCACTTCGAGAGCAGGGCGACGCCGTAGCCCCCGCTCCGGGTGGCCGGTCCGAGGTGGTAGTGGTAGCCGAGCGCCGCGGCCAGCCACCGCACCCCGTGGACGTTGCCGGCGGTGACGCGGGCACCCGCCGTCTCCTGGAGACCGACGACGCCGGCGTCCTGCCGCCGGAGCAGGTCGGCGACCGCCCGGAGATTGTACGCCCCGCTCGCGTCCACGAACTGGTGGACGTTGTACGTCGCGACCCGGAGCCGCTCGGGGCCGTCGTCGGCCGGTCGGGGCGTCCGGAACAGCGCGCCGACGACGCCGAGCAGGCCGGCACCGACCCCGGCCGCGAGCGCTCGCCGCTGGCCGTCCGGTGGCTCGTCGCGCGGGGCCGCCGGCGTCTCCGTCCGGGCCGCGAGCGCCGCCGTCCCCGCGAGAAGCGCCCCGAGCGCGAGGACGAACGCCGGTTCCAGCCCTCGGAGCAGGGTGCCGACGCCGGGGACGAACGCCCAGTTGACCGCGAGGGCGAACCCGGCGACACACAGCAGGCCGGCGAGTTGAGCGACACAGACCGCGAGACCCGCCCGCCCGGGCGACCGCTCGCCGCGGCCGGCCGTCGCCGCCAGCACGACCAGCGCGGCCGTCGCGGGGGCGACGGCGGCGACGGTGACGCCCGCGAGCAGGACGGCGAGCGACCCCACGAGCCCGAGCCCCCACCCGACCGTCTCGCGGGCGTCCGGCGCGCCACGGTCGGCCACCCAGCCGGCGCCCGCGAGCAGACCGACCGCCGACAGCGCGACGGCCGCGAGATACGAGCCGTCGACCCAGCGCGCGGAGACGGTGGGGTAGCCGAGCCACAGCGCCGCGAGGAAGACGGCGACGAACAGCGGGGCGAGACGGGGAGCGGGGGCGAGGTCGCGACCGGACTCGCCGCCGCGACCGCTCGCCGCGACGAGCGCGGCGAACAGCGCGACGAGCGCCACCCACCCCTCCGGCGTCGCGTACGGCGAGACGGCCCCGAGCAGGCCACGGAGCGCCAGCACCACGAGCAGGCCGACCGCGACCGCGACGCCGACCCGGTCGCCCAGCGCCCGCGCGTCGGCCGCCAGCAGGGGCGTGAGTGCGACGCCGACGGCCGCCGCCCCGACGAGCGCGACGACCGGCGGGCCGACCAACGAGACGGCGAGGCCGCCGCCCGCGAGCACGAGCGCGGCCCGGCGCCGCGTGGCCGGCGGGAGTCGCGCGGCGACGGGGACCGCCCAGCCGGTGACCAGCGCCACGGCGAGCAGGGCGGTGGGGGTGGGGCCGGCCGTCGAGAAGTTCAGCACGAACACGCGGGTGACGGCGTACGTTAGCGTCGACAGCAGGAGGGCGACGGACAGCGACGCACGGAGGAGTCGACTGCCGGACGACATACCCCACGCTCCGCGCGGGGGAGCAAAAAGGGGGCGGCCGGGCATCCCGGGGCGTCGGCGCGGCCGCGTGGGCGGTCCGACGACGGGGGCGCACGCCCGGTGAGTCGCAGGTAACTCCGGGATTGAAGGCGGCCACCGGCGTACGGTCGCCCATGCGAACCGACCCCGACCCGAGCCGGTTCCGCGAGCTGATGCTCGATGAGGAACCGGGGTTCGAGGAGGTCCTCGCGTGCGTGTTCGGCGTGCAGGAACACGAGGTGCGGACGTACCTCGTCTTACGCGACCATCCGGGCAGTACCGTCGCCGAACTGGCCGACGCGCTGGACCGCGACCGCTCGAACGTCAACCGGTCGCTGTCGACGCTTCGCGAGAAGGGGCTCGCGCGCCGCGAGCGGCGACTGCTCGACTCCGGGGGCCACGTCTACCAGTACACTGCGACGCCCGCCGACGAGGCCCGCGAGTTGATGCACGAGACGCTCGACGAGTGGGCCGCCTACGTCCACGAGCGCATCGACGAGTTCCCGGAGGACTAATCGACGAGTCCCTGCTCGCGCAGGTGTTCCTCGAGTTCGGCCTCGCTGTCGAACGCCTCGTCGCAGGCGTCACAGACGTACTCCTCGTCCCCGTCGGAGGCGTGGCTCTCGCTCATAGCCGCCGGTACGCCCGTCGAGGGCTTGAAACCACGGCGTGGCGACCGGGCCGTGCGGACCCACGCGGTCGTGTGTGGTAACCGGATTACCGCAGGTAAGCTTATGTTCGGGACCGCGAACGGCCGAGCATGTCCGACGACGCGCTCGGCGTCTGGTGTGCAGGCGAGGACTGGTGTCCCATCACCGCGACGGCCACGGTCATCGGGAAGAAGTGGCATCCGGTCATCGTCCATCGGTTACTCGACGAGCCCCGGGGGTTCAACGACCTCCAGCGCGCGGTCGACGGCATCTCCTCGAAGGTGCTGTCGGACTCGCTTGAGAGCCTCGAGGACCACGGCCTCGTCGAACGGACGGTGGTCTCGGAGAAGCCGTTCCGCGTCGAGTACGCGCTGACTGAGCGGGGGCGGTCGCTCCGGCCGGTCATCGAGGAGATGCAGGCGTGGGGGAGCGACCACCTCGCCGCACCGCCCTGACTGCGCGAGCGACGACGACGCCTCCGAGGCCGATGCCGGAACCCTGGTTTGCTGTCGGTCATCGCCGTGCGGCTGTCGGTGTGGGGAGCGGGCGCGCTCTATCGGTGGCTGGCGACGTCGAGCGGCGCGTCGGTCTGGACCCACGCGCTGTGGTTGTGTTCGTCGTAGACGATGAGGCCGCCATCGGCGAGTTCTATCGCCGCGTCGCGCTGGTCGGCGGGCAGTTCCGGCCGGTCGTCGGTTGGCGTGGCGGTCATGGGTATCGACGCGGGGGACCGCGTCACGTCCGGGAGTTCGCGCCGTATCGTGTTAAGTGTTATCACGTGTCAGACGTGCGGCGGACGACGACGGCTATTTGGCCGCGGCCGCCGTTGGACCGCCATGACCATCACCGTCGACGCGGGCGAACTGGGGGCCGACGACCTGATGGCCCGACTGAAGGACGGGGAACGCGTGGTCGTACGCACGGAGTTCGTCGGCGAGACGCGGGAGGTGACGCTCCGGTTCGACGGCGAGACGTTCTACTGCGACACGCCGACGCGACTCCACCGCCACGACGACGAGGCCGAGATGCGCACCTGCATCGAGAACCAGGGGTACGCGGCCGACGCGTAGCGGTCGCCCGGCAGTGTTGGTCGGGACCGGCCCCTTTTTGCTCGCGGAACGGTCACGTCCGGCAATGACCGACCTGACGCTACCCGACGACCCCGACCCGCCGGACTGCGCCGACGACGGGGTCTGGCTCACCTGCATCGACTGCGGCCACGACGTCGCGCCGTTCGACGACATCGTCTACACCTGCCCGGAGTGTGACGCCCTGCTGGAGGCCCGCTACGACAGCCACCCCACGTTCGACGCGTTCGAGGGGTCGGGCGTGTGGCGCTACAGCGCCGCCCTCCCGTTCGAGACGGGCGTCACGCTCCCCGAGGGGGCGACGCCGCTCCACTACGTCCCCGGACTGGAGGAGGAACTGGGCCTGCGGAACCTCCGTGTCAAACACGAGGGGATGAACCCCACCGGCTCGTTCAAGGACCGCGGGATGACCGTCGGCGTCCGGGTCGCCGAGGAGTTGGGCGTCGACCGCCTCGCGTGCGCCTCGACGGGGAACACCTCGGCGGCGCTCGCGGCGTACGGCGCCCGCGCCGGCCTCGAGACGCTCGTCCTCCTGCCCGAGGGGAAGGTCGCCGCCGGCAAGGTCGCGCAGGCCAGCCTCCACGGCGCGCGCATCCTCGAAGTCGACGGCAACTTCGACGCCTGCCTCGACCGGGTGCAGGACCTCGCGGACCGCGGCGAGGCGTACCTGCTGAACTCGCTGAACCCGTTCCGACTGGAGGGCCAGAAGACCATCGGCCTCGAGATACTGGAGGAGTTCCGCGACGACGAGGGCCGCTTCCCCGACCGCATCGTCCTCCCGGTCGGCAACGCCGGCAACACCGCCGCCCTCTACAAGTGCTTCCGCGAACTCGTCGCGGGCGGCGACCTCGCGCCCGGCGACGTGCCGAAACTCACCGGCGTCCAGGCCGAGGGCGCGGCACCGATGGTCGAGGCCATCGAGGAGGGCAACGACGAGACGCGGCGCTGGCCGGAGGTGGAGACGGTCGCCACCGCCATCCGCATCGGCAACCCCGTCAACGCGCCGAAGGCACTGCCCGGCATCCGGGAGACCGGCGGCACCGCCGTCGCCGTCAGCGACGAGGAGATAACGTCGGCACAGCGCGCGCTCGCCGGCGAGGGCATCGGCGTCGAACCCGCCTCCGCCGCCTCGGTCGCCGGACTACGAAAGCTCCGCGAGCAGGGAGAGGTCGGCGCCGGCGAGGACGTCGTCTGTCTCACGACCGGCCACCTGCTGAAGGACCCCGACGCCGCCGCCGCGGCCGGCAACGACCCCCAGCCGGTGCCCAACGACACGGACAAGATACTCCGCCACCTCGCCGGCGAGAACGTCGAGGGGGGCCTGCTCTCGCGGCTCCGGAGCCTACTGTGAGCGGCTGAAGCGACGCCGCGGGGGCGGCCGCCTACACCCCGAGCCGGACCGTCTGCTCCGACTCGCCCGCGGATACCTCGACGTCGTGCCGGCCGAACGACCCCGCGAGCGTCAGCGTCGCCGGCGTGTCGCTGTCGACCCGCAGGGTGAGCGGCTCGTTCGGGTCGAGGCCCGCCTCCTCGACCCACAGCGTCGCCGCGGCCGCCCCCTCCAGCCGCAGGTCGAGGGCGTTCTCGGCCGGTCGGATGTCGTCGGGCGACTCCCAGACGAGACCGCTCCGCTTGTAGGGGCTCGGTCGGCTCCCGAACCCGCTGAACTCGTCGGTCGCGGGGTCGCCGTAGCCGTCCGCGAGCGAGACGGCGTCGACGAGCGCGGAGTGTGCGTCGGCGGCGATATCGATGTCGTCGACCCAGTAGGCGCCGTCGTGGACCAGCCCCACTTCGGGGTGGTCGAACTCGGGGACGTGGCGGTAGGTGACGCGGTCGGGGTTCCGGGTGACGATGCCGGCATCGAGGAACCGGCCGGCGCGGTCCCAGCGGTCGCGCAACGCGAACGTCAGGTGGCCCTCCAGCGGGAACACGTCGAGTTCGTGCCGGTAGCCGTGCTCGCGGAGCGAGCGGGCGTAGCTCAGCGGCCCGAGGACGGGGACGAGCACGTCCGACCCCCCGTTCCAGATGAGCATCGGGACGTGCCGGAGGTTGTCGGTGACGTGGCGGGCGTCGTCCGGCCGCTCGCTGAAGATGGACAGCAGGCGGCCGCCGCCCTGCCCGCCGAGCAGGTCGCCGGTTATCGTCGAGGGGAGCGAGAGCCAGCCGCCGGTCGCGCCCTCCACGGGGTCCTCGGTGGGTGGGCCGACGACCGAGAACCCCGACGAGAACAGGTCGGGGTACTGTGCCGCGAGAATGAGCGTCCCGTAGCCGCCCATCGAGTAGCCCGCAAGCGAGACGCGGTCGCGGTCCACCGCGAACCGGGATTCGAGGTCGCGCCACGCCTCGAACACGTCGAGTTCTCCCTCCCGGCGGTACCAGAGGCCGGGACCCCGCGCCTGCGGCATCAGCACGATGCTCCCCTGTTTCTCGCCAACCTCGCGCAGGAGGTTCGGCGTGTAGACGGCGTACTGGCTGAAGCAGTTGCCCAGCGAGTGCAGAAGCACCGTCAGCGGCGTCTCCGAGCCGTCGTAGTCGCTCGGCACGTACGCGCCGTACGGCTGGATGCGCCCCTCCAGCAGGTCCTCCGAGGGGTCGACCCCCTCGCCGAAGTCGTACCGCGAGGGGTACAGAAGCGAGAGGTAGCCCGTCTCCGGGACGTTCCGCTCGGTGACGCCCGCACGCAGTTTGCCGAAGTCCACGTCGGCGTGGAACTCCGAGACGTCCCGCTCCGCCAGGGCGATAGCCTGGTCGTGTTCACGCCAGTTGCCCGTCCCGAGGACGCTCGGGAGCCCCGCGTCGACGGCGTCGAACAGCTTCCGCGGGAGCGAGACGGGGTCGAGGTCCGGCGGCGCCACCGGCTCGTCGAACCGGAAGCCGACGTTGAACACCGGCGGCAGGTCCTGTCCGGAGCGTCGACCGCCGGGCCGCGTCTCCGTCGGCGAGACGGCCACCTGCCGGAACGTGCCCTGTCCGGCGTCCCACAGCCCCGTGAGACAGTAGTGGCGCCAGGTCTCCTCCCCCGGGGAAAGCGGCACCTCCACCTCTATCTGGTTGCGCTCGACGTCGACGCTCACGTTCCCGTCGTCGATTGGTTCGCCGTCCAGTTCCGCACCCGTCCCCCACGTCACGAGCACGTGGTCCGCGGGCGAACCGAGGTCGCCCAGCCCGTAGCCCCAATCCGTCCGACCGCCCTCCGGGTCGCCCGTGCCCGACGTGTCGATGCCGATGGCGACCCCGACGGCCTCGGGGTCGAGCATCGTGTTCAGCGTCACGCGGTAGGCGACGCCCGCCTCCGTGGGCCGGGCGCGGAACTCCAAGAGGTCCGCCGCGTTGTACGCGTACCGGTCGGCGTCGTTCGGGTAGTGGTAGTCGCCCGTCGGCTGGGCGAACGGCCCCCACATCCCCTCGCCGCCGGAGGGGCGACGGCTCGCAAGGGACCGCGAATCGGCACCGTGGTCGTCGTAGACGAAGTCCTGATACAGGTACTCACCGTCGACGTAGGCGTCACAGCCGGAGACGAGTATCGGCTCGGCGGCCCACCCCTCGCCGTTCTCCAGTTGGGGCGGGACCGGCGTCTCGCCGTACAGCGCGTCCGGCCCGGGGCGCGACGCCCGGGACGGGACGCGGTCACCGTCGGTCGAGCCTCCGGCGTCGTCCGCTGACATACCGCACACGAAGGAGCCCAAACGGTAAATGAGTTTAGGCGGGAAACGGGGAGGCGTTTAAGTCGTAGGTCGGCGCGCCCCGCGCTCCCCGCTCGTTCAGTCCGTGGCCTCACTACGCTCGGCCACGCGGCTCACGGGTCGCTACGCTCCCCGCTCGTTCAGTCCGTGGCCTCACTACGCTCGGCCACGCGGCTCACGGGTCGCTACGCTCCCCGCTCGCTGGGCTCCGTCGTCTCGCTACGCTCGACGACGCCGTCCACCGTGTACGTCTCCTCGCCGCGCGTCACGGTCACCTCCCGCTCGCCGTCCGGTGCGACCAGCCGGACCGTCGTCGGGCCGTCGCTGTCGACGTCGAGCGTCAGCGGCGCTGTGGGGTCGAGCCCCGCCGCCTCGACGTAGAGGGTCACGGAGTCGACGCGCCGGAGCTTCAACTCCAGCGTGTTCTCGGGGCCGCGCACGTCCTCGGGGTCGGGGTCGCTCCACTCGACGCCGCGGCTGACGTACGGCTGGGGGCGCGCGCCGACGTTCTGGAACGACTCCGCGTCGGGTTCGGCGTACCCCTCCGCGAGCGAGACGGCGTCGACGAACGCGTTGTCCCCCATCCGGAGGTCGATGTCGTCGACCCAGTAGGCGCCGTCGTGGACGAGGTCGAGGTCCTCGTAGTCGAAGCGGGGGACGCGCCGGTAGGTGACCCGCTGTGGCGTGTGGTCCACCTCGCCGGCGGCGAGATACTCGGGGCCGCGGTCCCACGAGTCGAACACCGCCGGCAACATGTGAGTCGTCGGGAACACGTCGAGCTGGTGGCGGTAGCCCTGTTCGGAGAGCCGGCGGGCGTAGTTGCCGACGCCGAGAAGCGGCGCCAGGGCGTCGCCCGCGCCGTTCCACATCAGCATCGGCACGTTCCGGAGGTTCGCGGTTATCATCAGCGCGTTCTCCGGCCGCTCGGTGAAGATGGTCAACACCTCGCCGCCGCCGCGGCCGCCGAGCAGTCCCTGCGTGAGCGACCGCGGCAACCCGAACAGGTTGTCGGTCTGCCCCTCTAGCGGGTCCTCGGAGGGCGTGCCGACCATCGAAAAGCCGCGGGCGAACAGGTCGGGGTGTTTCTCCGCGAGCAGGAGGGTGCCGAACCCGCCCATCGAGTAGCCCGCAAGCGAGACGCGGTCGCGGTCGACCTCGTAGCGGGTCTCGAGGTCGCGCCACGCCTCGAACACGTCGAGTTCCCCCTCGCGCTGGTACCACGTCGCGGTGCCGCGGGCCTGCGGCGTGAACACGATGGTCCCCTGTGCCTCCGCGAGCTGTTCGACCAGTTTCGGCATGAACAGTTCGTACTGGTTGTGGTTACAGCCCAGCGAGTGCAACAGCACGACCATCGGCGCGGGCTCCTCCAGGCTCTCCGGCACGTACACCGAGTACGGCTGGACCCGCCCCTCGAAGGTGTTGTGCGCGGGGTCGATACCCTGCCCGAACTCGTAGCGAGAGGGGTACAGCAAATCGAGGTGGCCCGACTCCGGGACGGACGACTCGGTGACGCCCTCGCGCAGTTTCCCGAAGTCCACGTCGGCGTGGAACCGCGAGACGTCCCGCTCCGCCAGGGCGAGCGCCTGCGCGTGGTCGCGCCAGACGCCGTGGCCGAACGCGCGCCACAGTTGGTCGTCGAGTGCGTCGGGCACGTCGATGGCCGACAGCAGGGCGAAGGGGTCGTCGACGCTGTCCAGCAGGTCGCCCAGGTCGTTCGACCCGCCGAACAGGCCGAGCGGGTCCGCGAGGTCCGAGACGAGGCCGGGCACGTCAGCGAGGAACTGCTGGACGTTCGTCGGCGCCTCGAACAGCAGGCCGAACAGTTCCTCGTGGAGGTTGTGGCGGTCGACGTTCGCCTCACAGGGCTCGTCGAACCGGAAGCCGACGTTGAACACCGGCGGCACGTCCTCGCCCTCCCGTCGGCCCCCGGGAGTCTCCCGGCCCACGTCGACCCCCACCTGCCGGAACCCGCCGGCGTCGTCGTCCCACAGCCCCGTGAGACAGTAGTGGCGCCAGGTCTCCTCCCCCGGGGAAAGCGGCACCTCCACCTCTATCTGGTTGCGCTCGACGTCGACGCTGACGCGGTCGTCGTCGACTGGTTCGCCGTCCAGTTCCGCACCCGTCCCCCACGTCACGAGCACGTGGTCCGCGGGCGAACCGAGGTCGCCTAGCCCGTAGCCCCAGTCCGTCCGACCGCCCTCCGGGTCGCCCGTGCCCGACGTGTCGATGCCGATGGCGACGGCCGCGGCGTCCGGCACCAGCATCGTGTTCAGCGTCACGCGGTAGGCGATTCCGTCGTCGGTCGGTCGTGCCCGAAACTCCAGGAGGTCCGCCGCGTTGTAGCCGTAGCGGTCGGCGTCGTTCGGGTAGTAGACGTCGCCGGTCGGCACCTGGTAGATGCCGCCGACGCTCTCGGCGCCGGCCGGCGGCTCAGCGAGAAACGAGCGGGTGTCGGCGCCGTGGTCGTCGTAGACGAAGTCCTGATACAGGTACTCGCCGTCGGCGTAAGCGTCGTGGCCCGACGCCAGCAACGGCTCGGCGGCCCACCCCTCGCCGTTCTCCAACGGGGGTGGCGTCGGGTTCTCGCCGTACAGCGCGTCCGGTCCGGGACGCGGACCGACCTCCGACTCGTCGTCCATGTCCGGAGGTACGTGCCCACGCCCAAAGTGGTTCAGCCGTGAATTACCCGGTGGTTAATACGCCACGACCGGGCGCGACGCCGTCGCTGACGCCCGTCCGTCGGCCGTCTGACGGGGGTATTTGCCCGTCGAGCCCGAAGTCGTGGTGCATGTCAACACGCGACTCGCCGACGCTCGTCCGGACCACGGGTCTCACCCGCGACGAGGCGTCGGAGACGACCGCGGCGGAACGGCGACTCCGTACGACAGTCGACGCACTGGAGGCCGAGGTGGCCGAACTGGAGACGCGGCTCCGCGAGCGCGAGCGGGAACTGGCGGCGACCCGCGAGCGCCGCGCCGAGAGCGAGCGGGCCCGCGAGGACGCGGCGGCGTGGGCGGGCCTCCTCGCCGAACAGCTCCGCGCCAGGGACGAGCGGGTCGCGGAACTGGAAGCCGAGCGGGACCGACAGCGCGAGCGCGTCGAGCGGGTGACCGACCGGTACGAGGAACTGCTCGCCGAGGCCCGAGAGTCGGAGAAATCGACCGATGATGGACTGCTGGCTCGACTGCGGTCGTACTACCGGTCGGTCGTGCCGTTCAGTTCGATGTAGGTCACGTCGATGATGCGGTCGTCCGCGAGCAGGTCCTCGCGCACTTCGGGCGGAATCTCCTGGTCGACGTTGTAGACGGTGAGCGCCTCGCCGCCGATGGTCTCGCGGGCGTTGTACATGCCGGCGATGTTGATGCCGGCCTCGCCCATCTCGCTCCCGATGAGGCCGATGACGCCCGGTTCGTCGGTGTTGCGCGCGACGACCATCTTCCCGCCGGGGATGGCGTCGACGCGGTAGCCGTCGACCCGGACGATGCGCGGGTCGTCGCCCGCAAAGAGGGTCCCGCACACGGAGATGGTGTCGTCGGCGCCGCGCACGCGGACCGTGACCAGGCTCTGGAAGTCCTCGCTCTGCTGGCGCTTCGTCTCGCTGACGTCGATGCCCCGCTCCTCGGCGACCCGGGGCGCGTTGACCGCGTTCACCTGCCACTCCAGCGGCTCGAACACCCCCTTCAGCGCGCTCGCGGTCACCAGGTCGAGGTCCTCCTCCGCGATGTCGCCCTCGTAGACGACTTCGACGCCCTCGATGCGGCCGTCGAGCAGTTGGACGGCTATCTTCCCCGCGGTCTCCGCCAGGCCGATGTACGGCTCGACCCGCGGGAAGGCGGCCTCGTCCATCGACGGCGCGTTCAGCGCGTTCATCACGGGTTCGCCGTCGAACGCCGCGAGCACCTGCTCGGCGGTGGAGGTGGCGACGTTCTCCTGTGCGGCGCTGGTCGACGCGCCGAGGTGGGGCGTGACGACCACGTCGTCGACGTCGAGTAGCGGCGACTCGGCCGGCAGGGGCTCCTCGCCGAACACGTCCAGCGCCGCGCCCGCGAGCACGCCGTCCTCGACGGCCTCGGCCAGCGCGGTTTCGTCGACGATGCCGCCCCGGGCGCAGTTGACGACGTAGCCGCCCTCCAGTTGTGCGAGTTCGTCTTCCCCGATGAGGTTCTCGGTGTCCGGGGTCAGCGGCGTGTGGATGGTGAGGAAGTCGGCGGCGTCGAGCACCTCGTCCAGTTCGGCGAGGTCGGCGCCGACCTGCGCGGCCCGCTCCTCGGAGATGTACGGGTCGTACGCGACGAGGTCCATCCCCAGCGAGCCGAGCCGTTTGCCGACCTCCTGACCGACACGACCGAGACCGACGATGCCGAGCGTCTTGTTGTTCACCTCGGTGCCGAGGTAGTCGCCCTTCGCCCACTCGCCGTCCTTGAGTCGGGCGTGGGCCTGCGGGATGGAGCGGGCCGCCGCAAAGGTCATCGCCACCGTATGCTCGGCGGCGGCACGGACGTTCCCCTCGGGCGCGTTGGCGACGATGACGCCGTGGTCGGTCGCCGCGTCGATGTCGATGTTGTCGACGCCGATGCCGGCGCGGCCGACGATTATCAGTTCCTCGGCGGCCTCGAACACCTCGTCGGTGACGTCGGTGCCCGAGCGGACGATGAGCCCGTGGGCGTCGGCGACCGCGTCCAGCAGCGCGTCGCCCTCGGCGTCGTAGGCCGTCTCGACGGTGTGGCCCGCCTCGCGAAGCCGGTCGATGCCGGCGTCCGCGATGGGGTCCGTGACGAGTACCTTCATGTTCCACGGGGCGGGGGCCGCGGGGATAACGCTTTCCTCATCGGCACGATTCGACGCCGGATTATATGCTCGTTTGTGTATATATTTCTATTTTTTGGACTGCTGATACACACACCTATGCCCCCAGCACCGGGGGAACGCGGCGGTCACGTAAGCGGCCGGCAGACGCCGGCGGCACCTATAAGTCCGCGGTGTGTCAGGGTGCCATCAGTGAGTCCCCCTGCGGAGTGGTCGGCGTGAGACGGGCCGAGCAGTTCGTCGCGTGGGCGCTGTCCAACCGTCGGACCGTCGTCGTCGCGGTGCTTCTGGTCACGCTGGTGCTCGGTCTCGCGGCGCCGAGCGTCACGCTCAGCACCTCGCTCGAGGAGTTCCGCGGCGGCACCGAGGAGGCACGCGCCGACGCGTTCATCGAGCGGGAGATGTCCGGGAGCGTCGCCAACGTGAGCCAGAGCCTCGTCGTCATCCGGGGGCAGGACAACGTGTTGACGAAGGAGCAGTATCTCCAGCATATCGAACTCCAGCGGGCGTTGCTGGCCAACGAGACGGTCAACCGGACGCTCGAACCCGACCAGCGGCCGCTGTCCATCGCCAACGTCGTCGCTATCCTCGCGGTGCGGAGCCAGGCGGGCGTCGACGCCGAGAACGTCAGCATCGAGCCCCGGCCGTCGCTGGACGCCCAGGAGGCGGCGCTCCGGAACCTCAGCGACTACCGGACCGGGCTGTTCACCTCCTACGCCGTCGGCATCGTCCTCGACGACTACGAGCACACCTGGCCGCCGGGTGGCGGGTTCGCGTTCGTCCCGATGTCCTACGAGGGCCGCGGGAAGACGGCACCCGCGACCAGCATCGTCGTCTCCCACGAGGACGAGACGACGCCGGCGAACCTCACGGCCGCACAGGTGGCGATGGTCGAGGTGGCGAACCGGGAACTCGACTCGACGGAGGCCGTGGGCATCGGCAACGGCCTCATCAACGCCGAACTCCGGCAGTCGGCGCTCGACTCCGTCACCATCGTCGGCCCCGTCGCCTTCCTGCTGATGGTGCTGGTGTTGTCGTTCGCCTACCGGGACCTGCTCGACGTCCTGCTCGGCCTGCTCGGACTGGGGATGGTGCTGACCTGGACGTTCGGGTTCATGGGCTGGATGAACATCACGTTCAACCAGCTGTTCGTCGCCGTTCCCGTCCTGCTGATGGGGCTGTCCATCGACTACGCCATCCACGTGTTCATGCGGCACCGCGAGGAGCGGGGCGGTGGCGTCGTCGACCCCGCCCGGGAGACCGGCAGGTTCGAGTTCGGCGAGGACCGCGAGGGGCCGGTCGACGTCGAGCCGGCGATGCGGGTGGCGCTGTCTGGCGTCGGCGTCGCGCTCGCGCTGGTGACGCTGACTACGGCGACGGGGTTCCTCTCGAACCTCGTGTCGGGCGTCGCCCCCCTCCGGGAGTTCGGCGTCGTCTCCGCGGTGGGCATCGTCGCCGCGTTCGTCGTGTTCGCGGGGTTCATCCCCGCCGTGAAGGTGGAACTCGACGCGGCGCTCGAGGCCCGCGGCTACGACCGCGACCGGCGGGCGTTCGGCTCGGAGGGCGGCCGCCTCACCGCGTTCCTGGCCGCACCGGTCGCCGCCGCCCGCGTCTCGCCGCTGGGCGTGCTGGCGCTGGCGGGGCTGATTACGCTGGCGGCGGGCGCGGGCGCCGTCACGGTCAGCACCGACTTCCAGCAGGACGACCTGCTCGTCGAGGAGACGCCCGAGTGGACCGACGGGCTCCCCGAGGCGATGGAGCCGGCCAACTACACCGTGCAGGACAACCTCGACTACGTCCGCGAGTCGAACTTCATCTACGACGGGACGACGACCGAACTACTGATACGGGGCGACGTGACCGACGACGACGCGCTCGAACGCGTCCACCGGACGATGGACCGGGCCAACCGCTCGGAGGTGGCGCTGATACTGCCGAACGACGAACCGGGGACGCGGTCGGTGCTGACGATGATGTGGGCCGTCGCCGAGGACGACGAGGCGTTCAACCGCACGCTCCGGCGCGCCGACACCGACGGCAACGCCGTCCCCGACCGGAACATCGAGGCGGTGTACGACGCCTTCTACGAGGCCGCGCCGGATGCGGCCCCGACGATGCTCCACCGCGCGGACGGCGAGTACGACGCCGTCCGGGTGACGGTGCCGGTCAACGGCTCCTACGGGGAGGGAACCATCACCCGGCAGGTGCGCAACGCCACCGCGCCGGTAGAGGGCGACGGCCTGGAGACGACGGCGACCGGCCAGCCGATTATGAATCAGGCGGTCGCCACCCAACTGTTGAACACCGTCACCCGGAGCCTCGCGGTGACGCTGGTCGTGGTGCTGGCGTTGCTGATGACCGCCTACCGGCGCACGCTCGGGTCGGCGTCGCTCGGCGTGGTCACCCTGCTCCCCATCGCGATGGCGGTGACGTGGATAGTCGGCACGAT
Organism: Halorarius halobius; assembly: GCF_024298865.1. Classification (GTDB taxonomy): domain Archaea; phylum Halobacteriota; class Halobacteria; order Halobacteriales; family Haloarculaceae; genus Halorarius; species Halorarius halobius. The sequence continues at coordinate 1,134,311 of NZ_CP101161.1, read as the reverse complement.
GGCCGCGCTCGACATCCCGTTCAACGTGATGACGGCCGTCATCACCTCCTTCACCATCGGCATCGGCGTCGACTACTCCATCCACGTCGCCGAGCGGTACGCCTCAGAACTGGAGCGGTTGGGCGACGCCACCGAGGCGCTCCGCGTCGCGGTCCTCGGGACGGGTGGCGCGCTGTTCGGCTCCGCCATCACCGACATCGCGGGCGTCGGCGTGCTCGTGTTCGCCATCCTCGTCCCGCTCCAGCAGTTCGGCATCATCACCGCGCTCACCATCGCCTACTCGCTGATAGCGAGCGTGTTCGTGCTCCCGGCCCTGCTGATGGTGTGGACCCGCCGGCTGGCGCCCGCGTCGCTCGACCCCGGTGCGGACGCGAGACCCGCCGACGACTGAGGCGACGAGAAGGGGTTCGGCGCCCCCGGCGAGCGATGGGCGGGAGCCCGACCCCGTCGGCTGGCGAGGCTGACCGGAACCACACCCTTTCAAACGCCGCTCCGTCCAAGCGTCGGGCATGCTGATAGCCTTCGACTTCGACGGGACGCTCTCCGACTCGGAGATGACCGTCCTGCTGGGCGACCGGCGCGGCGTGGCCGACGACATGGCCGCCATCACCGAGCGGGCGATGAACGACGAAATCGAGTACGCCACCTCCCTGCGCGAGCGGGCGGCCCTGCTGGACGGACTGTCCGAGTCGGACGCCGAGGAGGCGTGGCAACAGGTGCGGCTCCGGCCGGGGAGCGCCGAGGTGATAGACGCACTCCGCCAGGCGGGCCACACCGTCGCCATCCTCACCGGCGGGTTCGAGCGGGGCGTCGAGCGGGCGCTGGAGGCCGCCGGCACCACCGTCGACAGCGTCGTCGCCAACCGCCTGCCCGTCGAGGACGGCGAACTGACGGGCGAGGTCGAGGGGCCGCTCATCGAGGGGACGAAGGACGACGAACTGGAACGACTCGCCCGCGAGGTGGGGGTGCCGATGGCCGAGACGGTCGCCGTGGGCGACGGCGCGAACGACCTGCCGATGCTCCAGGTGGCGGGCCTCGCAGTGGGGTTCGACCCGAAGCCGGCCGTCGAGCCGCACTGCGACGACGTGGTCGACTCGATGGCCGCGCTCGCGGACCTGTTCGAACGGCGAGACGTGGTGTCCGGGTAGGCCGAACCGCGGGGGCGACCGGCCACCATCCAGGGGAAGCCGACGGGCGTCAGACGCCCGTCGTACGCGAGTTTTTGCCGTTCCAGTCGAAACGGAGGGGTAGACGATGGGACTGGGACTCTTCGACCGGGTCGGACGGACCGTCGGCAAGTATCCACTGCGCGCCTCGGGCGGCGTCGCGGCCGTCGGCGGCGGCGCCGCGACGTACGACGCGCTCGGAAGCGGGGCGACGGCGTCGGAGGCGCTGGCGTTCCTGCTCGCGCATCCCGCGTACCCGCTGGCGCTCGTGGCGGGGCTCCTCGTGTTGCTGTTCGTCGAGGGGTAGTCGACGCGGCCCCGCGGCGGCCGCGACGCCTACGTCGAGGCGTCGATGGCCGCGTCGAGGTCCGCGATGATGCGGTCGGTGTCCTCCAGGCCGACCGACAGGCGCACGAGGTCCTGCGTGACCCCCGAGGACTCCTGTTCGGCCTCGGTCAACTGCTGGTGGGTCGTGGAGGCGGGGTGGATGATGAGCGTCTTCGCGTCGCCGACGTTCGCCAGCAGACTGGCGAGGTTCGCCCGCTCGGTGACGCCCTTGGCGGCCTCGTAGCCGGCCGACAGCCCGAACGTTATCATGCCGCCGTAGCCCCCGTCGAGATACTCGGTCGCGTTGTCGTGGGTCTCGTGGTCCTCGAGGCCGGGGTAGGTGACCCACTCGACCTCGGGGTGGTCGTCGAGATACTCCGCGACGGCCATGGCGTTCTCGCAGTGGCGCTCCATCCGGAGCGGGAGCGTCTCCAGCCCCTGCAGGGTGACCCACGAGTCGAACGGCGACTGCTGGTTGCCCAGGTCGCGCAGGCCGCGAGCCAGCGCCGCGTACGCGAACGCCGCCTCGCCGAACCGCTCGGCGAAGTTGACGCCGTGATAGGCGGGGTTGTCCTGTGCGATTTCGGGGAACTTCTCGGCGTGGTCGGCCCACGGGAACGTGCCGCCGTCGACGAGGATGCCGCCGACGGTGGTTCCCGACCCGTGAATCCACTTCGTCGTCGACTCCCAGACGAGGTCCGCGCCGTGCTCGATGGGCCGACAGAGTGCCGGCGTCGCGAACGTGTTGTCGACGAACAGCGGCACGCCGTTCTCGTGGGCGATGTCCGCGAGGCGGTCGAAGTCCGGGGTGACCAGCGCGGGGTTGCCGATGGTCTCGCAGTGGACGAACGCGGTGTCCTCGTCGATGGCCTCCTCGTAGGCCTCGTAGTCGAGCGTGTCGACGAACCGCGTCTCGACGCCGCGGCGCTCGACGGTGTGGGTGAGATAGGTGTACGTGCCGCCGTACAGCGACGACGCCGACACGATGTTGTCGCCCGCCGACGCGAGCATGAACGTCGCGAGGTCGAACGACGCCATCCCGGAGGCGGTGGCGCGCGCGCCGACGCCGCCCTCGAGTTTGGCGAGGCGCTTCTCCAGCGTCGCGTTCGTCGGGTTCATCAGCCGCGAGTAGATGTTGCCCGCCTCCTCGAGCGCGAACAGCCGCGCGGCGTGGTCGGCGTCGTCGAACTCGTAGGAGGTGGTCTGGTACAGCGGCGGTGCCCGCGCCCCGGTGGTCGGGTCGGCCTCCTGGCCGGCGTGGAGCGCGTCGGTGAACAGGTCGGGAGTCTCGTCGTCGCTCATCGTCCACTCGACGACCGAGAGCGGATTAAACACCGGAGACAGCGTCAACCGTTGCCCCGACCTGTGACGCGTGGGTCAGTCCGAGAACAGGCTGGTGTGGACGGGCGCGAACTCCGAGTCCTCGTCGTCGGACTCGCGGGTGTCCGTGACGGCGTTGCCCCGGACGCCCGCCTCGACGAAGTCGGCCAGCGGCGGCCCCACCCGGTCCGGCTCCACGAGGAAGGCGTCGTGGCCGTGGTCGGACTCGACGACGTGGTGAGCGACCCGGCTGTCGGTGGCCCGGAACGCCTCCGCGAGCGCCTCGCCCTGCTCGACGGTGAAATGCCAGTCGCCGGTGAACGACAGCACCATCGCCTCGCCGTCGAACGCCGCCAGCGCCTCCGCGGCCGACTCGTAGCCGGCCGCCAGGTCGTAGTTGTCCATCGCCCGCGTCAGATACAGATACGAGTTGGCGTCGAACCGGTCGGCGAACTTCTCGCCGTTGTAATCCAGATACGACTCCACCTCGCGGTACGGGAAGAAGCCGGCGGCGGGGTCGGTGGGGAACGTCTCGCGGGCGGCGTCCATCCCCGCCGAACGGCGGCCGAACTTCGCCTCCATCGACGACTTCGAGAGATACATCACGTGGCCGAGTTGGCGGGCGAGCGCCAGCCCGTGGTCCGGGTCCGGGCCGTCGCCGTAGTAGTCGCCGCCCTGCCAGTTCGGGTCGGTCGTGATGGACCGGCGGGCGATGGCCTCCAGCGCGAGACACTGCGCGTCGAGCCGTGCACCCGTCGCCACCGGGATGACGCGGTCCACGTGGTCGGGGTGGCGTTTCGCCCAGTCGAGGGCGTTCATCCCCCCGACGGAGCCGCCGACGACTGCGTGGAGGTGGGGGACCCCGAGGTGGTCGAGCAGTTCCCGCTGGGCGCGGGTCCAGTCGCCCACGGTCACGGCGGGGAAGTCGGTGCCCCACGGCTCGCCGTCCGGCCCCTCGGTGGCCGGCCCCGACGAGCCGTAACACGACCCGGGGACGTTCGCGCAGACGACGTAGTAGTCGTTGGTGTCTATCGCCTTCCCCGGGCCGACGATGTCGTCCCACCACGCGGCGGCCTGCCCCGCCGTCTCCCCCGTTCGTCGGCGGCCGGCGACGTGGTGGGAGCCCGTCAAGGCGTGACAGACCAGCACCGCGTTGTCGCCGGTGAACTCGCCGTACGTCTCGTAGGCGAGTTCCAACTCGGGGATGGACTCGCCGCAGTCGAACTCGAACGCGCCCAGCGCGACGGTGTCGCTCATATCGCCTCCGCGAGGTCCGCGATGACGTCCTCGCTGTCCTCGATGCCGACCGACAGGCGCACGAGGTCCGGCGTGACACCGGAGGCGCGCTGTTCGGCCTCCGAGAGCTGTGCGTGGGTCGTCGACGCCGGGTGAATCAGGAGCGTCCGCGCGTCCCCGATGTTGGCGAGGAACTTGCACAACTCGACGTCCTCGCAGACGCGCTTGCCGCCCTCGTAGCCGTCCTCGAGGCCGAACGTTATCATGCCGCCGTAGCCCCCGTCGAGATACTCGGTCGCGTTGTCGTGGGTCTCGTGGTCCTCGAGGCCGGGGTAGTTCACCCACTCGACCTCGGGATGGTCGTCGAGCCACCTCGCCACCCGCTGGGCGTTCTCGCAGTGGCGCTCCATCCGCAGACCGAGCGTCTCCAGCCCCTGCAGAGTCGTCCAGGCGTCGAACGGGCTCTGCTGGTCGCCCAGCGAGCGGAGGCCGCGGTGGCGGGCCGCGTACTCGAACGCGCGGTCGCCGAACCGCTCGGTGAAGTCGCGGCCGTGGAACGCCGGGTTCGCCGTGATTTCGGGGTAGTCGTCCGCGTGGTCGCTCCACGGGAACGTGCCGCCGTCGACGAGGACGCCGCCGACGGTGGTGCCGGAGCCGTGAATCCACTTCGTCGTCGACTCCCACACGAGGTCCGCGCCGTGCTCGAACGGGCGACACAGCGCCGGCGTCGCGAACGTGTTGTCGACGAGCACGGGGACGCCCCGCTCGTGGGCCACCTCCGCAATCGCCTCCATCGGGGGTGTCACCAGCGCGGGGTTGCCGACCGTCTCGTAGTGGACGTAGGCGGTGTCCTCGTCGATAGCGTCGGCGTACGCCTCGGGGTCGAGCGTGTCGACGAACCGTGCCTCGACGCCGCGGCTTCCCGCCGTGTGCGAGAGATACGAGTGAGTGCCGCCGTAGATGGAGGACGCCGAGACGACGTTGTCGCCCGCCGACGCGAGCACGAGCGTCGCGGCGTCGAGCGCCGCCATCCCCGACGCGGTGACGCAGGCGCCGGAGCCGCCGTGGAGGTCCGCCAGCCGGCGCTCCAGCACGCCCGTCGTCGGGTTGGAGATGCGCGAGTAGACGTGGTCGTCCGTCTCTAGCGAGTACAGTTCGGCCGCCCGGTCCGCATCTTGGAACTCGTAGGAGGAGGTCTGATGGATGGCGGGGGCGGCGGCCCGCGTCGTCGGGTCCGCCTCGTGGCCCGCGTGGAGACACCGCGTGTCGAAGCCGAAGTCCCGTTTGCTCATGTATGTGACGCATATCGCTCGAAGAATCTATAACCGAGAGTTACGGCAAATTCTGTCGCGGGGGACGGAACGCGGCGTCAGACGCCCGGCAGACGGCTCGCGAAGGGACCGGTCGCCATGTGTCGGTTTCCAGTTCCGGGCCGGTCGGGTCGTCTATTAGAGGGTGGCGGTCGTTCCGACGGGCATGTTCGACCGTCTGCGACGGGCACTGCGCGCGGAACCGAGCGCGGACCTCCGCGAGTGTCGCCGCTGTGGCACCAGCGTCGACGGGGCGACGTGTCCGGCCTGCGGGTCGACCGAAATAGCCAGCTACCGGCTGTGAGTCCCGCACCGATTTGTCGGCTCGGCTCCTACGGCCGGGCGTGAGCGGCCAGCGCCGCGAGCGAGTCGCGCTCGCAACCGTCGTGTTCGCCGTCCTGTTCGCGCAGGTGCTCCTCTATCCGGGGGTGCCACAGCTGGTTGCGTCGTTCGGCGGTACGGGGGCGCTCGATGCGGGCGCGGCCTTCCTCGCCGCGGAGTTCGCGGGGTTCGTCCTGTTCGCGGGCGTGTGGGGCGCGCTGTCGGACGCGGCGGGACGGCGCCGGGCGTTCATCGCGGCCGGCGCGCTCGGCGGCGGTCTCGCGTATCTCGCGCTCGCGGCGCTCCCGACGGTGCCGTTCGCCGTCGTGCTGGCCGTCAGGTTCGTCGAGGGCGCGTTCACCATCGGCGCGTTCTCGCTGGCGATAGCGACGCTGATGGACCTCGGCGGCGGCAACGGCCGGAACATGGGCGCCGCGGGCATCGCCATCGGCCTCGGGACGGGGCTTGGTGCGCCCGTCGGCGGCCAGCTATACCGGCTCGGCCCCCGGGTGCCCCTGCTGGTGGCCGCCGTGCTGATGGTCGCGGTCGGCCTCGCGGCCACCCGCCTGCGGGAGCGGGGCGGTGCGGGCGGCGACGCCCGGACGCTCGCGGCACTCCTGACGGTCCGGGAGCGGCCCGCGCTCGCCGTCCCCTACGCGTTCGGCTTCGCCGACCGGTTCACCGCGGGGTTCTTCGCGCTCGTGGGGGTCGTGTTCTTCCAGACCCGGTTCGGGCTCGACGCCGCCGGCACCGGCCTCCTTCTGGGCGCGTTCTTCCTCCCCTTCGCACTGTTGCAGTACCCGCTCGGGGTGCTGTCGGACCGCATCGGCCGCGTGGGGCCGGTCGCCGCCGGCTCGTTCGCCTACGGCGCGGTCATCGTCGCCGTCTCGTTTGCGCCCTCCGCCGTCGTCGCCGCCGTGTTGATGGCGCTCGTCGGGGGGCTGGGCGCGCTGTGTGCGCCCGCGACGCTCGCGCTGGTCAACGACCTCGCGGCCGACGACGGCCGGGGGACGGCGACGGGCGGGTTCAACGTCGCCGGCTCGCTCGGCTTCCTGACGGGCGTGCTCGGCGGCGAGGCGGCCGCCGACCGCCTCGGCGTCGAGACGGCGTTCCTGGTGGCGGGCGGTGCGGAGATGCTGCTGGCGGTGGCGCTTCTTCCCGCCCTCATGCGGCTGGACGTCGAGCGCGTGGCGACGTTCGCCCGGCCCGAGGAGTGACCGCTGAGGCACGACGGGGTGCCACCGGAAGTGCGGCCGCTATCACAACGCCCTTGCCGGCCCACAGCAACGGTACACCACACCCGAGAGGTGGCTCCCGTGACCGAGAAACGCGAATACAGAGACGACTACCGCGACAAGACGCTGTACCTGCCGGGCCCGACACAGGTCCGCGACGACGTCATCGAGGCGATGGCCGAACCGATGTTCGGCCACCGGATGGACCGGATGACCGACCTGTACACGACCATCGTCGAGGACACCAAGGAGTTCCTCGGCACCGACAACGACGTCATCGTCCTCACGGCCTCCGGCACGGAGTTCTGGGAGGCGACGACGCTCAACCTCGTCGACGAGAAGATGCTCGTGCCGACGTGTGGCAGTTTCAGCGAGCGGCAGGCGAACGTCGCCGAGCGCCTGGGCAAGGAGGTCGACCGCATCGAGTACGAGTGGGGCGAGGCGGTCGACCCGGCGGACGTGCGCGACGCGCTCGACGCCGAGGAGTACGACGCCGTCGGCCTCGTGATGAACGAGACGTCGACGGGCGTGCGCAACCCCGTCGAGGAGATCGGCGACCTCGTGGCCGACTACCCGGACACCTACTTCGTCGTCGACGCCATCTCCTGTCTCGGCGGCGACTACGTCGACGTCGAGGCCCACGACATCGACGCCATCTTCACCTCGACCCAGAAGGCGTTCGCCATGCCGCCCGGCCTCGCGGTGTGTGTCGTCTCCGACGCGGCCTACGAGCGGGAACTCGACAAGGACTCGGCCTCGTGGTACGGCGGCTTCCAGCGCTGTCTCGACTACTACGACCGGAAGGGACAGACCCACTCGACGCCGGCCATCCCCATCATGCTCGCCTACCGCAAGCAGATGAAGCACATGCTGGAGGAGGGCCACGCGGCCCGGGACCGCCGCCACCGCGAGATGGCCGCGTACACCCGCGAGTGGGCCCGCGACCACTTCGACGTGTTCCCCGACGAGGAGCACGCCTCCCGGACGGTCACCTGCGTCGAGAACACGCAGGGCATCGACGTCGCCGGCACCATCGAGACCATCGACGAGGAGTACGACATGGTGTTCTCGAACGGCTACGGCTCGACGCTGTCGGAGAAGACGTTCCGCATCGGCCACATGGGCGAACACGACGTCGAGAGCATCAGGGCGCTGACCGACGCCATCGAGGACGTCGCGGACCTCTGAGGGCCAACGGTTACGGCCTCCCGGCGCGTCTATCCGGTATGGGCACCGACACCTCCGCGCCCGCCGTCGGGTCTGGCGGGCTCCGCGGGGAACTGCTCCGGAAGGACGTCGTCGCGGGCGTTCTGCTGTGTGAAGCCGTCGGCATCACGAGCGGCGCGCTCACCGCCGGCGCGATAACGAACTGGTACGCGACCCTCCAGCAGCCGGCGCTGACGCCCCCGAACTGGGTGTTCGGGCCGGTGTGGACCCTCCTGTACGCGCTGATGGGCGTGGCCGCGGCGCTCGTCTGGCGCCAGCGGGAGACCCGCGTGGCGAAGGTCGGTCTCGGCCTGTTCGCCGTCCAACTTGCGTTGAACTTCGCGTGGTCGCTGGTGTTCTTCGGCGGGCAGAACCCCATCGGGGGACTCGCGGTCATCGTGCCGCTGGTCGTCGCCATCGCCGGGACCATCGCCGCGTTCTGGCGGGTCGACCGCCGGGCGGCGCTGTTGCTGGTGCCGTACCTGCTGTGGACCGGGTTCGCCACCTACCTCAACTACGCCATCTGGGCGCTGAACTGAGCGGCGACGCGACCCATTTTTGACCCGTCCGCGTTCAGGTCCGCTGATGACCGACGTCCCCGAGGACAACCCCTACATCCGGGAGCCACCGACCGAGTTCGCGCCCGTCGAGGACCTCGGCGAGGACGAAGCCCGCGAGCAAGCCGAGCAGTTGCGGGCGGCGCTCCGCTACCACGACTACCGCTACTACGTTGAAGCGGACCCGCTAATCGGTGACCGGGCGTACGACGCGCTGTTCGACCGGTTGCGGGAACTCGAAGCGGCGTTCGACCTGGACGCCGAGGCGTCGCCGACTCGGCGGGTCGGCGGCGAACCGGTCGACGAGTTCGACAGCGTCGAGCACGTCGTGCCGATGCTGTCCATCGACTCCGCCGGCGAGGAGAGCGAGGTGCGGGAGTTCGACGACCGGGTGCGCCGCGCGGTGGGCGACCAGCGGTACGTCTGCGAGCCGAAGTTCGACGGCGTCTCCATCGAAGTCGTCTACGAGGGCGGCACCTACGAGCGGGCAGTCACCCGCGGCGACGGCGAGGTTGGCGACGATGTGACCGAGAACGTCCGTACGGTCTCCTCCATCCCCCAGCGGTTGCGCGGCGACCACCCCGACTTTCTCGCGGTGCGTGGCGAACTGTTCATGCCCCGCGAGGCGTTCAACGCCTACAACCGCGAGCGGGTCGAGCGGGGCGACGACCCGTTCGCCAACCCCCGGAACGCCACCGCCGGCACCGTCCGCCAGCAGGACCCCGCCGTGACCGCCGAACGGCCGCTCGACTGCTTCTTCTTCGAGGCGCTGGACGGTACCGAGTTCGACACGCAGTGGGAGCGGCACCAGACCCTGCCCGAGTGGGGACTGAAGGTGAACGACGAGGTCCGGCGCGTCGACGACATCGACGCCGCAATCGACTACCGCGACCGCCTGCTCGACCGGCGCGACGACCTCGATTACGAGATAGACGGCGTCGTCATCAAGGTGGACGACCGCGACGCCTGCGAGCGGTTGGGCACCACCGCGCGGGCGCCCCGATGGGCGTTCGCCTACAAGTTCCCCGCCCGCACAGAGGAGACGACGGTGCGGGACATCGCCGTGCAGGTGGGCCGGACCGGTCGGCTCACGCCGGTCGCCCTGCTCGACCCCGTGGAGGTGGGCGGCGTGACGGTGTCGCGCGCCTCCCTCCACAACCCCGACCAGATAGCCGACCTCGGGGTGAACGTCGGCGACCGCGTCGCCGTCGAACGCGCGGGCGACGTCATCCCGTACGTCGAGGAGGTACTCGAGAAGGACAGCGAGGGCCAGTTCGCGTTCCCCGACCACTGCCCGGTCTGTGACTCGGCCGTCGAGCGCGACGGCCCGCTGGCGTACTGCACCGGGGGGCTGGCCTGCGACGCACAGCTCCAGCGTGCCATCGAACACTACGCCAGCCGGAACGCGCTGGACGTCGAGGGGCTCGGCGAGAAGTCAGTCCAGCAACTGCTGGACGCCGGGCTCGTCGAGCGCCTGCCGGACCTCTACACTCTCGACGCCGCGGAACTCGCGGCGCTGGAAGGGTGGGGCGAGACGAGCGCCGAGAACCTCGTCGCGGAACTCGACGCCGCGCGTGAGCCACCGCTGGCGGACTTCCTCGTCGCCATCGGCGTGCCGGAGGTGGGGCCGACCGTCGCGCGGGACCTCGCGCGCCACTTCGGGACGTTCGAGGCCGTCCGCGCGGCGAGCCGCGAGGACCTGCGCGAGGTGGAGGGCATCGGCGAGGTCGTCGCCGACGAAATCAGGGAGTTCTTCGACAGCGAGCGGAACCGCGGGGTCATCGAGCGCCTGCTCGATCACGTCGACCCGCAGGCGGCCGACGCCGAGGAGGGGAGCGAACTCGACGGGCTGACGTTCGTGTTCACGGGCGCGCTCGACCGCTGGACCCGGAGCGAGGCACAGGAACTGGTGGAGCGACACGGCGGCGCCGCGACGTCAAGCGTCTCGGGCAACACCGACTACCTCGTGGCCGGCGAGAACCCCGGTGCGAGCAAGACGAGCGATGCCGAGGCCAACGACGTGCCGGTGCTCGACGAGAGCGCGTTCGTCGCGTTGCTCGACGAGCGGAGCATCGACGTGGAGTAAGGGTGACCTGCCGTGTCTCGTTTCGCAGAACGCGTGTCAGGAGCGGTCGATGTCGAGTTCTTCCTGGAGGTCTTCCATCCACCCCTCCTCGGAGAGTTCCTCCATGCGGTCGCGGAAGTGATCCTCGCAGAGGCCGACCTTGATGTGGTCCTTCTCGACGGCGACGGCGGCCTCCTCGTCGCAGTAGTGACACTGCATGCAAACGGCTACGAGAGCACCGGCATTAACGCCTACGGGTCGGGCAAGCCTGCCGCCGCGCGGAACCGCTCGTAGCCGTCGGCACCCAGCCCCGCCTTCCCGAGTTCGTCGTCGTGGGCGTCGCTCCCGCCCGTGGCGACGAGGTCGTAGCGGTCGATGGCCCGGTCGACGAGCCCGGTGTCGACCTCCCTGCCGTAGGGGTAGAACCGCTCGACTGCGTCCAGGTCGCGGCAACGGTCGAGCGCGGCTGCCGGGTCGGGGTAGCGGAACGGGTGTGCGAGGCCGACGAGCGCGCAGGCGTCCCCCAGCAGGTCCCGGCCCGTCTCGAAGGCCGATACGTCACGCGCGACGAAGCAGGGGCCGTCGTCGCCGATGAGTTCCTCGAACACCTGCTCGTAGCTCATGTCGGTCGCCTCGGCGGTGGCACGGGCGACGTGCGGGCGCCCGAGACCCGGTCGGGCATCGAGGCCGAGGTCGACGCCGAGGCGGTCCTCGACGTTCTCGATGATGGCGCGGCCGCGCTCGACCCGGTCGCGCTGGATGCGCTCTATCTCGCGTTCGAGGTCGGCCGTCGGGTCGACGCCGTAGCCGAGCAGGTCGAGACGCTGGTCGCCGGTCTCGACGCGGAGTTCGATGCCGTGGACGAGACGGACGCCGTCGCGGCGCTCGCTCACGGCGTCGAGGTCCGGGTGGACGCGGTCGTGGTCGGTCACCGCGACGGTGTCGACGCCCGCGCGCTTCGCGGCCGCCGGCACCGCCTCGAGCGCCATCGCCCCGTCGGAGTTCGTCGTGTGGACGTGGAGGTCCGCGACTACCATACCCGGACCGGCGGGCGGGGCGGCCTTACGGCTTGCTCCTTAATTCTCCTTAATCACATCCGATTCTGCAAGGCAGTTTGCTCACAACGTTCATTAACGTTCACGGACTCTCACCTCACATGCGATTCATGGCCGACGCGGACGACTCGTTCGAGGCCCACTCGTTCCCCGCGACGACCGGCGAGCTCATCGACGAGTACGGCGAGCTGGAACTGCAGTTGCCCAACGGGACGGAGACGCTCGGCGACGCGCTGGGGCGGCTCGGGGAGGAGACGTACCAGGACGCCGAGGGGGCGAAGCTCGCCGCGCGGTCGGCCATCTCCGAGAAGGGCATCGGCCGGAAGGGGTACTCGGACCGCGACGCGCCGACCGTCGGCGAGAACGGCCCGGAACAGGTCTCCTTCTAGTCCAGTTTTTACACGGCGCGCGAATCGTGCCGGCAAGGCTGTCATCGGCCGCGAAGCGCCCGATTGCTCGTGAGGCGAGCGGTGTGCGGTTCGGTCGACGGGAGAACGGCGAGGCGAGTCTCACGGTGGTGGAAAGTATGCGCGCACACTCCCTCCGCGAGCCCCGGGTCGCGTCAGTCCGTGCATGCTACGGCACGCTCGCTACGCTCGCGTGCCGTGAACCGCGCACCACTCCCTCGCGGATGCTCTGTCCTCGCATGGCTCTCCGTCGTTGTGTTCGCTCGCCGCGCGCACGCCGCCGGCCCGAGGTTTATATACCAATCCGCGGCCACCGGCCCCGTGACGTAGCCGTCGCGCGGGACGAACACGGCGGGTGTGCGGTCCACCGTCTCGCGCCGGAGAGCGGACCGCCTGCTCGCCCTACTCCAGCCACTCGACCGCGCCGTTCAACTCGAACGGGAGCGTGCCGTGTCGATAGCCTTCGATACGGCCGTCGGGGCGAGCACGGAACACCACCGTCGGGTCGTGGGAGACCGACGGTCGTTCCGCTCGGACCGTCGCCCACTCGTCGTCGCGGAACGAGGAGCAGTCGACGAACAGCGTCGCGTCCGGGTGCGCCCGGAGCTGGTCGGCGTTCTTCGCCCCAGCGGTCTCGCGGACGGCCGCGACGGGCGTGTCCGCGCGGCTCCGGCGCTCCGGCGGAAGCGGCCGCGTCACCTCGACGAGGTGGTCGCCAGCCACGCGGAAGTCGAGCGCGTGCCCGCTGTCGAGTTGCACTTCCGGTTCGAAGGAGACCCCGGCGTCGTCGAGCAGTTTGGCGACGGTGAACTCGCCCATCGTCGCGGCCATCCGGCCCACGTCGAGCCCCTCGCTGGTGCCGAGTTTCGACGCCATCGTGTACCGGTGGTCGTCGAGCATCCCCGTCGAGAGTGCGTCCTCGAAGAACGAAAGCGCCTCCTCGCGGGTCGCGTCGGGAAAACCGGCGGCGTGCTCGTCGAAGAACCGCCGGGTCGTCGTCCGGCCGTCCTTCGAGCAGAACACCGGGAGGAAGAACCACGCGACGTGGTCGTACTCGGTCAGCCACGGGTCGACGAGTTCGAGCCGCGCGAGCAGTTCGCGCTGGGCCCACCGCGCGACCTGATACGGCACCTCGGTGAAGTCGTACTTGTCGGTGCGCCACAACACCTCCGGCGTCGTCGTGTTCCCCATCCAGTAGGCCGTCCCGTCGGTCCACGTGAACAGCGCGAACTCGCCGTTGTGCATCTCCAGCCGAACCGCCTCGTACCCCGACGGCGTCGGAAACCACGGCTCCTCCAGGCGAGCACCGATGCCGGCGTCGAGGGGTTTCAGCAACCGGTCGCGGACCCGCTGCTCGTTCCACGACTGGTTCGAGCGACGGAATCGAAGGGGACCTGCCACACCGACTACTCGGTCCGGAGAACGTTTACAGGTTGCGTCTATCGGCGGGTAGCATATAAACGCCCCCGCTGTTTCCCCGTTACATTCATTACCAACAACTCGCAAGTGAGAGTGTAGTTACCATGTCAATGGGTGCCTATGACGAGGACGAGCACGAGCGCCGCGAGCAGAAGACCTCCTCGGTCGACGTGAGCGACGACGACGACCGGACGCAGTATCGGGGAGAGGTGGAGTACGACTCGGGGGACTCGACGGAGGAACTGCTCGACCAGTTCAAACAGATCAAGTCGGGACGCTGACGCCGTCTGCTCCTCTAGCGTGCAACACGGCCAGCGACAGCGCCGTCACCACCGTCACGGCGACGACGTGGCCGACCAGTGCGAACAGGAGCACGGGCCGGCCGACGAGGAACGGCGCCAGCACTAGTTGCACGAGCCCGAACGCCATCGTTTCGAGGTCCGCCCGGACGAACGCGCGACGCGCGGTCGGATGTAGCTCACACTGGGTCGACCGCCAGAGCGCCACGACCGACGCCCACCATCCCGTCCCGATGCGGTAGCAGACGTCCCACAGCACGAGAAGCATCAGATACACCGCCAGTATCGGCGGTTCGGGGCCGAACAGCGTCTCGACGAGCGGCGTGCCCCCCGTCCGCGGGTCGAAGACGAACAGGTGGGTGACCAGCGCGACGTACGCGAGCACCGCGAGCACCACCTCGATGCTCGACCCGAACAGGAGCCGCGTGTACGCCACCGGTGCGTCGCCCCGGCGCGCCAAGCGGCCGATTCGGAGCATCTCGGCGCTCCCGACGGCGGCGACCGCGACCGCGACGGTGCCCGCGAGCGCCGCACTCCAGAGGTCGTAGTACCACGCCAGCGCGAGGAGTGCGACCTCGAAGAGTCCGAACTGGATGCCGATGGCGACCGAGGGCGGCAGGTCGATACCGGGAAGCGCGCCGACGATGGACTCGTACACCCACGTCTCGCCGTACTCCGGCCGCTTCATGCGACCTCCACGGGCGTTGGCTCCGACGGGACCTCCCCGAGCGCGCGGGCGACGGCCGTCTCGAACGGCGTCTTCTCGACGTCGAGCAGGTCGTCGATGCGGTGGTCGGTGACGACGACGGCGTTCTTCAAACCGAGCACGAGCGGGTGGGCGACGCTCGTCGGCACGTCCGTCACGAAGCCGAGCCAGTAGCTCGACAGCCGCGGCGTCAACACCGGCACCGGAACGATGTACGGTGCCCGTCCCGAGACGTGTTCCGCGACGGTCCGGACGATGTCCTCGTAGGCGAGCACCTCAGGGCCGCCGATTTCGTAAGTCCCGCCGGCGGTCTCGGGTACGTCCAGCACGCCGACGAGATACGCGATCACGTCGTCGATGGCGATGGGCTGGCACGGCGTCCGGACCCACTTCGGCGTCACCATCACCGGGAGCCGCTTCGCCAGTTGCCGGACGAGTTCGAACGACGTCGACCCGTCCCCGATGATGATGGCCGCACGGAGCGTCGTCAGCGCGTACTCGCCGTCCGCGAGGATTCGCTCCACCTCGCGGCGCGACTCGAGATGCTCCGAGAGCTCGTCGCGGTCGTCCCCGAGGCCGCCGAGATACACCACGCGCTCGACGCCGGCCTCGCTGGCGGCGGCCGCGAAGTTGTGGGCCGCACGGCGGTCCCGCTCCGCGTACCCGCCCCCGGCCTGCATCGAGTGGACGAGATAGTACGCGGCGTCGACACCCTCCAGGGCGGCCTCGAAGCTTCCGGGTTCCAGCAAATCGCCCGACGCCACCTCGACCCCCTCGGGCGCGTCGTATCGGGACGGGTCACGCACGAGCACGCGAACGTCGTGACCACGCTCGACGAGCGCGGGAACGAGTCGCCCGCCGACGAACCCGGTCGCCCCGGTGACGAGAACGTGCATGTCCGGAGGAACGCACGGAAGCGACTTAATCCCACCCGGGCGTCGGTGGCGCGCCCCTGTCGTCCTCGACAGCGCGGGCGGCCGACGGCGCCGGCTCCGTCCGGTTAGCGCGGCGTTCCCACTCGTCGAGGGCGCGGCCGGCCCACGAGTCGGCATCGAGGACCGCGGCGCGGGCCGACTCGTACCGGTCGCGGTCCACCTCCAGGCTTCCCGGCCGGTGCGCGGCCGCGACGGCGACGAGTTCCGCCCGGTCCGTGTCGGTCGGGCGCGCGGCCGCAACTCGCTCGACGACGCCGGCCAGTCGCCCGGCGTCGGGGTGGCCGAACACCGTCGCGCCCAGCGGCATGGGATCGATGCCGGCGCCGTCGGGCGGCGTCTGCTCGCGAAGGCGGTCGCCGCCGAACGCCGCCTCCACCCGCTCGCACTCGGTCTCGTGGTCGAGCGCGAGGTTGTCGCCCGGGTACGTCGCACACGCCTCGGGATAGCGGTCCGTACCGTGGATTCGACACTGGAGCGTCGTCGGGTCGAGGAAGACGCAGGTGTCGAGCCACGCCGGGTCGGCGTCGAACGGCGCGACGGGCTTGGGAGGCTTGCGGAGCCCCACCTGGAACACCGGGGTCCCCTCGATGGCCGCGAGCGTGTGACCGTCGACGGCCACCCCCTCGTCGGCCGCGAACAGTCGGGGCGCGAGCACGTCCCCGAACCCGTCCGCGACGAACCGGCGGAGTTCGTCGCTGGACAGCGGCACGAGGGTGTAGGTGTCGTCGAGCGGCCGATACCGCCCCTGCTGCTCGTAGTCGCCAGCAGCAGTCGAGAGCGACCGCCAGTCGATACAGCAGCCGGCACACCCCTCGCAGTTCACCTCCATACGCGATAGACGATACCATTGCGCATAAAATCGCGCTGTATAAGTTATAGAGAAATTATATCGTGGTCACTTCGAGTGACGGGGTTAGTTTTTGGCGACCGCGTCCGGTACCGTCGGGTGGAGATGTCCTGTCGTGTCAGCACCGAACCCCATCGAAGCCCGAGCGAGCGAGACGACGACCGGGGGGCCGCCGTCGCGGTACGACCTCGTCTTCGTGGTCATCCCCCTCGCGTTCGCCGTCGGCGCGAGCGACCTGGCCGCGTTCCCGGAGGCGATGCTGTTCGCGTCTGTCTGTGGCGCGGCCGCGATGGCCGACGCGCTGTTCGTCAACCCGCCCGGCTTCCGATGACCGGTCGGTAGCGTCTTGAGGCGCCGCTCCCAACGCGGAGCATGGCGACCGAGCCGTGTGACGGCTGTGGGCGGCGCGTGCGCATCGCCGGCGGCATCGCGAACCTCTGGTCGTTCGGCGGCGACGAGGCGGAGGGGCTCGCGCTCGAGTTGGCCGACGGCTCGGAGTTCCTGCTCTGCTACGACTGTATCGAGGAACTGCCGGACGACGCGACCGGCGAGGACGTGGCCGCACTGGACGAACAGTAGCTACAGCAGGCCGTCGTCGCCGTCCGTCGAGTTGGTCGAGTCCTCCGTCGAGTCGTCGCCGGTCAGCGCGTCCGTCGTCGACTCCGTCGTGTTGGTGACCGCGTCGGTGGTGTCGTCGACCGCGTCCGTCGTCGAATTCGTCGTGTCGTCGACCGTATCGGTGGTCGAGTCCGTCGTGTTCTCCACCGTATCCGTCGTGTCGTCGACCGTCTCGTCGACCGTGTCCGTCGTCTCGTTCGTCGCGCCGCCCGTGGCGTCGTCCACGGCGTCGGTCGCGTCGTCGGTGGTGTCGTCGACCGTCTCGCCGACCCCCTCGGTGGTGTCGTCCGCGGTGTCGTCCACCGCGTCGGTCGCGTCGTCGGTGGCGTTCGCGGCGTCGTCGCTCACCTCGTCGACCCCCTCGGTCGGCGCCTCACCGTTCGCCACGGCCTCGGTGCCGTCACCGACTGCGTCCGTGGTCGTGTCGCCGACGCTCCGGACGGTGTCGTCGGTCGCCTGCAGGGTGGTCGCCAGCGTGCTCTGCTGGCTGGTGAGCATGTACATCGGCCCCCGCAGGGTGGCCGCTAGCGAACTGTCGGGTGAGAGCAACGACAGGTCGGGCTCTTCCGTGCCGGCTTCCGTCCCGTCATCCGGTTCGAACACGCGGGTTATCTCCTCGCCCGGGTCCTCCGGAGTTTCCCGTGCGTCGTCCGAGCGGAGCGGGTCCCCGTCGCTCACGGCGTCGACCGACTCGTCGGCGGCGGCCGACTCTGCACGCTCGGGTGCGCTCCCGGCGGGAGTCGCTTCACTCGCCCCGTCGGGCGTCGGTTCGGGCGTCGCGTCGCCGCCCGGTGAGACCGTGTCGGCCAGTACCCCGAGTCCGGGGTTGCCGACGACGCCGAAACCCAGAAGCAGGGCGACGGCGAGGGCAGGAACGATAGCGTTCGTGTACGGTGTGTCACTCATGGGTTCCCCTCGTGTGTCGTCCGTCGAAGCCGTGCGAGAGACGGTCAGCCCGGACGAACCTGGCGCGGACTGCGTCGCCCGGCCTATAAACGGTGGGTCGCGTTTCACGACTCGAAAGGTCGGGCCGGCGACCGGAGCGTTTACGCCCGACGGCTCGCTTGCTCGGGGTGTGAAGCCCGCCCAGATTACGGAGCAGTTCCCCGCCCCTTCCTTCCGTGGTGCCCAGGAGCAGGCGCTCGCGGACATCCGCGAGGCGTTCGAGGCGGGCAACGACGTGGTGCTGGTGCGTGCCCCCACGGGGAGCGGCAAGTCCCTCCTCGCGCGGGCCATCGCCGGCTGTGCGAGAACCCCCGGCGAGACGGACCACGTCGAGTCGTACGGCGCCTACTACACCACCCCACAGGTGTCGCAACTCGACGACGTGGCCAGCGACGACCTGCTCGAAGATTTGAGCGTCATCCGCGGAAAGCCCAACTACGACTGCATCCTGCCCGGCGAGACGGACACGCCAGTCACGCAGGCGCCCTGCGCCCGCGAACGGGGGTTCGACTGCCCCCAGAAACACCGCTGTCCGTACTTCTCGGACCGCGCCATCGCCTCCAACCGAAACATCGCCGCGATGACGCTCGCGTACTTCATGCAGACCGCCGGGTCGGACGTGTTCGGAAAACGCGACGTCGTCGTCGTCGACGAGGCCCACGGCCTCGCGGAGTGGGCCGAGATGTACGCGACCATCGACCTCTCGCCCGGCCGGGTGCCGGTGTGGGACGCCTGCGAACCGCCCGACATAGACGGTCTGACCGACGTGGAAGGGTACGCCGAGCGACTGCTCCGGGTGTGTGGCCGCCGCCAGGAGGAACTCCGCTCGAAGGTGGAGCTGTCGCGGTCGGAGGTGGCCGAGCGCGACCGCCTCGCCGAACTCACGCGGGAACTCCAGTGGTTCCTCGAAGACGCCCGCGACCCCGACAGCCCGACGACGTGGGTGGTCGACCAGCCGGACGGCGCAGGGACCGCGGTGACGGTCAAGCCGATGGACCCCGCCCGCTATCTCCACCACACGGTCTGGGACCGGGGCAACAAGTTCGCCCTGCTGTCGGCGACCATCCTGAACAAGGACGCGTTCTGCCGGAGTTCGGGGCTGGACCCCGACACCGTCGCGCTCGTCGACGTGCCCCACACGTTCCCCGTCGAGAACCGCCCGCTGTACGACGTGACCTGTGGGAAGATGACCTACGAGCACCGCGACGACACCCTGCCGGAGCTCGCTCGGACGGTCGTCCGGCTGATGGCCCGCCACCCCGACGAGAAGGGGCTGATACACGCCCACAGCTACGCCATCGCCGAACGGCTGACTGAGCTGCTCGAGGAGTTCGGCGTCGGCCCGCGGGTCCGGAGCCACGACTCCGACAGCCGCGACGCCGCGCTCCGCGGCTGGAAGCAGTCGGACGGTGCCGACGTGTTCGTCTCCGTGAAGATGGAGGAGGCGCTCGATTTGAAGGGCGACCTCTGTCGCTGGCAGGTGCTGTGCAAGGCGCCGTACCCGAACACCCGCGACTCGCGGGTCGCGCGCCGACTGGAGGACGACCAGTGGGGCTGGTACTACCGGACCGCCCTGCGGACGGTCATCCAGGCCGCCGGCCGGGTGGTTCGGGCACCCGACGACCACGGCGCGACGTATCTCGCGGACTCGTCGCTGCTGGACCTGTTCGAGCGTGCGCGCCACGACATGCCCGACTGGTTCCGCGACCAGGTCGACCAGATGCAGGCGCCCGAGTTGCCGGCGTTCGACCCCGGCGCGGCGGTCGCGGACGCTCGCGGGTCGTCACGCGGACGGTCGTACGCGAGCGGAAGCGACGACGCCTCGGGCGGGCAGGCGTCACTCGACGACCACCCGCTCGGCGACGTCTGGGGGAACTAGAAGACGAACGAGGCGACGTACGCCACCGACGAGAACACCATCAGGGCCACCATCAGCAGGGCGAGTACCTGTTGCCGGTCCATACCCCTGCCTGGACCCCGCGCCGGAAAGGTGTGTCGCCCCGGTTCTCAGTTGCTGGGACGCGGATTCCCGCTTGAAGTACCACGGCGTCGAACCTGTAACTGTAGAGGTGCCAACCGATGTCCACAACGACCCGGGAACTGAACGCCGAAATCTTCGGCCGTGAGACGACCTTCGAGTACTCCGAGCACTGGATCGGCTACGCGCTGGTCTCGATGCGCGTGGTGATGGGCTGGGTCCTCCTGCAGGGCGGACTCACCAAGCTCGTCACCTACCTGAACGCCGACCCCAGCGACAACTGGACGGCCGCGGGGTTCCTCGCCAACGCCATCCCCGAGGGCAACCCGTTCACCGCCGCGTTCACCGCGATGGCCGGGAGTCCGCTCGTCGACATCCTCGTGATGTGGGGGCTGACCCTGACGGGCCTCGGGCTCATCCTCGGTGCCTTGGTGCGCTGGAACGCGTTCTGGGGCGCCGTCATGATGATGATGTTCTGGGCGGCGAGCCTCACCGGCGGCCTGATGCAGGGCCTGCCCGTCGCCCACGGCTGGGTCGTCGACGACCACCTCGTGTACGCCGCCCTGCTGTTCGGCCTCGGTGCCGTCGGTGCCGGCCGCATCCTCGGCGTCGACGCCTACCTCGAACAGACCGAGTTCGTCAAGAACAACCGCGTGCTCCGGCTCATCCTCGGGTGAGGGGGTGAGCCGATTCACGTACCGTCCGGCATCCCCGCCGGAGTGATTCACATGGAGACTGGACTGATAGTGCTGTTGCTCGTCGTGACCAACGCGGTGGTGCTGGTGCTCGGCGGCCTCGTCACGCACCTGACGTACCGCGCCTACCGGCGGACCGGCGGCGAGGTGCTCGGGAGCCTGGCGCTCGGGTTCGGCCTGCTCACCGCCGGGTTCCTGGTGGGCGGCGGCGTCCACCAGTTGCTCGGCGCGGACCTCGTGGCCGGGGTGCTCGCCCAGAGCCTGCTCACCGCGCTCGGGTTCGGCTTCATCGTCTACTCGCTGTACGTCCGCACCCCGGACCCCGACGACACGGTCGCCGCCTGACCGAGGGCCGCCGTCTCTCGACCGACGCCACCCCACCAGCGGCGGCGCCGTCAGCCGAGCCGAATCGGCTCGCCCGTCGCGTCGATTCGCACCCGCACGTCGTCGCCGGCCTCGAACTGGTGGCCCTCGTGGAAGACGAGTTTCGCGCCGAACGCGACCCGCGAGGCGAACAGCGACAGCCCCGTCGCCCGGTGGTCGTTCGCCCACACGCCCACGTCGTGCCACGCCACGTCCCCGCCGGTCGCCGTCCCGACCTCGGTTCCGAGAAGCGACACCGGCCCGTCGTGGGGCGCGAGCGTCCCGCCACCCCCGTAGTGGGCGAGACCGCCGTCCAGCGGCACCCCCTCGTCGCTGGCGAGTGCGACGAACCCCGCCCGGTTCGAGACGGGAGCGTCCAGCAGCGCGTGGGTCGGCCCCGTCTCCACGACCGTCCCCCGGCCGTCCCACGCGACGCCCGCGACGTCGACGCCCAGCGCAAGCGGGAGCGACCCCGACGCGCGATACGGGTTCTGGTCGGGGTCGCGGAACCCGACGTGGAGGTGGTCGTCGACCCACTGCCCGAAGAACCCCGAGCGGACGAGCGTGCCGAGCGACTCCCCGACGGCGACCTCGTCCCCGGCCTCGACGCCCGGGTCGACGTGCAGGATTCGCGCGACGACGTCGCCACAGTCGACGAGTATCAGGTGGTCCTCGTCGACGGCGTACGCCTTCGGCGGACACCGTACCGTCCGGGTGTCGAGCACCTCCCCCGCCACGGGTGAGGGCGCGGGACCGCCGTTCTCACCGGGGTAGAGGTCGACCGCGCGGCCCCGGTCGTGGGCCGAGTACGGCGAGTTGTACAGCGAGAACCGCTCGTACCGGCCGACCACCTCGCCCGCCAGCGTGACCATGCGGACACGAGGAGACGAGAGCCTTTAGCCGCGTCGTCCCCGAGTCGACGCATGCGCATCCTCCGGGGCCGGACCGACTCCATCGCGGCGGACCGCGAGGTGACCGCCACGCTCCAGGCGGACGTTCGGGAGACGGGCGACCCGGTCGTCCGCGCGTGGACGCCACACCAGCATCTCGCAGTCGGGCGCCGCGACGCCCGCGCGGACGGCTACGACGACGCCCGCGCGGCCGCCGAGTCCAGGGGGTTCCCGGTCCACGAGCGGCGCGTCGGCGGCCGCGCCGTCGCGTACACCGGGAGTACCGTCGCGTTCGTCCGCGTCGAACCGGTCGACGACGTGCGCCAGGGACTCGACGCCCGCTACGACGCCGCCGTCGCCGACCTGGAGCGCGCACTCGAAACGGTGGGCGTCGACGCCGACCGGGGCGAGCCACCGGCGGCGTTCTGCCCGGGCGACCACTCGCTGTCGGCCGCGGGGAAGATAGTCGGCATCGCCCAGCGGGTCGGCCGCGGCGCCGCGTCCACCGCGGGGGTCGTCGTCGTCCGCGACCACGACGCCGTCGCCGACGTGCTCGACCCGGTGTACGACGCACTCGAGGTCCCGTTCGACCCTGACTCCGTGGGGAGCGTCGCCCGTGCGGGCGGCGACGCCGACCCGGAGACGGTCGCCCGCGCCGTCGAGGACGCGCTCGTCGGGGACCGCGAGGCGACCGTCGAGCGGGTCCGATGAGTCACCCCAAGACGGCGTAGCCGGCGAGCAGGAGGCCGACGGCCAGCAGGACGGCCCCGACGACCCGAAACAGAAGCCGACCCCAGTCGTCGAGACCAGGAGCGTTTGGGCTCGTCAGCGACCAGAGCCGGTCCACCAGCCCGGGCGCCGCGACCAGCAACAGCCCCCACGCGGTCGCGGCGAGCCCGTACGCGAGCAGGTTCACGCCGGGCGTGCGACGTCCGGGGCAAAGAGCGTTCCCACGGGTTTTACGTCCGCCTGCGGCCGACGGACGGCATGCTCATCCGCAACGCCGAACTCGCGGACGGCCGGGTCCGCGACGTCCGCGTCGAGGGCGAACGGATCGTCGCCGTCGGGGAGGGCTTCGCGGCCGACGACGGCGAGGTCGTCGACGCGTCGGGGAAACTGCTCCTGCCAGGGATGATAGACGCCCACGTCCACTTCCGCGAACCGGGGTATCCGCACAAGGAGACGTGGGCGACGGGGTCGCGGTCGGCCGCCGCCGGCGGCGTCACCACGGTCGTCGACCAGCCGAACACCGACCCGCCGACGACGACGGGGGCGGCGTTCGACGAGAAGGCCGAACTCGCCGCCCCGTCGACTGTCGACTTCGGGCTGAACGGCGGCGTCACGCCCGACTGGGACCCAGACTCGCTGTTCGAGCGCCCGCTCTTTGCGCTCGGCGAGGTGTTCCTCGCGGACTCGACGGGCGATATGGGTATCGGCCGCGACCTGTTCGAGCAGGCCGTCGAGCGGGCCGCCCGCGAGGACGTGGTCGTCACCGTCCACGCCGAGGACGCGACGCTGTTCGACGCCAGCGCCCGGGAGCGCGACGACGCCGACGCCTGGAGCGCGTTCCGCACCGCCGAGGCGGAGGCCGCCGCGGTCGAACTCGCCGGCGATGTCGCGGGCGAGACGGACGCGCAGGTCCACGTCGCCCACACCTCGACGCCGGAGGGCATCGACGCCGCGGCCGACGCCGGGCTCACCTGCGAGGTGACGCCCCACCACCTCCTGCTGTCGCGCGACGACCTCGGCGCGTTGGGGACACACGGCCGGATGAACCCGCCGCTCCGCTCTGAACGGCGCCGCGAGGCCGTCTACGAGCGGGTCGCGGACGGCACCGTCGACATCGTGGCGACGGACCACGCGCCCCACACCCGCGCCGAAAAGGACGCCGGCATCTGGGACGCGCCCTCGGGCGTGCCGGGCGTCGAGACGGCCCTGCCGCTCCTGCTGGAGGAGGCCAGACAGGGACGGCTGGGCTACGAGCGCGTCCGCGATTTGACGGCCGCGAACCCCGCCGCCGTGTTCGACCTGCCCCGGAAGGGTCGGGTCGCCGAGGGGATGGACGCCGACCTCGTCCTCGTCGACCCCGAAACCGCCCGGGAGATACGTGGCGAGGACCTGCACACGAACTGCGAGTGGACGCCGTTCGAGGGGCGCCGCGGCGTGTTCCCCGAACTCACGATGGTCAGGGGACGCGTCGTCTACCGGGACGAAGAGGCGTGGACGGTCCCCACCGGCGTCGGGGAGAACGTCCGGACTCGATAGGACGCCGGACGGCCGGCCGCTACTGCAGGCGTGCGGTCATCGTCAGTTCGAAGCCGCTGTCCTCCAGTTGCTCGAAGCCGACGTTCTCGTACAGCGCCACCGCGGGACGGTTCCACCGCTCGACGGTGAGCCAGACGCGGTCGACGCCGGACTCGCGACCCAGGCCGAGCAGTCCCGCCATCAGGTGGGTGCCGATGCCCGCGCCCTGGTACGCCGAGAGCACGAAGATTGCGAGTTCGTACGCCACGCTCTCGTCGTCGGGCGCCCCCGTGTCGGGGACGAGCGTGGCGTGGCCGACTGCGCTGGCGTCGTGCCACGCGACGACGTTGAGACAGTCCTCGGCGAGGATGCCGTCGAGCCACTCGCGGATGTTCGTCTCGTCGACCGGCGGGATACCCTGCGCGCGGTCCTCGGGGTCGAACGCGCGGTACATCTCGACGAGCGCCTCGCCCTCGTCGTCGACGGGGGCGTCGGCGCCGCCGAACTCGCGGATGGTCACCGTCCGTCCGGTACCGTCCTCGAACTCGTGTGGCGGCGGGTCGTAGGGACCGGCCACCCTGTCGGGGTACGAGCGACTCATCGGACCAGTGTGACGGAGGTGTGTGCGTTCAACAGGACGAACTCCGCGATGGAGCCGAGCTGGACCTTCCCGAGCGGACTCGTCTCGCCGCCCCCGAGGACGATGCGGTCGTACCCCTCCGACTCGGCGATTTCGACCAGGCCGCTCCCCGGATGTCCCTCGACGATTCGGACGTCGGCGTCGAGGCCCGCATCGGCCAGGGCGTCGCGTGCACGGTCGGCCACCTCCTCGGGTGTGGGCTCGGAGTCCGGGTTCTCGAGGACGGCCACCGACAGGTCGTCGCCGGCCTCCAGCGCCCGCTCGATGGTCTTCTCGAGCGCGCGAAAGGAGTCCTCGCTCCCGCCGATGCCCAACAGCAGTTTCATGCGCGACCGCAGGGCGCCCGCACGCAAAAGCGTCCCGGCGACCGGAGGAACGCTTTTGCCCGGTCGCGACCCCAACGCCGACATGGGTGTCGTCGAGAACCTCCGGGAGGAAGCGACCGGCGTCCTGACGCTACTCATCCTCGGTGCGGGGTTCCTCGCCATGTTCGGGGGATACGGCTGGTTCTGGATGGTGTGGGTCGTCGGGTTCGCCGTCGTGTTGCCGCTCGTCGGCATCGCGCTCGGCGAGGGCGAGGAGTCGCTCGACCCCTTCGAGGACGGCACCGACCACGACGGCCAGCGACAGGAGGCGGAGGAAGACGACCCCCTCGAGGCGCTGAAGCGCCGGTACGCGGAGGGGAAGCTCACCGACGCGGAGTTCGAGGAACGGCTGGAGCGACTGCTGGAGACCGAGGACGAGCAACGGGCCCGCGAGTACCTCGACCGCCGGGAACGGGAGCGCGCGGAGGAGTAGCCGCTCGCCAACCGTGGCCTCGCTCCCGGAGGTCGCTCTCGCGCCGACACCGCGACTCGCGGCTCGCTCCGCTCGCCGCTCGCCAACCGTGGCCTCGCTCCCGGAGGTCGCTCTCGCGCCGACACCGCGACTCGCGGCTCGCTCCGCTCGCCGCTCGCCAACCGTGGCCTCGCTCCCGGAGGTCGCTCTCGCGCCGACACCGCGACTCGCGGCTCGCTCCGCTCGCCGCTCGCCAACCGTGGCCTCGCTCCCGGAGGTCGCTCGGCCACGCGTCTGCCGTCCGTCAGACATCGCCGACATACTTTTTCGACGGGGGGCCCGACTCGCCCCTATGACCGAGGATGGGTCCGCGATGGGTGCCGTGAGCGAGGACGGGGTGACGGCCGCAATCCGCCGCGTCGACGGGGACGGCGCGACGGACGCCCCCGACGAGGGGGCGGGCGAGGACGTGCCCGACGACGTGGCCGACTACAAGCGGTTCTCGAAGATAGACGGTGCCACCTACGACCGCGCCAACGAGTTCCTCCGGGACCGCACCTACATCACGGCCCGCGAGTGGGCCATCGCGCGGCTGTGTGCGGATTTCCGGACGGAGACGGGCGTCGAGATGACGAAAATCGGCGAGAACCTTCCCCACCTGGTCCCGTTCATGACCGACACGTACACTCCGCAGGCCGTCAATCAGGCGCGGGCCTCCTTCGAGGAGAAGGTGCAGAAGGCGGGCGCGACGTTCCTCTACGGCGCGATGTGCGACTTCTTCACCGCCGAGGAACTCGACGACCTGATGTACGAGGTGACCGAGGTGGCGAAGTTCCTGCTCGAGGTCGAGGGGGTCGAACTCACCGTCGAAGAGGAACTCGCCGCGGAGGACCGCATCTCGACGGTGATGCGCGAGGTGCGCGAGCAGTCGGCGGCGCTCCGGCACGACGAGATGCAGTGTCCGGAGTGTGGCCACACCATCGAGAGCGAGGACTGAACGGCTCGCGCTCGGGGGCCGGGAGCCGGGAGCCGGGAACGACGCTGTCGTCAGGGGCCGCCGTCGTACGGGAAGAACGGCGCGGGGTTCTCGTGGCTGAACGTCACCGCATCCTCGCCAGCGAGGTCGCGGACCCGGGTGTACAGTTCGCCGTCGTGCGCGCGGAGTTCGCCCTCCGCGTCGGCGGTGCGGTCGTAGTAGGCGGGGAGACACACCGCCACCTCGCCGTCGGCCGTCTCGGTGACGACAAGCAGGAACACCCGCTCGTCGGCGTCGGCGCGGAACACCTCGTAGGCGTCGACCTCGCGGTCGCCGACGGCCGCCACCAGGTCGTCGAACTCCTCGTCGTCGACGACCGCCACCAGCCCGAACTGCTCGTCGTCCGCTGGGACGACGGTCACGTCCGTCGGGTGGAGCGTGACGACCGTCCAGCCCGCCGTCCGGTACTGCTCGGCGATGTCGTCCATCTCCTCGAGGATGGCCGTCCAGTAGCCGCCGACCGCGTCGGTGGCGTCGCTCATACGTGGCGGTGGCGCGCTCGGGGAAAAAGCGTTCCGCGACGGCCTCAAACCGACAGCACCGGCTGGGAGGCGTGCGCGAGCACGTACTCGGCGGCCTTCTCGATGACCGCCGCGGGGTCGCCCGTCACCGGCTCGCGAGGGATGACGATGAAATCGGCGGCGATGTCCTCGGCGGCGTCGAGGACGACGCTCCCGGGATGCTGGGAGAGCCGGTGCATCGAGAAACCGTGTGCCTGCGAGTGGGCGACCGGCACGTCGCCGGCGATGTCGCGGACCGTGTCCATGAACGACTCCGCCTCGGCGGCGACCTGCTGTTCCTCCAGGTCGCCCGCCTCGACGCCGCGGACGACCCCCTCGCCGAACACGTAGAGGGCGTGCAGACCCGCGTCGTACCGGTCGGCGATGGCGACGCCGTACTCGACGGCCTCGCGGGCCTCGTCGCTCCCGTCGACCGGCACCAGGACCGTCTCGATGTCCATACCGGGCGTGGGCGGGGGGAGGGCAAAAAGTCACCGAGCGTTCACTGCGAGACCCGCCGCCCGAGCACGAACACCACGAGCGCGATGAGGATGGCGCCGAGGAACGCCTCGATGCCCGCCAGCACGCGGGCGACGGTGCCGATGGGCTGGACGTCGCCGTAGCCCAGCGTCGTGAACGTCACGAGCGAGAAGTAGAGGTTCTTCCCCAGCACCTCGATTCCCGCGGGGGTGAACACCGCCGCCGGCTCCGAGAGCCCCTCGATGGTGAGCCCCGACGCCCGCTTCGCCTCCCGGGGTAGCATCGAGAACACGAGCGCCCACGCGAGGATGACGCCGACCGACGCGGCGATGACGCGCCAGAGCCGCTCGCCGTAGCCACACGACCGGTACAGCAGGAAGTTGCCGAGCCAGGCGTTGGCCGCCGTCGCCCGCGACCGTAGCGACTCCTCACCGTCGGCCATCACGCGGCGGTTCTTCCGGCCCCGGTAGCGGAGCTCCTTGATGAACAGCTCGGAGACGCCCTCGCGGTCGCTGGTGTCCTTCGCGCCGTTCTTCGCCTTCCGGTAGGTGTCTTCCAGTTGCGCGTGCGACCGGTCGGCGTCGTCCGGGAGGACCGTGGTGTGGAGCCGCCACCCCGACGAGGCCAGCGCGTCCTTGTGCTGGCCGAAATCGAAGTCGTCGAACGTCGTCCGCAGGATGCGCATGTGCTCCAGCGCCGGCGCGTCGCCGTCGTCGGCGTCGACGGTCACGGAGCCCAGCGTCGCCCCTTCGCAGTCGTAGACGACCCGCTCGTCGCCCGACGGCTGGGTCAGCCGCCCCGCCTCCAGCGTGCAGTCACCGAGGCCGACGACCGGCCGGTCGGCGTCGACGACCGGCCCGCGGAACTCGCCTTCCGCGATGTCGGCGCTCGCGAACGTCGGCGGCTCCCCGAACCGGCCGTCCGCGAACGTCGCCGTCGTGTCGAACCGTGCCTGCCGGAAACTGGCCCGCCCCTCGACCGTCGCACCGTCGAAACGGGCGTACCGGAGGAACATCGTGCTCTCGAAGCCGGCGTCGCCGCCGACCGTCACCTCCCGGAACGTGACCGCATCCCGGAACAGCGCGTTCTCGACCGAGAGGTCGCCGCCGACCGAGAGCCCGTCGAACGTCGCCCGCCCGCCGAACTCGGCGGCCGCGAGCGAGGCGTCACCCTCGACGGCGGTCTCCGAGAGGTCCGTCGTGGCGCGGACGGTCACCCGGTCGCCCACGAACCTCCCCAGCGTCGCGTCCCGGAGGCGAAGCGAGGTCTCGACGGCCGCCCCGGTCACGTCGAGCGTCCCCGCGACGGTGGCGCCGTCGAACACGGCCTGCCGTTCGAGCGTCACGCCGGTGAACGCCCCCTTCCCGACGTGGGCGTCGGCGAACTCGCCGCTCCGGACCAGCGCGTCCGTCAGCGCAAGCCGGCCGTCCACGTGCGCGCCGGCCAGCGAGATGTCGTCGACCTCCGCACGCGCGAACGACAGGTCGCCGGCGTCCACGTCGTCGAACACCGCGTCGGCCACCCGCGCCTCCGCGAACGTGGCCTCGTCGACCGTCGCGTCGGAGAGCGTCACCGCGTCGGCGTCGGCGTGCTCGAACGCGAGCGTGTCGACGTCGGCCCCCTCGAACCGGCAGTCGGCCACGCTCGCGGCCGTGAACGTTGCCGTCCCGACGGCCGCGTCGTCGAACACCGCCTCCCGGGCGAACACGACCTTCGAGAAGTCGGCCTCGTCGGCCTCGCTCGCCTCGAACGTCGCGTCGCCGCTGAACTCCGCGGACGCGAACGTCACGTCGCCGAACGTCGT
The DNA here is from genome assembly GCF_024298865.1 of Halorarius halobius. Lineage (GTDB taxonomy): Archaea > Halobacteriota > Halobacteria > Halobacteriales > Haloarculaceae > Halorarius > Halorarius halobius. Next base: position 1,104,930 of record NZ_CP101161.1, on the reverse strand, counting down.
CGACGGGAAGTCGGCGGCGTGCTCGTAGCGCGTCTCCGTGAAGTCGGCCGTGTCGTGGAACTCGGCCCACCCGAAGTCGACGGTGCCGAACGACGTCCGCCGGAAGTTCGCCGCCTCCACGAACGACGCCTCCGTGAACACCGCCCGCTCCAGCCGCGCGTTCTTGAACGAGACGCTCCCGAACTCCGCGTCGGCGAACGTCGCCGCGCGGAACCGGGCGGTGGCGAAGCGGCCGTCGTCGACGCTCGCCCCCTCGAAGGAGACGGCGTCGTCGAACGTCGCGTCGACGAACGACGCGGCCACGAACGACGCCCCGTCGAAGTACACCTTCCGGTCGAAGGACGCGCCCTGCATCGTCGCCTCGGTCACCGTGGCGTCCTTGCAGAGCACCTCGCCGGAGAACGCCGTGTTCGACACGTCCAGTTCGCCGACCGTCGCCCGGTCCAGAAGCAACGGCTGGTGGACCGTCGCGTCGGTCAGCGCAAGCCGCTCTACGTCGGCGTGTCGGAGGTCTATCGGCTGGTTGTCGTCGGCCCGGAGGACGGCGAAGGTGAGCGCGACGGACCCCAGGTTCGCGCCGATGAACCGCGTCGACGCCTCGGCGTCGCTCGCGGCCGCCGCGAGCGCGTCCGCGACCGCATGCGGGTCGGTCTCGTCGGGCGGCCGGTGGAACAGACAGTAGTCGCTGTCCCCGTCGGTCGGCCGGTCGCACGTCCAGACGGCGTCGAGCGGACTCGCCTCCCCCTCCCGCCGCTCGTACGCCCCGGGGTCGAACTCGTAACTACAGGTCATGGCGGGTCAACGCGTGGGTCGGGGCGGGAGTCCAGAGGCACGGACCGGTCGACGTCGACGCTCACGACTCCCACTTCCTGTGGTCCCCCCACGGATAGCGGGGTGTCGACCCCCCGGACACATGTATCTTGGTCTAGCGGTCGGTGTATCCCGAAGCGCCCGACCGGCCGCGCCGTCGGCGTGCGACCGGCGGGTTCGTGTCGGACGGGAAAAACTTCAGGCCCCTCCACCGCATGGCCGCACGCATGGGGGGTTCAGACGCTCCTTCGGACCGCGCCGAGACGCTTCGCACGCGAGTAACCGACGACGACGGGTCGCTCACCGACGACGAGGTGGACGAACTCGTCGGTCTGCTGGGAACGGCCGACCCGGCCGGCGAGGTGGCCGAGGACGCCGTCGTCGCGCTGTGGTGTACGGGGTTCGTCGTCCCGGACGCGGTGAAACGGGCCGTTCCGTCGCTCGTCGCCGTCGCCGACCAGGGGACGGACACCGGGAAGGCGTACGCGCTACTGCTGTTGAACGGCGTCGTCCCGTACGAGGAGTACGAGACTGACCCGGTCGTCGACGACCTGTATGCCGAGCGGGAGACGCTACTTTCGTTCCTCGACGAGTACGCGCCCGAACTCGACGACGAGGACGGCGTCAGTCCGCGCGACGGTCTCGTACTCGCGGTCGGCACCGTCGCCCGCGTCCACGACGACGTGCGCGATGCGGTGCGCGACCGCCTCACCGCGGCCGACCCGGGCGTCCGGACGGCGGCGCTGGACGTGCTGGCGTCGGTGCCGCTCGAGGCCGCCGACCCGTCGAGCGACGTCGCCGCCGACGTGGTCGCGGCGGTCGACGACCCGGACCCCGACGTTCGCGCCGCGGCCCTGTACGCGCTGACGGCGCTCGACGACGCGGAGACGCCCCCGGACGCGCACGTCGACCTCGTCCTCGAACGGACCGACGACGACGCCGAAATCGTCCGTGAGGCCGCGAGCGAGGTGCTGGCGTCGTTCGCCGAGACCGACGAAGCGGTGTGGAACGACGTCGCCGACGACCTGCGGCGCGGCGACGCGGCCGCGCGCCGGCAGGCGCTGGCCGTCGTCCGCGAACTGATGGGCGTCACCGGGTACGAGGGTGGGATGGCCGACCTGTTCGAGGCGTTCTCCGACATGTACGGCTGGGACACCGACGTGGACCTCGACGACGAGCGCATGGCGGCGGTGGCCGACCCGCTCGTCGAGGCCGTCGAGGCCGACGACCCCGAGTTGGCCGCCAGCGCGGCGGAGACGCTCGGCTACGTCGCCGTCGGTTTCGACGACCCCGACGGCCGCGAACGGGAGATCGAGGCGGCCATCGACGCGCTCCACGCGGCGGTACACGACGACGAGCGAACCGAGGTCCGGGCGACGGCCGCCTCCGCTCTCGGGTTCGCGCTCGCGAACGTCCACGACCCCGCGGCGTTCGAGGACACCATCATCGCGGCCGCGGAGACGCTCCTGGTCGTCGTGAACCCCGAGGCCGACCACGACGAGGACGGGCCTCTCCCGGCGACGCCCGCAGACCCGGCGGTGCGGACCAGCGCCGCCGAGACACTGGGGGAACTCGTCGACGCGTACGAACCGCTGGCGCGGCCGCTGGGGGCCGACGTCGTGGCCGCACTCGACCCCGACGACCCGGACCCGGCGTTCACCGTCGCACTCGTCGAGACGATAGGCGACGTCCGGTCGCAGACGCAGGGCGTCGTGACCCTCGCGTTCGACCGCCTGCTCCGTCTCGCCGAACACGACGACCCGAAGGTGGCGGCGGCGGCGCTGGAGGCGCTCGACGACAGCGAGGTACGGTCGGCACTCCCCTTCGTCGCCGACACCCTCGCCGACCAACTGGAGCGCGACGACCCCGACGTGCTCGACGGCGCCGCCAGCGCGCTCGCGGAGACCGCCGAACGGTCGCCCGACGCGGTCGTCCCGCACGTCGAGGCGCTCGCGGGCGTGTTGACCGACGAGGCGCTCGACGTCGACCCCGACAGCATCACCGACAAGGGGGCGCCGGCGGCCGCGGCCGCGGCGCTTGGCGAAGTCACGGAGGCCCACCCCGAGGAGACGGCCGACGCCGTGGAAGAACTCGTCCGGTCGCTCCGGTCGGACGACCCCGCGAGGGTCCACAGGGGGGTCGCGCTCGTCCCCGAACTGCTGGAGTTCGTCGACCCCACGGTCGACCGCGACACCCGCGAGCGCGTGCTCGAGGAACTGGCCACCATCGCCCGGGAAGGGGAGCCCGAGAGCCGGGAACAGGCGTTCGACACGCTCCAGTCGGTGCTGTCGAGCATCGAGACCCGCCGCCGACACGCCGACGACGAGGAGACGCCCGACGAGCCGACCCCGGGGCTACGTGCGGTCCGGGACGCTATCGAGGACGGACTCACCCAGCGGTACGGCGACTGCCGGTGGCACGCCGCCCGCGCCGCCGACGAGTTCGCCTCGGTGTTCCCGAATGCGGCCGTCGACATCGCGCCGCCGGTGCTGGAACTGCTCGAACAGCGTGAGACGACCACGCGGAACGAAACGACGGCGGCGCTGAGCTACGTCGGGACGGTCGCCGAGGAGTCGCCCGACCCGTTCGTCGACCACGTGCCGCTGTTCGACAGCTACCTCACCGAGGACGACGGCACCATCCGGAGTTCGGCCGCGAGCACGCTCGCCAGCCTCGCCGAGAACCACGGTGAGGCGGTCGAACCCGCGGCCCGACATCTCCGGGAGTGTCTCGACGACGAGTACGCCCGCGAGTCGGCGCTGGAGGCGCTCGCGGAGATGGCGCTCGACTGCCCGAGCGCCGTCGCCCCGGTCGGCCCGGTGTTCGTCGAGGTGCTCCGCGAGGACGCCCCCGACACCGACGACGACGGCGACGGGTTCGAGAGCGACCGGTCCGACGACGGTTGGCTCGGGGAGATGCAGTCGGGGCTCGAAGCGCTCGTGGGCGACATGTCCCGGGCGTTCCTCGACCGCCACGCAGTCAAGGGAATCGCTGGGCTCTCGGTCAGCGAACCGGCGTCGGTCGAGGGAGCCGCGGGGCCGCTGGTCGACCGCCTGGAGAACGGCGCCGATGGCGAGTTGATGACCCGGAGCGGCACGGAGTCGTTGAACCGCATCGTCCGCCTGTGGGCGAGTTTCGGGCTGGCGACGCTGGCCCGCCACGACGACGAGCGGCTGAGCCACCTGCGCGGGACGTTCATCGACCACGTGAACGACGAGGAGGAGTTCGTGCGGACCCAGGCGCTACGTGGTCTCGCGTGGACCGCCGACCCCGAAACCGACGGCCGGTTCGAACCCCGGTTCGTCGAACTGCTCGAGGACGACCAGGCGATGCTCCGGCGTGCCGGCATCATCGGGCTGGGCCATCTGGAGGCACGCGACCACCTCACCGAAATCAGGCGACTCGCCCGGACGGACGACAGCGACCTCGTCACGTCGGCCGCCGGCGACATCGTCGACTACTTCGAGGGCGACGAGGACCGCATCAGCGTCGACCAGGAGCACGACGACGTGGGCGTGTTCCTCCCCGACGACGCCGACGACCGCTACTCGCTGTAGCCGGGCGAGAGCAGGAGAACGAACGCACCGCGGGAGGAAGGACTACGACTCCGTCCGTCGAACATCCGGCGTGACCCGAGCGTCGCGGTGCCGCCGATGAGCGTCACCCCACCCCCGGAGCGACCCATCGCCGAGGTGTACGACGCGGCGTACGCGGGCGTCCCGAACTGGGACGTGGGCCGCCCGCAGGCGGCGTTCGTCCACCTCGAGGAAGCCGGCCTCGTCGCTGACCCGGTGCTCGACGTGGGCTGTGGCACCGGCGAACTCTCGGTGTTCCTCGCGCGCCGCGGCCACCGCGTGCTCGGCATCGACCTCTCGCCGCTTGCGGTGCGACAGGCCCGCGAGAAGGCCCGCTGGCGGCGCGTCCCGGCCGAGTTCCTCGTGTGGGACGCGCTGTATCTCTCGACGCTGGCCGACGCCGGCCTTTCGTTTCGCACGGTGGTCGACTCCGCGATGTTCCACGTCCTCGGGGACGCCGAACGCGACCGGTTCGTCGACGAACTGGAGACGGTCGTCGAACCCGGGGGACTCTACTGCACGCTCGGGGACGCGCGACGGGACTCGCGGGCGGTGTACGGGCTCACGCCGGCGGAGCTCCGCCGACGGTTCGGGAGCGAGTGGGAGATGGTGTTCGCCGTCGAGACGCGGTTCGACCGCCGGTGGGGTGCGACGCCCGCCTACTTCGTCGGGATGCGTCGGCGGTGAGTGTCGGGCGGATGGCGCTCACGCCCCGCGGTGCTCGGCGAGAAGAGCCAAGGGCCGGATTTGAACCGGCGTATAGTTGCTCTGCAGGCAACCGCGTAAGGCCAGACTCTGCCACCTTGGCGCAGTCGATTGTAACGTTCTCCGGCGTTTAAGCGTAGCGATAACCGAGCAAGAGGGAGCAGTGACCGGGGCGGGGCCCCGAAGCGAGACGTGGGCGCTAGTCGTTCGCGTAACTGCGGGGCAGGTCGAGCGTGTGCTCGGCGATGTGGTTGCGCATCATCTCGGTCGACCCCGGGGCGACCTTGCCGAGACGGGTCCCCTTCCACATCTCGATGACCGTGTAATCACGGGAGAACCCGTTCCCGCCGTGGGTCTGGACCGCCACGTCCGTCGCGTCGTGGCCCGCCTCGCTGGCACGCAGTTTCGCCATGTTGGCTATCTTCGCGCGCTCTTTCGGGTCCGGTTCGTTGTCGATGGCCCACGCGGCCTTCCGGACGAGCATCCGCGCGGCCTCCAGCCGTGACCAGTCCTCGGCGATGGGGTGCTGGACGGCCTGGTGAGCGCCGATGGGCTCGTCGAACACCTCCCGCTCGTTCGCGTAGTCGATGGCGCGGTTGAGCGCACATTTGCCGACGCCGATGGCGCCCGACGCGCCCAGCAGGCGCTCGGGGTTGACCGTGTCGAACAGCTGGTAGAGTCCCATCCCCTTCGTGCCGACGATGTCGTCCTCGTGGACGCGGACGCCGTCGAGCGACACCTCGAACTGCTTTTCGGGCGTCGGGATGCCGACGTCGAGTTCGCGGGCCTCCAGGTTGGCGTCCTGCGGGTCGACGAGGAACAGCGTCACCCCCTGCGTGCGCTTCGGGGCCTCCTCCTTCGGCGTGGTGCGCGCGACGAGCAGCATCTGGTCGGCACGTTCGACACCGGAGATCCACTGCTTCGTCCCGTCGATGACGAACTCGTCGCCGTCCTGTTCGGCGGAGGTGGTCATGTTGGGCGCGTTGTGACCCGCGTCGGGTTCCGTCAGCGCCATACAGAAGTTGGCGTCGCCGTCACAGATGCGCGGGAGCCACTCGTCCTGCTGTTCGTCGCTCCCGTAGTTCGTCAGGGTGATACCCCCGAAACAGACCGTGACGACGTACAGCATCTCGACGCCGAGACAGCCGTGGGTCGCCAGTTCCTCGACGATGGCCGACAGTTCCCAAAAGCCCATCCCCTCGCCGCCGTGTTCCTCGGGGATGGCGGTGCCGAGGAAGCCGGCCTCGGCACAGTCGTTCCAGAACTCGGTCGGCTCCTTCCCCTCGCTCACGTCGAGCCAGTAGTCGTCGTCGTAGTCGGCGGCAATGTCGCGAGCCGTCTTCCGAATCAGGTCCAGTTCGTCGGTGTCCTCGAACGCCGGCGGCGTGGACTGTGTCGTCGTCATGCCCGGACGGTAGGACCTGTCGCACTTAAATTATGCAACTAAAAACGGTCGTATAGTTTATCATGTGGACAACAGGACGACGGGAGCGTTGCCACTCCGCGACGTAAATGAAAACGGCCCGAGGGGGACTCCCCCTCGGGCCGTGAAGTATGAATGGTAGGCGGCGAACCGGATTTCCCAGAGACTCGCGTACTCCAGTACTCGCCGGAACGCTGGCAGGCTTATCTTCCGTGTTCGGGATGGGTACGGGAGTGACCCTGCCGCTGTGGCCGCCTTAACGCCGATTCACGGAATCGAACCGTGATGATGCCAATATCGGTGATGGAGTGGCCGTATGCAAGTGCGATCCAGATTGCGCCTGGACCCGTTCACGGGTCTCAGTGCGATGATTGAGTGGCTTCGGTCGTTAGTTCTCGCGGGCTGAACACCTCGTTACCTCGGTGCGTACACCCCGAGTCTATCGATCTCGTCTTCTACGAGTGACCTCAGCGGAGCCTCTTTTCCAGGTGGGTTTCGAGCTTAGATGCGTTCAGCTCTTACCCCGTGTGACGTAGCTGCCCGGCACGTGCCCTCTCGGACAACCGGTACACCAGTGGTCACCATTCGTAGTTCCTCTCGTACTATACGAACGTTCCCGTCAGGCTCCGAACACCCCCAGTAGATAGCAGCCGACCTGTCTCACGACGGTCTAAACCCAGCTCACGACCTCCTTTAATAGGCGAACAACCTCACCCTTGCCCGCTGCTGCACGGGCAGGATGGAGGGAACCGACATCGAGGTAGCAAGCCACGCGGTCGATATGTGCTCTTGCGCGTGACGACTCTGTTATCCCTAGGGTAGCTTTTCTGTCATCAATGGCCCGCATCGGGCAGGCTCATTGGTTCGCTAGACCACGCTTTCGCGTCAGCGTCGCTCGTTGGGAACGACACTGTCAATCCACCTTTTGCTCTTGCACTCTTCCACGGGTTCCCGACCCGCGTGAGGTGGACTTAGGGCGCGCTCGATATCGTTTCGAGCGCGTACCGCCCCAGTCAAACTGCCCGGCTATTGGTGTCCTCCTCCCGGAGTGAGGGTCACAGTCACTAACGGGTAGTATTTCACTGATGGCTGGGTGGCCCGCTAGCGCGGGTACCTCTGTAACGCCTCCTACCTATGCTGCACATTAGCGACCATGTCCCAGCAACAGCCTGCAGTAAAGCTCCATAGGGTCTTCGCTTCCCCCTGGGGGTCTCCAGACTCCGCACTGGAACGTACAGTTCACCGGGCCCAACGTTGGGACAGCGGCGCTCTCGTTAATCCATTCATGCAAGCCGCTACTGAAGCGGCAAGGTACTACGCTACCTTAAGAGGGTCATAGTTACCCCCGCCGTTGACGGGTCCTTCGTCCCATTGTACTGGGTGTTCAGATACCCGCACTGGGCAGGATTCAGTGACCGTACGAGTCCTTTCGGATTTGCGGTCACCTATGTTGTTACTAGACAGTCGGAGCGCCCGAGTCACTGCGGCCTGCCCATTTCCTGGGCAGGCATCCCTTATCGCGAACTTACGGGACTAATTTGCCGAATTCCCTAACGTCGGTTGATCCCGACAGGCCTTGCCTTTCTCCGGCACGAGTACCTGTGTCGGTTCTCGGTACGATCGTCATACTCGCCTTTTCACGGGCCCTAGGTTGAACCAGCTTACGATATCCCGCCGTTCGTCCGCTTCGTGCCATTACGGCTTCCACGGCCTTTGACGGTTCTCCCACGCGAAGGCGTGGGCTGGTCGACCCCAAGGCGTCGGCTTTTGGTGTATGACGGCGCTGGAATATTAACCAGCTTCCCGTTTGTCCTGCGCGAATTACGACAGGACTTAGGATCGGCTAACCCTCGGCTGACGAACATTGCCGAGGAACCCTTACTCGTTCGGCCGTCAGGATTCACACCCGACTATCGCTGCTACTATGGCCAGGATTTTCTTCACCGGTCGGTCCACTCGAGATCTATCCCGAGCTTCCACCCAACCGGAGTGCCGACCTACGCAAACACCCTGTAACGGGTGTGGCTAGGTCTCGGTAGTGGACTTGAGCCCCGATCATTTTGGGCGCCCCAAACCTCGGCCGGTAAGCTGTTACGCTTTTCTTAGAGGGTAGCTGCTTCTAAGCTCACCTCCCGGCTGTCTAGGGCTCGGGACCACCTTCAATCGCACTTAGTCCACATTTTGGGACCTTAACCCAGCTCTGGGTTGTCTCCCTTACGCCGTACAGGCTTACCCCGCACGGCGGACTCCCTGCGTCAACGGCGTATGTGAGTTCGGAGTTCGACAGGAGGTCCGACTCCTCTCGGAGTCGGTGCCCCCAATCGGTCGCTCTACCCCACATACTACCTCGGCAGAGGTAATGCTTCGACATTTTTCGGTCGGAACCAGCTGTTGCCAGATTCGATGGGCCTTTCACCCCTACACACGGGTCACGGGAGGGTATTGTAGGACACCAACCCTAACGGGCCTCCACGTAGCTTTCGCCACGCTTCGCCCTGCCCGCGCGTAGATCATCTGGATTCGGGTAGTACCCGTTTGACTCCCCGCGCTTGAACACGGCGGCCCTCGCAATGCTGCGGCCATGTCGGTTTCCCTACGCCTTCCTGGGTACACCAGTTAGACTCGTCAAACAGGTACACTCCCTGGCTCGTTTTTCAAAACGTACGACGGAACATCGGCTCCTCTCGAGTCCTACAGTGGGATCGCTCCCATGTCGTTCGTCGAGAGGCCTTTTATGCCCCGTCGCTCCATCGCCACCTGATTTCAGGCCCTATTGCACCTCCCTTCTCGGGGTGCTTTTCAGCGTTCGCTCACGCTACTTGTTCGCTATCGGTCTCAGGTCGTGTTTAGTCTTGGCAGTCGATGCCTGCCATATTTCCGAGGGATTTCGAACCCCCGGTACTCTGGAGCTGACGCACGACCTACTCCACGACTGTACGGGGCTGTCACCCTGTATCGCGCTCCGTTCCAGGAGACTTCTCGTCGAGTTTCGGCCGATGAGAGCCAGTCCGAACACCACATTGCCCGAAGGCTTCGGTTTGGACTGTGTCGCGTTCACTCGCCGTTACTGACGACATCGCATTCGCTTTCTCTTCCTGCCCCTACTAAGATGTTTCAATTCGGGGCGTTCCCCATTGCGCAAGGCAATTGCTGTGGGGATTCCCATTCGGAAATCCATGGTTCTTCGCCTCCGTGCGGCTCCCCATGGCTTATCGCAGCTTGGCACGTCCTTCGTCGGCGCCTGAGCCGAGCCATCCACCAGGCGGCACAGTAGCCACGATCACTGAGGAACAGTGAACGGGTCCAGTGAGCGCCTGGATCGCACTTACACACGGCTTCATCGTACACCCGGCTGCGACGCCGTGGCGTACATCCACCCTTCCCACTCGCGTTCACACGGAGTGGTGCATCGGTCGTACACGGAACGAATACGGTGTCCCGTATAAGGGACACGGTTTCCGTCCCGGACATGGACCCACGGGGATTCGAACCCCGGGCATCCTCCTTGCAAAGGAGGCACTCTACCACTGAGCTATGGGCCCAACGTCGACCCCGCCGGACGGCTCTCGATGGTGTTCGAGCAGTCCGAACGCGGCCGTAGCCCTGGTAGTTCAAAGGTGCCCGGATGGGCGTCGTCGATGCGAACCCGGGTGGGCCGGAGCGATGCTCCGGTCCCGTACGTTAGGAGGTGATCCAGCCGCAGATTCCCCTACGGCTACCTTGTTACGACTTAATCCCCCTTGCGGAGCCCAGATTCGACCAGCGCATGCTGGCCTCATCCGGACCCCACTCGGGTGATTTGACGGGCGGTGTGTGCAAGGAGCAGGGACGTATTCACCGCGCGCTTCTGACACGCGATTACTACCGAATCCAGCTTCATGCGGGCGAGTTTCAGCCCGCAATCCGAACTACGACCGGGTTTAGGAGATTAGCTTCGCCTCTCGGCGTCGCATCCCATTGTCCCGGCCATTGTAGCCCGCGTGTTGCCCAGCTCATTCGGGGCATACTGACCTACCGTTGCCCGTTCCTTCCTCCGCTTTGGCAGCGGCAGTCCCCCTAGTGTACCCAGCCATCGCGAGATGCTGCTGGCAACTAGAGGTGCGGGTCTCGCTCGTTGCCTGACTTAACAGGACGCCTCACGGTACGAGCTGACGGCGGCCATGCACCTCCTCTCAGCAGCGTCGGGTAAGGTCATCAACCTGACCGTCATAACTGCTGTCGGAGCTGGTGAGATGTCCGGCGTTGAGTCCAATTAAACCGCAGGCTCCTCCGGTTGTAGTGCTCCCCCGCCAATTCCTTTAAGTTTCATCCTTGCGGACGTACTTCCCAGGCGGCTCGCTTCACGGCTTCCCTACGGCACAGCGCAGGCTCGTAGCCTGCGCCACACCTAGCGAGCATCGTTTACGGCTAGGACTACCCGGGTATCTAATCCGGTTCGAGACCCTAGCTTTCGTCCCTCACTGTCGGATCCGTCCTCCTGAGGCGCTTTCGCCACCGGTGGTCCGTCCAGGATTACGGGATTTCACTCCTACCCCGGACGTACCCCTCAGGTCTTCCGGTCCCAAGCCGAGCAGTTTCCGCCGGACGCCTACTGGTTAGGCCAGTAGATTTCCCGACGGACTTACTCGGCCAGCTACGGACGCTTTAGGCCCAATAATATCGGCCATCACTCGGGCTGCCGGTGTTACCGCGGCGGCTGGCACCGGTCTTGCCCAGCCCTTGTTCCTGTACCGCCTTACGGTACAGAAAAGCGAGGGCTCTATGCCCTCGCACTCGGTGTCCCCCTATCGCACTTGCGTGCAGTGTAAAGGTTTCGCGCCTGCTGCGCCCCGTAGGGCCCGGACTCTTGTCTCAGAGTCCGTCTCCGGGCTCTCACTTTCATGACCCGTACCGATTATCGGCACGGTGGGCCGTTACCCCACCGTCTACCTAATCGGCCGCAGCCACATCCTACGGCGCCGGAGCGTTTCGCGCTCCCAGCATTCCAGCTCGGGAGCGCCATCCGGGATTAGCCTCAGTTTCCCGAGGTTATCCCAGTCCGTAGGGCAGTTTGGCCACGTGTTACTGAGCGGTTTGCTACGTTAGACGTACAACTCGCATGGCTAAATCGGACACCGATAGCAATAGCCTCCGGCAGGATCAACCGGAATGGTCCCTCGGCGAGGCCGAGGGGGGCTTGGCGGGACACACTCGAAGAGTGTGTACCTCTGCTATCGTGGGTTGGCATCGGCGACACCCATACCGGGTGTCACCGAACTACCAGGGCTAACATCAGATTCGATCTGTACGGCGGACCGCAGGGGTCGAATCCTCATTTCCTTCGGGACCTCAACGTACACCGAGACGGGTCATAAACCCACCGAAGTGCATTCGAGGTCCGCGACGGGCCGACCGTCGAAGGCCGGACCCAGTCACGCTGTGTGCATTCCATCCGAACACCCTGTTGCACTTAAGGGCGTCGGATTCGTCCTCGCGCCGTCCCCGGGATGACCCCGGAAGCGCGTATTTGAATCCGAGCACCCTGTCACGTATAAGGGCATCGGATTGGCCCCCGCCGGGACGGCGGGAGGCGCGTGTCTCGTTCCGAGTGCCCTGTGACGGATAAGGGCGTCGAATCGTGCTTCGCGCCCCGACGGAGTCAGGACGCGGGACGCCGAGACGGCGTCCGGGGGGGCGTCGTGCCCCACGTCGTTCGCATTCCAGTCGATGGGAGTGATTATCTTAAGCCCGTCGTTCTGTCCCCGCCCCGTGATGCGGTTTCATGGGGAGCGTCACCACGGTACCAGCGCGCGTGCCGGGGGCTCCCGGTCGGGGAATGTCGCGCGGCTGGAGGTCGAGCCGTCATCCCGCGCTCGCACGCTCGGTCCGGTCGGATGAGGGCCGCGCGGTCGCGCATACGCGAGAGAGGACAAAGAGGGTTCGGCATCCACGCGGACCGGGGTGCGCCGCTGTCGACGCGAGCGACCGAAAATGGGGAGTCGGCGGTTAGATCTCGTCGAGGTGCTCGATGCCCTTCTTCTTCACGTTGGCCTCGGTGATTTCGTCGGGCATCCAGTCGGGCTTGTCGTCGGGGGCGTCCTCGTTCCACGCCCAGCCGTCGTAGATGTGGACCTTCTTGGTCCCTTTCTCGCGGAGCCTGAGCTCCTGGTGTTCGGCGTGTTGCTCGCTGTCGGCCGGGTCGAGTCGCCGGGCCGCCTTCAGCGCCGCCTGTCGGGGAGTCCGCCCCGAAAACACGCTCGTCTCGTTGCCCGTTGCGTCACGCAGTGCGAAGTTACGCTTGTCGTCGTCGGATGCCATCGTTGTTCGCCTCCATGCCACTGGTGAACAGGGTTCGTTATAAATATATCCCCCAAACCGGGAGACGACGGCCGATTGATTTATAAGCAGACCTGTTTCACCGGCCGGAATCACGACGCTCGACCCGTGAAGCCGTGCGAAACCGTGGGCTGACTGCCTCGCGCGCGGGTCGCACGCCGCTCCTGGCACGGTACACTTATGTATCTCGTGTGGCGAAACGACGAACACCAGCGCGATGGTGCGAAAGAAGAAGCTCAGCCCCAGTGGCGCGAAAGACGAGAACGGCGAGTACCACAACGTCCACGTGAACCTCCACGAGGACGAACTCGCCGTCGCCGGCATGGAGATCGGCGACGAGGTGTTCGTTCGAGTCCGCGACGGCAAGATCATCATCCAGAAAGCCGACCCCGACGAGGTCGAACACGAGTTCTGAGCCCCCACGCGCCGACCGCATCGCTTTTGCGCGTTCGCCGACCCGCCTAGGCCGATGAACGCCTACGACGCGGCGAAACCCCTGCTGTTCTCGTTGCCGGCCGAGACCGCCCACGGGCTCGGCCACGCGGCGCTCCGACTCGCACAGGACACGCCCGTCGAGTCGTGGCTCCGGGACCGCTACGTCGTCGCGGACGCTCGACTCGAAACGACGGCGTTTGGCCAGTCGTTCCCGAATCCGGTCGGCGTCGCCGCCGGCTTCGACAAGAACGCCGAGATACCGAACGTGCTCGCGGCGCTCGGGTTCGGCCACGTCGAGGTCGGAGGCGTCACCGCCCAGCCCCAGCAGGGCAACCCCCGCCCGCGGATGTTCCGCCTCCGCGAGGACGACGCCCTCGTCAACCGCATGGGGTTCAACAACCACGGCGCCGACGTCGTGGGCGACCGACTCGCGGCCACCGACTGCCCCGTGCCGCTGGGCGTCAACATCGGGAAATCGAAGTCCGCGCCCCTCGACGCCGCGGAGGACGATTACCTCTACACGTACGAGCGCGTGCGCGAGGGCGGCGACTACTTCGTCGTCAACGTCTCCTCGCCGAACACGCCCGGCCTCCGCGAGTTGCAGAACCGCGAGGCGCTCGAACGCATCCTCGGCACTCTGCAGGATGCCGGCGCCTCCCCGCTTCTCGTCAAACTCTCCCCGAACCTCCCCGACGCGGCCGTCGAGGAGTCGCTCGGCGTAGTCGACGACCTCGGCCTCGACGGCGTCATCGCCACCAACACCTCCACCGACCGCCCCGACTCGCTCCGTTCGCCCAACGCCGACGAGGAGGGCGGCCTCTCCGGGAAACCCATCGAGGACACCGCGACGGGGATGGTCCGGTTCGTCGCCGAGCGGACGGACGTGCCCGTCGTCGGCGTCGGCGGCGTCTCGGACGCCCGCGGCGCCTACGAGAAGATACGCAACGGCGCCAGCGTCGTCCAGCTGTACACGGGGCTCGTCTACGAGGGGCCGTCCATCGCCCGCGACATCAACGAGGGCTTGCTCCGTCTGCTCGAACGCGACGGCTTCGACTCTATCGAGGAGGCCATCGGCGCGGACCTCTGACGCGCGACTGGGTTTCACACCCTGGCGGACTGGCCGGGCGAGAACGCTCGACGAAGCGCGCAGCGAGGCGCGAGAGTCGAGCGGTCGAGGGCTTCCGGAGCGGCGAGTCCAGCAGACCGAAAATCGGCTTCGAACGGCCTACTCCAGCGCGTCGAGGCGGAACTCGAACGCCGCCACCGGGAGTTCGAGGTCGTGTTCCACCAGCACCTTCGGATGGACCTCACCGACGACGCCCACCGAGTCGCCGTCGAGCACCACCTCGGCCGCGCGCCCGTCGATGAACGTCGGGTGCTCGGTCGCGGGCGTCTCCAACTCGGCGCCGAACGCGCGCGCGACCGCCTGCAGGCGGGCCTTCGCGTCCTCGTAGGAGGCGTCCGTGCGGGCGAGCACGCCCGCAACCGTACGGTGTTCCGCGACGCTCGTGTCCTCGGCGTCGTCGCGTTCCGCGGCGAGACCGATTTCGGCGAGGTCCTGCGGGTACGCGCGGTGGGTGTTGTTCTCCAGCACCATCAACAGCGACGGGAGCGCCCACGTCCGCAACATGGTGTAGTCCTCGCTGTACGGTTCGGTGATGGTGACGGGGTCACCGCCGCCCACGACGTCGGCTTCGGGCGCCACGGCCATCCGCTCGTAGTTTTCGGCCTCGTTTATCATGTGGAAGTTCAGCAGGTCCTCGAAGCCGAGGCCGACCAGCGTCTCGCGGGCCGCCCGCTCCAGGTTCGACCGCTCGTGGCGGCCGCCGACCGTCGACACGTCCGGGTAGCGGGGGTCGAGGTCGTTGAACCCGTAGGCGCGGCCCACGTCGTCGACGAGGTCCATCGGGTGGAGTACGTCGACGCGGTACGGCGGTATCTCCACCTCGTAAGCGAGTTCGTCGCCGTCCTCCGAGTCCGCGTCTAGCCCGGAGCGCTCGAACAGGTCGAGGACGTCCTCGCCGGCGATGTCGATGCCCAGCACCGACTCGATGCGCTCGTGGGTGACCGTCTTCGTGCTCGTCGA
The DNA here is from genome assembly GCF_024298865.1 of Halorarius halobius. Classification (GTDB taxonomy): domain Archaea; phylum Halobacteriota; class Halobacteria; order Halobacteriales; family Haloarculaceae; genus Halorarius; species Halorarius halobius. Next base: position 1,089,581 of record NZ_CP101161.1, on the reverse strand, counting down.
GAGGTCCGGGCGAATCGCCTCGCCGTCGGGGTACTCGACACGCACGTCCTCGACGCGCCCGCCGCGGGCGTCGAGGGCGTAGCAGACGATGTTGAGCATCTTGTCGATGGTCCACTGGTCGGTGCCCGTCATCTCGACGAACAGGTCCCGGGAGCCCTCGTCCACCTCCGTCCGCTTGCCGTTGATGACCGGCGGGAACGAGAACAGCCCCACGTCGTCGTAGATGGCCGGATAGCGGTCGTAGTCGGCGACGAGGTCGGCGTACGTCTCGCCGGTCGGGTGCTCCGCGAGCACCTCCGCGGGCGTCATCTCGCTGTTCGAATCGAGCGGGACGAACCGGTCGCCGTCGGGGTCGATGCCGGTGTAGGTGATGGTCTTCTCGCGGTCGTCGCCCGCGCTCCGACCTTTGAGCATAGCGAGGTCGTGAACGCCGATGGCCCCCTTCGCGCGCTTGCGGCCCATCGTCGCGTGGAGTTTCTCCTGCAACTGGATGAGCGACTCCAGTTTCTCCTCGGTCATATCGACGCCCCGGACGACAGCGGCGGTGACGTACGGGCGCTCCTCGGGCACGTCCTCCACCTCGACGACCCACTCGGCGTCGTTCGTCTTCGGGACGTACACGCCGCGGTCGTCGCCGTACTGGTAGCGGAGCGAGCGGGCGACCCCTTCGACGGAGAGGCGGTCAAGCCGGTCGGGAGCGAACTCCAGTTGGAACTCGCCGTCCTCGGTCTCGCCCTCGAACTCCAGGCCGAGCGCGAACAGGTCGTCCTTCAACTCCTGGTCGCCCTTCTCGTCGTGGCCGGTCAGCTGGCGGAGTTCGTCGGGGTCGACGTCGACGACGGGCATCAGTGCACCACCTCCACGTTCCGCAGCAGGTCGAGGTCACACAGCGTCCCGTGGACGTCGCGGATGTCCTCGAAGCCGTACATCAGCATGAGCAGGCGCTCCAGCGCGAGCCCCCACGCCATCACGTCACAGTCGACGCCGAGCGGCTCCAGCACCTCCGCGCGGAAGATGCCGCTGTTGCCGATTTCGACCAACTCGCCCGTCTCCGGGTGGGTGCCGAACAGTTCGAACGAGGGCTCGGTGTACGGGTTGTAGTGGGGTTTGAACTCGATGTCGGTGATGCCGAACTGCGCGTAGAACTCCTCGAACGTGCCCATCAGGTCACGCACCGACAGGTCCTCGGCCATCACCCACCCCTCTATCTGGAAGAACTCCAGCAGGTGCGTCGGGTCGAGCGTGTCGTTCCGGTACACCTTCTCGACGGAGAAGAACCGCTCGGGCGGGTCGAGTTCGCCGATTTCGTGGCCCGATAGGTACCGCATCGACAGCGAGGTGGTGTGGCCCCGCAGGTCGACCCCGCGGGCGACCTCCTCGGTCCACGGCGAGTGGTAGCCGTCGCCGTCCGGCCCGACGCCGTCCAGATGCGCCGACCGAACCCGCTCGACGAGGTCCTCGGGCAGGTCTTTCATCGGCGGCACGTCGAGCGCGAACTGGTCCCAGTGAGTCCGCGCGGGGTGGTCCTGTGGCATGAACAGGCAGTCGTTGATCCAGAACTCCGCGTCGGCGTGGGGTCCCTCCATCTCCTGAAACCCCATCCCGACGAGCGTGTCCTTCACGCGCTCGGCGGTCTGCCGGAGGATGTGGGTCTTGCCGCCGACCACGTCCTCAGCGTCGGCCTCGACGTTGTATTCGGCGAACTCGACATCCTCCCAGTCGCCGCTCGTCAGGAGTTCGGGCGTCACCTGCCCGACCGTCTCGGCCGTCTCGACGCCCTCCATCAGCGCGGTGACGCCGTCGTCGGTGAGCGTGACGGAGCGAACGGTCGTGGCCGACCGCTCCACGAGGCCGCGGTCGACGAGGCGGTCGAGCACGCCCGAGTCGAGGTAGCCCGCGTTGCCGTCCGCGATGGCGTCGAGCGCCTCGGCCTCGGGGTCCTCGTCGGGGTCCACGTCGGGGCCGCCCTCGCGGTCCGCGAGTATCTCGCCGCTGTCGATGGAGCCGAACCCCTTGCGGGCGAAGTTCGACAGTGCGATGTCGACGGCCGGGCCGTCGAGGCCCGACGCGCCGATGACCTCGCCCATCGATACCGGGCCCTCGTCGGCGCCGGCCTCGACCGCGGCCCGGTAGAGGCGCAGTTCGGGGAGGCCCTCGCTCCGGTACCGTTCGCCTTCCTCACTGAGGGTGACGTCCTCGGCCTCGTACTCGTCGACGTCGAGGAGGCCCCTGTCGTCGAGTTCGAACGCCGCGCGGGTGAGCGACTCGGGTTTCTCACCCGTTTCGTCGGCTAGCTGTGCTATCGTTTTCGTGTCGGTCGCGCTCGCGGCTTCAAGCAGCGCGACCTGCGTCTCCGGGAGTTTCATTGTGTGGGTGTGTGCCGGACGGTCAGGTAACGGTTCCGACTCCGCAACGGCGGGGTTTCACGCGACGGGGCGCTCTCGCGGCCGTCCCGGTCCACCCGCGCTACCGGACCGCGAAGAAGAAGCCGACTCCCGGGCTGTCGGTCGCTCGACGGACGCTACCACCGGCAGGGGAGTCGGATGCCATACCCGGGAGCAGGGCCAGCCAGCGCAAAAGCGTTGCGCCGGCCCCGCAGGCTCAGGCGACGTGGGACTCCTCGCGGCCCTCGCCGGCGTCGAACCGCCCGCGACCGAGCCCCGACACGTCCACGAGCGACGCCGCGCCGTCACAGCAGAGTTGCGCGACCACCTGCCCCGTCGCGGGCGCGTGCTGGAACCCATGACCGGAGAACCCCGCGGCGGTCACCACGCCGGGGCGCGACACCTCGATTATGGGGTGGTGGTCCGGGGTCACCGCATAGAGGCCGGCCCACCCGCGGACGACGCCCGCGTCGGGGCCGAAGTAGCCGGCCGTCTCGCCGGCGCGCTCGACGGCGGTGGCCGCCCAGTCGAGGTCCATCCCCGTGTCGTAGTCGTCGGGGTCGGCCTCGGGGTCCGCGTCCGAGAAGTGGCCGCCGACGATGGCCTGTCCCTCCCGCTCGGGGCGGAAGTACGACCCCGAATCCAGGTCGATGGTCAACGGCACGGATTCGGGAACGGGCGTCTCGGGGTCGACCACCGCCACCTGTCGACGGCGCGGCGAGACAGGCAGGTCGACGCTCATCATCCGGCCGACCCGTCGCGCCCACGCGCCCGCGGCGTTGACCACGAAGTCGGCGTCGAGCGCGCCGTCGGGCGTCTCGACCCGGACGTCCGCGGGGCCACCGTCGTCGCCGCCCTCGATGTCGACGCCCGTGACCGGCGTGTGGGTCCGAATCGTTGCGCCCGCCTCGCGAGCCGCCTGCGAGAACCCCTGCAGGGCGAGGTGCGGGTCGGCGAACCCGTCGGTCGGCGCGTACGTCGCCACCCGGTAGCGGTCGGCGTGGAGTTCGGGGCAGTGGTCCCGGGCCGCCGCGGGGTCGAGCACCTCCGTCGGTACGCCGGCCTCGCGTTGCATCGCGGCCGACGCCCGCAGGGTCTCGGCGGTCGATTCCTCGCGGGCGGCAAAGAGGTAGCCCGTCTGTCGGTGGGTGATGTCGACGCCGAACCGCTCCTCGAACGATGTCCAGACGTCGAGCGACGCCAGCGAGAGGTCGACGTTGACGCGGGTGGAGAACTGCGCGCGGATGCCGCCCGCCGAGCGGTCGGTGTTGCCGCTCCCGAGCGCGCCGGCCTCACAGACCGTCACGTCGACGCCCCGCTCGGCGAGGTAGTACGCGGACGCGAGGCCGACGATGCCGCCGCCACAGACCACGACGTGCATGCCCGAGCCAGCGGGTCGAGCGGCTTGAACCTACCCCCGGCGGCGCGGACTCTCGAGTTCGATGTCCACCTCGTCGAGCACTTCCTCCATCTCCTCGCGCTTCTCCTGGTGGTCCGCGAGGAACTCCTCCATCAACTCGGCGGCCTGCTCCTTACAGCCGCCACAGAGCCGCTCGCCGCCGACGCACTCCTCGTACACCTCGGTGGCGAACTCGTCGTCGTCGCCCGCCAGCAGGTAGGCGTACAGCTCGTAGACGGGACACTCGTCGGCCTTCCCGCCGAGCCGTCGCTGTTCCTCGGCCGTCTCGCGGCCGCCCGTCGTGGCGGCTTTCACCTTGTCGTACCCCTCCTCGGGGTCGTCGAGCAGGCTGATGTGGCTCGCCGGGACGGACGACGACATCTTGCCGCCCGTCAGCCCGGTCATGAACCGGTGGTAGATGGAGGAGGGCGGGTAGAAACCGTAGCCGCCGTTGTCGACCTCCACCTCGCGGGCGAGCTCCTCCGCTTCGTCGTGCGTCAGGTCAAAGGCGTCGACGTGCTCGTCGAACACGCGCTTCTCGCCGTCGACGGCCGCGATGAGCGCGTCGAACGCCTCGGATGTGGCGTTGCGGTCGAGGAAGCGAATCCGGGGGCGGAGCGGCTCCTTCCCCGCGTTGGCGAGCTTCTCGATGGCCCCCTCCGCGCCCACCTCGCCGGCGTGGTCCGCGCGGAGGTGGTCGGCCGCCGCCTCACAGCGCACGTCGGCGTCGGCGCCGCCGAGCGCCTCGTACGCCTCGCGCATCAGGCTCCGCTCCGCGGGCGTCGCCTCGAAACTGGCGAACGCCTCGGTCACCTTGAAGAACCGCATCCGGGCGGCGAGGTCACGGGCCAGTCGGACGTGCGGGTCCTGGTCCGGGCCGACCGGGATGACGGTCGGTTTCGGTTCGTCCAGCTGCGGATAGAGGATGTCGGCCATCTGCGTGACGACCGACTGCATGTGCGAGACGTCGGTCTCGCCGTCGAAGCCGTAGATGGCCTCGAACTCCGAGAAGTTCGCCTTCGCGCCGAGTTCAAAGGCGAGGTCCTGCACCTCCCGGTTCGTCGACTGGCGGTACAACTCGCCCTCCTCGGGGTCGAAGCCGAGCGCGAGCAGGCTCAGCAGGTAGTCCCGGGAGTGCTCGTCGATTTCGGCCCACGAGAGGCCGCGGGCGGCGTGGGCCTCCAGGTCCGCGATGAGGCCGTACGCGTCCGCGCCCTGCTTTTGGTGCCAGATTATCTCGTCGAACACCATCTTGTGGCCGATGTGGGGGTCGCCGGTGGGCATGAACCCCGACAGCACCGCGGCGTCGCCGCCCTCGCGCAGTCGCTCGGCCACCGCCGAGTAGTCCCGGTGGCCGAAGATGACGCCCCGGCGCATCAGGTAGTGGGGGTTCGGCACCTCGTCGAGGATATGGTCGAACTCCTCGATGCCGAACTCCTCGAACAGGTTCCGGTAGTTGGAGACGGTCGCCGACCCCCACGGGTCGAGGGCGACGTCGTCGGCCCCTGCTGCGCTTCCCCCATCGGTCCGGACGCCACCCTCGTCCGCGACGAGGTTCGTCCGCTCGGGGAAGGAGTCACCCTCCTCGCGGTGGTCGTCTCCGGGCATTTCGGCCCCAACTCGGGCGGGTCCGCGCAAAAAGGGTTCGCTTGCGTGGGAACGCGTCGCGACCGGAGGACGCCCCCGCCGACACAAGAACTAAATCCCCGGCGGCCGAAATAGTAAGTAAGCGGTAAAGTAAATATCTCCGACAACTTTTTGCACGAGCAGTCACAACGCTCGGGAGCCGTCAACGAGCCCAGCCCCTCCGATTCCGACCCACGCACCGGCCGGCGACCAGCCACGGGTCCGCCGAACCGCCAGAGCCATACGAGAAATTACATGACAGACACCGACTACGACGGGACCATCGACTGGGACGACTACTGGGACGACGCGGACGACCAAGAGCGCGGCGAGGCGAGTCCGGCCGCCCACCACGCGGGCGGCGTGCTCGCGGATTTCGTCGCCGAGACGGGCGCAGACAGCGTCGCGGACGTGGGGTGTGGCGCGGGCGCGGCGACGTTCGCCGTCGCGGAGGCTCACCCCGAGGTGAGCGTCGTCGGTTACGACGCCGCCCCGCCCGTGCTGGCGGAGAACCGCGAGCGCGCCCGGGAGGCGGGCGTCAACAACGCCCGGTTCGAGGAGGCGACCCTGCCCGCGTTCGACCCCGACCGGCAGTTCGACGTCGTGTTCTCGTACTTCACGCTCCAGTACGTCCGCGACGTGGAGCGGGCGCTCCGGAACCTCTACGCCGCCGTGGAACCCGGCGGCGCGCTCCTGTTCAACTACCTCAACGAGGCCGGCCGCGAGTACTGTCTGGAGTCGGCCGAGGACCCCGAGGCGAATGCGGACCGCGCGTTCGTGTTCGACCCCGAGCAGTACACCGACCGGTTCGAGGCGTTGCTGGACGGCGACAGCGTGCTCTCGGAGGCGCGCATCGAGGCGACGCTCGGCGTCGAACCCCGGGACGCCTTCGAAGTGGTCGAGCGCCCCGACGTCCAGTGGGCGTGGCACCACGCGCCGCTGGTGTACGTGCCGAAACCCGACGAGGAGGCGACAGCGTGACCCACGACGACACCATCGACTGGAACCGGTTCTGGACCGACGCGGAGGGTGACCGCCGCGCGTCGGCCGCAGTCGGCCAGTTCGGGAAGGCCGACCTGCTGGACCGGTTCTTCGAGCGCGTGGGCGTCCCCGACTCGTTCGCGTCGGTCGGCTGTGGCCCCGGAGCGGTGCCCCTCGCCGTCGCACGGCGGCACCCCGCCGACGTGTACGGCTACGACGCCGCCGACAGCGCCGTCGAGCAGGCCCGTGCGGCGGTCCGCGAGGCGGGCGTCGACGCCACGTTCGAGACGGCGGCGCTCCCGGCGTTCGATCCCGGGCGGCGGTTCGACGTGGTCTACTGCTACGCGACGCTCCACTACGTCCGCGACGTGGAGGCGGCGCTGTCCGCGCTGTTCGCGGCGACGGCACCGGGCGGCCACCTCGTGTTCGACTACCCGAACCCCGCCACCCGCGAGCAGTACGCCGACGACCTCGACGACGACGGGCGCGAGCGGTTCGCGCTGGTGCTGTCCGGCGAGAGCGTCCTCACCCGGGAGGACGTCGAAGCCGCGCTCGACGCCCCGGTCCACGACTACTGGGACGCGGTGGACGCCCCCGACGAACCGTGGACTGGCCCGCACCACCCGTGCGTGTACGCGAAACGTCCCGAAACGTAGATACCGGGATAACGAGCGGAACGAAATTGGTGGTAGCAGGCTGTAACTGGCCCGTTTCCGGGTCGTAAACCTCGGCCGGGTTTGCTAAAAAATGCTATATCGATGGAAGATAATTCAACTGTCGGAGTTATGAGTTCATCACCCGAGACGGGCGACGCCGTCGACCAGATAGCGCGCCTCGACGAGATAGGCTACCCGGAGTTCACCCAGAAGCTCATCACCGACACGTTCGACGCGGTGGTGTCGTCGATGATACGCCAGCAGGAGTCGTACGCCGACCTGCTGGAGAAGGTGGCGATGACCGTCGACCAGTTCGAGGCGGAGAACGTCGCCACGGACGAGGTCGACGCGTGGCTGACGAGCACGTTCCCGAACCCCGACGGGAAGGGGTCGGTCGTCGGGACGCCCGGCGACCCGGGCGACCTCTCGGAGACGGCGGCGACCCGTCTCGACACCCTGCTGGGCGACACGGCGAGCGACATGGGCGTCGAGTTGCCCGACGACGGCGGCCTCGACGAGGAGGACGTGGTGACCATCCGCGACGTGACGCGCCGGCAGATAGCCCGCCCGCGGATGGCGGCGATGCGCGAAATCGTGAACCAGGGCGTCGTCCGCCTCGTCGTCGAGGACGGCACCATCGAGACGGACCTGGAGTTCCGCACGGAGGCCAGCCAGCTGTTCACCCAGCTCGACACGGAGACGACGACCACCTCCGGCGGGTTCGGCGGCTTCGGCAACCTCACCGGCAAACTGTTCGGCATCAACCTGGGCGGCAACTACCACAAGGTCAACGTCGACACCCGGACGACCGACCGCCGGGGCGACAGCGAGGCGGAAGCCGAGATAAACGGCCACGTGAAGCTCAACGTCCGCGGCGACTACCAGCCGCTGAACACCCCGCAGTCGCCGGGTGAGACGCCGACCGACGAGGCCTGAGCGACCCGATGCCGACGCTCGGTTCGGTGCTCGCCCGGGTCATAGAGGGCGGCGTCGAGGGCGTCGTCGACGCGGAGACGGCGGCCGCGGCGGACCGACTCGCCGTCGAGCGGCGCCTCGCGGAGCCGCCGGCCGCGTTCGTCGACGCCGGCGAGGTGGACGCCGTCCTCGCGGAGCGGTTCCCGCCGTTCGACCGCCCGCCGGAGAAACTGCTGGCGCGCGTCTTCGACGACGAGACGCTCGACCGGTATCTCTCGGGGTGGGAGCCGGGCGACACCGCGGTCCGCGAGGGGGCACTGTACGTCCACCCCGAGCGGTTCCCGCTCGGGGAGTTGCCCGAGACGCCGCCCGTCGAGCGTACCCTCGGCGTCCGGCTGGACGAGACGGACCTGACGTTCCTCGGGTCGCTCCCGACGCTGTCGGCCGACGCCGTGGCGACGGTCCGCGAGGCCGTCGCCGACCGCCTCGGCGGCGAGCGGAAGGCCGCCCGGCGAGCGGTCGCGGAGGCGGGCTACCCCCGGCCCGTCGTCGATTCGCTGGAGGTGGAGACGGGGCTGACGTTCGCGCCGGACCTCGGCGTCCGGCTGGTCGACGCCCGGACCGTCGGGCCGGTCGAGCGGGCGGCGATGGGACGGGTCCGCGCGAAACTCCACTTCGAGGGGGAGCGGTAGATGCCGCTCACGTTCGCGACCCTGCTCGTCCACCTCCACGAACAGTTACAGACCGCCGTCGACGACATCGAGGCCGACCGCGAGGCTCGGGAGAGGGGCCCCTACCTCTCGGTCGCCGACCTCTCGGTCGAACTCCCGGTCGACGTGCTGGCCGACGAGGACGGCGAGCTCCCGGTGACGCCCGGCGCGGGCGAGGGGACGGTGTCGGTGACGTTCCGGCCCGGCCCGGTCGACGAGGACCCGGTCGACGAGGACCCGGCCGACGACGACCCGAACGCGACGGAGGCCGTCGAAGGGGTCGGGCCGGTCCGCGGCGGTGCGCTCGGTGCGGCGAGCGTCGACTCGCTGTCGGCGCTTGCCGGCGCGGAGCCGTCGGCCGTCGCGGCGGCGGCGGGCGTCTCGACGCGCCGCGCCGAGGGTTTCGTCCGCGCGGCCGGCCTCGTCGAGGTGGGCGCCGACCGGCAGACTGCGGAACTGCTCGCCGCCCGCGGCGTCGGCCGCGACGACCTCGCGGCGATGACGGTCGACGAGGCGCTCGCGGAACTGACCGCGGCCGTCGAGGAGCGAGCGGCGGAAGTGCCACGCGACTACGCCCCGGACGCACGGGTTGTCGCCAACCTCGTCGAGCGCGCGGGCGGCGAGTGACTACGGCGTCAGCCGCCCGACCTCCAGCCACCGGACCTCGTCGTCGGCCGTGAGCGCGAACGTCATTCGCTTGCGGACGCCGTGGGCGAGACGCACGTCCAGCGAGAGGTCCCGCGGCGAAAAGGTGTGGTCGGCGGGGAGCACGCGGACCAGCAACTCGGAGTGACCGAGTTCGTCGACCGACTCCACGTCGGCGTACGTCCGGAAGTCGGCGCCGAACTTGAACCCGGTCTTGGGGACGACGCCACGCTCCCGGAGCGCGGCGTAGACTGTCAGCCGGCGGTCGAACCGGGCGCCTTCGGCGTCCCGGCCGCTGGCGACCACTGCGTCGACGCCGCCATCGAACGAGAGGACGCTCCGCTCGGCGAGATACGCCGCCTCGACGAGCGACAACTGGAGCGCCGTCCCCGCCTCGTCGAGCGGCCGGCCGTAGAACCCCTCCTCGTAGAGTCCTGCCGGGGGGTCCCAGACGACGACCCGGTCGTCGAGCAGTTCCGCCTCGGCCGACCAGTCGAGCGCCGTCCCCGACGACCCCGATACGTCGGGGCGGGACGTCTCCAGATACGTCAGTTCGGACTCCTCGTCGACGACGGCGAGCACTACCTCACCCAGGTCGGCCGCGGTCACCGACTCCCGTTCGGCGACGACGCGGACGCGGTACTCGACGGTGTCGTCCCACGGCCCGTCGCCGCGGGGGTAGACGACGAAATCCGCGCCCGACGGCTCGGCGACCCAGTCCTCGCGGGCGGGCGTGAGATAGAAGCCGCGGTCCCGGAGGTCCTTGTAGACGAGGAAACGGGCCGCCAGTCCCGGGGCGGTGGCGAGGAACGACTCGAAGCCGTGGCCGTCGACGGCGTCGAGGTCACCGCGGTAGAGGAGGTGGGCCGCCTCGGCCCGGGAGACGGCCAGCGCATCGCCACGGGGATGGCCGTAGCCGCTCGAATCGTAGAACCGCTCGCGGGCGGGCGCGTCGAGCACGACCACCCCACCCTCGACGTGTCCCTGCATACTCGAACCGGAGACGGCGAGGGGCAAAAACCTACGGAGACGGACAGCCGGCGTCGAGACACCGCGGTCCCTCGGCGGACGCGAACGTCGGGAGCCCGCAGTCGCAGGTGCCCACCCGCTCGCTCGCCGGTAGCGAGAACGCGGCCTCGCAGTCGGGGTAGGCGTCACAGCCGAGAAACAGGCCACCCGCCCGCACGACCCGCAGGTCGTCGCCACACGCCGGGCAGTCGAACGCGCGGTCGAACGCCGACTCGACCTTCGGGTCAAGCGGGTCGCACGTCCGGTCGGCACACACCTCGAACCGCTCGCCGCGGGTGACCTCCAGGCGGGGAAGCCCGCAGTCGCACCGCTCGTCGCGGACCGTCGCGCCGTCGGGCAGGCCGTGGACCCGGTCGCAGTCGGTGCACGCGAGGCGGCCGGAGCGCCGGACCAGCGTCCCGTCGCAGTCTGGACAGGGGCCGACCGGTTCGCCCGCCGGCGAGACGGGGACGCGGACGTCGACGCTGACGGCGTGGAACAGCACCCGCAAGCGGGCGTCGCCGTCGCGGGCCTCGACCGTAGGTGGGTCGCCCGCCACGACGGTCGCCTCGGGGCGGGTGAGCCACGCCACCGGGCGGTAGCCGTCGGCGTCGTGGACCAGAACGGTGTCGTCGGGCTTGCGGAGACAGACCGCACGGCCTCGCTTCTCGTGGGCACGGTCGCCCCGGTACGTGGTGGTGCAGTCGCCGGCGATGAGGTGAGCCTCTGTCACGCGCCGGGTGGCCGCGGTCTCCTACTTCAACTCTCGGACGCGCCGTCGGCCACGAGCCGCTCCTTCCGGCGGCGGGAGAACGTCTTTATCTCGTGTTCGCGGGACATCGCGGCGCTTTTCGAGTCGTACGACTCGACGTGGACGAGTTCGACGGGCGTCCGGCCGCGGGTGTACTTCGCGCCCTCGCCGGCGTCGTGTTCGGCGACGCGTCGCTCGGGGTCCGTCGTATAGCCGGTGTAGAGGGTGCCGTCGCTACACTCGAGGACGTACACGTAGTGGCTCACCGGAGGGCACCCCCGTGGTTGAGGGGCGATGCTGCGGCGCTACGGCCGCGATTCGTACGCACGCTCCCTGGAGACCTCGGCGATGCCGGCGTTCGCCGAGCAGTTCGGGCAGGCCCTGACCTGCCCCGACTCGTCCGCGAACACGCGGGCGAACCGCTCCGAAACGTGCGCGTCACAGTGGTCGCACCTGGGCATTATCCTGCCGACGGGTACGGCCCTGTCGGCACCCCTTGGTAGGGTTTCGACACACATATACCCTCGGCAACGGGTGATGGCGGCCGCCTCCGACCCGTGGTACCACGACTCACTCACTCCCGTCGCGTGCGTCGCTCACCGCGCGGGCGAGGAGCCCTGCCTGCGCGCCCGCGGTGAACCCGGCGTCGATGTTGACGACAGACAGGGCGGTGCACGACTGGAGCATCCCGGCGAGCGCGGCCTCGCCGTCGCCCGCGTGCCCGTAACCGTTCGAGACGGGGAGCCCGATGACGGGCGTGTCGACCAGCCCCGCGACGACGGTCGGGAGCGCCCCCTCGCGGCCGGCCGCGACGACCAGTACGTCAAGCGCCCGAAGGTCGTCCAGCGCGTCGAACAGGCGGTGGATGCCCGCCACGCCCACGTCCGTCACCCGCTCGACCGTCGCACCCATCTCGGCGGCGACGACGGCCGCCTCGCCGGCGGCCGACGCGTCGGAGGTGCCCGCGGTGACGACGCCGATCGTCGCGTCGAGGGTCGGCGCCTCGAACGGCGGGGTACGGGCCACGAGCGTCCGGGCGCGGTCGTCCTGCTCGACGGTCGCCTCGGGGTGGTCGTCGGCTACGACCCGTCGGACGGCGTCGGCGTGGGCGTCGCTCGCGCGGGTGACGAGCGCCCGCCCCGTGGTTTCGAGACTGGTCGCCGCGAGTGCGGCCGTCTCTGCCGGCGTCTTCCCCTCGGCCAGCACCGCCTCGGGGACGCCCGACCGGCGTTCGCGGGCGGCGTCGAACCGGCCCGCCTCGTTGCGGGCGAACCCGCGGAGTTCCGCCTCGGCGGCCGCCGGCGAGAGGTCGCCGGCCGCCACCCGTTCGAGGATGTCGCGCATACCCGACGGGAGCGCGCGCGAGCACAAAGCCGTCCGGATTTGCTCACGGTCGATGCTGTCAGCGGAGAAACCGGAAGCGTCGGCGCCCAGCACCGGCGAATCCTTCCCCGTTCTACACGGAGAACGGGCGCGAGAAGCGGCGAGAGCGCCGTAGAATGGGAAACCATATAAAGGACCCCCAGCAACATCGGCTCGTATGGCAGACCTGATCGTCAAGGCCGCTGTGAAGGAAGCGCTCGATGACATGAACGTTGCGTCCGACTTCTACGACGCGCTCGACGACGAGGTCGACGAGCTGCTCGAGGACGCCGCCCGGCGTGCCCAGGAGAACGACCGGAAGACGGTCCAGCCGCGCGACCTGTAACTCGGGTCAGTCCCCGATTCCCGCTTTCTTTCGACGCCACCCACCAGCGACAGCCGGCGCTCCGGCGCACCCGCGGCGTCGCTCCGCTCACGGGCCTTCGGCCCGTTCGCATCCGAGGTTCCCCCTCCGGTCGAACCTCGCCCCGCTCGCTCATTCCGAGGCCTCACTGCGTTCGGCCTCGTGGACCTCGACGCCGTCGTCGCGTCCCACGAACACGGCGTCGGCAAGCCCCACGAACAGCCCGTGTTCGACGGCCCCCGGCACCGCCGAGAGGTCGCCCGCCAGCGCCGCGGGGTCGTCGATGGGCCCGAACGCACAGTCGAGCACGAGGTTGCCGTTGTCGGTGACGACGGGGCCGTCCTTCCGCTCGGCCGCCCGCAGGTCGGGGTCGCCACCGAGCGCGCGGAGCCGCTCGGCGACCACCGGCGCGGCGTCCGGCAACACCTCGACCGGCACCGGATGCGAGAGCCGGTCGGCCAGTTTCGAGGGGTCCGCGACGACCAGCAACTCGGCGGCGGCCGCGTCGACGTACTTTTCGCGGGCGTGGGCCGCGCCGCCACCCTTCACGAGGTCGAACCCAGCCACCTCGTCGGCGCCGTCGATTGCCACGTCGGGCGTGGCCTCCTCCAGCGTCGTCAGCGGGATGCCGGCCTCGCGGGCGAGGCGCCGCGACTGGTAGGAGGTCGGGATGCCCTCGACGTCGAGGCCGGCGTCGACGGCCTCACCGAGCGCGCGGATGGCGTGGGCCGCGGTCGACCCGGTGCCCAGTCCCACGACTGTCCCGTCGGTGACGCGGTCGGCCGCGACCCGCCCCGCTTTGCGTTTCGCCGCCTCGGTGCCGCCGTCCTGCTTCATGCTCGGGGGTCGGGCAGGCGGGGACAAAAACCCGCGCCCCTCGATGCGGGCGACTGCTCTTGTGACCAGAGCGCGTACGTCGGGGCATGACAGACTGTGCGTTCTGCGGCCACGCGGCCGAGCGCCACGACCCAGTCTACGTCGAGTACGACGGCGACCGTCTCGCGTTCTGCAACTGGGCGTGTCTCGACCAGTACGTCGACCGCGAGGCGCTGACGACCGGGACCTGCTGTGTGTGGGAGCCGACGTGACCGTCGCCGTCGTCGCCCCACCGGACAGCACGTTCGCCGGTGCGGTGAACGCCGGCCGCGTGGCCGACCGCTACGCCGACTGGCTCGCACGGGACGGCGGGTTCCACGCCCCGCGGGTAGAACCCGGGTAACTTTCCACCCGCCGAGCGAGCGATGGGTATGTTCGGCACAAGCGGCATCAGGGGGCCCGTGGGGGAGACGGTCACCGCGGACCTCGCGCTCGACGTGGGGCGGGCGGTCGGGAGCGACCTCGCGGCACGGGATGCTGAGGGGCGCGTCGTCGTCGGGCGCGACCCCCGCGAGTCGGGCGAACTGCTAGTCGACGCGCTCGCGGCGGGCCTGCGCGAGACCGGCGCGGACGTGGTGGACCTCGGCGTCGCGGCCACGCCCACGGTCGCCCGCGCGGTCGCGTGGGGGGACGCTGGCGCGGGCGTCTCCGTGACGGCGAGCCACAACCCCGCGCCCGACAACGGCATCAAACTGTGGCAACCCTCGGGACAGGCGTACGACGCCGACCTCCGTGCCGAAATCGAGCGCCGCCTGCGCGAAGCGGCGTTCGACCTCCGGGCGTGGGACGGCCTCGGCACCCGCACGGAGTGGGACGCCGCGCCCGACCACGTCGAGCGACTGGTCGCGGCGACCGACCTCTCGGGTGCGCCCGACGTGGTCGTCGACCTCGGCAACGGCGCCGGCGGCGTCACCGTCGACGCGCTGACCGAACTCGGCTGTTCGGTCGAGACGCTGAACGCCCAGCCGGACGGCACGTTCCCGGGCCGGCCCTCCGAGCCGACCGCCGAGAACTGCGCGTCGCTGGCGGCGCTCGTCCGCGAGTCCGACGCCGAGGTGGGTATCGCACACGACGGCGACGCCGACCGGGCCCGCGCCGTCGCGGCCGACGGCACGTTCCTCTCGGGCGACGCGACGCTGGCGCTGTTCGCCGGGGAGGCCGCCAGCGAGGGCGACCGCGTGGCGGTGCCCGTCGACACCAGCCTCGCCGTCGAGGACTACCTCGCCGAGCGGGGCATCGACGTTGAGCGCACCCGCGTCGGGGACGTCTACGTCGCGGAGGCGGCCACCGACCCGGGCGTGGCGTTCGGCGGCGAGCCGTCGGGCGCGTGGATATGGCCCGGCGAGACGCTGTGTCCCGACGGCCCGTACGCGGCCTGCAAACTGGTCGAACTGGCGAGCGAGCGGCCGCTCACCGAGCGGCTGGCGGACGTGCCCGACTACCCCATCCGCCGCGACAGCGTCGAGACCGACGAGAAGGCGGCGGTGATGGAGCGGGTTCGCGAAGCCGTCGACGCGGAGTACGACGACGTGGCGACGCTCGACGGCGTCCGGGTCGGCGTCGACGGCGGCTGGTTCCTCCTGCGGGCCAGCGGTACCCAGCCGCTCGTCCGGGTCACGGCCGAGGCTCGCGACGAGCGGCGGGCGGAAGAACTGTTCGAAGCGGCGCGCTCGCTGGTGGCGAGCGCGCGGTAGGCGTCAGATACTCAAGTTCGTCGCGTCGACCGGGCCTCGCGCACGTCGGCGCCGTCCCGGATTTTGTCCTCGCACTGGGGGCAGACTCGCGGGTCCTCCGTCCCGTTCGGGGTGAACACGCGAGCGTAGGCTGCCGTTACGAACGAACTGCAGTTCTGACACTCCGGCATACCCCACGGAAAGGAAGCTACCCCCATAATAATAGTGTGGGTGTCGGTGACAAACCGGCCAACGTTGCCACCTCTACCGCCCGAACGCGGAGTTCTCGCCGCCGCGTGTCGGCGCGACCCACGCCGGGGGCACGCCTTTCTCCCGGTGGCCCGAACCCCGTGCATGGTCAACGAGGCGGAGCTCGACTGGACCGAACAGGACGGCGAGACCACCGCATTCCGGCGGAAGAAGCTCGCGGCCGCGGCGGGCGGCGAGGAACTGGGCGCGTCGCTGTACGAACTCGACCCCGGCGAGCGGCCGTGGCCGCTCCACTATCACACCGGCAACGAGGAGGCCATCTACGTACTGGCCGGTACGGGAACCCTACGCCGCGGCGAGGGACGCGAGGACGCCTCGCTGGAACCGGGCGAGTACGTCGCCTGCCCGGCCGACGAGTCGGGCGCCCACCAGGTCGTCAACACCGGCGACGAGGTGCTCCGGTATCTGATGACCTCGACGATGAACGACCCGGACGTGGCCGTCTACCCCGAGGTCGACGGCGTCGGCACCTTCGTCGGCGGACCGCCGGGCGGCGACGGCGAGCGAACCGTCGAGTTCTACGAGCGCGACGACGCCGTCGACTACTGGGACTAAGCTTAACTCGGCGGCCGGTGTCGCTCCCCGCATGGAGAAAGCCGACATCGAGAGCCTCGACTCGTGGATGGGGCCCGCCGACGTGAAGCGACCGGTCGGGCGCGCGCTCGGCGCGGACCACGCCGCCATCAACTACTACGAACTCGACCCCGGCGAGTCGTTCGCGTTCGGCTACCACACCCACGCGGACCAGGAGGAGGTGTTCTACGTCCTCGACGGCGAGGCCACCTTCGAGACGGGCGACCCCGACGGGGAGACGGAGGAGGTGACCGTCGCGGCGGGCGAACTCGTCCGATTCGGCCCCGGCGAGTGGCAACAGGGCTGGAATCGCGGCGACGAGCGCGTCCGGGCGCTTGCAGTTGGCGCGCCCCAGGACTCCGGCGAGACGACCATCCTCCGGGAGTGCGAGTCGTGTGGCGAGCGCACCGAACAGCGCGTCGAGGCGACCGAGGAGGGCGACGAACTCGTCACGCTCTGTGTCGAGTGCGACGCCATCAGCGGCCGGTTCGACTGACGCCGCGCAGGGAAACCGGCAAGGGTACGCCCGTCCTACTCCGGGTATGGTCGACACGTTCGTCTACGACGACGACTGCGGGTTCTGTACGTGGTGTGCCGAGCAGGTGCTCGAACACACCGACATGGACGTGGTGGGGTTCTCCGAACTGGAGGACGACCAGCGCGAGCGCCTCCCCGACGACTGGGAGGAGGGCGCCCACCTGCTGACCGACGACGCCGTCTACTCGAACGGCGAGGCCATCGAGCAGGCGTTCCTGCGTGCGGACGTGGCCCCTCCCGGCACCGACGACGTGGTCGGGTTCTTCCGCCAGTTCCGTGACTACGACCGCCTCCGGGAACGGCTCTACCGGGAAGCGGCCGACCGCCGGGACGTGTGGGGACTGCTCGTCAGCGAGGAGCCGCCCGCGCGCCGGGAGTGAGTACGTCCCGCTGGGGTGGGATATAGAGAGGAAACGGTACCGTTTCGGGTGGAGATAGCCCCCGGAGCGGGAGAGAGGACGAGCATCCGCGAGAGAGCAATGCGACCGAGCGGTTCCCCCGCGGCGACCGCAGGGAGCCGCGGTAGCGCCCGCGGACGAGAGGCGCGCGAACGGAGTGAGCGCGCCGATGGGAGCAGGCGCGCATATTTTCCACCAGTTTTTGCCGGGGGTCGAGCGCCGGAGGCGCGAGACCCCCGAGCAAAAAGTGGGTTAGTAGAGCACGTGCTCGGTGTCGTACGACCCCAGCACGCGGACCCAGCCGTGTTCCGCGATGTCCTCGAGGTCCCCGAGCGCCTCCTGGGTGCGGTCCTCGTAGAGGCCCGCCTCCACGTCGATGTGGAACACGTAGTCGCCGAGTCGCTCACCGGAGGGGCGCGACTCCACCCGCGAGAGGTTGATGTCCCGCTCCGCGAACGGTTCGAGCATCTCCAGAAGCAGGCCGGGGTAGTTCGTGTTCGGGTAGACGACGAAGGAGGTCTTCCGGCCGGCGTCGGTCCGCTCCGTCTCGGGCGCGATGACGACGAACCGCGTCGCGTTCGAGGTGCGGTCCTGGATATCCTCCGCGAGCACCTGGAGGTCGTCACCGGCGTTGTCCGGGTGGCCGACCGCCGCCACCGTCTCGTCCTCGCGGGCGCGCTCGACGCCGCGGGCCGTGGAGGCGACGGCCTCCAGTTTCGCCTGCGGATACTCGCGTTCGAGGTACGACCGGCACTGCGCGAGCGCCTGTGCGTGGCTCGCCACCACGTCGAACTCGCTCCGCTGAGCGAGCAGGGCGTGCCGGATGGGGGTGACTATCTCCCGGACGACCGCCACGTTCCGGTCCGAGAGCGCGTCCAGCGACTCCGTCACCGACCCCTCGATGCTGTTCTCGATGGGGACGACACCGCGGTCGTACTCGCCGCCGGCGACGCCCTCGACGATGCCGGTCACCGACTCGGTGAACTCGATGTCGTCAGCGACTGCCCGGGTCGCCCGGTGGGAGTAGGTCCCCTCGGGACCGAGCGTCAGCGCCTTCATGCTCTCGGGTAGTCCGGTCGGGGGGATAAACGAACCGGCGGATGACTCAAATCCGCGGTTGCGTCTACGGGGCGCTTTTGCCGGAGGCGCGACGACCCTGGGCCATGATACCGGAGATATCGCGCCGAATCGCCGTCGAGTCCGCGCCCGCGGCGCTCGCGTTCGTCTGCTGGGCGTTCGTCGTGCAACTCGCGCCGCCGACGCTCCAGACGCCGCTGACGCTCATCGCCCTGACGCTCGGCCTGCTGTACGCCGGTGCCCGGGGGCGGGCGCTGGCCGACGCGGCCTCCCCGGACCCGCTGGAGGCCGACGCCCGCTCGTTCCTCGCGGAGAACCTCCGGGCGGCCGCCGCCGCGGGCGTCTGGCTGGTCGCGGCCGCGCTGGTGTACGGGCTCGCGGCGGTGTGGGACCTCGTCTTCGAGCGGGTGGGCGCGTTCACGAACCCGGCCGACTGGCTGGCGTCGGCGTTCGGCGGCGCGGCGCTCGTGGCCGTCGTCATCTACGCCGTCGCGCGCTGGACCGCGATGGAGCGGCGCGGGGGCACAAGCACCGCGCCCGCGGACGACTGAGTCCAGCGGCTCGGGGTGCGATTCTCCTTCGGACGGAAAACTCGCGGACGCACGCCTGTTCGCGAGTCCTATCGGTTGAGCGTGTGGATGGCGTGGCCCTGCGCGTTCTTCACCGCCTCCATCGTCGCCTCCGCCAGCGTCGGGTGGGTGTGGATGGTCGAGCCGACGTCTTCGAGGGTCGCGCCCATCTCGATAGCCAGGGCGAGTTCCGCTATCATCTCGCTGGCCTCCGGGCCGACTATCTGCCCGCCGAGCACGAACCCGGTCTCCTCGTCGGCGACGACGCGGACGAACCCGTCGCGCTCGCCGAGCGTGAGCGCGCGACCGGACGCCTGCATCGGCATCTGTCCCACGACGGGGTCGAACCCTTCGTCGGCGGCCTCGCTCTCGGTCATCCCCACGGTGGCTATCTCGGGGTCGGTGAACACCGCGGCGGGGACGGCCTGATAATCCATGGCCGCCGGCTCGCCGGCGATGACCTCCGCGACCACCTCGCCCTCGTGAGAGCCCTTGTGTGCGAGCATCGGTTCGCCCGCCACGTCGCCGACGGCGAACACGTTCTCGACGTCGGTGCGGCCCTCGTGGTCGGTCTGCAGGAAGCCGTTCTCGTCGGGGTCGAGCCCGATGGCCTCGAGGTTGAGCGTGTCGGTGACGGGTTCCCGACCCACGGCGACCAAGACCTTGTCGGCGTCGTACTCCGAGCGGTCGCCGGCCTCGGTCTCGGTGGCGACGCGGACGCCCTCGGCCGTCTGCTCCCAGTCGCTCGCCCCTTCGCCGAACTGGAACTCGACGCCGAGTTCCTCGGCGCGCTCGCGGACGACGCGAGCGACGTCCTCCTCGTAGCCGGGAAGCGCCTGGTCGAGCATCTCGACGACGGTGACGTCGGTGCCGAGTTTGGCGAACACCGTCGACAGTTCCATGCCGATGTAGCCGGCGCCGACGACGACGAGGTCGTCGGGCACCTCGTCGAGGGCGAGCGCGCCCGTCGACGAGAGCACGTGCTCCTCGTCGAACTCGAACCCCGGAATCTCGATGGGCCGGGAGCCGGTGGCGACGACGGCGTGTTCGAACTCGATGGTCTCGCTCCCCTGGCCCTGGCCGCCGTGGGCGACGCGGGCCTTCCCGTTGCCGGCGAACTCCGCGGTGCCCTCGACGAGGTTGACGCCGTTGGCCTTGCAGAGTTTCTCGACGCCGCCGGTCAACTGGTCGACGACATCGCCCTTCCACGACTGCATCCCCTGCAGGTCGACCGCGGGGTCGGCGTGGACGCCCATCGCCTCGGCGTTGCCCGCCTCGTGGGCCACGTCCGTCGCGGTGATGAGCGCCTTCGACGGGATACACCCGCGGTTGAGGCAGGTGCCGCCGTAGGCGTCCTTCTCGACGAGCGTCGTGTCCAGATCCAGTTGCGCCGCGCGGATGGCGGCGACGTAGCCGCCCGGACCCGCGCCGATGACCAGTACGTCCGTGCCAGTTGAGATGTCTCCGACGACCATTATTCCAAGAGCAGCAGTTCGGGGTTGTTCAGGTACTCCATGAGCGTGTTGGCGAACGCCGCGGCGTCGGCGCCGTCGATGACCCGGTGGTCGATGGACAGCGAGATGGGGATGGTGTGTCTGGCGACCACCTCGCCGTCCTCCACGACGGGCCGCTGTTTCAGTTCGCCCAGCCCGAGGATGGCTGTCTCGGGGTAGTTGATGATGGGCGTGGCGTACTCGCCGCCGATGGCGCCGAAGTTCGTGATTGAGAAGGTGCCGCCCTGCATCTCCTCGCGGGAGATGGAGCGCTCGCGGGCCTTCCCCGCTAGCTCGTTCACGTCGCTGGCGATACTGAGCATGTCCTTCCCGTCGGCGTTCTTCACGACGGGCACCATCAGCCCCGCGTCGGTGGCGACGGCGATGCCGACGTTGTAGTACTGCTTGCGCAGTATCTCTCCGGCGTCCTCGTCGAGCTGGGAGTTGAGCACGGGATGCTGTTTCAGCGCCGCGACGACCGCCTTGACGACGAACGGCATGTACGTCAGACGGATGCCCTGCTCCTCGGCGCGGGGTTTCAGCCGCTCGCGGGCGTCCACGAGGTCCTCGACGACGACGGTGTCGTGGTGGGTGACGTGGGGCGCGGAGTACTTCGACGTCTCCATCGCCTCCCCGATGGTCCGGCGGACGCCCGTGTACGGCACCCGCTCGACCTCGCCCTCGTCGGTAGTCTCGGTCTCCGGGGCCGCCTCGCTGACGGCCTCGGCGTCGGCCGCCTGTGCGGCGCGCTGGGCCTCGGCGTACTGGGTGACCTGCTCGGAGGTGACGAACGCCTGCCCGTCGCGGGTCTCGTCGGTCGGCACGTCGTCGATGTCGACGCCCTCATCGTCGGCCAGTTGCCGGGTCGCCGGGGTCGCGAGCGTCGTCTCGCGGCCCGCCGCCTCCGCCGACGCCGGGGCCGTCGCGGTCTCACCGGCGTCCGCCTCGTCGCTGACGCGTTTCGTCGCGGATTTGGTCTCGGTCTCCTCGCTGTCGGCCTCGTCCTGCTCGGCGTGTGCCCGGACATCGGCCTCGGTCACGCGCCCGCCGGGGCCGGAGCCCTCGACGGCGTCGATGTCGACGCCGAGTTCGCGGGCCAGTCGTCGCGCGGAGGGTGCCGCGAACGTGCGGCCGCCTTTGGTGGCGGTCGCCTCGGCGTCCGCGTCGTCGCTCTCGTCGGCCGGTTCGACCGCGGACTCGACCTCGGTGTCCTCGGCCGCGTCGGCCGTTCCGGCCGTAGATTCGTCGACAGATTCGTCGGCCGGTTCGGATGCCTCACCCTCCACGTCGTCAGCCTTCGGCTGACTGCTCGACGAGGTGTCCTCGTCGGTGTCGAAGGTGATGATGACGTCGCCGACGGGGACCATCTCGCCCTCTTCGGCGAGTATCTCGCGGACGGTGCCGTTGACGGGTGCGGGTACCTCCACGACGGCCTTGTCCGTCTCCACCTCGGCGACCGGTTGGTCCTCGGTGACGGTGTCGCCGACCTCGACGAGCCAGTTGACTATCTCGGCTTCGGTCAGCCCCTCGCCCACGTCGGGCAGTTTGAACTCGCGGACCATCGTTAGAACTCGACCGCCTCCCGGATGCCGTCCTCGATGCGGTGTGCCTCGGGCATGTAGTAATCCTCGAGCGCGTACAGCGGGAAGGGCGTGTCGAAGCCGGTGATGCGCTTGACGGGCGCCTCCTGGTACAGGAGCGCCTCTTCCTGAATGGTGGCGGCGATTTCGGCGCCGAGGCCGCCCGTCTTGGGTGCCTCGTGGACCACCGCGGCCCGGCCCGTCTTCTTGAACGACTCGACGATGCTGTCCCAGTCCATCGGCGACAGCGTCCGCAGGTCCACCACCTCGACGTCTATCTCGCCCTCGAGGTTCTCCGCGGCCTCCAGCGTCGGCCGGGTCATCGCGCCCCACGTGAACACCGAGACGTCCGTCCCGTCCCGGCGGACCGCGGCCTCGCCCAACTCGACGGTGTAGTCGTCGTCGGGCACCTCCTCGCGGAAGGCCCGGTAGATGAGTTTGGGTTCGAGGAACACGACCGGGTCGGGGTCACGAATCGACGCGGAGAGTAGCCCCTTCGCGTCGTGGGGCGTCGACGGCACGACGACCTGGAGGCCGGCCTCGTGGGTGTAGAACGCCTCTTTCGACTCGGAGTGGTGTTCCGGCGCGCGGATGCCGCCGCCGTACGGCGCACGGAGCGTCATCGGCACCGTGAACCGGCCGCGCGAGCGCGTTCGCAGGCGGGCGGCGTGGCTCACTATCTGGTCGAATGCCGGGTACATGAACCCGGAGAACTGTATCTCCGGCACCGGCTTCATCCCGTAGGCGGCCATCCCGATGGCGGTGCCGACGATGCCGGCCTCCGCCAGCGGCGTGTCGATGACGCGGTCCTCGCCGAACTCCTCGTAGAGCCCCTCGGTGGCGCGGAACACGCCGCCGTTCTTGCCGACGTCTTCGCCGAGCACGACGACGTCGTCGTCGCGCTCCATCTCGGTTTTCATCCCGTCCCGTACTGCCTGCACCAGGGTGAGGTTCTGCGTGCTCATCTGTCAGTCCTCCAGTAGCGCTTCGTCGCCGTGCTGCTCGCGGAGGCGTTCGAGGTAGTCGAGTTGCTGTTCCAGCCGCTCCGGCATCTCGTCGTACACGTGGGCGAACATCTCCTCGGGGGCGGGTCGTTCGATGGACTCGGCGGCCGTGATGGCCTCCGCGACCTCCGCTTCCACGTCCTCGGTGATAGCATCGACCCGCTCGTCGTCGAGGACGCCGTGGTTCCGCAGGAAGTTCTCCAGCCGCGGGATGGGGTCCTTCGCCTTCCAGCGTTCGACCTCCTCCTCGTCGCGGTAGACGGAGGGGTCGTCCGCCGTCGTGTGGGCGCCGAAGCGGTACTGAACCGCCTCGACGAGCGTCGGTCGGAGTTCGTCCTCGCCCGGGTCCGTCGCCTTCTCGACGGCCTCGCTGGTGACCTGATACACCGCGAGCGGGTCCATCCCGTCGACCTGCACGCCCTCGAACCCGTAGGCGGCGGCCTTCTGGGCGAGCGTCTCCGCGGCGGTTTGGCGCTCCCGTGGAACCGAGATGGCCCACTGGTTGTTGTTACAGAAGAACACGTTGGGGGTGTCGAACACGCCCGCGAAGTTCAGTCCCTCGTGGAAGTCGCCCTCGGAGGTGGCGCCGTCGCCGAAGTAACAGAGGACGGCCTCGTCGTCGTTCCCCTGGAGTTTCGCGGCCCACCCCAGCCCCGACGCGTGGGGAATCTGGGAGGCGATGGGGACGGCGACGGGCATGATTCGGAGCCCTTCCAGCCGGTTGCCCCGCTCGTCGCCCATCCAGTAGCGGAGCGTCTCGTCGAGTTCCAGCCCGCGGACGTACGCCGCGCCGTGCTCGCGGTATGAGGGGACTATCCAGTCGTCGGAGCCGAGCGCCATCGCGGAGGCGACCTGTGCGCCCTCCTGGCCCGACAGCGGCGGATAGGTCCCCATCCGGCCCTGTCGCTGGAGGCTCACCGCCCGCTGGTCGAAGTGGCGGGCGAGTTTCATCGTGCGGTACATCTCGACCAGCCGGTCGTCGTCGAGGTCCGGGACCGTCGCCCCGTCGAGGACGTTGCCGTCCTCGTCGAGTATCTGGACCCGGTCGTCCGGGTCGCGCTCCAGTACGCTCACGGACGGACCACCCGTGCTGACATACGGGAACGCTCACTCGCCCGCGGCATATGGTTTTCGTAAATACCTTCCGCTGGGTGCCGTTATTGCCGGCGAGCACCCCACGAACGTCGAGCGCGGCCGTTTTTCGCCGGGGGGATGTGACCGTCCGTCCGGTTTTCGGTGGAAAACGTGGCGTGGTACCGAGGCTCAATCGCCGCGTGCTCGGGCCTGCTCGCGCGCCTCCTCGACGCTGAGGCCGTCGCGGGCGACCGCCTCGACGAAGAACTCGCCGGCCTTGAACGACGAACGGACCATCGGCCCCGACGCACAGTAGAGGAAGTCGAGTTCCTCCTCCGCGACGGCGCGCCAGGTGTCGAACACGTCGGGGTGGACGTAGTCGAACACCTCCAGATGGGAGCGGGACGGCTGGAGGTACTGGCCGAACGTGACGATGTCGACGCCGGCCTGCTTCAGGTCCGAGAGCGTCTGGTACACCTCGTGGGCGTACTCGCCGACCCCGAGCATGATGGAGGTCTTCGCGTAGCAGTCCGACTCCGCGACCTGCCGCAGGACCGACAGCGACTGCTCGTAGCCGGCCCGGCGGTCCCGGACGGGCCACTGGAGGCGTTCGACCGTCTCGACGTTGTGCGCGAGCACGTCCGGCCCGGCGTCGATGACCTTCCGGACGGCCGCTTCGTCCCCCTGGAAGTCGGGGATGAGCGCCTCCACGAGAATCGAGGGGTCCCGGCGCTTTATCTCGCGGACGGTCTCCGCGAAGTGGGAGGCGCCGCCGTCTGGCAGGTCGTCGCGGTCCACGCTCGTCAACACGACGTAGTCGAGGCCGATTTCGGCGACCGCCGAGGCGACGTTCGCCGGTTCGTCGCCGTCGAGCGGGTCCATCCCGCCGGTCTTCACGTCACAGAAGTTACAGCCGCGCGAACAGCGGTCGCCCATCAGCATGAACGTCGCCGTGCCGGGGCCGTTGCGCCCGCTCCAGCAGTCACCCAGATTCGGACACGAGGCCTCCTCACAGACCGTGTGGAGGTCGTGGTCGCGGAGGGTCGACTTGATGTCGGCGAACCGCTCGCCGGACGGGGGCCGACTTTTCAGCCACTCGGGCTTGCGACGGCGCTCGCGGGAGCCGCTCATTGCCGTGATATTTGCCTCCGCGGGCAAAAGCGTGCTGACACCGGCCCCGCGACGCGAACGCTCATGGGGAACGGGACCCTGGCTCCAGCCGATGACCACCATCGTCGTCGCGCGCCACGGGGAGACGCCGTGGAATCGGGAGGGGCGGATGCAGGGGTGGGCGCCCGTGCCGCTGAACGACACCGGCCGCGAGCAGGCCGACGCGCTCGGGGCGTGGCTCGCGGACCGCTACGCGTTCGACGCGGTCCACGCCTCCGACCTCCTCCGGACGAAGGAGACGACCGAGCGCGTGGCCGACCACCTCGCACACGAGCCGAGCGACGCCAGCTACGAGCGGGCGTGGCGCGAGCGCGACATCGGCGTGTATCAGGGGCTGACGTATCAGGACGTGTTCGAGCGCTACCCGGAGTTCGGGCTCGGGGAGGCCGCCGCCGCCGCGGCCGACCGGGTGCCCGACTCGGGCGAGAGCCTCGTCGACGTGCACGACCGGGTCACCGACCGGTTCGACCAACTGCTCGCCGAGGGGGGCACGCGGCTCGTCGTCACCCACGGCGGCCCCGTCTACATGCTACTGTCGCACGTCACCGGGGGCGACATCGAGACGGCGGTGCTGGACAACCACATCGACAACTGCGGCGTCACCGTGTTCGAGGGCGACGAACCGCGCGTCGTCGACCGGAACGTCCGCGAGTGGGCCGACTGAGTCAGTCCGGCGTCGGGTAGTCGGCGTCGAGCACGTCGCCGCCGTCCGCGTCGGGCGAGACGCTCCCCGTGCGGTATCCCTCCAGGTCGAGCGTCACGTGGTCGAACCCGCAGTCGAGCAGGTGGTCGCGCGCGGCACGCACGAAGTCGGCGTCGAGCGCGCGGTCGAGTTCGTCCTCGCCGACCTCGATGCGGGCGAGGCCGTCGTGGTCGCGCACCCGGAACTGCTCGAACCCCCACGTCCGCAACAGTTGTTCGGCCTGCTCCACGCGCGTCAATCGGTCCTCGGTCACGTCCAGCCCCGTCGGGATACGCGACGACAGGCAAGCCATCGAGGGCTTGTCCGCGACCGACAGCTCGTAGTGGTCCGCGATGGCCCGGACCTCCTCCTTGGTGATGCCGTGTTCCAGAAGCGGCGAGTAGGCGTCGAGTTCCTCGACGGCGCGGAGCCCGGGGCGGTGGCCTTCGCCGGGGTCGTCGGCGTTCGTCCCGTCGCACACCACGTCGATGCCTAGCTCGCGGGCCACGTCGAACATCTCGCCCAGCCGCATCGACCGGCAGTGGTAACAGCGGTCGTCGTCGTTCTCGACGAAGGCGGGGTCGTCGAGTTCCGAGAACGAGGTTATCTCGTGGCGGACGCCTATCTCCTCGGCGACGCGGGTGGCGTCGTCCAACTCGGCCGCGGGGAGCGTCTCCGATTTCGCGGTGCAGGCGACGGCGTCGTCGCCCAGCGCGTCGTGGGCGACCGCGGCCACCACCGAGGAGTCGACGCCGCCGGAGAAGGCGACGACGACGCCGTCGAAGCCGGCGAGGTCCTCGCGGGCGGCGTCCAGTTTGGCGACGGTCGCGTCCGGCAGGCTCATGCTCGGGGCTCGGCCGGCGACGGGCAAAAGGCCACGGGTCGGGGCACCCACTCGACGCCCGTCTCGGGAAGGCTTTAGGCCGCCGGGTCGGTAGACGCCGCCGATGGAACTGGAGGCGGTCCCCGGCGTCGGCGCGAAGACGGCCGACCGACTCCGCCAGCTCGACGACCCCGAGGCGGCGCTCGAACGCGGCGACGTCGCCGCCATCGCGCGAGCGCCCGGCATCTCGGAGGGGCGAGCCGCCCGCATCGCGCGGGGGGCTATCCGCGCCCGCCACGGCGACGACGGCGACTTTCTCGCCACCGACCGAGCGCGGGAGCTGTACCGGGACGCGCTCGAACTCGTTCAGGGGCGGGCCGTCACCGCCTACGCCGCACGGCGGCTAGAGACGCTGTACCCTTCCGGGAGCCGGTCGCGCATCGAGGAGGTACGCGAGTTCGCGGCCGGCGCGATGGAACGCGACCCCGACCCCGACGTGCTGGACGCACTCGACGGCGTCGAGCCGCTCGACGCCCCTGGTGACGTGCGGGTCCGCGACCGCTGTCTGGCGACGACCGACGCCGAGACGTACGCGGAAGCGACCGACGCGATGCCGGAGTTGTCGGTCGAACTGGTCGACGACGCACGGGACCTCGCGGAGCTCGCGCGGGGGTACGCCACCGTCGTCGCGCTCGACGAGGCGTTCGCCGGCGTCGACGTCGAAGGCGACGTGCGCGTCGACCCCGGGGCGCTCGACGACCCCGTCTCGGTCGTCCCCGAGCGGGTGCTTGCCTTCTTCGCGCGCAACCGCGACAGCCTGCGGGCGGCCGCGCGCGTCCACCGGGCCGCCGACCTGGACGCGCCGCTGGACGCCGAAGAACTCGACCAGGCGCTCGAGCGGCTCGACGCGGACGGCACCGTGGCGGGCGACGAGGAACTCGACCGGCTCTCGACGGCGGTGGACGACCTCGACGCCGCCGTCTCGGTCGCCGAGAGCGTCGCCAACGACCGCCTGCGCGAGGCCATCGAACAGCGCGACGTGACCATCGAGGGCGCCGATTTGCTGTCGCTGGTCGAGCAAGGCGCGGGCGTCGACTCGCTACTCGACCGCGAACTGGCCGACGAGTACGCCGAGGCGGTCGACGCCGCCCGGGACCACCTCGTCGACGCGCTGGACCTCTCGGACCACGCGGACCTCGCACGCGAGGCGTTCGACGACCGGCCGACGTTCCCGGTGGAGTCGAACGACCGCGCCGTCTCGCGGCTCCGCGAGGAGCTAACCGCCGAGCGCGACCGCCGGGCGGCACGGCTCAAACGCGACCTCGCGGAGACGCTCGCCGAGATGCGCGACCCTGCCGCCGACCTCGTGGATGCGGCCCTCGAGTTGGACGTGGAACTGGCCGTCGCGCGGTTCGCCCGCGAGTTCGACTGCACGATGCCTGAGTTCGGAGGGCGGGGGTTCGCCATCGAGGCCGGGCGCTCGCCGCTGCTCGACGTCCCGTTCGAGGACGTGGAGCCGGTCGACTACGGCGTCGAGGGGGTCGCAGTGCTGTCGGGCGTCAACTCCGGCGGCAAGACGTCGACGCTGGACCTGGTCGGGCTGGTCGCGGTGCTGGCGCACATGGGGCTTCCCGTGCCGGCGGAGTCGGCCCGCGTCGAGCGGTTCGAGGCGCTCCACTACCAGGCGAAGACGCAGGGCACGCTCGATGCGGGCGCGTTCGAGGCCACGCTCCGCGAGTTCGGCGACGTGGCGACGGGCGACCGGACGCGGCTTGTCCTCGTGGACGAACTGGAGTCTATCACCGAACCGGGCGCCTCGGCGCTCATCATCGCGGGCATCCTCGAGGCGCTCGCGGCGTCGGAGTCGACGGCGGTGTTCGTCTCGCATCTCGCCGGCGAGATACGCGCCGCCGCCGACATCGACGTCACCGTCGACGGTATCGAAGCCGTCGGCCTCGTGGACGGCGACCTGGAGGTGAACCGCTCCCCGCGGAAGGACCACCTCGCGCGCTCGACCCCCGAGTTGATAGTCGAGAAACTGGCCGGCCAGGCGGACGGCGAGTTCTATCCTCGCCTGCTGGAGAAGTTCGACGACGTGGAGTGAGAGGTACGGCGGATATTCATTCGCAACGACACGTTTATGTCCGGGGCGGGAAACCACCTGACCGAGGGGACTATGTCACGAATCCTCAAGACGTCGGGCTTTCTCGGCCTGGCGACGATGATGGTGGTGGGGTTGTATCAGAACATGCTGCTCGCGGGTGGGACCGCGGTACCTAGCTGGATGGTCGGGGGACACGCGCATCTCGGGGTGCTGTCAATTCTTGCTATCGTGATGGGGTTCGCCGTCGATGCGCTGGGCGTCGTCGGGCGCGTTCGGCAGGCCGTGACTGGGCTGTACGTCGTCGGCCAGTGGGCGCTCCCCGTCACCGTCTGGGTCGCCGCCGGCGTTCCCGTGCCGGCCCTGCACCCGACCGCGTTCCTGTGGGGGCTGTGTCTCATCGTTGCCATGCTGTTGATGGCGTGGCAGGCCTGGACCGCGGAGGCGGCCGACACGCCGCCCCAAGGGGCGATGCCCGCCGACGACTGACGCGGCCGTCGCTGACCACTTCCGCCGGGGCGCGACAACGGTTAAGTGGCGTGGGAAGCGAGGTGAAAGTGAAATGAGCGACGGCGCGCCACCCCGCCGTGTCCTCGCGGACGGAGGGGATATGCTCGGGTGGGACGAGTCGGTGTTCCGCGACGAGCACGTGTTCGACTTCGAGTACGTGCCGGAGACGTTCCGCCACCGCGACGAGCAGATGGAGACGCTGAAGTACGCGCTCCGTCCTGCGGTCCGGGGGTCGCGCCCGCTGAACGTGATGGCGCGTGGTCCGCCCGGGACGGGGAAGACCACCGCCGTCCAGATGCTGTTCGACGAACTGGCGTCCGTCTCGGAAGTCCAGACCGTCCGCGTCAACTGCCAGGTCGACTCGACGCGCTACTCGGTGTTCTCGCGGCTGTTCGAGGGTATCTTCGAGTACGAGCCACCCACGTCGGGCATCTCGTTCAAGAAACTGTTCGGCCAGATAACCGACCGCCTCGTCGAGGAGGACGAGGTGCTCGTGGTCGCGCTCGACGACGTGAACTACCTGTTCTACGAGAACGAGGCGTCCGACACGCTCTACTCCCTCCTTCGGGCGCACGAAGCCCACTCGGGCGCGAAAATCGGCGTCATCGTCGTCTCCTCCGACCTCGAACTCGACGTCATCAACGAACTCGATGGGCGCGTCCAATCGGTGTTCCGGCCCGAGGAGGTGTACTTCTCGAAGTACGGCGAGCGCGAGATAGTCGACATCCTGCAGGAGCGGGTCGACCGCGGCTTCCGCGAGGGCGCGGTCGGACCGCAGGTGCTCGACCGCGTGGCGGAACTCACCGCCGACTCGGGCGGCGACCTCCGAGTCGGCATCGACCTGCTCCGGCGGGCCGGGCTGAACGCCGAGATGCGCGCCTCGATGGAGGTGGCCGTCGAGGACGTCGACGACGCCTACGAGAAGGCGAAACACGTCCATCTCTCGCGGCACCTGCGTGGCCTCTCGGAGTCCGAACGCGCGTTCCTGCGGGTGCTCGCGGACCACGACGGGAAGCGGGCCGGCGACGTGTTCGACGCGTTCAACGACGAGACCGACCTGGGGTACACCCGCTACTCCGAGATAATCAACAAGCTCGACCAGCTCGGACTGGTCGACGCCGAGTACGCCGACGTGGACGGACGAGGGCGCTCACGGGAGCTACGGCTGGCGTACGACGCCGAGGCGGTGCTCGACAGGCTGGATTGAGGCGAACAGGCGGGCCGTGGGGAGCGAGGCCGGGGACGGCCTCGTTGCTCCGGGACGGCGGCCCACACACCCGCCTCGACCGCCCCGGGCGACGGTCACATCACGGGCGGGGTGGCCGCGCTCCCGTACTTGAACCTTCGTGCGGGCCGGCGACCGGCTACATGAAGTCGCTGATGCTTCCCTGCTTATTCTTGTCGTTCTCGAAGATGGATTCGAGCGACCGGTCGAGGATTTCCAGGCGCTGTTTCGTGTACTCCCGACAGCCGTACTCCTCGGCGACGCGGATGGCGACGTCCATGTACTTGTTCACCGACCCCCGGTGGACGGTGAGGTTGACGCGGCCGCCACACTCCCGGCAGTCGCCCGACAGCGGCATCCGCCGGTACTTCTCGCCGCAGTCGAGACACCGGGTCTCCTGCCGGGAGAAGGCGCGCAGATTCCCGATGAGGTCCGGCAGGAAGTGGTACTCGATGACTCGTTCGGCGACGTCCGTCTCGTCGACGGCCCGCAACTTCCGGGACAGTTCCAGTTGCGCGTCCATCTTGTCCATCATCGACCCGAGCGTCTTGTACGCCGACAGGTCCGGACCGAGCGCGATGTCGGTGGTGTCGTGGGTGTGCCGGAACCCAGTGTACTCCCTGTCGGTGCCGAGGTTCTCCTCGGCAATCTGGACCTCCACCTCGCCGGGGTCGACCATCTCCCGGGTCGCCTCGTAGAACTCCCGGGGATACTGCTCGACGATGTCCATGTTGTGCGCCTCGTCGTCGATCTCCGAAGGGTCGATGCGCGAGGACATGACGAGCGGGGCGTCCATCTGGCCGCCCCGCTGGTCGGGGAGATACGATTTCGAGAAGTTGAGAAGTCCGTCCATCAGGAGCATCACACAGTCTTCGTCGCCGTCGCACTGGCCGATGAAGCAGTCGTTGGCGACGAGCGTGTTCGTGTCAGCGACGGTCAGCGAGTACGTGTGGTCGATGTCGGACTCGACGTGGTCGACCGATACCACCTCGTCGAGCCACACGTCGCCACCGTCCGAGAACAGACGCTGCGACCGGAGTTCCGTGTCCGCGAGCGTCGTGTCGAGCGCGGCCTGTTTCCGCTGGAGCGTGAACCCGACGCGCTCGGCGAACCGTGTGGCGTTCTCGGAGGTAATCTTCAACACCCAGGTCTCGAACTCACCGGGATCGTCGTAGAACTCCGCGAGAACTCCCGTTTCGGGCGTTCGGGTCTCGCAGTACGTCTTGGTGGCGACGCCGAACCGCTTCAGTGCCGCGACGAGGTCGCGCTTCAGTTCGTCGCTAACCGTGTGGGCGCGGACCTCGATGCGGTCGCTGGACGCACTCCCGTCGCCAGCGAAGTAGGCCGCCAGGAACCTCCTGAGATGTGGCTTCGGACTGCCCATGACCGCATCGGGAATTCGTTTCGACTCCGCGCTACTACCGCAGTCGAGAAGGTCGCGGAACAGAACGGCGACGAGTCGACTCGAAACGGTGACCTTCCACTCGTTCTCCTCGTACGCATCGACCCCGAAGACGTCCGCGAAGGTCCGGACGATACTGCGACGGGGTTCCGCGTCCGGGATACAGATGGTCGTCTGATAGAAGTTCCCGTCGTCGAGTCGCGTGAATCCCTCGGCAGCGTAGTATCCCAGGAGTTCAGCGACGCGTTCGTCGACGGTCAGCATCCGGTCGAGCGTGACGGTGTCGCGTCGCATCGAGAGTCGGACACCCGCTGGAATCCGGTCGAGGAGTTCCGACTCGTCGTAGAGGTCGAGCAGTGGCCCGACGGGGACGCTGTCCCGACTGACCCAGTTGTAGACCGTCGAGTCGCTGACGCCGAGGCGTTCGGCGACCGGCTTCAGGTAACTGTCGGCCGGCGTCGCGGCGTCGAGGAGGCGCTTGATTCGGTCCGGTCCCATCCCGACGACGGCGAGGTCGTCGTTCGGAACGGCGTCGGCGTCGATGAACTCCGCGAGCAGGTCGAGCGTCGTCTCCCTGCCGTCGAAGTCGATGGTCTTCGGTGTCGGAACCGAGTCGCCCTCCGCGAGTTCGAGAGCCTCGATCCGTTCGGGACCGTCGTTCCACCGGCGCATCGAGTGGTCAGGCGTCACCGTCAGTTCCCGCCCGCTTCGTGTCTCGACGCGGACGAGGTGGTCGGGAGACGGGTGCTTGCTGACAGCTTCGACCCGTTTCAATGTCTCCTGCCCGTTGTCAGTCATGGAGGGGACGAACACGTCACCATCCAAGTCCTGAACGAGAGCACCGAAGTCGTCCCGCCGCGCCGTCTCGGGGTCGAGACGGTCCTCGACGAGCGTCTCGATACGTTCGTGAGACCACTCGTCGTTCTCGTCGCTGTACCACACTTTCGTCTCGGGATGGAAACAATTCCTGCGCTTAGCCGCGTGAAAATACGGATGTGCATACCCTACGGCCGCCGACGTGAATCCGATAACTCGCCCGACAACTGCCGCCGACGTGTGCGGCGCCATCCCGAAGACGAGTTCGCCGACGAGGTCCTCCCGCTCCTCGACCTCGTAGTAAGCGTCGAGCCCGTAGTACTGTTCGAGCAGGTCGTCGACGTAATCGGCAGTGCGGAGCATGTGCTCGGCGGCGCCGTCCGACAGTACCACGTCCTGTACCTTCAACTCGACAAGCTGGTCGTCGTGTCGGAGCGGTTCCCCGTCGACGTCCTCGGTGTAGCCGAGTTCCCGCAGTTGCCCCACCTCGACATCGAGTTCGGAGGCGCGGACCGACGTGACGGGGAGGTCCGTCATGTCGTAGCGGACGGTGCCGTCCTTGAACGAGGAGACGCCGTTCTTCGACCGAAGAATCCCCTTCTCCATCGGCTCCGGGACCTTATGCGTCGAGGAGAGCCCCTTGACGCCTTTCAGGATGTCGAACGTACCGGGCCGCTCCCCCACCGAATCGAGCGCGTCGCGGTACTCGGTGCCGACGTCGACGACGCGCGTCTCGGTGGTGCGAGCGAGCGTCTCACACCGCGGACACTCCGCGCGGCCGGACTCGTCGGGTTCAACCTCGATGTCGCAGTCGGGGCACTCGTAGTGGGGTTCGGTGTGGCCGTCGCAGTCGGGACACCGCGCCCGGAACGTGTGGGTGCCACAGTCCGCACACTCTCGGCGGCCCACTTCCACCTCGACCTCGCCGGGGGCGCCGGTCGCGTCCCGCTGTTTCGCCGCGGCCGCCACGTCGCGCTGACTGCCGCCCGCCTCGCCGATGGGGAACAGCGTGTGGACCGCCGGCGAGAGGTCGCGGCTCTCGGACTTCTCCGGGCGGCCCATCCGGTTGCCGACCCGGGTCGGGGCCCGCTCCTGCAACTCGAAGGGGGCGACCTCGTTGACCGCACGGTGGCTGTTCGCGCCGTCGTCCCACTCGCGGGCTTCCCGGGACAGGGTCTCCCAGGTGCGGTCGAGGTCCGCGGTGAAGCCGAGCGACCGGACCAGCGGGAGGGCGTCGGGGACGGTGACCGTCTCCTCGCTCTGGGTGTGCTCGACGATGAGCGTCTCCATAGCGTCGGTGACCGCCTCCGTTCGCGGGAGAACGAGGGTGCGGTCGCCGCCCGCGGAGGGTGGCGCTTCGAGGCTCGCACCGTCGGCCTCGGCGAACTCCCCGGCCGATTCGACGGCGTCCGCAAGCGCCTCGAACCGCTCGACAGGCAGGTCGTGCCAGAGGTAGGTGTAGGCGGGGTGGAGCGGCGCGTCGTACTCGTCGGCCCACGCGAGCGCCCGGTCGGCGTCGGGGTCAGCGAGGTCGACGCCGGGGTCGTCCTGAAGCGCCTGCACGTCCGCGCCCGCGTGCGAGAGGTCCTGTTCCCACCACTCGACGGTGTAGGAGGCGGGGGCGAGCGGGTGGTTGTTCTCGACGAACTCGCCGTAGTTGACGAGATACTCGCCCAGGTCGAGCACCTTCTCGACGCCGTTGCGGACGTCGAGCGCCTCCGCGGGGTCGTCGATGCGGCGCACGTCGCCGTTGGCGAGTTTCACCGTCGGGCCCTCGATGGAGTCGACGGGGACGACCCCCGCGGCCTTCCCGGGGCGTTCGGTCTTTATCTGCGTGCCGGTCGCGAGGAAGTCGTCGACGAGATGCATCGTCGCCGGGTGGACCCCGGCGGTGGCGAACCCGTGGTTGCGCGCGCGGCCGTACCGCAGACGGAACCCGCCCGACTCGGAAGGGTGACCGAACACCGGCCGCCCCGCGATGAGGTCCCGGAGGTACTTCGTGGAGGCGTCCGGACGCGGCGGGCCGGCCTCGGCGGCCGCGTCGCCGTCGTCCTCCCCGTCGGCGTCGGCCGCGTCGCTCTCGCCGTCGTCGGCCGCGTCGCCGTCGTCCGTGCCGGTGCTGTCCTCGTAGTAGGTGCCGTCGATGAGGTCCTGGAGCCACGGCCACTCCACCTCGTCGAGTTGGCGGGTGTATCGCTGAATCTTCGGGGCCTTCAGCGCGATTCCCTCCGCGAGAACGAGACACATCCCGCCGCGGGCGGAGTTGGTGTCGACCCGTTCGAGGTCGCGGAACCCCGACACCTCCTCGTCGCCCGTCGCCTCGCCGTCCAGCATGATGGGCATGTGCTCGGCGATGAACTTCGTCTCCTTGTCTTTCGGCGTGTACTGGAGACCCGTCTCCTTGTCGTACAGCGCAATCTCCTCGGCGTACCGCTCCACCTCCTCGCTTCGGGGGCGGAACTCCTCGATGTCAAGAAGCGAGCGGGCGTAGTCCGCGACCAGCACGGAGAGCGCCTGCGCGGTGCCGCCCGCCGAGCGGATGGGACCGGCGTAGTAGACGTTGACGAACTCGGTTCCGTCGTCGTTCTCCAGCAGTTCGGCCCGGTCGATACCCTCGATGGGCGCGGCAACGACCCCCTCGGTCAGGAGCGCGACCGCGGTCCGAACTGCCCCCTCGACTTTGCCGGCACGCGTGTCGTAATCGCCGACCGTCCCCTCGACGAAGTCCGTGACGAGTTCGAGTGCGGCCTCCTCGCGGGACATCTCGCCTTCGAGTTCGCGGACGCGCTCGGCGACTCCCTCGATGCCGAGGATGTTCTCGACGCGGTCGGCCATGTCCTTCGCCACCGGTATCTCGACTTCGGGCTTCGGGTCGCCGCCCCGCCGTTTCGCCTCCTCGGCGACGTCGAACGCCGAATCGAGGTCGGCTTCCAGTCGCTCGAAGTAGCGTTCGTCTTCCGGACGCATCTACAGCGGCCAGAGGTCGAGGTCGGTCGTCTCGTCGTGTTCACGTTCGAGGTGAGCGTCGAACTCGCGCACGTACAACTCGCCAGCGAACGTGGTCGCCGCATCGAGATGTCCTCCGAGGACGGTGCCGTCTTCCCGCGAGAGCGTGACGTGGGTGTGGGCGAACCGCTCACCGTCCAGATGGGAGACGTTACCGACACAGGACGTGACCTCCAGCGGCTCGTCGAACGTCTCCGGGTAGTACTCCTGTTCCGTCTGGTCGTAGAAGTAGACGGTGGCGTCCTGCACCGCGCCGAGACCGAGGTAGAACGCCGCGTCGATGCCCTCGCCGGCGGCGAACGCCTCTATCTGCTCGCGCCAGTCCCGGCCGTGCTCGAGTCGGGCGACGAACTCCCGGCCCCCCTCGAGTTCGCGGTAATCCATACCCGAGGCACGCGAGCGGAGCGTAAAAAGCTACGGCGAATCCGTCCGACGGCCGGCGCCAGCCCCGCACGACCGAAGGGTGAAATCGGTGTTTCAGTATATGTCGGTGTCTCGTAACTAAAATCAGTATTTGTGTTAAATCGTGCCGCAGTATGGTGAAATTTCGATTTTATTTTTCATCAGGTTATTGAGTGTATTCCGTCTAACGGGGTACGTATGGCATCCGACAGCCCTGATTCGGTTTCCCGGCGCCGGTTCCTGCAGGCGACGGGCGCGGCGGGTGCGGCCGCCACGCTCGCCGGCTGTTCGCCCCAGCAGGGGACGCCCGGCGGCAACGGGACCCAGTCCGACACCGACACGCCGAAATCGAGCCCCCCACAGACCGACACGCCCGAACCGGTCGAAGGCGGTACCCTCCGCCGCACGTTGACCGGCACCATCACGACGTTCGACCCCATCGCCGCGACGGACACCGCCTCCGGCATCGTCATCCAGCAGGTGTTCGACGCGCTGATGAACTACCCCGACGGCGAGCAGGCGGCCACCACCCAGCTCGCCACGGACTATTCCGTCAGCGAGGACTTCACCACCTACACGTTCACCCTGAAGGAAGGCGTCACGTTCCACGACGGGACGGAACTGACGGCCGAGGACTTCGTCTACTCGTGGGAGCGGCTCGTCCGCTCGCCCCACAGCGCCCGTGCGTACTTCGCGCTGTCGTCGATGGGCATCAGCTACGAGAAGACTGAGGACGGCACCTACAAGCCGGGGTCGCTGGCCGTCTCCGCCGAGGGCGAGTACACCCTGAAGATCGAGCTCGACGGGCCGTTCGCGTTCACCCTGCCGATGCTCGCGTACACGGCGTTCGCCCCCCTCCCGAAGGACTACCTCGGTGACATCTCCAGCGAGACGAACGACGAGGGCGAGCCCTCCGAGCAGTACCGGGAGTTCGCCCAGAGCGACCCGGTCGGTACGGGCCCGTTCCAGAACGTCACCTGGAAGCAGGGCGAGTCCGCCGAGGTGGAGGCGTACGGCGACTACCACGGCACCGGGCCGTATCTCGACGGCGTGCATCTGCGCGTGCTCGAGGACCCGAACGCGCAGTTCCAGTACGTCCAGAACAACCGGGCCGACCTGTTCACCGTCCCCACCTCGAAGTTCGACCCCGCGAAGGTGTCCGTCGAGTACACGGACGACCTCGAGCGACAGCACGGGACGTACGGCCCGATGCAGAACGGCCAGACCGTCAACTACGCGAAGGTGCCCGAACTGTCGCTGTACTACTTCGCGTTCAACGCGGCCAACATCCCCCGGCCGGTCCGGCGGGCGGCCGCGTACGTCATCAACCAGCACCAGCTCTCCCAGCAGGTGTTCAAAGGTCGCTACCAGCCCGGTTACCACATCACGCCGCCGGCCATCTACCCCGGCGGGGTCCCGGCGTACGAGGAGCACGCGAAAAACGAGTACCCGTACGGCTACGACTCGGTCGAAATCGACGAGGCGAAGAGCCTGATGGAGGAGGCCGGCTACGGCCCGGACAACAAGTTCGAGATGACCCTGACCCACTACACGAGCGACGTGTGGAGTCAGGCCTCACAGATCGTCCGCGACCGGCTGAGCGCGGCCCACATCAACCTGAGCATCGAGCAGGCGGAGTTCTCGACGATGCTCCAGCGCGGGAAGAACGGCGAACTGGAGATGTACACGCTCGGCTGGGTCGCCGACTACCCCGGCGCGGGCAACTTCCTCCAGCTCGTCTACCCGCCGCGGACCGACACCTCCGACCCCGGCCCGTCGACGTACACCGACTGGGACGACGTCGACAGCCAGGCGAAGCGCAACGCCACCCAGGCGTTCGAGAAAATCCTCGAGAACCGCGCGCCCACCGACGAGGAC
The DNA here is from genome assembly GCF_024298865.1 of Halorarius halobius. Lineage (GTDB taxonomy): Archaea > Halobacteriota > Halobacteria > Halobacteriales > Haloarculaceae > Halorarius > Halorarius halobius. The sequence goes on along the minus strand of NZ_CP101161.1, from coordinate 1,051,641 downwards.
CAGCAGGCGCGCAACGAGGCGTACGTCACCATGGAGGAGGCCAACTGGGAGGACGTCATCCTGGTGCCGACGTTCCACGCCAACAGCCAGCCGATGTGGTACAACGGTACCCACGTCCCGGTTCACGGCTCGATGGGTCCCTCCCGGCAGTCGTACAACACGGCCTGGAAGGAGGAGTCCGCACAGGAGTAATCCCAGTAGCCGTTCCCCCCGCACCACCGGGACCGGCGCCGTGACGCTGCCCCCGGCGACCGCGCCGGAGGGATACGCTGTCTGTCGTGCGGCCGCTGTCATTCCACCCCGGTCGGCTCCCCGCCGACCACTGTCATTCCAGCCGGCCGGTCCGACGACCGGCCACCTCGCTTCGACGCCGCCGAGCGGCGGCTCCGCCGACCCCCTTCGCTTCGAGTGGAGAATCCGCCGACTGGAAGGGTGTCGAGACGGCAGAGTGACTGGACGACGGGACGGACTGACGACCGGACGGGACGAGCGGCGACCGGTCAGTTGTCGAACCGGGCCTGGACGAACGGCTGTGCGTCCTCGACCTCGCCGATGCGCGAGTCGGAGACGAGGACGGCCTCGGTCTCCTCGATGGGAACCGAGAGGCTGATCTCCTTCGTGCGGCCGTACCGGCCCTTCGAGACGACGACCGCGTTGACGATGCCGAGCATGTCCAACTCGGAGATGAGGTCGGTGACCCGGCGCTGGGTGAGCACGTCCGCGTCGATCTCCTCACAGAGGCGCTTGTAGATGTTGAACACCTCGCCGGTGTTGATGTTGTGGACGCCGTTCTTCTCCAGCAGGATGGTCGCGTAGAGGACGAGTTTCGACTGCGTGGGGAGCGTGCGGACCACCTCGACCACCCGGTCGAGTTCGATCTTCTCCTGGGCCTTCCGGACGTGCTCCTCGTTGACCACGTCAGTGCGGTCGCGCTCGGCGAGTTCGCCCGCGGTCCGCAGGAGGTCCAGCGCGCGCCGCGCGTCGCCGTGTTCCTGGGCGGCGAAGGCGGCACACAGCGGGATGACGTCGTCCTCGAGGGCGTCGCCCTTGAAGGCCACCTCCGACCGTTGCTGGAGGATGTCGCGCAGTTGGGTGGCGTCGTACGGCGGGAACACTATCTCCTCCTCACCGAGGCTCGATTTGACCCGGGGGTCGAGGAAGTCGGTGAACTTCAGGTCGTTCGAGATGCCCATGATGGAGACCCGCGAGTTCTCCAGCTCGGAGTTCATCCGCGAGAGGTTGTAGAGGGTGTCGTCGCCGGACTTCTCGACGAGTTTGTCTATCTCGTCGAGCATGATGACGACGACGCGCTCGTGGTAGTCGACGGCGTCGAAGAACGTCTGGTAGACCCGGTCCGTCGGCCACCCCGTCATCGGCGCGGGCTCGAAGCTCTCGCGGTCCCGCTCCAGCTGTTCGACGCGGTCTTCGAGGGCGTCTACGGTGTCGAACTCGGTGTCGGCCAGCACCGCGTCGGCGTCGGCGTCGTCGGCCGTCGCCCGGTCGTGGAGCTCCGCGAGGTGGGTGAGCTTCTCGTCGATGACCTGCTCGTTCTTCTCGATGAACTTGTTGGCGAGTTGTGCGAGCACCCGGTACTGGGTGTCGGTCACCTCGCAGTTGATGTACTCGACCTCGCAGGGCACCTCGTACTTCTGGCTGGTCGACTCCAGTTCCTCGGAGACGAACTTCGCGCTGGCGGTCTTTCCGGTCCCCGTCTTCCCGTAGATGAGGATGTTCGACGGGGTGTCGCCCCGCAGTGCGGTGACCAGGATGGTCGCCATGTTGTTTATCTGCTCCTCGCGGTGGGGGAGTTTGTGCGGGGTGTAGGAGGGTCGGAGCACCTCCTTGTTCTCGAAGATGGGTTCCCCTTCCAGCAGGTCGTCGAACAGACCCCGGGAGGCCTCGTCGGGCTCGTCGCCGTCCTCGCCGAGTTCGTCGAGTACGATGTCGTCGAGGTCGACGTCGCCGGCGTCCCCGGCCGCCCCGTACCCCTCGGGCGGGTCGCCGTCGTCCGTGCGGGCGCGGTCGAGTCCGTCCTCGTCGAGATACGAGACGCCGTCGGCGTCGACGCCAGCGTCGGCCGCGTCGAGGTCGGGGTCGTCCCCACCTCCCCCGGTGTCCCCACTGGCGTCGTCGTCGGTCTGCTGTGCCCCTCCGTCGGATTCGTCGTTCGATTCGCTCATGTGTCACCCCTCTGTTTCGAGTGGAAGCGAGACACGCGGCCCCGAAAACCGGGAGAAATCCGGTCGCAAGCGGTGATAGGAGACCCGGCCGCGGTCCCGCGGCGTCCAGTTGATGCAAACGAACCGGTGGTGGTAACGGTATTAAATATTACGGTGACGCCGCCAGCAGTTATTCCCCCGAGAGACGGGAGTTCCGAGAGAGACGGGACCTCGGAGTGAAAGAGACGAGACCCCGGGGACGACTGCACGTGGAACGTCGAATCCCGGAAACCGAGCCACACACCCGATACGGCTCTTCTTCCGGCCGATTGCGCACGTCGTCGTCGCGGCGGAGTCGAAACCGAGGGGTTCGCTCTCGGTCTCGGGAGTGAATTCTCCGAGTTCTGCCGCTCGTCCCGCGGACTAACCGCCGCGTGGGTCGTCGTACTAGAGGAGAAACAGTGGTCCTAGATGTGGTCTAGTACCACTAGTATAGAATCGGCGTACTAGATTTGTTTAGGGTAGAACACGGATGCAGTCGGCGGATACTGGTAGTTTCTCCCCGACGCTGTCGTTCGGCACGAATACCCCCACCCCTTCGTTTCGAGTGGAGAGACGTTCAAGAGTGGGGTGGGGGGCCGTCTCGCCTCGAACGACGGTTACTCGACCGAAACAACTAAGTCATATTTGCTACAACGAAATCCGTACTGGAACTAGGGTAAGTGAACGATATCGAAGACGTATCGATATCGTGAACGCACCCTAGAACGCCCTAGTCGGCCGATTTCGACATATCCACCGTTCACCGGCTCTCTCCCCCGGTCCGGGGTTCTGTGGGTTCCACTCGAAACGAAGGGGTGGGGGTTCGCATTCCCGTCCTCACGAGTTTTCTCGGACTGGTCTCCGCCGTCCCTGCCCCGACCCGCCCCGACCTGGCCCGAACCGACCCGACCTGGCCCGACCTGACCCGACCCGGCCCGACCTGACCCGACCCGGCCCGACCTGACCCGACCCGGCCCGATAGTAGCTGTCCGGCTCACGATACTCGCGTCCTGGCCCTCGGAATCGCCATGTCGGGACTACCAGGCCAGTCGAACAGTCTTCCCACTATCCCGGCCGACGTTTCCGAATCCATCGGTCACCCTCATTCGACCGTTCCCCGGTTGCACTCGACGGTCCGGAGCGACTATCGGATCGACATGTGACAATCGGTCCGAATCGTCCCGGAACGTAACTGTTCAGTCCGAATTTGGATTCGGAATCGTTCAGGTACCGGCTACGTTCAGGTACCGGCTAGTGGGCGCGCGAGCGCGGGCGCTAGCCGCCGTGAGTGGCACAGCCCCCTGATTTCGTGTCGACCTGCCTACCCCACTCGACCCCCGACCGTCGGCTAAACTGCCGGCGAACGGCGTCACGTTCCGGGCCACGGTCGGCGGTCGTCACCCTGACCAACACGTGGAACCGACCGACATCTGGGAACCGCGTCGCGACCGGACACGTCGGGACCACGTCGCGGGTCACGTGACGCCCCCGCTGAGCCTCCGTACGGGCCATCCCACCTGTCCGCGTCCGGATACGTGTCTGACGCAGACTTAAGTGAATGCGGTATGGTACTACGTGCAGAGCGGCCGGATTTCCACCCGAAGTCAAGGCCGTGGGAGGAAAGGATGGGACTGATTACAGACCTCAGATCGAGCATCTCTCGGGTGACGTCTAGCCTGTTTCAGGGGTCCGAGCCGAAGCGAATCGGCATCTACGGCCCCCCGAACGCGGGGAAGACGACGCTCGCTAACCGTATCGCACGCGACTGGACCGGTGACGCCATCGGGCCGGAGAGCCACGTCCCCCACGAGACGCGCCGCGCCCGGCGCAAGGAGAACGTGGAGATAAAGCGCAACGGGAAGTCCGTCACCATCGACATCGTCGACACGCCCGGCGTGACGACGAAAGTCGACTACACGGAGTTCCTCGAACACGACATCGAGGAGGAGGACGCCGTCCGCCGGTCCCGCGAGGCGACCGAGGGCGTCGCGGAGGCGATGCACTGGCTCCGCGAGGACGTCGACGGGGTCATCTACGTGCTCGACTCGACGACGGACCCGTTCACGCAGGTGAACACGATGCTCATCGGCATCATCGAGTCACAGGACCTCCCCGTCCTCATCCTCGCCAACAAGACCGACCTCGAGGACTCGTCGGTCCAGCGCATCCGCAACGCGTTCCCACAGCACGAGACTATCCCGCTGTCGGCGCTGGAAGGGGACAACATGGACGAAGTGTACGACAAGATTTCGGAGTACTTCGGGTGACCATGCCTGAAGCACAACACCCCGACGACGGCGTGCAGGTCGACATGATAAGCGCCGAGCGGATGGACGGCCTGCGCACGATGGAGAAGATACGGCTCATCCTCGACGGCGTCCACGACGGCAACATCGTCATCCTCGAGAAGGGGCTCGACCCCGAGGAGGAGTCGAAGCTCATCGAGGTCACGATGTCGGAGATATCGCCGGACGGGTTCACCGGCATCGAGATAGAGACGTACCCGACTGGAAGCGGCGACACCAGCCTGTTCGGGAAGCTGATGGGGAAAAGCGGCGAGAGCAAACTGACGGTCATCGGGCCGGCGAACCGCATCGAGACGCTCCACAAGGACGAGAACCTCATCAGCACGCTCATCCACAAGCAGTAATGCCCCACCAGTGTACCGCCTGCGGGCACACGTTCGACGACGGCTCGAAGGAGATGCTCGGCGGCTGTCCCGACTGCGGTGGCAACAAGTTTCAGTTCTACCCCGAGGGGACCGAGGTGCCCGACGAGCCGCCGGAAGACGCCGCGGAGGCGGTGCCGGACTCCCCCGAACCCGACGGCGCGGCCTCGACGGTGGGTCGCGCCGCCACGAAGGTCCGCGATTTCGTCTCGAACTCGCCGTCGCCGGAGGAGCGGGTCGACGACGAGCCACCGTCGGTGGACGAACCGTTGACGGCCGACGAGCCGCCGACTGACGAACCATCCACGGCCGACGGAACGGCCGCGGCTTCCGGTGGAAGCGCCGAGTCGGACGCCCCGGACCCGAACGCCCCGTGGCCCGACTCCTCGGACGCCGCCGACCCCATCCGCAAGGGCGGCTTCCAGGAGGAGGACGACGACGCCCCGGACTCCGCCGACGAGGACGGTATCATCGATGCGGACGCGCGCGCGGCGCGCGAAGCGGTCGAGGACGCGGAGGACCGCGCCCAGTCCGATGCCCGCGCGGGCGTCGCCAGCGACGCCGAGGTGGCGTCCGCGGGCGGCACGGACGCCGACGACGCCGACGACGCCGACGACGCATCCACGGCCGACGCCGCCACCGGGACGGGGCTCGGCGACGAGGGTGACCTCGAGGCGGCGGAGGCGACCGTCGACCGCGAGGCCGACGCCGAGGGGCGCGTCGTCTCGGAGCCGACCGGCGAGGAGCCGGACCTCTCGGAGCTTCGCGAGCAACTCAACGACCAGTTCGAGTCCATCAAGATACTCGAGCCCGGTCAGTACGAACTCAACCTGATGGAGCTGTACGACCGCGAGGAGTACATCATCGCGCTCCAGGAGAACGGGCGATACGTCATCCAGGTGCCCGAGAACTGGATGGGCGAGGAGCCCGGCGAGTAGCGCCGGCGGGTAGGGCCGGGCGACGTTCACGTTTAAGCCACTCCCGCCCGACTGCCCGGTATGGATTACGAACTCGCCGTCGAGAACGCCCCCGACACCATCCCCGGCGGCACCGGCGTCCTCCTCATCCACCCGAGCACAGGCGAGACGGACCGCATCGACACGGAGTTTCTCAAGACCGACACCGACTACCGGCTGGTCATCTCCACGCGGACCACCGCACGCGAGGTCCAGCAGAAACTGGAGTACTACGGCGTCGACCGCGACACGACGACCATCCTCGACACGCTGTCGGTCGAGCGGGGCTACTCCCGGCGTAGCTCCGACTCCGTCTACTACGTCTCCTCGCCCGACGACCTGGCGGGCATCGTCCGGAAGACCCGCGAGTTCCTCGAGAGCCACGAGGGGAAACTCCGCATCTCGCTGGACTCCATCACCGAGATGGCGTACTACGCCGACGACCAGCGCGCGATGGGCGCCGTCGAGGACATCCTCCTCCTGCTGGACGAGCACGACGCCGTCGGCCTGTTCCACCTCGCCGAGGAAGTCCACGACCCCGACGTGGTCGACCAGTACCGCGAACTGTTCGATGGCGTCATCGAACTCACCGAGGGCGGCACCATCACCGTCGACTTCTGACGGCCGCTACGCCAACTCGTCGAACGTCCGCTCGGCCCACTGCACCGCGTAGGCCGCGCCGTGGTGGCGGTACGCCGCCGTGTCCAGCGCCGAGAACGGCGCGGGGAGGTCGAGGCCGTGTTTCACGGCCGAGCAGGCGAACTCGGCGGCCGCCGGAAACTCCGTGCGGCCGGCGGCGACGTCGGCAGACAGGTCCGAGAGCCGTGGCTCCAGTCGCTCGCCGGCGTCGACCCACTCGTCGTACAGCGTCGGGTGCGACTCGTCCCATCCCTCGAACACGTCCCGGGTGTGGAGTCCCACGTACGCCTCGTACAGCGCGGCCGCCAGTTGGTAGGTGTCCGTCGGGGACAGCGGCGTCGCCGCCGCCAGCGCGGGGTAGTCGGCGTCGAAGAACCCGAGGAACGTCTCCGGCAGGTCGCGTCCCGCCTGCACGAGCGCCTCCGCGACGAGAAACGCCACGAACCCGTCGGGCGAGCCCGCGAGCCGCGGTTTGACGAACACCGTCGGCGGCGTCGTCTGTCGTGTCCACGCGACGCCGCCGTCGCCGGGCGCCCCGACGGTGAACTCCTCGCCGGCGAGTCGGTGCAGTATCTCGGGTGCGTCGTCGGGCACCCACTCCGAGGGGTACGATTTCGGGTCGAGCGCGTCGACCAGCAGGCCGAGACTCTCCGCGGTTGCCGGGTCGAGCGTCTCGAAGTCCCGCTCGACGTCGACCACGAGAGCCTCGGGGGCGTACTCGTCCCGGACGGCATCGACGGCCGGCGAGGGCTCGCGCTCGGTGAACATCAGAGCGCGAGCGCGACTATCAGCGCGACCGAGAACAGCGCGGCGGCCCCGACCGTCCCGACCACGACCTTGGTGGCATCGCTCATGCCCCAAGCCTCCGACGGAACCGGCTTAAAGGCTTCAGTTCGCGGCCGACGCCACCGTCGGTCGGCCGGGGACACGCCCGAGGGGGACACGCTTACGGCGTCGGCCTCCCCCGACGCGAGCGTGCAACGACGACACGTCACCTCGGGAACCGAGTGGGAACCGCGCGTCGGCTACGCCCGGGCCGTCAGAGTCGGTGACGGCGGTGCCGGCGACCGGGTGGTCGTGTCCGGGACGACTGCCACCGACGACGGTGAGGTGGTCGCGCCGGGGGACCCCGAGCGACAGACGCGTCGGGCACTGGAGAACGTCCGTGCCGCGCTCGAGAAGGCGGACGCCGCGCTCGACGACGTCGTGCGAACCCGCCTGTTCGTCACCGACATCGACGACTGGGAGACGGTCGGGGAGGTCCACGGGGAGTTCTTCGACGACGTGCGGCCGGCCGCGACGATGGTCGAGGTGTCCCGACTGGTCGACCCGGGGCTGGTGGTCGAAGTGGAAGCGGAAGCGGTCGTCGGGAGCGGTGACGACGCGGAGGTAGTCGTCGATAGCGGCGACGGGGAGTAGGTGGCCGCGTCCCCTCAGAACACCGAGTCGGCCGTCGCGGCGCCGACCACCGAGAAGATGGCGCCGATGGCGACGGCTTTCGCCGTCTCCAGCGGCCACTGCGACTGCGGGACGCCGAAGTCGTTGAAGAACGTCGCGGGCGCGTCGAACACCAGCGCGAGGAGCAACACCGACCCGAACGAGACGGCCATCAGCGAGAGGAACCGGAGGGGGATGCCCCCGACTTCGCTCTCGCGGTCGGGGTCCCGGTCGTCGGCCTTGTACAGCGCGCCGTAGCCGATGAGGACGACGATGAGCGCGGCGGTGCCGCCCTGCAGGAGGCTCATGTTCGTGGCGAGTTGCCACACTTCAGCGGTGACGACGAAGGGGCCCGCCAGCAGGAACCCCCCGACGACCTGCTGTGCGATGTCGGCCACCTTGAACCGGCGACGTGGTCCTGCCATACCCGTCCGTCCGCGCCGGTGGGTAAAAATCCATCCGGGGTCCCGCCGCGGGGCACGCCCGGAACGCACCGCTGAAGTGCGGCCGCGCCCTCCCGGCGGTATGAGCGTCCGCGAGGAGTTCGACGCCTGGGCCGCGGCGGGGAAGGACCGCGGGATGGAGCAACGCCACTGGCACACCGCGAAGCACGTCCTCGCGCGGATGCCCGTCGAGGCGGGCGACACCGTCCTCGACCTCGGCTGTGGGTCGGGGTACGCCGCCCGCGCGCTCCGGGACACGAAGGAGGCAGGCCGCGCGTACGGCCTCGACGGCTCGCCCGAGATGGCCCGCAACGCCGCCGACTACACCGACGACCCACAGGTCGCGTATCTCGTCGGCGACTTCGACGCGCTCCCCTTCGCGGACGACAGCGTCGACCACGTGTTCTCGATGGAGGCGTTCTACTACGCCGCGGACCCCCACAACACGCTCGAAGAACTCGCCCGAATCCTGCGACCGGGCGGGACGTTCTTCTGTGCGGTGAACTACTACGAGGAGAACGTCCACTCCCACGAGTGGCAGAAGTCAATCAGCGTAGAGATGACCCGCTGGTCGGCAGACGAATACCGCGAAGCGTTCCGCGAGGCCGGGTTCCACGTCGCCGAACAGGACAACGTACCGGACCGCGAAACCGAGATACCACCCGAGAGCGAGTTCCCGACCGACGACTGGGAGACGCGGGGGGCGATGGTCGAGCGGTACCGCACGCTCGGCACCCTGCTCACGGTCGGCGTCCGCCCGTAGCCCCCGGTCGCCGTCGCCGCCCGCCCCCATTCACCCGGTCGCCGTCGCCGCCCGCCCCCATTCACCCGGTCGCCGTCGCCGCCCGCCTCCATTCACCCGGTCGCCGTCGCCGCCCGCCTCCATTCACCCGGTCGCCGTCGCCGCCCGCCCCCATTCACCCGGTCGCCGTCGCCGCCCGCCTCCATTCACCCGGTCGCCGTCGCCGCCCGTCACCGTGTCCGGAGGCCGGCCCTGACGAGTTTCGCCTCGGCCTTCTGGAGATGCTCCGCGGCGGTACTGGGCGCGCAGTCCAGCGCCGCGGCGACCTCTGTCTGGCTGGCGCTTCGGGGCACGTCGTAGTAGCCCAGTTCCATCCCGACTTCGACCGCCTCCCGCTGTCGGTCGCTCAACTCCGCGGCCACCGTCGGCGGGATGCCCTGCAACCCTCCGACTTCCTCGACCCGGGGGTCGACGACGGGGCGGACCGCGTCGAGCGCCGTCTGGATGGAGTCGGTCGGTCCGAAGACGGACATGGTGACCGTGCCGTCCGCGCGGAACAGCACCGGCGGTACGATGACGATGCCCCCCTCGGCGAGCGGGTCGAACAGGGTCCGCTGGACGTCGGTCCGCGCGTCGCGGACGTACGCGTGGAACGCTCCGTCGCCGGCCGGTTCCAGTTCGTGTTCGAGTATCGGGTCCATCCCGGCGACGGCCGCGTCGAACGCCGCCGCGTCGCCCTCGACGTAGTGGAGGACGCCGATCATGTCGCCGTGCGTGTTCCACTGCATCGCCGTCGCCCGCTCCACGAACGGCGCGTTGGTCAGCAGGTCGTACATCGGGTGTATCTCGGCTTCCCGGTCGTCCGCGTCGAGCGTCACCCGGACGTGCTTCATGTGGTACGGTCCCGCCGACGATTGACTTAAACACCCCGGGCAGGTTCGGCAGGGACGACTCCCCGCTCCACCGACAACCTCTCGCCATGCGACGAACGCTCCTGACGGGTGCCACCGGAACGCTCGGTCGGGCGCTTCGCCCGCGGCTCCGCGAGGCCGGTCGGTCGGTCCGAGCGGCCAGCCGCTCCCCACCGGCCGACACGGACGGCGACTGGGTGGAACTGGACCTGACGACGGGCGACGGCGTCGAGGCGGCGATGGAGGGGGTCGACGTCGTCGTCCACGCGGCGACGGCACCGACCGGCGACAGCGCGGCCGTCGACGTCGCGGGCACCGAGCGCCTGCTCGCGGCGGCCGCGGAAGCGGACGTCTCGAACTTCGTGTACGTCTCCATCGTCGGCGTCGACGAGATACCGCTGTCGTACTACCGGCACAAACTCGATGCCGAACGCGCCGTCGAGTCGAGTGAGGTGCCCGCGACCGTCCTCCGTGCGACGCAGTTCCACGAGTTCGTCGACGACGTCCTCGCCGCCGTCTCGCGGCTCCCGGTGTGGCCGCTCCCGACGAGGCTCCGAGTTCAGCCGCTGGCCGTCGGTGAGGCCGCGGACGCCGTCGTCGAACACGCCACACCCGAGGCGAGCGGCCGGGTGGCTCCCGTCGGGGGGCCCGAGGTCCGAACCCTGGGCGAACTCGCACGGTCGTACCGCGAGACGCGGGGCCTTCGACGACCCATCGTCAGGCTACCGATTCCGGGGCGGGTCGCCGCCGGTTTCCGCGCGGGCGAGGCGACCTGTCCGGACCGGGCGGTCGGCACCGTCACCTGGGAGGAGTGGCTGGCGGCCCGCCACGGGACCGATACCGCGACCGAGGTGCCCTCGACCGGCGCCTCACCCTGACTGACAGCGATGTGCCGTCCGCGCTCGCTCGGCTGGACGGCCGCGGCGGTGGTCGTCGCCGTCGCCGTCCACGTCGCCCTCACGCTCGGTCACGGTCTCGCCCACTTCGCGATACCGGTTCCGGTCGCCCACTGGCAGGTCGCGTACACAGTCGTCGTGCTGTTGGCCGCACCCATCGTCGGCGTCGGGTTGCTCCTGTGTGGCCACTCCCGGGCCGGCGCGTGGCTCGTGCTCGTCGCTGGCCCCGCCGCGTTCGCCTTCGAGGGAGCGTTGCACTTCGTCGTCGCGAACCCCGACCACGTGGCGACGGTCGACCACGGTGCGCGGCTGTTCACCGCGACGGCGCTTTCGACGACCGGGAGCGACGCGCTCCTCGCGCTCGCCGCGGCCGTCCGTCTCCGGCGTCGCTCCCCGACCCCCGACGGGTGACCGGGTGACGACTGGCGGCCCGGAACCGCTGGAACGGGTAGCCTCTGACGCTGTCGCTCCCTGACACTCTTGACGGTGGCGTGTCCACGTCCCGTATGGACCTCCGCGTCATCCTCGTCGGCGGCGGTCGGGTGGGGTACCACGCCGCGCAGGCGCTCCACGACCGCGGCCACGACGTCGTCATCGTCGAACGGGACCCGGACCGGTGTGAACGCCTCGCGGACGCCTACTTCGCGACGGTCATCGAGGGCGACGGCACGCGGCCGGACATCCTCCGGCAGGCCGACCCCGAGAGCGCCGACGCCATCGTCGGCCTGACTGCCAATCCCGGGTCGAACCTGGGCGCGTGCGTGCTCGCGGCCCGCGTCAACCCCGACATCCGGACGGCCATCCGCGTTGCCACGCCCGAGGGGGCCGAGGGGTACGAGGAGGTTGTCGACGCCACCATCTTCCCCGAGCGGTCGGGGGCCCGCGCCGCGGTCAACGCCATCACCGGCGACACCGTCCGGTCGGTTGAGACGCTCCCGGGCGAACTGGAGGTCGCGGAGATGCGGGTCCTCGAGGGCGCGCCCGTCGCCGGCCGGAGCCTCGCGGAGGTGGCGCTTCCCCGGGGGAGTCTCGTCGTCTCGGACGCCGCCGGCGACCACGTCCCCCACCCCGACACGGTGCTCGAAGCGGGGCGGACGTATCTCGTGGCCGTCGAACCGGACGTGGCCGACGAGGTCCGGCAACTGTTCCAGGGATGAGCCCGGAGAGTCAGGGTCGCCAGCGCGACCCGGCGGCGGAACTTGGCCTGCTCGACGCGACGATGATAGGGATGGGCGCGATGATAGGTGCGGGCATCTTCGTGCTGACGGGGCTGGCCGCCGAGATAGCCGGCCCAGGTGCCATCCTCGTGTTCGCGCTCAACGGCGTCGTCACGGCGTTCACGGGGCTGTCGTACGCGGAACTCGCCTCCGCCATCCCGAAGTCGGGCGGCGGCTACGCGTTCGTCCGCGAGGTGTTCGCGGACCTCCCCGCGTTCGTGATGGGGTGGATGCTGTGGTTCGCGTACATGATAGCCGGGACGCTGTACGCGCTCGGCTTCGCCCCCAACTTCCTCGAACTCCTCCACGTGTACGGCTACGTGCCGCCGCCGGAGCAGGTCGGCGCCGTCGCGGTCCCGGTCGTACCCGTCGACCTGCCCGCGACGGTGGCGCTTGCGGCCACGGCGGTCCTGCTTCTCGTGAGCGTGAACGCCGTCTCGACGGCCGCCAGCGGGAGCCTCGAGACGGTGTTCACGGCGGTCAAGGTAGCCATCCTCGTCGTGTTCGTCGCGTTCGGCGTCGCGGCGCCCGCGTTCGCGCCCGGCGCGGAGTTCCAGCCGCTGTTCACGGGCGACCGGACCGCCTTCTCGCTGTTGCCGGCGATGGGGCTGACGTTCATCGCGTTCGAGGGGTACGACCTCATCACCACGGTGACGGAGGAAGTGAAGAACCCCCGGAAGAACATCCCGCGGGCCATCTTCATCAGCCTCGCCGTCACCGTCGTCGTCTACCTCGCCGTCGTCACCGTCGCCATCGGCACGCTCGGGGCGGCGGGGCTAGCGGAGGCGGGCGAGGCGGGCATCGCGGCGGCCGCGACGAGTTTCATGCCCGAGTTCCCGGTCATCGGCGAGGGGGGTGCGGTCATCGTGTTCGGTGCGGTGTTCTCGACGCTGACGGCGCTGAACGCCGTCGTCATCGCCTCCTCGCGGGTCGCGTTCTCGATGGGTCGGGAGGGGCAACTGCTCGCGCCCGTCGGCCGCATCCACCACCGGTTCGGCACGCCGTTCGTCGCCATCGTCGCCAGTTCCGTCGTGATGCTTCTGGCCGTCGTGTTGCCGACGAAGAGCGCCGGCAACATGTCGAGTCTGTTCTTCCTGCTGTCGTTCGTCGTCGTCAACGGCGCGGTCATCAAACTCCGCCGGGAGCGGCCGAACATGACCCGCCCGTACGAGATGCCGCTGTACCCGCTCCCGCCGGTGCTAGGCATCGTCCTGAACCTCGCGCTCACGGCCGTGCTGGTCGAGTATCTCCTGCGGACGGACCCGCTGGCGCTGGCGCTCACCGGCGGCTGGATACTGTTCGGACTGGTCGCGTATCTCGCCGTCAACCGCGGCGAGGAGGAGTCGCCCGCCGGCGAGCGCGGGGCGGCCGCCGACGGACTAGACGACTGACGTTACGCCGGCAGTCGCTCGCCCGCCTCGATTTCGACCTCGAGCCAGTTCTCCTCGGGCGGGAGCGGGCACGCGAACGCCTCGTTGTACGCACAGAACGGGTGGTACGCGAGGTTGAAGTCCAGCGGTACCTCGTCGGCCTCGTGCACGTCGCCGTCGAGTTCGAACTCCATGTACCGGCCCGCGGGGTACGTCTGCTGGCCGGTCGTCTTGTCCCGGAACGGGACGAACAGCGAATCTCCCCGGCCGTCGACCTGCTGGTAGGCGACCAGCGTCCGCTCCTCGCCGCCCAACTCGAACCGGAGACGCGCGACGCGCTCGTACTCGAGTTCGGTGTCGACGGTGGTGTCCATCGTCACGGTGTCGTCGCCCTCGACGGGTTCGACGGCGGCGGTCACCCGGTAGCCGGCGTCCGGGTCGAAGTACGACAGGCCGTCGAACGCCTCGCGCTCCTCCGCCGGAATGGGCGACTGCCGATTCGACGCGAAGAACTCGTCTTTCGTCTCGCGGTGGGACTCCAGTTCGCGGCGCCAGGCCGCCTCGTCGAACTCGTCGCTCATACCGGGAGGTAGACGCCTCGACGCGTAAACCGTTGGTCGTTGCGCGCTCGCCGGGCCGCTACCCCTGCAGGTCGAACTCCACCACGTCGGTCGGCCCGCAGTACGGACAGACGGTCGCCCCTGCCTCCAGCGTCGCCCCGCAGTCCCGACACTCGTAGACGTACCGCGGCCCGGTGGCGAACATCGAGGTGACGAACCCGTGGACGCTCATATTCATCATTATTTATCATTCTGATTGTTAACGCTTGGGTTGCTCGTCGGGGCCCCGCGGGCCGCCGGCGAAGGTTCAAGTACGAACCCGGGACCCAACTCCGACACGCTCATGGCCGCCGGACCGCTCCCCGAGAACGTGACCGAGGCCGGCGACTGGCGCGACGTGTTCGGCCACGAGGAGCCGTACCCCGAGCAGGCCGACGGCATCGACGCGGCCGTCGAAACCGCCCGCGAGAACGGCTTCCTCGCGGTCGAGGGCGCCTGCGGGACGGGCAAGACGATGCTCGCGTTGACCGCCGGCGTCCACCTCGTGCGCGACCCCGACTCGTCGTTCGAACGCGTCGTCGTGCTCACCAGCGTCAAACAGCAGTTGCGCCAGTTCGAGGCCGACCTGCGGACGATGAACGCCAACCTCCCCGACGACTACGCGCCCGTCACCGCGATGACGCTCGTCGGGAAGGCCGACGTCTGCCCGTACAACATCACCGGCACCGCGGGCATCGACGACGAGACCGTCTACGAGCGCTGTGAGGGGCTCCGCGAGCGTACGCGCGGCCTCACCGAGGAGACGACCGCCGGCGCGCTGGCGTCACAGGCCCGCTCCCAGCAGGTGGGGCTCGCGGACTCCGGCCGGGAGGGCGCGGAGTTCATGGAGGTGCTCGGGGAACCCACGCCGTACCCGCCCGACACCGCCGAGTACGCCGACGGCATGGCGGACGTGGAGTACTGCCCGTTCTACGCGCAGTTCCTCGACGACCTGCCGGAGGAGGGCGACCCCGCGGAGGCCGTCCCGTTCGACTTCACCGACATGGGTCTCATCGAGAGCGAGGACCTGGTGCGGCTGTCGGCGGGTCACGGCACCTGCCCGCACTCGATGATGGGCGCCGTGCTCCCCCACGTCGAGGTGGTCGTCGGCAACTACTACCACGCGTTCGACCCCGTGACGGTCGGCTCCTTCACGGGTGCCCTCCTCGATTCCGAGACGTTCGTGGTCTGTGACGAGGCGCACATGCTCGAACCGCGGGTCCGTGACCTCGTCTCCGATTCCGTCGCGGACGCCAGCCTCCGCGACGCCGAGAGCGAACTCGCGCGAGTCGTCCAACCGTTGACCCTCGACGGCGAAGGGGGCCAGCGCACCTCGGCGGGTCTCTCGGAGGCGCGCGACCTCATCCGCGCGGAACTGGACGACGCCGACGTGACCGTCGAGGAACTCCAGCGCACCCGCGAGTTCCTCCGTGACCTGCGCGAGGAACTCGACCGCCGGGTGACCGCACACCTGAACGCCGAACATAGGGGGTGGCGCGCGAACATGACCGACCTGCCGGACGCGGAACTCCCCCTGCGCGACCCCGAGGAGCCGGCCCCCGACGGAATCAGCGAGTGGGCCGACCGGGCCGGCTACACGGACGCCGTCTGGTCGCGCGCGGAGACGGTCGGGGCCGTCGTCTCCCGCATCCTGGACGAGGCCGAAGACGAGGACAAACAGCGCGCGGCGCCGGGCGTCGGGCGCGTGCTCGGCGCGTGGTACCGCAACGACCACGAGAACTACTTCCGCGAGATAGAGCTAGAGCGAACCTGGGACGACACCGAACCCGCGGACTCGTGGCGGCGGGCGTACAACGCGCGCCTCTCCATCCAGAACTGCGTGCCCGGCGACGCCATCGCGGACCAACTCGGCGAGTTCGGCGGCGGCGTCCTGATGAGCGCGACGCTCGCGCCGCTCGACGTGTTCGAGCGCGTCACCGGCCTCCAGCACCTCCGCGACGAGGAGGACCGCCCCGTCGAGCGCCGGACCTACGGGCTGGGGTTCCCCGAGGAGAACCGGGCGTCGTTCGCCGTCGCCACGCCGAAGTTCACCCACGCGAACCGGGGTGCGCCCGGCGAGCGGAACGAGACCCGCCGCGTGTACGCCGACGCCATCCGTGAGGTAGCCCGCAGTCCGGGCAACGTGCTCGTCGGGATGCCCAACTACGCGGAGGCGGAGTGGGCCGCCGAGGTCCTGTCGTCGGTCGACAAGCCCGTCCTCGTCGACGAATCCAGCCGCGACGCCGTCACGGAGGACCTGAAAAGCGAGTTCTTCGACGGCGAGGGGAAGGTGCTCGTCACCTCCCTCCGGGGAACGCTCACGGAGGGCGTCGACTACCGCGGCGACCGCCTCTCGGCCGCGGTGGTCGTCGGCGTCCCCATCATCAACACCGCCTCGCCACGCACGCGAGCGGTCAAGACCGCCTACGACCGCGAGTTCGGCGACGTCTCCGCGAGTGGAACGAGCGGAGGCTCGCGGGGCGGAACGTCCCGCGGTGGGTTCGAGACGGCGTTGACGGTGCCCGCGGTCCGCAAGGCGCGGCAGGCCATCGGCCGCGTCATCCGCGGCCCCGAGGAGGTGGGCGTCCGGGTCCTGCTCGACGAGCGGTACGCCCGCGACTCCTGGGACTCCTGCCGGGCGTATCTCGGCCCCGAACGCGAGGAGTTCCAGCCGGTCTCCCCGGATATGCTGTCGCTCGGACTGGACCGGTTCTGGAGCACGCACGGCGAGTAGGACGCTGTGGAGTGAACGGACGACGCGGTGACAGGCGACCGCCGACGACACCTCGAAAGCCCCGGTCAGCTACGGTCGCGCGGCTCGCTGTGCGCGCTCGCTTCGCTCGCGTGCTTGCGTCGCCGGGCTTCCCGTAGCTGACCGCCCCTTTCAGTCCCGCCCACGTTGATTGACCAAGCATCAGGGGTGGGACTTTCGAGGTGTTCACAGCCGTCGTCCCGACGTTCCAGCCCCGTTTCCTTCGACTATCTGCTAGCGACCGTCGCGTTTATTCGGCGGCCCCCGCAACCACCTGCTCATGCAGTCGCTCCACGCCCGCTACCCGTTCCTCGGCGCGTCCCGAGACGCGGTCGAGCAGGCGGACGTGGACCTCGCGGCCGTCGTCCGGGAGGGCGGCGCGCCCGTCGACCGGGGCGTCGAGCGCGTCGAGCGGGCCCTGGTGGCCGGTAGCGTCGCCCCGCAGACCCGGTGGGGGACGCGCGCGGAACTGCTGTCGTACCCGGTCGCACGCGTACTCGTCTCGCTTCTGGACGTGCCGGGCGCCGTCGAGAAGTACGCCCGCGCGGAGGCGACCCAGGCGTACGAGCGGTTCACCGACGACTTCGACGAGGACGCTCAACTCAAGAGCACGGCCGAGGACACGCTCGGCCTCGATGCCCTGCTCGCGGATTTCGACCTCGCGGGCGACGTCGAGCCGACGGGCGACGGCCGTTTCTCCGTGGCGGTGGGGGCGTACCTCCGACTCGCGGCGCCGCTGGGCGACGACTGGCGGCTGGCGACCCGCGCGCTCCACGACGGCCGCGTCGACGTCCGCCGCCGGGAACTGTACGACCTGCTCCGGGAGGCGGTGCGCCGGCGCGTGGCCGACGGCCTGCCGCTGTCGGTGCCCGAACCCATCGCGGGGGCGCTCTCCGGGGAGGTCGAACGGCTCCGCGAGTCGCTGTCCGCGGTCGAGTCGACCCGCGACGTGGACACGTTCGCCCCCGAGTCGTTCCCGCCCTGCGTGCAGGCGCTCGCGGAGCGGGGGCGAAACGGGGAGTTGGGCGACACCGGCCGGTTCGCGCTCCTCTCCTTTCTCGCCAGCACGGGCGCGCCGTTCGAGCAAGTCGCGGCGCTTCTGGGCGTCCGTGACCTCGATGCGGCCGACGACCTGCGGTACCAGTACGAACGACTCGCGGGCGACGGCGCACAGTTTGCACCCCCCTCCTGCGAGACGATGCAGGCGAACGACGACTGTCACGACCCGGACGACCTCTGTGCGTCCATCGGGCATCCGCTCGCCTACTACGAGAAGCGGCTGGCCGGCGACGTACCCGCCGACGACTGACGGCCGTCGGGTCGCGCTACCGGCGGTCGAGGAACACGCCGACCGCTGTCATCAGGAAGATGAAGCCGACGACGGTACCGACGACGAGCGTCGCGCCCGAACTCGTCAACTGGGCACCACCGTGGCTCGCGCTGACGGCCATGACGGCCGCGACGAACAGGACGACCGCGACCACGGAGACGCCGATTTCGAGGAGCGTCTCCCCCTCTATTTGCATGGCTGGCGGTCCGGCGGGCCGCCGCAAAAGCCCTTCGAAGGCCGTTCGGCGGAGCGAACCGGCGTGAACGGTCGAACGCCTTAGGGTCGTTCGCCCCCTCGGTTCGGGTGGAGACGGGCACGCCCCGTCGATACTATGACGCACCTCGAACACACAGCCGCGTCATCGGAGAAACGGCCGCTCGCACCCGACGTCGGCCGACTGGACGACCGCTCGGCCCGCGCGTGGACCGAAGCGATGGCGGTCACGCCGCTCGGGAGCGGCCGCTACGCCGTCGACGCCCAGTCCGGGAACCGCTACGTCGTGGACCTGCCCGCCCACCGCTGTACCTGTCCCGACGCCAGCATCCGCGGGGAGAGATGCAAACACCTCCGGCGCGTCGCCATCGAGATAACGCGCCGCGAGGTGCCGCCGCCGGGGAAACGCGAGGGGCAGTGTGCCGCCTGCGGCCACGACCGCTTCCTGCCGGAGACGGGCCCGGCGCTCTGTGACGACTGCCGATTCGACCCCGGCGACGTGGCCCGCGACCGGGAGACGGGCGACCTCGTCGTCGTCGCCCGGCCGACGGACGAGCGCGCCGACGAGTGGGTCATCGAGGGGACGGACCGCACCGTCGCCTCCTACGACACCAACGAGGGGTACCCACCGGACGACCCCGTAATCGAGGTCGTCTACCCCTTTTCGGGGAACCGCCAGCAGGCGCTCTCGGAACTGAAGCGGTACGCGTTCCCCCACTCGCGGCTCGACCGGCAGGACCAGCAGTTGCTGTAACGCTCCCGTCGAACGCTACTCCAGCATCTCGGCGGCCTCCTCGACCGAGAGGTCGCCGGCCTCGACGGCCGCCAGCACGTCCAGCGTCTCCTGGTCCGGGCCGTCGTCGACGCCTATCTCGTCGAAGGTGACCTTCCGCGAGTCGCCGGTCAACTCCGCGAGGTCCTCGCCCTCCGCCAGCGCCGTCTCCTTCTTCACCCGGTAGTTGCCGCCGTCGGTGACGTACAGGTCCGCCGGGTGGAAGAAGAACCAGTCCTCGTTGTCGAAGCGGGCCGCGACCCGGGGTTTCGCGCCGAAGTTTCGCGAGAAGTACACCAGCGCCTCCACCTCTTCGCCGTCGAGATAGATGGGGCGGCCCGACGACGACTTCGCCTCGATGGCGTAGAAGCGGTCGCCGTCACCCGCCAGCACGTCCGGAAGTTCGCGGTCCGTCGCGGAGCCCGAGGCGGGCGCGCGCATCACCGCGAAGCCGCTGTCGTCGAGCAGGTTGACGAGTTCGCGCTCGCGGCGGTCCCCCTTCGAGTTCGCGTCGACCATCTACCCACTCTCGGGCGTCAGGGGGCTTAAAAGGCGGGAGGGGGCGGTGGAACTGGTCTCTCCGTCAGGTACCGTGGTCCCACGACTCCATGTACTCGCGCTGTTCGTCGCTCAGGTCGTCTATCTCGACGCCCTCCGCCGCCAGTTTGATTTCGGCGACCTCCCGGTCCAGCCGGTCGGGCACGTCGTGGACGCCCGGCCCGTAGTCGTCCCCGTTCTCGACGATTTCGCGGACGGCGACGGCCTGCACGCCGAAGCTCTGGTCCATCACCTCGACCGGGTGGCCGAGCGCCACCGGCGACGCGAGGTTGACCAGCCGACCCTCCGCGAGCACGTTCAGCCGGCGGCCGTCGGGGAGTTCGTACTCGCGGACGCCTTCGCGGGCCTCCCGCTCGGCGACCGCGAGCTCCGATAGCTGGTCGAGGTTGACCTCCACGTCGAAGTGACCGGCGTTCGCCAGCAGGACGCCGTCGTTCATCCGCTCGAAGTGCTCGCGGGTGATGACGTCCCGATTTCCGGTGGTGGTGATGAACACGTCGCCCGTCTCGGCGGCCTCCTGCATCGTCGTCACCTCGTACCCCTCCATGTGGGCCTCCAGCGCCCGCCGGGGTTCGACCTCGGTGACGACGACGTGGGCGTTCTGGCCGCTGGCCTTCTTGGCGACGCCGCGGCCGCAGTCGCCGTAGCCCGCGACCACCACGGTCTTGCCCGCATACGAGAGGTTCGTCGTCATGGCGATGTTCGCCAGCGACGACTCCCCGGTCCCGTGGACGTTGTCGAACAGCCGCTTCATCGGCGTGTCGTTGACCGCGAACACCGGATACCGGAGTTCGCCGTCGTCGTCCATCGCGCGCAGACGGTGGACGCCCGTAGTCGTCTCCTCACAGCCACCGAGGATGGAGTCGATGAGTTTCGGGTGCGACTCGTGGATGGCCGCGACCATGTCCATCCCATCGTCGACCGTGATGGTGGGCTCGTGGTCGATGACCGCCTCGATGGCGGCGTAGTACTCGTCGTCGTCGACCCCCCGCTTGGCGTAGGAGGTGATGTTCTCGTGGGCGTCGAGCGCGGCGCTCACGTCGTCGTGCGTGGAGAGGGGGTTACAGCCGGTGATGGCGACCTCCGCGCCGGCGTCCGCGAGCAGTTCCGTCAGTGCCGCGGTCTTCGCCTCGACGTGCATCGCCATCCCGACCGTTTCGCCGTCGAGCGGCCGGTCGGCCTCGAACTCCTCGCGGAGCGCGTTCAGGATGGGCATGTGCTCGCGCGCCCAGGCTATCTTCCGGTGACCCTCCTCGGCGGCGGCCGCCGGGTCCGGTAGCTGCATCGAAATGGAGTCCATACCCTCGCTGGGGCGGTCCCGGCCTAAACGCTACCGAAGCCGGCCGCGCCGCTGGTCGGGTGAGCGCGCGGAGGAAGCGGTAGAACGGACGTGGGGGCGAGGCTATCGGCCGTTGCCCTTGCCCTGGCTGTTGCCGGGGCCGCCGTCCGACGTGTCGGCGTCGTCGTCTCCGTCGCTATCGTCGCCGTCACCGTCGTCGCTGTCGTCGTCGTTCGGGCCGGCGTTCTCCGGCGGGCCGCCGGTCTCGTTACCGTCCGGGCCCTTGTCTTCGGGCGGGCCGCGCTCCGTGTCACCGTCGGGGCCGGCGTTCTCCGGCGGGCCGCGTTCGGTCTCGTTGCCGGGGCCGCGGTCCTCCGGCGGGCCGGCGTGGTCGGGCCGGTTGTCCGCGCCGGGGTTGTTGGCGGTCACGAACTCGGAGACCTGCTGACCGATGGACTCGTTCGTCGTGTTGCCGTCGAGTAGCGAGTGGACGAACGCCGAGACCTCCATCCCGAACGCGTCGGTCTCGTTTTCGGTCTCGTTGTCGTCGTCGGCGCCCGTGGTGAACTCGACCGCCTCGCCGCTGTAGGTGGTGTTGTTCACGTCGGCGTACGCCGTGTACGTGTACGTCGTGTTGTTCTCCAGGCCGCTCACGCCGGCGGAGAAGCCGGCCTCGGCCGAGACGTTGCCCGCCTCGACCGTCTCGTTGCTACCGGAGAACTCGAAGTAGACGGTCGCGGTCTCGTTGTCCAGCCCCTCGATGTCGCCCTCGAGCGTCGCGGAGCTGTTGGTCACGTCCGTCGCGTCGCCGGTCTCGACCTCGATTTCCTCGTCGTCGACCTCACCGACGGTGAACTCCTCGACGTCGCCCTCGTCGCTGAGGTTACCGGACGTGGCCGTCGCGCGGTACTGGTAGGTGCCGTTCTCCAGTCCGTCGACGGTCGCCGAGAAGTTCCCGGTCTCCTCGAGCGTCTGCGAGACGGTCGTCGAGGCGTTCTCGTCGTCCATCCAGTAGGTGAACCCGACGGTCGCGTTCTCGACGCCCTCCATGTCGTCGAGTTCGCCGGTCAGCGTCGCCGAGCCGTTGGCCACGTCCTCGGCGTCGCCGGTCTCGACGTCGAGTTCGGTCTCGACGTCGGTGGCGAACGTCTCCGTGGCGCCGACCGCGGAGCCGTTGTCGGTCTCGGCGTGAGCCGCGTACGTGTACGTGGTGTTCTCCTCGAGGTCGTCGACGGTTGCGGCGAACGACCCGGTCGAGGAGACGGTCATCTCCTCGGTTGTCGTCGTCTCGTTGTCGTCACCGTCCTCCCAGTAGGTGAAGTACACCGTCGCGTTCCCGTCTAGCTGTGTCACGTTGCCTGTGAGCGTGGCCGACTCCACGCCCACGTCCTCGGCGTCGCCGGTCTCGACGGCGACGCCGCTGGACTGTGCGGCGACGGCCGCCGGTGCCACGACCGACAGCACCAGCAGCGCCACCATCGCGAGCGAAGCGAGTTTCCTGGACATCACAGGCGTCGGAAAGCAGGACATACCAATAAACCGGGACTCTCGTTCACCCCGTTCATCCGGTTCACCGTTCCTCAAAGACGGATACAGAACGACGTAGAGTGTTTAAAATTAGCTCTCCAAGTTCAACGGCCGACTCGGACGGTCGCCGCGTCGCGGTCACTCAGGCGCGCTCGACTGCCGCGGCGGCCCGCTCGGCGGCGGTCTCGCGGACCGCCCGCTCGTCGAGCGTCAGCAGTTCGCGGTCGCGCATCAGCACCCGGCCGTCACAGACGGTGTGGCGCACGTCGCTCCCCTTCGCCGCGTACGCGAGATGGCTCACGACGTCGTGGGCGGGCGTCAGATGCGCGGCCTCCAGGTCGACGACCGCGAGGTCGGCGGGCCGGCCCTCCTCGATGCGGCCCACGGGGAGGCCGAGCGCGTCGGCGCTCCCCTGCGTTGCCATCTCGACGGCCGCCTCCGCGGGGACGGCGCTGGCGTCGTCGGCCGCGAGTTTGCCCAGCATCGCGGCGTCGCGCATCTCGCCGAACATGTCGAGGTCGTTGTTGGAGGCGGCGCCGTCAGTCCCGAGTCCGACCGTGACGCCGGCCTCGCGCATCTGCTGGACCGGCGCCATCCCGGAGGCGAGTTTCATGTTCGAGGCCGGGCAGTGGACGACGGCCGTCCCGCGGTCGGCGAGCCGTTCGATTTCGGCGTCCGCGAGGTGGACGCCGTGGGCGACCCAGGTGTCGTCGTCGAGCATCCCGTGGTCGTCGGCGTACACGGTCGGCCGCTGGCCGGTCTCGGCGTCGATGGCCTCCAGATACTCCCGCGTCTCGTTCAGGTGGAAGTGGAGCGGGACGCCAGCGTCGCGGGCGCGCGGGACGAACTCCTCGAGGAACTCGGCGCCGACGGTGTGGGGGGCGTGGGGCATCACCGCCGTCGTGACGCGGCCGTCGGCGACGCCGTCGTACTCGCGGGCGACCTCCAGCGACTCGCGGAAGTCGTCGCGCGCCTCGGCGTCGTCTTTCCCGAGCGTGACGACGCCGTGGCCGACGCGGGCCCGCAACCCCGCCTGCTCGACGACGTCTACCACTTCGGGGACGTGAAAGTACATGTCCGCGAACGCAGTCGTCCCCGACCGTACCATCTCGACGGCCGCGAGGCGGGTGCCGGCGGCCACGTCCTCGGCATCGAGCGCCGCCTCGGCGGGCCAGATGTCCTCCTCCAGCCACGCGGTCAGTGGCTTGTCGTCGGCGTACCCCCGCAAGAGCGTCATCGCGGCGTGGCCGTGGGCGTTGACCAGCCCCGGCATCACCAGGCCGCCGGCGGCGTCGAGCGTCTGCTCGCCGTCGCGGGCGTCGAGTCGGCCGACGGCGGCGATGCGACCGTCGTCGTCGACCCGCACGTCGGCGCGCTCGACCGAGAGGTCCGGGCGGAGCACCTTCCCGCCCTCGATGCGGAGCGTCATGGCTTCCTCTCGCGTCCGCGCCGGCGTCAATCCCTCGATTCGGGGGCGGGGTTTATCTCCCCGCCCCCGTATCCCCCGGAGCGTGCTCCTCCAGTCCGGTCCCCGCTTCGCCGTCCCGTTCGCGCTCACCGGCGGTTTCGGTCTCCTGCTGGCGCTGGCGGGTGCGGTGCTCCTCGCCCGCAGTAGCGGGGCCGACCGGAACACCGCGCGCCACCAGGCGTTCGCGGTGGCGCTGGCGCTGTTCGGACTCGGGTTCGTCGCGCTCGCGTTCGACTTCGCCGGCTCGATGGCGAGCCTGATGGCCGCCGGCACCTCCGGGGCGGCGATGGAGCCGACGCTCGCCGGTCGGGTCGGCCTCGCACTCCCGTGGGAACCGGTCGCCCTGGGGCTGTTCGCGCTGGCGGCGGCGGCCGCCATCGTCGGCGTCCGGGCCGTCGTCCGCGGCGTCGGCGACTAATCGGCTCGCAGGCGGTCGATGCGCTGGCCGACGCTCGGCCGGAGGCTGAGCACCCGCGCGAGCAGGCCAGCGTCCAGCGAGGCGTCGTGGAGTTGGGCCACCGTGTCGAGCGCGTCGGCGACGCGCCCGGCCCCGACCGCGTCCGCGGCCCGGTCGTCAGCGTGGAACACGAGCCGTCGGCCGACGGGGTAGCCGACGGTCGGAACGGCGACGAGGAGCCCCACTCCGACGAGCGGCCGGCCGGCGGACAGCGTCGCCAGCAGGAGGCCGCCGCCGACGGCCACGAGGCCGAGCCGGTAGGCCGTGTGGCGGGCGTTCGCGGTCGTGACCGCGAGCATCGCCGCGGCGTCGTCGTCGTCGAGCGCGTCGAGCAGGTAGTCGGTGACGAACAGGTGGCGGTAGCCGGGCGGTCCGCGGACGAACGCGGAGGCGTTCTCCTCCTCGCGGCGGTCGAGGACGCGGAGCCGGTAGCCGTCGGCATCCGCGCGGTCGAGCAGGCTGTCGATGCGGGCGCGCTCCTCGTCGGTCGGTTCGCGGACGGACTGGGTGAGTGCGATGAGCCACGGCGCGGCGAGATAGGCCCCGGCGGCGACGAGCGCGACGCCGACGGCGGCCGTCAGGGGCGTCAGCGACACCGAGAACGCGGCGGCCGCGGCCGTCGCGGCGAACAGGGCCGCGACGACCAGCCAGCGGGCGACGCGTACGGCCGCCGTCCCGGTACCGAGTTCCACCTCGCGGGTCCGGCGGATGGCCGGCAGGTAGCCGAGATACGTCCCCAGCACGACGGCGGTGCCGGCCAGCGCGTAGCCGTACGCGGTCAGTAGCGTCCGGGCGAACTCGGGGCCGGCGAGGAGGTTCGCGACCGCCGGGTGGACGCTCCCGTCGGCGGCGACGACGGCGACGAGCCACCCCACGAGCGACAGCACGCTCCCCACCAGCAGGTCCCGACGCAGGCGGCGGCTGGCCCGGTCAGAACTGCCGTAGCGGCGGCCGAGCAGTCGCATCAGTCCGTGCGCGAGGACGGTGGTGACGGCGGTCGCGGCGGCGAACGCGGGGAGGGACACGTCGGCGGGGCGACCGCGAAGGGGAAAGAGCCTTCGGCCGGCCGCCGGTACGAACGGTATGCGAATCGCCGTGCCCAACAAGGGCCGCCTCCACGACCCGGCCGTCGAGTTGCTCGAACGGGCCGGCCTCCACCTGGAGAACGGTGCCGACCGAAAACTGTACGCCGACACCGTCGACCCCGACGTCTCCGTCCTCTTTGCCCGCGCGGCGGACATCCCCGAGTACGTCGCGGACGGCGCCGCCGCGGTCGGCATCACCGGCCTCGACCAGACCCGGGAGTCGCGGGTCGACCTCGTGGACCTCCTCGACCTGGAGTTCGGCCGCTGTCGGCTCGTCCTCGCCGCACCGGAGGACGACGGCATCGCGTCGGTGGAGGAACTCGCCAACGGCACCGTCGCCACCGAGTTCCCCAACATCGCGGCCGACTACTTCGCCGACAAGCCGGTGTCGCCCGACATCGTGGAGGTGTCGGGCGCGACCGAACTGACGCCCCACGTCGAGATAGCCGACGCCATCATCGACATCACGTCGACGGGGACGACCCTGCGGATGAACCGCCTCGCCGTGGTCGACGAGGTGCTCGCGTCGTCGGTCCACCTGTTTGCCGACCCCGCGGTCGCGGAGGACCCGAAGGTCCAGCAGGTGGCGACGGCCCTGGAGTCGGTGCTGTCGGCCGACGGGAAGCGCTACCTGATGATGAACTGTCCCGAAGACGCCCTCGCGGACGTCGAGGACGTCATCCCGGGGATGGGCGGGCCGACCGTGATGGATATCGACGGGCAGGACGCGGTCGCGGTCCACGTCGTCGTCGAGGAGCGCGAGGTGTTCGAGACCATCACGCGGCTGAAGGAGGCCGGCGCGAGCGACATCCTCGTCACCGAAATCGAGCGGCTCGTCGAGTAGTCACAGCAGGCCGAACAGGTTGCCCAGCGCGATGCCCAGCACCGCGGCGAACGCGAAATGCAGGAGGACGAGCGGCGCCGCCGACCGGAGCTTCAGCCGGTAGCTGAAACTCACCGCCATCAGGTCCGCCACCAGGGTCACCAGCACCACGAGCCCCACGAGCAGGGAGTCGTCGATGCCGACAGGCGCGCCCGCCTGCCCGTACCGCTGGAGGAGGATGGAGACGGCCGCGGGGACGGGCGCGGCGTACACCGCCCGCTGTGAGGGGACATCCCCGATGAAGAACGTCGCCGCGAGATGGAGCGTGACGGCGTAGAACGCCGTCGTCACGAGGAACGTCACGACCAGCGCGAGCAGGCCGCCGCCGGTGGCGTTCGCCTGGATGAGCGGGGCCGTCATCGGCCGCCGGTACTCGCGGCGGCCGTTTGTACGTGCCGGTCGCGGGCGGTCACGCCGCTCGATGTCGGCAGGCGCTCGAAAGAAGGGGTGGGAGCCGAATCAGTCGCCGAGCAGGCCGAGTTCGTCGAGCCGGGAGACGATTTTGTCGACCGCTTCCTCGGCGTCCTCGGGCTTCTTGCCGCCGGTGATGACGAGCTTGCCGGAGCCGAACAGCAGGGCGACGACGTCCGGGTCGTCCAGCCGGTAGACGAGCCCCGGGAACTGCTCGGGCTCGTACTCGATGTTCTCCAGACCGAGACCGATGGCGATGGCGTTGAGGTTGAGGTTGCGGCCGAGGTCCGCGGAGGTGACGATGTTCTGGACGATAATCTCCGGGTCGTCCTCGACCTCGATGTCGAGGTCGCGGAGCTTGTCGAACACGATGCGGAGCGACTCGTGGACGTCGTCGGTCGACTTCGCACCGGTACAGACTATCTTCCCGGACCGGAAGATGAGGGCGGCGGACTTCGGCTCCTGGGTGCGGTACACCAGCCCCGGGAACTGCTCGGGGTCGTAGTCCGCACCTTCCAAGTCCATCGCGACGCTCTGCAGGTCGAGTTCCTGCCCGATGCCGGTCGACGCGACCACGTTCTCGATGTTGATAGTGTTCTTCGGGTCGTCCATCGTTCGACTTAAGCCACGTATTTAAGGTTTATAAAGGTACGTATCCGGAACTGACAGGTCGGATACTGGAGTGGAGTCGCGGGGGTTTATGCGTCGCTCGGGCCGGCTATCGCCGGGTTGATGCTCGCGCGTCACCGACGGCCGGGCGTGTATCTGCTGGAGTTGAGCGGCGAGGACGACGCCTTCGCCCGTCGGGAGGCCGCCGCGGCCTGCTCGGCCGTCGAGCCGCTGGCTCCGGGGCTCGCCACCGCGCGCGGCGTCACCGACCGCGTGCGGGGGCTGGCGCTCACCCGCTCGGCGTCGCGGCTGGTCGGCACCGGCGACGCGAGCGTCGAGAGCGCCGTCGCCCTGCTGGAGGCGGCGCCCGTCGACGTACCCGGCGACGCGACCGTCGCCGTGCGCGCCCGCGACGTGCGGGGGCTGACGGGCGTCTCCACGAGCGACGCCGAGCGCGAACTCGGCGGTGTCCTCACCGACCGCGGGTTCGCCGTCGACCTCGACGCCCCCGACGCCGTCCTCCGGGTGCTGTTCTCCGAGGAGACCTGTGCGGTGGGGTGGCTCCACGCGGAGTCGGTCCGCGACTACGGTTCCCGGAAGCCGACGGACAAGCCGTTCTTCCAGCCGGGGTCGATGGACCCCATCCTCGCGCGGGCCGTCGCCAACGTCGCCGGCGCTCGCCCCGGCGCGCGGCTGGTCGACCCGATGTGCGGGACGGGCGGCGTCCTCGTCGAGGCGGGACTCGTCGGCGCGGACGTGGTGGGCAACGACGCCCAGCGGAAGATGGTCCGGGGCGCCCGCGAGAACCTCGACCACTACCTCGCGGCGGGCACGGAGGGGCTCCCCGACCCGGGCCGGTTCGACGTCGTGCGGGGCGACGCGACGCGGCTCCCCCTGCGGGACGACTGTGCCGACGGCGTCGTGTTCGACGCGCCGTACGGCCGGCAGTCCAAGATAGCGAACCGCTCGCTCGACGCGCTGGTCGCGGACGCGCTCGCGGAGGCGGCACGGCTCGCGCCGCGTGCGGTGGTCGTCGGCGACCGCTCGTGGGTCGAGGAAGCCGAGGCCGCGGGCTGGCGCGTCGAGTCGTCGTTCGTGCGCCGGGTCCACGCCTCGCTCGACCGACACGTCCTCGTGCTCGACACCGGGTAGAACGACAGGCGTTTCCTTCTCGGGCGGGTAGCGGAGCCAAGCAGATGCCGGGCAAAGACGAGTACTACAACCGCGCGAAACAGGAGGGGTACCGCTCGCGTTCCGCGTACAAACTGAAGCAGTTGCACGAGGACGCGGGCGTCGTCCAGCCCGGTGACACGGTCGTCGACCTCGGGGCCGCGCCCGGTGGCTGGCTCCAGGTCGCCGCCGAACTCGCGGGCGAGGAGGGGCAGGTCGTCGGGGTCGACCTCCAGCGCATCGACGCCGTGGAACGCGGCGGCGCGTCCGTCGAGACGATTCGCGGCGACATGACCGAGGAGTCGACCCGCCAGCAGGTGCGTGACCGCGTCGGCGAGGCCGACGCCGTCGTCTCGGACATGGCGCCGAACATGACCGGCGAGTACAACCTCGACCACGCCCGTTCGGTGTATCTCGCGCGGCAGGCGTTCGAGACTGCGACCGAGGTGCTCGGCGCTGGCGGCGACTTCGTCGCCAAGGTGTTCGAGGGCCCCGACACCGACGACCTGCGGGCCGACGTGGACCGCGAGTTCGAGTACGTTCGGACCGTCCACCCGCCCGCCTCGCGCGATTCGTCCTCGGAACTGTATCTCGTCGGGAAGAACCGCCTGACTGCGCCCGTCCGTGAGGGCGACGAACTCGACGTGGAGATAGTCGACGTCGGCGCGGAGGGCGACGGCATCGCCAAGGTGGACGGGTTCACGCTGTTCGTCCCCGGCGCGGAGTCGGGCGAGACGGTGTCGGTCCGGGTCGACGACGTGAAGCCGCGCTACGGCTTCGCCGAGCGCGTCGAGTAGTCGCAACGACTTTTCGCCGCCCGCGGGTGGAACAGCTATGCCCTCTCGCAGAGCCGCCCTCCGCGCCGGTGGTCTCGCCGTCACGACCGCGC
The DNA here is from genome assembly GCF_024298865.1 of Halorarius halobius. Classification (GTDB taxonomy): domain Archaea; phylum Halobacteriota; class Halobacteria; order Halobacteriales; family Haloarculaceae; genus Halorarius; species Halorarius halobius. The sequence continues at coordinate 1,022,159 of NZ_CP101161.1, read as the reverse complement.
TCGCCGGCTGTTCGCGTCTCCCCTTCGTCTCCAGCCCGGCGCTCACGCTCCGGGTGCAGAACTTCACCGACCAGTCGCGACGCGTCGCCGTCGACCTGTTGCGGGCCGACGGTCACGAGCGAAGCGAGGCGCTCGTCTACGCCCGCAGCTTTGACCTCGCCCCCCACGACGCCGGCGACGACCACGAGATGCGCGAGGAAGACGCCGTCGAGAGCCGGAGATACGTCGTCAGAGCGACCGTCGACGCCGGGCCGCCGTGGGAGTACACGTTCTACCCCGACTGCACGGGCGACGACCAGCCCCGCGACGAACTGTACGTCCAGGCCACGCCCCGCGAGGGAACCCCTGTTCCCTACGTCGACTACCAGCAGAACGTCTGTAGCACCGACGCCGCCCAGTACTAGTCGGAGACGATGGGGTCGGCGTGGCCGGCCTCACGCGACCGGACGAACCCCGTCACCGCGTACACGAACGGCGTGTCGACGACGGCGACGCCGAGTTTCAGGAGGTACTGGCCGACCATCAGCGCCGTGATGGCCGGGAGTTCGAGCCCCAGCCCCGGGTTCAGTCCGACCGCCGGGAGCACGTAGAACGCGACGCCGACGAAGATGACCGTGTCGACGGCCTGCGAGGTGGCCGTCGAGCCGACGTTGCGGAGCCAGAGCTTCTCCTTGCCCGTCATCTCGCGGATGCGGTGGAACACGACGACGTCCCAGTTCTGCGAGACGAGGTAGGCGAGCAGGCTCGCGCCGACGATGTTGACCGACTGGAGCAGGACGGACTCGTAGGCCGACGCCGGCACCGAGTTGATGGGTGCGGCCGGCGCGACGACCGTCGAGTACACCAGCGCCAGCATGACGAAGTTCATGAAGAACGCGACGTTGACCATCCGCTGGGCCGCTCGTTTCCCGTACAGTTCGGCGTAGCAGTCCGACGCGAAGAACGTCACGGCGTACGCCAGCGCCGCGCCGGGCAGGATGAGCGTCGCCCCCGCGACGGGCACCGAGAACGGCAACTGGAACCCCAGCAGTTTCGCCGCGGTCAGCTGTGAGGTAACGAGCGCGGTGACGAACAGCGCCAGAAGCGCCGTCGCGCCGAGCGGAACCTCCCTACTCATCGCTGTCGAGGCGGCCGTGGCGTTCGTCTATCTCGTCTAAGATGTCGAGGTTCTTCCGGACGGACGCCCGGATGGCGTCGCTCCGGTTGACGTACTTCCCGTCGTCCCCCACGTGACCGTCGAGGTCGTCGAGAAGCTCCTGTGGAATCTCGACGCTTATCTTGGGCATATCCGGGTATTATCCGGGGATTACTTAAGCGCGTCAGTTCCCGGAGCGGACGCCGTGGGGTCCTCGCCGCCGTCGGGAGCGCGGGTCAGTCAGACGCCGACTCGACGGTCGGCTTCCCGCCGCCGCGCCGCCCGCCGAGGGTGGCGGCCCACAGGCCGGCCAGCCCCAGTCCGTACATCGCCATCACCGGGATGCCGATGAGGAACATCATGAATACGCCTCGTGGGGAGAGGAAGGCGACGAGGCCGAACACGGCGAGCGTGACCTCCCGCCAGCGGCGACGCATCGTGGCGTACGGGACCAGCCCGCCGGCGTGGAACAGCCACATCGACACCGGAACGCAGGCGAGCAGGCCGACGCCGACGGTGGTGAAGAACACCAGCCAGCCGAAGTTGTTGATGCGGTAGGCGATGACCATGTGCGCCTGGAGCGCGTCGGCCGCGAGGTACGAGATGATGGTCGGCGCGACGTAGAGGAAGCCGACCACGCTACCGACGACCAGCGTCGCGAGCAGGCTCCCACCCCAGACGGCGAGCACGCGCCGGTCGCCCCGCGCGAAGCCGCGCTCCTTCAGCGCCGGCCACGCGTAGTAGAGCAACACCGGGAGCGCCGCCACGAACCCGGCGATGGTGGCGACCTTGATTTCGAAGATGAGCGCCTCGACGGGGTGGAGCGCCACGATGTCGACCTGGTCGGCGACGAGCTGGCTCGGGAGCTTCGAGACGAACTGCTCGCGGAGTTCGCCGATGCCGCCCGTGTAGAGGACGTAGAACGTCACCGCGAGCACGCCCATGAACACGCCGACGATGCGGAACGCCTTCGAGGTGAGCGAGGAGGCGATGAACGCCAAATCGTAGTAGTAGCCGCCGATGTCGTCCTCGTCGACCTCGTCCTCGGTGAACGCCGAGACCATCCCCGCGCCGGTGCGGGAGAACACGTTCCCCTCCTCTTCCTCCTCCTCGTCTTCGGGGGGCGTGTAGTTCCCCTCCTCGTCGACGTGGTTCGCGGCCTCGGCGGTCGCGCCCTTCTCGACGGGGTCGGCCTCCACGAGCTCCTGAGCCTCGTCGAACCGGTCGAGGATGGCCTGCGCCTTCTCGTCGTCGCCGTCGTCGATGGCGTCGCTGGCGAGCGCGAGCGCCCTGTCTTCCTCCATGTCGGCGAACGCCTCGACGGGCGCGGCCCGGACGCCCGCCGCGTCGAGGTTCTCGATGTCGATGCCCTCGGGGTCGCCCGCGCTGGAGGCGGCCGGCGCTTCGCTCGCGACCAGTTCGTCGAGCACCTGGAACATCAGGTAGACGAGCGCCGCGCCGCCGGCGAGCAGGCCGACGACGAGCGCGGCCGCCACGAGGACGTACGTCGCGTCGACGCCGAACAGCGTGGTCGTCGCCAGCGCGTCGGGCATCTTCGAGTCGAGGTACGGCCCGGCCAGCGGCACGGCGTCGAGCCGCGGCAGGTACGGGTCGAGTGCGCCCCCGACGAGCGCGCGGCCGCCGAGGAACGTCGCGGCGGCCGCCAGGAAGCCGACGCCCGCTATCACGTTCCAGTTGTCGCGGAACACCGCTTTCCCGTCGACGCGCTCGCCGGCCTGCTGGGCGTTGACGAGGAACTTCGTCAGCGACAGCGAGAACGCGTACAGCACGACCAGCGGCGTCGCCCACATCATCTGCGTGAGCGGGTCCGGCGGCGTGAACAGCGCGCCGAGCGCGTAGAGGCCGACGATGGCGTGTTTCCAGTAGTCGCGGAACGTCTGATAGCGGACGATGCCCGACAGCGACAGCCCGGACATCACCAGCGGCAACTGCGCGGCCAGTCCGAACGAGATGGACAGCAGGAACACGAACTGCGCCCACTTCACGATGGAGTAGGTGGGTTCGAACCCCGCCTGCACGGCGTTGCTCGACAGGAATTCGAAGGCGACCGGGAAGAAGAGGAGGTAGCCGTAGGCGACGCCGCCGAGGAACAGCAGGACGCTCATCAGGAACGCGAGCGCGATTTTCCACCGCGAGACGTTCCGTGGCCACAGCCCGCGGGCCTTCAGCGCGTCCCGCGAGTAGTAGAGTAGCGGCGGAATGGAGACGATGACACCGACGACGAGGCCGATTTTGACCTGCAACAGGATGACGTCGAACGGGGTGACGGCGACGATGGTGGCGTCCGGCGCCTGCGCCAGCAGGTCCGCCTTCAGCCGCTCCCAGCCGTCCGCCCGCAGATACCAGATGGTGCCGACCAGCGCCAGCACGAACAGGATGAACACCTTCTGGAGGTGTTTCTGGGCGGCCCCGAACATCGCGCCCAGCGTCTCCCGGCCGCTGGCGACGGTGTTGGCGACGTCCTCGTCGACGGCTCCGGACACGCCCGTCCGTTGGGTTCTCCGGGTTATCAATCTTTCACGACGCCGCGCCGGCGGCCGGCGGTTCCCTGCCGTGTGCGGAGAAGAAGGCTTACAATCGGGCGGGACGGACCGGCGGGTAATGGCTGAGGAGCCGGGCGACGACCGTGAGGGTCGGGACTCGACCGACGACGCGGGGACGGACACCGACGAGTCCGCCGACCCCGACGCTCACGACGACGGCTCCGACGACGTCACCGACGCGGAGGCCGTCGACGAGGCGGGCGACGGGGACGACGCGCCAGCCTCGGACGCCCCGGGCGACGAGGCGGACGACGACGCGCCCACGTCGGGGACGGACGCCCCGGATGACGCCCCGGCCCCGAACGACGACGCCGTCGCCACGGACGAGGAGTTCAACCGCCTCCACGCCGACGACGTCGAGTTCGAGGGCGAGGCGGTCGACCCCGACGACTACCCGGACCCGGTCGGGGAGTACGACGTCCCGGACCCGGCCGAGGAGGACCCCAACGACCTCCACGAGCGGTACGGGATGCCCGAGTCGGACGTCAGCGAGGAGGAGCGAGCGGAGATGGAGGCGATGTCCACGGGCGAGGCCGGCGAGACGGCCGACACCCACTCCGACGGCGGCTACGCCGACGACAACCCCTACGCGGACTACGACGACTACCAGGTCGAGGAGACGACGGTCCACGAGGGCGCGCCCGACGACCAGGAGATGCCGCTGGCGGACCACATCGAGGAGATGGTCAAGCGGCTTGGCGTCGTCGTCGTGGTGATGGCCGTCGTCTCGGGCATCGTGTTCCCGTTCGGCACGGACCTCATCAACTTCCTGTGGTACTCGTATCTCCCGGGGACGGTCTCGCAGTGTCCCGAGGCGGCCGTCACCGCGGGGAACCTCGGGCCGGGCGACGCCGCCTGTCCCCGGGTGTACCACCCGCTGGCTGTCATCCTCGCGCGCCTGAAGGTAGCCACGCTCGTCGGCTTCCTCGTCGCGCTTCCGGTGTTCGTCTACCAGACGTACCTGTTCATGCGTCCCGGCCTCTACCCGAAGGAGCGCCGCTACTACCTCGCGTCCGTCCCCACGAGCCTCCTGCTTGCGACCGCCGGGGTCGCCTTCGCCCACTTCCTCGTCATCCCCGCCATCTTCACGTACTTCGTCTACTACTCCGACTCCGCGACGACCATCGCGTTCGGCCTGACCGAGACGTTCGACCTGATGGTGCTGATGATGGGCGGGTTCGCCATCGTGTTCCAGATTCCCCTGTTCATCATGCTCGCGCTGATGATGGGGCTGGTCACGCGGCGGTGGATAGCCGACCGCCGGCTCATCTTCTGGGGCGTCTACGCGGGGCTGGCGTTCCTGTTCTCGCCGGACCCGACCGGGATGGCGCCCATCATCGTCGCCGCGACGATGATAGTGCTCCACGAGGGGACGCTCCTGCTGGCGAAGTGGACCGGGCGGGGCTAGACGGCCACCTTCATACCCTCCGGTCGCCAACTCGCGGACAGGAATGGAGTCGCCGCTGTGGACCGATGAGTACGCCCCCGCGGTCGCGGACCTCCCCCAGCCGACGGTCCGCGACTATCTGACCGAGGCCGCCGACGAACCCATCAACCTCGTGCTGTTCGGCCCGAAGGGGTCGGGAAAGACGGCGGCGGCCCGGGCGCTGGCCCGCGAGGCCCACGAGGACCCCGACAACGACCTCGTGGAGATAAACGTCGCGGACTTCTTCGACCGGACGAAAAAGGAGATACGGTCGGACCCCCGGTTCGCGTCGTTTCTCGAGGGCCGCTCGTCGATGAGCAAACGAGACATGATAAACCACGTCCTCAAGGAGTCGGCGTCGTACCAGCCCGTCTCGGGGACGTACAAGACCGTCCTGCTCGACAACGCCGAGTCAATCCGCGAGGACTTCCAGCAGGCGCTCCGCCGCGTGATGGAGCAGTACGCCGCCTCGACGCAGTTCGTCGTCACGACCCGCCAGCCGTCGAAGCTCATCCCGCCCATCAAGTCGCGGTGTTTCCCGGTGCCGGTACGGGCGCCGAGCCACGAGGAGACGGTCGATGCCCTGGAACGGGTCGTCGCGGCCGCCGGCGCCGAGTACGACGCCGAGGGGCTGGAGTACGTCGCCGGCTACGGCGGCGGCGACCTCCGGAAGGCAGTGCTGGGCGCACAGACCGCCTACGAGGGCGAGGGCGCGGTGACGATGCAGACGGCCTACGAGGCGCTGGGGGACATCGGCGACGACGATATTATCGGCGAGATGCTCGACGCCGCCGAGGCCGGCGAGTTCTCGGAGGCCCGGAGCCACCTCGACGACCTCGTCTACGACGAGGGGTACAGCGGCGAGGAGATACTCGAGGACGTGTTGCGGGTCGCCCGCTCGCGGTACGAGGGCCGCCAGTTGGCGGCGCTGTACGAACTGGCCGGCGACGTGGACCTCGCGCTCACCGAGTCGACCAGCGACCGGGCACAACTGGGTCACCTGCTGGCGGAACTGGGCGCGTCCGTCGACGCCTGACCGGGCCGAGCGCCCGCGGCCACGGCGACGCCAGCGCGAGCGAGCCACGCGCTCGCGGGCGCAGACTAGCATGGAAGGGGTGAGTTTTTATCACGCCGTTTCGTAGCCGCCGGCAAGATGTTCAAGGCTATCGTGAGCGCCGAGACGCTCCGGGACGCGCTCGATTCGGTGAGCGTGCTCGTCGACGAGTGCAAGATACGGCTGGAGGACGACGGCCTCGAGATTCGGGCGGTCGACCCCGCGAACGTCGGGATGGTCGACCTCGAACTCTCCGCGAGCGCCTTCGAGTCCTACGAGACGGACGGCGGCGTCATCGGCGTCAACCTCGCCCGCCTCGAGGAGTTCGCCGGCATGGCCGACTCCGACCAGCTCATCCAGCTGGAACTCGACGAGGAGACCCGGAAGCTCCACATCCAGATCGAGGGGCTGGAGGGGACGCTCGCGCTCATCGACCCCGACTCCATCCGCCAGGAGCCGGACCTCCCGGACCTCGATTTGCCCGCGGAGGTCGTCATCGAGGGCCGCGACATCGCACGCGCCGTCAAGGCCGCCGACATGGTGAGCGACCACATCGCGCTGGGCGTCGACGCCGACGGCGAACTGTTCTACGTCGACGCCGAGGGCGACACCGACGACGTCCACCTCGAGTTGACGACGGACGACCTCATCGCGCTGACGCCCGGCGACGCCCGCTCGCTGTTCTCGCTGGACTACCTCAAGGACATGAACAAGGCCATCCCGAGCGACGCCGAGGTGACGATGGAACTCGGCGAGGAGTTCCCCGTCAAGATGCACTTCGACATCGCGGAGGGCGACGGCTCCGTGACGTACATGCTCGCCCCCCGCATCCAGAGCGACTGAAGTAGGTCCTTCCACCGTATCTGTTCTCCATCTCTCCGACCATCTGCCGTATCTTCGACCCTCTGTAGCCTCACGGGGTTCGACACGGGGTGAAGCGGTAGCACACCGGTGCGTGTCGTCCCCGCGCTCTGTCAGTACGCGCTTGCTGTACACGGAGGGCACGGTCGGAACGGTGGCGTTACTTCGTTCAATTACGAGTCGCCGAACTAATCGCGCAGAGTGTGTGCGCAGTGATCAGAGCAACTTCGTCCAGATGATAGCCACATGGGGACATCTGGTAAATTGAATTTAGTTCGAGTAGCGGCGACTACCGAGTATGTTATACGTCAACACGCGACAATGGGAGCGACTCGAAACGTGGACCGATACCGTGTTTCTCGTTGCGGGAGTGTCGTTTCTCGGCGCCACAGTCTTCTTGATCATCAATCGGTTCCTCGGCGGCATCGGGACGGCAGGACAGGTCATCGAAGCCGTGTTCTACATCACTGCGTTGATGGGCCTCGCTGTGGGTCTGCTCGGGTTCTATCCCCGGGTCAACGACCAGTCACCACGGCTGGCGCTGGTCGGTCTGGCGTTCGCGGCCATCACCGTGCTCGGATACGTCGGGATGGTTGTGTGGGCAGTACTCGGTGTTGTTCTCGAGGTCGTGTCGCTTCCGGGCGATGGGTTGGCGGTGGTGTTGTTCGTTCTACTGCTCGTCGGGTCCCTGGTGTTCGGGGGAATCAGTGCCCGGTCCGGCGTCCCCTCACGGAGCGTCGGCATCCTCCTGTTGGGCATCGCCGCAACCTTTGGCGGATACATGGGGGTGTTCGCCGTCGTGGGAATCAATCCGCCGGACTGGCTTCCCGCTACTGTCGGCGGCATATTCACCGTGCTCACGTTGGCTATCGGATACGGTCTCCGAACCGCGTCTCGACCGACCGGCCGGACGGAGCCGACACCGACGGGTGGGTCGTCATGACGGCGACGGCGTCCGGGACCAGGCTGTGGGAATCCCTCGGGAAACGGCGCTCGACGGCCTTCCTGGTCGGCGGGCTACTGCTGGCCGTCGATGCGGCGTGGCTGGCGATGAACATGTCGACGGGTGCAGAGGGTTACCTGTTGCCCGGGCAGTTGTTCGTTGGTGTCGGTTGGACCATCGCCCTCGTCGGGTTACTCGGGCTGTATCCTGCACTGTCCGAGCAGAGTCGGTGGCTCTCTCGCGTGGGCGCAGTCTGTGCAGGAATCGGCGTCGTGACCTTCGCAGTCATGGCTGTCGTCGTGTTCGTCGATATCACCGGCCTCGTTGCAGGGGTGTACGAGCCGATGGGCGCCTTCTTCATCCCGGGCGTCATCGTGGGCAGTGTCTTGGGGTTCGTAGCGTTCAGCGTTGCCGTCTTTCGAACTCACGCCGATTCAGTCGCCTTCGGACTCCTGCTGTTGGCTCCCCCGGTTCTGGTCCTCTCGAACATCCTCAGATTCGTCGCCGGCTACACCTCCGAGATGGTGACCCTCGGCATCGTCATCGCCGACGCGCTCTCGCTTCTGGTTGTCGGCTACTATCTCCGCAATCAGTCGCCGCTGGGCTACCCTGAGAGCGCCGCCCAATCGGCGGCCTGATGCCGGCAGTACGTGGTTGACGCGGGCTCTGTGTCGTGGTCCGGACTGGCTTCGACGAACCGGGCACACGGGGGAACGTCTCCCGGTCCGTACGCGCCCTGTCTGGAACAACCCGGGTCGCGGGAGCGATACCGTGAACTCAAACAGCGGGCCTACGAAGAGTACACGACCCACAACGACGAGCCACCGTCATAGCCGCCGGTCGATGACTGCCTTCGCTTCCTTGCCCGCCTGCTTCCAGCCGTACCCCTGCTGGTAGACGTGTTTCTTCGAGTCGACCAGCTCCTCGGGCGTGTCCTCCTCGAAGCCGCCGCGGGTCCACGTCCCCGACTCCTCGAGCCACGTCAGCATCTGCTCTTTCGTCTCCTCCCACGAGAGGCCGACCATCTCGTAGAACGCGATGAGGGCGAACACGGCGTTGTCGTGGGCACCGGGGACGCTCCCCTTCTCGTAGATGGTCTGGAGCGGCTCCATCGTCGGATGCGTCACCCGCTCCTTGTACGCCTCCGCGGTCAGCAGTTCCAGGTCGCCGTCGCGCTCGTCGACCCGCTGGTCGCCCCTGAGCCGCGAGAGCGCGGCCGAGTGGAGGCCGCCCCAGTCGTCGATAGCGCCCTGAAGCTCCTCCTCGCCGTAGGGTCGCCGCGAGAGCCGCGAGAGCACGTCGACGTACGCGGCCTCGATGTCGGTCCAGGCGACGCCCTCGAACGAGCAGTCGGCGTCGTGGAGGTTGCTCCGGGTCCGACAGCCGGGACAGGGGTACTCGAAGCGCGGCACACCGGAGGCAAGCGGGAGACCCACTAAGTCGTGTCGCTCGCCGTCGCGTCGAGGCGGACCACGCTCTCGGGGTCGAAGCCGACGGTCAGCGACTCGCCCGTCTCGGGCAGGCGGTCGACGCCCGCGGCGTCGACGCGGACGACCACCTCCCGGTCCTGCCACGTCAGCCCCACCCGGACCGCCTCGCCGAGGAACTCCGCGTAGTCGACGGTGCCGGTCAGCGTGTTCGCCCCCGCGTCGACCCGCATCGACTCCGGGCGGACACAGAGCGTGACGGCCTCGCCGGACGGGGTGTCGCCCTCGACGGCGAAGGTGGCGTCGCCCACCTCGACGCCGTCGCCGGCGGCGGTGCCGTCGAACACGTTGTTCTCGCCGACGAACTCCGCGACGAACCGGGTCGCCGGCTCCCGGTACACCTCGCGGGGGGTACCCACTTGCTCGACGCGGCCCTCGGACATGACGGCCACTCGGTCCGACACCGCGAGCGCCTCCGCCTGGTCATGGGTGACGTAGAGGGTGGTGACGCCCGTCTCCCGCTGGATGCGGCGCACCTCGCGGCGCAGGCGCTCGCGCAGGCGAGCGTCGAGCGCGCTCATCGGTTCGTCGAGCAACAGCACGTCCGGACTCGGAGCGAGCGCGCGGGCCAGCGCCACCCGCTGTTGCTGGCCCCCGGAGAGTTCGCCGGGGTCGCGGTCGCGCATCCCGGCCAGCCCCACGAGGTCGAGCAACTCCGCGACGCGAGCGCCGTCCTCCCGGTCGGTGAACCGGAGGCCGTAGGCGACGTTCTCCTCGACGGTCATATGCGGGAACAGCGAGTACTGCTGGAACACGATGCCCACGTCGCGGTCCTCGGGGGGGAGGCCCGCGACGTCCTCGTCGCCGAACCGCACGGTCCCCTCGGTCGGGTCTTCGAACCCGGCGACCGTCCGCAGGGTGGTGGTCTTTCCGCACCCGGAGGGGCCGACGAGGGTGAAGAACTCGCCGTCCTCGATATCGAGGCGCACGTCCGTGAGCGCGGTGGTCGCGCCGTACCGCTTCGTGACGCCCGCGAGCGAGAGGCTACTCACGGTACCGCCCCCCGACGCGGTCGATGACGACGAACGCCGCCGCCGTCACGACGAGCAACACGGTGCCCATCGCCGTGGCCGGACCCAGCGTCCGGTCGGTCAAGAACCGTTCGACCGCGACCGGCATCGTGTACGCCCGCGACCCCTCCGCGAGGATGACGGTCGAATCGAACTCGCCGATGGAGATGGCGAACGCGAACGCCGCGCCCGCCGCGAGACCGGGCGCGACCAGCGGCAGTTCCACGTCGACCAGCGCGCGCCCCCGGGTCGCGCCGAGCGCGCGGGCCGACTCGACGAGTCGCCTGTCGAGGTCACCGAGCAGGGGCGCGACGTTGCGGACGACGAACGGGTACGCGCCGACGGCGTGGGCCGCGACGATTGCGACCGGGCCGGCGACGGCCAGCCGAACGCCCCCCACCTGCAGGCCGAACACGAGGCCGTCGAGCAGGCCGAGGCCGACGACGATGCCCGACACCGCGAAGGGGAGCATTGACGCCGTCCCCAGGAACCGCGAGAGCGGCCCCTCGCGGCTGGTGACGAACGCGACGACGACGCCCATCGGCACCGCCACCAGCAGGGTGCCGACGCCGAAGATGAGGCTGTTCCTGACCGCGATGCCGGGTTTCGTCTGGACGGTCACGTCGGAGGCCTGTCGCTCCATTAGGTAGCCGTAGTACTGGGTCGTGAGTCCGTTCGGGCCGGTGAGCGACTCCGCGACCATGCTGACAAGCGGGAGCAACACGACGACGGCGACGACCAGCCCGTAGCCCGCCAGCGCCACCCGCTTGAGGTCGAGACGGCCACCGAGCCGTTCGCGGGGGAGCGGCGAGACGGCGCGGTCCGAGCCCGAGGCCGCCGCCTCGTAGCGGAGGTAGGCGTAGGTGAGCCCCAGCGAGACGAGGCTCTCGAGGACGGCCAGCGCCGCGGCCTCGGTCAGCCGCAGTTGCTGGACGCGGTCGTACAGCCACACCTCGACGGTCGCGAGTTTCAGCCCCCCGAGCGCGAGGATGATGGGGAACGACATGAACGTGAAGATGAACGTCAGGAGCGCGCCCGTCAGCACCGCCGGCAGGAGCTGGGGAACGACCACGTCGCGGAACGCTCGCAGGGGTGAGGCCCCGAGCGACCGGGCCGTCTCGACCGCGCGGGCGTCGACCGTCTCCCAGGCCGCGGCGACGATTCTCGTCACGAGGGGCGCGTTGTAGAAGGCGTGTGCGAGGACGATGATTTCGAGCGTAAAGAGGAGGTCGAACGTCGGGAGGCCGAGCGTCCGGAGCAGGTCGTTGAGCGCGCCGTTCGACCCGAACGCGGCGACGAACCCCACCGCGACCATGATGGAGGGGAGGACGAACGGCACCGCGGTCAGCGACTCTATCGTCCGTCGCCCGGGGAACTCGAAGCGGGCGAGCAGGTAGGCGCCGGGCAGGCCGAGCGCGAGGCTCGCCAGCGTCGACAGCAGGGCCTGCCACGCGGTGAAGCCGAACAGGCCGAACGGCGGCACCGCGGCCACGAGCGCGCCGAGCGCCGCCCGCAGGCCGTCCGCGGCCGCGACGCGTGCGGCGCTGTCGACGGCCCACGCGAGGACGCCGGCGGGGACGCCCGCGGGGTTCTGCACCGCGCCGGCGAGCGCGCCGACGTAGAACGGGTCCGACAGCACCGCGAGCAGGGGGTCGAGCGTGAGCGTGCCGTCGACCGAGACGGCGCGGGCCAGCACCGTTCCCACAGGGTAGTAGAGCATCACCACCAGCAGGGCGGCGGTGGCGAGGCCGACCAGCGGGAGCGCGACCCGCTCAGCCCTGCGCGATCTCCCGTGCCCAGTCCTCGACCCAGCCATCCACCTTCCCCTTCAGGTCGTCGTAGGTAAACGTCACCGGCTCCGGGGGCTCCTTCGCGTACTTGTCGAACGTCTCCGGCAGGTCGGCGTTCGGCGTCGCCGGGAACTGGACGTTGCGGACCGCTATCTCGCCTTGCACCTCGGGCCGGAGCACGAACTCCATGAACGCCGTCGCCAACCCGTCGTCGCCGGCGGTTGCGAACCGGGCCATTCCCTCGGGGTTGGCGTACCCCTGTTCGTTGAGGAAGCCGATTTGATGGCGCGTCATGTCCTGGTCGTAGCGGTTCGCGTACACCTGGTCGGTCGAGTAGGAGACGACCATCGGCCGCTCGCCGTTGGAGTAGGCGGTGTAGGCGTCGTCCCACGTCCCGAGGACGGTGATGTCGTTGCGGTCGAGTCGCCGCCAGTAGTCGAGATAGCCGTCGGCGCCGAACTGCTTGACCGTCCACAGCAGGAACGCCCGCCCCGTCGCGGACGACTGTGCGTTCTGGACGATGAGCGTCCCCTCGTAGGGGTCGGTCGTCAGGTCCGCGAACGTCTTCGGCTCCTCGACCTCGCTCTCGTCGAACACCAGCGAGATGTAGCCGGTGTCGTACGGCACCGCCCGGCCCTTCGGGTCGAACTCTAGGCCCTCCTTCACCTGGTCGCGCCGGTCGATGCTGTCGACGGAGTCGAACAGGTCGTCGTCGAGTTCCGTGTCCAGCCGTAGCAGGTGGTCGACGTTCAGCCCGACGTACAGGTCCGCCTCGATGGGGATACCCTCCCTGGCGCGCTGGATGTAGTAGTTCAGCCCCGACTCGGGCGTGGCGAACTCGACGGTCGCCTCGGGGTACTGCTTCTCGAACTCCTGTTTCAGCCAGGGGCCGGCCGCGCCGTCGCCGTCGACCATCGAGGGGTAGGTGGCGACCGTGAGCGTGCCGCTCGGCGGCCCCCCGCCGCCGTAGCCGATACAGCCGGCGAGCGCCGCCGTCCCGGTCGCGCCCGCGGCCGCGAGATAGCCCCGCCGCGAGACTCCCGTCCGTCGTCTACCGTCGTTCCTATCCATTACCGAGTGGTTGCAGTCGGTGGTACAAAAGCGACCCGAACTCGGCGAAAGGGTTTCGTCGGTTCCGGGGGAAGCGGGGTCGTGCGACCCGACCGGCAACGGCGGTGGGTGCTGGCCGCGGTGCTTGCAGTCGTGGCGCTGGTGACGACGTACCTGTTACGAGAGGTGCTGTGGACGGTGTTCTTCGCCGTCACCGTCGCGTACGTGCTGTTGCCGGTTCGTGACTGGCTGGTCGACCGGGGGTTGGGCCGACAGGCCGCGAGCGCCGTGGCGACGACGGCGGCGTTCCTCGCGGGGGTGGCCGTGCTGGTGCCGCTGGCGCTGGTCGTCTACCGGCGTCGGCGGGCGGTGCTTGACCTCCTGCGGCGGCTCCCCGAGGTGGTCGTCCTCCGGGCTGGCGGGTTCAGCTACCGGGTGGAACTCGCCGACATCGTCCCCGCGGCCGCACAGTCCGTCCGCGGCGTCGCCATCGACGTAGCCCGGGCCGCACCCGTCATCGCGCTGAAGGCCGCGCTGTTCGCGTTCGTCCTCTACGCGCTGTTGCTGTACCCCGGCGCGCCCGGGCGTGCCATCCGGCGGCTGGTGCCGGTGTCGTACCACGACGTACTGGAGACGCTCCACGAGCGGGTGACGACGACGCTGTACGCCATCTACGTCCTGCAGGCGGCGACGGCCGTCGCCACGTTCGCCATCGCGTTCGTCGTGTTCTCCCTGCTGGGCTACGACGCGGCGTTCAGCTACGCCGTCGTCGCGGGCGTGCTCCAGTTCGTCCCCATCGTCGGGCCGAGCATCCTCATCGTCCTGCTCGCGGCGGTCGACCTCTCGCTCGGCGCGGTCACGCGGGCGGTGCTGGTGCTGGTGGTCGGGCTTCCGCTGATAGGCTTCCTCCCCGACGCGACGGTGCGGCCGAAACTGGCCGAGTGGACCGCGGAACTCCCCGGGAGCGTCTACTTCATCGGCTTCACAGGTGGCGTCCTCTCGGTGGGTGCGGTCGGGTTCATCGCCGGCCCGCTGGCGGTGGCACTGCTGGCGTCGGTGGTGCGGCTGGTCGGCGACAACTGGAACGGCGCTACTCGGTGACGAGTTCGCCGCCCTCCTCCTCCCACTCGGTCAGCGACCCCTCGTAGAACGCGAGGTCCTCGTAGCCGAGATGCCGGAGGACGAGGTACGTGTGGCTGATGCGCCGTGCGGTGTTGCAGTACAGCAGGATTCGCTTCTCGGGGACGATGCCCTTCGATTCGAACAGCTCGCGGAGTTCGGCCTCCGGTCGGAGGCCGCGCGTCTCGTCGTCGACGACCTCCTGCCAGTCCAACTGTACCGCGCCGGGGATGTGGCCCTCCTCGAACTCCCACGGTTCCCGGGTGTCGACGAGGACCGCCCCCGACTCGATGGCGTCCTCGACGGCGCTCATCGGGACGAGCGGCCCCTCGGTGTCGAAGGCGGCCTCGTAGCTGACCGTATCGGGCACCTCGGCCTCGCTGGTCGTCTCGAACCCGCGTTGCCACGCCGAGAAGTCGCCGTCGAGCAGATGCAGTTTCGCGGGGTCGTGGCCGTACAACTCGGCGGTGACGAGGAAGCGGGCGGCGAACACGCCGTGGTGGTCGTCGTACGCGACCACGCGGTCGTCGTTCGAGATGCCCGCCTCGCCCACGAGTTCCGCGAACGCCGCCGCGCCCGGCAGTTTCCCGGCCTCGCCGTCGTCGCCGCGGAACGTGTCGAACGGGACGTTCACCGCGCCGGGGACGTGGCCGATGCCCTCGAACTCCCAGGCGTCGCGGACGTCGACGACGCGGACCTCGTCCAGCCGGTCGGCGAGCCACGACGGCGGGACGACCTTCGGGTGCATACTCCCACTCGGTCGCCGCCGCGTTTCAACCCGGCGTCGGCGGCCACGCCCGGCCATGCTCCGGGGTAGCGGCATCATTTTCCGGGTCGGCCCGCGCGAGGGCGCACCATCGCCACACGCCGCCCGTTCGGCCCGCTCACGGCCCCTCCCGGCCGAACGTGGCCCGCGCGCCGCTCCGATAGCGGCAACAAACACCGCGAATAGCGAGCGGTGGCCGAACTGTCCGGCAGTAACAGGGATATGCGGGCCGCGCGTGTATCGACGGTTGCACCATGACTGACTACGCGAACGACGTGCTCGTCTCCGCCGACTGGGTGGAGGAGCATCTCGACGAGTTCGGGAGCGACGACCCCGCCTATCGGCTGGTCGAGGTCGACGTGGACACGGAGGCGTACGACGCGGCCCACGCGCCGGGCGCCATCGGCTTCAACTGGGAGACGCAACTGCAGGACCAGACGGAGCGGGACATCCTCTCGAAGGAGGACTTCGAGGACCTGCTGGGGAGCCACGGCATCAGCGAGGACTCGACCGTCGTGCTGTACGGGGACAACTCCAACTGGTTCGCCGCCTACACCTACTGGCAGTTCAAGTACTACGGCCACGACGACGTGCGCCTGCTCGACGGCGGCCGCGACTACTGGCTCGACAACGACTACCCGACGACCGACGAGGTGCCGGAGTTCCCGGCCGTCGACTACGAGGCGGGCGGCCCCCGCGAGTCCATCCGCGCCTACCGGGAGGACGTCGAGAACGCCATCGAGCGGGGGGTCCCGCTCGTCGACGTGCGTTCGCCCGAGGAGTTCAAGGGCGAGATTCTCGCGCCCCCGGGACTGCAGGAGACGGCCCAGCGCGGCGGCCACATCCCCGGCGCACAGAACATCTCGTGGGCCGCCGTCACGAACGACGACGGGACGTTCAAGACGTACGACGAACTCGCCGAACTGTACGGCGAGCACGGCATCGACGGCGAGGGCACCACCGTCGCCTACTGCCGCATCGGCGAGCGCTCGTCGGTGGCGTGGTTCGCGCTCCACGAACTGCTCGGCTACGAGGACACCGTCAACTACGACGGCTCCTGGACCGAGTGGGGGAACCTCGTCGGCGCGCCCATCGAGCAGGGCGAGGCCGAGTGACCCCAGGGAACGAGACCTCGTAGTGGAGCGGCACGCGAAGTGCGCCGCGGAACAGGGCGAAGCGGAGTAAGCGGCTCACACCTCTCGGGTTCTTTCGACCCCTGGCCGAGCAGTCGTATCGGCGACGACAGCGCCGTTTCTACACCACCACTTCGACGGGGTAGCCGTGCGCCTCCAGTTCCTCGATGAGCGCGGCGATGTGGTCGTGGCCCCGCGTTTCGAGGTCCAACTCGACCTCGGTCTGGTCGATGCGGGTGTCCAGCGACGTGCGCTCGTGCTGGATGCCGTAGATGTTGGCCCGCGCCTCGGCGATGACCTCCAGCAGTTTCTCCAGCGACCCCGGCCGGTCTTTGAGGACGGTCCGTATCTTGAGGTAGCGACCGTCCTCGACGAGGCCGCGGGTGATGACCGTCCGCAGGACGTTCAGGTCGATGTTCCCGCCACACAGCGCTGGGACGACGACCTCGCCCTCCTCGTACTCGAAGGTCCCCTCCAGCAGGGCCGCCAGCGCCACCGCGCCCGCACCCTCGACGAGCGTCTTCGAGCGTTCGAGCAGGTCGACGAGGGTCGTGGCGATGGCGGAGTCGCTGACCGTCACCACCTCGTCGACGCGCTCCTGGATGACGTCGAAGGTGTGTTCGCCGACCTTCCGGACGGCGATGCCGTCCGCGATGGTGTCGGCCTCAGCCGTCTCGACGGGGTGGCCCTTCCGGAGGGATTTGGCGACCGACGACGCGCCCTCCGCCTGCACGCCGACGACGCGCGTGTCGGGCTTCTGGGCTTTGACGGCGGTGGCGATGCCGGAGATGAGACCGCCGCCGCCGATGGGGACGACGACGGTGTCGAGGTCCGGGCAGTCCTCGACGATTTCGAGGCCGATGGTGCCCTGTCCGGCCATGACGGCCTCGTCGTCGAACGCGTGGACGTAGGTGCGACCCTCCTCGCGCTCGAGGTCGTGGGCCTTCGTCTGGGCCTCGTCGTAGTCGACGCCGTACAGCACCACCTCCGCGCCGTAGTCCTTCGTCGCCTCCACCTTCGAGACGGGCGCGTACTCCGGCATCACTATCTTCGCGTCGACGCCGGCCCGGGTGGCCGCAAGCGCGACGCCCTGCGCGTGGTTGCCGGCCGAGGCGGTGACGACGCCCGCCTCGCGCTGCTCGTCGGTCAACTGCGCTATCTTGTTCGTCGCGCCACGTATCTTGAACGACCCGGTGCGCTGGAGGTTCTCCAGTTTCAGGTGGACCTCCGCACCCGTCCGGTCCGAGAACGTGTGCGAGTAGTCCAGCGGGGTGTGTCGCGCGACCTCCGAGACGCGCTGGCGCGCCTCCAGCACCTCGGCTACGTCGAGCATACCACCGGCTACCCCACGCGGGGTTCTACGTCTTTCGGGAAAAAGGGGAATGGGGAAAGAGCGTGTGCATCCGATGGAAGGGGCTGGGGTATCATAAGACCCAGCCATCCGGACTGGAAGTAAAACCGCAGGACGTGACGGGGTCGAACTGCCGGTCTGACGGTCGTCAGCCGACTGTCGTCGGTTACTCGAATGCGGGACTCTCGCTTGCTGACGGGGCTTCCCGTTCTCGTAGCCGAGCTACTCGAATGCGGGAATCCCAGTCAGGTCGTGGCCGATGATGAGCGAGTGGATGTCGTGGGTGCCCTCGTAGGTGTAGACGGTTTCGAGGTTGGCCATGTGACGCATCGGCGAGTAGTCGGCGGTGATGCCGTTGCCGCCGAGCATCTCGCGGGCGACCCGCGACTGGTCGCGGGCCATCCGGACGTTGTTGCGTTTCGCCATCGACACCTGTTCCGGGCGCAACTCGCCGCGCTCTTTCAACTCCGCGAGCCGGTAGGCGAGCAGTTGGGCCGTGGTGATCTGGGTCGCCATCTCGGCGAGTTTCTCCTGCTGGAGTTGGAAGCCGCCGATGGGCTGGCCGAACTGTTCGCGGTCGGTGGCGTATTCGCGTGCGGTCTCGAAGCAGTCGCGGGCGGCGCCGACCGCGCCCCACGCGATGCCGAACCGTGCCTGTGTGAGACAGGAGAGCGGCCCTTTCATCCCCTTCACGTCTGGCAGGACGTTCTCCGCGGGGACGTGGACGTTCGAGAGTTCTATCTGGCCGGTGACCGAAGCCCGAAGTGAGAGTTTGTCCTCGAGTTTGGGCGTTTCGACGCCGTCGCGGTCGGTTTCGACGAGGAAGCCGCGGATGGGGTCGTCGTCGGCCGAGCGGTCGCGGGCCCAGACGAGGGCGACATCAGCGAGTGGGGCGTTCGTAATCCAGGTCTTCGTGCCGTTCAGCACGTAGCCGTCGCCGTCTTTCTCCGCGTGGGTCTCCATCCCCGACGGGTTCGAGCCGTGGCTGGGTTCGGTGAGGCCGAAACAGCCGACGGCTCTCCCCTCGCCGAGGTCCTCGAGCCAGGCCTCCTTCTGGGCGTCGGAGCCGAACGCGTGGATGGGGTAGATGACGAGCGCGCCCTGGACGCTGGCCATCGAGCGGAGCCCCGAGTCGCAGGCTTCCAGTTCCTGCATGAGGACGCCGTAGGCACGTTCGGAAAGGTCGGGCAGGCCGTAGCCGGAGAGGTTCGGCGCGTAGAAGCCCAACTCGCCCATCTCCTCGATGAGGTCGGTCGGAAAGGTGCCGTCTATCCAGTGGTCGCCGATGTCCGGGCGGACGGTCTCCTCGACGAACTCGCGGGCCGTATCGCGGACCAGCCGTTCCTCCTCGGTCAGGTCGGCTTCCAGCCCGACGTAGTCAAGCATACACGAGCATGCGCGTCCAGCAGTAAAAACGCTCCTTCCGCCGCCGAGCGTCGTCGGCCCGGGCGACATCGGGGGGCTTTTCGGCGTCCGCCCGGCAGGCCCGGTGTGCGCGAGACGCTCCGTGCGGCAATCCACGCGGCCGTGCTACTGGTCGCGCTCGGCGCGCTGGTGTGGGCGACGGGCCGGCCGTTCCTGTTCCCGAGCCTCGGTCCGACGGCGTACCTGCTCGCGGTCCACCCGCGCCGCCGGACGAGCCAGCCCCGGCAGGTGGTCGGCGGCCACGCTATCGGGGTGCTCGCGGGCCTTCTCGCCTACGGCCTGCTGGCGGCGCCGCTGGTCGGCACCAGCCCCCCGCCCGCGCTGTCGTTCGGCGGCGTGCGCCTGGCCGCGAGCGCGGCGCTGTCGGTCGGGCTCACCACGGGGGGGATGCTCGCGCTCGACGCCCGCCACGCGCCGGCCTGCGCGACGACGCTCATCGTCTCGCTGGGCCTGCTGGCGACGCCGCTTGAAGGCGCCATCGTCGTCGCCAGCGTGACCGTGCTGGTGGCCGCCGACGCGGCCGGCAAGCGGGCTCAGTCGTCGCTTGCGGCCGCCGGAGCCTCCGTCCGAACGCGCTGAAGGAAGTTCTCGAACACCTGCTTCGACTCGCAGGCGGCCGCGTAGCTCTCGTCGGTGATGTCCGCACAGACCGCCTCGATGCGCTCGTCGGGGAGGTCCTTCCCCCGCGTGACGGCCTCGGCGGTCCGCTGGTCGTACTCGGGGTGGGCCTGCACCCCGACGACGCCCCCCTTGCGGAACCCGTGGACCCCGTAGTCGTTCTCCGCGATGAGCTCCGCGCCGGGCGGCAGTTCCGTCACCGCGTCCGAGTGGGTCGTGAACACGAGGAACTCCTCGCCGACGCCGTCGAACACGGGGTCGGCCCCCACCTGCTCGACGGTGCGGTAGCCGAGTTCGTACTCGCCCATGTCCTCGACGGTGCCGCCGAGCACGTCCGCGAGCAACTGGTGGCCGAAACAGATGCCCAGCGCCGGCAGGCCGCGGTCGATGGCCTCGCGGACCCACTCGGTCGTCGGCTCGTACCACGGCTCGTCCCAGTAGACGGACGACCGCGAACCGGTGACGACGAACCCGTCGTAGTCGAACCCCTCGGGGTACTGCTCGTCGACGACGTGGAACTCGACGAGGTCCGCGTCCAACTCGCGACGGAAGTTCCGCCGGGTGTTCTGAGCGGCGTGGGAGGCGTTCACCAGCGCGAGACGTGGCCGACTCATTTGGCGTCGCTAGCCTGTCGGGTCACAAGAGCGTGACGCCCGCGTCAGTTCCGGCGCACGACGAGCGCCGTCAGCCCGAGCGTGAGGAGCCACGTGGCCAGCCACCCGTCGCCGACCATCCCGAAGGGCAGGAAACCGTCGTCCGGCGTGTCGGTCTCCGTCGGCGTGTCGTCGTCCGGCGGGTCCGTGGCCGTCGGCGTGTCGGGTTCGGGCGAGTCAGTCGGGTTATCGTCGGTCGGGTTATCGTCGGTCGGCGTGTCCGACTCGGTCGGGCTGTCGTCCGGCGTGTCGGTCTCCGTGGGGCTGTCGTCGGCCGGCGTCGGTGAATCGGTGGGTGTCGGCGAGTCGGTGGACGAGCCTCCGTCGCCGCCGCCGTCGTCGCTCCCCCCGCCACCGTCCCCGCCGCTATCGCCGCCGCCGGTCCCTCCGCCACCACCGGCACCGCTACTTTCGGTCGGCGTCGCGGTCGGGGTCGGCGTGGACGTGTCGGTCGGTTCGGGCGTCGGGCTCTCCGTCGGCGTCGGCGAGTCGGTCGGTGTGGGCGAGTCCGTCGGCACTGCGGTCGGTGAATCGGTGGGCGTCGGACTCGGCGTCGCGGTGGGTGGGGCCGTCGCGGTCGGGGTGGGGCTGGCCGCACCGACGCCGCCGACGGTCGTTTCCGTCGGGGTGGCGTTGCCGCCAAGCGCACCGTCGACGCGTTCGGTCATCTCGTCCCAGGTGTCGGTCACCCCGGGGCCGGTCGCGGCGCCGAGCGCGCCCCCGACGACGACCACCAGCACGACGGCGACCACGCCGACCGCCCGGAGATGCTGGATTACGGGATGGAACGGCGCGGCGCCGCCGCTCGGCTCCCACGCGAACTCCCGGTCGACGGTCTCGTTGCCCGCGGCCCACTCCGGGTCGGAGTCGTGCCGCTCGCCGTACGGGTAGCTCTGCCCGGTGTCCCCCGCCTCACCACTCATCGCTCGAACGGAGCGTGTCTAAACTTAAAATCCCGATGTCGGTTTTCTCCGGTGAATTATTGTTCAGGCGGGGTCCAGTCGGTCGTCGCCGCGAGCAGTTCCTGCAGGATGAACCCCGTCAGCCCCCAGACGGTGTGGCCGTCGACGCGGAAGAAGGGGAGCCGTGCGGTCCCGCGGTCCGGGTGGCTCCGCTCCTCCGTCGTGTAGTTCGTCGGCTCCACGAGCGCCGTCACGGGAAGCACGACCACCTGCGCCACCTCCGCGGAGGTCGGCCGGTAGTCGCGGTCCGGCACCCGCCCGACGACGGGTCGGACGACGTGACCGTACGGCCCCGGTACGTCGTCGAGTCGCCCGAGCAGGTCGACGCTCTCGGGGTCGATACCGACCTCCTCGCGGGCCTCGCGCAGGGCCGTCTCCGTGAGGTCGGCGTCGTCGGCTTCGCGGCCGCCACCCGGGAACGACATCTCGCCCGCGTGGGTCGGCATGTGGTCGGCCCGCTCGGTGAACAGCACGTAGTGGGCCCCCTCGCGTTCGATGACGGGCACGAGGACGCCGGCCTGCTCGGCTTCCTCGGCGTCGACCGTCCGCGCGTCGCGGGTCAGCGCCGACAGGTCGAGCCTCACAGCGCCTCCAGGAAGCCGAGCAGGCGGTCGTTGACGGCGACGCTGTGCTCCAGGTGCGCGAGATGTCGCCCCTCGACGGCCTCGTACTCGCCGCGAGGCAGGCCGGTGGCGAGCGCCTCGCAGGCGTCGGCGGGCACGACGGGGCTGTCGAGCGGTCCCAGCACGAGCGCGGGCGTCTCGTACTCGTACAGCGGGCCGGGGTCGAACGCCTCGTAGGCGGCGTACAGCGCCCGCCGCGCTTCGGGGCCGGCGTCGTCGAGTTCGCGCCAGCCCTCGATTTCGTCGCGGGGCGCCACGCCGACGTACGACTGCGAGAAGGCGACGTCGGGCCAGTCGTCGCCGAACAGTCGTTCCAGCGCGTCGGCGTCGACCACCTGCCCCGAGGCGGGCGTGGCGATGCAGGTGAGCGACCGGGCGCGGTTGAACTCGCGGGCGTACGCCAGCGCCACGGCGCCGCCGAGGCCGTGGCCGACGAGGTGGGCGGCCCGTACCTCCGCGTCGCGGAACACGGCTTCGAGGTCCGCCGCCAGCGTCGCGGCGTCGTACGGGCCGGGCGGCGCGTCCGACCGGCCGGTCCCCCGCGGGTCGACGACCAGCGCCTCGTACGGGCCGACGACGGCGTCGTGTTGCCACCCCCACGACCACGCGCCGAGCCCCGCCTCCGGCAGGAAGGCGACGGTCGGGCCGTCGCCCACCCGCTCGTAGTAGAGGTCGACGCCACCGTTGTGCGCCCGCGGCATACCCCCGGCTACTCCGCCCGCCCGATTAACTCCCGCGGTCCCCTCACGTTCCGTCGCGGGAGTTACGTGGCCGGGTTCCCTCTCTCGAACATGGACCCGACGGAGCTCCGCGCGGACATCCCAGCACTCGACGGTGCGACGTATCTGAACACCGGCGCGAGCGGCCCCGCACCGGCGCGCGTCCTCGATGCGGCCGCCGACGCACAGCGACGCCACGAGGTCGACGCCCACCACGGCGACCCGTACCCCCACGCGTGGGACGCGTACGACGCCACCCGCGAGCCGGTCGCGGACCTGCTCGGCGCCGCGCCCGACGAAATCGCGCTCGCCGGGAGCACCGGCGACGGCATCTCCCGGGTCGTCAACGCCGTCGACTGGGAAGCGGGCGACGCCGTCGTCCGCACGGACCTCGAACACCCGGCGGGCGTCCTCCCGTTCGCTCGCCTCCGCGAGATGGGCGTCGAGGTGCGGGAGGTACCCGCGCCCGGCGGCTATCTCGATTTCGACGCGTACCGCGAGGCCGTCGACGGCGTGCGGTTCGTCTGCCTGTCGTCGCTGTCGTGGCTCCACGGCACCCGCCTCGACGTCGAGCGCGCGGTCGACATCGCCCACGACGCCGGCGCGTTCGTGCTCGTCGACGCGGTCCAGTCAGTCGGACACCACCCCGTTGACGTGACACGGTGGGGTGCCGACGCCGTCGTCGCGGCGGGCCACAAGTGGTTGCTGGGGGTGTGGGGTGCGGGCTTCCTCTACGTCGACGGCGACGTCGTCGAATCGTTGCGCCCGCGCCACGTCGGCTACCGGGGGGTAGAGCACCCGACCGAGGGGTTCGCGTATCATCCCGACGCCTCCCGGTTCGAGGTCGGCACCCAGTCGCTGGCGCCGTACGCCGCGCTCCGGGAGGCCATCGCCGTCCACGGGGAACTCGGCTCCGACGCCGTCCACGACCGTGTGCTCGGTCTCGCGGAACGGCTCGCTGACGCGCTGGGTGAGCGCCTCGTCTCACCCGCCGAGCCGGAGTCCGGCCTCGTGACGTTCACCGCCGAGGAGCCGGAGGCGACGGTCGACCGACTCGCCGAGCGGGACATCCACGTCAGAAGCCTTCCGGGCGGCGAGCACGTCCGCGCGTCGGTCCACGCGTTCAACACCGCCGAGGACGTCGACCGCCTGCTCGACGCGCTCTAGGCGTCGAGTTTCGCCCGGAGCACCTCGGGCGCGTCCTCCAGCGCCGCGTCGAGTTCGTCGGCGTCCGGGCCGCCGCCCTGCGCGAAGTCGGGCGGGCCGCCGCCGCCGCCGCCGACCTTGCGCGCGAGTTCGCCCACCACCTCGCCCGCGTTGACCGGCACGCCGTCGGGGACGGCGACGACGAACGTCGCACCGTCGAGTCCGGAGCCGAGAACCGCGACCTTCCCCTCCTCGACGAGGGCGTTCGCGGTCGCGCGGAGTTCGTCCATGTCGGCGTCGAGCCGCTGGACGACGGCCGTCGCTTCGCCCAACTCGACCTCCTCGCCGCCGCCCCCGCCGGAGGCGCGGGCGTCCGCCAGTTGCTCCTTCAGTTCCTCGATGCGCTTGCCGCGGTCCTTCCACTCCTCGAAGAACCGCTCGGCCGTCTCGGGCACCTCCTGCGGGGAGACGTCGAGCGTCTCCGCGGCCTGATACAGCGCGTCCTCGGTGCGCTGGGTGGCCTCGACGGCCGCGTCGCCGGCGGCGAAGGTGATGCGCTCGACGCCGTCCTGCACTCGCTCCGTCGACAGAACCTTGATGGTCCCGATGTCGCCGGTTCGGGCGACGTGCGTCCCGGCACAGGCCTGCACGTCCTCGGCGACGTGGATGAGCCGTATCTCCTCGCCCGGCGGGATGCCGCCCTGGAACAGGTCGAACCCGTGGCGCTCCTGGGCCTCGTTGCGGTGGGTCCACTCCTGTTTGACCGCGAAGTTGTCCGTCACGATGTCGTTGGCGACCCGCTCGATGCGCTTGACGTCCTCCCGGGAGATGCGGTCGTAGTGGGTCACGTCCAGCCGCGAGGAGTCGGTGCCCTTCTGAGCGCCCGCCTGCCGGACGTGTTCACCGAGGACTTCGCGGGCCGCGTGTCCGATGATGTGGGTGGCGGTGTGGTGACGCATCAGCCGCCGGCGTCGGCCGGCGTCTATCTGCCCGCGGACGAACTCGCCTTTCCCGGGGTTCTCGTCGGTACGGTGGAGGATGACGCCCTCTATCTCCTGTACGTCGGTCACCTCGACGGTGGCGTCGTCGGTGGCGAGCGTCCCCGTGTCGGCGGGCTGGCCCCCGCCCTCGGGGTAGAACATCGTCTGGTCGAGCACCACGTCGTAGGCGTCGTCGCGCTCGATGACGTCGAGCACGACCGCCTCGAACTCGGTGCGGTCGGCGTCCTCGTAGTAGAGCTTCTCGGTGTCGGGCAACTCGGCGATGCGGTCGTCGTCCGATTCGAGGTGGTCGTCGTCCTCGAACGCCTGCTCGCCGCCGTGGCGCGCCGCCACCAGCGAGTAGAAGTCGTCCGGAATCTCCACGTCGGCGCCCTTCTCGCGGGCTATCTCCTCGACGGTGTCCGGCTGGATGCCGTGGGAGTCGTACAGTTCGATGACCTCCTCCAGCGGAATCGGCTCGCCGGAACTCGCGTACTCGTCGGCCAACTGACGGACGCGGCGCCCGCCCCGCTCGAGCGTCTCGCGGTACTTCTCCACCTCGGTGCGGACGATGTCGCGGACGGTGTCGCGGTTCTCGTAGCCCAGCCGCTCGGCCTGCATGTCGACGAGTTCGTCCAGCGGCGCGTCGACGCCCACGTCGTCGACGAGCCGTTTGGTCCGCCGGAGCACCATCCGCGCGAGGTAGCCGGTGCCGACGTTCGAGGGGACGATGCCGTCGCCGAACATGTACGCCATCGTGCGGCAGTGGTCCGAGATGGCGTAGATGGTCTCCAGCGGCTCCATCAGGCCGGTGAGCCGCGTCGTGGAGACGTCGAGCTTCTCGGCGATGTTGTCGCGGGCCGTCTCCATGTCTTCGGCCTCGTCGATGTCCATGTGGCCCGCGAGCTTCGCGGCCCGGTGGACGAGCCGCTCCTCCTCGGCCGAGAGGTCGATGGCGGCGTTCTCCTTCAGGAACGCTATCATGTCGGGGTAGACGGCCTCGTAGACGGTCGGCGTCCCCTGGGACATCCACGTCCACCGCTCCAGCCCGTAGCCGGTGTCGACGATGTACGTGTCCATGTAGGAGTAGCGGTTCCCGTCCTTGAGTTCGTACTCGCCGTCCGGGTCCTGCTCCATGCACATGAAGACGAGCGTCGCCAGTTCCAGCCCCTTGTAGATGACCTCGATGGCGGGTCCGGCGTTGCCGCCGCCGACCCACGGGTCCTCGATGTAGGTGACGGCCTCGGGGTCGGCGCCCATCTCGACGAGCAGTTCGTCGCAGTATTCGACCGTCTCGTCCTTCCAGTACACCTCCCCGGAGTAGGCGTACTCGTCGCCCACCTCCTCGCGGGCGTTGAACGCGTGGTGGGCCATCATCTCGAACGCCATCGTGTGGCGTCCGGTCTTCCCCACGTTGTCGATGTCCTGCATCCGGATGCAGGGCTGGGAGATGGTGAGGGGGTTCGCGGGCGGGGGCGTCTTGCCGGAGGTGACGAGCGGCTGGAAGTCGTATATCGAGGCCTGCGTCAGGAGCACGTCGTCGCGCCAGCGGTTCGCGGCCACCGGATACGGTTCGATGCGCTCGTGGCCGTGCTCCTCGAAGAAGGAGAGGAACGCCTCGCGCATCTCCTCTAAGGTGTGTTCCTCGTCGAAGCCGGGGTCGTCGATGAAGCCGTACTCCTCGCAGGGGGGTTCCCCACACGTCTCCCGCTCGGCGTCGCGGGACCAGAACGCAGCACCACACTCGGAGCACTCCTGTCGGGTGAAGCCGTTCTCGTGGAAGTACTCGAGCTGGTACTCCGACTCGAGATCGCTCATTACCACCAATTGGCCAACCTGCGTCTAAAAGGGTTCCGAACGGGTGAATCGCGGTCCCACGGCCGGGCGACCGTCTCGGCTACCTCGCCAGACGATGGCGTCTCGCTCGCCGAGACGAAGCGTACGCTTAAGTCGGTTCCCGGGGGAGTCCAGTTGAATGCCGACAGAGGAGGTGTCGGCCTCGCAAAGGACGACACGGCGGGTGTACGTCACCGACGACGCCCTCCGGGAACGGGTGGCCGCGCTCGACGGGCTGACCGTCGTCGACGACCCGTCGACGGCGGACTGTGTCGTCACCGACTCCAACGGCGCGGCCCCCGACGCCCGGCCGACGGTAATCGTCGCCGACGCGCTGGACGACGTCGACGGCTCGCCCGCGGGGTTCGTCCGGACCGACGCGACCGACGCGACGCTGAGCGACCAGATTCGGTTGGCCGCACGGCGGACGGCGCCGTCGAAGGCCGCCCGTCTGCCGGACGTGACCCGCGACATCGTCGCCTGCGAGGACCCCGAGGAGGTGTACCGCCTCGCGGTTAGTGCGGCCGAGCGGGTGCTCGACCTCGACGGTGCCTACGTCGCCGAGGCCGGCGAGACGTACTTCCAGCCGAAGGCGAGCGCCGGCGTCATCACCGACGACGGGGTCTCCGAGGAGATGCGCGTCGACGAGGGGCTGGCCGGCCGGACCTACCAGTCGGGGGAGTCGATGGTCGTCGACGACCTGACGGACAGCGGCGACGCCAAACCTGTCGACCCCGACTACCGCTCGGGACTGTCCGTTCCGCTCGGCGACGTGGGCGTGTTCCAGGCCGCCTCCATGTCACCGGATGCGTTCGACGAGCGGGACCGCGAACTCGTCGAACTGCTGATGTCGCACGCCGCCGAGACGGTCACCCGCCTGCGAACCGAGCAACGACTCCGGGAGGAGCGCCGCATCATCGAGCGGCTCCACGCCAGCACGACCGAACTGCTCGCCTGCGAGACGGAGACGGAGCTGTGCCGACAGCTCGTCACCGCCGCCGAGCGCATCCTCGAGTTCGAGGTCTGTACCGTCCTGCTCGCCGACAGCGACGACGGCCCCCTGCGGCTGGTCGCCTCCAGCGACTCGCCGCTGGCTCCCGACCCCGACGGCCCCGAACGGACCGTCCCGGTCGACGTCGGCGTCGTCGGCCGCACGTACCGGGAGGGCGAGTCGATACTCGTCCACGACGTCGCGGACGTCGACGACGCCCGGCCGTACGACGACGCCTACCGGTCGGCGCTGTCCGTCCCGTTCGGCGAGTGGGGCGTCGTGACCGCCATCGCCGACCAGCCCGGCGCCTTCGACGAACAGGACCGCGACCTGCTCGAACTGTTCGTCACGCAGGCCGCGGCGGCGCTGGCCCGCCTCCGCGCCGAACAGGAACTCGTCGCCGAGCGCGACCGACTCGAGGAGTTCGCTTCCGTGTTGAGCCACGACCTCAGGAACCCGCTGAACGTCGCCACCGGCTATCTGGAGCTCGCACGGGAGTCCGGCGACACCGGCCATCTCGACCGCGTCGCCGCGTCGCTCGACCGGATGGACGCGCTCGTCGAGGACGTGCTCACGCTCGCCCGCGAACCGGCGACCGCCGAGACGGCGCCGGTCGACCTCGAATCCCGGGTCGAGACGGCCGCCCGAGGGGTCGAACTCGACACGGTCCGAATCGACGGGCCGCTCCCGGACGTCAACGCCGACGCCGACGCACTCCTGCGCCTGCTGGAGAACCTGTTCCGGAACGCCGTCGAACACGCGGGTCCCGACCCGACGGTCCGGGTCGCCCCCCTGTACGAGGACGGCGAAGCCGTCGGCTTCCGGGTCGGCGACGACGGTCCCGGCATCCCGCCGGAGGAACGCGAAGCGGTGTTCGAGTCGGGGTACACCACCGGCACCGGGACGGGGCTCGGCCTCCCCATCGTCCGGTCCATCGCCGACGCACACGGCTGGGCGGTGACCATCGGCGAGAGCGAACTCGGCGGCGTGGCCTTCGAGGTGCGGACGGGGTAACCCCCGCCGGCCACGGCTCCCTCCGGTCGCTGTTCGTCACGACGTGGTCTTGCGGCCGGCCACGCTACGCCTCGCGTGTCGCTCCCTTCGGTCGCTCCCGTTCGGCATTTGGAGGTTCTCGCTTCGCTCGAACCCCTACTCCTCGTCTAACGCTAGCGACGCCAGCAACGCCTCCAGTTGCACCTGCTCGTTTGCGCCCGCCGTGATGCGGTAGTCGGCCTCCCCGATGCGGTCCATCAGCCGCACCGCCTCCCGCTCCGAGAGGTCGAACTCCCACACGGAGCGGTGGAGCTGGTCGATGACGTCGCCGCCCGCGATGCCCACCTCGGTCAACAGCGTGTCGAGTTTCGAGCGCGACTGCGTGAAGTCGCCGTCCAGCGCGAGTTCGACCATCTCCTTTATCTCCTCGGGGCGGGCCGTCGAGGTAATGGCGTACACCGCTTCCTCGTCAACGGTGTCGCCCATCACCGCGGCCGCTTGCAGGCCGTTGATGGCCTTCCGCATGTCGCCGTCCGCGGCGTAGACGAGCGCGTCGACGCCGTCGTCGGTCACGTCGATGCCCTCCGTGGCGGCTATCTCGCGGACCTGCTCCTCGACGGCCTCGTCCGCGAGCGGCGAGAACCGGAACACGGCACACCGCGACTGGATGGGGTCGATGATCTGCGAGGAGTAGTTACACGAGAGGATGAACCGGGTGTTGTTCGAGAACTGCTCCATCGTCCGCCGGAGCGCGGACTGGGCGTCAGAGGTGAGCGCGTCCGCCTCGTCGAGGAAGATGATGCGGTAGTCGTGGCCGCCGAACGACGAGCGCGCGAAGTTCTTGATGCGGTCCCGCACCACGTCGATGCCGCGCTGGTCGGAAGCGTTCAACTCGAGGAAGTTCTCCCGCCAGTCGTCGCCGTACAGTTCGCGGGCGATGGCCACGGCGCAGGTCGTGTTGTGCATCACCGTCGGAACCCGACCGGCGACGTAGTTCCGGGTTCCGGGGACCGTGAGGTCGTACACTCGCTCCGGTTCGTCCACCCGTTCGACCGATTCGACCTCGTCGAAGTAGAGGTCGCTCCCGACGAGCGTGTCGAGTTCCGAGAGCGCGTCGAGCACCGTCTCCGAGAGCATCCCGGCCGCGACCGACCGGACACGGTCCGCGACCGTTCGGAACCGGGTGAGCGACGCGAGGTCGTTGCCACCGTCGAGCAGATTGATGACCTCGGTTCCACGCATCTCCGTCTCGTCGGCGACGTGGTTGTACGGGACACCGAGCGTCTCGATGCAGTCGGTGAGCGTCCGGCGGACCCGACCAAGGTCGGTGTCGGTGGCCGTTCCGTCGATGCTCTCTAACAGTTCGAGCGCCCGCTCGGTCCCCGGCGTTCTGCGGCCGTCGGCGTATTCGAGGAGACGGTCCGAACGGACCCCGGTTTCGGCTTCGAGTTCCCGTCGCGTGTCGATGGGTTCGAGCTTCCCCCGTTCGCCCGCCCACGTCGCCGGCACCGCCGTCGCGGCGTCGATGTCGGCGCGAAGGCGGTCGAGTCGTTCGAGCACCGCTTGCGCGTCGTCGATCCGTGCCGTCGCGGCGTCGACGAGTTCGTCGACGCGGTCGAGGTACGACTCCCTGCCGGGCGATTCCGGGTTCAACGAGTCGGGAACGTAGTCGGATTTCGTCAGATACAGTTCCTCACACAGCGTGTCGACGGCCGCCTGCGTCGGCACCGTATCGTCGTTCGGGTTCGGGTCCCGCGTCGCGTTCGTCGCCAGCCGTTCGGCCTTCTCGTCGAGGGTGAACCCGACGTGCTCTCGGAACTGTTCGAGGTGACGTGCGCTGGAGACGTACAGGGTGTGGTACTCCCGCTCGGTCCCCGTCCCGTTCGTGGCCGCTTTTTGCTGTCGTTTGCGCCGGCTGGGAACCCCGAACCCGGAGAGCAGATACGACACGAGCGTAATCAGCCGCTCGTTCTTCTGTGTCAGTTCGACGATACCGTTCTCCGTCACGTGCCCCTCGGCGTCGAAGACGGCCCTGAGGAACGCCCGCCGGCTCTCTGCGTCGGCACGGACGAGCGCCGAACCGATGCCGTTCCCGCCGGTCGCCCCGTCGAAGACGTCGACCGTGGCTTCGAGGAACTGCGTCAGCGACCGACTGGCGACTGCTCGATAGCTCACGCCGTTCTGTTCGCCCTGCCGGACGTCGAGGCCGAACAGCGCCTCGGTCACGTGCTCGAACCGGTCGAGCAGTTCGTCGTCGGTGTTGTAGAACTTCACTCGCCCGCCGTCGAGTCGGGCTTCGCTCACCGACAGTCCGACGAACGCCGCGAGCTCGGGCGTGAGTTCCCACACCGGCGGTATCGGTTCCGACCGGCGGTTGTTCCGATTGACGTACTGAATCGCCGTGACGTGCGTCTCCAGTTCCTCCCGGGCGACGTCGAGCTCGCGGAGGTACGACAGCGAGCAGACCGTACTCGGCTCGTCGACCCGGCAGTCGAGCGTGCGACGGTAGTCCCGGACCGTCTCGACGGGCGTGTCGGCGGCCGCCGCGATGGTCTCCTCGTCCTCACCGCGTCGAAGGCCCGCAACGACCCGCTTCTTCTTGCCGACGTAGTTCTCCTCGGCCGGAATCCCGTGGCTTCGGGCGAACTCGTCCGTGACGTGGACGAACGTCCGGTCGCCGTCCATCGCGTCGACCCAGTTCAGACTGTCGTCGCCCTCGGGAAGCGGCGCACTGCGGGGGCGTACGACGCGCCTGCCGGCGTCTAGCTCGCCGGCCGGCTCCCACGAGAGGCCGTCGTGCCCGACGGTCAGGAGCTTGTGCTCCGGGGTCACCGTCAGGTCGTTGCCGTCCCGGGTGGTGACCCGAACGAGGTTCTCCGCGCGCTTCCCGAACACGTGCGACGGCTCCACGTACTCGAACGAGCCGTCGTCGGCGAACGTCAGCACCTCCAGTCCGTCGTCGGGCGTGTCGAACCCCTCGGTCTCGCCGACGACGTCGCCGATGGGTTCGACGCCGCGGTTCGTCAGCACGGGCGTCTCGCCGGTCACACATTTCCCGACACCTGCGGGCCCCGCAAACAGCAGGTGCGGCAGGTCGTCGCGCTCGATGTACGACTTCAGGCGCTCGGTGATGTTCTCGTGGCCCGCCACCTCGTCGAGCGTCTGCGGGCGGTACTTCTCTATCCAGACCTCCCGCCCCCGCTCCGTGTCGGCGTCCTCGGCGGCCTCGCTCATATCTTCGGGTCGGCCCCGCCCGGGCATAAACCCCCCGAGACCACCCGTCGCGACGGCCGCCCGTCGCGTGTTCGCACGCCTCCCTACGTGTTTATGGTCCGATACGTCGTAGTCGTACTGTTATGCTCTCCCCACGCCGACGCGTCGCGGTTCTCGCGGCGCTCGTCCTGCTCGTCGCATCGTTCGCGGGCACCGCCGCGGCCGACCCCCGGTTCGGCGGGTCCATCGTCGTCCCCGAGGGCCAGACCGTCGGCGACGTCGAGGCGGTCGGCGGGTCGGTCGTCGTGCGCGGCACCGTCGACGGCGACCTGAGCGGCGTCGCCGGGAGCGTCGTCGTCTACGGCACCGTCACCGGGAACGTCGAACTCGCGGCCGGGAGCGTCACGCTCGCGGACACCGGCACCGTCGAGGGCGACGTACAGGTCGCCGCCGGGTCGCTCGTCGTCGACGGCACCGTCCTCGGGAGCGTCACCGCGGGCGCCGGCGACATCGTGCTCGGCCCGGATGCCCGTATCGCGGGCGACCTGCGGTACGACCCCGACGCGGCGCTGTCGGGCAACCGCGGCGCCGTCGAGGGGAGCATCGTCGCCGACGACGCCATCGTGGGCGACGTGAGCGTCGTCCCCGAGGTGCCCGGCGTCGTGTTCGACGTGTGGGGGCTGGTCGTCGGCCTCGTCGTCGGCGCAGTCCTGCTGTACGGCGCGCCCCGGTTCTCCGACCGGGTGACCGACCGCGCCGTCGGCGAACCGCTCGCGTCGGGCGGCGTCGGCCTGTTCCTGGTAGTCGTCGCGCCCGTCGTCGCGCTGCTGCTCGTCGTCACCATCGTCGGCATCCCGCTGGCGCTGGTCGGTGCCGTCCTGTTCGGTCTGTTCGCGTGGCTCGGGTCGCTGTACGGCCGCCTTGCGGTCGGTGCCTGGCTGGCCGACGCCCTCGGCCAGGAGGGGCGGGCGGCGACGCTCCTGCTCGGGTTCGGCGCGGTGTTCGTCGTCGGCCTCGTCCCCGTGCTCGGTGGGCTGGTCGAACTGCTCGTCGCCCTGCTGGGCATCGGCGCGCTCGCCGTTGTCGCGAACGGCTGGCGCCAGCGCGACGCCAGCGAGGGCGAGGGGCCGACGCCGGCCATCCGACCGGTCTGAGCGCCCCGAATCCGGTCGGCACTCCCGACCGTTCGGACAAAGCACTTATCACAGGCGGTTCACCGCGCCGACATGTCCCGTTCGCCGCTCGCGCTCCTCTTGCTGGCGCTCGTCGTTCTCGCAACGGTCCCCGCCCCGGTCGCCGCCGACTCCCGGACCGGCCCCAGCGTCGTCGTCGAGTCCGGCGAGACGGTCGACGGGTTCACCGCGACCGGCGGCGTGGTCGTCGTGCGCGGCACCGTCGAGGGCGACCTCGAAGCGTACGGCGGCCGCGTCCACATCGCGGAGGGCGGTCGCGTCACCGGCCGTCTCCGGGCCAGCGGCGGCACCGTCGTCGTCGACGGCACCGTCGAGGGGACCGCACTCGCGTACGGCGGGAGCGTCCGGGTGGGCGAGACGGCCCGCGTCGAGCGGTCGTTCGGCGCCGTCGCGGGCGCGGTCAGCATCGAGGGCACGGTCCTCGGTGACGCCACCGTCGTCGCGGGGACGGTGACGCTGGGCGCCGACGCCGACGTCCGCGGCGACCTCAACTACGACGGACAACTATCCGACGAGGGCGGGACCGTCCGCGGCGACGTACGCGGCGTGGGCGACCTTGCGCTCGTCCCCTCGGTGCCGATTCCCGGCCCGCTCGTCTCCGCCTACTGGTTCGCCGCCAACGCCGCACTCGGGGCGTTGCTCCTGCTCGTGTTCCCGCGGTTCTCGTGGGCCGCCGCCAACACCGTCGCGGTCGAACCGCTCCGCACGACCGCCGCCGGACTGGCTGGGCTGGTCGGTGGCCTGCTCGTCGTCGCCGTCACCGCGCTCACGCTGGTCGGTGTTCCGCTGGCGCTCGCGGCCGCCGCCGTCCTGTTCGTCTGTTGCTGGGCCGGCGCCGTCCTCGGGCGGTTCGCCGTCGGCTCGTGGCTGCTGTCGTTCGTCGACCGCGACGACAAATGGCCCTCGCTCCTCGTCGGCCTGCTCGTCGTGGGGGTCCTCGTCCGCCTGCCCGTCGTGGGCGACGCGTTCCGCGCGGCCGTCCTGCTGGCGGGGCTCGGCACCGTCGTCCTCGGCCTCCGGTCGGCGTACGAGGTGCTCCGCGAGCATCCCGGCGGGCTCACCTCCCTCTGACTCGTGAGGCTCTTGGCGCGTCGCCCGCTACCCTGCCCATGCGCGTGACCTGCGAGGTGGTCGGGGAGGGGACCGAGGAGCGCGACCTGCCCGACGACGCCACATACGGCGACGTGCTCCGCGAACTCGACTTCTCGCCCCACGAGGCGTCGGTGCTGGTCGACGGCTCGCCCGTCCCGGAGGACGCGCCCGTCGAGACCGACGACCTGCAGGTGCTCCGTCTCGTGAAAGGCGGGTAACTCAGGCGTACAGCACGGTCCAGACACCGATGCACCCGAACAGAGCGCCGAGCAGTAGCCACGCGACCGCGACCCCCCTGCCCCAGTAGCGCCGGCCGCCGCTCGCCCCGGCCGCGTCGCCGAGCGGGGCCGTAGCGAGCCCCGGCCGGACCCAGAGCGCGACGCCGAGTGCGAGAAACAGCCCCCCGAGGAGCAGGGTACTCGGGAGCGGCGGGAGGCGCACGCCCGCCCGGTTCACGCGCCCCCGTGTAAACGGTTGAGTCGGCGGGTCGCAGAACACGGCAAGTGGGCCGGCGAACGCCGAGGTTATCACGGCGACCGTCGAACGCGCCGGTATGCACGTCCGCGAGGCCACGACCGACGACCACCTCGCGGCCCGCTCCATCTTCGACGTGGCCATGTTGCAGGTCCCCGACTTCCACCGGGCGGAACTGCTCGTCGCCGTCTCCGAGGACGACCAGGTGGTCGGCGCACTCGCCTCGCACGCCGCCGGCCGCGACCAGCGGGGCGACATCGAGGCCGTCGCCGTCCGCCCCCGCCGCCGGGGGCAGGGTATCGGCACCGCGCTCGTGGAGGCGGCCGACGAGCGGTGGACGCCGCTGGTCGCGGAGTTCGACGCCCGCGTTCGGCCGTTCTACGAATCCCTCGATTTCGACCTCGAGCGAGTCGAGGACGGACGGTTCAGGGGCGTGCGCCGCTGACTACACCAGCGGTTCGACCAGCTCCTCCCCCTCCGCGAGCAGCGCCTTCACGCGCTTCTGGCTGGAGGATTCGGCGTACACGCGGAGCTTCGGCTCCGTCCCCGAGGGGCGCACGAGGAGCCAGGAGCCGTCCGCAAGCAGGAGCTTGAACCCGTCGACGGTCGCCACCCGCTCCACCTCGCTTCCGGCCACGCTGTCGGGTATCTCGTCTTCGAGCGCCTCCAGCACCGCCGCCTTCCGGTCGTCGGGGCAGTCGACGCTCACCCGGTCCTGCACCACGTCGCCGTACTGCTCGCGGACCGCATCGAGGCGGGCGTCGAGCGACTGCTCCGTCTCGGCGGCCGCCGAAAGCAGGGCAAACAGGACGCCGTCCTTGTTGCGGAGGTGGCCGCGGACGCCGAACCCGCCGGACTCCTCGCCGCCCAGCAGAGCGTCGTGTTCGCCCATCGCTTCGGCGACCCACTTGAACCCGACCGCCGTTTCGTGGACCGACTGGCCGTGTGCCTCGCCGACCCGGTCGACGAGGAACGTCGTCGAGACGGTGCGGACCGCGTCCGCGCTGGCTCCGCCAGCGACCGCGTCCGACTCGAGCAGGAACTCGTACGTCGCGGCGAAGTAGAGGTTCGGGTCGACGTACCCCCGCTCGGGCGTGACGACGCCGATTCGGTCGGCGTCGCCGTCGTTGGCCACCCCGAGGTCCGCCTCGCCCGTCTCGACCCGCTCGACGAGGTCGGCCAGTCGCTCGCCCGACGGCTCGGGGTGGCTCCCGCCGAACGTCGGGTCCCGGTCGGTGCGCAGGCGCACCACGTCCGCGCCCGCCGCCTCCAGCAGGCGGTCGGTGACGCCGCGGCCGGAGCCGTGCATCGCGTCGTAGGCGACGGTCAGCCCCGAGAGGTCCACTTCGTCGCCGGGCGTCACGCTCCCGACGAACGATAGCGCGTGGTCGACGTACGGGCCGAGCAGGTCCGTCTCGGTGACGGTGCCGTGCTCGGATTCGGGAAGGGGGTCCGGCCGTCGGAGGTTCGCCTCGATGCGCTCGGTCGCCTCCGGGAGCGCGGGCGTGCCGTCCGCGGGCACGAACTTCACGCCGTTGTACTCGGGCGGGTTGTGGCTCGCGGTTATCATCAGCGCGCCCGCCAACTCGCGGTCGGTGACGGTCCACGCGACCACGGGCGTCGGGGTGTCCCGCTCCGGCAGGAGCGCGTCGAACCCGTTTGCACACAGCACCCGGCACAGCTGTTCGGCGAACCCGCGAGAGGTCCCGCGGGCGTCGTACCCCACCGCGACCGTCTCCCCCTCGAACCCCTCCTCGCGCAGGTAGTCGGCGACCGCCTGGCCGACGACCCGCACGCGCTCGTCGGTGAACGTGTCGAGCGTGGCCCGCCAGCCGTCGGTGCCGAACGCGATCTCGTCCATGCGCCCACTCCACCGGCGGGCGAGAAAAAGCCCCCGCAGACGACCTACTCGACCCGGACGGTCCGCGTCGCCGAGACGGGCCGGAGCGGCAGGTCGGCGAAGGCTACCTCCGTCCGGAACTCCAGTTCGTCGGGCGAGCCCCCGAACACGCCCACCGGAAGCGTCGCCTCGCCGAGATACCGCGACTCGGTCGTCATCTCGACGCCGTTGACCGTCACCCGTATCTCGGCGCTGGCGCCACCGCCCGCGTTCGAGACGCGCACCTCGCACATCTCGTTGTCGCCACGCGCGATGGAGTCGGGGAACTCACCCCAGTCGAACGTGACGGCCGGGAGGTCGCTCGCGTGCTCGACGACTCGCTCCGCGAGCCCCTCGGAGAGGCCGGCGTCGACGAGGCCGTCGACGCCCGCCTCCACCACGTCGGCGGGCGTCGTCAGCCCCTCCGTGGCGAGTTTCTGTGCCCGGCCCTTCCCGACGCCGTCGATGGCGGTCAGTCCGACCGCCTGCGAGGAGATGCCGTTCTCGACGCGGGCCTCGGCCCGGCGGGCGACGTTGGCGGCCCGCCCGCCCGCGAACCGTTCGAGGAACGAGCGGAGCGCCGCCAACAGACGCAGGGCGTTCTGTCTGATGACCCACGCGTCCGACTGGAGTTCAGAGGGCGTCGTCCCCTCCATCGACGCCCGGAGGATGGCGAGTACCTTCCGGTTGCCCGGTTCGAGTTCCTCTGCTTCCCCATCGAGCACCGCTCGAACCGCGTCCCGCTCGTCGCGGCGCGCGCTCACGCTGTCGAACTCGGCGCTGTCCGCGACGGCCCGGAGGACGGCGGCCTCGTCGAGGCCGTCCTCGGCCGCGCGGTCGGCCAGCGACTTGAACGCCTCCGCCGTCTCCAGTCGCAGGTAGAACTTCGAGGCGAGGCGACCCAGCGGCGTCCCCTCGACGCCGAGGTCGGCGTCCGTCTCGACGAAGCCGCCGTCGACGAGGTCCGACAGCGTCTCGCGGACGTGCTCGCGGAGGCGGCCGCCGGAGTGGTACTGGTCCGGGGCCGACCCCGCCCGGACGTAGTAGAAGGTGGTCTCCAGCCAGTCCATCACGTCGTCCAAATCGCGGATGGTCCCCAGCGCGATTTCGGCGTTGAGATGCGACGCGAGGTCGTCGGCCAGTCGGCTCTCTATCTCCTTGCCCTCCTGCAGGAGCGTCCGGTACTTGTCGGCGTCCTCGCCGTCACAGACCACCCACGCGTACCCCTGGTCGTCGTAGCCCGGCCGGCCCGCGCGGCCGAGCATCTGGAGCACGTCGAGCGGGCTCATGTCCACCTCGCCTTCGAGGGGGTCGTGGAGCTTCGTGTCCCGGATGACGACACAACGCGCGGGGAGGTTCACGCCCCACGCGAGCGTCGACGTCGAGAACAGGAGCTGTATCTGCCCCTCCTTGAACCACTCCTCGACGGCGTTCTTGTCCTCCCGGGAGAGGCCGGCGTGGTGGAAGGCGACGCCGTCGACCACCGACTGGCGGAGCGTGTCGTTCCGGAGGTCCTGTGCGGCCGTGTGCAGGTCGTAGTCGCCGCGGGCGCCGATGTCGATGTCCCGTTCGGCGATGACGTCGCGGGCCTTCTCGGCGGCGCGGACGGTGTCCTGCCGCGAGGCGACGAAGGTGAGCGCCTGCCCGCCGTCCTCGATGTGCGGTTGTGCCAAATCGAGCGCCCGGTACAGCCGCCGGTACTTGTCGGCGAAGGAGTTCTCGCCGTGGGCGTACGTCTCGACGCCCGCGTGAAGCGGGACGGGCCGGTAGTCGTCGCCGAACTGGAACGTGCAGTCGTCGGGGGCGTCGAGCCAGTCGGCGACGTCCTCGACGTTCGGCATCGTCGCGGACAGCGCGACGACCCGCGGGTCACAGAGTCGGCGGAGCCGCGACACCGTCACCTCCAGGACGGAGCCGCGCTTGTCGGAATCGAGCAGGTGGACCTCGTCGATGACACAGCAGTCGACCTGCTTGATGAACGCGTAACGCGGCGAGTCG
This sequence comes from Halorarius halobius, assembly GCF_024298865.1. GTDB lineage: Archaea > Halobacteriota > Halobacteria > Halobacteriales > Haloarculaceae > Halorarius > Halorarius halobius. The sequence continues at coordinate 983,675 of NZ_CP101161.1, read as the reverse complement.
TGCTTGCGAGTCGCGGAGTCCACCTTCTCGGGCGTCATCACGAGGATGTCCGCCCGCTCGGCGCGCCGCGGGTTCAAATCGCGCTCACCGGTGACGACGTACACCGAGTAGCCGAGCTTTTCGAACCGCTCCCACTCGCTCTCCTTCTCGTTCGTGAGCGCGCGAAGCGGTGCCAGAAACAGGGCCGTCCCGCCGGCATCGAGCGTCCGGCAGATGGCCAACTCCGCGAGCGCGGTCTTGCCGCTGGCGGTCGGCGCGCTCACCACGACGTTGTCGTCGCTCTCGAGGACGGCCGGCAACGCGGCCGACTGCATCCGGTTGAACTCGTCGAACGAGAACGCGTCGGCGAACTCCGGGACCACCTCGCTGACGGCGTGTTTCCCCGTTGCCACTACGCGTTCTCGGGGCCTTCTCCGTCAAAGGGGTTGCCCTTCGGGCCGCGGCCGCCCGTCAGTCGGCGGCCGCCGCCTCCACCGCCCGCGAGAGCATCCCGTCGTCGACGGAGTGGTAGTAGTACGCCGCGAGGCCGACCGCGACGACGACGTTCGATATCGTGACCGCCCAGAACACCGCGTGGACGCCGACGCCCAGGAGCAGGACGCCCCCGAGCGCGATGGGCAGTCGAACGGCGTAGAACTGGAGCAGGGTGGCGGCGAACGACACCCGGGTCCGGCGGGCGCCGTTGAACCCCGCCTCAAGCAGGTAGGCGGCGCCGATGGCCGGGTAGCCGTACGCGAGGACGGTGAGGTAGTCGACGGTGAGTTCCGCCGCCGCACCCGTCAACTCGGGCGCGATGACCGCGACGATGGTTCCGGGGACGAGCCACTGGAGCGCGCCGAGCACCGTCAGCGCCCCGACCGCAAGGCCCGTCGCGGTCCACGTCGCCCGGTTCGCCCGCGCGGGGTTGCCCGCGCCGAGGTTCTGCCCGACGACGCTCTGGACGGCCTGCTGGAAACTGATGGCGGGCGTGAACGCCACCGTCGCGACCCGGGCACCGACGTAGTAGGCGGCGATGCCGGCGCCGCCGCCGGCGACGAACACCACGACGACGACGGCGAAGCGGGCGACCTGTCGCGCGAGTTGCTGGCCCGCGGTCGGGAGCCCGACCGTCAGGAGTTCGCGCGCGTCGGCGAGCGAGACGACGGCCGCCGCCCGCGAGAACAGGCCCCCGCGACGCGCGAGCGCGATGCCCGCGCCGAGCGCCAGCCCCGCGGTCCAGCCGGTGACCGTCGCCAGCGCCGCGCCCTGCACCTCCAGCCGCGGGAACGGGCCGATGCCGAAGATGAGGAACGGGTCGAGCGCGAGGTTCACGACCACCGTGATGACGTTCATGTACAGCGACGCCGTCGAGTCGCCGTGGGCGATGTAGACGTTCTCGATGACGTCCGACACCGCCGCGAGGCTCATCCCCAGGAGCAACACCCGGAGGTAGGTGGTGGCGGTGTCCCGGAGGTCGACGCCGCCGCTCGTCGACGGGTCGAGGCTCGCCAGCAGTTCGACCGCGGGGCCGGCCGCCACGTAGCCGGCCGCGCCGCAGACGACGGCGACGCCGCCCGCCACGAGGACGCCGTTGAACGCCGCGCGGCGCGCCCCCCGACCGTTCTCGCTACCGATGCGCTGTGAGACGACCACCTGCGTCCCCACCATCGGCGCGAAGAACACGAGCGCGACCACCACCGACCAGACGGGCATCGCCAGCCCCACCCCGGCGACGGCGTCGGCGCTCAGCCGCCCCAGCCAGAACAGGTCGACCACCTGCTCGGCGACCCGGACGAACCCCTGGGCGACCAGCGGCACCGCCAGCAGGAGCATCGACCGGACGAGGCCGCCCTCGGTTATCTCCCCGGTGGAGACGTCGAGCATCTACGCCCGTTTCTCCCACGTCCTACATTAATTTTCGCAGTCTTCTATCCGGGCGAAAGCCCCCGGCTCACTCGTGGATGTCGATGGCCGGGCGGCCGGGTTCGGCCTTCCGGACGACGCTCTCGTCGGCCTCGTCGGGCGACAGCACCCGCACCTCGGCGTCGAACTCCCGCTCCAGTAACCACGCGGCGCGGTCGAGCGCCGCCCGCTCCTGGTCCGGCGGCAGGGTCAGCGACAGCGCCTCGCGCTCGGCCTGCAGGTCCTGCCCGTAGTCGGCGGCGTCGTCGCCCTGCTCGCGGATTTCGGGCTCCTGCATTATCTCGGAGATGAGGTTGTCCGCGTCCGACTCGACGGCCACCTCCAGCGCCCGGTACTTCCAGTCGGGCGTGACGACGATGTCGATGGTCTCGGGGTTCTCGATGCCGGCGACGCTGGTGATGTCGCGGACGTCTTCCTGGGTGTTCTCGACGAGCCGTCGGCGCTTCTCGGCCGTCTCGCGGTCCACCTCGGCGTCGGGCCAGGCGGCGTCGACGACGAACCCCTCGCCGTCGAGTTCCTCCCACAGTTCCTCGCAGACGTGGGGCGCGACCGGCGCGAGCAGTTTCACGACCGTCTCCAGTCCGCGCTCGAACGTCTCGGCGTGGGGTTCGTCGGCGTACTCGCGGTACTGCCGGAGCGTCTTCGCCAGCCCCTGGGCCTCCCGGAGCGCGACGTTGAACGTCAGCGACTCGTACTCCTCGCGGGCGACGGCGGCCGCGGCGGCCGTCTCGTCGCGGACGTACGCGGCGACGCTGTCGTCGTCGCCGTCGGCCGTCGCGGGGTCGAACGCCGCCACCAGGTCGTACAGCCGGTCCAGAAACGCCCGCGTCGAGCGGACTCCCTGGTCGGACCAGTCGAAGTCGCGTTCCGGCTGGGCGGCCTCCATCATGAACAGCCGCGCGGTGTCGGCGCCGTACTCCTCGACGATGGCCTGTGGCGAGACGACGTTCCCCTTCGATTTGGACATGGCTTCGCCGTCTAACTGGACCATCCCCTGTGCGAGCAGGTTCTCGAACGGCTCGCGGTGCTCCAGCATCTCCAGGTCGGCGATGGCCTTCGTGACGAACCGCGAGTACAGCAGATGCATCACGGCGTGCTCGATGCCGCCGACGTACTGGTCGACGGGCATCCAGTCGTTGGCCCGGTCGACGTCGAACGGCGCGTCGGTGTCGTCGGGCGAGACGTACCGCAGGAAGTACCACGACGAGTCCATGAACGTGTCCATCGTGTCCGTCTCGCGGGTGGCCGGCCCGCCGCAGTCGGGGCAGGTCGTCTCCTGCCACTCCTCTGCGGCCTCCAGCGGGTTGCCCGTCGTGTTGATGAACTCCGGCAGTTCGACGGGCAGTTCGTCGTCGGGTACCGTCACGGCGCCGCAGTCCGGGCAGTTGACGACCGGAATCGGGGTCCCCCAGTAGCGCTGGCGCGAGATGAGCCAGTCGCGCAGGCGGTACTGGACGTGGTGTTCGGCGGAGGGGATATCGGCCTCCAACTGCTCGCGGGCCGCCTCGCTGGCGAGTCCGGAGTAGTCGCCGCTGTTCACCAGGACGCCGTCCTCGGTGAACGCACCCTCGCTCACGTCCGGCACCTCGTCCTCGCTCGGCGCGACGACGGGGTCGATGTCGACGCCCATCTTCTCCGCGAAGACGTGGTCGCGGTCGTCGTGGCCGGGCACGCCCATCAGCGCGCCCGTCCCCACGTCCGACAGCACGAAGTCGGCGACGAACACCGGCACCTCCTCGCCCGTCGCGGGGTTCGTGGCCGTCAGGGCCGTCTCGACGCCGTTCGGCTCGTCGCCGTCCGGGTCGGCTTCGTGGTCGATGAACTCGCGGACGGCGTCGTCTTCCTCGGCCAACTGTTCGGCGATGGGGTGGTCCGGCGCGAGCGCGAAGAACGTCGCGCCGAAGATGGTGTCCAGCCGGGTGGTGAACGCCTCCACCGGACCGTGGCCCGACACGTCGAACTCGACGCGGGCGCCGTGCTGGCGGCCGATCCAGTTGCGTTGCATCTGCCGCACCGAGTCGGGCCACCCCTCCAGACGGTCGATGTCGTCGACCAACTCGTCGGCGTACTCGGTTATCTTCAGGAACCACTGCTCCAGTTCCCGCTGTTCGACGGGCGTGTCACAGCGCCAGCAGAGTTCGGCGTCGCCTTCGACCTGTTCGTCCGCCAGCACCGTCTCGCAGGAGGGACACCAGTTGATGTCCGCCGCCTTGCGCTCGACCAGACCTTCCTCGCGGAACTGGGCGAACAGCCACTGGTTCCAGCGGTAGTACTCGGGGACGCAGGTGGCTATCTCGCGGTCCCAGTCGTAGCCGAACCCCATCGCCTCCATCTGGCCTTTCATCGTGTCGATGCAGTCGAACGTCCAGTCGGCGGGGTTCGAGTCGCGTTCCTTGGCGGCGTTCTCGGCAGGGAGGCCGAAGGCGTCCCACCCCATCGGGTGGAGCACCTCGTCGCCGCGCATCCGGCGATAGCGGGCGTACGCGTCGGTGATGGTGTAGTTGCGGACGTGGCCCATGTGCAACTGTCCCGACGGGTACGGGTACATCCCGAGCACGTACGTCGGGTCCTCGGCGTCGTCGGGCGTCCGGTACACGGAGGCGTCGTCCCACGCCTCCTGCCAGCGTCGTTCGACCGTCGCGTGGTCGTAACCGTCGTCGCTCATGGAGAGATGAATTACCCGAAGCGAGTAGCGACGCGGCCCTTAAGCTTTCCATCGGACAGTCGGACTGGCGGGTCGCGACCGTGCGTGCGCCACGGCTAAGAGCGTGGCGCGCCTACGTTGGGGCATGAGCGAGGAAGAGACCAGCGACGGCCCCGCGACCAGATTCGTCGACAGCGTGACGCCCCGGTACGTCGGACGTCCGGATAGCGAGATGCACGCCATCGGCCTGCTTCTCGGAGCCATCATCTTCGTCCTGCTCATCCCCATCCTGCCGTTCCTGCTGGTGCTGTGGGCGGTCAACCGCCTCGTCAACGCACGCAAGGGGACGGACCTCGACCCGAACTTCACCGAGGAGCGCGAGCGACCGACTTAGCGGCGCGCGAGCAGGGCGACGGCCGCCAGCGCGGCGAGCACCGCGAGGACGCCGAACCCGGGCTGACCGGTCGGCGTCTCCCCGTCGGCCGGCCCCTGTCGGTCCTCGTCGGTCGGCGACGCCGTCACGGTGACGCTCACCGTCCCCTGTGGTGTGGGCGAATCGGTCGGCGTGACGGTCGCGTTACCCGCGCCGTCGTCGGTTTCTGTGGCGTCGTCAGCGTCGTCGGGAGTCGGTGACGCGGTGGGGGTGTCTTCGCCGTCCTCCGGCGTCGGCGTCGGCGAGAGCGTCGGCGTCTCGCCGTCCGCGTCGTCAGGGGTGGGCGACGGGGTGGGTGTGTCGCCGTCCGGCGTGGGGGTCGCGGTGTCGGTGGCCGTCCGGTCGGTCGGCGTCGACTCGCTCGCGCTCGAATCGTAGGTGAGCCGTGCGGCGTCGCTGGCCATCACGTTGCCGTCGTCCGTGAGATACGGGTCGTCGACGTCGCCGCCGGTGTCGTCGAAGCGGAACCGCCGGTCACCGTTCGTGTCGGTGTAGACCTGCGCGTACAGCGTCGCGTCAGCGTCGATGCCGGGGGAAAGCGGGACGACGACGTTCGAGTGGTTCCCCGGCGGGAGATACGTCGAGGCGCCGCGGACCTCGTTGGGGGTCTCGCCGGTCCGGTTCTGGACGACGACGAATCCGCCCTCCGAGAGGCTGACCGACTCGACCGTCACCGTCTCGCCGGCGGTCGTCTCGTTGTCGAACCGGACGGCGGCGTCGTTGTACTCGTAGCCGACCGTCCCGGTCGCGGTGTCGGCGGCGCCCTGGGAGTTGACGGTGACCTCGACCGCCGCGTCGCCGGCGTTCTGTGGGTTCTGGACCGGCGTGAGCACGACGACTACCTCGTCGCCGGCCTGCAGGGTGAGGTTCCCCTTCGTGGCGATGCGGACGGCGGTCCCGTCCTTCTTGGCGCTGACGGTGCTGACGTTGGCCGCGACGTCGATGCGGGTGCCGGGGTCGTCGCCGCCGCGGTCGATGCCGATGCGGCCCATCGACCCCGCGCCGACGTTGCTCACGTCCGCCTCGGGCGCGCCGGCGGTGTAGTCGACGAGGACGTCGTTGAACACCGCACCCGCGCTCTCGGCGTCGGCACCGACGGTGAACACGACGGTGTGGGTCGCCCGCGCGTCGTTGGGGTCGGTCGGCGTCGCGTCCACCGCGACGGTCGTCGAGGCGGTCGTCCCTCCGACTGCGGCCGCACCGGACAGCGTCGCCAGGACGACGAGCGCGCTCAGCGCCGTCGCTCGGAGTGTCGTTCGGGTCATGGTAGATGCCGGAATGGCTCGTTTGCAGGAACCGACGAGACGCTGAAATGCCTTGTGGCCCCCCGGGACGGGTCGCTATCGCAGTTCCGTGTCGACCAACTCGAACGGGTAGCCGTTCCCCTTCTCGTCGGCGTGCTCGTACACGACGTGGGCGGTGGCGACGTCCTGAATCGCGAGGCCGGTCGAGTCGAACACGGTGACGCCCTCCGGTCCGTCGCGTTCGCCACGGCCGGCGACGGCGTCGGTCACTATCTGGCCGAGTTCGGCGTAGATGTCGCCGTCGTCCAGCAGGCCCTCGCCGTAGGGGACGTTTATCTCGCCGGAGTGGGTGCACTGCTCGTAGTCGTCGATGACGATGGTGGCGTCCGCGAGCAACTCGTCGGCGAGTTCGTGCTTGCCGGGGGCGTCGGCGCCCATCGCGTTGACGTGGGTGTGTTCGCCCACCGCGTCGGCCGAGACGATGGGCTCCTCGACGGGGGTGACCGTCGAGAGCACGTCACACGAGGCGGCCTCCGCGATTGAGCCGCCCCGCACGTCGAACCGGTCCGAGAAGCGGTCGACGAACGCGGCGACGGCCTCCTCGCGTACGTCCGAGACGACCACCTCCTCGATTGGTCGCACCTCGGCGATGGCCTCCAGTTGCGTGTACGACTGGACGCCCGCGCCGACGATGCCCAGCGACGAGGCGTCGGGGACCGCGAGGTGGTCGGTGGCGACGGCCGCCGCCGCGCCCGTGCGCTTGCGGGTCAGCGTCGTCCCGTCGAGGATGGCCAACGGGAAGGCGTTCTCCGGGTTCGAGTACACCATCGTCCCCAGGACGGTCGGCAGGCCGAACTCCTCGGGGTTGTCGGTGTGGACGTTCACCCACTTGATACCGGCGGCGTCCCAGTCGCCGGCGTCCATGTACGCGGGCATCGACCGGAAGTCGCCGTCGTACTGCGGCAGGTCGATGTACGACTTCGCGGGCATCTGGACGTTCCCGTGCTCGTAGGCGGCAAAGGCCTCCTCGACGGCGGCGATGACCTCCGGCATCCGGGCGTTCTCGTCGACGTCGGCCCGGTTCAACAGCAGCGTCTCCATGGCCGGCAATTCTTGCGCCGCGACTTAGTACCCGCCGATTCGCCAGCCGCGTTGCTGTCACCGCGATTTCACCCTACGGTAGCCTTTCGGTGAGCCGTTCCCGGGCTGTGAACGTGTCACGACGCCTCGCGGTGCTCGCGGTGGCGCTCGCGCTCGTCGTCGCCGGCTGTACGGCGTCGGCCCCCACCGCGAGCACCGACTCGCCGACGGTGACGCCCGCCCCGGTGCCGACGCCCGACTCCGTCCCGGGGCCAGGGCTTTCGCCCGTCGGCATCGAGGACCCCGAAGCCGTCGTCGACGCCCACGCGCGGGCGCTCCGCGACCGGTCGGTGGCCGTCACCGTCGAGCGGTCGCTCTCGTACGCCAACGGCACCGACCGGACGTACACCCGCGTCGTCGAACACGCCGCCGCGAACCGCTCTCGCTACCGCATCTCGGTCACGCACCGGGGTCTGCTCGCGCCGCCCGACGGCCGCCGTGTCACCTACTTCGCGGACGGCACTCGGGTGCTGAAGGCCGTCGTGACCGACGACGCCCGCTACCGGGTCGTCCGCGGCCCCGACGACGCGCCGATTCGCCCGGCCGAAGGGCCAGTCGCACCGGTCCACGCCGCCGCGTTGACCGACATCTTCGCCCCCGTCGAGTCGACCCGGGTGGAACTCGCGGGCCGCTCGCCCGACGGCGTCGGTCGCTATCGGCTGACGGCGACCGAGGTGAACGCGTCGGTGCTGGCCCGCAATCAGCCGGTCGAGACGGTCCGGCGTGCCCACGTCGAGACCGTCGTCACGGACCGGGGGGTCGTCCGACGGGTCCGCCTCCGCTACGTCGGCACGCTCGACGGCAGGCGGGTGGTCGGCACCCAGCGCATCGTCTACGAGGACGTGGGCAACACGACGGTCCGCCGTCCCGCGTGGACGACCGTGGTGTGACGCCCGAACGGTTACCCCGCTCGCGCCCGAGGTGCGGACATGCGCGCCGCGGCCGTCGCTCTGCTGGTCGCCGTACTGCTGGTGCTGGCCGGCTGTAACGCCGTCGTGTCCGGCCCGGCGACGCCGACGGCACGGACGACGGCGGCCCCGGTGCCCGACGCCGACGCCTACCCCCCGGGGGTCGGGGCCGACGGAGTGTCCGACGCCGTGGCGCTGGCGAACGCCCACGCGGCGGCGGCCGGCGACCGGTACGTCGTCGCCTCGAACTACACCGTCAGGTACGCCAACGGGACGCTCCGTGCGTCGGTGCGCCAGCGCAGTCGCGTCGAGAGCGAGCGGTGGCGCGCTCGCGTCGCCGTCGACGGGCCGCGACCGAGCGTCGTCAGCCGCGACCCCGCGACGGCGGTGTTCTACTCGAACGGGGCGACGCTCGTCGAGCGCATCCGCCGCGAGTCGGGGACGTCGTACCTGTACGTCCCGGCCGACGAGTTCAACGGCGGCAACGGGTTCTACAACTCCCTGCGGCGGCCGAAGCCGTACCGCGACCCGTGGGCGCTCCTGTCGTCGCTCGACGTGCGGACCCAGGCGGCGAACGGGTCGGCCGTGCTCGTCGCGGACGCGCTCGCGGAGCCGTCGCTGTTCGCCGCCGTGGCGGAGGTCCAGGCGCCCCGGAACGTCTCCTACAGCGCGACGGTCGGCGCCTCGGGACTGCTCCGAACACAGCGACTCACGTACGCCGGCGAGATGTTCGGCACCTCGGTCCGGGTTTCCCGGACCATCCGCTATCGCTCGCTCGACGCGTCGGTCGAGCGACCGGACTGGTACGCGACCGCGGTGAACCGCTCGGTTCGGGGATGAGAACAGTTCACACTCCATGGCGAGACTGAAGTGTGGCCCGCCTCCCCGTTATCTCATGCCCGGTCCCGTGTTCATCGAAGGTGAGACCGTCGACCTCCACCCCATCGAGGTCGACGACGCGCCGTTCCTCGAGCGGCTGGTCAACGACCCGGCGGTGCGTGCCGGCCTCGGGTCGCACGCGTCGCACAACGAACAGGAGGAGCGCGAGTGGGTCGAGTCGCTCGGCGGCGAGGAGGTCCACCTGCTCGCCTGCGTCGACGGCGACCCGGTCGGCACGTTCGGTCTCAACGACGTCAACGAGGTCTGGGGGACGACCGAACTCGGCTACATGATCCTGCCCGACCACTGGGGGAACGGCTACGCCACCGACGCGGCCGCGCTCATCTGTGGCCACGCGTTCGACGAGCGCCGCCTGGCGAAAGTGTACGCGCACGTGTACGAGACGAATCCGGCGTCGGCCCGCGTGCTGGAGAAGGTCGGCTTCGAGCAGGAGGGTCTGCTCCGGCAACACGCGTTCGTCGACGGCGAGCGCGTCGACGTCGAGCGGTACGGCCTGCTGGCCGACGAACTGGAGCGGTAGCTACCGGACGAACAGAAGAACGGTCGTTCGCGAGCGGTGCAGGCGCGCGAGGGACGTGCGGAACGTGGAGTTACATCATGCCGCCCATGCCGCCCATGCCGCCCATACCGCCGCCCATGCCGCCCATGCCGCCACCGGGGCCGCCCTCCTCTTCTTCGCCCTCGGTGGAGAGGTCGCCGGCGGCGATGATGTCGTCGATCTTGAGCACGAGGTTCGCGGCCTCGGTCGCGGAGGAGAGCGCCTGCTCCTTCGCGTGGGCCGGTTCGACGACGCCGGCGTCGTAGGTGTCGACCGTCTCGCCGGTGAACACGTTGAGGCCGGCGTACTGGTCGCCGTCGGCGTGGGCCGACCGCAGGTCGACCAGCGTGTCGATGGCGTCCAGCCCGGAGTTCTCCGCGAGGACCCGCGGAATCAGCTCCAGCGAGTCGGCGAACGCCTCGACCGCGAGCTGTTCGCGCCCCTCGACGGAGTCGGCGTACTCGCGGAGCCGGGAGGCGAGTTCCACCTCGACGGCGCCGCCGCCCGCGAGCACGCGGCCGTCGGAGACGGTACTACCGACGACGTCGAGCGCGTCACCGACGCCGCGCTCGAGTTCGTCGACGACGTGCTCGGTGGAGCCGCGGAGCAGCAGCGTCACGCCGTGGGCGTCCCCGGTCCCCTCGACGTAGAACAGCTCGTCGGCGTCGTCGCGGCTGATGGTCGCGGTGCCGAGGTCCGCGCTCGTGACCGCCTCGAGGTCCGAGACGATGTTCGCGCCCGTGACCTCGCGCAGGAACTTGATGTCGGACTTCTTCACGCGGCGGGCCGCGAGGATGCCCTCCTTCGCGAGGAAATGCTGGGCCATGTCGTCGATGCCCTTCTGGCAGAACACGACGTCCGCGCCGGAGGCGGCGATGGCGTCGACCTTCTCGCGCAGTTCCTCCTCCTCGCTGTCGAGGAACGCCTGGAGCTGGTCGGGCGAGTCGAGCTGGAGCTCGGCGTCGACGTCTGTCTCCTCGATTTCGATGGGCTCGTCGACCAGCAGGACGTTCGCGTCCTCGAGGTCGGTGGGCATGCTGTCCTGCACGGGGTCCTTGTCGATGACCGCGCCGTGGAGGAGTTCGGACTCGCCCGCGGAGCGACCGGTCTGGGTCTCGACGTTGACGTACTCGAGGTCGACGACCGTGGAGCCGTCCTCGGCCTCGACGGTGACGGCCTCGACGGCGTCGACGATGAGCTGGCTCAGAAGCTCCTTGTTCAGCTCGGCGCCCTTGCCGGTCATCGAGGTCTCGGCGACCTTCCGGAGGAGGTCGATGTCCTCGGGGTCGACCTCGACGGCGATGTCGTCTATCTCCTCGCGGGCCTTCTCGCTGGCCTGGTGGAACCCCTTGATGATGGCCGTCGGGTGGATGTCCTGCTCGAGGAGGTCCTCGGCGTTCTTCAGGAGTTCGCCCGCGACCGCCACGGCGGTCGTGGTGCCGTCGCCGGCCTCGTCCTCCTGTGTCTCCGCGACCTCGACGATCATCGACGCGGTGGGGTTGTCGATGTCCATCTCCTGGAGGATGGTGACGCCGTCGTTCGTGACGGTCACGTCGCCCATCGAGGAGACGAGCATCTTGTCCATCCCTTTCGGGCCGAGGGTGGAACGTACCGACTCGGCGACCGCCCGCGCCGCCGAGATGTTGTGGCTCTGCGCGTCCTTGTCCTTCATCCGCTGGGAGTCCTCGCCCAGGATAATCATGGGCTGTCCCTGCATCCGCTGCTGTTTGCTCATGGTCGGTCGAATGATTGCTCACGGTTCTATATAAATCCGGCGCTGTCGGTCCGCGACGCCGTTCCATCTCCGCGTCGGGTAACGACGGATAACCGCACCACGGTGGTGGAACGAAACGGAAGTGCCCGGGCGAGTGTGCGAGTGAATGACGTGGCTGATGTCCCGCTCGAGGCGGTCTTTATATGTGATGTCGGGGTGTGGTTCGTTCAGAGTTCGTCGGTCGCCGCATAGAGGAACGCGCCGAGCGCGAGGTACTGCTGGGCCGCCTCCGTGACCATCGCGGCCGCCTCCTGGTCGTCCGCGATGCGGTACTCCTTCGAGCGGACGAGTTCGAACATCTCGAGCACGTCATCGCCGTCCATCTCGTGGAGGGCGGGGTACACCGTGCCGGGGCTGAGCTGGCTGTCGAACAGCCGGCTCAGGTCCGACATCAACGCCTTCCCGTTCGTCTCGCCGGACCGCATCGCGATGAGCACCACGAGCAGTTCCTCGAGGCTTTGCTTGACGAGCTTCTCGTCGAACCGGAACGCGGCGTCGGCGAACAGCGCGTCGAGGCTGGACTCGAGCAGTTCGTCCGCTTCCTGTTCGGGATGGTCGCCGGCGGGCGTCTCCAGGTCCAGTCCCCCACCGGTGCCGTCCGATTGAATCTCGTCGAACAGTCGCGAGAGCTTCTCGTCGGTGTCCTGACGACCCTCGGACGTGCGCCCGGCGTTGATTCCGTCCATGCCCCGCCACACGTCTCCCCCTACATTAAGTAACTAGCTGTATCTTCAGCGGCTGAAAACGGCGGAGAGAACTCCGTCCCCGGCGCTCAGTAGCTGTATTCGACGACGGTCGTCCCGCCGTCGTCGAACACGTAGACGGTGTCGCCCGAGTTGTTCCAGACCGCCGCAGTTTCGCCTCGCACACGCGACGCGGTGCTCGCCGTTCGCACGAGGTTCTCGCGTCGCTCGACCCTCGCTACTCGCGTCAGAAGCGCCGGGACAGGGATTTGAACCCTGGATCCCTGAGGGAACACGCTTTCCAGGCGTGCGCCTTACCACTCGGCCATCCCGGCTACGTCCACACCTATCCCAGTCGGCCGTTAAAGCGTTTCGAGACACGGCGACTCACAGGCGGGCGTCGACGGCGTACGACAGCAGGCCGGTGACGACGCCGACGACGCCCATCACCAGCAGGACGACGAGAAAGCCGATGGCTTCGCCGGTGAGTAGCTGGTAGCCCTGGCTCAACACGCCGAACAGGAGCGCGCCGATGAGGCCCCACAGGGTCGCCGCCTTCGCCGCCGGCTCCATCACTCGACGCTGGCGATGGCCTCTATCTCGACGCCGACGCCCTTCGGGAGCGCGCCGGCCTGCACCGCCGACCGCGCCGGCGGCTCCTCGTCGAAGTACGTCGCGTACGTCTCGTTCATCTCGTCGAAGTCCTCGATGTCCGCCAGGAACACCGTCACCTTCAGCACGTCGTCCATCCCGGCGCCCGCCTCGGCGAGCACCGCCTCCAGGTTCGACAGCGCGAGGTCCGTCTGCTCGTCGATGGGTGCGTCCGCCCGGAGGTCGCCGTCGGGCGTCAGGGGTATCTGCCCCGCGGTGAACACCACGTCGCCGTTCGTCGTCGCCTGGCTGTACGCGCCGACCGCCGCCGGTGCCTCGTCGGTGCTGACGATTTCCTTCATATCCGCCCGTCCGACCGCGGGGACCAAAACTTGCCGGGACACGCCGACACGCTCACGGCGGCGCCCGCCGTCGACCCGGACGTGCGCCGCCCGCTGTTCGCGCTGGCCGCCCTCGCCGGGGCGGCCGGCTACGCCCGCCACCGCGCCCGCGGAATCCCGTTCTGCCCGCTCGTCGCCGGCTCCCGCGTCGGCGCCGACTGGCCCGAGCGCCGCGGCGTCACGGGCGACCCGGTGGCCGGCGAGATGGACGACCTCGCAACCTACGCCCGTCCCGACTTCGACCCCGGGCGCGTCGACCCGGCGGTGCGGGCGCTGTACGAACACACCGCGGACTTCGAGATGACGCTGGCGGCCGACTGGCACCGGCCGTTCCGAGCGGGCGCGGCCGTCGCCGCCCGTGCCACCTCGCGGCTCGAACAGCTGAACCTCCCCGGTCCGGGCGAGGGGACCCGCACCGTCGAGAGCCGGCTCTGCCGGCTCGACGCGCCCGACCCCCGCGACGACCCGCGGCTGTGGGTGCGGACCGACCGGGCGACCGGCGAGGCGGTGTTCGTCGCCGTCTACGCCAGCCACGTCCGCGACGGCGAACGGCTCGTCAACATCGCCGTCCCGCTTCCGGGTGCGAACCTCTCGACGGTGCTCCGGATGCGGCATCTCGATTCGGGGCTGGAGCTCACGACCGACTGCCCGACCGGCGGGCTCTACCTCGTCACGCCCGTGGGCGCGTTCGCGCTCCCCGCGAGCCAGCGGTTCCGCGTGTATCCGGGCGCACATCCGGACGCGCCCGACGCGCCCGACGGCCGGCCCGCCGACGTACTCGCGACGCAGGCGATGTGGCTGGCCGGCGCTCGATTCCTCACCGTCAGGTACGCCGCACGGCGGTGACTGTCGGCTCGTACTCGGGCCGCCCGCGGGCCGATGTCGGTGCGTTCAACCGCCCCGGGGCCGTAGCGGCGTCCCATGTCGAGTTCAGCCGCCACGTGGGACGGGACCCGCGTGCTCGTCGTCGGCGCGGCCGACTGGGTCGACCCGCTGGCCGACGCGCTGAGGACCCGGACCGCCGCGACCGTCGAGACGGTCCGGAGGTACGGGGCCGCCCGCGAGACCGTCCGCCAGCGGGCGGTCGACTGCGTCGTCACCGCCCACGACCTCGGCGAGACGACCGGCGTCGAACTGTGCCGGGCGCTCCGCGAGGCGGCGCCGGGCCTCCCGGTCGTCCTCTGTACCGCGGCGGGAAGCGAGGCGGTCGCCAGCGACGCCATCGAGGCCGGCGTCAACGACTACGTCCCCCTGTCGTCGGCCGACCCCGCGCTCGACGACCTGCTCGACCGCATCGGTCGGGCCGTCGCGGCGGCGAACCGGACGGCGACACGGCGCGACCGCGCCCGCCAGTTCGACGCCATCTTCGAGGACGCGCGGACCGCGACGTGGGTGCTCGACCCCGACGGGTCGCTCGCGCGGGCCAACCGGACCGCCGCCGACCTGGCGAGCGTCGACGCCGAGGCCGTCCGCGGCGACCCGTTCTGGACGCTCCCCTGCTGGACGGACGCCGGCGTGGGCGGGGACGTCCGCCGGGTCACGGAGCGGGCGCTCGACGGCTCGTTCAGCAGTGCCGTCGTCACCGGCCCGCCGACGACCGACGCCGACCGGGTGCTGGAACTGTCCGCCCGGCCCGTGCGCGACGCCCGCGACACCATCGTCTCTATCGTCGTCGAGGGGGTCGACATCACCGACCGCGTCTCGCTGGAACGCGAACTCCGGCGCTCCGAGGAGCTCCACCGCGTCACGCTCAACAACATGACCGACACGGTGCTCATCACCGACGACGCGGGCGAGTACACCTACGTCTGCCCCAACGTCCACTTCATCTTCGGCTACACCGCAGACGAGATACGCGAGCGCGGCACCATCGACGACCTGCTCGGCCCCGACCTGTTCGACCGCGAGGAACTGGCCGAGTCGGGCGTCCTCAAGAACATCGAGTGTACGGCCACCGACAAGGCGGGCCGCGAGCACACCCTGCTGGTCAACGTCCGCGAGGTGTCGATTCAGGGCGGCACGCTACTGTACAGCTGTCGCGACATCACGAAGCGGAAACAGCGCGAGGAGGCGCTGGCGACGCTCCAGGAGACTGCCCGCGACTTCCTCTACGCGGAGACCCGCCACGAGATAGCCCAGCACGTCGTCGAGGACACCCCCGGCGTGCTCGACCTCGACGCCAGCGCCGTCTACCTGTTCGACGAGGACGGCACCGACCTCCGCCCGGTCGCCACCGCTCCTGAGATGGAGCGGCTCCACGGCCCGCTCCCGACGGTCGACGCCGACGGCGGGAGCCTCCCCGGCTACAGTTTCATCGAGGACGAGTCGCTGTTCCTCGACGACGTCCACGACGCCGACCGCCTCGCGAACCCCGCGACCGACGTGCGAAGCGCCGCCTACATCCCGCTTGGCGACCACGGGGTCTTCGTCGCCGGGTCGGCCGACGTCGGCCGGTTCGACCCCGTGACGCGGGAGCTTGCCGACCTGCTCGCCGCGACGGCCGAGGCCGCGCTCGACCGGGTCGTCCGCGAGAGCCGCCTCCGCGAACAGGACCGCGAACTCCAGGCACAGAACGCACAGCTATCCGCGCTGAACCGGGTCAACGAGATAATTCGCGAGATAGACCAGGCGCTGGTGCGCGCCGAGACGCGCGAGGAGATAGACCGCGCGGTCTGTGAACGGCTGACCGCCAGCGACCGGTTCGCGTTCGCGTGGATCGGCGTGGTCGACGCCGCCGGCGAGACGGTCGAACCCCGGGCGTGGGCGGGCAACGAACAGGGGTATCTGGACAGCCTCACCGTCGAGATGGGCGGTGCGGAGCCGGCCGGCCGGACGGCCGCGACCGGCGAGGTGACGGAGGTGACGAACGTCGCGGACGCGCTCCGCGAGGCGTCGTGGCGGAAACACGCGCTCTCGCGGGACTACCTCTCGGCGCTCAGCGTTCCCATCGCGTACGACGAACTCACCTACGGCGTCCTGACCGTCTACGCCGACGTGCAGGACGCGTTCGACGACACCTCCCAGTCGGTGCTCGCGGAACTGGGTGAGACCGTCGCCTCCGCGACGAGCGCCATCGAGCGGAAGAACGCGCTTCTCACCACCGCGACAACGCGACTGGAGTTCGAGGTTGCCGACCCAGCGTTCGTCCTCTCGCGGCTGGCGACCGCCGCCGACTGCACGCTCTCGTATCAGGGCGGCGTCCAGCAGACGGCCGACGGCCTCTACGTGTTCGTCACCGTCGACGGCGCCGCTGTCGAGGCCGTCGAGGCCGCCGCCCGCGAGTTGGTCGCCGTCGAGGCGGTCCAGCGCATCGGCACGGAGGACAGCGAGGGCGTGGTCCGGCTCCACCTCTCCCAGCCGTTCGTCGCTCTGGAGTTGGCCGACCACGGCGCGGTCCTGCGGAGCGCGACGGCCGACCCGGCGACGACGACGCTCGTGGTCGACATCCCCGACAGCGTCGACGTGCGCCACATCACCCAGCTTGTGACCGACGCGTTCGCGGAGACGGAGCTCCGCTCGAAGCGGACGCTCGACCGCGCGTCGACGCCCGACCTGCACGCGGAGGTGTTCGACCGTCTCACCGACCGACAGCTCGAAGTCGTCCAGACCGCCTACTACAGCGGCTTCTTCGAGTCGCCCCGCGAGAGCACCGGCGAGGAGATAGCCGACGCGCTCGACATCTCGCCGACGGCGTTCTACCAGCACGTCCGCACGGTCCAGCGCAAACTGTTCACCGTGCTGTTCGAGGAACTCGGCGCCCCCGCGTCGCTCGGCGTGCCCTCGCCCGCGGACGGCGAGTAGGGTTCAATAGTGAACAGTGGTTCCTCGGAATGGTTTACTGTTGAACAAACACGGTAATTCTTGCACGAACCTTACGTCGGGCGATGCGAGACGTCGAACCCGACGGCGACGACGAGACGGCCTACGAGTGCTTCGACTGCGGGGCCATCGCCCGTGAGGAGGCGCCGCCCGGCGAGTGTCCGGTCTGCGGCGGGTCGATGCGGAACCGACAGACGCCGATGGAGTGACCCATGTCCTCGGAGACTGCTCACGCGGCCGCGCGGCCGGAGGAGCCGACCGAGTCGGCGCTGGCGACGGCCCGCCGCCAGCTCGCCCGCGCGGCGGGTGAACTCGACATCGACCCGAACGTCGTCGAGCGACTGCGCCACCCCGCGAAGGTCCACGAGGTGACCGTCCCCATCGAACGCGACGACGGCACCGTCGAGGTGTTCTCGGGCTACCGCGCCCAGCACGACAGCGTTCGCGGCCCGTACAAGGGCGGTCTGCGGTTCCACCCCGGCGTCACCCGCGACGAGAGCGTCGGCCTCGCCATGTGGATGACCTGGAAATGCGCGGTGATGGACCTCCCGTTCGGCGGGGCGAAGGGCGGCGTCGTGGTCGACCCGAAGTCGCTGAGCGACGCCGAGATGGAGCGACTCACCCGCCGGTTCACCGAGGAGGTGCGGGCCGCCATCGGGCCGAACCAGGACATCCCGGCGCCCGACATGGGTACCGACGCCCAGACGATGGCGTGGATAATGGACGCCTACAGCATGCAGGAGGGCGAGACCATCCCGGGCGTCGTCACGGGCAAGCCGCCGGTCGTCGGCGGGAGCTACGGCCGGGAGACGGCACCGGGCCGAAGCGTCGCCATCGTCACCCGCGAGGCCTGCGACTACTACGACCGCTCGCTCGCGGAGACGACCGTCGGAGTCCAGGGGTTCGGGAGCGTCGGCGCGAGCGCCGCCCGCCTGCTCGACGAGTGGGGCGCGACCGTCGTCGCCGTCAGCGACGTGAACGGTGCGGTGTACGACCCCGGCGGGCTGGACCCCGCGGCGATTCCCGCCCACGACGAGGAGCCCGAAGCCGTCACGGGTGTCGACGGCGAGGCGCTGTCGAACGAGGAACTGCTGGAACTGGACGTCGACGTGCTCGTGCCCGCGGCGGTGGGCAACGTCATCACCGAGGAGAACGCGAACGACGTGCGCGCGGACATCGTGGTCGAGGGAGCAAACGGCCCCACGACGTTCGGCGCCGACGCGGTGCTGGAGGAGCGTGGCGTCCCCGTCATCCCCGACATCCTCGCCAACGCGGGCGGCGTGACGGTGAGCTACTTCGAGTGGCTCCAGGACATCAACCGGCGGTCGTGGTCGCTCGACCGGGTGAACGAGGAACTCGACGCCGAGATGCGGACCGCCTGGAACGCGGTTCGCGAGGAAGTCGACGCCCGGGGCGTGACGTGGCGCGACGCCGCCTACGTCGTCGCGCTCTCGCGGCTCGCGGAGGCACACGAGGCCCGCGGGCTCTGGCCGTAACGGCTGTCGCTGTCGCAGGCTACAAGCCGCCGCTCGCCGTAGCCGGAGCCATGACTCCCGAGGAGTTCCTCGACGCCGTCCGCGCCGACGCCAAGACCGAACTGTCGCGGCTCGGCTCGTCGAAATCACTGTACGCCGACACGATGGGCGAGATGGAGACCGACGCGGTGCTGGCGGCGGCCGCCGACGCCGAACACGCCGCCGCCGAGACGTTCGCCGCGTGGGCCGCCGACGCCGACGACGAGGCGGCCGCCGAGGCGTTCGCCGCCACCGCCGAGGAGGAGCGCGAGCACTACGAGCGGGTCGCCGCCGAACTCGACGCCCACGAGCCGAGCGAGGCGGTGCCGGCCATCCAGGAGATGCTCCGAGGGTTCGACGACACGCTCGACCGGCTGGGCGGGCTCGTCGGCCGCACGCTCGCGGCCGAGAAGTCCAAGGAGCAGTTGACCGGCTACTTCGTCGGCGAGGCCGACCCGCAGACCTCGCAGTTGTTCCGTGACCTCGGGGCGGACCTCGACGACCAACTGGAGCGGGCGACCGACCTGCTCGCTGAGCGCTGTGCGGACGAGGCCGACTGGGAGCGGGCCCGCGAGGCCGCCACCGCCGCCATCGGGAGCGCCTACGACGAGTACACCGAGCGGCTGGAGTCGATGGGCGTCAACCCGAAGCCCGTCTGTTGAGCCGCTCGCGTCGCGTGGTCGCGGCGGCTATCCGGCGACTGCGGTCGCGTTCGCCGGTCGGGCGCTCGCCTCGAACGCCGGCGCGGGGTCGACGGTCGCGGGCGGCGCGCCGGGCGCCGCCGTCGCCGTCAGCGGGCACGGCCCACTGGAGGCACAGAGCTTCACGTAGCCGACCAGCGGGATGCCCACCTCGGCGGTGCCGACGACCCAGCCCGGACGGACCGGCGGCGAGAGCCCGTTCACCTGGTCGTAGCGCCGGTTCGTGTTCTCGTTGTCGCCCTTCGTGATGAAGCCGGCGTGGGGCGCGGGACAGTAGCGCAACTCGTTGCAGTTGTCGGCGCTCCCCACGTAGCTCCGGTTCGCCCGGTCGTACCAGTTCTCGCCGTCGTCCACCCAGAACCGCGCCCGGTGGATGATGGGCGTCCCCGAGCGGTTGTCCGGCCGGTAGATGATGACGTCGCCGGGGGCGCTGAACTTCGTGTACCCCTCACGTTCCCCGGTCTGGTAGGTCACCACGCCCGTCTCGGCGGTGGCGAACTCGGGGGAGAGCCGGTGCTCCTCCATCACGAACACGAGGTCGCCCGTGTTCATGTTCGGGTGCATGCTCGACGACTCGACGGCGACCATCGGCGGCCAAACCCCGCTGATGGCGAAAAGCAACAGGCCGACGGCAAGCACCGCGCCGGCGCTGGTCACCACCTCCCGGACCCAGACGACGGCGCCCTCGTCGGTCGTCCGGAACCACTCCACCCACTCGCGGAGGGTGCGTGGTCCCGTGTCGTCGCTCATTAGCCGCCAATTCGGTGCGAGCGGTTTCAACCTTCCCGTTTCGACGCCCGCCCCGACTTCCGCTACGCTTTTCTCCGGCCGTCGCAACCTCCGTGTGTGCCACAGGAGACGCCGGCACGCATCGCTCAGACGCTCGCCAGCCACGGCTACAACGCCGAGCGCGAGGCCATCACCCTCCTTTCGGGTGCCGCGAACCCCGAGGCCGCGCTCGTCGCCGCCGTCGACGCCGCCCCGCCGGACGCGCTCGTGCTCACCGCCGACCACGTCCGCGCGGCACTCGAGGACGGCCCCGCGGCCGAGCGCACCGGCGGCGAGGCGACGCCCGCGGCAGACCCCTCCGTTTCGGGTGGAGACGACCCACCCGAATCGGACGCCGGCGCCGGCGCGTCTCCAGTCGAAACGAAGGGGTCGTTCGAGCGCGACCCCGACCGCTCGAAGCGGTCGCTGTCCGTCGCCGGCGACATCACCGGCGAGTCGACCGGAACCGGCGAGTACGACGAGTTCGTGACGGTGTTCCGCGACCGCTACGAGAAGCTCTCCAAGCAACTGCGGGGCCGGGTGAACCACCGCCCGACGGACTCGCTGGAGGCGATGCCCGGCGGCGGCGAGGCCGGCCTCGTCGGGATGGTCAACGACGTCCGCTCGACGGCCAACGGCCACTGGCTCGTCGAACTGGAGGACACGAAGGGCACGTTCCCGTGTCTCGTGATGAAGGACAAACCCATCGCGGACCTCGTCGACCAACTGCTCCTTGACGAGGTGGTCGCCATCGACGGCACCCTCAGCGACGACGGCGGCATCGTCTTCGTCGACTCGATGCATTTCCCCGACATCCCGCGGACGTACTCGCCCAGCACCGCCGACCGCCACGTCCAGGCGGCGCTCATCTCGGACGTTCACGTCGGCTCCGAGGAGTTCATGGCCGACGCCTGGCACCGCTTTACGGACTGGCTCCACACCGAGGACGCCCAGCACGTCGAGTACCTGCTCATCGCGGGCGACATGGTCGAGGGCGTCGGCGTCTACCCCGACCAGGACGACGAACTCGACGTCGTCGACATCTACGACCAGTACCGGGCGTTCTCGGAGCATCTGAAGGAGGTGCCCGGCGACATGGAGATACTGATGATTCCGGGCAACCACGACGCCGTCCGCCTCGCCGAGCCCCAGCCGGGGTTCGACGAGGAACTCCGCGACATCATGAGCGCCCACGACGCCCGCATCACGGGCAACCCCTCGATGGTCACCGTGGAGGGGGTCGACATCCTGATGTACCACGGCGTCTCGCTCGACGAGGTCATCGCCGAACTACCGGAGGACCAGGCCAGCTACGACGAACCCCACAAGGCGATGTTCCAGCTCCTGAAGAAGCGCCACGTCGCCCCGCAGTACGGCGGCCACACGCGGCTCGCCCCCGAGGAGAAGGACTACCTCGTGATGGAGGAGGTGCCCGACGTGTTCCACACGGGCCACGTCCACAAACTCGGCTGGGGGCAGTACCGGAAGGTCATCGCCGTCAACTCGGGCTGTTGGCAGGCCCAGACCGACTTCCAGAAATCCGTCAACATCGACCCCGACGCCGGCTTCGCGCCGATTCTCGATTTGGACACGCTGGAGATGACCGTCCACAAGTTCAGCTGAAAAAGACACGGCGGCCTCACTGCGTTCGGCCACGGTGAACCGCCCGCTTCGCTCGCGGTGCTTGCCGTGGTTGCCTGTCTCGTTGAGCGTGTGAACGCTTCAGGTTCTGGTGACTACGGTGGGAGGTTGTCGGGTGGCCACGAGTAGATGCCATCTGAACTCCTACGACGGAATACTTTTGATATTCGTGTGTAAGATGGTCCCATGAGCCACGACGGCGAGGACACACCGCCTGACGACTCCGATGTGGGGGACCGGTCCCGACCGGGAGAGTTCGCCCCGCCCGACATCGACCCGGCCGTGCTGGAACTCGACCACGTGTTCTCGGTGCTGGGGCATCCGCGCCGCCGCTACCTCATGTATGCGCTCGCGGAGAACCCCGAGTGGACGCTCGAGGACCTGGCGACGAAGCTCACCGCGTGGGAGCAGGACCTCGACGAGACACGCGTCTCCGAGTACCGCCGCGACCAGACGTACGTCTCGCTGTATCACACCCACGTTCCGAAGCTCGTCGACGAGGGCGTCGTCGAGTTCGACAGCGAGACCGAAACGATACGCCGCGGCCCAAACGACAAGCAGGTGTTCGCCGTCCTGGCGGGTGCCGGCCACGGGCTCGACCACGCCCAGGAACAGCACGCGAGCCGTAGCTACGACAGCACCGACGAGACATGAGCGAAAGCGAAGACAACAACAGGGGAACCGCAAGTGAGGACGCCGACTGGGGGGTCATCGAACAGCGAGCGTACGACCCGGAGAGCGACCAGGACCTCACCACAGTCGTCATCGAGGCGGTCGCCGCCGCCGAGGACGAACCGGTAGCGAGCATCAAAGAGCCGCTCCTGTACGAGGTGGTCGATATCGCCGCGGTCAACGACGCGCTGTTCGGCACGAAACTGACCGACACGAAGGGCGTGACCGGCGGCAGTCTCGACTTCGAGTACCGCGGGTTCCGCATCACCGTCCGCGGCGACGGCTGGGTCCAGGTCGCCGAACCAACCGAGGAGTAGCTGGGCTGTATCTATCACAGCGTCCCGAGGGAGCAGGCGCTCTTTTCCGCGCGTTTAGGCGTCCAGCCGGTACCGCACCGTCCGCGTTCCCTCGAACCGCGGCCCCTCGCCGTGTTCGGTGAACCCCGCTTCGTGGGCGACTGCCCGCAGGTCGTCGTCCTCGGCGACGAGCAACTCGACGGCCATCCCCTCGCGTTCGGCGAATCGGACCGGCTCCTCGAGCAGGCGCTCGCAGGCGTCGTGGGTGCCCTCCAGTTGCGTGACGTGGACCGTCTCGCGCTGGGCGTCGAAGGAGACGAACCCCCGCGTCTCCTCGCCGGCCTCCGCGATGCGCACGGTCCGGTCGTGGACGAGGTTGCGCATCACGTCCGCGGGCGACCCGGTCAACTCGGCCATCCGCTCGGCGTCGGCCTCCACCGCGTCACGAACGTCCATGGTTCGCGGTAACGGGGTGCGTCCACTTGAACGCTCCGCGCGACCGAAAACCGTTCCCGACTGGCGCTCAGAGGTGTGTCTATGAGTGACGAAGGCGACGGCAACGAGGGGGGTGTCGACGGCGCGCGGCGACTGCCCGGCGCGGAGGCCGTCGCCGCGGCGAGCGAGCGGGACGGCGAGGGGGTGGCGTGTGCGTTCTGTCGGCTCCCAGTCCCGGAGACGCCCGTCGAGGCGACGCTCGACGGCCAGCAACGGGCGTTCTGTTCGCAGGCGTGTGCCGACGCCTACGAGCGGGCCGACGCCGCGTTCGACGAGTACCACGGCAACCGCCGGGTCGAACCCGGCGTGTCGGCGCTGGACGCCTCGCTCCCCGAGGGGTACCCCCGCAACGCGTTCGTACTCGTGCCCGGCGAGGCGGGCACCCGCGACCGCGCCGTCGGCGCGGAACTCGTCTGGCGGACGCTCCAGCGGGGCGAACCCGTGGTGTTCGTCTCCTTCCAGGAGCCGCCGGGCGCGGTCGTCCAGCAGTTCCTCACGCTGGAGTGGAACGTCCTCCCGTATCTCGAGTCCGGCCTGTTCCACATCATCGACTGCTTCACCTACCGGCTCGACGACCGCGACCGGATGTTCGACCGGATGGACGACTGGAACGGCCACCTGTACGATGTCGCCGAAGACGCCACCACGACGGTCCGCGACCCGACCGACGTGGGCGAGGTCCACAACAAACTCGACAACGCTCTGGAGGACCGCGACATGGTCGACCAGGGGCTGGTCATCGTCGACTCGCTCACCGAACTGGGGACGCTCGTCCAGCCGGTGCGGGCGTACAACTTCGTGAAGGACATCCGCGCGGATATCTGCAAGGGGCGGTTCGTCCCCATCTTCGCGGGCGCGACCATCTCGGCAGGCAGTGCCGACCAGTTCCCCCACGACCTCCAGTACACCATCGACGGTCTCATCGAACTCCGCCTCAACGACGAAATCGTCCCGAACACGCTCGTCAAGCAGGTGCGCATCCGGAAACTGAACGGCGCGCTCGTGGTCCCGGAGTGGCACGCCTACGAGTACGCCCCCGGCACGGGGATGGTCACGTTCGACCCCGAGGCGGAACTCCGCGAGAAACGGGAGGAGGACGGGGAGCCGTCGGCCGAGGCGAACGCGGCCGACGCCGACGACCCCGAGACCGCCCGCGCCGACGACGGCGGTCCCAGCGCCGAGGACGACGGCGCCGACCCAGTCAGGAAAGAGGGGGCCGCGGCCGACGACCCGACCGCCGGGCCCTCCGACGGTTGAGGTCGGCAAGGCTTCCGGTTATGGACAGGATTATCCCCCCCGGTAGGCTACGGTGGGTATGAGCCATCGTCACACGAACCGACGCGCCTGGGTGAGTCCATGCGCGTCGTAGCGAAGTTCGGCGGTACCTCGCTCGGCAACGGCGAGCGCGTGAACCGCGCGGCCGACTCGGTCGCGGCGGCGGTCGACGCCGGCCACGAGGTCGCCGTCGTCGCCAGCGCGATGGGGTCGACCACCGACTTCCTGCTCGACGCCATCACCTTCGACGCCGACGACGCCGACGAGGCAGAAATCGTCTCGATGGGCGAGCGAACGTCCGTCCGGATGCTGAAGGCCGCGCTCTCGGCCCGCGGCGTGAACGCGCGCTTTCTCGAACCCGGAACCGACGAGTGGCCGGTCATCACCGACGAGCACGGCGAAGTCGACATCGAGGAGACGACCCGCCGCGGGAAGGCGCTGGCCGAGTCGATGGCCGCGGAGGGGTTCGTCCCCGTCATCACGGGGTTTCTCGCACAGGACCACGCGGGCAACGTCACCACGCTCGGGCGCGGCGGCTCCGACACCACCGCCGTCATGCTCGGCAAGGTGATGGACGCCGACGAGGTGGTCATCGTCACCGACGTCGAGGGCGTGATGACCGGTGACCCCCGCGTCGTCGAGGGCGCACGCAACGTCGGCGAGATAACGGTCGACGAACTGCGGAACCTCTCGTTTCGCGGCGCGGAGGTGGTCGCGCCGTCGGCGCTCGCGTACAAGACCGACGACATGGACGTCCGGGTCGTCCACTACCAGCACGGCGACCTGCTGACGGGCGGGACGAACATCGAGGGACAGTTCCAGAACCTCATCGACCTCCGCGAGGGGAAACTCGCCTGCCTGACGGTCGCGGGGCGGGCCATCCGCAACCGACCGGGCATCCTCTCGGAACTCTCCAACCCCCTGCGTGACGCAGACATCAACATCGACGCCGTCGCCAGCGGGATGGACTCGGTGACGTTCTACGTCGACGCCGACATCGCCGAGGAGGCCGAGACCATCCTCCACGACGCCGTCGTCGCCGAGGAGGCGCTCTCGTCTATCACCGTCGACGACGACATCGCCGTCGTCCGGGTGACGGGCGGCGAACTCCCGAACCAACCGGGCGTCGTCAACCGCATCCTCTCGCCGCTGGCGGAGGCCCACATCAACATCCAGGACGTCGTCACCTCCGCCACCTCCGTCGCCGTGTTCGTCGACTGGGACGACCGCGAGGAGGCGCTGGAGATAATCCAGGACATCGACCTCTAGCGGCCCTTCCTGAGTCGCGTCCCGATTTCGCTCGGCAAGCCGGCGGCTTCGACGGCATCGACCACCTGCTCGATGCCGTAGGGGACCCGCCGCTCCTCGACCGTCATCGCGTCCAGGTCCAGCAGGGCGTACGCCGCCTTCGGGTCGCCGTCGCGGGGCTGACCGACGCTCCCGGGGTTCATCACGATGCCCTCGTCGTACACCTCGTGAGCCTGGACGTGGGTGTGGCCCATCACGAGCACGTCCTCCTCGCCGAGCATGTCGGGCGAGAACATCGCGGGGTAGGTGTAGCGGTCGGGGTCCTCGGGATGGCCGTGGACGAGTTTCACGCGGCCGTCGAGTTCGGTCCGCTCGTCCGGGAGCGATTCGAGCCACGCGACCTGCGCGTCGCGCAACTCCCCCTTGGCGTACTCGACGCCCGCGCCGGCCATCGAGTTGAACCCGAACGTCGTGTCCGTCACCACCGCGCGGTCGTGGTTGCCCATCACGGTCGGCACGCTCCGCTCGCGCATCGCCTCGACGGCCTCGCGGGGCCACGGGTTGTAGCCGACCACGTCGCCCGCACAGACCAGCGCGTCCACGTCGGGCATGTCCGCGAGGACCGCGTCGAGCGCGGGCTTGTTCGCGTGGATGTCGGAGATGACGCCGACGAGCATGGCCCCGGCTACGCGCGCACCGGGTTTAGGTTGCGGGGCCGGCCGGGCCGACTACTCGTTGACGAACGCCGTCTCGAACCCCCCGTCCGTCGACTCGACTGCGGCGGCACACACCGGATGCTCGAACTCGAGGTCGTACGCCGCCCGGGCGGCCTCGCTCGCGGTGGTCGCGTCGAATCCGAACGGCTCGGGCGCGTTCGTCTCGTAGGTGGCCACCAGCGTCGGCTCCGCGACCTCTCGAACGAGGAGGGCGTCCTTCCGGACGACGCCGACGTACGCCGACTCCGCCGAGACGGTGCCCGCGATACGGGGCGTGTCGTAGTCGTCCTTCTCGTAGTCGAGCGCGTGCAGTGCCGTCACCAGCGCGTCGCGGGCGGGATACCCCCGCTCCAGTTTCTCCGCGATGGGGTCGACGTGCGACCCGTTGCCGATTGCGGCGGTGTCTCCGGTCGTCCGCAGACAGTTGTACGACACGTAGGGGTTGTCCGTCTCGGGAGCGTCCTCGGTGGGCCCGACCGTCAGCGTGCCGTCGCGGTCGTACACGCGGCGGTTCGGGAACGACCGCGATGAGACGCGATAGGCGGCGAGTCCGGGACCGACGACCAGCAGGCGTCCGACGTACATACGTGGTCGTGCATACTTCTCGGTCTTGTAGGTGGCGATGTGGGCACGTTCGGCGACTGGTCAGTCGCCCGGCGGCGCGTCCGGCTCCGTCCAGACGGTCCCGGTGCGGGCGTAGATGCCCGCGAGTAGCACGCCGCCGGCGACGAGCGGCACCACCGCACACGCCGCGTAGATGGGGGTGAAGCCGACGGCGTCGATCAGCGGGAGCGTCACCACCGGGCCGAGGCCGCCGCCGAGGTCACCGAGCACGTTGTTCGTCCCCATCGCCCGGCCCATCCGCTCGCCGGGCGTCAGGTCCGCCAGCAGTGCCATCAGCGGGCCGCTCGTGCCGCCCTGGCCGGCGCCGATGAACGCACAGGCGACGACGAG
The DNA here is from genome assembly GCF_024298865.1 of Halorarius halobius. Taxonomy (GTDB): domain Archaea; phylum Halobacteriota; class Halobacteria; order Halobacteriales; family Haloarculaceae; genus Halorarius; species Halorarius halobius. Next base: position 956,418 of record NZ_CP101161.1, on the reverse strand, counting down.
CACCGGAAGCGAGTCGGCCAGCGCCAGCGCGGCGAACCCCGCGAACGAGACACAGAGGAACGCGAACAGCACCGGGAGCCGTCGACCGTACAGGTCGCTCGCCTTCCCGCCCGCGAGCATGAACCCCGCGGCCGCCGCGACGGTCAGCGCCATCAGCAGGCCGGACATCCCCTGTGGACCGTAGCCGAGGACGCCGATGTCCGTCTCCTCGAGGAACAGCACCAGCGTCGAGAACAGCGCGCCGAGATAGCGAAGTAGAGCCCGAAGTTGACGAACCCGACGGACAGCGTCGACAGCGACGTGTCGAGTTCCCACGGCCGGACCGTCGACCGAGTCTCGGAGACGTGCGTCTCGGGGACGGTGGCGTACGCCACGACGCTGGCCAGCAGTGCGAACCCGGCGGCGACGCTGAACGCCACCGAGACGCTGTAGAGGTCGCTCACGACGCCACCGATGACCAGCCCCACGGGGAACCCGAGCGTGATGCCGCCGCGGATGACGCCCATGCTCGTTCCCCGGGAGTTGCCGTCGCTGACGTCGGCGGCGATGGTGTAGGCGGTCGCGAACACGACGGCGCTCCCGAGACCCCACACCACCCGCGCGGCGAGGAACCACGCCGACGGCCACGCCGCCTCCAGCGCGACCACGTAGCCCAGCGTCGCCAGCGCCTCCACGAACAGCCCCACGACGAGCGGTTTGCGGGTGCCGACGCGGTCGACGAGCGACCCCGCCGGCGCGTTCGCCACGATGCGCGTGAACCGGTTCGCGCTCAGGATGACGCCCACGACGAACGGCGAGATGCCCAGCACCGCCCCGAGGTTCGGAAGGACGGGGAACACCACGCCCCCGCCGAAGCCGACGAAGAAGGTGCTGACGACGACGGCGAGAACGACGGAGCGGGTTCGGGTCATGCGAGAGGTGGGCCGCCGACCGGCCCGAGAAGTTCGGTCGACGGTTGACGACACGCCGTGTTAGGTCTGCCGTGTTCGGTCGCCACCCCGCCCCGACACGGGCCCGGAAGGACGGGACGCGAGGCCGGTCGGGAGCCGAAACTTCGCAACACTCATTAACGCTGACCGTGGAACTACGACTGCGCAGTCCCATGGGGTAGCGGCCAATCCTGAAGCCTTCTGGGGGCTTCGACCCAGGTTCGAATCCTGGTGGGACTACTCAAACTTCTCACCGAACCCATCCGCCAGACAGCGGCGCTACGGCGGCGTGGTAGTGACCGTATAACGACGTTCCGTTCCCCCGGTATCGACACGCGACGGAGGGTATCAGCGTGTCGAAGCACCACTATCCGGACGAAACGAGCGGATGCTACTACCGTCGCCCCCGCGACTGCTGTTGGCTCTGCTACGGACGGATACTGCTGGGCCTGCGAACCAGTTGATAGCTCGACAGGAGGTCACGGGAAATCGTTCCCGACCGGACACGGTGAGCGCGTTGCGAGCCCTGCCGGTCAGCCGTCGAGTTCGCCGTCGGCGAAACAGTCCGTGCACAGGTCGCCGTACGCCCCGACGGTGTCGGCCTGCTCCCTGACCGCCCGGGCGCCCTCGGCGGCCGAACGGCCAGCCTCTCGGTGCCAGCGGTCCTGATACGACAGCAGGAAACTCACCGCGACCACCCGCCCGACCGTCTGTGGGTCGAAGATATGGATATGTCTCCACCAAAAACTGGTTCTGGCGTCCGTATGTTCGTGTTCTGTTGATCTTATCGGCCAATCACAAACTGAGATGTGTTAAAGGTTCGCACGGGGCGGCGAGCGGGTGCGCCGGTACTCGGCCCCGACTGCCGCGGGGGAAGGACGTATTCGGCTGTCTGCCGTACGATACTATGTGACAGGGTCGAACCGGACGGCTGCGGTGGCGGCCCGCCTGCGGCGCCTCGACGCCGGGACCATCGCCGCGCTGGTCGCGGACCTCTGGGCCGCTCGCGGCTACGAGACGACGCGGGACGGTGCTCGGGTCGTCGCAGCCACCGACGGGTCCGCCGTCGTCGTTCGGGTGGGCCGCGGCGCCGACGAGCGGCCGCCCGACGTGGTCGTGTCGCTCGGCGGCCGCGACCCGGCGCCCCCCGGCGGCCGCGTCGTCGACGCGACGGACCTCGCCGAAATGTTGCTGTACGCCGTCGACGGACCGACGACCGGAGCGCTCTGCACGCGGTATCTCGGTGGGCCACCGGAGGCGCTCGCTCCCTCGCGGGGCGTGCGGGACCGCCTCGCCGGCTTCGGAGCGTGGCGGCTGGCGCGGCCGGTCGTCGGACGCAGGGGCGCCCGCATCGCGGTCCTGATCGTCGCCGTCGCCGCGCTCGTCGGGGTTCTCTCGTGGGGCGGCGCTCCGCCCGCGGCGCCGACTGGGGAGACGGGCGCCCTGTCGGGGGGCGTCGACACGCCGGCGGCGGTACCGAGCGCGACGACCACCCCGGCGACGCGCGCGGCGGCGGTTCCGGGGCTGGCGGCCGACGGCGTGGCGAACCTGACGGCGCTCGCGGCCGCTCACGAGCGGGGGCTGGCTGCCGGGTCGTTCACGGCGTGGGTCGACCGGTACTACACCCGGACGGACGGCACGCGCGTCCAGCGCGACGTCGACGTCGCGGTCACGGCCGACCGCTCGCTCACCGTCGTCACCGTCGAGGACGACGGCGGCCAGACGACGGTGCTGGCGGTCTACGACGACGGCGAGGCTCGCTACGCCGCCGAGCCGGCCGCCGACCGGTACCGTCGACTCGACCCCGGGGAGTCGGTCGAGTTCGGCGTCCCGGGACCGACGACACTGCGCCGCGAGGTCGTCGCCCGGTATCTCTCGACGCCGACGACGCGGGTTTCCGGGGCGGTGACGCGCGATGATGAGACGGCGTATCGCGTCGTCGGAACGGGCCCGCCGTCGGTCCCCGCGCTCGACGGCGTTCGGAACTACTCGGTCGTCGCGCTCGTCGACGAGCGGGGCGTCGTCCGGGAACTCACCGCGAGATACGTCCCCGCGGGCGACGACGCCACCCCGGTTCGGTTCGAGGTGACGTTCGACCGCCTCGACGCCACCCGGGTCGAACCCCCGTTCTGGTACCTGCGGCGGTTCGCGGACGATGCCACCCCGACGACCGGCGAGTGAACCCGGCGCACCGGCCGGTCGCCCTAGCACCGGAAACCGTTACCTCGCCAGCGGTCGTATCTGCACGGATGATACAGCCTGTCGGTAGCGTCCGACGTCTCGCCTTCGGGGGGCCGCCCCCGTTCCTCGACGACCCGTCCGACGACCTGCTTGCGGTCGCCCGCGACCTGTACGAGACCCCGCTGACGATTGGCCTACCGGACGGCCGCCGACTGGGGTACGCCGAGGTGGGCGACCCCGACGGCGACCCGGTGGTCGCGTTCCACGGCGTGCCGAGCGGGCGCCTCGGCGCCGCCGTGCTCGCGGCGACGGCCCGCGAACGAGGGGTTCGCCTCGTCGCCCCCGAACGTCCGGGCGTGGGCGCGTCCGACCCCGACCCGGACCGGACGCTGATCGACTGGCCGACCGACGTGACGGCGCTGTTCGACGCGCTGGGCGTCGACGCGGCGCCCGTCGTCGGCATCTCAGGGGGCGGGCCGTACGCGCTGGCGGCGGGTGCCGTCGCGCCCGACCGGTTCCCGCGCGTTGCCGTCTGCTGTGGCGTCGGCCCGATGGCGGCCGTCGGCCGTACGGACCGGCTCCTGTTCGGCGGCGCACGGTACGCTCCCCGGCTGGTCGGCGCGTTCCTGCGGGGCGAGGCGCTGTCAGCGCGGTACGCGCCCGAGCGGACCATCGAGCGGCGCGTCGCCGCCGCCGCGCCCGCGGACGAGTCGCTGTGGCGGGGGCCGGTCGGCGAACTGCTGGTGGCGTCGGTCCCCGCGGCCGTCGAACCCCACGGGCCGGCGGCGTTCGTCCGTGACCTCCAGTTGTACGCGGGCGACTGGGGTGTCGACCTCGGCGGCATCGACGTTCCGGTCGGCCTCTGGTACGGGCGGGCCGACCGCATCGTCCCGGCGGCGATGGGGCGGTATCTGCTCGACGCCGTGCCGACCGCCGACGGCCACTTCTACGCGGACCAGGGCCACGTCGGCGCGGTCGTCGAGAACGAGGCGGCCGTCCTCGACTGGCTGGCGCGGTAGCCGCCGCGGTCACTCGATGCCGTGGTGTTTGAGGAAGCCGTCGGTGATGAGGCTCGCGTAGAACGACTCCACGCGCTCGCTGTACGGCGGTGCGGCGTCGACGAGTTCCGCGGCGACGGCGCGTTTCGTCTCGGCACGCGACTCAGACGCGTCGTGGAGTTCGAGAATCCGGTCGTCGAACCGGTGGAGTTCGCGCTCGGCCCGCTCGAACGCCGCGGCCGGCTCCCCCGGCCACTCGCCGAAATGCGGGAACACGATTCGTTCGGGGTCGAGGGCGCGGAGTCGGTCGATTGCGTCGGCTATCATCTCGACGTCGAAGTTCGGGAGCGTCGCCGGCGGGAGCCACCGGTCGGCGCGTGCGAGATAGATGCCGAGACACTCGGCGGCGAACAGAAGCTCCCGCTCGGGGTTCCAGACCGCGAAGTGGTCGGGCGAGTGACCCGGCGCGTAGAGCAGTTCGAGGCTGTTCGCCCCGATGTCGACCGTCGTCCCGTCGTCGCCTACCCCGACGACGTTCGCCTCGGGGACCGCTCCCTGCTCGCCCATCGACGCGAAGTGGTCGCCCATCGCCCGTCTACTGCTCTCGATGAGGCCCTCCGGGTCGACCAGGTGGGGGGCCGTCGACTCGTGGATGTAGACGTCGAGGTTCGGTGCCGCGTCGACGAGTGCGCTCGCGGCACCGCTGTGGTCGACGTGGATATGCGACAACACGAGATGCTCCAGCGCCGCCGGTTCGACGCCGCAGTCGGCCAACCCGTCCATGATGGTCTCGGCGCTCGCGGCGGTGCCCGCGTCCACGAGCGTCGGCTCCTCGTCGTCGAACAGGTAGACGGACGCGACGCCCGCGTCGAACATGCCGATGTCGATGCCGTAGACCCCGTCGGTGACCTGGAACGTCGACATGCCTCCCCGTTCGGGGTGGCGGGTGATAGCTCTTGGTCGCCACGCAGGGGGTGGTGGCTCACTCGGGCGGGACGTACTCGATGGGCTCGTCCCGGTCGTCGTCGGCCATCGGCCGTACGTTCCGGCGGGGTGCAGTTGACCGTTCCTGCGGGCGAGCGGCCGCGTCCGGTGGCTATATGCCCCGGACGGGCGAGTCGCCGACGATGGCTGGGACGGACCCGGACCGAGAGACGCCGGCCGGCGACCGACGCGTGGACAGCAACCTCTTCATCACCGTCTCGGGGCCGCCCGGATGCGGTGCGACGACCGTCTCCGAGCGACTGGCGTCGGCGCTGGACTGCGGCTACGTCAGCGGCGGCGAGATATTCCGCGAACTCGCCGAGGAGCGGGGGATGTCGCTGACGGAACTCATCGCGAAAGCCGACGCCTCCGACGAGATAGACCGCGCGCTCGACCAGCGGCTCCGCACCATCGCCGAGCGGTGGGGCACCGCCAACAAGGCGTTCGTCCTCGAGTCGCGGCTGGCCGGCTGGCTGGCCGGCAACCGCGCGGACCTTCGAATCTGGCTCGACGCGCCCGAGGAGACCCGCGTCGCACGCACCGCCGACCGCCCGGAGATGGGCGCGGAGATGCGGGTCCGCGAGGTGTCGGAGGCGGGCCGCTACGAGAGCTACTACGGCATCGACGTCACCGACACCTCCTTCTACGACCTCTCGGTCAACACGGCGCGGTGGAGCATCGACGCGACGATGGACCTGCTGTTGACAGCTATCGAGCGGTACGACCCCGAGGCCGACGAGGGGGCGTTCCCCACCGACGACGTCGACGTCTAATCACCGTTCGTCGACGGGCGTCCACGTCCGGTCGTGGGCGCCGACGTAGCGGGCCCGCGGCCGGACGAGGCGGTTGTCCGCGAACTGCTCGAGACAGTGGGCGGTCCAGCCGCCGACCCGGGCGACGCCGAACGTCGCGGTGAACAGTTCGCGGGGGACGCCGATGCCGTGCAACAGGGCGGCGGTGTAGAACTCGACGTTCGTGTCGAGCCGCCGGTCGGGCTTGTGCTCCGCGAGGACGTCGACGGCCACGTCCTCGAACTCGGTGACCGTCTCGAAGAAGTCGCCGTCGCCGCCCGCCTCGTAGAACCGCTCGGCAGCGGCCGACAGCACCGCCGCACGGGGGTCGCGCACCCGGTAGACGCGATGGCCGAAGCCCATCAGCCGGTCGCCCGCCTCGAGCGTCTCGCGGACGTACCCCTCGGGGTCGCCGTGCTCGTGGACGTCCTGGAGCATCTCGAGCACGGGGCCGGGCGCACCGCCGTGGAGCGGCCCCTTCAGCGCGCCGACGGCCGCCGTCACCGCCGACACCACGTCCGACTCGGTGGAGGCGACGACGCGGGCCGCGAACGTGGAGGCGTTCAGCCCGTGGTCGATCACGGTGTTCAGGTACGTCTCCAGCCCGCGGACCGCGGCGTCGTCGGGCTCCTCGCCGGTCAGCATGTAGAGGTAGTTCGCCGCGTGGCCGAGGTCCTCGCGGGGTGCGACCGGGTCCTCGCCCTGCCGGTAGCGCCAGTAGGCCGCGACGACCGTCGGGAAGCAGGCGACGAGACGTCGGGCGGCGGTCTCGGCGTCGGCGTCGCCCGCGAGGTCGGCCGTCGCCGCCCCCATCCGGAGCGCGTCCATCGCTCCCCGGTCGGCGTCGGCGGCACGTTCGAGTACCGCGTGGACCGCCTCGTCGACGGCGCGCCGGCCCGCGAGGTCGGCGCGGAACGAATCGAGTTCCCCCGCGGTCGGCAGGCGGTCGTTCCACAGCAGGAAGACGCTCTCCTCGACGGTGGCGTCGGCCGCCAGTTCCGCGACGGGGAAGCCGCCGATCGTCAGGTCGCCGGCCTCGCCGTCGATGTCGCTCAGCCGCGTCTCCGCGACGAGCACGTCCTCCAGTCCACGCTGTAGCTCCGGGTCGTCCGGTGTCGACATGCCGTCAGGTTGGGCGGCGACGAACGTATACTCTCGGTGAAACGTAGATTGGTAAGAGATTCGAGAGGTCGCCGCGCGGCGTCACTCCACCGGGAACCGGAGGTGTGCGCCGACGCCGTCGAACGCCTCCTCGAAACGGCTCCCGTCCTCGGTGTCGGCGGGGACGACGACGGAGTCGCCGCCCTGCTCGGCGGCCCGCTCCTCGAACTCGCCGATTGCGGCGGGGTCGAGCGCCTCCGAGACGACGAGCGTCTCGACGGCCTCGTAGGTGAGCGCCTCGTCGACGCCGTCGCGGCCGTACGCGGTCGGCTCCTCGTCGTCGCCGACCGCCCGCAGGAACGCCGACAGCGCGTCGGTCGCGTCGCCGCGTGCCTCCAGGCGCTCGCTGGCGGCCTCGACGAGTTCGCGCAGACCCTGTTCGGAGGCGTACTCGACGGCGTAGGTGTCGAGTATCTTCTCGTCGAGGCGGTGGTCGAGGTGGTCGCCGTCGGCGAACTGCTCGACGGTGACGTCCGTACCGCCGACCAGCAGGGCGTCGACGCCCGGGTCGGGCGCCGACTCCTCGTCGTCCCACTCGGTGTCGTCGGTGCCGCCGGCCGGCCGCCCGGGGTCGGAGCCCTCCGACCCGATGAAGGCGCGCTCGGCGGCCGTCGCCACCTCCTCGAAGAACTCCTCCTTCTGCTCCTCGCGGCGGCGCTCGAACCGCTCCTCCGACTGGCCGCCCTTGCGGGTCTTCCCGCGCACGTCGCTGTCCAGTTGCTCGAGGAGGGTGACGGTGCCGTCGTAGCGGCCTAGCGCCGCGCCCCCGCGCTCGACGACCAGCAGGCCGTACGTCTCGTCGGTGGCGCCGGCCGTCGGCTCCAGCGGCCCCGTGTCGAAGGTGTTGGCGACGGTGTAGACCCGTTCGTCGACCGGCCGGGGCATGTCGTCGAACGTGTACGTGACTGCCTCGCCGTCGACGACGCCGGCGTACACCACCAGCCCGTTGGCGGGCAGTTCTTCCTGTGACTGGAGCAGGTCGTGGACCCGCCCCATCGCCTCCTGGTACGGCTTCGAGGCCGCCTCGTCGTGGTGGTCGGCGTTCGCGCGGTCCTCGGCCACCTCCTCGCGGACCGCCTCGAACGCCTCCCCGTCGGGGGGGACGGCCACCGTCACGAGCCGGTCGTCGTCGACCGTCACGTCCGACACTTCCTCGATGCGCTCGCGGAGCGTCTCCTCGCGCTTCTCGCTCTCGTCGGCGGTCGTCTCCGTCGTGTCGTCCGTCGGTTCGCCGTTCTCCGTCGTGTCGTCCGTCTCGTCAGTCTCGGTCATGGTTGATAGCCGGGGCTCGGCCCCGTGAGTGCCGGTCCGGACTACTCGCGCGGTCCGGAAGTGATTGGGGGCCGCGATGCCGCGAGCCCCGCGTTTATGTCAGTCGCAAGCGACGAGCGGGTATGCGAGCCGACGAGCCACATCCGGAGGTGCAGGCGGTCCTCGAACAGCTAGCCGCGCTCGATGCGCTCCCGCTGAACCAGTACGGCCCCCGTGGAGCCCGCGACATCTACGAGCAGTTCAACGCCGACGTCGAGGAGCCGTCGGTCGACCGCGTCCACGACCGGACGGTCCCCGGCTACGACCCCGACGTGGGCGAGACGCGCGACGACGTTCCCGTTCGGCACTACCGCCCGGCCGGCGCGAGCGAGGCGCCGTTCCCGACGGTCGTCTACTTCCACGGCGGCGGGTTCGTCATCGGCGACCTCGACAGCCACGACGTGGTGTGTCGGCACGTCTGTGCCGGCGCGGAGGTGAACGTCGTCGCCGTCGACTACCGCCGCGCCCCGGAGGAGCCGTTCCCCGCGGCTATCGAGGACGCGTACGCCGCCACCGACTACGTCGCCGCGAACCCCGGAGAGTTCGACGGCGACGGGCAGGTGGCAGTGATGGGCGACAGCGCGGGCGGCAACCTCGCGGCGGCCGTCTCCCTGCTTGCACGGGACCGCGACGACGGGCCGGCTATCGACCGGCAGGTGCTCGTCTACCCGGCCGTCGACGACACCCGGCAGTACGAGTCGTGGGACGAGAACAAGGAGGGGTACTTCCTCGTCGCGGAGGACATGCTGTGGTTCTCCGACTGCTACTTCGGGAGCGACATCCACCGGGCGAACCCGTACGCGTTCCCGATGGCCGCGAGTAGCCACGCCGACCTGCCGCCCGCGACGGTGGTGACCGCGGGGTTCGACCCCCTGCGCGACGAGGGGGCCGCCTACGCCGACGCGCTTCGGGAGGCGGACGTCCCCGTCGACCACCGCAACTACGACGACGTCATCCACGGGTTCTTCTCGATGCTGGCCCCGCCGGCCGACCTCGAACGTGCCCACGAGGCGGTCGACGCCGTCGTCGGCGACCTCCGGGCGACGTTCGCGTAGGGGGGCCGTCGTCGCGTCGTCCCCGTGGGCGTTCGTCCGGCCTCGCAGTCGGCACTCCCGGCGCGCTGTCAGCACACGTCAGTACGGCTATAAGCTCTCGTCCGTCGTACAGGGGGCATGGCATTCGACAACGTCACGTTCTTCGAGTTGCACCTGGACGACGCCCGTTTCGGCGGGCCGAGCGAGGAGTCGGCCGAACCGGCCGAGGAGGAGACGGCACGCGGCGCTCGGGTGCCGCTCGGCCTGCTCGTGCTCGCGGGCGTCGGCGCGGCCGTCGTGGCGCGTCGCCTGCGCCGGGGTGTGTCGGCCGAAGTCGACCTCGAGGCGGCCGACGTCGAGGCCATCGCGGTCGAGTGACGCCGGGCGCTACACTACGTCAGCGATGGGGACCCGCTCGGTGGCGACCTCGGTGTCGTCGTTGAGCACGACTATCTCGATGTCGTCGTCGGTGACGTCGACGGAGTCGTCGACATCGACCTCGACCGGGACCGAGGTGGTCTCGCCGGCCACGACGGGGTCCGCGAGCACGTAGGTGTCGGCCGCCTCGCCGGGTTCGGTCTCGTCGAGGCTTACGTCGGCGCCAGCGGGCGAACGCACGACGAACTGCACGTCCTCGAGTTCGCCGTCCTGCGGGTTATCGACCGATATCTCGGTCGTGCCGTCGACGAGGCTCCGCGAGACGACGACCGACTCGTCGTCGGCGTCCTCGCGGGCGTCGCCGATGCGCTCGGAGGTCTCCGTCCGCTCGGTGTCGTCGTCGCGCAGTCGCGCCATGATTGGCTCGCTCAGCGCCAGCGCCGCGCCGACGAGGAATATCGCGACGGCGAGCCCTCGTCCCACGAGCGGGTCGTAGCCGATGAAACTGGTGAGATTGAAGTAGGTGATATCGAAGAACGCGAAGATGCCCATTCCGATGAGCACCACGCCGAGCACGTCGATTGCGAGTTCTTTTGCAGGTTTCATGCGCGGGAAGGAACAAATTCGTCGGTGAAAAAACCACACGACGGTCGCGGCGGCCGAACCGGCCGCTCCCGCAGTTCTGCGGCCCGATTCCGGGCTGTGGGTCGTCTCGGTCGCCGGTGGCGGCTCCGGGGCGTCGCCGCCGGGTAGCCGCAGGGTTCTAATCCGATGGGCCTCCACGTCGGGGTATGTCCGGTTCGGAACTCGTGGCGCGTGTGCGGGATGCGCTGGACGTCGACGCCGAGGAGTTCGCGTCGCGGGTCGACCGCGAGGTGGAGGCGCTGAAAGCCGAAATCGCGGAAGGGACGTTCGACAACCCGCAGGCAATCGTCGGGCTCGAGTACGAGTTCTACGCCGTCGACGACGAGACGAACGCGCTCTCGCGGGTGCCCCGGCGCCTGCTGGAGTACATCGGCTTCGAGAAGGAACTGGGCCTTCACAACGCCGAGATGCAGACCTCCCCTCAGCCGCTGTCGCAGTACGGGCTCCGTGCCCAGAAGGCGGAGGTGCAGGCGCGGCTGGACGCCGCCGAGCACGTCGCCACCGCCGAGGGGCTGTATCTGGTCAGTGACGCGATGTGGACCCAGCCACCCATCGGGGAGACGGCGACCTCGTATCTCGCGGACAGCATCGAGGAGGAGGGAGTGCGGCTGGCGACGAACATGAGCGACGCCGTCCGCTATCACGCGATGGCGAACACGGATTTCCGCGCGGAGATGACGCTCGACGCCCCGCACGTCGAACTGGAGGCGGAGACGGTGATGCCCGAGAGTCTCATCACCTCCATCCAGCCCCACTACCAGGTGGCGCAGGCGTCGGACATGCCGACGTACTTCCGGTACGCGCTCCGGGTCGCGGGGCCGCTTCTCGCGCTCGGGGTCAACTCGCCCTTCTTCCCGCCGGACCTCTACACCGAGGACCCGGAGGTCGTCCTCGGCGAGGGGTACGACGAGAACCGCGTCGTCGTGTTCGAGTCCGTTCTCAACCCCGACGACACGGAGAAGGTCACCTTCCCCAAGGACTTCGAGAGCGTCGACGAGGCGGTCGACCGCATCGCCGCCGACGAGACGGTCGTCCCCGAACTGCAGGACGACGCCGGCCGGTTCGACGACCGGTTCGCCCACTTCCGGCACAAACACGGCACGTACTGGCGGTGGGTGCGTCCGGTGTTCGACGGCCCGACCCGGACGGACGCCAACGCCCGCATCGAGTTCCGGCCGCTGGCGGCCCAGCCGACCGTCGAGGACAGCATCGCCTTCCTCGCGGTGTTCGCGGGGCTGATGGAGTCGCTTCCGCGGCTCGACCACCCCGTCTACCAACTGGACTGGGACGACGCGAACGAGAACTTCTACGCGGCGATGCGCGACGGACTCGACGCCGAGTTGACGTGGATAACCGCGGACGGCGAGGAGACGACCGACACCGACGTGCTGTACGCGGAGCTGTTCGAGTACGCCCGCGACGGCCTCGAAGCCCGCGGCCTCTCCTCGGAGGAGGCGACCCAGTACATCCGGCCGCTCCGCGAGCGTGCGGACCGACGGGTGACGCCGGCCTCGTGGAAGCGTGCGCAGGTGCGGCGCCGCTACGGCCGCGGCGAGCCGTTCGCCGAGGCCATCTGGGGGATGCAGGCCGAGTACATCGCCAACCAGCGCGAGACGCTCATCGAGGGGTCGTTCGTCGACTGGCTGTGACTACGCGGTGGCCGCCTCGGAGACGGCGTCCATCCCCGCCCGCGCGAGTGCGCCGACGGCGACGGCGAGGGTGCCGATGACGACCCCCTGCACTGCGAGCACCACCAGCCCCTCGACCCCGAGGAAGTAGGCCGTCTGCTCGGCGAGCGTCCGCCCGGAGAGCCCCAGGAAGGCGTGGTCGGCGCGGTAGCCGTACAGCGACGCCGCGGCGAGGAGCCACCCGGGGACCGCGCCGCCGCGGGCGAGTCCCACGAGCGTCGCGGCGACGAGGCCGACCAGCGCCGCCTCTCCCGGGATGAAGATGACGCCGCCCGCGATGTGGAACACGCCGACGGCGTAGGCGGCGAACGTGCCCAGAAAGCAGGCGACGGCGAGACAGAGCCACACTGCGGGGCGGTTCCACGCGGCCGGGCGGCCGACGAGCACGCGCTCGCTGGAGAGCATACCGACGCGTCGCCCACGGGAGAGATAACTGGTCCGGTGGGTGAAACGCTCGCTGGACCGTCCTCGTGCCGGCTACTCGTAGGTGAGGCTCATCCCGCCCTCGTACGTCAGGTCGCCGCCGTCGAGGTGTTTCGAGTGTTCCGAGAACCCCATCACGAACAGGTTCCCCACCTCGTACGGCTCCATCATCTCCTTCACGCGGGTGTGGCCGAGCATCACCTGCTCGACCGTCTCGTCGACCGTCAGCCCCCGCGAGTCGGCCGAGTCGGGGAGCTGTTTGGCGACGAGTTCCGTCTTCACGTAGCCCGTCGAGACGGAGAACGCGCGGACGTCGCCGTCGCCCTCCGCGGCGATGGACTGGGTGAGCCCCCGGAGGCCGAACTTCACGGTGTTGTACGCCACCTTGTCGTGGGTGACGACGTGGCCGTGCACCGAGCACATGTTGCCGACGTGGCCGCGGCCGCCGTCCTCGAAGTGGGGCCAGCAGCGTTTGGTCAACAGGAGCGGCGCCCGTTGCATGACGGCGTGCATCCGGTCGTACTGCTCCATCGGGAACTCGTCGATGGACGAGATATGCTGGAGGCCGGCGACGTTGGCGAGGTAGCGCAGTTGGCCGAGGTCGGCCGCCTCCTCGACCACCCGTTCCACGTCGGCGTCGTCGGTCAGGTCGCCGGGCACCGGTTCGATTCGTCCCGGCAGGTCGAGTTCCGCGGCCCGGTCCGCCACCGATTCGAGACCGTCGCCGTCCACGTCGACGCCGGCGACGGTGAGTCCGTTGCCCGCGAGACACAGCGCCGTCGCGCGGCCGATACCCGACGCCGCCCCCGTCACGAGCGCGACGTTCTCGGGGGCGAACCCGGGGTCGTCCATCTCCACGATGTCCTCGCGCGTTATCTCGCTCGGCCCGTACTTCTCGAGAGCCTCCTCGACGCTCATGTCGGCCATACCCACACGGAGGCCACGGGGGTCGGTAAACCCCGGCGGCAACATGTGAACCTCGGGGTTTAGGCTCGCCGAAACATCGACGGATTTAGGTCGACCAAAACCATCGGCGGGAGTATGCGACGACGCACGTTCATCGCGGGCACCGCGGCGGGGGCCGCGATGCTGGCTGGCTGTACCGGGGACTCCGACACGCCGACGCCGACCGACGGCGGCGGGACGCCGACGTCGACGGCCGACCAGTCGTACTCGGTGGAGATGGCGCCCGTCGGCGAGGTCACCCTCGAGTCGGTGCCGGAGTCGGTCGCCCACTACTTCCCCGGGTACGCGGACATGGCGGTGGCGCTGGGTCACGGTGACAGCATCAACTCGGTCGGGTTGCCGAGCCGGTACCACACCGACGCGTACGCGGAACTCGACGGCGTGAGCGTCGACACGTCGTCGATGACCGAACTCGTCGGCGACAGCGGCATCGACAAGGAGGTGTTCCTCGAGTTGGACAGCGACCTCCACATGATAGACCCGAAGTGGCTGACCAACAACGCCTTCTTCGGGCTGGAGGAGTCCGACGTCGAGCAGCTATCCGAGGCGGTCGCACCGTTCCTCGGCAACACCATCTTCCGGCGCACCGACACCTGGCACGACTACCGCTACTACTCGATGTACGAGGCGTTCGAGAAGGTCGCGGAGGCGTACCAGGAGCGCGAGCGGTTCGAGGCGTTCCGCGAGTTCCACGACGCCGTCATCGCGGACGTGCAGACGGACCTGCCGCCGGCGACCGAGCGGCCGAACGGCCTGCTGTGTTTCGCCGCGGACGACGAACCGGAGGCGTTCTCGCCGTACCGCATCTCCGGGAAGGGGACCAACAAGAAGCAGTTCCACGACCTCGGCATCACGGACGCGCTCGCGGGCAGCGGCGTCGAGGGGCTCTCCGAGAGCAACCGCGGGAAGATAGATTACGAGACGATGCTGGAGGTCGACCCCGACTCCATCCTCGTGCGCGGCCACGAGAGCAAGAGCCGCGAGGAGTTCCAGGACACCGTCGTCGCGTTCATGGAGAACCACGACACCGCCTCGCAACTGCGCGCCGTCGAGGCGGGGAACGTGTTCCGCGGCGGCCCCATCTACGAGGGACCGGTCCAGAACCTGTTTCTCACCGAGCGGTACGCCACGCTGTACTTCCCCGAGCAGTTCTCGGGCGACCTGTTCGACCGCGAGGAACTCGCGGGCATCATCACGGGCTGACGACTGGATAGCCACCCTCCCCAGCGGGTTCACGACCGCTCGCACGGGAAACCGGAGCGACTAAGTATTTTTAGGCCGGCCTAAAAATTGATGGCTGGGTTCACGCGCCGCGACCTCGTGCGGGCGGGGGCGCTCGGGACCGGGACGCTGTTGGCCGGTTGCACCGGTGACGCGCCCGGCGACGGCACCGACACGACGACCGACACGGCGACGGCCGACCCGTCGTACTCGGTCGAGATGGCCCCCGTCGGGGAGGTGACGTTCGAGTCGCCCCCGGAGACGTGGGTCGCCAACAACGGAAGCTGGGCCGACATGGGGGTCGCGCTCGGGCTCGAACCGCCGAAGGGCGTCTGGCTGACGGGCCGTTACCACACGGACTACTACGACGAGATACCGGGCGTCTCGGTCGACACCTCGGAGATGGTGTCGCTGTACCAGGACGGGGTCAACAAGGAGTTGTTCTACGAACTCGACGCCGACGTCCACGTGATGGACCCGAACTTCCTGATGAACCGGTTCAAGGGGTGGTCGGAGTCGGACGTCGCGGAGGTAGAGGAGAACGTCGCGCCGCTTTTCGGCAACTGCATCTACGCACAGCACTACCCATGGCACGACGACTACCGCTACTACTCGCTGTACGAGGCGTTCGAGAAGTTCGCGCGGGTGTTCCAGCGCACCGACCGCTACGAGGCGTTCACCGAGGTCCACGCCGCGTTCCGGAGCAACCTCGCGCCCGTCGCGCCGACGGGTAGCGACCGGCGGAAGGTCGCGGTGCTGTGGGGCGTGAGCGACGAACCCGAGACGTACTACCCGTACCTCGTCGGTGACGGCACCGGCTTCAAACACCTGCGCGGACTGAACGTCCGCGACGCGCTCGCGGAGACCGACATCAAGGACTTCCACGGCAGTCGGGGCTCCGTCGACCTCGAGACGCTCCTCGACATCGACCCGGAGGTGCTGATGCTCCGCGGTTACGAGGCGAAGAGCCGTACCGAGTTCGAGGACGCCGTCGTCGCGTTCCTCGAGGACCACGACGTCGGCTCACAGCTCACCGCTGTCCGGAACGGCGACGTGTACCGGGCCGGCGGGCTGTATCAGGGTCCCATCACGTACATGGTGTTGACCGAACGGACCGCCCGACAGCTCCACGACTTCGACGACGAACTGTTCGATCACGACCGCGTCGGCGCCATCGTCAACGGGGAGCTGTGAGATGAGCGCCGCGCCCGAGGACACCACCTACGAATCGACGCTATTGCGGGCCCGCGCCCGCGTCGAGGCGCTGTCGGCCGACGGCGGCGCGTTCGCGGTCGCCTGCCGCGAGAGCGGCATCTCGCCGCCGCCGGTGTCGGACGCGCGGTTCGACACGTTCGACGCCGCGGAGCAGGCCCGCCGGGCCGCCGAGACCTACCGCGAGGCGCTACGCGAACTCGACCCCGGGCTCGAACGCTATGACCTCGCCGTGTGTGAGCCGACCGACGACGGCGTCGGCTTCGCCAGCGTCACCGAGACGACGACCGACCGACGCGCCAACGGCCTGCCGCGGGCCCGCCGGACGGTCACGCTCGCGGGCGGCGGCCGCGACGAGTGGCTCCGCGTCGAGAACGCGCCCGTCGTGGACCTCGTGGGGCCGGACGCCCTGCTCGACGACGAGGTGGTCGAACGACAACTGCGGACGATGGGCCGGGAGCCGTGACCGACCGCGACGCCGTCGTCGTCGGGGGCGGCCCCGCGGGGACGACCGCCGGCGTGTTCCTCGCCCGCTACGGCCTCGATACGGTCCTGTTCGACCGGGGCGCGGGTGCACTCCCCCGGGCGGCGTTCCTCGAGAACTACCCCGGCTTTCCGGCGGGCATCGACCCCGAGACCCTGCAGGCACTCCTCCGTGACCACCTCGACGAGGTCGGCTGTGACCGCATCGAGGAGACCGTCGAGCGGATCGACCGGGTCGACGGCCGGTTTCGCGTCGAGACGACCGACCGGACGACGACGGCCGACTACGTCGTCGCCGCGGCGTGGTACGACGGCTCGTATCTCCGGCCGACGACCGGCGAGGCGGCGTTCCACGAACACGTCCACCACGGCGAGCGCGAGGAGCGGTTCGACCCCGACTACCCCGACGCCGACGGCCGAACGCCGGTCGAGGGGCTGTACGCCGCCGCGCCGTCGGGCGACCGGAACGACCAGGCGATAGTCGCGGCCGGCCACGGCGCCCACGTCGCGCGCTGTCTCGTCGAAGACCACCGGCGCGCCGAGGGGTTTCCCGAGGGGGTCGCGGCACACTACGACTGGCTCCGCCCCGACAGCGAGTTCACCGGCGAGTGGGCCGACCGGGACCGGTGGCGGGAGTGGTTCGCGAACGAGGCCGGCGACCACGACCTGAGCGACGAGCGGTTCGCCGAACTCCGGGAGCGGTACATCGACCGCGCGTTCGGAACCGCCCGGTCCGACGACGATGTCGAGCGCCTTCGACGGCGCGGACACCGCCGGGTCGCCGAGCATCTCGACGACGCGGCGATTCTGGAGGCCGTGGACGACGCGGCGATTCGGGCGTATCTGGACGAACCGACCGACCGCTGACGCAATGACGGACGACACCGACTCCACGACCGCACCGACGCGACCGGCCGCGGCCGACGAGACGACCGATTCTGCGGGTGCGATGCGTGCCCGAACCTGGACCGTCGCCGCGAACTACCGCGACCCCGCGGACTACGACATCCCCGCGCTCCCCGACTGGACCGTCTACCGTGACGAGGACGGCACGCTCGCGTTCGCCAGCGAGGGGGAGGCGTTCCTGACCGCACGCGACCCGGTGGACGTCCGGCGGTGAGACGCCGAACCGAACGCCTTTTGAGTTCTTAGGGGGACCTAAAACCCACATGAACACACGGGAGGCGACGCATGGCGACCGAGACTGAGTCCGCCGACCCGCCCGTCGTCGGCTGGTTCGACTGGGTCGATACCCGGCTCGTCGGGTTCTGCGGGGTCGCGCTCGCGGTCACCGTCGTCGCGGGGCTCGTGCAGGTGAGTTTCGGGACGTTCACGATGTCGCTGTCGACGGCGTGGGGGGCGGTGTTCGACCCCGACGTCCTGCTGGACCCGAGCGTGCTCGCCACTTTGCTTCTCGGCGACGGGCTGGCGGCCGACCTCGGGTTCTCGACGAGCTACGACCTCGCGGAGTCGACGCTGGTCGTCTGGACCATCCGGATGCCTCGCGTGCTGGTCGCGGTGTTCGTCGGGGTGAACCTCTCGCTGTCGGGCGCCATCTTCCAGGCGGTGACGAAAAACGAACTCGCCAGCCCGTTCATCCTCGGCGTCTCCTCGGGGGCGGGGTTCGCCATCCTGCTGACGCTCGTGGCGTTCCCGGCCTTCGCCGTCCTGTTGCCGCTGACGGCGGCGCTCGGGGGGACGGTCGCGTTCCTCGTCGTCTACGCCATCGCGTGGAAGGGCGGCACCTCCCCCGTCCGGCTGGTGCTGGCTGGCGTCATCGTCGGCACCGTATTGAACTCCCTGCAGACGTCGCTGTTCTACTTCGCGGCCGACCTGGGCACCGTCCAGCAGGCCGTCGCGTGGACCACCGGCTCGCTGACGGGCGTCGACTGGGAGCAGGTGCGGACGGTGTTGCCGTGGACGCTCGCGGTCCTGCCTGCCGCGTTCGTCGGCGCGCGACAGCTGAACGTCCTCCTGCTCGGCGAGTCGACGGCCAGCGCGCTCGGGATGCGCGTCGAGCGCACCCGTTTTCTGCTGTCGGCGGTCGGTATCGTCGCCGCCGCCGCGAGCGTCGCGGTCGCGGGCATCGTCGGCTTCGTCGGCCTCATCGTCCCCCACGTCGCCCGCACGGTCGTCGGGAGCGACCACAAGCGATTGCTCGTCGGCTGTGCGTTCCTCGGCCCCGCGCTGATGGTCGTCGCCGACGTGGGCGCGCGGCTGTTCTTCGAGGTGGTGCTCAACGCCCCGACGCAACTACCGGTGGGTATCGTCACCGGGCTCGTCGGCGGGCCGTACTTCCTCTACCTGATGCGCAAGCGCCAGCAGTTGGGTGAACTATGAGCGAAGGCGAGCACCAGGAGCAGGCGGACACGACCGGGGGGAGCGACGCGCCGCCGTCGTCGCCGGCGCTCGTCGGGGACGGGCTGGCCGTCGGCTACCGGACGACCGACGAGCCGGTCGTCGAGTGCGACCACGTCGTCCTTCCGGCTGGGGAGGTGACGGCGCTCGTCGGACCGAACGGCTCCGGGAAGTCGACGCTGTTGAAGACGCTGGCCGGCCAGCTCGACCCCTGGGCCGGCGACGTGGAACTCGCCGGCGAGGACGTGTACGCGATGGGCGAGAAGCGGCGGGCACGCCGGCTCGGCCTGCTCTCACAGGAACACGACTCGCCCTCGAGTACGACGGTCGAAGAGCTTGTCAGACACGGCCGGTACCCCCATCGGGGGTTCCTCGAATCGCTGACCGAGAGCGACCACGCGGCCGTCGACCGCGCCATCGAGCGGGCGGGCGTCGACCACCTCCGCGGGACGGAACTCGGCCAGCTGTCGGGCGGGCAGAAACAGCTCGCGTGGGTGGCGATGACGCTCGCCCAGGAGCCGGATGTCCTGCTTCTGGACGAGCCGACGACGTTTCTGGACCTCCGTCACCAACTCGGCGTGCTGGAGACGGTCCGGGAGCTGAACCGCGAGGCGGGCGTCACCGTCGGTGTCGTCCTCCACGACGTGGCACAGGCCGCGCGGTTCGCGGACAACCTCATCGCGCTCAGCGAGGGGTCGCCGTACGACTGGGGGCCGCCCGCTGACGTCGTGACGGAGGACCTGCTCGCGGACGTGTTCGGCGTCGCGGCGACGGTCCGCGACGGACCGGAAGTGGTCCCTCACCGACCGCTTTAGTCGTCCGGCTCCACGTCGCCGAGCGCGCCGGCCGCGTCCGGAACGGGGTCGATGCCGAACGCCTCGCGGCAGAACTCGACGCCGAACGGCGTGAGGTGGACCTTCCGGCGGTCCTTCTTCGGGCGGGTGGCCCGCGCCTCGGCGTTCTCGACGTGCGGCTGGGCCTCCAGCACCCGGTAGCGGTCGAGGTCCTCGACGGGTTCGTCGGCGAACCACAGGAGACCGAGCCGGTCGAGGTTGTGGAGGTACGCGGGCATCCGCTCGGCGTGGCGACAGCCGGCCTTCTGCCCGAGCATCGTGAGGTGGCTCGCCAGTAGCGTCGAGCCGAGCGGGAGCCAGCCCACGTCACGAACGTCCACCGCAGGCTCGGGGCCCTCGGTGGCGAGTAGCCGCAGGATGCGCGCCTCGTCGGGCGCGAGTTGCTCGACGACGTGGTCGTACGCCGGATGGTACTCCTCGGTGTAGTCGATGTCGGCCGACTGCTCGAGCAGGGCCTCCCCCCGCTCGCGGAGGCTCTTCGTCTCCTCGTCGGCCTCGGGCGTCCGTCGCCGCTCGCGGGTCGCCTCCACGTCGACGCCGGTGTCGACGCCGAGCCGCTCCAGTTCCGTGAGCGCGACCTCGCGGCCGTCGTCGAGGAGTTCCGCCGGCGAGTGGGCCGTCGCCGCGGCGCGCGCGAGTTCGGTGGCGACGCGGACGCCCGTCTCCCCGGAGTTGGCGGTGGCGTTGCGCGTCACCAGCGCCAGCAGGCGGGCGAGCCGGTAGGGGTCGACCGAGTCGCCGTCGCCCGAGAGCGCGGCCGCGGCGTCGGCCGTGCCGGTCGACTCGAGCAGGCCGTCGAGTCCGAGGCGGTCGAGCAACTGGAGCCACCCGGTGTCCCGTCGCTCGTCGAGCCCCGCGGCCTCGAACACCGACAGCGCGCGCTCGGCGTCGTCGAAGGAGGCGGCGTCGACCAGCACCGCCTCCCAGAGCGCGAGCATCCGGTCGAGTTCGCGGCTGTCGACGCTGGTGGGGTCGACGATAGCCGCCTCCAGCGACGACAGCAGGGTGTCGAGCGACTCCTCGTCGAGCCGGTCCGGCCCGGAGAGGGCCGCTTCCAGCACGTCGAACAGCCGCTCGACCTGCCGCCGGGTCAGGTCGCGGGCAACGTCGTCCATCTCGGCGGGGTCGAACTCGCCGTCGCCGTTCGTCCGGCCGCCGAGCGACGCCGCCAGTTCCTCGACGTCGTCGTCGGACGGTCCGTCGCCGCCCTCGTCGGGCCGGTCGGCGGTCGGCTCCTCCGAGTCCTCCGTGCCCGGGTCGTCGCCCGGGTTCGTGCTCTCCTCGCTCATACGGCGTTCACCACCAGTAGCTGTATCCAGCCGGCGACGAACCCGAGGACGGCGCCGATGAAGATGAGGAGCCACTCGTCCTCCTTGAACGCCTGCCGGAGCATCTCCGCGAAGTCCGGCGGCGACAGCACCCGCATCCGCTCGTACATCAGCTGTCGGAGCGCTTCGTTGCGCTCCTCGTTCAACTCGGGGTCCTGGAGCGGCTCGAACGCGTACTCGACGCCCTCCTCGGCGACCGACTCGCGGATGGACTCGTACTCCTCGGGCCCGGTGGCGACGCGGACCGCGGGGCCGGCGACGCCCAGCGCGTCGTCGATGGACGGCCGGAGCGCGTCCTTGATGAGCTGTCGGGTGCGGTCGGACTGGCGGCCGTACAGCAGGTTCTCCGCGATGTTCGACAGCGTGATGATGCGGTCGGCGACCAGTTTCGTGTACGCCCACGACGCCTCGTCCTGCCGCTGGATGAACAGCCCCTGGAGGGTGAACGGGCCGATGTCGTGCGGCTCGTACGGCAGGAAGATGAGCTTGATGGCGATGTAGTTGGTGATGTAGCCGACGGCGACGCCCGCGACGGGCAGGACCCACCACTGGTTGATGTAGAGGAACAGCGGGACGGAACACGCACCGAGCAGCGTCCCGATATAGAACCCGGAGTTGATGACGAACTTCAGTTCGCGGTCGCCGACCTCCATGAACACCTGGTTGACGAGTTCGGGCTCCTGCTCGAACTGGTCGACGACCATCATCTTCACGTCGAGCAAGTCGTCGATGTGCTCCCCGATATTGGTGGCGATGTTGCCGACCACCTCGGGCAACTGGTCGTCGATGCGGGCGTGGACGGCCCGCCGCACGGCCGGGGGCGCGTCCGCCCACAGCTGCGGATGCTCCCGGCGGATTATCTCCTCGACCAGCGCGTGGATTTCCTCGCTCGACTCCGAGACGATGTGCTCCGCGATGCGTTCGGGGTCGAGTTCCTCGTAGAACTCCCGCTGGCTCCCCAGTTTCGAGATGCCCTTGTCGACCGCGAGGCTCCCCATCTTCTCGGCCCGCGAGGGGATGATGCCCTGCCAGCCGAGCCGTCCGGACATGAACCCGGGAATCTGCTGGATGCGGTTCGGCAGGTAGGGGACGAGCCGCTTCATCCCCGGCACGCGGACGCCGACGAAGTCGATGGGGTAGAAGAGGAGCCGGATGCCGACCCAGTTGGTGATGTAGCCGATGATGCCCGTGATGAACGGAATCAGCAGGAGGCTCCAGTCGAGCGCCGGAAGCCAGTCGAGCGAGATGGGAGTCATCGTGCGAGTGGTGCGGCGTCGGTCGGGAGCGATGCGCGGCGGAGCCGGGCCATGCGGCACGTACGGCCAGCCCGTGTGTCGTACCCGGTGCATCGCTACGCTATCAGTTAAGTTGCCGGTATCCGCCCCGTCGGGAGGGGGTCGTTCTCCCGGCAATAGGAGGCAACGGGGTCAGGCTTCTCGGGCGCGTACACACGAGTAGATAGAGCGCCGCCACCCCTCTCGACTCCACCCATCCGCGGCCTGAACCACTCTCTGACATTGAATGGTTCTGAATGGTATTCAGGGGTAAAGCTTATTAGCGTTCGCGTCCATCGTTCAGATAGGCGATGTCGGACCCCGACGCTCCGGCACCGCGTCCATGGTAGCACCCGGACTCGCCGGGGCGCCGGACGACATCGCTCCCAACTGAGGAATCCGACAATGAGTGACCGCACATCCCCCATCAACACGGTATTCGAACTGCAGCGCCGGACCATCGAACAGAGCCAGGACCTCGTCGAGCGCTCGCTCGACGTGCCGCGCCAGGTGACCGAGACGGTCGCCAGCGGCGTCGACACCCAGCGGCAGGCCCAGGAGCAGACGGTCGAGCTCGGCCGCACGTCCATCCAGTCGGTCATCGACACCGTCGACTCGACGACGCCCGCCGGCGAAGAGACGCTCGACGACCTGCGCAACGCCGTCGACGACGCCTTCGACAGCCTGCTCGAACAGCAGGACCAGGCGTACGACACGGTCGACGAGCAGTTCGACGAGGGTCTCGACCAGTACGACGAGCTGAGCGAGGAGTCGCTCGAGGCGCTCAACGACCAGCTCGACGCCCTGCTGGACGCCAACGAGGACCTCGAGGACCAGACGGTCGAGGCGTTCGAGCAGGCCATCGACCAGATCGAGCAGTTCCAGGACCAGCTCGAGGAGCAGAGCGACGAGCTCCAGAACCGCTTCGAGGAGCAGCTCGACCGGTTCCAGGAACAGCTCGAGGAGCAGGTCGACCGCTTCCAGGACCTGCAGGACCGCGTCGAGGACGTCCAGTCCGACGCCGTCGACGTCGCCGTCAACGACACCGACGACGAGTAACGTCCTCGTCACGCCCGTCAGCTCCCACCCATACATCCGCGCTTCCTTCACCGCCGCCCCCGCGGCGGCGTCTTCTCCCGCGCCCGACGGGTCACGTGACCACCCTTCCCGCCGGGCCCGTTTCCACCGACCGACGAGCCGGCGGCTCGTCGCGCCGCCCCACCACGAGTAACCACTCGGTACCGCCGGTGGCCACCGCTTACCCCGGTGAACGGTCGCCGATGGCTTTCGCCGGCGGGTCGTCCACGGGGGCATGGCCGCCCCCTCCGCCGCCGACCGGGTGACGGCGCTGGTCGTCGGCCGCCCCCACCTCGTCGTCGTCGCCTTTCTCCTCGCCACGCTCCCGTTCGTCGTCGGTCTCACGACCGTCTCCACGGAGACGGGCACCGACCAGTTCGCCGAGGAACTCCCCGAACAGGACGCGCTGGAGGCGGCCGACCGGGAGTTCACCCCGCCGTTCGAACCGGCGGCCGGCACGACCCAGTTGATACAGCGGGGCGACAACGTGCTGTCCCGGGCCGCCCTGGTGCGGATGCTCCGCGTCCAGCAGGCGCTCGCGGCCCGGCCGGAACTCCGGGTCGACTCCTCGACCAGCGCGGCCGCGCAGGTGGCCCGGGAACTCGACCCGGCGGCGACGACGCCCGCCGCGCAACTGCGGGCCGTCGAGCGTGCACCCCCGGCGGCCATCGACCGGGCGGTCCGGCGGGCCGCCGCCGCTCCGGGGTTCGCCCGCCTCCTCAGCACCGACTTCTCGGCGACCGCGGCCCGTGCGTCGGCCACGGTGGCCGTCGTCGACCATCGGGTCCCCGCCGCCGGCGAGGCGGACGACCCCCTCGGTCCAATCCAGCGCCGGATGGTGACGCTGGTCGCCCCCATCGCGCCCGACGTGACGGTGTTCGGCGGCGGCGTTCTCGAGGCGGAGTTCGGCGCCGTCATCGGCGACACCCTGCTCGTCGTGGTCCCCGCGTCCGGTCTGCTCATCACGCTGTTTCTCGTCGTCGCCTACCGCGACCCGCTCGACCTCCTGCTCGGCCTCGTCGGGCTGGTGCTGGTCGCCGTCTGGACGTTCGGCCTGCTGGGGCTGGCGGGGATTCCGTTCGACCAGATACTGGTGGCGGTGCCGCCGCTGTTGCTCGCGGTCGGCATCGACTACGGCATCCACGCCGTCAATCGCTACCGCGAGGAGCGGTCGGGAGGTCGTGCCCCCCGGCCGGCGATGCGAGTGACCGTCGCTCAACTGGTCGTCGCGTTCGGCATCGTCACCGTCACCTCGGTCATCGGGTTCGCGTCGAACCTGACGAGCGACCTCGTCCCAATCAGGCGGTTCGGGCTGGTCGCGGCGGTCGGTATCGCGTTCACGGCGCTCGTGTTCGGCGTGTTCCTGCCGGCGGCGAAACTGCTGGCCGACGATGTCCGCGCCCGCAGGGGTCTGCCGGCGGCGACGACCCGCCCCATCGGGCAAACCGGCTCCGGCGTCGGCCGCCTGCTCTCGGTGGGGGTGGTCGCCGCGCGCCGCGGCCCGCGGCTCGTTCTCGCGCTCGCGCTCGTGACCACGCTCCTCGCGGGCGGCTACGCCACCGGCGTCGACACCGAGTTCTCACAGGAGGACTTTCTTCCTCCTGCGGAGACCCCGCCGTATCTCGCGGCGCTCCCGGAGCCGTTCCGGCCGGGCGAGTACACCGTCACGCGGACGCTCGACTTCCTCGAGGACCGGTTCGAGACGGGCGAGGCCGACACCGTCACCGTCTACGTCCGCGGCCCGCTCGAAGCCGACACCGCGCTCGAATCCATCGAGCGGGCGGGCACGAACCCCCCCGACACGTTCGTCACCGAGGCCGACGGCTCCGCGGTCGGCACCTCTATCGTCACTGTCATCCGGGCGCAGGCCGCCGCGGACCCGGAGTTCGCCGCGCTCGTCGCCCGCAACGACCGGAACGGGAACGGCGTCCCCGACCGCAACCTCGATGCGGTGTACGACGCCCTGCTCCGGTCGCCGGCCCGTGGGGTCGCGCTGGAGTATCTCACCGAGGACCGGCGGAGCGCCCGCGTCGTCTACCAGGTGGAGGCCGACGCCGACCCCGCGGTCGTCACGGCCGACGCCCGGACGGTGGCCGCGCGGTTCCCGTACGCCGCGACGGCGACCGGCGAGGTGGTCGTGTTCCAGGCCGTCGCGGACCTCATCTTCCGGTCGGCGCTGGTGAGTCTCGCGGTGGCGCTGGGGGGCACGGCCGTCGCGCTCGCGGCGGTGTTCCGGTGGCTCGTCGGCCGCCCGACGCTCGGCCTGCTGGCGCTGGTGCCAATCGTCACCACCGTCGCGCTGGTGGCGGCGTCGATGCGCGCGGCGGGCATCGCGCTCAACGCGTTCACCGCGACGGTGCTGGCGCTCACCATCGGCCTCGGCGTCGACTACTCGGTCCACGTCCTCCACCGGTTCGCGGACGAGCGCCACGAGGGGGCCGGCCTCGTCGACGCGCTCACCACCACCGTCACCGGGACGGGCGGCGCGCTCGCGGGGTCGATGCTCACCACCGTGTTCGGCATCGGCGTGCTCGTGCTCGCGCCGTTCCCGGCTATCGGGCAGTTCGGCCTGCTCGCGGCGTTGAGCGTCTTCTATGCCTTTCTCACGTCGGTCCTGCTGTTGCCGTCGGCGCTGACGCTCCGGGCGCGGTACGCCCGCCCGCTCACCGCCTGAGGCGGTCGACGCCCGTCCGTATCGCCCGCCGCTTCCAGTACACCAGCCCCGCCAGCGCCACGGCGACGACGAGTACGGCGAACGTCCCGACGCCGACCGAGTCGACGCCGACGGGGAGCCGACGCGGCGGCGGCTCCGTCACCGTCACCGGGACGAAGTACGTGTCCGAGAGGACGGTGTCGCCGTCCGCGTCCTCGTAGGTGAAGTCGACGAGCAGGGGGTACTGCTTCGCCACCGCGCCGCCGTCGGCGGCGAGCGCGAACCTGAGCGTCGCCGTCTCGTTCGGGCCGAGTTCGGGCACGAACGCCTCCGCGTCGTCGCTGGCGAGCGGGTCGTCGACGAACAGTCGCGCCCGGACGTTGCGGAGCGGCCGGTCCTCGCGGCTCTCGACCCGGAGGTCGACCACCGTCGACCCGCCGGCGGGGAGCGTTGCGTTCGCCGCCTCGACGTGGAACTCGTCGCGCTCGGGGCCGACCGTCACCCGGGCGTCGATGGGGTCGGTCGTCTGCCGCTCGTCGGCCTGCCCGCGGTAGCGCACCCGGAACGCCACCTGCCGGGGACCGGGTTCGGCGTCGGCGGTCACGTCGAACCGGAACGCGACGGATGCGTTCTCGCCGGGCGCGAGCGACCCGACGGCGTACTCGCTCTCGCGGGGGATGAGCGTCCCGGCCGTCGGCTCGACGGCGAGAACGACGCTCTCGGCGGCGACGGCCCCGGTGTTGACCAGCCGCGCGGTCACCTGGCCGGTGTCGTCGACCCGGAGCGTGCTCGTCACGTTCCGGAGCGCGAACGTCTGCTCGGGCGCGACGCCGACGCTGGCCACGAGCGGCGCGCTCGTGCGGAACTCGCCGTCCTGCCCTCGGTAGCGGACGCGGAACGTGAGCGGCCGGGCGCCGGGGTCGACCGTCCGGGGCACGTCGAACGTGAACGCGACGGGCGCGCCCTCGCTGGGTTCGAGCGTCCCTGCCGCGGCGGCCGCCGACAGCGGCTGGAGCGAGCCGTTGGCCGCGTACAGCAGGCTCACGTCCTCGGCCGGGGCGTCGCCGGCGTTGACGAGCGTCGCCGTCACCTCTCCGCGTTCGCCCACCCGCAGGTCGCTCTCCACGCGCTGGAGGCGGAACGCCTGTTCGGGGGCGACCGGCACCCGAGCGTCGAGTGGTCGACTCGCGCGGCGCTCGTCGTCGCGGCCGCGGTAGCGGACCTGAAACCGGAGCTGTCGCGGCCCCGCGCCGGCCCCTCGCGGCACGTCGACGGTGAACCCGAAGGGAACTGACTCACCGGGGTCGAGGCTCCCGACGCCGAACTCCGACTCGCGGGGTCGGAGGTCGGTGTCGTTCGCCAGCAGGACCAGCGCCGCTCCCTCCACGGTGGCGTTGCCGGTGTTGACGAGTCGTCCCCGCACCCGGCCGGTGTCGCCGACCCGGAGCGTGCTGTCGGTCACCGCGACCCGGAACGCCTGCTCGGGGTCGACGCGCACCCGGGCGTCCAGCGGGTCGCTGACCCGCCGCTCGTCGCCCTGTCCCCGGTAGCGGACCCGGAAGCCGACGAACTGCGGCCCGGGGTCGGCCGTCGCCGGCACGTCGACGGGAAACCGGAAGGTGGCCGACTCGCCCGGGTCGAGGTCGCCGACCGGAAACCGCGTCTCCCGCGGGGTGAGCCCGCTCGCCTGGTCGAACACGACGACGGCGTCCGTCACCGGTTCGTCGCCCGTGTTGAGGACGGTGCCGGTCAGGGTGCCGCCCGCCGCCACCCGGAGGTCGCCGGCCACGTCGCGGACGGCGAACGTCTGCTCGCGAGAGACGGTGACGGGCGCGTCGACGGCGTCGCTGACGCGCACCTCGTCGCCGGGGTCGCGGTAGCGCACCCGGAAGTCGAGCAGTCGCGGTCCGCCCGTCGAGTCGTTCGCCACGTCGACGACGAACGCGAACGGGGCGCTCTCGCCGGGCGCGAGCGACCCGACGGCGTACTCCGGCTGGCGCGCCGTGAGGCCGGCGGCGTCCTCGGGGAACACGACGACGGCGTTCGTGACGGTCCGCCCGCCGGTGTTGACGACCCGCCCCTCGACGGTGCCGCGCTCGCCGACCCGGAGCGTGTCGCTGGCGTCGGCGACGGCGAACGTCTGCTCGGCGCCGACCGGGACGGAGACGGTCACGGCCGTCGACCGCTCGCGGACGCCCGCGGGCGACCGGTACCCCACCGTCGCCGTCACGGGGTACGCCCCCGGCGGCAGGTCGGCGGGCGCGCCGACGCGGACCGGAACCGTCCGCGACTCGCCGGGGTCGAGCCGCCCGAGTGCGACCCGTTCGGTCGACCGGGCGCGTCCCCGCTCGCCGAACGTGACGGAGCCGTTGGCCGCCGACAGCAGGAGGACGCTCTCGCCGGCTGGCTCGGAGCCGACGTTCGTGACGGTGAGCCGCTTGACCGCCGTCTCGCCGGCGGTGACGACTGGTCCCTCGGCGGCGAATGCGAACCGTGCCCGCTCGCGGACCACGAGCGTCAGCGTCGCCCGTGCGTCCCGCGAGATGTCGGTGAACCGCGGCTCCTCGAACTCGCTGTACCGGACGACGCTCGTGTAGTCGTACGAGAGCCGCACCGGGAGTTCGTACGTACCAGGGGGGATGTCCTCGCTCACCTCCAGTCGCAGGCCGAACGGGCCGGCGATGCCCTCCGGCACCGTGCCCGCGGGCACTTCGCCGCTCAACACCTCCACGTCGTCGGCCACGTCCTCGGGGAGGCGGTCGGTGTCGACGCTGAACCGGACGTTGCGGGCGGTCTTGACCCGCTCCTCGAACGTCGCGGGGCCGCCGCTGGTCAACACGCCGCTGTTGGTGATGAACACCTCCAGCGTGACCTGTTCGCCGCCGAGGACACGGTTGTCCGGGGCGAACAGTTCGAGGACGGGGCGACCGACGACGGTACCCTCCTGCACGCTCGGAGTCGCGGTAACGGCCGAGAACGCGAGCAGGGCGGCGAGAACGACGAGCGCGGCCGCCGCGACGCCGACGACCACCCGGCGTCGTCCGACTGCCATGGGGCGGCGAGTACGCCGCCGTCGCGGATAAACCGGGTCAACCGTTCGCCCGCGTACCCGCGACCTACCGCCGGTCGGCCGGGCTTACTCCACGCGCCGCTCGACGCTCTCGACGGCCGACGCCACGCTCTCGCAGGGCTCGAACCCGGCGAACCCGGAGAGGTCGTGGCTGTCGAGACCGGCCACCGGCTTGCCGGCGTCGAGCGCGTGGCCCAACTCGGAGAGCGTGCCGGTGCCGCCGTCGACGGCGACGACGGCGTCGCCGTTGACGACGACGAGGACGTTCCGGGCGTTGCCGAGGCCGGTGGCGATGGCCGTGTCGAGGTAGTCGTTCCCCTCGCGGTGGTCGGTGCCCTTCAGGATGCCGACGGTGCGACCGCCCGCGGACTGGGCGCCGCGACAGACCGCCTCCATGACGCCGCCGTAGCCGCCACAGACGACCGTGTGGCCCCGCTCGGCGAGCCGGGTCCCGAGGCGTTCGGCTCGCTCCGCGGTCGCTTCGTCGACCCGACTGCCACCGATGACCGAGACGCGCATGGCCGTCCGTCGTGGCGGGAGCGGAAAGTCGCCACGCTTTTCAGCGTCGCGTGGCCCGGATTGGGACATGACTCCGCTCGAATGGGGCGTCGCCGGCGCGGCGTTCCTCGTCGTGGGCGGTCTCGCCACCTCGCTGGCGTCGCGGTGGTTCGACGCCGACCTTCCCTGGTAGCTCCAGTTTCACTCCGCCACGCGAACCCTTATCCGGGACAGCGGGATACACACGGGTAATGGCGGCCCCCGACGCGGTCGAGCACGTCGACGGTCCCCTGCTCACGGAGGGGTTTTTGGAGCGCCGCGACTACCAGACGACGCTCGCCGACACCGCGAAACGGGCCCACACGCTGGTCTGTCTGCCCACCGGCCTCGGGAAGACGACCGTCTCCCTGCTCGTTACGGCTCACCGCCTCGCGGAGTACGGCGGGAAGGCGCTGATGCTCGCGCCCACCAAGCCGCTCGTCCAGCAGCACGCCGAGTTCTACCGCGAGGCGCTCGAGATTCCCGACGACGAAATCGTCGTGTTCACCGGCGACGTGCGCCCGGACGACCGCGCCGACCTCTGGCAGTCGGCGCGGGTCGTGCTGGCGACGCCCCAGGTCGTCGAGAACGACCTCGTCGGCAACCGCGTGTCGCTCGCGGCGGTCACGCACGTCACCTTCGACGAGTGCCACCGCGCCACCGGCGAGTACGCGTACAACTACATCGCCGACCGCTACCACCAGGACGCCGACCGCCCGCTCGTCACGGGGATGTCGGCGTCGCCGGGCGGCGACAAGGCGGAGATTCTGACCGTCTGTGAGAACCTCGGTCTGACGGAGGTGGAGGTGATGACCGAGGACGACGCCGACGTCGAGGAACACACCTACCGGACGGAGGTGGACTGGCAACACGTCCAGTTGCCCGACGAGGTGCTGGAGATTCGGGACGCGTTGAACGAGGTCATCACCGAGCGGCTGGAGAAACTGAAGGAGCTCGGGGTGACGAACTCGACGGACCCGAACATGAGCCAGGGGACGCTGAACAAGATGCGGGCCCAGCTCCAGCGGCTGATGAACAACGACCAGTCGGAGGGGTACCAGGGGATGAGCGCCCACGCCGAGGTGATGAAGCTCCGGCGCGCGACCGAACTCGTCGAGACGCAGTCGGTCGAGTCCCTGCGGCGGTACTTCGAGCGCCAGCGCCAGCAGGCCCGCTCGTCGGGCGCGTCGAAAGCCTCCCAGCGGTTCGTCTCCGAACCGAAGGTGAAGGAGGCGATGCGGCTCGCCGAGGAGTTCGACGACCTCCACCCCAAGTTCCGCAAGACGCGCATCCTGCTGGCGGAGACGCTCGGCCTGCAGGGCGGGAGCCGCGCCATCGTGTTCACCGAGTCGCGCGACACCGCCGAGACGCTGACCGAGTTCCTGGGCGAGCATTTCGACGCCCAGCGGTTCGTCGGCCAGGGCGACAAGGAGGGCTCCGACGGGATGACCCAGACCCAGCAGAAGGAGACGCTCGACGAGTTCCGCGCCGGCGAGTTCGAGGTGCTCGTCTCCACGTCCGTCGCCGAGGAAGGGCTGGACGTACCCGACGTGGACCTCGTGCTGTTCTACGAGCCGGTGCCGAAGGGCATCCGCTCCATCCAGCGGAAGGGCCGCACCGGCCGCGCGAGCGAGGGGAAGGTGGTCGTGCTCATCGCGGACGACACCCGCGACGAGGCGTTCTTCTGGATGTCGCGCAACGAGGAGAAGAAGATGGAAGAGGAGTTGCGGAAGCTGAAGGGGCTCGCGGGGGAGGTGGAGGCGCAACTCGGCCAGGAGTCGCTGGCGGCGTTCAGCGACCCGGGCGTCCGTGCGGAGGAACGACGGGACAGCGACGACGCGGACGAGACGGGGTCGTCCGCGGACGACGACGCCGAACCGACCGCGGCCGCCAACGGCGGCCAGTCGGGGCTGGACTCGTTCGCCCCCGACGACGACACCGGAGACGAGGTGGACGACGGAGCGCCCGACCCGGCGGCCGAAGACGACGAACGCGACGACGCCGTCGTCGCCAGCGCCGGCACCGACGAGGCGGGCGTCGAAATCGTCGCCGACCAGCGGGAACTCGACTCGACGATCGCGCGTGACCTCTCGACGCGGGACGGCCTCACGACGCGGCTGGAGACGCTCGACGTGGGTGACTACGTGCTCTCCGACCGGGTAGTCATCGAGCGCAAGAGCGTCGCGGACTTCCTCGACACCCTGCTGGGCGAGGACCGATCGATGTTCGAGCAGGTGAAAGACGCCACCCGCAACTACGCGCGGCCGGTCGTCCTCATCGAGGGCGGCGACCTCTACGGCGAGCGGAACGTCCACCCGAACGCCATCCGCGGCGCGCTGTCGTCGCTGGCGGTCGACTTCGGCGTCAGCGTCCTGTTCACCGACGACGAGGCCGACACCGCGGACCTGCTCGAGGTCATCGCCCGCCGCGAACAGGAAGAGGACGACCGCGAGGTGCGCGTCCACGGGAAGAAGTCACAGCGCACGCTCGACGAACAGCAGGAGTACGTCGTCTCCAGCGTCGGCGAGGTGGGGCCGGTGACGGCGCGGGCACTGCTGGAACAGTTCGGGAGCGTCGAGGCCGTGATGACCGCCGACGAGGCGGACCTGATGGAGGTCGAAGGGGTCGGCGAGGTGACGGCCGCCCGCATCCGGGAGGTCGTCGGGAGCCAGTACCGCTAGCGGACCCGCTCGGCCGCCTCGAGCGCCTCCGCGGCTTCCTTGGCGGCGGCGAGGTACTCCCGCTTCCGCGAGAGGTCGTCGGTCGCCTCCGCCTGCCTCGACAGCGCCGCGAGGCTCCGCGCCAGCGACGCGCGCGCGGTCGCGAGGTCGTTGCCGTCGGCGGCGTCGGCCACCGCCGCGGGGTCGGGCCGGCGCGCGTCCGGTTCGGGGTCGGGGACGGTCGCGGGGTCGGCGGTCGCTTCGTGGCCCGCGCCCTCCGGCGGGTGTTCCACCTCGACGCCCTGCTCCGGCTCCGGTTCGGGGTGCTGGTCCGGTCCGGCGGCCGCGTTCGCCGCGGCCTCGGTTGGCTCCTGCGGTTCCTGGTGGTTGTCCTGCTCGACCTGCTGTCGCTGTTCGGCCTGCTGTCGCTGTTCGGCCTGCTGTCGCTGTTCGGCCTGGTCCGTCTGTGCGGCCTCGTCCGCGCCGCCGGGGCCGTGACACGACGGGCAGAACTCCTGGCCCTCGTGGCGGAAGATGGGGTCGCCACAGGCGTCGCAGTGCTTGTTGGTCATCGTCGCGCCCTTGAGCAGGAGTTCGGACATCCGCTCGGAGGCCTGTCGCTTCTGTTTGTCGCGCTCGAACTGCTCGCGCAGTTTCTCGCGCTCGGCTTCCCGGTCGAAGTCGCTCATGTCCGGGGGGAGGGCACGGCGGCGCAAAAGGACTGCGACGCCGCGACGCGAACGTTGTAGTGGTCGCGCGACCAGTTCAGGGTATGACCGTCTACGAGACCGACGTGCCCGGCGTCGGCCGGAAGTTCGAACTCGACGTGGGCGACGGCGCCCGCGCGGTGGTGTTGCTCCACCACGACGGCCGCGTCGAACTGTTCCGCCGTGACTCGCCCGAGGCCGACTCCGAGAAACTGTTCGACCTGACGAACCGGCAGGCGAACCGCCTCGGCTCCATCCTCGAGGGGGCGTACTTCGAGAGCGTCGACCTCGACGACGTGTCGGTGCCGCTGGGCGACGCCATCATCGAGTGGACCGAGGTACCCGACGATTCCCCGCTCGCGGGGAGGACGCTCGCCGCCGCGAACGTCCGCGGGGAGACCGGCGCGTCGGTCATCGCAATCCAGCGCGGCGACGAGACGGAGCCGAACCCCGGCCCGCAGACGGCGCTGGAGGCGGGCGACGTGCTGGTCGCGCTCGGCACCCGCGAGGAGCAGTCGGCGCTCGCGGCGCTCGTCCGCGGGGACTGATGGCCGCCCTGCTCGTCGAGGCGGGCGTCGTCCTCGGTGTCATCGCCGTCGGCGGCGCCGTCGCGGCGCGGCTCGACCAGTCGGTCATCCCCGCGTACATCCTCGTCGGCCTGCTGGTCGGCCCGTTCTCGCCGGTCGAGGCGCTGTCGGTCGTCGAGAGCCGCGAGTTCATCGACCTGCTGTCGGAGCTAGGGGTCGTCCTCCTGCTGTTCTTCATCGGTCTGGAGTTCAACGTCGGCCGCCTCGTCGACAGCGGCGACCGGATGTTGCGGGCCGGCGGCGTCGACTTCCTCGTCAACTTCACCGCCGGCGGCCTGCTCGCGCTCGCGCTCGGGTTCGGCCCGCTCGGGGCGCTCCTCCTGGCGGGCGTCACCTACATCTCCTCGTCGGCGGTCGTCACCAAGACGCTCGTCGATTTGGGCTGGATAGCCGACCCCGAGAGCGAGGCCATCCTCGGCGTCCTCGTGTTCGAGGACGTGCTCATCGCCGTCTACCTCGCCGTCGTCGCCGCCCTGCTCGGCGGGGGCGGCACCGCCACCGTCCTCCGGTCGCTGGCTATCGCCGGCGGAGTCATCGCCGGCCTGTTGGTGCTGGCGACCGTCGGAACCCCCCTGCTCGACCGCCTGTTCGAGACCGACTCGGACGAACTGTTCGTCCTCCGGGTACTCGCGCTCGCGGTGCTGGTCGGTGGGGTCGCGCTGGCGGTCGGCGTCAGCGAGGCCGTCGCCGCCTTCTTCCTCGGGACGGCGTTCGCCGGCACGGACCACGTCGAGCGCATCGAGCGCGTGCTCGTCTCCGAGCGGGACATCTACGCCGCGGTGTTCTTCTTCGCCATCGGCCTCAAGACCGACCCCGCCACCGTCGCGGGCGTCGTCGGCCCCGTGTTCGTACTGGCGGTCGTCACCGCGGTCACGAAGTTCGCCAGCGGCTACGCGGGGGGTCGCGCCTACGGGCTGTCGGGTCGCCGCTCCGTCCGGACCGGGCTGGGACTGGTCGCCCGCGGCGAGTTCTCGCTGGTCATCGCGGCGCTGGCACTCTCCGCTGGCCTTCCGGAGGTGGCGTCGGTCGCCGTCGGCTACGTGTTGGTGATGAGCGTCCTCGGGACGGTGCTGATGCGCTACTCCGGGCCGGTCGAGCGACTGGTCGCGCGGGCGTCCACGGCGTGATTACACCAGCAGGCCGACGGTGATGGCCGCCGCCGCCGCGGGCGGGATAGTGAGGTTGTCGTCGACGACGTAGCCGGCGACGACGGGCTTGACGCCGTCCGCGAGCGTCGCGGCCAGTCCCCCGAAAATCGCCGGCACCGACCCCACGAACGGGAGCGCGACGAGCGTCGCCAGCCCGAACGTCGCCAGCAGGACGAACGTCCGTTTGACCCGCCGGAGTTCCCCCGACCCGAGCAGGCCCGCGGCGGGGTCGACGAACGCGAGCATCAGACACCCCGGCACGGCCGCGTCGGGCCGGAACAGCCACAGGGTCGCCGTCATCGACAGCACGTACAGCGCGTACGCCGCGGGGTTCGACTGCTCGTACTCGCGGGTGAGCCGGTCGAAAATCGAGAGGTCGAGCGTCCCCGACAGCCGCAGGGCTTCGAGCGCGAGCGCGACGGCCGAGCCAGCGAGAAACAGGTACCGCAACTGCCCATACGAGAGGAGGTCGACGGCCCACGCCAGCGGCACGACGCCGCCGGAGGCGTGGACGAGTCGGCGCTCGACCTCCGCGTCCATGCTACACGCGGTGGACGTCCCCGCGGTCGAGAAGCGCGTCGAACGTCGCGTCGCCGGCCTGCAGGTCCGCGAGCAGTTCCGGCAGGTCGGCGGCCGGGACCCGAGCCTGCTCGGTCGAGTCGCGGTCCCGCAGGGTTACCGTTTCGGCGTCGTAGTCGTCGCGTTCCAGCGTCTCGTGGTCGACGGTGACGCAGAACGGCGTGCCGACCTCGTCCTGCCGGCGGTAGCGGCGGCCGATGGAGCCGCTGTCGTCGTAGTCGACCTCGAACCCCGCCTCGCGCAGGCGCTCGCGGACCGACTCGGCCCGCTCCACCAGCGGGTCGTCGTTCGAGACGAGCGGCGCGACGCAGACGAACGTGGGCGCGAGTTCGGTGGGCACCTGGAGGTACGACCGCCGTTCGCCGTCTACCTCGTCCTCGCCGTAGGCGTGAGTGAGGACGGTGTAGACGAGACGGCCGACGCCGAAGGAGGGTTCGACGACGTGGGGCGTGATATGCTCGCCCGCTTCCGTCTCCTCCTCGACGGCGAAGTTCGCCACATCGGTGTCGACGCCGTACTCCTCACCGTCGACCGTCACCTGGACGGTGTCGGCCTCGAACGCCTCGGGGTCACGCTCCGCGAGCAGTTGCAGTTCCTCGCGGATGTCGCCCGCCACGTCGCCGTACTCCGGACCGAGCACCGACATGTCGGGGTCGACGGTCGGCCGCTCGACGGTCTTCGGCTCGTCGTACTGCTTGAACAGCGTGAAGTCGCCGTCGCTGTGGGCGGCGTGCTTCGAGAGGTCGTAGTCGGAGCGGTAGGCGAACCCCGTAATCTCGACCCAGTCCCCGCCGAGTTCGGCCTCGGCGTCCCAGCAGTCGACCGCGTAGTGGGCCCGCTCGCCCGAGAGATGCTGGCGGTAGCGGAATCGGTCCATGTCGACGCCGACCCGCTCGTACCAGCCCTTCGCCAGCCCGAGGTAGAAGGCGACCCACTCGCTACCGACGACGTCCTCGTCGAGCGCCTCCCGCACGGTCAGGTACTCGATGCCGCCCTCGCCGTTCTGGTTCTCCGCGGAGTAGAGGGGGAGTTCCACGTCCGCGACCCGCTCGATGGGCGGTTCGTCCTCCTCGGGGTCGATGAAGTGTTCCAACTCGGCCTGCGTGAACTCCCGGACCCGGACGAGGGCGCGCCGCGGCGATATCTCGTTGCGGTAGGCGTTGCCCACCTGCGCGACGCCGAACGGCAGTTGGCCGCGGGCGTACTCCTTCAGGCGGGGGAACTCCACGAAGATGCCCTGTGCGGTCTCCGGGCGGAGGTAGCCCGGTTGCGAGGAGCCGGGACCGATGTTCGTCTCGAACATCAGGTTGAACTCCTCGACGGGTTCGCCCGCGAGGTCCGCGCCGCAGGTCGGACACGTCAGCCCGAGGTCCGCTATCATCTCCTGGACCTCCTCTATCGGTATGGCCTCGGCGTCCTCGACGTCGGAGTTGTCCTCGACGAGGTGGTCCGCGCGGTGGGACTCGCCACACTCGGGGCACTCGAGTATCATGTCGTCGAAGCCGTCGAGGTGGCCCGACGCCTCGAACACGGGTTCGGGCATCACGTCCGGCGCCGACACCTCCATGTGGCCCTCGCGGGTGACGAACCGGTCGCGCCACGCGTCCTCGAGGTTGCGCTTCAGCGCCGCACCCTCGGGACCGTAGGTGTAGAACCCGGAGACGCCGCCGTACGCGCCCGACGACTGGAAGAAGAAGCCGCGGCGCTTGGCGAGCTCCGCGACCGCTTCCAGTTCCGTGTTCTCGCCCTCGCTCATAGCGCCTCCAGCAGGTCCGTGTCCCGCAGGATGCCGACGAGTTCGTCGCCGTTCACCAGCGGAATCTGCTCGATGTCCTCCGATATCATCAGCTGTGCGGCCTCGACGACGCCGCTGGACCCGGAGACGGTGACCAGTCCCTCGGTCATGAACGACGAGACGGGTTCCGCAGGGAGTTCGACGTTCCGGGTCGGCAGATAGCGGGAGCCGACGGCCTTGATGCCCTCCCACTTCCAGTCGTCGTCCTCGTCGGCGATGGCGTCGCCGGTGGACTCCTCGCCTTCGACGATGCGGGCGACGTCGAGGATGTCCACCTCGGTCACCATCCCCTCGGGGGCGCCCTCGCCGTCGAGGACGACGCCGTACGCCTCGTCGGCGTAGGCGAGTTCCCGCTCCGCGACGGTCAGCGGCGTGTCGCGGTAGACGCAGTTGACCGCGTGCTTCGCCAGCGGCTCCACGTCGCTGTCGGCGTCGACGTCGCCGTTGGCGATGGCCCGCACCACGTCGGTGATGGTGATGATGCCGACGAGCGAGCCGTCGTCGACGACGGGGACGCGCCGCTGGCCGGCGGACCCGATGACCTGTGCCACGTCGCGGAGGTCCGCCGTCGAGGAGACCGACTCGACCTCCTCCGCGAGTAGCGCCAGTTGGTCCTCGTTCGGCTCCTCGATGAGATGTTCCCGCGAGACGAGTCCGCGGAACTGCTCGCCGTCCTCGCCGTCCTTCACCACGGGGATGGAGGAGAACTCGTTGTCCTGCAGTCGGTCGAGCACGTCCTCACGCGTACCCGGTACCGTCGCCGTCACGAGTTCCTCGCGCGGCGTCATGGCGTCAGCGACCTTCATACCCCATTTCACCCGTTCCCGGTACTAAGTCCTTGCACTTGGAGCGCGTGGTGCGACCGGCGGGAGCGCCACGTTGTCGCGAGCGGTGTCGGGCGGCGCTCCGTAGTGTCACTTCGGCGGCGTCGGTGCGAGAAAGCGTCGGGTCGGAGGACCGGACTACAGCGGGAGGCTCGGCGGACTCGGACTGTCCTCGGGCGGGAGGCGGACGGTGCGCTCCTGCCCGTTCGCCTCGACGGTGACGACGAGGCCGTCGGTGCTACCTTCGACGGTCACGTCGACGTTCCGGTCGGCGGCCGTCGTCGCGGGGCTCGGTGGACTCGGCGCGCCCTCCGGCGGGAGACGGATGGTTCGCTCCTGACCGTTGGCGGCGACCGTGACGACGAGGCCGTCGGTGCTACCTTCGACGGTCACGTCGACGTTCCGGTCGGCGCTGGTCGACGCCAGCGGGAGCCCCGGAAGACTCGGCGGGCTCGGGCTGTCGGACGGCGGGAGACTGATGGACTGCGTCTGGTTGTTCGCGGTGACGGTCACCGTCGCGCCGTCCGAGTCACCCTCGACGACGACGCCGGCGTCGCCGTCGGCCGCCGCGGCCGGCCCGGCGAACATCGACAGCGCGACCGTCAGCGCGACGAACAACGATACGAGCGTTCGTGTGTTTCCGCGTAGCATACGTCACGTTCCTACACCGGTTATGGGTTGGAATTTACTCCGGTAGATACCGGTTATTTATAACTACTGGGCGTTTCGAGCGGTGAGTCGTGAGTGGTGACTCGCGGGTGGGAACCACGTGGGGGTCGAGAACTGGCGTCCGTGGCCGTTACGCGTCGTCGTCCGCGAGGGCGTCGTAGTCGGCGGAGAAGTAGGCCTCGTACTCCTCGAAGCGGGGGAAGAACTTCTCCGGGGCGTCGTGCTCGAACGAGCCGTGGACGGTGCCGTCCAGCGTCTGGACGTGGCTGTACATCGCCTCCTCACTGCGGGCTTTGTTGACCAGCGGCGTCGCGTCGTGGAGCCGCAGGTTCCAGGCGATGAGGATGGCGGTCCGGCTGTCGGGGTCCGTCAGCAGGGTGACGCCGAACAGTTCGCCGCTGGCCTCCTGGCGGAACACGTCGTACTCGGGGAACTCGCCGGTCTCGAACGCTTCCTCGAACCCGTCGACGTAGTTGTCGGGGATGACGTGGACCAGCCCCCAGCGGTCGGGGTCACCGGCCTCCGGATGCTCGGGAGCGGTGTCGCCGGCGGCCACGTAGAAGGCGTCCCAGCCGTCCTCTTCCATGTCGGCGGCCATCGCCTTCATGTCCTCGATGGTCTCCTCCCACGCGTTCTTCAGGACGTCGGCGTTCGCCGCGATGCGCTCGGCGTAGTCGACCTCCTCGTCTCCGGTTTCGACCATTTGCCGGTGTTGGGGCGTCCGCGGGGTTGTATCTGTCGGTGCGGCGACTCACAGCCCCACGATGAACAGCCGCTCCAGCAGGAACGAGGCGAGGAGCATCACGCCGCTGGCGACGAGTAGGCGCCCGCCGCCCGAGAGCCGCTCGCCCTCCCCCGGGTCGTACCGGCCAAGCGGCGGCAGGTCCGCCACCTGCTCGGCGAATCCGCCGTCGGTCGAGGCGCCGGTGTTCGACATCGACAGCGTGAGCCGCGAGTTCTCCTTGTACGGTGCGTCGGGCCGCAGTTTCAGCGCACCCAGCGCCATCGCGGCGAACCCGCCGAAGAACAGCACGTACTGGACCGACAGCACGGGGTTGACCCCCGACAGCGAGTCGGCGCCGACGCCGACGAGCGCGAACAGGTACGGCGCAGCCGTCGCCACCGCCGCGACGGTGAGCGTGAGCGCGACCCCGTACTGGAGGCCGTCGAGCGCCCGCAACGCCCAGCGCGGCGGCCGCCCCGCCATCAGGAGTCGAACACGTCGGCGAACATCGCCCCCGGCTGGTCGTGGCCGCCCTCGTGGCGGTGACACAGCGAGATGCGGCCGGCGTCGCTCACCTCGTGGTGGTCGGGTCGCTCCGCGTCACACTGGCTCCCGAACTCGTCGAGGAGATACTCCAGCGCCTCGTTCTCGTCGTTGTTGGCGACGAGTTCCTCGGCGTGGTCGACGTGCTGGCGGATGTCGCTTGG
This sequence comes from Halorarius halobius, assembly GCF_024298865.1. Lineage (GTDB taxonomy): Archaea > Halobacteriota > Halobacteria > Halobacteriales > Haloarculaceae > Halorarius > Halorarius halobius. Next base: position 916,462 of record NZ_CP101161.1, on the reverse strand, counting down.
CACGTCGACGTCGGCGAACACCTCCTCGTTTATCTCGGTGATGTCCGAGAAGCGCGTCTCCATCCCGAGCATCTCCTTGGCAATCTCCCGTAGCGACCGGTCGGCGGTGGCCCGCTCGCGGATGACTTCCTGGAGGACGGTCAGCGCCTCCCAGAGGTCGTCGTCCATGTCGCGGTACGCCTCCGGCCGGATCTTCGCCGGACACCGCGTGGTGAACGGACAGCCGGTCGGCGGGTCACGCGGACTCGGCGGCGTCCCGCGTAGCGTGATGCGGTTCTTCTCGTCCGTCGGGTCCGGGTCCGGAATCGCGGACAGAAGCGACAGCGTGTACGGGTTCGCGGGGTCCTCGAACAGCTCCTCGGTCGGTCCCAGTTCCATGACGTTGCCGAGATACATCACGGCCACGCGGTCGCAGATGTGCCGCACCACCGAGAGGTCGTGTGCGATGAACAGGTACGTCAGTCCGAACTCGTTCTGAAGGTCCTCCAGAAGGTTCAGTATCTTCGCCTGCACCGACACGTCCAGCGCGGACACCGGCTCGTCGAGCACGACGAACTCCGGTTCCAGCGCGAGCGAGCGGGCGATGCCGACCCGCTGGCGCTGGCCGCCGGAGAACTGGTGGGGGTAGCGGTAGTAGTGCTCCTCGCGAAGGCCGACCGTCTCCAGCAGGTCACGGACGTGCTGGCGGCGCATCCGGCCCTTCGATTTGTTCACCCCGATGTCGACGGTGGTGCCACCACCCGCGTCGACCGACACGTCGAGGTCGCCCGTCGACAGCGGCACGCCGTCGCGGATCGACAGTTCGTAGCCGTCGCCCTCCAGCCGAAGCGTCATGTCGATGTCGCGGCCGTCGGCGTCGGCGCCGGCCTCCTGTACGTCGCCGGTGACCGTAGCGTCGCCGCCCTCGACGCGGACCGCGAGGTTCGGCCAGCCGTGGACGTCGAGCGGCTCGCGGATGATTTCGCCGACCGTCATCCGGTCGTTGAGCGACGATTCGGGGTCCTGGAACACGATTTGGGCGTTCCGGCGCCACTCCTTCAGGTCCGACCCCGAGAGGGTGGTGATGTCCTCGCCGTCGAACAGCACCTCGCCGTCGGTGGCGTCCTCGAGCTGGACGAGTGTCCGGCCCAGCGTGGTCTTCCCACAGCCGGACTCGCCGACCAGCCCCAGCGTCTCGCCGCGACGGATGTCGAAGTCGACGCCGTCGACGGCCTTCACCGGGTTGTCGTTGATCAGTCCACCCTCCTCGTAGTACGTCTTGAGGCCGTTCACTTCGACGAGGAGGTCCTCGTCGCTCGCGGCCTCGCGCTGTATCTGCTGGCTCATTCACTACCCTCCGTCGGATCGGTCAACTGCGACGTGGCGTCGCGTGCACGGTGCGTCTCCACGGCGTCTTCGCGGCTCATCTCGTCGGGGTACAGCAGGCAGGCGGCGGTGTGGTCGTCCGCCTCCTCACCCACGCTCACGTTGACGGGATGGACCGCATCGCAGGCGTCGAACGCCTCCGGACACCGCGGCGCGAACCGGCAGTACTCCGCCGGCTCGTTCGGCGTCGGCACGTCGCCCTCGATGGTTCGGAGCCGGTCCTCGCCCGGATGCCGGCCGGGAATGGACTGGAGTAGCCCCTGCGTGTACGGATGCTTGGGGTTGTCGAACAGCTCCTCGACGGGCGCCTTCTCTATCATCTCGCCCGCGTACATCACGTTCACGCGGTCGGAAATCTCCGCGATGACACCCATGTCGTGGGTGATGAACATGATGGAGAGCCCGCGCTCCTCCTGGAGGTCCTGGAGCAACTCGAGAATCTGTGCCTGGATGGTGACGTCGAGCGCCGTCGTCGGCTCGTCACAGATGAGCAGTTCCGGGTCGCAGGCCAGCGCCATGGCGATGACCGCCCGCTGGCGCATCCCACCGGAGAACTGGTGGGGGTACTCGGTGACGCGCCGCTGGGCGTCCGGGATGGACACCGCCTCCAGCAGTTCGACTGCGCGGTCGGTGGCGTCCTTCCCGGTCAGCCCCTGGTGGAGCCGCAGGGCCTCCTTTATCTGGTTCCCGACCGTGTAGACGGGGTTGAGGGAGGTGAGCGGGTCCTGGAATATCATGGCGATGCCCGAACCCCGGAGCTGGCGGTAGTCGCGCTCCGCCTTGCCGACCAGCTGTTCGCCCTTGAACTCGATGGAGGAGCCGTCGAGGATGCGGCCGGGGGTGTCGACCAGCCCCATGATGGAGCGGGCCGTCACCGACTTCCCGGAACCGGACTCGCCGACGATGCCGACGGTCTCGCCCTCGCGGATGTCGAAGGAGATGCCGTCGACCGCGCGGATGACCTCCTTGTCGGTGAAGAACGCCGTCTGCAGGTTCTCGACCTGCAACACGGGCTGTTCGTCGGTCTCGCGTTCGGGCGCTTCCATGCTCATCCGCCACCACCCCCGGCGGCGGCGACCTCGCTACCGGCTTCGCCGCCCTCGGACTGCGGGTCGATGGCGTCGCGGATGCCGTCGCCCATCGCGTTGAATGCGGTGACGACCAGCACGATGAGGATGCCGGGGATGAAGCTGATGTGCCACGACTGGGTGGCGACGTACCCCTGGCCCATGTCGATGGCGCGGCCCCACTCGGGGGTGGGGGCGTTGACCCCCAGCCCCAGGAACGACAGCGCCGACGTGCCGATGATGATGCCGCCGATGGTCATCGACCCGTAGATGAGCAGGTAGCCGACGATGTACGGGAGCATGTGCTTGCGCATCGTCGCGCTCGCGCGCTGTCCGTACGAGCGGGCCGCGTCGACCCACTCCTGTTCGGACACCTGGAACGCCGGGCCACGCACCGACCGCCACAGGAACGGCCAGCCCGTGAACCCGAATATCAACGCGATTAGCAACCCCCCGTTGTAGATGTTCGACAGCCAGTGGTTGGAGAACACCACCGACACGAGGATGAGCAACAGCAACTGCGGAATCGTCATGATGGAGTCACCCGCCACGACCACCGCGAGGTCCACGAGGCCCTTGTAGTAGGCCGTCAGCAGGCCGAACGCGGTAGCGAAGAAGCCGCTGATGCCGATAGCCGTCAGCCCGATGAACAGCGAGGTGCGTGACCCCGCCGCCATGAAGGTAAAGAGGTCCTTCCCTGGTGTGGGCAACGTCCCGAACGGATGGAACCGCGAGTACTGGTCGTACTGCCACGGGCCGGTGTTCTGGCCGCCGGCGCCGTTCGAGGCGGCCGCGAGGTTCGCCGACCCGACGGATATCTCCTGGACCTCCCCCACGTCCTCGTTGAAGTACGTGACCTGGTGCTCGTAGGGGCTACGGATGTTCTGCTCGACGGTGGTCGGCCCGAGCGCCGGCGCGAAGATGGCCAGCGTCAGGAACATGAACACGATGACGAAGCCGAACTGGCCCCAGCGGTGGCGGCGCAGTCGGTTGACCACGTCGTCACGCGGCGTCCAGTCGGCGTAGCGGTAGTGCTCCCGGAACACGAAGTAGCCCCGGAGCATCCAGTAGGCGAACGCGAACGAGTACGCGAAGATGAGCACGACCCGGATGAGCCAGGCGTACTTCGGCGAGAGGTCGAGGAAGGTGCCCTCCCACGGCCCGTTGAACACGTAGTTCGTGTCGCCGGTCTGCGTCTCGATGAGCCGGTCGACGCCGTTGACGTCGTACCCCTGGTTGGGGATGACGTCACGGGACAGCAGCGTCGGAATCTGCTCGGCGAAGGCGACGAACCCGGAGAGGTCGAAGCTGAGACCCGGGATGGCGCTGACGAGTGCCCGTGCGACCTCGCCGACGAACTGGAACATCGCGCCCGCCTCCAGCACGAACAGCACGGCGAACCCGGCGAACCATATCAGCGCGGGCCGCGGGTTCTCGGCGATTCGTTGTCGGAGCGGTACTTCCTCGGTGTCGTCTGATACTCTACTCATTGTCAGTCTTCGTACCCCACACGCGGGTCGATGAGCGTGTACAGCAGGTCCTGGATGATGTTCAGCGACAGCGTCAGCAGGATGAAGATGAAGATGAGCCCGCCCGCAAGCGGGAGGTCACCCGAGGTGACGCTGTCGAAGAACAGCTTGCCGATGCCGTTGATGCCGAAGACGCTCTCGACGAGGACGCTCCCGCCGATGAGCAGGAACGCCTCGCCCGTGATGATGGGGACCAGCGGGATGAGCGCGTTCCGGAACACGTGCTTCCAGACGATGGTCCGGGGGCCGAGCCCCTTCGCCTTCGCCGTCTCCACGTAGTTGGAGTTGATGGTCTCCAGCACTGCGGTCCGGCCGATACGCATCTCGTTGCCCATCGACGAGGAACCCAACACGAGCGCCGCCGGGAGGATGTACTTGATGGCGGCAAACAGGTTCATCAGCGACGCTTGGAGCGCGCTCACGGAGACCCCGTTCTCCAGCGGCTGGTAGATGGTGTTCAGGTCGGGAGCGCCGATGACGCCCGGCGTCTGCACGAGGAACCCTTCCCACGCGAAGCCGAACAGGTTCTCCGACTGCGTGAGCACGCCCGACAGGATGACGGCCAGCCAGAAGTTCGGCATGGCACGCCAGACGATGCCGCCGAACGACGCCGAGTAGTCCGACAGCGTGTTCGGGTTCAGCCCGGCGTAGAAGCCGAGCGGGATGCCGATGAACAGCGCCACCAGCACCGACCAGAAGCCGAGCCAGATGGTCTTGGGTGCTCGGGAGGCCATCACCTCGTACACCGACGTGGACGGACTGATGACCCACGACGTGCCCAAATCGAGGGTGAACAGGTCCGTGATGAAGTCGACGTACTGCTGCCAGAGCGGCACCGAGACGTAACACGGCGGTTCGGCGCATGCCGACGCCGGACCGACCTTCTCGATGCCGATGGAGGTGGCGATTTCGTGGTACTGTTGCGGGTCGGGGCTCTGCCCGAGAATCGCGTACACGGGGTCGATAGGGCCCGCCCGAATGATTAGGAAAGTGATGGAGGTCGAGAACACCAGGATGGGTATCGCGAGGAGTACCCGCCGGACGAAGTAGCTCCACCGGCTCACAGGTGCTCACCTCCCTGTGTGTCGAGGTCACTCATTATTAATACGGCTACTGCTTGATTGCTGTTTACGGCAATTATCTCTTTCGTTCTCTCGCCCCCCGCTCGTTCGTGGCGGCGGTGCGAAAAATATGGGTCTCGACCGTATGAGGCGGCCGATTAGTTGTTGGTCGGCGCGTCGGCGTCCTTCCAGGTGCGGTGGTGCATCATGCGGCTGGGGCCCATCGCGCCGTGCAGCGGGATGTGCGTCCAGTCGTAGTGCATCGGCTCACCGACGCCGTGGAAGGTGTTGACGAGGATGACGTCCTCCCAGTTGGCCTCCTCCATGGTGACGTACGCCTCGTTGCGCGTCTCCTGGGCCGACTCGGTCGGCTGACGGTTGTTGAGAACCGTCTCGAACGCCTCCTTGGCGTTGGTCTTGGCCTGACTGTCGACGTCGTCCCAGTTCGTGTACGTCAGCGGGCCCGACGAGGACGTGTCCGTCCGCGGCGGGTAGATGAGCTGGAGGAAGTTGTCCGGCGCGGGCCAGTCGGCGATCCACCCGAGGGTGTACGCCTCGAGGTTGCCGTTCCGGCCGCGCTGGAGGAGCGTCGAGAACTCCGCCTGCTCGATGCTCATCTGGATGTGGGCGGCGCCGAGCCGGTCGCGGAGAATCTGGGCCATCTGGTTCCAGGTGTCGCTCACGTAGTGCGTGAACGTCATCTCGAACTGGTTGTCCGGCCCGTAGCCGGCGTCCTCCATGACCTGCTTCGCCTGGTCCAGCTGGACCTGGTTGTAGCCGTAGGGGTAGCTGCTCTCGGCGTGCTCGGTGTACGCGTTACCGCCGCCGGGGTAGATGAGCGGCGGAGTCAGGTGGTAGCCGGGGGCGACGCGGCCCTTGAACACCTGGTTGGCGAACTCCTGCTGGTTCGTCGCGTACGCGACCGCCTGCCGAACCGGCTTCGGCACGTTCTGGGTGTTGAACGCGAAGTAGTACGTCGACACCTCGGGCACGCGGGCGTACGAGACGGTCTCGCCGTTCTGGAGCGGGCCGTAGGTACCGATCTTCCGGCCGATGTCGTCCGTGCGCTCGATGGTGACCTTCCCCGGGTCGTACTTCGAGGTCGGGATGCCGAACTTGTCGGCGTTCTTGTTCTGGACGTACTGGTAGGAGGCGTTCGGGTCCTCGATGACCGCCCAGTGGACGGAGTCGAGGTACGCCGGCTCCATGTGGTAGTCGTCGTACCGGGTGACGCGAGCGCCCTCGCCCTGGTTCCAGACGTCGAACGTGAACGGCCCCGCGCCGATGGGGTTCGACGTGGCGAACTCCTGATACTCCATCTCGCCGTCGTACCCCTGGATGTCGCCGACGATGCCCTCCGGCAGCGCGGCGAAGGAGGTGTACGCCAGCATCGACAGCGTCGACGCGAACGCCTGCTCGAGGTTGATCTCGAGGGTGCTGTCGTCGACCGCGTTGATGGCGAGCGTGCCGGACTCGTAGGTCCCCTCCTCGGTCGTCTCGTGCTGGACGCCCATCGAGTCGAGGATGAAGTACGCCCGGTTCGAGTTGTCGGAGGCGGCGAGCCGCTCCCACGAGTAGACGAAGTCGGACGCAGTAACGCTGTCACCGTTGTGGAACGTCGCGTCCTTGAGGGTGAACGTGTACGTCGTGAAGTCGTCGTTCGTCTCGTAGGAGTCGGCGAGCTGCTTTACGACCCCCGTCTGACCGTTCGGGTAGTTCATCAGGGCGTCGAACACCTGCTGGATGACCCGCCCGGAGGCCGTGTCCGTGGCCTTGATGGGGTCGAACGTCGTGATCGTGGAGTTGATCAGCTCCAGCTGGCCGCCCTTGTTTATCTCGCTTTCCGTCTCGGTCGCGGTGGGGGACTCCTCCATGTCACCGCCGTCGTCCTCGGTGGGGGACGGGGTCGGAGTTCCGTCACCGCCGGTACATCCTGCGAGCGCCGCGGCACCTGCCGCACCACCGGTCGCCTGCAGGAAGCGACGTCGTGAAACGCTGTTACTGTCTGTCATTCCGGGTTGCCGTATTTACCGGATGTGGTTAAAGTTACCGTTGTCACTCCGCCACATCCCTCGGAGTCTCTGTTTTCCGCACTGTTCCCCGCCTTTGTCTTGCATACGTCCACGGTGCCCTTTCGATTTCTGACGAAAATATCTGCCGGTGGGTGAAAACGAGATTTCAGTAACTGTGAGGATAATTAACAAGGAACGTCGCCGTCTGGCGGTATGCTCCACCTGTCAGGTGCGTCCACCCACCCGAATCGGCCTGTCAATTCGTCACGTTTATATACTTCATGTTAACTATCCACATGCATGGCACCGGACTCCGCTGTCACCGGAAGCGCGGTCGGGCATGGTGAGGTCATGGCATCCGTCGACGACGGGTGTTTCCTCATCGCTGACGTCTCTCGGGACGACGCGTGGCTCTCGATATCCCGAGCGGACGCCCCGACGCTCGACGCCTACCGGTAGCGGAGAAGGGTCAGTCGTCGTCGCGGTTCCGCTTCACCGGGATGACGACCGTCTGGACGATGTCCCCCTCCTCGATGTCGAGCGCCTCGCGCTCCGCGTCGGGGATGGAGATGCGGCCGCCGCTCTGGACGCGGGTCTTGAACGTCGCCATCTGGCTCATCGCGCCGAGCTGGCCGCCCAGCGACCCCATGGCGTTCGTACCGGAGCCGAGCATCCCCTGAAGGAGCTGCTGTTGCTGCTCGGTCGCCTGTTCGGTCGCCTGCTGGAACGCCCGGAGCGGGTTCGGCCACGCCGGCGTGTCGTTCTCGTCGCTCATGCCCTGAGAGAGCAGTCGTCGGCAGTTAAGCGTTGTGATGAGAACCATCGAACACCATTCACTGGCAATCAGTGACTACAAGCTCCGCCGAATCGGCACGCTTTTAGCGTGCCGGCTGAAACCAGCGTCACATGGGTTCACACACGACAGGGGACGACGACCCCGACCGTCCCGAACCGGGCGGTGCCCTCCCCGGGTGGGAGGTCGACCTCGACGCCGGCGACCCGCTGGAGGTCGGTGACTCGGTCAGGTTCTCGAAGACGCTGACCGAGGCCGACGTCGAGCGGTTCGCGCTCGCGTCGGGCGACACCAACCCCATCCACCTCGACGCCGACTGGGCCGAGGAGACCCGCTTCGAGGGCCGCATCGTCCACGGGACGCTCGTGGCGGGGGTCGTTTCGGCCGCGCTCGCCCGCCTGCCGGGCGGCGTCATCTACCTCTCTCAGGACCTAGAGTTCCAGGCGCCGGTCCGGCTGGGCGACCGCGTCACCGCCACCGTCGAGGTGGTCGAGGACGTCGGCGGCGGCCGCTACCGGCTCCGAACCACCGTCGCCGGCGAGGAGAACGTCGCCATCGACGGCGAGGCCGTCGTCCTCATCGACGACCTCCCCGACTAATCGTACTCCCCGTCCCGCTCCAGACGGGCGCGTTCCCGGACCACGTCAGGCGTTCGACACCGTCCCTCGGCACCCGTCACCTGCGGCACCGTGCAGTTGTTACAGGACCGACACAGCGCCCGCTCGCCGCCGTCGAGCAGGCGCTTCCCGAGGCGGGGTTCCGCGTAGAACGGCCGGGCCATCCCGACGAGGGCACACGCCTCGCCGAGCAGGCGGTCGCAGTGGTCCCGCTCCCGGATGCCGCCCTCACAGAGCACCGGCACCTCGACCCGCTCGCGGACCTGTCGGCAGAGGCCGGCGTTCCAGCCCGGCTCTCGCGTGAACCGGCGTGCCTGCCACCGGTTGAGCGCGGCGACGACTCGCCACCACCCGCCCCACGCCTCGCGGTACCCCTCCCGGAGGCCGTCGTCTGCCCACGCCCGCGTGGGGTAGGCCCCCCTGACGATGCTCGTGTCCCAGAACGTCGACACCTCGACCGGGACGAGGGCGTCGTAGCCGTAGTCGGCCAGTCGCTCGCAGGCGTCGACCGCGTCGTCCCGCGAGAGCCGGCGGCGAACCCACGGCGGGGCGGCCGTCTCGGCGGGCACCTTCGTCAGAAGCGGCACGTCTCCCGCGTGGGCGCGGACGGCGTCGTGTATCCGTTCGAGAAAGCGAACCCCGTCGGCGTACTCGTCGTCGCGTCGGTTGAACTGCGGCGAGAGGAACTGCTGGACGATACCCATGTTCGCGCCCGAGAGGTGGATACCGTCGTAGCCCGCGTCGACGGCCTGGCCCGCGGCGCGCCCGAACTGCTCGGCGAGGTCGGCCACCTCGTCGGTCGACAGCACCTCGGCGTCGAGGTCGAGCAGGCCGACTGCGTCGAGCGCCCGCACCGTCGCCGGGGGGCGCGAGACGGCTAGCTGTCGGCCGTCGTACCCCCGGTGCCACAGCGACCGGCTCCGCAGGCCGCCGTGGGCCAACTGGAGGAATATCCGGCCGCCGTGGTCGTGGACCGCGCCGGTGAGCCGCGACAGTTCCGCGACGAACGCGGGGTCGGCCACGCGGGTCATGTTCGGGACGGCACAGCCCCCCTCGGCCGTGACGACGCTCGCGCCCTGAAACAGGAGGCCGACGCCCGACGCCGCCGCGGGTTCCAGTTCCGAGACGAGGCGGTCGACGGCCCCCTCGCCGGTGCCGGCACACTCCAGCAGGGGCGCACGGTAGAGGCGGTTGGGGACCCGGACCCCACCGACGGTCACCGGGTCGTCCAGCGCGACCATACCTCCTGTTTCCCGTCGGGAAGCAAGAGCTTCCGGGCTACTCGCGGACGTCGTCGGTGAACGCCTCGTCGTACTCCTCGGCGCGTTCGAGTTCGTCGGTCAGCGCGTCGCGGGCCGCCGCCGGCGAGTCGAACTCGTCGTACTCGTCGGCCAGCCGGTCCAGCGCGTCCGCCAGCGTCTCAGTCTCGTTGACGAGGTCCGACTCGGAGCTCCGGTACTGGGCGACGAGGTCGTCGCTGTTGGCGGGGTAGGCCCCCTCCAGGTCGGCCTGGGCTGATTCGAGGACGTGTTCGACCTGTTCGGCTCGCTTCCGTTGCCGCTCGCGGGCGCTCTCCTGTGGGTCGCGGTCGCTCATCGGTGGCCTCGAACTTCGTAGCCGCACGTGAAAACGCTGGTGGGGCTACCGCTCGACGACGAGCAGGGCCACCCGCTCGAGCACGAGGTCCTCGAGGGTCGCGTCGGTCGCCGCCAGTTCCCGCTCGCCGATGTCGAAGAACGTGCGGACGCGCTCGGCGTCGTAGGCGCCGAGCGTTTCGGCGGGGGAAAGCAGGTCCGCGACGGCGTCGGCGGCGGCCGCCTCGTCGCCGCCGTCCGGGGCGTCCAGCAGGACGACGACGGGCGTCTCCCCCTCGTCGACGCCCATCTCCAGCGCGCGGGCTATCTGCCGGCGGCCGGCGGCGTACAGCAGTATCTCGACCGCCCGGTCGCGGGCGATGGCCTCCCCCCGCGACCGCTCGCGGTCGGCGAGTTCCACCGCCCGTTCGAGATGCCGCCGCGAGACCACGTAGCGGGCGTCGAACGCCTGTACCGTCACGCCGTACTCGTCCCCGACGCCGTCGAGCGCCGCGACGAACGCGTCGACGTCCGCCACGTCGGCGACGCCCTCGACCAGCCGCATCAGAAATCACCCAGACTCGACTGGTCGTCCTCGCTCCCGGTCTGCGGGTCGGTCTCCGTGTCGTCGTCCACGTCGTCGGGTGCGGCGTCGGGGTCGGGGGTCACGCCCTCCATCGAGGGGTCCTGGTGGCCGGCGTTCTCGAGGACGGTCTCGGCCGTCTTCTCGCGGCCCCGGAGCGCCGCGAGCACCACCGATTTCTCGGCGTTGCGCAGTTCGGAGCGGGTCTGGATGCCGGCCGCGAACAGCCGGCGGGCGCGCTTGCGGCCGACGCCCCGCACGCCTGCGAGGTCGATGAGTTCCTCGCGGACGCCGTACTCGACGCGCTTCTTCGCCTCCCGGACGGCGGTGGCGCTCCCGAGGTCCAACTCGGCGGCCAGCGATTCGGCCGCCCCGAGCAGCCACTCGGCGGTGTCGACCTTTCCCCTGATGTCGCCCGGGCCGACGCCGTAGCGGTCGGTGATGCGGTCCTCGTCGGTCTCGTCGGCCCAGTCCTCGAGCAGGCGGGCGGTCTTGAGCGCGGAGAGCCAGTCGTCGAACCGCGACTCCTCGAACTCCGAGGGCGCCGACCCCGGCAGTTCGTCCTCGCGCTCGTACGCCTCCATCGTGTACTCCTCTCGCTCGCCGCTCCGGAGGTAGAGCTGGTACATGTCGGGCGTGCGGGCGACGAGATGGTAGAGGCCGAGCGCCGAGGGGTCGTCGGCCGCCCGCAGGCCGTCGATGACCGTGGCGGCGCTCATCGGGTCGAGGTAGAGCCGGGAGACGGTGTGGCCCAGCCCGGTCGCCTTGAGCCGTCCCGAATCGGTCTCCTCGACGAAGTCGTTCACTCGAAGGTAGTCGAGCATGTCGTCCATCACCGTCTCGAGGCGGCCGCTCTCGTGGGTCTGGGTCGCGTACAGCGTCTGCTGGAGGAACTCCACCAGCGTCTCCCGCGAGTCCGCGAATCCGGAGGCGATGGTCGCCAGCAGGTGGGTACGCATCGCCGGCTCCGCGGCCAGTTTCGACCGCACGGGTTCGGGGTCGGCCCAGACGTACCGCTCGAACAACTCGTCGAGTTCGTCGTGGCTACTTGCCAACAGCAGGGCCTCGCCGTACGGGTCGAGGCCGGGTCGGCCCGCCCGGCCCATCATCTGGTGGACCTCCAGCACGGAGAGCGGTTCCATCCCGCCCGCCTCGCCGGAGTAGCGCCGCCAGTCGCGGACCACGACCCGCCGGGAGGGGGTGTTGACGCCGGCCGCCAGCGTCGGGGTCGCACAGACGCATTTGACGAGGCGGTCGCGGAAGGCGTCCTCGACGAGCGCGCGGTGTTCGCTCGCGAGGCCGGCGTGGTGGAACGCGGCGCCCTTCTCGACGGCGTCGGCCAGGTCGTCGCTCGTCTCGGTGTCGCTCACCTCGCGGATGTCCGCGGCCACGTCCGCGAGTGCGGCCATCTCGTCGCCGTCCAACTGTCGGGAGGTGACGGTCGCCAGCCGCGCGGCGGCGGCCTCGGCGTTGCGCCGCGAGTTGACGAACACGAGCGTCGACCCGTCGTCGGCGAGCGTGTCCCGGACGACTGCGGCCGTCGGCTTCTCCGACGACTTCACCCGTAGCTCCTCCTGTGTGCCGTCGTCGAAGTGGAGCGCCTGCCCGTAGTGGACCCCCTTGCGCAACTCGATGGGGCGCCACGTCGAGTCGACGAGCGCGGCGTCGAGCCAGTCGGCGAGTTCGTCGGCGTTGCCGATGGTCGCCGACAGCGCAACCACCTGCAGGTCGGGGTTGCGCCCCCGGAGTTTGGCCAGCGTCACTTCGAGGGTCGGCCCCCGATTCCGGTCGTCCACGAGGTGGACCTCGTCGGCGACGACGCAGTCCAACTGGTCTATCCACGGCGCGCCGTTTCGCACGAGCGAGTCGACCTTCTCGCTGGTGGCGACGATGACGTCCTTCTCGGCGAGCCACTCGCCGTCGGAGTCGTAGTTGCCGGTTGAGACCCCCACCGAGAGGCCGTACTGCTCGAACGCCGCGAACTCGTCGCGTTTCTCGGAGGCGAGCGCGCGCAGGGGGACGATGTACAGCGCCTTCCCGCCGCGGTTCACCGCCGCGAACATCGCCAACTGGGCGACGAGCGTCTTCCCCGAGGCCGTGGGGATGGAGGCGACCAGCGACTCCCCCTCGGTGACGCCGGCCTCGACCGCCTCGGCCTGTGGCGGGTACAGCGATTCGATGCCGTCGTCCCGCAGGTGGGCGGGGAGCCACTCCGGGACGGCGGGCACGTCGGAGACGTCCATTGGGGTCGGGTAGCGCCTCATCGCTTTTAAATGGTCGCACCACGGCGCGCTCCCGGTGGCGTCCGTTCGGTCGGTCGCCGCCAGGTCTTTGCCCGTGCCCGGTCACGTCCGCGTATGCGAGTCGAGTACGACCGGGACACCTGCATCGGGATGTTCCAGTGCGTCGCCGAGTGGGACGCCTTCCAGAAGGACGAGACGGCGGGGAAGGCGGTGCTGGCGGACAGCGAGGAACGCGAGGAGGGGGTGTTCGTCCGCGAGGTGCCCGAGGGCGCGGAACTCGACGCGAAGTTCGCCGCCCGCTCGTGTCCGGTCGACGCCATCCGGGTGTACGACGACGACGGCGAGCAGATACTCCCGTAGCGCCACGGTACCCCGGTCGTAGCCGGGTTCGGCACAATCGTTATATACTTCGGTGGGGATTCTACTTGGTGAGCCATGTCACGCAGTCAGGGGTCCCACGTCGAGGAGTGGGCCGGGTTCACGGACGCCCGCCTGCCTGACGAGGTGGCGTCGGAGCGCGGCCGCGACGAGGAGTAGCGGAGGGCGTCCCGGGGCGGCGAGAGCGCCGCCGGCGGCTGTTGTCACCCGGTCAGCGGCGCGACGCGAAGAAGGGGAAGGGGTTACGCGATTTCGTCGTACTGGTCGGAGAGTTTCTCGGCGGCGTCGTCCATCAGGTCGGCCTCGTAGTCGTCGAGGTCCCACTCGACGACCTCCTCGATGCCGTTCGAGCCGAGTTTGACCGGAACGCCGAACGCGGTGTCCTCGTAGCCGTACTCGCCGTCGAGCACGAGCGACCCCGGGAGCACCTCGCCCGTGTCCCGGAGGACGGCCTCGACCATGTGGGCGACGCCCGTCGCCGGCCCCCACTGGGTCGCGCCCTTCCGCGAGATGACGTCCATCGCGGACTCCTGGAGGTCGCCGAGTATCTCCTCCTTCTCGTCGTCCGAGAACTCGGGGTCGGTGCCGTCGACGCGCACCTTCGAGAACACGGGCACCTGCGCGTCGCCGTGCTCGCCGAGGATGGTCGCCTCGACGTTCTGGACCGGGGCGTCGAACCGCTCGGAGAGGACGTAGCGGAACCGCGCGGAGTCGAGGCGGCCGCCGAAGCCGATGACCTTGTGGCGGTCGCGCTCGCCCGCCTCGTACAGGTGGCGGTTCAGCAGGTCCACGGGGTTGGAGGTGGTGATGGAGACGAAGTCGTCGTTGTACTCGGCGATGGAGGAGCCGATGTCCTCCATGATGGGGGCGTTGTCGCCCGCGAGGTCGATGCGCGTCTGGCCCTCCTTCCGGGGGATGCCCGCCGTGATGACGACCACGTCGGAGCCCTCCGTCGCGGAGTAGTCGCCCTGCCGGACGGTCGTGTTCGAGTCGTAGGCGACGCCGTGGTTCGTGTCGGCGGCCTGCCCGATGGTCTTCTCCTCCATGTCCGGGATGTCGACGAACACGAGTTCGTCCGCGATGTCCCGGAGCGCGATGTTGTAGCCGGCCGCGGCACCGACGGTCCCCGCCGCGCCGATGATGCTAACCTTCGTCATAGTCGTTCGGAACGTCCGGGTCTCACCGATTAAACGCTTCGAAATACCCGCTTCTCGCGTCGTCGCCGGCAGTGATTTCACTCGCCATGTCGTACGGTAACGCATGGCGAAACACCACTACCGGTGCAACAAGTGCGGCCGCGACTTCGAGGACCACGAGCACCTGAAGACGCATCTCGAACGCCGCCACCCGAAGGAGGACGCTCACTGGTGGGTCGCCGTCGAGGACCCGAGCGTCCTTCGGTTTGAATAGCGAGGTTCGACCGCAGGGAGAACCTCGAAGCGAACGGCGAGTGTAACGAGCCGTGAGCCCACCGACTACCTGATGCGCTCGCCGTCGCGGTACACTTCCTCGACGGCGCGGAGCGCGTTCAGGTCCTCGCGCGGGTCGCCGCCGAGCACGAGGAAGTCCGCGTAGTTGCCCGCCTCGAGACCCCCCACGCTGTCGTCCGGGACGGTCCGGCCGGCGACGGTGGTGGCGCTGGCGACGGCTTCCTCGACGGAGAAGCCGGCCTCCTCGACCAGCAGTTCGAGTTCCAGCGCGTTCTCGCCGTGCGGGACGAGGTCGGGGCCGATGAAGTCCGTGCCCGTGGCGATGGGGACGCCCGCATCGTGGGCGCGCTCGACGGACTCGAAGTGCGCCTCGCTGGCCTCGCGGGCCTTCCGCAGGCCGTGCTCGGGGACGCCGTGGTCGTCGCCCTGCGTGACGATGCGGTGCATGATGGAAAGCGTCGGGACGAACGTGGCGTCCGTCTCCAGGAACAGGTCGAGACACTCGTCGTCGAGGTGGAACCCGTGCTCGATGGTGTCGACGCCGTTCTCCAGCGCGCGCTTGATGCCCGGCGCGCCCTGCGCGTGGCTGGCGACGGGCATCCCGACGCGGTGGGCTTCCTCGACCATCGCCGCCACCTCCGCGTCCGTAAACTGCGCCTGCCGCGGGGAGTCCTTCTCGGAGAGCACGCCCCCGGTCGTCATTATCTTCAGCACGTCCGCGCCCTCCCGGGCGCGCTTGCGGGCGACCTTGCGGCACTCGTCGGCACCGTCGGCCAACTCAGAGATGCCCGCGCCGCCCTCGACCCACTCGTGGGGGAGCATGTGCAGGTCGCCGTGGCCGCCGGTCTGCGAGATGGAGAGCCCCGAACTGAACACGCGGGGGCCGTCGACCTCGCCGGCGTCGATGGCGTTTCTGACGCCGATGGCGACGTTCGACCCCACGTCCCGGACGGTGGTGAACCCGGCCGACAGCAGGCGGTCGGCGTCGGCCACCGCGCGGGCCGCGGACTCGGCTCGGTCGTCGGCCACCCAGTCCATCGGGTCCATCGAGCGCGCGCCCTTCAGGTGGAGGTGGGCGTCGACGAACCCCGGCGTCACCACCTCTCCCGACAGGTCGACGTGTTCGCCCGGTGCCTCCACGGCGTCGCGCGGCCCGGCGTCGACGACCCGGCCGTCCTCGACGGCGATGCGTCCGTCCTCGATTACCTCGCTCCCGGTGAACAGCGTCCCGCAGTCGACGTACATACGCCCGACTGGGAGGCCCACCGACAAAAGCACTCAGCCCGCGGAGTCGCCCAGCCTGCTCCGTCGCGGCGTCACTCCACCCGCGCGTCCACGACGACGTGTTCGACGCCGGGCGCGTGGGTCTTCACGACGCGCCGGTCCAGCACTGCCACGTCCCGGCCCCGCTCGTCGGCGGCAGTCTCGATGCGCTCGACGGGCCGGTCGAACACCTCGGGTTCGGGCGTCGCCTCGTGGAGGTGGAGCACGCCCCCCGGTTCGAGCGCGTCGAGCGCCGTATCGAGGTACTCGTGGGCGTCGTAGTAGCCCATCACGACCCGGTCGGCCGTCGCGTCGACGTCCCGGCAGTCCGCGCGGAACGCCGACACGCGCTCTTGCACCTCGTTGAGCATCGCGTTCTCGACGAGGTAGCGGTACGCCTCGGGGTTGATTTCGGCGGCCGTGACTGCCGCGCCCGAACGCGCCATCGGGAGGGTGAAGTAGCCGACGCCCGCGAACATGTCGAAGACCCGCTCGCCCGCCTCGACGACCTCCCCCATCAGCGCGCGCTCGGCCTTGTTCCCCGGCGAGAACATGACCCGCGACAGGTCCATCGCGTACCGCGTCCCGTGTTCGGTGTGGACCACCTCGGTGTCGCCCAGTCCCGCCAGCACCGCCACGTCGGGTTCCCGGCGGTCGCCCGAGACGCCCCGGTGGAGCAGGACGGTGTCGGCGCTCCCGTGGAGGTCGAGCAGGGCCTCGCCCACTTCCTCCGGGTGGGGGTAGTCGCCGTCGTCCAGCAGGACGCAGGTGCCGAGCACCGACCACGAGGCGGGGGCATCGGCCAGTTCGTCCTCGCTCCAGCCTCGCGCCGCGAGCAGGTCCTTCAGGTCGCGGTTGCGCGCCGGCAGGTCGGCCGTCGTGAGCCGACCCTCGACGGTGTCGGGTTCGGCCGTGACGGGGACGGCGATGCCTTCCCCGTGAGGTTCGACCGCGCGGGTGCGGTCGTACACGCCCTCTGTCTCGAGTGCGTCGATGACCGCCTGCGCGCGCTCCCGGTCGACGACGACCGCGAGACCCTCAGGCATCGTCGCTCTCGCCGGGGTCGCGCTCGTCGGGCAGGACGTGCAGGCCGGCCCGCGACCGCAGGACGCGCACCTCGTCGACGTCGGGGTCGAGGTAGTCGGGGCGGGGAACGGTCGTCGACTCGTACGTCTTCGGGTCGAGCACCTGCACGGCGCGGGCGTCCTCGACGCTGACGAGCGTCGTCGACTCGCCGTCGTCGTGGGTGCCGAGTTTCCGCGCGTCGGGCGCGATGCCCTCCTCGTGGCTCGCCTCGTAGCGGTCGCCCGTCTCGACGCGGACGCCCTTCAGGTTGCCGTGCGCGCTCGTCACGAGGACGGGCCCGTCGCCGTCCGAGAGGTCGATGACGTCGCCGGGCGTGAACTCGGGGAGGCGGGCGACGAACGTCACCCGGTACTTCTCGTTGCCGTCGCCGTCCTCGGTCTGGAGCGTTTCGGCCGCGGACACCTCGCCACCGAACTCCCGGACGATGCGGTGGGCGATGGCCTCCCCCATCTGGTTGGTCGATATCTTCATGTTCAGGCCGTCGTCGCCGCGCTTCGCGCTGGTGATGAACGCGTTGCGGTCACCCGTCGCCTCCCGCTCGGCGATGTAGTCCTCGGCTATCTCCTCGGCGCGGTCCATCTCCGCCGGCGTCGGCGTGCGGTTCGCGCCCCGCACCTGCACGAGACTCGCCCAGTAGTCGCCCGCGATGCGGCCACACCGGTCGCACGTCTCCCGCGAGATGTAGACGGGGACGGTGACCTCCTCCTGTAAGGGCGTCTCGCGGATGAGCCCCGTGAAGAGGGCGTGCATCCGGATGGTGTTCTGGTCGACCTGCTCGGGTTCGACCCCCCACGACACCTCGCGGGCCTCGATGTGGACGCCCAGCGCCTCCGCGGTCTCCTCGACGGCGATGTCGGTGTAGTCCTGTGCGCCCACGTCGACCCAGCGGTTGCCGCGGTGGACGGCGCCGCACTGCGAGCAGACGCGCACCTCGATGCGGTCGGGCGCGTCGACGAGTTCGAAGTCGTCGAAGTAGCAGGAATCACACAGCGCCGCCTGCGTGTCCCCGCCGGGGAGGTCCGCGTCCGGCGGGCGCTCGACGGGGTCGCCACACCGGGGACAGAACTGCCGTGACTCGCTCATTACTGTGGCGTGGGGCGTTCTCGCGTTTAAACTGCACGTCCGACCCCGACAGCTAAACGGCCGGCGGCCGGACGCCCCGGCATGGACCGACACGCAGTCGACGACTTCGGCTCGCGGCGGTCGACCGTCTACGGCGACCGGGGGATGGTCGCCACGAGCCAGCCACTGGCCGCGACCGCCGGCCTGGACGTCCTCGACGCGGGCGGCAACGTCTTCGACGCGGCCGTCGCCACCGCGGCCGCGCTCAACGTCGTCGAACCCACCTCCACGGGACTCGGCGGCGACGTGTTCGCGCTGTACCGCACCGCCGACGGCGAGGTGGGCGCGATGCGGTCGTGCGGCGGCGCGCCCTCGGGCGCGACCCGCGAGCGCGTCAGCGAGGCCGTCGCGGGCGAGGCGGCCCCGAGGGACGCGGAGATGCCGTTCCGCGGCCCCCACACCGTCACCGTCCCCGGCACCGCACGCGGCTGGGAGGCCACCGTCCGCGAGTTGGGCCGGCTGACGCTGGCCGACGCGCTCGGGCCGGCCATCCGCTACGCGACGGAGGGCTACCCCGCATCGCCGGTCGTCGCGGACGCGTGGACACACGGCGCGGACCTGTTCGACGCCGACCACGCCCGCGAGGCGTATCTCGTGGCCGGCGAGCGCGCCCCCGAACCCGGCGAGCGCGTCCGCCTGCCGGAACTCGGGGCCACCCTCGAACGCATCGCCGACGAGGGTGCGGACGTGGTGTACGAGGGCGACGTCGCGGAGGCCATCGCCGGGGAGGTGCAGGACGCGGGCGGGTTCCTCACCGTCGAGGACCTCGCCGCCTTCCAACCGGAGTTCATCGACCCCATCTCGACGACGTACGAGGGAGTCGAGGTGTACGAACTCCCGCCGAACAACCAGGGGCTCGTCGCGCTCGAGGCGCTGAACGTCGCGTCGGAACTCGACGCCGGCAGTCGGGAGGGCGCCGAACGGGTCCACCGGTTCGTCGAGGCGACCAAGCGGGCGTTCCACGACGGCCACCGCTACGTCACCGACCCCGACTACGAGGACGTGCCGCCGCTGAACGCCGACGAGTGGGCCCGCGAGCGCGCGAGCGAGGTGACCGACGAGGCGAGCGACGTAACCCTCATGCGGGGGACCGGCGCGGAGGACGCCGACACCGTCCTGCTGTGTGTCGCCGACGAGGCGGGCAACGTCGTCTCGTACATCAACTCCCGGTTCGCCGGCTTCGGGTCGGGGCTGGTCGCGGGCGACACCGGCATCGCCCTCCAGAACCGCGGGGCCTCCTTCTCGCTCGACCCCGACCACCCGAACCGGCTGGAACCCGGCAAGCGCCCGTTCCACACGCTCATCCCCGGCCTGCTGGAGTTCGGCCCCGACGACTGGGCGGCGTTCGGCGTGATGGGCGGGTTCATGCAGCCACAGGGCCACGTGCAGGTGGTCTCGAACCTCGTCGACCGCGGCATGACGCCCCAGCAGGCGCTGGACGCGCCGCGGTGGCGCTACCGCGAGAACGGGCGACTGGCGGTCGAGGCCCGAACCGACGCCGGCCTCCAGAACGCGCTCGCGCGGCGCGGCCACGACCTCTCGGTGCTCCGGCCGGGGATGTTCGGCGGCGCGCAGTTCGTTCGCCGGAACGCCGAGGGCGTGCTCTCGGGGGCGACCGAGCCCCGGAAGGACGGCACCGTCGCGGGGCGGTGACTGGCCGGCGGGAGGACTATATTCGTTCGCCGCCCAGTACGGGTATGAAGTGGAAGACGGACTGGGGGCTTCGCGGCAGGATGGTCCTCACTATGTTCCTGCTGTTCGCCCTCTACATCGCCTTCGTCGGGGTGATGGCGGTGTTCTTCACCGACCGGCTGTTTCCCATCCTCGTCGTGATGGCGCTGTTCCTCGGTGCGCAGTTCTTCTTCTCGGACAAACTCGCGCTCTACTCGATGGGGGCCCGCGAGGTGAGCGAGCAGGAGTACCCGCAACTGCACGCGACCGTCTCGCGGCTCTCACAGCAGGCCGACCTGCCGAAGCCGACGGTCGCCGTCGCGGACTCGAAGGTCCCCAACGCCTTCGCCACCGGCCGCTCGCAGAAGAGCGCGGCCGTCTGCGTGACGACGGGCATCATGAACACGCTGAACGAGGAGGAACTCGAGGGGGTCATCGCCCACGAACTCGCCCACGTCAAGAACCGCGACGTGATGGTGATGACCATCGCGTCGTTCCTCTCCACGATTGCGTTCCTCATCGTCCGGTGGGGGTGGCTGTTCGGCGGCGGCCGCGGCCGCAACGGCAACCAGGCGCCGGTCATCGTCGCCATCCTCGCGTCGCTCGTGGTGTGGATAGTCTCCTTCCTGCTCATCCGCGCGCTGTCGCGCTACCGGGAGTTCGCCGCCGACCGCGGCGGCGCGGTCATCACCGGCAAGCCGTCGGCGCTCGCGTCGGCCCTGCTGAAAATCTCCGGCGAGATGGACCAGGTACCCAAGGAGGACCTCCGCGAGGAGGCGGAGATGAACGCGTTCTTCATCATTCCCATTCGCTCGGGGGTCGTCGGCCGCCTGTTCTCGACGCACCCCTCGACCGAGAAGCGGGTCGAGCGCCTGCGCGACCTCGAACGCGAACTGGAGACGGCGTGACGCAAGCGGCCGTTTGACCGGTCACAAGACCTTTTCTCGGGGGTGACGACGGACCGGGTAATGCCCTCCAGACGACGCATGCTCTCGGCGGTCGGCGCCGCCGGTGTCGCGGCGCTGGCCGGCTGTTCGGCCGGTGCGAGCCAGCGCGTCACCGGCGCGTGGCCCCAGTACGGCCGGACGGCGACGAACGCCAGCGCCACGGACGCTCGCGGCCCCGTCGAGGACGTCGCCCTCCAGTGGGACGCCTCGCTCGGGTTGCCGCTCGACCAGTCGCCCGTGGTCGCGGGCGGCCGGGTGTTCCTCGGCGGCCTCGACCGGTTCGTCGCGTTCGACGCGGCCTCGGGCGACGAGGACTGGCGTGTCGACATCCCCGAGGACCAGCGGTTCAACGACAGCGCGGCCGCGGTCGGTGACGGCACGGTCGTCGCCGGGTTCGGTGGCGTCCTCCGCGCGTTCGACGCGGCGACGGGCGACGAGCAGTGGACGGAGCGGCCGGGCGACGGCATCTCCGCGCCGACGCTCCGGGACGGCATCCTCTACTACGGCGTCGCCGAGACCGGGAGCGTCGAGGCCCGTGCGCTCGCGGACGGCTCCCGTGCGTGGCGCACCGAGGTCGGCGAGTGGCTCCCCGGGCCGGTGGCACTCGCCGGCGACACCGTCGTCGTCGCCGCCGCACGCGACGACGACCCGGGCGTGCTCCGCGGTCTCGACGCCGCCTCCGGCGAGGAGCGCTGGCAGTACGACCTCGACCCGGAGGCGACGGACGACGAGAGCGTCGAGGGCGACCCCTCGGGCGTCAGCGCGGGCGGCGGCCGGGCGTACGTCGGCCTCGACGATGGCTCCGTCCACGCCGTCCGACTGGCCGACGGCGAGCGCGCGTGGCGGTTCGACCCCGGGACGACGGTGACGTACGAGGGGTTCGGCGGCGACGCCGAGCCCCGACAGCCGGCCGTCGACGCGCCCCCCGCCGTCGGCGACGGGACGGTGTACGTCGCCCACGGCGACGGCCGCCTGTACGCCGTCGACGCCGGGACGGGCGAGGCCGACTGGTCGTTCTGGGGGTGGAACGCGATGCCCGGCCAGCCCGCGGTCGGCGAGGACGCGGTGTACGTCGGCTGTGCTGACTCGTTCCTGTACGCGCTCGACCCAATCGAGGGCGAGCGGCGCTGGGAGTTCTCCACGCGTCGGGCGATACGCGCCGCGCCGGCCGTCGTCGACGGCCACGTGTTCGTCACGAGCGCGGACGAGCGCCTCTACGCGCTCGGGGGTGGGGCATGAGACGCCGCGACCTCCTGCAGGCGGCCGGGGCCGCGGGCGCGACGGCGCTCGCTGGCTGTTCGGCGCTCGACCGCTCGGGGCTGATCGACACGAGCCTCGACCCGGAGTTCGACCCGCGGCGCGAGCGCCGGACCCGCCCCATCGTCGTGTCGTGGGACGACGACGCCGGCGCGGTGTTCGTGCAGGGGTTCATGTACTACGGGTCGAGCAGTTGCAACCGCATCGGCGTCACCGAGGCGCGGTACGACGCCGACGCCGACACCCTCCACGCGACGTTCGACTCCGTCGAGAAGGGGGGGTTCCCGTCGCTGGGCTGTACGGCCGACATGGCCGCGAGCCACTACCGCGCCCGGTTCGCGTTCGCCGACGAGTTGCCCGAGCGGGTGGTCGTCCGCGAGCGGGGGTCCGCAAGCGACGCCGACGAGCGGACGGTCGTCCGGAGCGAACAGCGGCGGCTCTGCTCGGCCGACTTCGACCCCGACTCGGAGCGGGGGCGGAAGGCCCACTGGACCTGTCCCGAGAAGTACCTCCGCGCGGGCGTCTCGAAGGGCGTCGAGGACTGACCGCACCGTTTTAGCGGCCGTCGCCCCCACGTCTGGTATGGGTATCTTCGACACCGTGCGGGAGGCGCTGGGGCTGGCGGCGGAGGCAGACGCCACCCGGGGGGCCGACCCGGAGGACCTGTTCGCGCTCTCGACGGGGTACGTCACGATGGCCGCGGACCTCGATTACGCACCGGCCGGCGAGGCGGCACTGTGCTTCTCGGAGGTCGATTCGACGGCGTTCGGCGACGCGCGCGAGGAGGTAGCCGCGGTGCTGGACGCCGGCGAGGCCGAGACCGGAACCCGGTTCGAGTTCCGCACCGACGCCCACGGCTACGACTGGGTCGTGCTCGCGGACGACGACTTCGAGGACCTGGTGACGAGCGTCCACTTCGCCGCCGACACGATGATGGAGAGCGGATTCGGCTCCCGCCTGCTCGCGGCCGTGTTCGCGTTCGAGCGAGAGCGCGAGACGCCCGCGGGCGAGGCCGCCTACTGGATTTATTCGTTTCGCCGTGGTCGCTACTACCCGTTCGTGCCGACGGGGGGCCGCGAGCGCGACTCGGCGGCGGAGTTCAAACTCGAATCCGTGCTGGACGGCGAACTCGCCGTCGAGGACGACAAGTCCTACTGGTACCCGCTGTGGCCCGAGGGTGATGCCCGGCCGTGGGGGGCATCGCTCGACGCGGCCTGAGACCGACCCCTCGCGCCGCTTCCGGGTAAAACCCTTCGTCAGACGCTCGAATCTTCCCTCTCGTGTCGTGCGGTTACAGTTTCACCACGCTGTTAACGAGACTTTATACCGTGGGCCGCACAACGACCGGATATGGCAGCACAAGCCGAACTCGAGGACCTGCCCGGCGTCGGGCCGGCGACGGCGGACAAGCTCAAGGACAACGGCTACGACTCCTTCCAGTCCATCGCGGTCGCCTCCCCCGCGGAGCTGTCGAACAAGGCCGACGTGGGCGAGTCGTCGGCCTCCGACATCATCAACGCGGCCCGCGACGCCGCCGACATCGGCGGCTTCGAGACCGGGTCGGACGTGCTCGACCGCCGCGAGCGCATCGGCAAACTGGAGTGGCTCGTGCCCGAGATCGACGACCTCCTCGGCGGGGGCGTCGAGACCCAGTCCATCACCGAGGTGTACGGCGAGTTCGGCGCCGGCAAGTCGCAGGTCACCCACCAGCTCGCGGTGAACGTCCAGCTCCCCGAGGAGGCCGGCGGGCTCGCGGGCCGCTGTGTGTTCATCGACTCCGAGGACACGTTCCGCCCCGAGCGAATCGACGAGATGGTCCGCGGGCTCGACGACGAGGTCATCGAGGCCGCCATGGAGGACCGCGACATCGACGGCGACGCCGGCGACGAGGAGGCGCTGGCGGCGCTCGTCGACGAGTTCCTCGACAAGATACACGTCGCGAAGGCGTTCAACTCCAACCACCAGATACTGCTCGCGGAGAAGGCCCAGGAGATAGCGAAGGAACACGAGGAAGACGAGTACCCGGTTCGCCTGCTGTGTGTCGACTCGCTTACCGCCCACTTCCGCGCGGAGTACGTCGGCCGGGGCGAACTCGCGGACCGCCAGCAGAAGCTCAACAAGCACCTCCACGACCTCGACCGGGTGGGCAACCTCTACAACTCGGCGGTCGTGGTCACCAACCAGGTGCAGTCGAACCCCGACGCGTTCTTCGGTGACCCGACCAAGCCCATCGGCGGCAACATCCTCGGCCACAAGTCGACGTTCCGACTCTACCTGAAGAAGTCGAAGAACGACAAGCGCATCGTCCGGCTGGTCGACGCGCCGAACCTCCCCGACGGCGAGGCCGTGATGCGCGTCCAGAACGAGGGGCTGAAGCCCGAGTAACCGCGTTCGCTTCGTTTTCCAGTCGGCGACGGATAGCTACCAGGTAGCCCCCTGTTTCGCGTGGAGCTACAGGTCCGCCCGCTCGAACGCGTAGTAGCCGGCCACGAGCGGGACGACTATCCACACCAGGAGGTAGACGACGAGCGCGCCGTCGGTGAGGTAGATGGGGACCTCACCGAGTTCCTGTGCGATGAACCGGCCCTGTAGGCCGCCGATGAGGCTGACCCGCGCCTGGAGTTCGGCCTGACCGATGCTGGCGACAAGCGACTGGTACGTCCCAACCGGGTTCAGATGCTTGACGACCAGGAACAGTTTCGCCAGCGCCGTGTTCCCGATGTCGGTGTTCTGTGACACCTGTTGCACGACGGCGGTGGTGAACTGCCCCCACAGCAGGGTGAAGAGGGCGTACAGGCCGACGACGGTGACGACCGAGCGGCGGTTCGTCGGTGCGGCGGCGCTGACGCCGACCGACAGCGCGACGAACACGACGCCGATGAACGCCGTCGCGGCCGCGAACAGCAGGTAGTTCACCGCGTGGAACTCGACGCCGAGGATGGGGAACACCGGCGCGGCGACGAGGAAGCCGAGCAGGACGGGCGCCGTGACGACGGCGCTCCGGCCGGCGAACTTCCCGAGCACGGCGTCGAGCCGCGAGTGGGGGAGCGCGAGCAGTAGCTTCAGCGTCCCGGACTCGCGTTCGCCCACCAGCGCGGCGTAGGCGACGACGATGGCCGTCAGCGGAATCAGCAGACGGGTCACCTGCGTCAGCGCCGTGAGGAACGCGTCGGAGGTGAGCCCCTGCTGTATCTGCTGGGCGGCCTCCGCCTGCGAGACGTTCGAACTGTTGGCGACCTGCTGGAGCTGTTTCTGGATTCGGTCGGCGAAGAAGTACGCCGACGCGGCGAAGAACACGACGAACACCGTCGTCAGGACGAGCAACGCCCGCGACCGGATGGCGTCGCGGAAGTCCTTCTTGGCGACGGCTTCGATGGAGTCGAGGTCGAACTCGGTCATGCGTCCTCCTCCGTGTAGGCGGCGAACAGGTCCTCCAGCGACGCCTCGCGGGTGGTGAAGTCCTGCACGTTCGCGCCCGCCGATTCGAGTGCATCGAGCGCGTCCATCTTCGCGTCGTTGTCACAGGAGACGACGACGGTGCCGCCGTCGAGCCGCGCCTCCGAGACGCCGTCGACGGCCCGCACCGCGTCGAGTTCCGCGTCGCCGACGCTCGTGGCCTCTATCTCGAGGGTCGTCTCCGCGTCGCTCTTCTGGCGCAGGTCCTCGATGGAGTCGACGGCGACGAGTTCGCCCTCCCGGAGGATGCCGACGCGGTCACAGACCGCCTCGACCTGTCCGAGGATGTGACTGGAGAAGAACACCGTCGCGCCGCGGTCGACCTCCTCGCGGACGATGGACCGCATCTCGCGGGCGCCGTTCGGGTCCAGCCCCGTCGAGGGCTCGTCTAACACGAGCAGGTCCGGCTCGCCGACCAGCGCCATCGCCAGCGCGAGCCGCTGTGTCATCCCGGTGGAGAACCCGCCGGCCTTCCGGTCTTTGGCGTCATCCAGACCCACGCGGTCGAGCAGTTCGTCCGGGTCGTCGTCGGCGCCCTTCGACTCGACGGCGAAGGCGACGTGCTGGCGTGCGGTCAGGCGCTCGTACGTGTCGAACCCCTCGGGGAGCACGCCCGTCCGCTGGCGGATGGCGACGCTCTCGGCCTGAGCGTCGTGGCCGAGCACGCGTACCTCGCCGCTGGTCGGGCGCACGAAGTCGAGGAGCGCGTTGATGGTCGTCGACTTCCCGGCGCCGTTCGGGCCGAGGAAGCCGAACACCTCGCCCTCTTCGACGGTCATGTCCAGCCCCTGGAGGGCGGTCACGTCACCGAACCGCTTGGTGACGTTCGACAACTCGATGGCTGCCATGGGCGCCGGTTGCGGGGCCTCTCTTAAAGCCTTTGAGAACCCGCCTCGGCCGGAAAGGCTATATTTCGTCGTCGGGGGCGTGCGAGTCGCGCACGCGCTCGACCTCCTCGCGGTAGCGGTCGCGGTCCGTCTCGTCGACGGGTTCCAGGTCCGCCTCGTCCATCTGCTTGGCGGCGGTGACGGTGACGCCGCCGTTGGCGATGGCCGTCATCGGCACCTCCTTCGTCCGCGCGCGGGTGCCGTCGGGCGTCGCGTACACGAGCGTCACCAGGTCGCGGTCGTTGTACGTTCGCTCGACCAGCCAGCACTGGACCATACCTGCGCTACCCTGCGGGTGCGCTTGTAACTGGCGGGTGCGGGCAACGTTGACGTACCGTCGGCGAGACGCCCCGGCGTGAGCAGGGTGGACGTCGAGGGGCAACTGCTGGCCGGCGAGACGCGCGAGGACGAACTGACCGTCGGAGGCGCGCGTCTCGTTCGCACCAGCCACCGGCTACTCGTCGCGCGGCCCGACGGCGAGCCGCGGTTCCGTGCCGTCGACTGGCCGAACGTCGGCGCGGTCGAGCGAGGCACCGACGCGCCGACGTGGGCGCTCTCGTCTGCCCTGCAGGCGCTCGTGGTCGGCGTAGTCCTCGTCGCGTTCGGGGTGGTCGCTCCCGTCGACGGGCTGACGACGGACGTGACCGCACCCGGGGGGACTGGACTCGAGGGGACGCTGGCGGTGGTCCGACAACTGCTCGCGCTCGTGCGACTGCTCGACGACGCCCTGCTCCTCGGCGGGACGGCCGGCGTCCTCGTCGGCCTCGCGCTCGTCGGCTACTACGCCGCCGCCCGCGAGCCGGTGGTCGTCGTCGGGGTTTCGGGGGCGGAGCCGGTTCGGCTCCCCGCGGACGGCGGCTCCGTCGCCCGCGTCCGCGCGTTCCTCGCGGAAGCCTGAAGCCCGTCAGTTCCCTACCGCGGATGTGAACGCCGAGGCGGTCCGCGAGCGCGCCGGCGACCTCCCCCGCAAGCCCGGCGTCTACCAGTTCGAGCGGAGCGACGGCACGGTGCTGTACGTCGGCAAGGCGGTCGACCTCCGTGACCGGGTGCGCTCGTACGCCGACCCGCGGGGCGAGCGCATCCGGCGGATGGTCCGGCGGGCCGACCGCGTCGACTTCTCCGTCACGGAGACGGAGACGCAGGCGCTCCTCCTGGAGGCGAACCTCGTCAAGCGGTTCCAGCCGAAGTACAACGTCCGGCTGAAGGACGACAAATCCTACCCGATGGTCCAACTCACGGACCACGAGGTCCCCCGCATCCAGATAACCCGCGACCCCAACGAGGGTGCGACCGTGTTCGGGCCGTACACGGACAAGGGGCGGGTCGAAACCGTCGTGAAGGCGCTCCGCGAGACGTTCGGCGTCCGGGGCTGTTCCGACCACAAGTTCCGCAACCGCGACCGGCCGTGTCTCGACTACGAGGTCGGCATCTGCTCGGCGCCGTGTGTCGACTACGTCGACGACGAGGCGTACCTCGCGGACGTCGAGAGCGTGCGCCGGTTCCTCGACGGCGAGACGGGCGCGCTCGCCGAGCCGATGGAGGCGGCGATGGAGCAGGCGGCCGACGACAGGGAGTTCGAGCGCGCGGCGAACCTCCGGGACCGACTGGACGCGGTCGAGGCGTTCCACGGCGGCGGCGCCGCGGCAGTCCACGGCCGGGAGGAGCGGGCGGTGGACGTGCTCGGAGTCGCCATCGAGGGCGGCGACGCCACCGTCGCCCGCCTCCGGAGCGAGGACGGGAAACTCGTGGACCGCGAGCGGTACCCCGTGTCCGCGCCCGACGGGGGGGAAAGCGAGGCTCGACCGGCGGGAGAGCCTCGAAGCGAGCGGGCAGAGCCCGCGAGCGGCACCGCGGCCCTGCTGTCGGCGTTCCTCACGCAGTTCTACGCCGAGCGCGAGTTGCCCGACGCCGTCCTCCTCCCCGAGCGCCCGGAGGACCCGGACGTGACCGACTGGCTGGAGGGGGAAGGCGTCGCGGTCCGGGTCCCCGGTGCGGGACGGGAGGCGACGCTCGTGAAGTTGGCGCTCAAGAACGCGCGACGACAGACGGGCCGGCGCGACGAATCGGCGGCGCTCGCGGCGGAACTCGGTCTCGACGGCGTCGAGCGCATCGAGGGGTTCGACGTGAGCCACGCGCAGGGGAAGGCCGTCGTCGGCTCCGACGTCTGTTTCGTCGGCGGCGACGCGGCCACGAGCGACTACCGCCGGAAGCGGCTCGACGACCGCAACGACGACTACGCGAACATGCGGGCGCTGGTCCGGTGGCGCGCGGCGCGGGCCGTCGAGCGCCGGGACGACCGGCCCGACCCGGACCTGCTTCTCGTCGACGGCGGCGAGGGGCAACTGGGGGCCGCGCTCGACGCGCTCGACGAGGTGGGGTGGGACGTGCCGGTCGTCGCGCTCGCCAAGGAGGAGGAACTGGTCGTCACCCCCGACGGAGTGCTCGACTGGAACGACGACGCGCCTCACCTCCACCTGCTCCAGCGGGTGCGCGACGAGGCCCACCGCTTCGCCGTCCAGTACCACCAGCAGGTGCGCGACGAGGTGGCGACGACGCTCGACGACCTGCCGGGCGTCGGCCCCGAGTTGCGCAAGCGCCTGCTCCGGCGGTTCGGCTCCGTCGACGGCGTGCGGGACGCCAGCCCCGAGGAACTGCGGGACGTGGAGGGGGTCGGCGACGCGACGGCCGACACCATCGTCTCCCGGCTCTAGGCGTCGATTCCGCGGGCCATCAGGTCGTGTTCCCGCTGGCTCCGGCAGCGGAGCCGCGGCACCGGGCGGCTCTCGCCGTCGGCGTCGATGGCGACGAACGTGAGGTCCGAGGAGGCCGTCTCCCTCGTCTCGCCGTCGCCGGGTCGCTCCGCGCGCACGTCGACGCGGACGTCCATGCTCGTGTGCCCGATGTCGTACACGTAGCCGGTGACGACGGCGATGTCGCCGAGGTCGATTGGCGCGTGGACGTCGACGCCCTCGATGGCGGCGGTGACGACCTGGCCCCGCGAGAACCGGCGGGCGGCGATGGCGCCGCAGATGTCCATCCGGTGGAGCACCCACCTCCCCAGCGCCCGCCCGAGGTTGTTCGTCGCGGCCTCGCGGGCGTCGCCCGCTCGTCCGTATCGGGGCGCTCCGCGCCCCGCAGTCGGCATGACGACTTCACTCGTCTCGGTGTACGACTCCTCCAGGCGGACGGACGCACGGCTCTCGGGGGCTGTGGCTGTCATGGGTAGTGCCGGCCGAACCGCCCGGGCGAGGGCGCACCCTACTGTGCCCTGTCACGCGCGCCGGTGCGGCCGACCGTACCCCGACGGTCCCGCCCCGGTGACTAAAGCCTTTCCAACACAGTTGTTCTAATACAATTTCGTTTGTTGATGGGTCACGGCTCCTCGGGCGCGGGGACGCCCTCGTCGTCGGTCACGTCGAGGTCGAACTCCTCCTCGAGTCTGCGGATGCGGTCGCGGATGTCCGCCGCGAGTTCGAACTCCAGGTTGTCCGCGGCCTCCTCCATCCGGCGTTCGAGGCTCGCTATCAGTTCCTCGGCCTCGTCAGCGTCGTCCGCGTCGAGCCCGGAGACGCCCGACGTGTCCGTCTTCGAGCCCGGGAGGGAGGTCTCGCCCACCTCCTTGTCGATGGTCGTCGGCGTGTAGCCGTGCTCCTCGTTGTACGCCTGCTGGATCTCGCGGCGGCGCCGCGTCTCCTCGATGGCCGACGCCATCGCGTCGGTGGTGTCGTCGGCGTACAGCACCACCTTCCCCTCGACGTTGCGCGCGGCCCGACCCATCGTCTGGACGAGCGTCGTCTCCGACCGGAGGAACCCCTCCTGGTCGGCATCGAGGATGCAGACGAGCGACACCTCGGGGATGTCCAGCCCCTCCCGGAGGAGGTTGATGCCGACGAGCACGTCGATGTTGCCCAGCCGGAGGTCGCGGATTATCTCGTGGCGCTCCAGCGTGTCAGTCTCGTCGTGCATGTACTCGACGGCGACGCCCGCCTCCTCCAGATACTCGGTGAGGTCCTCGGCCATCCGCTTGGTCAGCGTCGTCACGAGCACGCGCTCGTCGCGCTCGACCCGCTCGTCGACCCGCTCCATCAGGTCCTCGACCTGCCCCTGTGCGTCAGTCACCTCGATTTCCGGGTCGACGAGGTGGGTGGGGCGAACTATCTGCTCGACCACCTGCCCGGAGTTGTCTCGCTCGTAGTCGCCCGGGGTCGCGGAGACGTACAGGCGCCTGTCGGTCTTCTCGAGGAACTCCTCGAACGTCAGCGGGCGGTTGTCGTACGCCGTCGGGAGCCGGAACCCGTTCTCGACCAGCGAGTCCTTCCGTGACTTGTCGCCCTCGAACTGGCCCTTTATCTGTGGGAGCGTCTGGTGGGACTCGTCGACCACCGTGAGAAAGTCGTCGGGGAAGTAGTCGAGCAGGGTGAAGGGGGGTTCGCCGGAGTCGCGGTCGGACATGTGGACCGAGTAGTTCTCGATGCCCGAGCAGTAGCCGGCCTCGCGGAGCATCTCCAGGTCGAAGGTGGTGCGCTCCTCGATTCGCTGGGCGGCGACGAGGTCGCCCTGCCGCTCGAAGTAGCTGATGCGGTCCTCCAGTTGTGCCTCTATCTCCTCGATGGCCCGTTCGAGCCGCTGTTCGGGAATCGAGTAGTGTTCCGCCGGGTGGAGCAGGACGGCCGGCTCCTCGCTTTGCACCTCGCCGGCGGTGGGGTCGACCTTCCGCATCCGGTCGATTTCGTCGCCCCAGAACTCCACGCGGACGGCGTAGCGACCGTACATCGGAAATATCTCGACGGTGTCGCCGCGCACCCGGAACGTCCCCTGGTGGAAGTCGACGTCGTTGCGCTCGTAGTTCAGCTCCACCAGCTCCGCGAGCAGTTCGTCGCGGTCGATGGTCTGGCCCCGTTCGAGTCGCAGGGACATCTCCTCGTAGTTCGCGGGGTCGCCCAGCCCGTAAATCGCGGAGACGCTGGCGACGACGACGACGTCGTCCCGCGTGAGAAGCGACCGGGTCGCGGAGTGGCGCAGGCGGTCTATCTCCTCGTTGATGGACATCTCCTTGTCGATGTACGTGTCGGTCTGCTCGACGTACGCCTCCGGCTGGTAGTAATCGTAGTAGGAGACGAAGTACTCGACGGCGTTGTCCGGAAACAGGCTCCGGAACTCCTCGTACAGCTGAGCGGCGAGCGTCTTGTTGTGTGCGATGACCAGCGTCGGCTGCTGGAGCTCCTCTACCGTCCACGAGACGGTGTTCGTCTTCCCCGAGCCCGTCACGCCGAGCAGAGTCTGTTCGGTCATTCCGTCGCGGAACCCGGCCGCGAGTTCGTCGATAGCCTCCGGCTGGTCCCCCGCCGGTTCGAACGGCGCCTCGACCCTGAACGGCGTCGCCGCGTCGGGACGGTCCGGCGAGAGCGGTCCGGACTCGCTGTCACTCATCGCCCGTACTGGGGCCCGCGACCACTTCAGGCGCTCGCTCGAACTGACCGTTCGGGCGAGAATCCTGTCCTGTGCTAACGCTTAACGTGGTGGGGTACGAACGCCCATGGGACGTATGGTTCACGACCCCCACAGCCGCGACGAACCGCTGTACGAGTGTCTCGACTGCGGCAGTCGCGTCGAGGGCGAGACGGACGACCGGCTCTGTGCGGACTGCGGCGGCTACATGCAGAACATCGGCATCACGCGGGCCGAGTGAGCCCTGCCGCGGCGCGAGCGTTCTTCCCGCTGGCGCTCCTCGGGGCGCTCATGGGATGGAGCGCCGACGACGTGCCGGACTGCTCGGGACAGCGGGTCGTCGTCACCGGGGCCAACAGCGGCATCGGGCTGGAGGCCACCCGCGAACTCGCCCGGGCGGGCGCGGCGGTGACGATGGCGTGTCGGAGCGTCGACCGCGGCGAGGCGGCCGCGGCGGACGTCCGCGACGACGCCCTGGATGCCGACCTCTCGGTGTCGGAACTCGACCTCGCTGACCTCGATTCCGTCCGCGAGTTCGCCGACCGGTTCGGGAGCGAACTGGACGTGCTCGTCAACAACGCGGGCGTGATGGCCGTTCCCCGGAGCGAGACGGCCGACGGGTTCGAGACGCAGTTCGGCGTCAACCACCTCGGCCACTTCGCGCTGACGGGCCTGCTCCTCGACAGTTTCGCCGCCGACGCGCGGGTCGTCACCGTCTCCAGCGGCCTCCACGCGCAGGGCGACCTCGACTTCGATGACCTCCAGCACGAACGCGACTACGACAAGTGGGAGGCGTACGCCGACTCGAAACTGGCGAACCTGCTGTTCGCGTACGAACTCGACCGGCGGTTCCGGGCGGCCGACCGCGGGGGCTTGAGCGTCGGCGTCCACCCCGGCTACGCCGCGACGAACCTCCAGTACCGCGGCCCCGAGGCCGAGGGGTCGCGGCTCAAGAAACTCGGCATGCGCGTCGCCAACGCCGTCGTCGCTCAGCCGCCCGAACAGGGGGCGCTCCCGACGCTGTACGCCGCGACCGCATCCGACGTCGAGGGCGGGAGCTACTACGGCCCGGGCGGGTTCATGAACCTCCGTGGGAGCCCCGAGCGCCAGCGGTCGTCGGGTCGCTCGCGCGACGCCGAGACGGCGGCGCGGCTCTGGCAGGTCAGCGAGGAGGTGACCGGCGTGACGTACGACCTCCCGGCGCCGGAGTGAGTCCTGGCCCCAACACGTATCCCCTCGCGGGACACAGCGGGACCATGACAATCTCGGCAGGCGACTCGGTCACCATCGAGTACGTCGGGCGACTGGACGACGGCACCGTGTTCGACACCTCCCGGCGCGAGGTCGCGGAGGCGGAGGGACTGCTCGACGACCAGCCGGGACGCGAGTACACGCCGCTGACGGTCGACGTGGGCGCCGGCCAGGTCATCGACGGACTCGACGAGGGGCTCGTCGGGATGGACCCCGGCGAGGAGGCGGTCGTCACCGTCCCGCCGGAGGACGG
Organism: Halorarius halobius; assembly: GCF_024298865.1. Lineage (GTDB taxonomy): Archaea > Halobacteriota > Halobacteria > Halobacteriales > Haloarculaceae > Halorarius > Halorarius halobius. The sequence goes on along the minus strand of NZ_CP101161.1, from coordinate 883,169 downwards.
CTACGGCGAGTACACCGACGAGCGCGTCGTCGAGTACGACCGCGACCGGCTCGACGAGATGCTGGAGGGCGCGACGCTCGCCGAGGGGATGCAGCTCCAGACCGAGGAGGGACTCCCCGGCGAGGTGGTCGATGTCGGCGAGTCGGTCGTCCGCGTCGACTTCAACCACGAACTCGCGGGCGAGACACTGGAGTTCGAGGTGGAGGTCGTCGAGGTCGAATAATGGGGCTGTTCCACGATCTCGGTCGCCGGGCCGAGCAATTGAAGCGGGAGGCGACCGACGCGGCCCGCGAGGAGGCCGACTACGAGTGTGCCGACTGCGGCGGCGCGGTGTTCGCCGACCGAGACGACTGCCCCGACTGTGGTGGCGCGGTCGTCGCTCGCAGGACGGACGACGGCGACCCGGACGAGTCGTAGCCGCGCCGCGCGGATGGCCGCGAGCCCAACTTTATCAGTCTCGCCGTCCCAACCCCGCACGATGTCGAAGATAGAGGTGGACATCCCCGCGCGACTCTCCGACGAGGTGCAACGGCTGGTGGACCAGGGCGAGTTCCTCAACCGCGAGCAGGCCGTCGAGGAGCTTCTGACCCGCGGCGTCTCCGTCTACAACACCGACACGGTCGACGAGGAGGAACCCGGCGAGGACGTGTTCACGCAGGCGACCAACGACCGGCAGGACCCCGCGGCCCGCGACGACGGCGACGAGTACACGCTCTGAACGCCGGTGGTTACAAGCCCACCGTCGCCCTCCGGTGGGGCGTGAGCGACGAATCCATCCCCGAGGGCGCCGTTGAGGCGCTCCAGCAGTACTTCGACACCCGCCACGAGTTCCTCTCGTGGCTCGGCGTCCAGGTCGACGAACTGGAGCACGGCCGGGCGGTGATGTCCATTCCCTACGACCGGAAACTGACGAACGTTCCGTGGTACGAACAGGAGAGTGAGGAGCCCGAGCGACACCCGATTCAGGGCGGCGTCGCGTCGACGCTCATCGACACCGTCGGCGGCATCGCCATGCGCGGGCACCTGACGGACCCGCTTTCGGACGGCGTCGCCACCATCAATCTGAACGTCAACTACCTCCGGCAGGCGACGGGCGATTTGACGGCGACGGCGGAGGTCATCCGCGCGGGCGACACCGTCGGCGTCGCAGACGTGCTCGTCGAGTCCACCGCCGGGGGGGAGACGAAACCGGTCGCCATCGGCCAGGGCGCCTACCGCCTGTTCCAGAGCTAGAGCCGCTTCTCGAACCGCAGCAGCGTGTAGTTGCCGCTCTCGGTTTCCCCGCGGTGGGTCTCCTCGTAGCCTCGTGCGGGGTAGAACTGCGCGGCGGCCTCTTGCTCGATTACCGTCTCCAGCACGACCCGCTCGAAGCCGTGGACGCGGGCGCGCCGCTCCAGCGTGTCGACGATGCGGTCGCCCAGCCCTTCGCGCTGGCGGGCGGGAGCGACGGCGATGCGGAACAGTTCGACGGTCGCGTCGTCGGCGGGCCGGTAGCCGCCCATCGCCACGACCTCCCCCTCGTCTTCGAGGACGAGGAACTCACCGCCCTCGGCGAAGAACGACGCCTCAACCGACCGCAGGTCGTCGGTGCCTGGTACGTCCGCCGGGTCGGTGCCCGCGTCCCGAAGCGCCCGCTCGTGGAGCGTGACCAGCGTGTCGCCGTCGGCGTCGGTGGCGCGGCGGAGCCTCACGCGAACGTCACGTCTTCGAGCGTCTCGACCTCGCCGAACAGCCAGTCGGCGTGTTCGACGGCGTACTCGCGGTGGTCCTGCTCGATGTGGCCGACGGCGTCATCGACGAGCACGGGTCGGTAGTCGCGCAGGCCCGCGGAGCCGGCGGTGTGGAGCACGCAGACGTTCGCGAGCGTCCCACAGAACAGCAGGTCGTCGATGCCGTGGGCGTCGAGGTGGCCTTCGAGGTCGGTCTGGTAGAACGCGTCGTAGGTGTGTTTCGTGACGACGTGGGCGTCTTCGACGGGCAACTCGTCGACGATGTCGGCCTCCCACGACCCCTCGACGACGTGCTCGCCCCAGCGGTCGAACTCGTCGTAGTAGTGGTTCCCCTCGAACTGCTCGGGCGGATGGACGTCGCGGGTGAACACGACGCTCGCGCCGGCCGCGCGGGCGCGCTCGACGAGGTCGGTACACGGCTCGATGGCCGCCTCGCTTGCTGGCGCGTACAGCGCGCCGTCCGGATGACAGAACCCGTTCTGCATGTCGACGACCACGACCGCAGTGGAGTCGGGCTCGAACATGGGCGGGGGTACGCTCCGGGCGCTCAAAACCGTTTGTCACCGCGGGACGGGGATACTTTTGACTCTCCGTCCCGTGAGTGAGAGCCATGCGACCGCTCGCCGCCGTCTGTCTCGTCGTCCTGGTCGGGCTCGCGGGCTGTAGCGTCGGCTACACCGGCCCCGCCGCCCCGCCGGACGCGACCGACACGCCCGCATCGACGCCGGAGGCGACCCCGGCCACGCCCGACGCGACGGTCACGCCCACGCCGGCCGGGGCCGTCTCGCCGCCCGACCCCGAGACGGACACGCTCGGCTGGGAGTCCGGCCGGTGGGCCAACGAGACGCTCGCAATCACTCGGTCGGACGGGCTGAACGAAAGCGAGCGGCGCGCCGTCGTCGACCGGGCGATGGCCCGCGTCGAACTCGTCCGCGGGCTGGAGTTCCGCGAGCGGGTACCCGTCGAAGTCGTCACCCGCGCGGAGTACCGCAACAGCTCGCTCGCCACCTCCGGCGAGGTGGCGCCGGCGTTCCGCCGGTTCGACAACGCGAAGTTCGAGGCGATGTTCCTCGTCGGCGAGGAGAACGATTCGCTGGCGGTCCAGAGCCAGAACCGCGGCTCGTCGGTGGCTGGGTTCTACTCGCCGCGCAACGACACCATCGTCATCATCTCCGAGCAGGACCCGCCGGACCTGCCCGGCGAGCGCACGCTCGGACACGAACTCGTCCACGCGCTCCAGGACCAGTACTACAACCTCTCGACGTACCGCGCGCCGACGCGGATGGCGTACAACGGCCAGAACGGGCTCATCGAGGGCGACGCCAACCTCGTCCAGCGCCGCTACGAACAGCGGTGTAGCGAGGAGTGGGACTGTCTCGCGGCGCCCGCGGGCGGCGGTGGCGGGGGGAGCGACTTCCATCTCGGCATCTACATCCTCAACTTCTTCCCGTACAGCGACGGTCCCGGCTTCGTCGGCTACTACGAGAAGCGCGGCGGCTGGGAGCGGGTGAACGAACTGTACGACCGGCCGCCCGCCTCCGACGAGCAGGTCATCTACCCGCCGAAGTACGGTGAGGACGCACCGACCGACGCCGCCTTCGCCGACGAGACGAGCGAGGGCTGGAGCCGCGTGCGGCCAGAGCCGCGCCGTCCCACCTCGGCTCGGCCGGACTACGCCAGCCTCGGCCAGTCCGGGCTGACGGCGATGTTCGCGTACACGCTGTACGACCCGGAGAACCGGAGCGGCACCGTCGTCGCGCCCGGCGAGTTCCTCAACACCGACGGCGGGCAGGTGAACCGCACGGACCCGTTCAACTACGACCTCGCGTACACCAGCGGCTGGGACGGCGACCGCCTGCACGTCTACCGGAAGGGCGACCGGACGGGCTACGTCTGGCGAATCGAGTGGGACGACGCCAGCGAGGCCCGCGAGTTCGCGGGCGGCTACGAGCGCCTGCTGGCCCACTACGGCGGGGAGCCGGTCGCCGTCGGTGACGGCACCGCCGGGAGCACGACCGTCTACCGCATCCCCGACGGCCCGTACGCCGACGCGTTCCGCGTCACCGTCGAGGGCGACACGGTCACCATCGTGAACGCGCCGACCACCGACGCGCTCTCGGCGGTCGGAGGGTCGGCGTGACCGGCCGCGCGACGCTCGCGTGCGTCGCTCTGCTGGTCGTCGCGGCCGGCTGTTCGGGCATCGGGTTCACCGGCCCGCGGGAGCCGCCCGCGGGCGGCGACGCCCTCGGCTTCGAGGACGGCTACTGGTACGACGACTCGCTGAACGTCACCGCCGACGACGGGCTGAACGAAAGCGAGCGGCGCGCCGTCGTCGCGCGGACGATGGCCCGCGTCGAGGTAATCCGGGACCTGGAGTTCACCGAGCGCGTCCCGGTCGAAGTCGTCTCCCGCGAGCAGTACCGCTCGCGCTCCAGCGGCGGCTCCTCGGGCGACGCCACTTACGAGGCGTGGAACAACCAGGTGTGGGAGGCGCTGTTGCTCGTCGGCGAGGGGACCGACGTCTCGGACACGTTCGACACCATCTTCGGCTCCTCCGTGCAGGGGTACTACTCGCCGTCGCGTGACGAAATCGTCCTGGTCTCGAACTCGGAGACGCCGACCGTCGACACGCGGACGCTGGCCCACGAACTCGTCCACGCGCTCCAGGACCAGCATCTCCGGCTGTCGAGCGACGCCGAGACGCAGGACGCACAACTGGCGACCGACGGCCTCGTCGAGGGCGACGCCAACCACGTCGAGGAGCTGTACGACGGGCGCTGTGACGCGGAGTGGGACTGCCTGCCGACCCCCGAGCGCGGTAACGGCGGCACGCCCACGGAGTTCAACTTCGGCGTGTTCCTCACGGTGTTCACGCCGTACGCCGAGGGGCCGGCGCTGGTCGAGGACCTGCGGGAGCGGAGCGGCGGCGACTGGGACCGGGTGAACGAGGCGTACGACGACATGCCCGCGTCGACCGAGCAGGTCATCCACCCCGAGAAGTACCCCGACGACCGCCCCACGAACGTCTCGGTGCGCGACCGGTCGAGCGAGGCGTGGCACCGGTTCGACGTCGACCAGCAGGCCGACACCGTCGGCGAGGCGTCCCTCTACGCGATGTTCTGGGCGAACGGGCAGGTGGATCGCTCGCGGTCGCCGTACAACTACTCGCATCCGCTGTCGACCGGCTGGGACGGCGACGCCGTCGTCCCGTACACGAACGGGAGCCACGGCGGCTACGTCTGGAAGGCCACCTTCGACTCGAAACGCGACGCCCGGCAGTTCTACGACGGCTACGTCCGGGCGCTCGAATCCCGCGAGGCGCGGTCCCCCGACCCCGGGGTGTACGTGATTCCGGACGGCCCGTTCGCGGACGCGTTCCGCGTCACGCGCTACGGCGACACCGTGGTCGTGGTGAACGCACCGACGCGGGCCGACCTCTCGGCGGTCCACGGCTGACCGAGCCGGCCGGCGGACAGCGGGTTTTTTCCACCGTCGTCGCCCATCTCCGGGCATGTTCGACATCGTCCCGTCCGACGCCATCAGCGAGGGACGGGCCACCGACGCCTACTTCCAGCGCACCCGCGAGGCGCTGGAGGGTGCCGGCCGGAACCCCCACGTCGTCGCCGAGGTGACGGCCGACCAGTTTCCAACGGGTGAGTTCGAGGTGTTCGCCGGCCTGAAAGACGCCGCCCACCTGCTCGAAGGCCGCGACGTGGACGTCCACGCGCTCCCGGAGGGGACGCTGTTCGACGGCGGTCCCGTGCTCCGCATCGAGGGCAACTACCTCGACTTCTGCGAACTCGAAACCTCGCTTCTCGGGTTCCTCTCGCCCGCCAGCGGGCAAGCGACCGCCGCGCGGGAGGTAGCTACCGCCGCCGAGGACCGGGCGGCGCTCTCCTTCGGCGCGCGCCACGTCCACCCCGCGAGCGCGGCCGCGCTCGAACGGGCGGCGCTCGTCGGCGGGATGGACGGCATCTCCCACGTCGCGGCCGGCGAGGTCATCGGCCGCGAGGCCGGCGGAACGATGCCCCACGCGCTGATGATATGCTTCGGGAAAGGGAACCAGGAGGCCGCGTGGCGCGCGTTCGACGAGTACGTTCCGCCGGAGGTGCCGCGGGTCGCGCTCGTCGACACCTACTCCGACGAGGCCGACGAGGCGGTCCGCGCGGCCGAGGCCGTCGACGGCCTCGAGTCCGTCCGACTCGACACCACGGGCTCCCGGCGCGGCGACTTCCGCCACATCGTGCGGGAGGTGCGGTGGGAACTCGACGCCCGTGGCTTCGAGGACGTGGGGGTGTTCGCCTCCGGCGGCATCACCGCCGACGCCGTCCGCTCGTTGCGCGACGTGGCCGACGGGTTCGGCGTCGGCTCGTACATCTCGAACGCCGACCCGGTCGACTTCGCGCTGGACATCGTGGAGGTGGACGGCGAGCCGGCCGCCAAGCGGGGTAAGCTCTCGGGGACCAAGCAGGTGTACCGGACGCCCGACGGCGGCCACGAGGTGGCGCTCGCGGACCGGCCGGCGCCGGCGGACGGCGACCCCCTGCTGGAGCCGGTCATCGAGGACGGCGAGCTGGTGGCGTCGTTCGACCTCGACGACGCAATCGAGCGGTGCGAGCACGACGCCGACCTGGTCGGCTTCCGTCAGGCGTAGTCGCGGCCCCAGTCGGCCATCGCGGCGACGACCGGCTCCAGCGCCGCGCCCTTCTCGGTCAGCGCGTACTCGACGCGGAACGGCTCCTCGCTGACGACCCGCCGGGAGACGACGCCCTCGTCGCGCAGGTCGTCGAGCGTGTCCGACAGCACCCGGTTCGAGAGGCCGTCGACGGCCGACAGCGCCGCGAACCCCTGCGGACCGTCGGACAGCAGGCGGTGGACGACCACCGGGTGCCACTTCCCGTCGAGGACGGCCGCCGCGCAGGTCACCGAACACCAGTCGGCGTCGGCACACCAGCCGGCGGTGCAGGTGTCGCTCATACCGGCCGGAGGGGCCGGTGGGCCAAAAGCCCGGGGTGAGCGCGTGCTCACCCGGTGAGTCGACCCTTCGCCCGGACTTACGGGGCTGGTGGCCCATCGTCCGCCCATGACGCACGTCGAAATCGAGTACTGCGTGCCGTGCGGACACCTCGACCGGGCCGTCGACACCCAGCGACACCTGCTCGAACTGCTCGGGCGCAACGTCGAGACGGTCGCGCTCCGTCCGGGCGACGGCGGCGTGTTCGAGGTTCGCGTCGACGGGGAGACCGTCTTCGACAAGGACGACGAAGCGTACGACCTCGATTCCATCGCCGAGCGGGTCAGCGAGCGGGCGTGAGCGCGAACCGGCCCCTCGGAGCGGTCGACCGACTGCTCGGCGCGGTCGACGACCACCTGCTCGGGTTCGTCCTGCTGTCCGTGGCCGTCGGCGCACTCGTCCCGTCGCTGTCCGCGCTGACCGCGCTGACGCTCCCGATGCTGGCGGTGATGGTCGGGTCGGTGTCGCTGACGCTGTCGCCGGGCGCGTTCCGCGCCGTCGACCGGCGGGCCGTCGGCGTCGTCCTGCTGGCGCAGTCGGGGATGGCGCTCGTGGCGTTCGCCGTCGCCAGCCTGCTCGGACTCGGTCCACACCTCACGCTGGGGTTCGTCGTCCTCGGGGCGGTGACGCCGGAACTCGTCACGCCGACGATGACCGAACTGGCGGGCGGCGACACGGCGCTCTCGACGGTCGTGCTCGTCGCCGTCGGTCTCGGCAGTCTCGCACTCGTACCCGGGTGGGTGGCCCTGCTGGTCGCGGACGTGCCCGTCCCCGCCGGTCGCGTCGTCGAGAACCTCCTGCTCGCCGTCGTCGGGCCGATGCTGGTGGCCGTCGCGGCCCGCGCCCGGTTTCCCGACCGCGTCTCCCGCCACGACGACCGCTACCCGTCGGTGTCGGCGCTGATGGTCGTGCTCGTCATCGGCGTCGTCACGGCCGCCAACGCCGGCGTCGTCCGGGCGAACGCGGGCCTGCTCCCCGCCGTCCTCGCCGGCGCGCTGGCGCTCAACCTCGCGGGCTACGCGGGCGGGTGGCTGGCGGCCGCACCGTTCGACCGCCGGACGCGGGTGGCGGCGACGCTGTCGGTCGGGATGCGCGACTTCGCCGTCGCCGCGGCGCTGGTCGTCGCTGCCGGGTTCCCACCGGTGGCGAGCTTGCCGGCGGTCGTGTTCGGCGTCGTCGAGATGGCGACGAGCGCGGCGCTTTCGGAGTGGTTCGGGGAGTAGCCTCCACGTGACAGCTCCGCACACGCCCGCCAGACTTTCGGTCCCGCTCTCGGAACCACGGGCGGATGGACGTCCTCTCGGACCCCGAGACCCTCCGTGGCGCCGCCGGCGTGGCCTCCAGCGAGGAGACGGTCGTCGACGACGCCGACGCGCTCGACTACTTCGACTCCATCGCCGGCATGGTCGCCATCGGTGCCAGGAGCGACGACGCCGTCCTCCTGATGGAGTCTCCCCACGGCTGGCGACTGCCGTACACGACGGTCGCGCCGGACGATGACTGGGTGGTCACCGCAGAGCGGTTCGCCGCGGCGCTGACCGGCGACGCGCCCGCCGTCGCAGGCATCGAGCGGGTCGCCCGCATCACCCACCACGACGAAGACGGCGACCGGGTGACCACGACTCACGACGTGGTGGTCGGCACCGACCCGGTCGACGGTCGCCCCGTCGCCGAGGCCCCGGCGTTCGGCCCGTGGGACGAGATGACCGTCGCGTGGTTCGAGTCGGTGCCCGACGACGCCTACTGGGACCACGAGGACGCGGTCGCGGACGTTCGGCGGTTTCTGTAGCATCCGCGAGGCGCGAAGCGCCGAGCGGTTCCACCGCGGCCGAACGTAGTGAGGCCCCCGGACCAAGGGCCGACGACCGCGGCGCGAGTAGAGCGAGCGCCGCGACGGGAGGCCCGCCGTGTCTTTTTCATGAACGTTTTTCCCGGCGAGCCGGAGGCTCGCCGTGGAAAAAGGTTCGGCTGAGGGTAGTAAGCCCCCTTCTGTTTCCACCCGGCATTCGGCTGAGCACCCGCCGCGGGAATCCGGGCTACCTTGGTTGCGGCGGGCTTGCACCGGTGAGGATTCACCGTTCCATCGGTCCCCGTCCGTCTCGCGGGGTCGCGGCCGAGGCCGCTCGCCCGGTCCGAGGCGCAGAGCGCCTCGCGCTCGGTGGGTTAGCTTCCTCGCCTCGCGGGTCGGGTCGCGCACCTCATCGCTCGGGACGGGACGTGTCGTTGCTGTTCCATAGCCAGCGGTCTCCCGCTCCGGGTTTGCACCCGGTCACCTGCCCGGCTGGTGGGGGGACTTTCCTCGCGAGCGTGCCTCGCGAGAGGCACGTCGTCGCGGCGGCCGGGCACCCTCTGCCGACCGGACGTACGCCCCGGTCAACCCTAAGCCCATCGGAGGGCCGCAAGCGTCTTTCCCGAGGCCGTCGTAGCGTGGGAGGAATGCGCGTTCGGGTCGGAGTCGTCGCCGCGTTGCTGGTCCTCGCTGGCTGTTCGGCCCCCGTCGGGACCGGCGACACCGGGTCGCCGTCGCCGACGTGGTCGGGCGACGCGGACAACCACTTCCGCGAGCGGACGCTGACGGTCGCGGTCAACGTCTCCGCGGAGAGCGACCGGAACTTCCGGCCGATGGTCCGCGAGGCGCTCGACTACTGGGAGGCGAACGCCGAGCAGTACGCCGGCTTCCCCGTCGAGTACGAGCTCGCGTCCGACGCCCCCGACCCGGACATCGAAGTCCGAATCGTCGACAGCATCGAGAACTGCGGCTCGGAGAGCTACACGGCCGGCTGTGCGCCCATCCTCGAAGACCCCGAACAGGTCCGGCGCCCGGTCGTGGTCCGGGTGCGGGACAACTACTCGACGGAGTCGACGGTGTCGGTGCTGAAACACGAACTCGGGCACACGCTCGGGCTCCACCACGGCGACGCGCCCGAGCAGGTGATGCAACACCGCTCGCAGTTGACGACGCTCCCCCAGCCGGACGCGACCGAGCGCGCGATGCCGTGGCCCGACCCTGAGCTGTCGGTGTACGTCGACTACGCGAACGTCTCCGCGGACGAGCGTGACGCGACGGAACGGCAGGTGCAGGGCGCGCTCGGCTACTTCGCCGACGGCGCCGACGGCACCGTCCCGGACAACGTCTCGTTCGTCCGGACGGACAACCGCACCGCGGCGGACGTGGTCGTCGCCTTCGGCGAGGAGGCGCCCTGCACCGCCGGCGCGGGGTCGTGTGGCTCGCTCCGGGGTCGTGACCCCGACGGCGACGGCGCGCTGGAGACGTTCACTGGACTGCACATCGTCGTCGCTGGCGTCGACACCGAGGCGCGGGGCTGGCACGTCGGCTTCTGGCTGGCTCGCGGGTTCGGTCTGACCGACGAGGAACTCCCGTCGCCGCTGGCCAGCGACGACCCGTCGGTGCGGCGGAGCGAGTGGTGGGAGTAGCGTGGCCGACCGCAGGGAGGCCGCGGCATGACGAACGGCGACCGAAGGGAGCCGTGAGTAGCGCGGCACGAGCGACCGGCGGGAGCGACACGCGAGGCGTAGCGTGGCCGACCGCAGGGAGGCCGCGGCATGACGAACGGCGAACGTAGTGAGCCGCGAGCAGGAGCAGATCCGACCGGGGCGACGAACCGTCGTTACCGTTCAGTCAGTGTCGACCAGCCGCGACACCTGCGCGTTCTCCTTGAGCGCGACGCCCGCTTCCGGCACCGACAGCGGCACCGGCCCGACGTCGGTGACGTGAGCCGTCGGGTGGCTCGCACCCAGCGCGAGCAGTCGCTCGTGGGGCTGGAGGACGAACGAGACGTTGGCGCTCTGGAGCGACTCGTTGAACGCGAGCAGGTAGGTGCCCGCGTCGAGTTCCCACCAGCCGTACTCGTCGGCCGCGTCGCGGCGTTCGGTGTCGACCGGTTCGGTGGCGGGGTCGGCGTACTCCTCGCCGCCGAAGTCGGCCTGGCCCGCTTCGGTGATGCGGTACACCTGCCCGGCGGTGAGCGAGACCCCATCGTCGTCGACCTGCGAGGGTTCGTGAATCAGTCCGTCGAGGAACTCGACCGGCGATGGCATACCCGAGGATTCGGGGGCGCGGCGGAAATGCGTGGCGGGGAGTGGTCTCAGTCGCCGTCGAACCCGTCTTCCCACCGGAACACGCCGTCGCGCTGGAGTACCTCGCCGTCGACTTCTAGCGTCGACTCGCCGCGCATGTCCGTGATGAGGTCGACGTGGACCGCCGAGTCGTTGCCCGCCTCGCCCTCGGGGAGGTTCGCGTCGTACGCCCGACCCAACGCGAGGTGGACCGTGCCGCCCATCTTCTCGTCGAACAGGAGGTTGTCGGTGACGCGGTCGATGCCGCGGTTCATTCCGACGCCGAGTTCGCCGAGGCGGCGCGCGCCCTCGTCGGTGTCGAGTATCTCCTCGACGACGCTCTCGCCCCGTGCGGCCTCGTAGTCGGTGACCTCGCCCTCCTCGAAGGTGAGCCGGACGTCCTCGACGCGGGTGCCCCGGACCGTCTGCGGGACGTCGAAGGTGACGTAGCCGGCCGTCGCGTACGGCGCGGTGAACACCTCGCCCGAGGGGAGGTTATGGGAGTCGTACGCGACCGACGCCGCGGAGTTGACGGCGGTGCGGCCGTCGATGCGCATCGTGAGGTCGGTGCCCTCGTTGCGGATTCGGACCTCCTCCCCGTCGTCGAGGAGCTCCTTCAGTCGGGCCATCTCGTCGGCGAGCGCCGCCCAGTCGCGGAGGACGGCGTCGTAGACGAACGCCTGGTACGCCTCGTAGCTCATGCCGGCCTGCTGGGCCATCGCCCGCGTCGGGTGGACGGTCGACACCCAGTCGGTGGCGAGCCGCGCCTCGCGGATGCCCTGTCGCGCGCGGCTCCGCGCCTGCCGCCGGTCGCCGGGCACGTCAGCCGCCGCCGCGGTGTTGCGGCTCCCCGAGAGGAGGAGCACGCTGTCGGCTTCCTCGTACAGCGCCCGCTCGTAGGCCGGGTCATCCTCGAACTCGCCGCCGTGTGCGCGCAGGTACGCCCGGCTCATCTCGCCGGAGGCGTACGTCGCCAGCATGTTGGCGTCGCGCTCGCCCAGTTCCTCCGCGACGGCGACGCCCAGCTCGTGGGCGCCCTCGCCGACCGAGACGACGACGTCGTCGCCGGCGTCGACCCGCGCGCTCCAGTCGACCAGCGTCTCGGCGTGTTCGCGTATCCGGTCGTCCATGCCGCCCGGTTGGACCGTGCGCGTGAAAAGTCAGTCGTCGCCGTCGCGCGCGTCCTCGACCGATTCGGCCTCCGACTCCAGGGCGGCCGCCAGCTCCCGGGCCTGCTCGGGGGTGAGCCGCAGGCGGTCGGCGTGTGCCGGCAGGCTGTCGAGGTCGGTGTTGTCCAACTCGACGGCGACCTCGACGTGGTCGGGGTCCGTTCGCGGGGTGGTGACGTTGACCGTGGCGAACGCCTCCTCCTCGAACCCGTGGCCCTCCGCGGCGGCGTCCACGAGGTCCAGCGTCGTGTAGGCGTTGACGGTCATGATGCGGTCGGCCATGACGGGACGACGGCGGCGGCCGGCGTAAGCGTGGCGACCGGGGGAGCGTTTACGTGTCGGTACGTCGACGCTCCGGACATGTCCTCCGGGAACGCTGACCGGCCCGACGACCGGGAGATAGCGAGACGCGGCCTCTCGGCGCTGGTCGTCGCGGTCGTGGCGGTCGCGCTCGTCGTCTCGGCCGCCCGCGTACTCGACGTGGCGCCGGGGTTCGACCCGTTCGGCTACGGGCCGTCGACCCTGTTCACGGTCATCGGGGTGGTCGGCGCGACGCTCGTGTACGCGGTGCTGTGGCGCGTGGTCGCCGACCCGGACCGGACGTTCACGCTCGTCGCCGGCGCGGTGCTTGTGGTCTCGTGGGTGCCCGACGTCGTCGTCGCGCCCGCGCTCCCCGGGGCGACGACCGGCGGCGTGCTCGTGCTGGCGTTCCTCCACCTCGTCGTCGCCGTCGTCGCCGTGGGGTTCCTGACCGAGCGAATCCCGTAGTCAGTCGTCGGAGGCGAGCGGCTGACCCTGCCCGTCGGTCGGTGCGGGGCTCTGGGCCATCTCGTCCTCGTCGGCGTACGGGTACCACGTCATCTTCGTGTTGTGCATGTACGGGTCCTCGTAGCTGGTCTCCTCGGGGTCGGCGAGCCCCGTCAACTCGTCGTCGTCCCGCTCGGCGACGAACTCGCGGAAGCTCTGTCCGTCGGCGCGCTCCTGTTCGTACACGTCGAGGAGGTTCTCGACGTAGCCGGGCACCTCGTCGGCCGCGACGCGCATCTCGACCCAGTCGGCGAACTGTGGGTTCTCCCCGAGACCGCCCCCGAGGCCGACGTCGAACGCCTCGACCGGTTCGCCGTCCTTGCGGGTCTTCATCCCGCGCAGGGAGACGTCGGCTATCTGCGGCTGGGCACAGGAGGCGGTACAGCCCGACAGGTGGATGTGGAAGTCCTCGACGCCCGCCGGCACGTCGACGTTCTCCTTCAGCCAGCGGGCGTACCGCACCATCCGATTTTTGGTCTCGACGATGGACAGCGAGCAGTACTCGGTGCCGGTGCAGGCGATGGAGCCGCGCATGAACGGGTGGGGGTCCGGCGAGTAGTCGTCGAGCAGGGGTTCGTCCAGTAGCGCGTCCAGCTTCTCCTCGGGGGCGTCCGTGATGATGACGTTCTGTCGCTGGGTGAGCCGCACCTCGCCGGAGCCGTACTCGTCGGCGAGACGGGCGAGTTCGTACACGTCGTCGACGCCCTGCCGGCCGACCAGGACGGAGAGGCCGACGTAGTAGTTGCCGTCCGGCTGTTCGTGGACGCCGACGTGGTCGCCGTGGTCGCCCTCGCCGGCGTTGTAGGTGTACTGCTCGCGGAGGTCCTCGCCCGCCGTCTTCAACTCGTCGTCGACGAACTCCTCCTGCAGGACGCGGCGGAGTTTCTCGGTCCCCCACTCGTCGACGAGGAACTTGATGCGGGCGTTGAACCGGTCCTCGCGGTCGCCGTGCTCGCGGAACAGCGCGGAGATGGCGCCCGCCACCTCGGTCGCCTCGTCGGGCGTGACGAACACGTCGATGTCGCGGGCAAAGCGCGGCTCCTTCCGGGCGAGGCCGCCGCCGACGCGGACGTTGAACCCCTTGACATCCTCGCCGTCTATCTCCTTGACGGCCGGTTCGAACGCGAGGTCGTTGATGTCCCCCTGGCCACAGCCCTCCGTACAGCCGGTGACCGACACCTTCCACTTCCGGGGGAGGTTCGCGTGGTCGTCGTCGCCCTTGAACTGCTCGTGGAGCTGTTCGGCGACGGGCCAGGCGTCGATGAACTCGTGGGTGTCCTTCCCGGCGACGGGACAGCCGACGATGTTGCGCCAGGAATCGCCACACGCCTGCTGGGTCGACAGCCCCGCCGACTCCAGTTTCTCGAATATCTCGGGCACGTCCTCGAGTTTTATCCAGTGGAGCTGGATGGACTGGCGGGTCGTCCAGTCACAGACAGCGGCGCCGAACTCGGGGTTGTCGACGGGCCCCCGCGCGTACTCGTCGGCCACCTCCGCGACGACCTCCAGTTGCCCCGGCTTCAGGACGCCGTTGGGCGTCCCGATGCGCATCATGAAGTAGCTCTCCTGGCCCTTCCGCTGGTGGTACAGCCCCCACCACTTGAACCGCTCGAACCACTCGTCCTGTTCGTCCTCGGGGATGGCCTCCCACCCGTCGTCGGCGAACTCGAAGAGACGGTCACGGATGTCGTTCCCGTAGACCTCGTCCTTCCAGCCTTCGACCTTGCTCGGCATATCCACCCGCACGCTCCCGCCGCATAAACCGACGCCTCCAGCGTCAACCTTCCCCCCTGCTCCCCCGTTCCGGACGGCGTTGCCGCTACTCGGGACGGTCGGCCGCGGGGCTCGCCAGTCGGACCCGACGCTCGGGAACGTGGGCGCTGTCGGGGACGACGCGCCGGAACGCGCCGGTCTCAGGGTCGGCCCGGCCCAGTTCCAGCCAGTCGGTGACGCCGCTCGTCCCGCAGGCGATACACCGGCCGGCGATGCGCCCCTCGACGACGCCGCAGTCGACGCTCACCGCGACGAACCCCTCGGCGAGGAAATCCGTCGGCTCGCAGTCGCAGACGCCCGAGCGCGCCAGCAACCAGAGGTCCGAGACGTTCACCTCGCGGCTGTCGTTGACGCTGACCCACGCGCCGTCGTCGAGCTGATGGACCGAGGTGACCATACCCCCAGCAGGCCCGCCCGGGGCGTAAACACGGCGCTCCCGACGCCCGTTGCCGCGCGTCACCGGACGCGGTGACGCCCGTTCGCGGCTCGAACGGTCGCAGTCGTGCGATTATCGACCGAACGCTCCGCCCGAACAACCGGCAACATGCTCCGAGAGGCGCCAGCACGGGTAGCGATTACAGGTGAGAGCGACCTTATCCCCGGCGGGGCCGTGCGATTCACCGATGAGCGAGCATCGGCACGACGAGAGCGTTCCCCCGGCCGACGCGGCGCCGGAACTGTACGACGGGGGAGAGGAACGATGAGCGAGGACGATGAGTCGCGCGACGAGCGGTACGCGGACGTGGACACCAGCCACCTCGAGGGCGTGGAGGACGGCTGTGGCTGTGCGGAGGTGTGGGAACACACCTCCGAGCGGGAGGCGGCCGAGGACGACCCCGCGGAGGACGGCGAGGAGCGCGTCGAAGCCGACGCGTCGGGCTGACGCCGACGGCGCACACGCGACAGGAGGCTTTTATTCTCGCTTTCCCAACCACGAGTCGATGGTAGACCGTCGAGGCGATGGTGACCCACCGACCGACCGCGAGTCGCCGGTGGGCGAACCGGTCATCCGCCGGGACGTGGCGGGCGAGGACGCCGCGCGGTTCGACCCGACGGACCCCGAGAGCCTGCAGGAGGCCGCCGACACCGTCCGGAAGTTCTCGAACAACACCGCGGGCGGCGACGATAACGTCTACATGCTGCGTGGCGCGGCCGCGTGTGCGGCGCTGGTGCGCGGCGAGGGGTCGTACAAGGCCGCCGCCGAGCGCGCGGGCGGCGACGCGACCATCGCCTTCATCCGCAAGTGGGCACGGGTCCACGACCTCCCCCGCTCGGTGCGCCGGTACGTCGCGCTCGGGCGCATCGCCCCCACGGCGGCCAAGCACATCGCTCGCGTCTCGGGCGAGGCGCGGTTCCTGCTCGCGTGGGCGGTCCTCGACCACGACATGACGGTTCGTGAGGTGCGGTCGGCCGCCTCCAGCGTCAACGACGGGCAGAGCGTCGAGGCGGCGCTTCGCGCCGAGGGGGTCGAACTCGGCCGCCTCGACGTCGCTCTCCCGCCGGCGACGTACCGGGAACTCCGGCGCCGCGCCGCCCTGGAGGACGCCGACCCCGAGGCCATCGTCGCGGACGCGCTCGACGACTACTTCGACAGGTAGCGTTCCGCCGCGGCGGTCAGCACCGCAACGCTCGTCTCCACATCGCGCCAGTCGACCGTCTCGTCGGGGTAATGCGCCTCGTCGATGCTCCCGGGGCCGAACAGGACGGTCGGGACTCCCGCCCCGACGTAGTGGCGCGCGTCCGCGCCGTAGGTCACCCCTCGCGGGTCGGTGTCCTCGAGGCCCTCCGCGGCCATCCCGGCCTGCACCGCCTCGACGACGGGCGCGTCCGCCGGAACCTCGCTCGGTTCGAACTGCACCGAGAACCGCTCGAACGTCGGCGGATGCTCGCGGAGCCACTCGCTGTCCGCGGCCACCTCGTCGAGTCGCTCGCGGAACGCCCGCTCCACGTCGGCGACCGTCTCGCCGGGCGCGACGCCCAGCCGCCACTCCGAGACGTGACGCGCGGGCACCGTCGAGGCCCACGACCCCGCGCGGACGGTGCCACAGACGACGGGCCACGCCACCGGGTACTCGTCGTACAGCGGGTGGGTGACCCGCTCGCACCGCTCGCGTTCGAGCGCCGCGAACGCCTCGCGGACCCGTTCGAAGTGAGGGTGGACGTCCTCGCCGCGCCACCGCGTCGCGGCGTGTGCGGACCGGCCGGTCAGCTCCAGTCGCATCATCGCGCTCCCCTCGGTGGCGACGACCGGCCGGAGTTCGGTCGGCTCCGCGACGATGCAGGCGTCGCGCTCGAACGGGTACGGGTTGTCGAGCGCCGCGGCGGCCGCCCCCACGCCGCCCTCCTCCTCGCCGGCGACGCTCTCGACGACGACCCGGCCCCCCAGGTCCGCGTCGGCGTCCCGGAGCGAGAGCGCGGCGAACACGCAGGCCGCGAGCCCCGATTTCATGTCGGCGGCGCCGCGTGCCGTGAGACGGTCGCCGTCCCACCGCGGGACGAACGGGTCGCCGGTCCAGACGCCCTCGTCGGCCGGCACCACGTCGACGTGGCCGTTCAACACCAGCGTCGGCCCCCTGTCGTCGAACTCGATGACGCCGCCGACGCTCGGCCGGTCCGCGAACGACGGCTCCGGTTCGTCGGGAAACGAGGGGTGGGCCGCGAGCGCGTCGGGGTCCGCGGTCCACTCGTACGTCTCGAACCCCAACTCGTCGAGGCGGTTGCGGAGCCAGCGCTGTGCGGGCGCCTCCTCGCCGTCGGTCGTGTCGAACGTCAGCAATCGCTCGACGAACCCGCGGCGGTCCATGCTCGACGGTGATAGGGCCGGGAGGATGAACCCTCCGGCGCTACGGCGCGTACGAGGTCACGTCGGTCCCGCGACACTCGGGACACGTCACCTTCGACAGGTCGGCGTGGGGCGACTGGAACACCGCGCCGCAGTTCACGCACTCGTAGTCGTAGACGCGCTGGTCGCTCCCCACGATGTCCTTGAGTCTCTCGAGGAGTGCCATGGGTACGGCCGGCTACGCACAGTATCGCGCATAACTGTTGTTGCCGGAAGGTGGCCAATCGAAACTGTTTACCACAGGACAGCGCAATCCTGACCCGAGGGCCGATAGCTCAGCCCGGCAGAGCGTCCGGCTTTTAACCGGACGGTCGTGGGTTCAACTCCCACTCGGCCCGCTTCTCCGTGTCACGAACGTAGTGAGCGACCAGAGACATCAGGTGGGAGTTGAATCAGGGAGGTCGCGCGGAGCGAACGGCGTGAGCGAGCACGTCCGACCGTGGTTCGACTCCCACTCGGCCCGCGTCTTCGACCCGCGGCCGACGTAGTGACGCGAGAACGCGGCGAGTCGAGAAGGGGGTCAGCCCTTGACGGGCATCAGCGCCATCGAGACGACCAGTAGCGCGGCGATGCCCGCGAGGATGACGACGCCCCACAGCCCGTTCATCCGCTCGTCGAAGTAGTCGACGCGGTTGAGCTGGGCGGTATAGGCGGGGTACGCCTCCTGTGTGGGGGCGATGGTGACTTGCGCGCCGTCGCCGTGGCCCGAGAAGTGAGCGAAGTACTGGGTGCCCGACAGCGTGACGTTGGTCCCCTCCGAGAGTTCGACGGTCTCGTCACGCTCACCGGTCCACGTCAGCGTCGCCTCGCTTGCGGTCACGCTGGCGACGGTGGTCTCGTTGCCCTGGTACTGCATCGAGTCGCCCTCGCTGAACCGCTCGGTTGCGGGCTCGGGGAGGTACTCGTCGAGCGGGACGTTCGTGTTGTTCTCCCGGTAGGTGACGTGCGGTTCGCCGTTCACCCGGGTCGTCGTGTTGTAGACGGCGGAGTCGTTCATCAGGATGCCCGAGACGTTGAACTCCTCGCGGAGCGTGAAGGCGTTCGACTCGTTCTCGACGAGCACGCGGTACTCGGCGTCCCGGTACTGGACCGTCGAGTTGTTCCCCAGCGTCGCCGAGAACTGGTACGACGAGTTCGTGTAGGTGAGGTTGCCGACGTAGGTGGTGCCGCCGCCACCGCCGCCGTGGCCGCCACCGCCGCTGGACTGCTCGGTACCGACCTGCACGAGGTACTGCCGGTCGCCGACGGTGAACGTGTCGCCGTCGCTGTACGTCTCGCCGGACACCTCGACCGCGGGCGCGTCAGCGAGCGCGATGACCGAGTACGCGCTGGCCCCCATGACGAGGAAGAAGACGAAGTATATCGCCGCGACTCGCCGTTGCATGCTCGATGGGTAGAAACGCCGGCCTATAGGTATTGTCGTTTTCCCCCGAAACCGTCAGCGGCGGCCTCCGGGGGCCGCGGGAACGGGACTATCGCGTGCGCCGGAGCGCGACCACGGCGGCACCGACGAGCGCGACGAGCGCGGCGGCGGCACCGAAGCCGGGGCCTTCGGCGACCGTCGGCGTCACCGGGACGGCGTCACCGGTCCCGGTGGCCGTCCGCTGTGCGGGTTGCTGGTTCGACCCCTGCTGGTTCCCTTGGTTCGACTCCTGTTGGTTCCCCTGGTTCTGCTGTGGCCGGGACGTCGCGGTCGCCGTCGGCTCGTCGTCGCTCGTGTCCGACTCGGGCGTCGACGTGCTCTGCTGGGGCTGTGGCGTCGTGGTGGGTGTCGGCGTGTCGGTCGGCTCGGGGGTGGCGGTCGGCGTCGCCGTGCTCCCACTGGGGGTGGCGGTCGGCGTTGACCCGCTACCCTCGGCGGACGGCGGCGGGCCGAGCGTCTCGACCGCCTGCTGGCGGCTGTCGCACTCGCAGATGTAGTAGTAGTGGGAGTTCACCGCCACTTCGAAGTTGCTACCGTCGTAGCCGGTGCCGTTGAGCGAGCCGAATATCTGGTACCAGCCCGGCTCGTTCGGCATGTTGTAACAGTCGTTCTGGACGGCGATGATCTGGTCGTTGGCGTTGATGCTCACCGGCGACCCGGCGAGGTCCCCCTCGTCGAAGAACTTCACCACGATGGAGTGGTCGTTGAACGACGAGTCCTCGCGGTGCTGGAGCAGGTCCTGGTCGGTCTTGGTGCCGGGGGAGTCGTTGTCACGGTCGAGGCCGAATCCGGCGGTGTTCGACGTCCCGCAGTTCGAGAAGTCGACGGCCTGGCTCTCGATGACGAGCGTACCGGCCTCCTCGAACCCCTTCTGCGAGGAGGTGTCCTCGAAGCTGTCGGTCACCGCCGCGAGGTGCCAGATGCTCGTGTCGGCGCTGTCCTTCGGGTAGTGGCCCTTCTCCTGTGGCAGGTGGACCGTGTAGTTGGCCGAACTGTCGTGGTCCGCGGCCACGCTTCCGGTCGCGGCCACGAGTCCGACCCCGGCGACGGTCACGGCGACCAGTGCGACGAGGAAGAGACTCCGTGAACGGTTCCGTGCGTCTGTCATCTGTCCGGGCGAAACAACTACGCGAATAAGAACCTTCGCAACTACTCAGAAACTACAATCATCAAAACCCGGCAGTATCCGGTAATGAACCGGAATTTGGGATGTTCCAGGTGAACACGGCTCTCGGCGAGGACGGCCACGACGCTCCCGCTACCAGGTCCGGCGGAGCGCGACCACGGCGGCGCCGACGAGCGCGACGAGCGCGGCGGCGGCACCGAAGCCGGGGCCTTCGGCGACCGTCGGCGTCACCGGGACGCTCCCGTCGGTCGCGGTCCGACGCGTGACGTCCTGCTGACCGCCGCCGGCGTTGGTGTCGCCGCCACTGCCGGCGTCGGTGTTCCCGCCGCCACCGCCGCCGGAGGAGCCGCCGCCACCACCGCCGCCCTGTGCGGGCGCCTGCGTGGCGGTCGGGGTCGCCTGCTGGGGCGTCGGCGAGGGGGTCGGCGTGTCGGCCGGCTCCGGCGTCGCGGTCGCGGTCTGCGTCGCGGTCTGCGTCGCCGTGCTTCCGTCGGGCGTGGCGGTCGGGGTGGGAGTCGACCCGCTGCTCTCCGCGGACGGCGGCGGGCCGAGCGTCTCGACCGCCTCCTGCTCGCTGTCGCACTTGCAGATGTAGAAGTAGTGCGACATGTAGTCTATCTTGACCCGGTTGCCGTTGAACGCGGTACCGTTCCCGTACGCGTGGATCTGGTACCAGCCGGGCTCCTTCGGCATCTTGTAGCAGGCCCCGCCGCCGGACTTGTACCCCTGGTGGGCGACGATCTGGTCGTCGGGGTACACCTCGGCGTTCCCGTCCCCGTCCTCGCGGCCCTGCCCCTCCTTCCAGGGCTTCTCGCCGGGACCGCCCTTGTCCTCGGGGCTCGGGGAGGCGAGTTCGTCACCGTCGAAGAACTGGAGGACGATGCTGTGTTCCTTGAACGCCGAGTACTTGCGGTACTGGAGCAGGTCGACGTCGGTCTTCGTGCCGGGGTCGTCGCTGTCGCGGTCGATGCCGAACGCCGCGGTGTTCTCGGTCTTGCACTCCGAGAAGCTGATGTCCTGGCTCTCGACGATGATCCAGTCCAGTTCCTCGACGCCCAGTTTGGCGCCTCGGTTCTCCAGTTGTTCGCGCGTGAAGCCGGCGTAGTGGTTGATGCTCGCGTTCGCCGGCCCGCCGGGGTTCTTGTCCCGTGGGTAGTGGTCGCTGTCGAACGGGAGGTTGACCGTGTAGTTGCCGCTATCCTGTCCGTGGTCGGCCGCTGCCGTGCCGCCGAACATCGCGGCCATCGACGTGACGACGAGTAGCGTCACCAGTGCCGTGACCGTTGCGTTCCGTGCCATGAGTTCACACCGTACCGAACACGTCGCCACTCCGTAACCTCTCTGCGGGCAATACGTGGGGGTTGAAATACTCGGACCGGGCAGTGAACGGCTCGTTTATGAGCCGACTTCCGCCTCCTCCTGATAAACGCGCCGTCGTATCCGGGGCTGGCCGGTCAGATATACCACCGCGGGGCCGCGTCCCCACCGGGGGCCGGTGAGGCGGTGCCGCCACGGGGCATCCGGCACCGCCGTCCCGCAGTCCGGTGGATATCTCGACATCGCGCGCCGGGCGGTCGGTCGGCTCGTCGCTCGGAACGCTCCCCGGATTTATGTGTGAAACGCTGTCACGGGTTATAAACCGCCGGAACGTCACGGCAGAATAGTATTCCGGTGGTCTGCAAAAACAGCATCACACCTGAAGCATGGCAGACGAGAAACCGAGCGACCAGCGGGTCGACCGACGCGACCTGCTCAAGTACACGGGGGCCGGCGCCGCGGGGGTGGCGCTGGCCGGTTGTAAAGAGCGCCCCACGGAGGAGACACCGACGGCGTTGCCGGGCGACGCGACGCCGTCGGGCGACCAGCCGCTGAAGGGGCAGACGTACAAACTCGGCGTGCTCGCCCCGACGCCGGAGTCGTTCCCCGTCGGGACGTCGATGGTCCGGTGTGCGAAACTGGCCGCGGAGGAGCTGAACAAGAACGGCGGCATCGCGGGCGCGGAGGTCGAGGTCGTGGTCGGCAACACCGAGGCGTCGCCCGGCACCGCGAGCCAGGTGTTCCTGAACCTCATCCGCGAGGAGGGCATCGACGCCGCGTTCGGCACGTTCCTAACGCAGGTCACGCTGGCGTGCTTCCAGCCGATGACCCAGAACGAGGTCCCGCTCATCTGTACGGCCGCGGCGGGACCGAAGCCGTCGCGCGTCGTCAACAAGCAGTACGACAAGTACAAGTACTTCTTCCGGGCCGGGCCCATCAACTCCTTCGACCTGGCGAAGGCCGAACTGGAGTTCCTCAACCTGTACGCCGACCAGCTCGGCTGGGAGAAGGCCGCCCCGCTCATCGAGAACATCGGGCCGTTCGACCCGTTCGCGTCCGTGCTCGACGGCAACATCAGCGACTACGTCAATCCGGTCGCGACGGGCGGGTCCGACACGGAGGTCCGGCGCACCTCCTCGGGGACGACCAACTGGACGCCCATCTGGGACGAGGTGGAGCGGGCCGACGCCGACGTCGCGCTCATCGCGCAGGCGTTGACCGGCACCGCCTCCATCAAGCAGTGGTTCAACCAGAAGCGGAGCTTCGAGATGGGCGGTATCTCCGTGCCCGCGCAGGTGTACGCCTTCTGGGACGAGGTCGGCGGCGCGTGCGAGTACACGTTCACGATGAACGCCATCACGCCCCAGACGACGAACACGCCGCGGACCCAGCCGTTCATGAAGCGCTACCGGAAGCGGTTCACCGACGAGGACTCGGATCGACCTACCTACCCGGTGTACTCCGGGCCCATCACCTACGACGGAATCCGCGGGTTCGCACACGCGATGGAGACGTGGGTGAAACAGGAGGCTCTCACGCAGAAGCCGTCGCCCGACCAGATGGTCAACGCGATGGAGTCGCTCACCTTCTCCGACGGCATCGTCATCCCCGACTTCCAGTTCACCCCGAAGGACGCGAAGTACGCCCACGACCCGCAGTGGACCTCGATGAAGGAGAGCGGGGTGCCGGTCTGGCAGCAGTGGCAGACGGACCCCGAGATACGGGAGGACTACGGGGTGATGCACTCCTTCGCGCCGGAGCAGAACAAGACCGCCGACTACTCGTACCCCGACTGGATCGACTACCCCTCCGACCATCCAGCCAACCAGTAAACCATGGTGCAAACGAACATACTCAACGTCATCATCAACGCGACGACGATCAGCGCCCTGTACGCGCTTATCGCCATCGGCTTCACGCTCATCTTCGGGGTCGGTGGCGTGCTGAACTTCGCGCACGGAGCACTGATAACCGTCGGAGCGATAGGGACGTACCTCGTGTCGAACAGCCTGGGCCTCCCGGTGATAGTCGGGATGGTCGTCGGCACCCTGGCGGCCGCAGCCGTCGGTGCAGTCATGTATCTCGGTGCCATCCAGTTCATCGAGGACCAGCCGGTGACGCTGTCGATACTGACGTTCGTCATCGGGTTCGCCATCGCCCACTTCTTCCGCATCTTCGTGTCGTCGGGTGACCTGACTGTCGACCTGCTCATCGGTGGCGGGACGACGTTCCTCGGCCAGGGCATCCGCTACATCGACGTGTTCATCTTCGTCCTGTCGTGGACCATCATCATCGGCGTGTTCTACTTCGTCAACCGCACGAAGACGGGACAGGCCATACTGGCCACCTCGATGACGAAGAAGGGCGCGGCGCTCGTCGGCGTCGAGTCGAAGAAGGTGAACCTCTACGTGTGGGTGATGGCGGCGGCGTTCGCGGGGCTCGCGGGCACCCTGCTCGTGATGAAACAGGCCGGCTCTTGGAACATGGGAACGAGCCCGCTCATCCTCGCGTTCTCCATCGTCATCCTCGGCGGCCTCGGCTCCATCCGCGGGTCGGTCGTCGGGGCGTACGTCATCGGCTTCGTCGAAACGTTCACGACACAGGTCATCAGTACGAAACTGACCGGCCTGGCGTCGCTCGTGCTGCTCATCGCGTTCCTGCTCGTCAAACCGGAAGGCCTGTTCGGCCGGGAGGCTGCTGAATAATGTCGAACGAATCCATCCGCCGCCGCTCGACGAACGAGGAGCGGCGACAGGCGCTGTTACGGAAGCTGAACCCGCTCAACATGCCCCTGCGGTTCCAGATCGGCCTGCTCGGGCTGGTCGGCTTCATTATCCTGCCGCGGTTCTTCTACCCGAACCAGATGGGGCCGTTCATCAACCTGCTGTACCTCATCATGTTCGCCATGTCCTGGGACGTGGTCTCGGGGTACACCGGTCAGCTCTCCTTCGGCCACGCGTTCTTCTTCGCGGTCGGGGGCTACGGCTCCGCCGTCCTCCAGATGCAACACGGGATCCCCGCGTACGCGTCCATCCCGCTCGCCGTGATAGTCGCGGCCGTCGCGGGCGTGCTCGTCGGCCTGCCGGCGCTCCGGCTCCGTGGCCCGTATCTCTCGCTGGTCACGCTCATCGTGCCGGTCATTTTCGTGAAGATGCTCGTCCTGTTCAACAACTCGCTGGTCGTGTTCGGCATCCCCATCGCGCCGGAGGGACTCGGCGGCACCTCCGGGCTGTCGGGACTCCCCCAGCGGCTGTTCTCGACGGCCGAGACGGCGGTGGTGACGACGACGGACTTCCAGCAGGCGGTACTGTACGACTACTACTTCGCGCTGGCGATGTTCGGGCTGATACTGGCCGTGTTGCTCGCCGTCACCCGCTCGTCGGCGGGCGACGTGCTCACCGCCATCCGCGAAGACGAGGACGCCGTCGCCGCCGCGGGGCTCAACCCGTCGAAGTTCAAGCTGTTCGCGTTCGTCCTCTCGGGGACGGTCGGCGGCCTGGCCGGCGCGGCGCTGGTCCACTCCTCGGCGGCTATCGCCCAGCCCGGCCCCCTGCTCGGCGGCGCGGGACAGGCCGGCTCCCCGATTCAGCTGTCCATCAACATCATCATCATGGCCATTCTGGGCGGCGCAGGGACCATCGTCGGCCCCGTCGTCGGGGCGATTACGTTCGCCGCGACGGAGGTAGCCATCGGCTCGATGGAAGGGGTCATGATCCCGCTGGTCGAGGTTTCGGTGGCGTCGCTGTACCCGCTCCCGCTTCTCGTGGCCGCGATGTTCGTGCTGTTCTTCCTGCCCGACGGCGTCCTGCCGGCGAGCATCCGGGCGGGCCGGTTCGCGCTGGCGTACAACCGCGGGGAAAAAGACCTTGATGACGCGGAGATAACCGAGAAATTCGAGGAGACGAACATCGGTGAAATCGTCCAGAACTACCGCGAGGAACTGCAGACGGAGATTCACGAACTCACCGACCCCGACAGCCGGGGTGACGACAGATGAGCACTGACAGCGAATCCGACACCACGACCGACCCGACGTACGGCCCGAACGACGGGGTGCTGGTCGTCAACGACCTGCTGAAGCAGTTCGGCGGGCTGACGGCCGTCGACAACCTCTCGTTTGCCGTGCAGGAACAGGAGATACTCGGCTTCATCGGCCCGAACGGCGCCGGGAAGTCGACGACGTTCAACTGCGTGACCGGCACGTACAAACCGACCGACGGCACCGTCTGGTTCAAAGGCGAGGACGTCACCGGGCTCGAACCCCACGAGATGGTGAAACGGGGGATGTCCCGGACGTTCCAGGACTTCGCCCCTCTCGAGGACCGCACGGTCGTCCGGAACGTCGAACTCGCGCTGGCGCCGGACGAACTGTTCACGCTGTCGGGGGTCGGCGGCCGGACGCGCCGGCTCGCCGAGGAGATCTGCCGGCGCGTCGGCCTCGGCGAGCAACTGGAGCAGACGCCGGGCGAACTCCCCCACGCGGGCATGCTGAAGCTCGAACTCGCGCGGGCCATCGCCACCGACCCGGACCTCCTGCTCGTGGACGAGCCGTTCGCCGGCCTCTCCTCGAACGAGGTGGAGGAGCTGTCGAGCGTGCTCCGGTCGCTCCGGGACCACGGCATGACGCTCATCGTCGTCGACCACAACATGCGGGGACTGCTCTCCCTGATCGACCGCGCGTTCGTCATCCAGTTCGGGTCGAAGATCGCCGACGGCACGCCCGAGGAGATCAAGAACGACCCCGAGGTGCAGGAGGCGTATCTCGGAGGTGACGACATATGAGCACGGACTCCGACGGTGGGGGGTTCTTCGACGACGAGGGAGCCGACGACGCGGAGACGGCCGACGACACGGAGACGGCCGACGAGTCGGCGACCGACATCGACCAGCAGGAGACCACCCGACAGACCGAGCCGACGGGGAGCCGCGAGGTGCTGACCGCGGAGGGCCTCCGGGTGTCGTACGGGCAGGTGACGGCGCTCCGGGGTATCGACCTCCACGTCGAGGAGAACGAGATAGTCGGCCTCATCGGGCCGAACGGTGCGGGCAAGACGACGTTCGCCAACACCGTCTCGGGGTTCATCGACTACGACGGGAGCGCGTCGTATCGTGGCCAGGAGGTCGCCGACGTCGGCCAGACCGAACTGGTCGAACAGGGGATGATACACTGCACGGAGGAGCGTGACCTGTTCGGGTTCATGAGCGTCGAGGAGAACCTGAAGCTCGGGGCCTACCGACGCGCGGAGGACGTCATCGAGGAACGCCTCGACTTCGTGTACGACCTGTTCCCCCGTCTCGTCGAGCGGCGCACCCAGAACGCCCGCACGATGTCGGGCGGCGAACAGCAGATGCTCGCCATCGGCCGTGCGCTGATGGGCGACCCCGACCTGCTCATCCTCGACGAGCCGACCATCGGCCTCGCGCCGGTCATCCTCGAGGACATCAGCGACGGCATCGAACAGATAATGGAGGAAGACCCCATCACCATCCTCCTGACCGAGCAGAACGTCACGTTCGCGTTCAAACACGCCGACCGGATGTACCTGCTCGAGAACGGCGAGGTCGAACTGCAGGGGACGCCCGACGAACTCCGCGGCGACGACTACATCCGCGAGTCGTATCTCGGCGGCTAACGGTCGGCGCGCCGCCGCCACGCCCGCTTCTGGCCCTTCTCGGTGACGTGTCGCTCCCCGCCGGCGAGCCGTTCGCGAACCTGCTTCTCGACGTCGACGGCGTCGGCACGTATCTGGTCGTCGAACGCCTCGACGAGTTCGTACGTCCAGCGGTCGTCGACGGCGCCCCGCGGAAGCAGGTCGTCCCGTAGTCTGTCGGCGAACTCGTCGTGACCCGCCGCCCGCAGTTTCCGGCGAGCCGTCTCGAACCGGTCCATCGCCCGCCCCGTCTCGTGGTGACACTCGACGAGCGCCCCGAACGCGCGGTGGACGTGCTCGACGCCCAACTCCAGCGCGTGAAGCGCCTCCCGTTCGGTGTCGGTCAACTCCTCGGGCATACGCCCACTACGGGCCGAGACGACAATAGTAACGCGCCGACTACACGCCGAACAGCCGCCGGAGGTCGCGCCACGAGTCGACGACGCGGGCGTCGGGGCAGGCGGTCGGCTCCGAGTACGGCTGGCGGAACAGCACGCCTTCCTTCCCCGCGTCGAGGGCGTCCGCCACGTTGCCGTGGTAGTCGTCGACCAGCGCGTCGCCCGGGAGCGCGCCCTTGTCGCGGGGGACGTCCTCGATGAAGCGGTCGTACGGCAGGTCGTGGCGGTCGAGCCACGCCCGCGAGATGTCGTGCGTCTCGGGGATGCGGTGGGTGGCGACGTGGAGGTCGTAGCCCGCCTCCGAGAGCGCGTGCATGCCGCCCCGGACGCCGGGGAGCGGCTCGGCGCCGTCGAGGAACCACTCCGGCCGTTCGACCATCAGGTCGCCGATGACCTCGCCGACGTGGACGTCGTGGCCCGGCACCGACCACGACCAGTCGGTGATGTCGGCGGGCGCGACGCTGACGCCGTACGCGCGGTGGAGATGCTCGCAGAGACGGGGGAGTTGCCAGCAGAGGACGCCGTCGAAATCGAGAAGGAGCGTCGCCGGCGGGTCGAGTTCCATGCCCGATTCAGGCGCGGGCCGCGCTTCGTCGTTCCGGTTTCAGGGGAGCGACACGCCGGGCCCCTCCGAGGAGGACCCGTTGACCGTGCAGGGCGCGGGCAGGGTGTCCGTCCGGAGCGTGCAGTCGAACTCGCCGGTGGCGCTCCGGTTCTGCACGCTGACCGTCACCTCGTCGCCCCCGCCGCCGTACAGCCCCGTCGGGTTGGCGTAGTTGTTCCCCTCGTAGTCGACGCCGAGGGGCCCCGCGGTCAGCCCGCCGCCCTTGTCGCAGGCGTGCTGGCCGCTGGTGAGCGACCCCTCGCAGTCGACGACCATCCAGCCGCCGCCCTGCCCGCTCTCGACGGACTGGACGACGAGTAGCGTGGAGTTCTCGTCGGTGTCGGTCGCCTCGACGGTCGCATCGACGCTTCCCTGTGTGCCGTTGCGGCGCTCGTCGGCGTCGGCGGCCGCCGCCGGGCCGACGACCGACAGCGCGACGACGCACGCGAGGACGAGCGTCACCGCGACGGTTCGCGCGTTGGCTGTCATCGTCCGTTCCTGTCGCTCCACGGGTTTCGGGCTGTCCCCGGCGTGCTACGGTCAATTAAATGAACACCGGGTTGTCGGTTTCACGCGATACCCAGCGCCACCACGACGACGTACGCCCAGACGTTGTTACAGAGGTGGACGAGGTACGCGCCGGTGAGGCTGTCGAACCGCAGGCGCAGGGCGGTCGGGACGACGGCCCACCCCGCGATGGCGAGCACGCCGGCGGGGCCGAGCGCGACGACGTGGACGGCCGCGAACAGCGCGACCGACAGCCCTCCGGCGACGACCGGGGAGAGGCCGCGGCCCAACAGGCTCCCGAGCAGGAGCCCCCGGAACAGCACCTCCTCGACGAACGGCGCGACGACGATGCCACCGAACACGACGGCCGCGAGCGTCAGCGGGTCCCCGAGCGAGTAGCCCATCCCCTGCGTCGAGAACCCGAGCAGTTCGCCCAGCGTCGACCCCGCGAGGTAGCCGGCGACGCCGACCGGGACTCCGACGACGACGCCGAGGAGTTCCCACCGGCCGGGGCGCTCGAACCGGACGGCGGCCGTCCACTCGCGGCCGTCGAGCGCCCGCGCCACCGCGGCGAAGACGGCCAGCGCGGCGACGCCGTAGGAGGCGTCGACGACCCACCGCGGGGGCTCGCCCCCGCCGCCCGTGCCCGCGACGTAGACGGCGATGAGCCCGGAGGTCAGCAGGATGGGGGCGACGCAGGCGACGACCGCGGCGGGCACCCGGTCGGCCAGCGCCTCGGTCGGGAGCGCGTCGCGCCGGGCGGCGCCCGTCTCGACGGCCATCTCAGTCACCTCCCTTCGCGGCCACCGCCTCGCGGCTCGCCGGGTCGGCCGCCGCGTCGAGCAGTCGGTCGCGGGCGTCTAACAGCGCGGTCAGGTGGTCCGCGCCGTCGAGGACGGTCACCTCGCCGTCGACCTGTCGGGCGAGCGCCCGGGCCCCCTCCAGGGGGGCGTTTTCGTCGTCGTCGCCGTGCCACAGTCGCACCGGCGCGTCGACGGCGTCGAGCGGCAGGTCCCACTCGTCGCCCAGCAGGGCGAGTTCGGTGACGGCACCGGTGGTACCGTCGGCGAACGCCTCCAGGAACTCCTCGCGGACCGCCCGCCCGGTCGCGTCGTCGAGCGCCGCCGGGTCGTCAGTGTACTGGCCGGCCACCAGCGACGGCGAGCCCCGGGCGGCGAGCCACGCCTGCCCACGCAACAGCGCCGACAGAAGCGGCGGCGTCCACGCCGCGAGCCCGTGGAGGAGTCGCTGTGCAGTGGGCCGGTCGTGGAGCGACGGCGGCGCGGCGGTCGACACCAACTCGACCCCCGTCACGCGCTCCGGGGCCGTCGCCGCCAGCGCGAGTGCGTGGGGGCCGCCGCCGGAGAAGCCGGCGACGCGAGCCCGGTCGACGCCCGCGTCGTCCAACACCGGCTCCACGAAGGCGGCGGTGTCAGCGAGCGTGCGGTCGGGCCGCGGCGCGGACCGCCCGTAGCCCGGCCGGTCCGGCACCAGGAGCCTGACATTCCGTTCGCGGGCCGCGTCGTCGAACACTGCGCCGAACAGCCGCGACCCGGGGGTGCCGTGGAACAGCACCAGCGGCGCTCCCTCGGGGTCGCCGTACTCCGCGTACGCGACCCGTCCCCTCGCGGCGGCTACCGTCGTCACGTCGGCAGTCATACGTCGGCCTACGGGCGCGGTGCTGGTGGGGCTGGCCCCGAACGAATGCGGCGTTTTATGAATCCGGGGGCGGTGCCTCCCCCGTGAAGCGGGTCACGTACGCGGTCAGCTACCCCCCCGAGTTGGCCCACCCCGTCCACCGGCAGATAGCCGACGGGGGCCCGGCCTCGCGGGTTGAGTTGGTGTCGTGGGGGCCGACGGCCAGCGTCACGTCGTTGCTGTGGTGTGACGGCGACCGGGCGGCGATGGAGGCGGTGCTCGACGGCGTCGACAGCGTCACCACGGCGAGTCTCGTCGCCGGCGACGGCGGGACGTACGCGTTCGTCCGGCAGACGAGCTACGAGTTCGCGGACGCGCTGATGGAACTGCTCGGGGCGGCGAACGTCGCGTTCCTCCCGCCGGTGACGTTTCTCGATACGGGGGCCGCGCGGTTCGAGGCAGTCGGCGAGTCGCGGTTCCTGAGCGCGTTCCACGAGCGGCTGAGCGACCTGGTCGACGCCCGCATCGTCCGGGTCCGCGAGTTCCGCCGTGAGGAGACGACGGCGCTCACCGACCGCCAGCGGGCGGCGCTGTCGGCGGCCGTCGACGCCGGCTACTACGAGGTGCCCCGCACCGGCTCCGTCGACGACGTGGCCGACGAACTTGACTGCGCCCGGGCGACGGCGGGCGAACTGCTCCGGAAGGCCGAGGCGCGTGCCGTCCGCGAGTTCCTCGATGAGATTTAATACCGTTCGGTCGCCCGACACGAATATGTCGGCCGACACGGACGTCCTCGTCGTCGGTGGGGGGCTCGCGGGGCTTGCGCTCGGCGGCTACCTCGCCCGACAGGGGACCCCACCGACCATCGTGGAGCAGGTTCCCGACTGGCGCGAGAGCGGCTACGGCATCGGTCTCTGGGAGGGCGGCCTCGACGTGCTCGCGGACCTCGACTGCCTCGACGCGGCGGGCGACCGGGCGGCCGACCCCGAGGCGTTCGCGGTCCGGGGGGAGGGCGGTCGCCTGCTCGCGCGGGCGTCGCTCCCTGCCGACG
Source organism: Halorarius halobius (assembly GCF_024298865.1). Classification (GTDB taxonomy): domain Archaea; phylum Halobacteriota; class Halobacteria; order Halobacteriales; family Haloarculaceae; genus Halorarius; species Halorarius halobius. The sequence goes on along the minus strand of NZ_CP101161.1, from coordinate 852,042 downwards.
AGACGTCGCTTCTGGTCGTCCACCGCGCGGACCTCCACGCGGCGCTCCGTGGGGCGGTTCCCGACGACTGCCTCCGGATGGGGACCGAACCGACCCGCATCGAGCAACGGCGCGACGACGTGCGCGTCACGTTCGACGACGGGTCGACGGGGACGTTCGACCTCGTGGTCGGGGCCGACGGCGTCCACTCGACGGTGCGCGAGCGGTGCTTCGACGACTGGACCCGCCGGGAGTACGACACCTACGTCTGGTCGCTGTGGCCCCGGCAGGACGTGGACGTCGGCGCCGACATGGTGAGCGTCTGGGGGCCGGGAAGCGAGGGGTTCGTCGCCCGCGTCGGCGACCGGGTGGGGTTCAACCTCGCGGCCCGCCTCGATTCGCCGCCGGCGCCGCCGGCCCGCGACGCCCTCCGGGACGCCGCGGACGCGGTGGGCTGGAAACTCCCCGACCTGCTGGAGACGGACGACGAGCCGTTCTTCGACCGGGTGCGGGACGTCTCCTGCGAGCGGTGGCACCGCGACCGGGTCGCGCTCGTCGGCGACGCCGCCCACGCCGTCCACCCCATCTCGGGGATGGGCGCGTCGCTCGCGTTACAGGACGCCCGCGTGCTCGCCCAGGAACTCGCCACCGCCGGCCGCGTCGAGACGGCGCTGGCCCGGTACGAACGGCGCCGCCGGCCCGAGGTGCGCCGCGTGACGCGGAGCGCGCGAATAGAGGCCGCGGTGACGTTCGTCGAGTCGCCGCGCCTGCGCGGGGTCCGCGACTGGGTCGTCGAGCACACGCCGCTGTTCGAGCTGTTCGTCGAGAGCCAGGTGGGGGACGGCGTCGGCGTCTTCTAGACGACTATCCGCTCGCCCACCTCGGGGGCGCTCGCGTCGTAGCCGTCCCCGCGCAGTTCGTCGGCGAACGCCGGACAGCGGTCGCCGTGGTTGACGAGCACCGTGGCATCGCGATACGAGTCGAGGAACGACCGGAGCCCCGCGCGGTCGGCGTGGGCCGAGAAGTCGAACCCTTTGACGCGGGCGCTGACAGGCATCCGCCGGCCGTCTATCTCGGCGCTCCCGGTCTCGAGCAACTCGCGGCCGGGTGTCCCCTCGACCTGGTAGCCGGAGAAGGCGACGAGGTTGCCCGGGTAGCCGCGAATCGCCGGCACGTACGTCATCGCCGGCCCGCCGGTGAGCATCCCGCTCGTGGTGACGACGACGGTGTTCTGGTCGGCGATGCGCTCCCGCTGGCCGTCCCGTCCAGTCACCTCGCGGGCGTTCGAGGCGGCACGCCGGAGCGCCTCGGGGTCGCGGACGAACGCGGGGTGGTTCCGGAGCAACTCCAGCACCTCGACGCCCATTCCGTCGACGTAGCAGTCGATATCGTGGGCGGCACAGACCAGAAGCACCTCCTGGGTGCGGCCGATGGCGAACGCCGGGACGACGGCCGTTCCCCCCCGGACCGTGGTCTCGCGGAGCGTCCGGGCGAATCGCCCTTCCACTTCGTCGCGCGGCTCGTGGCTCACGTCGGAGTACGTCGACTCACACAGCACGGCGTCCGCCTCGGGGCGGGCGGTCGACCCCGCGACGAGGCGCTGGTCGTCCGTGTGGAAGTCGCCCGTGTAGAGGAGCCGGGTGTCGCCGTCGTCGACGAGGACGTGCGCGCTCCCGGGGATGTGGCCGGCGTCGAACAGCGTCACCTCGTGGCCGGCCGCCTCGAACGTCTCGCGGTAGCCGTGCGTGACCGACACCTCCGAGAGCCGGTGGACCTCGGCGTCGGTGAACGGACACTGCATCGTCCCGCCCTTCAGTTTCAGCGTGTCGCGGGCGAGCATCCGAGCGAACGCGGCGGTCGGCGGCGTCCAGTGGATGGGTGGGCGCTCGCGCCCCGACAACAGTGCGGGAAGCCCGCCGACGTGGTCGAGGTGGCCGTGGGAGACGACGACCGCATCCGGGTCGACGGAGCCGACGGGCCAGCCCGCCGGCTCGGTGTTCTTCATGCCGTAGTCCAGAAGCAGGGAGTCGTTGACGAGGACGGCGCTCCGGCCCACCTCGCGGGCGCCACCTAGCAGCCGGAGCTTCATATCCGCGGTAGCTCCGCCGCCGCCTTCCCTTCGTCGGTTCGCCGCCCCCGGCGGCACGCTTATGCCCGACAATGTGGTACGCTACCGCTCCATGACGGAACTCCTCACCGACCGTGCGGCAGTCGTCACCGGCGCGGCGTCCGGCATCGGGCGGGCCGTCGCGCGCGAGTTCGCGGCCCACGGGGCCGATGTCGTGTGTGCCGACGTCCGGGAGTCGCCACGCGAGGGTGGCGAGCCCACCCACGAACTCGTCGCGAGCGAGACGGACCGCGAGGCGGCGTTCGTCGACTGCGACGTGACCGACTACGACGACGTCGAGCGGGCGGTCGCGGCCGCCGACGCGTTCGGCGGTATCGACGTGATGGTGAACAACGCGGGCGTCGTCGGCCCACAGACCCCGGTGGTCGACCTTGACGTGGACGCCTACCGGGACCTCGTGGCCGTGAACCTCGACGGCGTCGTCCACGGCTCGAAGGCGGCGGCGCTCCGGATGGTCGAGGGTGGCGGAAGCATCGTCAACGTCTCCAGCATCGCCGGCATCACCGGCTACGGCGGGCTGGCTCCCTACTCGGCGTCGAAGGGTGGCGTCACGCTGTTCTCCTACGCGCTGGCGGCGGAACTCGGCCCGGACGGCGTCCGCGTCAACGTCGTCCACCCGGGCGTCATCGAGACGGCGATGACGACCGACGACTACGCGCTCGTGGGCACCGACGAGGGCGAGGACCTGAAGGCGTCGATACCGCTCCGCCGGTTCGGCCGGCCGGCGGAGGTCGCCGGCGTCTGCACCTTCCTCGCCAGCGACCTCGCGGGGTTCGTCACCGCCGAGTCGGTCGTCGTCGACGGCGGGAGCCTCAACAGCCGCTGACGCTCAGAGGTGTCGCTCGACGGTCTCGCGCAACTGGTCGGCGACCCTGTCGGCGTCCGTCGCGGTGACGGAAAGCGACGTCTTCGACTCGTCGGTCTCGGCCATCTCCGACAGCAGGCCGCCGCGGCGGTCCACCTCGACGTAGACGTCGAGCGCGTCCGGGCCGGGGTCGGGGACGAACTCCAGTTCGTCGAGGTCGCCGGCGAACGGCCCGCCCGAGGGGCGGAACTCGAACTCCTGGTAGAACCGGCGGCCGACGTACCGGCCGTACGGGTCGGCCTCGCAGTCGGCGCTCCGGAGCGACAGCCCCAACTGCTCGGCGGCGTCGAACAGCGCCTGCATCCGCGGGGTCGGCTGGACGTCCAGCGGGTCCGTGTCTTCGGGGTCGACGGCCAGCGAGATGTCGAGTTCCGTCTCGACCCACACGCGGACGTTCCCGAGCGTGACCGGCGTGTGATACGGGACCTCGAGCGTCACGTCCCGGGTCTCGGAGGTGTCCGGTTCGATGTCGAGTCCTTCGGAGAGGACGAGTCGGTCGACCGTCCCCTCCCGGTAGCCGTCGTCGGTGAGATAGCGCGTCTCCAACTCGAGTTCGATGCGGTCGACGGCCTGTTCGGCGTCGCCGCCCTCGATGTGGACCGTCGCGTCGACGGACTCGCCGGGCGTGACCGTCTCGGAGGGGAGGACGGTGTCTACGGTGGCGTTGCCGATGCCGATGCTCGCGAGGACCTTCTTCATGCGGGAAAACGGTCGAACGGAAGCCCCATCAACGTTGTCGCCGCGACGCGAGTGGCGGCCCGGAGCAGGTACACAGGACAGCAGTTCAGGACGGTTCAACGGCCGTGGGATGTGGGTTCGGTACGGTGTAGGGGGACCACCTCACTCGTCATATGGTAACGCGTGGCATGATATGAACGTTACGGTCGCGGCACCCGTCGCTGTTCGAACGTCGCCGCTACTCGCGCCAGCGGCGCACCTGGAACGCGGCGTAGCCGCCGTACGCGAGTTCGAGCGCGCCGAGCCACCAGTTCCACCGGTCGGCGGGGCCGCCGTCGGGCGCGTCGGCCAGTTCGGCGGCGACGAGCGCCGCCGTCAGCGGGCGGCCGGCGTCCCGCTCGTAGCGTCCCTCGTCCGCGAGGTCGCGGGCCTGCCGGGCGACGGCACGCCGCTCGTCGGCCGTGCCGCCGAACCGCTGGAGCCGGGCCCGAAGGTCGTCGCTGTCCACGCCCCCGCTTCGGGTCGAGCGGCCTTCACTGTACGTCCGACCCACGCGCGCCAGCGGCCCACGACCGCCGCGTCGGGCGACCGGCGAGACGCTCACCGGCTTCGAGACGGCCGTGCGGGACCACGTCGACGCGTGGGACTGCCCTCCTACCGGCGGAAAACACTCGTAGTGGGAGCGTCGACTCGCCGACATGGCTGTGCTCTCCAGACGCGACGCGCTTCGGGCCGGCGCGGCGATGCTCCCCGTCGCGGTCGCCGGCTGTTCCTCCTCGTGCCCGGCCGACGACCGGCCCACGCCCTCGCGGGTCGTCGGGCCGGGCGACACGGGCGGCACCGTCCCCGACCCGACCGTCGACTGGCCGACGTACCGCGGGAACGCTCGCAACACCGGCGTCGTCGCCGGTGCCGCGCCGCCGGCGGACCCCGCGGTGGCGTGGGCTGTCGACCTGCCGGGTGAGGCCCGCGCCAGCGCGCCCAGCCTCGCCGGCGGCGTCGTCCACGTCGTCGACGGGGGCGGCACGCTCCACGCGCTCGACGCCCGTGACGGCACCCGCCGATGGTCGGTCGCGGTCGGGACCGGCCCGGCCGCGGGGCCCCCGACCGTCACCGACGACGGCGTCGTCGTCGCCGGCGACGGGGGGACCGCGCTGGTCGCCGACGGCGAGACGGTCTGGACGGCCGACCACGCGGCCACTGCCGCCGCCGTCGTCGGCGAGGCCGTCTACCTCCCGACGGCGGGCGAACTGCTCGCGCTCGACCCGGTGGACGGGAGCGTGCGGTGGCGCGTGCCGTTCGACGGCCCCGTAAGCCGGCCGGCGCTCGCCGACGGCTCCGTCTACGCGACGGCCGCCGGCCTCGGTGCGGTCTCCGAGGCGGGCGAGACGCGGTGGACCGCCGGAAGCGGCGGCGTCGACTCGCTCCCGGTCGTCGCCGAGGACGTCCTTGTCGGGAGCTACGACGGCCTGTTCGCGTACGCGACCGGCGACGGCCGCGAGCGCTGGCAGTTCGAGCGCGGGGGTGGCCGCGGCTACGACGCGCCTGTCGCCACGGCCGACTCGCTGTACGCCGTCGAACTCGTCGGCGAGGGGCCGGACGCGCTGTTCGCCCTGAATCGCGGCGACGAACCGGAGCCGCGCTGGTGTGTCTATCTCGGCGAGGGGTCGGTCGACGCCGCCTCGGACGGCGGGCCGCTCGTGTCGATGCCCGCCGGCGAGGGCCCGGAGGCCGAGTTCGCGCTCCAGTCGCTCTCCCGCGAGCGCGGGCAGGGCGGGTGGGCGTTCACCGCCTCGCGGCGGGTGCCCGCGCCGGCGCTCTCCGCGGGGAGCGCGTTCCTGACGACAGACCGAACGGTGGTCGCGCTCGGGGAGGCGGACGGCTGATGCTCCGCGACCGCCCGCGGCTCGTCGGCGCGGCGGCCGTCGTCGGGAGCGTGGCGCTCCTCGCGAGCACGGCGATACAGGCGATGGTGCCCGTCCCGGACGCCTACCAGTTCGACCCGGCGTTGACGGATCCCCAGAGCCTCCGGAACACGGTCGCTCCGGGGCTGACGCTCGCGGGAATCGCCACCCACGTCGCCCTGCTGTTCGTGCGTGCCGGCGCGGAGTCGGGGCTCCGGCTGTGGGGTCGCCGGATTACGCTGTTCGGGCTCGTCGGCGCGTTCGTCGGCTACGCCGGCCTGTTCGCGTTCGACGCCGGCGTCGGCCCGCTCGCGGGCATCGTGGCGGGGCTGTTCGCCCTGCTCGCGCTCGTGACCGTCGGCGTCGCCGGCCTCGGCGTCGGCCTGTACGGCGTCGCGCTCCTCCGTGACGACCGGAGAATCGACCGCGGCGCGGGCGCGCTCCTGCTGCTCGCGCCGCTTCTCGGCGGCGCCATCACCGTCCTCGACGTCGGCTTCTGGCTCCCCACCGCCGTCTACGCCGCGGGGATGGCCCTGCTCGGCTACGCCGGCTGGCGGGCCAGTGGCACCCGCGGGGTCGACACGTCAGCCGCGACCGCGGAGTGAGTTCGGGGGGCCGCTCGACCGGCGGCGCCGCTCCGCGACGGTCGAAGACGGGGAGAAACTGCCGAGAGATTATCGCGCGGCGGCCGCGACGCGCTCCTTCTCTTCCTTCTGGTTGACGGCGTAGGTGCCGACGTCGTAGTTGGCGGCGCCGACGAGCTGGTTGGCCAGCGCCTCCGCCGCGGGCGTGGGCGTCTTGAACGACGCACCCTGCACGCCCTCGGCGAGGAACTTCAGCGCCTGGTCGACGCGGCGCTGGGGCGCCACGTCCACCGCTTTGGGCACGGAGATGCCACCGTACTTCAGGCGGACGGTCTCCTCGCGCGGGCCGGCGTTCTCCACGGCGGTGACGAGCACCTGCACCGGGTTCTCGTCGGTGCGCTCGTGGACCTGCTCGAACGCGTCCCGGACGATGCGGGTCGCCTGCTGTTTCTTGCCGGTGTTCTCCTCGGTCTGCATCAGACGGTTGATGAGCCGCTCGACGATGCTTATTTCCGACTTCTTGAACTGCTTGCTCGCGTGGCGACCCTGGGTGTGTGCGATGGGCGTGACGGTGATGTACCGCCGCGTCGACGGGTCGCTGTACTCGATGTCGTCGACGCTCCACTCGCCGAACAGCTGGGCGGAGACGCGCTCGTCGTCCGTCGAGGCCGGGGCGTCCGGCTCGGGGGCTTCCTCCTCCGACATGTTAGCGCACCGGCTTCTCCGCGTTTCCGCGGACGAGTTCGATCAGGGAGACGCCGTTCACCTTCTCGACCTTGTAGTTCACGCCCGAGAGGTCACCCATGGCGCGACCCTTCGCGCCACCGATGCCGGCGATGGTGACCTCGTCGTGCTCGTCGATGAACGAGATGGCGCCGTCACCCGGACAGAAGGCGGTGACCTGCTTCCCGTTCTTGATGAGCTGGACCCGGACGCATTTCCGGATCGCGGAGTTGGGCTGTTTCGCTTCGATACCGACCTTCTCGAGTACGATGCCGCGCCCCTGCGGCGCACCCTCCAGCGGGTCGGACTTCTTGCCGAGCCCGCGGGCGCGTCGCGCGTAATCGGAGTCGGACCACCGGTGTTTCTGGCGGTCCTTCTTGAGCTTGCGCGCGGCGTACTTGCCGTTCGCCATAGTACGCTCCCATTCCCGACGGAGGCACTTAAGCATCCCTTTTCGCCCGTCACGACGCGCCGGCGCGAGCGGCCGCCTCCCGCCCGTTTGCGGCGTGTGAGATGTTCCCACCGCGGACGAATCCACAAAGGTTCATATGGTCGGTGGCAAAACTGGCGGGTATGTCAGAAACTGCCGCGACGGATGGCGGCGGCCCCACGGAGATATTCAAGAGCGGCTTCTTCCTCAAGAGCGTCGTCCTCGTCGCCGTTCTCGTCATCATGGGGTTGGCGGCCCCGCCGCTGTTCCCCGACAACGAGTTCCTCGGCGTGTTCGTCGGGATGGTCTGGAGCATCGCCTTCCTCATCGTCGCCGTCGGGGTCGTCGCCATCCTGTGGAGCGGCATCCAGCAGGCGCTCCGCTAGGCCAGTTCCACGTCGTCGACGCCGTAGTACCGCTGTGCGAGCAGTCGTGCCCGCCTGATTCGTCGCCCGCCCGTGCCGATGGCGAGTCCGCGCTCGTCGTCGGCCACCTCCGCGTAGGCGACCCCGCTCTCGCTGACCGTCACGTTGTGGACCGTCGCCGGCGCGAAGGCGTTGGCGACCAGTTCCGCGGCCGTCCCGCCGTACTCGACGACCTCGACCGGCCACCCCAACTCCCCCCGGAGCCGGTCGGTCGCGTCCCGGACATCCTCGACGGTGCCGCTGGGCACCAACACGAGTAGCCGCTCGTCGACGGCGTCGAACAGCGCGTCGACCGGTTCGACGCCGGTCGCCGCCGCCACGCGGTCGAGACAGGAGTCGGGGTCGGGAACGAGTTCCACGTCGTCGACTGCGTGGTGGCGGGCCGCGAGCCGCTCGGCCATCGCCACGTTCTGCCCGCCGGCGCCGATGGCCGCGCCGAAGTCGTCGGCGTCGACCTCCGCGTACGCGACCCGCTCGGTCCCGTCGTCGGTCTCCCGCTCGCGGACGGTCACCTCGTACACCGCGGCGGGACGGAGCGCGTTCGCCACGAACGCGCCGGGGTCGTCGGCGTCCTCGACGAGTTCGACCCGCGAGCCCAGCCGCTCTTCGAGGTTCGAGACGGTGCGGCCGCCGGGACCGATGGCGTCGGCCATCCCCTCGGGCGGCACGACGAACACGGCGCGGTCGTCGTCCAGCACGCAGTCGCGTGCCGCGACGCCGGTCGTGTCCTCGAACACGGCGAGGTGTTGTCGTGCCTCGTCCGAGAGGCGAATCATCTAGTCGTCCGCGCTCTCCGGGCGGCTGGGCGAGGAGCCCATCCGCAGGTCCACGTCGCCGGTGCCGAGCTTGATAGGCTTGCCGACGATGACGTTCTCCGTGACGCCGTCGAGGTCGTCGACCTCGCCGTGGATGGCCGCGTCGAGCAGGTGGTTGACCGTCACCTCGAAGGCGGCACGCGCCAGCACCGACTGCTTGTTGCCCGAGATGCCGTGGCGGCCGATGGATTCGATCTCGCCACGGTTCGTCATGATGTCCGCGACCAGCATCAGGTGCCGGACGTTCACGTCGTCGAGCCCCTGCTCCTCGAGGGTGTTCATCGTCTCGTCGATGATCGCCTCGCGGGCCGCCTCGATGCCGAGGTTGCGGTGGATTTCGTGGATGTTGTTGCAGGTGGTCCGCGAGGCGTCGACGCCCTCGATGTCGAGCACGTCGCCGAACGCGGAGCCCTCGGTGTAGAGGACGAACTCCTCGCTCCCGTCGTCGAGCTCCTCCTTCCGGATGACGACGCGGGTGATGTCCTCGATTCCCTTGAACACGATGTCGCGCAGTTCTTCGACCAACTGGAGCAGTTCCCGATACGACGGCTGGTCGGGGCCGAACTCGATGACCGTCTCGTCGGGCCGGGACGTCTCGACGCCGAGGTTCGACTCGATGGCGTCGGCGATTTCGCCGGCTATCTCGTCGAGGTTCTCGACCGTCGGCCACCGCTCCAGCAGGGTGTCCTCGTTGAGGTCGATGGTGACGATCATGTCCGCGACGTTCGTGGACACGTCGCCCAGCGCGAGGATTTTCGTCGCCTCTATCTGCCAGACGACCTCGTGGGCACGCTCCCGTTCGGTGGCGTACTCGTCGTCGAGGGCCACGCGCATCGTCGGCGTGTCCGGCGTCTTGCGGGCGTCCACTAGCTCGATGAGCCGCGGCAGGCCCTGGGTCACGTCGATTTCGGCGACGCCGGCGTAGTGGAACGTGTTCATCGTCATCTGGGTCCCTGGTTCGCCGATGGACTGTGCGGAGACGGTGCCGACGGGGTCCAGCGGGTCGATGCGGGTCTCCAGATAGCGCGACTCGGTCGCTTCGGCGATTTCGGCGGCCTCCTCGACACTCACGGCTTCGTCGCGGGCGGCGACGACGTCGTACACCTGCTCGCGCAGGCGCTTCGGCAGTTCGGTGTCCTCGACGACGGCGCGGATGTCGTCGTTCACGTCAGTCATCGGACTCCACCTCCGTCGTCAGCCCCTCGACGGTCCAGCTGTCCTGGTGTTCGGAGATGTTCGTCGTCGGCTCCTTGCGCCCGACGAACTCCGCCTTCTCGTCGTCGCTGTCGAACTCCGCTTCGAGGATGCGGTCGGCTATCTGGTCGACGTCGATGTCGTTGTCGGCGTGCGAGGAGACGTTCACCGGCGAGGTGCCGTCCTCGCCGAACTCGAACTGGACGACGGTGTCGGAGGTGTCCCGCACCGTCCCGTCGTACTGCGTCTCGAGTTCGGAGAGGGCGTTGATGAGCCGGCGCTGGAGGTAGCCGGACTTCGAGGTCCGGACTGCCGTGTCGACGAGCCCCTCGCGGCCGCCCATCGCGTGGAAGAAGAACTCCTTCGGCGAGAGGCCGGTCCGGTAGGAGGACTCGACGAAGCCGTGTGCGTCCGCCGAGAGGTCGTCCTTCCGGAAGTGCGAGAGGGTGCGGTCCTCGTAGCCGCGGTTGATGCGCTCGCCACGCACCGCCTGCTGGCCGACACAGCCGGCCATCTGCGTGAGGTTCAGCATCGACCCACGCGCGCCCGACCGGGCCATGATGACCGCCGGGTTGTCGTCGGTGAAGTGGTCGTCGGCGATGTCGCCCGCGGAGTCGCGGGCCTTCCCGAGCGTCTGCATTATCTTCATCTCCAGCGTCTCGTCGAGCGTCCGCCCCGGGAGCGATTCGAGTTCGCCCTTCTCGTACGTCTCGATGAGCTTCTGGACCCGCTCGTAGGCGTTGTCGATGGCCTCGTCTATCTGGGCCTCGGCCTTCTCGTCGACCGACTCGTCGTCGATGCCGATGGAGAAGCCGAAGTGCATGATGGCACGCATCGCCAGCGTCGCCACCTCGTTGACGAACACGCGGGCCCGCGTGTTCGAGTAGTTCTTGGCGATGGTGTCGACGATTTCGCCGCCGAACGCGCCGACGGCGTCCTCGTCGATGGTGCCCTCGACGAGCCGTCCGTCCTCGATGACGACGTGGTCGCCCGTCGAGGAGTCGAACTCGACGGTGAGGTCGTCGGGCAACAGCTCCGAGAACACCGACCGGCCGGTCCAGTACGCCTTCCCGTCGTCGTCTTCGCCGTCGGGCTCGGGCAGTTCGTCGATGCTCGTCGCCCGGAGCAGGTCCAGCGCCTGCGTCTCGTTGAACTCGGGGTTCTCGTGGGTCAGCAGATACGTCCCCGAGATGTGGTCCTGGATGGCGCCGATGATGTTCTCGCCGAACCGCGGGCTGAGAATCTGCTCCTGGACGCGCATCAGCACGCGCGCCTCGGCACGCGCCTCCTCGTTCTGGAGCGCGTGCATGTTCATCTCGTCGCCGTCGAAGTCGGCGTTGTACGGCGGACACACCGTCGTGTTCAGCCGGAACGTCTTGTACGGCATCACGACCACCTCGTGGGCCATGATGGACATCCGGTGAAGCGACGGCTGGCGGTTGAAGATGACGATGTCGCCGTCGATGAGGTGGCGGCTGACCTCCCAGCCGGGGTCGACCTTCTCGGCCAACTCCTCGCAGTTCTTCTCGGTCACCTTCAGCCGGCGGCCGTCCGGGCGGCGCACGTAGTTGGCGCCCGGATGCTGTTCGGGGCCGTTCGCCACGTAGCGGCGGGCGTCGTCGAGGTTCCGCTCGTTGACGTTCATCGTCTGGGTCATCTCGGTCGCCACGCGGTCGGGCACGCCGACCTCGTTCAGCGACAGCGTCGGGTCCGGCGAGATGACGGTCCGCGCCGAGAAGTTGACGCGCTTGCCCGACAGCGACCCGCGGAAGCGGCCCTCCTTCCCCTTCAGCCGCTGGGAGAGCGTCTTCAGCGGCCGACCGGAGCGGTGGCGGGCCGGCGGCGTCCCCGAAATTTCGTTGTCCATGAACGTCGTGACGTGGTACTGGAGCAGTTCCCAGAGGTCCTCGATGATGAGCTGTGGGGCGCCAGCCTCGCGGTTCTCCATGAACCGCTGGTTGATGCGGATGATGTCGACCAGCTTGTGGGTGAGGTCGTCCTCGCTACGCTGGCCGTTGTCCAGCGTAATCGAGGGGCGAGCGGTCACCGGCGGCACGGGGAGGACGGTCAGGATGATCCACTCGGGCCGGGACTTGCTGGCGTCGATGCCCAGCACCTCGATGTCCTCGTCCGGGATGTCCTCGAACCAGTCGCGGATGTCCGAGGGCATCAGCTTGTTCATGTCCTCCTCGGTGAGGTCGACGTCGAGCGCCTTCTCCAGTTTCTTCCGGTCCTCCTTCGTCGGCCGGAACTCGCTCGACAGTATCTCGTTGATGCGGGAGACGTCGATGCCCGTCTCCTCTGCGAGCTCCTGGGGTGCAACCGGCTCGCGGTCGGTGTCGTCCTCCTCGTCGACGGGGCGACCCTCCATCGCCGCGGCGATGGTCTCGGAGTATTCGGACGAAAGGACCTCCTGCACCTCGTAGTAGGTGGTCGGCTTCTCGTGCTGGATGTCGTACTGCTTCTCGCCGCAGTGGGGACAGCGGTCCTTCTTCCGGGCCTGCCGGATGGCGGCCTTCGTCACGTCGCCGAGGTCCTCACCTAGCTGGCGTGTCGTCGTCAGCCGGTCGCGGAACTCGCTTTTCTCGTCGTCGGTGAGACAGAGGCGCGAGCACTCGCGGCAGGTGCCGCGCAGGAGCCGACGGATGAGCTTCGAGAACCCGACGTGGATGACCGGCGCGGCGAGTTCGATGTGGCCGAAGTGGCCGTTACACGACCCCGAGTGCTTGCCGCAGGTCTTGCACTCCAGCCCGGGGTCGATGACGCCCAGCCGCGGGTCCATCAGCCCCATGTCAATGGGGAAGCCGTCGTCGTCGTACGTATCGGCCGTGATGACCTTCGTGGCCGACATCTCGCGGTACTCCTCGGGGTCCATCAGCCCGAAGCTGAGCGACCCGATCTGTTTGGGTGCTTCTCCCTGCATGTCAGACAGCCTCCGTGAGTTCGATGCGCGGGGCGATACCCAGCGCCTTCATCTCGTCCAGGAGGAGCTTGAACGCGTAGCTCATCTCCACCTCGTGGACGTCCGTCTCCTCCTCGCAGTTCGGACAGTAGACGCGCCGTTGCTCGACGTTCTCGACGGCGGTCATCCCACACTGCCCGCAGACGTGGATGAACTCGCGGTCGGACTCGTCGAGCAGTCGCTCCTTCAGCGCCATCGCGGCGCCGTGGCCGATGAGCACGTCGCGCTCCATCTCCCCGACGCGCAGACCACCCTCGCGGGCGCGGCCCTCGGTGGGTTGCCGGGTGAGCACCTGCACCGGGCCACGCGAGCGAGCGTGGATCTTGTTCGAGACCATGTGGTACAGCTTCTGGTAGAAGATGACGCCGACGAATATCTCGGCCTCGATCTTCTCGCCCGTGACGCCGGAGTACATGACCTCCTTCCCGTTCGACTGGAACCCGTTGTCGACGAGCGTCTCGCGGAGGTCCTCCTCGTCCTCGCCGGTGAAGGCGGTGCCGTCGACGCGCCGCCCCTCCAGCGAGCCGACCTTGCCGCCGAGCATCTCGAGGATGTGGCCGACGGTCATCCGCGACGGGAGCGCGTGCGGGTTCAGGATGAGGTCGGGCACGACGCCCTCCTCGGTAAAGGGCATGTCCTCCTGGGGGGCGATGTGGCCGACGACGCCCTTCTGGCCGTGCCGGCTGGCGAACTTGTCACCGAGTTCCGGAACGCGCTGGTCGCGCACGGAGACCTTCGAGAGCTTCGAGCCGTCCTCGCCCTCCATCAGGGTGACGGTGTCGACGACGCCCGACTCGCCCGAGCGCATCGTCACCGAGGTCTCGCGGCGCTTCTGCGGGGAGAGGCCGCCCATGTCGTCCGGCTCCTCGAGGAACCGGGGCGGGGAGGTCTTCCCGAGCAGGACGTCGTTCTCGCCGACCTCCGTCTCGGGGTTGACGAGGCCGTCCTCGTCGAGGTGGTTGTACGCGTCCTCGCCGCGGGCGCCCCGTACGTCGTCCTCGGGAATCTCGAAGCGGTCCTCCTGGCCGCCGGGGTAGCGGCGCTCCTCGCCCTCGTAGGTGCGGAAGAAGTGCGAGCGGGCGAGCGCGCGGTCCACGCTCCCCCCGTTCAGGACGAGGGCGTCCTCGATGTTGAACCCCTCGTAGGACATGACAGCGACGACGAAGTTCTGGGCGGCCGGGCGTTCGTCGTAGCCTATCTGTTCGGTCGTCTGCGTCTTGACGAGCGACAGCTGGGGGTAATGCAGGAGATGCTGGCGCGTGTCCGGACGGATGCGGTAGTTCGCCGCCGGCAGGCCGAGCGACTGCTTGATCATCCCCGAGCCCATCGTAATGCGGGGCGAGGCGTTGTGCTCGGGGTAGGGAATCATCCCCGCACCGATGCCGAAGATGAGCTGTGGGTCCACCTCGAGGTGGGTGTGGTCCTCGGTCAGTTCCTCCTTGTCGACGCCGACGAGGATGTCCTCCTCCTCCTCGGCGTCGATGAACTCGACGTAGCCGCGGTCGACGAGGTCCTCGAAGGAGAGGTCGCCGTCCTTGACCGCCGCGATTTCGTCGTCGGAGACGAGCGTCTCGCCGTCCTCGACGACCAAAAGCGGCCGCCGGGCGCGGCCGGCGTCGGCGTTGATGATGACCTCGTTGGTGCCGTCCTTGACGGAGACGTTGACCATCTCCGAGACCTCGCCGCGGCGCCGCGCTTCGCGGACGTTGCGGGCGAGTTCGTGCGGTTCCGGATGGGTCCCGATGAGCGACCCGTTGACGTAGACCTTGGATTCTCGTTGACTGCTCATGTTAGTCGTCTGCGGGGGCATCGACGGTCTCGATGCCGGGGATGCCGTTGACGCCCATGGAGGCGAGTTCTCGCTTCAGTTCCTGCTCGTCCTCGACGTTCTGTGACAGCTCCATCGCCTGCGCGAAGTTCTTCACCAGCCCACAGTTGGGCCCCTCCGGCGTCTCGGAGGGACAGATGCGACCCCACTGGGTCGCGTGGAGGTCACGCGCCTCGAAGTGGGGCTGGGAGCGCGAGAGCGGCGACCGGAGCCGCCGCAGGTGCGAGAGAACGCCCATGTAGTCGGTGCGGTCCACGAGTTGGGAGACGCCCGAGCGGCCGCCGACCCAGTTCCCGGTCGCGATGGGGTGTTCGAGCCGCTCGGTCAGCACGTCCGACCGGACGACCGTCGACACCGAGAGGTTCCGGTTGCGCATGTTGGCCCGTTCGAGTTGGTACTTCACGTCGCGGGCCAGTTTGTTCAGCGCCGTGCGGAACAGGTCCTTCATCAGGTCGCCCGACACCTTCAGCCGCTTGTTCGCGTAGTGGTCCTTGTCGTCGGCCTCCCGCCGGTTCAAGGCGAGTTCGAAACACGCCTCGGCCATCCGGCAGAGGTAGACCGCCTTGTTCATCCGCACCTCCTCGTCCTCGACGCCCTCCTCGTGGAGATGCGGCAGGAGGTAGCGGTCGATGACGTAGTTGGCGCGTTTCAGCTGGTAGTTCTTCCCCTGGCCGGAGGCGACGCGCTTCCCGAGCGTCTCGATGGCCTCGTTGGTCGACTGCACCTCGGCGGCCTCCAGGTTCTCCAGCATGAACTTCACGACCTCGGGGTCGTCGCTCACCCGGTGGACGATTTCCTCGTCCGACTCCAGCCCGAGCGCGCGCACGAGCGTCACGAAGTTGATGGAGCCCGACACGGAGGGGAACGACACCTCGAGGATGCCGTCGCGGTTGCGCTCACAGAGTACGAGCGCCCGGTAGCCGCGGCGCTGGGAGAACGTCTTGGCGACCTGAATCTCGTCGCCGTACTTCGTGTCGTACTCGGCGAGAATCTTGTTCGGCGCGAGGTCCTCGCTGGTCATCAGCACCCGCTCGGAGCCGTTGACGATGAAGTAGCCGCCGGGGTCGGCGGGGTCTTCGCCGATCTCGATGAGTTCCTCCTCCGAGAAGTCGGCGATGTTGCATTTGTCGGAGCCGACCATCACCGGCATGCGGCCGATTTTGGTCTCGGACTGGTCGACGATGTGCTCCTCCTCCTCGTCGCCGCCGCGAACGATGGTCATCTCCATGAACACCGGCGCGGAGTAGGTGATGTTCCGGAGGCGGGCCTCCTGCGGATACAGCAGTTCCTCGGAGCCGTCGGCCTCGCGGACCCGGGGCGTCTCGACCCGGACGTTGCCCAGGTCGACGCGCACGGGCTCTTGGCCCTCCTTGTCGCCGATGTCGGTCTCGATGCTCTCCTTCTCGTCGACCACTCGCTGCATCCCGCGCCCGAGGAAGGCGTTGAACGAGCGGAAGTGGTGCTCCGCGAGGCGGTCACGCGAGAAGTACTCCCGCGAGATCGCCCGTCGGTTGTCTCGGTCCATTTACTCGATCACCAGTCGATAGACGGTCGCGCTGTCGGTCGTGCGGGAGTCCCGGGTTATCTCGATGACGTCGCCCACGTCGGCGTCGTCGGGGAGCGCCGGGTCCGTCCGCTTGATTTTCGGTAGGTCTGTACGGTCGATGTCGTACTCCGCGAGCACCGCCTCGAGGGCGTCCTCCTCGATGACGCGGTGTTCGGGGACGAGGTTGTGTTGGCTTACGTCTACCATGTGTGCGTCAGGCCGGGCAAAGAAGCTGTCACGAGATACTACAGCCTCGTTCTCGCTGGCGGCACAAAACGCTTCCGAAACGCGATTAGCGGGGCTCCTCGAACCACGCCGCCACGGCGACGGCGGCGCATCGTCTACCGTCCCGGACGCGTGTATCCTACAAGACTCTTGTGCCCGTGGTATCGCACACCGCGCCGCCGGCCTTTGGAAAGCCTTAATAATACCACCCGGCTACCCTGAGATGCGCTTGCCCGGGTGGTGTAGTGGCCCATCATACGACCCTGTCACGGTCGTGACGCGGGTTCAAATCCCGCCTCGGGCGCTTCTCGGATTCCCACACCTCGCGGAGTTTCATCTCCGCGGTTATCCCGAGAATCCGTGTGCGAGGTTCGCGGGATTTGAACCCTGCCGGTCGCGCGCAGCGACCGCAAGGGAGCGAGCACGTCCTGCTCCGGTTCAAATCCCGCCTCGGGCGCTTCTGTCTCGGTCGCTCGAACGCCGAGCGCCAGCGACGAGTGTCCCTGCCCGCGACGACAACCCCGTTGCTGTCCGCGCCTGCAGAGCCGGTGGCTCTCGACTTCCGAACCCACGACCCGGAGAGCGACCGTGTGCATCGTCGCGTTCCGTCGGTTCCCTATGAGCGCCTCGCTGTCGGGTCGCCGAGCGTTCACCGCATGTCTCAGCCCGGAAATCAGCCCAAAGCCTCATACTGTCTCCGCATCCATACCCCCTGTGACCCAGGAGCCACGGGGGGAGACCACATGAGCGAGGAGCGGCTGACAGTTCTCGTCATCGACGACGAGCCGGACCTGGCGGACCTCTACGCCGCGTGGCTGTCTGACGACTACGACGTCCGGACGGCATACGGGGGAGAGGAGGCGCTAGAGCAGGCCGACGACGCCGTCGACGTCGCACTCATCGACCGGCTGATGCCGGATCTGTCGGGCGACGAGGTGCTCGAACGCATCCGCGAGCAGGGGTACAACTGCCGGGTGGCGATGGTGACGGCCGTGGAGCCCGACTTCGACATCATCGACATGGGGTTCGACAACTACCTCGTCAAGCCCATCCGCCGGGAGGACCTCATCGAGGCGGTCGAGTCGCTCCGCACCCGGTCGACGTACGACAGTCAACTCCGCGAGTACTTCTCGCTGGCGTCGAAGCGAGCGGCACTGGAGTCCCAGAAGAGCGACCGCGAACTGGCCGACAGCGAGGCGTACGCCGAACTCACCGCCGAACTCGACGACCTCAGCGACCAGCTCGACGAGACGACCGCCGAACTCGACGCCGACGACTTCGAGGTGGCGATGCGCCAGCTCGACGACTCCTAGAGCAGGCCGCCGACCGTCAGCCCAGCGAGGACAGCCGCGAGCGCGGCCGCGAGATTCACGACCGCGTTCCGAACCGCGAGCCGAGCGAACCCGTCCTCAGCGAGCCGGACCGTCTCGAACGCGAACGACGAGAACGTGGTGAACGCGCCACAGAACCCGGCTCCCAGCGCCAGCACGACATCTGCCGGAAGGGGAGCGGCTGTAACGACACCCAGAAGGAAGCTCCCGAGGGCGTTCACCGCGAGCGTGTCGTAGGTGGCCGTCTCGACGCGCTCGGCGACGAGATGGCGTGCGAGGGCGCCGAGCGCGCCCCCGACGCCGACGAGTTCCATCACGCCGCCCACCCCGCGACGGCGCGGCCGGCCAGCACCGCGAGGAAGCCGAACGCGTAGGTGGCGACGACGTTCACGACGGCGAGTTCCGGCCCGAGGCCACTCGTCTCCAGCGCGAACGTGGAGTAGGTGGTGAACGACGAGAGGAAGCCGGTGCCGGCGACCAGCCGCGTCTCCTCGGAGACGACCCCGACGAGCCGCTTCTCGTACAGCAACACCCCGAGCAGGAACGCTCCGGCGACGTTCGCGGCCAGCGTCCCCCACGGGAACCCCCCTGGAAGCGCCAGCGCGACGGCGTGGCGGGCGACGGCCCCCGCGAACCCCCCGACGGCGACCAGTCCCAGCGTCTCGACGCGGCGGGCGTCCATACCCGTCGGTTCAGCCGCCGCTACTCGTCGGTTTCGACTCCACGCCGACGCGCGGGCCGTCGCCGCCGTGGGGGGTCGTCCGCTCGCGGACCCGGACGCCGTGTGCGCGTTCGGTCGCGTCGTCGAACACCAGCGCCTCGCCCACCCCCGCGGGCAGGCGCTCGCTCACGTCGCCGTCGACGTACTGGCCCCGCGCTCCGGCCAGCGTCTCCGTGTCGGCTCGCCCGGTCAGGCGGTGGGCGACGAACAGGTCTGCCTGCGAGACGGCCGTCGCCGGGAGCGCGTCGGGCCGCTGGGTGGCGAGGACGACCGACACGCCGGGCGCTCGCCCCCGGGTCAGCAGGCGGTCGATGGCCGCCGCCGCGACACCGTCGATGAACGCGTGCGCCTCGTCGACGAGGAGCCACGGGAGCGGTCCCTCGCCCGCGACGCGGCGGTCGTACAGCCCCGTGGCGACCGCGCGGACGACGGCGTTGGCGGCCCGCGGCGGCGCGCCCGCGAGGTCCAGTACCGTCGCCCCGCACGGCGCATCGTGCCCCCCGGGGCCGAAGATGTCCCACGAGGCCGCGCGTGCCAGGTGGTTCCCGGCCGCGCGCCGGAGGTCCGGGTCAGCGTCGGCGGCCGCCACGCGCTCGCGCATCCCGGCGAGCGTCTCGCGTTCGTCCGCGGCGGTCCAGACGAGGCTCCCGGCGCCGGAAACGGGGTCCAGTCCGACGAGCGCGGGCCACTCGCGGGCCGGCACCGCGTCGGCCCGAACCCGGGGGTCGACGACGCGCGCGCCGGCCGCGCGGAGGCCGTGGAACGCACCCATCGGGTCCACGACGACCGGCACCACCCCGCCGACGGCGGCCAACTCCTCCGCGAGCACCGCGAGCGTGTTCGACTTCCCGCTCCCCCGTTTCCCGACGACGCAGGCGGCGTGGGGCCGCGAGCAGTCGACCCGAACGGGCGCGCCGTCGCTCCCGTCGCGCGCCCGGTAGCGGCCGAGTGCGGCGCTCGGCCCCGTTTCGCCGTCCGCACGACCGATGACCGACATGCCGGGGGTGGCCGCGGCCTCCGGTTTCAATCCTCGGCCAAGGATTCAAGTAGAGGAACGCGGCCACCCACCCCGTGTTCGAACGCTTCCGCACCGACGAGCGGGCCATCGAGGGGTTGCCGGTTCGTCTCGTCGTCGCCTTGGTCGTCGGCGTCGCGTCGCTGTCGGTGATGCTGAACATGCTGTCTGGGCTGGCGGCCATCGGCGTCACGGAACTGGACACCCAGCCGGTGCCCGAGGTGACCGACCCCGGCAACACGACGCTCGCCGTCCGGGTGGTCGACCCCGACGGCGGCGGCGTCGCCAACGCCACGGTGGTCGCCCGCGGCGAGACGGTCAGCCTGGAGTCGCCCGCAGTCGCCCGGACGAACGCCTCCGGCTACGCCCGCCTGCAGGTCGCGCCACGGCTCGGCCCGAACCAGCCCGACGGCGAACTCGGGTTCGAGGTGAAACCGCCCGCCGGGTCACAGTACGTCGACCGCCGGGGGAACACCCGGGTGCTGGTGGTCCGGGGGTGACGGCGGCTACAGGGCCGCGTGGTCGACGGGTGGAGGCCACGTTACGGCGAGCGGCGAGCGTAGCGAGTCGCGTGGTCGACGGGTGGAGGCCACGTTACGGCGAGCGGCGAGCGTAGCGAGCCGCGTGGTCGACGGGTGGAGGCCACGTTACGGCGAGCGGCGAGCGTAGCGAGCCGCGAGCGTCCCGAGCAGGCGCCGCTCCACGCGGTCGAACCCCAGCCACGACAGCGCGGCCGCGTACGCCGCCAGCCCCAGCGCCGTCCCCGCGACGACGCCGGGAACCCCGCCGACCAGCGCCTTCGCCGCGAGCGCGACGGCCGCGAGTGGCACCCCCGCGACCAGCGGTTTCGTGTGGGCCGGAGTGAGCGGCTGAAGCCCCTCGAGTCGGTAGAGCGCGGCCACCTCCAGCCCGTTGTTGAGCGACAGCATCAGCAGGTAGCCGCCGACGAGTCCCGGCAGGCCGAACGCCGCGGTCAGCGGCACCGCCGTGACGATGAGCGCGGCCGTGAGCGTCCCATTGACGACCAGCAGGGCGCGCTGGTGGTCGGTCATCATCAGGAGGATGCCGACGCTTCCGGCCGCACACGCGAAGAACTGCGCGAGGACGAACAGCGGGAGAAGCGGCGCGTAGTCGACGAACGCAGGGCCGAACGCCGCCATCACCGTCGTCCGGTAGACGACGACCGGCACCGCGAGCGCGGTCACGCCCACGAGGACGAGGCGGCTGGTCGCGTGGTAGAGCCGCTTCAACGCCGCCCGCTGGTCGTCGTCGTGGAGCGCCGCGGCGACGGGCGGCATCAGCTGGTTGACGCCCATCAGCGGGAGGCGGACGAGCATCCCCACGAGGACGCCCACCGCGAACACGCCGCCGGCCACGTCCGTCAGGAAGACGGCGATGAGCGGGTAGAAGCCGAGCCGCTGGACGCTGGTGGCGATGCTCCCGAGGAACAGCGGCATCGTGTAGCGGACGTACCGGCGGTGGAGCCGCCTGGCGTCGACGCCTCGGAGCCGCGGCCGGAGCCCGCGCTCGCGGGCCAGCCACACGACGGCGGCGGTACCGACGATGCCCGCGACGGCCCACACGCCCGCCGCGACGGCGAGCAGGTTCCCCGAGAGCAGGCCGGCGACGCCGACGAGCAACTGGGCGGCGGGGAACCCCACCCTGAGCGCGACGTTCAGCGCCGTCACCTCCTCGAGTCCACGGAGGAGTTCGCTCGCGGTCCACAGCCAGACGCTCGCGGGGAGGCCGACGGCGAACACGCGGAGGAACTCCGCGAACCGCGCGCCGCGGCCGGTAGCCGCCGACAGCGCCGGCGCCGCGAGGAACAGGCCGACGCCGAACGCGGCGGCGACGCCGACGACGAGCAGGCTCCCGAACGTCGCGACCAGGTTGCGCTCGGCCTGGGCGTCGGCGTTGGGCAGGAACCGGCTCAGGCCGGCACGGAACCCGAGCGCGAGCGAGCGGAACAGCGTCTGGATGCGCCGCGCGAGCACGAATACACCGTAGGCCGCCGCCGAGAACCCGTTCGTGAGGACGGCGGTGAACGCCAGCATCAGCCCCCGCTCCAGCAGGATGCCGGGGATGGAGACGACCGCGCCGTGGGCGACCCGTTCGAGCGCGTCCGCGAGGTGGGCGTCGGCCGGGTCTGCGAACTCGTCGTCGTCGTCCGCGTCGGTCCCGGCCGTCGTCTCGGTCGCCACACCCCGGGGTTGCCGGTCGAGGAGAAAAGCCCGGCGGAGCCGTGTGAGTCGGTCCCGTTCCGCGGGCAGGTAGCTTCTTGTACGTCCCTCTACCCTCTCCGCACATGAGCGTCGAACTCACCCGCACGGACGACGTCGCGACCATCACCATCTCGAACCCGGACCGGAAGAACGCCATCTCGGTAGCGGCCAGCGAGGACATGGCCGAGTACGTCCACGAGGTCGCCCACGACGACGGGGTCCGCTGTGTCGTCGTGCAGGGCGAGGGGGACGCGTTCTGCTCCGGCATCGACCTCGCGGAGGGAATGGGCGGTGGCAGTCCCACGCAGGAACTCGAACGCGGGCTGAACGCCATCGTCGCCGGCCTCGTCCGGATGCGGAAGCCGACGGTGGCGAAGGTCCGCGGGCCGGCGGTCGGCGCGGGCGCGTCGCTGGCCACGGCCTGCGACTTCGTCTACGCCGAGCAGTCCGCGACGTTCGGCTGGGGGTTCACCGACATCGGCCTCGCGCCCGACACGGGGGCGACGTGGGTACTCCCGCGGCTGGTCGGCGTCCGGCGCGCGCTCGAACTGCTCGCCACCGGCGAGCAGATAAGTGCCGAGGAGGCCGTCGCGCTCGACATCGCCAACGACGCCGTCCCGGACGCCGACCTCGACGGGTTCGTCGACCAGCGGGTCGAGATGCTGGCGTCGCGGCCGACCGAGGCCGTCGCCGCGGCCAAGCGACTCGTTTACCGGTCCGGCCACCGCTCGTTCGAGGAGGCGCTGCGCGCCGAGGCGCGCGAACAGGAGCGGATGGTCGAGACGGAGGACTTCGCCGAGGGCGTCGCCGCGTTCGCCGAGAACCGGGAGCCGGAGTTCCAGGGCCGCTAGAGGGTGCTGTCCCAGTCGATCCACTCCTGCTCCCAGCCGCGGCGCCGCTCGGCCGCGCGGCGGGCGTGCTCGCGGTCCTCGCGGTGGGTGCGGTTGCGCTCGACCGTCCCGGCCTGCTCGCCCTCGACGAGCATCGGCTGGAACGCGACCGTCCCGTGGCGGCGCACGACCTCGCCGTCGCCGTCGACGACGGCCAGCGTCTGGCTCGCCCCGCCGAGCGGGAGCACCATCCGGCCGTCGGCCGCGAGCTGGTCGAGCAGGCGCCGCGGCGGCTCGATGGCGGCCGCCTCCACGAGCACCCGGTCGTAGGGGGCGTACTCGGGGAGGCCGTCGGCGCCGTCGCGGCAGTCGACGAGCACGCCCGGGTAGCCCGCCGCCTCCAGGTTCGACCGCGCCTCGTACACCAGGCGGCGCGTGATGTCGACGGCGTGGACGTTGCGCTCCCCGGCGATTTCGGCGACGACGGCGGCGGTGTAGCCGACGCCCGCACCGACCACGAGCACGCTGTCGCCCGGTTCGGGCGCGAGCGCCTCCAGCAGGCGCGCGGCCGTCGACGGCGAGAGGACGCGCGTGCCGAACCGTTCGCCGGTGCGGTCGGCGTACGCGAGTGACTCGTCCTCGACGAACGGCTCCCGGGGCACCTCGCGCATGGCGACGCTGAGGCCGTCGCTGTGGACGAACCCCTTCGCCTCGTGTTCGAGGCTGTCCACCATGTCGTCGCGCAGTACCGCCGGGTCCATGCCCCGAACTCCGGGCCGGACGCTATTGAACCCCGTGCCCGACCACCGCCGCGCGGTCGGTTCCCGGGACGGGGTCGACCGACGACTCGAACCCTACCTCCTCCAGCCACCCCCGGACCGTCGCCGCGTCGTACACGCCCGCGCCCCCGGTCGCCAGCGTCTCGACGGCCAGCAGGTCGGCGTCCGGCGTCCGGTCGCGCAGGGGTTCGACCGCGACGACGGCCTCGGTGCTCTCGGCGGCCGCCCGCATCCACCTCTGGTTCTGTTCGGGGGTGTGCCGGCGCGTCAGGTCGACGGCGACCGCGAGGTCTGATTGCGGGATACTGTCCAGGTAGCCCCCTGTTTCCAGTCGAACCTCGCTCGCACGGAGCAGGGGTTCGACCGCCGCGCCGCGGTCGGGGGTCTCGACCACGGTGGCGTCGAGGCCGCGGGCGGCGAACTCGCGGGCGTGGCGGCCGGGGCCGTCACGGAGCACGACCACGCTGTCGGCGTCGGGCGCGGCGCGGACCGCGGCCGTGACCGTGGCGCGGACGGTGGCGTCCTCGGCGGCCCACTGTGCGCCGAGGGCGTTCCGGGTGGCGTGGGCGGGGGAATCGCGCTCGTGGCCGGTCGCCGTCTCGGGCAGTCGGGTCCAGGCGTCGACGGCGTCGAGCGCCGCCGGGAGCCCACCGACCGAACGCACGTCCGTCTTGGTGAGGAAGCCCAGCATCCGGTTGGTGGGTTCGTACTCGTCGCCGACGCGGTCGAGGAAGCCGCGTTCCGCCAGCGCGGCGACGAACGCCTCGGCGGCGTCGACCGTCAGCCCGGTCTCGTCGGCGAGCGCCGCAGGCGTGCCGGCGCTGGCCGCGAGCGCGTCGAGCGCGCCCGTCTCGCGGGCCGCCCACAGCAGGAGGAGTTCCCGCGTCTCGGCGGGGAGGGTGTCGTCCATGCCGGCCCGTTCGGCCCCGGTCGCCTTGTCTCTCCCGTCGCCACGCGAATACTGAAATCGTTGGATGTTGACGTACCGCACATGTCGACGGACACGGACCCCCTCGTCCACGGAGGCGGCCCGCGGCGGTTCCTCGCCGTCTTCCTGGGCGCGTACGGGTTCTACCTCCTGCTCGGCGACCCGTTCGACCCGTTCGACCTCGCCACCGGCGCGGTGACGGCGGCGGTGGTGGCCGCCGCGTTCGCCCCCCTGCTGTTCGCGGCGCCGCCCACCGCCCGCCGGACGCTCCCGCGACTCGCCCGCGCGGCGCTGTTCGTCCCGTATCTGCTGTACGAGGTGGCGAAGGCGAACCTCGCGGTGGCGTACGTCGTCCTCCACCCGGACCTGCCGGTCGACCCGGCGTTCGTGACGTTCGACCCCGACGGGGAGACGGCGTTCGAGCGCGCGATGCTGGCCAACGCCATCACGCTGACGCCGGGCACCGTCACCGTCGAGGCCGATGCCGACCGCGTTCTCGTCCACTCGCTGACGCCGGCCTCGCGCGAGCGACTGGCGGGCGGGCCGCTGGAGCGGGCCGTCCGGTTCGTCGTCCGCGGGAGGGGGTCGTGACGCCGGCGACGGGGGGGTTGCTCGCGGCCGCGGCGGCGCTGGTCGCACTCGCTATCGGCGTCGGCTACCGCGCGGTCCGCGGGCCGACGGTACAGGACCGCCTGCTCGCGGTCAACGCCGTCGGGACGACGGCCGTCGTCGTCGTCGCGCTGCTGGCCGCGGCGTTCGACGCGCCGGGCTTTCTCGACGTGGCGCTGGTGTACGCGCTGTTGAACTTCCTGCTGTCCATCGGCGTCGCAAGGCTCGTCGTCGGGGGTGAGCGGCTGTGACGCCCGGCACGCTCGTCGCGCTCCTGCTCGTGGCCGGCGGCGTCGGGTTCGTCGCGGTGGCGCTCGTGGGGCTGGTGCGCCTGCCCGACTGCTACAGCCGCGCGCACGCCACCTCGAAGGCGGAGACGCTGGGGGCGCTGCTCGCGCTCGCGGGGGCCGCCGTCGCGTTCGGCGACCCCGCTCCGGCGCTGAAACTCGGCCTGCTGGCGCTGTTCCTGCTCGTGACGGGACCGGCGGCCGCCCACGCCGTCGTCCGCTCGGCCCACCAGCAGGGGGTACCGGCCGCCGCCGGGACGGGGACAGTCGACGCCGACGACGGGGGTGGGGGGTCGTGACGCCCGTCGAGGCCGCGCTGCTGGCGGTCGTGCTCGGGGTGGCCGTCCTCGCGGCACTGGCCCGCGACGCCCTGGTGGCCGTCGTCGTGTTCGCCGTCTACAGTCTCGGACTCGCACTGCTGTGGCTGGTGTACCGGGCGCCCGACGTGGGGCTGACGGAGGCGGCCGTCGGCGCGGGCGTCACCACCGCGCTGTTCGTCGTGGCGCTCACGGAGACGACTCGGCCCGCGGACCGGCCGTTCGCGCTCCGCGTGGACGGCCGCGCGCTCGTCGGGGTTGGCGCGCTCGTCGCGGCCCTGCTGGCGACGGTGCCCGCGCTCCCGGCGGTCGGCGACCCCTCGGCGCCCGCGTTCGGCGGCGCCGCGGCGTACTACCTCGACGCGACGCCCGCGCTCGGCATCGACAACGCCGTCACGGCCGTCCTGGTCGCGTTCCGCGGGTTCGACACGTTCGGCGAGGTGGCCGTCGTGTTCGCCGCGGGGCTGGCCGTCCTCGTGGTGTTCCGGAAGGAGGTGCCCCGATGACCCGCGACAGCGTCGTCGTCACCGAGACGGTCCGGGTCGTCGCGCCGTTCGTCGTCACGTTCGGCCTGTTCACGATGTTCCACGGCACCACCTCCGTCGGCGGCGGCTTCCAGGGGGGCGTCCTCGTCGCCAGCGCCGTCGTCACGCTCGCGTTCGCGTTCGGCGTCCGGGAGACGTGGCGCGCGCTCGACGCCCGCCTGCTCGTCGGCGCCGCCGGCGCGGGCGTGCTGGCGTTCGGCGCGGTGGCGCTGGCGAGTCTCGCCGCCGGCGGCGCGTTCCTCGACGTGTCGGGGCTACCGGTCGCGCCCGTCTACGCCGTCGAGGCGGTCGAACTCGGCATCGGCGTCACCGTCGCGAGCGTCGTCGTCGTCCTGTTCTTCGAACTCGCGGGGGGAGGGGATGCTCGGTAGGGCGGCGTACGCCGTCGCCGTCTTCCTGGTCGGCGTCGGCCTCTACGTGCTCGCCGCTGACCGCAACCTCCTGAAGAAGGTGCTCGGCCTCAACGTGTTCCAGACGGGCATCTTCCTGTTCCTCGTCGCGGCCGGCTACCGCGAGGGTGGTGCCCCGCCCCTGTTGGACGGCCCCGGGCCGTACGTCAACCCGGTGGTTCACGTCCTCGTGTTGACGGCCATCGTCGTCGGCGTCAGCCTCTCGGGGGTGGCGCTCGCGCTCGTCGTCAGGCTCTACCGCACGTACGGCACGCTCGACGAGGCGGAACTCCGGGAGGTGGTCGAGTGACCGACCCCACGCTGCTGGTGGCGGTGCCGCTGCTCGCGAGCGTCGTCCCCGCGACGCTGGCGTTCGTGCGCGAGCGCCTCGGCTGGCCCGTCGCGCTGGCGACGCTTCTCGTCCAGACGGCCCTCGCCGTCGACGTGGCCGCCGACGCCGTCGACGGCACGCCCGTCGTCGCGGACGTGGGCGGCGTCCCCGCGCCGTTCGGCATCCGCCTCGTGGTCGACCCGCTCGCGGCCCCGTTCGTCGTCCTCGTCGCCGTCGCCGCGCTCGCGGTGCTGGCGTACACGCGGGCGGCCGGGCCCCGCTCCGGCCCGTTCTACAGCGTCTACCTCCTGCTCGTGGCGGGACTCACCGGCGTCTGCGTCACTGCCGACGTGTTCAACCTCTACGTGTTCCTCGAGATATCGGGCATCGCCTCGTACGCGCTGGTCGCTCGCGCGTCCGGCGGGCGGGCGGCGTTCGCCGCCCTCCAGTACCTGCTCGTCGGCACCGTCGGCGCGTCGCTGTACCTGCTGGGCGTCGGCTACGCCTACGTGGCGACGGGCACGCTCGCCGTGGCCGAACTCGCGGCGACGGTGCCCGACGCCGACCCCGCCCTGGTGCTCGCGGCGTTCGGCCTGATGGCGACCGGCCTCGGCGTGAAAGCCGCGCTGTACCCGCTCCACACCTGGAAACCCCCGGCGTACGACCACGCGCCCGCCGGCGTCACGGCCCTCCTCGCCGCGCTCGTCTCGACGGTGGCGGCGTACGCGCTCGCCCGCCTCCTGCTGTCGGCGTTCACCCTCCGGCTGTTCGCGCTCGCGCCGTTCGTCCAGCCCGCGCTGCTCGCGGCCGCCTGCCTCAGCATCCTCGCGGGGAGCGTCCTCGCGTACCGGGAGCCTCGACTGACCCGACGACTCGCCTACTCGTCGGTGGCGCAGTTCGGCGTCGTCCTCGTCGGAATCGCCGTCGCCACGCCGCTGGGCGTCGCCGGCGCCGTCGTCCACCTCGTCGGTCACGCCGCGATGAAGGCGGGCGCGTTCCTCGCGGCCGGCGTCGCGGCCGCCCGCTACGGCGCCGCGACCGTCGACGACTACCGCGGCCTCGCCCGCGAGGCGCCGTACCTCGCCGGCGGGCTCGCAGTCCTGCTGTTCGGACTGGTCGGCATCCCGCCGACCGTCGGTTTCGTCGGGAAGCTCTACGTCGCGCTCGGGGCGGCGCGGGCCGGCGCGTGGCTCCCGCTGGCGGTCGTCCTCGGGAGCACCCTGACCTCGCTGGCGTACTTCGCGCCCGTCGTCCAGCGGATGTACGTCGAGGGGCCGCCGCCCGAGCGGACCGGCACCGACTCGCCGGGGATGCGCGCAACCGTCGCGGGTGCCGTCGCCGCCACGCTCGCGCTCGGCGTGACGGCCCCCCTCCTCGAGCGCACCCTCGCGCCGTTTTTAGAGGTGGTGCTGTGAACTCGTCGCTCCCGCTCGTGGCTGTCGCGCTCCCCGCCGTCGCCGCCGTCCCGATCCTCGCCACCGGCCAGCGCCGGCCGAACCTCCGGGAGGCGTGGACGTTCCTCGCGGCGCTCGGGACGCTCGCCGTCGTCGCGGCGCTCGTCCCCGGCGTGCTCGCGGGGACGCGGTACGTCACCGACCTCGGTGAGTTCGCCGCGGGCGTCGGGTTCGTCCTCCGTGTCGACCCGTTCGGCGCGCTGTTCGCCCTGCTGGCGAGCGCGCTGTGGCTGGTGACCAGCCTCTACAGCGTCGGCTACGTCCGCGGCCTCGACGAGCACGCACAGACGCGCTACTTCGCGGCGTTCGCCGTCAGCGTCGCCAGCGCGCTCGGCGTCGCGTTCGCGGGCAACCTGCTGACGCTGTTCGTCTGCTACGAACTGCTGACGCTGGCCACCTACCCGCTCGTGGTCCACGCCGAGACGGACGCCGCGCGGGCCGCGGGCCGCGTCTACCTCGGCTACACGCTCGCCGGCGGGGTCGCGGTCCTCGGGGGACTGGTGGTCGTCTACGTCGCCGCGGGGACGCTCGCATTCGTCCCGGGCGGCGTCGCCGCGCTCGCGGCGGACCCGGCGCTGGCCCGCGCCGCGTTCGCGCTGCTGGCGGTCGGATTCGGCGTCAAGACGGCCGTCGTCCCGCTCCACGGCTGGCTCCCGACGGCGATGGTCGCGCCCACGCCCGTCTCCGGACTCCTGCACGCCGTCGCCGTCGTCAAGAGCGGCGCGTTCGGCCTCGGCCGGGTGACGATGTACCTCCTCGGTCCCGACGCGATGCACGAGTTGGGGCTGTCGGCGCCGCTCGCGGTCGCGGCCGCCGGCACGATGCTGTTCGCAGGCGTGGTCGCGCTCCGACAGACGACGCTCAAGCGCGCGCTCGCCTACTCGACGGTGAGCCAGCTGTCGTACATCGCGCTCGGGTTCGCGCTCGCCGGCCCGGGGGCGGCGTTCGGCGCGCTCCTGCACATCCCGGCCCACGCGCTGATGAAGATCACCCTGTTCTTCGTCGCCGGCGTCGTCGCCGTCGAGACGGGCGTCACGGAGGTGGCCGGGCTCGTGGGCATCGCCCGCCGGCTCCCGGCGACGATGACCGCCTTCGCCGTCGGGGCCGCCGGCCTCGCGGGGTTCCCACTCGTCGCCGGCTTCGTCAGCAAGTTCCACCTCGTCGTCGGGGGCGTCGCCGCCGCCGGGCTCCCCGTCGCGGCCGTCTATCTCGCGGCGGGCGCGCTCAAACTCCTGCTGTTCTGGCCGATGCTGTCGGCGGCGTTCTTCCCCGACGGCGGCGCGATCCACGGAGAATCGGACGCCGACGGGGCCGTGTGGGAGCGCCGGTCGCCGTTCCGGGAAGCCCCTCCTGCCCTGTTGGTCCCCGTGCTCGCCGTCGCCGTCGGCGCCGTCGTGCTGGGCGTGGTGCCCGACGCGCTCCCGCTGTGGGACCTCGCCGACGCGACGGTCGCGGAGGTGTTCGGCTCGTGATGCCGGCGTCGCTGGCGTTCCTCGCCGCGGCGCTGGTCGCCGCACTCGCGCCCCGGCGAGTCGGGACGGCCGCGGGCGTCCTCGCGGGGGCGGCGACCGCCGCCTGGGCCGTGACCACCCCCGGGGGAACGCTCGCGGTGTCGCTGTGGGGGTTCGACCTCGCGCCGGTCGCCGTCGACGGCCTCACGCGGCCGGTCGCGTTCGTGTTCGGCCTCGTCGCCGCGGCGAACGCGCTGTTCGCCCACGGGTCGGGTGCGGACCGGCGGGAACTGGCGACCCAGTTCGCCTACGTGGGTGCCAGTCTCGGGGCAGTGCTGTCGGGCGACTGGCTCACCCTCGTCGTCCACTGGGAGCTGATGGCCGCCGCCGCGACGGTGCTGGTGTGGCGGACCGCCGCGGACCGCGCCCCGGGGTATCGCTACGCCGTCTATCATCAACTCGGCGGGGCACTCCTGATAGCGGGCGTCGTCGCCCACCACGCGGCGACGGGGACGTTCGTGTTCGAGTCGGGCATCGCGGCGGGCCTGCCGCGACTGCTCGCGGTGCTCGGCGTCGGGCTCAACGTCGGCTTCCTCGGCCTCCACGTCTGGTTGCCCGACGCCTACCCCGCGCCGAGCGTCGCCACCTCGGTCGTGCTCTGCGGGTTCACGACGAAGGTGGGCGTCTACGCGCTGGTTCGGGTCGCTCCCGGCGGCAGTCGCGCGGTGGCGTATCTCGGGGGCGGCATGCTGCTGTTCGGCGTGACGATGGCCATCCTCCAGACGGAACTGCGGCGGCTCCTCACCTACCACATCGTCTCGCAGGTGGGGTACATGGTCGCGGGCGTGGGCGTCGCCTCCGCGCTGGCGGTCGACGGCGCCCTCGCGCATCTCGTGAACAACGTCCTCTACAAGAGCCTCCTGTTCATGGTGGCGGGCGTCCTCGTGGTGCGAACCGGCGAGGAGCGGCTGAAGCAACTCGGGGGACTCGGGCGCGCCATGCCCGTCACTGCGGGCGCGTACCTCGTCGCGGCGCTCGCCATCGCGGGCACCCCGGGGTTCGCGGGCTTCGTCAGCAAGGGGCTCGTGACGAAGGCGACCGAGGCGGCCGGCTTCGACCTGCTGTGGTGGGTGCTCGTCGTCGGGGGCGTCGGCACCGTCGTCTCGTTCGCCAAGTTCGGCTACTACGTGTTCCTCCGCGAGGGGTCGCTGTCGCCGGCCGACGCCTCCCGAGGCCAGGCGGCGGCGATGGCGATTCTGGCCGTCCCTTGCGTCGCGTTCGGTCTCGTCCCGGGACTCGGGTTCGCGCTCCTGCCGGGCGGGGGCGGGACGTTCGTGCCGTACACGGTCTCGGAGGTGACGAAGGCGGTCGTGACGCTGGGCGTCGGCGTCGTCGCGTTCGCGCTCGTCCGGCGGCCGCTGTCGACGATCACGCCCGTTCCCGACCTCGACGCACTGTACACCCCTGCCGGCGCGGCGCTCCGGGACGCTACCGTCCGCGCGGTCGCGGCCGGGGCGGCCGCGCTCGACCGCGCCGGCCGCCTCGCGGTCCGGTGGGCCGACGCGGTCGTCTCCGACCGCAGGCTCGCGGGCGACTACCCGCCCGTGGGTCGCGGCGTGTTGCTGGTCGCGCTCGCGGCCGCCCTCCTCGTCGCGGTGCTGCTGGTGTGACCACCGGGTTTTTGCTCGAATCCGTTGTCGTGGACGTATGGCGCCCGACTACGACGCGCTCGTCGCGTGGCTCCGCGAGGCGTACGGCGACCGGCTCCGGTGGGTCGCCTCGTTCGACCACGGGCGGTTCAGCCACCGGGTCCGGTTCGTCCGCGACGACCTGAAGACGGAGCTGACCGAACAGCAGCTCGACGTCGTCGTCCACCGGTCGCTCGCGGTGTTCAACAGGGACCACGTCGAGGACGTGTACGCACACCTCGGGCCGGCGCGGGCGCTCGTCGTCGAACACGAGCGCGCGACGGCCATCCACGTCTACCTCGACGACGAGCAGGGGGTGGTCGTGAAGCTCGAACCCGCGGCCACCGTCGAGGTGCCCGGGTTCGCGGCCGACTGCCGCGACCGGCTGGGGGCATGACGGTGTTCGAGACGCCGTCCGTCGACGGCTGACCGATGGTGGGGGTCGCCGTCACCGGTCTCGCGCTCGTCGGGAGCGTCGCCGCGCTGTGGGGCGGCGCGACGCTGTTCGTCGGCAACGCCGCCCGCGTCGCCCGCCGGCTCGGGGTGTCGGAGCTCGTCGTCGGCCTGACGGTCGTCGGCTTCGGCACCTCCGCGCCCGAACTCGTCACCTCCGTCGACGCCGCGCTCGTCGGTGCCGGCGACGTCGCCGTCGGCAACGTCGTCGGGTCGAACCTGTTCAACCTCGGGGTCGTCCTCGGGGGGCTCGCCGTCGTCGGGTCGGTCCGCGCCTCCCGGACGCTCGCCCTCCGGGACGCGCCCGTCATGCTGGGCGCGACGCTACTGCTGTGGGCGGTGGTCCGGGACCTGCGGCTCTCGCGTGTCGAGGGGCTACTGCTGGTGGCTCTGCTCGCGGGCTACCTCATCGTGCTCCTGCGTGCCGGCGGCCCGGTGGAGACGACACCGTCGGGCGAGGCCGACGCACGCCCCCGGACGCTCCTTGCGGCGCTCGCGGGCTTGGCGCTGGTCGTCGGCGGGGCGGACCTGCTCGTCCGGTCGGCCGTCGCGCTGTCGACGCTGGCCGGCCTCTCGGAGTGGGTCATCGGCGAGACGGTGGTCGCCGTCGCCACCTCGACGCCCGAGATAGCCGCGTCGGTGGTCGCGGCCCGACGCGGGATGCCCGAACTCGCGGCGGGCAACGTCGTCGGGAGCAACGTGTTCAACGCGCTGGGCATCCTCGGCGCGGCGGCCGTCGTCCGCCCGCTCGCGGTGACGCCCGCCGCGGGCCCGACGACGCTGTGGCTGGTCGGGTTGACGGCGCTGGTCGTCGTCTTGCTCGCGACCCGTGGCGGGCTCTCGCGGCTAGAAGGCGCGGTCTGTGTCGTCGTGAACCTCGTCCGCTGGGGACTCGACCTGATGTAGCTACTCGAACTCGGCGGAGTTGTCCTGTGGCTCGTAGCCGAGCACCTCCTTCGCGCGTTCGAGCGAGTAGTACTTGCGGTCGTTGTCGGAGATGCCGTAGACGATTTCGTACTCGTAGTCGGCTTCGAGCGCACACCGATGCAACTGGGCACAGTCCCGGTGGGAGAGCCACATCGCCTGCCCGCGCTCGTAGTCGACGGGCGGGTGGTCTTTGGTGAGGTTGCCGATGCGGACGTTGCACACGGAGATGTCGTGTTCGTCGTGGTAGAAGCGGCCGATGGTCTCGCCGGCGGCCTTCGAGATGCCGTAGAAGTTCCCCGGCCGCGGAAGCTCCGTGCCGTCGAGCAGGAAGTCGTCGTCCTCGCGGTAGAGGTCCGGTTTGCGGTCGGTCTCGTAGTGGCCGACGGCGTGGTTCGAGGAGGCGTAGACGAACGTCTCGACGCCGGCCTCGACGGCGGCGTCGTACAGTATCTTCGTGCCGTTGATGTTGTTCTCCAGCACCGAGTCCCAGGGGGCGTCCGGGCGGGGGTCGCCCGCGAGGTGGATGACCGCGCCGACGCCCTCGCAGGCCTCCGCCATCAGGTCCTCCTCGACCACGTCGCCGACGAGATACGGATGGTCCGGCTCCTCCGGTGGGGGGTTGTGATAGAGGAGTCGCCAGTCGTACTCGTCGTCGAGCCCGTCGAGAATGGCCCCGCCGACGCGCCCGCCAGCGCCGGTCAACAGTACGGGGTCGTCCATACCGGAGGCTGGTGCAGACGGGACAAGAAACGTCCGGTTCGCTTTTCCCCCACGGCGGCCGACCACCGGGCATGGAGCCCGACGCCCCGCAGGTCGCCTGCTTCGAGGCGGGCATCAAGTTCGGCTCGCTGTACCACCAGTTCGCCGGCACGCCCGTCGCGCCCCGCTCTATCGACTCGCTGGAACGTGCGATGGCGGAGGCCATCGAGAACCAGCCGTACTGTGTGGAGGTCTCGGTCGACATCATCGAGGAGCGGGTCCGCGACGCCATCGCCCACGACGAGGGGTACACCGAACTCACGGGGTCGCTGATGGAGGTGGAGATGACCGTCGACTACGAGGGTATCGAGGTGCGGACGGAGATGGCGATGGCGGACGGCTACCCCCGGATGCGAGTCGTCAGCGTCGAACGGTAGGTGTCAGGAAAGCGTTAAGAGCCGGGGCGTCGACCGGTCGGCTATGTCACTCTCCGCAGTCGACCGACTCGACGACGCCTTCGACGCGACGAAGGCGCTGTTGCTCCCGTTCGACGCCGGGACGTGGGTCCGCCTCGCGGTGATGGCGTTCTTCATCGGCGGCATCGGCGGCGGCTTCTCCAGCAGTTTCAACGGCGGCGGTGGGGGAGGCGGCGGTGGCGGAGGCGGCGGCATCCCGTCGTTCGACCGGCTCCTCCAGGGGTTCGGCCCGCTTGACCCCGGTCTCGGCGCCGTTCTCGTCGCCCTCGTGGTGCTGGCCGTCCTCGTCGGCCTGCTGTTCCTGTACGTCGGGAGCGTGATGGAGTTCGTGTTCGTGGCGGCGCTGGTCACCGGCGAGGCCGTCGTCCGGGAGCGGTTCTCGGCACGTCGCTGGCAGGGGACCCGGCTGTTCGGCTTCCGCATCGCGCTGTTTCTCGCCGTCGCGGCGCTGGTCGCCGCGGCCGTCGCGCTCGGACTGGCGCTCCAGGGCCCCGGTATCCGGGTGCTCGCCCTCCTGCTTGCGGTGCCGGTGTTTCTCGTCGCCGGACTCGTCGCCGCCGTCGTCCACGGGTTCACCAACGTGTTCGTCGTCCCAATCATGCTGGAGGAGCGGTGTGGCGTGCTCGCGGGCTGGCGACGGCTCTGGCCGGAGCTGACCGACCAACTCGACGAGTTCGGCGTCTACCTGCTGTTGTCGGTCGTGCTCGGCGGCATCGGCGGGACGGCCGTCGCCACGGTCGTCGGCGTCATCGGTCTCGTGCTGTTTCTCCCCGTCGGCGTCTTCGGCATCGCGGCGCTGGCCGCCGGCGGCGGACCGGTCCTGCTCCTGCTCGTCCCGGTCGTGTTCGTCGTCCTGCTGGTGCTGGGGGCCATCGGCGCCGTCGTCAGCGTCCCGGTGGTGACGTACCTCCGCTACTACGCGCTGCTGGTGCTGGGTGACACGACGGCGTACGACCTGCTCGACGGCGGCGACGCCGACGAGGGCGACACCGAGTTCGGCGGCGAGACGCCCGCCTGAGCGGCATTCCACTTTCACTTTCGGGCGTGTTTATATAGTGTCGGCAGTCGAACCCGCCGGTATGAGTCAGTCGACGTTCGACGACGACGAACTGTTCGGCGAGGCGGCCGACGAGATGCGCGCGACGGTCGAGGAGGCGCTGGCTGAGGCGCGCGCGGAACTGCCCGAGTCGGACGACATCTGGGCGGTCGACGCGGACAACACGCTGGGCGTGCTCAACGCCCTGAAGGGCGCGCTCGACACCGGCGACGCCGCCGACAGCCTCCGCGAGGCGAAAAAGCAGTTCGTGATGGGCGAGCGCGCCGACGCGTTCGACGACGCCGACGACCTCGAAGCCGAAATCGAGGAACTCGAAGACCTGCTCGGCGACATCGAGAACGCCCACGAGGAGGCGGCAGAACTGGCCTCGACGATTCCGGAACTCCGCGGCGCGCTTGACGACGCCCACGCGGACGAGGACGACGAGTAGCTTCACCACGTCTCCCTGCTCGCGCTCGTCATCCGTCGCCGTCCCGTCACCGCGAACGCGACCAGCGCCGCCGCGCCGGCGGCGACGCCGCCCGCCAGTAGCAACGGTCGGTAGCCGGTGGTCAGCGCCACGCCGGCGAACAGCACCGGCCCGAGTGCTCGCCCGAGGAACGTCGTGCTGTTGCGAAGCGAGAGCGCGCCGGCCCGGAACCGGCCGGCGACGCGCTCGCTCATCTCCGCGTCGACCGACGGCATCGATAGCCCCAGTCCGGCCCCGACGACGGCCATCCCTGCGGCCACCGTCGCGGCCGTCGGTGCGAGCCACGCGGCCGCGAGACCGACAGCATAACAGGCGAACCCTGCCGCGACGAGGCGGCCGTTCGACATCCGCCGGGCGAACCGACCGTTGAGCGAGGCGACGACCACTGCCACGGCCTCCGTGACGGTGATGACGAGACCGACCGCCACGGGACCGAGGCCGAACTCCGCAGGCAGAAGGAAGGGGAGCGTGGTCAACACCGCGCCGAACAGCAGGAGTTCCGTCAGGAACGCCGCGGCGTACAGCCCCAGCGTGGCCGGCGTCGCCACTGTACGGGCGGCCCCACGGAGATAGCCGACGGTCCGCGGCGGCCGCTCGCGGGTCGGTTCCTCCAGCAGGGCGGCGGCGACAACCGCCAGCGGCACCGCCAGCAGGTACGTCAGGAACGGGACGTTCCACGAAACGGTGGCGAGCGCTCCCCCGACGACGGGGAACAGCGCCGCGCCGGCCGACAGGACGGCGATGTTGACGCCGAGGACGGCGTTTCGCTGGACACCCTCGAAC
Source organism: Halorarius halobius (assembly GCF_024298865.1). Lineage (GTDB taxonomy): Archaea > Halobacteriota > Halobacteria > Halobacteriales > Haloarculaceae > Halorarius > Halorarius halobius. The sequence goes on along the minus strand of NZ_CP101161.1, from coordinate 815,995 downwards.
GCGTCGCCGATGACCGTGACGGTGGTGACGAAGATGCCGGCCGCGGCCGTCCCCGCGATGGCTCGAAGCACGAGGACGACCCAGAACGCGGGGGCGAACGCCGTCGCGCCGCCCGCCACCCCGAACAGCGCGAGGGAGCCGACGAGCACGCGCTTGCGGCCGAGTCGGTCCGCAAGCACGCCGATGAACGGCGAGACGACGATTCCCACGAGGAAGTAGGCGCTGACGAGCAGGCTGGCCCGCGCGTCGGTCACGCCGAAGGCGTCGCGAACGACCGGGAGCGCGGGCGCGACGAGCGGCACGCCCAGCGGCGCGAGCGCGGTGCTGGCGAGCACGACCTGTACGGTTCGCGAGCGCCACGGCACACCCCCCTGACTCGTGGCCGCCATCTCACCTCGCGGGATGGACGACGCTCGGTCGCGCGCGACGCCGGCCGAGATATGCGGGGTGCATATCCGCAGTGTCAACGTTCTCCGGTAAAACGATACCCCGGGACGAGAGCTACTGGTCGCCGTCGAGCGCCCGGGCGGCGACGGCATCGAGCACCTCGACGCAGGCGTCGACCGACGCCGCCAGCAGACGCTCGCCCTCTTCCTCGGTGGCGGGCGTCGGGTCCTCGAGATTGCCCGACTCGGAGAACTCGTCGAAGTCGAACGCGAGATTCGCGCCGCCGGCCCAGTCGCCGAAGCCGTCGCCGGCCCCCTCGGCGGCCTCCGGGTAGCGGTCCTCGCGTATCAACTCCGGGTCGATGGCGAGCATCATCGACGTCTCGACGGGGCCGCCGTGACCCAACTCGAGGTCGGACTCGACGGCGTCGAACCAGGTGAACGGCACCGCGTAGCAGTCGCCGTCGCGGCTGACGCGGGCGCAGATTTCGAACAGCGCCCCCGTGTTGCCGCCGTGGCCGTTGACGACGACGATGCGGTCGAAGCCGTGGTGGGCCAGCGAGCGGAGCACGTCCCCGACGTACGCGCGAAAGGAGTCCTCGGTGACCCACAGCGTCCCGTCGAACGCGCGGTGCTCCTCGGCGACGCCGACCGGGATTGGCGGGGCGACGACCACCTCGTCGTCGTACGCTTCGGCCGCCGCCTCCGCGATGGCGGCGGCGCTCATGAAGTCGACGCCGAGCGGCGCGTGGGGGCCGTGCTGTTCGGTGCTGCCGACGGGAAGCAGGGCAAGGTCGGTGTCGGCGTCCCGGGCGTCGGTCCAGGAGTGCTCGGCGAGGTTCATGCTCACCGCTCGCGCCCCCGACAGCAAGTAGCCGGCGGTCCGGATGGCTGACAGGCGACCCTCGCGGTCGGCGGGACGGTGGGTCGCGCTCCGGCCTGGTTCGCCCCGCCGCGGCGGCTACGTCACGCGCCCGGTGGGCGCGTCCCGGTACTTGAACCCTCGCCCGAGGTGGGAGTTGAATAGCTACGCGTCCTACGTTCGGTATGGACATCGAGAACGTCCAGTATGCGGACACCCGGGGGCTGAGCGACCGAGAGGTCGGCGACCTGCTGGCGGCCCACCACGTCGGCGTGCTCGCGCTGGCCGACGACGGGAGCGCGTACGCGGTGCCGGTCGACTACCACTACGACGGCGAGTCGCTGATTCTGCGGCTGAGCGACGACGGCGAGAGCCGGAAGCTCGCGTACGTCGAGGCGACGACCGACCCCCAGTTCCTCGTGTACGGCCACGGCGGCGACTACGAGTCGTGGAGCGTCCTCGTCCGCGGCGAAATCGAGGAACTGGACCCCGACGCCGAGGGCATCGACGCCGCGACGGTCAACGACTGGTTCGGCCCGGTCCGTGTGTTCGACGAGACGGTGCCGGACCTCGAACTCCGGCTGTTTCGGCTCGTCCCGGAGTCGATGGTCGGGCGGGCGACGCTCGATTAGTCGTCGTCGGACTCGACGCGGCGGGCGTCCCGCTCCTGGGCGCGCTCGACGAACTCGTCGGGGAGTTCGTCTATCTCGCCTGCCTGTACGCCCCAGAGGTGCGCGTACAGCCCGTCCGAGTCGATGAGCTCCTCGTGGCTCCCCCGCTCGACGATGCGGCCGTCCTCGAGGACGACGATGTTGTCGGCGTCCTTGATGGTCGAGAGGCGGTGGGCGATGGCGAACGTCGTCCGGTCCTCGGTGAGGCGGTCGAGCGACCGCTGGATGAGCATCTCCGTCTCGGTGTCCACGTCGCTGGTCGCCTCGTCGAGCACGAGGATTTCGGGGTCTTTCAGGATGGCGCGGGCGATGGAGATGCGCTGGCGCTGGCCGCCGGAGAGCTTCACGCCCCGCTCGCCGACCTCGGTGTCGTAGCCGTCCGGGAGGTTCGTGATGAAGTCGTGGGCCTCCGCGGCTTTGGCGGCCTCGACCACGTTCTCGCGGTCGGCGTCGAACGTGCCGTAGGTGATGTTCTCGGCGACAGTGCCGTAGAACAGGAACGTGTCCTGTGAGACGTAGCCGACCTGCCGGCGCAGGGAGGGGATGGTCACGTCACGGAGGTCCTGGTCGTCGATGCTGATGGCGCCCTCGTCGACGTCGTACATCCGCAACAGGAGTTTGAGGACGGTCGACTTGCCCGCGCCGGTCGGCCCCACCAGGGCGAGCGTCTCGCCGCCCTCGACCTCGAAGGAAACGTCCTCGATGATGGTCTCCGTCTCGTCGTAGCCGAACGTCACGTCGTCGTAGACGACGTGGCCGTCTTCGACGACGAGTTCGTCGGCGTTGGGGTCCTCCTCGATGCGCGAGGGCTCGTCCATCAGCCCGAAGATGCGCGCGGCCGAGGCGTAGGCGCGCTGGTACATGTTGATTATCTGTCCGAACTGCGCCATCGGCCAGATGAACCGCTGGCCGAGCAGGATGAAGGTGACGAACTCCCCTTCGTCGAGCGTGCCGGACAGCGGGCCGAGCGGCTGGCCGAGCACCCACAGACCGCCGATGAGGAACGTGAGCACGAAGCCGACGCCGGCCAGCACCCGGAGACCGGGGAAGAACTTGATGCGCGTGCCGATGGCGTCCCAGTTGGCGTCGAAGTAGTCCTGTGAGACGTCGTCGACCCGTTCGGACTCGAAGCTCTCGGTGTTCGACGTCTTGATGACCTGGATGCCGCCGAGGTTGTTTTCCAGCCGGGAGTTCACCTGTCCGACCGAGGAGCGGACCTCCGCGTACTTCGGCTGGATCGTCTGGACGAACTTGTACGTGAACAGCGCCAGCAACGGGACGATGAGCAGCGTGACGAGTGCGAGTTGCCAGTTGATCCACAGCAGGACGCCGGCGATGCCGACGACCATCACACCCAGCCGGAACGCGGAGTTCATGCCGTCGTTGAGGAACCGCTCCAGCCGGTTCACGTCGTTCGAGAGGATGGACATCATCTCGCCGGTCTGTTTGTCGGCGAAGAAGTCCATGTTCAGCCGCTGCATCTTGTCGTACGTGTCCGTCCGGATGTCGTGCTGGATGTGCTGGGCGAAGGAGTTCCACCCCCAGTTGCGGGTGTAGTGGAACGCGGCCCCGCCGAAGAACGCGAAGGCGATGATGCCGATGGTGAGCCACAGTTGGCCCGTATTCGTCGCCGGGATCCAGGCGTCGGGAACGAACAGCAGCGTGTACGCCTTGTTGTCGAAGAAGATGGCGTCCACGGCCAGTCCGAGGAGGACGGGCGGGATCAGGTCGAGCACCCGGGCGACCACGCTGGAGACGACGCCGACCACGAACGCCACCGTGTTCTCCGCGCCGTACTCGGCGAACAGCCGCCGCATCGGGTTCTCGGCCTGCTCCCGCTGCTCCTCGAACGGGTCGTCCTCGTCGGCCGTCGCTACGTCCATTTACAGGCTGTTCGGGACTGCCCCGGAAAAGGGTTCGCTGAACGGGGTTTCAGTAAGGTGGCTGATAGAGGTTCGCTACCGACCCGCACGCGGCGTCAGCCGGCGGCGTCGTAGCCGGCGACGTACACCTTGTCGCCCTCGGTGACGTTGTGTCGGGTCGTCCACTCGTAGTTCACCTCGAGCACGTACTGGCCGTAGCCGGGGTACTTGTACTGCTCGCCGTCGGCGCCCTCGGGCGGTTCCTCGGCGTGGTGGATGCGGGTGATGGTGCCGTCGGCGTCGACGTAGACGATGTCGATGCCGAAATCCATCCCGCGCATGACGTAGGTGTGGTTGCCGGGTTCGTCGTACGGGAACAGCATCCCCCGATTTTCGGGGAGCGAGTCGGTCTTCGACAGGCCCGTGTACTTCTCGCGCCACGTCTGTGCGAGCGCGACTCGGACCTCCCCGAGGGTGGCGTTCGTCTCCGCGTCGACGACGGTGACGGTGGTGTGGTTGTAGTCGGGGTGCGGGGAGGTGGCAGTGGCGTTCGGCCCCGTCGGCGTCGTGGGGTCGTACCCGTCGGTCGTCAGCAGGGGGTCGAGCGCCCCCGCGGACAGCGCCACGAACAGGAGCGCGACCCCGGCGACGGCGAGCGGGACGACGACCCGACGGTCCATACCGGCTAAGGGACGGCGACGTGGGTAAGCGTTCCGTCCCGGAACGTAAGGGCTATTCCGGCGGCCCGTCTGAATCGGGATGCGGGCTCGTGGTCTAGTGGTATGACGCTTCCCTTACAAGGAAGAGGTCGGCGGTTCAATTCCGCCCGGGCCCACTTCTGTGCGCCGAGCAACCGCGAGGAGCCGGTCGCGTCGCCGACCACGGCGGCGGTCCGTGACCGTTTCCCGTGGTCGTTCTCAGTCCAGTCGCGTGTAGAGGTACGCGCCGATGGGGACCGTTCCCGCGAGACCGAGTAGCATCGGCGTGTAGCCGGTCGGGTCCGGCGACAGCAGGAAGGCGAGCGCGAACGCGGCCGGGAGCGCGAGCAGGAGGGCGGCGACGGCACGGACTGGCGGGCGCATGCCGTCGCCCACACGACGGCGGGAGAAATAGCCGACGGTGCGGTGCCTTTCGAAACCCTTTTTTCCCGTATCGCCGTCGGTTCTCGTGCGCGCCGCCTTAGCTCAGACTGGGAGAGCACTCGACTGAAGATCGAGCTGTCCCCGGTTCAAATCCGGGAGGCGGCATCCCGATTCTCCGCGATTCCCGTTCGGCCAGCACCCACGCTCGGCCGTGTCGTGCATCCACACCTGCGAGCCGCGGGACAACCCTCTTGCCGACCGCCTGCGACCGCCTACCGGATGCCAGCCGACACCGACGGCACGCTCGCTCGCCTCGAACGCCCGCTCCGCTACGTGATGGGCCTCGCGTACGTCGTCGCCGGCGTGCTCCACTTCCTCGCGCCGCGGGTCTACGAACGGACAGTCCCGCCCGAACTCCCCCGGCCACGTCTGCTGGTCTACCTCTCCGGGGTCGCCGAAATCGTCCTCGGCGTCGGCGTGCTGTTCGAGCGGACCCGCCGGCCCGCGGCGGCCGGTATCGTCGCCCTGCTGGTCGCCGTGTTCCCGGCGAACGTCAACATGGCAGTCCGCGACGTGGACCTCGAGTGGGTCGAGGACGTGCCCGACGTGGCGCTGTGGGCGCGGCTCCCGTTGCAGGGCGTGCTCGCGCTGTGGGCGTGGTGGCACGCGCAGACCGACCCGTGACGCCGTTCGCCTCTCGTCCTCGTCGTGCCGTCGTTCTCCCCTCGGGGTGACGACTCCGGGGCTTGAAACGCGTTGCATGTGACCAGTAGGCATGAGCCGGGCGTTCCCCGAGCGGGTCGCAGGCGTCGTCGACACCGACCGCGAGGCGTTCGCAGAGCGGGTGGCCCGCGAGGCCGAGACGCTGAAGGGGGAACTCGAGGTGGGGACGTTCGACAACACCCGTGCGCTCGTCGACGGGCCGTTCGCCGACTGGCTGGACGGCTGACCCCCCACGCCTAACCGTCAGGCGGACGACCCACCGACCATGAGAGCGTCGACGCTGGTGCTCGTGTTCGGTGCCGCACTGTTCCTGTTCCCGCTCCCCGGGACGTTCATCGCGGGAGCCCTGGTGTTGCTTGCCGGCGGCGCGGCCCGCTGGCTCGGTTCGTAGCCGGCCGTCGGCCGCCCGTCGGACGCACAGTTAAACGAGGGTGTATCGACCGGCGAAACGACCTTATACATATTTAGGCATGGGGCCTGATACCAAGCAGTATGCTCAGGCTGGTCGAACAAAGCGTGGAGAACGTCCAGTCCACCACGGCGGCGCTCATCGGGTTGGCGGCGGGACTGGAAGACCACGAACAGGATGCCGTGGAGGGGTTCCTGAAGAACCCCAACGGACGGAACGTGAACACGCTAGCGACGTACGCCTCGGTCGAACACGAGATGGTCGAGGAGACGTTCGACGCGATACCGGACGCCCTGGTCTGGAAAGAGGAGGGGAAGTGGCAACTCGTGTTGGCCGACCCCTCCGTCTCCTCCTGACCGTCAGTACGTCACGACGGCCGCGACGATGCCCACCGTCTGGCCGACGCCGCCGAGCACCAGCGCCCCCACGGTGAGCGTGCCGCCCGCCGCGGTTCCGACGACGACGCCCAGCGCCGCGACGGCCGACAGCGCGCCCCCAACTGTGTAGCTCCACGGCCGGTCACCGTCGGGCACCCGGCGGCCGGTGTCGACCAGCGCCACCGCCGGCAGGAGGAGCCACCCCGCCACGGCGACGACCGCCATCGTCTCGGCTCCGGTCGCGACGCCGTACGCGCCCGCGAGCGTCACGGGCACGCCGGCAACGACGACGCCGAGCCACGGCCGTAGCGCCGGGTCGCCGCGCATCTCCCGCCAGGACAGCGCCGCGAACGCCACGAGAAGCGCCGTCATCACGCCGTGACCGATGAGGACCGTCCGGGTCGAGAGCGCGCCGAGGTGGGCCGCGAGCGCGAACCCCCACGCCAGCGGGACGAGGCCGGCCGGAGCCGTCGCACGGACTGCTCTGAGCATATCCCGCCCTGCGCGTGGCCGGGAGAAAAATCCCCCTTGCCGGCGGGCCAGTGGTCGTCTCGCGTCGCCCCCGAGCGTGACCCAGGTCCGGGGCAACGGCGCGACTCCCGCGCGGTCACGTCAGCGGCGTCTCGCTCCGGTAACAGAGCCGCATCGGGAGGCCGGTCGCGTCGGTCGGCGGGTCCAGGGGGAGCGACCGGAGTTCCCCCGCCCCCGGACGAGCGGTGTAGCCGAGCGCCACCGCATCGAGCACGTCGTCGACGCGCACGTCGTGGCCGGCCATCGCCTCCGCGACGGACTGGACCGTCGGCGGCGCGTCGTGGTCGTACTCCGCGAGCGCGCGCATCCGCTCGGCGTAGCCGCCCGCGGTCCGCTTCGGGTGTTCCAGCGGCTCGCCGGCGAACGCTCGGAAGCAGAGCTCCGGGTGCGACTCGACGAACACGTCCCGGGACTCGGGCACCTCCTGGAGCAGTTCGTCCACCGCCGCGATGGCCGGGGTGACCTCGAACGCCCGCTCGGAGAGGTCGGCGTCGGCCTTCCGGTTCATCACGCGCTTTGCCGCCGGGTAGCGCCGCTTCAGCGTCGCCTCCCGGACCGGCGGCGTGAACACCGTCGAGGCGCGCGACCCGAGCACCTCGCGGGCGAGGCGGTCGGCCTCGCGAGTGGGGTCGCCCTCCTCGACGAGGCCGATGGGCACGTCGATACAGACCCGCCGTGCCCGGTCCTCGTAGTCGTACCAGAGGTCGCCGACCTCCTCGTAGACGGCCGCCTCCTCGAACGAGTCGGGGCCGAACGCGACGGCGACCCACCCGTCGGGGCTCCAGTCGGCCCCCACGTAGCGGGGTTCGTCCATACCGGCCGGTGGAGCCCCTCGATTAAAACCCCCGCGCCCTCGGGCGACGGCGTCAGCCGCCGTGGCCGGGGTAGTCGCGCTCGAACCGTTCCTCGAGTTCCGTGTGGCCGAGTTCGACGACGACCGGCCGCCCGTGCGGGCAGGCGTACGGGTTCTCGCAGTCGTCCAGCGCCGACAACAGGTCCGTCACCGTGCCTTCGGTGAGCGACTCGTTACCCGTTATCGACGGGTAGCACGCGAGGTCGCCCAGCAGGTCGTCGGCCGCCGCCTCCACCGTCCGGTCGGGGTCGCCGTCGGCGAAGTCGCCCAGCAGGTCACGCACCAATTCGGGGCCGGCGGCGTCGGCCAGAAGCGCCGGCACCGTCGTCACCCGGAGCGTGCGGTCGTCGACCAGCGTGGCGTGGAACCCCAACCGGGCGAGCGCGTCGCTTGCCGGCTCGGCCAGCGCCGCTTCCTTCGCAGTCAGCGACAGTTCGACCGGCTCCGCGAGCGCCTGCGTCGTCACGTCGTCGTCGAATCGCTCGCGCAGTCGCTCGTAGTTCACCCGCTCGTCGGCGGCGTGCTGGTCGACCAGCACCAGCCCCTCGTCGGTCTCGGCGACGACGTACGTGTCGTGTAGCTGTCCGAGCACGCGCATCGCGGGGAGCGTCTCGAACGACTGCTCGGCGGGGTCGGAGCCGTCGAACGTCGTCTGGGTCGGCGTCTCGCGGAACTTCCGGTCGGCGTCGACGCCCCCGTTTCGGGTCGAACCGGGTGTCTCATCGCCGTCGGGCGACCACGCGGCCCGGCCCACGTCGCCCGGCCCGTCGTCGCCCCGGTTGGAGCCAGCGTCGGTCGACGGCCCGGAACGGCCGTCGGTCCCCTCGTCGGCGGAGTTCCCGGCACGGTTTCCGGTTGCCCGCCCGTCGGCGCTCGCTCCCGGTGGCCGGTCCGTCCCGTCGCTCACGTCCTCGTCGCTCACGTCCTCGTCGCTCGCGTCGCCGTCGCTCCCCCCGCTCCGCTCGGGGGCGATTTCGGTCTGCTCGGCCTTCGACCGGCCCCGGGGTGCGGAGGTGCGAATCAGCCCCTCCGCGAGCAGGGCGGACTCGACGGCGTCGCGCACCTGCCGAGCCATGCCGTCCTCGTCGGCGAACCGAACCTCCAGTTTCCGGGGGTGGACGTTCACGTCGACGGTTGCGGGGTCCACCTCGACGTCGAGGACGGCGAACGGGTAGCGGTCGCTCGCTAGCTGGCGGCCGTACGCCTCGACGACGGCGTCGCGGACCGCGGTGGCGGTCACCCACCGGCCGTTGACGAACACGTTGACGTACTCGCGGGTCGCGCGGTTCGTCTCCGGGTGGCTGACCAGCCCGGAGACGCCGTCGAGCGGCCCCTCCTCGTCGGTCCCCTCGACGGGAACCATGTTCGCGGCCACCTCGCGGCCGTACACCGACATGACCGCCGAGCGGCGGTCGCCCCGGCCCTCGGTGGCGAACGTCTCCCGGCCGCCGTGGGTCAGCGAGACGGCCACCTCGGGGTTCGCCAGCGCGTACCCCGAGACGACGCTGTTGACGTGGGAGAACTCCGTCGAGTCGGCCTTCAGGTACTTGCGGCGCGCGGGGACGTTGTGGAACAGGTCCGCCACCTCGACGGTCGTCCCCTCGGGACAGCCGACCGTCGAGACGTCGACTACCTCGCCGCCCTCCACCCGGAGTTCGGTGCCGCGGTCGGCCCCCTGCTCGCGGGTCCGCAGGGTGAGCGTCGAGACGGCGGCGATGGCGTGGAGCGCCTCGCCGCGGAAGCCGAGCGTCCCGACGCCGGACTCCAGGTCGTCGATGTCACCTATCTTCGAGGTGGTGTGCTCCTGGACGGCTAGTCGGGCGTCCGACTCGCTCATGCCGTGGCCGTCGTCGCTGACGACGACCCGGTCGGTGCCGCCGGCCTCGACGGTCACGTCGACCCGCGAGGCGCCGGCGTCGATGCTGTTCTCGACGAGTTCCTTCACGACGGATGCGGGCCGCTCGACCACCTCGCCGGCGGCGATGCGGTCGACGGTCGACTGGTCGAGCGGGCGGATGTCGGGGGCCACGGCGCGTTCGGCTCTCACGAGGGTCGAGGCGCCTATCAATTCACCGTTGCGTACCGGCGACGGGCCGCAGAAACGTGACGTCGGGTTACGCCTGATCCTGTGCGCGCTCGACCCACGTCGCCGCGCGGTTCTCGCTGACCTCGGCGACCTCGGCGACCTCGTCGGCGCTCGTGCGCGCGAGTTCGCTCTCCGAGGTGATGCCGGCGTCCGCCAGCCGGCTGGCGTACGTCGGGCCGATGCCCTCGAGGTCCGCGACGGCGGGCGACTCGCTGTCGCCGTCGAGGGCGTCCTCGGCGGCGTCGGTGGCGTCGTCGGCCGCGTCTTCGGCGGACTCCTTGGCGTCCTCTGCGGCGTCTTCGACGGACTCCTTGGCGTCCTCTGCGGCGTCTTCGACGGACTCTTTGGCGTCTTCGGCGGCGTCGGTGGCGTCGTCGGCCGCGTCTTCGACGGACTCTTTGGCGTCTTCGGCGGCGTCGGTGGCGTCGTCAGCGGCGTCCTCGACGGAGTCGGCCGCGTCCGCTGCCGTCTCCTCGGCCGCGTCGATGACGTCGCCCGCTTCGTCGGTAGCCTCCTCGGCGGCCTCTTCCGCCGTTTCGGTGGCCTCGCTGGCGCGCTCGCGAACGTCCTCGCGGACGTCGCGGACCCGCTCGAGTTGCCGTTCGAGCGCGTCGAAGTACTGCTCGGTCACCTCTTCGGTGCTGTCGACGCCGCTCTCGGCGGTGTCCTGGACGCTCTCCAGGAGGTCGACCTGCTGTTCGTTCAGCCGGTCGAACACGTCGTCGATGCGCTCCTCGCCGTCGTCGGCGGGCGCCGCGCCCGCGACGGTCTGTAGGGAGCGACGGGTGAACTCGAGGCCCTGTTCGTTGAGCGTGCGTTGCGTCTCGATGGTGCCCTCGATGAGCGTCCGCTGGGTGCGGAACAGCGGACCGAGGGGGCTGGAAGATTCGCTCATACTGTGTTCCTCCGTACGACGTATTCGCACTGGAGACGGTTGGTAGGTTCTCCGGTGTTTGCAGGCTGGTTCAAGTGCGCGTGCGACCGGCTGACACGCCGCGTCACGGGCTCACTCGCCGTCGAGCCGCCGTTGCCACTCCTGAACTTTCGCCATCAGTTCCACGGGGGGTGTCTCGTTCACGTCCGCGCCGCGCAGTTCCTCCAGCACCGACTTCCTCGCCGGGTCGAGGGGGTCGCCCTCCCCCCCGCCGACGTCGCTCTCCCCCCCGTCGGCGTTCGCCTCGCCGCGGAACCCCCCGCTCCCGAGGTCGAACACCGCCTGCACCGTCTCGCCCGACGACGACCCCTTCGCCTCGATGGCCTTCTCGCGGCGCAGGCGGTCCAGCACGTCGCGGGCGCGGTCCACGACCGGTTCGGGCACGCCCGCGAGGTCCGCGACGTGGACGCCGTACGAGCGGTCCGTGGGCCCCTCCTCGACGGTCCGGAGGAACGTCACGTCCCCGTCTTCCTCCTCTGCGGCGACGTGGACGTTCGCCACCCGGTCGAGGTGGTCCGCCAGCCCCGTCAGTTCGTGGTAGTGGGTCGCGAACAGCGTCTTCGCGCGCACCTCGTTGTGCAGGTACTCGGTGGCGGCCCACGCGATGGAGATGCCGTCGTAGGTGGCCGTCCCGCGCCCCACCTCGTCGAGGATGACGAGCGACTCCTCGGTGGCGGAGTGGAGGATGTTCGACAGCTCCTGCATCTCCACCATGAACGTCGAGCGGCCCTGTGCGAGTTCGTCGAGCGCGCCCACTCTCGTGAAGACGCCGTCGACGAGGCCGACCCGCGCGCTGTCGGCGGGGACGAAACTCCCGACCTGCGCGAGCAGGGTGACGAGGGCGGCCTGTCGCATGTACGTCGACTTCCCGCTCATGTTCGGGCCGGTCACCACGAGGAAGCGGCGCTCGCGGTCCAGATGCAGGTCGTTCGGCACGAACTCGACGCTCTGCTCGACGACCGGGTGGCGGCCGGCCTCGACGTGGAGCACGTCGTCGTCGGTCAACTCCGGCCGGGTCCAGTCGTTGCGCACCGCGTGGGCCGCGAGCGCCGCGTACACGTCCAACTCCGCGAGTACGCGCCCGACGTCCTGCAGGAGTTGTGCCCGCTCGCCCACCTCGTCGCGCAACTCGCGGAAGATGTCGTACTCCAGGTCGCCGCGCCGCTCCTCCAGTCTGAGTATCTCCCGTTCCTTCTCCTCCAGTTCGGGGTGGACGTACCGCTCGCTGTTCTTCAGCGTCTTGATGCCCTCGTAGTGGTCGGGCACCGTCTCGGCCTCCGATTTCCCGACCTGGATGTAGTAGCCGTCCGTCTTGTTCCGGTCGACCGAGAGCCGCGAGATGCCGTGTTTCTCGGACTCTCGCTCGGCGAGCGTCTGTATCCACTCGACGGCCTCGTCGTGCGCCTCGACTAACTCCGCGAGTTCCTCGTCGTAGTCGGGGCGAATCAGTCCTCCCTCGGTGAGGGTCTTCGGGGGGTCCGCCGCGAGCGCCTCCCGGAGTTCCGCGTGGAGGTCACGGACGGCCTCGCGGTCGAGGTCGGCCAGCGCCTCGGCGACCGGCGAGTCGGCCAGTCGGGGGCTCGACTCGACGGCCTCCGCGAGGTCGGGCACCAGTCCGAGCGTGTCGCGGACCCGGAGCATGCCGGGCGCGTCGAGGCTCCCCGAAGCCGCCCGCGAGGCGAGCCGTTCAAGGTCGTAGGCACCCCCGAGCAACTCGCGGAGGCGCTCGCGGGTCATCGCGTCGGCCGACAGCGCGGTGACGGCGTCCTGTCGCGCCTCCAGTTCGCCACGGCGGCGGATGGGGCGGCCGAGCCACTCCTTCAGCAGGCGGCCGCCGGCACTGGTGGTCGTGTGGTCTATCGTGGAGAACAGCGAGACGCCCGCGTCGGTCATCGGCTCCGTGAGTTCGAGGTTGCGCTGGGTGGTGGCGTCGACGGAGACGTGGTCGTCGGCGCCGTAGCTCTGGAGCCGCGTCACGGAGGCGAGCGCCCCCACGCCCGTCTCCTCGACGTACGACAGCGCCGCGCCCGCCGCCCGAACCGCCTGCCCGGACTCGTCGAGGCCGACGCTGGCGGCCGTGTTCTCGCCGAACTGCTCGCGGACGGCGTGGCGTGCCCGGCCGGGCGCGAACGCCTCCGTCGCGTGCAGGGTGAGCGTGGCGTCGACCCGCTCGCGCACCCGGTCGAGGAACGCGTCGTCGCCCCGTAGCTCCGGCCCCGGCAGGAGTTCGGTCGGCGCGAACCGGTACAGTTCGGTGAGCGCGCGCGAGTCGGCGTCGGCACCCGACAGTTCCGTCACCCGGAACCGCCCGGTCGTGATGTCGACGAACGCGAGGCCGACCGCGCCGCCGTCGCGGACGGCCGCCGCGAGATACTGCGCGTCGTCGCCGGAGGGGTCGACGAGCGTGCCCGGCGTGACGACCCGCGAGACGCGCCGTTCGTGGCCGCCGTCGGTCTCGTGTTGGTCGGCGACGGCGACGCGGTAGCCGCGCTCGACGAGCGCCTTCAGGTACGGGGTGAGGTCGTCGACGGGGACGCCGGCCATCTCGTACGTCTCGCCGCCCGAGGAGCGCTCCGACACCTTCAGGTCGAGTTCCTCGCCGACGACGCGGGCGTCCTCGCCGAAGAACTCGTAGAAGTCGCCCATCTGCATCGCCAGCAGGTCGGCGTCGGTGTCGTCCTTGAGACCGACGTACTCCCCGACGATGCCCTCCGCAGTCATACTCCGGGCTGTGACGGTCGCGGGTAAAGAGATGTGGGATGTGCGTTGCGGCAATCCTGTCGGCCGCCCGCGACGTTTATCGTGTCAGCGCACCTACCGTGGGTATGGACGAACCGCTGACGGCCGCGTCGTGGCCGGAGGCCGTGACGCTGGTGCGTCAACTCGGCGCCGGCACGAAGGCGCGCGTCCCGAAGTCCGCTGGGTCGCCGCCCGACGACCTCCGATTGCGGCGGTCGAACGTGCCGTGGTCGGTCCACCGGGGCGCCGCCGCCGTCTACCGCGAGGACGTGCCCGGCGAGCATCTGCAGGTCCGCGAGTACGGCGACCACTGGCTGGTGGAACTCGACCGGCACAACCCCCACTACCGGCCGGCGCGCCACGTCGCCGTCGACACCCGCTCGTACACCGTGAACGCGCTGTCGAACCCGGTGTGGACGGCCATCGGCATCGCGCTGTTCACCCCGGTCCGGAGCCTCCAGTTCACCGAGGAGGTGGCGACGCTGGCCGTCGACGCGCCGAAGTCGCTCGTCGAGAGCGGGCTAGAGACGGCCCGGGATGGCCTCTCGCTTCTGACGCTCCGGCGCGGCTCCGAGAGCGCAAGCTAGTTAGTTTTCCGGGCCCCCGTTCCGGGCATGAACGAGCCGGGGCTGTCGGTCCTGATGGACCAGGAGACGTTCGCCCGGCGGGCCGAGTCGGCGCCGGGGTGGGTCCAGGACCACTGGGAGACGTTCGAGCAGGGGCTGACCGGCACCCGGGACGGCGAGCCGTTCCCCTGCTTCTTCGGTGCCGAGTCCGTCCGGGCGGGCGAACCGCTGTACACCGTCGTCCCCTCGCTGTCCTTGCGGGAGGACCTCCTCCAGTTGGGCGAGGTGCTCCGGGAGTATCTCGCGGTCCACGAGGACCACGGCGAGCGCGCGTCGCTGGTGACGTTCTTCAAGCCGCCCGAGCGCCCCTTCTCCGAGCGCGAGTGGCACGAGACGCTGTGGCACGTCCTGCAGTTCCTCCACCTCCACGACCCGGAGCCGTGGCCCGCCGACATCCCGACTGACCCCGACGACCCCGAGTGGGAATTCTCCTACGCCGGCGTGCCGATGTTCCCGACGTGTCGGGCGCCGTTCTACTCGAAGCGCGCTTCCCGCTACTGCCCGGTCGGCCTCGAAATCACGTTCCAGCCCCGGCGGCTGTTCGAGAACCTGAACGTCACCGCCGACCACCCGCAGGGCCAGCAGGCCCGCGAGATAATCCAGGAGCGACTGCGCGACTACGACGGCCACCCGCCGCATCCGCTGCTCGGCGACTGGGGCGTCGAGGGCGACCGCGAGTGGCACCAGTACATGCTCCCCGAAGACGAGCGGCAGGCGCCCGACGCCTGCCCGATGACGGTGACGCGAGACCACCTGAAGCCGGGGTTCGCGGCCGCTGACGACTGAAATCCGGCATCCGCTTCTCGGCCACCGAAGCTTAGTACCCCCGTCCGTTACGCCCGCCCATGCGACATCTCGGTCTGAAGGCACGAATGGCCGTCGTCGGCTCCATCCTGTTCGCGTTCTACGCCGTCGCGGCCGTCGTGTTGATGGGGATGTTCGGCACCGAGACGCTCCCGCTGATACTCGTCGGGAGCGTCCTGTTCGTCGGCGTCCAGTACAAAGTGGGCAAGTGGGCCGCGCTCCGGAGCGTCGGTGCCGAGGACATGCCCGAGGAGCGGTTCCCCCGCATCCACGAGCGAGTCGAGGAACTCTCCGCGGAGATGGGCATCGAGAAGCCCACGCTGAAGGTCGCGCGGATGGGCGTCCCCAACGCCTTCGCCGTCGGTCGGAAGGGTGCGGGCGTCGTCGTCGTCTCGGAGGAGCTGATGCGCCTGCTCGACGACGACGAACTCGACGGCGTGCTCGCACACGAACTCGCGCACATCCGCAACCGCGACGTGGTGATGATGGTGCTCGGGCAGGGCGTCGCCTCCATCGTCGCCATCGTCGCCCAGTGGGTCGTCCTCCTTACCGGGGACAACGAACTCGCGGACTTCTTCCTCGCCATCGTCGTCGGGCAGATAGTCCAGATGCTCGTGATGGTGTTCGTGCTGGCCATCTCCCGCTACCGGGAGTACGTCGCCGACAGCGACGCCCGCGAGGCCATCGGCGGCGGCGACCCGCTGGCCCGCGCGCTGGAGAAGATATCCAGCGGCAACGCCCGCGCGGACGAGTCGGCGGTCGACGAGCAGGTGAACGCGCTGTGCATCTTCGGTGACGGGTCGGGCATCGCACGACTGCTGTCGACGCACCCGCCGATGGAGAAGCGCGTCGAGCGCCTGCGGAACTGATGGACTATCGGACGCTCGCCGCGGCGGTGCTGGGCGTCGCGCTCGGCGCCCTGCTGGTCGCGTACCCCGAGGGCGTCGTCCGCGCGCAGATGGCCGGTCGGTTCCCCACCGACAGACGCGGCGAGTACGGCGAGGACGGCGACGGCCCCCGGTGGCTGACGACCGCGGTCCGGCTCGCGGGCGTCGCCTGTATCGCCGCGGGCGGCTACTTCGGGTGGACGCTCCTGTAGGTCACTCCGTCTCGCGGTCCCGCTCGGTCGCCTCCTCTGCGTCGGCGTCGGGCTCTCCCTCGCGGCAGTCCCCGCAGTAGACGTTCTCGCCCCACTCTAGCGTGCGTAGCGGGACGCCGAGCGCCACCTGCTGTTCGGCGTAGGTGCGCCGCTCGCCCGCCTCGATGGGGTCGCCACACACGTCACACCGGGCGCCCTCGTCGGCGTCGACGGGGTCACGGTCGACGCGCCGCTCGGTGCCGACCGCGGTGACGGGGTACGCCATCAGGTCCTGGAGGACGGCGAAGTAGACGAACAGCAGGGCGCCGAGCGCCAGCCCCACCTCCGTCTGGTACGGGTCGAGCGCGTTCAGTTCCGCGAGCATCGCGTACGCGACCAGTAGCCCGACGACCATCGCGTCGTCGAGGCGGCGGCGGAGCCGACCCGCAAGCGAGTCCGGCGGGGCCATGTCCGGGGTATCTCCGCCTCGGTTGATACGTCTTCGGCCTACGACGTCGAGAAGCCGCCGTCGACGGTCAGCCCCTCGCCCGTGATGTAGGAGGCCTCGTCGCTCGCCAGAAACAGGATGGCGTCGGCGATTTCCTCCGGCTGTGCGAGCCGTCCCAGCGGGTAGCGCTTCAGCATAATTTCCTTCGCGCGCTCGGGGTCGTCGCGCGTCTCGAAGAACTGCCGACCCAGCGGCGTGTCCGTGAAGGCCGGACAGACCGCGTTACAGCGGACGCCGTCCCGGCCGGCCTCGGCCGCCACCGCCCGCGTGAAGTTCAGCACCGCGCCCTTCGTCAGCGAGTAGACGGCCTGCTTCGGCAACCCGTAGTAGGAGGCCAGCGAGCCGACGTTGACGATGTTGCCCGACCCCTGCTCCTTCATGTGGGGCAGGGCGGCGTGACAGCCGTTCCAGACGCCGCGCACGTTCACGTCGAGCACGTAGTCGAACACGGTCATGTCCGTCTCCTCGACGTCGGCGGGCGGGTGGCCGACGCCGGCGTTGTTCACCACCACGTCCAGCCCGTACTCCTCGGCGGTGGCGTCGACGGCGGCGTGGAACGCCTCCGCGTCCGTCACGTCGAGTTCGGTGAACTCCGCGCCGCCGGCGTAGTCGCCGTCGGCGATGTCCGCGACGGTCGCCTCGCCGCCGTCGGGGTTGACGTCCGCCGCGACGACGAACGCGCCCTCCTCGGCACACCGCTTGGCGGTCGCCTCGCCGATACCCTGTCCCGCGCCGGTGACGAACACCGTTCGGTCTTCGAGTCGCATGACCGTACGTTCGATGCCGATTACTTAACTCCTCGCAGGCGATGGAAACCCGCGACGGCTCACCGTCCGGGTCGCGCCACGGGTCCCGCACCGCCCGGCTCGGCTTTCATATCCCTAGCTCGTTCGGGAAAACGCACAGAGGTGGCGGCGACGTACGTCGAGGCATCCCCGATGTCGGAGTTCGTCATCCACGACGCGACGGTGCTCACGGTCGACGAGTCGAACCGGCTGTACGAGAACGGAACGGTCGTCGTCTCGGACGGTCGCATCGCCGAGGTCCGCCCGAGCGAGCCCGGCGACGCCGACCTCGCCGCCGACCACGTCGTCGACGGGGCGGGGACGCTCGTGATGCCCGGCCTCGTCAACAGCCACTCCCACCTCGAACTCACGGGGCTGTTGGGCGCGTTCAGCGAGATGGACACCTCGGAACTGCTGGTGCAGATGACCGCCATCGCCCAGCGGCTCGGCGAGGGGGCCTACGAGTATCTCTCGACGGCGAGCTACGAGCTGGCGGCGCTGAACTTCATCCGCGGCGGCGTCACGACCGTCAACTCGATGGACGCCCGTCCCGAGCACGGCGTCGACGTCTTCGGCGAGGCGGGGCTCCGCGGCTTCTTCGGCCCCTGGATCAGCGACCTGTTCTGGGACGTGCCCGTCGACGAGCAGTTCGAGCGCGCCCGGACGTTCGTCGACCGCCACCACGACACCTACGACGGACGCATCCGGGCGACGCTGTGTCCCCACGACGACTGGTCGTGTTCCCGGTCGGTCTGGGAGCGGACCGCCGACCTCGCGGCCGACTACCCGGAGCTTCCGGTCCACACCCACCTGCTCGAGTTGGACGCCAGCGACACGATGGCGCGGGCCAACGGCGGCGCCGACTCGCTGGCACTGCTGGACGACGTCGGCCTGCTCGACGACCGGCTCGTGGCGGCGCACTTCAGGGTCGCCGACGACGAGGACGTCCGCCGGGTCGCGGACGCCGGCGCGGCCGTCGCACACTGCCCCTCCATCTTCTGTTACTGGAACCCGGACGGCGACGCGCCGTGGACGCCGGTGCCGGAGCTGCGACGCGCCGGTGCGACCGTCGGGCTCGGCCTCGACGACCACTACTGGCACGACTCGTACGACCTGTTCGGCGAGGCGCGGCAGGCACGGCTGGCGGCCACGCTCGACTCGGGCGACCAGCAGTTCTCGTCGATGGAGCTGGTGCGGATGCTCACGATAGAGGGCGCGCGGGCGCTCGGCGTCGGCGACGAACTCGGGAGCCTCGAACCCGGCAAGCGCGCCGACCTCGCGGTGCTGGACCTCTCGGACCCGAAGTTCGCGCCGCGGACGAACGTGCCCGCGATGGTCGTGAACGCGGCGTCGCCCGCCGACGTCGAGACCGTCGTCGTGGACGGCGAGGTACTGTTGCGCGACGGCGAGGTCCTGACGATGGACCAGGACGCGGTGCTCGACCGGGTAACGGCGGCCGTCGACCGGTTCGCCGACGAGACGGGGTGGGAACTCGGCCCCGGGGGCGCCGACCCGCCGGGCGGGTTACGGACGGCCGCCGACCTGCCGAAACGCGGCCCGGCGCACCTGCTGGCCCGTCTCGGCGTCCAGTCGGTGAAGGACGCGTTCCCGCCGTGAGCGGGGAACCGTGGCGGCTTTGACGCCGCCCCGCGATACACCGACATGCTCGATACCGGCACCGAGGCGCCGCGGTTCGAACTGCCGAACCAGGACGGCGAGACGGTCGCGCTCCCCGAGGAGGGCACCGTCGTCGTCTACTTCTACCCCCGGGCGGACACCCCCGGCTGTACGACACAGGCCTGCTCGTTCCGCGACCGCTGGGACGACTACCGCGACCGTGGCGTCCGCGTGTTCGGCGTCAGCGACGACCCCGTCGCGGACCTCGCGGCCTTCGCCGAGAAACACGACCTGCCCGTGGAGTTGCTGTCAGACGAACTGGGTGAGGTCGCTCGCGCGTACGACTCCTACGGCCAGAAGACGGTGTTCGGCAACGAGGTGGAGGGCGTGTTCCGCAACACGTACGTCGTCCGCGACGGCGAGGTCGCACTCGCGTACGAGGGGGTCGACCCCGAAGACCACGCCGACGCGGTGCTCGCCGACATCGACGCGCTGTAGCGGCCGGACTTTTGGCGCCGCGGACCGTCGCCCGACCATGGACTCACTCGAAGGCCAGTCGGCCGTCGTCACCGGCGCGAGTTCCGGCATCGGCGCGGCTACCGCCAGGGCGCTCGCCCGCGAGGGCGCGAACGTCGCGGTCGCGGCCCGCCGCTCCGGCCGACTGCAGGAACTCGCGGGCGAACTCGAAGGGGAGTTCGGCGTCGAGGCCGCCGTCGTCCCGACGGACGTGACCGACCGCGAGGCCGTCGACGCGCTGGTCGAGACGACGGTCGAGCGGTTCGGCGGCCTCGACCTGCTGGTGAGCAACGCCGGCGTCGCCGCCGGGCGCGACGTGGTCGGGATGAGCGACGACGAGTACGGCCGGATGATGGCCGTCAACTGCGACGGCACCTTCTACGCGACGCGGGCCGCGCTCCCGCATCTCCGCGACAGCGAGGGGACGCTCGTCTACGTCGGCAGTTACGCCGGGCGACACCCCCGCGCGTACAACCCGGTGTACGCGGCGACGAAGTGGTGGACCCGCGGGTTCGCCAAGAGCGTCTCCGCGGGCGTCGGCGACGAGGTGGCCGTCTCCGTCGTCAACCCCGCCGCCGTCCGCACGGAGTTCGAGGTGGACGGCGAGCAGTTCCGCGACCGGTTCGACCCCGGCGAGGTGGTCGAACCCGAGGAGGTGGCCGACGCCGTCGCCTTTGCGGCCGCGCAGTCGCCGTCGATGGTCCACGAGATAGACCTCTACGAGCGGTCGAAACTCGCCAAGGAGTCCTAGGGCCGCGTCACGCCCACCGCCTCCGCCGGCGTCGCCGCCGCCCGCCGGTAGCGCACGGGGTCGCGGTCGACCGCGAACGCCCGGACCCGAACGAGCAGTCGCCCGCCGTCGAGCGTCGCGCGCAGGAGCAGGCCCTCGCCGGTGACGACGACGTACGGCGGTTTCGCCACCGGTCGGGCGGCCAACTCGCGGCCGTCGGCGGCGACACACTCCGCGAGCACCGCTGGCGCCGTCTCCAGCACGCCCGCCCGGTCGAGCGCCGCGCGGAACGGCCCGACGACGCGCTCCCGGTCACGGACGCCGTCCGCCCAGTCGGCGGCCACCGCGTCGGCGCAGTCGAGCGTCCGCTGGACCCACCCGCGCCGCTCGTCGAGCAGGTGAGTACGGACCGGGTCCATCAGTCCGCGGCGGCCGCGCAGTTGTTCGGCCCGAGTTCGAGTTCGAACGCCGCCTCGTCGTCGGCGGACTCGCGCCCGAGATTGACCGCGATGACCCGCTCGAAGTTGGCGGGCCGGGCGCCGAGACCGTCGAGGACGCGCTCGACGAACGCGTCGGCGTCGACGCCGAACGGCCACAGCCGCTCCCGCAACTCTCCGAGAGGAGCGGTGTAGCTCCCGTCGGGCGCGCGCTCGGCGGCGTCGCCGTAGTGGCCCGGCGCGACCACCGCGTCGTCGTCGAACCGCGCCAGCCGCTCCGTGAGCGTGCGGTGGAGGTCGCGGGCGTGCTCGCTCGCGCCCTCGTCGCCGCTCTCCAGGTCGGGGCGGGGGACGCCGTCGACGAACAGCGTGTCGCCACACAGCAGGAGGTCGCCGACGGCGAGCGACACCATCCCGGTCGTGTGGCCGGGCGTGGCGACGACCTCGACGGCGGCGTCGCCCACGGTCAGAGCGTCGCCGTCCTCGACGGTCTCCACGTCGAAGGTGACGCCCCGGTCGACCGCCGTCGCGGACATGTAGGGGGTCGCACCCGCGTCCGCGAGGTCGCGGAGGCCGCTGACGTGGTCGGCGTGGACGTGGGTGTCGACGGCCGCCGCGAGGTCGGCGCCCAGTTCCGCGGCGTCCGCCCGGTAGCGGTCCGCGAACGCCCGGAGCGGGTCGACGACGAGCGCCTCCTCGCCCGAGACGACGAGGTAGGCGAGACAGCCGGAGGAGGGCCGGTGGTACTGGTAGACGGTCGCCGCGCCGGCGTCGGCCGCGAGTTCGACCCGGCGGTAGACGCGCGCCCAGCCGTGCATCCCCTCGGCGAGGTTCCGGGCGTCGACGCCCGCCTCGCGGAGCTGTGCGGCCACTTCGTCGCTGGCCTCGCCGCGGCCACAGACCGCGACGACGGGTTCGACCACGTCCTCTGGCAACAGGTCGGCGGGGTCGCCGCCGGCGCCCGCGGCGACGAACTTCATGTACGGCACCTCGACGCGCTCGATTCCGGGTGCGTCGATGCGCCACTCGTCTATCTCCGCGCGGTTCCGGACGTCGAGCAGGGTGACGCGCTCGCCGCGCTCGATGCGGTCGGCGAGGTCGTCGGGCGAGACGGCGGCCATACCCCCGGTAGGTCGCCGGCGCCGATAAACGCGGGGTACGATTAAGCCGCCGGGCGTCACACGTCCGGGCATGAACGGGAGCGAGGTCGTCGCGGCGGTCCGCGAGGCCGCCGCCACGGAACTCGACCGACTCGGCTCGGAGAAGTCGCTCGTCGCCGCCACCGACGCCGCGCTGGAACGCGAGGCGGTGCTCCGGGCCGCCGCGGCCGCGGAGGCGCGTGCCCGCGACACGTTCGAGGCGTGGGCCGACGACGGGGGGCCGGGGGGCGAGGCGTTCGCGGCCGCCGCCGCGACCGAGCGCGACCACCACGAGCGGGTCGTCGCCCTGCTGGACGAGACGCCCGACGCGCCCGACCCGGACGCGCTCCACGCCTACCTGCGGCGTCTCGACGCCCCGCCCGAGCGGGTGGGCGCGGGGCTGGTCGGCCGCTCGATGGCGGCCGAGCGGTCGCTGCTGCAGTTCGTCAACTTCTTCGTCAACGAGGGGGCGAGGAGCGAGGCCGACCTGTTCCGGGAGTTGCGTTCCGACACCGAGGCGACCGTCGAGACGGGCGCGGAGACGCTCGACGCCGTCTGCGAGACCGACGAGGAGTACGAGCGCGCCCGCGAGGCGGCCGTCGAGGCCATCGGGCGGGCGTACAGTGAGTACGCCGACAGTCTGGAGGCGATGGGCGTCGACCCGAAACCGGTCTGTTGAGCGGCGTTCCCCGCAGTCAGTCCGGGGTGGCGACGGCGACGACGCGGAGCCGCCGGTAGTCGGCGACCCACGTTCCGTCCTCGAACAGGTCGTCGCGCAGGCGGTGTTCGGTTTCGGCGACGACCGCGGCCCGCTCGTCGTCGGGGACGCCCGCAAGGAGGTCGTCACCGAACATGTCGAGCCACGCCGCCAACCCGTCGTCGCCGTCGTCGAGTTCCGTCGGCCGGTCGAACAGCGTCGCGTACCGCACCTCCAGCCCGTGGGCCTCAAGCGCCGTGGCGTACTCGCCGACGCTCGGGAAGTACCACGGCGACTCGACGTCGTACCCCCGGGCCGACGCCGCGGCCCGGACCGCGTTCACGACGGCGCTCACGTTCCCCTGTCCGCCCAGTTCGGCCACGAACCGGCCGCCGGGACGGAGCGCCGACGCCACCGATTCGAGGACGGCGTCCTGCTCGGGAATCCAGTGGAGCGCCGCGTTCGAAAACGCCGCGTCGAACGGCCCGCTGACCGGCAACTCGCGGGCGTCGCCGAGCACGAACCGCAGGTCCGGGTACGTCTCCCGGGCCGCTTCGAGCATCTCGGGCGACGCGTCCAGTCCGACGACGTCGGCGCCCGACGCCGCGATTCGGTCGGTCAGGTGGCCGGTGCCACAGCCGACATCGAGGATACGCTCGCCGGGAGCGGGGTCGAGCAGGTCGACGACGGCCTCGCCGCGCTCGAACACGAAGGTGTGTCCCGCGTCGTAGCTGTCGGCGTCCCAGCCGTCGCCGGCACCCTCCCGGTCGGGGGTCATACGGCCGCCCTCTCGTGCCAGCGGCTTAGCGGTGTCTCTTCGCCCGGCCGCCGCTCCCACAGGGTCTTACGTCTCGGGGCTGTCGCCCTTCCCATGTCCGACTCCGGTGGACCCCCGGTCGACGACGTCGACGACGTCCCGACAGTGTCCTGCAGTCGCTGTGACGAGGAGTGGTCGCTGGCGTACGAACTCGACGAACTCGCCATGGGGAACCGGGCGGTGGAGGCGTTCGCCATCGACCACCAGCAGCACACGGGCCACTTTCCCGACGGCGTCACGCCGTGGGTGGCCGCCTGCCGTCGCTGTCCGGAGGCGGTCGAGCGGCTGGAGGAGTCGGGAGCGCGTCGGTGGGCGCGCACCCACGCCCGCCACACGGGCCACGCGGTCGACCTCGACCACGCCAGCCGCGACGACCCCGAGCGGGTCGAGCGCTAGTCCAGCGTCGACAGCACGAGCGTCGAGAAGTCGGTCTCCGAGAGGTGACCTGCCTCCAGCGCGTGGAACCACCCCTCGCGAACCTCGTAGTGGCCCCGTCGTTCGCGCTCGTCGTCCGAGGCTGAAGCCTCGGGCTCCGTGAACGCCCAGACGTGGACGTCCTCGGGCTCCCAGGTGCCGGCCTGGGGGACGCCGCCCACGTCGCGTCCCTCGGTCTCGATGCCCGCGAGGTCGAGCAGGAACCGGAGCATCGTCCCGACCTGGCTCCGGGGGACGCCCTCGCTCATCGCGGGCGACTCGTAGCCCACGTGGACGGCGCCGTCGTGGCGCTCGCAGTTCGTCACGTACAGCCCCTCGCCCATCAGGTGCGTCTCCAGCGCGTCCCCGAGTTCGTCGACGGTCAGGCTCACGTTCGAACGTACGCGGCCGGCGCCTTAGACCGCTCGGTCACACCGGTTCCGGCGGGTCGTCCTGGTAGGCGACCACCGCGTCGCGGAACCCCTGGGGGACGCGCGTCGGCTCGCCGTCCTGGACTGCGACGTGGGTCATCTCTCCCTCCGCACAGAGCGTGCCGTCGGCCTGCCGGCAGTTCCACGCGAACTCGATGGACGACTCGCGGACGGCCGCCACGCGGATGCCACAGACGAGGTCGTCGCCGAACTCGGCGGGCGCGCGGTAGTCGAGTTCCGTGTGGACGACGTGGATGTCCCAGTCGGTCGACTCGATCTCGCTCCACGGGTAGCCGATGTTGCGCATGAACTGGTTCAGCGTCTCGTCCTGGTACGTGACGTACTCGCCGTAGAACACGATCCCCTGGGCGTCCGTCTCCGCGAACCGGACGCGGGTGTCCCACACGTCGTGCATACCGGCGGAAGGCCGCCGCCCCGCAAAAAGACTCCCGCCCCGGAAACGCTACGGTCGCGGCCGTCGTCTCTCCCACATGGACCTGCCCGTCGACCCCGACGCCCCGGCGTGGGACGACCCGGACTACTGCCCGTTCTGCGGGACGAGGCTGACCAGCGGCGGCGCGGGGTTCATCGACCACCTCGAGGCGTCGCCCGACTGCGAGACGCGGTTCGCGGAGTGGCTCGAGCACGTCCGCGACGACATCGGCGGCGAGTGGGGCGGCTAAAGCCGGTCGGCGAGCCCTCCCGAGCCGACCTCGTCCAGATACGTGTCCCGGACCGTCTCCGCGAGGTAGCCGTCCGGGTCCAGCACGATGTAGACGGTGACGAACGGCTGGTCCGGGTGCGCGAGGACGAACGTCTCGAACGGCGGGTCCGGCGCGTCGGCGCCCCCGTCGCGGCCCCCCGCGGCCCGCACCAGAAGCGGCTCCAGCGGCTTCACGCCGTCGCGGAACTCCTCGAACAGGTCCTGCTCGCCCGGCTGTTCGGCGAACGTGTAGACGACGCCGTTCGGCTCGCCGTCGGTGCCGTGGGTGACCCGGGAGTTCATCCCCGCGTTCTGCTCGCGGGCGTCCCGCCAGCACCGTTCCGCCGCCTCGAACAGCGGCTCGGTCGTGCGGACGAAGTGGACCCGGCTCTCGGAGACCCGCGTCAGGTCGGCGAACCGGGCGTCGCCGTCCGTCCACGACAGCGTCGCCTCGACGCGGTTGCCCGGCTCCAGTTCGGCCACCCGCTCCGCGAGGGCGCCGTCGTAGCCCGTCGCCGGCACGTACGTGGGGTCGCCGCTCTCCACGTCGAGCAGTAGCCACTCGTCGTCGCGGCGCGTGCTCGCCAGCACGCGGAACGTCCCCTCCGTCGTCTGCTCCATGCACCCGGTAGCGGCCCCGAGACCAAAACGCCGGTGTTCCCCACTCGTCAGCTATATGCCGGCCCGCCACCGGCTGTGACCATGTACGAGAGCGGCGCGTTCGTCGCACGACAGCTCGACCCCGTCTCCGACGAACAGGTCCAGCCCAACGGCGTCGACTTGACGCTCGATGCGGTGTTCGAGCAGACCGACCCCGGCCGGCTCGGCACCGACGGCAAGACTGTCGGCGAGCGGCGGGAACTCGACCCCGAGAACGGCTGTTACCGGCTCGACCCCGGGGGGTACGTCGCTCGCTACGGTGAGACGGTCGCCGTCCCCGAGGGTCACGTCGGCTTCGTCTACCCGCGGTCGTCGCTGATGCGCAACTCCTGTATGCTCCACACCGCGGTCTGGGACGCCGGCTACGAGGGTCGCGGTGAGGGTCTGCTCGTCGTCCACCACCCCGTCGAACTCGAACCCGGCGCCCGCATCGCCCAGTTCGTGCTGGCCGAGGCCGACCACGAGGGTGAGTACGCGGGAAGCTATCAGGGCGAGAACATCTGAGCTCCCGCGTCCCTGCCGGCTACAACGTGTCGTTTATCATTAACTGCCGGGTCTGGAAATAAAGGGTGGGGCATAGCCTGCGACAATCCGATTTGTCGTTCGCACCACGAGTTAGTCGATGGTACACAACGACAGGCGGACGTTCCTGAAGACGGCCGGGGCGGCCGGGGTCGGACTGACTTTCGCGGGCGGCGCGTCGGCCAGCGAGGGCAACGTACTCGACGACGCGCTGGACCTGACCAGCGACGTGGTCCAGGACGTGTTACTCGTCGTCGACCGGGAGGGCGTCACGGACGAACTGGCGTCGCTGGGGCTCGACGTCTACGAGTTCGAGGTGCTACCGCTCGTCTATCTGGAGGCGTCCGGCCCGACGCTGGAGGAGGTGTCGCTTCTGGACGGCGTCGTGCGCGTCGAGGCGAACCGTGACCTCGAATGGTTCAACGACGACGCCCGCGAGGTGACGGGGGTCGACGAGACCGACCCCTCGTACAGCGGCGACAGCGCCCACGTCGCGGTCATCGACTCCGGCGTGGACCCCACCCACCCGGACCTCGACGTCGCCACCAACTACCAGTGGGTCGGCAACCCGCTGGGGTCGCCGACGCTGTTCGTCCCGTCGCCGGTCGACACCGACGAGATCGGCCACGGCACCCACTGCTCCGGGACGGTCGCTGGCACCGGCGCGCAGTCGGACGGCCAGTACAAGGGGATGGCGCCCGACGCCACCCTCACCGTCTACTCGACGAGCGCGGGCGTCTCGGTGCTGAAGGCGGCGGCCGCCTACGACCACCTGCTGGCCAACGAGGCCGACGCCGTCGACATCGTCTCGAACTCCTACGGCGCCGCCAGCGCCAGCGACTTCGACCCCTCGCTTCCCATCAACGTCGCCACCGAGGCGGCCCTGGAGGCGGGCCTGCTGTCGGTGTTCGCCTGCGGCAACTCCGGGCCGGGGTACGACACCCTCAACGACTACGCGAAGGCGCCGTGGGTGCTGGGCGTCGGCGCGACGAACGACGACCGCGCGGTCACCGGGTTCTCCTCGCGCGGCCGGCAGGACGGCGCTCACGACCGCTCGCAGGCGCTCTCGGACGGCACCGGCCTCTACCGGCCGGGCGTCTGTGCGCCCGGCGCCTCCATCGTCTCGACGATGGGGCCGACCGACCCGCTCCAGGCGACCGACAACGGCGGCACCGAGAGCCTCGCGTCGCCGTACTACGCGGCCATCTCGGGTACGTCGATGTCGACGCCCTGCGTGGCGGGCATCTGTGCGCGGATGTACGACGCCGCCCGCGAGAACGGGCAGTCCATCGCGCCGCTGGACGTCATCGCCACTCTCGAGGACACCGCCGACGGGAGCTACGAACCGGCAAGCGGTGGCCGCGGGTTCGTCGACGCCGACGCCGTCGTCTCGCGGGCCGCGAGCGGCGACCTGTCGTCTCTTTGATTCGGTTATACGCGGCCGATTATAGCTCGTTTTTGGGTGTGTGATGCCTTCTTTGGACGGGTTTGTCAGAAGCGGATTAAGCCGGTAGCCCTGCCGAGTTCCCATGCAGTTCGACAGGCGAACGCTGTTGCAGAGCACCGCGGCGGTGGGCGGGGCGGCGCTGTTCCCGATGGCGGGGGGCGCACGCACACCCGAGCAGACGCTCGACGACCGCCTCGACACCGGCGGCGGCCCACAGGAGGTCGTCGTCGTGTTCACCTCCAACGAGGCGGTCGAGGCGCTCGACCGGTTCACGCTTCCGGAGGGGTACTACCGGTTCGAGACGCTCCCGATGGGGTACGCGGTGGCGACGGGCGAGCAGATAGAGCGCATCTCGCGGCTCCAGTCGGTCGTACGGGTCGTCCCCAACTACGAACTGGAGTGGTTCAACGACGACGCCCGCGAGGTGACGAACGCCGAGTCGGTCGCCGCGGAGCTCGGCTACGACGGCACCCACGGCCACGTGGCGGTCATCGACACCGGGCTCGACGGCCCCCACCCCGACCACCAGATCAACGTCGCGCACAACTACAAGTACACGAACCCGCTCGACCGCGGGACGATGTGGGTCGACATGGGGAAGGCCGACACCGACGGCAACGGCCACGGCACCCACGTCTCCGGGTCGGTGGCGGGCGACGGCTCCGTCGAGCGGGCGAACCGCGGGATGGCGCCCAAGGCGACGCTGACGATGTACTCGACGGGCGCGGGGCTGCTCATCGTGAACGCGCTGGGCGCGTTCGACCACCTCATCGCACGCAAGGAAGCGGGCCGGACGAACGTGCAGGCGGTGAACAACTCCTTCGGGGCCATCTCGGGCAACGGGCAGAACATGGACCCCGCGAACCCCGACATCGTCGCCTCGTACCACGCGTACCAGGCGGGCATCCTGCCGGTCATCGCGGCGGGCAACTGCGGCCCGGACGGTGGGGCCACCTGCACCCGGACGGGCGACAACACGCTCGGCAACACCGCGCAGGCGCCGTGGGTGCTCGGCATCGCGGCGACGCGCGACGACGGCAACGTCACCGGGTTCTCCTCGCGCGGTCGGCCCCCCTCGTCCGACAGCATCCACAACTACGACCGCGACGTGGCGCTGGCCAACTACGAGGAGTTCCTCGACTCGCTGGAGCCGCCGACCGCCGCCGACACCGAGACGGTGTACGAGGTGGCCGGCTCCGGCGTCATCGCCAACTTCCTGGTCCAGACGGCCGACACGTTCGCCCTCTCGGCGTCGCCCGACACCGCACTCTCCGAGGTGAACGGGTTCTACGTCGACACGACGCTGACGTGGTCGCCGTCCTCGGGTGCCGGTGCGCCCGAACCCAGCGAGTTCGAGTACCGGCTCATCGGTCCCGAGGACGACACCGTCGCCACCGCCGGGTCGACGTTCGTCGACGGCACCCGCAACGAGGCGGCGCTGACCATCGGCACCTACCTCCCGCTCCCGGACGACTCGGCACAGTACGAACTGGAGGTCACGTCCTCGCGCGGCGGCGGCCAGTATCAGGTCGACGGCACCGTCGTCGCCGTCGACGCCGAGGACGGCATCCCCGACCCGGAACGGCCGTTCGGCATCGAGCGCCCCTCGGTGGGCGCGCCCGGCAACAGCATCGTCTCGACGATGATGATAGGCGACCAGCTAGCCGACCAGAGCAACGGCATCTACTACCAGGCCATCTCGGGCACCTCGATGGCGACTCCCGTCACCGCGGGCGTCGTCGCACTGGTCAACGACGCCTACTACTCCGAGTTCGGGGCGTACCCGGACGTGCTGGAGGTCATCGACGTGATAGAGGAGACGGCGCGGTTCCTCGAGGAGAAGAACCACACCGTCCACAACATCGGGAAGGGGCTCGTCGACGCCGAGGCGGCCGTCGAGGAGATGCTCGCCCGGGGTCGCGCCGAGCGCGACGACGGGGCGACGGCGCCGCCGCCGACGGTCGACAGCTACGAAGTCACCGAGGCCGGCGGCGAGAGCGCCCACGCGGAGATAACGGCGAACTGGGCCGTCAGCGACGGCGACGAGAACCTCGACGCGGTCGTCGTCGAGGTGATAGACGAGTCCGGCGCCGTGGTCCGCGAGCGGACGACGGCCGTCGACGGCGCGACGGCCAGCGGCACCGACGAGTTCGAGATACGGGGCGCGAACGACGAGGAGTTCGAGGTGGTGCTGACCGTCACCGACGCGCAGGGGAACCGGGCGACGGCCAGCGCGACGGTCGGCGAGTAGGGACCGACACCTCCGCTTCGTCTCGAACCGCACCGCCCTCGAACGTGAACAACCGTTATCGTTTGACGGGTTTGTCACAACGGTTTAATACGGTGTCGGAACGGTCCATATCAATCTTTCGGACGGACCGGAAACGCTTGCCTCGAGCCGTCTATCGGCCGATACTCGGATAGTGATAAACCCCCACGTATGGCCGACAGAACGACTAACCGGGTCTACGAGAAACGAGGGATGACCAGCGGACGGTCGGGCCTCGCATGAGACGTGTAAACACACAGTGCATCGCGGTGGTCGTGATGGTTCTCGCTCTCTGTTCGGTCGCGGTCGCGCCCGTGGCCGCGGTCGGCTCGGAGGACGCCGACAGCGGGTCGACCGTCGCCGGCACCCTGAGCGACGGAGACGGTTCCGACGACTCGACGGACTCCGGCACTGACGGGTCGGCTGACGGCGGTTCGACGGACGACTCGACCGGGACCTCCGGTGACGGTTCGACGGACGACTCGACCGGGACCTCCGGTGACCGGACGTTCGACGACTCGTCGAGCGACTCCGACGGGGAGTCCGACGACTCGTTTTCGGACGGTGAGGAGGCCGAGACGCTCGTGACCGAGTCGACCGACGCCGTGGACGACGCCGTCGGGTTCGGCACCCTCTCGGACGAACTGTCGATGGCGTCGGTCGCCACCGACGGCGCCGACGGCACGACGACGGCCGTTTCCGGGGGGGAGGAGGTGGTACCGTTGACGACGCTCGACGCCTTCGACGGCGCGGCGGTGTCCGACACGACCGGTGCCGTCTCGGCATCGGCTCTGACAGGCAAGCAGGACGCGCTCCTCGGCGAGACGGTGACGGCGCTGTCGGGCGTCGGTGGCGGCGTCGGGCCGATGACGGACGCTACCGGGCCGGTCCGTGACGGCGTCGATCCGGTGCGTCCGGACGTCGATGCCACCGGCACGGACGCTCCGAGTTCGAACGCCCTCGCGCTCGGCGAGCGTGGGCCAGCGGGGTCGACGCCCGCTCCCGCCGGGCCGACGACGGGCCTCGCGCTCGGGGTCGGTGCGGTCGCCGCCGCGGCGGTCACCCGGCGCGCCGCGGTGACGCCCCAGGCGCTCGTGACGTTCGCGTCGACGCTGACCGCCGGCGTCGCGCCGCTGTCCGCCCCCGGCCGCACCCTCGACCGCCTGCTCCGCACCGTCGCGCCGTTCCGCTACTCGCGGTACGACGACTCCGACCCGCTCGAACACGACGCCCGCGCCGACGTGTACGAAGTCGTCGACGAGACGCCGGGCGCGTATCTCTCGGAGGTAGCCGAACGCGCGGACCTGCCGCTGTCGACGGTGCGTCACCACGTCCGCGTCCTCGAACGCGAGGACCTCGTCTCCGGTGCGAAGGTGCGCGGGAAGCGCCGCTTCTACCCGGCGTACACGCAGGGCGTCGAACTCGCGGCCGCGCTCGAGGAGGACGCCACCGCCGCGGTCATCGACGCCATCGCGCGGTTCGGGGCGGCTTCCGTGAGCGACATCGCCGACGAACTGGGGCGTGACCCCTCGACGGTGAGCCACCACCTCTCGCGGCTCGCCGAGGACGGCATCGTCGTCCGCGAGCGCGAGGGCCGCGCCGTGATGAACAAACTGGCTCCGGAGGCCCGCACGGCGCTCGAACCCAGCCACGACGCGCCGTCGACCGAGAGCGGGGAGGCGCTGGCCTCCGACTGACGCCCACGCGTTCGGTCCCCGTCCCCGCCGACGGCAGATGCCGGTTCCGTCCGACCGTCGGTCGTTTCACCGAGACAAAACATCTTTACCGGGATGGGCCGCGGTAGCACACATGAGTGGGGACACGGAGGGGGCGGTCGAGGGGGGCCGCGGCCTCACCCTCGACGACGTTCTCAAGGGGCTCGGCATCCAGTCCGAGGTCCTGATGGAGGTGCTGGAGCTTCTGACCGCGCTGTTGATGGTCGTACTGTTCGCCATCGGCGTGTTCGACCTCGGCTTGAAACTGTACCAGCTCATCGCCAGCGGGCGGTTCACCGACCCCGACGCCATCCTGAAGCTCATCGACACCGCGCTCCTGCTTCTGATAATCGTCGAGATATACCGGACGGTCATCTCCTACGTCGAGGACCTGAACATCCTCCCCATCGTCATCAACGTCGGGCTCATCGCCATGGCCCGGAAGATAATCAGCTTCCGGACCGGCAAGTACGGGACGAAGGAGGAGGCGCTGCTCGCGGCGGCCGCCTACGGCTTCCTGATGCTCATCCTCGTCGCCTCGTTCTACCTGATGCACCGGAGCCAGCAACGGAGCGACTTCGACATCTACTCGGTCGCCGACGGGGAGTAGTCAGGCCATCCGCCGCCCGATGACGAACACGACCAGCGCGACCAGCAGGGCCCCGAGGAACGACTCGAGGCCGGCGAGCGTCCGCGCCACGGGGCCGACCGGCTGAACGTCGCCGTAGCCGAGCGTCGTGAACGTGACGATGCTGAAGTAGAGCACCCGGCCCATGATTTCGGCCCCCTCGGGCGAGAGCGCCTGCGAGACGCTGGTGAACCCCGTCGTCGTCCCGACGGAGGAGCGCGTCCCTTCCGCGACGGTGGCGTACAGGAGCGCCCAGACGCCGACGACGACCACCGAGACGTAGACGACGCGCCAGAGCCGTTCGCCGTAGCCACAGGTCTGGTACAGTAGCCAGTTGCCGAGCCAGTGGCCGGCCGACCGGCTCCGGGTCCGGAGGTCCTCGCCGCCGTCGGTCACGACGTTGCGGTTCTTCTGCCGGCGGAAGGAGAACTCCTTGATGTAGAACTCCGAGGCGGCCTTCCGCTGGCCGAACGCGTCGGCGCTGTTCTTCGCTTTCAGATACGTGCTCTCCAGGTCGCCGGGCGGCAGGTCGTCCGTGGCGAGTTCGTCGGCGTCGGCCACCGACGGGTACTCGAAGGAGTGGATGGTCCAGTCGTTGCGCGCCAGCAGGTCCATATGCTCGGAGAAGTCGAAGCCGTCGAAGTTGGTGTTGAGAAAGCGGAAGTAGTCGAACAGTTCGAACCGGCTCTCGTTCGGCTCGAACCGCACCTCCCGGACCGTCGCCTCCTCGAGGTCGTAGAACGTCTCGCCGTCCTCGGGCTGTTCGATGTGGCCGCCCTCGAGCGTGGCCCGCGTCATGTCCACGAGAACGGCGGAGTCGGCCGGCGCCGCCCGGAACTTCAGTCGCTCGGTGAACTCGCTCTCGACGAACCGGGCACGGGTGGCGAACTCGGTTCCCTGGAAGTTGGCGGTGTGGAACTCAACGCGGTAGAAATGTGCGCCCGCCTCGAACGTGGCTCGCTCGAAGGTGACGTCCTCCGTCTCGGTGTTCGAGCCGCCGTGGAACTCCGTCCCGTTGAACGTGACGCCGCCCGCGAACGTGACGGCCTCGAAGGTGGCGTCGCCGTCGAACCGGGCGTCGTCCATCTCGAAGGAGCCGCCGACGACGGCGTCGGTGAACTCCGCACCGTGTTCGAGGTGGACCCGCTCGAATGAGACATCGTCCTCGAACTGCGCGCCCGAGAAGTTGGCGTAGCGGAACCGCGCCCGCGAGAACTCCACCTCGGCGGCGAACCGCGTCCCCCGGAAGTCGGCGTCGTCGTCCAGCACGGTCGGGCTCCCCTCGAAGGCGGCGCCCTTCATCGACGCCGGCCCCTCGAAGACAGCGTCGCCGAACGTGGCGTTGCTCCCGAACCGCGTCTCGTCGAACACCGCCTCGTCGTGGAATCGGACCCCGTCGAACGTCGCTTCGTCGGCGAACGACGCCGCGTCGAAGTCCGCGAGGCCGGCGACCGTCGCCTCCTCGAAGGTGGCGCTGTCGGTGAACGTCGCGTCGACGAACATCGCGTCGTCCTCGAACGCGGTCGCCCGGAAGTCGGCGTAGCCGAACTCCGCGTCGTCGAAGCGGACGCCCGCCGCGAACGTCGCGTGGTTGAACGTCGCGTCGTCGTCGAGCAGGTTCGCGCCGCCCTGGAACTCCGTGCCCCGGAACGTCGCCACGTCGTCGAAGGCGGCACCGTCGAAGGAGGCGTCGTCGCGGAACCGAGCCTCGTCGAACGTCGCCTCGCGCTCGAAGACGGCGTCGGTGAACTCGGCGTCGCCGTCGAACGCCGTCTCGGTGAACGTCGCCGTCCCCTCGAAGGTGGCGTCGGCGAACGTGGCGTACCGGAAGCTCCCGGCCTCGAACGTCGCCTCCCGCTCGAAGGTGGCGTCCGCGAACGTCAGGTCGTCGTCGCGTGTGTTGTCGCCGCCGTGGAACTCCGCGCCCCGGAACTCCGCGACGCCCGACAGCGTCGCCCCCCGGAAGGAGGCGTCGTCGCGGAACCGAGCCTCGACGAACCTGGCCGCGCCGTCCCACTCGGTGTCGGGGAACGCGGCGTCGAGCGCGAACGTCGCGTCGCTGAACTCGGCGCCCTCCGCGAAGGTGGCGTCCGCGAAGGTGGCGTACTGGAACGCGGCGTTGCGGAACGACGCCTCGGCGTCGAAGGTGGCGTCCGCGAACGTGACGTCCTCGTCGGCGACGTTGTCGCCGCCGCGGAACTCGACGCCACGGAAGTCCGCGTCGCCGTCGAACGCAACCGCCGCGAAGGCGGTGTCGTCGTGGAACCGCGCCTCCGCGAACGCCGCCTCCCCCTCGAAGGCGGCGTCCTCGAACACCGCCTCCCCCTCGAAGGTGGTGTCGGCGAAGGCGGCGTCGTCGCGGAACCGCGCCGCACGGAAGTTGGCGAACGCGAACGTCGCGCCCGTGGCGTCGACGCCGGCCCCGAACTCGGCGCGCTCGAACGTCACGTCGTCGTCCTCGACGTTGTCGCCGCCGTGGAACTCGACGCCGCGAAGCGACAGCGCGGCCTCGAACTCCGCGTCGGCGAAGGCGGTGTCGTCGTGGAACCGCGCCTCGTCGAAGGTGGCGTCCGCGAACGCGCAGTCCCGGAACGACGTCTCCTCGTCGAAGGTGGTGTCCGCGAACCTCGCGTCGCCGTCGAAGGCGGCATCGTCGAACACCGCACGCCGGAACCGGCCGCCGGTGAACACGGCGTCGCCGTCGAAGGTGGCGTTCGCGAACGTCACGTCGTCGACGCTGACGTTGGCGTCGCCGTGGAACTCGACGCCACGGAAGTCGGCGTCGCCCCCGAACGTCGCGTCGGTGAACTCGGCGTCGCCGTCGAACCGCGCCTCCAGAAATCCGGCGTCGCCGTCGAACGCCGTGTTGACGAAGTCGGCGTAGCGGAACTCCGCCTGCTCGAACGTCACCTCGCGCTCGAAGACGGCGTCCTCGAAACAGGCGTCGTCGTCGAGCAGGTTGGCGTCGCC
The DNA here is from genome assembly GCF_024298865.1 of Halorarius halobius. Classification (GTDB taxonomy): domain Archaea; phylum Halobacteriota; class Halobacteria; order Halobacteriales; family Haloarculaceae; genus Halorarius; species Halorarius halobius. The sequence goes on along the minus strand of NZ_CP101161.1, from coordinate 780,967 downwards.
GCGGAACTCCGCGCCCCGGAACCGGACGGGCGCGGCGTACCGGGTGTCGCGGAAACAGCTGTCGCCGTGGAACCGCGCCTCGTCGAAGTTCACCGCCGCCCCGAACGTCGACCGCTGGACCGAGAGGTCGCCCTCGACGACCAGCCCCTCCGCGCGCACTTCGCCGGCGACGCTCGCGGCGACGAGCCCCACCGACTCGCGGAACGTCGCCGCCTCGACGTCGAGCACGTCGAGGCTCGCTCCCCGGAGGTCGAGCGGCTGGCACACCTCGCTGTTCGAGAGGTCGAGCGTCCCGTCGACCGTGGCGCCCCGGAGGTCTATCGGGTACTGGTCGGGCGCCTCCAGCGTCGCAAACGAGAAGTCCACCTCTCCGAGGTAGGCGCCGAGCAGGCGCTTGGCCGCCTCGCCCTCGCGTTCGGCGACCGCCGCCAGCGCCGCGGTCACGTCCTCGTCGTCGATACCCCGTTCGGCACGCGCCGCCGGGTCGAGATGGAACAGGCACCGCTCGGCGTCCTCGTGGGTCTCGTGTGGGCAGTCCCACGGCTCCGCGAGGCTGGTCCCGTCGCTCCCGTCCGGCCGCAACGTGAACGTACACGTCTCCGACATCTCCCCCACTCGACCGTGGGATGGACGACCGGCGACGTAAATGTTCTCCCGCGTGACACGTCGTGCGGCTCCCGGACGGAACGACAAGGGTTTTACAAATTCTGAACGAACGGTCAGCATGGCCGTCCTGTCATCCCTCCGACGGACGCCGGGTGCGCTGGCGCGCAACCCCATCGTGTTCGTCCCCGTGTTCGTGTTGCTGCTGACGCAGGTGCCGACGATGCTGCTGCAAGCGACGTTCCCGATCCTGGCGAGTCTCGTCTCGCTTCTCGTCTCGCTGCTGTTCATCGTCGTCGTGCCGTTCTTCCAGGGTGGGCTCATCGCCATGAGCGACGAGGCGCTCGACGGCACCACGTCGCTCGACCGGTTCGTCGCGGCCGGGAAGGCCAACTACACGTCGCTTCTGGTCGCGTACCTGCTGTTGCTGGTGGCGAACTTCGTACTCGGCGTCGTCGGCTTCCTCGCCGCCATCGTCGCCGGCGTCGCGGTGTTCGCCGGTGCGGGGGGGCCGAGCCTCGCGGCGGTCGGCGTGCTCGGCGCCGGGCTACTGCTGTTCCTGCTCGCGTACCTCGCGGTCGTGTTCTTCATCCAGTTCTACGGCCAGGCCGTCGTGCTCGACGGCCACGGCGCCATCGACGGGCTGAAACACAGCGTCGGCGTCGTCCGCGGCAACCTCCTGTCCAGCCTCGGCTACTCGCTACTGGTCGGCCTGCTGGGGCTCGTCGCCGGCGGCGTGTTCGGCGTCGCTTCGCTCCTCACGACGCCCGAGGCGACCGCCGGAACCGCGCTCGCCCAGCCCTCGCCGGGCGTCCTCGCGGGCGTCGGCGTCGTCGTGCTGGTCGTCGGGACGCTGTTCGGCGGCTTCTTCGGCGTCTACTCGGTGGCGTTCTACCGGGAACTCACGGACCGTGGCGCGCTGTAGCCGCAGTCCCTACATAAATGCCTTCAAAATCAAAGCCGCGGACTCGTACGGCTCGCTGACCTGGACGATGACGTGAACCGCGACGACACCCTCGGGGCCGCGCTCGACGCGCTCTCGGCCGCACAGCGCCGCCGCGTCCTACTGAAACTCGCCGACGGAGAACCGATTCCGGTAGACGACCTCACGGCAGGAGCCGACGACCGGCGGCAGGCGACGGTCGAACTGCACCACCGACACCTCCCGCGGCTCGACGACGCCGGCTACGTCGCGTGGGACCGGACGGCGGGCCAGCTCCGTCGCGGCGAGAACTGGAACGATGTCGCACCCCTGCTCGCGGCGCTTCCGGTCGCCGAGACCGACGGCGGCGAGTGACTCCGGTCACTCCTCGGTGTCCTCGGGGACCACTTCGTACACCTCGACGCCCCACGTGCGCTCGCCGTCGGTGAACCCCCAGCCGTTCTCGACGTCGACGCCGTTGGCCGCCGCTCCGGCGACGAGCCGTCGCATCGCCGCTCTGAACTCGGCCTCGGTCGTCGGCGCGTCGGTGGGTGGGTCGCCTGTCATGGTCGTCCCTCGTCGCTGGTGACCGTCGGTGTCACGACGGGGCCGCGGATGGACGACCCTGGTCGGATGTCATCCTCCATGCGCGTAAGTGGCGGCGTTCGATGCCGAAGGGATTGATGCGGACCGCGCCGGTCGCATCCCACCCGAACCCCTTTCACCCTGGCACACCAAGCACGGACGACTGGGAACACCCCCCTGACTCTCTTCCCCGTGGTGTGTGACGATTCACCCTTGCGACGGAGGTTCCAGGTTGTTGGACGGGTTCCGTGCACGACGGTCGCACTATCCTCGTCACAACCCACCAATGACATCTTCGACGACAGGGTCAGAGGGCCCCACGACTGAGCGGGAGTTCCGCCGCGCCCTGGCGACACTCCTGCACGAGGCGCACGACAGCGGCGTCGCCATCGAGGGAGGCTGGGCGTTCAGAACCGACGGCGACGACCACGACTGGGGGGTCGAGATATACGAGGTGGCGTACCGCTCGGAGCGGCACGACTGATCGGACGGGGACGAGTCCGCCAGCCGCGAGTGTAGCGAGCGGTAGGCCGAGCGGCACGTCGAGCGGTAGGCCGAGCGGTAGCAATAAAAACACCTTCGAGGGTACAGGCTACCTACTTTACTTACGGGTCCGGTACAGTCGGGCAATGGTACTCGGTCGGTCGTCGTCGCCGCGTGGTTCGTCGTATCGTCGGTGGGTTCGACAGCATCGTCTGTGGCGTTCACGAACCGGCGTTCCTCGCAACGCGCGATGAGCGTCATCGCGCGCTTCTCCATCCCGGCCGAGGAGTTCACGCTCGGGGAGGCACTCGAGGTGCGCGAGGGGGTCGAGATACGTCTCGAATCCATGATTCCGACCGGCGACGACCTCGTGCCGTACTTCTGGGTGTCGTCGGCCGACGCGCCCGCGGTGCAGTCCGCTCTGGAGGGGTCGGAGCTCACAGAGTCGGTCCGCGTCGTCGACGAGGTGAACGGCGAGAGCCTGTTCCGCGTCGACTGGAGCACCGAGGTCAACGGCGTCATCGACGCCATCGACGCGGCCGAGGCGGTGGTTCTCGAAGGCGAGGGGCGGGGCGACCACTGGGCGTTCCGCGTCCGGTTCCCCGAGCACGCGGCGCTGTCGCAGTTCTACCGTAGCTGTGTCGACGCCGGCATCACCGTCGACCTGAACGAGGTCAACAGCCCGCTGGCGGACGGTTCCACCGGTGGCTACGGCCTCTCCGAGGAGCAGCAGACGGCGCTGGAGGTCGCTCTCGAGCGTGGCTACTTCGACATCCCTCGCGGCATCACACTCGTCGAACTGTCCGAACAGCTCGGCGTCTCCGACTCGGCGGTCTCACAGCGCATCCGCCGCGGCCTCGGGAAGCTCATCTCCGCGACGATCGTCCGGGGCGACGGCCCCGACTGACGGGCCGGGCGGGAGCCGCTCCGTCGACCACGCACATTTTTTATGTCTACGGCTTCCATGTCGAACCATCATGGCCAGCGTCGTCATCGCTTCGCCGACCACCGGGTCGTGTAGATGCAACTGAGACCGCCACACACGGACGAGGAAGCGACGCCGGGGACCCGACACCGATGAACGTCTTCGCCGAGTTCGACGTACCCGTGACGGCGTTCCCGCTCGGCCAGTTCCTGCGCGAGCACCGGTCGGTGACGGTCGAACTCGAACGGGTCGTGCCGACCGCGGGGTTCGTCCACTATCTCTGGGTGGAGGGGGGCGACGCCGAGGCGGTCGTCTCGTCGCTCGTCGACGACGGAGCGGTCGCGTCGGCCGACGTGGTCGACGACCTCCCGGGGCGGACGCTGCTCCGCGTCGACTGGGCGGGCACCGACGCGCCGCTGTTCGATCTGATCCAGGCCAACGGGGCGACCCTCGTCGGGGCCACGGGCGCTCACGACGGCTGGACGGTGGACCTCCGGTTCCCCGACCAGGGGGCGCTGTCGACGCTCTACGACGAGTGCATCGAACGGGGAATCGACGTCGACCTGCGGCGAAGTTACGAGGCCGGCTCGCCGAGCGCCGACGACGGTCTCGGGCTGTCGGACCCACAGCAGGAGACGCTGGCGACGGCGTTCCGGGCCGGCTACTTCGAGGTGCCCCGCCGGACGACCATCGAGGACCTCGCCGCGGAGATGGGCGTCTCCGAGCAGGCGGTCTCGGAGCGGCTCCGTCGGGCGCTGTCGACGCTGCTGACGTCGACGCTGACCGGACGGGACGACGACGAGAACTGACGTCCGACCTCAGTTCGGGTCGACGGTGACGTCGTCCGGGCCGCGGACGGTGATCGTGCAGTCCGCGTACGTGAACTGGACGGCGACGCTCCCGTCGCCTCGGAACAGCGCGTCGAGCGCGTCCGTGTCGACGTACTCCGCCAGCGCCGGGAGCTCCGTCACGTCGCTGCCGTTCCGTTCCGCGACGGCCAGCACGACCGCCGTGCTCGCTGACTGTACCATGGTCTGATGACCGGTGGCTACCACATACACGTATTTGAACCTTCTACTTCGATACTCCTTATGTACCCCGGCACTTCTACTTCGAAGCTCCTTACGTATCGTCGGCGTCCTCGTCCGTCCCGTCGAGCGTCGTCTCGAGGAGCCGCTTGGTGCCGCGCCGGATGCGCTGTGAGACGGCCGTGTCGGAGATGCCCATCCGCTCGGACAGCTCCACCAGGTTGATGCGTCGCGGCACGTCGAAGTAGCCCGCTTCCAGCGCGCTGACGAGCGTATTCCGCTGGGTATCCGAGAGGTCGATGCCGACCCCGACGTTCGTCGGCGGCCCGGGGTTGTGGACGCTCTGCAGGTCGATATGGAGGTCGGCCGCGGCCGCCTGCTGGTAGAACGCCGTCAGGTCCTCGTGGGTGGGGAACCGTAGCTGGAACCGCCAGACGTCGTCCCCACCGGTCGCCTCCAGGATGACGCCGTCGCTGTCGGCGAGCGCCTCGAGCAGGCCGTCGAGTTCGCTCGCCCACTCGACGCGGACGAGCACCTCGTCGGCGACCTCGTCGATGATCTCGAACGACTCGATGTCGGCCTCCTCGCGCAGGGAGGTCTCGACGGTCTCGAGGTCGTCGTCGGACACCCACAGGTACGGGAGGAACGCGTCTCCGAGCGGGACGACGCGCTCGATGCGGACGCGTATTCCCGGGTTCGTTGCGAGTGCAGGCCCCAGCGTGAACTCCTCGGCCGGGACCTCCACCGTGGCGATGACGCTCATCGGCCTAGTTCCGTGTCTCGCTCCCGGTGCATAAATCCCTTCGACTGTAATGGCCACTAATATGAATAGCTTCGATATAGAACCATCCTACTCCGTGCCGGCACCCGGGCGGTCGCCCCCGCACGGGACGGGGTAACCGGAGCGTATCCGCGCTCGCGACCGTCGCCCGCCGAGCATATGACCGTGGACCCCGTCGCGTCGAGCATGGACCCCGACGAGAACCGCCGCGGGTGGGCCGAGCGCTCCGGCGCGTACAGTCCGGAGTACTACGCACAGCTCGGCCCGAACGAGGTGAGCGAGACGCTGGCGGCGGTGTTCGACCACTACGTCGACGAGGACGCCGCGGTGCTCGAGTTGGGCTGTAGCTCCGGTCGCCACCTCGAACGCCTGCGGCGGGCCGGCTACGAGGACCTCACCGGGGTCGACCTCAACGACGAGTCGTTCGCGGTGATGGCCGACCACTACCCCCGGCTGGCCGACGTCGGAACGTTCCACACGGCCCCCCTCGAGGAGTTCCTCCCGGAACTGGACGACGGCGCGTTCGACATCGTCTACTCGGTGGAGACGCTCCAGCACGTCCACCCCGACGACAGCGAGGTGTTCGAGGAGTGCCTTCGGGTCACGTCGGACCTGCTGGTCACCGCGGAGAACGAGGGGAACAGCCCGCGGCGCGGCCGCGACGACCACGAGGTGAGCCGCGTCGACGACGAGTTCCCGCTGTTCCACCGCGACTGGAAGGCGGTGTTCTCGTCGCTCGGCGCCGCTCACCTGCTCCGTGAGCCGACGAAACGCGACACGGTCCGCGTGTTCAGGAGCGTGTGACGCGCCGATTCCGGTAGCCGCACCGGTTTTACGTCGGGGAGCGAACGGTGTCGCATGGACGACGCTCACCGCATCGAGATTCCGACGCCGTTCGACGTCGGGCGGGTGAATTGTTACGTCTTCGCCGGGGGCCCACTGACGCTGGTCGACCCCGGGCCGGCGACCGACGCCGCCTACGAGGAGCTCGCGGCCGGACTCGAGGACCTCGGGTACGCCGTCGCCGACGTCGAGCAGGTGCTCATCACCCACCCGCACATGGACCACTTCGGGCTCGCCAACCGGGTCGTCGATGTCTCGGGGGCGGCCGCCGTCGCCCACCGCGACGCGACGCGGCAACTCCGCGACCCGGACGGCCACCTCGACCGCGAGCAGGCGCTGTTCCGCCCGTTCCTGACTGCGATGGGCGTCCCCGAGCAGGTCGTCGAGACGGCCGTTACGCTCCCGGACGCGTACACGGAGTACCAGGAACCGCTCGCGGTCGACCGCGAACTGACCGACGACGACCCCGTCGACGCTGGCGTCGACCTCCGGGCGGTCCACACGCCCGGGCACGCACCCGGGTCGGTCTGTTTCGTCGCCGAGAGGGGTCCGGTCGCGTTCACCGGCGACCACGTCCTCGACCACATCTCGCCGAACCCGCTTCTGACGGTCGCGCCCGGCACCGACGACGAGCGCACGCGGAGCCTCCCGGCGTATCTGGACGCGCTCGACCGACTCCAGGCAGTCGACGCCGACGTGGGCCGTCCGGGTCACGGGGACGACGTTTCCGACCTCTCGGCCCGCATCGACGAGATACGCGACCACCACCACGAGCGCAAGGAGCATATCGCTGACCTCATCGACGAGCGGGGGACGGCGACCGCCTACGACCTCATGGGCGAACTGTTCCCCGACCTGCCGGCGACGGAGGTGTTCCCGGGGATGTCGGAGATAATCGGCCACCTCGACCTGCTGGAGGACGAGGGCCGCGTCGACGTGACCGAGACCGACGGGGTCCGCCGGTACGCGCTGGACTGATTCGGGTGCCCCCGGCCCGCCGCCCGGAGCGTTCTGTCGCGGCCACGCCCGTGTCCGCGACCACCTCCTCCGAGCCCTCGTTCGTTGCGGTCCGCGCGAATCCCGACCGCTCGCACCCGACGGTCGTCGTCGAACTGCTCCTCCGCGGGGTTGATGCACGGCTTCTCACAAGAATGGCAGTTATACTGCCTGTAGCGGGAGAGTCGAGTCACGGCACACCCCCCGAGTTGGCCGAACCAATCGCAGGATAGCGTGGGGCCGCGTTAGGCGGCGTAACGAAGTCATTTTCAGACGCGAATCTGAAGATCGCTAATCCTGCGATAATCGGACGTAGCGCACTGCTGTGCGCCACTTCCAATTGGCCGGAAATCGGGGAGTAGAAGGACGAGCCCGACGGGATTTGAACCCGCGACATCTTGGTCCGGAACCAAGCACTCTGTCCACTGAGCTACGGGCTCCTATCCCGACGTAGCGGAGGCCCGGTGATAACCGTTGTGAACCGCGCCGCCCGGTGCCGACGGGAGGAACACGGCGCACGGTGGCGGCTTCCGCTCGTAACCCCGGATTACTGCTCGTTCGCTGGGGCGAACGGCCTGCGGGTATTATGGCCGATGTCATGGCACTCGGTGGCATGGTGTTCGAGCGGCGCGACGCCCGCGGGGTGGTCCTGCTTCTGGCCGTCGGCGTGCTCGTCGGCGCGGCGGTGGCGCTGGTCGTCGTCCCGCTGGTCGACCGGCCGCCGGACCGGGTGGCGGTCGTCACGCTCGAGGGCGCAATCGACGGCACGTCGGCGGCGTCGTTCACGGCCCGCATCGAGCAGGTCCGACAGGACCCCTCGGTGGCGGCGGTCGTCCTGCTGGTGAACAGCCCCGGGGGGACGGCCGCCGCCAGCGAGTCGCAGTATCTCGCGGTGAAGCGGCTCGCCGCCGCCAAGCCGGTGGTGACCAGCGTCGACGCCGTCGCCGCGTCGGGCGCGTACTACACGGTCCTCCCGAGTGACGCCATCTACGTCAAACCCGCCTCCACCGTCGGGAGCGTCGGCGTGCTCGCGCCGTACCCCCAGCAGGTCCAGCCGAACGACGTCGTCGCCGCCACGGGGCCGGACAAGCTCTCGGCCGACAGCCGGCGCGGCTTCACGTACACGCTGGAGACGCTGAAGCGGGCGTTCGCCAACGCGGTGATGGCGAGCCGCGGCGACGACCTCGCGTTGACGCGGGCGGAACTCGTCGAGGCGGGCGTCTACTCCGGGACGGTCGCGGTCCGCAACGGCGTGGCCGACCGCGTCGGCGGCACGCAGGCCGCAATCGCGCACGCCGCCGAACGTGCGGGGCTGGACGGCTACGCGGTCGAGACGTACCGGCCGAACGCGACGACGACGTTCGTCTCGCGGGCGGCGTTCGTCGCCAGCGCCGCCGACGCGAAGCGGCTCCGGTCGCCCGCGTACCTCACCGGCGTCGGCGGGCCGGGGGCCGCGTACGGAACGTTCCTGATGCTCCCGCCGCAGTACGCCTACCCCGGACGGGGTAGCTATCTCGGGGCCGGCGCGTACGCCGGCGGGGAGAACGCGACGGCGACCCCGACCCGGACGGTGGTGGCCGATGGAGGCTGAGGCGGCCGCCGGCGGCGTCGCCGTCGTCGTCGGGGCCGCGCTGTTCGTCGTCGCCGCGGCCGCGTTCGGCGCGACCGTGTTCGACGCGCCGGCGCCGTACGACACCGACACCGACGCGGCCGACGACCGGCCGCCCGGTGAGTACCGGCCCGCGTCGGTCGTCGCCGAGCCGATTCCGGCCCGCGGCCGCGTCACCGTGAACCGGTCGCTGTACGCGCGTAACGCCAGCGACCGGAAACTCGTCGTCGTCGACAGCGCGAGCCGCGTGCTCCAGGAGGACGTCAGGCAGTTACGGCTGGCGCTCGTGCGTGCCGGCCACGACGTGCGGACGACCGACGACCTGGACGACGCACTGCGCGAGGCCGACGCCTACGTCCGCATCGACCCCGGCGTCTCGCTGTCCGCCGAGGAGGTGGACGCCGTCCGCAACTTCACCGACCGCGGCGGCCGCGTCCTGCTTGTCGCGGAGCCGAACCACGTCGAGGTGTCGACCGGCGTGTTCACCACCTCGCTGACCGTCCGCCGGACCGCGATGGTCGACCTCGCCGCCGAGTACGACATCGTGTTCGGCAACCGCTACCTCTACGACACGACCACGAACGACGGAAACTTCCGGCACGTGCTCGCTCGCCCCACGAACGCGGCGACGGCGCCCGATCTCGACCGGGTGGCACTCTACACGGCGACCCGGGTACAGGCGCGCAACGCGACGGTCCTGTTGCGGACCCCGCCGACCACGCACCTGTCGAACGCCGGGGCCGCGAGCCAGTATCCGGTCGCGGTGCGGTCGGGCAACGTCGTCGCGCTCGGCGACGGCACCTTCATCCAGGAGGGTCGCCACGCGGTCGCCGACAACGAGGCGCTCGTCGGCTACGTCGCCGAGTTCCTGGTGAGCGGCGACGCGCGCCCGCCGCCGGAACCGGCCGCGGAGCCCCCGCCGGAGAACGCGACCGCCACCCCCGAGGGGACCGCCACCACTCCGGCGGGCAACGCGACCGAGACGCCGACGCCCACTCCTGGGGGACCCGCTCCCCCGACGCCGGGCGTCGACGCGACGGCGACCGCCGAGCGCACGCGCGGTCAGTCCTCGGCGTCGGGCGTGGGCCCGACCTCGGCCCCGGCGTCGTCGGTGTCGACCACCGACCGCTTCCACGTGCCGCGCGTGAACCACGCGCCGGCGGCGACGGCACCGACGATGTTGCCCAGCGCCATCCCGTACCAGATGCCGGTCGCGCCGAGGCCGGCGACGAACGCGAGGTAGTAGACGGTCGGGACGCGACCGACCCACAGCGCGGTCAGCGAGAACACCAGCGCCGTCTTCGTGTTGCCGGCGCCGCGGTACGCGCCGAGCAGCACCTGGAGGACGCCGATGAACGCGAACTCGACGGTGCGGATGCGGAGGTAGCGAGTCCCCTCCTCGACGGTGCGGGCGGCGTCGGCCGTCGTCGACTGGATGAACACGCTGACGATGGGTTCGGCGAACGCCAGCGCCACCAACGCGACGCCGAACATCACGGCCGCGCCGACGCCGCCGGCGAGTTTCACCGCCCGCTCCGCGCGGTCGGCCTTGTCCGCGCCGAGGTTCTGGCCGACCATCGTGTTCGTCGCCCGGCCCAGCCCCATCGCGGGCAGGAAGACGAGCGAGATGAGCCGGTTGCCCAGCCCGTAGGCCGCGACCACCGGCGGCCCGAACGTGGCGACCATCGCGGTCAGGGTTATCATCGCCAGCGCGCTCGTCGACTGCTCCAGCGCCGAGGGCGCGCCGATGTCGACTATCTGTTTCACCCAGTCGAGTTCCAGCCGCAGGTGCTCGGGGCGGATGTCCGGGCCGACCCGCAGGCCGAACAGGATGTACATGCCGATGCCGGTGGCGACGACCCGCGAGATGAGCGTCGCCACCGCCGCGCCCTCCACGCCCATCGCGGGGAAGTCGAGCGCGAGCGTGTGGCCGAACAGCGTCACCGCGGGGCCGACCTGCCAGCCGAAGATAAAGAGGGGGTCGAGCACGACGTTGAGGACGACGGTGACGAACATCACGCGCATCGGCGTCCGCGTGTTGCCGTAGCCGCGCATCAGCGCCGAGAACACGAAGAAGCCGAACAGGAAGGGCGTCCCCAGGAAGAACACCCGCATGTACTCGCTGGCCAGCGGGATGACCTGCGCGGCCGTCTCCACGTCCGCCGGCAACAGCCCCAGCAGCGGCTCGGTCGTCAGGTAGCCGAGCACGCCCAGCGCGACCGCGAGCACGGTGACGAACGCGACCGTCTGCCCGGCGGCTTTCCCCGCCGACTCCTCGCCGCCCGCGCCGGTGTACTGGGCGACGAGCGTCGACCCGGCGACGGTGAACCCGCCGCCCACGGACAACAGCAGGAAGATGAGGGGAAACGCGAGGCTCAACGCGCCCACCGCCGCCGCGGGTTCGGCCGTCCGGCCGAGCCAGATGGTGTCGGCGATGTTGTACGCGACCTGCAACAGCTGGGTGACCACGATGGGCCACGCCAGCGTGAACAGGGGCCGCGCGAGGCTTCCCTCGGTGATGCTGCTCTCCGTGGAGGACTCGGGCACAGTCACAGCACGCTTCGGGTCGATATGTGACCTTCGTTACGGTCGTGTGCTGGACGTTCCCACGCAGAGGCCTCCCCCGCGTGACTTCGAGTGGAGATTGGCGAAAAGAGTTTACCACCGCGGGGACGTGACACCGGACCGTGCCCTCCAGACGAACCCTCCTGTGGACCGTCGGGACCGCCTCGCTGGCGGCGACCGCCGGCTGTTCGGCGCTCGACCGTGGCGTCCCCGGCTACGTGCAACTGAAGTCAATCGAAGGGGTCCGCACCGACGACGGGACGCGACACGGCGAGTCGATACTCCGGGTCACGCTGAGTTCCCCGCCCGGGGGCCGACCGGAACTGAGCCACGTGAACGACGAGTGGGTCGACCGGTTCGAGACGCCACACACCCCGACGGTGTCGGACGCGCTGGCGGCCGACCTCTCCGCGGCGTTCGACGAGGTCCGGTACGTCGTCGGCGTCTGCTCGCCGAAGTGGGCCGACGACGGGGAGCCGATAGGCTGTTACAACGTGAACACGACGCGGAAGACGTTCGACCGGGCGCAGGTCCACGACCGCGTGCGGGCGTCCTCGGACGGGACGTATCTCACGGTCCACGCGGTCGACGGGGAGTGGAACTTCGAGTAGGAGAGGGTTACGGCGTCTCGCGGGTCTCGAGCGAGAGGTCGTCGATGGGGTAGGCGACGCAGGTGAGCGTGTACCCCTCCTCGAGTTCCTCCTCGCCGAGCATCGACTGGGTGTGGTGTTTGACGTACTGCTCGGAGTTGCCGCCGTCGGTGATGTGGCCGCCACAGGAGACGCACTGCCCCTCGCGGCAGGCGTACGGCATGTCCCAGCCCTCGTCCTCGCCGGCCTCCAGAAGCGTCTCGTTCTCCTTGACCTCGATGGTGGCGCCCTCCTTGAGATACTCCACCTCGAACGTCTCGGCCTCGTCGTCCGGGATGGCGGCGGGGTCGTCGTCACCGGCGGCCTCCTCGCCCTCCGCGAGTTCGCCCTCGGTGTCGCCCTCCGCGACGGCACCCGCGGCGACGCCACCACCGCCGATGGAGCGGTTCATCGGCTCGGGGAACTCCGTCTCCGGCACCGAGGAGGCGCGCTGTTCGAGCACCTCCTGGGAGATGTCGTCCGGGATGGGGTACTCCGTCCCCTTCGTGAAGTGCAGGGCCACCACGACGAGCGTGAGCGTCACCCCGAGCGCGATACCCAGCGTGCTTACCATGTTCAGGCGTTGGGAAAGCGCCTTCAATAGCGTTGCGATTGTCCCATCCGACTACGGCCCCCGACCGGCTACCCCGGCCGGATGCTCGCCAGCGCGTCGCCCCGCCGGAACTCCTCGTTTTCCCCGAGGTGGACCGTCACCACCTCGCCCGACGCGGGGGCGGGTACGTCGACGCTCACCTTCTCTATCTGTATCTCGCACAGCGTCTCGCCGTCTTCGACGACGGCGCCCTCGCGGACGAACCAGTTGGCGACGACGGCTTCCTCGACGTCCATCGCGTCCTCGGGCCACACCGCGGCGGAGTCGACGGGAACGAGGTCGGCGTCGCTCATCACGTCAGGTCGCGGGCGGCCGCCTCGATGTCCTCCGTGTCGGGGATGACCGCCTGTTCGAGCGGCCGGGCGTAGGGGATGGGGACGTCCGGCATCGCCACCCGGTGGACGGCCTCGACCGGGGTGTCGCTCTCGGCGACGCGGGCGATGACCTCGCCGGTGACGCCGAAGGAGCGGTAGTCCTCGTCGACGACGAGCAGGCGGCCGGTCTTCTCGACGGACGCCAGTATCGTCTCCGTGTCCAGCGGGACCAGCGAGCGCAGGTCGACCACTTCGAGGTCCACGTCGTCGAGGCTCTCCGCGGCCGCTAGCGCCCGGTGGACGTGCAGGCCGTGGGTGACGACGGTCACGTCCTCGCCCTCGCGTTTCACGTCGGCCTCGCCGATGGGCACCTCGTAGGCCTCGTCGGGGACGGGCGTCTTCGGTCCCTCGGGGGCGGGCATCCAGCCGATGCCCATCAGCCGCTTGTGGAACATGTAGACGACGGGGTCGTCGTCGCGGACGGCGGTGTGCATCAGCCCCTTCGCGTCGTACGCCGTCGACGGGACGACCACCTTCATGCCGGGCATGTGGGCGAAGGTGCCGTACAGCGTCTGGGAGTGCTGGGCGGCGTCGCTGTACGTGCCGCCCACGGCAGTCGTCAGCACCATCGGGACCGACATCTCCCCGCCGCTCATGTACGTGTTCTTCGCCATCTGGTTGTATATCTGGTCGAAGCAGACGCCGAAGAAGTCGACGAACATCAACTCGGCGATGGGCCGCATCCCCTGCTGGGCGGCGCCGACCGCCGCGCCCATGTACGCCGTCTCGGAGATGGGCACGTCCATCACCCGGTCGTGGCCGAACTCCTCCAGCAAGCCCTCGGTGGAGTCGAAGATACCGCCGTAGTCGGCGACGTCCTCGCCCATGTAGAACACCTCCTCGTCCTCGCGCATCTCGTGGGCGATGGCCGACACCATCGCCCGACTCATCGTCAACTCGCGCTCGGCGGCCTGCTGGCTCATTCGTCGTCACCTCCGCCCGCCGCCAGCGGCGCACCGGGCGTCTCCCGCTCGGGTGGGTTCGTGAACACGTCCTCGAGCGCCGTCTCGGGGTCGGGTTCAGGCTGGTCCTTCGCCCACTCGATGGCCTCCTCGACGCGCTCCTCGGCTCGCTCGCGGAGTTCTGCGACCCGGTCGGCGCCGACGCCCGACACGCGCAGGTCGTTGCGCAACCGCTCGATGGAGTCGAGTCGCTCGGCCCGCTCTTTGTCCTCGTCGGGCCGGTACCCCTCCGCGTCGCCCATGAAGTGGCCCATCCGGCGGTGGACCTGCACCTCCATCAGCGTCGGCCCCCCGCCCTGTCGGGCGCGCTCGATGGCTTCCTCGGCGGCCTCGTAGACGGCGGTGGCGTCGTCGTAGTCGACGCGGGTGCCCGGCATGTCGAACCCGCCGGCCCGGTCCGCGCCGTTGCGCACGTCGGTCACCCGCTCCTTCGGCATCGAGATGGCCCAGTCGTTGTCCTCGATGACGAACACCACCGGCAACTCGTGGACCGCCGCCATGTTGAGCGACTCCAGGAACGCCCCCTGGTCGATGGCACCCTCGCCGAGGAACGCCACGGCCACGCTGTCCTCGTTGCGCTTCTTCGCGGCCATCGCCGCGCCGACGGCGGGCGGACAGCCCTGCGCGATGATGCCGCTACACGCGAAGTTGACGGCGTCGTCGAACAGATGCATGTGGCCGCCCTTGCCGCGGCAGAGTCCGGTCTCGCGGCCGAATATCTCGGCGGTCATCCGCTTCAGGTCGACCCCCTTGGCGATGGCGACGTGGTGTGGTCGGTGCGGTGCGGTGACGGCGTCCTCGGGGTGGAGATGCTGGCAGACGCCGGCGCCCGACGCCTCGTGGCCCGCCGCGAGGTGGAGTTCACCCGGGATGGGCCCCGCGGAGATGTCGAAGGAAGGCTGTTTCCCCTCCAGATACTCCTCGACGAGGCGCTCCTCGTAGTGGCGCGCCGTCACCATGTTCTCGTACATGTCCTCCAGTTCTGCTACGGCTATCATCCGTAGGCGGACTGCGGGAAACCCGCAAAAAGTAACTAACCGCCTACCGGGTTCGGCGCGGCGACTCGCCGTCCGCGGACGGAGGTAGGCCGCGCGGAACGGCCGCCGACGGAAGCGCCGTCGCGGTGTACTCTCGGCCTACCTCACTCGGTCCGGCGGACCTCGTGGCGGCCGAACCCGTAGCGCAGGCGGTTCGCCAGTCGCCGCGAGAACTTCGCCTCCGTCCGGGAGTCGAACCGCTCGGCGAGCGCCCCGTAGATGAGCGGGAGCGCCACCTCCTGTTCGAGGCTCTCCTGGACGGTCCACGTCCCCGTCGACCCCCCTGCGACGTGGTCCGCGACGGTGCCGAGGTCGGTCCCCTCCTCGCGGAACGCCTCCTCGCAGAGCTCGAGGAGCCACGACCGGATGACGGCACCGTTGTTCCACGTCCGCGCCACCGCCTCCAAATCGAGGTCGTACCGGCCCTCGTGGAGCAGTTCGAACCCCTCGCCGTACGCCTGCATCAGCGCGTACTCGACGCCGTTGTGGACCATCTTCACGTAGTGGCCCGACCCCGCCGGTCCCATCCGGTCGTGGCCCTCAGGGCCGGTGGCAACGGCGTCGAAGACGGGTTCGAGTTCCTCGTAGGCCCACTCCGGGCCGCCGACCATCAGCGAGAACCCCAACTCCGCGCCGGCGGGGCCACCGGAGGTACCGCAGTCGAGATACGCGGCGTCGCACTCGTCGGCGCGGCGGGTGGAGTCTTCGAAGTGGCTGTTGCCGCCGTCGACGACCACGTCGTCGCCGTCGAGATAGGGACCGAGTTCCTCCAGCGCGGCGTCGACCGCGTCGCCGGCCGGCACCATCAGCCAGATACGCTTCTCCTCGCCCAGCTGCTCCGCGAGGTCCGGGATGGAGTCGGCGGGGGTGATGCCCGCCGCCGCGGCGTCGGCAAGCGCCTCGTCGCTCACGTCGAACGCAACCACGTCGTGGCCCGCCTCGGTCACGCGGTCCGCGACGATGCGACCCATCCGCCCGAGTCCGATGACGCCCAGTTGCATACGCGGGGGTTCGGGGGCCGGCAGGTAGGGGTTGCGGTCCGCGGTTGCGACGGCGGCGCTTCGGGTGTCGGCGACGACGCCGACGGTCTCGGGTCGGTCACGCTCCCGTTCCCACCACACCAACCCTTATGTCCAGCACCCGCCTGAGCCGCAAGCAGACGAACCCCCCAGCGGGCCGTGGTGCCCGCCCATCTCCCATGAGCGACATCCCCGACTCCTACGACCCAGACGCCGCCGAGGCCCGCTGGCGCGACGCCTGGGCATCGAGCGACCTCTACGCCTACCAGGACGACGAGCGCCCGGACTACGTCATCGACACGCCGCCGCCGTACCCGACCGGCAACCTCCACGTCGGCAACGCCCTCGGCTGGTGTTACATGGACTTCCTCGCGCGCTACCACCGGCTCCGGGGGAAGGACGTGCTGTTCCCGCAGGGGTGGGACTGTCACGGTCTCCCCACCGAGGTCAAGGTCGAGGAGAACCACGACATCCACCGCACCGAGGTCTCCCGCGAGCGGTTCCGCGAGCTATGCATCGAGCACACCGACGACCAGATAGCGTCGATGACGGAGACGATGGACCTGCTGGGGTTCTCGCAGGACTGGACCCACGAGTTCCGGACGATGGACCCCGACTACTGGGGCGAGACACAGCGGTCGTTCCTGCGGATGGCCGACGACGAGTTGGTCTACCGCGACGAGCACCCCGTCAACTGGTGTCCCCGCTGTGAGACGGCCATCGCGGACGCCGAAGTCGAGACGGTCGACCGCGAGGGGACGCTCTACACGGTTCGGTTCCCCGGCGCGGACGGGACCGACAGCGTCGACATCGCCACGACCCGTCCCGAACTCCTGCCGGCCTGCGTCGCCGTCGCCGTCGACCCCGAGGGGGCGTACGCCGACCGCGCAGGCGACACCGTCGAGGTCCCGCTGTTCGGCCAGCAGGTCGAGGTCCTCGCCGACGAGGACGTCGACGCCGAGTTCGGCACCGGCGCGGTGATGGTCTGCACGTTCGGCGACAAGCAGGACGTGACGTGGTGGCAACGGTACGACCTCGACCTGCGGGCCGTCCTGACGGAGGACGGTCGCCTCACCGACGCCGCCGGCGAGTTCGCCGGCCTCGCCGTCGAGGAAGCGAACGAGGCCGTCGCCGACGCGCTCCGTGAGGCGGGTCATCTCCGAGGCACGGAGACGACCGACCAGCAGGTCGGCGTCTGCTGGCGCTGTGACACGCCCATCGAGATTCTCAGCACCGAGCAGTGGTTCGTCGAGGTGGACACCGACGCCGTCCTCGACCGCGCCCGCGAGGTGGAGTGGGTGCCCGACCACATGTACGACCGACTCGAGGAGTGGGCCGAGGGGATGGCGTGGGACTGGGTCATCAGCAGACAGCGGGTGTTCGCCACGCCCATCCCGGCGTGGTTCTGCGAGTCGTGCGGGCACACGCACCTCGCCGCAGAGAGCGACCTGCCGGTCGACCCGACCGACGAGGCGCCGGGCGTCGACTGCCCTGACTGCGGCGCGAGCGACTGGCGCGGCGAGACGGACGTGATGGACACGTGGATGGACTCCTCCATCTCGCCGCTGTACGTCCGCGGGTGGCCCGACGAGGCGTTCGAACCGGTCGACCTCCGCGAGCAGGGCCACGACATCATCCGGACGTGGGCGTTCTACACCCTGTTGCGGACCGACGCGCTCGCGGACGCGAAGCCGTGGGAGGTCGCACTCGTCAACGGGATGGTGTTCGGCGAAGACGGCCACAAGATGTCGAAATCCCGGGACAACTTCGTCCAGCCCGAGGACGTGGTCGAGGAGCACGGCGCCGACGCGTTCCGGCAAGCGCTCGCGCTGGCTGGTCGGCCGGGCGCGGACGTGCAGTTTCAGCCCAAGGAGGTGACGAGCGCCGCCCGGTTCGGGAACAAACTGTGGAACGTCACCGCGTTCGCGGCACAGCACGTCGACGAGCGGACGCCGGACATCGACGCCCCGGCGTACCGCGACGCCGACGCGTGGATACTCCGGCGGGCGAGCGACACCGCCGAGGAGGTGGCCGCCCACGTGGAAGACTACCGGTTCGACGCGGCGCTCCGGACGGTCCGCGAGTTCGTCTGGGGTGACCTCGCGGACGACTACCTCGAACTCGTGAAGGGCCGGCTCTACGAGGGACGACCGGGCGAGCGCGACGCCGGCCGGCACGCTCTGCTCGTGGCGCTCACAGCGTCGCTCCGGATGCTCGCGCCGTTCGCGCCGTTCGTCACCGAGGAGGCGTACGACCATCTCCCCGTCGCGGGGAGCGTTCACGAGAGCGAGTGGCCCGACCCGCCGGCGGTCGACGAGCGGGCGGCCGACCGGGGCGGCCTCGTCGCCCGGGTCGCCGCGGCGGTCCGGGGCTGGAAATCCGACGAGGGCGTCGCGCTGAACGCGGACCTCTCGCGGGTGGAACTGTACCTCGACGACCCGCCGGAGGAGGGGCCCACGCCGGACACCTACGACCTCGCAAACGCGGTCAACGCGCCCGTCTACGTCGAGACGGGGCGGCCGTCGCTGGAACTCGTCCCCGTCGACGTCGAGGTGGACCATTCCGTCGTCGGTCCCGAGTTCCGCGAGCGCGCAGGGGACGTGGTCGACGCGCTCGAGGCGATGGCCCCCACAGAGGTCGAGGCCGCGCTCGACAGCCACGGCGAGGTGCGCGTCGAGGTGGACGGCGACGACCTCGCCGTTCCGGCGGCGGCGGTCGACGTGCGCGAGGAACTGCGCGCCGAGGACGGCGCGGCGGTGTCGGTGCTGGAACCCGAGGGAGCGACGGTGCTGGTCTCCCCCTGAGAGGCGCGACTTTTTACCCCCGCCGGTGGAACCGCCGGACATGTTCGAGACGGTGGTCATCGCTACGGACGGCTCTGAGAGCGGCAGGCGGGCCGTCGACACGGCGCTGGACCTCGCCGAGAGGTTCGACGCCGCGGTTCACGCGCTGTACGTCGTCGACCGCTCGCGGTACGAGGGACTCCCCGAGGACGTCGGCGGGGAGGTTGAGCGCGCGCTGGGCGACCAGGCCGAGGAGGCGCTCGACGCGGTCGAATCGAGCGCGGCCGGCGACGTGACGACGGCCGTTCGGGAGGGGCGCCCGGCCAACAAAATCACGGCGTACGCCCGGGAGGTGGACGCCGACGTGGTCGCCACCGGCACGCGGGGCCGCGACGGCGAACACTCCTTCCTGCTCGGGTCGGTCGCGGAGCACGTCGTCCGGACCTGTCCAGTGCCCGTGTTGACCGTCCGGCAACTGGAGTCGGCGGGCGCGTGACGCGGCGACGCCAGCCGCGAGCGCCGCGGCGTACCGGGGCTTACTTCCCCGGCGACGCCCTCCGACGGGTATGGACGACTGGCTCATCGACGACGACCGGCTCTCCATCGAGCGGAAGTCGGTGCTCCCGGGCGAGGGGTTCTTCACGCCCGACTCGTTCGACGCCGAGCGCGACGAGCGCGAGGCGCGGGAGGCCATCGAGGGCGCCGGGACCGTCGTGGTCGCGGACCCGGACGCGGACGGCCTCGCCTGCGTCGCTCTCCTGCGGGAGGCGCGCGGCGAGGCGGCGCTCGTCCCCGCCGGCCCGCACGAACTCGACGAGGCGGTCGGCTACCTCGCGGAGTATCTCGATGAGGGCGCCGACGCCTTCATCTGTGACCTCTGTCCCGACGAGCGGGACGACCTCGCGGGCCTCGACGACCTGGTCGAGCGCGCGGGCCGCGTCTCGTGGTTCGACCACCACCAGTGGGGCGAGGAACACGCCGAACGGGTCCGCGAGGCCGGCGTCGAGTTGGTGGTCGGCGACTCCGACGAGGAGTGTACCGCCGACGTGACGCTCCGCTCGCTCGCGTACGAGTTCGACGACCGGTTCGCGGAACTCGCGGCCGTCACCCGCGACCACGACCTCTGGCTCCAGGAGGACCCCCGCTCGGACGACCTGGCGGACTACGCCCACTGGGAGGAGCCGGAGGCGTACGTCGAGGTGGTCCGCGAGCACGGCGCTGACCTGCCCGACGACGTGCAGGCGTTCCTCGCCGAGCGACGCGTCGAGAAGGAGGCGCTCGTCGAGAAGGCCATCGACCGCGCCGAGATACGCGACGTGGACGGCGTCGCCGTCGGCGTCACGTACGGCCGCTGTTCCCAGAACGAGGTGGCCGAGGCGCTCCGCGAGCAGGGCGCGGACGCGTCGGTCATCGTCAAGCCGGCCGGCTCCGCCTCCCTGCGGGGCACCGACGCGTTCGAGCGGTGTCACGAGGTGGCCGCGCAGGTCAACGGCGGCGGCCACCCGAAAGCCGCCGGCTGTAAACCCGACGTGTACGACGACATGCTCGACTACGCCCACCACTGGACGACCCACGGCGCGGTGGCGAAGCAGGCCATCGTCGACGCATTCCGGCGGCTCCCCGAGGAGAGCGAGGCCTCGGACTGACCGACAGCGTCGACCACCGCCCCCGAGGTCGATGTCGGCCGACCAGCCGCGGAAAGTATTTACCGGGCGCGTCGATACGCCCCGACCGTGTCGACCGGAACCGTGACCGGTCTGCTCGCCGGCCTCTTCTTCGTCGTCGTCGGGGCGTACTGGCGGTACAGGCCCGCGTCGCTCCGCCCGCTCGGGTCCGCGACGGAGTGGCAACAGCGCCCGGAGGAGGCGGCCGCGAGACACCGACGCCACGCCCGGCGCCTCGGCGCCTTCCTCATCGTCCTGGGCGTGGTGTTCCTGCTCGGTGTCCTCGGGCGGCTCCTCTGACGGTCACAGATACCGGTCGAGGAACGCGCGGTGCTCCCGCTCCCGCTCGCGTTTCGCTTCGGCGCTTGCGTCCTCCAGCCATAGCGGGAGACACGCCATCGCGTCGACGCGCTTCGCCAGCAGGTACGTCTCGATGCGCTGCTCGACGGCCGGGGTGAACGCCCAGTCGTCGCGGCCCGCCTCGTAGGCGTCGCGGAACAGCGCCCGGAGCTCTCCCGCCCGCTCGGCGCCGTCGCGCTCGGGGTCGAACAGGTGCGACTCCACCGCGGCGAGGTTGTACGCGGGGTCCGTCGCCGAGAGGTTCGCCCAGTCGAGCACCGCGTGGGTCTCGCCCGTCTCGGGGTCGACCAGCAGGTTGCCGTAGCGGTAGTCCCAGTGGCAGTAGTGCGGCGGGTCTGGCTCCGGGAGCGCCGCGATGCGCGCGTCCAGTTCCTCGCGCAGGGGGTCGACGAGGTCCGCGAACCGGTCGGCGTCGTCGGCCATCTCGGGGAAGAAGCCGCCGTCGGGGAGCGCGTCGAGGGTGTCCTCGACGCCGGCGCGGAACCACTCGCGGAAGTCGTCGACTGGACCGTGTTCGCCGTCGAGCACCGCGAGTTCGCCGTGTCGGGTCCCGACCGTCCCGACGCGCGTGAGGCGGCCCATCTCGTGCAACTCGGCGATGTTCGCGCCCGCGTTGCGAACCACCCGGTCGCGAGCCTCCGGCGACAGGTCGTCGACCCGTCCTTCGAGGTTCTCGCCGGGACGGCGCTCGACGAGGTAGAACGGCGCGGGGTACTCGTCGTGGGCGTCGAGGTAGCCGTACACCGCGGGGACGGGAATCGACGTTTTCCGGCCGACCTGCTCGAACAGTCGCGGTTCGGCGCGGGCCACCTCGGGCGCGACGAAGTCGGCCGTCGTCGCCTTCAGGACGGCCTCTCGCGTCCCGTCGGGCGTCTCGCAGTCGACGAACGCGACGAAGTCGGTGCCGAACTCGCTCTCCTCGAACTCGTGGAGCGTCCAGTCGGGGCGGCAGGCCCGGACCATCCCGGCGACGTCCTCGCGGTCCACCTCGCTCATCGTCGGAGCGAGTCGCCGTCCGCCTAAAAATCTCGCGGGGGCGTGTCAGTCGCTGTCGTCGACGACCCACTTGTCGGAGTACGTCTCCCCGCAGGAACACGACGCGTACGCGTGAATCACGTCGCCCTCCGCGTACAGGCCCCCGACCTCCTCGTTCTGCTCCTCGGCGAACGCGAACACGAACTTCACGTCGTGTGCTCCGGCCTCCGTCGCGGGACAGTCCCCGCCGGCGCAGTCGCGGTCGACGTGGCCGTCAGTCTGCATCGCCACGCCCGCGAAGTCCATCGGGTCGATGCCCGTCGCCTGCTCGAACGTGGAGCGTCCCCGGTCGCCGGGCATCACGAGCACGACGCCGCCCTCGACCGCCTCGGCGACGCCGCCGAGCGCATCCGGGTTGCCGACCGCGTCCTCCGAGAGGAACACGAGGATGTCGTCGGGTCGGTCGCCGGCGAGGAACGCCTCGCGTGGAGTGGTCGTCATTGGCCCTCCTCCACCTGTCGGGCGATGTCGGACAGCGACTCGTCGGTCTCGTCGGGGACGGTGTAGACGGCCCGCTCGCCGGGCGCACGCAGGCCGTACATCGACCCTTCGTCGACCACGTCGACGTGGACGGTGCGCTCGAAGTCGAGGCCGGTCGCGTCGACCCAGTCCAGCAGGTGATTCTCGCCGTCCGCCTCGCGGGCCTGGCGGGCGTTGGCGTACGCGCCCCGGAGTTCGAGCGTGTCGTCGAGCGCACGCTCGATGCGGGCGTAGCGGGTCCGCCCGTCGAGCGCGACCCGGACGACCTCGTCGGTCGGGAAGCGGTCGCGGGCGTCGTCTGGCAGTGTCACCTTCGGGCGGTCGGTGCGGCCGGCGCGGGCCAGCGTGGCCCGGACGGTGTCGACGGCGTCGCTGGAGACGGAATCCGGCATGGAAGCGAAGAAAGCGTTACTCGTCGTCCTCGTCGTCCTCGCCGTCGCCAAGCAGGGACTCGGGCGACTCGTCGCCGCGGGCGACGATCTTCGCGTTGATCTGACGGGTCTCGTCGGAGACCTCCTTGCCGCGGACGGTGACCCGCCGGCGCTCGCCGTCGCGGGTGGGGTTGAACCCCGTGCCGGCGGAGGCGAGGATGGCCTCGGTGCCGGTGCCGCTCACGTCGCCCCGCATCGGCCGGCCGGAGACGTCCGACCCGCCGGTGAGCTCGAGCGTGTAGCCGTCGAGCCCGACGGCACCGCCGTCGACCTCCTCGCCGATGGCCTTGCCGATGAACCGGTTCGCGTCCTGTCCCTCCACGTCGAAGTCGTACGTGGCACCGTCGTCAGGGTCGCCGACGACGATCTGGAAGTCTGCCATACGGGAACCGTGACGATGCGCGACCTAAAGGGTATTGAAACGCGCCCGGCGGTCAGTCGGCCGCCTGCGGCCCGCTCGCGCCGTCGAGCACGTACTCGCGGGTGGCGTCGACGAGCGCCTTCCGGTACTCCGACTCGTCGGTGTCACGCGCCAGCGACCGGAACCGGCGCCGGAACCCGTCGAACGCCACGCCGGGCGCGTCGGCGGCGGCCACGCGGGCCAACTCGTACAGTCTGTGCCCGTCCTCGATGGCGTCGTGCCGTTCCAGCAGGGCGAGCGCGAACGCCGCGTTCACGGCCGTTATCTCCGGGTCGGCGCCCGCAGTCAGGTGGGTCCACTCGTCGGGCGCGGCCGCGGGTCGGTCCGCGACCGCGGCCGCGAGCGACGACTCCATGAAGGAGACGAGTTTGTCCGCCGGCGCCACCGCGAGCGTGATGTCGTCGGCGTAGATGTCCTTCATGTGGTTGGCTATCTGATAGCAGTGGGACAGTTTCCGGCGCTCGACGGAGCGGCCCGCCAGCGCGAGAAACAGCGCCTCCTCCGTCTGCATCGTGTGGGAGGGGTGGCCCTCCTCGTAGCGGGCCATGTGGGCGAACTCGTGGATGGCGAGTTCGCGCGCCATCGCGCTCGTGGCGGCCTGTCGGCTCATCACTAGCACGTGGTGGTCGTCGTAGTGGCCGGTCAGCGTCCGCTCGTCGGGGTCCTCGCGCACCTCCACCTCGACGGGTAGGGACACGTCGCGCTCTGTCTCGAACACGTCGCGGGCGGAGAGAAACGGCTCCGACGGCCCACGCCCCTTCACGCGCACCTCCATGCTTACCGTTACCACGGTTGTGGCACGTTTGAGTGTTGTGCCCCCGGCACGGCCGGCCCCCTCCGGCGGTCGGCGCCCGTCGCGTCAGACGCGCGGCGTCCGCAGGGAGGGATTTACAGCGCGAGGGGTCGTAGTTCGCCCGTGAACCGCGGGTGGTTGCTGTTCGGGGCGTCCGCGCTACTGTCAGCCGTGGCCGTCCTCGTCGGCGTGTTCGCGCTCTCCTTCCCGCCGCTGTTCGCCGTCGCGCTCGCGCTCGCGGGCGGCGGCTACGCCTGCTGGACCCGCGCCCGCGAGCGCATCGTCGCGGACGTGTACACCCGCGTCGGCGTCGAACCCAACGACGACGGCACCGTCGGCACCGAGGGGGCCCGTATCGACCGAGAGGCGACGGGCCGTGTCACCCACGAACCACGCGACGACTGGGACGACCCCGACGACTGGCCGTTCGACGACCCGTTCTGGACCGAGGGCGGCGACCCGGGCGGCTCCGACGCGGCCGACGGGTTCGACCCGACGGACGGCCCCGGCGGGACCACGGCGGGCCGCGAGCGCCGCACCCGTGACCGGGGCGGCGCGACCGCCGCCGGGAGTCACGCGGGCGGCAACGTCCAGTTCGTTGCGCCCCGGGAGACGGAAGCCCGCGAGGTGCTGGGCGTCGACCGCGACGCTTCGCCCGAGGAAATTCGAGCGGCGTACCGCGAGCAGGTGAAGGACGCCCACCCCGACCACGGGGGTAGCGAGGAGGCGTTCAAACGCGTCCGGTGGGCCTACGAGTATCTGCGGGAGCACCACGCCGGCGAGGCGGACGCCGGGAAGTCCGCCTGACGCCCGAGCGCGCTGGAACCCTCCGTATGCGCCGCGTTCTCACGGGTTCGTCCGGTTTCGGCCGCGGTGAAACACAACCCCTTTGTCGTTGCTGTGGTTAG
Organism: Halorarius halobius; assembly: GCF_024298865.1. Classification (GTDB taxonomy): domain Archaea; phylum Halobacteriota; class Halobacteria; order Halobacteriales; family Haloarculaceae; genus Halorarius; species Halorarius halobius. Next base: position 756,118 of record NZ_CP101161.1, on the reverse strand, counting down.
CGGCCTGTATAATGGGCCGACGCAAGAAAATCGTACAGGAGTGTGAGACGCTGATGGACAAACCGGAGCAGATCCGGAACATCGCCATCGCGGCTCACGTCGACCACGGCAAGACGACGCTGACCGACAACCTGCTCGCTGGCGCGGGCATGATCTCCGACGAGACCGCCGGCCAACAGCTGGCGATGGACACCGAGGAGGACGAGCAGGAGCGCGGCATCACCATCGACGCCGCCAACGTCTCGATGACCCACGAGTACGAGGACCAGAACCACCTCATCAACCTCATCGACACGCCCGGCCACGTCGACTTCGGCGGCGACGTGACCCGCGCGATGCGGGCCGTCGACGGCGCGCTCGTCGTGGTGGACGCGGTCGAGGGCGCGATGCCCCAGACGGAGACCGTCCTGCGGCAGGCGCTTCGCGAGGGCGTCAAGCCCGCGCTGTTCATCAACAAGGTCGACCGCCTCATCTCCGAACTCCAGGAAGGGCCCCAGGAGATGCAGGAGCGGCTCCAGGCGGTCATCCGCGACGTCAACGAACTGATTCGGGGGATGACCGAGGAGATGGACGACGTCGACGACTGGACCGTCTCCATCCAGGACGGCACCGTCGGCATGGGGTCGGCGCTGTACAAGTGGGGCATCTCGATGCCCTCGATGCAGCGCACCGGGATGGACTTCGGCGACATCATCGAACTCGAGCGCAACGACGACCGGCAGGAACTCCACGAGCGGACGCCCCTGTCCGACGTCGTGCTCGACATGGTCTGTGAGCACTTCCCGGACCCCATCGACGCCCAGCCCCGCCGTATCCCGCGCATCTGGCGCGGGGACGCGGACTCCGACCTGGCCCACCAGATGCGCGACGTCGACGACGACGGCGAGGTCGTCCTGATGGTCACCGACATCGGCATCGACCCCCACGCCGGCGAAATCGCCGCCGGCCGCGTGTTCTCCGGCACCCTGGAGAAAGGGCAGGAGCTCCACGTCTCCGGGACGGCCGGCACCAACCGCGTCCAGAGCGTCGGCATCTACATGGGCGGCGAGCGCGAGGAGGTCGAGCGCGTCCCCGCCGGCAACATCGCCGCGGTGACGGGCCTGAAAGACGCCATCGCCGGCTCCACCGTCTCGTCGGTGGAGATGACGCCGTTCGAGTCCATCGAGCACATCTCCGAGCCGGTCATCACGAAGTCCATCGAGGCGAAGAACATGGACGACCTGCCGAAGCTCATCGAGACCCTGCGGCAGGTCTCCAAGGAGGACCCCACCATCTCCATCGAGATCAACGAGGACACCGGCGAGCACCTCATCTCCGGGCAGGGCGAACTCCACCTCGAGGTCCAGACCCAGCGCATCGAGCGCAACCAGGGCATCCCCGTCACGACGGGCGAACCCATCGTCGTCTACCGCGAGTCCCCCACCGACGCCTCCCGCGAGGTCGAGGGCATCTCGCCGAACCGCCACAACCGGTTCTACATGTCCGTCGAGCCGCTGTCGGAGGACCTCGTCGAGACGCTGAAGCTCGGGGAGGCCTCCATGGACATGCCGGAACTCGAGCGCCGCGAGGCGCTGATGGAGGCCGGCATGGACAAGGACACCGCCCAGAACGTCGAGCACATCCACGGCTCGAACATCCTCATCGACGACACGAAGGGTATCCAGCATCTCAACGAGACGATGGAACTCGTCATCGAGGGGCTCCAGGAGTCGCTCGACGACGGGCCGCTGGCCGCCGAGCCGGTGCAGGGGTCGCTCCTGCGTCTGCACGACGCGCGGCTCCACGAGGACGCCATCCACCGCGGTCCGGCGCAGGTCATTCCGGCCGTGCGCGACGCGGTCCACACCGCGCTGATGGACGCCCAGATCAAACTGCTGGAGCCGATTCAGGAAGTCCGCATCGACGTGCCCAACGAGCACATGGGTGCCGCCTCCGGCGAAATCCAGGGGCGCCGTGGCCGCGTCGACGACATGTACCAGGAGGGCGACCTCATGGTCGTCGAGGGCATCGCACCCGTTGACGAGATGATCGGCTTCTCGTCGGACATCCGCTCGGCGACCGAGGGCCGCGCCTCGTGGAACACCGAGAACGCCGGCTTCCGCGTGCTGGCGGACAACCTCCAGCCCGACATCATCACGGAGATCCGCGAGCGCAAGGGCATGAAGCTCGAACTGCCCGAGCAGGTCGACTACTTCTAATCCACTTTTTGCACGGCGCGCTTCGCGCGCCGGCAAAAACTGGCGGAAAAAGACACTGCGAGCCTCCTGTCGCTGACCTCACTTCGTTCGGTCAGCGGTAGTCGGCCCTTGGTCCCGGAGCCTCCCTTCGGTCGGCTCCGGTGAACTGCGTGGTGGCGGAGCAGGCACCTCGTTCGACGTGGCGAGCGCTTTTCAGCCCCGCCGTCGAGTGACCGCTCATGCACGCGGCCCACCTTCTCGTCGCGCTCCAGCAGGTCCAGCCCGCGCCCGACGTGGGAACGGGTACCAGCCTGGTCGGGAGCGCTGTCGGAGCGTTCGTCACCACGCTCGTCGTCGGGGCGATACTGGTCGCCGTCGCCCCCGACTACACCGAGCGGATGATGGGGGCGGTGGTCGACGAACCCGTCGGCTCGTTCCTCTACGGGCTCGTCTCGTTGCTGTTCGTCGTGCTCGTGACCGTCGTGCTCGCCATCACCGTCGTCGGCATCCTGTTCGCGGTGCCGCTGGCCGTCGTCGCGGTCGTCGTCTGGGCCGTCGGCGCGGCCATCGCGTACCTCGCCATCGCCGAGCGGTTCGTCGGCCGCGAGGACGGCTGGACGAAGCCGCTGGTGGTCGCGGCGGCGCTCAACGGCGGTCTCACGCTCACCGGCATCGGCGGGCTTCTGTCGTTCTGCATCGGTGCGGCCGGCTTCGGCGCGGTCCTCCGCGACTGGCTCGGCTGACGCGCGGGAAAACGTTCCGAGTGTTGTAACGTTCAGCAGAGATAAGTGGCGGGCTTTTCAATCGCCGTCGATGGAGCGAGAACAGGCCGCTTTCTTGGCACTCGCGGCGGTGGTCGCCGCCGCCGGGATCGGGTTCTTCGCGTTCGGCGGCGGCTCCGGCCCCGCGGCGACGCCGACACCGAACACTACTCCCGCAGGGACGGCGACGCCGACGGACGGGCCCACGCCGACGCCGGACGGGTCGACCGACGGACCCACCGCCACGGACTCGCCGTCGCCGACGGCGACGCTGACCCCCATCGAGAACCGGACACAGCGGTACAGCTTCGACGGACGGGAGCTAAACCGTACTCACTACTTCCGGCTGGCGGCGGTCGGCAACTACACCTCGCGGTCGAACCTGACCGTCGACGGCGAGGGGTACACCCGGCACGTCAACATCAGCTACGTGATGGACCTGCAGGACGCTCGCGAGTACAGCGTCCAGGTGTTCACCTACGAGTACGACGACGGGGAGGACGAACTGTTCCCCGTCGTCTCGACGTACACCGCCGAGGAGACGACGTGGCAACGTCGCCAGGAACGGACCGGCGGTCGGAACGCCACCGTCGAGAAGGATACCGAACCGTACGAGGGGGAGGTCGAGCCGGTCAACACGACGCTGGCGCTCGACATCGGTAGCATCGCGACGGGCGTCATCGACCGGTCGGCGTGGCGGTTCGTCGGCAACCAGACGCGCAACGGCGTGACGCTGTACCGGCTGGAGGCGAGCGGCCGCCACCTCGGCGCGGCCGTGCCCGGCAACGTCACCGAGGGCTCAGCGACGTTCGTCATCGGCGACGACGGTATCGTCCGGTACGTCACCTACGAGTTCGTCGCCGTCGACGACGGCGAGCGCACCCGCTACGCGTACGAGTCGTTCTACGGGCGGTTGGGGTCGACGAACGTCCCGCGGCCCGACTGGGCGGACTGACGCGGGGGCGAACCGCTCGCCGGCGGTTCTCCGACCAGGGGGCGGGGGCGTCCGCCGTCACTCCCGGCCGATGATGAGATACAGGATGACGACGAGGAGCGCACCGAAGATGTTCCCCACGAGGCCGCCGAGGACGGTTGCCACGGTCCACAGGGCGGCGTTGTCGTTGTTCCGCTTCGTCGCGTCATTGTAGACGAAGTACGCGGGCAACGCAATCAGGAGGAGGCCGATGAGCAGGATGATGAGCAGTTCCGGGCCGCCGGGAATGCCCATCTGGAGTGGTAGAACTGGCATGTCCGGCGTGAGATGCACGGGGCACCGAAAAGCCACTTTCGGCTCGTGGACCGGGCCGTGAGCGGCCCGCGGCGTGGGACGGTCCCCCGTGCGCGACTGCGGGGCGGCTTTTGCGAGCGACCGCACCCTTTTAGCCGCTGGCCCGCTCGTCCACGGTAATGACCGAGGTGGCCGACCCGTGAGCGACGCCGTCCACGCCTACACCGTGCGGCTGGAGCTCGTCGACGAGCCCGGTGAGCTGTTGCGCGCGCTCGAACCCATCGCCGACAACGGCGGGAACCTGCTGTCCATCTTCCACGAGCGCGGCAACCTCACACCGCGGGGCCACATCCCCGTCGAGGTGGACCTCGAAGCGACGCCCGACCGGTTCGACGTCATCGTCGAGGCGCTCCGCGACGCCGGCGTCAACGTCGTCCAGGCGGGCACCGAACGCTACAGCGAGGAGGTGACGGTCGTGTTGACCGGGCATCTGGTCGACACGGACCTCTCGGATACGCTCTCGCGCATCCAGGACTGCGGTCAGGCGTCGGTCGCGGACGTGTCGCTGTCGGCGCCCGACGGCACCGACGAGGTGTCGGCCGCGCGCATCCGACTCGTCGCCCAGCAGGGCGGCGTCGAGCGGGCCGTCGCCACGGTCCGCGAGGTGGCCGACGAGAAGTCGTTGCAGGTCATCGCGCCGCTCGCCGGGGGTGACGCCTGATGCGGCTGGCCGTCGTCGGCGCCGGTGCCGTCGGCACCAGCGTCGCCGAACTCGCGGGCGAGTACGGCCACACCGTCACCGCGCTGGCCGACTCGTCGGGCGCGGCCGTCGACGCCGCGGGGCTCGATGTCGACGCGGTCCTCGACCGGAAATCGCGCGAGGGGAGCGTCGGGAGCGCCGCCCCCGACGCCGCGCTCGACGCCGAGTACGACGCCCTGGTGGAGGCGACGCCGACGACGCTGGGCGACGCCGAACCCGGCTTCTCCCACGTCCGGGCGGCCCTGGAGCGCGACCGCCACGTCGTCCTCGCCAACAAGGGGCCCGTCGCCGAGCGGTACGCCGACGTGCGCGCGCTCGAACGCGAGTCGGCGGGCGAGGTGCTGATGGAGGCGACCGTCGCGGGCGCGATTCCGGCGCTGTCGACCATCACCGACGTGGGCGCCCAGCACGTCACTGCGGTCCGGGGCGTGTTGAACGGGACCGCAAACTTCGTGCTCTCGCGGATGGCCGCCGAGGGACTCGACTACGAGCACGTCCTCGCGGAGGCGCAGGACCTCGGCGTCGCGGAGGCGGACCCCTCCTTCGACGTGCAGGGGACCGACGCCGCGCTCAAATGCGTCATCGTCGCCAACCTCCTGTACGACGAGGAGTACACGCTGGCCGACGCCGACGTCGAGGGCATCGAGTCGATTCCGGGGAGCGCGCTCGAACTCGCCGCCGAGGACGGACGGACGGTGCGGCTCATCGGCGAGGTAGCCGACGGCGAGGTGTCGGTCGGACCGCGGCTGGTCCCCGAGCGGGGGACGCTGGCGGTCACCGGCACGCGCAACATCGTCCAACTCGAAACCGAGCACGCCGGCCGGTTGAACCTCTCGGGACGGGGCGCTGGTGGCCCGGAGACGGCGAGTGCGGTGCTCGCGGACGTGGGACGACTCTCCCGCTCGTGACCGGGCGCGAGGCGTGTGACCGGCTGGCAAACCGCCTGACGCGGCTGGAATCGGCGGAATCCCTTTCGAAATCGTTTTAGGGGCGACAATCCAAGGCCCTCCACATAGCGCCTCAGCGCGTGAGATACACCAATGAGCGACAAACCGCACCAGAACCTGGCCGTCATCGGCCACGTCGACCACGGGAAGAGTACGATGGTCGGGCGGCTCCTGTTCGAGACAGGGTCCGTACCCGAGCACGTCATCGAGCAGTACCGAGAGGAAGCAGAGGAGAAGGGCAAGGGCGGCTTCGAGTTCGCCTACGTCATGGACAACCTCGCGGAGGAGCGCGAGCGCGGCGTCACCATCGACATCGCCCACCAGGAGTTCGACACCGACGAGTACTACTTCACCATCGTCGACTGTCCGGGCCACCGTGACTTCGTGAAGAACATGATCACGGGCGCGAGCCAGGCGGACAACGCCGTGCTCGTGGTCGCCGCGGACGACGGCGTCCAGCCCCAGACCCAGGAGCACGTGTTCCTGGCCCGCACGCTGGGCATCGACGAGCTCATCGTCGCCGTCAACAAGATGGACCTGGTCGACTACCAGGAGTCCACCTACAACGAGGTCGTCGAGGAGGTCAAGCAGCTCCTGAACCAGGTCCGCTTCGACACCGAGGACGCGAGCTTCATCCCGACCTCGGCGTTCGAGGGCGACAACGTCGCCGAGTCGTCGGAGAACACGTCGTGGTACGACGGCGACACGCTGCTGGAGGCGCTCAACAACCTGCCGGAGCCGCAGCCGCCGACGGACGCGCCGCTGCGCCTGCCGATTCAGGACGTCTACACCATCTCGGGCATCGGGACGGTGCCGGTCGGCCGCATCGAGACCGGCGAGATGCACCCCGGCGACGACGTCTCGTTCCAGCCCAGCGACGTGGGCGGCGAGGTCAAGACCGTCGAGATGCACCACGAGGAAGTCGACCGCGCGGGCCCCGGTGACAACGTCGGGTTCAACGTCCGCGGCATCGGCAAGGACGACATCCGCCGTGGCGACGTCTGTGGCCCGGCCGACGACCCGCCGACCGTCGCCGAGACGTTCCAGGCGCAGGTCGTCGTCATGCAGCACCCGTCGGTGATCACCGCTGGCTACACGCCGGTCTTCCACGCCCACACGGCGCAGGTCGCGTGTACCATCGAGTCCATCGACAAGAAGATCGACCCCTCCTCCGGCGAGGTCGCCGAGGAGAACCCGGACTTCATCCAGTCCGGCGACGCCGCGGTCGTCACCGTGCGCCCGCAGAAGCCGCTCAGCATCGAGCCGTCCAGCGAGATTCCGGAGCTCGGCTCCTTCGCCGTGCGCGACATGGGCCAGACCATCGCCGCCGGCAAGGTCCTGAGCGTCGACGAGCGATAGAATGCAGCAGGCACGCGTCCGCCTCGCGGGCACCAGCCCCGAGGACCTCGACGACATCTGCGGCGACGTCCGCGAGATCGCGGACAAGACGGGCGTCCAGCTGTCGGGCCCGGTGCCGCTCCCGACCCGCACGCTGGAGGTGCCGGCCCGCAAGTCCCCCGACGGCGAGGGGACCGCGACCTGGGAGCACTGGGAGATGCGCGTCCACAAGCGGCTCATCGACATCGACGCCGACGAACGCGCGCTCCGCCAGCTGATGCGCATCCAGGTGCCCAACGACGTCTCCATCGAGATCGTCCTCGAGGACTGAGTGAACCCGGACGGGCTCACGAAGGCCGTCGGGCTCCGCCCGACGGAACCGAGCGCCACAGGCGGCGCGTGACTCCCCTCACGCGCTTTCGTTGGGACGAAACGTAAGCTACTAACCGCCGAGCCAAGTAGGCTCGTGTGCGGGCGAGTAGATCAGCGGCAGATCGCTTCCTTCGCAAGGAAGAGGCCCGGGGTTCAAATCCCCGCTCGTCCATCCTCCTTCGTCGCCTTTTGGAAGTGTCGTCTTAACACTCCATAGCGACCGTCACGCCGTAATTCTCGATTCGGTTTTCCGGTTAAGAAAGCCGTCGAATGACCGAAGGAACAACGGTCTCTCTTCCACCCCTCTGCCGTCTTGCGTTCTCCAGAATGAAACTGACCACCCCTCCCCATCGCCCAGCTGGACAGCTGGCCTCGACCTCGACTACTGGGCAACAGCCACGAGCGCCGGAACAGCGGAGCGACGGGTACCCCCGAGCGGAGCGGCCGGAAGCGACCCCTCGCGGGTCGACCCGGAAGCCGGCGCGCAGGGGCCGACCGGAGGGACGGCCCCAACGACGACGGAGCCACAGCGGCGTTTGAGCGATTCAGTAGTTCGTATCGGGGTGGTCCGATGAGCATCGACAGCTCGACCGACCGCCCCGACCGGGAGGACTTTCGCCGTGAACTCCAGGCAGAGCTGACAGCTGATCTCGACGCGGACCAGCGCGAGTACCAGTGTACCCACTGCCCAACGTTGTGTATCAACCCGGCTGATTCACAGCTGTATCGGGCTCGGGTCTGCCTCGACTGCCACGTCGCGTATCTCGCGGGTGAACCTCGATGACCCGGTGCGCCGACTGTGGTGCGGATGTTCCCCGACCGGTCCATCGGCCGGCGACCTCTTTCTTCGACAGCGAAGTCCCCGTCTGTCGGTCGTGTGCTGACCGGCGTGATCGTCGATGACCCGCGTCGCCTACTCCTGTCGGGACTGCGACGACTATATCGTCGAGGAACTGCCCGGCGCTGAGCATCCCGAGATGTGCCCGTTCTGTCGGGTTGGTCACGACCCGGAGGATTTCCTATGACGGACGCTCCGACGCTCCAGCACACCGGCGGCGGCTACGAGTACGTCCGGTGTCGGGCCTCCGGTGACGACGCCACGGTCTACATCCACCGGCTCCTGTTCGTCGCGGAGTACGGGTTCGACTCGTTACCTCCCGGCTGGCACGTCCATCACGAGCGGTCGATTCCCTGGCTCAACACCCCGGACAACCTGACGGCGATCTCGCCGGACGACCACGCGGAGATTCACATTTCTTCTGAGCCGTGAGCGAGGCACCTGACCAACCGGCGGCCTCTCGGCCTTCCAAGCAGACTAACTTCAAAACATCCGCTACGGGTGAAAATCCGGGAAATTCGACTGACCCGGAGACCCGTGTCCTCGAACGTGTCTCCGAGTTCTGTGAGAAGTACCCGGTACTGGCTGAGATGCCGATGTCCGAGACGCACGGGCGACGGCTCCGGCGGATCGTGACCGAGGCTACGTACGAGTCCGTCCAGGTTGACGCGCACGATGACCGGCCACAAGACGATTCGTACCAGGTCGAGCAGTTGCAGAAGCGGGCAGCGACGACGTGGTCGGATGCGCTCGCCGCGTTCCTGAACGCCCACGTCGACTATATGGGTCTCACGGCGCGCTTCGCCAACCAAGACGGCGACACCTTTGACGTTCCGCTGAACGACTCCTGGGGAATCGAGTACAACGAGACGCAGTACGCCCGTGCCCGCGCTCTCCAGCGCGAAATGTCAGGAGGCGAGCGGCCGTCCGGGTCGTCGCCTCCAGCTGCATGGGACGACCCGATGACCGCGATGGTGACGCTGACTGCCTCGTCCGTTCCCGGTGGCGAGCGGCTGCCGCCAGTCGACCACCTCGACGCTGTTCACGATTCGTTCTCGTACGACGGGACGCGCGACACCCTCCGCAGCACGATGCAGTATCACCTTGGCCTCGACACCGACGAGTGGGGGTACTGGCTACAAGCCGAACCTCACGGTGTCGGTGGCGACGGCGGCGCGAACGCCTGCTATACGCACCCGCACGTCGCCGTCTACTTCGACGGTGCCGGCCTCGACCCGGAGATGGTCGGCTCCGAGTTAGAACGGGTCATCGACAAGCACGTCGAGGTGTGCGACCCTGCCGGGTTCGACGCACATGACTACACGGAAATTCAGTCGTACGGCGATTCGGACGGTTGTATTTCGGTGAATGCAGACGTGTCGAACCTCGGGAGTTACCTTGCTTCGTACCTCGGAGCCGGCCACGAAGAAGAACTGCTCGACCGTCCCGTCGAATACCTCGCCTGGGGTGCAATCTACTGGGCGACTGGCCGCCGCCGGATGTCTCGCTCCCAGCTGGTCAACAACGCGATAGCCGCCGACCGGTGCGACCAACGGCACGAATCCGAGGAAGCCGCGCAGTCGGTCGCTCACGGTGAACAGGTCGCGGAGAATACCGGTAACGGCCAGGACGTAGTATGCGCACACTGCGAATCCGGGTGGCGCGTCGACCAGTCGCGGCTTGATGAAGTACCGACCGACGACGATCTCCGCGACGCGCTCGTCGACGACCAGGATGGCGACTGCCAGGATGCCCGGCAGGACGAGCTGGCGCAGCGCGAGCGAAGCGAGCGACCGCTGCGCCCGCCCCGCCCGGACCCGGACGCTCGCCTTCGGAGCCGGTGGTCGTCAGCTGATGCTGCTGCATCAGCCGGCGAATCCCTCGCGCACAAGAATGCCCGCGAGCGGATACGCCGCTACCTCGACGGCTGTTCTTCCCGGCCATCGCTCCCCCAACTGAAGGGCGCGCTCCATCTGTCCGACCGGTGGGACGATCTTGCCCGTTCGATGCTCGACGGAGCCGACGGCGTTCCTGAATCTGCGTCCTTCGACCGACCCGCGGACCCGAACGAATGGGAATTACAAGCGATAGTCGACCGAGACGGTGAGGTCCACGCGCCCGGTGGCGGCGGCATCGACATGGTTCCGCTGCACCTCCCCCGTAAACCGCTGGTTGACGCCCTTGAACAGCGTCGTCAGTCTGTCGACCGAGGCTCGCGTCACTTACGTTGCAATTGCGGCGTCGCCGCGGATCCGACTTCTATGGCTAGTCACTTACTTAACCGTCATAAGATCAAATCACAAGACTTGGCTCTACAGGTAGTAGAGGTTGAGGTAGTTCGGTTCTGAATTTAACTATCAAATTTTTTAGAATCTGAATGTTCTAATATATTTTTAAATAAGGTATGGTCAAAATATCCTGATTAAATCAACCGTTTAATTTTTGTTCAATTAGGGATATGTGTCTTTGGGCCTTAGCAATTCCTTTTTGCAGAGTATTATCTAATTCATCAAGTGTTGAAGTAACTTGGTTTATTCCTTGGTCTAAATCTCTGTTCATACCTCTTATTGTATTTAAATCGTCCGTTATTTCAGTTATGCCCTGGCTAGCCTCATTTGTCTCATCAACAAATTCCTTAAATTCGTTTCTCATATCTATGAGGAGTTCTTCATGTTCGTCATCAGATGGGTCCGCAACTTCTATGAATTTCTCCTGGGCCGACATGATGAAATCTAAATCCTCATCTATCTGTCCCAATTCCTCATCGAGATCAGAGGAATAAGACTTTAAATCCGTTGCTAGACGTCTTGCTATCCTATTAGCTTCTTTGTGGGCTCCCCCATTTTGGTCTACCGCAGTCTCTAATTCAGAAGTTTTCGACAGTATTTCAGATCTCAGTTCAAAGGTTCTATCTGTAATATTACTCATACCATCATTTAAACTAGTAAGCCTATCGTCTATTTCTGCCACATAATCAAACAGCCCCATCTCCGGTTCTGAGGCCTCATTTTCTTCTACGTCGTCCTGTACTTGGTCTGTGGTTTCTTCTTCTTCTTCTGTTGGCGGTTGTTTTATCTCAATATCTGTAAAGTCAGAAACCGGATTCCCAAATGACACAGAACCATTCATGTGGTTTTCTCCAATCTCAGATATTTCTTCTTTGAGTTCATCTATTTCATTATACACTCTTGAATATTCTATCGTATGATAGGCAGATAGATCGAAGGGTAATTCATCCAAATCTTGTGTTATTAATACAGTAGGAACTCCGATTCCATGCGCAATTCCGAGCTCATAGAATACGTTTGGGTTTAAATTAGTGAGATCAGCAATAAGCAAATCAGAATTTACTATCCCCTTGATAACATCTTCAATTATGTTTCTTTGGGAACCCATTGAATCAGCTTTGTTCACCTCATATCCTTCTTCTTCGAGAACTGGTTCAATTATATCTTTGTACAGCTCTTCAAATTGTTCATTAAATGGAAGTATAACGAACGCATTTCTTTCATCAGTCATGGACTTACGCACCGTTCATATACGGTTGTTATATTCTGTCAAACTGTAATGTCTTATATCTTAGCTTATTCGCTTATATGTTAAATCGGTGAAGTTATTCCCGTCTATCGGTATCAGTTGGCATCAATTCAGATAACCCCCGCTATTCTACCATCTGACCCCTCGGCCCTGATCCCTCCTTATTAAGTTACTCCAAGGGTACGGGTTTGGGTTCTAGTCATTATTCACTAGATTCTTTGTCCTTTTGCATGGCTTCGAAAGAAGACCAGCCGGTCGACCTCGACGGGTTCGAAGAACCCGAGGTCGACGGCAGCGACTCGAACGGCGGTAGTATCGAACTCCAACCCGGCGAACACGTCGTCGGCACCATCACGGCGTTCAAGCCGTGGGCCGGCGACTACGGCGTCATCGAGATCGACGGCCAGGGCGTCTGGCTGAACAGCACCCTCCGGCAGCAGCTCGTCTCTGCGCTGATCGAGGGCCAGCAGGTCGCGTACGTCAAGAGCGAGGATGAGGAGTCCTTCACGAACGACGACGGCGAGGAACAGACGTACAACCCCCGGTCGTTCCGCTTCCCTTCGGGTGATTCCTGATGTGCGACGACCCCGCGTGTCGTCGCAGGCGCGAGGCGATGGAAGCGGAACTCGACCGACTCCGCTCGACCGCTGAGGAGTACATCGCCTTCCGCGCGAGCGTTCCCCACGCTGTCCGGCAGGTGGCCGACCGCCACAAGAACGAGACTGACCGCGACCAGGAGGTGCCTGCCTGATGTCCTACCAGCAGCGGGCCAACTCACTGCTCGGGGACTACGCGAACATCCGCAGTCTCCCCGCGATGCTCTCGGTCGCGTACATCCTCGCGTCGCTGTACCAGTTCGGAGGCATCTCGACGGTCGATCTCGTCTGGATCGACTACCAGCTGACGACCGACCACTCCCTGCTGGTCTCACTCGGTGCGTACGCGGCGGCCTTCGCCAGCAGCGAGACGAAGCGGTTCGAGAACTACGAGACCTGGGAGCAGGCCCTCATCGCGGCCGGCCCCGCTGTCATCCTCGGCTACGAGTACGTCCCGGAGCTGCACGACATCATCGTCAGCATCGGTGACCCGCTCGGGATGCAGCTGGCCTTCCTCCTCACGGTCGTCTCCTGGGGTGTCGCGGTCAGGTAGATGACCCGGAACATCACCCGCCGCGTCGCTCACCTGACCACCTTCGCGTTCGTCGCCGCGTTGCTCGTCGCCGGCTGGCGATTCACCGCTGGCGACACTGGTATCGCGCTCGGGCTCGTCGGCGGTGGCGCAGTCGCTTTCGCAGGCCGCGTCTACCTATCTGTTCGGGGGCGTGTCGATCTCCGCGCCCAGACCGTCCGCATCGGCGGCGCGGTCAACTCCCCGCGCGGCCGGCGCGTCGGTTCCGTCGCGCTCGCCGGCCTCCTGGTCACGTCGACGTTCGCCGGGGCCGGTGTCGCCGCCACGACCTGTGAGTTCTCAACTACGGGTACCGCAATCCAATCTTTCCTCTACTCGCTCGGGGCGACTGACTCGCCGCTCGGCGGCGAGTGTACGCACACTGCCGACAAGTCCGATATTGCCGACCTACAGGCGATGGCCGAAACAGCGGCGTCGGCCAACCACACGTTCGTCCGCTCACAGTACAACTTCGCCAAGGACAGGCGCGCTGTCGCTTGGTCTGAGGGCAAGCTCGCTACTGCTCACGCCCTTAACAACGGCTCCAATGTCTCGGTCGCAAAGGAACAGTTCAATCAGTCGGTGGTAGACTACTACGAGAAGCCTTATATCCACACTCTCGCCGCCTGGCAAAACCGGGTCTCCGTACTGGAGTACCTGTTCAAAGCCGACCCGCAGAACACTACTGTCACTCCCTCGTATCCCGATAGGGATATTGAGGGGTTCGTTACCGTCAACCTCACCCAGTACAATAACGGGTCTGATTGGAGCTATACCACCGACATACGGGTTCCGGTCTGGAGTCTTAATGGACTCGCAATGTGGGAGCCGCCAACCTTCGGGAATGACCCGAATCTCGTCATCAACTCTATCAACAACTCATCGGCGTACATCCCGTCGACCAACAACGATACGTCGAGCCTGCCTAACTCCTTCGACACTAACGTTGACCCCCGGTTTGTCTACAACGGGACTCACCAGACCGTCATCATGAAACAGAATATATACGATGTTGAGGTCAGTTACTACTCGCTCTGGGAGCCAAGTCTCCAAATCAGGGCTAACGGTGGCCCGTTCGTCGAGGAAGTCTATCAGAAGTATGAGGCTGGCGAGTTGAACGCCTCTGACCTGCTCGGCACTGCCGAACTTGCTGGCCGGTCCTCGACCTCGTACAACTCGACGGGCTATTACAGTTTCCTCGCGGTCGAGATGGCGACCCTCGGTTGGCACTCGGACCTGAACACCTCGTTCACCGTCGACTACAATGGGTCGACCTACAACGGCCAGGTGTTCTACTCCGGCGACGATAGCGTCACCTTCGAGAACGGCACCACCTACCATCCGGTCAACTACAACGGGTCGTTCTACATGGCCGCTCAGACGGCGAACGGCTCGAAGGTTCTCCCCCTGGAGGACAACTTCACCGTCACGCGGCTCACCAACCCGGTGTCGGGGGACGACCTCAACAAGACCACTACCGAACAGTACACCTACGCGACGGGGAACGCCTCGGCGCTTCAGGCGGAACTCGACAAGCTCGCCGAACTCCGCGAGGAGCTCAAAGAAGCGAACAGCGCAGCCTCCGGTGGCTCTGACTCCGATTCTGGAGTCGGTGCGAAGGTCATCATCGGAGTCCTCGCGCTCGTCGGTCTTGCTGCATGGGCAAAGCAGAACGACGGAGGTGATCGTCGAGGCGGCCGATGATTCGCCTCCTCGTTAAGAGCCTCCCCACGCTCCTGATCGTGGTTGGCCTCGTCGCCGCTGCTCAGTACGTCGGCATCGACCTCCTCGGGATGGGTCTCGATTTCCTCTCGTCCCTGTTCCAGCCGGACTGGTGGCCCCTGTAGGAGGGTTCAATTCCCTCCGGTCCATTCATGAAACGTCTACTGTTGGCGCTGTTGCTGCTCCTGGCCGCGACCGGCACGGTCGCTGCCCAGAACGGTAGCAACGCCTCGACCATGACCGCGACCGACACGATCTCCCCGACGCCCACACCCACCGCGTCGAACGTCACCTACGAGGCGGACCTCTACGGCGACCCCGCCGTCAAGATTCGAAAGTGGCGCTATCACGCCGGCTCCAGTACGTTCTTCGTCACCTTCGAATCCGAGGTTCCCCGGCTCGTCACGTTCACCTTCACGTCGTCAGCCGGTGGTGAAGGCGTCTCGAAAGGCTCCATCATCAAGAAGCCGATACCGCGCGGCGTCTCCACCGTCCAGGTGACGATCTCCAGCGGCGTCGTCTGGATTTCGACGCCCGTCTCCCAGTCGAATGGAGCCTTCACACAGCTGGAAGCCGACACCGGAAGCTCCCTCCTCGCCGGACCTTACGACGGCTCGGACGTACGGGACGCCGGCATCGGCGGCGCGCTCGGTGTCGCGCTGGCCGTTCTCTACGAGGCGGTGAAGGCGAAGACAGGCGCGAACGAACGGGGTGAGCGGCTGGCATGAGTACCGCCGACACCGGACGGCCTCCCTGCCCGTTCTGTGGCTCTGCCCTGGACACCCCAGCGGAGCTGACGCTCGCAGCAATGGGTGAGTGCCCCCATGAGTGACGACGACGCGACCGAGGAGTACGGCGGCCCCTCGCGTGACCTCGACCGTGACGAGACGGCCCAGGACACCGGTACGACGCCCGACCGGACGACGCTGTTCCGCATCGGTCACTTCCTCGCCCAGCACTTCCTGCTGATTCTCTCCGGGCTCGGACTCCTCGCGTTCGTGATCGCGTCGTTCACCGGCGTCGGTCTCCCCCGGAATCTCCGCGTCATCGGCCTCGCGGCGCTCATCATCATCCCGCTGTTCGGCCGGCCCATCGGCAGCCGCATCGTCTCGATGCTGTGGGAACCCTCCTACATCTGGATAGTCGACCTCGACGCTCGCGTTCGCAAGGGCGGCGTCTACCGCGTTCCCATCCAGCAGTTCCGCGAGTGGACGGTGACCGACGGCTCGCTCGACTGGCTCTCACCGAACCTCGCCGTCGGGAAGAACGTCGACCTCGTCGACCGCTCTGTCGACGGCACCTGGCGCGGGACCTACTCCGACCGCGATCTCCTCCGCGCCCTGGAAGCGGTCAAGGAGTGCCGCGGCCAGCTGGAAGAGGACGCGAAGAAGGGCTTCGCCATCGAGACGCACGCCCACGGCATCCTCCGCCGGGCGACGAAGAAGGCCGTCCTCCGGCTGGTCTCGACGTTCGAACGCGGCTCGCTCCCCGACAAGGGCGACGGCCTCACCGAGGAGATCGACGCGGTGATCGACGAGTACGGCATCGAGCGGAAGATTCGGGAGGCCGCTGAGGACAACAGCCCTACCTCGGAGGTACCCGGACTCGAGGACGAGTTCGACCCGCATGCCGCGTCCCGCGCGACCGTCGACGACGCCGGCACCGACGGAGGTACAGCTGCCGATGACTGATACCGACGAGCATCTGCTGACCGCGGCGAAGCTCCGCGAAGCGGCCCGTGGCCGCATCGAGGGAGCCGACCACCTGCTCGACGTGACCGGCATGGTCGCGGACGAGCAGGATATGTCAAGCCTCGCTTTTATGAGTGGCATCGAGTTCGACGCCGACGACGTGCCGCTCTCCTTCCAGCAGTCGGCGCTCGGGAGCGCGGTCGTCCCGACGCTCGCCTCCGAAGAAGCCGCCCGGCGTATCTTCGACGGCGACAGCCACGCGGTCGCCAACTACATCGGCGTGACCGAGCAGGACCTCGACGCCTCGGCCCTGCGGCTCCCGATGCAGCTGCTCGACGCGATGGACAACCACGACGCCCCGGCGTTTGTCCTCGCGGCCGGCAACCCGAACACGGGCAAGACGAACACGATGAGTCTGCTGGTGGAGCTGCGTCGGCTCGACCGCGACGACCTCCTGGTCGTCTCGAACGTCCGCGAGTGGGACGAAACGGACGAACTCGTAACCTCCGCCCACGACCTCGCCGTCACTCTCCTCGAACATCGGGAGACGCCGAAGTTCGTCGTCATCGACGAGGCGTCGACCCACTTCGACGCCCGGACGAACAGCCGCGAGGTGGCAACCCAGTGGACCCCGCTCGCCAAGCGGTTCGCCAAGATCGGCGTCGACGTGTGCGGCCTCATCGCTCATACTGGGAAAGACGTCCACCCGGAGGCGAAGGCACTCGCCACGCTCCCGTTCTACAAGGTCGACCAGAAGACAGCGGACTTCTACTCGTACTGGCCGCGCGACGAGGATTTTCCCGTCGACCAGCGGTTCGGTGGCTCGCTCGAAAACCTCGAACCGACGGCCGCTTGGTACGACCCGGACGACGCCGCGCCGTGGTCGTGGGACCTCCAGCCGGAGCTGTTCAGCGACGACCTCGACTGGCCCGATCTCCTCGACGAGCTGCGTCGACAGGGGCCAGCCGAGGACTGATCGGAGTCCCCTCGTCGATATATCCTGCAGAAAGTTAATCTATCAATCAATTCATCTGGATGTCGTGTATCGCTACACCCCTGATGAGGTCGACCGACAGCGAGCCCACCACCAAGCGGTCAAGCAGGGAGCCGACGACGTTGATATCAAGCGAATCGGCAACCTCGGTGAGCTCGCGTTCGAGCAGTTCTGCCGTGAATACCTCCCTGTCGAGATGTGGGACTGGAAGAACGAGGAGTCGATGCGGTACTGTGAACCCGAGAGCTTCTCTGCATACGATTTTGAGGTGTTCGGCTACGAGGTCGACGTGAAAACTTCGCGCGACGTATCCGCGTTCCTGCCCGAAACCATCCTCGACAACGACCCCGACGACGAGATCGTCGTGATGGTGTGGCACCGGGACAACGAAGACAGTCTGATTCTCCTCGGTTGGGAACGCCTCGAAACGCTCCACTCGAAGGTGTCTGCTCAGGACCAATACTCCGGCGAGGAGCCGGAGAAGCTCGACCACCTCGCGGCCCGACCGATGAACGAGATAATGGATTTAGGTCCGAACACCGCGTTCATGAATCAGAAGCCGGAGAACCCGTTCTCACCCGGCGACCGGGTTATCAAGTCCGGTGACGACGACGCCTCGGTCGCTGTCGTGGTCGATCTTCTCCCTCCCGAGAAGGAGGTCGGCGTGTACGGCCAGCAGATGGACGGCGAGGCAGTTCGGGTTGCGTTCCCTTCGTCACTCGACGGCGGGCCCGGCGACTGGCGCGATATTCACCCTGCACTCTACACGTCGTACTGTAACGACCAGGAGATCAAGCTCTACGACTACAAGCACACGAATCTGGAGTTTGCCGAGAATCCGTTCGTCCCTGGTGATCGCGTCATCAAATCGTCCCACGATGACCCGGACGACGCAATCGTCGTCGACCGTGTCTCCGAAAATGAGGTCTCCGTTGTATATTCGGGTCAACTCGACAGTTCCGATATCTACCCTGCGAACCTTCTCGATCACTGCGAATCGGAAGGCATCTCGACGTACTCCTATCAATCAGAAGAGTTGCAGTTCGCTTCGTAGCAGGTACTTTGCTCTAACGCCGGTTGCTCCGGCTCACTCACCGACCGACCCTGTGACCGAGGCGACCGCCCCCCTGCGGGGTGGGACGCCTCGGTTATCTGCTGACAAAATTCAATTTCTAACGTGACTTTTTATTTGGCTTATTGCATATGTCTTCTATTATTTCACCTTCCCAGGCTTCCGATGAGACGGCCAGCTTTGCCATTTTGTCAGACCAAATTAAGAAAAAGTGAATCGGTGTGAAGTCTGGAATATCTCCACACCCAACTTCACAAACCCATTTCCCTCGGTCAGTAGTTCTAGTGAATATAAAAGTCTTATCTGAGGTTATTTCTAATGATATTGATGCACTTCCAGTTAAAGACTCTTCCCTGACGATGGTCTTTGCCTCGCAAACGTCTGCCGATTCCTCTGGAGTAAATCTGAAACTGAAAGTCCCTTCTTCCTCATCCAGCAGACGCTTTAACCCCTCCTCATCAGACATATATTCCTCATTTGCGTCACTTCGCACCTCATCGTATGCAATTGCGTCCTCGAAACTGCCACTAAGAAGGTTCAAGTCCTCAGGAAGAGAGTATTCTGGAAAATAGTTCGGAATGATAGTCTCAGGTGTTTTTACACCTATCTGTCCTTCTGACTCGACTATATCAAACCCATTAATCGCGACAATCGAGATTCCCGGACGTTGTTTTAATTCTCCCGCTGCTTGTCGTCTCAATCGTAGATCTTGCACAGCATCTCCCTCTCTAAAATCAGGGATTTTTATATGTAATACTGAAGGATTATTGTCAAACTTACCGCTCACTCCTTTGAATTGGTTTCTTAATCTATCGCTTGATTCAGATGAATCTGAATCGTTCAGCACTCCAATCCAAATTGGATGTTTATGTCTCGCAATTGACCCAGATTCTTGACTTTCCGAATATATCACCCAATATCCCAGATCTCTCCAACTCTTATTCTCACCTAGCTTTCCCGCCAGAACAGGACGGACGTATGTTTCGTAGAACTCTGTAAGGACCTCCGCCCCCTCTAAACCCCCTACTGGTTGTTCTATAATCCCTTGTTCAAAGAATGGGAATAGATATAACTTACCAAAAGACAAGTCAATCTCTTGCTCAGATATTTTGCTTATTTTTAGTGAATTGGGCAAATCCTCTGAAATGGAGTCCACTTCTTTACCCTTTGGTTCTCTTGACAAGTCTAATGCCGCAATATAACTATCTGATTCAATATGGTCTTTGATTTTTGACAATAATTTTTCTGATTTGTTAGTGTTGGATTTTTCATCCGAACTTTTAATACTGCATCGCTTGCATTCAATTTGGATACGATCATCTAAATCTAATAATTCAATATCGGGGGACTTCTTCGTCGTTAGGTTTTCGTCAACAAACGCGGGTCTATGACCTCTCTCTACGTACTCTGCAGCCACTTCTAATTCGTAGAATGCGTTATCAAATTGATCGCTGCTACGTAGTATATTCTGAAACAATTCCTTGACTGTGGAGTCTTCGCGTATTTCTCCACTTGGTGATACGACTGGTAGGCCCTCTACAAGTTCGTACACTTTTCCTATCCAAAGAAATCTCACCGAGTCCTCTCTAAGAGGCTTTTTAGAAAATATCGACTCCGACTCTCCATACAAGTCTTCCTTCGCAATCCGATATTGTGTAACGACTTTTGGCGGGTGATTTACTTTAAGAGGGTCTACGCCATTCGAATGGATTGGATATTTTGAATCCTGTTCAGTTAGCCAATCCGAGCCTAACAATTCAATTGCTTTTTCAAAGTGTTCTTCCCGCCGTTCCATTAACTACCAAATTTAGTCCAAATGATATTAATATTGTGCGTGAATCGATCAACTCGCACGCAGAATCGGTTCGAGTCGACGGATTAGCTTGGAGTCTGCCACCAAGCTCTTGGCGTCTTACCGTCCGCCCACGGATCGGGAAACTCATCTTTTGGAATGTTTCCCTCAAGATACCTTTTCCCCTTCTCGGTCAGTTCCCACACCCGCCGCTCGTTGGACAGAGCCTCGACCAGCCCGACCCGCGCCAGTACCTTGCACCGCTCTCGAACTCGCAACTTCGACGCGCTGATCTCGTCTAGGCCCGCGATGTACCGATAGCTCGCACACGATTCGTCTTGCAGCAGCTCCAGAATCCGTTCGTCGAGCTGCTGCATCCAGGAGGGCGACGGGCGGAGACTCATGAGTAGTTACCCGTTCCCGACCTCCTCCCCGGCGGTCGGCCCGTCGGTGCCGTCCTGCTCGTCGGTAATCCACCTGTCTTCGATGGCATCGTATTCCTCGTCGAGATATGCTTCCCCCTGCTCGGTAATTCGGTAGACTCCGGTTCCGAATCGTTGTACGTATCCTTCCTCTGCGAGTTTTCTCAGTCGCTTTCCCACGTACTGCGAACTGTAGGTGATTCGGTCATCGGCGGCGATTTCGGACGGCGATAGAATCCCCTCCTCATCCTCCCGTAGAAGTTCGAGGATGCGGTCGTCCAGCAAGACCATCCAGTCCGCCGATTTTCTCATACTGCTTATATTGAATCCCGATACTTCATTATGTGCCGATGAATCTTATATGATATTTGGACTCAATCTGAGCTTATCACTATACAATATAGCTTGTCACAAAATATATGATGTCCAGAATCCTTTCGGATTCTATGCCGGATACTCTCCAACCCCTCTCGCCGGAGGATGGCGTCGACCGCTTCCTCGCCATGCGGCGGGACTCGGGCAACCGAGATACGACGTATCAGAACGACGTGACGCGGATGAACCACTTCCTCGACTGGTGCGAGGAGGAGGAAATCGAGAACCTGAACAACCTGACCGGCCGCCAACTCTCCGATTTCGTCTCCTGGCGCTGCGAGCAGGTGGCGAAATCGACCGTCGAGAAGCAGATTTCCTCGGTCCGTGAGGCGCTGCGCTTCTGGGCGAATATCGAGGCCGTCGAGCAGGGGCTCGCCGAACGCATCTACGCGCCGCAGCTGCGCGACGTGGAGAACACCCGCGGCGTCCACCTGGAACCCCAGCGCGCCGAACGCATCCTCGGCTCGCTCGACCGCTTCCACTACGCGAGTCGCCGGCACGTCGTGATGGCGCTACTGTGGCGCACCGGAATGCGCCGGTCGGCCCTCCGCTCCATCGACGTGGACGACCTGAAGGAGGAAGACCATGCCGTCCGGCTGGAGCATCGCCTCGACGAGGGTACCCGCCTGAAGAACGGTGACGCCGGTAGCCGGTGGGTGTTCCTGGGTCCGCGCTGGTTCCAGATCGTCAAGGACTACCTCGACAACCCCGACCGCCCGGAGGTTACGGACGACCACGGCCGGCGGCCCCTGATCACGACCGAGTACGGCCGGCCCGGTGGCGACACCATCTACAAGTGGGTGAACAAGGCGACCCACCCCTGCGAGTACGGCGAGTGCCCACACGACCGGGAGCCGTCGAACTGCGAGGCTCGCGGGACCGACGGCTACCCGTCGAAGTGCCCGTCGGCCCGATCTCCCCACGCGGTCCGCCGCGGCGCGATCACCCAGCATCTCAACGAGGGCACGTCGCCGGAGGTCGTGTCCGAGCGGATGGACGTTGGCCTCGACACGCTCTACAAACACTACGACGCCCGGAACGAGCGTCAGAAAATGGAGGTTCGTAAGGGCGACCTCCCCGAGTGACCATGTTCGGAAACACTTCATTCGACCCCCTGTCGGTGGTCGCAAACTCGGCTCCCCCGCTCGTCCATATTCTGCGGCGAACTACAGCCGAGCACCGCGTAGCGTGTGCTCGGCCGCGCGAGCCGCGAACGGTCGATACAGTGGACGGGGCGGTGACGTGGGAACGTCTCGTTCAACTCGAGACGAGGTCGAAATAGTCGAGTTCCATCTCTCGATTCCCCTTGCCAGTCGTACTCGAATCGATGATCAGGTAGAGGTCGTCGTAATTGGCGGCGATATTCTGTTCTTCCGCATCCGTGAACGAGTACATCTTGTCCCCCGTACTGAGGACTTGTCGGTCCGTGAGTTGCTGTCCCGTGCTGTCGACGAGATAGAATCCGAAATTACCCCCGCCCGCCTGAATGCTCTTTACGACGAAGTTCATCTCGTACGTGGTGGCCGTCTCGGCTACCGGCGGCAGTGAATAGCCGACCTTGAGGTCTTCCTGGCCGCCAGCGGAGATCGCTGTCGCGGTGGTGTCGTCCTTCTCGTTGACCGCGGATGGGTTTTCGATATCTCCGCTCGCGTCGGTCGGTTGTACGGCGTCGCCGCTCTCCTGATCACGGTAGTTGTTCGAATCGCCGTAATCGTACGCACAGGTGATGCTGACGTACGAGTTGGTCGTGGACGTCGTACTGATGGAAATGCCGTCCGACTCCGCATCAAACTCCAGCACGACGTGATACGACTTGCCGAGACTGCTCGTATCGGTCGTGCAACTGATGGCTACGGAGAACTGGCTTCCGCTTCCGGAGACGGTTGCTTGAACTGGGGGCGTAGTAGTCTCTATCCCGCTTTGGTCAATCAACGCCGACACAGTTACGCCGATGTCCGATGCCGAGAACGCGCCGGTATTGTCCGTGATGTCGTAGACGGTGGTAGCGTCACCGGGGCCGGAAACTGCAGACCCGCTGGATTGATCACTCAGACCGAGCAGTGCATCGTCCCCGGAGGCGACGCCAACGTCGACGCCCCTGTCTCCGCTAATTCGAGTGAAGGCTCCCGTTTCGGACATCAGGAGCCCTGCACCACCCGCCATGAACACGAGTGCCGCTCGGCGGGTGAGGGACGTGTCGCTTGGCATGAAAAGTAATTATATTGAAAAACGGTTTGCAGGTGGATAACTGTTTGTACATTTTTGAGACCAAGTCACGATGAAACTCGCACCCACGTTGTGGGGAGATATTGATGATACTATCGTGAGACAGCACCGTGCTTCATCTACTGTGTATATTCAGTGCGCTATTCTTATCGAGTATTAGAAAATTCCAACGGGACCGATGAGAGCCACCCGCGGACGTCCCCGTTACCTCGACCTGGTCCGAACCCCCCGCTCGTCCCGTCCGAACCCCCCGCTCGTCCCGTGAACCGCGCTCGCTCGCGCGGATGCTGGTCACGAGCGGCGGCCGTGGGACGTGCTGTCTCACTCCGTCGCCCACTTGAAGAACCCGAGACTCACAGCCAGGATAGCGGCCCCGGCCGGAATCACCAGATAGATTTCGGGGCTGGTGAACTGGTCGATGTTGGCGACTATCTGCTCGAAGAACTTGATGGCGAGGATGACCAGCACCACCTCGATGAGTTTGTTCTTCAGTTCGCCGGTGGAGTCGAACTTGAACCAGTCGGGGCGGATGCTGGCGTATCTCGCGGGGTCGAGCGTGCTGATGAAGAAGTCGTAGACGCCGAACGAGAAGATGACGAGGATGATGCCCACGAGGAACGCGTCGAGCGCCTTGATGATGGGCAGGGTGACCTTCGCGCCGCCGACCTGGAACTGGATCACGAGCGCCGCCACTGCCTTGAACGTGTGGTAGCCGCCGACCGCGAACATCGTCATCGCGCCGACGAACGCCACCAGCACCGGCATCAGCAGGAAGTAGCGCATCTGGAAGAACACCGGCTCGAAGTGGTCGTCCAGCCAGCGCTCGGCCGGCTTCTTCTCGAGGTCCGTCACGTCCCGTTCGCCGCCGGTGGTCCCCACCGACTCGCTGTCCCCCGCCATCGTTACCACTGCTCGCGGTAGGAGCCACTTTAGTGCTCGGACGATGACAGGTGGTCGGGTGGCGACCAGTGCTACCGCCACTTATCCCCCTCCGGGGCGTATCACCGATTCATGGAGGTCACCGGCGCGTGGAGCCGCGAGGAGGCGGAGGCGTTCCTGACGAGCGACGCTGGCACCGTCCCGATACGTCTGGCGTGCCACACGCCAGACGGGGAGCTGTGGATGCTGTCGCTGTGGTACCAGTACCGCGACGGCGACCTGCTGTGTGCCACCGGTGCGGACGCCGACGTGGTGCGGTATCTCCGCGCCGACCCCTCGGTGGCGTTCGAGGTGTCCGTCGAGGAGCCGCCGTACGTCGGCGTCCGAGGGAACGGCACCGCCAGCGTCGAACCCGACCCGGAGAAGACGCTGTTGCGCGACCTCCTCGACCGCTATCTCGGCGGCACCGACTCCTCGCTGGCGGAGCGCCTGCTCGCCGACGACCGCGAGGAGGTGGTTCTCCGCATCGACGCCGCGCGGTTCCACTCGTGGGACTTCACCGACCGGATGGCGGACGCGGTCGCCGACGGCGGCACGAGCCTCGAATAGACGGGAGAAGGGGTTTCCGTGGCGGTCCGGTAGTCATCGGTAGCTCGGTGCCGAATCGAGCTGCCATGCACAACCCCCCGGGACCGGTTCGGTCCCGTTTTACAGCGACCGTGGCGCACGATGGACCGTCAGGTCCACCTCGCGGCGCCTGCCTTCGAGGTCCGCGACCAGCGCCGCCACCGCGGCCTCGGACTCGCTGACGACCACCGGCTTCACGCGGTCGAGCACCGCCTCGACCGGGAGCGGTCCCGAGAGGCGCGCGCCCAGCACGCTCTCGGGGTCGAACTCGATGCGCAGGCGGAGCTCCGTCGCCGTCTCGGGGTCGACGTCCGGCGGCGGGTCCGCGGGCGGGTCGACCGACTCGATGTGCCAGGACCCCGTCGCTTCCGGGCGCTTCGTCGAGCGCCAGTCGATGCGCGTCGGCGGGTCGACGTCCGTGACGCGCGTGACGGCGGTGTAGTCGAACCGCCACCACGAGACGGTGATACGGTAGTCGGTGCCCGGGCCGCCGTCGCCGAACTGCCGCACGCGCTCGACGTGGTCGGCGTACTCCGTCGCGCCCGAGTACCCCTGGATGAACTCGAACACCTCCCTCCGAGGAACGTAGACGACGGTGCTGGCCTCGATGGCGTCCACGCCCGGTGTAGGTGGGCCGTCGTCAAATAGCTCCGGCCCCGCTCGTCACGACCGGAGCGTCACGACCGGAGCGTCACGACCGGAGCGCCTCGACCGGATGGAGCGTGGCGGCCTTCCATGCCGGGTACAGCCCGGAGACCAGCGCCACGACGACGCCGAACCCGAACGCGAGCACGACGAACGGGAGGTTCGAGGGGTCCGTGACCGTCGCCAGTTCGATGGGCGTGACGTAGTAGAGTCCGAGGACGGCGACCACTGACAGCAGGAGGCCGGCGACGCCGCCCGCGACGCCGAGCAGGCCGGCCTCGACGACGAGCATCCGCAACACGTCGCGCTTCTGGACGCCGACCGCACGCAGGACGCCGATTTCGCCCCGGCGCTCGGTCGTGCTCATCAGCATCACGTTGAAGATGGCGACGCCCGCGACGACCAGCGACACGGCCGCCAGCGCGATGAGGAAGGCGTTCAGCAGGCCGAAGAACTCCTGGATGCGGTCGATGACGCTCGATAGCTCGAACACGCTGACGCGCTGGTCGCGGGCGTTCAGCCGGGCACGGACCTCGCTCGCGACGACCTGTGCGTCCTCGCGGGAGTTCGCCTGCACGACCACCTGCGAGGGGGTCTCGTCGGCAAACTCCCCGGGCGGGAGCACCACTGCCGAGTCGGGCGTGACCGGCGAGATGTCCTGTGCCTCACGCATGACGGCGACGACGCGGTAGCGGTTCCCCTCTATCTCGATGGCGCCGCCCACGCCGACCCCGAGCCGGTCGGCCACCTGCGGTCCGACGAGCGCCCCCTGCCGCAGTTGGGGCGGGATGGTCCCGTTGCGCGCCTCGAACAGGACGCCCGGCTCGTCGGTGCCGTACAGCTGTGCGAACGTGGAGCCGCCGCTGGCGGTGACGACCGCGCCGCCGGTGACGAGCGGCACGACCTCGCCCCGGCCGTCCGCGACCCGGCGGACGGTCATCACGTCGCGTTGCTGGAGCTGTTCGACCCCGGCGTCGGCGTTCGGCGAGACGATGACCTGGTTGCCGATGCCGCCGAACGAGTCGGTCGCCGCAAGCTGGAGGACGTTGCCGAACACGCCGAGCGTGGCGATAGCCAGCACGCCGATGACGATGCCCAGCGCGGCGAGCACGCTCCGCAGGCGGTTGCGCCGGAGGTTCTCCCACGCCATCCGGGTGGCGGCGAGCCAGCTCATTCCAGACGGCCGTCGACGATGCTGACGGTCCGGTCGGCGTAGTCGCCGACGAGCGGGTCGTGCGTGACGGTGACGACGGCGACGCCCCGCTCGCGGATATGCTCGAACTCGTCGAGCACCTGGGTGCCGGTCTCGCGGTCGAGGTTCCCCGTCGGCTCGTCGGCCAGAAGCACCGCGGGCTCGTTCACCAGCGCGCGGGCGATGGCGACCCGCTGTTTCTGCCCGCCCGAGAGCTCGTCGGGCCGGTGGTCGAGGCGGTCGGCCAGCCCCACTCGCTCCAGCAGGTCGGTCGCACGCTCGCGGGCGCCGGGGTCAGACGCGAACCGCGTCGGCAACAGCACGTTCTCCAGTGCCGACAGCGACGGGATGAGGTAGAACTGCTGGAACACGAAGCCGACGTACTCCTTGCGGGCCTGCGTGCGCTCGCGGTCGGACAGCGCCGTCGCGTCGCGGCCGTCGACGAACACCTCCCCGGACGTGGGGACGTCGAGCAGGCCGAGCACGTTCAGCATCGTCGACTTCCCCGACCCCGAGGGGCCGATGACGGAGACGAACTCGCCGCGTTCGACCCGGAAGTCGACGCCGTCGAGCGCCCGGACCGTCTCGCCGCCGCCCTCGTACTCCTTGACCACCTCCCGGAGTTCGAGCGGTGGCTCGCTCATCGGTAGCGCCTCGTGATGACTGCGATGCCGACGACGAGTAGCGCCAGCCCGACACCGAACCCGACGACGACGGCGGTGTTGGTGGTCGCCCCTTCGGCGTCGTCGGCCACGGCGTCCCGCTCGAACGGTAGTTCGACGGTGGTCGTCCGCTCGATGCCGTCGCTCCGGTAGGTCACCTCGACGGGCACCGTCGAGGCGTTCGCGGCGTCGATGTCGGCGGTGAGTTCGAACGGCGCGAACTCGCTACCGGCCACGGTGCCGATGAAGTACGTCCGCTGGGGGTACGCGGGGCGGACGTGTTCGCTCTCGCCGACGGCGACGACGACGCCCGTCACCTCGCCGGTGCCGACGTTGCCGGCGTTGCCCGACAGCGTCAGCGTCTCCCCGTCGAGCGACAGCGAGACGCCGGTCAGGCGGATGGCGCCCTCCGGGGGTCGGTAGTCGTACGCGCCGACCGCGCTCCCCGTCTCACTCCCGGTCTGGTAGTCGACGCGTGCGGTGACGTTCGCCGGACTGCGGACCGAATCGAGGTTCACCTCGACGGTCGCTGACTCGCCTGGCTCGAGTGTCCCCACGTACTGGCGGGGGAGTCGCCGGTCGTCCGCGGCGGGCACGACCACTGCCTCCCGGACCGGCGCGTTCCCGAAGTTGGTCACCTCGACGGCGACGGCGTCGTGGACGCTCGTGTCGACGACGGCGACGGAGGCGCCGCTGTCCTGGAGGCGGTACTCCAGCGCGTCGGGGCCAAAGAGGACGGACAGCGGGAGCGAGACGGCACCGAGTTTCCAGCAGGCGAGATGGACCAGCGGGTTCGCCGGCTTCTGCGGGACGACGACCCCCACCCGGTCGCCGCGCTCGACGCCCCGGTCCGCGAGGCCCGCCGCCACGCGGTCCGAGAGGCGGTCCATCTCCGCGAACGTGTACGTCTCCTCGCTTCCGTCGGGGTACTGCTGGTACAGCGCCACGCCGTCGCCGTCGTGTTTCCCGACGAGGTCGTGGGCGGCGTTGTAGTCGTCGGGGAGGTCCCACGCGAACTCCTCGCGGGCGGTCTCGTAGCTCTCGTAGTCGAAGTCGACGAACCAGGTCATGGTCCGTGGTGGCACGCCCCGCGAGAAAAAGACTCCGCCCCCCTCAGTTCAACGCCTCGGGGTTGACCTCGCTCGCCCGGCGGTCGAGGTCCGCGTCGGGAGCGGGGTCCTCGACGACTTCGAGCCCGCGGTTGTTCACGGCGTGGGGGTCGAGACCGACCTCCTGGAGGTAGTCCTTGTAGATGCGCTCGCAGGTCTCGGCGTCCTTCTGCTTGTCGCTGGCGTGGTCACAGAGGCTCGGCAGGCTGACCCCCTCCGGCGTCTCGTCCTGGTAGATTATCCAGTGGTTGACGAGGTCCGACAGTCGCCGAATCGGGGAGGTGAAGTGGCCGTATATCTCGAAGTTGAGCGCGTGGTGGCCGCCGAAGGGGTCGCTCATGTACTTCGCGCGGGGCATCACCTTCATCACGGCCCACTGTATCTGGTCGAGTTGCCGACCGGGAGCCTGTTCGAGCGTGGCGTTGACCGCCTTCCGGGGGTCGTCCCACGCGTCGCCGGGGATGGAGACGCCGTCCAGGTCCTGTATCTCCTGGAGCGCCTCGTCCCACTCCTGGGGCGTCGGCTGGGGGTGGACGCGGAACATCGCCTCCAGCCCCCGGACCCACTGGAGTTCGTGAGTGACGGCCTTGTTCGCCTTCAGCATGCACTCCTCGATGATGGTGTGGGCGCGGTCCCGACGCGGATTGAGGACGAGCGAGCCGTCCTCCTTGCGCTGTTCGTGGAGGCGGTCGGCGAGTTCGTGGACGAGCGTGAGTTCGTCGTGGAGGTCCGCCTCGGGGTCGTCGAGGCGGTCCTCGGCCTGCGTGTAGGTGAGCCGCTCGTTCGAGTGGACGACGCTCTTGTAGATGTCGATGGACTCGTTCGACAGCGTCTCCTCGTCGATCTTCATCTCCACGGTGTGGGCCAGGCGGTCCTCGTTGGGGACGAGCGAGCAGACCGTCTCCGCGAGCACCGGGGGGAGCATATGCATCGTGTAGCCCGGCAGGTAGACGGTGTTGGCGCGTTCGAGCGCCTCGTCCCACATCGCGTCGCCGGGCTGGACGTAGTGGGTGACGTCCGCGATGTGGACCCAGAGGTGGTAGTAGCCGTCCTCCTTGCGGATAGAGATGGCGTCGTCGAAGTCCTGGGCGTCCGCGGGGTCGATGGTGCAGGTCGTCAGCTCCCGGCAGTCCGTCCGGTAGTCCTCCTCGATCTCCTCCTGGATTTCGGCGTCGGTGTCGGTCGTGCGGTTCTCGGCCTCGCGGATGACCTCCGCCGGGAACGCGTCCTTGATGTCGAACTCCTCGAACAACTCCTCGCGTTTCGCCTCGATATGGTGGGCCAGCTCCTCGTCGATGCGGACGGGACCCTGCCCCTCGGCGGTGCCCGCCTGCGCCTGTTCGTCGGTCATGCCGCGGGTTTGGACGGGGCGGGAGTTATGCGTGTTGGGTGGTCGACCGACGGGGCGCTCGCCCGCGAGCGGTGGCTACCGCTCGTTCTCCGAGCGGGCGCCGGTCGCCAGTTCGGCGTAGCGGGCGAGGAACTCCTCGCGGTCGCGTTCACCCGCGCCGCTCTCGGTCAGGAGGGCCTCGAGTTCACCCCGGGGCTGGTGGTTGATGTCACGATAACAGGGTTTACAGAGATGTTCGAACTCCTTGTCGGCGCGGTCGAACCGGTCGCCGTGCTTGTCGTACTCGCGGGCGTCGGAGCGGGCGACGCTCGTGCCGCAGGCGATGCAGGTCACCTCGGCGGAGCGCCCCCGGTTACCCCACATACGAACCCGTTGCGCGGCCGCCTACTTAGGGTTTTGCGCACCGTGTGCCGGCGTCGCTCACCGGACGCCACGGCCCCGCTCCCACGCCCGGAGCAGTCGCGCCAGCGTCGCCGTCACCGGCACCCGCTGGTCGGCCCGCTCCGCGACGTACCCCGAGATGGCGTCCACCTCGGTCCGGCGGCCGGCCTCGACGTCCTGGAGCATCGAGGAGGTGTTCGCCGCGGTGGCCTCGGCGACGCGCTCGACCGCGGCGACGGCCGTCACGTCCGGGAGGTCGACGCCCTGCTCGCGGGCGACCGCCGCCACCTCGCGGGCGGCGTCGGCGGCCACCTCGCTCGCCGGGCCGTCCACGAGCGCGCCGTTCTCGACGCGGGCAAGCGCCGTCACGGCGTTGATGCCCGCGTTGACGGCCAGTTTCTCCCAGAGCCGGCGGGGCATGTCGTCGGCCAGGTCGGTCACGACGCCGGCGGTGTCGAACGCGCTGGCGACGCGGTCGGCGGCGACGCTCTCGCCGCCCTCGCGGGGACCGAGCGCCACCTCGCCGACGCCCGTACATTCGACGACCCCCGGCTCGTCAAGCCGGGCGCCGTACGTGCAGGTGCCGGCGAGTACCGGGCAGTCGAGGGCGGCCGCCAGCCGTTCCTCGTTGCCCATGCCGTTCTGGAGGGAGAGGCAGGCGTCGAGGTCACAGTCGGCGAGGGCGGCCGCGGCCGCGGGCGTGTCGAACGCCTTCACCGTCACGACCGCGAGGTCGGCGCTCGCGGGCGGGTCGGTCCGGGCTGCCGGATGGACGGTGAACGCGAACGCGCCCGTCACGCGGAGGCCCCGCTCCCGGACCGCGGCGACGTGGGGGTCGCGGCCGACGAGCGTCACGTCGTGTTCGCGGGCGAGCAGGCCGCCGACCAGCGAGCCGAGACTCCCCGCGCCGAACACGACGACGTCCATGCCGGTGGGTTCACAGGCGCGGTAGAAAGGGTTGCGGTGGGGCGGCGGTCACCGCGCGGTCGTCTCGGCGCCCGTCGCCGCGCCACCCGCGGCTATCTCCCGCATCGTCGCGCAGTCGAGACACGCGAACACCTCGCCGTCGTCGGTGCCGAACACGCGGACGAAGTCATCGGTTACGGGGCCACCGCAGGTCTCACAGTACTGCATCGCTGAGTCACCACTCGACGGTTCGAGGTGCCGAATAAAGTATCGACCTGCCGATTCCCTCGCGGTGAGACTCGGCCGGTCAGTCCTGTTGCCAGTAGTAGAGGTCCTCCTCGGGCGCGCCGCAGTTCGGGCACTCCTCGGGCAACTCGCCGAGCTCACCGATTTCGCCACACTCCCAGCATCGCCAGTGGAGCTCCTTGATGCCGGCCTTCGTGTCGGCCTCGTGTTCGACCGACATCGCGGTGACGCCCTCGGCAGTCGTCACGTAGAACCCGTGTTCGTCCACGCCCCGGATGCGCCCGAGTTCGTTGCCCTCCTCGTCGTAGACGGTCTCGCCGAAGTCCACGTCGCGGCCGTCCGCCGGTGTCTGCTCGGGTTCGCTCATGTCTCGTGCTACGACGGCGCTCCACAAAAACTGTCCCCCGAGTGTCGTCTCACGGGAACCGGTGTTCGACGGCTCCCTCCTGCTCACGGGTCGCTTCGCTCCCCGTTCGCATTTAGGTGGTTCTCGCTTCGCTCGAACCACCCTACTCCTCGGTCGTCGTCTCCTCGATGTCCTTGTCGCCCCGGTAGATGGCGGCGCCGTCCTGTACGACCTTCTCCGCGAGGACGGCACACTTGATGCGCATGGGCGACACCTCGACGCCCAGCAGGTCCATCACGTCCTCGCGGTCCATCTCGCGGACCTCCTCGACGGTCTTGCCCTGCAACTCCTCCGACAGCAGGCTCGCGGACGCCTGTGAGATGGCACAGCCGTCCCCGATGAAGGAGACGTGCTCTATCGTTTCGTCGTCGTCGGCCAGCGCCACGAACAGTTTGATGGTGTCGCCACACATCGGGTTCTCGCCGACGTGCTCGAACGTGGCGTCCTCGAGTTCCCCGTAGTTGCGGGGGTTCTTGTAGTGGTCGAGGATCTGCTGGCGGTACATGTCGCGGCCGCTCATTCCTGTGTGGACGAAGGGGAATCACCGGCAAAAGGGTTGTGTGCGACGCGCTCCCCCGGGCTCGCCACGACCGCGAGGTGACGCGGTCACAAGACCGACGTACCCCCCGCGTGAAGCCGCCGGCGTGTCACGTCTCTCACACCGGGGGGCGGTGCTCGCGTTCTCGGGGGTCGCCTGCCTCGCCGTGGCCGGGTTGGCCGCGGCGGGCGGCGAGTCGTCGCTGGCGGTCGGCCTCGCCGTCGCCGCCGCCCTGCTCGCACTCGGGGTGACGGGCCGCGACGCGCTCGGCACCCCACCGTCGACGGCCGCGCTGTTGGTCGTGGCCGTGGTCTGCGGGCTGGGCGCGCTCGTCTCGCTCCCGAATCAGCGGTGGTTCACCGCGGCCGCACTCGCCGGCGTCGGTGCGATGAACTTCCTGCGGGCGAACGACAGGTGGGTTCCCGAGGCGGAGCGCGACGCCGAGTGACCGCGGCTACGCGAACAACTGCCGGGCCTCGTCGACGGCCTCGACCAGCACGTCGATCTCCTCGCGGGTGTTGTAGAGATAGAAGGAGGCCCGCGCGGAGGCGCCCACGCCGAGCACGTCGTGGAGCGGCTGGGTGCAGTGGTCGCCCGCGCGGATGGCGACGCCGTCGTCGTTGACGATGGACGCGAGGTCGTGGGCGTGGACGCCCTCGAGGTTGAACGAGACCAGCGCGCCGCGGTCGTCGCCCGGCGGCCCGTAGATGTCGATGTCGTCGAACTCCGAGAGCCGGTCGTACGCGTACTCGGTCAGCTCGCGGTCGTGCCGCTCGATTGCGTCCTGCCCCACGTCCTCGAGGTACTCGCAGGCCTCCGCGAACGCGATGCCCTGTGCGATGCTGGGGGTGCCGGCCTCGAACTTCCAGGGCAACTCGTTCCACGTCGAGTCCTCGAAGGTGACCTTGCGTATCATGTCGCCGCCGTAGAGGTACGGCTCCATCTCCTCCAGCACCTCTTCGCGGCCGTACAGCGCGCCGATGCCCGTCGGGCCGCACATCTTGTGGGCCGAGAACGCGAAGAAGTCACAGCCGATGTCCGTCACGTCGACCGGGTGGTGCGGGGCCGACTGCGCGCCGTCGACGAACGCGTAGGCGCCGTGGTCGTGGGCGATGTCGGTGAGTTCGCGGACCGGGTTGACCGTGCCCAGCGTGTTCGAGACGTGGACGACGCTCACCATCTCGGTGTCGTCGGTGATGAGGTCCCGCGCGGCCTCCATGTCGAGGTAGCCTTCGTCGGTGATGGGGACGTACTTGCAGGTTGCGCCCGTCCGCTTGGCGATCTGTTGCCACGTCACCAGCGAGGCGTGGTGCTCCATCTCGGTCAGGACGACCTCGTCGCCGGGCCCGAGTTCGTTCAGTCCCCAGGCGTACGCGACGAGGTTCATCGCCTCCGTCGTGTTCTTGGTGAACACCACCTCCTCGCGTCTGTCGGTGCCGACGAACTCGCCGACGGTGTCGTGGGCCTCCTCGTAGGCGATGGAGGCCTCCTGGCTCAACTCGTGGATGCCCCGGTGGACGTTCGCGTTGTAGCCGTAGTAGTAGTCGACGATGGCCTCGACGACCCGCTTCGGGGTCTGGGCGGTCGCCGCGTTGTCGAGATACCGTAGCGGCGTCCCGTCGAACTCCCGGTCGAGCACCGGGAACTCATCGCGTATCGCGGCCACGTCGAGCGCGTCCGACTCCTGAACTCCCATTACGCGAACGTAGGCGTCTGGGCGTAACACTCCTTCGGTCGGCCGAGAATCTCCGTCACGACGGGCCGACACACCCGAACGCGCCGCAACGCTCTTTGAACTCATCCGGCAAGTCCTCCTCCGATGCCCGACTCGTTCGAACTGGCGAGCCTGCTGGTCGCCGCGGAGTTCGTCGTCCTCTCGGTGGTCCTGCTGGTGGTGGTCCCGTTCGAGGTCGCCGCGCCGGTCGTTCCGCTACTGCTGGTGTTCATGCTCGCGTTGTGGCGATACCGCTCCTGACCGACCCAGCCGGTCGTACGCTGATTACGCCAGTTCCTCGGCCAGCGCCACCACCCGCTCGGCGACCGCCCGGTGGCTCTCCCCCACGACCTTCACGATGGGTTCCTTCCCCACCTCGCCGTAGTCGGCGACCGCCGCGGGCGGCTCCTCCCGGTCGGCGAACGCCTGCCGAGCACCCCAGTTCTGGGTCGACCCCTCCTCGTGTTTCACGTCGTCGGGCTCCTCGCTCCGGTCGAAGGCGGTCCAGTCCCACCCGAGCGCGTCGATGGCGTCCGCGACTCCGTCGTCGAACCGGCAGTTGACCGCGAACCGCAACTCGGGCGCGAACTCGCGGGCCGTGACCAGAAAGCGGGCGACGTGACTGGAGACGCCGAACCGCACCCCCCGGTTCGGGTGGATTCCGTCCCGGATGCGGGTGATGCGCCCCTCGATTGCCGCGCAGTCGGCCGGCGACTCCGCGTAGGGGGTCGCGCCGACCACCTGCATCCCCACCTCGGGGACGACGGCCGACACGTCCGCGTCGACGAACCACGCGACGACGTCCTCGACGGCCTCGCGGGTGGCGTCGCGGGCCGCGTCGTTCCGCGCGTCGACGGCGTGGTGGACCGCGCCCGGTCCCGTGCCGGCGTCGTAGGCGTACCTGACGGCCCGCTCCATGAACTCGACGCTCCGCCCGACGGCCTCGGGCAACGCCTCGTCGCGGGCGAGACG
Source organism: Halorarius halobius (assembly GCF_024298865.1). Taxonomy (GTDB): domain Archaea; phylum Halobacteriota; class Halobacteria; order Halobacteriales; family Haloarculaceae; genus Halorarius; species Halorarius halobius. Next base: position 721,071 of record NZ_CP101161.1, on the reverse strand, counting down.
GGCCGCGACGGCCGACGAGAGGGTACAGCCGGAGCCGTGGGTGGCGTCGGTGTCGACCCGCGGGTGGGTCGCCGTCTCGATGGCGTCGGGCGTGACGAGTGTGTCCCGCACCTCGTCGCCGCCGGCGTGGCCACCCTTCACGAGCGCGGCGTCGGCGCCCATCGTCAGCAGTCGCTGGCCGGCGAGTCGCTGGCCGGCCTCGTCGTCGGGGCGCACGTCGGTCAGCACCTCGGCCTCGTCGACGTTCGGCGTGACGAGCGTCGCCTCGGCTATCAGGTCCTCGTAGGCGGCCTCGGCGTCCTCGCTCAGCAGGCGGTCGCCCGACGCCGCGACCATCACGGGGTCGACGACGAGCGGGCAGTCGAACTCCGGGGCGCGCTCGGCCACGCACTCGACCACCTCGCTCGTGGCGAGCATCCCCGTCTTGACGGCGCGCACGTCGAAGTCGTCGAGCACGGCGTCGAGTTGTGCCTCGATCTCCTCGACCGGGAGGACGTGTGTCGACGCGACGCCGGTCGTGTTCTGGGCGGTGACGGCGGTGACGACGCTCGTCCCGAACGCGCCGTGTGCGTCGAACGTCTTCAGGTCGGCCTGCACGCCCGCGCCGCCGCCGGAGTCGCTCCCGGCGACGGTGCAGACGACCGGCAGGTCGGTCGGCGCTGGCTGTCGCATATCCGCCGTACAACGCGGTCGTACAAATCGGTGATGCTCTCTCGGGTCACCGCGTCGAGACACCCGACTCGCCGAGCGACTCCGCGAACGCCGCCATCGCGGGCCACAGCGGGTCCGACTCCGGCGGTGCGGTGGCCTCGCCGTCGACGACGACCCGCTCGTCGTCCGTGACCCGTCCCACGTCCGCGGCGGGCACGCCCTCGGACGCGAGCGCGCCGAGCACGTCGTCGACGCCCTCCGGCGGACAGGCCACGAGCAGGGTGCCCTCGCTGGAGGCGGTCCACGGGTCGATGTCGAAAAAGTCGCAGGCCTCCCGGACGCCCGGCAGGACGGGCACGCGGTCGGTCTCCACGTCGACCCCGACGCCGGCGGCGTCGGTCATCTCGTGGAGGGCGTTCAGCAAGCCCCGCTCGGTGGCGTCGTGCATCGCGGTGACCGGCCCCGCGGCGGCCGCGACGAGCGCGTCGCGGACGGGCGAGGCGTCGTGGAACCGGTCGAGGGCGTCGGCGTGCCATGGCTCGCCCGCGAGCGCGTCCTCGAAGCGGGCCGCGAGCAGGCCCGTCGACTCGACGGCGGGGCCCTTCGTGACCAGCAGGCGGTCGCCGGGCCGGGCGCCGTCCGGCCGCACCACGTCGTCGTGGTCGCCGACGGCCATCGCCGTCGCGCCGCCCACGGTCGGAAAGGAGCCGTCGGGGTAGCGGGCGGTGTGGCCGGTGACGAACGCCACGTCGAACGCGCGGGCCTCGCGGTCGAACGTCTCCCACAGCGCGTCGAACTCGTCGTCGGTCACGTCCGGCGGGAGATTCAGACAGACCGAGAGATGCGTCGGCGGCACCCCCGAGACGGCCACGTCCGACAGCAGGATGTGGACCGCGAACCACGCGGCCCGCTCCCACCCCAGGTCAGGGAGCACGAACACCGGGTCGGAGGCACAGACCAGCGCCGTCCCGTCGACGTCGACGACGCCGAAGTCGACGCCGTGTTTCGGCCCGAGCGCCACGTCCTCGCGGTCGTGCCCCAGTCGTGGGCGGACGTGCCGCTGGAAGAACGTGCGGTCCACCTTGCCGGAGTCGGTCATATCGGCTTCTCGCCCCGGCACGGGGAGAACCTGCCGGTCGCACGCTACCGACGATTACAGCGTCCCGCGGCGCGCCCGTCGGTGCCACTTGTCCGCGGCGCGCCGGTACAGCGCGTAGCCGACGCCACCTGCCACGAGCGCGATACCGACCGACAGCGCCGCGACGAGCGCCGGGTCGAGCGGGTAGGCGATGGCGAGCACGACCAGCGGCAACAGCACCGCCATCATCGCCACCGAGAACAGCGCGAACACCGGCGTGTCGAACAGCAGTTCCGTGGGGCGGAGGCCGGCGACGTACGCCGTGACGCCGAACACGTACACGGAGACTGGGAGGTAGACGGCCGCGCCCAGCAGGACCGTCCCGAGGCCGAACACGCCGACGCCGAGCGCGAGGTAGAACAGCCCCGCCGGCGCGCCGACGAGCAGATAGCCGAGCAGTTTCGCCCGGAACACCGCCTCGAGGTCGATGGGGTAGGTGCCGAAGAACGCTTCGTCCTCGAACTGGCAGAGCCAGTTGTACGTCGTGAACGCGCCCAGCGCCAGCACCGTCGAGAGGGTGAGCCCCGGCGACGGCCGGACCGGAACGATTTCGGGGATGTAGAGGAGGAGCACGGCGATGACGCCGAACACCAGCCCCTGGGAGAACAGCACCTTCCAGAGCCCACCCGACGACCGGGCCACGTCGAGAAGCGACTTCGCCAGCAACCCCTGCGGGTCGTGGTTCCCGAGGCGGCGGTGGAGCGCTCGGAACTGATTGGCGGCCGTGCGGGCGGGCGTCCGCCGGTCGAACGAGAACAGCGCCATCCCGACCGCGCCGAGCGCGACCGGCCCGAGGAGCGCCGCCGCGACCCGCCCCGGCGTCGTCTGCTGGAACAGACCGTACGGCGTGACCGCGACCAGCAGGTCCGGCCGGAGGACGGCGCCGGCGGCGACCGCCCCGAGGACGGCGACGGTCGCGGCCCGCGAGCGGGTCGCAAGTCCCACCAGCGACAGCGAGAGGCCGACGCCGAACGCGAACGCCAGCCACGCCGTGACCAGCAGAATCGGCACCCGGCCGAGCGCGAGGCCGCCCAGCACCACCAGCGGCAGGGTTCCCACGACCAGCGGCGCGATGAAAAGCACCGCGTAGTAGGCCACGTCCTTGACGACGAACACCAAGAGGAGGCGGCGCTGGCTCACCGGGAGCGTGCGGGCGGCGTATATCAGGAGCGTCGTGTCCCCGAGCAGGTTCTCGAGTGCGTCGCGACCAACGAGGCCGATGCTCCCCACCTGGAGGCCGACGAGCGCGACGACGACGTGCAGACCCGCAAGCAGGGTGGATTCGCTAGCACCCGCGACGGCGAAGAACGTGGCCGTCCCGCCTGCCAGGAGGGTGAGGAAGGCGGGGAACAGCGCGAACCGGCGGCCGCCGAACATCCGGGAGTGCATCCGCCACTCCTCGCGGACCATCTGGTCGAACAGGAACCGGTAGGAGACGCCCATCTACTCGCCCCCGCCGTCGGTCTCGACGACGCCCGGCCGCGCGGGGTCGCTCCCCACGTCGGCGGTGTCGTCGTCGACCGTCTCGAAGAACCGGTCCAGAAGCGTCCCCTCATCGATGTCGCGGGGGTCGAGTTCGTCGAGCATCCGCCCCCGGTTGACGATGGCGACCCGGCTACACATCTCCTGGGCGACGGGGATGAAATGCGTCGACAGGAACACCGTGTTGCCCTCGTCGGCGTACGTCCGGAAGAACCGCTTGGCGCGCTCCTGGATGATGGGGTCGAGGTTCGTCAGGGGTTCGTCGATGAACACCACCTCGGGTTCGTGGAGGAACGCCTGCGTGATGAGCACCTTCTGACGCTCGCCCTGCGAGAGGTCCGTACAGAGGGTGTCGAGTTTCGACTCGAACGCGAGCCGGTCGGCCCACGACGCTACCCGGTCGTCCACGTCCGCGAGATCACGGGCCGCCGCGACGAAGTCGAAGTACTCCCGCACCGTCAGAAAGGAGGGCGGGCGGCCGTTCTCGGGGAGGATGCCCACCTTCTCGCGGGCCTCGACCGGATGCTCGACGGGGTCGACGCCCGCGACGCGGGCCGTCCCTTCGTCGGGGACGAGTTGGCCCGTCAGCACGTTGATGGTCGTCGACTTGCCCGCGCCGTTGGGCCCGAGGAAGCCGAACAGTTCGCCCGACGGCACCGACAGCGACAGCGAGTCCAGCGCCGTCACCTCGCCGTAGCGCTTGACGAGCCCCTCCGTCTCGATAGCCGGGTCAGTCATTGCCCGGGGTTCACGGGCCGGCGGCCTATATCCTGTCCTCGTTTCGGCCAGGAAGCCGCCCCCGGGCGCGTCAGTCGGCGCCCTCGACCAGCCGCCGCAACTGCTCGGGCGGCACCGCGCCGCGGGCGGCGTGGCCGTCGTACAGGAACGTCGGGACGCCCGTGATGCCCGTCTCTTGGGCCGCCTCGAACCGCTCGCGGAGCCGCGCTCGCAGGTCGTCGTCGTCCAGCGCCCCCCGCACCGTCGCCCCCTCGACGCCGGCGTCGGTGGCCACGTCGACGAGCACCTCGGGGTCGCCGATGTCCCGGCCCTCCTGCCACAGCGCCGTGAACACGCCCTCGTCGAACGCGAGCCACGTCCCGTAGGGGTGTTGCTCGCGGATGTGAAGCGAAACTACCTGTGCGGGTAGCGAGTCCACCTCCCGCGAGAGGTCCAGTTCCATCTCCACGCCGTAGCGCTCCTGTAACCGCTGGACGTTCTGTTTCGCCTGCTCGTAGTACTCCTCACCTTTCCCGTCGTCGACCGAGTGGTCGATGGAGCCGTCGGGGTTGCGTTTGCCGGCCCGCAGGTCGAACGGGTGCCAGTCGATTCGTAGCTCCTCGTCGCGCGTCTCCTGGTACTGGGCCAGCGACTCGCGGCCGAGATAGCAGAACGGGCAGACGTAATCGGAGTAGACCGCGATGGGGTCGTCGCTCACGCCCGGCGGTTCGGCCGCGAGGAAGATAAGTGGCCGCCGCGCTCGCGGCGGCGGCGGTCAGGCGACGGTGACGCCCGAGTTCGCCTCGAGGAACGCGACGACGTCGTCGGCGCCCTGGAACCCCTCGGCCTTGCGGGCGACGAGCTCGCCGTCGCGGAACAGCAACAGCAGGGGGACCGAGCGCACGTCGTACTCGTCGACGAGCGGCGGGTCGTCGCGGGGGTTCGCCATCCCGACGGCCACGTCGGTCGCCTTGGCAACGTTCCCGAGGACGGGCTCCATCGCCGCACACATCGCACATCCGTCGGTGTAGAACTCCACGAGGGCGAGGTCGTTCTCGGCGACGAACGCCTCCAGTTCGGCCGCGTCCGACAGGCGAACGGGTTTGCTCATACCCTGGCTACGCGGTCGAGGCGTTTACGTGTCGCGGCGTGGTCGCCGATGGGCGAACGGATTTGTGTGTTGGCACCGTGTAGCACGGTATGGCGACCGACCGCGAGCGGGAGGTGCTCTGCGTCGGGGCGGCCGCGGGCGGGGCGTCGCTACCGACCGCGAGCGACGTGGCGATTGCGCTCCGCGAGCGCGGTGTCGCCGCGAGGACCGTCCGGACCCCGGCCGACGCGCTCGACCGGCTTGGGCGGGACGTGTCGCGATGTCTGGTGACCGAAGCGGCGTTCCCCGGTACCGAGGACGGCGTCGCGCTGGTGCGGCAGGCTCGGGAGTTACGGCCGGAGCTACCGCTCGTGCTGTTCGCCGACGGCGACGAGCGGACCGCGAGCGAGGCCGTCTCGGCAGGCGTCGACGAGTACGTCCGCCGCCGGGGGACCGACCCGGTCGGGGCGGCCTGCGAGCGGGTGACGGCGCTGCTCGACGACGGCGACCCGACGCCCCGACTCCTCGACCGGGCGGTCGAGGCGGCGCCCATCGGCATCACCGTCGCGGACGCGCAGGCGCCCGACATGCCGCTCGTGTACGTCAACGAGACGTTCGAGGCGGAGACGGGCTACGCCCGCGAGGAGGCGCTGGGCCGCAACTGCCGGTTCCTGCAGGGGACCGACACCGACCCCGAGCGGGTCGCGGAGATGCGCCGGGCCATCGACGCCGGTGAGGCCACGTCGGTCACGCTCCGCAACTACCGGAAGGACGGCGAGCAGTTCTGGAACGAGGTGACGCTCGCCCCGCTTCGGGACGCGTCGGGGACGGTGACCCACTACGTCGGCTTCCAGCAGGACGTCACGCGGCGCAAGGAGGCCGAACTGATAATCGAGCGCCGGACCGAGAACCGGCGGCGGCTCCTCGAGCGGGTCGACGGCGTCCTCGAAGGGGTGGTCGCGGCCGTCGTCGCCGCCTCGGACCGCGAGACGCTCCGGGAGACGGCCTGCGCGCGGCTCGCGGCGTCGTACGCGGCCGCGTGGTACGGGCCGTACGACCCGGCCGACGGGACGGTCCGGCCGGCGGCGGGCGCGGTCGACCTCGCGGGGGAACTGTCGATTGAGGGGGCCGACGGGGCGGCGCCGCCGGTCGCCGAGGCCATCGCCGACGGGACGGTCGCGGTCGCCGAGGGGGCGGCCGCCGACCCGCACGGCGCCGTCGCCGCGGTCCCGGTCGCGTACGGCGGGACCACCTACGGCGTGCTCGCGGTGTACGCCGCCGACTCGTTCGTCGGCGCGACCGAACACGGCCTGCTGGGCGCGCTCGGCACCGTCGTGGCGACCGGGCTGAACGCCCTGGAGAGCCAGCGGACGCTCATAGTCGACGAGCGGGTGGTCGTCGACCTCGTCGTGACCGCGACGGACGCGCCGCTTGCGGCGCTGTCGGCGGCGCTGTCGGCCGAGCTATCGCTGGAGCGGTCGGTCACCCCCGACCAGTTCCTGTTGCGCGCCCGCGCCGTGTCGCCGGACGCGGCGACGGATGCGCTCGCGGACGCGCCGCTCGACGGCACGGTCCTCACGGAGCGGGGCGACGACTGCCTGCTGGAGGTGGATGTCTCCCCCGTGCGTGCGCTGGAGGTCCTCCGAGAACACGGCGCGAACCTGCGTGACCTGCGGGCCGACTCGCGGTCGCTCCGCGTGACGTTCGAGACGGCCCGCGAGGGGCCCGCCCGGTCGGTGGTCGACGCGCTCGCGGCGTTCGCGGCGGTCGACGTCGAGGGGTTCACCCACAGCGAACGCCGGCCGTCGACCCGCGGCGAGTTCGTCGACGGGGTCGCGTCGACCCTGACCGAGCGCCAGCGGACGGCGCTGTTGAAGGCGTACGCCGGCGGGTTCTTCGAGTGGCCCCACGAGGTGACCGGCGAGCAACTCGCCGAATCGATGGACATCGACCGCTCGACGTTCCACCAGCATCTCACCGCTGCCCAGCGGAAACTCGTGGCAGCGTTCGTCGACCAGTGAGCGACGGGTCGTACCCAACTGGTTTGGTACATTACTTATCGGACATCAGGGCGAACGTGTAGGACGGACTATGCCACAACCAGGAGAGGAGCAGATATGGCTCTGGGTCGGCACAGTGGCGATGCTGCTGGGGATGCTGTACTTCATCGCCCGCGGCTGGGGCGAGGAGAACGAGCGGAGACAGGAGTTCTACATCGTCACCATATTCATCACGGCCATCGCGTTCGTGAACTATCTCGCGATGGCGCTGGGCTTCGGGCTCACGACGGTGACCATCGGCAACGAGGACCTGCCCATCTACTGGGCACGGTACACGGACTGGTTCTTCACCACCCCGCTGTTGCTCATCGACCTCGGCCTGCTGGCGGGGGCGAACCGCAACGAACTCTCGTCGCTGGTCGGCCTCGACATGCTGATGATCGGGACCGGCGCGCTGGCGACGCTGTCGGCCGGGCAGGGGTTCCTGTCGGTCGGGGCGCGCCGCCTCGTCTGGTGGGGCGTCTCGACCGGTTTCCTGCTGGTGTTGCTGTACTTCCTGTTCGGCACGCTGAGCGAGAAGGCCGGACGGCTCGACGACTCGGCGGCCTCGAAGTTCACGACGCTGCGGAACCTCATCGTCGTCGTGTGGCTGGTGTACCCGGTGTGGTGGCTGTTGGGCACCGAGGGGCTCGGTCTCATCAGCCTCTACATCGAGACGCTCGGCTTCGCCGTGCTCGACGTCGTCGCCAAGGTCGGGTTCGGGTTCATCCTGCTGTCGAGCCGCGAGGTGCTGGACGCGGCCGGCTCCGCCCGCGGCGCCGCGGCGACGGCCGACGACTGACTCCCCCGGCTTCACGCCCGGCACCGCACCGGTGAACCGCCCGCGGTTCCGTCAACATGACCGGCTTCACGTACCTCCAGTTCCACGTCGCGTTCCTCCTGTTCGCCCTGCTCGCGCTGGTGCCGATGGTCGTCGTCTCGCGGCCGCGGGTAGCCGGCCGACCGGTCTGGGAGGGGAACGCCTACTGGGGGGGCGTCGCCGTCGTCACCGTCGTCGCGCTGGCGTACACGATTCCGTGGGACAACTACCTCATCGCCCGCGGGGTGTGGTCGTACGGCGAGGGGCGGGTCGCGGCCCGCGTCGCGCTCGCGCCGGTCGAGGAGTACCTGTTCATCCTCGTCCAGCCGTGGCTGACGGCGCTGTGGCTCTCGCATCTCGCGCTTCCGGACTGGGACGACCGGCCGCTCCGCGTCCGGCCGCGGGTCGTCGCCGGCCTGCTCGCGGCGGGCGTCGGCGTCGCCGGCGTCGCGCTGTTTCTCGCCGGCGGCCCCACGCTGTATCTCGGGGCGATACTCGCGTGGGCCGCGCCCGTCCTCGCGCTCCAGTGGGGCGTCGGCGCACCGCAACTGTGGGCGGGCCGGCGGACGCTGGCCGTCGGCGTGGGGTTGCCGACGCTGTATCTCTGTGTCGCGGACCGCATCGCGCTGGCGCTGGGCGTCTGGACGCTCTCGCCCCGGTACACGACCGGCATCGAGGTGGCGGGCCTGCCCGTCGAGGAAGGGCTGTTCTTCCTCGTGACGAACCTGTTCGTCGTGCAGGGGCTACTGCTGTTCCGGTGGGTGACCGACCGGTGGTGGTGACCAGCCGGGAGGCCCCGCTCGCTCGCGCGTACGACCGGGTCGCGGCCCGGCCGGCATGGGCGGCCTGCATCGCCGTCGTGGCCGCGTCGGCGGCATCGGCGCTGGCCGGCGTGTCGCCGTCGCCGGCGGTCCGGTACGCGCCGCTGGCGGTCAGCGTCGTCCTGCTCGGACTCCCGCACGGCGCCGTCGACCACCTCGTCCCCGCCCGCGCCGGCGCGACGACGCGGCGCCGCTCGGTCCTCGCCGTCGGCCTCGTCTACCTGTTTCTCGGCGGCGCGTACGCGGCGCTGTGGCTGGTCGCGCCGGTACCGGCGGCGCTGTCGTTCGTCGCGCTCACGTGGCTCCACTGGGGGCAGGGCGACGTCCACGCGCTGACGGCGTTCGTCGGCGCGCCCCACCTCCGCGACCGGTGGCGCCGTGTCGTGACCCTCCTGGTCCGGGGCGGCCCGCCGATGGTCGTTCCCCTGCTCGCCTTTCCGGACCGCTATCGGGCCGTCGTCGCCGCGTGGGTCGGCCTGTTCGGCCGCTCGCTGGAGGTGGCGTGGCTGTTCGCGCCCACGACGCGGGCCGCCCTCGGGGTCGGACTGGCGGCCGCGACGCTGGCGACGCTCGCGGCAGGCTACCGGGTCGCGGGCCCGACCCGCGGCTGGCGGGTCGACGCCGGCGAGACGGCGCTTCTGTGGCTGCTGTTCCTGACGGTGCCGCCGCTGGTCGCCGTCGGGACGTACTTCTGCGTGTGGCACTCCCTGCGGCACGTCCTCCGGGTCGCCGCCGTCGACCGGCCGGCGTCGGCCGCGGGCGCGCTCCGTGGGTTCGCCCGCGACGCGGCACCGCTGACGGCGCTGGCGCTGGTGCTGTTGGGCGGGTTCGGCCTCCTCGTGCCGGCCGAGCCGTCGACGCTGTCGGAGTTGGGGGCGCTGTATCTCGTGTTCGTCGCCGTGGTGACGCTCCCGCACGTCGCCGTCGTGACGTGGCTCGACGACCGCGAGGGCGTGTGGGCCTGAGCCGCCAGTCCACGCGCTTTTACGTCAGCGCGCGGTAGAGCCGCCAATGAGTACCTCACGCGTCGCGGTCGCGTGTCCCTCGTGTTCGCCCGAGGAGCCGACCGCCCACGAAGTTCTGAAGGAGGCCGGGCTGTCGACGGTCCGGTGTACGGAGTGTGACCACGTCCACAAGGAGGACCTGTCGGGTCCCGAGACGGTCGAGCGACAGGTCGTCGTCTCGCAGGACGGCGACTCCTTCTCGGCGCGCCACGAGTTCCCGCCGGGGACGGAACTGGAGACGGGCGACGAGTTCCTGCTGGACGCGCCGGAGGCGCTGATGCAGGTGCGAATCACGTCGCTTCAGAAGGAGAGCGAACAGCGGGTCGACCGCATCGACGTCGAGACGGTCCAGACGGTGTGGACTCGCGCCGTCGGCAACGTCTCGGTCGACCTGACGCTCCACCCGAAAGGCGGCGAGGACGAGGAGACGCGGTCGCTGAAACTGCAGGTGCCCGGCGACGAGAAGTTCGAGGTCGGCGAGGTCGCGGAGTACGGCGGCGAGGAGTTCGAGATAGAGGGATTCGTCGTCCGCGACGGCGCCGAGGGGTACACCCTCTCGCAGTACGACCACGACGGCGACTGGGCGTTCGCCAAGGACCTCAAGCGGGTGTACGGGCGCGACCAGACCACGAGCGCGTGGTCGGCCTGGTAGGATGAGCCGCGAGGCGGCCCGCGGGCGGCTGGTCGACCGACTCGTCGAGACCGGCCGCATCGACGACGGCCGGGTCGCCGACGCGCTCCGGGCGGTGCCGCGCCACGAGTTCGTCCCCGAGTCGGTCCGTGGGCAGGCGTACCGCGACCGCCCGCTCTCCATCGGCGAGGGTCAGACAGTCTCCGCGCCCCACATGGTCGCGGTGATGTGTGACCTGCTTGACCTCGACAGGGGTGAGCGCGTCCTCGAAATCGGCACCGGCTGTGGCTACCACGCCGCCGTCACCGCGGAACTCGTCGGCCCGGGCAACGTCTACTCCGTCGAGTACCACGACGCGCTCGCCGAGCAAGCCCACGACCGGCTCGACCGACTCGAGTACGATGTCCACGTCCAGGCGGGCGACGGCCGCGAGGGCTGGCCCGAGCACGCGCCCTTCGACGCCTGCTACCTGACGTGTGCCGCCCGCGAGGTGCCCGACGCGTTGTTCGAGCAGGTGCGCGACTGCGGGCGACTGCTCGCGCCGGTCGGCGACCAGCGGCAGACGCTGTATCTGTTCGACCACGACGGCGACGGGTGGACGCGGACGGACCACGGTGGCGTCCGGTTCGTCCCGCTTCTCGGTTAGTCGAACAGCCCCTTGACGTCGTTCTCGCGGCTCCGCCGACGCTCGACCGCCTGTTCGAGCCGCTGGACGACGACGGGGAGCCGGTCGCCTCCGTTCAGGAAGTCGAGGACGAACGTCTCGAACTGTGTCAGCGTCCCCTCGTCGGCCCGGTCGGCCAGCCCGTACGTCGCGGCCTCCGCCAGCAGGTCGGGGTCGTAGCCCCGCGCCTCCGCGACCAGCGGCGCGGCGACGGCGGCCAGTTTGAAATCGGGACCGAACCGGAGCGGCTCCCCGCGGTGAGTCAGCTCCAGCACCGGCTCGCGCTCGAGGAGTTCCGGGTCGCGTTCGAGTCGCGCGAGCCAGTCGCGGACCTCGCCGACGTTCACGTCGTGGTCGTCGTCGAGGTCGGCGAGGTACTCGCGGGCACTCGCGGCGAGCCCGGTCGCGCCCGCCCAGTTCCGCTCGCGGGCGTGGTGGACGGCGGCGGTGAACTGGATGAGCCCCTGGAGGAGGTCCTTCTCGTCACCCTCTTCTAGGTCGAGCCAGCGGTCCTCCCAGGCGTCGTGGGCGGCGTGGTGGTACCCCTCGTTGTGGATGGCGATGCCGGCCCGGAGGTAGTCGACCGGCTCCAGCACGTCGGGGCGCTCCATACCCCCTGTTTCGGGTGCGACGGCTAAAGCGCGGCGAACGTTTATCCCCCGAGGCGTCCCCCGTCCGACGATGCCAGAGGAGTATTTCGAGGACCTGGAAGTCGGCGACAGCCGCGAGTTCGGTAGCTACGAGGTGACGAAGGAGGAGGTCGTGGAGTTCGCCGAGCAGTACGACCCCCAGCCGTTCCACGTCGACGAGGAGAAGGCCGAGGAGTCGCTGTTCGGGGGGCTCATCGCCTCCGGCTGGCACACCGCCGCGATGACGATGCGGATGCTCGTCGAGAACGTGATGAACGACTCGAAAGCCAGCGGTGCGGTCGGCGTCGACGAACTGCGGTGGAAACAGCCGGTGCGCCCGGGCGACACGCTCACCGCCGAGACGGAGATACTGGAGAAGGAGCCGAACTACATGCCCGGGATGGGGCTGGTCCACTCGGGGACGACCGTCTATGCGGACGGGACCGAGGTGATGTCGTACGTGGGGTTGGTGCTGTACGAGATGCGCGAGGCGTGAGCGAAGCGAACGCCTCGGAACGTCGAACGGCGAGCGGGGCGAGCCGTGAGATGCGGGAGCCGTGAGCGCAGCGAACGGCTCCGGATGAGCGAGCGGGAGCGACCGGCGGGAGCGACACGCGAGCGTCGCGGGGACGAGTGAGCGAGGCGGACGCCTCGACAGAGGTGTTCAGGCGTACATCCGCCGTTCGACGCGTCGTCGTGTGGTCGCCACCGCGTCGCCGAGGTCCGCGAGCGCCGCGAGCGCGGGGTAGCGGTCGTCGAGCGGGTCGTAGAGGTACGTCTGGAGGTCGGGGAACTCGTCGGACAGGCCCAGTTCGTCCCGGTTCTTCCGGATGTCGGCCTGTCGGTCGGCGGCGGCGGCGTCGCAATGCTCCCGGAGCACGTCGAGGCGCGCCCGGAGCGCGTCGAGCGCGCCGAACCCCCGGTCGGACAGCGGTTCCCCGTCGACCCGCTCCAGCTCCGTCACCGTCTCCGTGACGAACTCGCGAACCCCGTCCAGCGACTCGCGTTCGGCGTCGAGGGCACCGACGAGACGCGCCCGCTCGCGGCGCGCCTCGCGGGCGGCCGACAGCAGGCCGCGTTTCGTCCGGTCGTCGAAGCCGCCGTCGAGCGCCGCCGCCACGGGGGCGCCGAACTCCGCGCGGAGGCTCGCGTCGGTGTCGTCGCCGTAGTCCTCGTCGTAGTGGGGGACACTCATCACCGTCGCCTCGTAGGCGTCGCGGACGCGCTGGGTGCCGGTCGCCGGTCGCTCGACGAGGGCGGTGCCGGCACCGAGCTCCGGCGTGGCGTCCGCCGGAATCGACGCGACCCGGTCGGCGAAGGCGGTGACCGCCTCCCGCTCGTCGACGACCCGGCGGCGCTCGCGCCGCAGGAGCCGGTCGGCGTCCGCGAGGCGGTCGGTCACGGCTCCACCCGATCGTCGCCGCCCGCTCGCGCCAGGTAGTCGGTTGCCATCCTCGAGCGGGCGTGCGACGAGCGCGCCCAAAAGCGGTCGTATGTGGGGTACGTCCCGGTCGGGTCGGCCACGTTCGGCTCCGAACCGCTATAGAGTCAGCCCGCGCTCCCGACGTAGACGACGAGCAGGGCGACGGCGGTGAGCAGTCCCGCGAGCGCCGTCGGCGCGACTCGGCCGACGGTCAGCGGCGCGGTGAACCCTCCGCGGTCGTCCGGGCGGTCGTACCGGAGTTTCAGCAGGGCGGCGTTGACGAGCACGAAGACGACGAGCAGGGCGGCGTTGGCGACGCCCGCGACGGCCCCGAGGTCGCCGACCAGCACGAACGGCACGGTGGCGCCGGCGACGAGCGCGATGGCCGCGTACGGCGTCCGGCGGTCGGGATGGACCCGCGAGAACAGCGTCGGGAGCGACCGGTACTCGGATTTCGCCACGCCGTACACCAGCCGTGAGGTGGACACCAGCAGGATGAGCACCGTGTTCGCGGTGGAGGCCAGCGCGATGGCCGCGACCAGCGAGCCGGCGGCCCGGCCCGCGGCGGTGCCTGCCACGAGCGCCAGCGGCGAGGAGGACGCGCCGAGCACGCGCCAGTCGACGACGCCGACGGCCGAGAGCGCGACAGCGACGTACAGCACCGTCGTCGTGGCGATGGCGAGCACGATGGCCCGCGGGATGGTCCGCGTGGGGTCGGTCGTCTCCTCGGCGACGGTGACGATCGACCCGAACCCGAGGTACGCGAAGAACACGAGGAACGCCGCCTCGACGACGGCGGGCACGCCGCCCGGTGCGTCCAGCACCGCGACCGACCCCCACGTCCCCCAGCCGACGTAGACGACGACGAACAGGCCGGCCACCTCCGCGGCCGTCAGCGCGAGGTTCAGCCGCGCGGACGCCTCGATGCCCCAGTAGTTGACGAACGAGGCGGCCGCCACCAGCGCGAGCGCCGCCGGCACGGTCGGAACGGGCGCGAACGACGAGAGGTAGCCCGCAAAGGCGAGCGCGACGGCCGCCGTCGACACGGCGCCGACGAACACGCGCAACAGCGCGGTCAGTTCGGCCAGTCGCTTGCTGGCGAACGCCTCGCGGACGTACACGTAGTCGCCCTCGCCCTTCGGGAACCGGGAGGCGAGTTCCGCGTACGAGAGACCGGTGAAGGAGGCGACGACGGCCGCGACGAGGAACGCCAGCGCCACAGCCTCGCCAGCGAGTGCGGTGGCCTCCCCGAGGATGGCGTAGATGCCCGCTCCGAGGATGAGGCCGACGCCGTACACCGTCGCCTCGAACAGCCCCAGCGACCGCTGGAGCGACGGGGCGGCGGCCTCGCTCGCGCCCGGGCCGTCGGCGCCCGTCATCCCTTCCGGACGACCACGAAGTAGTAGATGGCGAACACCACGAGGAAGCCGACGAGGCTCAACAGCAGGGACGCCAGTCCCATCACGCCGGCCCACAGCGCCGCGTTCACGCCGGGCCGCTTCTCGGCGTCGCGGTAGGTGAAGTACGCGACGATGGCGGCGACGAGGAGGTTGAGCACCAGGAGCTCCGGCCCGACTGGCACGCCCATCTGGAGTAGCATACGCGGCGGTTCGACGTGCTCCGGTATCAGAATGGGGGCGACCCGAACGGGAGGGCCGCGAACGAGCACACGCTACGCGGCTCTCACGGCGCTGGTTCGTGGCAGAAACGTCCTGACGGAGATTTGAACTCCGGTCCCTGGCTCCGCAAGCCAAGAGGATAGTCCACTACCCTATCAGGACTCACTCTACGATACCCCGCTGGTGGGTAAAGGGGTTACGATTCGCCCCCCGGCGAGGGTTCAAGTAGCATGCCGCGGCCACCCGACGCATGACGAGGCGACCACGCCGCGGAAAACCGCTCGACTGCACCGGTGTGCCCGCACAACGACAATACTTAATCGGGACGCTACCATGCCATCGGTAGGAATGGGCGACATCGAGGACATCTACGAAGACCTCGACGCCGACGTGGAACTCGAGGAGTTCCGCGAGGCGGTCGAGGCCAAGGTCGAGCAGATGGGGGGGCTGGCCGACGAGGAGACGGCGGCCATGCTCATCGCACACGACCTCACCGAGGGGGAGGTCGAGGGCATCGCGGACATCGAGGCGGGCATGGAGGAGGTGAAGTTCGTCGGCAAGGTGATCTCGGTCGGCGACCTCCGGACGTTCGAGCGCGACGGCGATGACGACGAGGGCCGGGTCTGCAACATCGAGGTGGCCGACGAGACCGGCCGGATTCGGGTCGCGCTGTGGGACGACGACGCCGCGGCCGCCCAGGAGGAACTGGCGACGGGGCAGGTGCTCCGGGTCGCCGGCCGGCCCAAGGAGGGGTACAACGGGCTGGAGGTCTCCGCGGACCGCGTCGAGGGCGACGACGAGGTCGACGTGGACGTGGAGGTCGGCGAGACGGCTACCGCCGAATCGCTGTCGCTCGGCCAGTCGGACGTGAACCTCGCGGGCCGGGTGCTCGGCACCGACGAGGTGCGGACGTTCTCGCGGGACGACGGCTCCGAGGGCCGAGTCGCCAACATCACGCTCGGCGACGAGACGGGCCGCGTGCGCGTCACGCTGTGGGACGGCAAGGCCGACCTCGCGGCGGAACTCGACGAGGGCGTCTCCGTGGAGGTCGTCGACGGCTACGTCCGCGAGCGCGACGGCTCGCTGGAGCTCCACGTCGGCGACCGCGGCGCGGTCGAGCAACTCGACGAGGACGTGACGTACGTCCCCGACACCACGGCCATCGACGCGGTCGAGATCGGCGAGACGGTCGACATCGCGGGCGTCGTCCGCTCGGCCGACCCCAAGCGCACGTTCGACCGCGACGACGGCTCCGAGGGGCAGGTGCGGAACCTCCGCCTGCAGGACGACTCGGGCGACATCCGCGTCGCGCTGTGGGGCGACAAGGCGGACAAGGATATCGGCCCCGGCGACGAGGTGCTGTGTACGGACGTGGAGATACAGGACGGCTGGCAGGACGAACTCGAAGCGTCGGCGGGGTGGCGTTCCACCGTCTCGCTACTCGACGACGGCGCGACGGCCACGGCGGACGTGGACGCCGGGGGCGACGCGAACGACGACGCCGACGAGGAACCGAGCGAGCAGGGACTTGGCGCGTTCGCGGACGGCGAATCCCCGGATACCGGCCCCGAGGACGCGACCGACGATGCTCCCGATGCGGGCGAGACGACCGAGTTCACCGGCACGGTCGTCCAGACGGGCGACCCCGTGATGCTCGATAACGGCGAGGAGGCCGTCACCGTCGAGACGAGCGCGAACGTGAAACTCGGCGAGGAGGTCACCGCTCGCGGCCGGATGGACGGCGACCGACTGGACGCCGACGAGGTCTTCTAAACCACTTTTTGCTCGGGGGTCTCGCGCCTTCGGCGCCCGGCGGATGCTTGCTGTGATTTCCCGTCTCACCGAGCGTGTGAGCGGTTCGGACTCTGGTGACTGCGCGTAACGGAGTGGCCGTACTCACTTCGGTATCGCTTCAGGTATGGATTGGCTGTCGCTCGTGGTCGGTAGAGAGACGGGGTAGGACAGCCAGCGGCACTCCCACGTGACAATCACGTGAGTTGAAAGGTGGCTGACTGACCGTGCCGTCTACCTTGGTATCGTTGCTATCGCGATAAAACTGCTCCGGTATGAAGATACTCTGTATCGACCACAGCATCCGCCGAGTGAGGAAGCGAGCGAGGCGGTTCACCGCGCCGAACGCAGTGAGGCGCGGGACCAAGGCGCGACCGTAGGGAGCACCGCCGTGTCTTTTTGCTCCAGCTTTTTGTCGGGCGGCGAGCGGAGCGAGCCGCCCGTGCAGAAAGGTGGGTGCTGGAAAGGTGGGGTATTAAGACGCTCTCGCCCTGCCGAAGGTGTATGAGCGTCGAGTTGCCGTTCGCCCCGGTAGACACCATCATCCGGCGCAACGCGGGCGAGCTTCGCGTGAGCGCCGGCGCCGCCGAGGAGCTGGCTCGCCGCATCCAGATTCGCGGTGCCGAGCTGGCCGTCGAGGCGGCCGAGCGGGCGACCGAGGACGGCCGCAAGACCCTGATGGCCGCGGACTTCGGCGTCGACCCCGGCGACAAGGATGCGCTCGAACTTCCCATCGCGCCGGTCGACCGCATCGCGCGTCTCGACATCGACGACCGCTACCGCGTGTCGATGGACGCGCGGGTGGCGCTGGCCCGCCGACTCGAATCGTACGCCGACACCGTCGCGGCCGCGGCGGCCGTGCTCGCCCGCCACGCCGACCGGCGGACGGTGAAACGCGAGGACGTCGAGACGTACGTCGAACTCGGACCGTACTACGACACCGAATGAGATTCGGCTACCGCGACGACTGTCTCCGCCACGACACCGGCCCCCGGCATCCGGAGACGGCCGACCGCCTCCGGGCCATCCGTCGCGGCCTCTCGAAGGAACACGGCGTCGAGTACGCCGACGGCGGCCCCGCGAGCGTCGACGACGTCGAGGCGGTCCACGACCCCGACTACGTGACCGCCGTCGAGGAGTTCTGCGAGGAGGGCGGCGGCACGTGGGACGCCGACACCGTCGCCGTGGAGGCGACGTGGGAAGCGGCGCTCGCGTCGGCGGGGCTGGCGGCGTGGGCCGCCGACAGCGCGCTCGACGGCGACCAGGGCCGCGACACTCCGTTCTCCATCGGTCGGCCGCCGGGCCACCACGCCGAGTACGCCGACGCGATGGGGTTCTGCTTCTTCAACAACGCCGGCGTCGCCGCCGAGCGCGCCCTGGACCGCGACGGTGTCGACCGGGTCGCCGTCGTCGACTGGGACGTCCACCACGGCAACGGCACGCAGGACATCTTCTACGACCGGCCGGACGTGTTCTACGCCTCCATCCACGAGCGGGGGCTGTTCCCCGGGACGGGCAACCTGAAGGAGACCGGCCGCGACGACGGCCAAGGGACGACGCTGAACGTTCCCTATCCCGGCGGGTGTGGCGACGCGGAGTATCTCGCGGCCGTCGACGACGCCATCGCGCCCGCGCTGGCCCGGTTCGACCCGGACCTGCTTCTGGTGTCGGCGGGGTTCGACGCCCACCGGAACGACCCCATCTCCCGTCAGCGCGTCTCCACCGAAGGGTACGGTCTGCTCGCGCGCCGCCTCGACGAGGTGGCCGACGACGCCGGCGCGCCCATCGCGTTCGTGCTCGAGGGCGGCTACGGGCTGGACGCGCTCTCGGAGTCGGTACGGAAGGTGAACTCGGTGTTCGACGGCTACGACCCGGCGGACCCCGACGATGACGTCGACGGCCGGGCGGGGAGCGTGCTCGCGGATGTCCGCGACGTCCACGACCTCTAGATGTCGGCGACGACGTCAGCGACCTCCGCGACCTGCTCGGCGTCGAACGTCCAGCGGCCGAGCCACTCGTTTTCCGCCTCCTCTATCGCCACCAGCGCCGCCGGCTCACCTTCGCCGTTCGGCGAGTCGAACACGACGAACCACGAGTCGCGGTGGACGGGGGTGCGACCGCCGTGGACGTCCACGGCGTCGGGGAGCATCTCGCGGTCGATGTCGGGCACGCCGTAGACGTGCGTGTCGACGTCCGTGTCGCCCAGCCGTTCGTACACCTCGCGGGTACCGCGCTCGTCGTCGAGCCGCGAGAGCCGCTGGAACGACGACCGGAGCGTCCCGTCGCCGGCATCGAGCGCGAGGCTCTCGATGTGTCGGGAGATGAGCACGAGCAGGAGCTTCTCCTTGTTCGAGTGGGGGAACCCGCGGAGCCGGAAACTGGTGTCGTGCAGTCCGGTGAGTACCTCGGGGGCGGCGTACTTGTCGATGCCGCTGGTCCCCGTCCGATAGAGGTCGCTGTTGACCAGCAGGTAGGCGTCCATCAACTCGTCGAGCGACGAGGAGGCGACCACCTCGCCGTCCACCACGAGCACGACGAGGTCGGTCACCTCCTCGACGTCGCGGGTCACCTCGACGGTGACGTTCTGTGCCTCGAACGCCTGCTCCAGCAGTCGGGGCAACGGGGCGGGTTCCGAGGAGTTGAGCACCACCAGCGAGCGGGACGGCCCCCCGGACCGTTCGGCGAACACGCGGAGCTGTTCGAGCCCGGCGTCGTGCATGTCCCACGTTCGGGCCGCCAGCCGCATAAGTGGCACTGACGTTACGGTTTCGGGTCGAAGTACGTCGCCAGCTCGCTCCCGAACTCGTCGGCCAGGGCGGCCACCTCCTCCCCGGCCAGCACCGCGCGGTCGTCGAGCGCCGAGGCGACGTGAGCCCCGAGCGCCACGTCGAACAGCGCGTCGCTGTCCGCGAACGCCTCCGGCGTTCGGAACTCGCGGGCGCGCTCGACGACGTAGCGGTCGCCGTCGAGGAACGGGCCGTACGCCGCCGACTCGCGGTAGGCGTCGTAGAACCCCTCGGCGTGCTCGCGGACGCCGACCGGCGGTCCCTCGTGGCGCTCGACGGCCGGCAGTTCCGCGACCGCACACTCGACGAACAGCACCGCCGTCTCGTCGGCCGCCCGGAGCGACCGAAGCGGCGCGAACCCCCGCCGGTCGAGTTCGCCTTCCAGCCCCGACAGCGACTTATCCAGTTGCGGATACAGCTGGTCGTCCACGACGTCGGGCGCGTCGAACCTGACGGCGACCGGGTGAGTGCCCCGCTCGCTGACCTGCTCGCGCACCGCCTCGGCCGACAGCGGCTCCGGCTCCCGGGGCTCGAACAGCGCCGTCCGGGGGTCGCGGAGCAGTTCCCGGCTGTAGTGGACGAGTCGCGCGAAGTTCCGCTCGGAGAGTGCCGCCGCCACGTTCCGGCCGGGGTCGGTCGGGTCGACGACGACGAGGGGGTCGTCGAACGACCCCGAGCCGTGGCCCTCGGGGTCGAAACGAACGGGAGGGCTCCAGTCGGCCGCCGCCTCGACCAGTTCGCGGAACCCGCCGTGTTCGAGGACGAGCAGTTCCGTCAGGTAGCCCGCGAACCCGCGGGTGCGGAGGTCAGAGCCGTACGCGCCGATACCAGTCAGGAACGCCTTCGTCACCCGGACCTCGTCGGCAAGCGCGTCGTCGAGGTGCGAGTCGAGATACGCCGTGTGGAACGGCGTCCGGTCGACGGCCGAGCGGATGTCGGCGGCCGTCGCCACGTCGTAACAGGGGACGAGGTCCACGTCGAACCCGTCGACGGTACCCTTCACGTACGGGTGTTCGGCGAACTCCTCGTGGCCGTCCGGGAGGACGGCGTGGCCCACCGCCAGCCCGTACTCCTCCAACTGCTCGCGGGCGAGGTCGGTCGGGAACCGGACGAACAGGTCGACGTCGCGGTCGCCCGCCAGCCACGTCCCGCGGGCCGTGGAGCCGACGAGCAACACGTCGGCCTCGACCGGGAGGTCCGCGACGGCCCGCTCGGCCCGCTCTCGCAGGTCGGCGGTGGCCTGCCGGAGCGCCGCTTCCTCCTCGGCGTCCGGGACGACTCGCTCCCGGACGCGGTCGACGACGGCGGCGAACTCGCTCATGGCTCGCGGTTGGCCGAGCGGTCGTGAAAACGTGTCGATGCGGTCAGTCGGGGTCGGCCTCGCGCTCGCCGAGCGCGCGCGCCAGCGCGACGAGGAACGCCAGCCCCCGCTGGGTCTCCTCGTCGCGGAGCGCACGGAGCGTCGCCAGCGTCCCGAGTTCGTCGTCGGCGTCGCCGGCGGTCTCGACCGCGCGCAGCAGTCGCGCCACGTCGGCCGCCACCTCGGGGTCGCTCGCCAACTCGACGGCGTCGTCGTCGACGGCGTCTTCGACCTTCCGGAGCGTCTCGCCCGCGGCGGCGAGTTCGTCGAGCGTCCCGTTGCGTTCGAGCCGCGACAGCTTCCGGAGCGCGCGCTCGAGGTCCGCGGCGTTCGCGCCGACGGCCGCCGCCAGCGTCGCGGGCGAGCCGTTGCCGTCGCTCCCGCCGCCCAGAAGCATCGAACTCGTCTCCGCGAGGCCGCTGACGAGGTCGTCGTCCAGCGCGGAGGTGGCAAGCGAGGTGGTGTCCAGCACCGCGTTCGCGCGCTCCAGCCGCTCCACGAAGTCGAGCACCTCGCCGGGCCGCTCCTCGATGGCGCGGTCGAGCGCCGCCCGCGCCTCCTCGGGGGTCGCGCGCCGTCGGTCGTCCGAGCCTCCCATCGCTTCGGTACACGTCGTGGTCCCGGGGGGATGTGGTTTGCGGCTGACTCGCGGCCCGACACCGGGTGAACCCCTGTCGCGGTGTGGTCCGAAACGAAATCCATAAGAGGCGAATCGAACTACGTGGGGGTGAGCCGCCTTAGCTCAGATGGTAGAGCACCTCGCTGTTAACGAGGTGGTCCCAGGTTCGAGCCCTGGAGGCGGCGCTTCTCTCGGGGCCAGTTCGATAGCCGCCGGTCGTCGATTCCAGCGTTCTGGGACGCGGGTGGCGCCGCTTTACGTCGGGAGCCCGAACCGTCGGGTATGTACAACGACGTTCTGGTCCCGACCGACGGCAGCGACGCGGCCGACGCGGCCGTCGACCACGCCATCGATCACGCGCTTCGGTACGACGCGACGCTCCACGTCGTCCACGTCGTCGACGAGGAGTCGGTCCCGCCGACGCCCGACGCCGGGCGCGTCCTCGGAGCGCTCGAACAGCAGGGCCGCGACGCCATCGAGCGGGTCGCCCGCCGCGCCGGCGACGCCGGCGTCGACACCGTGGAGAGCGCCGTCGTCAGCGGTCCGCCACACGAGGCGATACTGGAGTACGTCGACGAGAAGGGGGTCGACCTCGTGGTGATGGGCACGCACGGCCGGCGGGGGCTCGACCGCTACCTGCTCGGGAGCGTCACCGAGCGGGTCGTCCGGCTCGCCGACGTCCCCGTCCTCGCGGTCCACCCCGCGGATACGGCGCAGTGAGGCGACGTTTCGACGGCTTTGCCAGAATCCCTTTTGTGAGATACCGGCCCCTCACGGGTGGATGCGCACGAACGACAGCATCGCGCCGTCCACCCCTGCGGGTGGACAGCACCGGCACGACAGACCGACCGACAACCGGGGAGAGAGCCGATGAGTGCCGGCCACAGCACCCGACAGTGGGAGCGGGCCGAGCGCCACCCACGGCTCCCGGGCGAGGACCTCGTCGCGTTCGAACTCGTGGGGAGCGACGACGTCTGCATGTACGACGACGACAACCCCGACGCGTACCTCATCGGGGACGGCGTCGAGGTGGGGACGAGACGGTAGCGGGGCGGGCACACGCTCCCGTCCGTCTCTGCGGGGTTGTGCGTCGTCAGCGACGGCCGCGTCGCTCGCGGGTCGCGTGCGGTGGGGAAGGAGGGGTGGAGACTGGAGGGCTGGAGGGCTGGCAGCCGACCCCTACGCGGGGCGCTTGTGGCCGTGGCCCAGCACCATCGCGGCGACGTTCACGGCGACGAGCGCGCCGAACGTCTCGGGGCGCGTCGTGAGCGCGCCGGTGGCGAGGAGGGGCACGTAGGTCAGCGGGAGGAGAGTGCCGACCCAGAACGTGACGAAGCTCACGAGGCCGACGACGGCGTCGGCGAGGCGTTCGAACGGGGCGAGCGCGTCGGTGACGTGGGGACCGATGGATTCGGACGTGGACATTGGGGTGCTGCCTCCGCTCTCGGCTACTGTCTACGACCCCATATACCGGCCAGACAGTTGCCACGATTTCGGGTGGATTCACCGCGTTATCGGCGGTGTGTTCGCCCGCACCGCTCGTTTTACGACGTGTTCTGCGGGCTGGAGAGATTTTATCGAGCGCGCAGAGCTATTATCGTCACAATCGACGGCATGGCGTCGCCGCGGGCCACGCCCCGCCGCTCGGACGGTCGCTGACCCGTGTGCCGGGGGCCGCGATCGGGTGGCGCGCGGCGGCCGCGCGTCCCGCGGGACCGAACCGTCATCCGTCCGGCGCGCGTACGGGGTGGCGATGGAGACGCTCGAACTTCCGACGGGCGAGGAGGTGACCCCCGAGGACGCCTTCCTGTTCGGCGGCTACCCCTACCGGTTCGTCCCCCGGGAGGGCGAGGGGTTCGCCCTCTCGCCGCTGTACTGGGGCGGCGGCGACATGGACGTGCCGTTCCCGAACCGGGAGGCGCTGGTCGCGGAGTGGGGCGCCGACGGCGAGGCGCGCGGCCCGATGAGCGACGAGGCGTGGCGAGCGTGGGTTGCGGAGGCCCGAGCAGACGACCGGTTCGGCGACGAGGAACTGGACGCGGTGGCTCGCGAACTGGGTATCGAGGAGCGGTCGCTTCTGGGTCGACTCCGCGACCGACTGACTCGCTGACGCGCGCCGTGGTAACTGCTCACGCCGACCTGTCGGATGGAAACCTATTATACCTATGATAGTGTAATGGGGAATAACCATGGCGACACGCCAGCAGTCCGCCACCGGGGCGGCCATGGACGGCTCGTACCACTCGTGTAGTTGCGGGGCCACCTTCGACTCCACGGAGGAACTCCTCGCCCACGCGCGAGAGGAACACGGGCTCTCCCCGGCGTAGGCTGTCGCCGCTCGTTCTCGGTCGGTCGCCGTGCCGTCAGTCGAACACGTCCGCGAACGCGTCGCGGTCCTGTCGTCTGGCCGCCGACATCTCGGCTGTCACGCCCGCGGCGTCGAGTAGCGACTCGAACTCCAGTTGGTAGCGGTAGCCGCGGCGCCGCGCCGCCTCGCGAGCGTCGAGCACCCGCGAGGCGTGGCGGACGGCCGCCTCGCTGACGCCGAGTTCGGCCGCACAGTCAGCGGTCGCGCGCCCCGCACGCCGCAGGGCCGCGAGCGCGCGGTAGTCGACCGGCCCCTCGAGGTCCGCGGGGGCGACCAGTTGCAGGTGGAGGCGCGCGCGGCCGACGACCGGCTCGCTGGCGCCGAGGCCGGCGGCGATGTCGGCGTCCGACCGTCCCGCGTAGAACCCACGGACGACGGCCACGAGGGCGTCGTCGTCGAGCGAGGTGCGGAAGCCGTACTCGGCGCGCATCTCGCGGACGACCGCCCGGAGCCCGGCCGCGAGGCGGCGCTCGTCGGGCGCCGCGTGGGCATCGGCATGCTGGCGCTCGGTGAACGTCGTCTCGCCACCGAGGCGTTCGAGGAGTGTCCTGAGTTCGTCGGTCTTGGTCATCGTAAACTTCTCCCGCCCCGGGGCGGCGACGCCTCGCGGTGCCGACACCGTGCGCTCGGGGCGGAGAATCTACCCTGCAGTACGCGCCCGGAGCTTATCTACTGTTCGCCCCCGCTCGGGAACCGCCGGCCAGGAGAGGGATGGTGCGCGGGGAGCCCGTAGCGCGTCCGCCGTCGCGTTCCCCGTCTGTTCGACGACGTACCGCTGGCCGACCATCGGGTCGAGCAGGCTGTCGACAGGCGCGCGGTCGTCCCGGAGCACGGGCACGTCGCCCGTCTCCGTCGTGCGCCGGTAGTTCCCGACCGCTTCCGAGAGGTCGATGCCGACGTCGCGCTCTCGGTTGCGGACACGGAGGTCGGCCTCCGTCAGCAGGTCGGGGCGCTTCGTCGCCACGAGTTCGACGTTCTGGACGGCGACGCCGCCGACCGTCGGGAACGCGTAGACGCGGGGGAACACGCGGTCCACGGTCTTGTACTCGGCGCGGTAGAACTTCGACGCGGGCCCGGAGGGTGCCGAGATGAGGTTGGCGAACAGGACGCCGTCATCGTCGAGTCGGTCGGCCGCGAGCCGCATGAACTCGACCGTCGTCAACTGGAACGGCACCTTGTCCCGCTTGTACGCGTCCAGCACGATGAGGTCGTACGTCTCGTTCGTCTCCCGGAGGTAGCGGCGGCCGTCCGTGACGTGAACCTCGAGCCGTTCGGACTCCTCGAGTGCGAAATACTCCTTCGCCACCCGCACGACCTCGGGGTCGATTTCGACCACGTCGACGGTGACGTCGTAGTCGTGGACGAACCGCTTCGGCCCGGTGAACCCGCCGCCGCCGATGAACAGCACCTCGTCGATGTCTTCCTCGAAGAGGAGGGGGAGATGGAAGTAGCGAGTGTACTCGAAGCCGTGGCCGGTCGGGTCGTCGAGCGGCATCGCGCTGTGGGGCTGGCCGTCGAGGTACAGCGTCCGCGTGCCGTCGAGGTCGACGACGCGCAGTTCCTGGTACGGCGTCTGCGTCTGGTAGACGACCTGCCCCTCGACGGCGACGCCGACGGCGCCGCTGCCGCCGGCCGCGACCAGCAGGACCCCGGCCGCGAGCACCGCCGCCGTCCCCTCGCGGCGCGGCGCCGACCGGACGAGGACGAGCGCGGTGGCGACCGACAGGAAACCGAACACGAGGCCGATGGTCTCGACCGACAGCGACGGGATGAGCAGGAACGTCGTCCCGAACGCGCCGACGATGCTGCCGACGGTGCCGACGGCGTACACGTGACCCGACGCCTCGCCGAGTCCGCCCTTCCGGGAGAGTTCGGCGGCGTAGGGGCTGACGAACCCGAGCAGGTACGTCGGCGGGCCGAACAGGAGGACGACCGCGGGCAGCGACGCGAACCGGCTGGGGAGGGGGACCGCCGATGCCACTCTGAGGAGGAGGTCCCCCGCAAACACGAGCACGGCGACGTACGCCGCGGTGTAGACGAACAGCCGGGCCATCCGTCGGTTCGAGGCGTCGGTCGCCGCGCGCTGGCCGCCGCGGTGGTAGCCGTAGCTCAGCGCCGCGAGGAACACGCCGATGATCGTCCCCCAGGTGTAGATGCTGCTGCCGAACTGCGGGGCGACGATGCGGCCGGCGAGTATCTCCAGCCCCATGCTCGCCACCCCGGAGACGAACACCGCGAGTTCGGGGAGCGTCGGTCGACGCGCCGCGTCGACCCACCGTGTTGCCATATCTCCCAGTCGAGGCCGCGGCAGTTAACGCTCCCGTCGGGGGCGAAACGCCTAATCGACCGTCTCACATACGGTAGCACATGACGGTCCGCGAGGCGACGGCCGACGACGTCGAGCCGATACGCGAGGTCGCCCGGCGCTCGTGGGAGACCGACTACCCGGACATCGTGAGCCGCGAAACAGTCTCCGAGGGCGTCGAGGCGTGGTACGGGGGCGAGCGACTGGCCGACGCCGTCGAGCGGCCGAGCGCGCTCGTTCACGTCGCAGTGGCCGACGGCGACGTGGTCGGGTTCGCACACGGGGAGCTCTCGGGCCGGACGGGCCACGTCCTGCGCCTGTACGTCGACCCCGAGCGCCGTGGCCGCGGCGTGGGTGGCGAACTGCTCGAGGTGACCCTCGACGCGCTGTTCGACGGCGACGTCGACGCCGTGGAGGCGACGGTGCTCGCGGCGAACGACCCCGGGAACGAGTTCTACCGCGCGCACGGGTTCGAGAAGACCGGAGCGGACACGACGACCATCGGCGACGAGTCCCACCCCGAGAACGTCTACCGGCTTCCCCGCGAAGCGTGGGACGAGCCGTGACGTGGGCGGCGTGCAGTAGCCTGTTCACGCGGACGGTTCGCGGTGGCCGGTACGCCGGGACGCCCGTTTTCGGGGACCGGTGTCCGGTCACTCTTCGAGCCCGTAGTCGCCGCCGTACTTGAGAAACACGTACACGAGCCCCAGCACGGACAGCAGTGCCATCGTCGCCGCCGAGACGACCGACAGTGCCGAGTCGGGCACCTGTGGCACGGGTCGGCCGCCGCCGTCGCCGGCCGGGGTACCACCGCCGGTCCCAACCTCCACGGTGCCGAGCATCCCCGCCGACTCGTGGGGGATACAGAAGTACTCGTAGGTGCCCTCCACCTCGAACGTGTGCTCGTACGACTCGCCGCCCGGGATGTCGCCCTCGGGGTAGCCGCTCCGGGCGGCCGACTCGCCGTCGAAGCCGCCGCTGGCGAAGTAGGCGGCCTCGTCGGGGATGTCGTCCTCGTAGGCGGTCACCGAGTGGCCGACGGTGCCGACGTTCTCCCAGACGACGGTGTCGCCCGGTGCGATGGCGATGCTGTCGGGGTCGAACACCAGGCCGTCGGTCATATCGACCGTGTGGGTCGTCGCCTCCTGTGCGGCGGCCGACCCGGTGGCCGCGGCGGTGCCGACGGCGGTACCCCGGAGGAACGTTCGCCGGGAGACGCTGTCCGGTTCGGCGGTCATCACCGCCCGTTCGACGCGGTCCCGGTTAGTTATCGAGCGCGTTCCGGGCGCCCGCGGCCGCTCCCCAGCCGGTAGTTCGAGCTTTCCGGGCGGTTCAGTCGTCGTGGGGGCCGCGCACGGTCAGTACCGGGACGGGCGCGGTGCGGACGAGCTTCTCGGTCACGCTCCCGAGCAGGTAGCGGTCGACCCCCGTCGTCCCGTGAGTGCCGACGACGAGGAGGTCGACGTCGTTGTCGTCGACGTACTCGAGGACGTTGCGGTGGATGGAGCCGGCGAACCCGACCGTCTCGGTCACCGACTCGACGCCCGCCTCGCGGGCCCGGTCGGCGGCCTCGTCCAGCGTCGATTCGGCGCGCTCCTCGAGGAAGTCGACCTGGACGCCCGTCCGCACGTCGATGCCGAGGCTCGCCACGTCGACGACCGACAGCAGATGGAGCGCCGCGCCCGTCCCCGTCACGACGTCGACGCCGAGCGCCAGCGCCGCGCTCGCGGGCTCGCTCCCGTCGGTCGGCACTAGCACGTCGCGGTAGGGGTAGCGGACGCGTGCGTCCTCGCCGGGCCGGAGCGTCAACACCGGCACGTCCGACCGGCGGACCACCCGTTCGGTCGTGCTACCGAGCAGTAGCCGCTCCAGCCCCCGCCGACCGTGCGTCGGCATCACCACGAGGTCGGCGTGGTCGTCGGCGTACGCGACGATTTCGCGATGGGGCTCGCCTTCCTCCATGGCCGTGACCGTCTCGACGCCGCGGTCGGCGGCCCGCTCGGCCGCGGCCGCGACGAACTCCTCGCCGGTCTCGCGTCGCCGCTCCCCGAGCGCGGAGTTCACCCCGGCGCCCCGCGCCACCCCGGTGTCGACGACGTTGAGGACGTGGAGCGTCGCGCCGCTGTCGGCCGCGAGGTCGAGCGCGTGGTCCAGCGCCGCGGCCGCCCCCTCACTGCCGTCGGTCGGGAACAGGATGCTGTCGAACATACGGCGACTACGACGACCGCGAGCAAAAAGCCGGCGCGCCGCCGACCTCTTTGTCCCGCGGCGCCGAGACGCCGGCATGGTCGACGAGCGCGTCCGCCGGCTCCACGAGCATCTTGCGGCGACCGCCGAACTGCCGCTCGACCGGACGGCGACGCGCTGGGTCGCGGAGGCCGAAGCCGTCGCGGCCGACTGCCGCCACATCGACAACCCGGCGGTGGTCCGCGACCGGGTGCGCGAGGTCGCCGAGCTACTGTCGAACGTCGAGTCGACCGGCCATCCGGAGGCCGACGACCACGTCGCGGCGGCCGCGGAACTCGCGGCCGACGTCGTCGACGAGGCGTGAGTGCCCTCCGGCGGTCGGGGGCGGAAAAGGGGAGCGGAAAAGCGGAGCGGGAAGCGCGAGGTACCCCCGGCATCGCGGGGCGAACTCGGGGGGCCGACTGCCTCACCTGATGGCGTCCGACCCGCAGTCGGGACAGGTCTCGACGCTGTCGTCGAGGCGGGCGAGGTCGTCACGCCCGCAGTCGAGGCAGATGCGGACCCGTGCTGTCGTCCCCATCGAATCGGCGTTCGGTCGGAAGTGGGTTAACCGTTCCCCCGGTTTTTGCCGGTGTGACGCGGGTTCACGCGCGGTTTCGCTCGTCCCCGGCGTCTCACCCGCCCCGGATGACGCTCGTCGCGCCGACCGTCTCCGCGACCACCCACGCGACGAACAGCGCGTACGTCGCGAGCAGGGTGTACGACTCGACGGTCGTCAACGAGAGGTCCGTCCGCAGGATGGTAAACAGGAGGACGGTCGCGGCCGTCAGCGCCGCGAGCATCGGCACCGCGGTGGCGAAGTCGATGGGGACGCTCCCGACGATGAGCACGCCGACCGGCACCGCCACCAGCAGGTCGAACGTGTTCGACCCGAGCACGTTCCCGAGGCTGGTGGCACCGTTGTCGGCGCGGGCCGACCGCACGCTGACGAGGGTGTCCGGGAGGCTCGTGGCGGCCGCCAGGACGGTGACGCCCGCGAGGAACTCGGGAACGCCGAACGTCCGACCGAGCGATTCGAGGCCGCCGACGAGCACGTGGACGGCCACGAGAATGACCAGCAGGCTGGCGGCGAGGCGGCCCCACTCGCGGGCCACCGGCACGTCGACCCGCTCGGCGGCGTGGTCGCTCACGTCCTGCCACTGGATGAACAGGTACAGCCCGTACAGAAGCAGGGGGAGCATCGCCAGCGGCCGGGTCACCTCGCCGACGAGCGTCGTGTCCGGGACGGGGGCGTAGATGACCGCCAGCGCGAACGTGACGACCAGCGCCGAGACGGATATCATGTAGAACTGGGCCTCCTTGTAGACGACCGTCCGGTTCGCCTCCAGCGGTTCGTCCTTCGCCAGCCCAGACAGTCCGGGTATCACGAGCACGTTGAAGATGGCGGAGCCGACGACGGCGCCGACGCCCATCTCGAACACGCCGGCCAGCGCCGCGACGACGACGCTCGCGAGTTCGGGGAAACTGGACCCGACGGCGACGACGACGGAGCCCTGCACGACCGCCGGGAGCCCGTAGTAGGCCGCCAGCCGCTCGGCGGCCTGCTCCAGCCAGCCGCTCCCGACCCAGACGACGCCCGACGCCACCACGATGAGCAGGACGTTCACGATGGGGGTGTCCGGCAGGCCGAGTACCATCGTCGGCCCTTCCGGTATCGGCGGCAAGAACCTACCGGTCGCGTTGTGAACTGGAAAGAACGTTCAGGAGTCGTGGTGCCGTACACGGGGGCATGGGCGACACCGAGGAAGGCCGTGAGAAACAGGCCGACGACGAGGAGCGGTCCCAGCGGGAGCACGAACTCGAGGAGGAACTGGAACAGCGGGAGGCCGACGAGAAGCGCCGTCGGGAGCGCGACGAAGAGGAGGAGGAGATGGACGACGGCGAGTGACTCACTCCCCGCGGAGTTCGTAGGTCACCTCGACGGCCGCCGCGACGGCCACCGGGTCGGGCCGGAACTCGGTGGTGTCCTGCCACTCGATGGACGACTCGACGATGCTCTCGAAGGAGTCGTCGGGCTCCACCTCGACGGCGCGGACGCTCCCGAGACCGCCGTCGGCCGCGGCGGCGGCCGCCTCCGCTTTCCCGTGAGCGGTGGCCATCGCGGCCGTGACCGCCTCGCGCTCCAGCGACTCGCGGGTCTCGGCGGCGACGCCGGTGCCGAGTCGGTGGACCGTCGCACCCGCGTCCGTCGCGGCCACGAGCGCCTCCTCGACGCCGTCGAGCGGCACGTCGACCGACAGCGCCGCCGTCGCGCGGTAGTCGTCCGAGTCGTCGCAGTCGAACCGCTCGGTCGGGTCGTCGAGGCTGAACTCCGTCGACCGGACGTCGTCGACGCCCGCCGTCGCGAGCGCGTCACGGACGCGCGCCTCGTGGTCGCGGGCCCGCTCGCGCGCCTCGGCGGCCGACGCCCCCTCGCCCGTCGCTCGCAGTTCGATACACCCCCGCGTCGGGACGGCGGTCGCCTCGCCGGTCGCCGTCACCGTCACCGTGCGTTCGGTCACGGCTCCCGGTGTGTGCCGTGGTAGCATAAACGCTGGGTGGCGACCGCCTCGCAGTATTTATCACGGTCCACCGAATAGCCGGGACTGCAAGGGCCCTTAGCTTAGTCTGGTTATAGCACCCGGCTCATATCGGGCGCTGACGCGCGTCAGGTCCGTGGGACACCGGGCGGCCGCTGGTTCAAATCCGGCAGGGCCCATCCCTCAGACGGCCGATTCTGGGCCACCACCGAATCTACGCATAGCACCTGCTACCGACCGAAAACAGGAGACTCGACCAGACGAAACCACCCGCTCGGAGTGGGCCCAACTACGGCCATGTAGGGGTCGCGCGCCGTCCCGCGACACTCGTGACCGAACGAGGCGGTGCGGCGTGACGAACGACCGGTGCCGGTGCCAGCACGACGGTGACGTGGGAAGAGGAGCGCGTGGTGGTCTCGACACACTACGGCTCCTCTCGATGAACTCGTATAGATAAATGATATATTGGTGCTATCGCCCGCCGTCTCACATAGGTTGCTTCCGGTGGTTTCGAGTTCCGAGTTGGCCGAGGAGTTTTATAGTACGGACACAGCAGGAGGAATTAACGCGGCGCGTCGGCCCGCTGTGAAGCGTTGCGAATCAGGTCGAGGTGACGCGGGAGAAGACAACATATGCAACTGAAGAATCTGATTACGGACGAGGACGCCGTTTCCCCGGTTATCGGTGTCATTCTGATGGTGGCTATTACAGTTATCCTGGCGGCCGTCATCGGGACGTTCGTCCTCGGCCTCGGCGACCAAGTGCAGAGTAGCGCTCCCAACGCGAACTTCGAGTTCACGTACGAACAGGATACGTCGCCCCCTGGCATTACAATCACTCACACTGGCGGCCAAGACGTTGATGCAGACAATGTGATAATCCAAGGGGCATCTGACGACAGCGACAACGCCGATACCAACAGTTATACTGGTTGGAGTGACTCGACGATCTCCACCGGTTCTGCATGGGACGGTAGTGTAGACAGTAGCGTAGACACCGTCCGTGTTGTGTGGGAGTCTCCCTCGGGTGGAACATCTAACACGATTGGTGAGAGTGAGGTCCCCTCATAAATGCAACTGCAAACCTTGGTCTCTGACGACGATGCCGTCAGCCCTGTTATCGGGGTTATCTTGATGGTTGCCATTACGGTCATTCTGGCGGCCGTCATCGGGACGTTCGTCCTTGGTCTTGGTGACCAAGTACAGAGCAGTGCCCCCAACGCGAACTTCCAGTTCGAGTACTCTGACGCGACAATCGACGATACTTCGAACGGTAATGGGCCGGCTGAAACAAAGGAAGTCGTGGTTACTCACGACGGTGGGCAAGACGTAAACACAGACAACATCGTTGTCCAAATCGATGGGTCGCCAGCATACGGGCTAGATTCCACCACGAATTCTGGCCCTGTGGGTGTCGCATTGCCGTTCGCAGGCGTTGACTCTCTGTCGACCGGCGACAGCGCAACCTTCTATTGGGTGAATACAGACTCGAACACCATTGAAGCAAGTGACACAATCACCGATACTGGCACATCGAGTCTTTCTGCTTCCGGCGGCTCGCCATTCTCTCCTGAAGTGATTGAGAGCGGTGATACTGTTAGAATTGTCTGGCAAGCCCCGGGCGGCGGTTCGTCGAACACCATCGGCGAGTCCGAAGTCCCGTCGTAGCGCCCGCGAATCACCCTCTCACCGTATTCCAGCACCGAACAATGGCTATTCTCGCACTCCAAGCACGTTCGCCGCCTCGGTCGGACTCCTCCCGCGGCCGCCGTCCCGGCGGACGTAGTTCCGTCGGTGCCGAGTAGAGAAAAACGAAGCAATATCGGCAGGGGAACGCCCGGTCAGACGGTCTCTCGGTGGCGTCTCCGGCAGGGGGTCGCCGACTCACTCCGGTCCGTGGATGTTCTGGCGCTCCGCTTCGAGCCGCTGACACCCGACGACCAGCGAGTCCGGAATTTCGGTCGCCGTCGAATGGAGCGCCTCGAACACCACCGCGACCTCCTCGAACCGCTCCCCGCGGGACGCACGCATCGGCTCGGTCTCCCACTCGATGAACCCGCGTTCGGCCAGCAGAGGCAGGTGCTGGTGGTACAACTCGGTCCGGAGCCTGTCGGGGTCCATCGGCACGTTCGGGTTCATCGCGCTCGCGGGAAGCAGTACGGAGCCTTCGGGGTCCGCATCCATCAGCGAGACGATCAACTGGCGGCGTGGCTCGGCCGACGCCGCCTCGAACACCCGGTCCCACCGTTCGATGATCCGTCGTCCGTTGTCGAACCGAACTTTCGTCATAGTTGAACTATCGATATCTTCCGATAATAATGTTCGAGTTCGTTTCGTCGAACCGAGACGGACCCGTCCGATACTCGTGCCGTGCGGTGTCCGCCATCGGTCCACGTGACACGGGTGCCGGCGTCAGAACGCCTTTGAACCTGGACTGTCAAGGCAACCCATGTCATCACACGAGAACGGCGTCGTGCACGCGGTCATCGACGCCGTCGCCGCCCACGAGGGGGTCGACGAGACGGACCTCGACCCGCCGCTGGACGACGCGATAGACGCCGACGCGCTGTCCGCGCTGTACGACGACCACTCCGCTCCGACCGTCCGGTTCAGCTACCGCGACCACACCGTCGTCGTCACCGGGCCCGACGCCGTGGAAGTCGAGACCGGCCCCTCGGCCTGACCAGTCGCCGCCGCGACGGCCGACCTGACTCGGTGGCACACCGGAAAACTGGGGGATTTCGTCGCCGGATGACCTGCCACGAATAATACCATCCGAGCAACTACACCGTGTTCGTCGTGTTCTGCGTGGTGAACGAATCGAGATGGACGACCGGCCGGGGCTCACGTCAGCGACCGTGGGTCACTTCGAGGGCGAACACGGGCTACGCGAGTGACGGCCGCCCCCGTTCCTGACGGGGGTCGCGCCCCGTGGGGCCAGCGACGTCACGTCTCGGCCAGTCGGATGCCGCGCGCGATGACGTACATCAGCACGACCCCCGTACCGACCGCGAGGACGAACTGCGCGACGATGGTAAACAGCGCGCCGACGCCGTTGCCGGCGAACAGGAGCGCGACGACGAACGGGACGAGCGCCAGTCCGCCGAACAGGGCAATCAGCCCCGCCAGCGGGTACGCTTCGCGCTGTATCTGGTCGCTGTCGAGGCCGCCGGTCTCCGGGTCGATGAACGGACGTGTCATCGTTCCCAGGTGAAAGCGTCGCGTGATGAACGTTCGGCTTCGCGTCGGGGGGCGGGGTCGCGTTCGGCCACCCCCCGTCGGTCCTCGCGCCCTCAGTTGAACCGGCCCGCGGGCAACAGTAGTTCCTCGAGCGCGGGGAGGTGTTTCACGTTGAACACCACCTTCGCCTCCTCGGAGGTGGGGGCACTGATACACGAGAGCCGGACCCCTTTCTCCAGCAGTTCCTGCGGCAGGATGTGGCTCTTGGGCATCGGCATCTCCCCCTCGTAGACGGCGACCGCACAGTTGCTACACGCGCCGCCGCGGCACGCGAACGGCCAGTCGAACCCGCGGTTCTCGGCGGCCTCCAGTAGCGACTCGCTCGGTTCGACAAGCAGGCGGCCGTGGTCGGCCGGGTCGAGGTCCGCGGCCGCGGCCTTCTCGAACAGGTCGTCGTCCGCGAGGCTCCAGCCGTGGTCCGCGAGCACGTCGTAGTCGAGATACTCGACGTGCGTCTCCGGTTCCGCCTCCTGTTCGGGGATGTCGACGCCGTCGTCGGCGCTCTCGGGGACGGGGTCGGGTGCGTCCTCGGCGGCCATCGCCGCCTCGTAGGCGCGGCGCACCCGCCGGAACTCCCCGACCGACCCCCCGTGGTCGGGGTGGGCGTCCTTCACGCGCTGGCGGTAGGCGCGCTCGATGGTCTCGGCGTCCGCGTCGGCGTCGACACCGAGGACGTCGAACGGAGAATCCACACGCATCGGTAGGAAACCGGGCGAGTAAAGCCTGCCGTCCCGGGCCAATCCTGCTGGCTGTCGGACGCGCCGACGGTGTCGACGGCCGCGGGCCGCAGGTCGCCCTGGGACCGCAGTTCTGCGGTAACAGATACTTCAGTGGGCTCGCCGTGGGTTGGCGGTAGCTGTATGCCACAGTTCCCCACTCGACGGTGGCTGACCGAGTACGCCCGCCGACTGGACGAGTGCGACGCGCTCGACGAGGTGGCCGCCGGCTGGGGCGAGCGATTCGACGGCGACGTGCTGCTGGTCATCGAGGACCTGCCGGTCGCGGAGACGACCGTCGGCGACCTGCCGCCCGCGATACGGTCGGAGATACCCGGCGCCGTCCGGTCGACCGTCTCGGAACTGACGCTCGCGGAGGCGACCGACTACCTCGACGCCGGCGTTCGGGCGGAACTGCCCGCGTCGGTCGCTGACCTCCTCGACCAGCTCGACCGGTACGTCGCCGACGGCACCGTCCGCGCGTACGTCGGGCTGGAGGAGGGTCGGTGTACCGGCGCGCGACTGCTCGCGCCCGACGAGGAGCCCGAGGTCGGGTTCGAGGTCCGTGGTTCGTACCCGACGTGGCGACAGATACTCGAGGGCCGGCCAGCGCTGTCGGCCGCGGTGGGCAACGACCTCTCGGTGCGGGGCAACGTCGTCCGGCTGGCCCAGTACGCGGCCGTCTTCCACCTGCTCGGGGACGTGGCCGCGGAGGTGGAGACGACCCACCTGTTCGACGGGCCGTCGCCGTCCGCGGGCGACGCGCTACTCGACGGCGCGCTCCGCGGTCCGATAACGGTCCAGCAGGAGGCCCAGCGCCGGGCCGCATGGGTCTCGCGGACGCTCGACCTCGTGTAGTTGCGGTCGGACGGCTCGGGCTACCGCATCTCGGCGAGCGACCGGACGGTGTCGGACATCAGCCACGCGGCGTCGTTGTCCGCCTCGGTCAGGCTCAGCGCGTAGAACGATTCGCGGCCGTCGTCGACGGTGATGCGGTAGCCTTCGGCGGTCAGGGGGGGTCTCTCTGCCTGCTCGGTCTGCTCCACGCCCGCCCCGAAGGGGTGGACGTTGAAGTGGCAGTCGGAACCGTACCAAAACTGCCGCAAACGTGCGGGAGTGGGGCGCTGTCGTCCGATTCTCGACTAGACCCGGACGCGGCGAGGCCCCGCTCGTACGGCCGGCTCACCCCACACGTTTAGCCCCGCCGGGTCGAACGTCCCGCGTCGATGTACCAGGGCCACTTCCCACCGCTGGGACGGGTCGGCGTCGTCGCCCCCCCGCCGCTCGGGTTCTTCGACGGCGAGGAGCGGTACGTCGACCTCCAGGCGTACGGGGAGGGTCCGGTCGACGACGAGCGCGACGCGGTCGTCGAGATGTATCTGACGTTCGACCCACAGTTCCGCACGCTCGGCGTCCCCCCGATTAGCGCGGCGGCCGTCCGCGAGTGGCAGGACGTACTGCTGGACGGCCACTGCGTGCTCGCGTGGCACGGCGACCGCGTGGTCGGGCAGGCGGTGCTCGTCCCCGACGGCGACGGCGACCACGAGTTCGCCATCTTCCTCCATCAGGAGTACCACGGCGCCGGCATCGGGACGCGGCTCACGGAGGCGACGCTGAGCTACGGCCACGAGCGCGGGGTCGACCGGGTGTGGCTCCTCGTCGAGCGCGACAACCGACCGGCGGTGGCGCTGTACCGCGACGTGGGCTTCGCCGTCACGTCGACGGTCGGCGCGGAGATGGAGATGGCGCTGACGATGGACTGGTGACTACTCGGTGCGGGCGGCCGCGACGTGCTCGCGTGCCTCCTCGCGGGTCATCCCGCGGACGCCACACGAGCACGACAGCAGGTCGGGCTCCGCGGGGTCGTCCACCTGCTCGACGGTCTCGCGCCGGAGTTCGCCGGCGTCGGCGTCGTACGCGAACGAGACGCGGTAGCTGACCTGTGTGACGCCCTCGATTGCATGCTCCGCGTCGGGGTCGGGGTTCGCTATCGCGTCGGCGTGTTCCGCCTGCATCGACTCCTTCCACTCCCGGAGCGTCGCCTCCGGGTCGCGCTCGTCGTCCATGTCCGCGGCGTGGCTCGCGGCGCACAAAAAGCCGTCTCACGACGACGCGGCCGCGAACTCGACGAGTTCGGGTTCGCAAAT
Organism: Halorarius halobius; assembly: GCF_024298865.1. GTDB lineage: Archaea > Halobacteriota > Halobacteria > Halobacteriales > Haloarculaceae > Halorarius > Halorarius halobius. The sequence continues at coordinate 684,246 of NZ_CP101161.1, read as the reverse complement.
CCGATAGATAGCTTGGCGCCAGCCAAGAGTTCGTTCCCGTTTGGACAATCTTAACACGGGAAGGCGACAACAGTACACCGATGACCAAGTCGAATCAAGACTGGTGGCCCAACCAGTTGAAGCTGAACGTACTCGACCGGAACGAGCGCCCGCGCGACCCGATGGGCGAGGAGTTCGACTACGCGGAGGCGTTTGAGTCGCTCGACCTCGAGTCGGTGAAGGCCGACATCGAGGACGTGATGACCGACTCACAGGAGTGGTGGCCGGCCGACTACGGCCACTACGGGCCGCTGTTCATCCGGATGGCGTGGCACAGCGCCGGCACGTACCGGGTCAAGGACGGCCGCGGCGGCGCGGCCGGCGGCCGACAGCGACTCCCGCCGATCAACAGCTGGCCGGACAACGTGAACCTCGACAAGGCGCGGCGCCTGCTCTGGCCGGTCAAACAGAAGTACGGCCGGCGCCTCTCGTGGGCGGACCTCATCGTCCTCGCGGGCAACGTCGCCCTGGAGTCGATGGGGTTCGAGACGTTCGGCTTCGCCGGCGGCCGCGAGGACGACTACACGGCCGACGAGTCGGTCGACTGGGGCCCCGAAGACGAGTGGGAGACGACCTCCCCCGAACGGTTCGACGAGGAGGGCCACCTCGAACACCCGCTCGGCAACACCGTGATGGGCCTCATCTACGTGAACCCCGAAGGGCCCAACGGCGAGCCGGACGTCGAGGGCTCGGCGACGAACATCCGCGACACGTTCAGCCACATGGCGATGAACGACGAGGAGACGGTCGCGCTCATCGCCGGCGGCCACACGTTCGGCAAGGTCCACGGCGCCGACTCCGGTGACAACCTCGGTCCCGAACCCGAGTCCGCCCCCATCGAGGACCAGGGCCTCGGCTGGGAGAACGAACACGGCACCGGCAAGGGTCCCGACACCATCACCAGCGGCATCGAGGGGCCCTGGACCAGCGCGCCGACCCAGTGGGACATGGGCTACGTCGACAACCTGCTCGACTACGAGTGGGAGGCCCACAAGGGGCCCGGCGGCGCGTGGCAGTGGCGGCCGGCCGGCGAGGGGCCGTCGGCGGACCTCCCGGACGAGGTTCCGGACGCGCACCTCCCCGACCAGATGGTCGACCCGATGATGCTGACGACCGACATCGCCCTGAAGGAGGACGACGACTTCCGGGCGGTCCTGGAGCAGTTCCAGGAGAACCCCGAGCAGTTCCGGGAGTCGTTCGCGAAGGCCTGGTACAAGCTCATCCACCGCGACATGGGCCCGCCCGAGCGGTTCCTCGGCCCGGAGGTCCCCGACGAGACGATGCTCTGGCAGGACCCCATCCCGGAGGCCGACTACGGGCTGGTCGACGACGAGGCGGTCGCCACGCTCGAAGCGGCGCTCCGCGATTCGGAGCTGTCCCGCTCCCAGCTGGTGAAGACCGCCTGGGCGGCGGCGTCGACGTACCGCGACAGCGACAAGCGTGGCGGCGCGAACGGCGCCCGAATCCGGCTCGACCCCCAGCGGAACTGGGAGGTGAACGAGCCCGAGGAGCTGGAGAGCGTGCTCGAGACCCTCGAGGACATCCGCGAGGAGTTCAACGCCTCCCGGTCGGACGGGACGAAGGTGTCGCTCGCCGACCTCGTGGTGCTGGGCGGCAACGTCGCCGTCGAGGACGCGGCCGCCGAAGCCGGCTACGACGTGGACGTGCCGTTCGAGCCCGGCCGCACGGACGCCTCACAGGAGCAGACCGACGTGGAGTCGTTCGAGGTGCTCGAACCGGAGGCCGACGGCTTCCGCAACTACCTCGGCGACGGCTACGACGAACTGCCCGAGGAGAAACTGGTCGACAAGGCGGAACTGCTCGACCTCTCGGTCCCCGAGATGACGGTGCTGGTCGGCGGCATGCGCGCGCTGGGCGCGACCTACGGCGACACCGACCGCGGCGTCCTCACCGACCGGCCGGGCGCGCTGACCAACGACTTCTTCGTCAACGTGCTCGACATGGCCTACGAGTGGGAACCGGTCTCCGAGGACGAGACGGTGTTCGAGGGGTACGACCGCGACACCGGCGACCTCGAGTGGGAGGCGACCCGCTTCGACCTGATATTCGGGTCGAACGCCCGCCTGCGTTCCATCGCGGACGTCTACGGCGGCGACGACGGCGAGGAGAAGTTCGTCGAGGAGTTCGTCGACGCGTGGCACAAGGTGATGACGCTCGACCGGTTCGACCTCGAGTAAAGTCGGCGTCGACGCACCGCGCGTCGCCTACATCAACTGCGATTTCTCGCTCACGTCGAACCGGTAGAGTTCGGGCGCACCGGCCGCGAACGACGGCACCTCGCTCTCGAAGGCGTTGTAGTGGTCGCTGTCCATGTGTGCGTTCAGCGCGTCCGCGTCCTCGTACTGCTCGATGATGCGGACGACGTTCTCGTCCTCGAGGTCCGTCGTGACGCGGTAGTCGATGACGCCGGCCTCCTCGCGGGAAGCCTGCGCGAGGTCGGTGGCGGCGTCGATGGCCTGTTCGCGGCTGTCCGGGTCGACCGGAATCTCGGCGGTGAGTACTATCACGAGCGTCGAGTCGCCGGGAACCGACAAAAACCTTCGTCGCGGCCGAACGTGTTCGGTGCCGGAGCCACGGTCCCCCGGGCCGAACTGGGGGCATGGCCGCGATTCCGGGCGAACTGGAGACCGAGAGCGCGCCGCCGATGGCCGTTCCGCTCCGCCACTTCCTCGTCGGGTTCGGTTTCCTGCTTGCGGGTGCCGGCGCGGGACTGGCGGCCCCGCTGGGGGTCGCTCCCGGACTCGCGACGCTCGCACACGTCCATCTCCTGGTAGCGGGGTGGGTCTGTATCACCATCATGGGGGCGATGACGCAGTTCGTCCCCGTCTGGTCGGGTGTGTCGCTGTACTCGCGGCGTATCGCGCGGTTCGAGTTGCCGCTCGTCGCCGTCGGCGTCGCCGGGATGGCCGCCGCGTTTGCCGCGGGGTCGGTCCACTGGATACACGGGTTCGGCGGTCTCGCTGTCGCCGGGTTCTGGGCGTTCGCGTACAACCTCGCGCGGACGCTGTGGCGCGCCCGCCCGCTCGACGTGACCGAGCGACATTTCGCGCTCGCGCTCGCGTTCTTCCTCGCGGTGCCGGCGCTCGGGTTCACGCTCGCGCTCGACTACACGCTCCCCGTGGCCGGGTGGCTCGGCGTCCCCCGGTCGGGTCTGCGGGGTGCCCACGTCACGCTCGCGGTGTTCGGCGCCGTCCTCACGACGGTGCTCGGGGCGCTGTACCAGCTCGCGACGATGTTCACCGCGACCGACCTCCACGGCGTCGACGAGCCGCTCCGGCGGGTCGAGTCGAGCGCCTACCCGGTGGGGGTGGTGGCGCTCGCCGCCGGCCGCCTGTGGGGCGTCAGCCTCCTCGGGCAGGTCGGGGGCGCGCTCGTCGTCGTCGGCCTGCTGGCGTTCAGCGTCGTCCTCGCGCGGCGCCTGTGGGAGACGCGCCAGCCCTGGACCCCGATGCTGGTCCGCTACGGCGTCGTCGCCGGGGCGCTCGCGGTGTGGGCGGCGCTGGCGCTCCCCGCGTGGCTGACCGACCCGCTGGCGCCGACGGCGCTGTTCGGCGCGCCCGGTACGGTCCACCTGCTACTGCTCGGCGTCGTCGGGTTCGTCGTCTGTGGCACCCTGTATCACGTCGTCCCGTTCGTCGTCTGGGTCCACCGGTACAGCGACCGACTGGGGTTCGAACCCGTCCCGATGATAGACGACCTCTACGACGCGCGGGTCGCGCGCGCGGACCTGCTGTGTCTGCTCGCGGGCACCGGCCTGCTCGCGCTCGCCGACGGGGTCGTGCTCCCGGCGCCCGTCACCGCCGTCGGCGGGGGACTGCTCGTCGCCGGCTTCCTGCTGTTCGTCGGCAACCTCGTGTACGTGCTCCACGAACACGCGCCCGATTCGGTGGTCGGCGTGCTCCTCGGGCGGTTCGGGAGCGAGGCGGGCGTCGCCGGCCCGGGGAACGACCGCGCTTAGAACGGACTGGTGAACTCCTCGGCCGGCGTCGCGTCGTCGTCGGGCGTCGGCACCGTCCCCGTCTCTTCGTACCGGCGTCCGAGCGCCGCGAGTTCGTCGTTGACGGCGCCCGCCTCGTCGTGCATCGGGTGGAGGCGAACCCGGACGACGTCGTAGTCGTGCCGGTCCGAGAGCGCGTTCCACGCCCGGAACGACCCCTTCGTGAGGGTGTGGCTCTGGGGACAGAACGGCGTCGTCGGCGTGAACTCCGCCCACAGCACGCCCGGGTCGTCGGCGTCGGTGGCGTAGCGGTAGCCCGCGTCCGGATGCCGGTCGTCGAGGTTCAGCGCCGCGAGGTTGTAGCCGAACGTCACGTCGTAGACGCCCCGCGCCTCGAACACGTCCCGGGTAGTCCGGTGGACCGCGAGATGCGCCTCGCCCGTCAGCACGTCGTGGTCGTCGAGGAACGGGCCGGGGTCGGGAAGCAGGTCGGGGTCGAACGTGTCGTAGTCGCCGTCAGGGTCGGCGCTCCCGCCGCCGAACCGGGTGGAGAACGGTGGCATACCCGTCCTTGGGTCGCCCGCTTCCTGTGTTCGGGCGCGAACGTGTTCGGTTACACGACCTGGGCGAGCCAGTCGAACTGCGAGGTGAGTTCGTGGCGGCGCTGGCGTTTCACCACCGTCGCGTCGAACACGGGGCCGAGATACCGGACGTCGACGGCGAACTCGGTGGTTGCGGTCACCTCGCTCCCGCCGTCGCGGTCGGCCACCGTATAGCGGGTCTCCATCTCCGAGAAGATGCCGTCCCGCTGGACGTACGCGAGCGCCGCGCCCTCGCGGTTGACCATCTCCAGCGTCAACTCGATGACCAGCAGGCCCACGGCGTTGCGGAGTTCGATGACGTCGCCGTCGACGCCCACCTCGTCGAACCCGCCGGCGCGCATGAACGCCTCGACGTCGGCCATCGCCTCGCGGACCGCGGCCGGCGGCGCGTCCACCTCGCGGCTGACGGTGACTGTCTGCACGGGTTGGCTTCGGGCGCGGGACGGTTGGCCGTTACGCCCGACGGTGGCTCCGGGTCGACCGTCGCCGGCCCCGAACACCTTCGGAACAACCCCCATTCGACGGGTGGCCGTAGCGCCGACATGGTCGAGCGAGAGAGCCGCCAGCGCGTCGGTGACCACCCCCGGGCGGCCGAGCGCCCGGAGTGGGAGGTGTTCGTCCGCGAGAAAGAGGGCGCTCCGCTCCGGTCGGTCGGGAGCGTGTCGGCACAGACCGCCGACGCCGCCCACGAGGCGGCGACGAGACTGTTCGCGTGGGACGCGCCCGAGGTGTGGGTCTGCCCGGCCGACGAGGTGGTCCGTTACTCGACCCACGACCTCGACGACGACGCCACAGTCGCTACGCCCGAGGGAGGCGAGGAGCCCCGGACGGCCGGGTTCGAGCCATGATTTCGGTCAGCAAACTCCTCTGTGGGCTCGACGCCGAGGGCGACGGCCTCCGGTACGACGCGGCCGACGAGTCCGCGGAGCCGCAGATACGCGAGGAGAAACAGCGCCGGCCGGTCGTCGTCTGGAACCTCACGAAGCAGTGCAACCTCTACTGCGACCACTGTTACGCCGCCGCCGACACCGACTGTGCGCCGGGAGAACTCTCCACGGCGGAGGGGAAACGCCTGCTCGACGACCTCGCGGCGTACGGCGTCCCCGTGGTCCTGTTCTCGGGCGGGGAACCGCTCGTCAGGGACGACCTCGCGGAACTGGTCGCGTACGCCAGCGACCGCGGCGTCCGGCCGGTGTTGTCGACGAACGGGACGCTCCTCACGCCCGAGCGCGTCGAGACGCTGAAGGCGGCGGGACTCGCGTACGCGGGCGTCTCCGTCGACGGTCTCGCGGCCCGCAACGACGACTTCCGCGGCCAGCAGGGCGCGTTCGACGCGGCCGTCCGGGGCATCGAGACGTGTCTCGACGCCGGCCTCAAGACCGGGCTCCGGTACACCATCACCGAGGCGACCCTTCCGGACCTCGACGGCGTCGTCGACCTGCTACACGACGTGGGCGTCGACCGGTTCTGCTTCTACCACCTCGACTACGGCGGCCGCGGGAACGACATCCGGGACGCCGACCTCTCTCCCGAGACGCGACGGGAGGCGGTCGAGCGCCTCTGCGAGATGACGCTCGACTACCACGACCGGGGCCACGACATCGAGACGTTGCTGGTGGGCAACTACGCGGACGCGGGCTTCCTCGTCGAGTACGCTCGCCGCGAGTTCGGCGAGGCCCACGCCGCCCGCGTCCACGAGTACCTGCGGCGCAACGGCGGCGACCCGGCCGGCGAACGCGTCGCGGACGTCGACTACCAGGGGAACGTCCACCTCACGCAGTTCTGGCAGGGGTACTCGCTGGGCAACGTCCGCGACCGGCCGTTCTCGGCCATCTGGGAGGACGAGTCGAACCCCCTGTTGCGGACGCTCCGGAACCGCGAGGACCACCTGCGGGGACGGTGTGCCGACTGCGCGTACCGGAGCGTCTGCCGCGGCGGGTCGCGCCTCCGGGCGCTGTCGGTCCACGACGACCCGTTCGCGCCCGACCCGCAGTGTTACCTCACCGAGGACGAACGGGCCGGCCCCGTCCCCTCGCCGGCGGACGGCGGCCCCGCGGACTGACGCCGGCAAAGTTCATTAACAATCGTTATATTTAATGGGGCGGCCGTGGAGACACGAGTCGTGATGCGAGGGACCAGCCCCCCGCCGCTCGTGCCCGAGATGCCGACCGAGACTACCACGACCAGCGACCCCGCACTCGCCGCCGACGGCGGGGAGCGTGGCGCCCGCGAGCAGGTGTTCGACGCACCGCTCGTCCCCGACTGTAGCTGACTACGCCTCCTCGAGGTCGAACAGCGTCGCCACGTAGGCGGCCGCGGCCTCGCTGTCGTCGACCGCCGCCAGCGGCGGGGCCAGCAGGTCGTCGGTCAGCGCCCGCGACAGGTCCGCGACGACCGCCCGCTGGACCTCGGTCAGGTCGCCGGCCGCCTCCAGTCGCGCGAGCGCGCGGTCGAGTTCCCGCTCGCGGTGCCTGTCGCCCCACCGGCGGAGCGCCGCGGCGACGGCCTCCGGGTCGGCCGTGGGGTCGGGCGCCTCGGGGTCGGCCGGTTCCGGTGCCGGCATCGACTCACCCGTGGGAGGGGCCGGGGAGCGGCCCGTCGTAGCCGTCCGGTTCGTACGCACACAGCGGGTCGCTCGCCAGCGCGTCGCCCGTGTGGGCGTACGCCCGGGAGCGACTGCCGCCACAGACGCCCCGGAACTCGCAGGCCCCGCATTTCCCGTGGAGCGCGTCGCGGTCGCGTAGCGCCCGGAACAGGGGGTCCGACCGGTACGTCTCGACGAGCGGGTCCTGCCGGACGTTGCCAGCCGGCTCGGGGAGGAACCCCGAGGGGAAGATTTCGCCGACGTGGCTGACGAACGCGAACCCGTCGCCGGCGGTGATGCCGAGGCGGCGGCCGATGCCGTCGCCGTCGGGCGCGTCGTCGGGCCGTCCCGCCCGCTGGAGCGCGACCCGGCGGTAGTGGGGCGCTTCGGTCGTCTTGACGCCGAACGGCGCCGACTCCGAGACCTCGTGGAGCCACGCCATCACCGACTCGGCCCGGTCGGACGAGACGGGGTCGAGCACCCGCCCGCGGCCGACCGGGACGAGGAAGAACACCGACCACAGCACCGCGCCGAGGTCGGCCACGAGGTCACGAATCGCGGGTAACTCGTCGACGGTCTCCGCACAGACGGTGGTGTTAATCTGGAGCGGAAGCCCCGCGTCGCGGGCGGCCCGCGCGGCCCGCAGGGTCGCCTCGAAACTGCCCGACTCGCCGCGGAACGCGTCGTGGCTGGCGGGCGTGCCGCCGTCGATGCTGAGCGCCATCCGACGGAGGCCGGCGTCGGCGAGTTCGGTGACGGCCGCCTCGTCCAGCGAGTCGGTGCCGCTTGGCGTCATCGTCATCCGCAGTCCCTGCCGGGTGCCGTACTCGACGAGGTCGGTCGCGTCCGTGCGGGCCAGCGGGTCGCCCCCCGACAGCACGACCAGTTGGCCGTCGCCGAACCGCGCGGCCTCGTCGAGCAGGCGCTTCCCCTCACGGGTGGTGAGTTCGTCCGGGTGGCGAGCGGGGTCGGCCTCGGCGCGGCAGTGGTCGCAGGCGAGGTCGCAGGCCTGCGTCAGTTCCCAGACGAGGACGAACGGCCGCTCGTCGGTGTCGACGTCGCGCGGGTTCACGGCGACCGCCCCCGACCCCGCCGGGTCACCTCGGAGACGTGGCCGGCCGCCCGCTCGTCGACGTGCTCCATCTCGACGGCGGTCCCGAACGCCTCCAGCAGGGGGACGAACAGGTATCTCCCCGGGTGGCCGTGCGCGTGTGGCGTGACGAGCCGTACTGTCGCTCTCGCGGGCGCCTCCCGCACGGCGTCGACGGCCGCGGTGACGACGGCCGCCTCCGCCTCGGCGTACCGGTCGCCGGTCAACTCGACCCGTCTCGCCGTCGCGTCGTGTGTTCCGTCCGGCATGCCCGGGCGTACGGCAGGACCGCCCGAAACCGCCGCCCCGAACACGTTCGCCTCAGTCGCGCCAGACGGCGGTGACGACCCCCTCCTCGGTCTCGACGGTGTCGTGGCGGTAGCCCCGCTCGTCGAGTTTGGGAAACAGGTGCTGTGGGACGCGGTCGTTCACCTGCACCAGCACCGTCTCGTCGTCCAGTTCGGCCAGCCGCTCCAGCGACCGACGCAGTGGCTCCGGCGGCGGGAGCTCCCGCGCGTCGAGGTGTTCGACCGGGCGGTCGCCCGGGGCGTCGGTCCCGGCGGTCGGGTCGCTGCGTGACATGTCCGACGAGAGGGCCGGCACCGCCACCAGCCTCGCCCCGAACACGTTCGCTACTTCTTCGGGAGCGTGGCGACGAACTCATCGGGGCCGCGCTCCTCGACGGCGTAGCCGTCGGCGTCGAACGCGTCCACCTCGGCCTGCATCTCGTAGAACAGCGGCTTCGGGTCGTGGTCGTTCACCAGCGTCAGCGCCTCGCCGGCGTCGAGTTCCTCGAACCGCTCGTGGATGAGCGGGTGGCGCTCGGCCGGCGGCACGTCGCGGAGGTCCAGTTCTGCGTCGCTCATGCGTCCGACCGTGGCCGCCGCGACGGGGTAGCCGTTCCCCCGAACACGTTCTACGCGTGCTCGATGGTGACCCGCCACTCGCCGTCGACCTGTTCGGCCTCGTAGCTGAACCCCCGCCGGTCGAGGACGGCGTACAGCGGCTCCGGCTCGAACCCGTTGACGAGGACGAGGCGACCGTCCTCTGGTAGCGACTGAAGCGCCTCCTCGATGGTCCCGAACGGTTCGCCGCCCACCTCGCGGGCGTCGAGTTCCCGGACGTCCTGTGACATGTGGGTCCAGTCGGCCGGCGACCCCGATGACGGTTCCCCCGATGATGTTCGCCGCGGCGAAGGCTGTTGTACGTGGCTCCCGTCTGTGGCGTATGGACCCGCCAGCACTCGACCGGCGTCGCTTCCTCCAGTTGTCCGCGAGCGCCGCGGCCGCGGGGCTGGCCGGCTGTTCGGCCGGCTACACGCCCGCCCAGTCGGAGCCGAAAGGGCGAAGCCAGCAGGAGGAACCCGCTCCCGAGAGCGTGTTCACGCAGGTGTACCGCGAGGTCATCGACAGCGTCGTCCAGATAGAGACCGACGCCAGCGCCGGCACCGCGTTCGTGTTCGACGACGGTCACGTCGTGACGAACGCCCACGTCGTCGGCGACGCGGAGGCGGCGGACGTGCGGTTCCGCGACGGGACCTGGCGCGCGGCGACGGTCGCCGGCACCGACGCGTACAGCGACCTCGCGGCCGTCGCCGTCGACGACCGGCCGGATGCGGCGACGCCGCTCCCGCTCCAGTCGCCCGACCCGGTGGTCGGACAGGAGGTGGTCGCCATCGGCAACCCGTTCGGGCTCTCCGGGTCGCTGACGACGGGCGTCGTCAGCGGCGTCAACCGCTCGATTCCCAGTCCCGCGGGGTTTCGTATCCCCGACTCCGTACAGACGGACGCGGCCGTCAACCCCGGCAACTCCGGCGGCCCGCTCGTCTCGCTGGAGGGGGAGGTGGTCGCGGTCATCAACTCCGGCGGCGGCGACAACGTCGCGTTCGGCATCTCCGCACCGCTCACCCGCCGGGTCGTGCCCGCGCTCATCGCCGACGGCGAGTACGACCACTCCTACGTCGGCGTCGGTCTGCGGCCGGTGACACCCGAGGTCGCGGAGGCGAACGGCCTCGCGGAGCCGGTCGGCATCATCGTGACCGAGGTGTTCCCGGGGACGCCCGCCGCCGGCGTGCTGGAGGGGAGCGACGAGACCGCGGTCGTCGACGGCATCGAGGTGCCGGTCGGCGGCGACGTGGTCGTCGCCATCGACGACGTGCGCATCCTGACCGCGGAGGACCTCGGGAGCTACCTCGCGCTCCACACCAGCCCCGGCCAGACGGTCCGGCTGACGGTGGTGCGGGACGGCACCGAGCGGACGGTGCCGCTGGAACTCGGCGAGCGCCCGCCGCCGGAGTCGTAATCAGTCGGCGTGAGGCGGCGCGCTCCCGACTGCGTGGCTCCGCGTCCGGGCGGTCCGCCGGAACGTCGCGTCGTGGCCCGCTTCGCTGTGTTCGATGAAGTGGTCCCACGCGGCGTCCAGGTCCGCGGTGAACAGCCGCTCGCCGCAACACCGGCAGGTGGAGGTGAACGCTGGCATCCACTCGGTCGGCCGCGCCCGGGCGGAAAAGCCGTTGGTATGTGTGCAGGTGAGGGGTCAGGTGGGCTATTGAGACGCGTCCGGCTCGGCGGCGTCCAGCCCGTCGGCCTCCACGCCCGACAGCCGCATCGCGTTCGCCGTCACCGCGGTCGTCATGCCGGCGTCGCCGACCAGCACCGCCGCCCAGATGGGGACGAGGCCGAACGGGACGCCCGCCGCCAGCAGCGCCTTCGCCGCGAGGCTCGCCCAGACGTTCTGTCTGATGACGCCGTTGGCCGACTGCGAGAGGTCGTAGAGATACGGCAGTTTCGAGAGGTCGTCCGACAGCAGGGCGATGTCGGCCGTCTCGATGGCGGTGTCGGTGCCCGCGGCCCCCATCGCCACGCCCACCGTCGCCGTCGCCAGCGCGGGCGCGTCGTTGATGCCGTCGCCGACCATCGCCACGTCGTGCTCGGCGGTCAGCTTCCCCATCAGGTCGGTCTTCTCTTCGGGGAGCAGTTCGGCGTGGACCTCGTCGACGCCGACCTGCTCGGCGACGGCGCGGGCCGTGCGCTCGTTGTCGCCGGTCAACATCACCGTCTTCTCGACGCCCAACTCCTTCAGGCGGGCGATGGCGCCGCGCGCCTCCGGCCGCACCTCGTCGGCGACGGCGACCACGCCCTCCAGTACCTCGTCGGTGCCGACCAGCACGACCGTCTTCCCCTCGGCCTGGAGTTCGGGTACCGTCTCGTTCAACAGGTCGAGACAGTTGTTCCGCTCGCACAGCTGGCGGCTCGTCCGGGTGACGACGCCGCCGTCGGTCGCGGCGTGGACGTGCGAGAGGTCGAACCCTAGCTCCTCGAACAGGCCGGGCTTGCCGGCGTAGTGTTTCTCGCCCGCGAGGTCGGCCTCGACTCCTTTGCCGGTGATGGACGCGAACTCCTCGACCGTGGGGCCGTCGACGTCGCGGTCGTCGGCCGCCTCGACGATGGCCTCGCCGATGGGGTGTTCAGAGCGGGTTTCCAGCCCGCGGGCACACCGGAGCACGTCCGCTTCGGTGTTGTCGCCGAGCGGCACCACGTCCGTCACCGTCAGTTCGCCGCGGGTGAGCGTCCCCGTCTTGTCGAACGCGACGACGTCCACCTCGCCCATCGCCTCCAGGTGGTTCCCGCCCTTCACGAGCACGCCGTTCTTCGCGGCGCTGGTGATGCCCGAGACGACGGTGACGGGCGTCGAGATGACGAACGCACAGGGGCACGCCAGCACCAGAAGCGTCAGCCCGTAGACGACGGCCGTCGTCCACGTCACGCCGAGCAGGACGGGGGTCGTTAGCGTCACGAGCACCGCGAATCCGACGACGACGGGCGTGTAGTAGCCGGCGAACCGCTCGACGAACTGCTCGCGGTCGGTCTTGTTCGACTGGGCCTCCTCCACGAGGTCGATGACCTTCGAGAGGGTGTCCTCGCCGGCGGGCGCGGTGACCTGCACCTCCAGATACCCCTCCTCGTTGACGGTGCCGGCGTACACTTCGTCGCCGGTGGTCTTGTCGACGGGCACCGACTCGCCGGTGACGGGCGCCTGGTTGACGGCGCTCGTCCCCTCGGTTACCTCGCCGTCGAGCGGCACCTTCTCGCCGGGGCGGACCAGCACCGTCTCGCCCACCTGCACGTCCTCGACCCGAACCGTCCGCTCCTCGCCGTCCCGGCGGACGGTCGCCTCCTCCGGCGAGAGGTCGAGCAGTTCCCGCATCGACTGTCGGGCGCGGTCCATCGAGTTGCGCTCCAGCAACTCGGCGACCGAGAACAGGAAGGCGAGCGTCGCCGCCTCGAAGTAGAGGCGCTCGCCGAAGCCGACGCTGACCGTCAGCGCGCCGAGGATGGCGATGCTCATCAGCAGGTCGATGTCGAGGTTGCGGTTGCGCGCCGAGTAGTAGCCGTTCCGCAGGATGGCCTGCCCACCGGCCGCGACGGCGGCGACGAACAGCAGGTCCGCGAGGTGGACCGCCCGCCCGAGCAGGTCGACGGTCGGGCCCGCGAACAGCCCGCCCGACAGCAGGCCGACCGCGAGCCCGATCGCCACGAGCGCGCCGCTGGCCCACGTCTTGACCGCCCGCGTGCTCGTCCAGACGGACTCACCGCCCGGGTCGGCGGTCGGCTCGCCGTCCCGGCCGGCGACGGGGTAGCCCGCCGCCTCGACGGCCGCGACCACGCGGTCGGCGTCGGTCACGTCGGGGTCGAACTCGACGACGACGCTCCCCTGGGTCGGGCGCGTCTCGTAGCCGGTGACGCCCGCGGCGTCCGCGAGCGCGGTCTCCACCTTGCCGGCACACGACGCGCAGTCCATCTCCGGCACCGACAGCGTCAGCGTCGTCCCCTCGACGACCTCGTAGCCAGCCGCCTCGACCCGCTCGACGACGGCCTCGCGGCTCGTCGCTTCCGGGTCGAACGTCACCACCAGCGTCCCAGTGGTCGCCTGTGGTTCGACGGACACGACGCCCGCTAGCTTCGCCACGCTCGTCTCCACCTTGCCGGCACACGACGCACAGTCCATCTCGGGCACGGACAGCCGGAGCCGCTCGCCCGCTGGCGCCGTGCCGTCGCCGGTCGCGTCGTCGCTCATTACTCGGAGGGAAGCCCTCACCACGTATTAATCCAACTGCTATACATCCCCTCTTCGTACACATATATTATCAATTCGAGCCGATTGGATTGTTAAACAGCGGTCGTCGTCGACCGGGTCGCGCCGGCGTCGTGCGGCTCACTGCATCAGGGCGCGGTGGGTCACAGTCGCTCGGCGGACTCGACAACCGTAGGGATAAGTGTAGCGACCACGGACTCCCGTACATGCAGGTCGGCTCCCGAACGCTGATACTCAACCCCGTGAGCGGCACCGGCGACCACGCCGAGTACGTCGCTCAGAAGGCGCGGGGGAAGGGGTTCGCCGTGTGGCGAACCGAGGGGGCCGGCGACGGAGTCGAACTCGGGAAGCGGGCCGCCCGCGAGGACGTCCGCGAGGTGGCGGTCGCCGGCGGCGACGGCACCGTCAACGAGGTGCTGTGTGGCCTCGCCGCGGAGGACCACCTCGATGCGGTGACGCTGTCGGTGATTCCGGCGGGCACGGCGAACCTGCTGGCGAACAACATCGGCATCCGGGACATCGACCACGCGCTCGACCTGACCGACAGGAGCGACGTGCGGGCACTCGACGTGGGGTTTGCCGCCGACCGGCCGTTCCTCGTCTCCTGTATCGCCGGCCTCCCGGCGAACGCGTCGACGGCCGCCTCGAGCGACCTCAAGGGGAGCCTCGGCACCTTCGCGTTCGTCGTCACCGGGGTCCAGGAGGCGATGGAGTTCGACGGGCTGAACCTCTCGGTCGAGGCGGAAGGCGAGAACGGCGACGAGTTCTGGGAAGGGGAGGCCATCACCGTCCTCGTGGGCAACGCCCGGGAGTTCATCCAGGGCGGCGGGCAGGCGAACATGGAGGACGGTCTGTTCGACGTGGCCGTCGTCGAGCAGATGCCGCCCTCGGGGCTGGTCACGGAGGCGGTCGTCGACCGCCTGCTGGGCGAGAACACCGAGGCGGTCACCCATTTCCGGGCCAGCGAGGTCCGTATCCGGGAGACGGACGACGAGCCCATCACGTTCTCCCGGGACGGCGAACTCGCGGAGCACGAGCATCTGACGCTCCGCAACCGGCGGCGGGCCCTCGACGTGCGCGTCGGCCCCGACTACGAGCCCCCCTGAGACGACCCCGAGCCTTATCGCCCCGCCCGTTGCATCGCCGCCATGGCGAGCGTCGTCGGGAGCGGGCTTCTGTTCGTCGTCGCACTCGCGGCGCTGTTGCTCGCGGCCGACCGGTTCACCGACGCCGCCGAGCGGGTCGGCCTCTCGGTCGGCCTCTCGCCGTTCGTCGTCGGCGTCGTCGTGGTCGGTGCCGGCACCTCCATGCCGGAACTCACCGCGGCGACGCTGGCGTCCGTCCGGGGCGTACCGGGCATCGTCGTCGGCAACGTCGTCGGCGCGAACCTCGCCAACGTCCTGCTCATCCTCGGCGTGGCGGCCGTCGTCGGCCGCGACCTCCGGGTGAACCGCGAACTGATGCGGGTCGACCTCCCGCTGTTGGCGGCGTCGGCGGTCCTGCTGGTCGTGGCCGTCTGGGACTCGCCGTTCGCGCCCGTCGAGGGCCTGCTCGCGCTCGCGGCGCTCGCCGTCTACCTGCATTTCGCCATCTCGGAAAAGGACGAACTCGCGGCGGTCGGCTACGAGCCGACGCCCGCGCCGCCGGTGACTGCGGGCCCCCGGACCTACATCGCGCTCCTCGTCAGCCTGGGCGTCGTGGTGCTCGCCGCACAGGGCGTCGTCACGGCCGTCGTCGCCATCGCGGCACAGGCGGGCGTCGGGACGGAACTCGTCGCCGTCACTGTCCTCTCGGTGGGGACGACCCTGCCGGAACTGTCGGTGACCGCGCTGGCGGCCCACCGGGGCGACACCGAACTCGCCGTCGGCAACCTCACCGGCTCGAACATCTTCAACAGCCTCGCCGTGATGGGGGTGCCGGCGCTGTTCGGTCCGCTTTCCGTCGCCGCAAGCATCCGCACGTACGCGCTCCCGGTGATGGTACTCGCCACGCTACTGTACTTCTTCATCACGCAGGACCGCCGCGTCACCCGCTGGGAAGGGGCGACGCTTCTGGTGCTGTACGCCGTGTTCCTCGTCAACCTCGGGCGGTTCGTCTGACCGGGCGCTCGGGGCCCGCGCTGGGTCGTTCCCGTCGGTCAGTGTGCTCAACCCGTCACGACCCGCGGCGTCGCCCGTCCACTCAAGTCATCGACCCGAACGTGTTCCCGCGCCGTCTCGGGGCCTGAGAACCGGCGTCCGGGTTGATTGTCGTCGTCGGGCAAGCCACGAACGTGAGGTGACGACCCATGGTAACCACACGGCGGCGAATGCTCCAGGGACTCGGCATCGGCGGGACGGCGGCCGTCGCCGGCTGTAGCGCCGGCTACGGCGACGAGACCGAGACGCTCTCCCGGACGCCGAAGGCGTCCCGTGAATCGAAACAGCCGGTCGAGCGGGTGGCGGCGGACCCGACGGACCTCCCCGCGCCCATCGACCGGGACGAACCGACGACCCACGAGATAGAACTGACCGCGCGGGAGGTCCGAGCGGAGATAGAGCCCGGCGTGACGTTCAACTTCATGACGTTCGACGGGCAGGTGCCCGGCCCGATGATTCGGGTCCGGCAGGGTGACCGCGTCGAGTTCACCCTGACGAACGCCGACGGCAACGCGATGCCGCACAACGTCGACATGCACGCAATCTACGGGACGGGTGGCGGGAGCGTCGCCACGATGGCGGCACCCGGGGAGTCGAACGCCGAGGCGTTCACCGCCCGCTACCCCGGTGCGTACATCTACCACTGTGCGGTCCCGAACCTCGATTACCACATCTCCAGCGGGATGTTCGGGATGGTGCTGGTCGAGCCGAAAGAGGGGCTTCCCGAGGTGGACCGGGAGCTCTACTTCGGCCAGCACGAGGTGTACACCGACAGCAAGGCCGGCTCCGAGGGCCACCACGGGTTCGACATGACCCGGATGGCGAAGGAGGACCCCAACTACGTCCTCCTCAACGGCGAGAAGTACGCGTGGGCCGCCGCGCGCCACGGGCCGCTGGAGGCCGAGACGGGCGAGCGCGTCCGGGTGTTCTTCGTCGACGGCGGGCCGAACCTCTCCAGCAACTTCCACCCCATCGGCAACGTCTGGACGAACGCCTACCGCGACGGCGCGCTGGCGAGCGACCCCGAGAAGTACGTCCAGACGATGAAGGTGCCCCCGGGCTCCTGCATGGTCGGGGAGATGGACATGGTCGTCCCCGAGCGCATCAAACTGGTCGACCACGCACTCTCGCGGGTCGCCCGCAAGGGGATGCTCGCGGAGATAGACGTGACAGGCGAGAAGGTGCCCGAGACGTTCGACCCCTCGCCGGACAAGCCGGCCTCCGCCGACGAGGAAGGGCCCATCTACTGACCCGGCCCACCACCGCTGTCCGTCGCGGCCTCCGTTTCGGCGCGCTCACGGCGACTGTCGTGACCCCGGACGCGAAGAGCGAGCGACCGCTCTACACGAACACGCGGACGACGTGGCCGCCACAGCCACACTGCTCGACGTAGCGGTACTCCACGTCCAACTCGTCGAGCACGGGGTAGAGATACGACTCGGGGTGGCCGTGGGTCGCGTGCGTGACGAGGTTGACGTGCGTGCCCTCGGCGGTGTGGTCGACGGCGTCGACGGCCTGCGCGACGACCAGCTCGCGGTCATCGGCGTGTTTCGGCTTCTCGAGGTTCGCGGACCACGACCCCTCGTGGACGCGGTCGGTCACGGGTTCGACGTCGTCGTGGGAGACTCCCATACCCGGAGGTCGGTGCCGCGGACACGTCCGTTCGACCCCGAACATGTTCGGAGCCAACCGTAACCCCGCCTCGCACCTATCGCCCGTATGAGCACGACTGCCGACGCGGACGCCCGGGCGACGACCACTGTCGACGTGAAGGCGACGGGGAAGGTCCGTGACCGTCTCGGCGACCACCGGTTCGAGTTCACGTTCGAGGGGACGACCCTGCGGGAGTTCCTCGAGGCGTTCTTCGCGGAGTACGACTGCGAGGACCTCCTCATGGCGACGAGCGAGGCCGAGACGCACACGAAGGGGTGGGCGCCCTACGAGGGCGACCCGCCGGGCCGCTGGGAGGCGAACCCCGAGGGCGACCGCACCCGCCGGTACGCGCGCGTCCTCGTCAACGGGAAGTTCAACGAACTGCTCGACGGGTTCGACACGGAACTGGAGGACGGCGACCGCGTCGCACTGATGCAGCCGTTCATGTTCTGCTGTTGAGATGGCCGACGACGTCGTCGCGCTCGACGCGCTCGACGGAACGGTCGCCCCCGTGTTCGACGGCGACCCGCGGGTCGTCCGCCTGTCGCTTTCCGCCGGCGAGGAGCGCCCCCGCCACTCCCACCCCGACCGCGTCGTCGTCTGTCACGTCGTAGAGGGACGCCTCGACCTGCGACTCGACGGCGACCCGCTCGAGGTCGGTGCCGGAGAACTGGTGCGGTTCGACGGGGCCCGCGAGGTGGCGCCCCGCGCCCTCGACGACACTCGTGCGGTGCTCGTGCTTGCGGCTACGTCGTGAACGCCTCGTCCTCGAACTCCTCGAGTACCCACTCCAGTTCCTCGATGGCCCGCAGGATGGCTATCTCCGTCTCGTCTTCCAGCGCCGACTTCGGCGGGTCGTGGCGGTCGTACTCCTCCTCGAGATGCTCGATCCGCTCCCGAATCTCCGCTTCGGTTCGCATATCCGTCCGTCCGCGCGGCGCGTCTTGAGACTACCGCCACGACATCCAAGGCGCTCCGGCGCGTACGGGGGGACATGAGCGAGGGCGACAGCGTCCCCAGAACCGACGAGGAGTGGCGCGAGATACTGACCGACGAGGAGTACGAAATCCTCCGCGAGCAGGGCACCGAGCCGAAGTTCACCGGCGAGTTCATCGGCAAGGACGACGACGGGCAGTACACCTGCGCGGGCTGTGGCGCGGTGCTGTTCGACTCCGACACGAAGTTCGACACCGAGGGGTCGGGGTGGCCCTCCTTCTACGACGCCGAGGAGGGTGCAATCGAGTTCCGCGAAGACCGCTCGCACGGGATGGTTCGCACCGAAGTCGTCTGTGCGAACTGCGAGGGCCACCTCGGCCACGTGTTCGACGACGGCCCGGAGCCGACGGGCAAGCGGTTCTGTATCAACTCGGCGGCGCTGGACTTCGAGGGCGAGGACGAGTGAAACGAGTCCTCGGACCGGCGAACGGCGACCAACGGGAGCCGTGAGCGGCGAGGGCGAGCGGGGAGGCCGCGAGACGCGTCACAGGGCGTCCGCCAGTTCGAACAGCGGTTCCACGTCCGCGAGCGCGTAGTCGGTGAGCATCCGCTCCAGTTCCCGGAACGTGAGCGTGTCCGTCGCGCCGACGGCCGCGAGGTCGAGGTAGGCGGCGCCGAACCCCGGCACGTCGCTGTTCTGCACCGTCGGGTCGTCGGTACCGGTCGCGCCCCGCCACGCGCGCGGGTCGCGGCCGTGGTCGTACTCGCGCCATAGCGTCTCGGGCACGTCGACGCCGACCCGGTCGCAGGCGTCCTCGAACCGCGGGCGGCCGCCCCAGCGGTCGACCGCGCGGTCCCGCAGGTCGTCGTGCGCGAGGCCGTCGAGGAACGCGTCGACCCTGTCGGGTACCTCGTCGTCGCCGACCGCCGCGGCCGCGCGCTCGGCCCGGCCGCGGAGATGCAGGAGGTCGAACGCCTCCCCGTTGTACGTCACGAGCGTCTTCGCCGGCCGGGCGTCACACCAGTCGAGTACCCGGTCGAGGAGCGCGAGTTCGCTGGCGGCGTCGGTGCCGTCGCGGAACAGCACCGTCGACTCGACGCCCTCGGGCCGCTCGTAGCCCAGCGCCACTGCGAGCAACTCGAAGTCGTCCGAATCGCGGAAGTCCGGCCGCTCGTCCGGCCCCAGGTCGGGGCTGACCGTCTCGATGTCCAGCGCCAGTCGCACACCCGGAGGGCGACGGCGCCGCACTTCAAACGTCCGGGCGTCACCACGTCGACAGCGCGCCCGCGCCGTGACGGGCGGTGAGCACGGCGAGGAACACGCCGACCGCCGAGAACGCCGCGGCGGCGCCGACGTAGAACACCCACGCCATCCCGACGCCGGTCATGAGCCACCCGCCCAGAAGCGGGGCGGCGACGCTCCCGGGCCGCCAGACGAACTCGCGGATGCCGAACGAGGCGGCGACGCCGCCGTCGTCGTCCGTCTCGCCCTCGTCGGCGAACAGCGCCATGCTCGCCGGTTCGCGAAACGCGTCCGCGACGCCCAGGAGGGCGTTGCAGGCCACCAGCGGGAGGATGGCGGGCGTCAGCGTCGCAACCCCGCCGACGGGGCCAGCGACGCCCAGCGCCGCGACGAGCGGCGTACTCGCCAGCCACGCCGCGCCGGGCAGGCCCGCCGGCAGGCCGAGCGCCTCCCCGATGGCGGGCGTGAACGGGACGACCAGCGCGACCAGTCCGTAGGCGGCGCCGCCCGCCGCGACGAACGCCGCGCGGCCGAACCGGTCGGACAGGCGGCCGGTGTACGGCTGACAGACCATGTTCGCGGCCTTCTCGGCGGTGAACACGACGGCGACGGCGAACGAGCCGTACGCGAGGCCCCCTTTCGCGGCGGCGACGCCCGCGAAGATGGGCACCCACGTCCGGACGAGCGTGACGGCGACGGCGTACTGGCCGCGGAACGTCGACAGCGTCAACAGCCGTTCGTTGAGCGCCAGCGACCCGAACGGGAACCCCTCGATTCGGGTACCGTCGGGGCCGACGAACGCGACGACGGCGACGGCGGCCGCGACCAGAAGCACCGTGATGAGCGTGTAGATGGCGGTGAACCCAAGCGTCTGGTACAGCACGCCCGCCGAGAGCGCGCCGACGATGCCCGCCAGCAGGCGCGCGGCGTTCGCCTTCCCGATGTGGTTCGCCCGCCCGCCGACCGGCGCGCGCTCGCCCACCAGCGCCAGCGAGAGGAGGGACGCGCCGGTGGCGGCCGCGCCCTGGAGTGCCCGCGCGCCGACGAGGTCCCACGAGCCGTCGACGAGCGCGAACGCGACGTACGTCACCGCCGACAGGCCGACGGCCGCAAGCAGGACGCACCGCTTGTCGCCGGCGTCGCCACCCCACGCGAACGGGACGATGGCCGCGGTCTGTGCGAGCGTGAACGCCGCCGTGAACAGGCCGATGACCAGCCCCGAGGGGTCGTAGAGGTCGATGTACGTCGGCAACAGGGTGGCGAGCGTCGCCAGCCCGAACCCGCCCGCAAAGCGCGTGAGATAGAGCGCGGCCAGCTGCCCCCGGTCGGTGTCCATACCGGGCGTCTGACCGTCCGCGGGAAGTCGGTTCCGGAGCGGCGTCCCCTCGGCTCGCCGTTCCCCCGACCGCCGCGAGTGACACCCCTTTTGCCGCTTGCCGCCGACGCCGGACTATGGACACCGACGAGTTCCGCGACCGGGTGGGCGACCTGCTGGTCGAAGCCGAGGGGGACCTCGACGAGGCGACGATGGCGGCCGTGCTGACGGCTTACGCCGCGCGGCTCCGCGACGAGGTGCGGTTTCCGCTGGGGATGGAGCCAGCCGAAGCGCAGGCGCTTCGCGGGGAACTCGACGACCACGTCGGCGAGGTCATCGAACTGGAGGCCGCGGTGACGCCCGAACTGCTCGACCAGTTGGACCTGCAGTTGCGAGCGTTCGAGGGGCCGGCCGACGAAAACAGGGAGTGAGGGTTACAGGTCGGTCGTCGTGCTGCCGGCCTCGCCGGGGTTGGTCGAGGTGCCGACGACGACGTTGGTCTCGGTGCCGCCGTAGGTGGCGGTCGTGCCCTTGAGGTCTGCCTCCGCGTCGATTTCGACCGACGCCGGACCGAACGTGTACTGACCGCTACTGCTCGGCGCCTCGACGAAGTAGCTCCTGACGACCTCGCCGCTCTTGATATCCTCGGCTTTCACCGTACCCAGCGACACCTCGCCGGTGTCGGGGTCGCGGCTGACGCCGTCGTTGCCGAACTCGGTGAGTGCCCACGGCGACTCGTCGTACAGTTCGACCGTGGCGTCGTCGTCGACCTGCGGGCTGATGTCCCGCAGGCGGAGCGTCACCTGGTTGGTCTGCCCGGCGGTGAACGCCGACCCGTCGTCGCTCCGAGCGCCCGACGCCGACAGCGTCGGGAGCGCGGGCGCGGTGTAGCTGACGGTCAACTCGAAGTTCGACCGGACGTCGTAGCCGTTGACCGCGCCGGGGACGTTGACGATTTTGGCGACCACGTAGTACGTCCCCGCGCCGCTGACGGAGACCGAACCGGAGCCCTGTCGTCCCTGCACGCTGGCGACGATGTTTGGTTCGCCGTTCTCGGCGGGGTTGGCGGCGTCGTAGACGAACAGGTCGAGCCACGGGGCATCCTTGGCCATCCCCTTGTTGCCGCCCGAGTAGAACTGATGGGCGATGTCGACCGTGACGGCGTCGCCGTCCTCGAGGTCGAGATAGCCCGCGACCGCACGCGAGTCCTCGGGGATGTAGAGGCCGACCGCCTCCTCGCTGGTGGCGCTGGCGGTGTCGCTCGGGTCGACCGTCGAGGTGTCGACGAGCGCATCGTCGTCGGCCGCGACCAGCGGCCGGGAGACGGCGTCGACGGCGGCGTCGGGGTTGACGCGGCCGTACCCCTCGTAGGGGTCGCGACCGCCGTGCTCGTAGGTCGGCTGGTGGGGCGTCGTCTTGGCGTTGTGGTACGGCGCGGCCGTGAACGGCGTCTCGCTCGCCGTGGCGAGGATGGCCTGCTTCAGCCGCAGGGTCTCCTCGAGGCCGGTCTCGGCCGGCTCGGGTAGCGCGATGTCGTCGGGCGCGTCCTCCTCCATCGCCTGTGCGACCAGTCCCGCGGTGCCGGTGGTGTACGGCGAGGCCATCGACGTGCCGCCGATGGAGAGGAAGTCACGCGGCGGGTCCCCCGCCTCGAACGACTCGTCGGGGCTCGGCGCGAGCGCCGCACGGACGAGTTCGTAGTACGAGGGGACGGGGTGGCTGACGCCCGCGAGCAGGGTGATGACGTCCGGCTTCAGATCGCCGCCGGGCGCGGTGACGTCCGGCTTGCGGTCGACCGGGACGCCGTCCTCGGCGTCCTCGCTTTCGCTCTCGTCGACGGTCGCGAGGCCGCCCGACGAGTAGGAGGCGATGCCGTCGAACGGGCCGGTCGCGACCACGGAGATGGCCTCGTCCTGGCCCGCTGCCGAGCCGTTGCCGTTCGCGGGCGTGATGGCGTTGCCCGCCGAGGCCACGGTGAGGATGCCGCCCTTCGCGATGTTCCGAATCTGGCTCGGAAGGGGGCTGGTCGCCCCGCCCGCGCCGCCGACCGGCGCGCCCAGCAGGAAGCCCCACGACATGTTGACCGCGCGGATGTTGAACGCGTCCGCGAACGTCTCGGCGTGGGCCGCGAGGTCGGCCGTCGGCTCGGAGAGCCCCTGCAGACCGACGATGGACTGGTTGGGCGCGACGCCGCTGTGGACGGCCTGCCCCTGGTCTTCGACCCGCTCGCCGACCGCGTCCACCGGCGAGTGGTAGGTACCGACGGCTATCTCGTCGATGCGGCCCGCGGTGGGGGTCCCCTCCTCGGGGTCGGCGGGTGCGTCCACCGTGCCCACGGGGGCGCCCGCCGCCACGGCGGCGTCCTGCGTCCGCGACGGGCGCACGCGGACGGTGTACGTCGCCGTCCCGGAGTCGTGGACCGCCGGTTCGTCGGCGATGATGCTGTCGAACCGGGCGGGCGAGGTGTGGACGACCTCGTCGTCGTGGACGATCTCGATCTTCACCTGCTCGCCGAAGCCGGAGGCGAACACCGTCTCCTTCGCGCCGACCTCGACTTCGTACTCGATGAAGTCACCCGGCACGAGCACGGTACGCGGTTCGTGGACCGTCGTGTTGTCGTGGTCGACGGTCGAGGCGCGACCGGAGCCGGCCATCGTGGAGGCGACGTGGCTCCCGTGGCCGTCGGGGTCGCGCGGCCGGTCGAAGCTCCCGTAGCGGGTGCCGGCGTCGTACCAGCCGACCGTCTTCGGCGTCGTCGCGTCCGCCGCCGTCGGGTCGTCGGGTACGTCCGCGAACGGGTCGATGCTGTCGGTCGACTCGAACGTGAACTGCGGCCCGCCGTCGCCGCCCTTCACGGTCTTGTTCTGAACCTTCGCGGTCAACTCGTACGTCGCCTGCGCGTTGATGTACGTCTCGATGACCAGCCGGTACTTCACGTCGGGGTCGACCTCGACCGCGATGGTCTCGCCCGCCCCGGTCTGTGGGTTGAAGTTGGTCGACGCGCCGACCTGCTTCCAGTTCCCGTCCACGAACTTCTCGAGGAGGAGTTCGTTGTCCGCCCGCTGGGGCGTCCACGTCAGGTTCGCATCGATGTAGTTGGCCTCCTTGCTGTCGACGCTGTCGTCCGTCTTCGTCTTCGCCGTCGACGGCGTGAACGTGACCATCACCTTCCGCTGGCTCTGGCCGGCGTCGGCCACGCCGGGCCCGATGGTGCCCGAGTCGGTGAGCGTCTCCAGGGTGGTGAACGTCGTCTCCGCGTCGGCCTCGGTGAAGTCGGCGCCGTCGGTGTCGGCCAGTTTGACCGACCCGTCCTTGATGTCCGCGAGGATGCCGTTCCACGGCCCGAGGTCCGGATGCCGCGCCGCGACGCCCGAGTCCGTCAGCGCGACCGTCCTGTCCGGTCGTCCCCGATAGCCGCGGTCCCACACCTTCTGTGCCTCGACCGTCCGCCAGTTCAGAAACCGCTCGCCGATGCCGCTCTCGGCCGCCCCGACGGCGTCCGTTCCCACGCCGAGCAGGCCCGCCCCGGCGACGGTGCCGGCGGCCTTCATGAAGCTCCGCCGGCCGATGTCGTTCGAACTGTCGTCGCTCATGTGTGCCTCTGTTCGTGAGTTCCGACATCGAACAAAAGGGGTTCTGACAAACGCGTCCAAACCTCCCCCGCGGCGACGTGGGTGGTCGCGTGGGCCGAAGCTTTTGCCCGAGCGCCCCAACTCTCGAATATGGCCGACCTCTCGCTCGACCCCGAACAGCTCGACCGCTACTCCAGACACATCATCATGGACGAGGTGGGCCCCGAGGGGCAGGCGGAACTGCTCGACTCGCGGGTGCTGTGTCTCGGCGCCGGCGGCCTCGGTTCGCCGGTTATCCAGTATCTCGCGGCGGCGGGCGTCGGCACGCTCGGCATCGCGGACGACGACGTCGTCGAGCGGTCGAACCTCCAGCGACAGGTGATTCACGCCGACGCCGACGTGGGGCGCCCGAAGGTGGAGTCGGCCCGCGAGTACGTCGAGCGGCTCAACCCCGACGTGACCGTCGAACCCCACGAGACGCGCGTCACGACCGAGAACGTCGAAGACCTGATAGCCGACTACGACATCGTCGTCGACGGCTCCGACAACTTCGCCACCCGGTATCTCGTCAACGACGCCTGCACGCTCGCGGGCGTCCCGTTCGCCCACGGCGCCATCCTCCGGTTCGAGGGGCAGGTCGCTACCTTCGACGGCGAGGGGCCCTGTTACCGGTGTATCTTCCCCGAGGCGCCCGAACCCGGCACGGTTCCCGACTGCGCGACGGCGGGCGTGCTCGGGGTGTTGCCGGGCGTCGTCGGCACCATCCAGGCGACGGAGGCGATAAAGCTCGCGCTGGCGTACGGCGAGACGCTCGCCGGCCGCTTCCTGTTTTACGACGCCGCGGACATGACGTTCCGCGAGATACCGGTCGAACAGCGCCCGGACTGCCCCGTCTGTACCGAGGGCGGCATCGAGTCGGTCCACGACGTCGACTACACCGACACCTGCGCGGTCGACGCCGACTGAGCTCGTTCTGTCGGCCGAAATTCGGCGGTGAGTTTATATCGTGCTGACACTCACTGGGTGTAATGAATCCGGTTCTCGAAGATGAGTTGAAAGTCGTTCTCAGGCACTCCCGCGACGTGATAACCGTCCTCGACGGCGAGGGGACGGTTCGATACGCCAGTCCCGCCATCGAGGACGCGCTCGGCTACGACCCCGAGGAACGGGTCGGCCGGGACGTGTTTCGGGACCTCCATCCCGAGGACCGCGAGCGCGCCCGCGAGACGTTTCGGCGCGCCATCGCGGACGACAGCGGCACCGAGTACCGCGTCGAGTACCGCATCCGCCACGCCGACGGCTCGTGGCGCTGGTTCGAGACCGTCGCCTCCAGCGACCGCCTCGAGTCCATCGGCGGCTACCTGCTCACCTCGCGGGACGTGACCGACCGCGTCGAGCGCGAGCGCGAACTCGAGTCGAAGAACGAACAGCTGACCGTCCTGAACCGCATCGTCCGCCACGACATCCGCAACGACATGAGCGTCGTCTCCGGCTGGCTGGAACTGCTGGAGGCGGAGCTCGGCCCCGACCAGCGCGAGGTGGTCGAGCGGACGGTGCGGGTCGCCGACCACGTCGTCGACCTCACCGACGCGCTCCGGGACGTGATAACCGTCATCGAGGAGTCGGGGGAACTGGACCGCCGGCCGACGCCGCTCGGCGACGTGCTCGACGCGGAACTGGAGAAGGCTCGCCTCGCGTTCGAGACGGCGCGGTTCGACGCGCCCGACGTGGGCGACGTGTCCGTCGAGGGAACGCCACTGCTGTCGTCGGTGTTCGGCAACCTGCTCCGCAACGCCGTCCAGCACAACGACAGCGAGACGCCCGTCGTCACCGTCGGCGTCGACGCGGGCGACGACTGGGTGGTCGTCACCGTCGCCGACGACGGCCCCGGGGTTCCGGACGCACAGAAGTCGCGCGTGTTCGAGCAGGGGACGACCGGCCTCGAATCGGGGTCGACCGGCCTCGGCCTCTATCTCGTCGAGACCATCGTGACCGCCTGCGGCGGCGAGGTGTCGGTGCGGGACAACGACCCTCGGGGTGCCGTGTTCGAGGTTCGGCTCCGGCGCGCCTAACGCGTCCGGAGTTCCTCGGCGACGTAGACGCCCGGTAGCTCCGTCTCCCGAACCTCCGCGGTCACCTCCTGGCCCTCCCCGGCGGCCGACGCGGTGACGACTGTCACCGCCTCGATGGGGTCGCGCCGGACGAACGCCGCGATGCGCTCGAGCCACGAGGGTCGGCCGCCCTCGCGGACGACGAGGATACGCTTCGAGGCCGCCATCTCGGCGAGTTCGTCGGTCAGGTCGTACTCCGCCTGCTCGCCGTCTTCGACGACGTGGAGCACCTCGCCCGTGAGCGTCCGGTCGGCCATGCATCCGGTTCGGTCGGCACGGGGTTCAGCCTTCGGCTTCCACCACGGGGTCGAACTGCTCGCCCGTCCACCGCCACACCCGTACCGACTCGTCGGGCACCGAGACGATGCAGTAGAGATGGTCGGGCCACGTCGCCAGCCGCTCGTCGGTGGCGCTCGGCGCCGGCGGCCCGCGGGGATGCGAGTGATAGAACCCCACCACCTCCTCGCCCCGCTCCTCGATGGCCCGCATCGCCGCCACCTGCTCGCCGGGGTCGAGTTCGTAGCGTGTCCCCGGCGTGTCCGCGACGTTCGCCACCCGCTCGATGGCGGTCACCCGGTCGCCGCGGCCGGCGAGGACGCCACACACCTCCTCCGGGGCGCCCTCGCGGGCGTGAGCGAGCAGTTCCGCGCGGACGCCCGCGGCCAGTTCCATCGCGGTCAGGCCACCCGGCGGGCGAGCGGGCGGGCCACGTCCTCGGGCGGCGCCTCGAAGCTGTCGGGGTAGAGGAGCCCCGCGAGGTGTTCGAGCGTGTCCACCAGCCGCGGCCCCGGGCGGTTGACGTAGTGGTGGCCGTCCATCGCGTACGCCCGGCCCTCGCTGACTGCCGTGAGGTCGCGCCAGCCCTCGCGGTCGGTGAGCGTGTCGAGGTGGTCGAACGTCTGGTCCAGTTGGTAGCCGCAGGGCGCGACCACCAGCACGTCGGGGTCGTACGCCCGGACCTCGCTCCACTCCCGCGGTTTCGAGTCGAGCCCCGGCTCCTCGAGCCCGTATTCGGCGCCGAGCGACGTGACCATCCCCGGCACCCAGTGGCCCGCGACCATCACCGGGTCGGTCCAGTCGAGGACGGCGACGCTCGGGCCGTCCGCGGGCGCCCGCTCGGTGACCGCGTCGACCCGGTCGCGGAGACCGGCGACCACCTCGTCGGCGCGCTCCTCGCGGCCGAACACCCGGCCCAGTCGCTCGATGTCCGCGAACACGTCGTCGAGCGAGTGGGGGTCGGTCGTCACCACCTCGCAGTCGAGTCCGAGTTCGTCGACGGCCTCCTCGACGAGCACGGAGTCGACCGCACAGACGTCACAGACGCCCTGCGAGACGACCACGTCGGGGTCGGCCCGTTCCAGCGCGTCGAGGTCGATGCCGTAGACGCCGTCGCCGCGTTCGGCCGTCGCGACCTGCTCGTTGATAGCGTCGGGCGAGGCGTCGGGATCGACGTTCGCGTAGTTGACTGCGGGCTTGTCGGCGGCCTCGGGCGGCCAGTCGCACTCGTGGCTGGTGGCGACCGGTTCGACGCCGAGCGCGTAGGCGATTTCCGTGGCCGAGGGCAGCAGCGTGACGACGCGCATACCCCGGCTTGGGGCGCTCGGGGGTTAAACCCGCGGCGGTCGGTCGCCGGTGGCGGGTCGTGACTGACTGTCACGGTGCCGCCAGAACTAAGCCGGGTCTCGTCCACGTTCGCGTGACGCGTTCCATGAGTCGCCGGCCCGCGTGTCGTCCGGTGTTCGACCCCCTCTCGCCGCCCGCCGCGCGGCGGGCCCGATAGCTGCAGCACTCGGGTCCGCCTCGCTCCGTTCTGGAGTCGCAGTCCACTCACCACAGACACACGTAGATGCCGCATTCCGCCGCGGCGCCGGCGACGCGCCGGCCGCCGCTCGACGATTCGCCGTTCCGACAGTCGCATCGCTCTCGACCACGCTCCGGACCGACCGACGGGGGTGGCCGATGACCGCCACCCAGTCGCTGTGGCGCAACCGGAACTTCCGGCGGTTCTTCGCCGGCCAGTTCGTCACCAACGCCGGCGACAGCCTCTACTCGGTCGCGGTCCTGTGGCTCGTCTTCCAGTTGAGCGGCTCGTCGCTGCTCACGGGCGTCGCCAACGCGGTCCTCCTGCTCCCGTGGCTGTTGCAGATACTCGCCGGGCCGGTCGTCGACCGCCTGCCGCTCAAGCCCGTGCTGGTCGGGTCGCAGGTCGTGCAGGGCGTCGTCGTGCTCGCCTTTCCGCTGGCGGCCGCGTTCGACCGGCTGAGCGTCGGCGTCGTGTTCGCCGTCGTCCCCGTGTTGACGCTGGCGACGCTGGTGATGGCGCCGATGCAGACGACGCTCGTCCCGCGCATCGTCCCCGAGGGGCGGCTCTCGCGGGCCAACTCCGCGCTGGCGACGGTCACGCTCGGGCTGGACATGGTGTTCGACGCCTTGGGCGGCGCCGTCCTCGCGGTCGTCGACGCGACGACGCTGTTTCTGGTCGACGCGGCCACGTTCGCGCTCGCCGGCCTCCTGTTCGCCCGCATCGCCCTCGCGCGCGACGAGTCAGCGGACGACGACGCCGACGGGTCGGCCGACGCCGAACCGGTGCTCCGGTCGTACCTCGAGGACATGCGCGTCGGGGTGGAGACGCTCCGCGGGAGCGTGTTCGTCGAACTGGTGGCGCTGACCGCGGTGGCGAACCTGGCGACGGGCGTGACGCTCGCCACACTCCCGGCGTTCGGCGACGCGCTGGGCGGCCCCGCCGTCTACGGCGCGATGCTCGGGGCGCTGGGCGTCGGCCGCCTCGCCGGGTCGCTCGTCGCCCCCTACCTCGAAGGCGTCGGCTACGGCCGGGTACTTCTCACCCAGTTGCTCGCGGCCGGCTGTTGGCTCGCGGCGGCGTACGCGCCGTCGGCGCCGGTCACGGTCGTCCTGTTTGGCCTCGCGTGGGTGCCCGCCGGCGCCAGCGGCGTGCTCACGTCGACGCTGAACCAGACGGTGTTCCCGGCCGACCGCCTCGCCCGCGTCTCGTCGGTCAAGGGGACAGCCTCGGGGGCGACGCTCCCGCTCGGCTCGCTTCTCGGGGGCGCAGTCGCGGAGGCGCTCGGCCCGACGACGACGATGGGGCTGGCCGCGTTCGGCTTCAGCGTCACGGGGCTGTACGTGCTCGTCCGGCCGCGACTGCGGCGGCTTCCGGCCGTCGCGGACGCCACGCCGGCGGCGTTCGGCGTGACCGTCGACGAGCGGTGACGCTCCCGGTCGGTCTCACGACCGCACTAGCACGGCGACGGCCGCGCCGCCGCCCACAAGCAGGGCGAACCAGTAGCTCATCAGCCGGTAGACGAGCGCGATGGCAAGCGCCGCCGCCGTTCCGATGCCCGGGACGAGCGCGACCAGTAGCGCGACGAGGGCGAACTCGACGCCGCCCAGTCCACCGGGGGAGGGGGTCAACCCCGCGAGCGTGGAGGCCGGCACGATGAACAGGACGAGCAACAGCCCCACGGGTTCGCCGAGCGTCTGTGCGGCGGCGTACAGCGGGAGCGCGAAGAACACCCACCCGGCGTACGCAAACACGATGGCCTTCACCAGCGCCACGCGGTCGCGGGCGATGCGGTCGAACGCGTCGAACAGGTCGTCGACGCGCCGGCCGACGCCGTCGACAGAGACGCGGTCGGTGATGCGCGCGACGGGCGCGACGACCCGGAGCACGCCGCCCCGGACCCACTCGCGGTAGCGCCACGCGCCCGCGACGATGGCCGGGACGCCGACCGCCATCAACAGGAGGCCGCGCGCGAGCCCCTCCGCGATGGGCGGCAGTTCCGCCTGCACGAGAAGCACCGACATCCCCACCGCCGAAAACGAGAAGAACGGCAGGAGGTTCAGCAGGTCCGCCGTGACGACGGAGGCCAGCGAGTCCTCGTAGGTGGCGCCGGTGTCCCGCGAGAGCACGTACGCGATGAACGGCTCGCCGCCGGCCTGCCCGAGCGGCGTCACGTAGTTGGCGAACGTCGCGGCGAAGTAGGTGACGACGAGCCGCCGGTACGGCACCTCGATGCCGGCGACGCCGAGCACGACCTGCCACGCTTTCCCCCAGAGTGCGAGACACAAAAGCGTGGAGAGACAGCCGGCCGCGAGCCATCGGGGGTCGGCGTCCGACAGCGCCCGCGACACCTCACCGAGGCCGATGCCCGCGGCGAACAGGTACAGCAGGATTCCTGCGATGAGGAAGCCCAGAAGCGTCTTGGCGGCGGTCTCTCGGTCGACGAACTCCAGTACCTCGCGGGACACGCGTTACTCGATGTAGCCGAGGTCCTCGAGGCGGTCCTTGGTCGTCTCGTCCATGTCGTCCAACACGTCGTCGTCGGGGTCGTAGTCGTCGTCCCACGTCTCGCCGACCCGCTCCTCGAACTCGCGGAGTCGCCGTTCGACCGCCTCGATCGTCTCGTCGGGGTCGCCCGCCAAGTTCTCCGTCTCGCCGGGGTCGCGGTCCAGCCGGTACGCCTCGTCGTCGATGCGCTCGTTGCGGATGTACTTCCCGTCGGTCCGGCGGGCCGCGCGCATCCGCGAGTAGTAGCGCGACTCCTCGTCGAGGTCGATGCCCGCCTCCTCGGCTTTCGTCTCCAGCTGTTTGAGCTCGACCACGGGCCGGTGGTACTCGACGAACGCGTACTCGCCGTCAGCGAACTCGCGATAGTCGGCCGACAGAAGCGACCGCGTCGGGTCGAGCGGCTCGCCGACGGCGTCGACGCCCGCGAACTCCAGCACCGTGTGATAGAGGTCCTGCAGTTCGACCTGCTGGTCGCTCCGGCCCGGGTCCTCGCCGGGCGCCTTCAGCATGAGCGGGACGTTCACCAGCGGGTCGTAGATGCAGAACTCGTGGCCGTAGATGCCGTGTTCGCCGTGGAGTTCGCCGTGGTCCGCACAGACGACGACCAGCGTGTCCTCCCACTGGTCGGTCGCCTTCAGGTGGTCGAACAGCCGCTCGAGTTGCGCGTCGATGTGGCGAATCTCGGCGTCGTACAGCCCGCGGATGTCCTCGAACTCCTCGTCGGAGATGTCACGCGCGCCGGAGTTGTACTCCTTGGAGTTCTGACACACTTCCGTGGGGTCCACGTCGGGGGCGAACTCCTCGCGGTACTGTTCGGGCGGGTAGACGGGGAGGTGGGCGTCCATCAGGTTGATGAACGCGAACCACTCCTCCGAGTCGTCGACGAACTCGATGGTGTTGTCGATGACGTCGGGCGTCTTCGAGTCGGCGCCCTCGCCGCCCGCGAAGTACTCGTGGACCTCGTTGCCCAACTCGACGAGGCGGTTGGCGACCGCGCGCATGCGGTCGTTGTCGTTGATTTTCTGCCAGAACGACGCCAGCGCGCCCGAGAGGAAGTCGCCGGGCATCACCTCGAAGAAGTTGTCCTGGTCGTCGAACCCGGCGGTCAGGCGCGTATAGGGGGTAATCCAGGCGTTCGAGGAGTAGCAGGCCGTGTCGTAGCCCGCCGCGGACATGGCCTCCGCGAGCGTTCCCACGTCGTCGGGGAGGTACGGCTGTTCCTGGCTCGCGCCGTGCTGGCTCGGGTAGAGACCGGTGAACATGGAGGCGTGGACCGGCAGGGTCCACGGGGCGGGCGCGACCGCCTCCTCGTAGACGGTCGCCTCCGCCGCGAACTCCTCCAGCCCGGGCGTCGTGGGCTTGCCGTAGCCGTACGGCGTGAGATGGTCCTTCCGGACCGTGTCCATCACGACGAAGAGGACGTTGTCGCCCGAACTGTCGTGCATACTCCGAGGAACCGCCCCGCCGTGGATAAATCTCGTGGTATGGCCCGCGTTGCCACCGTTTCGGGTCGAGCGCACGCCGCCACGCGACGCCCCCGGTCCCGCGAAAAACCGATACGGTCCCCGGGTGAACGTGGGGGTATGCGGCTCCCCGGTGACCGCCCGCTCGCGCCGGACGTGCTCGGCGTGTACACCCTGCTGTTGGCGCTCGTCGGCGCCCGCGCCACCGACATCCTGCCCGACGTGACGCTACTCGTGTACGTACCCGCCGTGGCCGCCGCCCTACTCGTCGATACGGCCCTGCACAACGTCGCCGGCCTCACCCGGACGCTGTACTACCCGCTCGTCGTGCTGTTCACGTTCCCGTACGCCGTCGCGCTCGTGGTCGCGGGCCGGTGGCTGGGCCAGCGGCTACGTGGCTGAAAACTGGAGGCCGGTCAGAACGGGGCTTCCGGTCCTTCGTCGTCGTCGCCGCTCGAAGACTCGCCCGGGAACGACGGCGAGACGTTGCCGCCGGCCATCCCCTCGCTCCCGCCGTCGCCCATGCCGGTGTCGGCGTGGACCGTCGAGATCTCGGGAATCTCCTTGGTCATGCGAGACTTGATGGCCTGGATGGTCATGGGGGAGATGCCACAGCCGGAGCAGGCGCCGCCCAGCTGGATGGTGACCGACCCCTCCTCGCGGTCGAGGTCCTGGATAGCCGCGCTCCCGCCGTGCATCTGAATCTGCGGGAAGTTGCGGCGCAGGAAGTTCGAGATGCGCTCCCGAAGCTCGTCTTCGCCGTCCGCGCTTTCCGTGCTCATGTCCGCCGATATGGGGTGACGGTGCTTAGGCGTTGTGCCCTGCGTGGCCGAGCGTAGCGAGGCCACGGGGGAGCGAACGGTGAGGTTAGCGAGTCGTGAGCCGCGAGCCGCGGTCAGTGAGCGTAGCGAGCGCCCCGATGTGGGCGGGAGCGCCACGCGAGCCGAATGCCGAACGGAGCGAGCGACCGCCACGCAGTCACTCCGGCACGTCGAACACGCGCCGCAACTCGGTCTTCAGCTCCTCGACGTACACGTCGAGCAGTTCGTCGAGTTTCTCGTCGCTCACGACGACGACGCCGTCGATGCGGTCGTGGGGGTCGTCGGGCAGTTCGACGGTGAACTCGCCGTCGCCCTCGTAGTGGGGCTCCGACTCGTTGAGAATCGACTGGTCGATGCCGTGGACGAGCGTGGAGTCGTACCGCTCGTTCATCCGGTTGAACGCCGACTTGTACGCCTGCTGGAGTTTCGGGAAGTAGTCGACGTACTTCTGTTCCTCGAACGTTTCCGGGTCCAGGCTCATACCTCCACTCGGCGGTTCGGGAAGAAAAGTCGGGCGGTCGCTCGCTCAGGCGGCCTGTCCGTCGTGGAACGGTACCTCCAGCAGGCGCGCGTCACAGTCGCGACAGCCCACGGCGACCACCTCGTGGGAGCGACAGCACGACTCCACGACCTCGGTGCCGGCGGTCACCTGCCCCTCACAGGTCGGGCAGGTCTCGAGGAACACCCGGAGGCCGCCGAGCACCTGCGCCTTCGCGCTCACGGCGAGTCGGTCCCAGTCGTCGACGTGCTGGGGCAGTTCCGCCGCGGCCGCGAGGTCCGCAATGAGCGCCGCCCGCGACTCCCACTGGCCGAGGCGTCGGTCGCCATCGAACGCCTCGAACCCGCTGTCGTGTTCCTCGAACCGGAGGCTCCCCGGGTCGATGTCCAGTTGGTCGGCCAGCGCCGCGCGGTCGGCGTCGGCCGCCCGCAGGTCGGCCATCCGGTCGTGCCACGCCGCGCGGAACGCCTCGGTGAGACAGAGGTCGTCCTCCTGGGCGCAGGGCTCGACGACACCCGCCGACAGCAACAGCGACTCGGGGTCGACGTCGGTCCGGAGGTCCCCGTCTGACGCGCCGGCCGCGAGCCCCCCCGACGCCTGCGGCCCCTTGTCGAAGTACGCGAGTAGCCAGTCGGGGAAGTAGCGCTTCGTCAACTCGGGCGTCCCGGGGACCAGATACCCCCGGAGCCAGATGGCGGCGACCGAGACGCCGAACACGCCCCAGAACGCCACCCACCACCAGGGGCCGACGGCGAGGCTCCAGGCGTAGCCCGCGGCAGCGGACAGACAGACCGCGAGCACGATGTTGACGGCGGTACAGGGGGTACAGCGGTTCTCGCCGGTGTACTCCGGCTGGCGGAGCCGGTCGACGACGGGGGTGGCCATACCGGTTCTGTTCGCGCCGAGCGAGTTATGCTTCACGCCTGTCCGGCCGTCTCGCCGGTCCCGGACGTCCGCAACGCCGTTGCCGGATTTTGGCTCGACTTACCGCGTCGCCCCGGTGGGTTCGGTCGTCCTACTTCCGGCCGTCGCTGAACTACCGCTCGTGGGCGGCCCCTCTTGCGGTTCGAGTGGTGTGTTACCGTAACACAGCCGTACGCCACGCAAACACACGCCTGCGGCCTCGTACGCCGGGATTTCGGTACAGATGGCGGGCTATAACAAATGCCACCTCGCCCAGATGCACGACTGCCCAGTTTCGACGGGCAGTGATCGAGATGTCACAGCAACTCTACCAGCCGCCGACCGCGCAGCACCAGGCCACACAGGTACCGACGTACCAGCAGCAGACCCAGCCCCAGCAGATGCCCCAGCAGTTCGGCCAGCAGGTCCAGCCGCAACAGCAACTCCAGCCCCAGCAGAGCCAGATTCAGCCCCAGCCGCACCAGCAGGCACAGCCGCAACAGGTGCCCCAGCAGTTCGGCCAGCAGGTCCCGTCCCAGCAGACGCCGGCTCCGGTCAGCTACCAGCCGGGGTTCCAGCCGCAGTCGCATCTCTCGACGCAGACGCTCCAGCCCCAGCAGTCCCAGCAGGCCCAGAGCCAGCCGCCGATGCTCGGCCAGGCGTACGGGGCCGAGACGATGGGTTCGGAGATCCGAAGCGCCGTGAGCCAGCGGTTCGCCGAGTCGGTCCCCAACGAAGTCGTGACGCTGACGAACGACCTCGACCGCCTGGCGACGGTCTCCGAGTGGGCGAAGAACCGCGCCACCGAGCGTGGAATGCCCCGGCTCGCCCGCGTGTGTGACGACATCCAGGACATCGCAACGCTAGAGAAGAAGCTCGTCATCCGGCAGTCGCCGTTCGCACAGCCCGTCGGGGAGGCCTCGCGTCAGGTCATCCAGAACGGCATCGCGGAGCTTCAGCAGCACCTGAGCCAGCCCGAGGTGCAGGAGGCGCTCTCGGAGGCACAACAGAGCGTGGGCTCCATCCAGAACGCGCTGTCCCGGCTCCAGTCGTTCGGCACGCAGGGTCAGCAGTACGGCCAGGTGGGCGGGACCCAGCAGTCCATCGGTATCCAGTGACCATGTCGAGCAACCCGTTCGACCAGCCGCTCAGGCCCGAACGACAGCCCGGACAGGGTGTCCCTCAGGGCGTCCCCCAGCAGACGTCCGAGCAGTTCCTCGGAGG
Source organism: Halorarius halobius (assembly GCF_024298865.1). Lineage (GTDB taxonomy): Archaea > Halobacteriota > Halobacteria > Halobacteriales > Haloarculaceae > Halorarius > Halorarius halobius. The sequence goes on along the minus strand of NZ_CP101161.1, from coordinate 648,692 downwards.
GTCGTCGGTGCCGGCCGCGGTGCCGGCTATCGACGTCGTCAACGGCTCCGAGGACATCTCGGTGTACGTCGACCTCCCGGGCTACGCCGCGGAGGAGATCGACGTCCGGGGCGACGAGACGGCGCTCGTCGTCTCCGCACAGCGGATGGTCGAGTTCGACGACACGAGCAGCGTCCTCGTCCACGAGCGGCCGGCCCGCATCGAGCGGCATATCCAGTTGCCGGCGCCCGTCGACATCGACAAGGCCGAGGCCGACTACGACGAGGGCGTCTGCACCATCTCGCTGCCGAAAGCCGCCGCCGAACGCTACAAACGCATCGACCTCAGGTAGCGTTCCCGTCCCGCTTTTTTCGCGACGACCGCTTGCTCCGGGAGGCGACCACGTCGAGTCCCGGGCTGTAGTAGTAGACGGGGTCGGCGTCCGGCCGCGCGAACCCATGAGCCGACAGCAGGCTGTTCACCTCGACGTCGGCCGCCGCCGGGTACAGCGTCCAGGAGTCGTGCTCGACATCGGTGTACCGCATCGACCCGTCCTGTGTCTCGGTGTAGAACCGGTAGCGCTCGGCGAGGAACTCGCCGAACGGGTCCTCGGGCGCGGCGAACGGCTCGCCGGTCGGCCAGTAGGTCGCATCGTAGCGGGCGGGGCGGGCCCCCGGATGTAGCCGCCGGCTCTCGAACCGCACCCGGCCGTCGGTCGTCTCCAGCGAGATGCGGGCGTAGTAGTACGGGAGGTGGTGGAACAGCCGCGCGCCGACGACGCTTGCCACGCCCTGTGCGTCGAGGCTGAAGAAGTAGACGCTCGGGACGCCGTCGCGGGTCACGTACGTCCGGACGTTGAGTTCGGGCAGGCGGATACCGAGCGCCTCGGGCACGCCCTTCGGCCGCACGGCGACGTTGGTGAACGGCACGACCGAGAGCCACGCCGACCCGTCGTACGTGTCGGGGTCGAGTTCCGTCGGGAGGTGCGCGTCCATCACCGCCGGGTCGACCGGCCAGTTCTCGAACAGCAGATGCCGCCAGCCCATCTCCAGCGGGACGACCATGCGACCGCTTGGGAACCGACAGGAAAGTCGGTTCGGGTCCGACCGGGTTGACGGCTGGATGATGAGACTTTGTGCTGGAACGCACGACGTTTTGGCCGTCCAAGCCCGTTAGTACGAGAACTATCTGGACGAAAACTTCTGACTAGTAACCTATTAGTGACCAATCCTTCCTCAAGTACGCCAGTACCGACGGGTGAGAACAGCGCTTCCGCTCTCGACGCCACGTATCGGCCGGGAGTCTCCCTCGGATTAGCCGATGCCGGTCTCTTGGCGAAGCGCGTCGATTACCTGTACCGCAGGCACGACCGGCCCGGCGGCAACGTCATACGCCTCGCGGAGAATGCAATCGACGAGCTTCCAGACGTTGTACAACAGACACGCGAACGCGAAGTTGAAATAGCGGAGGGCGTGACTCGTTGACGTCGTCGGGACCACGAACGGCTTCACGCTCTTGTACGCATTCTCGATCTCCCACCGCTGTCGATACCGTCGAACGAGTCGCCGAACCGCTTGCCGGAGGGCCGCCGCATCGGCCGTCTCCGTCGGTACGTCGGCGTTCGTTTCGAACACCAGATACGAGTCCGCCGCTGGTTCGTCGTCCTCGTCGTCCCCAAGGAGATCCGTCCCGAGGTGGTGGAACGCCGCCTGCTCGCGCTCGTCTGGCCCCACGTCGACATCGAGCGTCTCACCGAGGTCATTCCATAACTGCTGCCGGGCATCGGGCTCGTACGCAGTTACGTCGACGCTGCCGTCGCTGTCCGACCCCTCGGTCCGAAGATACAGCGTCTTGCGCGTCGGGCCAGCCGGCGTGGCTTCCTCTTCGACGTGAACCTCGCGGCCGGCTTGGGTGAGCCGCTGTTCGGTCGCCTGTTCGGACGTGTGCTTGCGTGTCGGCGTCAGATACTGGACTCCCTGGGCTTCACACGCTTGTTTCACCGCGTCGCCATCGAACTCTCGATCTGCGAGCACCACCTCGATGGCGACGTGGTCGACCGCCGACTCGAGCAGGTCGGCGACGATCTCCGCACGGGCATCGCCGCGCCGAACGGGTCGGACATCGAGGATGAGCGGGCAAGCCGCATCGACGATCTGAATCGTCGCCCAGTGGTACGCGTACTCGTCGGTGGGGGCTTTCGTACCGAGCACGTCCGCGTCGAGGCCCTCACGGTCGCCGTAGAACGGCGTGCCCGTCGTGATGTCGATTGCGACGGTCACCTCCCGGTCGAGTCGCCCCTCGCTGCGTGCGTCTGCGACGAGGCGGCCAACCGCGTCCTGTACCATTGCGCGATAGTCGCTGCTCGCCTGCTTGCGGAGTTGCGCGCGATGGTTGTGGCCGAGCGGCGTGACGCCGTCCGCGTGGTGGGCCTGAAGTTGCGCGCCCGCGTTGATGTAGCGACTGTCGTGGAGTCCGACAGCCGTCTGTAATCGCCAGAACGCCGCCTCGGGAATCGTCGCGTTGGCCGCACGATCAAGTTCGAGCGCGTCGAAAACCGTCTCTTGCGTGGCGTCGGCCACTCGTTCAGCGTCGTTGATAACCGGCGACGCAGCACCGAGGCGGCCGTCTCGATGGGGGCCGTCGTCGTGTTCAGGTTCGTCGCTCTGGGCCGGTCCTGGGAGCTCGAGGTCGTGGTCGCGGCCGACGGCTGCGACCGCAGCGCCCGCAGTTCGAATCGCCCCCCGAAGGTCGGCGTCGAAGCGAGTGTTCCAGGTGCGCCAGAGCGTCGATTGATCTGGAATCGTCTCGAAGCCGAGTCGCCCTGCGAGATACGGGTCAGTGCGGAGCCGACGGCGGAGTGCAGTCTCGGTCGACATCCCGAGGGCGTGTTTGCCGATGAACGCCCGCACCATCGCGGCGAGCGGATACGACGCGTGCCAGTGGGGATACTCGTCAGTAATCGTATCGGGAACTGGAATCGCCTCGAGAATCGTCGCCAGGTCGGTCGCTGACTCCGTGGAACTGGTGGCGCGGGCGGCCGCAGCTGCGCGGGGAGGGAGCGCCGCAGTGGCGGTCGCATCGCTGGCCGTCGCAGATGGCAGCCGGTCGGGAGAGGGAGCGGGAGGCGGCGACACGGGAACGGTTCATGGATATCGGTCTGTCTTTCGGTATATAAACTATCACATGGGACTCCTAGCTAGAGCTGTATTGCCGGGTCGGTCGGGTCGCTCCTACTCACCGTTCCCACCTCCCCCGCGGCATTCTGCCTCCCATTGAGACAGGCGACTGTTCCGAGTTCCCGGCCACGTCGTATCCCCGACGAGATAGAAGCCGTCGACGCCGACGTTGGGAGCCAGGAGTGGTGGCTCTGTCTGCGGACTCGTGTACCGGGCGCGACTAGAGCCGATGGTGACGCACCTCCTGAAAGCCGATCCTACTCGGAGTACGTCACGAGTAGCCTTGGTCGCTGCCGTGGTGGTAGTGACCGATGGCCCTGGTCTCCCGGACGCTCGAAATCGTTCTCTGTATCACGCTGGTCACAGCAGCTGGGGGAATGGCGCTCGGGCACCCAGTCGCCCCCCACGCAGCGGCGAGCACCGAGCCGTCTCCCGCCCCGTCCGTCCCGACAGCGAACGACACGTCATCGTATCCGCCTGGGACGTCGGCAACCGGGATTCACAACGCGACCCGCCTCGTGCAGGCTCACGAGGCCACGCTCGCCAGAACATCGTACAGGAGCCGCGCAACGTACGAACACGTCGCTCGCGCGGCCGATACCGGTACAGGCGGGAACCTCACGGTTCGAGAGTACGTCGTGACCGTCGAGCGCGATCTTCAGGCCGCGGAGGTGTCGATTGCCGGGGCGATTGACAGCAACGTCTACTGGTTCACCCAGGACGCCACGATGGCCAACGTCAGTTCGCGGCAGTACGGCCCGGAGTCGCTGTATCAGTACGAGACCGGTCCCGGGAGCTATCTCACGGAGTTGCGCCCCACCATGGTCAACTTCTCGTCGGGCCTGCTGGAGTCGTATCTGCGCGACCTCGAGTGGGAGCTGTTGAGTTCGGTTCCGGCCGGCGACCGGACGTTGTACGTGTACGGCTCGACAGGCATCGACGAGGGCGTCGAGCCCAACATCGGGGACACGCCAGTCGTCGCTTCGACCCGGGGTATCTCCGCGACGCTCGTCGTCAGCGACCGGGGCGTCGTCCGGGCGTTCACGGCTAGTGAGTTCCATATCTATCGAAACGAGACGGTGACGTTTCGCCAGTCGTATGCGGTCGAGGGGCTCGGCGAGACGGACGCCACGGCCCCGGCGTGGACCACTGACAAACTGGCACAGTTCGGCGTCTCGCGCACGGCCAACGGGTCCACCATCGCACTCAGGCATCGCGGCGGGGTGGTCGCCACGACCCCCGGCGTGTTCCTCTACACCGACACGGCGGGCTATCAGACGACCGTCAACGCCACGGTCGCACCTGGTGAGACCATATATCTGTATCTAACACGCAATGCCAGTTCGAACGTCACGCTCCGGGCGAGCACCGACCTATCGGCGGTGAATCGCTCGATTGTGGCGCTGCCCGAGGGGAGACTGTCGGTGAGTGCCTACCGGTATATCCATCGCTCGTCGGACACAGGCATCGTGGCCGAAGTCACGATCCACGGTCCCGGAGCGTCCCAGAGGGATTATAACCGAACTACGTCCGGGGCTTCGGTTCCGCTAGCTGGTGGGTAAACGAGTCCAGTATCGCTGTCACTTGATCTACCATCGTGGACGTACGAGGTACGCGCCTGTATTCAACACGGCCGTGCCAGAGTATCCGCGGCTGAGGATTTCGACAGAGCCTTTCAAGGATATAGACGGGTACACCGGAATCCGGGCTAACGTTGAGTCGCCGGATTGGTCGGGGTCGCTCCTACTCTCCGTCCAAGACCGATTCGGCGGCGATCCGGCTGCCTTTGATACAGGCGACCGTTCCGAGCCCTGGCCACGTTGTATCCCCGGCGAGATAGAAGCCGTCGATGCCGATGTCGTGGGGGACCGCGTGCTGGTTCGTGTTCGAGAGCGTCTGGCGGTAGCCGCCGATTGCGCCCCGGGGCCGGTTCGTGAACGCCTCGTACGTCACGGGCGTCCCGATCTCGTACACCGCTGGATCGGTCGCTAACTCGGGATAGACTGTCCGAGCGCCTTCGATCAATCGGCGACCGAGTTCGGTCTTCTGTTGCTCGTAGGGTTCGTCGTCGAGGCCGTGCCAGGCGTCGACGTCGCAGTGCGTCGAGAGCATGACCGCCCGATATCCCTCGATTCCGCTGCTTCCAATCGGTCCTACTTTCTCGGGACCAGCTGTGCGCGGTCCTTTCATCGTCGCATCGAGATAGTTCTGCGACCCATCGTAGTCAACGACGGTTCGGAATGGATTGGTGGGCTCGTCGGGCGCTCCTTCGAGCGTGACCGGTGCTACTCCGCCCGGAGTCGTCTGGTCTGCTGGATCTGTCATCTGGACCGGGGGGTTCGAGACCGTCTTGTCGTCCGGTGTGTCGAAGGAGATCTCGATGGCGGAGTTGATTCGCCAGGCTGGAAATGGATTTTCACTGGCAGTGTACTCTTCCAGGGTCTCAAGGAAGTATCGCTAATCGCATCGGAAACCGAGACGGGTGACCAGGGGAATGCGGTCGACACGCGGAGTGGGATACAGACGTTCTATCGGTTACGGCAGTTATCCCGGTGGTTCGCAGTTGTATCCGGTGTCAGCCCCGTATGGACGCATCGTCACGTCGACAAACACGAGATCGTCATCGCAATGGGCAGTCACCAAGGCTACAACTCGGTTATCACGGTAGATGATAACGATAACTGTTGAATCATCTTTAAATTCGTCAATGGAACTCTGGTTCTCCTCATCGGGACTAAGGGTATAATTTCTGTAAAAACGGGACTGATATTGGGGTAATTCAATTGCTGTCACGAACCCATAGTCGCCGTCGAGTTGGTAATTACTGAGCCCTGGCCCCGGTGACGCTCTATCAATCTCGCCTCCTCTCTTCCGGATAATCACCTCCCTATTGTTTAATTCACTATCAACCACCCACACTTCGAATGTATGGGTAACGTTCGCTGAATTATTGACCGAAAGTGTAACTGGACCCTCTTGGCCAGCTGGTCTATCCGATGTGAGGGGTGAACACCCGGAGAGAACGATAAGTACCCCCAGACAGAGCGCAGAGAAAACGTGCTTCAATTCGGCTGTCCCGTCGTCCATAATCGCGGTTCAGGGAGCACCGTCATCAATAGCCGCCGCATATCGACTCGCACGGTACAACGACTGATGACAACCCCCGGAAGGGTCGACGGAATCTGAGTGAGTAGCCAACCTGCGGTTGTTCCGTCCGAGATCGGACCAGTCTGGGAATGAAATCGTTCGAAATAGAGGATGGAGTCACCGCTACCGGCACCCGTACGAGCCGTATGCGTCACCGTATTGACTCGGGCGAGTGTAAACTCCAACTCCAACCAAGGCCCGACCGCCACAATTTGCACTCACCCACCAGCCGCTTATATTCGGGTCCTGATAGAGGACTACAACAACAGCCGCATTTCGATTAAACTCCGAAATAGTGCTCCGGTTTTCTTCTCCCGGTTTGAGTATTGTTCGCCCGTGAAGGCGCGCTGATTCGGGCATCTCAACTTTCGTCCACGGATGTGGGCCAGAGGATGTCGTAGCTATTCCTTGATCAATCGACCAGTTCGCAGTAAGTCCGTCACTCCGTTGTGTTGTTACTGTCGCCGGGAGTTCAACCACCCAGACCTCGAAGGTTTGTGTCTCGTTCGCCGAATTATTGATAACAATAGAAACAGGACGGTCTTGAGTAGCCCCTTCATCGAACTGGAGGGCAGCACACCCGGCGATAAGAAGGAGACTAACACAGAGGATTAGACGGGTACGCATATGGATTAGTCCATCTGGGTATGAATAGTAATTTAGCGATTAATCAATCTAATCTTCATCTACACCTACTACACTGAAGTGGGGAACAGTGGATTCGTTTCTTCCCTTTCAACGGAACGTGCAGAGATGGACGTCCCACTTTTTCTATGAACCATCACCGGATGTGGCGGTGCCCCATTTCTAAACGTATCCTCGTAAAGCCATGAACCATACCGGTCAAACGGCGTAAATGGAGTGAAACCTGCCTCTGACGCAAACTGGTCAAATGCGACTTGCTGCGTGAGATCTCCCTGAGTGACCCACTCTTCCCCCTCATCAAACTCGTTTTGATCTTCCAATGTTCCCCCCACATATAGCGCATGGGCAGGATACATGCTCGCGTCCCAAACCCGAACGAGCGTCGTCCCGTCGGCCATGAAGACGAAGTCGAGGAAAGAGTAAAACGTCGGGACGAACAACATAAAATCGGCTATTATCTTTGGAATGTTCGCACCTGGAGCAATAGATGCCAGTGTCCTCCCATCCGCTTTGAGCTGTTCGAGATAAGGATCACTCCCACCGAGGATGATCGACGCTCTGTACCCTTCGACCCCTTCAATCGGCCCCACTTTCTCGGGGCCGGCAGTCAGCGGACCTTTCACGGTCGCCTGTTGATAGTTCTTCGAACCGTCGTAGTCAACGACAGTTCGGAATGGATTGGTGGGCTCATCGGGCGCTCCTTCGAGCGTGACCGGTGCTACCCCGCCCGGAGTCGTCTGGTCTTCCGGATCTGTCATCTGGACCTGCGGGTTCGAGACCGTCTTGTCGTCCGGTGTATCGAAGGAGATCTCGATAGCTGAGTTGATTCGCCAATCTGGAAATGGATTTTCACTGGAGGTGTACTCTTCGAGCGTCTTCGTTCCGGTAGCATCAGTAAGACTTTGCTCTCGGACGGTATCGAAGTCGCCGTGGAACCACTCGTCGAATAACCACGGAATAGCGCTGCTTCGTAATCCTCCGTTGACGCTATCCGGCGGGTCGTTCTCGTCGTACCCCAAAATGGTCGTGACGACGTTCGCCGTTTCCGTCTTGTTGGGCATTACTGTGACACCTCCCAGACGAACGTGTCGCCGTCGCACGTTTCGCGTATATTCCCGTTTTGTAAGACCTCCGCATAATATGCTACTGTGCCGCCATTACTGAACTCGTAATACCCATCCTGCCTCGTTGCGTTCTGAGAAGTGATTACCTGATCAGTCATCGGCCCATATGCTCGCTCCATATCTCGTTGTTTTCTTGCCCACCTTGCGTTCGTTACCAGATTCCTCTCCCTCGTCAGTCGGATGTTATCGACATACACAACACCGTTGTAATCGAACGACTTCGATGGCGGGTGGTCGGTCGGATACCAGACGATTTCCAGTCGCTTGGGTGAGTTCAACTTGGTCGTACTCAATCCACTCATATCCCACCCAAGGCGGCCACCATACCGTTGGTCTACGTTCATGGTGGGTGAATGCTCGATCCCGCCTGGATTGGAGTAGTGGTACTCGAACCGGAACTTCACCGGGGAATCCGAGTTTTCCACGGATGCAGGCAACACATCTGCTACCAGATACGGCGTGCTGGTGAGATCTGCCTGCTGGATATATTCCTCGTTCCGAATGGCTGGCTCCGGATCGCTATCGATACGCACCTTCAATACGTCGTTGCCCTGCGTCACTGCCGCTGGCTGTTCGTCGACACTCATCCGGCTAAACTGTACGCTACTGTCAGAGGACCACCCATCGAGGCCGCCCTCGAACTCACCGAGCAAACTCGTCTCTTTGATACAGACATAGTCGAAATACCCGCTGGCGCCATTCCCTACGTGAGCGTTGTAGCCGACCGTGCCGGTCTGCCACGTCCGGTCGTCGGCGACCGACACCTGGCCGAGTTGGGTCTCGGTGGTGTCGTACAGTGTGAAGATGTGTGTGCCGTCGGTGCGCCAGTCCACCTCCAGTTCGTACCACGTATCGGGCGAGAGCCCCAGTCCCGTCTGTTCGGCCAGCGTCGTGATCGTCCCCTGGACCTTCTTCCGGATGCGGATTGTCCCCGTGCTGACGTCGACGTACGCGTAGTAGCGGTTCTCGAAGTCCTGGACGCCGTAGGTGAGCACGAGCGAGCCGTCGATGTCGGAGCTCGCCCGCACCCAGCCGCCGAACACGTCGCCCGCCGCTGGCTCGTACGGCAACTCCGCCGTTCCGTTGAGATGGCAGTGTGCGCCGCTGAGTTCCAAGGCTTGGCCGCCGGTCCGGGTCGGGCTCGACACCAGCGTCGCCGCCGACTCGTTGTTGTTCTCGAACGTGTAGTCCTCCGTGAGGTCGGTGTCTTCGAAGTCGTCGATGACGTGCGGGAACGACGCTGGCGTCGCTTCGGTCGTGAGGTAATCGTAGTAGACGGCTTCGCCCGACCCGAGGTAGGCGTCGAAGCCGACGTGGCCCCAGTCCCACGTCGTATCTGTCGCGCTCACCTGCGCGAGCTGTGTCCCCGACTGATCGAACAGCGTCGCGGTATGCACGCCGCCCTCACTCCACTCGAGTTCGACATCGTACCACGTGTCCGCCGCGAGTGGACTCGAGGTGGTCGTGACGTCCAGATCCGTCGAGGAGCCGCCCTCGTACCGCTGGAGTTCGAACCCGTCGTCGGCGAACGCGACGCGGACGAAGTAGCGATTCCCGTGGTCTTGGACGCCATACGTGAAATGCGTGAGGTTTGCGCCACCGGTCGCCCGGACGCGATACGTAATCGAGTCCCCCTGTGCGAGCGTCAGGGCCTCCGGCGTGCTGATCATCTCGACGGTGGTGCCGGCCAGTTCGAGTGCATTCGACTCGTGATAGACGGGGGAGGCGACCACGGACGCCCCCGTACTTCCCGTGTCGAACGTGTAGTCGTCACCGAGCGTGCCGGTTTCGAAGTCCTCGAAGATAGCCGTCTGCGAGGGCGGTTCGGCAAGGGCGGTCTGGCCGACGTAATCGAAGTAGGCGGGTGTCCCGCCGCCCCCGTAGAATCCGACCGTGCCGCCCGTGTGCGTGGTGTCAGTCACCTCGGTCGTGGCAGCGAGTTCCGTGTTCGAACTATCGTACAGGACGGCCGTCAGGGTGTCCGTATCGAGGTCGATAGCGAGCCGATACTCTGTTCCTTCGTTAATCGTCACGGACGCGGATGCGAGGGTGGTGCCGCTGCCCCCGGCTCGGCGTCCGAGATACAGCGTATCGGTGTCGGCATCTGCCGCCGCGTAGTAGCAGTCGGCCCAGGGATTCGAGGGGCTCTGCGCGCTGACGAGGAGGCCGGGGTTGCCGGCGCTGCCGCTACCCGCCATAATTCGACAGCGGTACTCGTAGCCGCGGGGCGTCGTCGCCGATTCGTGGGCGATCTTGCCGTACGTTTGGGTTGCTTCGAGCGTCTGGGCCCCCTCGAGTGTGGTCGTGCCCTGGACCGTGTAGCGGCTCGTGTGGCCGCTGTACTCGCTGAGATCCCCGTCTTCGAAATCGTCGAGCACCGTGTCGACGGCGGCCGCCGGCTGGGTCAACCCGGCTGCGAGACCACCGCTACCGAGACCTATTCCGGCGCTGGCTGCCCCGAGCGTCCGCATATATGCCCGGCGGTCGAGTCGCGGCCGGTCGGTCTCGGCGTCTGTCGTCGTATCGGTCCCCCTCGGTCCACCCCGATTTATATTGTTAGTCATTCCTTACCACACGATGACTCACCCTCAAATGGTCTTATATTAACATTTCGGCATGAATGGTCAACGTCGTGTTGTCTCGCTAATAAGATAGCACCTGTCCAACCGACGATGGAGAAGCTACAAGTTCAGTTGTAGGTCGTGCATATGCATCGGATAGTCGCAACGTCTGTTGACGGCAGTTCTGTATCGTGGCATGTGATTTATCGCCGTCGCGTGGCGCCACCGCGGTCGAGCGCCGAACGCCGCCGAGAAAGCGCCGCGTCGTTACTCCTCGCGCTCGATTCCCTCGCCACCGCGCCCCTCGCCGCCGGCGAATCGGTCGGCGCCCGCCTCGGCCGTGCGGAGCGCGCGCGACCCGTGCCAGCCTTCGAGGCCGAGGCCCTGCTGGAGCGGCGTGCCAACCCCGTCGTAGACGGCCGCGCGGTCGGTCAGCACCGTCTCCTGGGGGAACTCGGCGATGCGCTCGCCCAACTCGACGGCCGCCTCGCGGGCCTCGCCCGCGTCGACGACACGGGTCGCGAGCCCCCACCGCTCGGCCGTCTCGGCGTCGACGGCGCGGCCGGTGAGTATCATGTCGAGCGCGCGACCCAGTCCCACGACCCGGGGGAGCCGCTGGGTGCCGCCGTCGACCAGCGGGACGCCGAACCGGCGCTCGAAACAGCCGAACTCGGCCGTCTCGCTCGCCACGCGGATGTCACACCACAGCGCCATCTCCAGGCCGCCCGCGACACACGGCCCTTCGACGGCGGCGATAGTGGGTTTCGAGACCCGCTCTCGGGTGAATCCGAGCCACCCCTCCGGGGAGTCGTTCAGGTCCATCGCCTTCAGGTCCGCGCCCGCCGAGAAGGTGCCCTCGCTCCCGGTCAGCACGCCGACGGCGGCGTCGCCCTCCTCGAAGCGGGTCCACGCGTCGAGCAGTGCGTCGGCCGTCTCGCTGTCGATGGCGTTGCGGCGCTCCGGTCGGTCGACCGTGACGACGGCCACCGGCCCCTCGCGGTCGTAGTGGACGCTCATGCCCGGGAGTGCCGTCCCTCGGGCTTAAATCCGGTGCGTGGCCGCGTCGTCGGCCGATTCCGCGGGAGGGGCGGCGTTCGGGGCTTGTCAGGGATGAATCACATATCACGATACAGAATCGTGGAGTAGGAGCCGGCCTTCGACCACGTGGACACCGGATTCTGTGGGTCGAGGCGGCCGAAATCAGCCGAACGAGAGCACGAACCGGAACAGCAGGTACAGCGACCCGCTGGCGACGAGCGCCATGGCGGCATCGAGCACGACGCCCGCCCGGAGCATGTCGTCACGCTCGACGTGGCCGGTGCCGAACGCGATGGCGTTGGGCGGCGTCGCCACGGGGAGCGCGAACCCGAAGGAGGCGGCGACGGCGCCGACCACCGCGAGAAACGCCGCCGCGCCGTCGCCGGTGGTTCCGAGTGCCGTGGCGTAGCGGGGGCCGACGCCGACGAGGATGGGGGCGAGCACGGCCGCTGTCGCGGTGTTCGAGGCGAGTTCCGACAGCGCGACGACGCCGACCACGAGGCCGAAGACGAGCACCGCGACGGGGATGTCCCCGACGGTTTCGACCGCGGCGGTCGCCAGGTACGCGACCGCGCCCGAGCGGTCGAGCGCGTCCGCGAGCGCGATGCCACCGCCGAGCAGAAGTAGCGTCCCCCAGTCGATGTCTGTCACCTCGTCCCACTCGACGGCGCCGAGCGCGAACAGCGCACCGACGCCGAGCAAGCCGACGACGACGTAGTGGAGCAGACCGCGCCCGCCGAACAGCGCCGCGTGGACGTCCGTCGGGAGCTGGCCCCGGACCAGGAAGCCGAGGCCACCCACCAACCACAGGACGGCGGTCGCCGCGACGACGGCCACCGTCACCCGGGCGTCGCGGTCGAGGCCGCCGGCCGACGCCAGCCCCTCGGTCGCGGTGCGGCGCGCACGGGCCACGTCCACTTCGCCAGGCGGGAACAGCCACAGCAGCAGGAGCCACGCGACCGGCAGGCCGACGGCGACGACCGGCAGACCGATTGCGAGCCACTCGGCGAACCCGACGTGGATGCCCGCCTCCGCCAGCGCCGCGACGACGATGGCGTTGGGCGGCGTGCCGATGAGCGTGCCGACGCCGCCGATGCTGGCGGCGTACGCCGTCCCCAGCAGCAGCGCCCGCTCGAAGTTCGGCCGCTCGTTCCCGTTCGGCGCTCCGCCGTCGGTTCCGACGGCCCCCGCTCGGGCGACGCTGACGGCCACCGGCACCATCATCGCCGTCGTCGCGGAGTTCGACAGCAACATCGACAGCCCCGCGGTCGTCACCATCACCGCCAGAAGCAGGCGCCGGGGCGAGGTACCGAGCGACCGGACCACGAGGAACGCGACCCGGCGGTCGACGCCGTGGCGTTCGAGCGCCGCCGCCAGCACGAACCCCGCGAACAGCAGGAAGACGACGGGGTCGGCCATCGGCGCGAACGCCGCGGAGAGCGTCGGCTGGGCGCCCGTCACCGCCGCCAGCGGCGGGACGAGCGCCGCCGTCACGGGGAGGGGGAGCGCGCCCGTTATCCAGCACCCGGCGGCGAACGCCGCCACGGCGAGCGCGGCCCGCGCCGCGGGCGACAGCCCCGAGACGGGGACGACGCCGACCAGCGCCGCCGACAGCACGCTCCCGGCGAGCGCGGCGCGTCTCACGACGTGGCGCCTCCGTCGCGGTCCATGGCCGAGTCCCCACCGTGGGCGGGCAAAGACCTGTCGCCGCGGCCCCACGTAACACCCCACCGTTTCCGATGAAACGCCACCGCAGGAACGCGGTTCGGGCCCCGGCGATTCAGTTCCGCCGCGGTGCCACCGTCACTGCTCGTCGGCCGAGTCGACCGGGCCGTCGTGGTCCAACAGGTCGGCGTCGTCGGGGTCTAGCCGCCCCTCCGAGTGCTGGTCGAGAAAGTAGAGGTAGTCGCCGTCGAGTATCTCCAGGTCCGTGGGGTGGCGCCGCTCGACGTGGCGACGGAACGCGAGGAGCGTGTCGTCGCCGCGCTCGCTCTCGGGGAACGTCGCGCCACACTCAACGCACTCGAACACGCGGGGGTCCATGTTCGGGGTAGGGCCCGAAACGAGAAGGCTCTATCCCAGTTGCTCGCCGACGATGCGGTCGGCCGCCTCGACGAACGCCGCCTCCGTGCCGGCGGGGATAGTCGCGCCCGCGGCGATGTCGTGGCCGCCGCCCTTTCCGCCGACCTCGGCGCTCGCCTCGCTCATCACCGCCGAGAGGTCGAGCCCCTGCCGGACGAGGCTTCCCGTCCCTCGTGAGGACACCTTCGTCTCCTCGGGGGTGTCCTCCGCGAACGCGATGACGGGTTTGGAGCGGTCGACGCCGTCGGCGCCCATCGACATCCCCGCGATGATGCCGACGATGGTCTCGCGTATCTCGCTCCCGGCGTCGAACCACTGGAGGTTGTCCTCGTGGGTGACGCCGTGGCGCTTCACCCACTGGAGCCCCTCCGAGAGGTTGCGCCGGTGCTGGCGGAGCAGGCCGCGGGCGGTGTCGAGCGCCGCCCCGCGGTCGCCGAGACAGACGGCGAGGCCCACGTCCTCGCGCTCGTAGCGGGCCGTCGCGTTCAGAAGCGTCGAGAACTCCGAGGCGTCCCGCAGTTCCGTCCCCGACGGCTCATCCAGCAGGGTGTAGGTGGTGCCGACGAGGCGGTCTATCTTGCGGGCGGGGACGCCCCGCTTGACGGCGTGTTGCACCAGCGCGCTTGCCACCGTCTGTCGCTCGTCGTCGGTGAGGTCGACCCACCGCTTCCAGTCGCCCTCGTCGTCCCTCGTCTCGACGTCGAGGTCCTCGAGGAAGGAGATGGCTCCCGACTGGGAGTTGGAGATGCCCGGCACGAACACGTCCGTCGCGTACTCCAGTAGCTTGGGGAGCGGGCGCGTCTGCTTGCCGTAGACGGCGAGGTCCTTCCCCTCCGCGAGCACGCCCGCCTCGACGCCCTCCGCGACGATGGCGGCGTTGGCGCCGTGGAGTTCGCCCGAGGAGTCCTGCATGTCCCCGACCGCGCCGACGACCGTGGTGGCCGCGAGGTCCCGGTTGTCCTCGCCCAGCGCCCGCGCGAGGACGTAGGCGGCGCCTGCCCCCGACAGCTCCTTCGCGCCGTCGATGCCGACGAGCAAGGGGTTGAGGTGGTACTCCGTGTCGGCGCCCTCGACCGGCTGGTGGTGGTCGGCGACGACTGGCGTGAACGCGCCGCGCTCCTCGTGGCGGGCGATGTCGTCCAGTTGGCCGGAGCCGAAGTCCGTGAACAGCACGACGTCGTACTCGCGGGCCGCGATGCCGGCGACGGCGTCGGCGTCGAGCTGTTTCTGGAACGTCTGCTCGTGGGCGATGCCCGCGCGTTCGAGCGCGGCGCTGGCGACGGCGGCGCTGGTGAGGCCGTCGGCGTCGATGTGGGAGGCGACCAGCACCTCGTCGGCCGCCCGGAGCCGGTCGGCACAGGCCGCGGCGCGGTCGGCCAGTTCGGGGACGGGCGGGCTCGTCGTCATGCGGGCCACCTCGGCGGAGCCGCGTCGGCGAACGAGGTCATCACAGCGGGACTGGGGCGGTTTCGGATATAAACGTCCGGCCGCCGGCCCCGGTGTCTCGGGGTTATAAACGAGGGCCGCGATAACAGTCGTGTATGGTAGCCACGGGGACGGTGGTCACGCTGGTCGTCGCCGGGGTCGCGTCGCTGTTCATGGCGTGGGCCATCGGGGCCGGCTCCTCGGGGTCGACGCCGTTCGCGCCGGCGGTCGGCGCCAACGCCATCAGCGTGATGCGGGCCGGCTTCGTCGTCGGCCTGCTCGGACTGGGTGGCGCGTTCCTGCAGGGGGCGAACGTCACCGAGGCGGTCGGCACCGAACTGCTCGTGGGCGCGCCGCTGACGCCGACGGCGGCCATCGTCGGCCTGCTGACGGCCGCGGTGCTCGTCGCTGTCGGCGTGTTCGCGGGCTACCCCATCGCCACGGCGTTCACCGTCACCGGCGCCGTCGTCGGCGCGGGGCTGGCGCTCGGCCGGGCGCCAGCGTGGGCGAAGTACCAGGAGATAGCGACGCTGTGGCTGCTCGTCCCGTTCGTCGGTGGCGGCGTCGCGTTCGCCACCGCGAAACTCCTCCGCGACGAGCGGGTGCCCGAACCCGTCGCGGTACCACTGCTCGGGGGGCTCGTCGGACTGGTGCTCGCCAACGTCGAGTTCGTCCTGCTGGGACCGTCGGGGGGCGCGCTCGGTATCGCCGCCGCCATCACCCGGGCGCTCGTCGGCGGCACGGTCACGCCGCGAACGCTGTTCGCGGGCAAGGCGGCCGTCACGCTCCTGCTTGGCGGGGCCATCGCCGCCGCCTTGCGGTGGGACCTCACGAACGACCCCGCCGCCGGCCAGCGCCACTTCCTGCTGGCGCTGGGGGGGCTGGTCGCCTTCTCGGCCGGCGGCTCGCAGGTGGGGCTGGCGCTCGGTCCGCTGCTCCCGCTTCTGGGTCCCGAGACGGTGGCGGTGCCGCTGCCGGCACTCCTGCTCGCCGGCGGTCTGGGCCTGCTGGCGGGGTCGTGGACCGGCGCGCCCCGGATGATAAAGGCGCTCTCGCAGGACTACTCGTCGCTGGGCCCCCGGCGGTCCATCGCGGCGCTCATCCCCTCGTTTCTCATCGCCCAGTCGGCGGTGTTCTTCGGCGTACCCGTCTCGTTCAACGAGATAATCGTCTCGGCCATCATCGGGTCGGGGTACGCGGCCGGCGGCGCCGGCGTCTCGCGGAAGAAGATGGGGTACACGGTGCTGGCGTGGGTGGGGTCGCTCGCGCTCGCCTTCGCCGTCGCCTACGGCGGGTTTCTCGCCGTCTCGGCGGTGCTTTAGTCCTCGATTTCGACCGTCTCGTCGAGTTCGGGCTCCGGCTCCTCCTCCCGGTCGAGACGGGTGACCCGCGCCTTCATGATGCGGGTGTTCTCGACCTCCTCGACGCGTATCTCGACGCCGTCGAACGCGATGAGTTCCCCCTCCTCGACGAGTCGGCCGGCGCGGTTGAAGATGAAGCCGGCGATGGTCTCGAACTCCTCGCCCTCCGGGAGGTCGATGTCGAGCGTCTCGTTGACCTCCTCGATGTTCACCTCGCCGCGCACGATGGCGGTGTCGCTGTCGACGAACTCGATGGGCTCCTCCTCCTCGCCTTCGAGGATTTCGCCGACGATTTCCTCGGTGAGGTCCTCCATCGTCACCAGCCCCTCGGTGGTGCCGAACTCGTCGATGACGATGACCATATGCATCCGGTTCGAGCGCATCTCGGCGAGCAGTTCGTCGACGTTCTTCGACTCGGGAACGTGGAGCGTCGGCTGGATGAGGTCCGCGAGTTCCAGTTCCTCGCCCTCGCCGTAGTTCATGTCCCGCACGAGGTCGCGGATGTGGACGACGCCGGTGATGTTGTCGAGGCCGCCCTCGTAGACGGGGAGCCGTGCGTGGCCCGACTGGATGCAGGTCTCGATGGCCTCCTCGATGGAGGCGTCCATCGGGATGGCGTCCATGTCGAGCCGCGGCGTCATCACCTCCTTGGCGATGGTGTTGTTGAACCGGAAGATGCGCTGGAACATCTCGCGTTCGTCCTCCTCGATGACCCCCTCGCGTTCGCCCGTCTCGATGATGTCACGTATCTCGTCGCGGGTGACGTAGGAGGTCTCGATGGCCGAGCGGCCGCCGGTCACCTTGTTGACGACGCGGGTCAGGTAGTCGAAGACGACGACCAGCGGAAGCAGGAGATACTCCGCGAGCTTCAGCGGCCGGGAGACGCTGAGCGCCCACGACTCGGTGTTCTCGACGGCGTAGCTCTTGGGCGCGGACTCGCCGAACAGCAACACCAGGGCGGTGATGCCGAACGTCGCCGCGAGCACCGCCTGGCCCCGCGAGAGGAAGTAGCCGAGCAGACCCGTCGCGATAGAGGACATCGCGATGTTGACGATGTTGTTGCCGACGAGGATGGTGACGAGCAGGCGGTGGGGGTCGTCGCGGAGCTCCTTCAGCGCGCTCGCGCCCGGCTTCCCCTCGTCGGCCAGCGATTCGACCCGGTGGCTCGCCAGCGAGAACATCGCTATCTCCGACGACGAGAAGAACGCCGAGAGGACGATGAGCACGACGATGATCGCCACTCCGACCCCGATGAACACCCCCTCGCTGATGCTGGCACCGAACACCGATACCTGCGCGGGGGCAAGCAGAGACGTGGCTGCGCCCATTTTTCAGACTGCCGTGAGTTGTCCGGGGAGGGGATTAAGACTTGTCATAAGTGCGGGTTCCCGCGGGCGGTGTCCGCGGGCGACACGCTTAGGGGACGAACGGCCCTATCCGGTCGCATGTCCGACGACACGGCCATCACGCTCTACCGGCTCCAGGGCTGTCCGTTCTGCGAGCGGGTCGTACGGGTCCTGCAGGACAACGACGTACCGTACCGGTCCCGGTTCGTGGAGGCGCGCCACTCCCGACGCGACGCGGTCAAGCGGCTGACCGGCGCCCGCACCGTCCCGGCGCTCGTCGACGAATCGACCGGCGTCACGATGTCCGAGAGCGCCAACATCGTCGACTACGTCGAGGCGACGTACGGCCAGCGGGAACAGGAGTCGGTTCGCGCCGACGGTGCGGGAGGTGACGCCTGAATGGAGCTGGGGTTCGACGTCGTCGAGTTCGAGGCGTCCGACCACGTCGCCGCGGGCGAGACCGCGCCCGACTTCACCCGGCCGCTCGCAACCGACGAGTTCTGGGAGGACCGGTCGCTGTCGGAGCTCGCGGCCGACGACCCGGTCGTGCTCGTCTTCCACCCGATGGACGGCGACTTCCCGGCGACGTACATCTGGCAGGAGATTCGCGACCGCGAGTGGGTCGACGACTGGGACGCCCACGTAGTCGGCCTCTCCATCTCGACGCCGTACGAGCACGAGGAGTTCCTGCGCGAGTGGCGCGACTTCGAGGCGTTCCGGCTGTTCTCGGACCCCTCGAACGAGGTCGCCGAGCAGTACGGCATCGTCCACGACCTCGACGGGATGACGGGTATCGCGGAGCCGAAGCCCGCCGTCTACGTCGTCGACACCGACATGACGGTCCGGTGGGCGTGGGTCGCCGAGGAGTGGCCCGACTTCCCGCCGTACGACGCCGTCGAGGAGGCCGTCGACGACCTGTAGCATGGACGAGGAGACGCTCGACCGCGCCGCCGAGGCCATCCGGGACGGCGGGCTCGTCGTCTACCCGACCGAGACGGTGTACGGGCTCGGCGCGGACGTCACGAACCGCCACGCCGTCGAGCGCGTGTTCGAGGCGAAGCGGCGCGACCGCTCGAAGCCGGTGTCGCTGGCCGTCGACTCCGTCGCCGCCGCCCGCGGCGTGACCAGCCCCACCGAGCGCGAACTCGAGTTCATGCGCGAGTTCCTCCCCGGCCCGGTCACGGTTGTCGTGGAGCGCGGTCCCGGCGTGCCGGACGTCCTCACCGGCGGCCGCGACCGCGTCGGCGTCCGCATCCCGGACCACGAGGTGGCGCTGGCGCTGCTTGAGCGGCTCGCCCTCCCGATAACGGCGACGAGCGCGAACGTCTCCGGCCGCGGGAGTGCCCGCCGGGTCGCCGACCTCGACCCGGAGATACGCGATGCGGCCGCGGTCGTGGTCGACGGGGGCGAGACGCCGGGGGGCGGCTCGACCGTCGTGGACGTCGAGGCCGGCGAGATACACCGGCGCGGCCCGCTCGCGGACGACATCGAGGCGTGGCTACAGCAGCGACCTGAGTGACCGGGTCGTCACGCCGCACTCCTCGCGGTACTCGCAGGGGTCACACCGCGCGTCGTCCGAGAGGCGGGCCGGCGGCCCGTCGATGGCGTCGGCGCGGGTGACCGCCTCCCGGTAGATGGCCTTCCGCCGCGTCGACAGCGGGAGTTTGCGGACGACGCCGTGGGCCGGGTACTCGACGTAGGCGTGGCCCACTTCGACCTCTTCCTCCCACGACAGCGCCTTCGCGGCCGCGACGGCCCGTGCCGTCTGTGGTCGCCACGCGCCCTCGTCGGGCGGGTCGCCCGCCGAGACGACGGAGACGGCGAGCGGGTCCTCGAGCACCTTGTGGGCGATGCCGCGCGCCTCTCGGCCTTCGAGCAGGACGTTCGTCCGCGGGGGGTTCGCGAGTGCGTCCCACGCGTCAAGCCGCTCGCGGGCACACGCGAGGTTCGTCCGGTACTGGGTCGGCGTGACCGCGATGGGCTCCCTCGAGAGGTCGTCGTCGGGGTCCCGGAGCTCCGGGTAGCGGAAGGCGAGGCTCCGCCGCTCGCGGACCGTCTCGGGCACCGTGTGGTCGCCCTCGCGGAGCCGGTAGTACAGTTTCCGGGGACAGTACGCGGCGGTGGCGAGGTCGCTGAACGCGTGCATCGGGGGCCGTGGCCGCGTTCCGGTACTTGAACTCTCGGTTCAGTAGTCGCCGCCGTAGCCGCCCCCACCGTCGTCCCCGTCGGTCGGGGTGGGTGAGTCGGTCGGCATCGTGGTCGCGGTGTCCGACGCCATCGCGTCGTCGCCGACCACCACCGAGCCGACCATCCCCGCGCCGCGGTGCGGGACGCAGTAGTAGTCGTACCGGCCCGCCACGTCGAACGTGTGGGTGTGGGTGAAGCCGGCGCTCTCCGTCGACTGGCCCGTGGCCTCCCAGTTCGCTCCTTCGGGCTGGGAGTCGACGGTGACGGTGTGGCCGCCGGAGTCCCACCGGAACCGGACCGTCGCGCCCACCTCGACCTCGAGGGTCTCGGGGTCGAAGACGAGCGAGCCGTCCGGGCCGACGACCACCGTCGCGTCGGCGGCCGGCGTTCCCGCGTCGGTGCTCGTCGGGGTCGACGTTTCGGTTGCCGTCGCCGACTCGGTCGGTGATTCGGTGTCCGCCTGCCCGCCCGGGCCGCCCGTACAGCCAGCGAGGCCGACCGTCAGCGCCACGCCGCCGAGGAACGTGCGTCGTGAGGGTGCCATGCGAGACGGTGGCACGGACGGCCGTATCAGCGTTTTCCGAACTGCGTCCAAAGTTCGTCCCACCTCCCGGCTACTGCCAGGTGATGTACGCGAGGAACGCTAACGCGACGAGTTCGAGACCACACAGCAGGGTCATCCCGGCTTGCACCTCGACCGTAGTCTCCGTGAACCAGCCGATGAACGCCGGGTGGACGAGATAGAAGTAGAGCCACAGCGCGTTCTCCACGAGGAGGAAGGCCGCGACGACAAGCATCGCCAGCGTGTGCTGTGCCCCGTGGCGTCGGTAGCCCTGGAGCCAGACCCACCCCAACCCCAGCAGCAGTAGCACGTTCACGGCCGCGGCGACGCGGGCCGCGTCGAGCCAGAGGCTCATCGGTTCACCCCTTCGCAGTTCGCCCGTATAGGTCGTTTCCAAATTTCGTCCGAACTCATAGCACGGTCCCCAGTATCTCCTCGAGCGTCTCGCGGTTCGCCTCCGCCTGCTCGGTCAGCAGGTAGACGGCGCCGTAGTCGTCGCCCGCGCGCCGAACGACGCCGTTGTCCAGCAACACGTCGAGGTGGTGCCGGATGGTCGTGTAGTCGTAGCCCAGTGCCTCGGCCAGTTGGTTGGCGTTCCGCGGCCGCTCGTCGAGCGCCCGGACGAGTTCGGCCCGCGTGGGCCCGCCCCGGGAACTCGCCAGCACGTACCAGAGAACGCCCTCCATCTGCTCGCTACTGTTCGGGCGGAGACTAAAAACCGTGCCCGCGCTCGCACCCGACGGGGTGGTCGCCCCTCCCAGCCAGGGCTTACTCGGCGCGTCCACCCGGCACGCGCCGGTCGTTGCCGGTCACGGTCGGGTCGCGGCGTCTCGGATGATAAACCGGCGGGTAAGCCGGTCGTACACGGTACGTTGATACCGCTCGGGGTGGCGTGACGGATACATGAGCGAGGTGGACGCCGGGTTCCGCGCGCTGGCACACGGCCGCCGACGAACTGTGGTTCGGTTCGTCGTCGACCACCGGACCGTATCGCTCCCCGACCTGGCCGAACACGTCGCCGAACGGGAACTGGACGCGGACCGTACGGCGGTCCCGGACGAACTGGTGCGGGACGTCTACTTCTCGCTGTATCACACCCACGTCCCCGTGCTGGAGGAGGTGGGCCTCATCGACTACAGCCAACAGCGGGACCTCGTGCGGGCCGCAGGGGGCGCGACCGCGGTCCTGCGGGCCGTGCGCGACGAGGTGGAGGAACTCCTGTAAGGTCAGTCGTCGGCGGGTGCGGCACCCGTATCCGCGGCGCCGACCGCCGGCCCGCCGTTCGATTCCAGCGCCTCGACGATGAGTTCCGCCACGTCGACGATCTCGATTTCCTCCTCGAAGCCGCCGGTCTTGCGGCCGTCCTCGTACATCGTCATGCACATCGGGCAGGCGACGACGAACTTCTCGACGGCGTCGCCCGCGTCGGTGTCCTCCAGCGCCTCGCGAAGGCGCTCCTCGCTGGGTTTTTCCTCCTCGTCGAGCTCCATCCAGAGCCCGCCGCCGCCGCCGCCACAGCAGTAGGAGTTGGCGCGGTTGCGCGGCATCTCGTGGAGGTCACAGCCGGTCGCACGCACCAGTTCGCGGGGCGCTTCGTACTCGTCGTTGAACCGGCCGAGGTGGCAGGGGTCGTGGTAGGTGACGGTGTAGTCGAGTTCCGTCCCCGAGAGCCCGAGTGCGCCGTCGTTCACGAGTTCCTCGACGGCCTGCGTCCAGTGGAGCACGTCCACCTCGCCGTCCTGGTTCCAGGCCTCCTCGATTTCGAACGGCATCATGGGGTCGTCCGCGAACTCCTCGAAGTCGACCTCCGGATACTCGTTCTTGAACGTGTTGTACGAGTGGGGGTCGGTGCAGACGATGTTGTCGAACTCGCACTCTTCGAACGACTCGACGTGGTGGCCCGCCAGTTCCACGAACAGGAACTCCTCGCCGACCCGGCGGATGTCGTTGCCGTCGTACTTCTCGTCGTCGAACAGGATGCCGAAGCTCACGTCGGCGTGCTGGAGTATCTTCGCCAGCGACCGCGCGACCTTCTTGTTCCGGTCGTCGTAGCTGGGGTAGTCGCCGACGTACCAGAGGTAGTCGACCGACTCATCGCGGGCGTCCGTGATGTCGAACTCGAGTTCGTCCGCCCAGTTGGCGCGCTTGCGCTGGGGGTCGCCGAACGTGTTGCCCTTCTGCATCACGTTCTGGAACACCTCCTGGATGGGCGCCTGCAGGTCGCCCTGGTCGGTGAGTTGGCGGTTCATCCGCGTGAAGCTCTTGAGGTGCTCGATTTCGACCGGGCAGGCGTCCATGCAGGCCATGCAGGCCATGCAGGACTCCATCGTCTCGGCGGCGATGACGGAGTCGCCGCCGTCGGCGATTATCTCCTTGGTCTCGCCGCCGGCGTCGACCTGTTCGCGGTACTGCTTCAGGTCGAGGATGACGTCGCGCGGGTCGAGGTTGCGCCCGGAGGCGTTGGCGGGACAGACCGACGAACAGCGGCCGCATTTCGTGCAGGCGTCCTGGTCGAGCATCTCCTTCCACGAGAAGGAGTCGATGGACTCCGCGCCCGTGTCGGCGTCGAGATCCGCGGGGACGCCGGGCAGGCGCTGGCCGGCCTTCTCGTCACGGGTGACGACGTTCGCAAAGGAGGAGATCATGTGGAACGGCTTCGCGTACGGGATGGCCGCGATGAACACGAACGCCAGCAGTGCGTGGCTCCACCACGCCAGCGGGTACAGCGCGGTGGCGGCCTCGGGGGTGAGGCCGGCCGCGAGCAACACGTCGGCGACGAACCAGCCGACGAACGAGACGGTCTCGAACTCGGGGAAGCCGGTCCCGAGGATGCGCATCCCCTCGACGAGGTAGCCGCCGACGCCGAGCAGGAACAGCGACCACACGAGGAAGGCGTCCTCCCAGTTGGTGTGCTTGCCGTGGAGCCGCTCGTTGCGGGTGACGTACCGGCGGTACAGTGCGATGCCGAGCCCGACGACGAACAGGAAGCCGAGCGCGTCCATCACCAGCGAGTACGAGAGGTAGAAGTCACCCACGAAGAACGACTGTCGCTCGCCCGTCAGAAGCATCGTGAGATTCCGGTAGATGTCGATGTCGAATCCGATGATGGCGGTCCCGATGAGCAGGGTGAAGAACCCCCACATGATGAACGCGTGCATCACCCCTCCGACGAGGTCGCGGTTGAACTGTTTCTCGTTCGATGCGACGATTTTCGCGGCGTCGACGACCCGGCCCGGCAGGTCGTCGAGGCGGTCGAACCAGTCGTCGTCGCCCTCGGCGTAGCGGGCGAACCGGCTGTACACCCCGTAGAAGAAGACGACGATGGTCACGGCCGCGAGGTAGTAGAAGGTGACCTCGCCGGTCGGCGTGATCTGCCAGAACGTCTCCCGGGTGATCGTTTCGCCCGCTTGCAGGGGCGGCGTCACAGGCATAGTCACGCAAGGGGACGTGACGCGCTTAAATCTTCTTACCCGCAGATGCAATCCTTGCGAAATACGGCGGTTTCAGCGTCTGAGGCCGTGTTTTGCCGGTGGAGTTATACCAGCGCGAACGCGGCCAGCGCGCCCCCGGCGGCGACCCCCCACCAGTCGGCCCGCGAGAATCGGAGGTCCGGGAGCGTCGGGTTCCACGCGAGACACCGGGCCTGCAGGGCGAGCGCGAAGGTGTCGGCTCGCGAGAGCGCGCGGTTCAGGCCGCCGACGGCGACCTGTCGCATCCGTTCGTGGACCGGCCGGCGGTCGCCCAGGCGGGCCGCCGACGCCTGCCGAATCCGCCCCAGGTCGTCGCGCAACACGGGGAGGAAGCGGAACACGAAGCCGACGCCGAGGCCGAGAAACTGGCCCGGTTTCCCGGGGACGCTCCGCTGGATGGCGGCCCGCGACTCCCGGGCGGGGGTCGTGTGGACGTAGAAGGCGCTCACGACGAGCACGAGCAGGACGCGATAGGAGGCCAGTGCGGTCGCCAGCGTCGCCTCGATTCGGAGCCAGGGCGGACCGAGCGTCGCCCCCGCGACGAGCGGGGCCGCAAGCAGGATGGGGAGCGCGTAGCGGTAGCCGTACGCGACCCGCCAGGGCCGGAGTCGGGCGGCCGCCAGCAGGCCGACGGCGACGGCGGTCAGCACCGCCAGTCCTCGGGGGGTGGTGTGGGCGAACGCGGCCGCGACGAACGCCGCCTGCACGAACAGTTTCGTTCGGGGGTCGAGCCGGTGGGCCGGCGAGTCGCCCGGCGTGTATCTCAGCACGGCCGGACGCCCAGCGCGTCGAGTTCGCCGGCGGCGTCGTCGGGCGGCGCGTCGAGCGCCACCTGTCCGTCGTTCATCACGACCACGCGGTCCGCGACCGCCAGGTGGTCGCGCAGGTCGTGGGTGACGACGACGACGCCCGTGCCCGCCTCCGCGAGGTCGGTCAGCCGTTCCATGACGGACTGACGGGCGGGCCAGTCGAGGCCGGCGAACGGTTCGTCGAGGACGAGGTGGTCGGGTTCCATCGCCAGCGCGCCCGCGATGGCGACACGCGCCTGCTCGCCGCCCGAGAGTTCGTCGATGCGCTCCTCGCGCCGGTCGGCCATGTTGACCGCCGACAGCGCCGCCGTGACCCGGCGGTCGATTTCGTCGTGCGCGAGCCCCAGGTTCTCGGGGCCGAACGCCACGTCGCCGCCGACCGTCGCGGCGACGAACCCGTCGCGGGGGTCCTGAAACACCATCCCGACGCTGGTGCGGGCGGCGACGAGGTCCTCCTGCACCCGGGTGTCGTCGACCAGCACCTCGCCGGAGTCGGGGTCGAGCAGGCCGTTGAAGTGGCGGACGAGCGTCGTCTTGCCGGCGCCGTTCGGCCCCGCGAGCACGACGTACTCGTCGTCGTCGATGGCCAGCGAGACGCCGTCCACGGCGACGGTGTCGCCGCGCCGATGGACGAGGTCCCGCGTCGCTATCATTCGGCCGTGATGGCGTCCGAGCGGACGATGCCGAGCGCGGCGGCCATCTTCAGCGCCTCCGCGGGCAGGAACACGACGGCGCCGGCGACGACGGCCCGCAAGAGCGTCCACTCGGGCGACGACCGCAGGACGAGATACAGCTGTGCGGTGCCGAGCGCGTAGATGACGACGGTGCCGACGGCCATCCCGGCGACGAGCCGACCGACGCCCACGTCGCGGAAGGAGCCGAGTTCCCGGCCGTGGACGACGTAGCCGATGGCCGCGGCGGCGATGGGGTACGACAGCAGGTAGCCGCCGCTCGCGCCGAACAGCGTGCCGAGGCCGGCGGTGCCGCCGGCGAACACCGGCGCGCCGACGACGCCCGCCAGCAGGTACAGCACCATCGCCACCCCGCCCCACACCGGGCCGAGCATGATGCCCGCGAGGAACACGCCGAGCACCTGCAGGGTGACCGGCGCCGGCGACAGCGGGTACGGGAACGAGACGAACGCGAACGCACCCATCAGCGCGGCGAACACCGCCGTCCGGGCGAGGTTCCACGCCACCTCTTGCCCGACGAGGTCGACGTTCCGCGTCTCCGTGCTCATCGCTCACCCTCCTGCGCCGTGTCAGTACCGAGCATACGCCGTGGTTCCCGTAAACGAACTTGGAACTGTCGGTTGACGCATCCCCCCGGCAGGTATAAATACGCCGAGAGTGTACTTCTGCAGTCACGATGGACGAGAAGACAGAGGAACTCCGCGACATCTTCATCGACGTCACGGACGAGGACACCGTGACCGAGGAGCAGGCGGACGAGCGGGGTTCCTTGACCGGCCAGGATGGAGACGCGGACCGCGTGCGGGAGGTGGTCGCGGAGATGCGGGAGGCCACGGAGTTCGGGACCGACCTCGACGACGAGGCGCTCGCCCGTGTCGTCCGCGGATTTTACGAAGGCGACAGCGACACGGACATCGCGGAGGCGCTCGATGTCTCCCGGAGCGTCGTGTTCCGCGCGCGGATGGACCTGCATCTCGTTCGCGAGCGCGACACCGACGCGCCGTTCACGCTTGCGGACCTCCGCGAGATGCTCGCGGCAGACATGACCGTCGACGCGATGGCCGAGGAACTGGACGTGTCGGCCTCGACGGTGCGCCGCTACGTGCGGGTCGTGGAGGCGCAGAACGCCGCCCGGCGGGTCTCCCATCGCTTCCAGTCCGAGTTCGAGGACGCGTTCACGGACGCGGACCTCTCGGCGAACATGACCGAGGAGGTCAAGGAGGACGGCCTGGAGGACGCCACCGAGGGGATGGAGACGGACGTCTCCTTCTAGTCCAGTGTTTGCACGGCAAGCCTCCGGCTCGCCGGCAAACACTGGAGGAAAAAGACACCGCGCCGCTCCCTTGCTCACGGCTCGCTACGCTCGCCGTTCGCCACGCGGTTCTCCCTCCGGTCGAACCGCGCCCCGGTCGCGGCTTGGTCCCTCGCACGCCGCTGGCCGCGCACGGCGTCGCGGCCAGCGCGCGCCTCCCTGAACTTTATCACCGAATCCGCAACCACCGACCTCGTGACGTAACTACTGCGGCGGGGCGAACTCGGCCGTCGTGCGACCCACCGCCCCGCCGACCACGGGGTCGCCTGCTCGCTACAGCCACTCGTCGCCGTCCCAGTCCTCGCGGAGCATCGCGTACAGGTAGGTGTCGACGAACTCGCCGTCGATGAACTTCTCCTGTCGCTGGACGCCCTCGCGCTCGAAGCCGAGTTTCTCCATCACGCGCTGGGAGGGGCGGTTCGGCTCGAACACGCCCGTCTGCACCCGATTGAGGTTCAACTCGGTGAACGCGAACTCGACGATGAGCGCCGCGCCGCGGGGTGCGTACCCCTCGCCGTGGAACTCGGGGTCGACCCACGCGCCCATCCACGCGTTCGCGTTGACGTGGTCGATGCGCCAGATGCCGATTGAGCCGACGGGCGTGGGACCGTCGTCGCCCTCGGCGCAGATGACGAACCCGTAGCCGTCGTAGTCGCCGTCGTTACCGGAGTGCTCCTCGAACTCCCCGTCGATGGCCCGCAGGTTCTTCGGCTCGGTGTTCCGCAGGAGCCGCCGCACTGCGGGGTCGTTGACGTTCCGGTGGTAGAACTCGTTGTCCTCGCGCTCGCGTGGGCGAAGCGACACCTCGCCGTCGGTCGTCCGCCGGAACAACGGCCCCGGCATCAGGAATCACCCCACTCCTCGGCGAGAATCGAGTAGGAGACGGCGTCGCGGAACTCGCCGTCGACGAGTTTCTCCGCGCGCCGGGTCTCCTCCTCGACGAAGCCGACCCGTTCGAGCACGCGACGCGACGCCTCGTTGCCGGCCAGCGCGACCGCGTGAACCCGGTGGAGCCGCTGTTCCTCGATGGCGTAGCCGACGAGGAGTTCGACGGCCGCGGTCGCGTAGCCGTTGCCCCGCTCGTCGGGGTCGAGGAAGTAGGCGATGTCGCCGTGGGACTCGGGGCGCTCGACGTCGAACAGCGAGACGAAGCCGACGGGGTCACCGGGGGCGTCGCGCGGACAGACGAGGAACTGTGCGCCCTCGCCTGTCGTCTCGGAGACGTGCTCCTCGAACCACTCCTCGATGGCCGTCTCGTTCTCCGGCCGGGAGAACGTCATCCCGTGGCGAATCTCCGGGTCGTTGCGGAGGCGCTTGAGGAACTCGAGGTCGTCCTCCTCGACCGTGTGGAGCGCGACCGCCTCGCCCGTTCGGAACGCGGGGCCCGGCATCAGACACCACCCCACTCGTCGGTGAGAATCGAGTAGCGCATCACGTCACGGAACCGGCCGTCGACGTACTTCTCGTCGCGCTGGACGCCCTCCTCGACGAAGCCGACGGATTCGAGCGCGCCGCGCGACGCCTCGTTGCCGACCAGCGCACGGGCGATGACCTTGTGGAGCCGCCGCTCCCCGAGCGCGTGGTCGACCATCAGCGCCGTGGCCTCGGTGGCGTAGCCGTTGCCCTGCGCGTCCGGGACGACCCAGCAGGCGAGTTCCCCGGTGCCGTGGGTGTCGTCGATGTCGAACAGGACGATGATGCCGACGGGCTCGTCGGTGCCGTCGGGGACGACCAGCAGGCCGACGCCGTCGTCGGTGTCGCTGTGCTGTTCGTGCCGTTGCTGGGTCTCGTAGGCGTTTTGTGGCTCGGATGTCGTCAGCCCATGACGGATGCGGGGGTCGTTGCTGTACCGCTGGGTGAACTCGAGGTCGTCCTCCTCGATGGGATGGAGGGCGACGGCGTCACCCGCGAGGAATACGGGTCCTGGCATACCTGAACCGAGTAGAGGGGCCCCCTTAGCCGTTCCGTGAAACTGAGAACTGTTGGCACACCCACACTACAGCGCGCCGAGCAGGCCGAGCGTGATGGCCGCGAGGATACACTCGAAGGAGAGCGTTCCGAGCGCCGACAACGCCACGAACTCCCGGTCGTCCATCTCCGCGAGCCCCGCGGGGACGGTGAGCATCCCGCGGGTGAAAAGCAGGGAGTTCGAGACGGGCACGACGACCGGCCCCCACCGGTCGAACCAGCCGTCGAACCGGTCGAGTTTCTCCTCGGAGATGCGGAACCAGCGCTTCTCCAGCAGGTACTCGCGGCCGCCGCGTTTCGCCAGCGAGAACAGCGCGAACTGGCCGATTGTCGCACCGACGACGGCGACGCCGATGATGAGCGCGTACTCGACGGGCGACTCCCCCAGCAGGAGGATGGCCGCGGGGACGATGCCCTCGCTGGGCATCACGTACATCAGCATCGCCCCCTCGAGCACGAACACGCCCAGCAGGATGAGGAAGGCGTACTCGGAGTTCAGGATGTCACGGACCACGGGCATCGCCTCCCGGAGCGCGTTCTCGATGATGGGGGGAATCGACCCGCTCTGGAGGGACGACAGCATCTACCTGCGGTAACTCAGGCGCCGGTAAATCCCTTTTGACACCGAACGATGTGGTTTTGACCCTCCCCTCGTAACCCCGGGCATGGAGTTCACCGAGCGGCCACGTCGCCTGCGTGGCGACGGCGTCCGCGAGATGGTCTCGGAGACGTCGGTGTCGGCGTCGGACCTCATCGCGCCCGTGTTCGTCGACGCGACGGCCGACGAGCGGGTCCCCATCGAGTCGATGCCGGGCCACGAGCGGGTCCCCGTCGAGGAGAGTGTCGCCCGGGTGCGCGAGGTCATGGAGACGGGCGTCGAAGCGGTGATGCTGTTCGGCATCCCCGAATCGAAGGACCCGGAGGGAAGTCGCGCGTACGCGGAGGACGGCGTCGTCCAGCGGGCGACCCGCCGCATCACCGACCGGACCGACGCCTACGTCATCGCTGACCTCTGTCTGTGCGAGTACACCGACCACGGCCACTGTGGCGTGCTAGAATCCGACGCCGCCGCGGACCCCGAGTTGACCGTCCGCAACGACGCGACGCTCGAGTTGTACGCGAAGACCGCCGTCTCGCAGGCCGAGGCCGGCGCCGACATGATAGCGCCCTCGGGGATGATGGACGGACAGGTCGCGGCCATTCGCGAGGCGCTCGACGGGGCAGGCCTCGCGGACGTGCCCATCATGGCGTACGCCGCGAAGTACGCCTCCGCGTTCTACGGACCGTTCCGCGATGCCGCCGACGGCGCACCCGCGTTCGGCGACCGGCGCCACTACCAGATGGACCCCGCGAACCGCCGGGAAGCGAAGCGGGAGGTCCGTCTCGACGTCGAGCAGGGCGCGGACGTGGTGATGGTCAAGCCCGCGCTCCCGTATCTCGACGTGGTGCGGGACGTCCGCGAGTCCGTCGACCGGCCCGTCGCCGCCTACAACGTCTCCGGCGAGTACGCGATGCTCCACGCCGCCGCCGAGCAGGGGTGGCTCGATTTGGAGGCGGTCGCTCACGAGTCGCTGCTGTCCATCAAGCGGGCGGGCGCGGACCTGATTCTCACCTACTTCGCCGAGGACGTCGCGGAACTACTGTAACGTCCGGAGCGACTCCCCGCTCGGGCTACGTCCGTCGCGCGTGCAAGCGTCACACCCCACGTTCGGCAGATTCTGCCGTTGACGACCGTCCAGTTCCCCGACCGACGCGCGTCCGGTTCTCTAACGAAGAACGACCTTATATTGATATTATTGTATCGCATTTCGAACGAACGTCATTAGTTGCGGCGGAAATTCTGAAACTCGCAACCAAACCATTATATAGCAAACCTCCGTGAGCATCGACCGCATACGAGGTCACGAACATGGCCGAAAAAGGAGAAAACATGGACGTTTGCAGTCCGATTGACGGAGGTACTGACTGATGATGGAGTTCGTTCCGATGCAGGGTGACATCACCGCCATCGCCGACAGCATCAACGCGGTGTGGGTGCTGGTGGTGACGTTCCTCATCTTCTTCATGCAGCCCGGGTTCGCGCTGCTGGAGGCCGGACAGGTACGCGCCAAGAACGCCGGCAACGTCGTGATGAAGAACATGACCGACTGGTCGATGGGCGTGCTGGTGTTCTTCCTCGTGGGGGCGGGCGTCTCCGCGATGGCGGGGATGCTCGGCTCGCCGAGCGTCGAGTTCTCGGTCTCCTCGGCGTTCGCGTACGTCAACGACCCCACGGCGTGGGTCGGCTGGCTGTTCGGCGCCGTCTTCGCCATGACCGCCGCGACCATCGTGTCGGGCGCGGTCGCCGAGCGGATGAAGTACTCCGCGTACGTCGTCTACGCGTTCGTGCTGGTCGCCGTCCTCTACCCCGTCGTCTCGGGGTCGACGTGGGGCGGCACCGGTCTGCTCTCCTCGACGGGGTTCCTCGGGGAGGCGCTCGGCGTCGGCTACAAGGACTTCGCGGGCGCGACGGTCGTCCACGCGATGGGCGGCATCGCGGGTCTGACCGCCGCCTACATGGTCGGCCCGCGCAAGGGCCGGTTCGACAGCAACGGCGACGCGAAGCCGATTCCGGGCCACAGCGTCCTCTTTGCGGTCATCGGGACGCTCATCCTCGCCTTTGGCTGGTACGGGTTCAACGTCGGCACGCAGGCGACGGTGCTGACGAGCGACGGCGGCTTCAACGGCGCCGCGCTCGGCCGGGTCGCGCTCAACACGACGCTGGCGATGGGTGCCGGCATGCTCGCCTCCACGATGGTAACGACCGTCCGGGAGGGGAAGCCCGACCCGCTGTTCGCCGCGAACGGTCTGCTCGCGGGGCTGGTCGCCATCACGGGCGCCTGCGTCCACGTCTCCTGGCCCGGTGCGCTCGTCATCGGCATCGTCGGCGGCGTCCAGACGCCGCTCGTCTACCGGTGGGCCGTCGACTCGCTGGGCATCGACGACGTCTGTGGCGTGTTCGCCGTCCACGGGTCGGCCGGCTTCATCGGGACGATGCTCATCCCGTTCTTCGACGTGGCCGGGTTCTCGCTGAACCAGCTCGTCATGCAGGTCGCCGGCTCGCTGCTCATCGGCACCTGGACCGTCCTCACCTCGATGCTCGTGCTCGGCGCCATCGATGCGGTCATCGGCCTGCGCGTCAGCGAGGAGGAGGAGGAGGTCGGGCTCGACCAGGGCGAACACGGCATGTCCGCCTACCCCGAGTTCACCGTCGAGAGCGGTGGGGACGGCCCCGCCGCCGTCGCGGACGGCGGCCGCGAACTCCGGACCGACGGGGGTGAGTCCGAATGAGCGACATCGAGATGGTCGTCGCGTACGTCCGCCCCGACAAACTGGCTGACGTGAAGCGGGGGCTCGCCGAGGTCGGCGCGCCCTCCCTGACCGTCACGGACGTCTCCGGGCGCGGCTCTCAGCCCGCCAAGACGAGCCAGTACCGCGGCGAGGAGTACACGGTGGACCTCCACCAGAAGGTGAAAGTCGAGTGCGTCGTCGCCGACGTCGAGGGGAGCGACGTGGCGGAGGCCATCTGCGAGGCCGCCAAGACCGGCGAGCCGGGCGACGGGAAGGTGTTCGTCCTGCCCGTCGACGCGGCCTACCAGATCCGCACCGGCAAGACGGGGCCGGAAGCGGTCTGACCGTGTCCGGGCGCTCCGGGGGGGAGGAGCCGGCCCGCCGGCGCGCGGACGAGCGCGTCGGCCGCGCCGGCCTCGCGGTCGACGAGGGGCGACTGGATGCACTCGAATCGGACGGCCGGATACGGGGGTACGCGCCGCTCGTCGACCACGACGCCCTCGACGCCCGGACCGTCGTCGTCCGGCTGGCCGTCGCGCCCGGCGACGTCGACGGGGTGGCCGACTGCCTCCGCACGCTCGGCGGGGCCCACGCGGTGTTCGAGTTGACCGGCGGCGACAACCTCCTCGCCGTCTGTCGGTTCACGGACGACACCGGCCGCGAGGCGTTCCTCGCGGCGCTGGCGATGGACGACCGCGTTCAGCGCGTCGTCGCGGACGCCGCGGTCCGGACCGCGACAGAGGGCGACCGACGCGGCCTGCTGTAGCGACCGCGCGTCGGCCCGTGTGGCCCGTTCCCGCGCGTCAGGCGGTGGACGGCCGTCCAGACTCTCTCGCGACGAACGCACGATTCCTTGACGAAGAACGACCTTATATCCGTAATATCGTACGGCATATTGGACGCCCGTTCCTTATACTCCAGACAACTTTGCGATTTTCAAGCTAACGCTTATGTAGGATAGTTCCGTCACGGCTGGACGTGAGTTGGAGTCAAACTATGGTAGAATACGAGACGAAGGTGGACGCTCGTCCACGTGATTGCGAATGAACGGTATCGCCTTGCAGTCGGGGGTGGACGTGGCCGCGCTCGCGGAGGGGGTGAACCTCCTGTGGGTGCTGACGGTCACGTTCCTCATCTTCTTCATGCACGCCGGCTTCGCCATGCTGGAGGCGGGGCAGGTGCGCTCGAAGAACGTCGCCAACCAGTTGACGAAGAACATGCTGACGTGGAGCATCGGCGTCATCGCCTTCTTCCTCGTCGGCGCGGGCGTCTCCACCATCGTCGGCGGCCTGACCGGCGGCGGCGAGTACGCGCTCGCCGACCTCACGGCGACGTGGTCGGCCGGGTCGGACGGCTGGGTGAGCTGGCTGTTCGGCGCGGTGTTCGCGATGACCGCCGCGACCATCGTGTCGGGCGCGGTCGCCGGCCGCGCGAAGCTCCGCGCGTACGTCACCTACACGATACTGCTGGCGGCAGTCATCTACCCCGTCGTCGTCGGCTTCACGTGGGGCGGCGGCATCCTCTCGACCATCGGCTTCCACGATTTCGCGGGCGGCGTCATCGTCCACGGGATGGGCGGGGTCGCCGGCCTGACCGCGGCGTGGATCATCGGCCCGCGGATGGACCGCTACAACACCGACGGCTCGGTGAACGTCATCCCCGGCCACTCGCTGACGTTCGCGGTGCTGGGGACGCTCATCCTCGCGTTCGGCTGGTACGGGTTCAACGTCGGCACCGCGGCATCGGTGTTCGACGCGACCGCCGCCGCGGACGAGGGCATCCTCTCGCTGGGCGCGTTCGACTACGTCGGTCGGGTCGCGCTCACGACGACGCTCGGAATGGCCGCCGGCGCCATCGGCGCGGGCGGCACGGCGCTGTACAAGACCGGCAAGGTCGACACGCTGTACGTCGCCAACGGGATGCTCGCGGGGCTGGTGGGCATCACCTCCATCACCGACGACATCCTCTGGGTCGGCGCGCTGTTCGTCGGCCTCGTCGCGGGCGCACAACTGCCGCTCGTGTTCGGGTTCGTCGAGAAGCGGCTGAAGATCGACGACGTCTGTGCCGTCTTCCCGGTCCACGGCTCCGCGGGCCTGCTCGGGGCTCTGCTGTACCCGGTGGTCGCGGTGCCGACGTGGGCGGCCGGCTTCGACGCCGCCTTCTTCCTCGACGCGCTCGTCGGGCAGGTGGCACTGGTGGTGCTCATCACGGCCTGGACCGTCGCCGCGACCGCGGCGGTGTTCGGGCTCCTGCGGTCGCTGGGTGAGGCCCGCGTCTCCCCCGACCACGAACGCGAGGGGCTCGACGTCTCGGAACACGGCGTCGACACCTACCCCGAGTTCGGGGGGCCCGAGACGGCCGCCGACGGGGGCCGCGTCGTCGGGGACGACGGTATCGTCCGCACGGACGGCGGCCGCCCCAACGACGGCGACATCAAGCTCGTGATGGCGTTCATCCGCCCGGACAAGCTCGCGGACGTCAAGCGCGGCCTCGCCGAAGTGGGTGCGCCCTCGCTGACGGTGACGAACGTCTCGGGGCGCGGTTCGCAACCGGCGAAGACCGGCCAGTGGCGCGGCGAGGAGTACACGGTCGACCTCCACCAGAAGGTGAAGGTGGAGTGCGTCGTCGCGGACGTGCCCGCCGCCGAGGTCGCGGAAGCCATCCGCGACGCGGCGACGACGGGCGAACCGGGCGACGGAAAGGTGTTCGTCCTACCGGTGGAGAACGCCCACCAGATTCGTACCGGGAAGACCGGGCCGGAAGCCGTCTGACTACGCCTCCTTCTTGCCGTTCAGCGAGACGACCGTCCCGCCGGCGGTGACGACGACGGTGTTTCCCGCCGCGTCGCTCCCGGCGTAGCCGTCGGGGCGGTACGTCCACCGCTCGGTGCCGTCGAACGCGAGCGCGGCGACCAGCCCCGCCCGCGGGGCGTCGACGAACACCGTCTCCGGCCCGGGGTCGACGCCGAGATAGCCTCGCGTGTCGGGCTCGTACCGCCACCGCACCTCACCGGAGACGGGGTCGAGGCGGGCGACGGTTCTGCTGGAGACGAACAGGTCGCCCGAGAACCGGCGGGCGGTCGGCGAGAACTGCCCGCGGAACCCCTCCGCGGTCCACCGTGTCTCGCCCGACAGCGGCGACAGCGCGAGCAGGCGGCCGTCGTAGTCGCCGACGTACACCGTCTCGCCGAGCGCGCCCGGGGCGTCGGTGACGCCCGAGACGGTGAACTCGAACGAGCGGGACCACTGTTCGTCGCCGGAGGCGAGCGCGAGCGCCTGCACCGCGTCGGTGCCGACGAACACCGACTCCCGGTTGTACGCCGGGCCGTCGACCCTCTCGTCGGCGGTGACCTGCCACCGCTGGTCGCCCGTCGCCGGGTCGAGCGCGCGCAGGCCACCGAACGTCTCCGCGAACAGCGTGTCGCGGTAGCGTCGTGCGCCGACGGCGTCGCCGCTGTCGACGCGCCACCGTTGGCTCCCGTCGCCGGCCGCCAGGGCGTACAGCGACTCGCCGCGGGGGCCGACCTCGTCGTCGCGCTGGCCCACGACCACCGTCTCTTCCGTGGCGTCCATCGGGAACACCGGCCCGTTCCCCTCGAACGACCAGACGACGTGGCCGTCGGCGAGCGACAGCGCGTAGAGGTCGGTCGCCTCACGCTTGCTCGGGCGGCCCGTGGCGACGTACACGCGGTCGCCCTTCACGACGGGGTCGTGCTGGACCGGGTTCGGGAGGTCGACGCGCCACGCCGTCGACCCGTCCTGCAGGGACAGCGCGTAGAACGGGAACGAGTCGGCTGTCTCCCCATCCGTGGCGTCACGGCCGACGTACAGCGCCGGTTCGGGTGCGTCGGGACCGACGCCGATGCGGGGGGCGGTCAGCGCCGCGTGGGGCAACTCGCGGGACCACCGGACGGCCGGGTCCGCGCCCGCTCTCGGCGTGGCCGAGGGAGCGGACGGCGTCTCGCTCGGGGGTGGTGTCCCGGTGGGCGTTCCGGGTGTCGAGCCGTCGGTACAGCCGGCCAGCGTCGTCGAGAGCGCGGCGGCCGCGGTCAGCAAGCGGCGTCTGGAGGGCATCGTCGGCCGCACGGCCGCACTCGGTAAAGCCCTTCTCCCCCCGTGTGGGCGGCTATCGGGGGGTTTACCACGGCCGCCGACCGACGCTCGCGCATGGCCAACGACGAACTCATCGCCGCCCTGCGGGAGGCCGAGGCCGTGAAGTTCGGCGAGTTCGAACTGTCACACGGCGGCACCTCCGACTACTACGTCGACAAGTACCTGTTCGAGACGGAGCCGCGGTGTCTGGAACTCATCGCCGACGCGTTCGCCGAACGGGTCGGAGACACCAAACTCGCGGGCGTCGCGCTCGGGGCCGTCCCCCTCGTCGCGGCCACCAGCGTCGCCACGGGCACCCCCTACGTCATCGTCCGCAAGAAGGCCAAGGAGTACGGCACCGGCAACCGCATCGAGGGCGCCTTCGAACCGGGCGAGGAGGTGGTCGTCCTCGAGGACATCGCCACCACCGGCCAGTCGGCCGTCGACGCCGTCGAGGCGCTCCGGGAGGCGGGCGCGGTCGTGAACCGCGTGCTCGTCGTCGTGGACCGCGAGGAGGGCGCCCGCGAGAACCTCGCGGACGCGGACGTGGAACTGGAGGCGCTCGTCACGGCCTCCGAACTGCTCGCCGACGCCGAGTGACCACGCGCGTGGATAGATTCCTTCCGTAGCGGACCGAAACCCCCATAGTCGCACACCTACGCAACTGTGGGTATGAACAGAGCGGAGAAGGCCGCCCTCCAGTTGCAGGCGGTCGACGTGTTGCGGACGCTGAAGGAGACGCGGACGTACGACGAACTCGCCGCCGAGACGGGACTGCCGGCGGGCGACCTGAACCGCTACGTCAACGGCCACGTCCTCCCCGGCGTCGAGCGCGCCGAGGCGGTCGTCGGCGGCGTCGGCCGCGAGATGCTCGCCGACGAACTCGCCGCCCGCATCGAGCGTGACCGGGACGGCTACGTCGACAACTCGCAGGTCGTGTTCGACCAGTCGCTTCTGGACCTCGTCGCGCCGGTCGCCGCCGAGGCGTTCGCGTTCGACGCGCCGGACGTGGTGTTGACTGCGGCGACCGACGGCATCACGCTCGCGTCGGCGATGGCCTCCCACTTCGGCGCGACCGTCGCGTACGCGAAGAAGTCGAAGGAGACGGCCGTCGAGGAGTTCATCGAGTCGCGCCAGCGGCTCGACTCGGGTATCGAACTCACCTACTACCTCCCCGCGCGGGCCATCGGCTCCGGCGACACGGTGCTGGTCGTTGACGACCTCATCCGCTCGGGCGAGACGCAGGAACTCCTCCTGGACATCGCGGACCGCGCGGGCGCGGACGTCACCGGCGTGTTCGCGCTCATCGGCGTCGGCGAGGAGGGCATCGACCGGGCGCGTGAGCGGGTCGACGCGCCCGTCGGCGCCCTGACGACGCTGGAGTAGCGGTCCTCACTCCCGGCCGATGTACAGCGAGACGCGTCCGGTGGCGACGGTCTCCCCGTCGCCCTCGCGGCGCACCTCCACCGTGACGACGCCCCGCGAGTAGCCCGACCGCACCACCTCGGCCTCCGCGACGAGGTCGTCGGTCGCCGGCTGGACGAAGCTCACGTTCAGCTCCGTCGACGCGTGAGGCGTCTCCAGCGGCTCGTCCAGCGTCGTCCGGAGCGCCGCGCCGCCGCCGTGGTCGATGAGCGTCGAGACGACGCCGC
The DNA here is from genome assembly GCF_024298865.1 of Halorarius halobius. Classification (GTDB taxonomy): domain Archaea; phylum Halobacteriota; class Halobacteria; order Halobacteriales; family Haloarculaceae; genus Halorarius; species Halorarius halobius. The sequence continues at coordinate 610,735 of NZ_CP101161.1, read as the reverse complement.
CCTGCATCGCGTCGGACCCCGGGTTCGTCAGCGCGTCGTCGTGCGGGAGCCGCAGGCGCACGTACCCCTCGCGCTGGTCCGTGATGGCGATGCCGAGGTCCCGGAGGTGGTCGTGGTCAGCGAGGAACCGCTCGTTCGCGTCGGTCATGACGCCCACTCGACGGACCGGCGGCAAAAGTGCTCCCCCGGCGGCTCGCCGCGGACGCTCCCTGATTATGCGTGAACGTGCATATCTCCTCCCGTCCGGTAGGAAAATACTTAAGTCCTGACTGTTCGCTGTGCTCAGACGTGCAACATGGGGCTTAACGACACGCTGGCCGACTTCTTCGGCTTCGACGAGCACGACACGGACCTCCGGACGGAGGTGCTGGCGGGGATGACGACGTTCCTGACGATGAGCTATATCGTCGTCGTCAACCCGGCCATCCTCTCGAACGCCATCCAGATCGAGGGGGTCTCCGACCTCCGGACGTTCCAGATGATCGCGGTCGTGACGCTCATCGCGGCCGCGGTGGCGACGCTGGTGATGGCGCTGTACGCGAACAGGCCGTTCGGACAGGCACCCGGGCTCGGACTGAACGCCTTCTTCGCGTTCACGGTCGTCCTCGGACTGGGTATACCGTGGCAGACGGCGCTGGCGGCCGTCGTCGTCGAGGGAGTCATCTTCATCCTCCTGACCGCGGTCGGTGCCCGGGAGGCCATCATCCGACTGTTCCCCGAACCGGTGAAGCTCTCCGTCGGTGCGGGTATCGGCCTCTTCCTCGCCATCATCGGGTTAGAGGAGATGCACGTCGTGGCGGGCGACCCCGCGACGTTCATCACGTTCAGCCCGGTGCTGGCGACCGACCCCGTCGCCATCCTGTCGGTGGCTGGGCTGTTCGTCACGCTGGCGCTGTACGCCCGCGGCGTCCGTGGCTCCATCATCATCGGCGTCATCCTCACCACGCTCGCGGGCTACGCCGCGAAGGCGCTCGGCTTCACCGCCGGGCCGGCCGTCGAGGCCGCCAGCCAGGCGGGGGCGACCCTGAAGACCCCGGTTCCAGTCGCGCCGAACGTCCCCATCGTGTACGAGGCCTCCTCGTACAACATCGCGCCGCTCGCCGGTGCGTTCATCGAGGGGCTCCGGAACGTCGAGCCGTTCGGCTTCGCGCTCGTGGTGTTCACGTTCTTCTTCGTCGACTTCTTCGACACCGCGGGGACCCTCACGGGAGTCTCCCAGATAGCCGGCTTCCTCGACGAGGACGGCAACCTTCCCGACATGGACGAGCCGCTGATGGCCGACGCCGTCGGCACCACCGTCGGCGGGATGCTCGGCACCTCCACCGTGACGACGTACATCGAGTCCGCGACCGGCGTCGAGGAGGGCGGCCGCACCGGGATGACCGCGCTGGTCATCGGTGTCCTGTTCCTGCTGTCGCTGGCCGTCGTCCCGCTGGCGGCGGCGGTGCCGACGTACGCCTCGCATCTCGTGCTCGTGGTCGTGGGCATCATCATGCTCACCAACGTCGCCGAAATCGCGTGGGACGACCTCACGTTCGCGGTGCCCGCCGGCCTCACCATCATCGTGATGCCGTTCACCTTCTCCATCGCGTACGGCATCGCGGCGGGTATCGTCTCGTACCCCATCGTGAAGGCGGCGGTCGGTGAGTTCGACGACGTGGGTGCGGGCCAGTGGGTGCTCGCGGCGCTGTTCGTCGTCTACTTCATCGTGCGGACGGGCGGCGTACTGTCCGGCGTCGCGGGCTGACGGCGCTCCCGGCCGCCGGAAATCCCGGCGGGTATCAGTAGCTTAAAGCGCGTGGCTGGCCGCGTTGGAGTAATGACAAGCCTCGGAACGGCGAGTGCCGCCCCCGGCGAGAAGAGCGTGGGGCGGCTGCCGGTCGGCGAGGCCCGCGACGGCTCCGAGGTGTCGCTTCCGGTCTGTGTCGTCAACGGCGCCGACGACGGGAAGACGCTCTACATGCAGGCGGTCTCCGACGGCGACGAACTCAACGGGCTCGGGGTCGTCCACCGGGTCGTCCCGCGGCTCGACCCGTCGGAACTGGCGGGCACCGTCCTCGTCGTCGGCATCGTCAACTGGTACGGCTACCAGGTGGCCGAGCACCGCAACCCGGTCGACGACACGAAGCTGAATCGGGCGTACCCCGGCGACGAGTCCGGCACCGCAAGCGAGCGCATCGCCGCCGCGACGTTCGACGCCGCCACTCGCGCGGACCTCGTGCTCGACCTGCACCAGGGGTCGACGAGCCGGATGATAAACGAGACGCGCGTTCGCTGTGGCCACCGCCACCGCCTCCACCGCGACTGTCTCGAACTGGCGAAGGTGTTCGGCTGTGGCCACATCCTCGACCAGAAGGGTCCGGACGGGCAGTTGGCCCGTGCGGCCCCCGACGACGGCGTCCCGACCATCGACCCGGAACTGGGCGGCGCCGTCGGCTGGGACGAGACATCCATCCGGACGGGCGTCCGGGGCGTGATGAACGTCCTCACTTACTACGGCTTCCTCGAGGGCGACGTGGAGCCGACTCCACAGGTGCGCGCCACCGGCTTCGAGCAGTACGGCTCGCCGTCGGGGGGGCTGGCCGTCCTGAAGAAGGAACTCGGCGAGGAGGTGGCCCGCGGCGACACCCTGTTCGAGGTGACCGACGTCTTCGGCGAGCCGAAGGCGGAGGTGACCGCCGACTCCGAGGGCGTGTTCTGGCGGAGCCGTCGGCTCCCGCAGGTCGCCACCGGCGAGTACGTCTGTTCCGTGGGGACCGACGTCGACGAGTACTGACCCGGGAACAACGTTTTGCCGCAGGGGTGCGACCGCCCGACGACTGATGAGCAAGCAGGTGCTCGTCGTCGACGACGACGACGCCATCAGACGACTGCTCGACCACCGGCTCGGGAGCGCCGGCTACGAGGTAACGGTCTGCGAGGACGGCCGGGATGCCGCCGACCGCCTCGAGGCGGGGTTCGAGCCGGCGCTGGCGGTGCTCGACGTGATGATGCCGCGGCTCGACGGTACTGGGCTTCTGCGGATGATACGCGGGGGAGAACTGCCGGTCGACTCCGACCTGCCGGTGATACTGCTCACCTCCCGGGGCCGCGAGGAACAGGTACTCGACGGGTTCGAACGCGGCGCCGACGACTACGTCACCAAGCCGTTCAGTAGCACCGAACTGCTCGCCCGGGTACGGAGGCAACTGGATGACTGACGGGGGCCGGGGCTGATGGCGGCCCCCGTGCCCACCGACCTGTCGCCGCTCGTCGTCGCGGCGCTGGTGTTGGGCGTCGCGCTGACGGTGTCGTTCTCGCTCACCGTCGGCCTCTCGGTGTACCGCGCGGCGGCGAGGGCCCGCCGTGACCGACACCGCGACCGCCTCCGCGAGGAACTGCTCGACCGGGTGTTCACCCCGACCGCCGGCTGGGAGCCGTGGGTCGCGGGGCTGTCGGCACTCGAACGCGAGGTGGTAGAGTCGTTGCTCGACGAGTATCTCCGCGAACTCCAGGGGAGCGACGCCGAGCGCCTGCGGGACCTGGGCGAGGCGCTCGGCATCCCCGCGCGGTCGGCGCGTCGTCTCGACCGCCGCCGCGAGTACGACCGCCTGCAAGCGCTGACGTGGCTCGTCTTGCTCCAGCGGCCCGACCTCTGTCGGGCGTCGAATTTCACCCCCCGGACCCCCAGGGAGCGTGCCACCGTCACGCGCCTCTATCACGACAGCGACGCGCCGACGACGGTCGCCGACGGCCTCACGCTCCTGCTGGACGGCACCGACGCGCCGTTCACGGTGTTCGGACAGGACACGCTCTACCGGGTCGCCCGCCGCGACCCGGCGGCACTGCTCTCGATGGCGGCTACCCGCGCCGACGCGTGGCCGGAGTCGCTGTTGGTGCAGGTGCTCGAGGTCTGTCGCGAACTCGAATCCAGCGTCGGCGGCGGTGACATCTCGTGGCTGACGGCGACGCTGGAAGCCGAGTCGGCGGCCGTCAGAGCCGCCAGCGCTCGTGCGCTCTCCGGGCTCGGCTGGCGCGAAGACCTCCGTGGCGGTCGGTATCTGGAGCGGCTGACGGGCGACCCTTCACCACGGGTCCGCGCCGCTGTGTACCGGACGCTCGCCGACTGGGGCGACGAGCGGGCGCTGTCGGTCCTTGCGGGTGCGCTGGCGACCGAGACGGACGCGCGGGCGCTGGTGACGGGCACCGACGCGCTGGCCCGCCGGCGGGACCGACCGGACGCGCCGGAGGTGCCCGCGGCCGCGTGGGCCTGGAGCCGCGAGCAGGCCGACTACGACCGGCTGGCACGCCACGGCAGGGAGGTGGAGCCGTGACGACTGTCGCCGGCTGGTTCCTCCGGGGGTTGGCCGCGTTCGGCGTGGTCGTCGTCGCCTACTACGCCGTCATCAACGTCTTCTACCTCTGTATCCACGTCCTGGCGCTGTTCGAACTCGAGGAGGACGTTCGCGAGGCCCGGTGGGACCCGCCGTTCCGCCGGTTCGCCAGCCCCTTCTACCCCGGCATCGGCGTGGTGGTGCCGGCGTACAACGAGGCGGCGACCATCGTCGAGAGCGTCCGGTCGATGCTGGCGCTGAACTACCCGGACCTGGAGGTGGTCGTCGTCAACGACGGCTCCACCGACGCCACGATGGACCGACTGCGGGAGGCGTTCGACCTCGAGGCCGTCGACGCGCCGGTGCCGTTCGACGTGCCCTGCGAGCCCATCGACGACGTCTACCGGTCACGGAGCACCGACCAACTGCTCGTCGTCGACAAGGCCAACGGCGGGAAAAGCGACGCGCTCAACGCCGGCATCTGGCTGACCGACATGCCGCTGTTCTGTGCGGTCGACGCCGACACGGTCATCGACCGCGACGCGCTGTTGCAGATCGTCCGCCCGTTCCTCGAACGGCCGGACACGGCCGTCGCCTCCGGCGGCGTCGTCCGCGTCGCCAACGCCTGCGACATCGAGGACGGCGTCGTCGAGCGGGTCGGCCTCCCGAAGACCGGTCTGCCGGGCATGCAGGTGATGGAGTATCTGCGGGCGTTCTACTCGGGGCGGCTGGGACTCAACCGCGTCAACGGCCTCATCCTCATCTCCGGCGCGTTCGGCCTGTTCCGGACGGATGTCGTCCGGGAGGTCGGCGGCTACCGCCACGACACGGTCACCGAGGACTTCGAGATAATCGTCCGCCTCCACCGGCATCTCTCGGACGCCGGCCGCGAGTACACCGTCGACTTCATCCCCGAACCGGTCGCGTGGACTGAGGTACCCGCGAGCCGCCGGGTGCTCGGCCGCCAGCGCCGCCGCTGGTACCGCGGGATGGTCGACACCGTCGTCGCCCACCGGGACATGCTGTTCAACCGCGCGTACGGCCGGGTAGGCACGCTGGTCATGCCGATGTTCGTCGCCGCCGAGACGTTCGGCCCGCTCATCGAGGGGCTGGGCTACCTGATACTCCCGCTGGCGTGGTACTTCGGCGTCCTCAACGTCGAGTTCCTCGTCGCCTTCTTCCTGCTGACGACCGGGTTCGGCGTGTTCCTGTCGTGGTTCGGCGTGTTCAGCGAGGTCTGGAGTTTCAACCGCTACGACGACCCCCGGCAGGTGGTCCGACTGCTGTGGTACGGCGTGCTGGAGAACTTCGGCTACCGACAGTGGAAGACACTCGTCGCGTGGCACGGCCTCGTCGAGTACCTGCGCGGCGTCGACGCCTGGGGCGCGATGGAGCGGTCCGGGTTCGGCGACGGCGACTAAGAGATAAATCCGAAGCGTGTGTCACCGGTGACATGGGCGACTCGGACGCGACCAACTACTTCCAGGACCTCTACGAACTGGGGGCGGACCCAACGCTCCCCATCGAGGAGAAGATACGGCGGGCGATAACCGTCGGCCGCGACCGTCTCGGCGTCGACTACGGCGTGCTGTCGTACACGGGCGGCGGCGAGTACGAGATAATCGACTCGACGGCCGTCGAAGGGGCGTACGTCGCTGGTTCGACCCACGACCTCGACGTGACGTGGTGTCGCCACGTCGTCGACGACGAGGAACTCATCGCGGTGTCGGACGCGGGGAACTCGCCGTTCAGCGACGACCGCGCGCGGGAGACGACCGGCCTGCAGTGTTACATCGGCGCGCCGGTGCTGGTCGACGGCGAGGTGTACGGCACGCTCTGTTACTCGGGGACCGAGCCCCGCGAGGAGCCGTTCGGTCCCGACGAGGAGCGGTTCGTGCGCCTGCTCACCCGCTGGGTCGGCTACGAACTCGAACGCCAGAAACACTACGCGGCGCTGGAGGCACAGAACGAGCGCCTGCTGGAGTTCGCGGGCGTGCTCGCCCACGACCTCCGGAACCCGTTGACGGCCGCGAAGGGGTACACCGAACTGGTCGCGGAGTCGGCGTCCCCGCCCCAACGCGAACACCTCGAGACCGTCGAGGACGCGCTCGACCGGATGGAGCGGCTCATCACCGAGACGCTGTCGCTGGCTCGGGAGGGCGCGGACGTGGGCGAACGGGAGCCGGTGGACCTGAGAGTGGTCGCCCGGCGTGCCTGGGACACCGTCTCGCCGCCGAACGCGACGCTGACCGTCGAGCGCGACCGGACGCTGATGGCCGACGAATCGCGGCTCGAACAGGTGTTCGAGAACCTGTTTCGGAACGTCGCCGAGCACTGCGGCGACGGCGTCACGGTGACGGTCCGGGGCACCGACGAAGGGTTCGTCGTCGCCGACGACGGCCCGGGACTGCCGCCGGCCATCGTCGACTCGCTGTTCGACGGCGACTTCGGCACCGACCGAAAAGGGCTGGGACTGCTCGTCGTCGAGCGGGTCGTCTCCGGCCACGGCTGGGCCGGCCGCGTCGAAGTCGACGACGGCACCACGTTCGTCTTCTCGGGAATCGACGTGGTGACCCAGCCTCCTCCGGAACTGCCCGAGTAGCCCCCCGCCCCAACGCTTTTGCCCCCGGAGAGCGAATTTCTATACGCGTAGAAACAGCCGAAATAAAATCGGCGCCTTTTTGTATCAGTTGCCGAATAGCGGTAGTTGCGACGCTCGCGGGCCGGACGCGTGCGTCGTCGAGACACGGCCACGCGACCAGCCACGTACCGCCCGCCGACGCCGGCCCTCCGTTCCGCCTGCGTCGACCACCGCCCGCACCGACGCCCTGCATCCATGACAGAGAACTCCCCCGCCGCGATGATGGACAGCCTCACCGACCCCGAACCGCTCGCCGACCGAGACGACGTCGACTACCGCGAACGGACCCACCACGTCGACGCCGACGAGTTCCCCGCCGTGCGCGATGACCTCGGCGACACCGCTGGATGGGCCGTGGTCGGCGTCGTGAACGGTGCGGGCCGCATCCTGCTGATGGACGACGGCTCGCACGGCTGGACCCTGCCTGCCGTCCCCGTCGCCTCCGGTGGGGACTGGGTGGCCGCCGCCGAGGGCGTCGTCGAGAGCCTCACGGGCGCGACGCCCGGCATCGGGCGCCCCGAGCGCGTCCGCCGGGTCGACTACCGCGAGAACGGCGGTGGCGGTCACGTCATCGTCCACCACGTCGTGCTCCCCGCGGCGCCGGTCGCTGGCGACCCGGTCGCCGACGACCCGACCGTCGGCTGTGACACCGCCGTCGCCGTCGACTGGGTCGACGCGCTCCCCGACGAACTGGAGGGAGCCGTCGCCGAGGACGCCCGCCTGTTCCTGTAACCGGGCGACCGACACCCACAAACCCCGACGCGCCCCACCCTCGCCCATGCTCGACTGTGCCGCCTGCGCCCGCACGTACCGCGACCGCTGGCGCTGTGCGTGCGGCGCGCCGCTCGACTTCGCGGACCCGCCCCGACCCGACGGCCCGCCCGACGTCGACGCCCGCGATGGACTGTGGGCGTTCGACGAGTTCCTGCCCGTCGACCGCGAGGTGACGCTCGGCGAGGGGTTCACGCCGCTGGTCGACGCGTCCGACTGGGACGCGACGTTCAAACTGGAGTACGTGTTCCCGACGGGGTCGTTCAAGGACCGGGGGGCGACCACGACGCTGTCGCGGGCCGCTGAACTCGGCGTCGACCGCGTCGTCGAGGACTCCTCGGGCAACGCTGGCGCGGCTATCGCCACCTACGCGGCCCGTGCCGGCATCGACGCCACCGTCTACGTCCCCGCGTCGGTCAAGCAGTCGAAACTGCGAGCCATCGAGCGGGCCGGCGCCGACGTGGAACGGGTCGAGGGGACGCGCGCCGACGTGACCGACGCCTGCATCGACGCGGTCGAGTCGGGGGAGGGCTGGTACGCCTCCCACGCGTGGAACCCCGCCTTCTTCGCCGGCACTGCGACGTTCGCCATGGAGGTGGCCGCACAGCGCGGCTGGTCCGTTCCGGACGCCATCGTCACGCCGCTCGGCCACGGAACCCTGTTTCTCGGTGCCTATCGCGGCTTCCGCGCCCTCCGGGAGGCAGGCTGGACCGACCGGATGCCCCGCCTGCTGGGCGCGCAGGCGGCCGGCTACGCGCCCATCGTCGAGGAACTCCACGGCCGGGCGGCGGCCGCCGGCGACAACGCGACCGCCGACGGCATCCAGATTCGGGACCCCGTCCGGAAGAGGCAGATTCTCGACGCCATCGAGGCGACGGACGGCGATGCCATCGCGCTCGACGCGGCGGCCGTCGAGTCGGCGCTCGACCGCCTGCACCGCGGCGGCTTCTACACCGAACCGACCTGCGCGGTCGCGCCCGCGGCGCTCGACGTCTATCGGGAGCGTGGCGTCCTCGACGCCGACGCGGACGTGGTCGTCCCCCTCACCGGGTCGGGGCTGAAGAGCTAGCGCTCCGGGTGGGTCGGGGCATCGAACCCGCCGCGGACGAGCGGCTTGGCGACGTGGCGGCGCGCGCTCGGCGGCACCTCGTACCAGCCCGGTTCGAGCGCACGGTCCAGTTCGCGTTCGACCTTGCCGGGCGCCGAGGTGCCGCAGTCCCGACAGCGGTAGCCCTGATTCCGTCCCGCCGAACTCATCGACCGCCCGCAGTCGGGACACGTCGGCGTCACCAGTTCCGCCCGGTCGAGCGCGCGGACGCCGAACTTCTCCAGTTTCAGGGTGCCGTCCGCGAGTTCGCCACAGACCGTCAGGTCGTCGCCGACCCGGAGCGCCCGCACCCTGTCGCGGAACCGGCCGGTCGGTTCGAACGCCGCCGCGTCGACCGTCGCGTCGCCATCGCGGAGTTCGAGGAAGACGTGACCGCCGCGCCGGGTCTCGGGTGCACCCGAAACGGTGGCGTCGAGTCGGTAGCTCCGCCCCTCGCGTGCACCTGAAACGGTGGCCTCGGCGAGGTGGGCGTCGGTGCCCTGGTTCGTCACGAACGTCTCGCGCCGCTCGACCGGTTCGCTCTCGACGGCCGCCGCGCAGGCGCGGGTCGCCTCCGGGTCGTCGCCCCTGATGCCGTGGAGCACCGGGCCGGGCGTGTGCGGGACACAGACCGTCTCGCGTTCCACCCGGTCGACGGTGTCCCACACCGCCGGGTAGTGGTCGTCCGCGGCGGCGAACACGCTCCGGGCGTCCACGTCCCGGTCGGTCCCCCACCGGTCGCGCGGGCGGTAGGAGATGGTCTCGTACGTCGGGTCGGCGTCGTCTCCGAGGCCGGGCGCGGTGCCGTCCCGCTCCCACGCTCGCCACGCGCCGACGGCCGCGAGCGCACCGACGACGCCCTGCCCCGACTGCCACGCCTCGACGCGGTAGCCGGCATCGGCCGCGAGCGCGCGGGCGTCGTCGGCGTCCAGCAACTCGCGGAGCGCCCGCTCCGACCAGTCGGCGACGGCCTCGGGCACCGCCCCGGGGTCGCCGGGCGCGACGACCAGCCCCGGGTTCGTGCGGTCGTCGCCGGCCATCGCCTCCTCCGCGACCACCTCCTCCGCGACCGAAAACGCCGTCTCCGGGTCGGCGTCGGTGTGGACCGCAAGCGCCGCGTTCCCGCGGGTCTTGTACGGGACCGCGGGGTTCAGACGGACGAGAAGCAGGCGCTCGACGCTGGCACGGGCGCGCAGTCGCTCGGCGACCAGCGCGGCCGCGTACGTCGTACACATCCCCTGGGTCCGGGAGTCGGTGTCGTCGAGGCCGATGACCGTCATGCGGTTCGGATACCGGAGATACGCCGACGCCGGGCAAGGCGGTTTCGGCTCGCGGCGCCCGCCTCACTTAGGTGTATCGCCAGCGGTCCCGTCAATCGCCCGAAGGCAAGGTTTCGGGCCCCCACAACGTATATAACCGAGAAAACGATTATGTACGCCTATGTCCCGGGAGGCACTCGTAGGGAACATCACCGCGATGCTCGGGGACGCGGGGTTCCTCGTCAGCGACCGGTGTGCCGTCCGGCCCAAGAGCTTCGATTTGGCCGCGCGGCGCGACGACGACGTCCTCCTGGTGAAGGTGCTCGCGAACATCGACGCGTTCGACGCCGCCACCGGCGCCGAGATGCGGCGGCTCGGCACCTATCTCGGCGCCACGCCGCTCGTGCTCGGGCTCCGGACCCGCGACGAGGAGCTCAAACCCGGCGTCGTCTACTTCCGACACGGCGTGCCCGTGCTCTCGCCCGACACCGCCGTCGAACTGTTCGTCGAGGGCGTCCCGCCGCTCATCTACGCGGCGCCCGGCGGGCTGTACGTCAACATCGACGGCGAGGTGCTCGCGGACGCCCGCGAGGACCGCGAGTGGTCGCTCGGCCAGCTCGCCCAGGAGCTCGGCGTCTCGCGGCGCACCGTCTCGAAGTACGAAGACGGGATGAACGCCAGCGTCGAGGTGGCCGCACAGCTAGAGGAGCTGTTCGAGCAGGAGCTGTCCGCGCCCGTCGAGGTACTCGACGGCGCCGAGGAGGTCCGCGACGGCGAGCCCGAGCCGGACGACCCGGAGCCCGACCCGACCGACGAGGCGGTCGTCACCGTCCTGACGCGGGTCGGCTACACGGTCCACCCGACCCAGCGCGCGCCGTTCAAGGCCGTCTCCGAGGACGCCAGCGAGTCGATGCTGACGGGCCACTCGGAGTTCACCCGCACCGCCGAGAAGCGCGCTCGCATCATGTCCTCGGTCGGGGAGGTGACCCGCACCCGGTCGGTGTACGTCGTCGACCGGACGAACCGCGAGAACGTCGACGGGACGGCGCTCATCGAGCGCGAGGAGCTCGCCGACGTCGAGGACGCCGACGACCTGCGCGACCTCATCCAGGACCGCATCGACCTTGAGGAGCCGGCCTGACTACCGGGCCAGCCGGCGTACGCGCCGCCGTATCTCGCCGCGGTGGAGCGCCATCTCCGTCACGCCCCAGCCGACGAGCACCAGCCCCGCAAGCACCGTCGTGACGAACGCCCACCCGCCCATCCAGATGGGCTTGGCCCACGGCGTGACGTGCGACCACGTTCGCGACAGGTCCGTGAACCCGAGGCTCGCCAGCATCGCGCCGGGGCCGCTCTCCGACTCGGTGGCGACCGGCGGGTCGTTCGCGCTCCCGGTCACGTCGTACGTCCCGCCCGCGTCCATGTCGGCGATGGTCGGGCCCTTCGAGGAGCCCCCCATCGACACCCGCTCGGCGTCGTAGGGCCCCCACGTCGCGTAGTACTCCCAGACGATTTCGCCGTCGGGGGTTATCTCGACGACGCGGTGGTTCAGCGAGTCCGTCACCAGGGTGTTGCCGTTCGGGAGGCGGTCGGCGTCGCGCGGCCAGTTGAACTGGTCGCTACCGACCGACCACGTCCGGTTCCACGAGCAGTCCTCGGGCGGCGCATCCATCGGGTCGCCCGTACAGCGCCGCTCGTACTCGACGACGCGGTCGTTCTCGGAGTCGGCGACGACGATAGTGGGGTTGCCCTCGGCGCTGACCAGCCAGTCGGGGTTGTGCTGCTCGTGCAGGACGGAGTAGTCGTCGTCGCTCCCCAGCCGCATGTCTATCTCCTTGGTCGTGCGGTTGATGAGGATGACCTGGTCGAAGTTCCGCGGCGACACGAGGAAGTGGTCGTCGCCGACGCGGTCGACGTCGTTGACGTGGCTCCAGTCGGAGTTGAAGCCGCCGTCGGTCGAGTTGGGGTAGTGGTTGCGGAACAGCCACTCCCACGTGATTTCGTCGGTCGAGCGGTTGTAGACGAACACGCGGTCGTTCGAGACGCCCGTCGTCTCGTTGTACTGGCGCATGTTGGCGACCACGAGGTCACCGTTCGGCAGTTTGTCCACGTCGTGGGTGTCGTGGATGTCGAACCGCTCGGTCCAGACGGCCTCCTTGCGTTCGGGGTCGAACTCGTAGACGATGGTCCCGTCCTGGTTCGTCGAGACGACGAGCAGGTTGCCGTTCTCCAGCGGGTCGACGTCGTAGAACCAGCGGGCGCCGACGGCCGACCCGTCGAACTGCCAGTTCAGCGAGCCGTTCGGACCGATGGAGGCGAGGCGGGCGGGCTTCTTCTTTGCGCCCTGCCCCTGGAAGTGGAACCCCTGGATGCCGACGACGGTCGACCCGTTCGCGGGCTCCTCGATGTGGCCGCGCTGGAAGTCGGTCGGGTCGTACGTCACGGCCGACACGCCCGCGGGGACGAGCAACGCGACGACGAGGAGGGCGGTCACACCCCGGGCGAGGGTGCGGCGAGACTGCTCCATATCTGCCCGGAGGGGTCCACCGGGGTACGTTTTGTGGTTCGCGTCGGCTTCCAAATCGCTTTGCCGTCGGAGCGCCTACGGTCCGGCGTGTCACAGTCACCGCCCGACCGCCCGGGGACGGCCGCGCTGGTCGACGCGCTCGCGGTCCGTCGCAACGCCGCCATCGGGTTCGCGCTCGGGACCGTGCTCGCGGCGGTTCTCGTCTACGGCCAGGTGACCAGCGCCGGTCACCTCTACTCGCCGGCGTGGTACGTCGCGCTCGGGTTCGTGCTCGCCGTCGGCGTCGGCCTGCTCGTCACCCTGATTCTGACGGCCGGCAGTGCCTACCGACTCGCCCGGAGCTGACTACACCGTGGCGTCGGCCAGCTCCGCGAGCCGCTCCGCGCCCGTGCGGGTCCCCTTGGCGATGACCACGTCGTCGCCGTGGAGCGCCGTCGCCGGCCCGGGCGAGACGACCCAGTCGCCACCCTCCCGGTCGGGGCCGCGCCGCACCGCGATGACGCGCATCCCCGTCTCCGTCTTGACGGCCACGTCGCCCAGCGTCGCGCCGTCGAGCCGCGAGCCCGGGGCGACGGCCAACCGGACGATGACCTCGTCCGACTCGAGGACGGCCTCTTCGATGACCGGATGGGTACCCAGCCCGCGGAGCACGCCCTCCGAGATTTCGAGGGCGGCATCGGAGATGACCTCCGTCGCCGCGGCGAGATGCATCAGACCGCGCAGGGAGACGGGGTCGTCGACGTCCGCGGCGGCCCGGAGCGTCCACGCCTCGAACCGCGACTGGAGCGCGTCCACCTCCGCTTCCAGTTCCAGCACCTCCTCCGCGAGACCGTCGGAGTCGAACAGGACTGCCCCGTACGCCAAATCCACCGCGAGTTCCGAGATGTCCTTCATCAGGACGATGGAGTCCATCGCGCGGTCGAGGTCGGTGACCCCCTCTGCGGGCGGCTCCGGGGGGTCGTACCGGTCGCCGGTGAGCCGCTCGTACACCTCGGCGATGCCGTCCTCGGGGCCGCGCAACAGCGTCACGTCGCCGGCCCGGAGCGCGGTGTCGACGCCGGGGTTGAGAAGCCAGTCGCCCCCCCGGCGGATGGCGATGACCCGCACGCCGGTTTCGGTTTCGAGGTTGCTCTCGCCGAGCGTCGGCCCCGCCAGCGACGAGTCGGCCTCGACGCCCGCTCGCACCAGCGACTCGACCGACTCGGGGAGCGCAGTTCGCATCGCCTCGGGCAGGCCGATGTCCTCCAAGACGACCTTGGCGATGTCGCCGGCGGCGTCGCTTATCTTCTCGGCGGCGCCGACGATGCCGAGGACGGGCGCCAGCGCCTCGGCGTCCTCCGTCGTCCGTGCGGCCATCAGTAGCCCCATCCGGGCGCGCAACTGGAGCACGTCCATCCGCTCCTCGAGTTCGAGCACCTCCTCGGCCACCTGGTCGGAGCGGAGCAGTACCGCCGAGTACGAGAGGTCGATGAGCAGTTCGGCGGTGTCCTTCATCTCCGCCAACACCGCCTTCACGCTCACCGGTTCGTACTCGACCTCCCGTGACATACCTCTCGCTTCCGTGGCCGGGGGTAAAAACCTACGCGGCGGCAGGGCGGCGACGGGGTCACCCACGCATGGGTTCGCGGGAGGGCGAGCGCGTCCGCGCCCGAGCGCGGATGCGTGAACGATAATGCTTTTCCCGGGACGCTCGGAAGGTTCACGACATGTCCGAGGAACTCAAGAAGGGGCTCGAGGGCGTGGTCGTCGCCGAGTCGTCGCTCAGCTATATCGACGGTGACGCCGGGCGGCTCATCTACCGCGGCTACGACATCGAGGACCTCGCCGAGGGCGCCACCTTCGAGGAGGTCGTCTACCTGCTGTGGCACGGCGAACTCCCCACCGAGTCGGAGCTGTCGGAGTTCAACGAGTCGCTCGTTGCGGCCCGGTCCGTCGACGACGCCGTCCTCGACACCGTTCGGGCGCTGGCCGAGGCCGACGAGGAGCCGATGGCCGCGCTCCGGACGCTCACTTCCTATCTCTCGGCGGAGGACGACGCCGACCCCGAAGGCGGCGACCTCGAGGCGGCCCGCCGCATCGGCCGCAAGGTGACGGCGAAGATGCCCACCGTGCTGGCCGCGTTCGACCGCGTCCGTCGGGGCGAGGAGCCGCTGGAGCCCCGCGACGACCTGAGCCACGCCGCCAACTTCCTCTACATGCTCACCGGCGCGGAGCCGGACCCGGTCGCCGAAGAGACGTTCGACATGGCGTTGACCCTGCACGCCGACCACGGGCTGAACGCCTCCACGTTCACCGCGATGGTCATCGGCTCGACACTGGCGGACCTCTACTCGTCGGTCACGGGCGGTATCGGCGCGCTCTCGGGGCCGCTCCACGGCGGCGCCAACCAGGACGTCATGGAGATGCTGTTGGAGATAGACGACAGCGGCGAGGACCCCGTCGAGTTCGTCGAGCGCGCCCGCGAGGAGCGCGAGAACTGGCGCGTGCCCGGGATGGGCCACCGCGTCTACAACGTGAAGGACCCCCGCGCGAAGATTCTGGAGACGAAATCGAAGGAGCTGGGGGAGGCCTCCGGCGACACCAAATGGTACGACATGGCCGACGCCATCGAGGGGTACTTCGCGGAGAAGGGGCTCGTCGAGAAGGGTATCGCCCCGAACGTCGACTTCTACTCCGGCACGGTCTACTACCAGCTCGGCATCGCCGTCGACATGTTCACCCCCATCTTCGCCATGTCGCGGGTCGGCGGCTGGATCGGTCACACGCTCGAGTATCAGGAGGACAACCGCCTCATTCGCCCCCGCGCCCACTACACGGGCGAGACCGACCGCGAGTTCCCGGCGCTCGGCGACCGGTAAGCCGAAACCGTTACTCTACCCCTCCTCGAACGACCGGTAGCGTGCCCTCCATCGCGCTTGAACCCATCGAGACGCTCGTCCGTACCGCGACCGGCCCCGCGGGGCTGGTCGTCGTCTTCGTCTACTCGTTTCTCGTCGCGTTCGTCCTGCCGTTACCAGGGGAAATCGTCCTCGCCGCGCCGCTCCGGCTCGGGCTGTCGTACCCCGTGACGCTCGCGGTCATCGTGCTCGTCTCCAGCGTCGGGAAGGCGCTCGGGAGCGTCGTCGCACTGCACGTCAGCCGGAGCGTCACCGAGTTCGCCGCCCTTCAGCGAATCACCGCACGACTGCCGGGACTCCCCCGGTTCATGGAGCTCCGGGGGTTCGTCCAGCGACACGGCTACGTCGGGTTGGCGCTGACGCTGTGCGTGCCGCTGTTGCCCGACACCACCTCGGTGTACGCATTCTCGGTACTCGACCCCGACTACCGGAAGTTCGCCGTTGCGGCGTTCGTCGGCAACCTCGGTCGCCTGCTGGTGACCCTGCTGGTCGTCGGCGGCCTGCTGTCGCTGTTCTAATCCGTGGGGCTACTCCCCCGCTCGGCCATCATCTCGGCGGCTCGGCCCGCCCAGTCGGAGCGCTCGAATCCTCCGGCGACGACGACGGCCATCCACCCGTAGGCGGCGGCGACGCCGACGTACGCGCCCGCCGGACCGTAGCCGAGCGTCCGGCCGAGGAGCCACGACAGCCCGAGGAACAGCCCGAACATCCCCGTGGTGCGCGCGAGGAAGGGGATGCGGGTCTCGCTTGCGCCCTGCAGGCCGCCGGACAGCGCCGAGAACGTGACGAGCGCGACGCCCGAGACGCCGTACACGCGGGCGAACGCCGTCGCGTAGCGTGCCGTCGCAGGGTCGTCGGTGAACAGCCCGACGGCCGACGGCGCCGCGACGACGAGCAGGACGCCGACGGTGCCGACGGTCACGACGCCAAGCGCCGCGACCGCGCGGCCGTCGTACCGCGCCTCGTCGGGCGCGCCCTCGCCGAGCGACTGGCCGACCAGCACCGAGGCGGCGACGTTGTAGCCGCGCGACAGCGGGCCGGTGACCTGCTGGTAGACGCGGCGGCCTATCTGGAAACCGGCGTTGACCGCGCGGCCGTTCGGGAAGCCGAGCAACAGGGCGTTGAACGGGAACTCGGCGAGTTCGGAGGCGAACCCCTCGGCGATTCGGGGCGCGCTCACCTGCAACAACTGACGGACGACGACGAGTTGGCGGGGCAGGGTGAACGACGCCGCCGTGTACGACGAGGCGATGGCCGCGAGCAACAGGACGGCGGTGACGACGTTCGCCGTCGCGGTGGCGAGGCCGACGCCGACGATTTCGAGGCGCGGAGCGCCGAACAGCCCCAGTCCGAGGACGACGCTCCCGGCGATGTTCAGTGAGTTGGCGAACACGTTGACGTACATCGGGGTGCGGGTGTCGCCGGTGCCCTGTAGCGAACGGGCACCGACGAGCGCGACCAGCCGCGCGGGCGCGGTGGCGAACACGATGGCGAGGTACGTCGCGCCGAGGCGAACGACGTCGTCGCTCGCGCCGAACACGCGGATGGCCGTCTCGCCGAACAGGCCGCCGACGGCGACGAACGGCACCCCCAGCAGGAAGGCGACGACGAGGGCCTGCGTCACCGCCTCGTCGCGGTTCTCGACGCTCGCGGCGCCGGTGTCCTGCGAGGAGAGCGCGATGGCGCCGCCGCCGAGGCCGAGTCCGATGCGGAGCGGGAACCGCGCGTACAGGTCCGCGAGGCCGATGGCGACGACCGCGGCCGGCGAGAACAGCGCCGTCACCAGCACGTCCGTCGTCCGCATCGCCGTGCGGAACGTCTGCTCGGCCATCACGGGCCACGCCAGCGCGAACACGCGCGTCCACACCGCACGGAGCCGGCGCGTGTCCATACCCGTGGCTCGGGCGACTACCCATTCAGCGTACCGGAGTCGGAACTTTGGTGCGGGCGCCCGTCCGGCCGGTATGGACGTGTTCGTCTACGGCACGCTACTCGACCCGCATCAGGCACTCGCGGTCGTGCCGGACGCCACCTTCGGCGCGGACGCGACCCTCCATGGCGTCCACGCCGTCGAGGGCGAGTACCCGACGCTCGCGCCGGGCGGCACCGTCGAGGGGCAACTGCTCACCACCGAGCAGATGGAGGCGCTCGACCGCTACGAGGGCGTGGACTCGGGGCTGTACGTCCGGGTGTCCGTCCCGACCGACGACGGCCGGACGGCCGAGGTGTACGTCGGCGACCCCGACCGACTGGACAGCGAGGAAGCCGTCGGCTGGCCGGGCGACGGCACGCTCGCCGAGCGGGTCGAACGCTACGTCGACAGCGAGGGCGTCGTGGTCCAGGTCGAGTCGTGACCAGGGACCTGACGGTCCGCCGGTATCGGTCCGACGACGAGCGGGCGGTCAAACGCCTCCACGCCGCGGCGATGCGGGACGCCGGCGGGTTCGCCGAAGACGCCGAGGACCCCGATCTCGACGACGTCGAGGGGACGTATCTCGACGGCGGGGCGTTCTTGGTCGGAACGCTCGCCGACGAGGTGGTCGCCATGGGTGCGTACCGGCCGCTGGACGGCGGGACGGAGCCGCTGTTCGGCGACCTGCCGGACCGGACGGCCGAGATAAAGCGGATGCGCGTCGCTCCCGACCACCAGCGCCGGGGGTTCGGCCAGCGCCTCTACGACGAACTCGAAGCCCGCGCCCGGGACGCGGGGTTCGACGCGCTCGTGCTCGACACGATGCCGCGGTTGACCGCGGCCCAGCGGCTCTACGAGACGAACGGGTTCGTCCACGAACGGGACGCCGAGGTGACGTTCGCCGGGGAGGCGCTGACGCTACGGCTCTACCGGAAGGAACTGGGCTGACAGGCGACCCCCTGCTCGGCGGGGCGGTGGGTCGCGCAACCGCCTCGTTCGCCCCGCCGCGACGGCTACGTCACGGGGCGGGTGGCCGCGTTCCCCTACTTGAACCTTCGTGGGCGCACGGAACGGGGTAGCGCGAAGCGCCGCGGGGGAGCACGCCCGCGTACTCTCCTCCGGTTTTGCGCAACCGGGTGGCTCCATCGTCTCGGGCCGTGCGGGCGAACTGCTTGCTCGCCCGTAGACGGCCGCAGGCTCGACGTGAAGAAACTGGACTAGTAGGGCTCGTCTTTCAGCCCCAGCACGTACGCGCCGGCGTTCGTTACCAGATGCAACAGCGGCGTAGCCACGAGCACCACGACCAGCCGAAGCGGCTCCGACAGGAACACACCCCGGAACCACGTGGGTGCCACCAGCGCGACCAGCAGGAGCGAGACCACCACGAAGTCGAGTTGGTCGAGTCCCGGGAACGCCGCGCCCCGGTCGCGGCCGGTGCGGCGCTTGAGGAACGACGCGAGGATGTCACCGAGCATCGCACCCGCGGCAAGCGCCGCGCCGACGGCAAGCGGGAACCCCGGGATGTCGAAGCCGGTGGCGCCGGAGACGGCGGGCTGGACGGCGTCGAGGACGATGGCGAGCGCGACGCCCGCGGCGATACCGACGGCGGTACCTCGCCACGTCTTCCCGTCACCGAGCAGACGGCGGCCGCGCCACTCCCGGCCGCCGTCGATGGGCGCCCCGCCGCCGAACAGCACCGCGGCGTTGTTCGGGACGTACGCGGGTAGCATCGCCCACAGCGCGACCACGACCGTCTCGACGACCATACCGGCGTGTCGGCGGCCGACACAAAAACGAACCGGGTTCGACGGCGCCGTCAGACGGAGGTTCGGAGCGTTCCCCGACGAGCCGTATCCGGAAAGCGTCATAACCCTGCCGGCAGTATTTGCGGGCATGATTCCCCCTGTAGCGAACAACTTCGTCGCGGGCGAGGACGCGCCCGCGGCGCTCGACCACGTACGGGAGTTGAACGCCGACGGCGTGGGGGCCATCCTCAACCTCCTCGGGGAACATTACGACGACCCGGCGAAGGCGGCCGACGACGCCGCCGCCTACTGCGACTTGGTCGACGACATCGCGGACGCGGGCGTCGACGCCTGCATCTCGGTGAAGCCGAGCCAACTGGGCATCGACGTCGGCGAAGACGTGTTCCGCGAGAACCTTGCGGACGTGGTCGCGCGCGCCGAGGTCCGCGGCGTGTTCGTCTGGCTGGACATGGAGGACCACACGACGACGGACGCGACGCTCGACGCCTTCGAGCACCACGTCACCGACCACGCGGCGATGGGCGTCTGCGTGCAGGCGAACCTGCGGCGGACGCGCGAGGACCTCGAACGCCTCGTCGAGCTTCCGGGAACCGTCCGGCTGGTGAAGGGGGCCTACGACCCGCCGAAGGAGGTCGCGTACAGGGGGAAGGCGACGGTGAACGAGCGCTACCGCGAGGAACTGGAGTACCTGTTCGAGCACGCCGACCACGTCGCCGTCGGGAGCCACGACCCGGAGATGGTCGGGTACGCACTGGACCTCCACGACGAGTACGGCACCGAGTTCGAGATACAGATGCTGATGGGCGTCCGAGAGGAAGCACAGTTCCAGCTCGCCGAGGCGGGCTACGACGTGAACCAGTACGTCCCGTACGGCGACAAGTGGCTGTCGTACTTCTACCGGCGCGTCCGCGAGCGCAAGGAGAACGCGCTGTTCGCGCTCCGTGCGATTCTAGGCTAGTCGTCGCCGCTCCCGTCGCTGGCGACGACGCCGTCCTCCTCGGTGATGTCGATGGGGATGGACTGGTCGCGCGACTCACCGAACCCCGCAGAGAGGATGCGCGTCAGCGCGTCCTCGACGCTCTCGTCGGTCTCCTCGTACTCGCCGGGGTCCACCTCGATGACGAACCCGGTGGTGATGTTCGGTGCGGTCGGCAAAAAGAGGACGTCGCGGCCGTCGCGGGTCGACTTCCCCGTCTTGAACGCGGTCATCCGCATCCCGTTCCATGTCTCCAGTTTCACGGGCGCTTGCAGGTCGTCGGTGCCGGAAAGCGCCGTCTCGGCGGCCATCTTCGAGGCGTTGTAGACGATGCGCAGGCCGGGCAGGCGGTTGAACAGGCTGTCGAGCCCCGCCTCCATGAGGTCACCCAGCGTCGTCCGCATCAGGTAGCCGATGGACAGCACGACGAGCACGAAGATGACCAGCGTGACCAGGACGATGGTGTAGCCCTTGGTGCCCTGGGGAAACACGTCCGAGAGGATGCCGATGCTCAGGATGGCCGTGTACACGTAGGCGACGACGAACGCCGTCACGAGTATCGGCACGAGCACGACGAGCCCGCTTGCGAAGTCCCGTTTCCACGAGGAGGGCAGCATCTACCCGCTAGTTGCCGGCCGGCGTTATCAGCCCTTCGGGGTGGCGTCCGCGCGCCGAGCGGTCACTCGCGCGCAACGAGAAAGGACTAACCGGTGGCCGGCCCAACGCCCGCCCATGAATCACGACCGCTCGCGGGAGCTGTACGACCGTGCCCTCTCCGTCCTCCCCGGTGGAGTCAACAGCGCGGTGCGTGCCGCTCCCCAGCCGTACCCAGTCTTCGCCCGCACGGGCGACGGTGGCCACGTCGTCGACGCCGACGGCAACCGCTACGTCGACTGGATACAGGGGCTCGGTCCCCTGCTCCTCGGCCACGACTTGCCCGAATCGGTGACCGCCGCCGTCCAGAAGCGCGTCGCCGACGGCCCGCTGTTCGGGATGCCGACGGAACTCGAGGTCGACCACGCCGAGTTCGTCGCCCGGCACGTCCCCTCCGTCGAGATGCTCCGGTTCGTCAACAGCGGCACCGAGGCCACCGTCTCGGCGGTGCGACTCGCCCGCGCGGTCACCGGCCGGAACAAGGTGGTCGTGATGCAGGGCGGCTACCACGGCGCTCAGGAGTCGACGCTCGTCGAGGGCGACGCCGACCACCCGCGGCCGTCGACGAACGGCATCCCCCAGTCGTTCGCCGAGCACACGCTCCCGGTGCCGTTCAACGACGCCGACGCCGCCAAGCGCGTGTTCGAGGAGCACGGCGACGACATCGCCTGCGTGCTCGTCGAACCCGTGCAGGCGAACGCCGGCATCGCCTACCCCGTGGACGGCTACCACGAGACGCTCCGCGACCTCTGTACGGGCGCGGGCGCGCTCCTCGTCTGGGACGAGGTCATCACCGGGTTCCGGGTCGGCGGCCTCCAGTGTGCACAGGGGAAGTTCGGCATCGACCCCGATCTGACGACGTTCGGGAAGATAATCGGCGGCGGCTTCCCCGTCGGCGCCATCGGCGGCAAGACGGAGTACGTCGAGCAGTTCACCCCCTCGGGCGAGGTGTTCCAGGCGGGAACGTTCTCGGGGCATCCGGCGACGATGGCCGCGGGGCTGGAGACGCTGAAGTTCGCCGCCGAGAACGACGTGTACGACCACGTGAACGACATCGGCCGCCAACTCCGGGAGGGGCTGACCGACATCGTCGCCGAGCAGGCGCCCGGGTACACCGTCGTCGGCACCGACTCCATCTTCAAGGTGGCGTTCACGCGGGCCGACAGCCCACCACAGGCGGAGGGCGACACGTGCACGAACGGCTGTCGGCAGAACCCCGACTGCCCGCGGTTCGAGGAGTGCCCGAAGGGTGGCCGGGACGTGAGCCGGATGGAGACGGACCGCTACGCGCGGCTGTTCCGGCCGGCGATGCGCGAGGCGGGCGTACTCGTCTCGCAGAACCAGTACGAGGCGAACTTCGTCTCCTATGCCCACACCGAGGAGGACGTTGAGCGGACGCTGGACGCGTACAGGGAGTGTCTCTGAACGGCGCCGTCGTGGGTCCCCGCGGGGAGACCGCTCACGGCGGCCGAAGCCGCCGTCCGCCCGGGAGCGACTGTCCCGGGACGCGATGTCGGCGCACGACGCGAGCGTCATCGCGAACGTGAAAGAGGGTCCGCCTGCGAGGCAGGCGTGTGACCCTCGCGAGTCCCGCTCGCAGTACGAACCCGCTACTGGGTGGGAATAAGGTTTGTGGCAAAACGGCGGTCAGCGGCCGAGTACCCGGCGCTCGGGGCTCAGGCGCTCGCTTCCTGTCCGTACGTCTTCTCGAGGTACGCGACGATGTCGTCGCTCTCGGACATCCCCTCGACGCCGTGGTCGGTGTCGACCAGGACGGGCACGCCCGTCTGTCCGCTGACTTCCTTCACTTCGGTCCGCTCGTCGTGCGAGCGGGGCACCATGTGCGACTCGTACTCCAGGTCGAGTTCGTCGAGTTTCTGTTTCACCTTCGCGCAGTACGGACAGCCCTCCAGTTCGTACAGTTCCAGCGTCATCGCCGCCGGCTACGGTCGCCGGACGGAAAGGCGTACCGAGGCGATGCGCCGCGTTCGCGCAGGCGCGAAACGGTGGGACACGCCCCACGGGGCCGATTTCCTATCGCGGCATGCAGTTCATCGCGCCCGACCCGAAGGGGGTTTCACGGTGGGACGCCGAGGGCGACACATGACCGACATTCGCCTCGCCACGCGCGGGTCACAGCTCGCGCTTCGGCAGGCCGCGACGGTACAGGAGGCGCTCTCGACCCGTCGCCGGCCCGTCGAGCTCGTGGAGGTAGCCACCGAGGGCGACCGCGTGCGCGACGAACTCGTCCACCGGCTCGGCAAGACCGGGGCGTTCGTCCGCGCGCTCGACGAGCGCGTCCTCGAGGGCGACTGTGACGCCGCCGTCCACTCGATGAAGGACATGCCGACGGAGTTCCCCGACGACCTGGTGGTCGCGGGCGTCCCCGAGCGGGCCGCCCCGGGCGACCTGCTGGTGACACCCGACGGCCGGAGCCTCGACGAGTTGCCCGACGGCGCGACGGTCGGCACCGGGAGCCTCCGCCGGCGCGCCCAACTGCTCGCCGAGCGGCCGGACCTCACCGTCGAACCCGTCCGCGGCAACGTCGACACGCGCATCGAGAAACTGCTCGCGCCGTCGCTTCAGCGGGAGCACGCCGACCGCGTCGACAGCGAGGACGGGGAGGGCGCGTACGAGCAGTCCGTCGAGGCGTGGTTCGACGCGCTCGCGGAAATCGAGCGGCGTGCGCTCGAACGCGAGGTCGACACCGAGTTCGACGCGATGGTGATGGCCGAGGCCGGCCTCGACCGCGCGGGCCTGCTCCACCACCTCGACTACCAGCGACTCGACGCCGAGCGGTTCGTCCCCGCGCCCGGACAGGGCGCGCTCGCGGTCACCGCTCGCGACGGCGACCTCGCCGACAGCATCCACGACCGGGTCGACCACGCCCGGACCCGGGTCGAGACCACCGTCGAGCGGACCGTCCTCGGGGCACTGAACGGTGGCTGTGTCGCTCCCATCGGCGTCTACGCGACGCTCCGGGGCGCGTACGTCCACACCGTCGTGCGGGTGCTCGACCGCGACGGCACCGAGGAGGTCCGGGAGGTGCGTGACATCCCGGTCGAGCGCCACGCCGAGATGGCCCGCGAGTTCGCCGCCGACCTCGCCGAGCGTGGGGCCGACGAGCTAATCGCCGAGGCGAAACGCGAGGCCGGCGCCGAGGAATGACCGGGCGCGTCTACCTGGTCGGCTCCGGCCCCGGCGACCCCGAGTTGCTGACGGTGAAGGCCAAACGGCTCATCGAGGAGGCCGACGTGGTGCTCCACGACAAGCTTCCGGGGCCGGCACTGGCGCTAGTGCCCGACGAGAAGGCCGAGGACGTCGGCAAGCGCGCGGGCGGCGACCGCACCTCCCAGCAGTACACCAACGACCGGCTTGTCGAACTCGCCGAGCAGGGGAAGACGGTCGTCCGCCTGAAGGGCGGCGACCCGTTCGTGTTCGGACGCGGTGGCGAGGAGATGGAACATCTCGCGGACCACGGCGTCGAGTTCGAGTACGTCCCCGGCGTGACCGCGGGCGTCGCCGGGCCGGGCGTCGCCGGCATCCCGGTCACCCACCGCGACCACAACTCCTCGGTGTCGTTCGTCACCGGCCACGAAGACCCCACGAAAGACGAGTCGGCGGTCGACTGGGGCGCGCTGGCGGCGACGGGCGGCACCATCGTCGTCTACATGGGCGTCGGCCGGCTCCCGGACTACACGCGAGTCCTGATGGAGGAGGGGATGGACCCCGAGACGCCCGTCGCGCTCGTCGAGCGGGCGACCTGGCCCGACCAGCAGGTCGCGGTCGGCACGCTCGACACCATCGTCGAGGTGCGCGACGAGGAAGGCATCGAACCGCCCGCGATAACCGTCATCGGCCCGGTCGCGGCCACCAGAGAGCGCGTGGAGGCGTTCCTGCGGACGGGTGGTGAGCCGCCCACGGAGGGGGAGTAAACCGCCATGGACGATACGAAACCGACGGTCGCCGTCTTCCGGCCCGCCGACGAACGGCTCGACGCCGCGGTCGAACTGCTGGCGTCGCTCGGGGCTGAGCCCCTGCCGGACCCGATGTTGCAGGTGGAGCCGACCGGCGCCACGCCTCGCGAAGACGCCGACTACACGGTCCTGACGTCGAAGACGGGCGTGGAACTCGCCGCCGCCGGCTGGTCACCGTCGGGTGCGGTGTGTGCCATCGGCGCGTCGACCGCCGACGCGCTCCGTGCGGCCGGCTACGCGGTCGACGTGGTGCCCGAGGAGTTCTCCTCGGCGGGGCTGGTCGACCGACTCGCCGACGAGGTTGCGGGCGCCCGCGTCGAGGTGGCCCGCTCGGACCACGGGAGCGCCGTCCTGCTCGACGGACTCGAGGATGCGGGCGCGTACGTCCACGAGACGGTCCTCTACCGGCTGACCCGGCCCGCCGACAGCGGCGTCTCCGCGGAGCGGGCGGCCGCCGGCGACCTCGACGTGGCGCTGTTCACCTCATCGCTCACCGTCGAGAACGCCCTCGCCGCGGCCGACGAGCGGGGCGTCCGCGAGGCCGCTATTGCCGGGCTGAACGACGCCATCGTCGGCTGTATCGGCGCTCCGACCCGCGAGACGGCCGAGTCGCACGGCATCGCGGTCGACGTGGTGCCCGACGAGGCCGACTTCGAGGCGCTGGCCCGGGCGGCTGTCGGTCGCGCCCGGGATTGCCGGTGACCAATCGCTTTCACCACCGGGCCGGGTAGCCCGACCGGATGAACGCGGGGTGGCGCTCTGTGCTCGCGGTCGCCGGCTGGCAGACGGCCGCGTCGCTGTGTTACTACTCGCTTTTCGCCGCCACCTCCTACTTCCGTGGGACGTTCGGCGTCTCGCGGACGCTGGTGGGCGTGCTGGTGACGGTGGCGACGCTCGGCTACACGCTGAACCTGTTTCCCAGCGGCGCGGCCGTCGACGGGTTCGGCGAGAAGCGCGTGATGCTCCTCGGTCTCGGGGGGCTGGCGGTCGCGGCCGGCCTGCTCGGCGTCGCGCCCACCTTCGCCGCCCTGCTCGGGGTCGCGTTCCTGCTGGGTGCTTTCTACGCGACGGCGATGCCGGCCTCGAACCGCGGCATCGTCACGAGCGCGCCGCCCGGCCGCGAGAACTTCGCCATGGGGCTCAAGCAGGTCGGCGTCACCGTCGGCTCCGGCACCGCGTCGCTGGCTATCGCGGCCGTCGCCAGCGTCGCCGCCTGGCAGTGGGGGTTCGGCGTCGTCGCGGGCGCCGCGGCCGCCTACGTCGCCGTGTTCGCGGTCACCTACAGCGGCGCGGGGAGCGCCGGCGCGTGGTCGCTCCCCGACGTGGGGAGCCTCCGGGGGAACCGCGCGTACCTCCTGCTCGTGGCGGCGGGGCTGTTCATCGGCGCGGGCGTGTTCACGACGACCGGCTACACCCTGCTGTACGTCGACGAGGCGGTCGGCACCTCGCCGGCCGTGGCGGGCGTCGTGCTCGCGGGGACACAGGCGGCGGGGAGCGCGGGTCGGCTCGGCGCCGGCGCGCTCGCGGACCGGCTCGGCGGCGGGCGCGGCGCCGCGACCGTCACGGCCGTACAGACCGCGGTCGGCGGCCTCCTGCTCGTGGCGCTCGCGCTCGGGACGCCGCCGCTCCCGGTCGCGGTGGCGCTACTCCTCGGCATCGGCGTCACCGTCCTCGGCTCCGCGGGTGTGTTCTACTCCTGTCTCGCCGCGCTCGTCGGCGAGGGGGAGATAGGCGCGGCCACCGCGGGCGGCCAGACCGCCGCCAACGTGGGAGGCCTGCTCGCGCCGCCGCTGTTCGGCTATCTCGCGGACACGGCGGGCTACGGCGCCGGCTGGGCGATGCTCGCCGGCTGTATGGCGCTGGTGGTGGTCGTCCTCGTCGCGGTGCGGCGGCTGGCCTGACGCTCACTCCCGCTCGAGCGGGTCGAACGCCGTCTCGAGGTCGTGGGGGGTGTGGCCGCCCGACTCGAGGCCCCGTTCGAGGTAGCGGTCGAGCGCCGGGCGGAACGCGGGATGGGCCACGTCGACCATCTCCCGGGCGCGCTCGCGTGGCGACAGCCCCCGCAGGTCCGCGACGCCGTGTTCGGTGACGACGACGCCCGCGTCGTGTTCGGTGTGGTCGACGTGGGTCGCCATCGGGACGACCCGGGAGGCGTCGCCGCC
Source organism: Halorarius halobius (assembly GCF_024298865.1). Lineage (GTDB taxonomy): Archaea > Halobacteriota > Halobacteria > Halobacteriales > Haloarculaceae > Halorarius > Halorarius halobius. The sequence goes on along the minus strand of NZ_CP101161.1, from coordinate 583,793 downwards.
CGCCGCCGTCGACGGCACCGCGACGACGCTCACCAGCCCGCTCCGGGTGAAGTCGCCGCTCCCGCCGATTCCGTTCACCATCCGCGTCCCTCGCAGGTGCGTGGAGTTGACGTGGCCCGTCAGGTCCACCTCGACGGCGGCGTTCACGGCGACCACGCCGAACCGGCGGACGACGCCCGGCGCGTTCGACACGTCCGAGGGCCGCAGGACGACCCGCTCGGCGTAGTGGTCGAGGTCACCGAACAGCCGATTCTGTCCTTCCGCGGACAGCGCCAGCGAGGTGGCGCTGGCGGCCGTCAGCCCGCCCGCGTCCACGGCGTCGAGCACCGAATCCTGGATGACCTCGCCGACGTACGCCACCTCGCGGTCGCCGAACGCCACGTCCTCGATAGCGAGCGCCGCGGCGTTGCCGACGCTCCCGACGCCGAACTGGAGGTTGACCGCCTCCGCGAGTGCGGGGTTGCGCTCGATTTCCTCGCTCAGGAAATTCGCGAGGTTCGCGGCCACCTGCCGGTCCTCGGCGGTCGGGTCGCGGAACTCGTAGGTGGCGTCCGGGCGGTCGACGCGGACGACGGCGTCCAGTTTCCCGGGGTCGAACGCGACGCGGGTGTCGCCGATGCGCTCGCCCGCCTCGGTCAGCGGGATGGGGTCGCGGCCGGGCGGTGCTCCCGGCCGGTAGACGTCGTGGAGCGCCTCGAGTCCCCGGGGCTGGGCGTCGTTCACTTCGACGACCAGCCGGTCGGCCGCCTCGACGAGCGCCGGGGTCGCACCCAGCGACGTGGAAGGGGCAAGCCAGCCGTCGCCCACCGCGACGGCCTCAACGACCGTCAGGTCGGGGGCGGGGAGACCGCCGTACAGCAGTTCGTCGGCCACCTGCGAGACGTGTCGGTCGTGAAAGGCGAGGCGGCCGTCGTTGACCCGGGCGTTCGCTTCGTCGCTCCCCTGGTACGGGTAGCGCCGGGCGATTGCGCCGGTCGCCATCAGCGTCTCGTCTATCTCCGCGCCGACGTTGCCGCCGCTGACGACCGTCAGCCCGAGGTCGGCGGCGTCCCCGCGCTCGGCGAGCGCCAGCGGGACGGCCTTCGGGTAGCCGACGCTCCCGAACCCCGAGACGCCGAGCACCGTGCCGGGTTCGACGGCGGCGGCGACGCTCTCGGCCGCACGGACGGGCACCCCGGCCTCGATTCGGCTCACAGCTCCTCCGGCTGGGTGCCGACGCCCGCCGGCCAGCCCGGAGGCCGCGCCGCCGAGGGCTCGGCGTGCTCCCGTTTGAGCACCATCGGCGTCCGCCGCAGGGTGAGCACCTGCTCGTCGTCCTGGTTGTACGCGCGCAGTTCCGTCTCGACGATGCCGACGTGGTCGCGGGAGTCGCTCTCCCGCTTCGAGAGCACCTCGCTCTCCGCGAACAGCGTGTCGCCGTGGAACACGGGGCCGGTGTGGCGCACGTCGTCGTAGCCGAGGTTGGCGGTGGCGTTCGCGCTCACGTCGACGACGCTCATGCCGACGGCGAGCGCGATGACGAACGTGCCGTCGACGAGACGCTCGCCGAACTCCGTCTCCGACGCGTACGCCTCGTTGAAATGCATCGGGTTGCTGTTCATCGTCAGGTTGGTGAACCAGACGTTGTCCGTCTCGGTCACCGTCCTGCCGTACGGGTGTTTGTACACGTCCCCGACGGCGAAATCCTCGTAGAAGCGACCCTGCCACCCCTCGACGAGGCGGCGGTCGGTGTCCGGTGTCATACGCCCCGGAGGGTGCCGGGGACCAAAAAGCTCGGCCGCGTCAGTTCTCGATGACGGTGCCGCCCGCGCCGACCGCGATCTCGACGTTGCCGCGCAGTACCGACTTCAGGTTGTCCCCGACCGGGGTCTGCTCCTGGGTCCACCCGGTTTCGCCGCGGCGGAACACCGCCCCGCCGCCGCCGACGGTGAGGCCGGGCGTGCCCGTGACCTCGAGGTCGCGCAGGCTCGCGTCGCCGGTGTCCTGACGGACCCACTGGCTCCCCGTCCAGTTGTAGACGGTGCCGCCGCCGCCCGAGACGGTCACGTCGTCGAACCCGTCGCTGTCGACGCCGTAGAAGTTGTGGTCGGCGTTCTCGATGCCGAGCGTGTCCCACGTCGAGCCGTCGCGGGTGTAGAACACCGTCTTGTTGCCGTCGACGGCGTGGCCGTAGCGGTCGCCGAAGAAGTCGAGCGCGTTGATCGCCGACCCCGACCCGGGGGTGACGCTGTTCCACGTGCCCGTCTTCCCGCCGTCGAACGAGTAGTATATCTTCCCGGAGTCGCCGGCGACGTACACGTTGGCGCTGTCGCCGGTGCCCCTGACGGCGACGTCGTTGAAGTTGTTCGTCACGTCGTTGGGCGCCGAGTGGTCGTAGAGGACGCCCGCCTCGACGTCGTACTCGCCGATGGCGCCCGACGAGCCGACGAACCAGAGCCGGGTGCCGTAGTCGGTGGTGTCGGCGCCGTACAGGCCGTTGCCGTTGCCGGTCGGCCCCCCGTCGATGACCTTCCGGTAGCCCTCGGGGGCCCGCTCCAGCACGACGCCGCCCCCGCCGACCGCGTAGGCGCCGTCCGTCGTCATCTCGATGCCGTACAGCGTGTTGCCCGTCGGCGTCGCGCGGGTCGTCCACTCGCTTTCCGCCGCGGTGGCGCTCCCGATGCCGACGGCGGCCGCCGCGACGGCCGCCCCGCCCATCTTGAGGACGCCGCGCCTCGTGGTCTCTCGTCGCATCACAGGTGGACACAGCGGGCTTTCCGGATTGGTGCTGGTGGCGAACAGTTCGGCGCTTTAAGTGTGGGGTCGCGCCGTCGCCGGTCACGCCTCGGTGAACGTCTGCCGGAGGAGTTCCCGCTGGACGACCCGGAGGTGTTCAGAGAGGGTGGACTTCGAGACGCCGAGTTCCTCGGCGACCGTCGCCGCGGTCGGGCCGTCGGGGTCGAAGTACCCCCGTTCGGCGGCCGCCGCGGCCACCTCGCGCTGGCGGTCGGTGAGCCGGTCGAGGTCCACCACGGCGGTGTGGCCGCCGGCGCCCCCGTCCGCGTCGCCGCTCTGGACGAGCTGTTGGAGCTTCACCACGAAGTCGGCGTCGCCGAGCGCGTGGACCGCGGCCTCGATTTCGCCGGTGTCGAGCGCGGCGAACGAGCAGTGGAGGTGGTCGTCCTCCCAGCGGACGTGGTAGGGGTCGATGGGGAGGAAGCCGAACCCGTGGGCCAGACAGTGGTCGTGGCCGCAGGCCGGCGCGGTCACGTCGCCGGTCGACCGCTCCAGCGTCGGGAGCCGACACACCGTCACGTCGCCGGCACGAACGACCGGATGCGCGCCCAACTCGCGGAGCCGAGCCGTCTCGGTCGTCTCGACGACGGCCTGTGGCGCACGGTCGAACCGGTCGGGCGTGACGAGCGTCCGCAGGCCGTACTCGGCGGCGAGCCGGGTGACCGGACAGTCGCGGACCGGGTAGACGACGACGCGCCCGTGGACCGTCGAGGCGCTCGCCATCCCCTGCGGCTCGCCGACCGTTTCGTTCCCACCCTCGGCCATACGTGCGACCGAGCGACGGGTGTAGTAAGTGTCTTCGGGCTCAGTTCGAGGTGGGCCGGGACTCGCCGTTCGTGAGCCCCTCGTCGCCCTCGTCCTGTTCGTCGGGCGTCTCGACCCCTTCGACGGCCTCGACCACCTCGGTCCCCTTCTCGGTGTCGACGTGCCAGCGGTCGACGCTCGACTCGTAGTCGGCGAGCCGGTTCGAGACGTGAATCTTCAGGTCGTCGTCGTTGACGTTCACCTCGAGGCGGTAGTCGTCGGTGCCGAGCCGCTTGACGTTCGCGCTGACGAGTTCGTTGTCGAAGTAGTACGGCGCTATCTGGGTCATCACGTTCTTGTAGACGGCACCCTCGACCTTCCGGAGTGCCTTCCGGCCGGCGGAGTCGGCGGCCCGGGCGAGATAGTCGACCGACCGGCGGGCGTCCTCGACGGCCTCCTCCGGGTCGTCGAGCCCCTCGTAGGAGTCGGCGAGCTTGTCGCCGGCGTTCTTCAGGTCCTCGTCGGGGTCGACGCCCTCCTGCTCGCCGGTGCCCTCCCGGACGCTGGCCTGTTCCGCGGTCTTCTCGTTGACGTCCTCGTCGAGCCGCTCGTGCTGTTTGGGGCGCCACTCGTCCCACTCCGCGAGCGCGGCATCGGACAGCTCCACGTCCTCGCGCGCCCGGCGCACGTCACGCATCGCTCGCGTGACGCGCTCGCCGTGTTCGACCACGTCACCCCACGACCCCCGCTCGCTGAATCCCGAGACGCTCTCCTCCATTCGCTTGTGCCGCGTACGGTCTCGGGGAATATACGTGTTGAGGCTGGGGCGTCAGTCGTCGGGGTCGAACTCCCTGGCCCGCTCCGGGAGCGAGTCGACCACCCGTTCGATGTCGTCGAGCGCCTCGCGCAGTCGCTCGGCGCTCTCCCCGTCGGGGTCGAGCAGGTCGAGTCGGCCCTGCGCGACCGACAGCGGCGTCCGCAGGTCGTGGGTCACCTCCGCGGCGAACGCGGTCAGGTGGTCCTCCGTCGCCTCGGTGCCCTCGGGCTCGGCCGGCCGGTCACGGAGGTCGGTGAGAACGTGTTCGGCCAGCCGGCTCAGCTGTGTCGCGTCCCCCTTCTCGACGACGGCGGTGACGCCGGCGGCGTCGGCCTCCCGCCGTACTTCGTCGTCGACGAGCGCCGAGTACAGCAGGAACGGCATCCCCGGGTCGACGTCGCGGGCGTCGCCGACCAGCTCCAGCCCCGTGCCGTTGGGGAACCGGTAGTCGGCCACGACCGCGTCGAACGACTCCTCGGAGAGCCGCTCGCCGGCGTCGTCGAGCGAGAACGCAACCGACACGTCGAACCGGCTGTCGTGGCGCTCGAGCCACTCGCGGACCAGCGGCCCCGTCTGGTCGTTGTCCTCGACGTAGAGGACACGAATCGTCCCGCTCGGCTCGCTCGGTGGGTCGCGGCTGGTCATCACCCGCTGTTCAGCCCCCGGGGCCTTAATCCCGGCCTCGGTTTCGAGCGCGGTGTCGGCGGGGTTTAAGACGACAGCGACACGTCCCCCGAGTATGACCATCGAGGACCGCGACGACGCCTACGTGGTGGGCCACGCGCTGGCGAAACACACCCTCTCGCGGCTCCGCTCGGTCGAGACCGAACAGGTCGGGTTCCGGAAGGGGCTCGTCAAACTGGGGCGCATCTGCGGCTACGAAATCATCGACGGGCTGATGGAGACCGAGTACGTCTCCATCACGACCCCGCTGGCGGAGACGACCGGCGAGCGCGTGAAGGGGCTCGACGACGTCGTCATCGTCAACGTCCTGCGGGCGGCGACGCCGTTCGTCGAGGGGCTGTTGAAGGCGTTCCCCCGCGCGAAGCAGGGGGTCATCTCGGCGGGCCGCGACGAGGCGGCCGGGATGAACGACGACGGCGAGTTTCCCATCACCATCGACTACGTGAAACTCCCCGACATCAAACCGGACGACACCGTCATCGTCGCGGACCCGATGCTCGCCACCGGGTCGACGATGGTCGCCGTGCTCGACGAAATCATGGCGAACGGCGACCCCGAACGCCTGCTGGTGCTGTCGGCCGTCGCCGCGCCGCCGGGCCTCGTCCGCGTCGGCGAGGAGTTCCCGGCGGCCGACGTGCTCACCGTCGCCATCGACGAGCGACTCGACGACGACGGGTTCATCGTTCCCGGTCTCGGCGACGCGGGGGACCGCGCGTTCAGGACGACGTAGAGGAGGCCGACCGAAGGGGGGCCTCGGAATAGTGACCGGTGAGCGAAGCGAACCGTGAACAGCGAGATTCGACCGAAGGGAGAACCTCGGTCCTGCGACCGAAGGAAGAGCCTGGTACCGCGAGCGACGAGGCGCGCAGTGGAGCTCTCGTCGGTGACCGACGAGTCGGTTCTTTCAAGTGACGGGCCCGGGTAGCGGGAGGTCCCGACGCCCGCTCGACGCCAGCGACGCCGTCGAGCGCTTGAACCCCCTCTCTTCGTGTGGAAATCCCACGGACTGCGACCGGAACCTATCTCCAGCGGAATTTTCGCACGACAGCCGTCTGACGCCGCGCCCTCGTGCGATTCGGCTCGCTACCGCTCGATGTCGGCTCGCCCGCTCGTCGCCGACCGAATCCGGTCGCGGAGACCGCCCGCCTCGGCGACGGGCGCCCGCACATCGAACTGGACGTCCTCGCCGTAGTCGGCGTCGAACTCGACGCCCGCGGACTCGAGGAGGCCCCGGACGGTGCCGGAGTCGTCGTACGCGACGGTGACGCCGAACCGCTCGTGTGGCACCGCCTCGACGACGCCCGCCGCGGCGACTGCCTCCTTCACAGCACGGCCGTAGGCGCTGACCAGCCCGCCGACGCCGAGGTTCGTGCCGCCGTAGTAGCGCGTGACGACGACGGCGACGTTCTCCAGTTCCTGCCCCTGGAGGACGTTCAGCGTCGGCTTGCCGGCGCTCCCCGAGGGTTCGCCGTCGTCGCTCGAATACTCCCGGAACGGCGACGCCCGAACGCGGTAGGCCGGGACGTTGTGGGTCGCGTCGTCGTACTCCGCCTCGATGTCGGCGAGGAACGCCTCCGCGGCCTCGACCGTTTCGACTGGCCGGGCGTGGCCGATGAACTCCGAGCCCTGGACGGTGAAGGAGGCGCGCCCCGGCCCCGCGAGCGTCCGATAGCTGTCGTCGTCGTCGTCGGCCACGCTACTCCAGTTCGACCTTCCGGACGAACGGCAGGTCGGTGAGGTCGTTCAGTAGGTCGCCCGGGAGCGGTTCGTCCGTGATGACGTACAGCTTCGGCTCGTCGGTGAACTCGGGGTCCTCGCTGACGGTCTGGCGGATGGAGATGTCGCGGTCCGCGATGAGCGTCGTCACCTGCGCGACGATACCGGGTTCGTCCGCCTCGACGACGTGGACGGTGAGAACGGTCAAATCGAGGACGGGCGCGAGGTCCATAAGCGACGGAATCGAGGAGATGTTGCGGAATATCTCCTCCAGTTCCGGGTCCTCGAGGATGGCGCTGGTGGTGGCGTCGACGACCCGCCGGTCGACGCCCACCTCGCGGGCGATGCCGGTGTTGGGTATCTCGATGCCGCCCGAGACGACCCGCCCCTCGTCGTTGACGGAGAAGCCCCGTTCGAGCAAGAGCCGGACCACCTCCCGCTGGCCGGGGGAGTCGGCGAACTTCTCCATTATCTCGTCGAACATGCCCGAGTCGTGGCGGCCCGGGGTTTTGTCGCTTCCGGGCGAGGTGGGACGCGGAGACGGTAGTGTCGACCGCGGTAACGACGGCGTCCCCGACCGCCCGACGCGCTCGCTCCGCTCGTTCTCGGGTCGGCCGACCGACCCCGCACCGCCGACGGAAGGGCCGTGGTGCGTTCGAGTCGGTGCCGGCCACGCCGTCGCCTACCGATTCGTAGCCATCGCAGTCGTTTTGCCCGGCGGGCCCCTCCGTCCGGGCATGCTCCCCGAGCGCGCGGCGCTGGTCGTCGTCGACGTCCAACAGGGGTTCGACGACCCCGCGTGGGGCCAGCGCAACAACCCCGACGCCGAACAGCGGGTCGCGGACCTGCTCGCGGCGTGGCGCGCCGCCGGCTGGCCGCTGTTCCACGTCCACCACGACTCCACCGAAGACGGGTCGCCGCTCCGGGGCGACCACCCCGGCTTCGCCCCCAAACCCGAGGCCGAGCCGCGCGAGGGCGAACCCGTGATACGCAAGCGGGTCAACAGCGCGTTCGTCGGGACGGACCTCGAAGCGCGACTGCGCGACGCGGGCGTCGACAGCGTCGTCGTCTGCGGGCTGACGACCGACCACTGCGTGTCGACGACCACACGGATGGCCGAGAACCTCGGATTCGAGACGGTCGTCGTGCGGGACGCGACGGCGACGTTCGACCGCGAGTTCGACGGCGAGACGATAGCCGCGAGCGAGACCCACCGGACGGCACTCGCCCACCTCTCGGGGGAGTTCGCCGACGTGGTGACCACCGCCGACCTGCTTTCGGCGGTCGACGGCTGAGCATGCGACCGTCCTCGGCCGCCAGCGTTGCGGTAAATACTGTCCTTCGATGGGAGGCACGACCGTCAACTCTCGACGTGGCAACGGGTGACGTATGAGTTCGGAGACCGGCCCGACTGGTGGCCGCGTCGACACGGTCGACGACGGCGCGACCGACGTCGCCGAGGAGACGGCGGACGCGACGGCCGCCGACCCGACGACACAGCCGCTACCGCCGTACCCGTCGACGCTCGACCACCGGCTCGTCCACTCGCTCCACTACATGCGCGACCCGGTCCGACTGCTGGAGCGGGGCGCGTCCGAGAGCGACGTGTTCCGCGTCCATCTCGCGGGCGTCGGCGACTGGTATCAGCTCTGTCACCCCGACCACTCCAAGCGCGTGTTCCTCACCGAGCGCGACCGGTTCCGGAAGTCCGACGACTTCGGCATCGCGTTCGGCGACGGCCTCTTGACCGTGGAGGGAGAGCAGTGGCGCGACCAGCGGGGGACGCTCCAGCCACTCTTCGTCCGCGAGAGCGTCCAGGGGTACGCCGACACGATGGTCGAGCAGGTACAGCGCCGCGTCGACGGCTGGCAGGATGGCCAGCGACTCGACCTGCAAAGCGAGATGACCGACATGACGCTCGACGTGCTGTTTGCGGCCATCCTCGGGCGGGAGCTCGAACTCAACGGCGACGAGCAGGTTCGCCGCGCGGCCGAACGGCTCCACGACTGGTTCGTCCCCACGTCGTACGCGCTCCCCGACTGGGTGCCGACGCCCGCCCGCCGCCGGTTCGCCGAGGGGAAGGAGACGCTCCAGCGGGAGGCGGACCGACTGCTCGCAGAGGCGGCCGAGGACCCGCCGAGCGACCCGACGGAAGCGGACGACCTGATGTCGTTGCTGGTCGGTCTCCGCGAGTCGGGGCTGGTCGATTCGGGCATGTTGACCGACGACGACCTCCGCGACCAGATGGTGACCATCATCTTCGCCGGCCACGACACCACCACCACGTCGCTCACGTTCGCGCTGTGGGCGCTCGCGGAGCATCCGGAGGTCCGCGAGCGGTTCCAGGCGGAGGTGGACGACCTCGACGGGCCGCCGACCGCCGCGGACGTGGAGGCCGGGCGGCTGTCGGTCACCGACCGGGTCGTGACCGAGACGCTTCGGCTGTTCCCGCCGGTGTACGCGCTCCCCCGCGTGGCCGACGACGACGTGGCCTTCGACGGCTACCGCGTCCCCGAGGGCGAGCGGCTCAACGTCGCGCTCCACGTCATCCAGCGCGACGACCGATACTTCGACCGCCCGCACACGTTCGACCCGAGCCGCTGGACGCCCGAGTTCCGCCAGCAGTTACACGACTTCGCGTACGCGCCGTTCGGCGGCGGCCCGCGCATCTGCATCGGCCGCCAGTTCGCCTTGCTGGAGGCGAAACTCGCCTTGGCGACCATCGGCCGCGAGTACGACCTCTACTATCTCGGCGAGGAGGGGCGACACGGCGGCCCGCCGCTGTCGCCGGAGATGACGCTCCGGATGGAGCCGGGCCAGGAGTTCCTCGTCACGGAGCGGTGACGCCCCGTATCGGGGACAGAGCCGATAGCAGAAAACGTCGAATCCCGGGCCGTCGCGTTCGGCCGCGAGCCGTCAGATGACGCGGTTCTGGAGGTAGTCGAGGTGCTTGGCGTTGTAGACGATTTTGACCGTGTCGGCGGCGGGCGAGCCGATGCAGGTCAGGCGGACGTTCTTGTCCTCGACCTCCTCGTCGGAGAGGATCTGTTGCATGTCCATGTCGATGTCGCCCTCCTTGACGATGGCCGCGCAGTTCGCACACGCGCCGGCACGACAGGAGAAGGGCCAATCGTACCCCTGCGCCTCGGCGGCCTCGAGGATGTACTCGCCCTCGTTGACGTCGAGCGTCCCGTAGTCCTCGTCGTCGAGGCCGGCATCGGCCGCCTCGTCGAAGAGGCCGTCGTCGTCGAGCGACCAGCCGTGGTCGTCCAGCACTTCGTAGTTGAGGTATTCTACCGTGGGCATCAAGCCGGCGGTACGCCCCCCGGCCTGTTAAAGGGTGCCGTTTCGCGGCCCGTACCCCATGAAAAACCGGGTGCGACCGTCGGTCAGTTACAGCAGGAACCGGAACACGAGATACGAGGCGACTGCCGACATGGTCGGCGTGAGTATCCACAGGCCGATGACCCGGCCGGTCGTCGAGGGGTCGAACAGGTCCCGGGGCGAGACGTCGTCGGGGTCCTCGTCGCCGATGCGCGGCACCGCCGCGTCGTCGGGCTCGTCGCTCGCGCCGTCGCCGCGGCCGTCTGCGGCCACGTCGTCCTCGTCCGGCGGGCCACGCATCGCGGAGGTGGCCGCATCCGAGAGCCGCGTGGTCCGGCTCGCCCGCCCCCAGCCGAGGCCGACGATGCACATCGTCGCCGACACCGCAAGCGACGCGGGGATGCCGATCTGCGAGAGGAACGTGATGAGGCTCGCCGACACCGTCTCGACGACCAGCGCCGCCAGAAGCGGGAGGTCCGTGAGGTCGTTGCCGACGGTGTCGAGCGTCCGGCGGGCGATGGTGAAGGCGCCGAGGCCGATGGCGCCGCCCGCCAACAGGACGCCCACGTCGACCGAGATGACGCCGCTTCCCACGAGCGGCGCGACGGCGTTGGCGACGTTCGACGCGCCCGCGGAAAAGGCCATGTAACAGCCGATGCCGACGACGAGGAGTTTCGTGACGGCCGCCTTGGCGCCGGTCGCTTCCTCGAGTTCGAACCAGGCGTCGAGATACGGGTAGAGGTAGCGACCGATGACCGCACACACCCAGAACGCGATGATGGGCGCGACGAGCCACCACGAGACGATGCGGCCCATCACCTCCCAGTTGAGCGCGTCCGAGGCGACGCCGAGACCGGCGATGGCACCCACCGCCGTCATGGAGGTGGAGGCGGGGACGCCGAACAGGTTCGACACCAGAAGCGCCAGCCCTATGAAGAAGAGGATGGCGACGCTGGCGGCCAGCGTGAAGTAGGAGGCGGGGACGATGTCGCCGCCCATCGTCTCGATGACGTTGCGGCCGACCGTCCACCCGCCCAGCAGGGCGAACCCGGTCATCAGGGCGGCGGCGGCCGTCTTCTTGACGGTACCGCTCCCGACCGCCGGCCCGAACGCCACGCCCGTCGAGGAGCCGCCGATGTTGAACCCGACGAACGCGGCGACCCCGACCCCGACGACGAGCAGTACCGAGAGCATACTCGGGGTTAGATGGCCGAGGGGATTAAGTCGTGGTTCTTCCCAGCGGGGCCAGGGCAGGAGCGCCCGGCGGGCTCAAAGCAGGACGGAGAACACCGCGTACGCGCCCGCCGTCGCCACGGAGGGGACGAGATTCTGCATCAGGATGACGCGGGCCGTCCGGTGGGGTTCGAACAGGTCGTCGGAGTCGGGTAGGTCCTCGGGCTCCTCGGCGCCGATGGGCGGCGCCTCGTCGCCGCGTCCATCCGCCTCGTTGCCCACCCGCGGCGTCTCGTCGGCGTCGAGCGCCCCCAGCGACACCGCGGGCTCCTCGCCGCGGACCGTCCCCGGGAGCGTCGCGGTCCGGGTCGCACGCCCCCACCCCAGCCCGACGATGCTCATGGTGGCGACGACGACGAAACTCGCGGGGATGCCCAGCGCCGACAGCGCCGAGATGATGGTCGCGGAGATGACCGCGACGACGATGGCCGCGGTGATGGGGAGGTCAGTGAGGTCGTTGCCGACCGTCTCCAGGGTCCGGCGGGCGATGGTCACGGCGCCGAGACCGGTGGCGACGCCGGCAAGCAGGATGGCCGGCTCCATCGCCACCGCCTCCGACCCCACGAGCGGCGCGACGGCGTTTGCCGTGTTCGACGCGCCCGAACTGAACGCCATGTAACAGCCGATGAGCACGACGAGTACGGCCCCGGTCGCCTCCCGGCGGGTCGTCCCCGGGCCGAGCGCCGGCCGCGGAACCGCTCCCGACTGGTCGAGAGCGAACAGTCCGCCGCCGCTCCGGTCGATGGCGACCCAGCGGTCGATGGCCGGGTAGAAGTACCGGCCGACGACGGCGCTGACCCAGAACGCGATGATGGGCGCGACGAACCACCACGAGACGATGCGACCCATCACCGCCCAGTCGAGCCGCCCGGTCGCCAGCCCCAGTCCGGCGATGGCACCCACGGCTGTCATCGAGGTGGAGGCGGGGACGCCGAACATGTTCGACACCAGAAGCGCGACCCCGATGAAGAAGAGGACGCCGATGCTCACCTCCAGGGTGAACAGTTCAGCGGGGACGATGCGGCCGCCCAGCGTCTCGACGACGTTGCGGCCCAGCGTCCAGCCGCCGGCGAAGAAGCAGACGGCCATCAACACCCCGGCGACGAGTTTCGAGACGACGCCGGCGCCGACGGCCGGGCCGAACGCCACCCCCGTGGTCGCGCCGCCCACGTTGTACCCGACGAAGGCGGCGACGGCGATTCCGACGAGCAACAGGAGCGACGACACGCGATGGTGGTCGCAGGCCCGCGACTTAACTCCACGCTCGAACGGGCACGTCGACTCCGGCGCGGGAACCGGACGCCCGACGCCTCGGCCATCCGACGGCTTTACCCGCTCGCTCCCGAATCGTCGGCCATGTTCGAGCAGTTCGAGGTGGTCCCCGCCGTCGACATGCAGGACGGGCAGGTGGTCCAACTGGTGGGCGGCGAGCGCGGCACCGGGACGACGTACGGCGACCCCGTGGAGGCGGCCGAGCGGTGGGTCGAGGCCGGCGCCGACACGCTCCATCTCGTCGACCTCGACGGCGCGTTCGAGGGCGAGCGGGCGAACGCGCCGGCCGTCGAGCGCATCGTCGAGGCCGTCGACGTCGACGTGCAACTGGGCGGCGGCATCCGCACCGCCGAGGACGCGGTCGGCCTGCTCGATGCGGGCGTCGACCGGGTCATCCTCGGCACCGCCGCCGTCGAGACCCCCGACATCGTCGCCGACATCTCCGCGGAGCATCCGGGGAGCGTGATGGTGAGCCTCGACGCGAAGGACGGCGAAGTCGTCGTCTCCGGCTGGACCGAGGGGACGGGACTCGACCCTGCCGAGGCCGCGGCCCGCTACGAGGAACTCGGTGCGGGCGCCATCCTGTTTACCGACGTGGACGTCGAAGGACAGCTAGATGGTGTCCGCACCGGGCCGGTCGAGCGGGTCGTGGACGCGGTCGACGTGCCGGTCGTCGCGTCGGGCGGCGTGGCGACGCTTTCGGACGTGCGCGCGCTCGCCGACGCGGGTGCCGCCGCCGTCGTCGTGGGGACGGCACTGTACGAGGGCCGGTTCACGCTGGAGGAGGCCGCGGCCGCGGTTCAGGCGTAACTGCCGACGGCGAGCGCGAGCAGGCCGACGGCCGCCGCCGTCCCCGGAGCCGCCCCCGACAGCGCGAACGCCGTGCCGGTGAGCCGGACCGTGAGCCGGGTCCCGTAGCTCGTCGCCATCTTCTCCCGGCGTTTCGGAGCAACTACAATAAACGTACGGGTAGTTTTCAGCGCTCCTGCCGCGTGACGAGGTAGTAGAGGGCGACCAGCGTCGCCAGCAGGCCGAGAAGTCGACGGGGGTGGAGCCGCGGCAGGTGGCGGCCGCCCAGCGCGAGCCCCGTGGGAAGTGCGTCTCTGGCGCTCATCCCCGCCGGATGCGACCGCCGGGGAGGTAAACCCTCGTCAGACGGCCGCACGTCGGGCGTCACGCGCCCGGGCGGGCGGCGGCCGTCGCCCCACGCGCCCGTCCATCGCTGTCGGCGTCCGGCGAGGGACGGACAGCTTCGGACGCTCGTGTACGGGCCTGCCCGGGGCGAGACTAAGGCGCTCGACCCGCTGGTCCGGATATGCGCTCGTACAAGGCCAAGGCGGTCGAGCCCATCCACCTGCCCCCGCGGGACGACCGGGGGGCCGCGCTCGACGCGGCCGGCCACAACGTCTTCAACCTCGCCAGCGAGGACGTGTTCGTCGACCTGTTGACCGACTCCGGCACCGGCACGATGAGCGACGCCCAGTGGGCCGGGCTGATGCGCGGCGACGAGTCGTACGCCGGCTCCCGCTCGTTCCAGCGGTTCCGGGAGGCGGTCGCGGAGGTGATGGGGTTCGACCGCGTCGTCCCGACCCACCAGGGCCGGGGCGCCGAGAACGTCCTGTTCGGCACGCTCCTCGAGGAGGGCGACGCCGTGTTGAACAACACCCACTTCGACACGACGCGGGCCCACGTCGCCAATCAGGGTGCCGACGCCGTCGACTGCCCCGTCGAGGCGCCGTGGTCCGCCGGCGAGTCCGGCCAGTTCGCCGGCAACTTCTCCATCGAGGCCGGCTGGGAGACCGTCGAGGAGTACGGCCGCGACGCCATCCCCGTGGTCGTACTCACCATCACGAACAACTCCGCGGCCGGCCAGCCGGTGTCGATGGCGAACGTCCGCGAGACGGCGGCGTTCGCCGAGGAAATCGACGCCCTGTTCGTCATCGACGCCTGCCGGTTCGCGGAGAACGCCCACTTCATCAAGACCCGGGAGGCCGAGTACGCCGACGCCCCGCTGGCGGATATCGCCCGCGAACAGCTATCCCACGCCGACGCCATCACGATGAGCGGGAAGAAGGACGCCCTCTCAAACATCGGCGGCTTCGTCGGCGTCCGCGACGCCGACCTGTTCGAGCGGTGCAAACAGCGGGCCATCCTCTACGAGGGCTTTCCCACGTACGGCGGTCTCGCGGGCCGGGACCTGGAGGCGATGGCCGTCGGTCTCCGGGAGGCGGTCGAACCGCCGTACGTGCAGGAGCGCGTCGAGCAGGTCGCCACCCTCGGGGGCCTGCTCGCCGAGCGCGGTGTGCCCATCGTCACGCCCACCGGCGGCCACGCGGTGTACGTCGACGCCGCCGAGATGTTCCCGCAGATTCCGGCCGACCAGTTCCCCGGCCAGCGGTTCGTCTGTGAGCTGTACCGGGAGGGTGGCGTCCGCGCCGTCGAACTCGGCTCCTTCGCGTTCCCCGACGCCGACCGCCCGGAGTTCGTCCGGCTGGCGCTCCCACGACGGACGTACTGGCGCGAACATCTCGAACACGTCGCGGAGACGGCCGCCACCGTCCGCGAGAAGGCCGACGAGTACGTCGGTCTGGAGGTGACGTGGGAGCCGCCGATGGAGGAGCTACGCCACTTCTCGGCGGAGTTGGAGCCAGTGGCGTAGTCACCCCGGCGAGAACACCGGCCCGTGAAGCAGGTCGCGGAGCAGGAGGCCCGGGCTGACCCGCGGCACGCCGTCGGGCCGCTCGACCGTCGTGTCGCCGTACCGCTCGTAGCGGATGGTCAGTCGGACCGCCGACGGCGACTCGTTTGCCGAAGGCGGGCGCACGATGCGGACGCGCTCGACCAGCCCCGTGTCGGCGTCGACGCTGACGGTCACGCGGGGCTCACCACGGTCGGTGAACGGCTCGCCGACGACGGTCGTTATCGGCGCGGTCTCGTTGTGCAGGTCGTAGACGACGGTGCCGTTCGCGGTGGCGCGACGGGAGACTGTGGCGTTCGCCAGCGCGCCGGTCTCGAACGCCGTCACGTCGGCGTACGTCGTGCCGGCACGCCGGAGTTCCCAACCGCCGTCGGCGGTGAGCCGCGTCCACTGGGCGTCGCCGGTCGTGTAGCTCACCCACCGCGGGTCGGCGCCGGGCGGCCTCGGCTGGAACCCGGCGGTGACGAGTTCGCTGTCGCCGGGTTCGTAGGCCATCCGCGCGTAGTCGTCGGCCGCGGTGCCCCACGCGTCGGTCGACGCGTTCCACCCCTCGCGGGCCTCGCGCTGGACGTGACTTGTCGATTCGGTCGTCCGCATCGCGTCCGCGAGGGCCGCGGCGGGGCCGTCGAGGTCGGTCGGCGGGTCGTCCGCCGGCGGGTAGCCGGGGTCGGCGAGTTGCAGGCCGGCGACGACCAGCAGGCCGACGGCGAGACCGAGCGCCGCCTGCCGGGCGCGCGACTCGGGGAGGGAGGGCGGCTGGACCATACCGACACGACGCAGGGATGCCACGAGTAGCTTCCCCCGAAACGGGCTTGTGCGAGCGCCCACAGGGGGGGATATGAGCGACCGCACGGCCGCCGTGACACGGGAGACGGCCGAGACCGACATCGAGGTGACCGTCGACGTCGACGGCGACGGCGACGCCACCGTCGACACGGGCGTCGGTTTCTTCGACCACATGCTCGAATCGTTCGCCAAACACGGCCTGTTCGACCTCACCGTCCGGTGTGACGGCGACCTCGCCATCGACGACCACCACACCGTCGAGGACGTCGCCATTACGCTCGGCGAGGCGTTCGCGGAGGCGCTGGGCGAGAAGCGCGCCATCACGCGGTACGCCGACCGGCGCGTCCCGCTCGACGAGGCCGTCGCCTCGGTCGTCCTGGACATCTCCGGGCGCCCCTACTTCCAGTGGGACGGCGCGTTCTCACAGCCGACGGTCGGGGAGTTCACCAGCGACATGGCCCGCCACTTCTGGGAGTCGTTCGCGATGCACGCGGACGTGACGCTTCACGCCGCCGTCGACGGGCAGAACGCCCACCACGAGGTGGAGGCGCTGTTCAAGTCGGCGGCGCGAGCCCTCGACGACGCGACCCGACTCGACGACCGGCGCTCGGACACCCCGAGCACGAAGGGCGAACTCTGAGTCAGCGGTCGGGGAGCGTGACGACGACGCGGTTGCCGCCGTCCCCCCGGTCGAACGAGAGGTCGCCGTCGGCGAGGTCGACGACCCAGTAGACGACCCACAGCCCCATCCCGGTGCCGTGGTTGACGTCGCTCGCGCGTCCCTCGAACAGCATCTCGAACTCGTTGTCCGGGATGGGCGGTCCCGGGTCGGTCACCGCTATCACGACGGTGTCGTCGCGCCGCTCGACCGCGAGCGACACGGTCGGCGCGTCGGTTCCGGCGTGTCTGACGGCGTTGTCGAGCAGTTCCTCGATCGCCAGCTCCAGCTCCGGCGCCGTCGACAGCTCGAGACGTTCGGGCACCGACAGCTCGACCGTCGTCGCCGGGTACGTCTCGCGCACCGTCTCGACGGCGTCGCGGACGACCGAAGCGACGTCGACGCGGCGCCGCTCCGACGGCGTCGACAGCACCCGGAGTATCTCCCGGCTCTTCGCGGCCGTCGATAGCAGTCCCTCGACCGTCTCCACGACCCGCTCCATGCTCTCGGACACCTGCTCGTCACCGTGCTCGTTGGCTATCTCCGCGTGACCGAGGACGACGTTCATGTCGTTGCGGAGGTTGTGACGCAACAGCCGGTCCATCACCCGCAACTGCCGCTCGCGGCGGCGGCGGTCGGTCACGTCGCGCGTGAACCCGACGATGCGGGCGACCTCGCCGTCCTCGTAGACGGGCGCGCCCTTCACCCAGACCCACCGGCTCCCCGCCGGTTCGGCGTCGATGCGGTACTCCACCTCGGCGCGCTCACCGGCCGACACCCGGGCCATCGCCTCGTGGACCCGCTCGCGGTCCTCCGGGTGGACGTCCTCGAGGAACGTGCTCGGGTTCTCGTACAGTTCTTCGACCGAGCGACCCCAGATGTCCTCGTAGGCGTCGTTGACGAACAGCAGGTCCTCCCAGTCGGCCGAGAACATCCACAGCACGTCGTCGGTGCTGGCGGCGATTTCCTGGAGCCGCGACCGGGTCACCTCCCGCTCGCGTTCGGCCTCCTTCCGGCCGGTCACGTCCCGGGAACTGACGACGTAGCCGTTCAGGTCGGGGAGCGCCGACCCCTCCATCCGGCTCTCGAGCCACACGCACGAGCCGTCGGCCGCGTAGGTGCGGTGGGTCACCTCGCCGACGGCCCCCTCGCTGACCACGAGATGAGCGAACGTCTGGCGCGTCTTCGTCCGGTCGGCGGGATGGACGTACTCGAACGCGTCCTCGCCGAGGAGGTCGGCGGGCTCGTAGCCGAGGAGCCGCTCGACGGCCGCGTTGGCGAACCGTATCTCCCCGCCCGGCGACAGTACGAAGAAGATGTCCTGCGCGTGGTCGAGCAGCGCCGTACACCGCTCGGGCGGGCGCATAGCCTCACCGTTTATCCGCCGGATGCAATAATGTGGTGGGCGATTGTTCAGGCCCGGCGGAGTTCGCCGTCGTACGCCTTGAGGCGCCCGTGGCTGACGGCGTGCTCGATGGCCGCGTCGACCGCCTCCTCGTCGAGTCCGTACGCGTCGGCGGTCATCTCGACGGCCTCGGTCCGCTCGATGGGGAACTCGCGGTTCTCGAGGAACCGGAGCACCTTCCGGTACCCCTTCGGCACGCGCGACGAGGAGCCCGCGCCCGTCGACGCCATCTCGGCGTCGCCCGGGTCCGCGGCGCCGTCAGACTCGGCCGAGTCAGCGCCCGCGTCGGGCGCGTCGGCGTCCGGTCCCGAGTCGGACGCGTCGTCGCCGGCGTCCACGGCGTCGCCGCGGCCGGGGTCGCCGGTCGCCTCCGTGGCGCTGACGGGGCCGTCGTCGGGGTCTGCCCCGTCGGCAGGTGCGCCGGTCGCACCCACCTCCGGCTCCACGTCCCGGGGCTCCACGTCGGCCGCGCCCGTCGAATCGAGCAGGGGGTCGAGGATGGACGCGAGCGCGTCCCGGCAGTGGTCACAGAGAAGCATCCGCTTGCCGTCGCCCTCGGGGTCGTGCTCCGGAGGGAGGACCTCGAACGTGCCGCTTGCCGTGCCGCCACAGAAATCACAGCCGGAGAGCTGGCGCATGGGGGGTGATTGACGGCGCGCGTGAAAACGGCATCGGCCCGGGGGTCACGGTAGCGCGTCGCCGGGTCCGGGGCGTCGACGCGCATCGACGGCCGACGGCGCCGGCAGTGCCGAAAACCACTGCCCCCGGCGACCGAAACCTCTTGTACGGTCGCCCGGCCAGTAGGGGTGTGCAATCGGTGTCGGCCGTCGAGACGCTGGTGTCGAGCCCGCTCGCGGACCTGCTCCGTCTGCTCGCCGTCCCCGTGTTCGCGTGGGCCGCCTACCGCGACGTGGCGACCCGGCGGGTGCCAAACGAGACGTGGCTCCCGCTCGTTGCCGTGGGCCTGCTCGCGCTCGCGCTCGACGGTCTGCAGGTGCTGTCGGCGGACCCGTACCGCCAGCAGTTGTTCGCCGTCCACGTCGCCGTCAGCGTCGGCATCGTCGCGCCGCTGGGCTACCTGTTCTGGCGGCTCGGCGGCTTCGGCGGCGCCGACGCGAAGGCGATGATGGTGCTGGCGTTGCTGTTCCCGGAGTTCCCGCAGTTCTTCCTGCCGGGCGAGGTGTTGCCGCTCGTCCGGCCGCCGCTGGGCGTGTTCTCGCTCACCATCGTCTCGAACACGGTGCTCGTCGGACTCGCGTACCCGGTGGTGCTGGCGGCGCGCAACGCCGTCGCGGGCCATCGCTCGCCCGCGATGTTCGTCGGGAAGCCGGTCCCCGTCGAGGACATCGCCACCGAGTACGGGAGCCTGCTGGAGACGCCCGACGGGTTCACTCGCTCGGGGCTCGACCTCGACGCCCTCCGGATGTATCTCCGGTGGCGGGGGCTGACGCTGTCGGACCTCCGTGCGGCCCCTGACCGCTACCGCGACCCCGACTCGCTCCCGCCGGCCGAGGAGCGCGGCGACCCCGGCGACGGCGCGCTCGCCGACGGGCCGCCCGTGGCCGACGGCGGGACGCGCGTCGACGACTCTCGGGCGGAGACCGGGACGGCCGACGCGCCGGCCACCGAGACGCCCACGGACGAGTGGGGAGCGGCGGCGTTCCTCGCCGAACTGGACGGCGACGCCTACGGCACCACGCCCGAGGGCCTCCGCGAGGGACTGGAGGTGGTCACGAGCGATGAGTCGGTGTGGATGACGCCCGGCCTGCCGTTCATCGTCCCGATGTTCGTGGGGCTGGTGGTGGCGCTGACGTACGGCGACCTGCTGTACGCGGCGATGCGGCTCGTCGGGCTGGTGCCGTGAGGCGACAGAAGGCCTATCCGCGACCCCACCGTCCGTCCGCGTATGACCGTGGACGTCGACTTCGGCGACGACGGGCTCGTCCCCGCCGTCGCACAGGACGCCGACTCCGGCGAGGTGTTGATGCTGGCGTACGTCGACCGGGAGGCGCTGGCGCGGACCCGCGAGACTGGGTACGCCCACTACTACTCCCGGTCGCGCGACGAACTGTGGAAGAAGGGCGGCTCGTCGGGCCACACCCAGGAAATCGAGGAGGTGCGCGTCGACTGCGACGCCGACTCGCTCCTCTATCTCGTGGACCAGACGGCCGGCGCCTGTCACACCGGCTACCGCTCGTGTTTCCACCGGACCGTCGAAGGGGAGACGGTCGGCGAGCGGGTGTTCGACCCCGACGACGTGTACGATGACGAGTGAGCCGCGGCGCGCGCGGGCGGCCCTAGAGCGGGCCGCCGACGAGTACGAGCGCGTTCGCGAGCAGGTCGAGGAGGCGGGCGGCGAGAGCGCGGTCCGCAAGACGACGGGCGCGTTCCGGACGTTCCACCGCCTGCTCGACGACCACGAGGAGTCCGCGACCGGGTCCGGGTTCGAGGCGTACATCGAGTTCCAGGAGGCCGTCGCGGACCACGTCGACGACCTCGACGACGCCGTGCCCGCCTACGACGCCTTCGAGGCGGCCGACGAGGCCATCCACAAGAAGCGGCTCTCCTCGTCGGACTTCGACCGTGCCCGCGAGTTGCTCGACCCGGCCCGCGAGTACGCCGACCTGCTCGTGGAGTGGGAGGCCGCCCAGGCCCTGCTCCGGGAGGCGCGGAGCGACGCGTGGTCGCAGGTGTCGGCACTCGACGACGACATCGACCGGCTCGAACGCCTGCAGGAACTCGCGGACGTGGACCTCGACGCACCGGTCGGGCGGCTCCGCGACCCCATCGAGGCGTACAACGACGCCGTCGGGGAGGCGTTCCGGGCGTTCAAACGGGAGGCGTCGGCCCGGGAGGTGCTCGACGTGGTCGAGGCGGCCGACTCCTACCCGCTGGTCGAGTTCCGTGACCCGCCGACGCGGCTGGCGACCTACCTGCGGGAGACGCCCGCCGGCGAGGAGTCCATCTCGACGCTACTGGAGTACGCCGACTACTCCGCGGAGAAGCTCTCGCATTACGTCGACGAACCGGGCGACCTGAAACGCCACGTCGCCACCAACACCACCTACCTGCGGAACCTCGACGCCGGGCCGCTCTCCGTCGCGTTCCCGCCGCCGGCCGCGGAGACGCTCCGCTACGAGTGCAAGGAGTACGCCTCGGTCTGCAACCGGTTCGCCGACGAGTCGGTGCTGTCGGCGCTCCGGACGGTCCGGTCGCTCCCGGAGTCGACCGACTACGCGCGACTGCGGGCCGCCGCCGAGGCGAACGATGAACTGGACGCCGAGGAGCGGGACCGCCTCGCCGCGGGCGACGTCGACGAGCGCCTCGCCCGCCGTCGGGCGGCCCGCGAGCGACTCTGCGACGCGCTCGACTCGGCGCCGGAGCCGTAGCAGTAAGCCCGACATCCGGCGCGCTACGGCCGCGTTATCGCCGACTACGGCCGGCTTAGTCCGCAGTTTCTCGGGTCCGTACCGCGACAACGCCGACGTTACCCGACGCTACCGCTGTCATAACGAAGAGCCCGTGGTCCGCACCCTCGGACGGCCATGACCGACCCAGACGACACGACCGAGACGGAGGAGCGACCGACCGACCGAGACGACGGGCCCCACGAGTTCCCGGTCACGCGACGCGACGCGCTCGGCCTCGGGGGCGCGACGCTGGGTGGCGTCGCGCTCGCCGGTGGCGCGGTGGCGACGCAGAGCGACGACCCCGAAGACGGCGACGAGAGCGGCGACGACGACGGCGGGGACGACGGCGGCGACGGCGCCCGGCGCTACCGCGTGACGGTGACGAACCTCACCTCCGGCCAGCCGTTCACGCCGCCGGCGGTGGCGGCCCACCGGCCGAGCGTCGAGGTGTTCTCGGTGGGCGACCCGGCGAACGAGCCGACCCGGCAGGTCGCCGAGAACGGCGACCTCGGGCCGCTGGTCGAGTTGGTCGAGAGCACCGAGGCCATCCGCGGGGCGGCGGTGGGCGACGCGCCGCTCGTTCCGAAGGCCGACCCCGGCGACACGGGCAACCCGTACTACGCGAGCCTCGAACTGTCCGCGGACGCCAGCGCGACCCACCTCACGTTCCTCTCGATGCTGGTCGCCACGAACGACGGCATCGTCGGCCTCGACACGGTGCCGCTTCCGGACGCGGTCAACGCCTCGTACACGTACTACGCCAACGGCTACGACGTGGGGACCGAGCAGAACACCGAACTGTTCGCGGACCTCGTGCCGCCGGCGAAGACGCTCATCCTCGGCGGCGAACCCGAGGGGACGGCCGAGAGCGACCCCGAACTCGCGGAGGACGGCGTCATCGCGCCCCACCCCGGAATCAGCGGCGTCGGCAACCTCCCGCCCGAGGTGTACGACTGGGACGAACCCGCCGCCGTCCTTCAGGTCGAGCGGCTGTCGTAGTCAGGCGTCTTCGCGGGCGTCGGACAGCGCCGCCGTCACCGCGTCGGCGAGTTCCTCTGCGCGGCTCCGGTCGCGGGCCTCCGCGTACACGCGGACCACGGGTTCGGTGCCGGAGGGGCGCGCGAGCACCCAGGCGTCGCCGTAGTCGAGCCGGTAGCCGTCGATGGTCGTCGGCGTCGCGTCGGCGTCGGCGGCGAACCGCTCGGCGGCGGCCAGCATCGCCTCGCGCTCGTCGTCCGACCCGTACGCGAGGTTTCGGCGGACGTTCTCGTAGCCGTCGTACGGGGCGACCACCTCGCTTGCGGGCGCGTCGGCCAGCAGTTCGAGGAACGCCGCGGCGGTGTAGGCGCCGTCGCGGGCCAGCCGGTAGTCGGGAAACAGGACGCCGCCGTTCCCCTCGCCGGCGACGGGGACGTGCTCGCCGGCCGCGAGCAGTTCCCGGATGTGGGTGATGATGTCCGTCGAGCCGATGGGCGTCAGCTCCAGAGTCGCCTCTCGCTCGTCGGCCACGTCGACGAGTCGCTGTGAGACGTTGACCGCCGAGACGGTTGTGTCGCCCGGCTCCAGCGTCGCGGCCGCCAGCGCCGCCAGCGTCGCGTCGCCCTCGACGTACTCGCCGCTCTCGTCGAAGAAGATGGCGCGGTCGGCGTCGCCGTCGTGGGCGATGCCCACGTCGGCGTCGGTCGCGCGGACGAGCCGGCCGAGGTCACCGAGGTTCTCGGGAACGGGTTCGGGGTCGCGCCCGGGGAAGTGGCCGTCGGGCTGGCTGTTGACGGTGACGACTCGACAGCCCAACTCGCGGAAGAACTCGGGGGAGGTGAACGAGCCGGCGCCGTGGCCGGGGTCCAGCGCCACCGTCAGGTCGGCGTCAGCGATGCGGTCGCGGTCGACGTCGTCGAGCAGTCCCTCGACGTACTCGCGGCGGGCGGACTCGACGCGGGTCGCGTCGCCCGTCTCGTCCCACGGGGCCTCGTCGTAGCGGTCCGCGAGCAGGCGCTCCTCGACGCGTTCGAGGTCGCCGGTCGATAGCTCGATGCCGTCACCGCCGACGAGCTTCACGCCGTTGTACTCCGGCGGGTTGTGGCTCGCCGTTATCATCACGACGGGCGTGCCGGCCCGCTCGGCGTACGCCTGTGCGCCCGGCGTGGGGACGACTCCGAGCCGGTGGACGTCTCGCCCGGTCGCGGCGAGGCCGGCGGCCGCGCTGTCGGCCAGCATCTCCCCGGTGGTGCGGGTGTCGCGGGCGACGGCGGCCGCCTCGGCGTCCCAGACCGACCCGGCGGCGAGCGCCACGCGGTGGACGAACGCGGGCGTCACCTCCTCGTTGGCGACGCCGCGGACCCCGCTCGACCCGAAGACCTTCATGTGCGGGGTTCGGTCGCGGGTACTCAAAGTGGTGTCGGGTGCGTGCCGCGAGCGGAGCGAGCGGCACGTTTCTGCGAGCGGTGACCGGAGGGAACTGCGAGCCGAGAGCGCCACGGAGCCGCGCGTGGTCGTCGCCTGAGTAGCGGTCACCGTGTCTGCACGTCGGGGTTCGTCTCGCGGGTTCCTATCGCGGTTCGACGCTCACCCGTGAGACGGTCCGGCTGTCACCGTGTGCAGTCGCGGGCGCCGCGACGGCACGAGGACAGATGTCTTGGAGGGCCGACGGCGGCTGTCAGCGGGTGCGGTTCCACCTGTGGGGGTCGGACGGTTTACCTCACCGCCTGCGCGACCGTTCGGTGCCGACAACCGCGTTCGAGCCACGAATAAACCGACGGACGTAGGCGATGTATATAAAAATATTATTGTATCCCGACACGAATGGTATGTCAGTATGTCGTGGATGGACCCCGACGGCGGCGCCGACGGCGTCGTGTCGACGCTCTCGAACCGGTGGGCGCTGGTGGAGGCGCTGGCCGACGGCCCGCGCTCGAAGGCGGACCTGGAGGCGTCGCTCGGCGTCGCCCGCTCTACCGTCTACAAGGGGCTCCGCGAACTGGAGGGGGCCGGCGTCGTCCGGGCGACGAGCGAGGGCTACGCGCTGACGCAGTTCGGTCGCCTCGCCCGCCGGAAACACGACGACTACCGGGCGACTGTGGCGCGGTTGTGTGCTCTGCGGAGCGTGCTCGATGCGGTGCCCCGTGACGCCGACCTGCCGCTGTCGGTCGTCGAGCGGTCGCGGGTGGTGGTGCCCGACCGACACGCGCCCGAGCGGCCGCTGACGCGGTTCGAGACGCTCGCGGACGGGGCGCGTCGGATACGGACGCTCTCGCCGGTCGCCATCCCGCGGTTCATGCCCGACATCCACGACAGCGTCGCGGCCGGCGACCGCGACATCGAGATGGTCGTCGAGTCGGGCGTGCTCGACGCCATCGACCGGCGGTACGACGGGTTCGAGGCGGCGCTCGACGACGGACTCGGGGTGTACGCGGCCGAGGGGTCGCTCCCGTTCGGCCTGGCGCTGTTCGACGACGAGGCGGTGACGCTCACGGCCCACGCCACCGACGGCTCCATGCAGGGGCTTCTGCTGTGTGACTGCCCGGACGTCTGTGCGTGGGCCGACGGCGTGTACGACCGCCATCGCCGGGCGGCGACCGAGGTGTAAACGCTTTCCCCGGTGGGCACCGACCCGGAGGTATGAGTGCCGAGAAGGACATCACCTTAGACGAGAAGCGCGTCTACGGCGCGAAGGCGGGGTCGACGCCCGCGTTCGTCGCCACCGGCGCCGGCCTCGCCCGCGTCGAGGTGTCGGCCGACCTCGTCGGCGAGTTCTCGCTGGTCCATCGGGGCGACGTGCGCGACGTCGTCGGGAGCGAGGGGCGCCTCGCCGTCGCCGGCGACGACGCGCTCGTCGGCACCGGGGACGGCTTCGAGCCCACGGAGTTCGGCCCCGCGACCGCGGTCGGCTTCCACGACGGCCTCGTGGCCGCCGGCGCTGGCCGCGTGGCGCGTCACGACGGCGACGCGTGGGTCGACCTGGCGGCCGTCGAGGACGTGCGCACCATCGCCGGCGGGATGCTCGCGGCCGCTGGCGGCGTGGTCCGACTCGACGGTACCCACGTCGGCCTCGACGACGCCCGCGACGTGACGACGGACGGCGAGATACTGGCCGCGACGGCGGACGGGCTCTACTATCTGGCGAACGGCTGGATGGACGCGCTCGACGGCGGGTTCCGCGCCGTCGCCGCGGACGGCGACCGGGCGTACGCCGTCAGCGACGAGGGGACGCTCTACCGGCGCACGGACGACGAGTGGGTCGATACCGGCGCGCCCGGCGACGTGGCCGACGTGGCGCTTTCCGACGACGCCGTCTACGCCGTGACGACGGGCGGGACGTTTCTGGCGAACGCGGGCGAGGTCTCCGGGCGTGGCCCGGATGCTCGTGAGGCGGAGCCTCACGGTGGGTGGCGCGACCGGATGCTCGGCCTGCCGGAGGCGCGGCGGGTCGCGGTGCCGTAGGCGAAGGAAACGCTTGTTACCTTCCGCGGGGGACGCTCGCGTATGATACTCCCGGGGTCGGCGTCCCAGTCGCTTTCGGCGTCGCTTGCGGCCGAACTGGACGCGCCGCTGGCGACCGTCGAGACGGACCGCTTCGCCGACGGCGAGTTCAAGGTTCGGGTGCCCGACGCGGGCGGCGACCGCGCCGTCGTCGTCGCCGCGACCGTCTCGGCGCGGGCCCACGTCGAACTGCTCCAGTTGCAGGACCTCGCGCGCGAGGCGTTCGACGAGGTGGTGACGGTGCTCCCGTACATGGGCTACGCGCGACAGGACCGGGCGTTCCGCGAGGGGGAACCCGTCTCGGCGCGGGCCGTCGCCCGCGCCGTCGGGTCGGGCACCGACCGCGTGCTGACGGTCAATCCGCACGAACCCGGGGTCTGTGAGTTCTTCGACGTGCCCGCCGAGCCGCTCGACGCCGCGCCCCGTCTCGCCGACCCCCTGCCCGACCTGTCGGACCCGCTGTTCCTCGCGCCCGACGAGGGCGCAATCGAGTTGGCCGCGAGCGTCCGGGACGCGTACGGCGCCGGCGACACCGACTACTTCGAGAAGACGCGCGACTACGACACCGGCGAGGTGTCGGTCGAGCCGTCGGACGCCGCCGCCGCCGGCCGCGACGTAGTGCTGGTCGACGACATCATCGCCACCGGGTCGACGATGGCGTCGGCCATCGAGCAGTTGCACGCGAGCGGTCCGGCGTCGGTCCACGTCACCTGCGTCCACCCGATGCTCGCGGACAACGCCCGGAGCAAACTGGCGAACGCGGGCGTCGACTCGCTCCACGGCACCGACACCGTGGAGCGACCCGTCAGTTCGGTGTCGGTCGCGCCGGTCGTCGCCGACGCCCTGGAGTGAGCTACTCGTCCTCGACCTCGGGGAAGCAGTTGAACTGGACGGTCACCGTGTCGACCACCTCGTCGTCGCCGTTCCGGGCCGCGACGGTGTACCGGCCGTGGAACGGCCGCTCGCCGAGATACTGCTCGTAGTACAGTTGTCCTTCGCTCACGCCGGGCTTGTTCGCCATCAGGTCGGCGTCGTTGGGCGAGACGGGGATGATGTACCCCTCCGCACCAACGTCGTCGTACACCTCGAGGACGGCGACGTTCTGCTCCCGGACCGCATCGACCGACAGCGGCACGACGAGCCGGACGTCCTCGCCGTCGACGCGCGCCATCGCGCCGCCGTCGAGGACGTCGCCGTCGCCGTGCGAGACCGCGCTGGTGTGGCAGTCGACCGTGTCCGAGCCGCCGCTGTTCGACCCGCTACAGCCGGCGAGGCCGGCGACTGCACCGCTACCGAGCGCCGCGAGGAGTCGTCGTCTGGAGGGCATCGGTCGGACTACCCGGACCGGAAACTAAGATGTGTCGAACGGCCGACGACTACCACCGATGGCACAGCCTCCCCACCGCGAGCGCCGCAAGCGCGGCAAGCGCCGTGGTGAGTCCGGCCCCCGCGCCGTCACCGGCCGTCGGCGTGCGCGGCTCCGTGGGGGGTGCCGTCCGCGCCTCCGTCGGCGAGTGGGAGGCCCCCGGCGCGGTGACCGTCTCCGACCCCGTGGCCGTCGCGGGCGTCGCCGTTGTCGCCCGGACGGTCCGCTCGCGGCCACCCGCAGTGACGCGGTGGATGCCGGCGTCGAGCGTCGTGGTCGCGGTCAGCGTCGCCGTCCCGTTCGCTCGGAGCCGCACCCGCTCGGTTGCGACCGCGCGGCCGTCGACGGAAAGCGTCACCGTCCCGTTCGCGGGCCGACCTGCGGGGTTGCCGACGGTCGCCCGGAGCCGCACCTGCTCGCCGGGAGTGACGCGCCGCGGGGCGTCGAGACCGGTGACGCGCACGTCGGCCGGCGCGCGGACGCTCACCCGCTCGGTGGCTCGGGCGACGGTGAACCGCACGTCCTCGGGCGACGCGAACCGGCGGTCGAACGCCAGCACGTCGCGGCCCCCCGGCTGGAGCCGGCCGGTCCGCGTGGCGACCCGGCGGCCGTTCGCCCGGAGGACGGCCTCGTACTCGCCGGCCGCGCCGCCGGTGTTCTCGACGGCGACGCGGAGCCGGAGCGACTCGCCCACGACGACCGTCGGAGTCGCGCCCGCGGCGTCGGTCCGGTACGGCCCCGACCGCTCGTACGGCGGGACGAACTCGTAGGCGAACGCCGCCCGGTCGCCGCCGAACGCCGCGCGGTGTTGCTGTCGGCTCCACGTCTCCGGCACGGCGTCCGTTTCCGTGTGCCGGCGGGCGTACTCGCGGGAGTCGTCGCCGCCGACTGCGTCGACGGCCGCCAGCAGGTCCGACTGGTCGGCGCTCCCGTTCAGCCGGCGGACGACTCCCTGGAGGGAGCCGCCGCCGTCGGTCGCCAGCCGTATCCGGCGGTCGAGGGCCGCGGCCACCAGCGCCCCCTTGTCGTACGGGACGAGCACGTCGCCCCACGTCTCCGGCTCCGCGAGGACCGACCCGTCGAACCGCTGGCCGCGTTCGAGGTGGCGGCGGTAGCGGTCGTAGTCGATGCGGCCCTGCTGGTACGTCAGGAGCGCGGCGTAGTAGTCGGCGAACCCCTCGACGGTCCACTCCGCGGCGTCGGTCGTCCGGTAGGCCTGCTGGGTGTGGACGTACTCGTGGACCCAGACGTTGCCCGGTGCGTCGACGCCGCGGGTCGCCAGCACCCAGAAGTCGCTCTCGCCGCGCTGGAGCCCGGTCGACCCCCACTCGACGCTCGTGGGCGCGGCGATGGCGACCACCTCGGGGTCGCGGGGGCCGACCGACAGCGACTCGGCCGCGTCGGTCACCGAACCGAGGACCGCATCGGGCGGCGACGCCATCTCGGCGGCCGCGGGGACGACGAGGCGGAACCGCTGGCCGGCGGCGGACTGGCGATGCTCCTCGTACGGACCGAGATACAGCATGTCGCCCGAGGTGGCGCCCGACCCGGTGAACGCGTACTCCGTGACGAGTTCTGGCCGCGTCCCGGTGCCGGAGTAGGTGACGCCCGACCGTGGGGCGGGCGTGATGGCCCACGGCCCGGCGTCGACGTAGAGGTAGCCGCCCGTCGCCTCGCCCTCGATGCCGCGGGTGACCGTCCGGTTCACCGCGAGGTCGTAGGTGACGGTCGGGCGGTCGGTCGTCCGCGTCCACGAGTACGTGTTGCCGGAGCGGCGCTGGAACCCGTCGGTCGACCGCACGGTGGCGTCCTCCGGGAGCCGCGTCGACAGCGTCGTCACGCCCTCGGGCACGGTGTAACGGAGTTCGACGCGTATCTCGCCCGGCTCCGCGGGGGTCAGCGACGCCGTGAACGTCCGGTCGAGCGTCCCCGGGCCGGTTACGGTGGCGTTCGCCGCGGCGCTCCCGGCGTCGGCCGCGACCGGGCCGGTGAGCGCCACGAGCGCGACGAGACACGACAGCGCGACCAGCGACGACCGTGACACGGGCTGACAACGGGCCGCCCGGAGTTATCGTTTCGGGCTCAGTCCTCGGCGGAGGCCGCCGCCAGCGGCTCGACGGCGATGGTCATCTCGACGCCCTCGACGTCCCACTGCTTGCGGTGGCCGTCCGAGACGGGGCCGAACTCGGCGGCCCGAACCTCGCCGGCGATGAGGTCCTGGTGGTCGCGCACGAGGTCCGCAATCCGGTCGTCGGCCAAGTCGAGTTCCAGCCGGATTTCGGCGTCGATGTCGAGTTCGAGGTCCTTGCGCATCTCCTGGACCCGGCGGATGACCTCGCGGGCGTACCCCTCCGACTCGATGTCGTCGGTGAGCGTGGTGTCGACGTAGACGACGCCGCCCGACTCGCGGTCGTCGGAGGCGCTCGCGACGCGGAACTCCGTGCCCTCGACGCCCTCGGGGGTCTGGGTGACGAACTCGACCATCTCGCGGTCGAGGTCGACCGCGCGACCGAGTTCGTCGGCGACCGCGGCCTCCAGTTCGTCGAGCGACTGGCTGTCGACCGCGACGGCGTTGAGCGCGTTCATCACCTCGCCGGCCTCGTCGCCGAACGCCGGCCCGAGCACCGACATGTCGGCGCGGGCGCCGTACGCGAGTTCCGCCCAGCTCTCGCCCGGCTCGACGAGTTCGATCTCGCGGGCGTTCAGCCGCTCGCGCAGGAGGTCGCGCTGGCGGTCGACCGCGGCGGCCGTCTCGTCGTCGTCCGCGGCGACGACGACCCGCTGGACGGGCCACCGAAGTTTGCGTTCGGCCTGCTGGCGGGCGTTCGCGCCCGCCTCCTCGACGGCGCGGGCCACGTCCACGTCCGCCTCCAGTTGCGGCTCGTACCACCGTTCGTCGAACTCGGGCCAGTCGCACATGTGGACCGTCGGGTGGCCCGCGTCGCCGGTGAGCGTCCCGTACACCTCCTCGGAGATGAACGGCGCGTAGGGGGCGAACAGTTTGACCGTCTCCGTGAGCACGTGGTAGAAGGTGGCGTAGGCGGCCTCCTTCGAGGCGGAGTCGGCCTCTTCCCACATCCGCTCGCGGACGACCTGGATGTAGAACCGGGAGACGTCCTCGACGAGGAACTCGAGCAGGACGTCGAGTGCCTGGTCCTGTCGGTAGTCGTCCCACGCGGCGTCCATCTCCTCGATTACGGTCTGGAGCCGCGAGAGGAGCCAGCGGTCGACGAGTTCCAACTCGCAGTCCTCGAGGGCGACGGCCTCGGGGTCGAACCCGTCCATCCGCATGTACGGGAGCGGGAACCGGAACACGTTCCAGAGGATGTTGAGGTCCCGCTGGAGATTCTCCGTCTCGTCCCACGAGAACCGCATGTCCTCGCCCTGCGGGTTCCGCGACAGCAGGAACAGCCGCATCGGGTCCGTCCCGTACTTCTCGATGACCTCCTTCGGGTCGACGAGGATGCCCTTCGATTTCGACATCGTGCGGCCGTCGGGCATCAGCGCCCAGCCGTGCATCAGCACGTCCTCGTAGGGAATCTCGCCGAGTGCGGCGGTCCCCATGCCGAGTTGCGACCAGAACCAGCCGCGGGTCTGGTCCTGCGCTTCCATGATGAGGTCCGCGGGCCACAGCTCATCGAACGCCTCCGTCTCGCTGGGATAATCGAGGGTGCCCCACGAGGCGACCGAGGAGTCGAGCCACACGTCGAACACGTCGGGGACGCGGGTGTAGGTGGTGCCGTCCTCGGTGATGGTGAGGTCGTCGACGGTCGGCCGGTGGAGGTCCACCTCGTCGGGGTCTACGTCCTGGTCGACCCGCTCGGCGAGTTCCTCACGCGTCGAGACGACCACCACGTCGTCCATCTCGCCCGACCAGTCCTCGGGCGTCCAGATGGGGATGGGGATACCCCAGTAGCGCTGGCGGGAGACGTTCCAGTCGGGCGACTCCTCGACGAAGTTCTTGAACCGGCTGTCCCGCGCCTCCGACGGATACCACTCGCTGTGGTCGATGTTCTCGAGGAGTTCGTCCTTGATGTCGGTGACCGTGATGAACCACTGGTCGGTGGCGAGGAAGATGATGTCCGTGTCACAGCGCCAACACTGGCCGTAGTCGTGGACGTACGACTCCTCGGCGAGCAGGTGGCCGTTCGCGTCCAGGTCCGCGATGATGTCGTCGTTGGCGTCGCGGACGAACTGGCCGGCGTACGCGCCGGCGCGCTCGTCGTAGACGCCGTCGCTCCCGACGGGACAGAAGATTTCGAGGCCGAGTTCCTGCCCGCGCTCGAAGTCCTCCTGGCCGTGGCCGGGCGCCGAGTGGACCAGTCCCGTCCGGTCGACCTCGACGTAGTCGGCGTGGTACACCTGGCCGGCACCCTCGAAGTCCGGGTGGTCGGGCACCTCCTCGGCCAGCGGATGGTCGTACGTCCAGCCGAGCATCTCCGAGCCCTGCAGGCTCTCCTCGATTTCGTAATCGGTGTAGCGACCCTTCTTCAGCACCTCCTCGACGACGCCCTCCGCGAGATACAGCACGTCTTCTTCACCGTCTTTCTCGGCGCGGACCTTCTGGTAGGTGACGTCCTCGTCGACCGCCACGAACGAGTTGGCGGGGATGGTCCACGGGGTAGTCGTCCAGATGACGAGGCTCCCCTCGCGCTCCGTCAGCGGGAACTGCACGTAGATGGAGGGGTCCTCGACCTCGTGGTACTCGACCTCGTTCTTGGCGATGGCCGTCTCACACCGGGGACACTGGGTGATTGAACGTTTCCCCTGCTCGACGAGCCCCCGCTCGTGGGCCTGCGCGAACCCCCACCACGCGGCCTCCATGTACTCGGGCGTGACCGTCTTGTACGGGTTCTCCCAGTCCATCCAGACGCCGAACGACTGGAAATCCTCCTGGAGGCCGTCGAGTTGCGACTCCGCGAACTGCTTGCACTCGCGGATGAAGTTCTCCATCCCGAACTGCTCGATGTCCTTCTTGTTCTCGAAGCCGAGTTCCTCCTCGACTTTCGTCTCGATGGGAAGCCCGTGCATGTCGTAGCCCGGGCGGTCGGTGACGTCGTACCCCTGCATCCGGTGGAACCGGATGTAGGCGTCCTTCAGCGTCTTGTTCCACGTCGTCCCCATGTGGGCCGCGCCGGAGGTGTACGGCGGGCCGTCGACGAAGAAGAACTCCTCGTTGCCCTCGCGGTGTGCGACGGTCTTCTCGTAGGCGTCGACTTCGTCCCAGTAGTCGAACACGCGGTCCTCGACCGCGTCGGGGTCGTACTGGTCGTCGACCTCGGCGAACCGGTCCATACCCCGAGGGTGTTTCCCCGCACTAAAAGGCGAATCGGTCTTGCAGGTGACCGCGAGTCGGGGGGTTCATCTCACGCCGCCGTGACTCCCCACCGATGCCCTCCGAACATCTGTTGCGGTCGATTCGCCGCTGGCTGGTCGTCGTCGCCGGTCTGCTCGGACTCGCGCTGGTCGCGCTCGCGTCCATCGGCTACGAACTGTCCGGCGCGACCGAGGGGACGCTGTACGCCGTCCTCGGCATCGCGGGCGGGGTCGTCGCGCTGGCCGCGGCCCTGCGATGGGTTGCGGGGCTGGCCGCGTCCGCCCCCGAACCGGTCGACGACTGAGCGGTTACGCGCCGCGGACGCGCGGGAGCAGGCGCCCGCTTCCGAACACGACGACGCCGCCGTACAGCGCCACGGCACCCATGTAACCGAACCACAGCGCCACCACGGTGTTCGTGCCGAGCACCTGTGCACTCTGGAGTTCGGCGCCGACGCCCGCCGCGGTGAGCAACAGCGTCACGACCAGTTCGAACGCGAGCGTCGCCGCCTCCGCGAGCCACTCGGGGACGAAATCGGACATGCACACGCCTCGTCACCGCGAGGTGATAGCGGTTGTGTGACTCCGTGTCACACACTCTCTCACAACGCTTTCCCTCGGCTGCACGCTCGGACGAGATATGGGTCGATACGGAGACATCGATTACCCGAAACTGACGAAGATGGGCGTCGCGCTCGGGCTCCTGCTCCTCGCGCTCGGTGGCGGGGCGGAGCTCACCGCCCACGCACTCCACTACGAGCTACCGGCGTGGGAGAACACCCTGTTCACCGACATGGAGATCGTCGGCATCCTGCTGTTCGTTCTCTCGCCGTTCGTGTTCGGCATCCTGCTCCCGCTGACGGAGTGACGGACGGCGGACGCATCCGCCACCCCGACGGCGACCGGCCGCCGGTCGGCACGTAGCCGGCAACCAGTCGGTAGCGGAGCGATAGGAACCGATAGTAGCTGTGGGCCCGTCGGTAGTCGACGCGATGGCACCATCGAGTGAGCCCACGTCGCCGACCGACGCGATTGAGGACCCGGACGTCGACCGCATCCTCCGGGTGCTCGCCGACGGGACCCGGCGTCGCCTGCTCCGGTATCTCGCCCGGACCGGCGACGACGTGGTGCCCGTCGAGGAACTGTGTGGGGTGGTCGCCGGCGACGACGCGTCCCGGCGGGCCGCGCGGGCGTCGCTCCGCCACGTCCACCTGCCGATGCTCGCTGACGCCGGCATCGTCGACGTGGACTGGGACCGGGAGGCGGTCCGCTACCACGGCCG
Source organism: Halorarius halobius (assembly GCF_024298865.1). Taxonomy (GTDB): domain Archaea; phylum Halobacteriota; class Halobacteria; order Halobacteriales; family Haloarculaceae; genus Halorarius; species Halorarius halobius. Next base: position 549,828 of record NZ_CP101161.1, on the reverse strand, counting down.
GGAGCGCCCCGAGGCCATCCTCGAGCGCATCACCGACGTCCAGCGGTGACGCCGGCGAGCACCTGAGGCGGGCGGAAGCTTCACGCCGGTCGGTCACGACCCCCCGGCCGTGACGGAGCCGCGGTTCCCCGACGCCGACGAGCAAACCCCGCTGGCCGAGGACTGCCGGCGCTGTCCGGCGCTGTGCGAGGCCCGCACCCGCATCTCGTGGGGCGTCGGCCCGTCCGACGCCTCGCTGGTCGTCGTCGGGGAGGCGCCCGCCGCGGGCGCCCCCGACGCCGACCGCTGGCGCGGCGGCAACCTGACGGGGATGGCGTACACCTCGCGGGCGTCGGGCCGGAAGATACGCCGTATGATGGCGGACCTCGGCTACGCGGGCGACTGCTACTACACGAACGCGGTGAAATGTCACCCGCCGGAGAACCGCGACCCCACCCCGGAGGAGCGGGCGAACTGCCGGCCGTACCTGCTGACGGAGGTGGCGCGGGTCGGCCCGGACGCGATACTCACGACCGGCAAACACGCCACGCGCTCGGTGTTCGCGGCCGACAGCCGCTCGCTCGACGGCTTCCTCGATGCGGTGCTGGTGCCGGTCGAGACCGACCTCGGGCGGGTGATTCCGCTGTTGCACCCGTCGTATCAGGAGGTGTGGCTCTCTCGGCTGGGACACAGCCGCGAGTCGTATCTGGCGGAACTCGATGCGCTTCTTTAGATGAAGCCCGCGGCCTTCGCCGTCGCCGTGTACTTCTCGGCTTCCTGTTCGAGGTCGACGTTGAACGTGACCTCCCGTTTCGCGCCCTCCGACATCGTCACGGTCTCGGTGTGTTTGCTCTGGACCGTCTCGCCGCTCCCGAATATCTTGACGACCACGTTCACGTCGCCCTTGGCGGCCTCGTTCTGCACCGTCACGTCGATGGTGGTGGGGCCGAACAGTTGGCTCTCCGCGTTCGAGGAGACGACTACGGGGTCCGGTTGCACGTTCGAACAGCCAGCCAGCGCGACCGTCCCGGCGGCCGCGGCGGCGCCGAGGAACCGTCTGCGTTCCATATCCGTCGGAACCGAGGGGTCACGTAAGTGGCTGGTGGCCATCGTCGGCAAGAACCTCCGGAGGCGGGCGGTCACGGCGTGTGGTGAACGACCACGGGCCGCGCCGACGCGCCCCAAGGCTAAGGCGCCTCGGGGCATCGCGGGACGTATGTCCTTCGACCCGGACCGCGTCGAGACGGTCACAGTCGACTCGTACGGCACGCTCGTCGACCCCTACGCGACGGTCGCGAAACTCGGTGAGTACGTCGACGCCTCGCTGGTCGAGCGGGTCGCCGTCGAGTGGCGCGCCCGCTCCATCCTCTACACGATGGTCGGCAACAGCGTCGGCTTCTACCAGCCGTTCTACGAGATGAACCGCGACGCCCTGGCGTACGCGGCCGCCGCCAACGGCGCGGACCTCACGGCCGAGGAGGTGGACGACGTCCTGTCGGTGTACCACGAACTCGACGTGTTCCCCGACGTGCGCGAGGGTCTGGAACGCATCGTCGACGGCGGCTACGACGTGTACGTCGTCTCGAACGGCAACCCCGAGATGCTCGACTCGATGGTCGACCACGCCGACGTCGACGACCTGATTTCGGACACGATAAGCGCCGACGAAGTGGAGCGGTTCAAACCCGACCCCGAAATCTACCGCCACGCCGCCGCCCGGACGGGGACGCCCATCGACCGTATCTGTCACGTCGCCGGCCCCTCGTTCGACGTGCTCGGCTGTACGAACGCCGGAATGCAGTCCGTGTGGCTCGACCGCGAGGGAGGGCCGTGGGAGTCGTTCGCCGGCGACTGTCCCGGCCTCGAAGCGGAGACGTTCCACGACGTGGCCGACGCGCTCGGCGTGTGAGGTCGGTCGTCCGCGGGTGCCACGACGCGGCGCACCGTCGGTCGCTCCCGGTCAATCGCCCCTCGTCGCCGCGTCCGTCGGTGCTTGGGTCCCCGACTCGCGGTGGTGGAGCCACGCCGCACACCCCGTGGCGAGCAGGCCCGCCAGCGCCGCGATGCCGAACGCGACCCGGTAGCCGGCGACGGTGTAGACGCGGGCGCCGCTGATTATCTCGCCCGTCCAGTAGGCGTCGAGGACGACGCCCATCACCGCCGGCAGGACGGCCGCGCCGAAGTAGCCGAGGCTGTTGATGACGCCCGTGACGGTGCCGCCCACCTCGGGGTCGTGCCGCTCCTTGCCGACGGTGAACGCGAGCGCGACGCCGCCGTTGGCGAACAGCGCACAGAACAGCGCCGCGCCGACCACCGGAAGCGGCGGCACCGTCACCAGCGCCACGTACGACAGCGTGAACGCGGCCGTCGAGGCGGCGATGAGACTCGTCCGGCGTTCCAGCCGGTCCGACAGCCAGCCGAAGACGGGCGACCCGAGCACGAACCCGACGTTGCCCAGCAGGACGTACGTCGACGCCTGCGCCACCGACGTGCCGTAGATGTCGACGACGAACGGGACGCCCCACAGTCCGAGGACGGTGAAGTTCGCCCCGAGCACGAAGAACAGCATCAGCCCCATCAGCCACGTCTCCCGTTCGCCGAGCACCGTGCGGGTGTTGGCGACCACCTCCGACAGCGAGGCGGTGGACTGCTCGGCGGTTCCGACGCTCTCGAGGCCGGCGTCCGCCGGCCGGTCGCGGACGGCCGCGAGGATGCCGACGGTGACGACGCCGCTTGCGCCCCCGGCCGCGAGCAGGGCCGTCCGCCAGCCGACCGCCTCGATGGCCAGCGCCAGCGGCGTCGTGGCGAGAATGCCGCCGATGCCCGCGGCCGCGATGGTGAGCCCGGTCATCGTCGCGTACTCGTCGGGGCGATACCACGAGGCGAGATACCGGAGCGTGGCGACGTACAGCACGCTCCCCCCGAGGCCGATGGTCGCCCGCGCCGCGAGCGCCGCCGTCAGCGTGCCGGCCGACGCGAACCACGCGACCCCACCGGTCATCACGGCGAGGCCGACACCCGCGACCCACCGCGGCCCGTAGCGGTCCACGACCAGTCCCGCCGGCAACTGAAGGCCGGCGTAAATCCAGAAGAACGAGGCGTGGAGAAAGCCCAACTCGGCGGCGGTCGTGTCGAACGCCCCCGCGAGCGTCTCCGCGAGCACCGCCGTCGCGGTTCGGTGGAAGTTGACGAACAGGAAGCCGGCGGCGAGCAGACCCCAGAGCAGAAGCCGGCGGCGACGCATCCGGGCGGTGGACATACTCGTGTGTCTGTCAACGCGGACAAATGTTTGTTGGGTCGTCGGGGTCGTCGACGGCGGAACCGGGCCCCACGCCTGCCGCGAAGCAACGCTACTGCCGGCGACTCGGGTCGTCGAGATGTCGCTCCTCCAGCAGGGCCGCCGTCACGGGCCGCTCGACGTACCGGTGGTCGACGAGCGCGAGCGTCCCACCCACCAGCGTGAATCCGACGGCGGCGACCCCCAACTCGAGGCTCTCGACGGCGGCGAGGGTACGCACCGTCGCGTAATCCGCGGTGACGGCACCCAGATACCCGACCGAGAGGATTGTGACCCCCGCCGCGACCCCCACAGCGTACGCCGTCCCGGTCCGGGGTGGCGACCGGCTTCCGGCGGCACCGAGCAGGAGCGCACTCACCGGGAACAGGGCCGCGAGCGCCACCGCCCACGTCGTCACGGTGGTCTCGCCGGCGGTGAGATGCGACAGGTAGCCCCAGCCAGCCAGCGCGGCGAGTAGCGACGCCGCTCCGGCGAGGCGGGCGACGTTCGACGTCCGGTACGTCACCGGGCCACCCGGCTTCCGCCCCCGTGGTACTGCGTGCTCGTCCCGGTCGAACTGCGGCGTCCCGCCGCCGGCCGCCGCCGGATGCCGGCCGCTGGCGGGTGAGTGTTCGTCTCGATACCTCCGGCTCACGGCTTCAACGGCTTAAGTCGAGCCATCCGCTCCTCGGCACCTCGGGTGGACCGGGGTCGCCCTGCGCTCAGGTCGCGGGCTGGCCGGCCGCGGTCTCCTCGGGCGCCACCACGCCGCCTATCGCCCCGCCGACCGCGCCGGGGATGCCGTTCGAGGCGACCCAGACGAGGAACAGCACGCCCGCGCTGAACCCGAACACGCCGGCGACGAGGGTACCGAGCAACAGTAGCACCAGCGCCACGACGATGCCCCCGATGGTCGTCGCGAGGAACCCGTGTACCAGCCCGCTCCAGAGTCCACCCCGGGCGACGTAGCCGGCGACGCCGCCGGCTATCAGCCCGGTCAGCCCCGCGCCGAGCACGGGAAGCGACGCGTCGGTGAACGGGACGCCGAGCCCGCTGACGAGGCCGAGCACTATCGCGGTCACGACGCCGTACAGGACAGCCATCCACTTCACCATGTCTCGGCGGAGGGCCCTGTCGGCGATAAACAGAATTGCCCTACGGTTGCGTATCCGTAGCTTTCACCGGCGGTTACGCCCCGGTGGACGAGCTATCGCGGCGACTTGCGGGCGGAGTGGTTCCCGCTTTGTCGTTGCTCCCTGCCGGTTTCGGTTCGAGCCGCCCCCGGGCGTGGCTTCGGCGCTCGCGGGCTCCTCGGCTCGTTCCGGCGAGGCAATACGGTTCGAACTGGGGAGCATCACGCAACTATCGTGATTATCCTCCAGCGACAACTTTCCTCCCTCACCGTGGGGGCGTGTCTCCCCGGCCGCCGTTCCGGGCGCACCCACGGAGGTGACAGTCATGGAGCAATCGTTACCGGAGGAGTGGTTCATCAAGGACGCACGAGTGAACGCCGCCATCGCGTGGCTGTTGACCGGACTGCTCGCCGCCACCGCCGTGGTGTACTTCCTGCTCGGCTCGCTGGTCGTCGTCGCCATCGCGGCCGTCGCCACGACCGTCGCCGTCGTCCCCGCCGTCGTCCACCGGTCGTGGACCCGGACCGTCCCGTGGCCGATGCTGCTGCTCGCGGTGGTGGCGCTTCTCGCCGGCGCGTTCGGCCCGTCGTTCCTCGGTGACGTGGTGTTCGCGCTGGCCGTCGCCGCGCTCGCCATCCTCGTCGTCGTGACGCTCCAGTTGACGACGACGGTTCGGATGACACCCAACTTCGCCATCGGGTTCGTCGTCATCGCCACGCTTGCGACCGCGGGGCTGTGGGCGCTCGGGTCGGCGGCCTCGGCCCGGTATCTCGGCACCGAGTTCGTGGAGACGAACGACCAGCTCATGCTCGTGTTCACCGCGGCGCTGGCCGCAAGCGTCGTCTCCGCGCTCCTGTTCCGCTGGTACTTCGCGCGCCGACTCGAGGCGAACCTCGAGCGCGAGGAGGTGCGGGGCGCATGAGCGTCGCCCGGCGCATCGGCCTGACGCAACGCCGGCAGGGACAGCTGGTCCGGTTCCTGCAGGCCGTGATGGTCGCCATCCTGCTGGTCGGCGTCTGGCAGGCCAACGCGGGCGTCGTGGTCAACGCCGCCGTCGGGCTCGTGGTGACGTTCCTCCCCGCGTATCTGGAGCGCAACTACCGGTTCACGATGGGGGTCGGCATCGTACTCTGGATAACGACGGCGATGTTCCTCCACGCGTTCGGGACCCTCCCGCTCCCGTTTCTGGACTTCCTGAGCCCCTACAAGGCGACGTGGTGGTGGGACCACATGACCCACGCGCTGTCGTCGTCGCTGGTCGCGGGCGTCGCCTACGCCGTCGTCCGCGCGCTCGACCAGCACACCGAGTTCATCCACATGCCGCCGCGGTTCCTCTTCGTGTTCATGCTCATGTTCGTGCTCGCGTTCGGCGTCATCTGGGAGCTCATCGAGTTCTACATCGGCGTCGTCACGGGACTGCTGGGAGCGGGCTCGGTCCTCACCCAGTACGGGCTGGACGACACCGTGCTCGACCTGTTCTACAACACGCTCGGCGGCCTGCTCGTGGCGATTTTCGGCACGGCGTATCTCTCCGGAATCGCCGACCAGCTCACCGAACGACTGGCTACGCGGTCGGCCGAGCGGTGAGGGTCGTCCCGATGACCGAGTCCACCAGCCCCGGCCCGCACGACCCATGAGCCAGGAGACACCGCGAGACGCGACCCGGTACTACTTCATCAGCGACCTGCACATCGGCGGCGACGAGACGCTCCAGGAGGTCGAGTTCATGGACGAACTCGTCGAGTTCCTCCGGGACCTGGAGGCGAGCGACGAGGACGCGGAACTCATCGTGAACGGCGACGCGTTCGGGCTGTGGGAGTTCACCGACCTGGAGGGGATGGCGAAGTTCGACGCGCTCGTCGCCCGCTACCCCGAACTGTTCGAACAGCTCCGGGCGACCGGCGAGCGGGTGCCAATCACGTTCATCCCGGGCAATCACGACTACGAACTCGCCTGCTACGACGAGTACGTCGACCGACTCGCCGAGTACAACGTCACGCTCGAACAGGAGGTGGTCATCACCCGGGAGGTGGCCGACCGGGTCATCTGGATCGAACACGGTCAGCAGCGCGACCCGAACAACGAGAGTCCGGACTTCGGGAACCCGTACGCCCAGCCGCCGGGCTACCACGTGAACCGCCGCATCACGAGCAGAGCGGGGAAGCTCTCGAAGCACGGGAAGTTCAACTGGCTGAAAGACATCCAGTCGGTGACCCCGATGACGCAGATTCCCGACTGGCTGATATCGAACTACTTCTACCGGGAGATGAGTCCAGTTCTCCGGTACGCGGTGATACCGTTCCTCCTGCTGTTCAACGTCAGCCTGTTTTACGTCGTCGTGCTGCTGTTCGACGTCGTCGGGCTCTGGTCGTTGCCGAACGAAGTGGTGGAGGCGGTGTTGCGGCGGCTGAGTGTCGTCGGCGTGCTCATCGACGTCGTGTTGTTCGTGAACGTCGCCGTCATCCTCCTCCTCACCCTCATCTCGATCCCGCTGTTCTTCTTCGCACGGGACGTCAGGCGAACGCTCAGACGGTTCGGACTGGTCGGTGGCGACGACCCGGAGGAGATAAACGACCGGTACGTCGGGGCGGCACGGGAGGTGTTCGACGCCCGTCCCGAGGTGGCGGTGTTCGTCTACGGCCACACCCACCGCGCCTCCATCACCGGCGTAGACGATCGCGTCGTCGTGAACACTGGTACGTGGCTGAGACGACTCCACCGGCAACGGGCCGTGCTCGGGTTGCTCCCGCGGGTGTTCTACCCCTCGTTCCGGCTGAACTACGTCCGCGTCTTCGAGGAGGACGGCGCCGTCGTCGTCGAGTACGCGGTCATCGAGAAGCCGAACCCGACGGACCTGACGCTTCTGGAGCGACTGCTGACGCGGAAACCGGAGCTGTACCTGCCGATACCCGAGCGGACGGTCGTATCGAGTGAGTGGCAACCACCGCCGTCGATGCCCGGACGGCAGGCCGGCGACCACTCCTCGATGCCGGAGCACGACGGCGGCCCGTGACCCCGTCACGCCCCGGCGTGTCGGTCGCTCGGCTCCCAGCGGGGTCGCCGACTCAACGCGCCCCGAGGAACCGGTCGGCCGCGCCGCCGAACAGCGCCTCGAACGCCTCGTCGCTCAGCTCTCGGGCGAGCAGGCCCTCCCACTCGGCGCGGTAGCTGTGCGGGATGTTCGGGTAATCGCTCCCGAACATGACGCGGCCGGCCAACTCCTCGAACACGTCGTCGCCGACTTCGCCGGGGTCGAACCGGACGGTGTCGCCCGCCGTCGCCATCGCCACCGCCGTATCGAGAAACACGTTGTCGTTGTCGCGGGCCGTCTCGAGAAACGCCTCGTGGTTGAACGTCCCCATGTGGGCACAGCAGGCCCGCACTCCCGGATACGAGTCGAGGAACTCGCGGAACTGGTCGATACCGACGTGGGGGCTGTCCTCGAACATGGGGGCGGTGCCGGCGTGAAACAGGACCGGGCGGTCGTACTCGGCGGCGAGTTCGAACGCGGGGTCGAGCCGCGGGTCCGCGGGGCCGCACTCCTGGACGGGACACTGGAATTTCAGGCCGCGAGCACCGGCCTCGAAGGCGTCGTGGACCACCTCGTCAACGTCGTCGTCGCCGTGCACGGTGGCGAACGGGACGGCCATCGCCGACTCGTCTGCGCGAGCGAGCACCCAGTCGTTCAACTCCGCCGCGATGCCCGGCTTGTGAGCGTACGGGAGCGCGAGGTAGCGGTCGACGCCGGCCGCCCGGAGGTTCTCCTCCATGGCCTCCCGCTCCGTCGGGTGCGGAAACTCCCAGCCGGCGGCGTCGTTGAGCGCGTCGCGGATGGCCCGCATCAGCCGGTCGGGCATCAGGTGGACGTGGGCGTCGGTGACGGGACCAGCGAGGTCGGCCAGTTGCATGCGCCCATCTGAACAGTCCGCGGTGAAAGCCGTTGCGTCGGTCAGAACTGCTCGCGGGCGTCGGCGGCGTACTGTTCGGGCGGCGTCTCGACGACGCCCTCGTCGTGGAGAACGGTGAAGAACGGCGAGTCCGACCAGTAGTACTCGTCGAACACCGCGCGGGCGATAACGTGGACGACCGGCCGCTCGCCCTCGGTGAGGTGGAGCGCGACGTTGAACGCGTTGTGGCCGGCCGCCGCGTACGACGCCAGCACGCCCGTCAGTCCCTCCGCGAGTGCGTCGACCGCCGGCCCCTCGGCGTCGGGGATGCCGGTCTCCTCGACGACCCCCAGCACGTGCCGGTGGTGTTTGGGCGCGAACGCCGCCAGCCAGTCGACCGCGCCCGTCGAGGCTATCCAGCGGTCGCCGTTGCGTTCGGCCTCGACGAGGTCGGCCCAGTAGTCCGCGCCCTCCCGTTCGCGGTAGCGGCGGCCGGCGTCGAGCAGGCGGCGCTGGCGGGTCGTCCCGCGGTCGTCCACGAGCGTCTGGAGGTGGGGGTGGACCAGACTCGACCCCGCGGACTTGAGGAAGTTCATGTTCACCGAGGCGTGGGCGGCGTCGCCATCGTGTTCGAGCGCCGCGTGGACGAACTCCAGTGCGGCCCCGAACCCGTCGGCGAACTGCTCGGTCGTGAACGCGTCCAGCGGCTGGTAGTGGGTCTCCGTGAGCGCGACGACGTTCGAGTGCGAGCCGTACGGGTTGAGGTTCGGGAACGAGGTGGCCTCGCCGCGACGCCCCCGGTCCATCTCCATCCAGTCGGGGTAGGTTGGGGTGGCGGCCTCGACGCTGTCCGGACAGAAGAAACAGCCCTCCGAGTCGGAGACGACGGCGTCGATGTCGTACTCGTCGGGCGCGAGGAACGCGCCGTCCGCGACGCGTCCGGTCCGGCCCGTCAGCGGGTCGACCCGCACCTCCACCGTCTCGGTCACCTCCTCGAACTCCGCCAGCGGACTGTGAAACGTCGACTCCTGGCTGTGGCGCTCGAACTCCATGTTGACGGATGCCACGCTGTGGAGCAAAAGTCTAGGCCCGCCACCGGGACGTTTTTCGGCCACGCGGGCATGCTCCCGGCCGTGAGCGACGACTGCATCTTCTGTTCGATAGTCGCGGGCGACATCCCCGCACGCACCGTCCACGAGGACAGCGAGACGCTGGCGTTCCTCGACGCCAACCCCCTCGCGCCGGGGCACACGCTGGTCGTCCCGAAGGCCCACCACCAGCACGTCGAGGCGATGGACGACGACACCGCCGCGGCTGTGTTCGGGACGCTCCACGAGATAGTCGACCCCGTCCAGGAGGCGGTCGACGCCGACGGCTCGAACGTCGGCATCAACAACGGCGAGGCGTCCGGCCAGGAGGTGCCCCACGTCCACGCCCACGTCGTGCCGCGGTTCGAGGGCGACGGCGGCCGACCCATCCACGCGGTCGCCGGCTCCCGGCCCGACCTCTCCGACGACGAACTCGATGCCATCCGCGAGGACATCGACGCGCGGCTGTGAGGTCGAACGTCAGCCGACGAGCGCGGCCCGCACCCGTTCGCTGGCGGCGGGTACCGCGTCGGCGGTGACGGCGAGTTCGAGGTAGTCGGCGGCGAACGGGACCAGTTCGTCGGCAGGCAGGGGGCCGTCGACCCCTTCGGCGAACTCCCGGAGTCGCTCGTCGTCGAAGCCGAGCTGGACCGCCGACTCGACCAGCAGTCGGCGGTCGAGCCGCGACCTGCCGGCCTCGATAGCCTCGACGGCGGACTGCCGGAACGCCCGCAGGTCCTCGCCGCTCTCGACGGTGCGGTAGTCGCCGCTCTCGATTCGCGATTCCAGCGTCTCGAACCCCCGGACGGCGGTGAGATACGCCTGCACGTCGAGTGCGGCCGCCGCGAGGCGGTCGTCGCCCGTGCGGACGGCCCCGGGGTCGACCACGTCGAAGTAGCAGTCCCGGAGCGCCTCGCCGACCGCGGTGCCTTTCGCGTCGGCGTAGCCGTCGACGACGGCGCCCGGGGTCGTCTCCCGGGTCAGGCCGTCCGGCCGGCGCTCCCGGGCGGTCGAGCGCAGGTCGTCGGCGGCCGTCGCCAACAGCGGTCGCACGTCGCGCTCCCGCGGCAGGGAAGTGACGTACCCCCCGTACAGTCGGACGCCGCCGTCGAGATACGCCCGGGCGCGCTCGACGCTCTCCATCGCTTCGCCGACGCCCACGGCCCCCGACCGGTTCGTCTCGAGCGCGCCGTCGAGCCACCGGCCCGCGGTGGCGAACCGGCGCTCTACGGTTCCGTGCGCGAGCAACGCGCCCACGGAGTCCTCGCCGCCGACGTAGCGGCGGTCCCGCTCGGCGGCCGCGAGCCGGTCGCGGACGGCGTTTTGCGCCACCGAGGGCGTGGGGTCCGAACGCGGGTCGGCGGCCGCCCACGTCGCCGCGGCCGCGGCGGCGTCGGCACGGGCCCCACGCAGGGCCGCGAGCCGTTCCGACGGGTAGCGCGCGTCGGCGGCCGCCGACAGTTCCGCACGGGCCGACTCGACGTTCCGTGCGACGACGTCCCTGACCGTCTCGCCGGGCGTCTCCTCGCCCGACGGCGACCGGGGGACGCGCTCGAGCAGGTGCTGGACCCGTTCGCGGTGGTGGGCCGCGAGGTCGTCGACGACGTCGACCGGGAGGGCCGGCTCGGGGGTCGGCGACTCGCTCGACGCAACTTCGCGGAGCGCGCTCGGCCGGACGGTCGGCTCGGCGCCGTCGACGGCGTTCCGGAGGCCGCTACAGCCGGCGAGGGCGGCGATCCCGGCGGCGGCGCTCGCGAGGAGGGCTCTGCGCGACTGCGGGGGCATGGTTTGACGGCGAGTGTCGTCCGGTGAAAAAATGTCTTGTGGCCCGGGTACGGCCGCCGTACCCGCAGACCGCCGGCGGAAAGTCCCGAGTAACAACGGCGCGGCGGCGCACATTCCGGCGCGATGGACCGACGGACGTTCTGTGCGCGACTCGCCGCCGGAATCGCGGTGACGGCGGGGTGTGCCGGCGACGGACCGACGCCAACGACGTTCTCGACGCCGCCCACGGAGACGCCGACGCCGTCTCCCACGCCGTCCCCGACGGCCGGGAGCGGGGCCGTCGAGGTGGCCGCCGGCCCGGAGGGACGACTCCGGTTCGTCCCCGAGGAGGTGGAGATACCGGTTGGGGGGACCGTCCGGTGGACGTTCGAGAGCCCCGGCCACAACGTCACCAGCAAGCCCGGCGCCTCCGAGAAGGTGCGCAACCCCGAGGGTGTCGAGCCGTTCGCCTCCTACGAGGGCGACCAGCATTTCTCGGTCGACCCCGAGGGGTCGACGTACGAGCACACGTTCACGGTTCCCGGCGAGTACGTGTACGTCTGTGCGCCACACGCCGACCAGGGGATGGTCGGAACGGTCGTCGTGACCGAAGGATAAGCCGATCGTACCCGGTCGGTCGCCCCGCTTTCTGCCGACGTGCGTCCCTATAACAATAGTGACACGGGCCTTGCGTCGGGGGTATGCCGGACGACACCACCCCGTCGACACGCGAGCGGTATCTGGAGCGTCGCCGGTTCCTGCTGGCGGCTGGTGCGGGTAGCGCCCTGCTTGCGGGCTGTGGTCAGCCCCAGGAGACCGGAACGCCGACTGGAACCGCCTCGCCGGCTCCCGAGTCCCCGACCGCCACGGGGACGGCCACCGAGACGGAACCGGAGACGCCCGGCGAGGACCAGCCGTCCCTGGAGGAGCGCTATCCGGGCCTGCGCATCCTCTCGCCCGAACCCGAGAACGCCGAGGCCGCCGCCCGCGACACGTACACGACGCTCATCACGCCGCTGGAGGAGTTCTACATCCGGAACCACTACCCGACGCCCGACATCCAGGAGAGCGAGTGGACCGTCTCGCTGACCGGCGCGTTCGACCAGGAGGCCGACCTCTCGATGCAGGAACTGAAGGAGGGCTACTCGACGGAGACGGTGTTCCACGTGATGCAGTGCTCGGGCAACGGGCGGTCGTACTTCCAGCCACAGGTCGGCGGCAACCAGTGGACGTTCGGCGCCGTCGGCAACGCCGAGTGGACGGGCACGCCCGTCAGCGACGTGCTGGAGGCGTACGGCGCCGACACCAGCGACGGGATGTGGGTGTCGTTCATGGGCGGGGAAGCCCCCGACGGCGAGGACATCTTCACCCGCTCGATTCCGATGAGCAAGGCGATGGACGACTGCCTGCTCGCCTACGAGATGAACGGCGAGACGCTCGTCGGCGACCACGGCTTCCCCGTTCGGCTCGTCGTTCCGGGCTGGTACGGCAACAACAACGTGAAGTGGGTCTCCCGGATGCACGTCATGGACATGATGGTGTACGGCGACGAGTGGGAAACCGACGAGCAACGGCTGTACACCCACTGGCAACAGTACTCCTACCGCATCATCCCCGAGGAGGACGACGAGGCCGAGCAGTACGAGTCCATCGACATCTTCGACACCTACGAGCAGATGCAGAACCCCGACCGGATACGCAACGCCTACGTCAACGACCAGCTGGTGAAGTCGCTCATCGGCTACCCCGGCGAGGACAGCACCGTCTCGCGGCGCGCGGACGGGACGATAGAGGTTCTCGGCACGGCGTGGGCCGGCGATAACGCCGTCGAAACGGTGGAGGTGTCCGACGACGGCGGCGAGACGTGGGGCGACGCGGAGTTCATGGCACCCGACCTGGGCACCGACTCGTGGCGGCTGTTCCGCTACGTCTGGGAGCCGGAGCCGGGGGAGTACACGCTGTACTCCAGGGCCACGGACGCGATGGACCGAACCCAGCCCGCGACGGTCTCCGCGCCCGAGGAGCAACTGCGTGGCATCCAGGACGACCAGTTCCCCTGGAACCAGGACGGCTACATCAACAACGCCTACGAACCGCACGGCGTGACCGTGACCGTCGAGTAATGGCGGTCGCAGACGGCGACACCGCGGTCGTCCACTACGTCGTTCGCCTCGCCGACGGCGGACCGGTCGTCGACACCACCGACGTCGACGTGGCGCTGGAGACGGGCGTCTACCACGACCACTGCGACTACCAGCCGCTCTCCTTCGAGGTGGGGGCCGGCGAGGTGCCGTCCGTCATCGACGAGGCGGTCCGCGGGATGGCGCGAGGCGAGGAGCGGACGGTCGCGGTGGCGGCCGACGAGGCGGTCGGCCCCCGCTCGGAGGCGCGGGTCGTCGAGGTGCCGCGCGGCGACCTCGAAACCCGGAGCGGGCGCGACGCCCGGCCGTGGCGGCTCGTCGGAACCGACACCGGCGAGGTCGGATGGATAACCGACGTGGATGACGATACCGTCACCGTCGACTTCAACCACGACCTCGCGGGCGAACGGCTCGCCGTCGAACTCCGGCTGTTGGACGTGCGCGAACGGGACGGCGGCTCGGGGTCGTGACGCCCGGAGCGCCTACCGTCTCCCGCCGCCCGTCGCTTTCACGGCGACCGGGTTGATGGCCCCGCCCGACGCCCGCTCGACGTTGAGCGGCGCGCCCGCGAGCAGGAACTCGTAGATACCGTCGGCCGCACAGGCGGCCGCGAGGTCGTCCAGTCTGAGTATCTCGTTGAGGTACACCCCGAGGTTGCGAAGGAACGCGCCGTGGAGGGGGATGACGTAGCTGTCGCCGTCGACGGTCTGTACCACCTTCTCGACGGCGAGGTTGTCCGCACCGATGTAGGGGATGTCCATCTCCGCGACCCACTCGACGAGCGCGTCGCTGAACGCGAGGCCGGGCTCGTTCAGCGGTGCCCACTCCGCGTTCGGGTCGCGGGTGCGCTCGACTGCACCGGTGCGGACGAGCAGGAGGTCACGGTCCCGTATCTCGGTGTCCTGGGCGTCGGCCGTCGCCTGCAGGTCGTCGTAGGTGACGCCGTACCCCAGCGGTAGCCGGTCGTGTTCGTCGGCGACGTCGAGGTGCCGGCCCACGTCGAGCAGGACGGCGCGGCCGAAGATGCCCGCATCGGCGGGGTTCGAGACCGCGGCGTGGGCGAGCCCCTGCGTCTCCTCGACGAGCGTGAGGTCCTCGGGGTCACCGTCGTCGGGGAGCGCGTCGCGCCCTTCGGACCCGAGCAGCGGCGTCTCGAACGACTTGCCGGTCTCCGTGGAGTCGGCGGGGAACCCGTTGTATATCTCGTCGCCGTACCAGGCGTGGCCGAGCGCGTCGAGGTGGGTCGTCCCCTGCAGGAACGCGTCGGTGACGAACTTGTCGTCGACGAACGAGACGCCGCCGGCGACCGGTGAACCGCCCTCCGGCGTCGTGTTGTCCCGGCGGGCTGGCGTCCGTGGCGGGAACGCCGGGTCGCCGACGTCGGTGCTCGGCCACCCCGCGTCGTCGTTCGGGAAAACGACCTCCGGCTGGTCCGGGTCGGGGTTGATGACCTCTCCCGTCATCGACAACTGGAGCGTGAACCGCTCGACGCCCTTCGCACCCCGCTTCGAGGCGGCACGCATCCCCTCGAACATCTCCTCGCTACCCAGGAGGTTGAGCGCGCCGAGCTCGTCGTCGTCGCCCCACCGTCCCCAGTTGTCCGGCAGGTCCGCGAGCAGCGCCGAAACGTCCCCCGAGGCGTCGCCTGCGACGGTCCCCAGGCTGGTCCCCGCGGCCGCGAACGCCATCGCGGCCCCGCAGCCCTGTACGAACCGCCGTCGTCCGTCGTCGATTCCACATTCACAGTCGTGTTCGTCGGTCATGGGTATCTCCGTGTGCCATTTTGTTACGCAGTGGCACGATATGTATTCACAATTCTAAAACTGTATAAAACTATCCACTGGTTGCCCGGCCCACGGGGGAGTCTGCACGTTCGTCCTGCGGTGACCCCGTCAGCGGCGGCGGCGCCGGACCCGGACCTCTCTCTCGCCCCCAGTTCGCTCCCGCAATTTTTTATCCCAGAAACGAACGAATAGAAGTATGGGAGACATCACGGCGTTCGTCGGCGCCGCCGGCGGCGTCGGCACGACCCGACTGACGCTGGAAGCGGCGGCGACGCTCTCGCGCGACGGCGAGTCGGTGGCCGTCCTCGATGCCGCCTACGCCACGCAGGGGCTCGCGGACCACCTCGAGGGACGCATCGACCCCGACGTGACCGCGCTCGTCACCGAGGACCGACCGCTCTCGGAGGGGCTCCACGAACTGTCGGTGGCGACCGACGGCCGGGTAGCCTGCGCTCCGGCGCGGGCGCCGTTCGCGCGACTGGCCCGGGCGAAATCGCCCGACGCGGCCCAGCGGTTCGAGCGGCTCGCCGAGGCGGCCGCGGCGGGCCACGACGCCGTCCTGCTGGACGTGCCGCCCGTGGCGGCCAACCAGTCGGTCGCGGCCGTGAACGTCGCGGACCGCACCGCCGTCGTCGCGCCCGGTACCCCTCGCGGCCGGGACCTGCTCGCCCGGACCCGTGACCGCCTCGCCGACGTGGACGGCGACGTCGACGCGGCGGTCGCGACCCGGAGCGACGGCGTCGACTGGGCCGACGCCGCGGTGCCCGAAAGCGGCACCACCGCTCCGGGTGCGGTTCCGGTCTGTGACGAGGCCGACGGCGGGTTCGCCGCCGGCGTCGCGGCGGCGACGGCGGCGGCCACCGGCCGCGACCTCGACGTCGAGTTCGGCGGCGGCCTCCTCCTATAGGAACTCGTCGGCGTCCGAGCGGGCGTCCGAGAGCGGGTCGGCGCGGTCGACCGCGAGCGCGCCCGCCAGCGCCTCCCGCGCGCCGTCCAGCGGGTCGTGGGTCTCGACGAACACCGCCAGCGCGAACTCGGCGTCGTCACACCGTGTCAACTCGAGGGCGTCGGCCCGCGAGAGGCGCGCGTCGAGCCAGTCGCGGACCACTTCCCGACCCGTGGGACCGAGCGGCGAGACGTCCTCCCCCAGCAGATGGAGCGTCTTCGCGCCCGTCACCGGCGCGATGCCGGCTTCGCGGGCGGCGGCGCCGACACTCGTCCCGGTCGCGTACGCCTCGACGAGCGTCGCCGCGGCCGCCGGGGTACATGGGAGTGGCGCGGCGTACGGCTCCAGTCGGTCGACCAGCGGCGCGTCGGTGTCGTCGGCGACCGCCACGCCACGCGCCTCCTGCTCGGCGGTCACCTCCAGCCCGGCCGCGAGGTCGTCGAGCGTCACACGCGGTCTGGTGGCTTCGTTTCACAAAAATCTACGGTCGTGAAAACCCGCGCCGGAACCCACCGGTCACCGGTAGGTTTCCACCGGCGGCGAGCCCCTCGACCCCCCGGGTTCGACGCCCCTTTTTACCAGCGACCGGGCGCGAGTTTCACACATGAGCACGACGGCGACAGCGTGCCCGGAGTGCGACGGTCGACTGCACAGCGAGGGAACCGAGACGGTCTGTGGCGAGTGTGGCCTCGTCGTCGCGGAGGACGAACTCGACCGCGGGCCGGAGTGGCGGTCGTTCGCGGACGACGACGCCGACCCCGAGCGGTGCGGGGCGCCGCTGACCCGGTCGCGCCACGACCGCGGCCTCTCGACGGAAATCGGCCGGTCCACGCGGCTGACGGGCCGGAAGCGCCGCCGGGTCGCCCGGATGCGCACCCAGCACAAGCGGGCGAGCGTCGGCACGAAGACGGAGCGGAACCAGGTGTACTCGTTCACGGAGATACGGCGGCTGGTGAGCGCGCTCGAACTCGGGGAGCCGGTCCGCGAGCAGGCGTGTGCGCTGTTCGAGTCCGCACAGGATGCGGACCTCCTCCGCGGTCGTTCGCTGGAGGGGTTCGCCGCCGCCGCGGTGTACGCGGTCTGTCGCGTCAACGAAATCGCCCGCACCATCGAGGAGATCGCGGCCCGAGCGAAGGCCGACGCCGACGAACTACGGGTCGCGTACGACGCTCTGAATCGCGACCTCGGCTTGCCGACCGGCCCCATCGACCCCCGGGAGTATCTCGCCCGGTTCGCGTCGAACCTCGGCCTCCCGGACGAGATAGAGGCGGCCGCGCGCGAGCACGCCGAGCGCGCGAGCGACGAGGGTCTGACGGTCGGCCGTAACCCCTCCGGCGTAGCGGCGGCCTGCCTGTACGCCGCCGCTCGCGAGCGGGGCCACGGGCTGACGCAGGCCGAGGCCGCAGACGCCGCCGACGTGACCCCGGTGACGCTCCGGTCGACGTATCAGGACCTCGTGGACCGCTGAACGCCGGCCGCGAGCGCCGCGAACCGTTCGGTCGCCGGGGCGTCGGGTGCCAGCATCCGGACCGGTCGGCCGTGGGCCATCGCCCGCGCTACCGCGCGGGAGTCGGGGACTGCCACGACGGGCGCGCCGAACGCCGCACGCGTATCCTCGGGGGCTTCGTCGGCGACGTTGAGGACGACTCGCGAGAGCCCCGCGTCGAGTTCGCGGGCTAACTCCCGCGACCGGAGCGCGTCCCGCACCGCGACCCGGTCGGGCGTCGTCACCACGACGCAGGCGTCCGCGGCCAGCAACGCGACGCCGGCGTCGGTTCCCAGCCCCGCGGGACAGTCGACGACCACGGAGTCGTAGTGGGTGTCGACGGCCGTCAGCGCGTCCGACAGTTCGCGCACGTCGCAGGCTCGCGTCCCGGCGAGCGTCCGCCCGCACGGCAGTAGGTCGACCGGGCCGGACTCGTCGACCGCTTCCACGGCCGCCGCGCGCCCGGCCAGCACGTCGTGGAGGTCCGGCCCCCGGCGCTCGGGCAGGTCCGCCATCCCGAGATCCGCGTCGACTGCCACCGCGTCGAGTTCCGCGGCGAGGTTGTACGCGACAGTCGTCTTCCCGACGCCGCCCTTTCCGCCGACGACGGCGAGAATCACGACAGCCGCTCCAGCGTCTCGACCGGCAGTTCGGCGGCCTCGATGCGACCGGCGAGTCGCTCGGCTCGCCGGGCGAGTTCGAGCAGTCGCTCCCGGTCCTCGCGGGTCCGCTCGCAGAGCCGCCGACTCCCGGCCAGTCCGTCCGTGGCCGCGACGGCCGCCGTCGCGTCCGGCAGGCTT
The DNA here is from genome assembly GCF_024298865.1 of Halorarius halobius. Classification (GTDB taxonomy): domain Archaea; phylum Halobacteriota; class Halobacteria; order Halobacteriales; family Haloarculaceae; genus Halorarius; species Halorarius halobius. Next base: position 531,543 of record NZ_CP101161.1, on the reverse strand, counting down.
CGGACTGCCGCCAGTGCTTCGAGCCGCTCGACGCGGTCGGCGGCGCTCTCGAGCCAGTCGTTGGCCGGCGCCGAAGCGTTGGCCGTCCGCTCGCCGACCGTCGCTCGGGCGTCGCCGGTCTCGTCGAACAGCGCCGCTCGCGGCGGCCGCGGGTCGGACAGTTCGCGAGCGACCGTCTCGGCCGTCGGGTCGGCTCCGAACTGCCCGTCGCTGTCGTCTGCCGGATGTGCCTCGACGCGGACTGGCGGGTCGGCGGGCGCGGCGGACGTGGCGAATCCGACGCCGACGCGCGCGCCGGCCTCGAGTTGACCGGTCCACACGCCGTCGCTCCAGCCGGCCGCGGGCACGCCACCCTCGCGGGGCGGGTGGACCGGGCCGTCGAGCCGACTCTCGACGCGGACCCGCTCCGGGCTCTCGCTCTCGTTTCGCAGTCGACACTCGACGAGCGTCCGGCCGTCGATGCGACGACACCGGGCGTCGGCGGACACCATGGGGTCGGTGGCCGCCCCATCCGGCATAAACTACGGGCGGACGACCACCGCACCGAGACGGTCGGCGGCCACCGCCGGCGGGAGATGGTCGAGTTCGTACACGATGGGCGCGTCGAACCGGGCGACCGTCGCCGCCGCCAGCGCCACCGTCGGCTCGTCCGCTTCGTCGAGCGGGCAGGCTCCGAGTTCCGCCAGCGTCTCGTCGACGTGCGGACGCATCCGGTCGGCAAGCGTCGCCCGCGCTTCCCGCTGGAGGTTCGCGGCCCGGTCCTGGAGGGCGAGCCGCTCCTCCCGTACGTCGTAGGCGTCGCGAGCTCGCTCGCGGGCGCGAGCGAGCGCCTGCTCGGCGGCCTCCCGCTCGGTCGTCGCCTCGGAGAGTTCGCGGGCGGCCTCCGCCAACTGCTCGCGGGCGTCGCTGACGTCGAGGCCAGCCTCTCGTCTGGCCTGCACCTCGCCACGGAGTTCCGCCACCCGCTCGCGAAGCCGGTCCCGCTCGGTGCCCGTTCTCGCCACGCGCCGCCGGGCGGCCGCGAGGTCAGTCGCCCCCGAATCGAGCGTCCGGAGGTCGGCCGCGACCCCCCGAAGCTCGCCGTCCTGCGGGGCCGTCATCCCCCGCGAGCGGGCGACCGCCGCCAGCGTCGGCCGTCGGTTCACCTCCAGGTCGGGGTGGAGCCAGCCGAGATAGGCGTGGGCCGGTCCCGGCGCCGGACACGGGACCCGGTCGTCGTCCGGGTCACGAACGGCGGCGACGAGCCGCTCGGGGGCGAGACCGTCGGGCGGCGTCAGCACCGTCGGCTCCGGAGGAACGGACAGCCACCGGGTCACAGTTCGCGGTCGCGGAGCGCGTCCGGCTCCGGATGGTCGGTGCCGGCCGCGAACTTCGCGTACGGGGTGTAGGTGCCGGCCTCGCGCTCGTACGCGACGGCCGCCTCCCGCACGTCGTCGGGAACGTCGGCGTACTCGTTGAGCGGCCGGGTACGCTCCACCTGCACGTCCACCGGGTGGCGCTCGCGGAGCCGACACGCGAGGAACGCGCCCTTTCCCGTCTCCTCGAGGAGCGCGGCGCGACCGAACCGCCGGACGACGCTCTCCTCGTGGCTCCGGCAGACGTTCCGCAGGGCGGTCCGTGACTCACGCGAGTACGTCACCACCAGCAGCACGGGTTTTCTGTGCTACTATTCTGACTTAAAATTAACTCCGGAACGTCTCCCGGCGGTCAGTCGACCCGTTCCACGTCGAACGCGGGGTCGCCCGAACAGAGGGCGGCGACGCGCTCCCGGGCCGCTCCCCGACCGGGTGCGAGCACCACCATCCCGTCGACGGGGTCGTCGCCCGCCGCGCGGTAGGCGTGCATCTCGCCCTCGAACTCCGTAGCGTAGCTCCGCAGGACGCCCCGGACCTGTCGTTCCAGTCCGGCGAGGTCCGTCTCGCCGTCCTCGAACGCTTCCAGCGCCGCCTCGACGTTCCGGAGCGCGGAGATGCGGTCCATCTACGTGCTCCGCAGGTGGCCCTGCGTCGGCTCGTAAATCTCGCCCTGCCGTCGCAGTTTTTCTATCTCGTGTTCGGCCTTGTCGCGGTCCATGCCGACGGCCTCGGCGCGCTCGAACACCTCGTCTTCGGGGGCGCCGTCCTCGTACTCCTCCTCGAGTTCCTTGATGATGCCCCTGATGTTCTTGATGCGGTCTCGCTGACTCTTGGAGGTGCCCGCTTCGACGATGTCGGCGTCGAACTCGCCCGTCTCGGGGTCGACGCCGATGTCGCGCAGGGAGTTCTGCACGATTTCGATGACCCGCTCGGCGTCCTTCTGCTCGACCGTATCCGACAGCCGCACCCGCGCGGAGGCCTCGCTCAACCGCACGAGCGCCTCCAGTTTCCGCGCGGTGACGGGGACGGGCGCGTCCTCGTCTTGCCCCTCCGCGCGCAGGTCGACGTAGAAGTCACGGATGGCTCCCTTCGCCTCCTCAGTCATCGTCGGGAAGCAGTTCCGCTTCGCGTAGGCGACGTACTTCCGGAGCAGGTCCGCGTCGATGTCGGGCACCACGTCCTCGGTGACGTTGTCGACTTCCTCCTCGGAGACGTTCGAGGTGGCCACCTCGTTGCGGTGGGTGAACAGCTCGCCCGCGTAGTTCGTGTTGATGATGTGCTCGGCGAGCTCGCTGTCCTTCTCCTCGTCCGGCTCGTCGGTGACGGTGAAGATGAGGTCGAACCGCGATATCAAGGCGGGTTCGAGGTCTATCTGCTCGCCCATCGGCTCGTACTGGTCGAACCGGCCGTACTTCGGGTTCGCCGCGCCCAGCAGGGAACAGCGAGATTTAAGAGTTGCGTTAATTCCGGCCTTGCTTATACTAATGCTTTGTTGTTCGAGCGCTTCGTGCATGGCTGACCGGTCTTCCGGCCGCATCTTGTCGAGTTCGTCCACCGCCGCGATGCCCTGGTCGGCCAGTACGAGCGCCCCCGCTTCGAGCGTCCACTGCTGGCCGTCGCCGAAGTCGTCCCGGACCGCGGCCGCGGTCAGCCCCGCGGAACTGGACCCTTTGCCGGAGGTGTAGACGGACCTCGGAGCTAACTTCTTAACGTATTGAAGCATTTGGGACTTCCCGGTGCCAGGGTCCCCTATCAACAGCATATGCAGGTCACCCCGAATCCGCGACCCGTCGGGGAGGTCCTTCTTCACGCCGGAGAACAGTTGCATGATGATGGCGAGTTTCTGCTCCTCGTAGCCGTAGATGGAGGGGGCCATCGAGGCGACCATCTTCTCGTAGATGTCGGGGTCGTTCGACAGTTCGATGATCTCCTTTTTGTCCTCCTCGGTGATGTCCATCTCCTCGAACTGCTCGTCCTCGATCGTCACCGTCCGGCCCTGCATGTAGAAGTCGAACACCGGGGATTTCTCCTGCTGGTTCCCCTGCTGTTCGAGTCGGAGGATGCCCGTCACCGTCACGTGGTCGCCCGCGGTCACCTCCCCGGTGACGTCGTCCTCGATGTGGACGTCGATGGCTTGCGGGGTCTCGCCGCCCCTGAGCCCTTCGGGCGACTCCTGGACGCGTATCTTCTGGGCGTCGACGAACTCCGACTGGTCGAAGTTTATCTGGAACGGGCCCTGTCGTTCACAGCCCTGGCATTCGTGGGGTTCCTGGAAGTCGCCGTCCGACTGGGGAACGCGGGTCATCGTCCCACAGCGCTGGCACTCGAAGGCGGCGTTCTGTATCTTCGGGCGCACGTCGGTCGCCTTGCGGACGATGCCCTGTACGGCGATGAGATTGCCGACGTGGTCCGCGCGGATGTCGCGGATGCCCGTCGTCTGCTGGAGGTTGTGGACGCGGACGTGCGCCTGGCCGAGTTTCACGTCGACCGGGAGGTCGTACAGGCGGAGCGCCTCCTCGGCGTACTCGGTCATCTGCTGTGGCTGGGCGGTGAAGTCGTCCGCGAGGTCGGTGTCGAACCGGTAGAGGTCGTCGTAGTCGACGTACAGCGACTTCTGCTCGTTGGGGTACTTCTGGGCGAGTTCGCCGATCTCGTTGCGGTAGTAGGTGCGGTAGAACTCCTCGAAGCGGTCGATGATCTCGGCGTTCTCCGCGCGGGCCATGTAGGTACTGGCGTTGGGTCGCCCTCCGCTAAGAAGTTTCCCAACCGGGGCGGAAGTGGTCCCCCGCCCCCGTTCGTCGGTCAGACGGTCGGGCGTTCGACGAGGCGAAACGATGGGGTGTCGCGGCCGCTACGCGAGGCCCGCGGCGGCCCGGACCGCCAGGAGCGGCGCGGCGACGAGCATCGTCACCGTCGCGGCCAGCAGGGCGACCGTCGCCGTGACGCCCGCGGGCGCGGCGATGACGAGCGCGGCCAGCACCGCCACCGCGGCCAGCACCACGACCTGCTGGGGCCGCAGGTGACGTAGCGCGCGGAGGCGGAGACTGCGGGGGCCGGGCGAGGGCGTAGCGAGGGTGTCGGATCGGGTCGGAGCGTCGGCGTGGGTGGGGGTTTCGGGGCTCATCTGTCCTCACCTGTCCGTAGCCGCTACGTCGCCATAAGTGTAAGCTGAAGGACAATTCTGTACGGATTCCTACTGAAGCGTCGTTCTGTACGGATGCGGACACGTTCGGGTGGGACGTGGCCCGCCGCATCCGGCCGGCAGTCGCGGGCCTCCCCGGCGTCCTCTCGGTTCGGCGAGCGGTCCACAGGGTTATCCAGGCGTTCGTTGTACCCGGGCACATGGGCGAACTCGAAACCGAGGAGCAGACGACGCGAGCGGAGATCGCCACCCGACTGCGGGAGCTGGCCGACCAGCTCGACGGCGGGGGCGAGGTGACGCTCGACCTCGGCGGGACGGCGGTGACGCTTGACCCGACCGACCCCGTGACGTTCAAGCTCGAAGGCGAGTCCGACTGGTCGCAGGGTGACACCGAGGCGAAACAGAGCATCGAGTTCGAACTGGTGTGGCGGCGCGAGGCCACGTCTCCAGCGGAGGCCTCGCTGGACGTGCAGGAGTGACGGCCCGGGCGGCACGCGGCCCGGAGCGGCGGCGATGTGACGGTGCGACAGTCGCCGGGCCGTATCTTCGCGTACGTCGCCCGAGAAGTGGCAAAACGCGCCGCAGCGGCGGCGTGCGAACACAAGGCTTTTAGAACCGAGTCGGTTATCGCCGCGGCACCAACAGTGACGGATTCGTTTGCTCTCAGTCCAACCGAGTGTAGCGGCCGCCACGGGGTCCGGCACGTGTCCCGGACGGTGGTCGACAACCCCCTCGCGGGACGCGTCCGGGGGGTGACTTAGATGGAGGCGTCGCGGACCGACCGCGTCCAGAAGTCGTTCCTGAAGTACCAGCACCTGTTCGTGTTCACCGCGCCGGTGCTGTTCGTCGCCGGCGTGTTCCTGTTCGCCCCTACCGGCAGTCAGGGTGGGATGGATTACTGGCTGGAGTACTGGTGGCTCCTTCCGTTCTTCCTGCTCGGGGCGACCATCGTGAACACCGTCGGCATCAGCGGGTCGGCGCTGTTCGTCCCGTTCCTCATCTTCATCTTCCCCATCATCACCAGCGGGAGCCTCAACCCGTCGGCGTGGACCGAGACCGCCCTCTCGCCCGAGACCATCGTGAAGGTGGGGCTCATCAGCGAGTCGTTCGGCCTGTCGAGTTCGGCAGTGGCGTTCATCCAGTACGGCCTGGTCGACCGGCGACTGGCGCTGACGCTCGTCGGCGGCGCGGTGCCGTTCGTCGTCGCGGGCGCGCTGTTGTCGTTCGTCATTCCCGAGGTGGTGTTCCACGGCCTGCTCGGCGTCGCGTTGCTGGCCGCGGCGTACCTCCTGCTCACGACTGACCTGGGCCACGGGGAGTCGGGAAGCGACACCGAGGCCGTCGCGGACGGCGGCACCGCCGACGACCTGCCGGACGACGCCGACAAACTCGGGCCGGCGGGCGTCGAGACCGACGCCGACGGGAACGTCACCCGCGTCGACCGCGAGGGCGACGACTACAAGTACACCCGTGGCGGCTACCTCAAGCGGTTCGCCAACTACTCGGTCGGCGGCACGTTCCAGGGGCTCGCGGGCTTTGGCGTCGGCGAACTCGGCATCGTCTCGATGCTCTCGACGAAGGTGCCCGTCCGGGTCGCCATCGGCACGAACCACATCGTCGTCGCCATGACGGCGGTGCTGGCGTCGGTCGTCCACGTGTTCGGCGGGGGCCTCGTCGGGGGGCACGTGCTCGACCTGGCGGAGACGCCGTGGAACATGGTCGTGTTCACCGTCCCCGCGACGGTGACGGGCGGGCAGATAGCGCCCTACGTCTCGAACGCGCTGGAGACCGAGACCATCAAGAAGGGCGTCGGCGGCCTGTTCGGCATCATCTCGGTCGCGCTGTTCCTGATGGCCGCGGGCGGCGTCCTCTGAGGCCACCGCTGTTTTCCCTGCCGGGCGTCAACGCCCTCGCGTGTACGACGACATCCTGCTTCCCACCGACGGGAGCGAGGGGACGACCAGCGCCGTCGAGCACGCGGGCGACCTCGCGGCGACGTACGGTGCGACGGTCCACGTGCTGTCGGTCGCTGACACGCGCAACCGCTTCGAGAGTCCGACGGGCGGCATCGCCCCGGAGGCGTGGAGCGAGGCCGAACAGGAGCGCGCCGAGGAGGCGACCGAGGCGGCCGTCGCGGCTCTGCCGGACGAGGTGGCGGTCGAGCGCGTCCACCGCGAGGGCGTCCCTCACGCGGCGATACTGGAGTACGCCGACGAGGCCGAGGTCGACGTGGTCGTGATGGGGACCCACGGGCGGACGGGGCTGGACCACTACCTCATCGGGAGCGTCGCGGAGAAGGTGGTCCGGCAGTCGTCGGTGCCGGTGTTGACGGTGAAACTCGACGATTAGCGGCCGGCGTCGAGCCGCATCTCCACGTACCGGCCGGCCCAGGTCCGGTAGTGGCGTCGCAGGCGACCGACGGCCGTCCGCAGGTACTCGGCAACGGTCGTACGGGGCCCCGCACGAGAGTCTCCAGTTGGTCGCTTGCGATAACTCATGTGTGTACCTATAGCACGGTATTGTCATAAACGTTGGTGTCTCTCGCCCGCCCGTTCCGCGAGCTACCGGCCGCTACCGAATCCTCCCGACAGCCGGCAACCAACGGTCCGAAATGGTCCCGGGCGTCAGACGACCACCGGAATTTTTGTCGGGGGTCGCCCGGAACTCGTCCGCGTGCTCCGACAGGCGCCCGCGGACGCGTCCGGGTGGCACCGCGACCTGACGGGCGTCACCCGCGCGACGAGGACGCCCGCGTTCTCGTAGACGACGCGGTAGCGGTCCGAGCGGGCGAGCGAGCGGCCCATCACCGCCGACTGGCGGTGTGGGACGCCACGGACGGTGTACGTGGCCTTCGGAACGTAGACGTACTCGGGGGCGACATCCAGCGCCCGCAGGTGGGCCGTGATACAACTCGCCCGGTCGCAGTCCGACAGCGCCGTGTAGCGGTCGAGCTGTCGCTGGTAGCGGTCGGGCGTCGTCCACTCGACGCCCCAGGGGCCGACGAGGATGGTGCGGTCGGCCGCCAGCGGAAACCACTCCGCGGCGTCACCGAGCACGACGAACCGCGTCGACGGGGGCGTCTGGGTGCCGACCCACGTCATCGCCTCGTGGTCGGCCCAGTCGACGAACGCCGGTTGCGAGCGGTGGCCGTCGTGGGTGTCGACCGCGCCGGCCGCGAACGCCGTGCCGGTCCCCACGGCGGCGAGCACGACCAGTGCGACGGCCGCGAGGTCGGCCGCCCTCGGCCGGATGCGACGGGACGTGTGCCGCCGGACGAACGGCACGCCCACCTCGAACAGCAGGACGGCGGTCAGCATCGACCCCGCGACGAACAGAAAGCGGGGTTTGCCGACGACGAACCCGGCGGCGACCAGCCACGCCGGCAGGAGCACGCGGCGTCGCCACAGCGCGTAGCCCGCGCCGGCGTACGCGGCGAGGAACGCCGGCGCTCCGGCGTCGAAATCGACCGGGTAGACGAACTCCGTGAGCAGGCGGGCGGGGCCGCCGCCCAGGCCGCCGTGGGTGCCCGCGGCGGCGGTGAACACGCCCGGGCCGTGTGTCGCGGCGACCTGGAGCCACCACGGCGCCGCCAGCGCGAGGCCGCCGGCGGCGACGACGGCGCCGCGGGCGAGGCCGCGCGGCGTCCGCGACAGCCCGGCGAAGAAGACGAGATAGCTCGCGGCGACGAACGCCGCGTAGACGGGATGGGTGAGCACGGCCAGCCCGAACAGCGCCGTCGCGGCGACGAGCCACCGGCGGCCACCGTCGCGGAACAGCCGTACGCCGGCGTAACAGGCCACCAGTGCCACCAGCAGGCCGACCGTCCGCACGATGCCGCCCGCCGAGAGATGCCACTGGAGCACCGCGGGCGTCCCCGCAAAGAGAAGGGTCGCCACGCCCGCCCGTCGCGGTGCGGCCAGCAGTTCGCGGGCGACGTAGTAGTACGGCACCAGCGCGGCCGTCACCAGCAGACCGGGCACCAGCCGACTGTACGCGAACGCGCCGAGGCCGGTCACGTCGCGGGCGGCGGCCGCGAGGTAGAACGCGAACGGGGGGTACGCCAGCGGGACCCCACCCGCGGTGTAGCCGTCGACGGTCGCCGGGAGCGCGTAGCCGTGGGCGGCGATGGTCTCCGCGATGGCGAGGTACAGCCCCGCGCCGTAGGCGGGATACGCGTGAGCCCGCAGGTAGACGAGGTGGACGAGCAGACCCGTCGCCACCGCCAGCGTCAGCCAGAACCGGTCGGCCAGCGACAGCAGTTCCACCCGGGCCGCCAGCCGTCGCCACCGCCGTATCAGTCGCACCATGTGGTCGTGGTGTGGCACACCGGCCGGGCGACCGCTTTGTTACAGAGGCGGTACGCGGCGGTAAGCCCGGATTTGGCCCGGTGGCGACGCCCCGGCGTCAGCGTCGCCGGAACTCGACCGGCCACCGAACGGTGGCGGTCCACGGCGACCGGTACGCCTCTGCGCCCGCCCAGACGACCAGCGTCGCCGCGAGCACGAGAAGCGCCGCCAGATGTAGCCGGTCCATCCACGCGGGCAGGACGTACAGCACCGCGTTCACCGTCGGGCCGCGGGTGAGCCCCGCGAGACGGTCGAGCGGCCCGTCGGGCGACTCCGCCGCGCTCCCCCCGTCACTGGCGAGTCCCCCGGTCAGGTTCGCCGCCCGCGCGCTCGGCCCGCCCGTCGACTCGTCGCCGGTTCCGAGCCGTTCGGCTTCGTAGGGGAACGCCACCGGGAGCGTCCAGACGACCTCCCCCCGCTCGTTCACCTCGACGACCCGGTCGCCGTTCGAGTCGGTGACGAGGGTGTGGCCGTCCGGCAGGCGGTCGGCGTCGCGGGGCCACCGGAGGCGAGCGTCGCGCCACGCCCAACTCCGCTCCCAACTGTCCGCGACCCGCTGGTACTCGACGACCCGGTTGTTCTCGCTGTCCGCGACCACCACGGCGGGGCCGCCCTGCTTGCGGGGGATGAAATCGGGGTTGTGCTGCTCGTACAGCGTCCGGTGGTCGCCGTCGGCGCCGAGCGTCCAGTTCTCGACCAGCCCCGTGTCGCGGTCGAGATACACCACCTGGTCGTGGTTCCGCAGGCTGACCTGGATGCGGCCGTCGTCGAGGGGTTCCACGTCGTTGAGATGGGTCCAGTCGCCCGGGTAGGGGCCGCCGCTTCCGTTCACGGCGAAGGCCGCCTGTGCGCTCCAGGCCCACGTCACGATGCCCGACGTGGTGTTCACGACGAACACGCGGTCGGCCGCGATGTCGGCGACAGCGAGGTGGTCCGCGTCCAGTCGGTCGGCGTCGTGCCACCGCGTCGAGTGCTTCCCGGCGGTGACGCGGCTGAACACCGGTCGGACGCGGCCGGTGGTGAGGTTCACCCGCTCGATGCCGTTGCGGGTGCAGACCGACTCGCCGCCGCACTGCTCGGGCGTGAGGTGGTCGGCGTACACGTACTCGACGGTCGCCGCGGTCCCGGGAACGGGGTCGACGTCCCAGTAGCGCGTGTGCGAGTCGTCGTAGTAGACGACGCGGCCCGAGGGGCCGACGGCGAACAGTTCCGCTCGCGCGCGTGGCCCCTCGCTCCCGCGGCCGAGCCACGCGTTCGAGTCCGTCGCCACCACGGTCGTCCCCGCCCGCGGCGGTGCGACCGACTGTCCGACGCGGTGGACGCCTGCGTCGGTGCTGGCCGCGAGATACCCCTGTGCCAGTACGGCACTCGCGGCGAGGACGACGAACAGCGCGAGGAGCCGTCCAGCGCGCGTGCGTCGCATCACCCGCCGGCCTTCGGAGTCGGTCGTCTTGGCTAGACGGTGGTTACTCCGAGTCGTTCCGGATGTGGTAATTTCGACAACTAGAGGGCTTCTTCCGGCCGCTCTCCCGACCAAACGCCGGCATACTCAAATACAACCGGCCGTTACGTCGGGGCGATGCGCCAGGCGGGAGGTCGACGGCGGGCGCTCGGAAGCGCGCTCCTACTGGCGGTGCTCGTCGCCGCGTCGCTCGCGGCCGTCGCTCCCGGTGCGGCAGGCGACCACGCGGACCCCGCGGCCGCGGGCGAGGTGGCGCTGGTCGGCGTCGAGGGGCACGACGGCCAGCTCTGGCCGTACACGAGTCGCGCCCGCGCGTTCGGGACGGCGACACTCCCGGTGAACCTGCTCGTCGAGGCGGACGCCGAGACGGTCGCGCTCGTGCTCGTCGCGGACGAGAGCGACCGCTGGACCGTCGAGCACGGCGGCGAGACCCGGGAGGTCAGGGGCGCGGGCGGGGCGTGGACGGCAACCACCGGCGCGACCCGGTACAGCTACGTCGAGACCGTCGACGGCGGCCGGTGGGTGACGGAGACGCGACAGCTCCACGACGGCACGTATCTCGGGGCGCGGCTCCACGTCCGCCTCTACCAGGTCGGCACCGGCGAGAGCGCGTGGACTGCGGTGCAGGCCCACGGCGAGCACTGGGACTGGTTCCGGCTCCGTCACACAGTCGGGAGCGTCGCCGACGCCCGCTACGCGGTCGAACACGAGTTTTACGGCACCGGCGCGGTCGATACCGTCCACCGGGTTCGGGTCGGTAACGGCGGCGCGCTCGACGCCGACGGCTGGGTCACCGTCGTCGACCCGGTGGGCGGCCTGCTGGTCGCGGGGGCGCTCGTCGCCCGTCGCCGCGATGCCGTCGCCGCGTTCCGCTCGGCCGTCGCCGCGGGCACCAGACACGGCCCGCTGGCGGCGGCGTTGCTGGCGGCCCCGGTCGGCGTCAGGGCGCTCGCGGTCGCGGGCGAGACGACGCTGGCGCTAGCGCCGAAACTCGTCGCGGCTCCTGGGTATCTCGCGCTCGCCGTCGGCGTGCCGCTCGTCGCGGCCCGACTCGGCCGTCACCGTCGCCCGGGCGAGGCGTTCGCCGTCGCGGCGGCCACGCTCGGCGTCGGGTTCTGCCTCGACTACGCGCTACTCGGCGTCACGCGGCTCCCGCTTGCCGTCGTCGGCCACCGGGTCGCGCTGGTCGTCGGCGTCGGCCTGCTCGCCGCGGGCGCGCCCGGCCGCTCCCGTCGCTCGCTGGCCGGCGCGGGCGTCTGGGTCGCCGCGCTCGCGTGGGCGCTGGTCGGCTGACGCCCGGTAAGCCGGGCGAACGCGGCGACGAGGGGGGTAAGGTGTGTGTAATAACCACGGGTGAGCCGCCAAGGGGGGAGACGCGACGAGCGGTCGCGCGGCCGCTCGCGCCCGCCACTCATGGTACACGACGACGCTCCGGGGGGTCGTGCCGGCCCGAGCCGCCGGCGACTGCTCGCGGCCGCCGGCTCGGGAGCCGTCGCCGCCACCGCCGGCTGTAGTCGCGAGATGCGCTCGCTCGTCTCCCGGCAAGAGCCCACACAGCTGTCGCTGACGGTGAAAGCGCCCCCCGCAGACGCCGACCCGTGGGCGTTGCGCATCGCCCGCTCGCTCGTCGACCACCTCGACGCGGTCGGCGTCGACGCGACGCTCACGCCCGTCGCGCCGGAGGCACTGTTGCGCGACGTGCTCGTGAACCAGCGGTTCGACTGCTACGTCGCCCGCTTCCCTGCCTGGACCGACCCCGACTACCTCCGCGGCCTGCTCCACTCGCGGTTCGCCGCGGAGCCGGGCTGGCAGAACCCCTTCGGCTACGCCGACCTCGACGTCGACGAACTGCTGGTACGCCAGCGCCGCGAGTCGGGCACGGCACGCGACCGCACGCTCACCGCGGTCCAGGAGGCGGTCGTCCGCGACCAGCCGTTCTCGGTCGTCGCCTGCCCCGACGACATCCACGCCGTCCGCGCGGACCGCTACCGCGGCTGGGAGCGTGCGCCCGTCCACTCGCCGCTCGGCTATCTCCGGCTCGACGCCGTCGACCCCCTGGAGGCCGGCCCCCTGCGGGTCACGCTCGCCGACGCCCGCCCCACGGAGAACCTCAACCCGCTGGCCGCGGAGTTCCGCGCGGACGGCACCGTCACCGGCCTGCTGTACGATTCCATCGGCCGGTGGATGGGGAGCCGGGTCCGCCCGTGGCTCGCCGAGTCGTGGACGTGGTCGCTCCCCCCGACCGCCGACGGGCCGGTGGCGACCGTCAGGCTCCGCGAGGGGCTGGCGTGGCACGACGGCACCCGGCTGACGGCGAGCGACGCCGCGTTCACCTACCGGTTCCTCGCGGACACCTCGCTCGACCGACTCGACAGCCCCGTCCCTGCGCCCCGGTTCCGCGGTCGCGAGTCGCTCGTCGCCGAGGCGACCGCCCTCGACGACCGCACCCTGCGGCTGGCGTTCGTGCCGAGTTCGCGGGCCGTCGCGGCCCGCGCGTTGACGGTGCCGGTCCTGCCCGAGCACGTCTGGCGCACGAAAGCCGACCAGGCCACCGTCGCCGGCGTCGACACGGGCGGCGCGGTGACGAAGGCGCTCGTCTGGAGCAACCCCGACCCCGTAGGGAGCGGCCCGCTCCGGGTGGCACGGCGCCGCCCGGCGGAGTCGCTGCTGCTCGAACGGAACGCCGACCACTTCCTCGACGACGACCCCTCCGCCACCCACTTCGAGGAGGTCGCCGGCGGCTTCGACGGCCCGGGGCTCGCCTTTACGGTCGTCCCGTCGAGCGGCGCCGCGGTCGAGTTGGTCGGGGCCGGCGAGGCCGACGCTACCGCATCGAGCGTGACGCCCACGGACGTTCCTCGCATCGGCCGCTCCGATGCCGTCGACCTGCTGGTCGACCAGCCGCGCTCGTTCTACCACGTCGGCTACAACCTCCGCCGGGGCGCACTGAGCAGCCCCCGGTTCCGCCGCGGGGTCGCTCGCCTGCTCGACAAGCGCCATCTCGTCCGCGACGTGTTCGGCGGCTACGCCGTCCCGGCGGTCAGCCCCCTTTCCCGCCACGACGCGCTCGCCCCCGAGTTCGTGTGGACCGGCGACGACCCCACGTTCCCGTTCCCCGGTTCGGCCGGGCGACTCGACGCCGACCGCGCCCGCGAACTGTTCCGCGAGGCCGGCTACCGGTACGACGACGGGGCACTGGTCGTCCCGTAGCGATGCTTCTTCTCGCCTCCGTCGCCACGCTCGTGGGCTGTGTGCTCCTGTTGCACGTCGCCGCAGGGCTGTGGTGTGTCGGACCGACTCGGCTCCGGGGCGACCGCTCGCTCGCCGCCCGCCTCCGCGAGGTGGGACCGTATCTCGCGGGCCTCGGGGTCGTCCTCGGCGTCAACCGGGTCGTCCGGGAACTCGTTCCGGAGTTGTCGTGGGTCGTCGGCTGGAACGTCACCGGCCTCATCTACCGCATCGAGGGCGGGTCGGTCGCCGTGCTCCAGTCGGTTGCCACGCCGTGGCTCACGGCGCTTCTGGCCGCGGCGTACCTCGTCGGCTACGTCTTCCTGCTCACGTTCCCGTTCGTCGCCTACCTCACGCTCCCGGAGGCGACGACGCTCAAGCGCGTCGCCGTCGCGTACGCCGCCAACTACACGCTCGGCCTCGTCTGTTACCTCCTGTTCATCGCGTACGGCCCCCGGAACCTCGTCCCCGGGACCGTCGAACCGTTGCTGTACGAGGCGTTCCCGCGGGCGCAACTGCTCACGAGCCAGGTCAACACCAACACCAACGCCTTCCCGTCGCTCCACACCTCGCTGTCGGTCACGGCCGCGGCGTTCGCGTGGCGGACCCGACGGCGCTACCCGCGGTGGGCGGCCGTCGCCGTTCCGCTCGCCGCCGGAGTCGTCGTCTCGACGATGTATCTCGGCATCCACTGGGCGATGGACGTCATCGCGGGCGCTCTGCTGGCGGCGGTCAGCGTCGCACTGGCGGACCGGCTGGTCGAGAGGGCCTGAGACGGACGCTATCCGACGTACTGCATGAGGACCATCCATCCCACCGCGACCAGTCCGACCAGGAGAAACGCCACGGCGAAGAACGCGCCCTCGCTTCCCAGCACGGCCGAGAGGCCGAACACGTCGGTTCGATTGAGATACCCGAGGCCGAAGAAGATGCCGACCACGACCGCGCCGGCTCCGAGTCGCATCCCGAGGTCCTTCAGGAACGCGTCGAGTGACACGTCGGAGCGTGGAGCGGGGGACGGAAAAGCCGGTCGCATCGGCTCACGACCGGGACGCGTTCGGGGCCGTCGCCTCGGTCGTGTACCCCATCGTCCCCTCGGCGTGGAGCACGAACTGGACCCCTATCGCGGTCGTGTCGCCGTCGACGTACTCCGCGAGGTCGACGTGGACCTGCTGGCCGTCCGCCCGGAAGCGGACGACGTACCGACCCGGCTCCTCGACGGGGGACGCGATTCGGCGCGTCGCCCGCCCGGCACCGAGCCGATAGGCGTCGGCGAACGCCGGTTCGCCGCCGTCGGTGATGCGGACCGCGACATCGTGTGGCTCGTCGCGCTCGCTGACGAGCCGTATCCAGGCGACCCGCGACTGCGGTGGCCGAGCGGAGAGACACCCGCCGAACGACAGGCCGACAGCGGTCGCGAACAGCGTCCGTCGGTGCATTGGGACGACGGCGTCCCCCGGACGGGAATAGCCGTCGGAGGGTCAAACCGGCGCTTCAGTCCCGCCGCTCTCGCGTCCGGAAGTCGAACGGTGCAAACCGAGAGCCGCGAAATCCGTATAAGTGGATGGGACCGCCCGGATTTGAACCGGGGTCACGGGCACCCAAGGCCCGAAGTATACCATGCTAACCCACGGTCCCGCGTCCGGAGGAAACCGACGGGCGGGTGAAAGCGTTTCGCTCGCGCCCGAACGGTGTGGGTACCTATAGAGTGAAGTGCTAAGGTAATGGATAGTTACTGTGGCTACGTACATGGGGCTGGACCCGTGGTTCGTCGCGTACGTCGGTGCGTTCGGGCTCTCGGCGCTGGCGTGTTTCGTCGGCATCCGGTGGACGTTCGGCATCGAGGACGCGGACACGCGGCGAGGGCTGGCGGGCCTGCTGGCGCTCAGTGGCGTCTGGGCGCTCGCGCAGGTAGCGTTCCTGACGCTCCCGACGGTGTCGCTCCGTCTCGCGGCCTACTACGTCGGGTTGACCGTCGGGTTCGCCACCGTCGGCGCGTGGCTCTACTTCTGTTCGGCGTACACCGGGCGGAGCCTCCACCGGGTACCGGCCTACCGGCAGGCGGCACTGGGGGTGTTCCTGGCCGTACTGGCGGTGAAGTACACCAACCCGCTTCACGGCTACTACTTCACGACGGCGACGGCGACGATGCCGTTCCCCCATCTCGCTATCGAGCACGGCCTGTTCCACTGGCTGGCGATGGGGCTGGCGTACGCGCTGTCGGCTGTCGGGTTTTTCATGCTGTTCGAACTGTTCGCACAGACCGACATCGACGCCGGGCCGCTGGTCGTGCTCGTCGGCCTGCTCGGGTTGCCGGTGGTGGCGAACGTCGCGGCCCTGCGTCTGCCGTGGCTCGTGGAGACGACCCACGAACCGCTCGCAGTCGCCGTGTTCGCCGTCGGGACGCTCGCGCTGTTCGACGGCCGGTTCGAGACGGTGCGTCTCGCCGGCAACGTCGACGACCCCGTGGTGGTGCTCGACCGTAACGACGGAGTCAGGCAGTTCAACGCCGCCGCCCGCGAGACGTTTCCGGAACTCCGGGGCGCGGTCGGCGAGTCGTTCGAGCGCACGTTGCCGGCGGTGGCGGCCCATCTCGACGACGAGGACGACCGGGTCGTCGAACTGGACCGGGACGGCGAGACCCGCTACTACATGGTGTCGTCGAACCCGTTCCGGGCCGATTCCTCGACCGGCGGCCGGATGGTGCTTGCGACCGACGTGACCCGGACCCAGCGGTACCAGAACGAGATAGAGCGGAAGAACGAGCGGCTCAGCCAGTTCGCCAGCGTCGTCTCCCACGACCTGCGGAACCCGCTCAACGTCGCGCAGGGACGCGTCGAGATGGAGCGGGGCCGACGCGACAGCGAGAACCTCGAACTCGCGGCCGGGTCGCTCGACCGGATGGAGCGGCTCATCGAGTCGGTGCTGACGCTGGCCCGCGAGGGCGAGGACATCGGCGACCTCGAACCGGTCACGCTGGCGGCCGTCGCCGAGGCGGCGTGGCAGCACGTGGATGCACCCGCGGCGACGTTAGAGGTGGACACGAACGGACGGTTCGACGCCGACGAGATTCGGCTCCAGCAGTTGCTGGAGAACCTGTTTCGCAACAGCGTCGAACACGGCGGCGACGACACCACCGTCAGCGTGGGGATGCTCGCCGGCCGCGACGGTTTCTACGTCGCGGACGACGGCTCCGGCGTCCCGGCCGACGAGCGCGAGTCGGTGTTCGAGTTCGGCCACACGAACGGCGACGGGAGCGGCCTCGGACTCACCATCGTCCGGACCATCGCGGAGGCTCACGGCTGGGAGGTGTCGGTGACCGACGCCGACTCGGGCGGCGCTCGGTTCGAGTTCACGGGCGTCGAGACCGTCGCCCCGGGCGCCACCGAGGCGGCCTGACCTACGGCGTCACGCCGTACAGCACCGCGATGCCGAGCGTCGTGACGACGGTGAACACCAGTTGGAGCGGCGCGCCCACCTTCAGGTAGTCGGTGAACCGGTAGCCGCCCGGCCCGTACACGAACAGGTTCGTCTGGTAGCCGACGGGCGTCATGAACGCCGTCGAGGCGGCGAACGTCACCGCGAGGATGAACGCGAACACGCTGGCGCCCAACTGGACGGCGGCGTCGGCGGCCACCGGCACCATCAGCACGACGGCGGCGTTGTTGGAGACGATGTTCGTCAGCACCGCCGTCACCGCGTACATCAGCGCGAGCACGCCGAGCACGGGGAGCGTGCCCGAACTCGCCACCAGCAGTTCCGCAAGCAGGTCCGCACCGCCCGTCGCCTCCAGCGCGATGCCAAGCGGGATGACGCCCGCCAGAAGGAAGATGACGTCCCACTGGACGGCGTCGTACACCTCAGTCGGCTTCAGACAGCCCGTCAGCACCATCCCCAGCGCCCCCGCCAGCGCCGCGACGACGATGGGAACCGGCGTCAGCGCCGCGACGCCGACCACCGAGAGGATGAGGCCGACGGCGACCGGTATCTTCGACTCGCGGTACTCCGGGCGCTCGACCTCCTGAGCGACGATGAAGTTGCGGTTGTTGTTGAGGCGGTCGATGGAGTCGCCCGTCGCCTGCACGAGCAGGGTGTCACCCACGCGCAGTTGCATCCGGTCCATCCGCTTGCGGACGAGTTCGGGGCCGCGCCGCACCGCAAGCACCGTCGCGTCGTAGCGCTGGCGGAAGTTGGTGGAGGCGAGCGACTCGCTGACGAGGAAGGACCCGGGCGCGATGACCACCTCGACGAGGTTCTGTCCTCGTTCGGCCTGCTCGAGTTCGTCCTCGTCGACGGTGACGTCCGGCAGGAGGTCCAGCCCCTCCGCGTCGAGCAACTCGACGAGCGTGTCGCGGTCGGTGCGAATCGCGAAAATGTCGCCGGCCTGAATCGTCTTCGGTCCGAGCGGTTCGAGGAACACCTCCTCGCCCCGGATGAGTTGGACGAGGTCGACGTCGAAGTCGGTCTCCTGGAGCGCCGACTGCACCGTGTCGCCGACGATGGGCGAGTCCTCGCGCACGACCACTTCGGTGAGGTAGTCGGCCATCTCGAACTCCTCGGTGAGGTCCTCGCGGGGTTCGATGCGCTCGGGCGTCAGCCAGCGGCCGACGGTCATCAGGTACGCGACGCCGGCGACCCCGACGACCGCACCCAGCGCCGTGAACTCGAACATGCCGAACGGGCGGCCGAGGAACTCCGGTCGGGAGGCGATTTCGCTGGCGAGGATGTTCGTCGACGTGCCGATGAGCGTCAGCGTCCCGCCGAACATCGACGCGAAGGACAGCGGCATCAGCAGTTTCGAGGGTGAGGTCTTACCCTCGTGGGCGAGGTCCGTCACCATCGGCAACAGGATGGCGACGGCGGCGGTGTTGTTGATGAACCCGGAGATGGGCGAGACGACGCCGATTATCGCCCCGAGTTGCCGCGACTCGCTGTCGCCGGTGAACGCGGCTATCTTCCGCCCGAGAATCTGGACGACGCCCGTCCGTTGGACGCCCGCCGAGAGGACGAACATCGCCAGCACGGTGATGGTCGCCTGCGATGCGAACCCGGAGATGCCCTGCTCGGCCGTGACGGGAGCCACTGGCGCGGCGAGCAGGCCCGCGTCGGCCAGCGCCGTCGTCACCGGCCCCAGCAACATCAGCGTCACCATCACCCCGATGGCGGTGATGTCGATGGGCACCGGCTCCAGCGCGAACAGTACCAGCGCCGCGAGGATGACCGCGAACACGACGAGCATCCCCGCGGTTATCTCCGGAAGCGCCACACTCCGGGGTCGCCGCCGGATGGCAAAAAGCTCCCGCCGACGGCTCAACCTTTTTGCTCCCGCCGCTCGGTGACCACCCATGGCACTGGGGGAGTGGACGCTGTGGCTGCATATCGCCGCCGGCGTCGTCGCCGTCGCCGCGGGCGTGGGAGCACTCGCCACCACGAAGGGCGGGACGTGGCACCGGCGCGCGGGCAAACTGTTCGTCGCGTCGATGGCCGCAGTCGTCGCCACGACGTTGCTCCTGTTGGCGGTCGCCCCCTCCGGATTCCGCGTATTCCTCGCGCTGGTGGCGGTGTTCAGCGGCTACCTCGCCTTCTCGGGCTACCGGGTGCTCGCCCGCAAGCGCCCCGACGACGGTCCCAAAGGGGTGGACTGGGCCGCCGCCCTCCTCGCCGCCGTCGCCTCGCTCGCGCTCGGCGGGTGGGGGGCGCTCCGCCTGCTGGAGGGGGGCACGTTCGGCGTCGTGATGGTCGCGTTCGGCGGCATCGGCGTCGCCTTCGGCGCGGGCGACCTGTGGCTGTTCCGGTCCGGCGGGACGGACGCGTGGCTGGTGACCCACCTCCAGCGGATGCTCGCGGCGTTCATCGCCACCGTGAGTGCGGTGTCGGCGGTCAACCTCACGGCGCAGATGGGCGTGCTCGCGTGGCTGTGGCCGACGCTCGTCGGGGTGCCGCTCATCGCCTACTGGTCGCAGAAGTACGAGCGGGACTGACCGGGCGCCCGAACCGCTTTTGGGCCGCGCACTCTCACGCCCGGCCGTATGACCGTCCCCGCAGTCGCGTTCGCCGTCCTCCTTCCGGCCGCGGCCGTCGCCACCGGCCTCGTGTACGCCGACACCCGCCGCCGGTCGTTCCCCCCGACCGCCCGCCGCGCGTGGACCGGTGCCGTCGCGCTCGTCAGCGTCGGCGGGTTCTTCGCGGCGTTCACCTTCGACAGCGAACTCGCGGCGGCGTACCACCTGTTCACGGGCCGCCCGGTGGTCGTCACGTCGCCGCTGGCGCTGCTGTTCGGCCTCTCGCTCGTCGGCCTCGTCACGACGGCGGCCGCCGTACTCGCGTACGGCGTCGGCAGTCGGTACGGGCCGCTGGCCGCCGGGTGAGCCGGACCGCGCTCCGCCGCGCGGCTCCCTCCGGTCGCGTCAAGGTGGCCTCCCTCCGGTCGCGTCAAGGTGGCCTCCCTCCGGTCGCGTCCCCTACTCCTCGCGGGTCGTCGCTACGCTCCTCCCCGCTCGGGTTTACGAGGGCTCCCTTCGGTCGCCCTCGCTACTCCTCCTCCATCAACTCGAGGTCCGCGACGATCTCGTAGGGGTGGCTCCCCTTGCGGACGCCGTCGAGCATCACGAACGCCTCGTCGGGCGCGAGGAAGTGGCGACAGACGGCGCGGCCGAGGTCGGTCGGCTCCAGTCCGTCGATGAAGCCGAACTCCAGCAGTTTGCCCAGCGCGTGTTTCGTCGGCACCTCGCCGACCATCCGCTCGTTGAGATGTTTGGCGCGCTTCCCGCCGACGACGAGGTTGGCGAGCGTCTCTTCGACGGCCGACGACTCGTCGTAGCGGGTCGTCACCGACTCCATCTCGCCTTTCAGGAGTTTGAACGCCACCTCGTCTTCGGTCATCTCCTGGGAGCCGTGGTACGACCCCTCGGGTTCGACGAGCAGGTAGACGGTCCCCTCGTCGTGGTAGTCCGGGCGGCCCGCGCGGCCGAGCATCTGCTCGAACTCCTGGACGGTGAGCCACTCGATGCCCATCGCCAGCGAGTCGAATATCACCTGCGAGGCGGGGAAGTCGACGCCCGCCGCGAGCGCCGCGGTGGTGACGACCGCCGCCAGGTCCTGGTCGCCGAACATCCGCTCGACCTTCTTCCGACGGCCGTAGTCGAGGCCGGCGTGGTAGGCGGCGGCGTCGTACTCCAGTTTGCGAGCGATTTCGTGACAGCGCCGCCGCGAGTTGGTGAAGATGATGGTCTGCCCGCGATACCCCTTGCTCGATTTGGTGTCGAACGCCCGCTTGACGAGGCGGTTCTCGATGCGGGGTTTCTCTTGGCCGTCGGCGAACGTGACGTGGCGCTCGATGGGGACCGGCCGCTCCTCGAACTCCACGAGGTTCGCGCCGAGTTGCCCGGCCAACTGCTCGGGGTTGCCCACCGTCGCCGAGAGGTATATCCACTGGGTGCGCTGGTTGCGGACCTCGGTGTAGTGTTTGAGCCGCGAAATCAGGCCGTCGAGGCGGTGGCCCCGCTCCTGCTCGCCGAGGGTGTGGACCTCGTCGATGACGACGGTGCCGATGTGGCCGAGGTCCTTCCCCGTCCGCAGGGCGTGGTCGATGCCCTCGTAGGTGCCGACGATGACGTCCGCGCCGGGGTCGAACCGGTTGCCGTCGTCGTTGATGCGCGAGGCGCCGACGCGGATGGTCACGTTCGCGATGTCGCCGTAGCGGTCCTGGAAATCCTCGTGTTTCTGGTTGGCCAGCGCCACCAGCGGGACGAGAAACAGCATCTTCCCCTGGTCGTTGAGCACGCGGTCGAGCCCGGCCATCTCGCCGACGAGCGTCTTCCCCGTCGCGGTCGCGGAGACGACCATCTGGTCGCGCCCCTCGAGCGCGCCGTTCTCGACGGCGAGACTCTGGACCGGAAGCAGGGTGTCGAACCGCGCCTCCAGTTTCGACTGGATGCCCGGATGGAGGTTCAGCCCCTCCGTCGGCACCGGGTCTATCTCGTCGGTCGTCGCGGAGATGGTGTCGAACTTCGTCAACTCGGGGTCGAGTTGGCCCGACAGGAGATTCAGGATGCGCTCGAGGTCCTGCACCTCAAGCAGGAGCTCCTTCAGTCGGTCCTTCGCGCCCGACCGCAGGCCCCGGAAGTTCGCCTCGCGGTCGAGTTCCTCGTACGCGCAGTCAGGACATATCTGCTCATCGTCCGCTTCGATGGCCGTCCCGGAGGTGAGCGGCGAGTACCGCCCCGCGTTCGCACAGTAGCGGCAGGTGCGGACGGCCTTCGTCTTGTCGTCGAGTTGGTAGCCCGACAGCATCGCCCGCAGGCGGTCGCGCTGGCCGCGGGACGTCTGCTCGGAGATGCGGATGCGGGTCGCCCGCCGCGCTATCTCGACGAACTCGTCGGGTTGACGGGGAATCTCGTCGTCGCCGTCCTTCACGCGCAACCGGGCGGGACGGGGGCCCGCGTCCGTCTCCTTCAACTCGAGGCGGCCGCGCATCACCCGCTCGCCGTCCCGCTGGACGACCACCGTGAAGTCGCCGTCCTGCCGCTCGTGGAGAAAGAGCGTGTCGACGGCGGCGACCTGCTGAGACACACCAGACGGTGGGCGACGGCGCTACTTCAGTCGCTCGAAAGCCCCGTCAGGGGGCCGGCACGGGCGTCCCCGGGCCCGACTCCTCCTCGTCGCGGGGGTCGCCGTCCGAGAGGATGGCGTCCCGGATGCGGTCGAACACGGAGTCGCCGGCCCGGTAGACGGCTCGGACCATGTAGAACCGTTACGGTTCCACGACCTTGTACGTTACTCCGTGACACACCAGCGGTCGACCGCCGACGGTCATCCCTCGTCCACGAGGTCGATGCTGTCGTCACCCGTCGGCACCGCACAGACGAACGCGCCCGACTCGTCCGACTCGTTGCGGTACCAGTGGACGGTGCCCGCGGGGATGTGGAGCGAGTCGCCCGCCGAGACGACGTGTTCGTCGTCGCCGAGGCCGACGACGTACTCCCCCTCGAGGACGTACTGTTCGTGTTCTATCTCGTTCGTGTGTTTCGGCACCTCGGCGCCGGGGTCCAGCACGAACCGGCGGATGGCGAGGGTGGGCGCGCCGTGCTCCTCGCCCACGAGCACGCCCTTGTGCAGGCCGTCGGCGGCTTCGACCGGCTCGTAGCTCACGTCGCTCGCGCGTCGCACCAGCGGGTCGCTCATGGCCGGCGGTACGCGCCCACCGGACAAAAACGGTCGCGTCGGCCGCCGACGCTTAAGTCGGTCCGGTGCCTAGTTCGCCTATGCGAAGCTACCGTATCGGGAGGCTGTTCGGCATCCCGATAGAGCTGGACCTGACGTTCCTCGTGGTCCTGCCGCTGTTCGCCTACCTCATCGGGTCGAGCGTCGGCACGTACGCCGAGCTACTGAACGAGCAGTTCGGCGCGGGCCTCGACGTGGCGGCACTGTCGGGCGACCCGGTCGTCGCGTTCACGCTGGGGGCGCTGGCGGCCGTCGGCCTGTTCGTCGGCGTCGTCCTCCACGAACTCGGTCACTCGCTGGTGGCGATGCGGTTCGGCTTCCCCATCGCCTCCATCACGCTGTGGCTGTTCGGCGGCGTCGCCCAACTGTCGGAGATGCCCGAAGACTGGAAGCAGGAACTGTACATCGCGCTGGCCGGCCCCGCCGTCAGCGTCGCGCTCGGCGTCGTCTCGTACGGCGCGTTCACGCTCGTCGACCCGAACGGGTCGGCGTTGCTCGCGGGCACCCGGTTCCTGCTGGGGTATCTCGCGCTGATGAACGTCGTCCTCGCGGTGTTCAACCTGCTTCCCGGCTTCCCGATGGACGGCGGGCGCGTCCTCCGGGCGCTCCTCGCGCGGACCCGCCCCTACGCGCGGGCGACCCAGCTCGCCGCCGAGGTCGGCAAACTGTTCGCCATCCTGCTGGGCCTGTTCGGGCTGTTCGGCGGCGGCGGCCTCTTTCTCGTCGCCATCGCCTTCTTCATCTACATCGGCGCTTCCTCGGAGGCCCAGCAGACGATGATGAAAGCCGCGTTCGAGGGGGTCGTCGTCCGGGACGTGATGACGCCCCGCGAGGAGGTGAAGGCGGTCGCACCCGACACCTCCGTCGCGGACCTCGTCGAGCGGATGTTCCGCGAGCGCCACACCGGCTACCCCGTGCTCGACGCCGGGCGCGTCGTCGGCGTCGTCACGCTGTCGGACGCGCAGTCGGTCGACGAGGTGGAGCGTGACGCGTTCACCGTCGAGGAGGTGATGACGCGGGAACTGGAGACCATCGGCCCCGACGAGGACGCCATCGACGCGCTCCAGCGGATGCAGTCGACCGGCGTGGGCCGCCTGCTCGTCATGGACGGCGAGGACCTCGTCGGCATCATCTCGCGGACCGACCTGATGACCGCGCTGGACATCGTCCGCGAGAGCGGGTCGCTCCAGGCGGAAAACCGCGACCCCGAGACGATGGCCTCCTCCGACCGCCCGGCCTGACGCTCCGGGCGCGTCATCCGCTGGCTACGCCGGAACGATTCGGTGCAGTCCTCCGTCGCCCTCGCTCCCGAGGCCCAGCACGTACAGGTCGCCGTCCGGGCCGCGTCCGAACGACAGCAGGCGGTCGAGTTTTCCGCCGCCCTCGGTGATGGGTACCACGTGGGTCGGCCACAGGCCTTCGTCGGCGGGTGTGGCGGCGAACAGCCGGCCGCCGGCGTTCAGGTCGCCGAACACGTAGTCGCCGCCGAGACCCGACAGCGCCGACCCCCGATACACGTAGCCGCCGATGACGGAGACGCCGCTGACTCCGCCGCCCGAGTGGGGGTACTCGACGACCGGGTCGCGCAGGGGCTCGCCGCCACGGACGGGCGCGGTGTCGGGGCAGTCGTCGGCCCCGTAACAGTGGGTTCCCTCCTTGACGTTCCAGCCGTAGTTGCCGCCCCGCTCGACGCGGCTCACCTCCTCGTAGGCGCTCTGCCCCACGTCCGCGACGTAGAGGGCCTCGCGGTCGAAACTGAACCGCCACGGGTTGCGGAACCCCCAGGCGTACTGTTCGTCCAGCCCCTCGCGCCCGACCAGCGGGTTCGAGTCGGGGACGGCGTACGGGTCGCCGCCGTCCACGTCGATGCGGAGCACGCTCCCCAGCAGGTTCTCGGTCACGTCCTGTCCGTTGCCGCCGGGGACGGCGTCGTACCAGTCGTCGACGTGGCCGGTCCCGCGATCGCCGCCCGCGCCGCCGTCGCCGACGCCGACGTACAGGTAGCCGTCCGGGCCGAAGGCGAGAGAGCCGGCGTTGTGGTTCCCCTGCGGTTCCGGTATCTCCAGTATCGTCCGCTCGCTGTCCGGGTCGGCGGTCCGGCCGTCGGCCGTCACCGCGAACGACGCGAGGACGAACGTGTGGCTGTAGCCGTCGGGCGTCCCCGCCCGCGGCGGGGCGCTGTACCGGACGAACAGCCGCCGGTCGTCGGGAAAGTCGGGG
Source organism: Halorarius halobius (assembly GCF_024298865.1). Lineage (GTDB taxonomy): Archaea > Halobacteriota > Halobacteria > Halobacteriales > Haloarculaceae > Halorarius > Halorarius halobius. The sequence continues at coordinate 506,568 of NZ_CP101161.1, read as the reverse complement.
TGGAGTGCGACGCCGAGCAGGCCCTTCTCGCCGCCCGCCGTCACCGCGTCCCGGAGGTCGAGCAACGGCGTCTCGCGCAGGCCGCCGGACTCGTGGACGCGCACCACGCCGGGCTGTTCGGCCACGTAGCGGCGGCCGCCGGCGAACACGACGTCCAGCGGCGCGCGAAGGCCGGTCGCCAGCGTCTCCAGACCGACTCCTCTGGGGCCGTCGCCGTCCGTCGGTGTGTCGTCGGGCGTGTCGCCGGGCGTGCCGTCGCCGGTGGTCGTCGGCTGGCTCGCGGGGAGCGTACAGCCCGAGAGCGCCGCCGTGCCGCCGGCCGCACACGCGAGGAACGTCCGTCGGTCCATACGTCGCGTACGGGAACGACGACCAAAAGCGGTCGCCTCAGGGGTCGACCGTCCGGACCTCGTCGGCGAGCCAGTCGGCCGCGGCCTCGACGGCCGCGCCGTCGGTGCCCCGCACCTTCAGCCGGTTGTGGCCGGCGCTCTGGTCGGGGTAACAGCCGACGGTCACGTCGAACCGGCGGCGCGCCTCGTCGAGCCGCTCGATGAGGTTCGCCTCCGGCTCGTCGGTGTAGAGGAACGCGCTCGCCAACTCGCCGGCGAACTCGTCGGCCACGCCGCGGAACAGCTCCTTCATCTCGCCCGGGATGCCCGGGAACACGTAGACCGCGCCGCGGTCGTCCGGCTCGACGACACAGCCCGGCGAGAGGCCGGCGTCGTTTATGAGGGGCCGTGCACCCGCCGGAATCGACGCCTCCGCCTCGACGTCCACCTCGAGGTCCGGGTAGTCGTCGGCGATGGCCGCGAGCGTCCGCTCGAGGTCGGCCCGCGCCAGCGCGTTCTCCTCCAGCGGGCGGTCGAACGCCGCGGCGACGCCGTCCATCGTCACGTCGTCGGGCGTCCCGCCGAGGCCGCCGGTGACGACGACGGCGTCGAACCGGTCGGCGTAGCGCCGGACGTTCTCGGCGATGGCCTCGACGTCGTCGGGCACCGTGAGCACCCGGACGACGGCGACCCCGCGGTCGGCCAACTCGCGGCCGAGCCACGTCGCGTTCGTGTTCTCGGTGTCGCCCGCCAGCAGTTCGTCGCCGACGGTGACCACGGCTACGTCCATGCTGGAGCGTGGACGGGGACGGCTGGTAACGTTGACGGCACCGGTCGGCTCACGCGCTGTGCTCGTCGGACACCTCCTCCAGCGCGACGACACCCTCGGGGACGCGGTAGGCGACCAGCACCTCCCGGTCTGCCTCGGGCGAATCCACCGTCTTGTCGACGCTGTAGCCGACGTACGTGCAGTCTTCGCGGGTGAACGCCACGGTCGAGTAGCCCCAGTTGTGCGAGTCGAAGAAGTCGATGTGGGGGTTCATCGCCGGAATCAGCCACGACAACAGCGGCTCCGTCAGCCGCTTCGCCCACCCGCTCGTCAGCCCCAGCGCCTCCGCGACGTTCAGCGAGGTGATGGCGGGCGTCATGAACTCGACGCCGATGCGCTCGCCCGGCGCGACCCCCTCACCGCCCGACACCCGCCCCGGGTAGGAGGACTGCTGGTAGGCGGCGACGTAACAGTGCATGTCGCCCGTCAGCGTGACGAAGTTGTCGACGTCCGCGGCGTCGATTGCCTCCGTGATTCTCTGCCGCTCGCGCGTGTAGCCGTCCCAGCCGCCCTGCACCGGGTACACCGAGAGCGGCCCGCTCCCGAGGCGGAACGGGGTAGTCAACACCTCGTCGGCCCACACCGTCCACGTCGTCTCCGAGCCGGTGACGGTGTCTATCAGCCACTCGCGCTGTTCGTCGCCGAGCATCGTTCGCCCGGGCGGTTCGTACTGCGGGCCGACGTTGTCGGGCGTCGGGATGGCCTCCCGGGGCGGGTCCCGAAAGAGCCGTTCGTCGGTCATCGCCAGCGTCACCAGGTCGCCGAACTCGAAGGTGCGCCACAGACGGAACCGCTCCTGGAGGGAGTCGCCGTTGGGGTCGTACTCGACGCGGGCGGGCATGTACTCCCACCACGCGTGCATCGCGTCCGCGACGAGTTCGGTCATGAACTCGGGGTCGTCGCCACGGGGGTGGTCGCCGGCGGGCGCGTCGGTCCGGGCGTCCCAGTAGACGTCGTTGACCATCTCGTGGTCGTCCCAGCCCGCGATGAGGGTGTGCTCCTCGAGCGCCTCCTGGAGGAACTCGTCGCCGCGGTACGTCCGGTAGAGGTAGCGGTAGTCCTCGAGTCCCTGAACGCGGTCGTGGCCGCTCGGGAACCGCTTCTCGCGGCCCTCGTACTCGCGGGAGCCGAACCCCTTGAACGCGCCGTCGTCGGACTCGTAGACGAAGTCGCCGACGTGGACGAGGAAGTCGACGTCTTCCTCGGCGACGTGGTGGTACGCGGGGAAGTAGCCGTTGAGGAAGTTCTGACACGCCAGCACCGCGAACTCGACCGACTCGGGCGAGTCGTTCGGGTGCGGGAGCGTCCGGCACCGCCCCGCCCGGGAGGCGACGCCGTCGTAGATGAACCGGTAGTGGTACGCGCTGTCGGCGTCGAGGTGGCCGTCGAGGTCCACCTTCACCGTGTAGTCGTGGGCCTCGATGCGTGCCTCGTCGGTGACGACGCCGTCGTACACCACCTCCTCGAACGCGGGGTCGTGGGCCACCTGCACCGCCAGCGAGGTGTCGGGGTCGAACGCGTCGGGTGCGATGCGGGTCCAGATGATGGCGCCGCTCGGCGTGGGGCCGCCGCTGGCGACCGACTGGGGGAACACCGCGTCCGGGTCGGCGTCGGGGTCGAACGCGAAGGCGTCGGCGCCGCTGGCGTGGACGAGATCGGTCGCCAGCGACAGGTCGTGGGAGTCGAGTTCCGAGAGCAGTTCCGCGTGGTCGTCGGGGTCGCGTGCCGGTTCGTCGGGCGCGTCTCGCTCGTCGTCTGGATACCCCCGCTCGGTCATCGGTGGCCGTTCGCCGGGGGAATGGAAGGCGGTTTCGGCCGTCAGGGGTCGACTTCGGGATACGTCTGGTGGTGGCCGTGGCTGTTCCGGGCGACGACCTGCGCGATCGCGGAGCGGCGACCGTCGTCGCGCTCCTCTGTCGTCTCGCTGTAGTGGAGGACGGTCAGATCGAGCGCGGCGTGCAGGAGTTCGTTCGCCGCGAACCGGTAGCGGTCGGTGCTCGGCCCGGTCTCGTACTCGTCGGTCGACCGGAGGTGGTGTTGCACGAACAGGACGCCGCCCGGTTCGAGCGCCGCCGTGATGTCGGGCAGGCGGTCCATCGGCCGGTAGAAACTGACCGTGACGACCGCGTACTCGGCCTCGGGGAACTCGTAGGTGTCCACGTCGGCCTGCACGGGGTTGAAGCGCCCCCCGACCCCGCGCTCGCGGGCGTTCTCGCGGGCGATGCGTAGCCCCTCGCGCGACTGGTCGAGACCGTCCACCTCGTAGCCGCGCTCCGCGAGGAACACGGCGTTGCGTCCCGTCCCGGTCGCCACGTCGAGCGCGCGGCCGTCGGGGAACGCGTCGACGTAGCGGTCGAGCACGGGCGAGGGGTCGGGGTCGGTCGGATACGACCCGGAGGCGAACCGTTCGTCCCAGGTGGGCATACGGACGGTTCGTGGGGGTGGGTGAAAGACCCCCGGCTACCCGAGGTCGGCGCGGTCGAACCGGCGGTAGCCGACGTACAGCGGCAGGCTGGCGAACAGCGCGACGACGGCGACGCTGTAGGCGTACAGCGGGGCGGTCCCGTACAGCGGCCCGGCGCCCGCGAGCCCCAGAAGCAGGTCCTGCATCCGCCCGAGCGCGACGATGGGGTTGAGCCCGTCGAGGTAGCGGTACCACACCGGCCCGAGAACGTTCACCGCGTGGACGCCCTCGGGCGTCGCGAACCGGCCGGTGAACGGCATCGAGAACAGGGGGCGAACGAGCAGGTCCCACAGCCCGGTGCTGGAGGGACTGAACAGGACGTACGTGGCGAACACGGTCGCAAGCGCACGGTACCGGGTGGAGACGGCCGCCGAGACGCCGACGACGAACGCCGTCCACGCCGCCGCGAACACGAGGAGGTAGCTCCCCCACGCGAGGAACGCGCCGACGTGCGGGTCGGGAAGCCGGACGGCCACGAGCAGTTCGGCGACCGTCACGAGCGGGACGAGCGCCCCCACAGCGATGGCGACCCGCGAGCACGCCTTCCCGACCACGAGGTCGCGGCGCGTGACCGGCAACCCGAGCACGAGGCGGTCGGTGCCGGCCTCGCGTTCGCCGACGACGGCGCGGTAGCCGACGGCGACGGCGAGCACCAGCGTCGGCAACAGGAACGTCAGCGGCAGGTCGCGGACCACCCTGTCGGCGGTCGTCCCCTCGCTCACCTCGACGCCCGTCCAGAGGTCGGGGACCACGAGCACGACCAGCAGTCCCACCGCGCCGGCCACCACCCAGTTCTGGACCGCGTGGCGGAGGTCCGCACGCGCGACCGTCCACGCGCGACTGGCGCCCGCACTCGCGCCGCCGGACCCCATCCTCGGGGTGTGGCGTCGGACCGCCCGCCAGAGTCGGTCGCCCGCGCCCGCGCCGTCGGCCCCGTCCGTCAGGTCGGCGCGGTCGAACCGGCGGAGGCCGACCCACAGCGGCACCGCGCCGAACGCGAGGAACGTGCCCGCGCCGAACAGCGCCAGCCCCGCACCCGTCTCGGGGGTGCCCGGTCCGACGGCGGCCAGCGCCCACTGGAGCGTCTCGAAGAACCCCTGCATCGGGTTGAGTCGCTCGACGACCTGGAGCCACAGCGGCGCCGTCTCGTAGGCCGGAACGCCGACCGACCCGGTGAACGGGACCGCAAGCAGTGGCTCGACGACCACGCCCCAGACGTTCACCGTGACGCCGAACACGCCGTAGGTGGCGACGAGCGCGCCGAGCACGCGGTAGCGGGAGTCGAACGCCGCCGAGTAGCCGACGGTCACGGCCGTCCAGACGGCGGCGTACGCCAGCATCCCGGCGCCCATCGTCCAGAACAGCGCGAGGTGGGCGTCGCCGTAGCCGACGAGGAACAGCGCGTCCGCGACGACGAGCACCGCCCCGACGACGGCGACGACCACGGCGGTTCGGGACAGCAGTTTGCCGACCACGAGGTCCCGGCGCGTCGCCGGCAACCCGAGCACGAGGCGGTCGGTGCCGGCCTCGCGTTCGCCGACGACGGCGGCGTAGCCGACGGCGGCGACCACGACGAGCGTGTACGTGAGGAGGTCCAGCGCCAGTAACGGCACGTGTTCGGCGGCCGGCCGGACCTGACTCGTCGCGCTGTTGGCGGTGCTCGGCAGGAATATCAGCCCCAACAGCAGGGTCGCACCCCACAGCAACCGGTCGCGGAGGGCGTGGCGGAGGTCCTCGCGGGCGACGGCGAGTACGCGACTCATCGCTGTCCGGTCCGGACCATGAACACCTGCTCCAGCGACGGAGCGTCGGCCTCGACGTCGCGGACGACGACCCCCTCGGCGTCGAGTCGGGCGACGGCGTCGGCCTTCGCGGTCGGGTCCGTGCAGGTCAGCCTGACGCGCCCGTCGCGGACGGCCACCTCGTCGACGCCGTCGACACCCCGGAGACGGCGCGCGGCGCGCTCGGAATCGCCGTCGACGGTGAGCACGACCTCCGCGGGCGTCTCCCCGCTGGTCCGGAGCGCCTCGACGGTGTCGACGGCCACGAGTTCGCCGTCGTGCATGATGCCGACCCGGTCGCAGACGCTCTCCACCTGGTCCATGATGTGACTGGAGAAGAACACGGCGGCGCCGCGTTCGGACTCCGCGCGGACGATTTCGCGGAGGCGGCGCGCCCCCGAGGGGTCGAGGCCGCCGAGCGGTTCGTCCAGTATCAGCAGTTCCGGGGCGCCCACGAGCGCGACGGCGAGGCCGAGCCGCTGGCGCATCCCCTTCGAGAACCCGCCGACGGCGCGGTCGGCGGCGTCCGCGAGCCCCACCCGTTTCAGCAGGGCGTCGGGATCGTCGTCCGCCCGCTTCATCGCCGCGGCGAACCGGAGGTGGTCGCGGGCGGTGTCGCGGCTGTAGAAGCCCGAGGCTTCGGGCAGGACCCCGATGCGCTCGCGGACGGCACGGGGCTCTGCCTGCGGGTCGTGGCCGAGGACGCGCACCTCACCGGCGGTCGGGCGAACGAAGTCGAGGAGGACGTCGATGGTCGTCGACTTGCCCGCGCCGTTCGGGCCGAGGAAGCCGAACACCTCGCCGCTCTCGACCACGAGGTCGACGCCGTCGACGGCGACGACGTCACCGAACTCCTTGCGGAGTCCCGTGGTTTCGATGGCTGGAGGGCACATACGTTCGTGATCGCGTCCCGACAGTACAACTCAGTTTCCATTCGGCTGTCAGGTTCGCCGGTAGTGTCGCGGGGGCTACGCGATGCCCGCCCGATGCCGCAGTTCTGCCCGGGACGCGCCGCCGAACTCGGCGCGTCGATGACAGGCGGGACACAGCGTGACGACGTTGTCGAGCGTATGCGCGTCGGCCTCGGTCAGGACCGGCGACTCGACGAACGCGCGGACCGGAACGATGTGGTGGACGTCCGGGTTCCGGTCGAGGTCGTCCGCGTCGGCGCCACAGAGCAGACACGTCCGGTCGTCGCGCTCCAGCGCCCGCTCGCGCACCTCGTTCCACCCCTGGCCGTACGGGCCGGTGGTCCCACCCTCCCAGTTCGGGTGCCCCTCGCCGGTGAACGCCTCCGAGAGCCACTCGGCCCGGCAGTCCTCGCTACACAGCGACACCTCGCCGGTGACGTTGCTCGGATAGCGCTCGAACGCCGCGTCACACACCTCGCAGGTGAGTTCGACCTTGCCGCCCTCGTACTGTGGATTGTCGTCGCTCGTCAGCGACGGGGGGTCCCGCCAGCCGTCCATCTCGACGCAGTCTGGACAGAACCGTCCCGGCTTTTCGGACGGGTAGTACTCGAACTCCGCGTCACAGGTTTCACACGCAGTCGTCTCTTTGCCGCCGCTGTAGTTGGGGTTGTTCTCCCCCGCGAACGAAACCGCCTCCTCGCGGCAGGCGTTCGAACAGTACTTCTGTTCGTACTCGCTGTAGAACTCCGTTTCACAGGCTCCACACTCCCTGTTCGGCAGAGGTTCACCGTGGACCTGAGCGTGATGCACTCGAACTCCTCGTTCCCCCGAGAACTCTCGACCACAGACGGGACACTCGTTCATACCTCCGACTGTTGCTGGTCGTTATTGAATCCAAACTGATCGGGGTGAAAGTAAACCTTCGGCTGTTCGAAGTAGTATTATTGTAGGTAATGAGTCCGGGTGTGAGAATCGAACCCACTTCTCAGCCTCCACAAGGCTGAAGGATAACCATTACCCCAACCCGGACGCGCTTGCAGTCGTCTGTAATCCGTTCGGCGGCAAATACGTTACGACATTTCGGCTCCCCTGTGGCGGTGACACACGGCCATGGGGTCGGAACGCGACGTTTTTGGCCGTGGACGCCCGTTCTCCGGCAGGCGTGGCTATCACGGACAAGATATACGTGAAGAACCACCGGCAGATAGCGTCGCAACTGGAGACGAACTTCCCCAAGAGCGCGTTCTCGGGGGCGACGCTGGACATGCTGTTCCGGGGCGAGAACCTCGCCAAACTCGACGATGCGACCCAGGACCGGGTGCTCGATTTCGCCACGGACTTCCTGGACTGCAACTGCGAGTCGAACCCCCACTGCGGGCACCCCGAGCGGAAGTTCATCCGCTACCTGCTCGACCTGCGGGCTCAGGGACTGGGTCCCGACGCCATCGTCGACGTGATGGGTGACGACTACCTGCTGTACGCGTATCCGGGCGACGTGCTCTCCTTCCTCGACGACTCGGTACGCTCGCTGGAAGCCATCGAGGAACTCGCGGACGTCGACGGCCACCCGGAGTCCGCCGAGCAGGCACGAACTCTCCGACACGACCTCTCCGGATAAGGCCGCGTCCGCTTCTCACGCACCGTTTCACGTCGGTAGCGGCAACAGCGTCCGCCTGTTGACTTAAAGACGTGTCCGTGTGGAAATCGCACAACTATGCGGGTTGTTCGCAAAGCCCGCGACATGGCGACAGAGCAGGGCGGCACTTGGACGGTCGACACGGAACCGCACGTACACGACATCGACGAGGTGGACCTTCACGAGTTCAGAACGCGGCCCGTCGTGAAGTTCATCGTCGCCTTCCTCATCGGGGCGGTGTTCTTCCTCCTGCCGGTCCCGTACCAGGGGGAGGTGACGGTGCCGTTCGACATCGTCGTGAGCACCATCACCGAGTCGGTGCCCGACGCCGTCGGCGTCTACTCGCTTCTCATCATCCTCGCGGGCGGGGTGGTGACGACGGCGTCGATGGTGAACGACGGCGAACTCGCCGGCTACGACCTCTCGTACTTCGAGACGTCGATTGTGTTCTGGCTGTTGCGGGTCGCGGGCGCGGTGCTGGCACCGGTCATGTTCTTCAAACTCGGCCCGGGATGGCTCCACACCCCTGGCACGGGGGGGCTGATGTGGGGGACGCTCGTCTACAGCGTGGGCGTCATCATCCCAATCGGCGCCATCTTCATCACCATCTTCGTCGAACTCGGCGGCCTGGAGTTCATCGGCACGCTCGCGCGGCCGCTGATGAAGCCGCTGTTCAAGGTACCGGGCCGGGCGGCGCTCGACAGCCTCGCCTCGTGGGTCGGCTCCTACAGCGTCGGCCTCTACGTCACCCGCAACGTGTTCGAGGCGGGCGGCTACCACAAGCGCGACGTGTTCACCATCGCCACCTGCTTCTCGACGGTGAGCATCGGGTTCGTCGGCGTCGTCGCGGCGACGCTGAACATGCTGTCGCTGTTCCCGGTCATCTTCGGTGCGTACTTCGTCTGTGTTGTCATCTGTGGCATCATCCTCGTTCGCGTTCCTCCCATCTCGACGACGCCCGAGGAGTACATCGCCGAACCGGACCCCGAGATGGCGTTCGAGGGGTCGCCCGGCGACTACGTCCGGCTGGCGCTCTCGGAAGCCGTCAAGAAGGCCGACGAGGGCGAGACGTTCCTCGAGGCCGCGAAGCGCGGCTTCGTCGACGGACTGAAACTGACGAGTCTCATCCTCGGCACCATCCTCGCCGTGGGGCTGGCCGCGACGCTTCTGTCGGCGTACACGCCGACGTTCGACATCCTCGGCCAGCCGCTGGTCCCCGTCGTCTCGGCGCTGGGCATCCCGAACGCCGAGGCGGTCGCGCCCGCGACCATCGTCGGCATCACCGAGATGTACGTGCCCGTCCTGCTGGTGACGGAGACGGCGCCGATGGCGAAGTTCTTCGTCGCCGTCCTCGCCGTCTCGCAACTCATCTTCTTCTCCAGCGTCGGCCCAATGATAATGGACATGTTCAGCGACGTGCCCGTCCGGTTCCGCGACCTCGTGGCGCTGTTCGTGATGCGCACGGTGATTCTCGTGCCGCTCATCGCGGGCATCACCCACGCGGTGGCCGCGATGGGTCTGCTGTAACGCTCCCGCGGCCCTCCATCGGTACGCTCGCTTACAGGAACTCGCTTCCGGGAACGCCTAAGGTCGCGCTCGTCGGAGTCGCCGACATGCTCGTTGCTGGCACCGGCGATGGCGTCTACCACGTCACCGGCATCCACGACGCGACCGACGCGACGGACGGCACAGTCCGGCGGGTGCTGGACGTGCCGCGCGCCGAACGGGTCCGCCGGTTCGACCCCGTCGACGGCCTGTTCGCGGCGACGGGAACCGGCCTGTATCACTCGCCGGACGGCCACGAGTGGACGGACCTCGGCGTCCCGGTCGAGACCGTCTGGGCGGTCGCCGTCCCCCCCGCGGGCGACCGGCTGTACGCGGGCACTCGCCCGACGCACGTGTACGTCACGGCGCTCCCCGATGACGGCGTCCGCCCGGACGCTCTCGACTGGCGCGAGTGCGAGGCGTTCCGCCGCCTCCCCGGCCGCGACGACTGGGGCGTACCGCGCCACGACCACAAGGCGCAGGTGCGGAGCCTCGGCGTCCACCCGGACGCGCCCGACCGGGTCGTCGCCGGCGTCGAACCGGGTGGCGTCCACGTGAGCGACGACCGCGGCGAGACGTGGACGCCCCGCGACGACGGCGTCCACGAGGACGTCCACGAACTCCACGTCGTCGACGGCGAGCGCTACGTCGCGGCGACGGGGCGGGGGCTCTACCGGACGACCGACGCGGGCCGGTCGTGGACGCGCCTCGACGGCGGCGTCGACCAGCGGTACTTCCGGTCGGCACACGTCCACGACGGCGTGCTGTACGCCGCGGGCGCGTGCAACCCCCCGAGCGAGCGGTGGGAGGACCACGAATCGGACCCCACGCTGTTCGCGTGGCGGGACGGCGGCCTCGAGCGCGTCGACCGCCCCCGACCCGACGAGATGGTCGTCGGGTGGGCGAGCGTCGGCGAGGCGCTCGTCGCCGCGACCCACCGGGGGACCGTCCTCCGGCGCGACGGCGGGGACTGGCGCGCGGTCGCCGACATCCCCTCCCCGGAGACGATAGCCGGCTGTTACTGCAACCTGGCGTGGGTCGATCCGTGACCCGTTACAGATACTCGACCAGCGCGTCGGCGAGTTTCTGCTCGGCGCGCCGGAGGTGGTGTTCGGCGGTCCGGCGCTCGATGCCGGCGCTCTCGGCCACCGCTTCGGTCGTCGTCTCGCGGGGCATCTCGAAGTAGCCCTGCCGGTGGGCCGTCGTGAACACCTCGCGCTGGCGCTCGGAGAGCGAGGGGAGAAGCGCGTCGAGCGACAGCAGGGGTTCGTCCACGCGGACGCCCGACACTTCCCGTTTCGACTCGACCGTGACGGTGTAGTCGTCGGTGATGTCGCGGTAGAACTCGGTGAGGCTCCGGGTGTCGAGCGCGAGCACCCTGACGACCTTCGCGCCGTTCTCGTAGCGGAGCGGCGGCAGGGTGAGACAGTCGTGGGCCGCGAGATACTGCTCGACGTAGTCGTCGCCGTGCTGTTTCAGACACGCCTCCGTGACGAGCAGGCGGTCGTCGCCGTCGGCGACGCGCTGGCGGACGCCCACCTCGTCGCGGATGTGGTCGAGCACGAGGCCGTCCTCGTCGCCGACGACGTGGAGCAGGTCGCAGTGGTCGTTGCACCACAGCTCGATGCCGGTGGTGCTCGCGGCCGTCGCCCGCTCGTAGGGACCCTCTCCCGAGATGTGGAACACGGCCTGGTGCATGATACCGCGTGACGACCCAAATATAAAAGAATGACCATGCGGAGACTCTATTCTCTCGGCTCTCGAGCGTGTCACTAGTCATCATGGAACAGCACCAGTCGTCGACCGAGGACCGCATCGGCGAGCCCTCCGAGCAGTGGCGCGAGTACCAGGGCGCGCCCACTGGGACGGACATCGAGTGTGAGGGATGGCGACAGGAGGCCGCCCTCCGCATGCTGAACAACAACCTCGACCCGGAGGTGGGCGAGGACCCCGAGAACCTCGTCGTCTACGGCGGGACGGGACGGGCGGCCCGCTCGTGGGACGCGTACGACGCCATCCTCGCTGAACTGCGCGAACTGGGCGACGACGAGACCCTGCTCGTCCAGAGCGGGAAACCCGTCGGGCGGTTCCGGACCCACGAGCGTGCGCCCCGCGTGCTCATCGCCAACTCCAACCTCGTCGGGAAGTGGGACAACTGGGAGCACTTCCACGAACTGGAGGCCGAGGGGAAAATCATGTACGGCCAGATGACCGCCGGGTCGTGGGCGTACATCGGCACCCAGGGCATCATCCAGGGCACCTACGAGACGCTCGCGGCCGCCGGCCGCGAACACTTCGACGGCTCGCTGGAGGGACAGATAGTCGTCACCGGCGGTCTCGGCGGGATGGGTGGTGCCCAGCCGCTGGCGGTGACGATGAACCACGGCGTCTGCATCGCCGCGGAGGTGAACGAGGACCACATCGACCGCCGCATCGAGACGGGCTACTGTCAGGCGAAGACCGACGACCTCGACGAGGCCATCGAACGCGCGGAGGCCGCCGCCGAGGCGGGCGAGGCGTTCTCCATCGCGGTCCACACGAACGCCGCCGACATGCTCGAAGCGATGCGCGACCGTGGGTTCGTCCCGGACGTGTTGACCGACCAGACGAGCGCCCACGACGAACTGGAGGGGTACTACCCGTCGGGCTACACCGTCGCGGAGGCCGACCGCCTGCGGGAGGAGGACCCCGACCGCTACGTCGAGGAGAGCCTGGACACGATGGAACGCCACGTCCGCGCGATTCTCGACCTCCAGGAGCAGGGCGCGGTCGCGTTCGAGTACGGCAACAACATCCGCGGACAGGTGCAGGAACACCGGGACGTGACGGACGCCTTCGAGTTCCCGGGGTTCGTCCCCGCGTACATCCGGCCGCTGTTCTGCGAGGGGAAGGGCCCCTTCCGGTGGGCCGCGCTGTCGGGCGACCCCGAGGACATCCACCGAACCGACGAGGCGGTCACGGAACTGTTCCCCGAGAAGGAGGCCCTGCACCGGTGGATTGACCTCGCACAGGAGCAGGTGCAGTTCCAGGGGCTCCCCTCGCGGGTCTGTTGGCTCGGCTACGACACCGACGACGACGGACTCACGGAACGCGCCCGGTTCGCGCTCCGCATCAACGAACTCGTCGCCGAAGGGGAAATCACCGCGCCCATCGTCGTCACCCGCGACCACCTCGACGCCGGGAGCGTCGCCAGCCCCAACCGCGAAACCGAGGCGATGCAGGACGGCACCGACGCCGTCGCGGACTGGCCCATCCTCAACGCCCTGCTGAACTGCGCGGCCGGCGCCGACATCGTCAGCGTCCACGACGGCGGCGGCGTCGGCATCGGCAACGCCCTCCACGCGAACAACCACGTCGTCCTCGACGGGACGGACCAGGCCGCCGAGACGGCCCGCCGCGTGTTCACCACCGACCCCGGAATGGGCGTCATTCGCCACGCCGACGCCGGCTACGAGCGGGCTATCGAGACCGCGGAGGACTCGGACGTGGCCGTCCCGATGCGCGACCGGACGGACGAATGACCGGCCTCGACACCCCTGCCTTCGACTGGACCGGCCCCTCGGGCGACCCGAACGACGAGCAGTTCGGCGACGTGGTCGAGGCGGCGACGCTGAACGACGCGGACGCGTACGACGCTGTCCTCGTCGGTGAACCGTACGACGGCGCGGTCATCGGCCGCCGCGGAGCGCGGGAGGGCCCCGCCGCGATTCGCCGCGAACTCGCCGGCGTCAAGAGCCACCAGTTCGACGCCGGCCCCGTCCGGTCGGTCGGCGACCTCGGCACCGTCCCGATACCGGAGGGCGATACCGCGGCAGTCCAGTCGGCGGTCCGGGAGACGGCCGCCGCGGTTCACGACGCCGACGCCTTCCCGGTGTTCCTCGGCGGCGACAACTCGCTCACGTACGCGAACGTCGCGCCCCTGCTCGACGGGTCGGTCGGCGTCGTCAACCTCGACGCCCACCTCGACGTGCGGGAACCGCAAGACGGGCCGACGAGCGGGACGCCGTACCGACAGCTCCTCGATGCGGGCCTCGACGCCTACGCCTGCGTCGGCGCGCGCCACTTCGAGACCTCCACGCGGTACCACGACTACGTCCGCGAGCGGGGCGGCGCGGTCGTGACGAGCGAGGAAGTCGGTGCGGACCCCGTCGCGGCGGCGGACGCGGCGCTGGACGCGATGGCCGGCGTCGACCGCCTGTACGTCTCGCTGGACTGCGACGTGCTCGACGCGGCGGCCGCCCCCGGCGTGAGCGCCCCCACGCCCGGCGGCCTCTCGACGCGGGGGTGTTTCCGCCTGTTGCGGATGCTCGCGGCCGACGACCGCGTCGCCGGCTTCGAGGTGGTCGAGTGCGCGCCGCCGCTGGACCGCGACGGCCTGACGGTCGCGGCGGCGGCCCGCGCCGTGGCCCACGTCCTAAGTGCCCGGACCGCGGAGGTGGGGGCATGATAGACGCCGTCGTCCACGGTGCAAGCGAGGTGATAGTCGACGCCGACACCCGGCACGAGTCGGCCGCGGTCGCCGTCGCGGACGGGGAGGTGGCCGCCGTCGGCCCCACCGACGCGGTGACCCGCGAGTACCCGCCGGAGAACGCCGTCGCGAGCGTCGACGCCGACGGCCGTGCCGTCGTCCCGGGGTTCGTCGATTCCCACACCCACGGGCTGTTCGCGGGTGACCGCTCCGACGAGTTCGCCGCCAAACTCCGCGGCAAGGAGTACCAGGAGATACTCGAAGAGGGCGGCGGCATCCTCCGGACCGTCCGTGCCGTCCGCGAGGCGGGCACCGAGCGCCTGCTCGGCAACCTGCTCGGCCACCTCGACGTGATGCTCGCTCACGGGACGACGACGGTCGAGGTGAAGTCGGGGTACGGCCTCGACACCGACACCGAGTTGCGGATGCTGGACGTGATAGCCGAGGCGGACGCGCGCCACCCGGTCGACGTGGTGCCGACGTTCATGGGCGCCCACGCGGTTCCCGAAGGGACCGACGCCGACGACTACACCGACGCCGTCGTCGACGAGCAACTGCCGGCCGTCGCCGAGCAGGGTATCGCGGAGTTCTGCGACGTGTTCTGCGAGGAGGGGGTGTTCTCCGTCGAGCAGTCGCGGCGGGTGCTGGAGGCCGGCGAGGAGTACGGTTTCACGCCCAAAGTCCACGCCGAGGAACTCACCCACCTCGGGGGGTCGCAACTCGCCGCCGACGTGGGTGCCGCGAGCGCCGACCATCTCCTGCATGCGACCGACGAGGACGCCGCGGCGCTCGCCGACGCGGGCGTCACGCCCGTCCTCCTGCCGGGGACGGCGTTCTCGCTGGGCGCGGAGTACGCCGACCCCGAGCAGTTCCGCGAGGCGGGCGCGACCGTCGCGGTCGCCTCCGACTTCAACCCCAACTGCCACTCGCAGTCGATGGGGATGGCCGTCGCGCTCGCCTGCGTCGGGATGGGGATGGCGCCCCGCGACGCGCTCGACGCCGCGACCAGGGGCGGTGCCCACGCGCTCGACCGGACCGGGGGCACCGGCACCCTCCGTGAGGGCGCGCCCGCCGACCTCGCGGTGCTCGATGCGCCCAGCCACGCCCACGTCCCGTACTCGTTCGGCGTGAACCGGGTGGCGACCGTCCTGAAGCAGGGGTCGGTCGTCCACGACGCCGACGGCCTGGCGGTCCCCGCCCCGGAGGCACTCGATGCGTGAGTTCCTCCCCGGGCCGGACGAGGCCGACGTGGTGCTCGACGGCGCGTCGCTGACCGTCGAGGAGGTGGTCCGGGTCGCCCGCGAGGACGCGACGGTGGCGGTGAGCGACGACGCCCGCGAGGCGGTCCGCGAGGCCCGCGCCCGCGTCGAGGACGTGGTCGAGTCCGGCGAGGCGGTGTACGGCATCAACACGGGGTTCGGCGAACTCGTCGACACCCGCATCGAGACGGACCGCGTCGACGAGTTGCAGACGAACCTCGTCCGCTCGCACGCGGCGGGCGTCGGCCGCGAACTCGACCGCGACGAGACGCGCGCGATGCTCGTCACCCGCGTCAACGCCCTCGTGAAGGGGTACTCCGGCGTCCGCGAGGTGGTGGTCGACTACCTGCTCGCCCTGTTGAACGCGGGCGTCACCCCGGTCGTCCCCTCGCGGGGGAGTCTCGGCGCGAGCGGCGACCTCGCGCCGCTGGCCCACGCGATGCTGGTCCTGCTGAGCGAGGGCGAGGCCACGGTGGACTCGGAGCTCGGCCCCCGCCGCATCTCGGGCGAGGAGGCGCTGGACCTCCTCGAACTGGAGCCGCTGACGCTCCGCGCGAAGGAGGGGCTGGCGCTCATCAACGGCACCCAGCTGACCGTCGGCGTGGCGGCGCTGGTCGTGCGCGACGCCGAGCAACTCCTGCGGGCCGCCGACGCGGCGGGCGCGCTCACGACGGAGGTGACGATGGGGACGACCGCCGCGTCGGACCCGGCCCTCCAGCGGGTCCGCCCACACTCGGGGCAGGCCGCGAGCGCCGCGAACGTGAAGCGCCTCTGTGCCGACTCCGAGATCGTCGAGTCGCACCGCAACTGCGACCGGGTGCAGGACGCCTACTCAATCCGGTGTCTCCCGCAGGTCCACGGCGCGGCCCGCGACGCTGTCGCCCACCTCCGCGATGCCGTCGCTATCGAACTCAACAGCGCGACCGACAACCCGCTCGTGTTCCCGGCCGGCGAGGTGGACCACCGCACCTCCGGCACCGACCACGCGGACGTGGTCTCGGGCGGCAACTTCCACGGCGAGCCGCTGGCGCTCCGCCTCGACTACGCCGCGGACGCGCTCACCGAACTGGCGGCCATCGCCGAGCGCCGGGTCGACCGCCTCCTCAACCCGAACGTGCAGGAGGACCACCTCCCGCCGTTCCTCGCCCGCGAGAGCGGCGTCGAGTCCGGCTACATGATAGCCCAGTACACCGCCGCCTCGCTCGTCGCGGAGTGTCGCGGCGAGGGTCGCCCGTCGACGGACAACGCCGTCGTCTCGGGCAACCAGGAGGACCACGTCAGTCTGTCGGCGACGGCGGCGTTCACCGCCCGTCGGACGCTGGGCCACGCCCGCACCGTGACGGCCATCGAACTGCTGTGTGCCGCCCAGGCCGCCGAGTTCGTCGACGACGACCTCGCACACGGCGAGGGGACGGGCGCGGCCTACGAGGCCGTTCGTGCGGTCGTCCCCGAACTGGAGGGCGACCGCTCGCCGCGACCCGACATCGTGGCGGCCAACGACCTCGTGGCGACCGGGGCGCTGGACGACGCGCTGGCGGCGGCGCTGGGCGACGACTGGGCGGCGGGCGGCGAGGCGGCCGGCGACCGCTGACGCGGCGCGGCCGCCCCGGCGTTCACTCCTTCGCCGTCGTCTTCGCCGCGAACGTCTGTGTCTCGATGACGCCGTCGCGGACGACGAACGTGTCGACCGCGTACTCGTAGACTGTCTCGGGGGTCTCCCCGTGCCAGACGATGTGGGCCGTCTCGTCGGCGACGGTCCGCTCGTCGACGTCGAGCGAGGCCTCCGTCCCGTCGAACTCCGCGAGCATCCCCTCGAACAGCGTCTCGATGTCGTCGCGACCGCGGTACGTCCCCGTCGGCGTGATGACGACCGACTCCTCGGTGTAGTCGGTCATCAACTCCGGGAGGTCACGGTCGCCGAACGCCGTCAGGTGGTGGTCCAGTACGTCGTCTGTCGTCGTCATCCCTGGAGCGTCGGCCGCGCCGGCCGATAATTATACGCCGCCTGCTGGGCGTGGGAAGCCGTAGTCACGGCTTACGGGTCCGAGAAGACGCCGACCGCAAAAGCGAGCGGGACGGTCCGGGTCAGCCCAGGCGGAAGGAGGGCTCCTCCTCCTCGCCGCCGTCGAGGTCCTCCAGTTGGATGACCTCCTCCTCGTCCTCCTCTTCGAGCCGCTGGGAGAGTTTGGTGACGTACCGCTTGTACTCGTCCAGTTGCTCGCGGAGATGTTCGGCTTCGAGTTCGAGGCGTTCGTGTTCGCGGACGAAGCTCTTCGGGACCTCGACCTTCGGCGGGAACGACTCCACGTCGGACGACTCCGAACTGTTCACCTCGTGTTCGGGGACGACCTTCACCTGACCGTCGTGGGCAACGAGCGTCTCCACGTAGTCGCGGAACACCGCAGAGAGGGAGATGTCGCGCTCCTCCGCGATTTCGCGCAGGGTCTCGAACGCGTCCTCGTTGACCCGGAAGGAGATGGTCTTGTTCTTGTTGCCCATCGTGCTAGGGACGTACGTGCCCCCTCCCTCTTAAGGGTTCGTCAGACATCTGCACGCCGCGTCTGGCACGAACGCTTTTGCCCGGACGGGTCGAACTCCGGTCGATGGAGCCACCGCGGTCCGGCAGTCCGGTGCTCGTGGGGGTAGACGACCTCGACCACGTCCAGCAACTGGTGCGGACGGCCGGCGACCTCGCCCGCCTCGGCGCGGGGACGGTTCGGCTCGTCACCGTCGCCGTCAAGGGGCGGGACTCGCCGTTCAGCGTCCTCAGCGACGAGACCATCGTCCGGGAGTTCGCCGACCCGAGCCACGAACTGCTCGCACGGGCCCGGACGCCCGAGGGCGTCGCCGTCGAACGCGACGTGCTCGTCGCGCGGTCGGCCGCGAGCGGCCTGCTCGCGGCGGTCGAGGAGACCGACCCCGCGGCGCTCGTCGTCGGGTGGCGCGAGCGGTCGGGGGCGGCCGACGCCGTCTTCGGCACCACCGTCGACACGCTCGTCGAGCGAGCGCCCTGTGACCTCTACGTCGAGCGGGTCGGGCGGGAGGCCGACGGCGTCGGCTCCGTCCTGCTGGCCGTCGCGGGCGGCCCGCACGTCGAAACGGCCGCCCGGGTCGCCGCGGCCATCGCGGCCCGCAACGACGCCCGCGTCGTCGTCTACAGCGTGGACGCGGGGGAGGGGGACGCCGAGAGCTTCGTCGCGGCGGGCCGCGAGGCCGTGACCGACGCCGCCGACGTGCCGGCCGAGACGGTCGTGGAGGCGAGCGACGACGTGACCGACGCCGTCGTCGCCGCGGCGGTCGACCACGACGTGGTGGTGCTGTCCGCGACCCGGAAGGGGGCGCTTCGGCGAACGCTCGCGGGGTCGGTGCCGCGCCGGGTCGTCGCCCGCACGGACTCGACGGTCATCATCGCCCGCGACGGCGACGTGGTCGGTGGCCCGCTCCACCGCCTCGGCCGACTCCTCAGACGATGACAGGGCCGCTGTTCTGGGCGCTGGTCGTCGTCGCCACGCTCACCAGCCTCGGCACCGCGTGGGCGCTGGGTGCAAACAGCAACTCGCCGCCCTTCGCGCCGGCCATCGGCGCCAACGCCATCTCGACGATGCGTGCGGCCTTTCTCATCGGCATCCTCGCGGCGCTGGGCGCGCTCACCCAGGGCGGCAGTATCTCCGAGACTGTCGGCTCCGGGCTGGTCGACGGCGTCGCGTTCACGTCGCTGGCCGCCACCGCGGGGCTGTTGACCGCCACGCTGTTCATGGCGTTCGGCGTCTACACCGGCTACCCGGTGCCCGCGGCCTTCGCCACCACCGGCGCGATGGTCGGCGTCGGCCTCTCGCTCGGCGGGGCGCCCGCCGTCGACACCTACCGACGCATCGCGGTGTTCTGGGCGCTCGTCCCTCCCGTCTCCGGGGGGCTGGCGTACCTCACGGCGACGCTTCTGCGCCGCGATGACGTCCCCGAGACGGTCGGGGTGCCCCTCCTGGCGGCCGTCGTGGGAGGTATCGTCGCCAACGTCCGGTTGAGCGTCATCCCCTCGGAGACGGGTGAGCAGGGGTCGGTCGCGGCGTACGTCGCGGACCTCGCCGGAAGCCCCGTCGTCGGAGGGGTCGACCTCACGGTCGTCGCGGTGACCCTGCTCGCCGCGGTTGCGAGTTTTCAGTTCATCCGCCGACGGACGCAGGAGTCGGTCGAGACGGGGGTCAAGACGTTTCTCGTGGCGCTGGGGAGCGTCGTCGCGTTCTCCAGCGGCGGCAGTCAGGTGGGGCTGGCGACCGGACCGCTGGAGAACCTGTACGGGACCGAACTCGGCCTGCCGCCGCTGGTGTTGCTCGGCGTCGGTGCGACGGGCATCCTCGGGGGCGCGTGGATGGGCGCGCCCCGCCTCCTTCAGGCCACCTCCCGCGAGTACGCCCAACTCGGTGTCCGCCGCTCCATCGCCGCGCTCGTGCCGGGGTTCATCATCGCACAGGCCGCCATCGCGCTCGGCATTCCCATCTCCTTCAACAACATCATCATCTCGGGCGTCATCGGTGGGGGACTGGCCGGCGGGTCAGCGGGCGTCTCCCGGCGGAAGGTGGGGGTCACGCTCGGCTTCTGGCTACTCACGCTCGTCACCTCGGTCGGCATCGGGTTCGGTCTCTATCGGCTGTTTGCGGCGGTGTTGGGCGGCTAGCGGACGACCGTGACGGTCACCGGCGCCTCGCTGACGACCGTCGTAGCGACGGTGCCGAGCAGGCGCTCCGCGAGCCCGGGGTCGTCGCCGTGGCCGCCCATCACGACGTGGTCGATGTCGCTCGCCTCGACGTACGCGAGGATGGCGTCGGCGGGGTCGCCCGTCTCGACGGCGGTGTCGACGCTCCGGCCCGTCTCGGCGGCCCGGTCGCGCGCCCGCTCGACGAGCGCGTCGGCCCGCTCGCGGGCGGTCGCCTCGCGCTCGTCGTCGGCCCCGAGCACGCCCCCCTCGCTCATCGGCCGGTCGAGCGGCGTCACGACGTTCAGCACCGTCACCGGGCAGTCGAACGTCTCGAGCGCGTGGACCAGCGCGTCGTCCGAGAGCGGCGACCCGTCCAGCGGGACGAGCACGTGGGTCGGGGCCATACGCCCCCTCGGGCGTCGAGCCACAAGTATGCCCCCGGTCGGGAGTTCCCTCGGCGGCCCGCACCTGCGGCTCGTGGGGACGAAAACAGGGAAAACCGACACCGGGCGTGTGCAACCCGGTGGCGCGTCAGGCCTCGGCTTCGGGTGCGTCGGCGTCGTCTTCGAGCGACTGAAGCGCCTCGAGGACGACGTCGCGGTAGTCGTCGCCGGCCCGCTCGTACTGCTCGCGGGCCATCGCGGCGTACTCGTTGTCGTCGTCGTCGAACGCCTCGATGCGGTCGAGCGTCCGGTCTGCGGTCTCGACGACCCACCGGTCGCGGGTCGTCGCGTCGACGACGCTTATCGACTCGGGACGGACGGAGACGTTGATGTCGCCCTCGTCGGTCTCGTAGGTGCGGGGCTTGCCCACCATCGCCACGTACGCGGGCGGTTCGAGGTCACGGAGCGTGCTCGCGGCCTCGGGCTGGTACTGCCCGGCGTACGTGAAGAACGTGCCAGTCGGGTCGACGATGCGACCCTGCCAGTACTCCGAGTCGTCGCCGATGTCCTCGGTTTCGGTGAGCGTGCCGACGATGAACACGCGGTTGGCGCGTTCGCCGGTCGGCAACAGCGCGTAGACGGGCGCGCGCTCGTCGTCGCTCTCCTTGAACGTGTAGCCGGCGTCGTTGAACTCGCGGGCGAACGACCGCCGGGCGACCTCTCGGGTTGGGACGTTGTCGGCCATCTCAGATCGACCTCGCGCGGATGAGGGTTGCCTCGGCATCCGGCGCACCGAGCGTCTCCATCTCGTTGACGAGGACGTACCGGCCGAGCGTCGGCCCGGTGACCCGGTAGTAGCGACCGAGGACGCCCTCGGCCATCTCGTCGGCCACGACCGTCGTGTCTAAGGCGTCCATCGCCATCTCCTTGGCCTCGTCGAGCGAGATGCCGGTCAGCCGTTCGGTGGCGTCCTGGTCGAAGATGACCTCGTGGACGGCGTCGCCGTCGTCGAGGACGCCCTTGATGCGGAGGTCGAACTCGCCCTCGCCCTCGCCGTGTTCCGAACAGCGGCCGTTCTGGAGGACGCGCGTACAGCCCTCCTCGGGACACCGCTTGATGAGGCCGCTACCGGACTGGATGTCCACCAGGGCCCCCTCGACGGTGGTGCTGTCGTCGCCGACCTCTATCTCCTCGTCGAGTTCGGTGATGGTCGTCGTCTTGTTCAGTTTCACCGAGTAGGTGCCCTCGTACTCGTCGGTCACGACGTTGCCGAGCGCGTACGACTGGCCCTCCTCGAGTTTCGGGAGTTCGCTGGTCTTGAACGAGACGAACTTGATGGTACCCGACTCGTCGCCGAGCAGGCCGACCTGCGAGATGCTCTCGGAGCGGGGCTCCCACAGGTCCGCGACGGTCACGCGGAGGTCGACCCACTGTTCGTCCTGGTCGACCTCGCCGACCAGCACCGTGTCGTTCGACCCGCCGCCGAGTTCGTCGCGCTCCATGCCGGCCTCCTCGAGGTAGTTCGAGACGACCGAGCGGCGCGCCTCCTCGACCGGGACGCGGTACTCGTTGACGAGCGTGTTCAGACGGTCTTCGACGTCCTCGACGGTGATGTCGAGCTCGTCGGAGAACTGTTCGTGTATCTCCTGGGCGTGCTGTTGCACGTTCATCGGTGGTCACGCCTCCGCTCTGTTTTCAGTGGGAGGCGTACGACGGTTGGCGCTCTATCGTATTTAAAGCTATCCGACCACGGTGAAAGTGAAAAATCGGACGGATGCGGGCGGCTACGACAGGAAATTGCGGATGGGCTCGGTCTGCTCGGGGACGTTCAGGGCGGGCGCGTGGCCGCAGTCGACGGTGACCGTCTCCATGTCGGGTTTGCGTTCCTGCATCCGCTCGAACGTCTCCGTGGCGAGGATGTCCGACTCCGCTCCGCGCACGACCATCACCGGCTGGTCGATGGCGTCGAACAGCGCCCACTGGTCGGTGTCGGTGTCCGCCGCCAGCAGGGGTTCGACGATGCGGGTGTCGTAGTTCGGGGTGAACTGTCCGTCGTCGGTGCGCCGGGCGGAGGTGCGCGCGAGATTGCGCCACTCGGCGTCGGTCATCGGCGAGAACGTGTCGTACACGTCCCGGAAGTACGCCTCCAGGTCGGAGAACCGGTCGAACGTCGGCGGGTCGGTGAGGTACTCGACGATGCGGTCGATACCCTCGTCGGCCGCGTCGTCGTCGGCCGGGTCGGGGCCCACGTCCACGAGGACGAGGTTATTCACGCGGTCGGAGAGGGGGCCGGGGACGAGCCCGATGCCGAGTTGGCCGCCCATCGAGAGGCCGAGGTAGTTCGCGGCCTCCAGTTCCAGCGCCTCGAAGAACGCGACGACGACGGCGCCGAGCGACTCGGGGTCGTACATCTCTGGGTCCCACTCGCTCTCGCCGCGGCCGGGCATGTCGGGACACAGCACCCGGAACTCGTCGGACAGCGCCTCGGCCAGCGGGTCGAAATCGCGGCCGGTCCGCGAGAGCCCGTGGACGCACACGAGCGGCGTCGCGTCGGGGTCGCCCCACTCGGTGTAGTGTATCTCGGTGTCGACGAGCGTGACGTAGCGGTGGGTCGGCGATGGCATTCTCCGGTACTATCCGGGGAACTGCCTTAGGTTTTCACTCGAGGACGGCGTCGACCCCGGCCCACTCGGAGTCGAGCAGGCCGTACCGCTCGCGGTCGACGTAGCCGCCGTCGCGGTAGATGTCGTCGCGGCTGGTGCCCTCGTGGACGAACCCCAGCCGTTCGACCAGCGCGCGGGAGGCGTCGTTGCCGGCGTCGACGTACGCCGCGACGCGATGAAGCCGCAGGTCCGCGAACCCGTACGCCAGCAGGTGCGCACAGGCCTCGGTCGCGTAGCCGTTCCCCCACGCCGTCGGGTGGAGCCACGCGCCGAGGTTCGCCCACCCGCGGCTGTCGACGACGGGTGCGAGTTGGGCCGAGCCGACAGCCTCGCCGGCGTGTTCGCCCTCCTTCGGAACGACGAGGAGGCTCGCGCTGTCCTCGTCCGCCTCGTACTGCTCGTAGAGGTCGTCGTACTCGGCGGCGGTCGTCGGCGTGCGGAACTGGTCGACGTGGCGACGGACGTCGGGGTGGTTGTGACCCTCGCGGAGGAACTCCTTGTCCTCCTCCTCGGGCGTTCGCAGTTCGAGTCGGTCGGTGTCGATGAACAGGTGTCCTGGCATGAGTGTACGAAAGCTGTCGCTTGACGGTGCGGGACGTGACGGCACCCCGACGGAAGCGCCGTCAGGAGGAGAGAACGGGCATCTCATCGGGGTGTCGACCCGGGTCTCGAAAAGCGTTCGGGTGGTGTGAGAGCGACTCACGGCCGACGGATTGTAGTGGTCCGGACCCCACGTCCGGGTATGAGCAACCGCCGGCGTCTCGCCGCGCTCGTCCGGCAGAAACTCCGGTCGGCCGGCCGTCAGTACGCCGAGGCCCGCGAGGAGTACGAGCGTGGGAAGGCCGGGCGGTTCGACCTCCCGGTCGACGAGGCGGGGGACGCTCGCATCGTCTGTCGGCGCCACGCCGAGAAGCGCACGGTAGCCGTCGACGGGCAGGGTCGTCCCGAGTGTTTCGAGGCCGGCCACCCCGACTGCGAGGGCTGTGCCGAGGACGTCCGCGAGGGCACCGTCGAGACGTGGCACCCCTGATTTATCGGCCACGGTGACGACGGTCGAGTATGCCCACCACCGTCGCCGTCGTCCTCGCCGGGGGGCGGGGGACCCGCCTGTACCCCGCAAGCACCGACGATACGCCCAAGCAGTTCCGTGCGTTCGGCGGCGACCGCTCGCTGTTGTCCCGGGCGGTCGAGCGCGCCCGCGCCGTCGCCGACGAGACGTACGTGCTGACGCGGCCGGCGTACGCCGACAGAATCCACGAGCACGCGCCCGGCGTCGCCGTCCTCACGGAACCCGAACCGAAGGACACCGGGCCCGCACTCGTCTACGCGGCCCACCGGATTCGCGAGCAGGTCACGGACCCGGTCCTGCTGTGTCTCCCGAGCGACCACCACGTCGGCGACGGCTACCGGGAGACGTTCGCCCGCGCCTGCGAGGTGGCCCGCGAGACGGGGGGGCTGGTCACGCTCGGCGTCGAACCGACGCGTACGGCCACCGAGTACGGCTACATCAAGCCCGGCGAGGACCGCGGCGGCTACCACCCGGTCGAGGCGTTCAAGGAGAAACCCGACCCCGGCGGGGCGGCCCGCTACCGCGAGCACGGCTATCTCTGGAACGCGGGGGTGTTCGCGTGGACGCCCGACGCGCTCCTCGATGCGGCCCGTGCGGGCGAACTCGGGGCGTTCGTCGACGCGCTCGGTGCCGACCCCGAGGGCGCGTTCGCGGCCGTCGACCCCGTCAGCGTCGACTACGCGGTGATGGAGGAAGCGGAGAACGCCTACGTCGTCCCCGCCGCGTTCGACTGGGACGATTTGGGGTCGTGGGACGCGCTCGAACGGATGCTCGACCCCGACGCGTCCGGCACCGTCTCGCTGGGCGAGACGCTCGCCGTCGACACGGAGGACTGCGTGCTCGCGGCGGGCGACGGCCAGCACGTCGCCGCGGTCGGCGTGAACGACCTCGTGGTCGCCACCTACGACGGCCGGACGCTCGTCGCTCCGAAACGCGAGGCCCAGCGCGTCCGCGAGGTGGTCGCCGCGCTCGACGATTAGGCCGAGCGGGTGCTCCCGCCGTCGACCGGCACGGCCGCGCCGGTGACGTAGGAAGCGGCGTCGGAGGCCAGCCACGCCACCGTCGCGCCGAGTTCCGCGGGGTCGCCCACCCGTTCGAGCGGGATGCCCTCGGACCACGAACCGAGACCGGCCTCGTAGTCGTCGAACTCGCCGCGTTCGACGCTCTGCTCGA
Organism: Halorarius halobius; assembly: GCF_024298865.1. Lineage (GTDB taxonomy): Archaea > Halobacteriota > Halobacteria > Halobacteriales > Haloarculaceae > Halorarius > Halorarius halobius. The sequence goes on along the minus strand of NZ_CP101161.1, from coordinate 481,365 downwards.
CCAGCTCCTCGATGCGTGAGGTCTCGTGGGCACCCGGCAGGACGGCGTTGACCCGGACCTCCGGGGCGAACTCGCGGGCCTGCGTCTTCATCAGGCCGATGACCGCCCGCCGCACCGAGTTCGACAGCACCAGGTCGTCGATGACCTCCTTCACCGAGCGGGAGGTGATGTTCGTGACCGTGCCGCCACCCTGTTCGAGATGCGGGTGGGCCGCACGGGTCGTCCAGACGACGCTCATCACCAGCAGGTCGTAGGCCGTGTACCAGTCGCGGTCCGCCGTGTCGAGGAACGGGCCCGACGGGGGGCCGCCAGCACTCGTCACGACGTGGTCGAGGCCGCCGAACGAATCGACCGTCGCGTCGACGAACGACTCCACGTCGGCCTTGTCGGTGATGTCGGCCTCCATCGCCAGCACGTCGCCGTCGCCGGTCGCTTCCAACCGGTCGCGCGCGTCGTCGACGTGGTCGGGCGTCGTGCCACACACCGCGACGTGACAGCCCTCGCGGGCGAGCGCCTCCGCGGAGGCCAGTCCGAGCCCCGAGGAGCCGGCGGTCACCAGTGCCGCGTCGTCGTCGAGTCCGAGGTCCATACGCGGTCGTGTGGCCGGCGGCCCAAATAGCTGACCGCTCCGGGTCAGGCCCGCTCGACGCCGGTGAACTCGAAGCGGGCGCCGTCGGCCTCGCTCTCGGTGACGGCGACCGACCAGCCGTGTGCTTGCGCGATCTCCTTGACGATGAACAGCCCCAGTCCGGTGCCCTCCTCGTTGGAGGTGTGGCCGGCATCCAGCACCGCGTCGCGCTCGTCGGCCGGGATGCCGACGCCGTCGTCGGCGACGAACAGGCAGTCGCCGTCGAGGCCGACGCGGACCGCGAGCGGCCGTCCGGCGTCGTCCGCCGGGCGGCCGTGCTCGATGGCGTTCCGGAACAGGTTCTCGAACAGCGCGAGCAGACGGCTCCGGTCGGACTGCACGGTCGCGTCCGGTACCGAGAGGTCGGCTGCGGGCGTCTCGACGTGCTCCCACGCCTCGCGGGCGGCGGGAGCCAGGTCGACAGGCTCGGGCTCGCTGATGGTCTGGCCGAGCCGCGCGAGCGTCAGCATGTCGTCGATGATGGCGCCCATCCGCTCGTGCGCCTCGGCTATCTCCTCGGCGTGTGGCACGTCGGCGTTCGACCGGGCCAGCTCGAAGTAGCCCTCCGCGATGTTCAGCGGGTTCCGCAGGTCGTGGCTGACGATGGAGGCGAACGCCTCCAGATGCTCGTTTCGCCGCCGAAGTTCCGCCTCGCGGCGCTTCTGCTCGGTGATGTCGGTGTAGACGAAGTAGGCGACGGAGACGCCGTCCGGCTCGACGAGCCCGACGCCCCGGAGCCGGTAGGCCCGGTCGTCGTCCCGCACCTCGATGTCGATGTCCTCGCCGGCGCGCACCTGCGAGAGGACGTCTGTCCACTGGTCGGCGTCGCCGGGCGGCACGTCCAGCCCGGTGACTGGCTCGCCCACGACCCGGGCCGGGTCGACGTCGAACGCCCGCGTGAACTTCTCGTTGACGCGCCTGACGACCGGCTTCCCGTCGAAGCCGAGTTCGACGACGGCGTCGGTCGTCCGCTCGAACAGCGAGGTGGCCGTCGTGTCGGTCCCCTCCAGCCGACGCAGGCGGATGCGGTTGCGGAGCGTGTTCGCCACGAGCGACAGCGACTGGTCGTGCTCGTCGGCGATGACCCGGCAGATGGTCTCCGCGTCGCCGTGGCCGTACTCGGCGTCGGCCTGCAGACCGACCTGCTCGGCGGCGGCCGCCACCACCTCCTCGGCCCGCTGGTAGCCCACCGTCTCGCTGATGCCGGCGACCAGTTCGTCGTACCCCACGCGGTCCTCTGTCAGTTGCATCACTCGGGGAGCAGCATGATGACCGTCGTGGTGTTGTGGTAGCCGCTCAACTGGCCCCGCTCCATCGCCATCTCGCCGTACGTCTCGAACCCGATGAAGGGGACGCCGAGTTCGTCGTCGATGGCGTCGACGGCCTCGGCGAAGCGGTCGCCGAGCGACGTGGAGCGACAGATGCAGTCGAACACGAGCGCGCCGGCCACGTCGGTGTCGCCGGCCAACTCGGCGGCCGACCGGGCGGCCTCGCGGGCCGACGCCACCTGCTCGTCGGTCGAACTCGCGGCGACGCGTAGCACCGTCCCTTCCGGAATCGAGCAGGTGAACTCGATGGGGCCGTCCGCCCGCGTCGTCGGCCCCGGCCAGCGTATCTTCAGCCCGGTCCCCGTCTCGAGACCGAACACGTAGTTGGTCAGCGCCGCCGCGAACGCGTCGGTGCCCGGGTCGAGGTTCTCGACGTGGCAGTCCATCTCCTCGCGGACCCGCCCGGCGACGTGTTCCTTCCAGACTTCGAAGGCGGGCCGGCCGTCGAGTTCGTGGACCGTGTTCCCCTCCGCACGGGTGACCGTCAGCGGCGGCGAGATGGGTTCGTGGCCGTGCTCGACGCTGATGACCGGCGGCGATGTCGACGCGAACTGGCCTAGGGCGACGGCGTCCTCGGCGACGGTGTCGTCGCGGAACACGCAGGTCCGCTCCATGTTCAGGTCGTCGCCCGCGGAGCCGCCGGCGAACCGCACGTTCTGCCCGAGCGCGTTGAGACACGTCAGCGACAGCTCCTCGCCTTTCCCCGCGAGCCCGTCGTGGAGGTTCACGACCGACCGGTGAGGGTAGTCGGGCACCTGCGTCGGGAGCGACCCCGCCGCCTCGCGGACGGCCGCCGTCTCGTCGTCGCGGAGGCCGGTGCCGAGTCCGGTGAAGAACCGGTGGCCCCCGCCCCCGCCCACGGCGACCGCGACGCTCCCGTCCGCGACCCGCCGGTCGGTGAACTCGCCGGCCGACGAACAGCCGACGAGCGGTGCCTCGCCCGTCTCCTCGCGCACGCCCTCGACGACGGTCTCGTAGTCGTAGCGGCTCGAACAGAAGACGACGCTGTACGCGGGGTCGCCGTCGACCCCCGACAGCGCGGCCCGCGTCGCCCGCCGGGCGACCGCCGCCCCGTCGTCCCCCCGGTCGAGCCCCGTCCCGAACTGTGCCATCGGTTCACACGGTCGGAACTCACGCTCAAGAATCTACCCCTCGAAACGAGCCCGGAAACGAGCTCAGGCGCTCCGGACGCGGACGCGTCCCTCGCTGGTGACGCCGACGACGATGTCGCGTTTCACCTCGCGGCCCTGGATGGCGTCGCCCGCCTCGTCCGCGACCAGTTTCATCAGTTCGGGTGCAGTGCGGTTCACCTTCACGTCGGCGTCGTCGCAGGCGGTGAACACGCGGCTCGGCACGTCGTAGAGGTCGGTGCCGGCCGTGACGGTGATGCGGACGGGCGCCTGGAGCGCCTCCGCGAACGCCACCGTCTCGTGGGCCTTGCGGACGTTCTCGCGGGCGCTGGCCTCGACGGAGGAGACGTTCGCCCGCGAGGTGCCCAGCTCGTCGGCGATGGCCTGCTGGGCGGCGCCCCGCTCGCGGAGCGCCAGCACCTCCGCCTGCCGCCGGGTGAGCACGTTCTCGTCGGCGTCGAACCCCAGTTCCGACAGCAGGGCGTCGGGGTCCGGCAGGTCGGTCACGACCCCCAGAAGTTCTCGCGGCTGCCCAGCCGCTCGCGGCTCGCCCGCCCCTCTTGTCCGTCGGTCGACTCCTCGTCCGTCTCCTCGTCGTCGTCGCTCGCTTCGCTCTCGTCCGCCCCCTCGTCGTCCTCGCCGTCGGGGTCCCACGCCAGACGTTCGACCTCCTCGGCGCGGGCGTGGTTCGACCGCACCTTCGTGATGCGGACCTTCGCCCGCGCGTCCGGCAAGATGCCGTCGACCAGCACGATGAACCCGTCGTCGGTGCGGCCGACGCCGGCGCCGGACTCGTGGATGTCGGTCACCTCCACGACCATCTCCTCGCCCAGTTTCACGGGCTGGGACTTCAGGTCGCGTATCGGCTGGTTGTAGTGGTTGCACCACTCGGCGCCGCCCCGGTCGCCGTAGTGCGTACACCCCATCCCCTCGATACGCTCCTGAAAGCTGGGGCAGTCGTCTGCGAGTGGGCAGTCGGGCATACCGGGAACGTGGCGGCGGGCCGATTAAACGTTTGTGGGTACGGTACGCCTACCTGTGGCGGGTTTCGGCCGCCCGCGCCGGGACCGAAACCGTTTCCGCCGGGCCGACCCTCCGACCGGTATGTCGCGCCGCGGCCGCCGCGTCCCGGAAGCCGCCCCGCTGGTGGGACTGGTCCTCGCGTTTTCGGTGGCGCTGTTCGGCGTCCTCTTCGCGCCGACGGGCACCCTCCTGCCCGTCTTCCTCGTCGCGGTGCTCGCGCTGTACGCGTTCACCGCCTACGGTATCCTCCGGTCGGACGACCCCACCGCGGTCCTGCCGCCGGACCTCGTACTCGGCGGCGGCGTCATCGTCGCCGGCCTGCTGGCGGGCTACGGCGTCGTCACCGGCGATGCCGTGTTGGGTCTGTTCGTCGCGGCCATCGCGGGCGTTCCGCCCGCACTGTATCACGCCCGCTACGGCGAAGCGGTGAATCCGCTGTCGCCGGACGCGACGCTGGCGGCCGCCGTCGTCGCGGGCCTCGTCGTGCTCGGCGTCGGCGTCCTCGCCGGGTCTCCGGCGCTTTCGGCCGTCACCGCCGTCGTCGTAGTGCTCGCGGCGGCGGACTACCGCGACACCCGCGGCGGCCCGCTCGCGCCGCGTCTGGAGTTCGCGCTCGTCGCCGTTACCCTCGGGGGCGCGGCCCTCGCCGTCGGCTACTTCGCGCTCACCGGCGCGCCCACGCTCGGCCTGCTGGTCGGGAGCGCACTGCTGGCGCTCGGGGCGTTCTTCGCCATCGGGGAGCGGTGACCCACGACTTACGCCACGGGCGTCCGCTCGACGACGGTGCCGTCGTACGTCGGGTACTGCTCGACGATCTCGCCCTTCTCCACGTCGCCTTCCTCGACCATCTCCTCGAGGAGCCACCACGCGAGTTCGACGTGGTCGGATTTCACGGTGTAGAACTCCTCGGGGACGCCCAACTCCTGCAGGCGGGCCTCGGGTTCCCACGCCTTCCCGTAGACGAGCGTCCCGTCCTCGGTCACCTCGTCGAACTCCCGGCGGATGTTCTCGGCCATCCGCTTCAGCCGCGAGCGGTGCTGGGCGGCGTCCTTGAACACGCTGGTACAGAAGTAGACGCGCTCGTGGTCGCCCATCCGTTCGAGGATGTCGTGGCTCCCCTCGACGGCGCTCATGTGGCCCTCCTTCAACTCGAAGCCGGCCTCCTGCATCCGCCGGTAGTTGCCGTCGGACATCTCGAACTCGTTGACGTTGCAAAAGTCGGCGGCACCCTCGTCGAGGAACTCGATGAACTCCTCTTCGGCGCGGATGCCGGGAATCTCGAACGCCGGGGTGAGGCCCTCCTCGCGGGCGACGTAGAGGATGTCCTCCCACTCGGTGCCGTGGAGGTCACCCCACTGCTCGAACGGCGGGTGGAACCGTATCTCGTCGAGCCCCGCCTCCGACAGGCGGCGCATGTTCTCGCGGCCGCCCGTGATGCCGGTGTAGAGATGCGTGTGGTGGTCCTCGCCGAACTCGTCTTTCAGCAGGCGGAGGTAGCGGCAGGTCTTCTCCATCGCCTCCTGGGGTTCGCCGCCGGTGATGGACGTGCCGAGCGCGTCCATCCGCTTCGCCTCCTCGATGATTTCCTCGTCGCTCTCGACGGGCCGCTCGTTGGCGTACGTCTGCGTGACGTTCTTGCGGTTCTCGCCCAGCGGGCAGTAGAAGCAGTCCCGCTGGTCGCAGTAGCCGTAGACGAAAAGCACCATCTTCCCGCCCTTGGCGCACTGTTCACAGCCCTTCGAGATCATCAGTTACCCCCAGTTCGTGTCCCGAGGCGCAAAAGTCGTGCGTTCCGCGGCCGCTCACGCCCCGGCCGTCGGGGTCGGCGTCGGCTCCAGCGGGCGAGCGAGCGTCACCCGCCGCTCGGCGACCAGCCCCCGCGGCCCGTACGCGCGGACGACGTACTCGCGGCGTTCGTTGCCGGCGGCATCGTCGACGAGGCCGTCCGAGGGTCGTCGTTGCAGGAGCAGCATCGTGTCGTCGTCGAGCCACGTCAGGTAGCCGGTCCCGGCGACACGGACGGGGTCGTCGTACACCGTCTCGCCGGTCCGCGCGTCGGTGACTTCGAGTCTGAGGAGCCCCTCGCCGGCGGGTTCGGGTCTCACCGCCGCGTACGTCAGGTCGCCGGCGTCCTCCCGGGCGTCGACGGCGACCGTTCGCAGGGGGGCGTTCGTGACGTTGGCGGCCACGTACGTCGGTCCCGAGGGAGCGCGGACGACGAAGCGGGTGACGTTCGGTCCCTCCCGCTCCGGCATCGCGGCCAGCGCGTCCGGTCGGCGGCGGACGAGCGTGCCGTCGGCTCGGAGTTCGAAGGCGATGTCGAACGCGAGCGGTCGGTCGTCGGCCGTCGGCGTCACCGCCGCGCCGAGCGTCGTCGTGTAGTTCGTGCCGTTCGCGCCGACGGCGGTGACGCGAGCACCCGCCGGGACGGTGGCGCCCACGTCGTCGAGGTGGAACGCCGCGCCGACGACCCGGCCCGACCGGTACGCGGCGACCCCCGGCTCGGCGAGGAAGCGGTCGGGGTACAGCGGCGAGTCGACGGTGACGTTCCGCCGGACGGCCGCGACGACGCGCTCGGCCGCCCGGCGCGTCGCCCGCTCGTCGGACCGCCGGAACGCGTAGTCGAACCGGACGGCGCCGTCGTCCTGCGGCACGGTCACGTTCAGACGGAGCATCGCGCGCGTCTCGCGGGCGACGAGGAGGCGTCCCCGCGCCGGGAGGTGGTGGCTGTCCCTGGGGAGCAGCCACGACTTCGCCGCGTACGCGACCGCCGGGCGACCGCGGTACGTCGTCGTGCCGACGCGCCGGTAGGCGAACCGCTCCGCGACGTCCGCCGGGTCGAACAGGCCGGTGCTGATATCGCCCCACTCCTGCACGTACACCGTCCGCGTGTCGTCGTCGCCGTGGCGCCACTCGTCGGGGTCGTCGTCGCGCCGGAGGGTCCGGTACACGTCGCTGCTGTCGGCGCTGACGACTCGGTAGACGAGCGGGCCGTCGGCGACGGCGCGCCGCTGGATGTGATAGCCGCCGCGCCGGTCGTCCGTCCACACGACGGTCCGCTCGCCGGCCGTCGCCTCCCGGATGGCGACCAGTTCCCGCTCCGTCCCGTTGGGGTGCTGGAACGCGATGCGGCCCTCGTAGACGTACGCGTCCGCGGCCGGCGTCGGCGGCGAGTCGGGGGCGTACGCGGTCGACACCTCGCTCCCGTAGGCCGTCGCTCCGGCCGCGACCACGGGTGCGGTGACGAGCAGGCCGGCCAGCACGACGCCCGCCAGCCACCGGCGGGGTCGCGCGGACGCGGCGCCCGCGACGGCCGGTCGAACCGACGACGCGTACGTCTCGACGTGGAGGACGGCCACGAGCGCCCGGCACGCCGCGACGACCCAGCCCAGCAGCAGCGCCGCGGCCATCCAGCCGACGGCCGGGCCGGGGAGGCGTCCCGACTCGACGCCGACGGCGAAGGCGGCCACCCCGACGCCGGCCGCGACCACCGTCACGGCGGACCGGGCGAGGAGGTAGCGGGCGCCGCGCCGTGGGGCCGCGAGCAGGCCGCCGAGCGCGTCGAGCGGCGCGCGCGCCACCTCGCGGCGCGTCGGCCGCCCGTCCTGGTCGAGGAGGCGGAGGTCGGCGAACGCCACCGGGAGGTACGCGAGGACGTAGCCGACGGCGACCGTCCCCATCCCGAGGATGCGAAGCGTCGAGTCGGGGAGCGGCCGGGCCGACAGCACCGCGGGGTCGCCGGTGGCCGTCGCGGCCACCTGCACCCCGACCAGAACGACCGGCGCGGCGACGACGAGCGCCGCCGGGAGCAACAGGAGCGCGGCCGCGTGGCCGGCGGCGCTTCCGGCGAGGAGGCGCGGATACCCCGACCCGACGGCCGGGAGCACGTCGCGGCGGCCGAACGGCTCCGTCCGGCAGGCGGCGTACAGCACCGCCAGGGGCACGGGTCGGACGACGAGCGCTGGACCCACGGTGAACAGGCCGACCGCGAGATACTGGAGGGGCGTCTCCGGCGAGGACGTGACGACGAGGCCGGCGGCCGCGAGACCGGCGAACGAGGCGACGGCTTCGCAGGCGACGACGGCGGCGCCGGCGACGAGGAGCCACGGTCGTGCCCGGAGGCGGGCGACGCCAGCGAGGAGGAACACGCCCCGCCGTCCGCCGCCCGCTAGCTTAGTAGTTCGGTTCGTTCGCCCGGACGAAGGGTCAGCCCCGCTCGAACGTCCCGGTCAGCGTCGTCCGCGCGAGGCTCCGGCCGTCGACGGCCGCGAGCAGGTCGTCGCGGCTCGCACCCGGGTCCAGACCGGTCGACGACTCCAGCGCGAACAGCCGGAACCGGTAGGTGTGGGGGCCGTCGCCCCGGGGTGGACAGGGCCCACCGTAACCGAGGTTGCCGAACCCGTTGGTGCCCTGTGCGGCGCCGTCGAGCGCGTCGACGCGCGCCTCTGCGGGCACCGCTTCGGGTATCGTCCCCACGTCGGCAGGCACGTCGTACAGTAGCCAGTGGACGAACGGCTCCGCCGAGGGCGCGTCGGGGTCGTCGACGAGCAGAGCCAGCCGTGCGGCCGTGTCCGGGACGCCAGCCACGTCCAGCGCGGGCGAGCGGTCCGCGCCCTCGCAGGTGTACTCGGCGGGGATGGCCGCTCCGTCGTCGAACGCCGGCGACGACAGCGACAGCGCGGTGCCGCCGTCGGGCATCGGCGTTCCGCCGTCCGGTTCGCGCGTCGGCGCGTCGGTGTCGGTGGGCGCCGAACAGCCGGCGACTGCGGCCGCGACCAGTCCGAGTGTGGTACGTCGGAACATAGCATGCAGTTCGACGCACGACCACTTCGGGGTTGCGCGGACCCGAGCGTTAAGTCGTCCGGCGGCATTCGGAGCGTATGGACCCGTCGCGTCGTCGTCGCGCGCTGGCGACGGTGTTCGGCGTGGTGTTTCTCGACCTGCTCGGGTTCTCCATCGTCATCCCCATCCTGCCGTACTACACGCGGGCGTTCTTCCCGGGACCGGGCAACGAGGTGGTCATCGGGGCGCTCGCGGCCTCGTACTCGGTGATGCAGTTCCTGTTCGCGCCGCTTCTGGGGTCGCTGTCCGACCGGTACGGGCGGCGGCCGGTCCTGCTCGTCTCCATCGCGGGGAGCGTCCTCGCGTGGACGGTGTTCGGGCTGGCGTCGGCGCTGTGGATGCTGTTCGTCTCCCGGATGCTCGCGGGCGCGATGGGCGGCAACATCTCGACGGCGCAGGCGTACGTCGCGGACGTGACGCCCGTCGAGGAGCGGGCGCAGGCGCTCGGCCTGCTCGGTGCGGCGTTCGGCCTCGGCTTCGTGTTCGGCCCGGCCATCGGCGCGGTGCTGTCGTTCCCCGAGGTGGTCGGCGCGGTCGACGGCGTCGTCGACGGCGTCGCCATCACCCGGTACAGCCTGCCGGCGTTCGCGGCCGCCGCGGCGAGTCTGGTGGCCCTGCTGGTCGGGTCGGTCGCGCTCCCCGAGTCGCGGGACCTCGGCACCGCCACGGAGCGCCGGTCGCAGGTCGCCCAGCTACGGGACGCCGTCGCCAACGACGCGGTGCGGGACCTTCTCGTGGCGTTCTTCCTGCTCTCCTTTGCGTTCGCAGGCGTCCAGACGATGTTCATCCCGTACGTCGCGGACGTGTACGGCTACTCGGAGTCGCAGGCGTCGCTACTGTTGACGTACATCGGCGTTCTCGCCGTCGTCGTCCAGGGCGGGCTCATCGGCCCGCTCACCCGCCGGTTCGACGCGGTCCGGCTCACCGCCGCGGGCACGGGCCTGCTCGCCGTCGCGCTGGGCGCCATCCCGTTCGCCCGGGAGCTGAGCGTGCTGTTCCCCGACCTCACGGGGGTCGCCGGCTTTCTGACCCCGGCGCTGTTCGCACTCCTGTTCGTGCTCGCGTTGCTGTCGCTGGGCAACGGCGTAGTGAACGTCACGCTGGCGGCGCTCGTCTCGACGCGGGCCAGCGCCGACCGGCAGGGGAGCGCGTTCGGCCTGACGCAAGGGGCCGGGAGTCTCGCCCGGGCCGTCGGCCCGGTCGTGATGGGTGGGGCGTACGCCGCGGTCGGGTTCCGTGCCCCGTTCGTGTTCGGCGCGGTGCTGGTCGTCCCGGTGCTTCTCATCGCGGCCCGCCTGAAGCGACCGGCCGACGCGGCGCCCGCGGAGGAGCAACCGACCGACCCGGGCCACGTCCGCTGACGCCGGCCGGTCGCTCCCGAAAGGACATAAACGCCGCCGACGAACGCCCCCGCAGATGCAGTTGGTGCTGTGTGTCGACCTCGACGACGACCTCGGTCGCAAGACCGACTTCGAGACGCCGGTCATCGGCCGGGACGCCGTCGAGGAGAGCGCGGTCGCGCTCGCCACCGCCGACCCCGAGGACTCCGACGTGAACGTCATCTTCGAGGGGGTCCATCTGCACGACGCGCTCGTCGAGGAGGCGGCCGAGAGCGTCGAGGTGGCGGTGGTCACGGGGCTGGCGTCGGGCGACGTGGCCGCCGACCGCAAGGTTGGCGAGGAGGTCGACCGCGTGCTCGCATCGCTCCAGACCGCCGAGGACGTGCGTGCGGTCGTCATCACCGACGGCGCACAGGACGAGTCGGTCCTCCCGGTCATCCGCTCGCGGGTCCCCATAGACTCCGTTCGGCGGGTCGTCGTCCGACAGGCACAGAACCTCGAGTCGATGTACTACACCATCAAGCAGGTGCTCGACGACCCCGAGACGCGAGGCACGATTCTCGTGCCGCTGGGCATCCTCCTGTTGATATATCCGGTCGCCATCCTGGCGGACCAGCTCGGGCTCCCGGGGTCGACGCTGGGCGTGCTGTCCGGCCTGCTTGGACTGTACGTGCTGTTCCGCGGACTTGGACTGGAGACGACGGTCGACGCCGTCATCGAGCGTGCCCGCGTCTCGTTGTACACCGGCCGGATGACGCTCGTCACCAGCGTCGTCGCGCTGGCGCTGGTCGCGGTCGGCATCGTCAGCGGCCAGGAGTATCTCGCCGCGCTGTCGGGAACGCGGGGCGCGCTCCCCGTGTTGGGCACCGTCGCCGCCGTCACCTACGGCGCAGTCGAGTGGTTCGCCGCCGCCGGCGTCGTCGCCTCGCTCGGCCGGGTCACCGACGAGTACCTCGCCGACTCACTGCGGTGGCGCTACCTCAACGCCCCCTTCTACGTGGTCGCCATCGCCGTCGTCGTCCACGCGCTGTCGGCGTACCTGCTCGAGTTGGAGTTCGCCACGCTGGGCTATCTCGCCGCCGCCCTGACCGCCGGCACCCTGCTGGGGCTGGCGAGCACGCTCGCGTTCGCCGTCGCGGAGTCGCGGCTCCCTCGAAAGCCCGACGCGGCCGCCTGACCGCTCACCGGAGTCGAGCGTCCATCAGGTCCTCCCACACCTGCAGGCACTCGGTGCACACGTACCCGGTCGACCCGTCCACGGAGTGTTTCCGGACCCGGGCGTGTGTCTTGCATCGCTCACATCGCATACCCGTTGAGCGTCGACTGTGCCCCCTATCGTTATACGTTTCTTACCACCTGTCGAGCGTTCGTTGCGGGATACTTACCAGTCGGTTCCCGGCTGGTGGTCGCTCGGCCGTAGAGCCCCGATACCGTCCCCCCGACACCGCCGCCGGTCACCGTTCGCGGACGACGACGAACTCCGCGAGGTCCCGCAGGTACGCGAGGGCTTGCGAGTCGTCCGCGTCGGTCCGTTCCAGGGCCTCGAGCGCCGCGTCCGACTGGGCGCGGGCCCGCTCGTTTGCATCCTCGGGCGTGAGGTCGGTCACCTGCACGAGCGAGGGGCGCTCCATCTCGGCGTCCTGGCCGGTCGGCTTCCCCAACTCGTCGGCGTCGGCCGTCGCGTCGAGCACGTCGTCGCGTATCTGGAACGCGATGCCGACGTGTTCGGCGTACTCGCCGAACGCCGCCACCGTCTCGGCGTCGGCACCTGCGGCGACCGCGCCCAGTTTCGCCGCCGCGCGGAACAGCGCCCCCGTCTTCCGGCGCGCCAGGTCCATGTACTCGCTCTCGTTCGAGGGCTGGGCGACCAGTTCGGTCGCCTCGCCCTCGCCGAGTTCCGCGACGGCGTCGGCGGCGATGGTCAGCGCCCGCGGCTCCGCCGAGAACAGGTTGAACGCCTCCCCGAGCAGGCCGTCGGAGGCGATGATGGCCGGCCCGTGGCCGAACTCCGCGTGGGCCGCCGAGACGCCCCGGCGTACGTCCGACTCGTCGATGATGTCGTCGACCACGAGCGAGGCGTTGTGGACCAACTCGATGCCGACGCCGAAGTCGACGGCGTCGGCCGCTTCGCCGCCGGCGGCCTCGCAGGCGAGCACCGTCACCGTCGGGCGGACGCGCTTGCCCCCCGACAGCGAGACGTGCTCGACCTGCTCGCGAAGTTCGGCGGGTTCCACGTCCGCGAGGACGGCTTCGAGCCGCGACTCGATGCGGTCCCGCCGCCGCTCGAGATACTCCATTGTCGGACGAGAGGGGCGCGCGTCGCAAGTAGGTGACGGAACGCGACATCGACGGACTCAGGTAGCCCGCGGCCCACCTATCGGTGTGTACCCGCTCCGGTTCCTCCTCGTCGTCGGGGCCGCCGTCGTGGGCCTCGCGTACGTCGCGGTCGGCTTCGCGTGCTACATCTACGGCCACCGCCGCGACCGCACCCGTGTGCAGGCGTTCGGCCGCACCGTGGTCACGTTCGCACCCGCGCCCCTGCTTGCGGCCGCAGTCGGCTTCGGCCTCCAGGTGCTGTCGAGCGCGCTGACCGTCTTCGTGGTCGCCGCGGTGCTTCTGGCCGGGGGACTCCTCGTTCCGCCCGCCCGGGGCGTGATGGTCGCGCTCGACGACGCGGCGGCGTGACCCCCGGTTTCGGGTCGAGCGCGGTGCCGCCGCTCACGACGAGGAAAAAGAGAGAGAACGGGGTGGACCTCAGACGCTCGGCGCCTCGCCGCCGAACTGTTCGATGAGTTCGGGGACGACGTCGAAGAGGTCGTCGACGATGGCGTAGTCGGCGATGTCCATGATGGGGGCGTTCGGGTCGGTGTTGATGGCGATGATGGTGTCGGAGCCTTTCATGCCGGCGACGTGCTGGACGGCGCCGGAGATGCCGATGGCGATGTAGACGTCGGGCGTCACCACTTTCCCCGACTGGCCGACCTGCCGGTTCTTCGGGAGCCAGCCGTTGTCGACGATGGGTCGGGACGACGACAGCGTCGCGCCCAGCGTCTCGGCCAGCGCCTCGACGAGCGGGAGGTTGTCCTCCTCTTCGATGCCGCGGCCGATGGAGACGAGCACGTCGGCCTCGGTGATGTCGACGTCGCCGGAGCCGACTTCTTCGAACCCGTTGACGGTCGAGCCGACGGCGTCGTCGTCGATGTCGACGTCGGCGGCCTGCACGTCGGCGTCGCCCTGGCCGTCGGCCTGGGGCCACTCGGCCGGGCGGACGGTGACGGCGTACTCGTCGGCATCGACGTCCAGGGTCGTTTCGACCTTTCCGCCGTACTGTTCGCGGGTGACGGTGAGCGCGCCGTTCGGCTCGATGCCGATGGCGTCGGTCACGAGCGGCAGGTCGAGCGCGCCGGCGACCGCGGGGGCGTAGTCGAGGCCGTTGACGGTGTTCGGCATGAGCAGTGCGGAGGCGCCGGTCTGGTCGTACAGTTGCTGGATGGCCTGGCTGTAGACGTCGTGGTTGAACTCCTCGCCTTCGGCGACGGTGTGGATGGCGTCGACGCCGTCGCGGTTCAGTTGGTCGGCGTACTCGTCGACGTCGCCGCTGATGACGGCGAGGTGGAGGTCGCCGCCCAGGGCGTCGGCGAGTTCGCGGCCGGCGGTGATCATCTCGTAGGAGACGTCGCGGAGTTCGCCGCGCCGGTGTTCGGTGACCGCGAGGACGTCGCTCATCCGTCGACCACCCCCTTGTCGCGGAGGAAGTCGGCCAGTTCGCCGGCGGTTTCGTCGGCGGCGCCTTCCCAGACGGTGGCGTCGCCCTCGCTTTCGGGTTCGTACATGTCGGTAATTTCGACGGGCGAGTGGGTGACGTCGCCGTCGAGGCCGATGTCACCGAGCGTCTGGACGTCGAGGGGTTTCTGTTGGGCCTGTCGGATGCCCCGGAGTGAGGCGTAGCGTGGTTCGTTGATGCCGGTTTGGATGGTGAGGACGGCGGGCAGTTGGACGTCGGTCAGTTCTTCGACGCCGCCTTCGAGTTCGCGGCGGACGGCGGCGATGTCGGCGTCGAGGTCGAGGTCGAGTGAGTTGACGACCGCGCCCCACTGGAAGCCGACGCGTTCGGCGAGCGCGACGCCGGTGGCGCCGAAGGAGTCGTCGGCGGCCTGGACGCCCGAGAGGACGAGGTCGGGTTGTTCTTGTTCGACGACTGCGGCGAGGACGTCGGCTTTGGTGGAGACGTCGAGGAACTGTGCGGTCTCGAGGTCGTCGTCCCAGACGCGGATGGCGCGGTCGGCGCCTTTCGCGAGGGCCATGCGGATGGTTTCCTCGGAGCGTTCGGGGCCGATGGTGACGGTGACGACTTCGACGTCGTCGTTTTCCTCGGCGGTCTGGACGGCTTCCTCGACGGCGTAGTCGTCCCATTCGTTGAGGTCGTATTCGAGGTAGCGTTCGTCGATGTCGAGTTCGCTGATTTCGAACTCGTCGTCGACTTCGGCCACCTCCTTTACGGTGACTAGTATCTTCATCGTCGTCGCGTGTGAATGACGGCCATCCGTGGTTAAACGTTTCCGAATGAAGCAACAGAACTCCGCGGTTATCGGGGTCTGACGCGGTGTGTGGTGTGTTCTCGTGCCACCAGTGGTCTACTCGTCGTCGAACTCGCCTATCTCCTCGTCCGGCAGGGAGATGAGGTTCTCGCGCCCGATGCGGAGCTTGTCGATGCGGCCGTCGTCGTCCATCGCGGACAGCAACTGCGACACCTTCGCGTTCGACCAGCCCGTCTCCTTGACGATGTTGGCCTGCTTCATTCGGCCGCCGTTCTCCTCCAGCAGGTACTCGACCCGCTCTTCGTCGGACAGCAGGTCGATGTCCGGGCCGTCGTCGTCGTCGTCGGCCGCGTCGTCCGTTGCCGGCCCGCTCGGCGGGTCGGTCGCGCCCGTCGTCGCCCGCGTGACCGCCTCACCGTCCGTGCCGCCGTTGGGGTTCGGCTCGCCCACGCCGCCCGGAGTCGGGTCCCCGTCGTCGTGTCGGGCGAGCACGTACGCCCCGACCGCGAGCGCGCCGAGTGCGATAACGACGACGCCGACGAGTCCGAGCATCGAGAAGTCGATTCCCTCGTTGGGGGTGTCGGTCACCGAGGGCGTCGGGTCGGTCCGCTCGTAGGTCAACTGGCCGAGATACCCCGGCTCGAACGCGGCCGGCCCCTCGACCGTGACGGTGCCACCCTCGGCGCCCAGTCCCCGGGGAATATCGAGCAGGGTGTAGCTCTCGGGGGGGACGATGACGAGCGTCTGGCGCTGGGTGAGCCCGGGGAGCCACGTCCCGCTCGTCGTGTTGAACGCGTCACCGACGACGAGCTGTCGACCACTGGATTCGGTGAAGTTCGTCCACCGGAACGTCATCCGAAGTCGACCGACGGTGGCGTTCTCGACGGGCGTCGTCGTCGCGTTGTAGCGGACGCGCTCGATGCGCATCTCCCGGCCGGTGGCGTTGCGGCCGGCCGCGGCCGCCCGTTCGAAGGTGGCGACATCGTAGGAGACGCCGGCGTCCCCGGAGGTGAACCCGGATTCGAGCCGCTGGAACGCCTCCCGGTCGCTCTCGTTTTCCAGGAGGAACGCCGTGGTGACGACCCACCGCGCGTCGCCGTTCGGCCGGAGCTGGATGGTCATCGTCGTCGACTCGATGGGCGCGGTGACGTTGCCGTCGTCCGTCTGTGCCACAGCCGGCCCGACCGACGGTGCGGCGGCTGACCGGTCGGCCGGTGCCGCCGCTGACTGCCCGGCGACGACACCTGGGGCGGCGGCCGCGAGCAGGAGCAAACACAGGAGGGCGAACCGCGGCCCGGACCGCATGGTTCCGAGTGGTCCCGCCTTCCGCAAAACGCTTTCCATCCCCGATGAAATGTGAGCGGGCCGCATGAATCGTCTCGTGGCCGCTCGTGGCCTCCTGTGGTACCCGGTCGGATAGGCGGATTTTTGTAGCCGCCGACACGACTGGCGGGCATGCACGGTCCCCTGCGCGTCGCGGCCGCGCTCCTGCTGGTGCTCGCCTCCTCCGCGGCCGCCGCCCCTCTCACGCTCCAGACGGACTCCGAGGAGGTGGCGGCCACCGCACCCGCACCGGTGGTACAGGAGCCGAACACGACGTCTCATCTGGTGCTTCCGGACGACGAGATGCGAACCGTCCGGTTCGGAACGGCGACGCTCGACGTGGGGGGTGCCGTATCGACCGACAACACCCGACTACACGGCCGGTACAGCGTCACGCGTCTCCGGGAGGCGTTCGAGGCGGCGGGCGACGACCGGGCCGAACAGCGAGCGGTCGTCAACCGGACGACAGAGCGGCTCAGCGACCGCATCGACGACCTCACCGACCGCGAACGGGCGGCGCTCGCCGCCTACAACGACGGCGACATCGACACCCGCGCGTATCTCCGGGAACTCGTCGCCATCCAGGCGTCCGCGGAGGCGCTCCGAAAGGTCATCAGTCAGCTGTACACGTTCGACCGCGCGGCCGGGATGCCCGTGGACGTGACACGCATCGCTCGCATGAAGGCGGAACTGGCGCCACTTAGCGGCCCGGTCCGGGGCCGGCTCACGACCGCAATGACCGGTGAGCGGACGACGCCACTGCGGGTGTACGTCGAGACGTCCGAGACCGGGTTCGTCATCTCGATGGTCGCGGAGGGACAGTTCAGCACCCACTACATCCGCGAGGCGTACTACGGTGGGGGTATCGACAACCAGTGGGCCGACAAACCGATCAACATCACCGAGTTCTCCCGGCGGTTGGGCGAACTCTACCCGTGGGTGGCGGAGAACAACGTCGGGTCGTCGTCCATCCTCACGAACACCCCGCGGTACCTTCGGGCGGGTATCTACGGCATCGCGTTCACCCATCCACACGGCATCTCCGGGAGCCGCGACCTGGTCGTCTACTACGACGCCGGTACGGACGACGTGTTCTACGAGGTTCAGCGGCTCAACACGGACGAACTGCCCAACGACCGGCTCGCCGATGCGACGGACGACGACCTCCGGGTCACGGTCAACGGCACCTACGCCAGCGGCCCCCTGTACGTGCACGTCACCGACAGCGTCACCGGCGAGCCGGTCGGCGCGACCGTCGCGGTGAACGGCGAGCGGGTCGGAACGACCGACGACGGCCGCCTCACCACCGTCGCGCCCCGCGAGGAGTTCACCGTCACGGCCAGCTACCGGGGCCGCAACGTCACTGCCACCGTGGACACCTTCATGTAGGATGCCGCGGCCACCGGCCGCGTGTCCCACCGTGGTGTCTCCCCGGTCGTCGGCGTCGTCCTGCTCGTCGCGCTGACCGTCCTGCTCGCGGGGAGCCTGGCGGCCGCCGCGCTGACGGTGACGCCGCCGACCGCCGAGGGGCCGGTCGCGGTGACCGTCACGGCCACCGACGACGGTCGGGTCGAACTCCGGCATCTCGGCGGCCGGACGCTGTCCGTCGACGCGCTCGAACTCCGGGTCATCGTCGACGGCGACCCGCTGGCACACCAGCCGCCGGTGCCGTTCGTCGGTGCACCGGGGTTCCGTGGCGCGCCGTCGGGACCGTTCAACCGCGCCGGCGACGGCGCGTGGTCGGCCGGCCAGCGGGCGGCGTTCGTCGTCGCGGGGACGAACCGCCCACCACTGACGGCGGGCGCGCGGCTGACGGTGACGGTTTCGGAGAACGGACGGCAGGTAGCGACCGCGGCGACGACGGTTCAGGCCTCGGCTTCCAGCGGCTCGGACTCGCGGTCGGCGTCCTCGGGGACCCGCGCGACGGTAGTGATGGCCCGCGGCGTCCCCCGGTGGCGTTGCTGGATGTGGTGTTCGAACTCCTCGAAGCCCGCCGCCTCGAACATCCGGTCGGCCTCCTCGTCGTCGTAGAACAGCATGATGGCGTCCGCGAGCTTCTGGAACGGCGTCGTCTTCGGGTAGTCGGGACCGACGACGAGCACGGTGCCGCCCGGCTTGGCGACGCGGCGACACTCCGCGAGTGCGTCGACCGGGTTCGGCCAGTACTCGATGCTCCCCGACGACCAGACGGCGTCGAACGCGTCGTCGCGGAACGGGAGCCGCTCGGCGTCGCCGCGGTAGAACTTCACGCGGTCGGTCTTCCCGAACTTGGCGAACGCCTTCTCCAGTTGGTCGGCGGACTGGTCGAGCCCGTGAACGTCGTCGGTGTGTTCGAGTAGCCCCTCGGTGGCGAACCCGGTGCCACAGCCAACGTCGAGCACCCGGTCGTCGGCGTCGACGTCGAACCACTCCAGCGCCTCGTCGCGCATCCGTTCGTTCCAGATGTACGGGTTGATGGTGTCGTACACCGTCGAGAGGTACCGGTAGAACACCCGGGCGCGCGCCTTGTCCTCCAGGAATCCCATCACCCGCGAGTTGGCGCTCGCCCGGCTTAGTTCCCCGGATTCGGGTCGCGGGTCGTCGCTCCGCTCCCCGCTCGCTGTTCCGTGGCCTCGCTTCGCTCGACCACGCAGTTCGCGGGTCGTCGCTCCGCTCCCCGTTCACCGTTCCGTGGCACTCGCTCGCGCCACGCATTTCGCAACTACCATATACGGCGTTGCCCAAGCGTCGCACGATACGAATATGGCGAGGCCAGAGGTTCTGGACCGAATCAAGGAGGCCGAGCAGGAGGCCGACGAGATCGTCGCCGAGGCCGAACAGGCCCGCGAGGAGATGATCTCGGAGGCCCGCGACGAGGCCGACGAGATCCGCGAGGAGGCCGAGCAGGAGGCTTCCGAGCTTCGCGACGAGCGGCTCTCCGAGGCCCGCGAAGAGATCGAACAGGAGCGGGAGGCCCTGCTCGAGGAGGGGCAGGCCGAGCGCGAGAAGCTCGAAGCTCGCGCCGCCGACCGCGAGGAGGAGGTCGTCGACGACGTCCTCGAACGCTTCGAGGAGGCGGTACATGCTCAGACCTGAGCGAATGAGCCGGGTCTCGGTGACGGGGTCGAAGTCCGTGATGGACGACGTCATCGAGGCAGTCCACGACCTCTCGCTGTTCGACGTAACGGACTACGACGGCGAGTGGGAGGGGTTCGACCCGGGCGACCCCGAAGCGGGGGCCGACGAGGCTTCCGAGAAGCTGGTCACCGTCCGCTCGCTCCAGTCCATCCTCGGGGTCGAAGAGGAGGACGCCGGCCCGACGCGCATCGTCACCGACGAGGCGCTCGACGAGGAGCTCGAGGACGTCCGCCAGCAGGTGAACGAACTCGACGACCGACGCGACGAGCTCGAGGACGAACTCCGCGAGGTCGAGGAACAGCTCGACGCTGTCGAGCCGTTCGTCGACCTCGGCATCGACCTCGACCTCCTGCAGGGGTACGACAACCTCACCGTCAGCGTGGGGCAGGGCGACTACGAGGCCGTCCGCCGCGCGCTCGTCGAGGCCGACGGCGTCGACAGACACCAGATAGAGCAGGGCGAGGACACGCTCGCCGCGTTCGTCTACCCCGAGACCGCCAACGTCGATGACGCCCTGGTCGGCGCGAACTTCACGGGACTGGAGGTGCCGGAGACCGACTCCGAACCCGAGGAGTATCTGGATGAGCTGACCCACCGCAAGCAGAAGCTCGAATCGAAGCTCTCGAACGTCGAGGACGAACTCGACAACCTCCGGCTGGAGGTCGGCGGCTTCCTGTTGGCCGCCGAGGAGAAGCTCGCTATCGAGGTGCAGAAGCGGGAGGCGCCCCTCTCGTTTGCGACGACCGAGAACGCGTTCGTCGCGGAGGGGTGGCTTCCGACCGACCGTTTCGTCGACCTCGCGGAGGCGCTCCAGAACCGGGTGGGCGACCACGTCGAGGTCGAGGAACTGGAGCGTGCCGACTACGACGAACACGGCTTCGCCAGCGGTAGCGACCAGCCGGAGGCCGGCGGTGCCGCGGCGGGCGGTGCCGCCGCCGGCGAGGTCGCCACGGACGGTGGCCACGCCGCGGCCGACACGCCGATGAGCGGCGGCGCGCCGCCCGTCGTGCAGGACAACTCCGACGTGGTGAAGCCGTTCGAGGCGCTCGTCGAGGTCATCAACCGCCCGAAGTACTGGGAACTGGACCCGACGATAGTGCTGTTCCTGACGTTCCCGCTGTTCTTCGGGTTCATGATCGGTGACCTCGGCTACGGTCTGCTGTACATGGGGCTCGGCTACTTCCTGATGTCCAACTTCGAGTCGGACGTCATCAAGTCGCTCGGCGGCGTCGGGCTCCTGTCCGGGCTGTTCACCGCCGTCTTCGGCGTGCTCTACGGGGAGTTCTTCGGGCTTCACCAGCTCGGCTACATCCTCTGGGGCACCGAGTCGAGTGCCGGACTCCTGTTGAATCTCGGCCACCCGCCGATTCACAAGGGGCTCCAGCCGCACTACATCGCGTACGCTCAGGCGTGGCTCCTGTTGAGCGTCGTCGCCGGCGTGTTCCATCTCGTCATCGGACGGACGTTCGACTTCGTGAACAACCTCAGCCACGGCGTCCGGGAGGCGTTCATGGAGAGCGCCTCGTGGATCATCCTGACGGTGAGCCTGTGGGTCTGGGTGTTCTCCCGGACCGCGCTCAACGCGAAGCCGCCGTTCATGTATGCCGTCTTCGCCAAGCCGGGGATGACCAACCCCGCGACGGGCGAGGCTATCGAGGAGAGCGCCGTCGCGCTCAAACTCGGCTTCACCGGGTTCCCGGCGATAGACCTGTTCAGCGTCGGGAGCATCGTCATCGACCTCGCGTTGGTGGTGACGTTCGTCGGCCTGGCGCTCGTCATCGCCGCTGAGGGCGGCATCGGCATCATCGAGTCCATCACCCAGGCGTTCGGACACGTCATCTCCTACACGCGGCTCGCGGCCGTGTTGCTGGCGAAAGCCGGGATGGCGCTGGCCGTCAACCTGCTCGTGTTCGGGGCGGCCGCGGAGGGCGGTGAGTTCCACCTCCTGTTCTTCGCGGACCACTCGTACCCGCAGGAGCAGATAATCTTCGGCGGCCTGCTCAACGGCGAGGGCGCCGCCGCCCTCATCCTGGGCGGGCTGGCGGGGCTTGTCATCCTCGTGCTCGGCCACCTGCTCGTGCTCGTGCTCGGCATCACCTCCGCCGGTCTGCAGGCGGTGCGTCTCGAGTACGTGGAGTTCTTCGGGAAGTTCTACGAGGGTGGCGGCCGCGACTACGAGCCGTTCGGCTACGAGCGGCAGTTCACCACCGAGGACTGAGCCCGCCGCTCGCTTTCCTGTCCGCCCGCGGACACCGGTAGTGGTATCCGTTCGCATACCGGCCGCAGACGGCCTCCTTGGCGCGTTTGGGAAGTTTTATGGGTTGTCTACTGTGAGGTACGGCTGTTCGGAGACAACCACCGAGGACTGACTACCCATGTACGAATTCGCCATTGCGCTGTTCAGCAGTATCGCACCGCTCCTGCAGAGTACGGCTCCGGCCATTCCCGCGACTTCCGCGGCCGCCCTCGCGGTCGGGCTCGCCGCCTTCGGCGCGG
Organism: Halorarius halobius; assembly: GCF_024298865.1. GTDB lineage: Archaea > Halobacteriota > Halobacteria > Halobacteriales > Haloarculaceae > Halorarius > Halorarius halobius. Next base: position 459,600 of record NZ_CP101161.1, on the reverse strand, counting down.
GGTACGCCGAGCGTGGTATCGGTGCCGCGGCGGTCGGCGCCGTCGCCGAGGACGACGAGATGTTCGGTCGCGGGCTCATCCTGACGGTACTCCCGGAGACGCTCGTGATTCTGGCGCTCGTCGTCGTGTTCCTCACGCTGTAATCACACGGACCCCCTTTTGCACAAATGAGCCTTGATACGGTCGTAGAGGACATCCGAGACGAAGCCCGCGCGCGTGCGGAGGAGATTCGGGCGGACGGCGAAGCCCGTGCCGAGGAGATAGTGGCCGAGGCAGAAGACGACGCGCAGGACATCGTCGCGGAAGCCGAACGGGAAGTGGAACAGCAGATAGAACAGGAGCGAGAGCAGAAGCTCTCCTCCGCGAAACTGGAGGCGAAACAGCAGCGGCTCGAAGCCCGCCGCGAGACGCTCCAGGACGTCCGCGAGCGCGTCGAGGCGGCGGTCGCCGACATCGACGGCGAGAAGCGCGAGGAGCTGACCCGCGCGCTGCTCGACGCCGCGGCCACCGAGTTCGAGGACGCCGACACCGTCCACGTGTACGGACGGGCCGACGACCAGGAGCTACTCGGCGACATCGTCGCCGACTACGACGGGTTCGAGGTGGCCGGCGAGACGGAGTGTCTCGGCGGCGTCGTCGTCGAGGCGGAGGCGAGCCGGGTCCGCGTGAACAACACGTTCGACTCCGTGCTCGAGGAGGTCTGGGAGGAGAACCTCCGGGAGATCTCCGAGGAACTGTTCGAGGAACGATGAGCATCAAGGAGGACGGCACCGCGAACTACGAATACGTCACCGCCAGAGTGCGGTCCCGGCGCGCGTCGCTGTTCGACGCCGACGACTACCGGAAGCTCGTCCGGATGGGCCCGGGCGAGATCGCCCGGTTCATGGAGGAGACGGAGTACGAGGGCGAGATGAACGCGCTCGGCTCCCGCTTCTCCGGCGTCGACCTCATCGAGTACGCGCTCAACGAGAACCTCGCCAAGCATTTCGACGACCTTCTCGACTGGGCCGACGGACAGCTGTACGACTACGTCGCCCGATACCTGCGGAAGTTCGACGCCTGGAACGTGAAGACGGTGTTTCGGGGACTCTACTCCGACGCCCCGAGCGCCGAGATCGAGGACGACCTCATCGAGGCCGGCGAGTTCACCGACGCGTTCCTCTCGCGGCTGGTCGACGCCAGCTCCATCGAGGAGGCCGTCGAACTCCTGTCGGGTACGATGTTCGGCGACTCGCTGGCCGACGCCCTCGAGACGTACGAAGAGGAGGGCGTGCTGGTCCCGCTGGAGAACGCGACGGACCGCGCCTTCTACGCGAACCTGCTCCAGGACCTCCCCGACGAGCCGAACCGCGCCGAGGAGCTGTACATCCAGTTCCTTCGGGCGGAGATAGATTTCCGGAACCTCCGGAACGCGCTCCGGCTCGCGCGGTCGGGCGCGGAGATCGAGCCCTCGGAGTACTTCATCGAGGGCGGCCGGCTGTTCGACGAGGCGACGGTCCGACAGCTCGCGTCCAACCCCGACGAACTCGTCGCACGGGTCCGTGAATCGCCGTACGGTGACGACCTCGACCGCGCGCTCGACGAACTGGAGGCGGCCGACGACCTCATCGGCTTCGAGCACGCGCTGGACGCGGCGCTTTTGGAGTACTCGGACAAGCTGTCGAGCCGGTATCCGCTGTCCGTCTGTCCGGTGCTCGCGTACGTCCTCGCCAAGGAGCGCGAGGTCGAGAACATCCGTGCCATCGCGCGGGGTCGGGAGGCCGGTCTCTCGACCGAGGAGATCGAGGAGGAGCTGGTGATACAATGAGCCAGGAGATCGGCGTCATCGGCAGTCCGGAGTTCACCACCGGCTTCAGGCTCGCCGGCGTCCGCAAGTGCGAGAACGTCCCCGACGACCAGAAGGACGAGCAGCTCGATAGCGTCGTCGAGGAGATGTTCGCCGACGACGACGTCGGCATCGTCGTGATGCACGACGACGACCTGGAGCACCTCTCGCGTACAGTCCGACAGAACGTCGAAACGAGCGTCGAACCCGTGCTCGTGACGCTGGGCGGCGGGGCCGGTTCGGGCGGCCTCCGCGACCAGATCAAGCGCGCAATCGGGATCGACCTGATGGAGGAAGACCAACAATGAGCCAAGCACAGGACACCGACGTCGAGCAGAACGGCGTCATCGAAAGCGTGAGCGGTCCGGTCGTGACCGCCACGGGCCTCGAAGCCAAGATGAACGACGTCGTCTACGTGGGCGACGAAGGACTGATGGGCGAGGTCATCGAGATCGAAGGGAACCTGACCACGATTCAGGTGTACGAGGAGACGTCGGACGTCGCGCCCGGCGAACCGGTCGAGAACACCGGCGAGCCGCTGACCGTCGACCTCGGGCCGGGGATGCTGGACTCGATTTACGACGGCGTCCAGCGCCCGCTCGACGTGCTCGAAGAGCAGATGGGCGCGTTCCTCGACCGCGGCGTCGACGCGCCGGGCATCGACCTGGAGAAGACCTGGGCGTTCGAACCCACCGTCTCCGAGGGCGACGAGGTCGAACCCGGTGACGTGGTCGGGGTCGTCGAGGAGACGGTCCAGATCGACCACAAGGTGCTCGTCCCGCCGGACTTCGAGGGCGGCGCCGTCAGCGAGGCGAAAGAGGGCGAGTTCGACGTCGAGGAAGCGGTCGTCGAACTCGACAACGGCGAGGAGATCACGATGCGCCAGGAGTGGCCGGTCCGGCAGGCTCGGCCCACCGCCGAGAAGGAGACGCCGACGACGCCGCTCGTCTCGGGCCAGCGCGTCCTCGACGGACTGTTCCCGATAGCGAAGGGCGGGACGGCGGCGATTCCGGGGCCCTTCGGCTCGGGCAAGACCGTCACCCAGCACCAGCTCGCGAAGTGGGCCGACGCGGACATCGTCGTCTACGTCGGCTGTGGCGAGCGTGGCAACGAGATGACGGAGGTCATCGAGGACTTCCCCGAACTGGAGGACCCCATCACGGGCAACCCCCTGATGTCGCGGACCTGCCTCATCGCCAACACCTCCAACATGCCCGTCGCGGCGCGTGAATCCTGCGTGTACACGGGCATCACCATCGCGGAGTACTACCGCGACATGGGGTACGACGTGGCGCTGATGGCCGACTCCACCTCGCGGTGGGCCGAGGCGATGCGGGAGATCTCCTCGCGGCTCGAGGAGATGCCCGGCGAGGAGGGCTACCCCGCGTATCTGGCCGCGCGCCTCTCGGAGTTCTACGAGCGGGCCGGCTACTTCCAGAACATCAACGACACCGAGGGCTCCATCTCGGTCATCGGCGCGGTCAGCCCGCCGGGTGGCGACTTCTCGGAGCCGGTCACGCAGAACACCCTGCGTATCGTGAAGACGTTCTGGGCGCTCGACGCCGACCTCGCGGAACGGCGGCACTTCCCCTCCATCAACTGGAACGAGTCGTACTCGCTGTACCGGGAACAGCTCGACCCCTGGTTCGAGGACAACGTCGAGGACGACTGGCCCGAACAGCGGCAGTGGGCCGTCGACACGCTCGACGAGGAGCAGGAACTGCAGGAGATCGTCCAGCTCGTCGGCAAGGACGCCCTGCCCGAGGACCAGCAGCTGACCCTGGAGGTCGCCCGCTACCTGCGCGAGGCGTGGCTCCAGCAGAACGCGTTCCACGACGTCGACACCTACTGTGAGCCGGAGAAGACCTACCGGATGCTCGGCGCCATCAAGACGTTCAACGACGAGGCGTTCGACGCGCTCGAGGCCGGGGTCCCGGTCGAGGAGATACAGGACATCGACGCCGCGCCGCGCCTGAACCGGATGGGCGTCGCGGAGGACTACAACGAGTTCATCGACGAACTCGAGGCAGACATCGCCGAACAGCTCCAGGAGCTGTACTGACAATGCAGAAGGAATACAAGACCATCACGGAGATCAGCGGCCCGCTGGTGTTCGCCGAAGTCGACGAGCCGGTCGGCTACGACGAGATCGTCGAGATAGAGACGCCCAGCGGCGAGACGCGACGCGGTCAGGTGCTCGAGTCGACGAGCGACTACGTCGCCATCCAGGTGTTCGAGGGCACCTCGGGCATCGACAAGGAGTCGTCGGTTCGGTTCCTGGGCGAGACGCTCCAGATGCCGCTGACCGAGGAACTGCTCGGGCGCGTGCTCTCGGGGTCGGGCCAGCCCATCGACGGCGGTCCGGACATCGAACCCGAGAAGGAGGAGCCCATCGTCGGCGCGGCCATCAACCCCACCGCACGGGAGTACCCCGAGGAGTTCATCCAGACGGGCGTGTCCGCCATCGACGGGATGAACACCCTCGTTCGCGGCCAGAAGCTCCCCATCTTCTCCGGGTCTGGCCTGCCGCACAACGAACTGGCGCTTCAGATTGCCCGCCAGGCCTCCGTCCCCGAGGAGGAAGAGGAGGGCGAGGAGAGCGAGTTCGCCGTCATCTTCGGCGCGATGGGCATCACCCAGGAGGAGGCCAACGAGTTCATGGACGACTTCGAGCGCACCGGCGCGCTGGAGCGCTCCGTGGTGTTCATGAACCTCGCGGACGACCCCGCAGTCGAGCGGACCATCACGCCGCGGCTGGCGCTTACCACCGCGGAGTATCTCGCGTTCGAGAAGGGGTACCACGTCCTCACCATCCTGACGGACATGACGAACTACTGTGAGGCGCTCCGCGAAATCGGCGCCGCCCGCGAGGAGGTGCCGGGTCGTCGGGGCTACCCCGGCTACATGTACACCGACCTCGCGACGCTGTACGAGCGCGCCGGCCGCATCGAGGGCCGGGAGGGGTCGGTCACCCAGATTCCCATCCTCACGATGCCGGGCGACGACGACACCCACCCGATTCCGGACCTCACCGGCTACATCACGGAGGGGCAGATATACGTCGACCGTGACCTCAACAGCCAGGGTATCCAGCCGCCCATCAACGTCCTGCCGAGCCTGTCGCGGCTGATGGACGACGGTATCGGCGAGGGGTTGACCCGCGAGGACCACGCCGACGTCTCCGACCAGATGTACGCCGCCTACGCGGAGGGTGAGGACCTGCGCGACCTCGTCAACATCGTCGGTCGCGAGGCGCTGTCGGAGCGTGACAACCGCTTCCTCGACTTCGCCGACCGGTTCGAAGAGGAGTTCGTCGACCAGGGGTTCGACCGCAACCGCTCCATCGACGAGACGCTCGACATCGGCTGGGACCTGCTGTCGATGTTCCCCGAGGAGGAGCTCAACCGCATCGACGAGGAGCTCATCGAGCAGTACCACGAGGGCGAGGAGTCGGAAGCCGAGGAAGTCACCGCGGACTGACGCGACCCGCGGTTTGACGGCGCGTTTTATTCTCCCTACCACCAGCAGATTCATCATCCGGTGTCCTCTGTTCTCCACCGTATTCGCATGGCGTCACAGCGCGAACGCGGTCGTGTCGAGGGGCGCGGCGGGCATCCGGAAGGAGGGCGGGAGGTGGTCACGTGACAGAGCGTGAACGGCTCTCGGGGCCGGACAACGCCTGGCTCCGGCTGGGCGAGCGGACCAATCAGATGGTCATCACCGGCGTCGTCGTGTTCGACGAGGCCATCGAGTTCGACCGGCTCGAACGGAAGTTCGACGAGACCCTGCTGTCGTTCGACCGGTTCACCCAGCGCATCGTCTACGACGCGCTCGGCCGCCCGAAGTGGGAGGAGGACCCCGAGTTCGCGCTGGAGTCACATCTCCACCACGTCGCGCTCCCAGAGCCACAGGACAAGGAGACGTTCGAGGAGTTCGTCGCCGGGCAGATGGCGACCCAGCTCCACCCGGAGATGCCGCTGTGGCAGGCGTACCTCGTGGAGGGGGCCGGCGACGGCAACGCCCTCGTGATGCGCATCCACCACAGCATCGCCGACGGGTTCGCGCTCATCTACCTCCTGCTCGGACTGGCCGACGACCCCAGCGAGATAGACCTCCCCATCGGCAACCTCCCCGACCCGCCCGACGTGGGCGAGGGTGACCCGCCCGACATCGACGACGGGGGCGGCTCACGGGACGACGCCCGGGGGTTGCGCGAGCGCGCGTCGGGGGTCGTCGACGCCGTGAAGGGCGGCGGCCGCGCGGCCGCGATGGCGGGGAAGGCCCCCCTGACGCTCGCCGACCTGCTGACGATGGACGAGGAGCCGGACACGTCGCTCGTCGGCGAACTGGGCGTTCCCAAGCGGGTCGCGTGGACCCAGCCAATCGACCTCGACGTGATAGAGGCCATCGGCGAGGAGTACGACGGCACCATCAACGACGTGCTGATGGCGGTGACGGCCGGCGGGCTCCGCCGCTACCTCCAGCGAGAGGAGGAACTGGAACTGGCGGAGGACCTCCGGGTGACGGTGCCGGTGAACCTGAAGCCGCTCGACCGCCGGACGGCGGACCTGGGCAACTACTTCGGGCTGGTGTATCTGGAACTGCCGGTCGGAATCGCCTCGCCCCGCGACCGGCTCCAGACGGTGAAATCGCGGATGGACGACCTGAAGCGGAGCCCGCAGGCGTTTCTCATCTACGCGCTACTGCTGGCGGGTGGCAACCTCCCGAAGCCGGTTCAGGACCTCGTGGAGCGGCGGTTCCACGACCGGGCGACGGCCGTCGTCACCAACGTCCCGGGGCCGACCGACTCGTTCACGTTCGCTGGCGAGGAGGTCGAGGACATCTTCTTCTGGGTGCCCCAGTCGATGGGTGCGGGGGTCGGCCTCAGCATCTTCAGCTACGACGGAAGCGTCCGTATCGGCGTCGCCACGGACGCCGGGCTCGTCTCCGACCCGGAGGCGCTGGTCGACGCGCTCCGGGCCGAGGTCGACGCGTTCGAGTCGAACGTCGAGTGAGCGCAAGCAGGGGGTTGATAACCGTGGCCCCGGTTCTCCGCGTATGAGCCAGGAGGCACGGCTCCGGGGTGAACTGGGGAACGCTCGGAGCGTACTGGTGCTCGCGCCGGGGCTCTCGGAGGCGCGGGACGCCGTCTGCGAGTCGCTGCTGGCGCGCGCGCCGGCCGACGACCTCCATCTCGTCGGGGTGACGTACAACCGTGGAGTCGACGAGTGGCGCGACCACGCCGAGGCCGCCGCCGGGGGACCGCCGGCCACCGCACGCCTCGTCGACACCGGCGGCGGCGACGGGAGCCTGCCGGGCGTCGTCGAGCAGGGACCCGAGGACCTGACCGGCATCGAGATCGCCGCCACCGACACCCTGCCGTACGACGACGGGGAGACGGCGTTCTGTTTCGACTCGCTGACCGCACTCCTGCAGTACGTCGACCCCGACCGCGCGTACCGGTTCGTCCACGCGCTCGTCGAGCGACTGTGGGCCGCCGAGGCGTACGCACATTTCCATATGGACCCCGGCGCCCACGACGCCGAGACGGTGGTGACGCTCGCGGCGCTGTTCGACGCCGTCGTCACCGTCGACCCCGAGGACGCCCCGGTCGGCGTGGACGCCACCGTCCCCGTCGGCGAGGAGTCGGTGGGCGTGGCGCGCCGCCCGGCGGTCGAACCGGAAGGAAACGCCTAACACCCTGCGAACGGAAGGCTTCGGCAAATGGCCAAGGACGTCAAGCCCACCCGAAAGAACTTGATGGCGATAGAGGATCGCATCGAGCTCTCCGAGCGGGGCCACGACACGCTCGAGAAGAAGCGGGACGGCCTCATCATGGAGTTCATGGACATCCTCGACCAGGCGCAGGACGTCCGGGAGAACATGGACGACCGCTACGAGCGGGCCCAGCGGGCCATCAACATGGCTCGCGCGATGGAGGGTGACGTCGCCGTCCGGGGCGCGGCCTCGGCGCTGAAGGAGCACCCCGAGATAACGACGGAGTCGAAGAACATCATGGGCGTCGTCGTCCCGCAGATCGAGTCCTCGAAGGTGAAGAAGAGCCTCGACGAGCGCGGCTACGGCGTGATGGGCACCTCCGCACGCATCGACGAGGCCGCCGACGCCTACGAGGAACTACTCGAGACCATCATCCTCGCCGCGGAGGTCGAGACGGCGATGAAGAAGATGCTCGAGGAGATAGAGACGACGAAGCGCCGCGTCAACGCTCTGGAGTTCAAACTCCTGCCGGACCTGTACGACGCCCAGGAGTACATCGAGCAGAAACTCGAGGAGCAGGAGCGCGAGGAGATCTTCCGCCTCAAGAAGATCAAGGCCAAGAAGGAAGAGGAGGAGGAAGACGAGGAGGTCCAGCGGCAGGGCGAACCCGCAGAGGAGCCGCTGACCGCCGACGACTGATTCGACGCAGTTCCCGCTTTTCCCGTTCTCGGTCGTCGCCGCGCGTCAGCCTCTTGGCCCCCTCACGAGAGGAGAGCGTATGGTCGCGCTCACCTCGTCGTTCGTCCTCGGTATCGTCGGCATCGTGGTCATGTTGTTGGTCTCCGCGTTCTTCTCGGGCAGCGAGATAGCGCTGTTCTCGCTGGACCCAGTCCGCGCGGACGCGATGGCGACGGACGACCCCTCGGGGGCGGCGCTCGCCCGCCTCCGGGCGGACCCCCACCGCCTGCTCGTCACCATCCTCGTCGGCAACAACTTCGTCAACATCGCCATCGCCAGCGTCGGCACGGTGCTGCTCGTCCGTGAACTCCCGGCGGGCATCGCGGTCACGGTGTCGACGCTCGTCGTCAGCACGCTCGTCCTGCTGTTCGGCGAGATCGTGCCGAAGTCCTACGGGGTGGCGAACCCCGAGCGGGTCGCCCGCCGGGTGGCCCGCCCGCTCGCCGTCGTCCAGCGGCTCCTCTACCCGCTGGTGGTCGTGTTCGACGGGCTCAACGAGGGCATCCGGCGGCTCATCGGCGGGGCCCGCGACATCGAGAAGCCGTACGTGACCCGTGAGGAACTGGCGGCCATCCTCGAGACCGCGGAGGAGACCGGGGCCATCGACCCGGCCGAGGGGACGCTCATCGAGCGCGTCCTGCGGTTCAGCGACGTGCCCGTGCGGCAGGCGATGGTGCCCCGGGCCGACATCGTGGCCGTCGACGCCGGCGCGACGGTCGGCGAGGCGGTCGACGCCTGCGCCGACGAGCGGGTGAACCGCCTCCCCGTCTACCGCGAGGGCGAGGACGTTGTCGGCTACGTCGACCTCAGGGACCTCGTCGACGCGGACCGGGACGCGCCGGTCGAGGAGTTCCTCCTCCCGGTCGTCCACGTGTTCGAGAGCCGCGAGGTGGACGAGGTGCTCGCGGACCTCCAGCGCGAGCGGCTCGAGGTCGCCATCGTGTTCGACCAGTTCGGCGCCGTCGAGGGGCTCGTCACCGCCGAGGACATCGTCGAGGAACTCGTCGGCGAGGTGTTCGACGTGGGCGAGCGCCGCGACGTCGTCGCCGTCGACCCGGGGCGGGTGAGCAGTCGCGGGCGGGTGTCGGTGACGCGCATCAACGACGAACTGGGCACCCAGTTGCCGGCCGTCGAGAGCGGGACGCTCGCCGCGTTGCTCGCCGACGAGTTCGGTCGCGTACCCGAGGTGGGCGAGTCGGTGACCGTCGGGGGCGCTCGACTCACCGTCCGGGCCGTCAGCCGGAACCGCGTCCTGCAGGTGCTCGTGGAGCGGGTCGACGACGCCGCGTAGCGTCTCCAGTCAGGTGCGGTCGGTCACGTCCTCGTGTGCGTGGGTCGCCTCGTAGCCCGCAAGCCGGCCGACGGCCGCGAGCGCGCCGAACATCGCTTTCTGGACGACGACGGGGGGAGTCGGCCGGTAGGTGTGGCCGGGGTACTCGTCGACCAGCACCGCGGTCCGAAGCAGTCCCGGCATCCCCTTCTCGTCGGTTTCGCCCGCCTGCGCGAGCGCGTAGAACGACTCGAATATCTCCGCCGACTCTCGGGGTGGCCGGTGTTCGTGGACGACGCGTATCGGCTCGGCCGTCGGGTTGAACTGCCGGTGTGGCGTGCCCGCCGGGACGGTGAGTTCGTCGCCCGGCGTCAGCCGGTGTTCGGTGCCGTCGCGCTCGATGCCGTACTCGCCGGCCACCACCTCGAACCGCTCCTCCTGCTTCGGGTGGACGTGCGGGTCGGAGTTGTCGAACAGGTGTCGTTCGTGGGCGAGTCCCCCGTCGCCCGCGCCCGGCCGCGGGTGAACCGTCACCTCGAAGCGGACGAACTCCTCGCCCGCCTCGTCGGTTCCCCCCGTGACGACCAGCGGGTCGGCGTCGACGCCCCCCGTCTGCTCGCTCATGGCTGGAGGGTTGCACGCTCCGAGCACTTAGTAGTACGTTACCGACTCGCACAACTCGTCCCGGCGACGCGCGCGGCTGTCGGGTCAGCACGCGAAAGAAAGCGGAATCGGTCGAACGGCGATACGGCGTCAGACGGTGGGGGTGGTGTGGCCTGTAGGGGCGCTCACATCGCGCCGCCCATGCCGCCCATGCCGCCCATGCCGCCCATGCCGCCGCCCATGCCGCCGCCGGGGCCGCCGGGCATCTCCTCGTCGTCGTCGTCGTCGGTGCCGCCGCCCTTCAGGTCGCCGGCGGCGATGACGTCGTCGATGCGGAGGATCATGACCGCGGCCTCCGTGGCGGACTCGACGGCCTGGGTCTTGACGCGGAGGGGCTCGACGACCTCCTCGTCCATGTCGACCACGTCGCCGGTGTAGGCGTCGAGGCCGGCGGTGGTGTTGCCGTCGTCGTGCTCCTTGCGGAGGTCGACCAGCGAGTCGATGGGGTCGTGGCCCGCGTTCTCAGCGAGCGTGCGCGGGATGACGTCGATGGCGTCGGCGAACGCCTCGACGGCGAGCTGTTCGCGCCCGTCGACGGAGTCGGCGTACTCGCGCAGACCCATCGACAGCGCGACCTCGGGGGCGCCGCCGCCCGGCAGAACCTGGCCCTCCTCGAGGGTCGTGCGGACGACGCCGAGGCTGTCCTCGATGGCGCGCTCGACCTCGTCGACGACGTGCTCGGTGCCGCCGCGAAGCACCAGTGAGACGCTCTTGGCCTCGTCGACGTCCTCGACGAACACCTTCGTGTCGCCGCCGATCTCCTTCTCGCCGACGTGGCCGGCGAAGCCGAGGTCGTCCTCGGTGATGTCGTCGATGTTGGAGACGATGCGCGCGCCCGTCGAGCGGGCCAGCGCCTTGATGTCGGACTTCTTCGCGCGGCGGACGGCGAGGATACCCTCCTGCGCGAGGTAGTGCTGGGCCATGTCGTCGATGCCCTTCTGGCAGAAGACGACGTCGGCGCCGACCGCCTTCAGCTGGTCGACCATCTCGCGGAGCTGCTGTTCCTCCTGCTCGAGGAACTGCTCCAGCTGGCTCGGGTCGGTGACGTTGACCTCGGCGTCGATCTCCGTCTCCTTGACCTCGATGGGCGTGTCCAGCAGGGCGATGTTGGCGTCCTCCTTGAAGTACGGCATGTTCTCGTGGACGCGCTCCTTGCCCACGATGACGCCCTCGACCAGTTCGGAGTCGGCGACGCTCCCGCCGACGACCGTCTGGACGTTGATGTTGTCCGTGTCGATACCGTCGTCGTCGGCGACGGCCTGCACCGCGCGGACGACGAGTTCGGCGAGGGTGTCCTTGGCGTTCTCGGCGCCCTTGCCGGTCATCGCGGTGCCGGCGATGCGCTCGAGCGTCTCGGTGTCGTCGGCGTCGACCTCGATGGCCATCTCGTCGAGGATCTCCTTGGCCTTCGCGGCGGCCTGTCGGTACCCCTGCGCGAGGATGGTCGCGTGGATGTCCTGCTCGAGGAGGTCCTCGGCTTTGGCGAGGAGTTCACCGGCGATGACGACGCTCGTGGTGGTGCCGTCCCCGACTTCCTCCTCCTGTGTCTCCGCGACCTCGACGATCATGTTGGCCGCGGGGTGCTCGATGTCCATCTCCTTGAGGATGGTGACGCCGTCGTTCGTGACGACGACGTTGCCCGTCGAGTCGACGAGCATCTTGTCCATCCCTTTCGGGCCGAGGGTGGTGCGGACGGATTCGGCGACCGCTTTCCCGGCCGAGATGTTCATCGACTGGGCGTCCTTGCCGGACGTACGCTGACTCTCCTCCGAGAGTACGATGAGGGGCTGGTTACCCATCTGCTGAGCCATAGTCGAGCGAAAGTTTGTCCACGATTCTATATAAAGGCTTCGAACCGGGTTCGGTAACCGCGGGACTGCAGGCTATCGGTTGGCGTGCGAAGGGGTGGCAAACGCGCTATTTAAGAGGGTCGTTACGGCTCCTCGAACTCCGTCCGGATTTCGAAGTCGGCCTCCTCGGCGTCGGGCGTCTCGCCTTCGCCCCCCGGGAACTGGTGGTAGCCCATCTCCTTGGCCTGCATCTCGTTGTGCTTGCGCTCGAGGAACGAGTAGACCGCGCCGTGGGGCGCGCCGTCGAGTATCATCTCGATGGCCGACCGGACGGCGTCGACCTCCTCGGGGCCGCCGATGATGCCGGCGGTCTTCCCGTAGATGACGACCGACGCGCCCGACAGCTCCTCCATCAGTTCGCGGGTGCGGCCGTCCTCGCCGATGAGCCGGCCCTTCTGTCGCTGGAGGTCCTTGCTGTTGCGCGTCGCCGCGTCGAGGTCGACGATGTCGAGCATCCGCATGTCGTCCTCGAGTAGCGAGAGCGCGTCCTCGGGGTGGAAGCCACGGCCGATGGCCTTCACGATGTCCGGTCCCTTCAGCCCCGTGATGGGGTCGCCGACCGACTCTATCTCGACGGCTCCGGTCTCGGAGTCGATGTTGAGCCGCACCTCGGCCCGCTCCTCGATCTCCCGCATCGTGTCGCCCCCCTCCCCGATGAGAGCGCCGATGCGGTCCTGCGGAATCGTCACGTGTTGCATGAGTGGCGGTACTTGCCGTAGAAATTTAAGGGTTGGTTTGCTCGGCCGTCTGGACCCGACCAGACCGGCCGCACGCGCCGTGAGCGGACGGTCCACGGCCCCATCACAGCGGCTTCTCGAACACGTCCTCCGGAACCTCCCGCTCCCCGAACGCCGCCGTCCGGGTCTCCACGCGCTCGAACCCCCGGGTCTCGACGAACGCGCGACCGACGCTGTTGCCCGAGAGGACGCCAACCCGGAGGCGGTCGGCCCCCGCCTCCGCGGCTGACGCCGCGACGCTCTCCAGCAGTGCGGTGCCGATGCCCGCCTCCCACCGGGACGGTTCGACGTACAGCGTGTGTATCTCCACCTCGTCGGCCCACGTCTGCTGGGCGGTGGCGAACCCGATTACGCCGTCGTCCTCGGCGACGAGATACAGCAGGTCGTCGCGCTCGCGCATCGCCTCGCGGACGAACTCCTCGTCGTACACCTCCTCCAGGGTCGCCTCGATGACGTCGGTGTCGAGGATTCCCGGATACGTCTCCCACCACGCGGCACGGGCGACGGCGGCGATGCCGGTGGCGTCCTCGGGGTCGGCAGGACGGACGTTCATGGACGGGGTTCGGCCCGCCGACTAATCAGCGTTGGCGACCGTGGCCGGTCACACGTCCTCGGGGTCGGCGTCGGTGACGAACGCGAGCAGGTCGTCGGCGTCCACCTCGTACCCCTGCCGACCGAAGAAGGCGGCGACGTTCCGGCAGTCGCGTTCGAGAAACTCGCGGCTGTTCGGGTGATGGACCGTCACGGCCTGCCCCAAATCGAGCACCACCAGTTCGCTGTCGTGGACGACGAGGTTGTACTCCGAGAGGTCGCCGTGGACCAGTCCCGCCGCGTAGAGCCGTCGCATGTACTCGCGGACCACCTCGTAGGTCGTCTCGGGGTTCTCGACGGTCACCTCGCTGAGCCGCTTCCCACGGGTGCCGTCGCTCCCGACGAACTCCATCACCAGAGCGTTTCGCTGGACGGCGATGGGGTCGGGCACGCGGACGCCCGCGTCGCGGGCGCGCCGGAGGTTGGCGAACTCCTTTTTCGTCCACGCGACGACCACCTTCTTCTTGTCGGAGCCGATGCCCTCGAACCGCGGGTCGCCGTCGAGGTAGTCGCGCATCGCCCGGAAGTCGGAGGCGTTGATGCGGTATATCTTCACCGCCACCTCGCCGTCGGGGCCGTCCGCGAGGTAGACGTTCGCTTCCTTGCCGGTCGAGAGCGGGCCACCGAAGGCGGTGATGTGGCCGTCCTGGACGAGTTTGTAGACGGCCGCGAGCGTGGCGTCGTCGAACACCGACGCCTCCACCTTGAACTGGTCGGCGTCCTTGATGCGTTTGCGGAACTCCAGGAACTCGCGGTCCCGCTTGCGGGCGATGCGGTCGGCCTCGTCGTCCGAGACGTCGAGTTCCTCCCACTCGTCGCCAGGGGTGTCGACGGCGTCGGCGTCGACCAGGTCGAACTCGCTCATGCGGCCGTCTGGACGGGCATCGTCAGGCAGTCTCCTGGATGTGCCCCTCCTCGCGCAACTGGTCGGCGTCCTGCTTCTCGTAGCGCCAGGTGATGTCGGCTTTCTCGTCCTGCCAGTCCCACGGTTCGACGAGCACGACGTCGTCCTCCCGGATCCACACCCGCTTCTGCATCCGGCCGGGGATGCGTGCGGTCCGCTCCGTGCCGTCCATACAGCGTACCTTCACGCGGTTCGCCCCGAGCATGTTCGTGACGACCGCGAAGACCTCGTCGTCGTCGGGCATACGGAGGTCCTTCCGGCCGCCGCCGTCGTCGCTCATACGAGGTCGTTGTGCATCGGGGCGTATAACTTCTTGTAACCTCCAGAGCCCGTCGCCCGCCCCGCAACGGGGTATGTAAACGCTCCGCCGATGGCCCACACATCACTTAAGACGGCCCACTCGCTTGGTAGGGTACATGCGAGCCGTTGTCTTTCAAGGGGCCAACGAGCCGATGGAGATAGAGGAGGTCGACCGCCCCGACTGCCCGGACGATGGGGTCGTCGTCGAGACCGAGGCCTGTGGCGTCTGCCGGTCGGACTGGCACGCCTGGCAGGGCGACTGGTCGTGGATCGGCGTCATGTCGACGCCCGGCCTGATATTCGGCCACGAGCCGGTCGGCACCGTCGTCGAGGTCGGCGATGAGGTCGAGGAGTACCGCGAGGGCGACCGCGTCACCAACCCGTTCAACCTCGCGGACGGCTCCTGTCCCCACTGCCGGGAGGGCCGACAGAACATCTGTGAACGCTCCATCCCGATGGGGTTCGTCCCGTTCTCGACGGGCGCGTTCGCCGAGGAGTACCCGGTCCGCGCGGCGGACACCAACCTCGTGCCCGTCTCCGACGACGTCGACGCCGTCGACATCGCGGGGCTGGGCTGTCGGTTCGCCACCGCGTTCCACGGCGTCGCCCACCGGGTCGACGTCGACCCCGGCGACTGGGTCGCCGTCCACGGCTGTGGCGGCGTCGGCCTCTCGGCGATTCACACCGCCGACGCGCTCGGCGCGAACGTCATCGCCGTCGACCTGAAACAGGAGGCGCTCGACAAGGCGCTCGACCTCGGTGCGACCCACACCGTGAAGGTGGACGAAGTGCAGGACGTCCCGCAGGCCGTCAAGAAACACACCCCCGGCTCGCAGGGCGCGGAGGTGTCCGTCGACGCGCTCGGCATCGCGCAGACCTGTCGTAACTCCGTCAACAGCCTCAACAAGGGGGGCCAGCACCTCCAGATAGGCCTCACCACCAGCGAGGAGGAGGGCGAGGTGTCCATCCCCGTGGACCAGATAGTGTTCGACGAACGCGAGTTCATCGGCTCGTACGGCATGCCCGCCCACGAGTACGACGAGATTTTCCGCATGATGGAGACGGGGAAGATCGACCCCGGCCGCATCGTCTCGGAGACCATCTCGCTCGAGGAAGTGCCCGACACGGTGGCGTCGATGGGCGACTACGACACGGTCGGGATTCCGGTCTGCAACGAGTTCTAGCCCACTTTTTGCTCGGGGGTCTCGCTCCGCTCGACCTCCGGCAAAAACTGGTGGAACATATGCGTGGCCTCCGCCAGCCGCGGCGCTCCCTGCGGTCGCGCCGCGTTAGTCGTCGGCCGCTACCGCGCCCCGCTCGCGCCTCGCGGTGCAGTATCGGCGTGTCGGTCGGCTGTCCGGGGTCGTGCGGTCGCTTCCGTTCCGCTCGCCATCGCACCTTTTAACACACGAACGGCGGAGACGCCGAGTATGCGTGACCGTCTCGGACTCACCGGCATCGCAGGCGTCGTGTTGCTCGTGGTCGGCCTCGCCGTCGTGGCCTACAAGTCGCCGCTCGTCGCGGGTGGCCTCGGCCTGACCATCCTCGGACTGCTGGCGCTGTTGAAGGGCGTCATCGACTCCGCGATGGCCGCCATGGGCATGGGCGGGATGTTCTGAGAAGCCTGCGGCGACCACCGCGCTTATCGGGGGCCGCTCGCAGATACGGACATGGCAGACGTCGAAGAAGCGCGCGAACGGCTCGGGTCGACCGGCGAGAAGGGCGTCCTCGTCCTGCTCGTCGGCCTGCTGATTCTCGCCACGCACGACAAGAAAGCCGCCGCCGGCACCGCCGTCGTCGTCGCGGGCCTCGGTCTGGTCGCCGGTGGTCTCGTCGACACCGCCCTCGAGGAGATGGGGATGAAGGGCGCGCTCTAACCTTCGTTGCGCCGCTCCGCGCGGTGCTCGCTGATGAGTTCGTCGACCATCGACTCGGTCTCCTCCTTCCGGCGGTCGGCGGCGCGGTCGCGCCAGTCGTCGACCACCGCCTCCACGTCGGGTTCGCTGGCGATGGCCAGTTCGTCGACCTCCTGTATCGACACGTCTTCGGCCGGACCGTAGGGTATCTCGTGGTCGTGTAGCACGCTCCGGGCCTGCTCCGGGAGCGTCCCGTCCTTCAGGACGACCCGGGGTTCGACTGCGGCCAGTCGCTCGGCCGAGGAGGTACCGGCCCCCGACGCGTCGCGCAGGAGCACCACGTCGCCCGCCGCCAGCCCGAAGTCCTCGTCTGCGGCCTCGATGGCCGCGGTCGTGAACTGCTCGACCGGCTTGACGGGGACGAGGTCCGCGCCGCCGGCCACGTCCGCGAAGTTCGAGTGGTCGAGCTTCCAGAGCCGCTTCAGCCGCTCCAGTTTCGCCTCCAGCGTCTCGTTCTGCTCGCGTGCGTCCGAGAGTTCGCCCTCCAGCCGGTCGATTTCGCGTTCGAGCCGCGTCACCTCCCGGCGCTCGCGGGCCTCGCGGCGCTCCTCGCGGCGCGCCTCCGAGAGCTTCTCCTCGTACTCGTCGATGCGCTCGTCCTTCTTTTCGACCGTGTCCTTCAGGTCGGTGACGTGGCCCTCCAGCCGCTCGACCCGCTCGCGGAGCCGCTTTATCTCCCGCTCCTCCTCGGTGAGTTCCCGGGGTTCGTGCTCGGCGCTCTCCTCGTCGGCGCCGTCCTCGTCGCCCTGCAGGTCCGCGACGACGCTCTCGACGGTGCCCTCCTCGCGCAGGACGCGGGCGGTCACCTCCCCGCGGTCGACCCGCGGAGGGACCTTCCGGGCGATGCGCTCGAACTGGTCGGCGTGGTCGTCGTACGCGAAAAGCGCCGCCGCGAGCGCGTCCCGCTCGTGGTCGTTGTCGTAGCCGACGTCCCGCGCCCGGTGTTTCTTCCCGTCGACGGGCAGGTCCCGCTCGGGTACCCAGGCGGTGGCGTCGAACGACCGCCGGAACTTCTCGACGGTCTCGGGCATCGGCGTCACGTCGGCGGCGACCAGAAGCGGCCGCCCGCGCTCGATTATCCACTCGGTCACCGCGGCGGTGTCGGCCGTCCGCGTCGAGTGGACGTCGAGCACCTCGCCGTCGAGGTCCAGAAGCGCCACCGCCGTCGTCGTCCCGGGGTCGATGCCGACGACGACGTGGTCGCGCCGCTTGGCGAGCGGCCGGAACTCGATGCCGTCGCGCTGTTCGCGCTCTACCTCGACGCGCACGTCGCCCGAGCGGCGCGGCGAGACGGGGATGTCGGCGGGCGTTCCCTCGACTTCGAAGACGGCCTGCGAGAAGCCGCCGTACTTCTCGGTCACGTCCCGCTCGTACTCGAGGTTCGCCCCCTCCAGGTCCGACTCCACCTCGCGGGTCGCGCGCTTGACGCTCCCGTGGATGCGACGGGTGTAGCGGTCCTCGCTCCATCCGCCCTTGCCCGTGGAGCGCCCCCGCGACACCTTCACCCGGGTCGTGTTCGTGAACGCAGACACCTCCTGGCCGACGTTCGCGGCCGCGAGGCGGGCCGCGGCCTCCGCTTCTTCCATCGGCTCTTTCCCGTAGGGGACGCCGTGGCGCTTGGCGACCCGCGAGAGGGGTTCCGGCCGCTCGGCGCCCGTCACCTGCACCAGTTTCGTCCCCGTCGGTAGCTCCCGCAGGAAGTGGACCAGCGCGTCCTTGTCGGGCGCGAGTTCGTACATGTTGTCCGTGGCGACCACTTCCGGTTCCTCGCGGTCGACCAGTCGCCGGAGTTTGCGGAGCGAGACCACGTCCCGGTCGACGTGCTCGCCGTCGAACGCAACCAGCGCGTAGGAGGGGGAGTCCCCACGGACGTCGCCGCTCTGGACGTCGACGCCGAACACCACGGCGTCGAGGGCACTCGTGCGGGTGCTCACGGCGTCGAGTAGGCGGCAGACGCGGATAAGTCTCCTGCCGGCGGTCGATAGAGCTAAGTGGATGTAAAGGAGACGTTACACTGTAAAAGGTGCTTTACACGTGGCCGAAACTGCAACTCCCCGACACATTGGTGGCCGAACGCTGTACGTGGCGCTGTGGGCGCTCGGGTTCGTGCTGTACGCGGGGCTCATCGTCGCCGGCTACCCCATCGCCGGCGTCGCGGGTTTCGCCGTCTGTGGCGTCGCGGCGCTGGCGTACGTCGGGACGCGCGACCGCGCGATGTTCGACGAACGCGACGGGCGCCTGCTGGGACACGCCAGCGCGAACACGATACAACTGCTCGGCGTCGTCTCGGCCGTCGTGTTCCCCTCGATGGTGGCACTCGACGCGCTCGGCGTCGCCGCGTGGCCGACGTGGCTGGGCTACTTCGGCTACTTCGTCGCCGGACTGTTCGCCGTCTGGGTCGCCTTCCTGCTGGTCGAACGCCGCCGCTGAGATGAACAACGAGATACGCGAACGGCGTGAGGCCGCGGGGCTCTCGCAGGGCGACCTGGCGGCGGCCGTCGGCGTCACCCGACAGACCATCAACGCCATCGAGCGGGAGCGGTACGACCCCTCGCTGGACCTCGCTTTCGAACTCGCCGACTACTTCGACTGCCGCATCGAGGACCTGTTCACGCCCGAGCTAGAGTAGCGACCGCACCGCCGAGGCGTTCTCCGCGCCGGCGAGTTCGCGGAGCGCGTCGGGGGCCGTCTCGTCGTCGGCCGCCACGAGGTAGACGCGACCCCGCTCGTCGCCGTACGTCGCGTGGAGGTCGTAGACGAACCCGTAGACAGTGGTCTCGTCGGGCACCTCGCCGCTCGAATCGAGAAACGCCACCTGCTCGCGGACGTTGTACTCGACGAGGCGGTCGACGACCCCCTCGCCGTCGTCGACGGGACCGGCAAGCGCCGCCTTGATGACCGGCACCAGCGGCTCGATGCGGCGCCGGATGCCCGGTGCCTCGGGCCACACGTCGTCGGTGACCGCGCCGTATGCGGCGGTGACCGCACCACAGCCCGTGTGGCCGACCACGGTGACGGTCGGGGTGCCGGTGTGGGCCACCGGGTACAGCAGGTTCCCGTCCACGTCGCCCTCCCGGTCCCACGCGAGGTTGCCGATGTTCGATGGCGTGAACAGCCATCCCGGCTCCTCGACGTTCCACATCCCCTCCTGTGAGACCCGGGAGTCGGAACAGCACAGCGAGACGACCGGGGGGTACTGCCCCTCCAGTACGTCCGCGAAGTGGTCGTCGGCGATGGATTCGGCGTGGGCGCGGTTCCGCGCGAGGAGGTCGGAAAGCGTTGCGTTCGGCATGTGCATGCTAACGGATAACAACCACTAAACGTCACCTATCGTAACAGGTGGCGTCCGGGGGCATCTACACATCTACAGGGGGCATCTACACATCTACAGGTGGTCGCGCACGCGCGAGGCCAGTTCGTCCAGGTCGTCCCGGTCGGCCGGCGTCTGGTTGCCCCGGAACACCACGCCGTCGCCCTCATGGCGCGGAATCACGTGGAGGTGGACGTGGAACACCTCTTGGCCGGCGGCCGCCCCGTCCGCGAGCAGGAGGCCGATACCGTCGGCGTCGACCGACGCTCGCAACGCCGCGGCGACGCGCTGGGCCACCCCGAACATGTGTCCGCCCGTCTCGGCGGGTAGGTCACCGAGCCCATCGGCGTGGTCGCGGGGCACGACGAGCGTGTGACCGGGGTTCGCGGGCTCGATGTCGAGGAAGGCGACGGCGGTGTCGTCGGCGTGGACGACGCTCGCGGGCGCGTCGCCCGCGACGATGGCACAGAACGGGCAGTCCATGCGCCCGCGTAGGCGCACGGGACACTAAACTATTCGTCGGGGTAGGCCACGTCGGTCTCGTCGCCGTCGTCCGGCAGGAACGCCTCGCCATCGAACACCTCGCGCGCCTCCGACTCCAGGACGCGTTCCTCGCCGGCGTACCGCGAGGAGACGTGATGGAGCGCCAGCCGCTTCGCGCCGGCCCGGTTGGCGAGTTCGGCCGCCTGCCTCGCCGTCGCGTGGCCCGTCTGTCCGGCCCGCTCGCGCCGGTCGTCGGCGAACGTCGCGTCGTGAATCAGGAGGTCCGCGTCCTCGCTGGCCTCGACGGTGGCGCCCGTCGGTCGGGTGTCCCCGGTGTACACCAGTCGGCGGCCGGGCCGGGGGTCGCCGACCACCTGCTCGGGGTCGACGACGGTGCCGTCCGCCAGTTCGACCGGCTCGCCGCGGTGGAGTTGCGAGAACTTCGGGCCGACGGGGACGCCCAGTTCCTCGGCGCGCTCGCGGTCGAACCGGCCCTTCCGGTCGTCCTCCACGAGGACGTAGCCGACCGACTTCGCGCGGTGGTCCGTCTCGAAGGCGCGTACCTCGTACTCGCTCGCGTCGAGTGCCACGTCGCCGGGGCCGACCTCGTGGACGCGGACGCCGAAACTCGGCGCGGCACCGGTCGCGGTGACGAGATTCTCGATGGTGCCACGCGTCCCGTTGGGCGTGTGGATGGCGACGGGGTCCTCGCGGTCGTTGAAGTCCCACGTCTGGAGCAGGCCGGGGATACCGAGCACGTGGTCGCCGTGGGTGTGCGTGACGAACAGGTGCGAGACGGCGAACCCGGTGCCGAACCGCATCATCTGTCGCTGGGTGCCCTCGCCGCAGTCGAACAGGAGGCGGTCGCCCTCCCGCTGGACGAACACGGCGCTGGTGTTGCGGGCCGTCGTCGGCACCGCGCCACCCGTCCCCAGGAACGTCACGCGCAGGGTCATGTACGAACGGGGGACCGCGACCGGTAAACCCCCTTCGGAACCCGCCCGAAACCGGGCCTTACTCGCCGGGGGCCACGGCCAGCGAACGGCGAGTAGAAGCCCCGTAT
Organism: Halorarius halobius; assembly: GCF_024298865.1. Lineage (GTDB taxonomy): Archaea > Halobacteriota > Halobacteria > Halobacteriales > Haloarculaceae > Halorarius > Halorarius halobius. The sequence goes on along the minus strand of NZ_CP101161.1, from coordinate 438,232 downwards.
CTCCCCCACGCCGGCCTTACCGTTCGGATGAATCCGGCTACGTTTCTGAACAGTCTGAGTCGTTTATTCGCGTTCTCGTTCTCCCTCCGGCCGCAACGATGACAACAACCAGACGGACTGCATTACTTCTCGCGGTCGTGGTAGCGCTGTCCTCCGTGACAGCCGTGTGGGCGTTCGCGGGCGCGAGCGTCCAGGCCCAGGAGGAACCCGAGGACGACGGAGCGTCGTTCACGGTCGACTCGCTCGATGCACCGGTGTCGGTCGAACAGGGCGAGACGGTCACCGTGACGGCGGTGGTGTCGCTCCCCGAGGAGGGAACCGCGACGGCCACTGACGAAGGTACAGCCACTGACGAGGGTACGACCACCGACGAAGGTACAGCCACTGACGAGGGTACGGCCACCGACGAAGGTACAGCCACTGACGAGGGTACCGATATGGGTACCGAGACGGCGGCGGGCCAGGCGACCGAGACGGAGACGGTGACCGACGAGGGCACGGAGACGGCGGTCGGCACGGAGACGACGGCCACCGAGACGGGGAACGAGACCGGTACGGCGACCGCCTCCCCGGAGGACGGGGAGGTCGGACTCGTCACTCAACTGGTGGAGTTCCGCGTCCAGGGTGACGTGGTCGCCCGCCAGCAGGTGACGCTCGCGCCCGGCGAGTCGACGAACGTCACGTTCACACTCGACACGACGGGCGTCGACATCGGTACGTACATCCACGGGGTCTACACCGAGCAGTTCGGCGAGGAGGCGACTCTGCTCGTGACCTCCCCGGCGCCGACGACGCCGACGACGCCGACGACGCCGGAGCCGGCCACCGAGACGCCGTCGGACGAGGAGACGCCGGCCACCGAGACGCCGTCGGACGAAGAGACGCCGGCCACCGAGACGCCGTCGGACGAAGAGACGCCGGCCACTGAGACGGCGGCCGACGAGGGTACCGAGACCGATATGGGTACCGAGACGGCGGCGGGTCAGGCGACCGAGACGGAGACGGCGACCGCCGAGGGCACCGAGACGGCAGTCGGCACGGAGACGACGGCCACCGGGACGCCCGTCCAGACGGACGAGCCGGTGACCGACACGCCCGCCCCGACCACGCCGACGGCGACGCCCGAACCGCTCGTCACCGGCCCGTCGTTCGACGTGGTCGGCTTCGAGGCACCGGACGAGGTGACCGTCGGCGAGACGGTCACCGTGAACGCGACCGTCGGGCTCGACGCGACCGCCGAGAGCAACGTCACCCAGACCGTCCAGTTCCGCGTGAGCGGTGACGTGGTCGACGAGGCCGAACTGACGCTGAGCCCCGGCGAGACGGCGGAGGTCCAGTTCCTGCTCGACACGACGGGCATCGACCCCGGCATCTACATCCACAGCGTGTTCACCCGCGACTTCGGCGAGGTAGCGACGCTCGTCGTCCGCTCGGAGGAGGCGCCCGAACCGACCACCGAGACGCCGACGAACGCGACGGAGACGCCGACGAACGCGACGGAGACGCCGACGAACGCGACGGAGACGCCGACGGACGGAACTGACACCGAGGCGGGCACCGAGACGCCGATGGACGGAACCGACACCGAGGCGGGCACCGAGACGCCGACCGGCTGACCGTCCCCGACCGTTCATATCGTTTTCGCCACACGACGGCGGGATTGAACGGCCCGAACGGCCACACGGCATTTATGCCAGCCGCGAGTATCCCGTCGTGAAACATGCGACGGAATGCAGTAGCAGCGGTCGCCATGGCCGCCTTGCTTGTGACCGCGGGCTGTTCGAGCATGCTCGGCCCCGGCACTGGTAGCGGCACCGGCACCGTGAACTTCTACGTGAGCGACCAGCCCGGTGCGATAGACGACTTCGAACACCTGAACGTCACCGTCGACAACGTGACGTTCGTGCGCGCCGACGGCAACCAGACGACCGTCGAGGCCAACGAGACGTTCGACCTGACCCGGCTCGAGGGGTCGAACGCCTCGCTCGTCGAGGCCTACGAGGTGGAGAGCGGCAACTACTCGAAGGTGTTCATGTCGGTCAGCGAGGTGGACGCCACCTACACGGGCGACGCCTCGGGCGACGTAAAGCTCCCGTCGGGGAAACTCCAGTTGAACCAGAACTTCACCGTCGAGTCGAACGAATCGGTCGACTTCGTCTACGACGTGATGGTCGTGAAGGCCGGCAACTCCGGCAAGTACGTGCTCCGACCGGTCGTCAGCGAGTCGGGGACCGACGTCGACATCGAGGAGGTCGACGCCAGCGTCGACGCTGACGCCGAGGCCGGCATGGAGGGCGACGTCTCGATGGCCCAGCGACAGGGCTCGCTCGACTTCTACGTCAGCGACGAGAAGAACGCCATCGACGACTTCGAGCATCTGAACGTCACCATCACCGAAATCGAGTTCCGGCGCGCGGGCGAGGACTCGGAGAACGAGTCGGAGATGGAGAACGAGTCGGAGATGGAGAACGACTCCGACGACGAGATGGAGGACGGCGACGGCGAGTGGGTGAGCCACGAGGTGAACGGCACCACCGTCGACCTGACGGAACTGCAGGGCGACAACGCGACCCTGCTCCGGACGTTCAACCTCTCGGAGGGTAACTACACGAAGGTCTTCGTCCACGTCTCGGAGGTCAACGGCACGCTGACGGACGGCTCCACGACGGAAGTGAAGCTTCCGTCGAGCAAACTCCAGTTGAACGACAACTTCCGCGTGGAGGCGAACGAGTCGGTCGACTTCGTCTACGACATCACCGTGGTCAAGCGCGGTAACTCCGGGAAGTACAACATCAAGCCGGTCGCCAGCGAGTCCGGCACGGACGTCCCCATCGACGAGGTTGACGGTGACGATGCGGACGAGCGGACGGAGCCCACCGACGACGAAGTCGAGCGGCCGGCGTCGCTGAACGCGACGTTCGTCGGCAACGTCTCGGCGGGCGAGAACGCGACCGTGGCCGTCTCCTGGAACGGCACCGCCGTCGAGAACGCGACGGTCGTGTACGACGGCACCGAGTACGCGACCGGCGAGGACGGCGAGGTCACGTTCGCGGTCCCCGAGAACGCCACGGCCGTCGAGGTGACGGTCACCTACGAGGACAGCGAGGCCGAACTCGAACGCGAGTTCGAGTCCGAATCCGGGGCCTCGACGAACGCGAACGGTAACGGGGACGGGCAGAACGCGCTCGCGCGACTGTAGCGCCACGCGACGCCGGTGGGTACGGTACGGTTCCGCGGGCCACACCATCCCTCTTCTCGCACGCGCTGACGCTCCCGAGGGTAGTCACCGTCGACCAGCGCGAGCACACGCGACGTGGAGCGCACGCGACGTGGAGCGACACGTCGAGAAGCGACGCGTCCAGGGTCAGTAGTCGAGTTCGAACTGCTGGTTCTCGACGACCGTGTTCAGGACGACGCTGGTGTTCGACTCCTTGATGTCGGGGTCGATGAGCAGTTCCTTGATCTGCTCGTTCATGTGGTCGGTGTCGGTGAACTTCCCGATGGCGATGACGTCGTGGTCGCCGGTCACCTCGTAGACGGAGACCATCTGGTCGTGTTCCTGCAGGCGGTCGGTGATGTCCGGAAGCGACGAGCCCTCGACCTTCAGCTGGATGACCGCGGTGACGTCGTAGCCGAGCTTGTCGTAGTCGACGACGGGGGTGTAGCCGGTGATGATACCGTCGTCCTCCAGCGTCGACAGGTGGTTCGAGACGGTCGTCACCGAGACGTCGAGCTCCTCGGCGAGCGAGCGGAGCGAGGCGCGGCCGTCGTTCAACAGGGCGTTGATGAGCTTCCGGTCGAGGTTTTCGTACGTCATTACACCTCACCACTCCGGGGAGCTACTATAATTTTACGAATATCCACTTCCGAGACGGGCGCGAGAGAAATTGCGAGGATAGATACGGTTTTATTACTTCGGATGGTCGGATAGGGTGTCCAAGACGATGACAGAAGAACACGCTACGCCCGACGGCGGCCTCTCGGCGGAGGCCCAGCGCGTCGTAGAGGAGATAGACGAGAAGAACGTGGACTTCCTGCGCCTGCAGTTCACCGACATCCTCGGCACCGTGAAGAACGTCTCGGTGCCGGCCGACCAGGCCGAAAAGGCGTTCACGGAGGGTATCTACTTCGACGGCTCCTCCATCGAGGGGTTCGTCCGCATCCAGGAGTCGGACATGCGGCTGAAGCCCGACCCGTCGACGTTCGCGGTACTGCCGTGGCGCAACAGCGACGAGCACGCGTCCGCGCGGCTCATCTGTGACGTCATCAACACCTCGACGGGCGAACCGTTCGAGGGCGACCCGCGCTACGTGCTGAAGCAGGCGCTCCAGCGCGCCCACGACATGGGCTACACGGTCAACGCCGCGCCCGAACCCGAGTTCTTCCTGTTCGAGGAGGACGAGGACGGCCGTGCGACGACCAAGACCAACGACGCCGGCGGCTACTTCGACCTCGCGCCGAAGGACCTCGCCTCGGACGTGCGCCGCGACATCATCTACGGGCTCGAATCGATGGGGTTCGACATCGAAGCCAGCCACCACGAGGTCGCCGAGGGCCAACACGAGATCAACTTCGAGTACGACGACGCCTTGACGACGGCGGACAACGTCGGCACGTTCCGGACGGTGGTGCGGGCCATCGCCGCGGAGCATGACCTCCACGCGACGTTCATGCCCAAGCCCATCCCGCGCATCAACGGCTCGGGGATGCACACCCACATCTCGCTGTTCACCGAGGACGGCGAGAACGCGTTCCACGACGAGGACGACGAGTTCGACCTCAGCGAGACGGCCAAGCAGTTCACCGCCGGCATCCTCGAGCACGCGCCCGCGCTGGCGGCCGTGACGAACCCGACCGTCAACAGCTACAAGCGCCTGGTGCCCGGCTACGAGGCGCCCGTTTACGTGGCGTGGTCCGACCGCAACCGCTCGGCGCTCATCCGCAAGCCCGCCGCGCGCGTTCCGGCGGCCTCCCGCATCGAGGCACGGTTCCCGGACCCGTCGTGTAACCCGTATCTGGCCTTCGCCGCGCTCATCCACGCGGGGCTGGACGGCATCGAGGACGACCTCGACTGCCCGGACCCGGTCCGCGAGAACATCTACGAGTTCGACGAGCAGAAGCGCGAGGAGTACGGCATCGAGACGCTCCCGACCAACCTCGGGGAGGCCGTCGACGCGCTCGAGGAAGACGAGACGGTCCTCGACGCGCTCGGGCCGCACATCGCCGAGAAGTTCGTCGAGGCGAAGAGGTCCGAGTTCCAGGACTACCTGGTTGACGTCTCCCAGTGGGAACTCGACCGGTATCTGGAGACCTTCTAGGACCCACTTTTTGCGCGAGGGGCTTCGCGGCCGAAGGCCGCTCAGCCCCCCGGCAAAAACGTGGGGAAAAATAGCGCCTGCTCCCTCCGCGCCTTCGGCGCGTCGGTCCGCGGGCGCTAGCCTCACTGCGTTCGGCTTCCGTGAACCGCGCTCGCTCCGCTCGCGCGGATGCGTACGTCGAATCGACCACCGAACGTACGACCCCGATCCGTGGTCGCTCACACGGGGTCTTTTCCGAGAACCTGCCGCGCCGCCAGCGGCGCCCCGAGCACCGTCGCCAGCGCCAGCCCGGTCCCGAGGAAGCCGACGACCGGTGAGGGCGTGGTCGCACCGACGCCGATGAGCGCGCCGCCGACCGGAACGGCGACGGCCAGCGCGACGGCACCCTCGCGGCGGGTCACCGCGCCGGTCGTCGCCCGCTCGCCGAACACCGTCCAGCCGATGCGTCCGCCGAGCGCGCCGCCCAGCGCCGCCAGCGTCTCCACCGAGAAGTGGATGGCCGCGGCGGCCGCGCCCGCAAGCACCGCGAGCGTGAACGCCCGCTTGACGCGCTGGCCGCCGCCGGTCGCGCGGTGGACGACGGCGAGATACGTCAGTCCGGCGACGACGCCGACCACGACGTCCAGCAGATAGTGGACCCCGATGACGACCCGCGAGAGTGCGACGAGCAGGACGGCGACGGCCGCAAGCAGGTAGCGGGCGCGGGCGCGGCCGTAGCGGACGAACAGCGCGGCGGCGCCGTAGACGGCCGCGCTCCCGGTCGCGTGACCCGACGGGAGCGCGTAGCCGTCGGCGGTGGCGAAGCTCTCGACCACCGGCACGAGCACCGCGGGGAGCCACGGCATCGGCCGGAGCGTCCCCGCACCCGGGGGTCGCGGGTGCGCGAACAGTTCCTTCAGCCCCGCGGTGACCGCCAGCGCGCCGACGGCGACGGCGACCACGGCCGCGATTCGCTCGCGCGAGACGGCGTCGCCCACGAGCGACTCGCCGAACGCGTACGCGACGGTGAGCGCGAGGAAGTAGAACCAGAGGTCACCTAGCTGGGTCACCAGCGCGAACAGCAGGACGACCGCGTCCGGGACGGAGCGGAGCGCCTCGGTGACGCCGATGCCGTGGGCCATCAGCTACGGAACTCGTCGACGCGCTCCTTCAGTTTGCCGGGCAGGCCGGCGGCCGTGACGGTGACGCCGACCATCAGCATCACCACGTAGAGGCCGAGCGTGGACAGCCAGATGACGAGCATGGCGAGGATGGCCCAGCCGCTCGACAGGAAGTAGAACGCGCCGAGCGTCATCGCGGTCCCGTACAGGAGCACGAGATACGGCCCCCAGCCGCGGGCCTTCCCGCGGCGGAGCCGCGAGCGGACGTACTGCTTCAGGTCGCGCTCGATCTCCTCGCGGTGGACGGTCCGCTCGTCGACCGCCTCCTCCATCTCGGCCAACTCCTCGCGGAGCCGGCGCACCTCCTCTTCGAGCTCCTCGTCGTCGGCCACGTCTACCCGGTCGATTGAACGCCTGCCTGATAACTGCTCCCCATCGGAGTCGCGGGCGACCGCCTCCCGTACCTCCCGCGGGAGGTCGAGGTTCTCGCCCTCCTCGATGCGGCCCGCGAGCACCGCGTTGAGGACGACTCCGACCAGAAGCACCAACCCCCCGAAGTAGAGGAACGTCACGAGCAACAGCACGCCACCGAGCACGCCGTACGCCTGATAGCTGGCGGCCATCCCGGCGTACACGCGGAACCCGGTCGTGAGCGCGACCCAGCCGACGGCCGCGAACGCCGCGCCGGGGAGCGCCTCGCGGACGGTGACCTCCCCTTCGGCGGGCAACACGTAGTACAGCGGCAGGAACGCGGCGGTGAGCCCGCCGAACAGCACCAGCGAGCCGGCGAGGTTGAGCACGTCGACGCCCGCGACGACCCCGTCGAGTTCGGCCGTGGCGATGCCGACGGCCACCGTCGCCACGACGGCGACCCCCACGCCGACCAGCGTGACGACGGCGTTGTACAGCTGGTCGAGGAACGACTCCTTGTCGGCGGTACCGTACACCGTCGAGAACGCGACGTCCATCCCGCGGAACAGTTTCAGCCCGGACCACACCAGCACCGCCAGCCCGAAGACGGTCGCGCCGCCCCGGCCGGAGGCGCTCGTGAGCGCGTCGGCGACCAGCGCCCCCGACTCCTCGCCGAAGGAGGCGGCGACGTCGTTGCCGACCTCGGTGGCGAGGTCCGGCCCGCCGACGACGGAGACGGCGACGAGCCCCAGAAGCATGAGCGGCAGCAGCGAGATGAACGCGTAGTAGGCGAGGCTGGCGGCGATGAACGTGATGCGGTCCGACCGCACGGCGTCGACGACGGCCAGGACCGTCGCCACCAGCCCCGCTGCCTGTCGATTCACGGCCGGTGGTTCGGCGGTCGGCTACAAATAGTCGGTGGGACGCCTCACGGCGCCGCGGCGCGTATCTCCGCGACCGACGCCGCCGTCTTGAACGTCGTCCCGCCGTAGTGGGTGCGGGACGCCTCGTGGCCCGCCGCCCGGAGCGCGTCCAGGAACTCGTCCATCGCCGTCGCGGGTTCGCTCCACTGCTCGTAGAGGCGGTGCTGGTCGTAGTGGGTCGGCTCGTCCAGCTCGACTCCGAGGCGGTCGAGCAGTTTCCGGGCGCGCTTCGCCGTCCCCATGTAGTCGGTGACCCGGTCACGGACCGCCCCCACGAACGCGGGGTCGTGGGTCGCGCCGAGCCATATCGGCCCCGCAGTCTCGACGTCCGCGCCGCAGTGCGGGCAGGCGTCGCGCGGGTCCGCAATGAGGCCGCGCTCGTGGTCGCGCCAGAGACACGACCGGCACCAGTCGACGTGGCCCAGGGCGTCGACCCGCTCGTTGGCGGCCCTCGCGCCCCCGTCGAGTGCGAGATACGTCCGGACGTAGTGGCTCGTCGCGTGGGTCAACACGGGCGTCGCGGCCACGTCGTAGCGGGCCGCGGTGCGGACGCAGGCCGACAGCAGGACGCGGACGCCCATCTCGGCGTGAAACTCGGTGTTGCGGGGCGTCGTCATGTACTTGCGGACGCCGCTCTCGAAGTGGGCGCCACACAGCGGCGCGGTGTCGGTCGCCGTCACGCACAGCAGGTCCCGGGCCGCGTTGCACGCCGAATCGAGGAACGGCACGGGCGTCCCGAACGGGTCGAGGTCCACGACGTCGTAGTACGACTCGTGCATGTGGGCGTTCGCGTCCGCCCGGGTCGCTTTCCCGGGCAGGTCGTTCCGCTCGAAGTTCTCGCGAGCCAACTCGACGGCCGCCTCGTCCACGTCGACGCAGGTGGCGTCCCAGCCGGCGTCCGCGGCCCGGACGCCGCGGATGCCGGAGGCCGCCATCGCGTCGAGATACGACCCCGACCCGGCCTCGATGCCGGGACACTCGCCGTCCGCGACGGCGTCGAGGACGGCGACGGTCACGTCGCGGTTCAGTTCCTGCTCGGGGTTGTAGAACACGCCCTCCCCGGCGCCCTCGCTTGCGCCGTGGCGCCGCTCGGGCACCGACAGCGTGATGCCGCCCTCGCTGACCTCCATACCTCCCCTGCCGGCGCGCATCGAATAAGCCACACGGATGCCGGCGCTCGCGGTTCCCGTCGGCTGTCGGTCGCCGTTCGGTGGCCTCCCTGCGGTCGGCTGTCCGCGGCTCACGGCTCACGACGTTCGCCGTTCGCTATCCGGTGGCCTCCCTGCGGTCGGCCACCCTGCTCGCGGGTCGCTTCGCTCACGGGCTTCGCCCGTTCGCCGTTTCGAGGGCTCGCTTCGCTCGCCCTCGCTCTCCTCTCCGCTCGCAGTAACGTGGCTCTCCCTGCGGTCGACAATTCGCCGCTCGCGGGTCGCTTCGCTCCCCGCTCGCAGTAACGTGGCTCTCCCTGCGGTCGAGCCACGCACCCTCCGAACCCCTTTTCCCGCCCGCCCGAGAAGCGGAGTCGTGAACGCGGTCGAGGAGTGGCAGGCGGCGCTCGACGACGCGGGGGAGCTATCCCCCGACGTAGTCGACCGCATCCTCACGGTCCACGGCGAGCGGGGCGCGAAGGCCATCGAGGCCGTCGCCGAGGAACGCGTCAAGGAGTACAACGACTTCACCGTCGTCGTCGGCCACGAGGAGGAGTACGTCGTCGAGGACGGCGGCTGTCAGTGCCGCGACTCCCAGTACAATCTCGACCCCGACGACCCGACACAGCTCTGCTGGCACGTCATCGCCGTCTCTATCGCCGAACGCGTCGGCGAGGTGGACTACCACGACATGTGGTACTCCGAGGTCCGCGAGTTCCTGTAGCCGCCGGAGAGGTCACTCCTGTTGGGCGTGAACGGGGAACGCTACCTCCACGGTGGCTTTGTACTCCGTGACCTGCCCGTTCTCGACGTTGGCGGTCCAGTCCTCGACTTCGATGCCGTGGATGTCGTCGATGGTCTCGTTGGCCTGTGCGACCGCCTCGTGGGCGGCGTCCTCCCACGACTCGCTGGAGGTGCCGAGCACCTTGATTATCTTGACTGCCGTCATGGCGGTTCCGGCTACCGCGGAGCGGCGGTTAACTATAGACGCGCTATCGCGGCGGGCGACCGGCCGCCGACGAGTACGCCCGGCGTACCGGACGACCGAGGAAGAGTGCGGCTATCATCGCCTGACGGCGGGTGGAAACCTCCCGTTACCGCTCGGCACAGAGGTCGACGAAGTTCCGGAGGATGCGAAGCCCGGTTTCGCCGGACTTCTCGGGGTGAAACTGCGTACCGAACACGGTGCCCCGTTCGTCGGCGATGACGGCCGGGAACTCGATACCGTAGTCGGTCGTTGCGACCACCGCGTTCGGGTCGTCCGGCTCGGCGTAGTAGGAGTGGACGAAGTAGGCGTACTCCCCGTCGACGCCCCCGACGAGGGGGTGGTCACGCTGGACGGACAGTTCGTTCCAGCCCATGTGGGGGACCTTCTGTCCCTCGCGGAACCGGAGGTTCGTTCCCGGAATCAGGTCGAGTCCCTCGGCGTCGCCCTGGCCGTCCCGCTTCGACTCCTCGCTGGAGGTGAGTAGCATCTGCATCCCGAGACAGATGCCGAACAGCGGCGTGCCGCTCTCGGCCGTCTCGACCAGCGCGTCCCGGACGGGTTCGGCGTTCTCCATCCCCTCGGCGAACGCCCCGACTCCCGGGAGGACGACGCCGTCGGCACTCTCGAAGGCGGCCGGGTCGTCGCTCACCGTCACCTCGGCGCCCGCTCGTTCCAGCCCCCGGGCCGCCGACCGGAGGTTGCCGAGCCCGTAGTCGACGAGGACGATTTCGGCCGTCGTCTGGACACTCATAGCTACATCTGGGTGGGCGACCGACAAGTCGGTTTCCGTCGTCACTGCCCGTCCGGTGCCCGGCTCTACCCGACAGTATATAGAGTTAATCGGAATTTTTATACGTGTCATACGGAACTTCTTGGTGTTCGCATGTCACAGCGACGTACCTTCCTCAAGACGGCTGGCGCAGTCGGCATCGCGGGGCTGTTCGCCGGCTGTACCGGGAACACGGACAACAACAACGACGGCGGCGGTGGGGATACCGACGACGGGACGCCGACGGCGACGAAGACGCCGGTGCCGTACGGCAACGGCGAGGTGAACTTCGTGATGTCGCCCTCGGAGCCGCAGGATCTGATGGAGAAACAGTATCAGCCGATAAAGGAGTACCTGAACGAGCAGACGGGGCTCCCGACGACGCTGAAGTACGCCCGCAACTACAGCGCCGTCCTGCAGGCGATGGGCTCGGGGACCGCCGACATCGCGGAGACGGGACCGTTCGCGGCCGCGCTCGGCGTCAAGGCCGACAAAGCCGACATCGCGCTCCAGCGGTACGCCTACGGTTCGTGGGAGTACACCTCGGTCATCGTGACGAAGGAGAGCTCCGACATCAACAGCCTCTCCGACCTGAAGGGGAAGACGGTCGGCTTCGCCGACCGCCTGTCCGCGTCGGGCGCGCTGTTCCCGCTGTACATGCTCAAGCAGGCCGGGCTGAAGGTCGGTGGCTACCCGCAGGAGCAGGGGAGCGCCAACTTCGAGGCCACGTTCTCCGGGCACGCCCAGGCGTTCGAGCAGCTGGCGAACGACCAGGTCGCGGCCGCCGGCGTCGGGCAGTTCATCACGCTCAACGACGACCGCAACCTGAAGGACGGCTACGAGTACGTCAAGACGTACGACGGCATCCCGCGTGCGCCCATCGTCACCTCGCCGGAGCTCTCCGACGAGGAGCAGAACGAACTCGTCAACGCCCTGAAGGACGCGCCGGACTCGATGTATCTCGGGGCCGACGGCGAGGAAGGGACCGACGACGACCTCTGGTTCAGCGACGTCCGTCCCGCCGACGTCGAGAAGTACCAGCCCGTCATCGACGTGGCGAACGAACTCGGCATCGAGACCGAGTATCTCGACTCGTAACGTCGGCCCGTGGACTCGTTTACCCCGTCCCGGTCTGTCGGAGACCGGGAAGCTAAAGACGGCGTGCGCAATTTTTGCTGACACATGCCGGTCGTCTCACTTTCGGACGTACGGAAAGTCTACGGTGGCGACACCGTGGCACTCGACGGCGTCTCCTTCGACATCGACCAAGGGGAGTTCGTCGTCATCCTCGGCCCTTCGGGGGCGGGCAAGTCGACGCTTCTGCGCGTGCTCAACGGACTCACGACGCCCACCTCCGGGGAGGTCAGCATCAACGGCCACCGCCCCGGCGCGGGCTCGGACGTCGGGATGGTGTTCCAGATGCACTACCTCATCGAGTCGATGTCAGCGTACCGGAACGCGCTCACCGGCGCGCTGTCGCGGGCCGGCTGGATTCGGAGTATCCTCACGGCGTACTACCAACCCGACAAGGAGTCGGCGCTCCGGGCCCTCGACACGGTCGGCCTGCTGGACGAGGCCGAACAGCGCGCCGGCTCGATGTCCGGCGGGCAGAAACAGCGCGTCGGCATCGCCCGCGCGCTGGTGCAGGACCCCCAGCTCCTGCTCGCGGACGAACCCGTCTCCAGTCTCGACCCGAAGGCGGCCCGCGACGTGATGGGGTACATGAAGCAAGCCGCCGACGAGCGGAACCTCACCACGGTCGCGTCGCTCCACCAGGTGAACGTCGCCCGCGAGTTCGGCGACCGGTTCATCGGAATCCGCGACGGCGAGGTCATGTTCGACGGCACCCGCGAGGAACTGTCGATGGAGGTCGTCGACGACCTCTACTACGGCGAGGACACCGCCGGCGCGTACGCCGACGAGGACGACGAGGCCGGCCCCACTGGTCCCGACGCGACCGCCGGGGACGCCGCGGAGGTGCAGGCGGATGAGTGACGACACCGGCCGTGTCCAGCAGACGCTCGACCGGATCGAGCGCCGGACGGCCATCCGGCGAATCGCTGCGCTCACGCTGCTCGCCACCGTCGGCGTCACGACGTACTTCGGCATCGGCTATCTGGCCGGGAGTTCGGTGAGCCAACTGCTCGCGGACCTGGGTCGGCAGATGCCGACGTTCATCGACAGCATCCGCGACTTCCTCAACCCGAACTTCGTCGACTTCACCGTCTACTCTCAGGAGAACGAAGTCACGGGGCTCGACGGGCTGTTCCAGTCGTTCGCTCACCCGTTGACGTTCATCGAGACGGCCCAGACGGGCTCGAGCGGCCTGCTCGTGTCGGGGGCCATCCTCACGGTCGTCATCGGGTTCACCGGGACGGTGCTCGGATTCCCGCTCGCGCTGCTGTTCGGCGTGCTCGGCTCCGAGCGCGTGACGCCGTTCCCGTTCAACTTCATCTTCCGCGGGACGATGTCGACCATCCGCGCGGTGCCGGCGCTGGTGTGGGTGCTCATCTACATCCCGCTTGCCAGCATCTCGCCCATCGGCGCGATGCTCGCCATCGCCACCGACACCGTCGGCAACCTCGGCCGTCTGTTCACCGACGAACTCGAGGAGATAGACGAAGGGCCCATCGAGGCCATCAAGTCCACCGGCGCGAACTGGCCGCAGGTCATCTCCTTCGGCATGCTCTCGCAGGTGTCCAGTTCCTTCGTCGCGTGGACGCTGTACATCCTCGAAATCAACACCCGCATCGCCATCTCGCTGGGCGTCGTCGGCGCGGGCGGTATCGGGCAGTACATCAACGGCCGCATCAGTCTGCTCCGCTTCGACGAGGCGGTCGCCGGGCTCATCATGGTCGTGTTCATCGTGCTGACCGTCGAACTCACGTCCTCCCGTCTGCGGGCCCGGCTCCGGCCGGGCGAACACGAGGGGAAGGGGTTCATCGAGGGCCTGCGTGACCTCGGGAGCCCGAAGAAGTGGCTCGGCTACGGCGACCAGACGAACTAGTAGTCGCCGAGTCGCGACTGTCCACCGTCGGCGTCGCCGACGCCCGCTAACTCGGCGGCCGCCTCGATGGCGTCGGTGAACGTCTCCTCCTGACTCCGGTCGTACAGCGTCGCCGCCGGATGGACGCAGACGAGCAGTCGGTACGTCGCGTCGCCGACGCGGGCGTCGAACACCTCGCCGGCTTCCGACGTTACCGCGACCGACCGGTCGAGCAGGTGCTCGGAGGGCACCTTACCGAGTGTGACCACGAGTTCGGGGTCGAGTCGTCGTAGCTCCGTCTCGAGATACTCGCGGCAGTTGTCGAGTTCCGCGTTCGTCGGGTCGCGGTTCTCCGGCGGTCGACACCGCACGCAGTTGGTGATGCGGACGTCCGCTCGCGCCAGCCCCACGTCGCGGAGCGCGTCGTCGAGCACCGTGCCGGAGCGGCCGACGAACGGCTCGCCCTGCTCGTCCTCGTTGGCTCCGGGTGCCTCCCCGACGAACACCAGGTCGGCGTCCGCGGGGCCGACGCCGTTGACGATACGCGACCGCGACTCACAGAGGTCGGGGCAGCGCTCACACGCCGTCACCTCCAGTCCCTCCATCGGCATGCTCGTCGTGAGGCGCCGGAGGGCTAAGAATCCGCCCGGAAGTGGTCGGCCGCGCGCGCGGCCAGCCGAGCCACGCGGAGCGGCTCCGGCCGGCCGCCCTCGGGCGTGAACGCCCGAACGACGTCGGCGGCTTCCTCGTCGTCGAGCCCGACGGTGCGGACCCACACCTGTTCGCCGTTGACGGTCACCTCGCGGCGCGGCGGCTGGCGACCGTAGATGTCGAGTCGGCAGTCGAGCGCCTCGCCGTCGAACTCGCGGCGCAACGCCGGCTCCAGCCCGGGACTCGCCTCGAACGACACCGAGACGACGGCCCGGTCGGTCGCTTCGTGGAGACGGTGCAGGTCGAGGAGGTTGTACCACGCGGGTGCGATGCCCGCGACGAGCAACCGCTGGACGTCCGGGCGGTCGAGTTCGGCGACGATGTCGGCGACGGCGTCGGTCGCGTCGCTACCGCCGACAGTACACGTCGAGAACGCGAACGCCTCGACCGCGCGGTCCGCGCGGACGACCGCGCCGGCCAGCGTGCTGGTGTCACCCCGGTAGGACTCGGCGACGCCGAGCGTCCGGGCCCCGGATTTCACTCCTCGTCGTCCTTGATGTCCTGGAACTTGTCGAGCAGTTCGTCCGAGGAGGTTTCGTCGAACTCGAAGGAGACTTCACCGCGGTGGTCGTGGTCGGACGTGTTGACGGCCTCGTCGTCGTCGTAGTCGGTGTCGTACTCCTGGTTCTCCTGTTCGGACTCGTCGTAGCTCCCGAAGCCCATGGTCGGTTGGACATTAACGACCCTGACGGAAAAATGCCTTGCCGCGCCCGCCAGCCTCAAGCGGCCGGCACGACTCCTCGGAGTATGGACGTACTCGACGTCACGCCCGACACCGACACGTTCGCGGGCAACGCCTTTCTCGTGCTCGGCACACGGCCGACGCTCGTCGACACCAGCGGCCACGCCGAGGTGGTCGAGGAGGTGGCCGCTCACACCGACAGCCTCGATGCGGTCGTGCTCACCCACCAGCACTGGGACCACGCGAACGCCCTCGATGCGGTCGTCGAGCGATTCGACCCCGACGTGTACGCCTACGCGGACCACGAGCTTCGGACCCACGCCATCGACGACGGCGACAGCGTCGAGATGGGCGACGAGACGTTCGAGGTGGTCTACACCCCGGGTCACGCCGCCGACCACGTCTCGCTGTGCTCGGAGACGACGCTGTTCTCGGGCGACGTGGTCGTCCACGACGACGGCGCGTTCGACTACGGGAGCTTCGGCCGGACCGACCAGCCCGGCCAATCGCGCGAGCGGCTAATCGAGTCCATCCGCACGCTACTCGACCGGCTCCCCGAGTCGGTCGAGCAGATGTACGCGGGCCACGGCGACGCGTTCCACGGCGACGTGCGCGACGTGGTCGAGACGGCACTCTCGCGCGCGGAGAAGCGGGAGCCGAAGTACCCCGACGAATAGCGAGCAGGCGGTCCATCGAGTGGTCCGCGGCGGCGGACCGCACTCCCGCCGTGACCGCCGCGGACGACGCTCAGGTCACGCGGCGGATGGCCGCGTTCCCCGATAAAAACGTTCGGCTACGGCTGGTGACGGGAGTTGCGGGAGAACGTCGGTACCCCGTTCGGCCACGCGGCTCCGCGGGGCCACCGAACTGCGGGTCCGGCTACGATCAGGCCGCCCGCCGTTCCTTCGCCTTCGGCCGGAGCTTCGCGTAGCCGCATTTCCGGCACCGCTCGGCACGCTTCGCGTTGCGCGCGTTACATCGCATGCAGATCATCTTCTCGAGCGTTCGTGCCTCCGCTTCCTCGAAGTTGGCCATACCCACGCTACCGTCAGGCCGCGGTTAAACCTTTCCGAGTCGTCTCGCGGCGGTTTATGGGGATGGACGCCCTCGTCTCGGTATGCGCCACTACGACCTGATTGCGGACCTGCCCGTCGCAGTGGAGTCGCTCACGCTCCAGCGGCGCGAGCGGGACACCTCCAGCGGTTTCACCCGCGTCACGACGACGGTGGAACTCGGTGGCGACGGCCACGTCGGCCGCGGCGAGGACGTCTGCTACGAGGCCGACGACCACGACCCGTACCCGCGCCCGGACCTCGCGGGCACCTACGAGTTCGACGGGTTCTCTGCCGCGCTGGAGCGGGGCGACCTCTGGCCCGAGGAGCCGAGCCAGCACCACGCGCCGGCGATGCGCCGGTGGGCCTTCGAGAGCGCCGCGCTCGACCTGGCGCTGAAGCAGGCGGGGATGACGCTCGGGGAGGCGCTGGACCGCGAGCCGGAGCCGGTCCGGTTCGTCGTCTCCACCCGCCTCGACGGGTTCGACCGCATCGAGGCGGTGTTCGCCGTCAATCCGGACGCCGAGTTCAAACTCGACCCCACCCCGGAGTGGAGCGACGACCTGCTGGAACGGCTCGCCGACACCGGGCGGGTCCGCACGCTCGATTTGAAAGGGCTCTACGAGGGAACGGAGGTGGACACGGAGCCGGACCCCGAGTTCTACGAGCGGGTGCTGTCGGCGTTCCCCGAGGCGGTCATCGAGGACCCCGGCGTCACCGAGGAGACGACGCCGGTGCTGGAGCCCGAGACCGACCGGCTGGCGTGGGACTACCCCATCACGGGCGTCCCCTCGGTGCAGGCGCTCCCGTGGGAACCGAACTGGCTCAACATCAAGCCCTCGCGGTTCGGCACCGTCGAATCCCTGTTCGACACCATCGACTACGCTCGCACGCGGGACGTGTCGCTGTACGGCGGCGGTCAGTTCGAACTCGGCGTCGGCCGCGAGCAGATACAGGCGCTCGCCGCGCTGTTCTACCCCGACGGCCCCAACGACGTGGCGCCGGGCGGCTACAACGACCCCGACCTCTCGCCGTCGTTGCCGACGAGCCCGCTCGACCCGCCGGTCGGGTTCGGCCGCCGGTAGCTACTCGGGGTCGACGTACTCCTCCTGTACGGCTACGACTTCCGTCGAGTCCGCACAGTTCGCATATCGCTCCAGCGGCTCGGCATTGAGTTCGAGGAACGTGTGGCCCCACCGGAACTTCGACATGAGTCGCTCCGCCTGCTCCTCGTGGCCGAGGATGTAACAGCCGGCGGCGAACGCCTCGACGGTGTTGAGACGGAACGGCGTCCCGTAGCTGACTGGGTTGCCAGCGACCAGAAACGGGAGTGCGCGGTGTGGTCCGTCGAGTTTGAACGCCTCCTCCTCGGCGGTTTCCCACGAGCAGTCGAGCGCGACGAGTACGTCCTCGTCGGCGTCGGCGGGCGACAGCGCCCGCTCCGCGTACGGGTCGAGCACGACCCCCGGCGGCACGGACCGCGGCGACCGGTGCAACTCCGCGAGGTCGAACCGGGCCAGTTTCCGGGCCGTGCATTTCTCGGGGTCGTCGTCGCCCTCGTACCGGACGTGGAGGTCCACGGCCGGAGTAGCCCGGGAGGGAAGAAAAACGGCTCGCCACCGGTTTCTTGTCGAACCCCGCCGTCGTCCCGGCATGGACCCCGCGGCCGCCGCGCGCGACTACTACGACGCCATCGACAGCGGCGAGTACGACCGCCTGCGCGGCCTGCTCGCCGACGAGTTCGTCCACGACCGCCCGGACCGCGTCATCGACGGCGCGGACGCGTTCGTCGCGTTCATGCGGGAGGACCGGCCGCGCACCGACACGGACCACGTACTCGAGGAACTGTACGTCGCGGCCGAGCGCGTGGCCGTAGAGGGGCGGCTCGTCGCCGCCGACGGCGACCCGATGTTCGGATTCGTCGACACGTTCGAGTTCGACGGCGACCGGATACGGAGGATTCGGACCTACACCGACTAATCCTTCCGGCCGGCGCCGACCGCCGACTCGCCGACGGGTTCGTGGCCCTCGATGACCGCCGTCCCGCCCATGTACGGCTGGAGCGGCTCGGGCACTTCGACCGTCCCGTCGTCGTTCTGGTAGTACTCGAGGAGCGCGACCAGCACGCGCGGGATGGCCACTCCCGACCCGTTGAGCGTGTGGAGGTACTCCGCCGACTCGTGGCGCTCCGGTCGGTACTGGATGCCCGCCCGACGCGCCTGGAACGCCTCGAAGTTCGACACCGACGACACCTCCAGCCAGCGGCCGCCCTCCTCGGGCCCCTCGTCCATGTCGTCGCCGGGCGCCCACACCTCGATGTCGTACTTCTTCGCCTGCGTGAACCCCATGTCGCCGGTGCACATCTCCAGCACGCGGTAGGGGAGCCCCAGCCGCCGGAGCACCTCCTCGGCCTCGTCGCGAAGGCCTTCGAGCCGGTCGTAGCTCTCCTCGGGCCGGACGAAGTTCACCATCTCCACCTTGTTAAACTGGTGGACGCGGACGATGCCGCGCGTCTCGGTGCCGTGTTCGCCGGCTTCCCGTCGGAAGTTCGGCGAGTACGCCTGGTACTTCAGCGGCAGGTCGTCGTCAAGCAGTATCTCGTCGCGGTGGAGGTTCGTCACCGGCACCTCAGCCGTGGGGAGGAGCCACAGGTCGTCGTCGTCGTACGGCTCCTCGTTCTTGCCGCCGACGCGGTAGGCGTCGTCGACGAACTTCGGGAACTGGCCGGTGCCCCGCATCGACCGCGAGTTGACCGGAATCGGGGGGAACACGTCGCGGTACCCCTGCTCGCGGTGGAGGTCGAGCATGAACTGCACCAGCGCGTGCTCCAGTTGCGCGCCCGCGCCTTTCGCGAAGTAGAAGCCGCCGCCCGACACCTTCGCGCCCCGCTCGAAGTCGAGGATGTCGAGTTCCTCGCCGAGGTCGTAGTGGGGGACGACCGGGTCGGGCAACTCGCGCAGGTCGTCGAACCCCTCGCGGGCCACCTCGACGTTGTCCGACTCGTCGTCGCCGACGGGCGCGTCCTCGTGGGGAACGTTCGGTAGCTCCAGCAGGGCCTCCTCCAGTTGTGCCTCCAGTTCGTCGGCCCGCTCCTCTATCTCCTCGAGCCGCTCTTTCAGCTCGCTCGACCGCTCGATGGCCGCCTGGGCCTCCTCCTCCTTCCCCTCCTGTTTCAGCTGACCGATCTTCGAGGAGACCTCGTTGCGCTCCTGCCGGAGGTCGTCGCCCTTCGATTTGAGGTCGCGCCACTCCGCGTCGATCTCCAGCACCCGGTCGAGGTCCACGTCGACGCCCTTCGTGTCGAGGGCACGACGCACCTCCTCCGGGTTCTCGCGGACGAACTGTCGTGACAGCATTTGTCGACCTTTCTCCGCTTCGGGCCAAATGGGTGTCGGTGCTGTGTCGCGGGTTCCCACCCGCCGCCGACCAGCGACTTTAGTAGCCCGAGTGTCGACACCCGGACATGGCAATCGGCGACGTGTACGGCGTGACGACCGGGTCGGTGTCCGACACCTACTATCTCGACACCGGGATGTACGACACCGCTGAGTTCGGCGCGGTGTACGTCGTCGACGCGCCGGAGCCCACCCTCGTCGACACCGGCATCGGGGCGAACTACGAGAACACGCTCGCGGCGCTCGAGGAACTGGGCATCGCCCCTGCTGAACTGTCGTACATCGTGCCGACCCACGTCCACCTCGACCACGCTGGCGGGGCGGGCTATCTCGCCGCCGAGTGCGAGAACGCCGACGTGGTGTGTCACGAGCGGGGCGCCAAGCACCTCGTCGACCCCTCGCGGCTCTGGGAGGGAACGAAGCGGGCCGTCGGCGACCAGTTCAGGTACTACGTCGAGCCGGAGCCGGTCCCCGTCCGCCGGATTCGGCAGGTCCGCGACGGGAGCCGCATCGACCTCGGGGATAGGGAACTGGTCGTCCACGACGCGCCCGGCCACGCCCCCCACCACGCGGTGTTCCACTCGCCGGCCGACGACGCCGTCTACGTCGCCGACGCCGCGGGCGTCTACGTGCCCGCCATCGACGCGGTGAAGCCGACGACACCGCCGCCGAACTTCGACTTCGAGCAGTGTCTCGCGGACGTGCGCATGCTTCGAGCCATCGGCCCGGAGACGCTGTTGTATACCCACTACGGCCCCGCACCGACTGACGACCGGCTCTCGGAGTACGTCGGGACGCTCACCGACTGGGTAGAGGCCGTCGCAGCGAAACGCGAGGAACTCGGCGACGACGACGCGGTCGTCGACCACTTCGTCGCCGCTACGGAGATGGACGACGTCTGGACCGAGCGGAAGGCGACCGCGGAGGCCGCGATGAACTCCCGCGGCGTGCTGAGCTACCTCGACGATCGCGAGGCGGAGTAGCGCCCGCGCCGCGTCGGTCACTCGCCCCACGTTCGCCCATCGAACCCGCGCGTGTTCGTCGGTGTCCATATCTCCGGCTCTCTATTCTGCACGATTGTTTCACTCTGTCGCCGATGCTCCCCGGCAAATCGAACGACTTTGCTTCGGAATACGTAATCGACGTTGAAACCTCACGATATGAGTGCGGACGTTTAATGTAGGGGCCGACCCAACCCACGACGTGATGGAGGTGTTCCGATGGCCGGCGGCGCCGGCAACCTGATTCCGCTGGTCGCAGCCATCATCGGCCTCGGCGTCGGCGCCCAGATACTCTCCGACCGGTTCGAGGTGCCGAGCATCATCTTCCTCATCGGTGCCGGCATCGCGCTCGGGCCGGAAGGGCTGGGGCTCGTCACCCGAACGTCGTTCGGTAACGCGCTCCCGGCCATCGTCGGCCTCTCCGTGGCAATCATCGTGTTCGAGGGGGCGTTCCACCTGCGGGCGGAGAAACTCAGACAGGCGCCCGCCGAGAACATCCGACTGGTCACCGTCGGCGCGTTCATCGCGCTGGTGGCGACCAGCGCCGTGACCAAGTTCGCGTTCGACGCGCCGTGGGACGTCTCCTTCCTCATCGGTGCGCTACTGGTGGCGACGGGGCCGACCGTCATCACGCCCATCTTGGAGGTCGTTCCCGTCCGCGACCGCGTCGAGGCGGCCCTCGAAACTGAGGGCATCGTCAACGACGTGACGGCGGCCATCATCGCGGTGGTCGTCTTCGAAATCATCGTCGCCGGCGACACCAACCCCGAGGAGTTTCTGGTGCTGTTCGCCGAACGGCTCGGTATCGGCGTGTTCGTCGGCATCCTGGTGGCGGCGGTCGTCTGG
Source organism: Halorarius halobius (assembly GCF_024298865.1). Lineage (GTDB taxonomy): Archaea > Halobacteriota > Halobacteria > Halobacteriales > Haloarculaceae > Halorarius > Halorarius halobius. Next base: position 416,902 of record NZ_CP101161.1, on the reverse strand, counting down.
TACCTGCTCAGGTACGTCGACCTCTCGCCGGGCAACGCCCCGCAGAACGCCCGCCTGCTCGTGCTCGCTGGCGCACTCGTGGCGTTCGGCACCGCCGACTTCATCGCGAAGGAGGCCGGCGTCGCCGCCGTCGCCACCGCGGGTATCATCCTCGGCAACCTCGACGTGCCCTACGAGGAGGATATCTCCGAGTTCAAAGGCGACGTGACGCTCGTCGTCCTCTCGTTCGTGTTCATCGCGCTCGCGGCGCTGTTGCGGTTCGAGGACCTGCTCGAACTCGGCGTCGCGGGTATCGTTCTCGTGGTGGCCGTCGCGCTGGTCATCCGCCCCGCGCTCGTCTTCCTCTCGCTCATGGGCGACCGGTTCACCAGAAGTGAGAAGGTGTTCATGAGCCTCGTCGGTCCCCGGGGCATCATCCCGGCGTCGGTGGCGACGCTGTTCGCCGTCGAACTCCAGAACCGCGCCACGGAACTGCGGACCGAGGCGGCCGACCTGGCCGGCGGCACGGCGACGGCGGCCAACGTCTGTACGACGAATCCGACCGGCGAGGTCGCGGGGCTGTGTGCACAGGCGGCGCAACTCGACTCCGGCGCGACCCTGCTCGTCGGCACGGTGTTCCTCGTCATCCTGGCGACCGTCGTGTTCGAGGGCGGGTTCGCGCGCCGACTCGCAAAGACGCTCGACGTGATACCCATGCGTGTACTCGTAATCGGAGGCGGGCAGGTGGGCCGGTCGCTCGCCGAACGCCTCGAAGACCGCGGAGAGAACGTCGTCATCATCGAGGACGACGAGACACAGGTGGAGGTGGCCCGCAACGGGGGCCACACCGTCCACATCGGCGACGGCACCGACACCGAGGTGTTGCGGGCGGCGGGTGCGGACAACGCCCGCATCGTCGTCGCCGCCACCGGGGACGACGACGTGAACCTGCTCGTCGCGCAACTGGCGTCCTCGAAGTTCGACGTCGAGACGATTCTCGCCCGGGCGAACAACCCGGACAACGTGGAGGCGTTCGAGGACCTCGGGGTTCGCACCATCTCGTCGGCGCTGGCGACCGCACAGGCCATCGACAACGCTATCGAGCGGCCGGCGCTCGCCGACTGGATGAGCAAGGTCGGCGAGGCGGGCGACGTTCAGGAGATAGAGGTGACGAGCGAGGAGCTCGTGGGCCGCACCGTCCGCGAGGTGGGGCCGGAACTTCCCGGCGGCTGTCTCATCGCGGTCGTCGCCCGCGACGGCGAGACGAAGGTGCCCGAGGCCGACTTCACGTTCGAGTACGGCGACCGCATCACCGTCATCGGCCAGCACGACTCCGTGCGGGAGGCGATGGACTTCTGTCATCCCGGCGAGCGTTAAAACCCGCCGCGAACGGAGGGAGGCAGATTCAAGGGTGCCGGGTCGAACCATCGTGTAGATGATTCACGCCGAAGGACCGCTGTTGTCCGTCGACGTTGGCGCTCGCGAGACGACCGAAACCGACGTCGACGACGTGCTGGAGTCGTTCGTCGGCGGCCGGGGCGTCGGCACGAAACTCGTCCACGACCGCGTGCCGTTCGACGCCGACCCGTTCGGCCCGGAGAACCGCCTGGTGTTTGCCGCCGGGCCGCTCCAGACCTCGCGGATGAGCTACACCGGCCGAATGTCCTGTACGGGACTGTCGCCGCTCACCGACGGCCTGCTGTCGTCGAACGCCGGCGGCTTCGTCTCCCGGCCGTTCGTCGACACCGGCTACGCGGCCCTCGAACTGACCGGCGCGAGCGACGAACTCGTCGGCCTGCACGTCTCCGACGAGGGCGTGGAGTTCGAGACGGTTTCCGACCTGGAGGGGGCCATCGTCGACGACGTTCTCGAGTATCTCGACGCCGAGCACGACGTCGACGCCGAGCAGACGATGGTAATCGGTCCGGCGGGCGAGAACCTCGTCCGGTACGCCGCCATCATGACCTCCGAGTCGCGCGCGTTCGGCCGCGGCGGCCTCGGTGCCGTCCTCGGCTCGAAGAACGTGAAGTTCCTCACGTTCGAGGGCGACTCCGCGCCCGAGGTGGCAATCGACGAGGACCTCGCTTCGGAGATTCACCAGGAAGCCGCGACGTCCGGCTCCCCGATGAAGGACGCCGGCACCGTCTCGGTGTCGGACTACGCCAACGCCGTCGGCGCGCTCCCGACCCGCTACTTCGAGGAACTGGAGTACGACGCCGTCGACGACATCGGCTCCGCGGCGGTCATCGACCACAAGTACAAGAAGGGCACCTGCTCGCAGTGTGCGTTCGCGTGCAAGCTCCCCACCCGCGACGAGGAGAGCGGCCTCGAGACCGAAGGCCCCGAGTACGAGACGATGATGTCGTTCGGCTCCAACCAGATGGTCGACGACTTCGCGGCGCTGATGAAGTCGAACGAACTGTGCGACCAGCATGGGCTCGACACGATCTCCTGTGGCGACGCCATCGCGGCGTATCTCTGGGCGGAAGACGAGATGGGCAACGCCGAGTTGGTCCACGACCTCATCGAGCAGATTTCCCGGCGCGAGGGCGTCGGCGACACGCTCGCGGAGGGTATCGACCGGTTCCACGACGAACTCGGCGTCGAGAACTGGACGATGAAGGGGATGGAGTTCGCCGCCCACGACGGCCGCACGCTCAACGGCCAGGGGCTCTCCTTCGCCACCTCGAACCGCGGTGCCGACCACATGTACGCCGAGATGTACCAACTGGAGTATCCGCTGGTCGCGCCCGACCAGGCGCTCGATTCAGACGGCGTCGCCGGCAAATCCGACCGGCTCGTCGAGCAGGAGAACAAGAACGCCGTCCACGACTCCGGGGTGCTGTGCAAGTTCGCCTACTCGAACATGACGAAGGAGCGATTCGAGCGCCTGCTGGAGGCCGACTGGGATGACCTGATGGACGTGGGCGGGCGCATCGTCGAACTGGAGCGACACTTCAACAACCAGCGCGGGATGGACCGCGCCGACGACGAGGCGCTCCCCTACGAACTGGCGGGGCTGAGCGAGGAACTGTCGAACTACTACGACCTGCGCGGCTGGAACGACGACGGCACCGTCCCCGACGCGAACGTCTCGGCGTCGGACGCCGCCCCCGCCGACGACTGACCTACTCCAGCGCGTCGGCGTCCGACTCCTCGCCGACCCACGCCGTCTCGCCCTCGCCGCCGCCCGTCTTGTAGACGCCGCGGGCCGTCGCCACGTCCGTCCCGTCGCCGTCCGTGACAGCGACGTCGACGGCCGCGACGCTGTTGCCGAGCCGCGTCACGTCGGCCGACGCGTGCAGTTCGTCCCCCGTCGCCGGCGCGAGATAGTCGATGCGCATGTCGATGGTCGGCGTCACGTCCTGCACCTCGCTGATGACCGCGGCGCCGCCGACGGTGTCGGCCAGCGCGTAGGCGACGCCGCCGTGCGCGACCATCCGCTCCGGGTTCGAGGAGTGCTCGGTCCGGAGCGGGAGGCGTCCCTCGGCGTGTCCGTCCTCGGCGGCGGTCACCTCGATGCCGAGATGCTCGGCGAACGGCATGTGTTCGAACAGCCACTCGACTCCCATACCCGACGGTCAGCGAGTAGCGACTTAACCGACCCGACTCCCTGATGGCGAACAGGCGGTCCGTGCCCCGAGTCGCGGCAGGTGGACCGCACACCCGCCTCGGCCTGCCGCGACGACGTTCACGTCACGGGGGCGGTGGCCGCCTTCCCCTCCTTGAATCTACGCCAGCGCGTCGAGCACGTCCTCGTAGAACCGTTCTTCCGTGTCGGCGATGTCGGTAACCCGCTCGCTCGCCGCCGCGAACAGGTCCGCACGCTCGTCGGCGTCGTCGGTCTCGCTGGCCGCTTTCAGCACCTCGCCCGCCGCGGTCCAGTCGTCGGCGATGGCGTGCATCCGGTCGGCGAACCCCGCGAGGTCGACGTCCGTCTCGCGGGCGTCGAGGAACGGGGCGTAGAGGCCGCGGAACGCGCCGCCGCCGGTGCCGCGCCGCTCGACGTTCTGGTAGGCGAACCGCGCGGCCCACGCCGGGTTCGGGAGGTCGGTCCACTCGGGAAGGTCCGCCGCGAGCGCGCGAATGCCAGCGAGGCCGGCAGTCCCGAAGCCGAGTTCGCGTGCCGCGCTCTCGGGGTCGAGCATGTACGCGGCCGTCTCCGTCATCGCCTCCCGCACCGCGGCGGCCGTGTCGGGTCGAGGCTGACCGTCGACGGCGAGCCAGCGGTTGTGGAGCGGCATCACGTCCTTCGAGGCCCACGCATCGCGCAGAGAATCGAGCGGCAGTTCCTGTATCTCGTCGAACTCCGAGTCGGCCATGTAGGCGACGCCCGTCGACCCGTCGGGCGCTTCCTTCTCTTCGTCGTACCCCACCACGAGAAGCGAGTGGGGCGCGAAGTGGGTGTCCGTCTCGTAGTAGTCGAGGTAGTAGAGGTCGACGAACACCATCACCGGGTCGCCGTGGTCGAGGCGGTCGGTCACCTGCTCCCACGCCGTCGCCCAGTCGTCGCCCTCCCGCTCCGTGTGTGGGATGTCGAGGTGGTCGAAGAACGCGCGCTCGAGCCACATCGGGCGGCCGACGAACATGCGCCACGGCGACCGGGAGAGTTCGAAGAAGGTGAACCCGAGCCCGGAGGCGAGGCCGAAACACTCCGGTTCGGTGAACCCCCAGCCGTAGTGCTCCGAGAGGTCACGCAGGGAGGTGGAGCCGCAGTGCTCGCCCGCGGCGTGTTCGAACCCGTCGACGTGCATGCTCGAACCTCACCGGCCGCCAGCAAAACGGTTAGGGGTCGTCCGGGCCGGGAGGGCGCCTGGGCCTGGGTTCAGACCGTCCGCGCGATGTCCATCACGTCCGACCGCGACATCTCCATGTCGTGGCTCTCCTTGGCGTGCTGTTGGACCATCTCGACCAACTGGTCGGTCGACTCCGAGCGGATCATGAACTCACAGTCCGGACATTGTAGCTCGCGTGTCATCGGTGGAACACCGGCCGTGACTGCGATAGCGTCGCGGGTAGTTATTGACCGCTTGCGGGCGTTCACCCCGGCTTACGCCGGCCGGAACGCCGCCGCTCACTCGGATCGCTTGTCGTGGTAGCCGAGCGCCTCCTCGACCGGGACGGTCCGCCACTCCGCGTCGTCACCGTGACGCACCTGCACCGTCCCCGCTGGCAGGTCGGCGTCGACTTCGCGGGCGTGTTCCGCGACCAGATGGTCGGCGTACTGTTCGCGTGCGGCCCGCTCGGTCGGCGCGATGGCACACCAGCCACAGCCGTCGTAACCACAACGTACCATTCACCCGCTCCTACGGGCCGGACGGCTTAACGGTTCGCTCCCCGGGGAGCAGTCGGAACTCATCCGACGTTGTTCGGTACGTATCCGGGCGCGTTCCGGTCGGAATCCGGCAGGCGTTCGGCAGTCTCCCGCCGCGTCACCGCTGGCCGGAAAGTGGTCTCTAGAGGGTCGTCTCGTGGGGCGCGGCCGCAGGGCTGGCCGGCGGGAAAAAATCGAGAACCGCGACGCGGGTCAGTTCGGGAGCGAGAACTCGATGGCGGCGCCCTGCCCGAAGCCGACACACTCCGTGGCGAGACCCTTTTCGGCGCCGCGTTTGTGCATCTCGTGGATGAGCGTCACCGGCAGGCGCGCGCCCGACGCGCCCAGCGGGTGGCCGATGGCGATGGCGCCGCCGTTGACGTTGAAGATGTCGTCGTCGAAGCCGAGCTGGTCTTGGCAGTACAGCGTCTGGGAGGCGAACGCCTCGTTCAACTCGACGAGGTCGTAGTCCTCCGCGGAGGTGCCCGACCGCTCGAACAGCTGTCGGCACGCGGGCACCGGGCCGATGCCCATGATTTCGGGCTCGACGCCGGCGACGGCGTTGTTGCCGACCTCCGCGAGCACGTCGAGGTCGTGCTCCTCGGCGAACGCCCGCGAGGTGACCATCGTCGCGGCCGCGCCGTCCGAAATCTGCGAGGCGTTACCCGGCGTGACGGTCCCGTCGGCCTTGAACACCGTCGGGAGCCCCTTCAGTTTCTCCGCGGTGGTGCCGGGGCGGATGCCCTCGTCCTCGGTGACGGTTATCTCCTCGCCGTCGTCGTCGTGGCCCTGGACGGGGACGATTTCGTCGTCGAACCGGCCCTCTTCGGTGGCGGCGGTGGCGCGCTGCTGGGAGCGGGCGGCGTACTCGTCCTGTGCTTCCCGCGAGATGTCGAACCGCTCGGCGACTTCCTCGGCGGTCATCCCCATCTGGAGCGAGGCGACGTTGTGCTCCTCGTTGAGTCCGGGGTGAATCTCGTTGTTCTGGCCCATCTGGACGCGGGACATGTTCTCGACGCCACCGGCGATGATGCAGTCGCGCTGGCCGGCCCGGATGGCGTCCGACGCGGAGATGATGGCCTGCGCGGAGGAGGCACACCAGCGGTTGATGGTCGTCGCCGGCACGCTCTCGCCGAGGTCGGACATCAGCGCGATGACCCGCGCCATGTTGTTGCCCTGCTCGCTCCGCTGCTGGGCACAGCCCCACATCAGGTCGTCGACGTCCTCGCCGTCGAGTCCCGTCTCCGCGAGCATCTCGTCGATGAGCGCGATGGAGAGGTCCTCGCTACGGACGTCGGCGAACACGCCGTCCTCCTTCCCCTGTGCAGTTCGGCACGCCTGTACGACGACTGGGTCCGAGTCGCTCATACGCCGGGAATCGGTGTCCTTCGTGTTAAGTTCTCTCGTCTCACCGCTTGTTGCTGTAAGCATTGCCGGGGCTGTAGGTTACCGAGCGGTAACGACGCCGGCGGATTCCGCGCGTGACGACGCCCTTATAGCCCGCAAGTCCGTACGTCGGGGAGAATGAGCAGTCCCGAGGTCGATGTCGTCGAGTTTCTCCTCACCGCGCGGGTCTACAGCGACGCCACCGAGCTGGACGAGCGGGACCTCCCGCCCCAGTACCGTCGGGTGTTCTGGACCGACGGCGAGGTCGAGCGCCCGCTCACGACCACGAACTCCAACGCCGCCGCCGCCACCGGCGTCGAGCGCCCGTGGGAGGCGGTCAAGGGGCTGATGTTCACCGAGCGGGACGACTTCTCCGGCTCCATCGACTTCACCGACGAGGAGATGGCCGAGGAGTGGCTGCTGGACCGCCTCGACGCCGACCGGGTCGCCGAGAACCCGACGCTCGCGTACGAGTACGGCGAGGAGTTCGGCGTCGAGTACGAGCAGGCCCGGCAGGCGAACCGTCCCATCCACGCCGACCGGGTGTGGATCGACTCCCTGCTGGAGGAGATGTTCGACGAGGACGAAGAGGAGATGCTCGACCTCGTCGAGGTGCGTGCACCCGACGAGATAGAGATGACGCTGGACGAACTGGTGCTCACCAGCGACCAGGAAGACGAGATAGAGAAGGTGATGAAGGCCATCGAGCACCGCGACTACCTCGCGCGCATCGGCCTGCGCGAGATCGGTAAGCTCCTGTTCGTCGGCCCGCCGGGCACCGGGAAGACGAGCGTGGCGCGGGCGCTGGCCCACCAGCTCGACCTCCCGTTCGTCGAGGTGAAGCTGTCGATGATAACGAGCCAGTATCTCGGCGAGACGGCCAAGAACGTCGACAAGACGTTCGAGGTGGCCAAACGGCTCTCGCCGTGCATCCTGTTCATGGACGAGTTCGACTTCGTCGCCAAGACGCGTTCCTCCGACGAGCACGCCGCCATCAAGCGCGCGGTCAACACCCTGCTGAAGTCCATCGACGAGATTTCGCTCATTCAGGACGACGTGCTCCTCATCGGGGCGACGAACCACCCGAACGAACTCGACTCGGCGGCCTGGCGCCGGTTCGACGAAATCGTCAACTTCCCGAAGCCGGACCGGGACATGCGTGCCGACATCCTCCGTATCGTCACCCGGCGGATGGACGTCGAGGAGTTCGATCCCGACGAACTCGCGGACCTCACCGAGGGGCTCACGGGAAGCGACCTGCGACTCGTGCTCCGCGAGGCCGTCCTCGACGCCCTGACAGAGGAACGGACGACGCTCACCCAGGCCGACATCCGCGACGCCATCGAGGGGTTCGAGGAACGGGACAACCTCAAGAATATGGACATGATGAGCGACACCGACGCGCTGGTGGCCGGGGACGGCGGACACGACCACGACCACGACCACGACTGACGCACGCCGTTCGTCCAGCGCTCCTCACTCGTCCAGCGTCGCAAACCCGATGCCGATGAACGCGCGCGGTCGGCGACATTTGATGGATAAGCGTTTCACTAACAGTGCTTTTAGGCACATGTTCTAGGGGTAGATAGGGGATTTAGTAGTTAATAGAGAATATTTATGCGGTATTGGTGGACATTTGTCGATGTAATGTCGGTCGACGATTCCACGTTCGGTACGAACCGCCCGTTCAACTCCGCGAACTACGCACCTTGTCCGGACTGTCTGGAGGGGACGCTCGTCTGGGACGAGACGACCGGGGGCAACGTCTGCACCGGCTGTGACGGGCCGGTGGGGTGAACACGGAAGACGCCTCTGGCGGCGACCGGAGCGGGACCTCGGCGACTCGATTTCTGTTTCACGCTTGTTCAGACATCTCGTTTTTACCTCTCTGTTCTAGGACCTTTGCGACCATATAGTTCTGATACAGAAAAGATTTATCCGAAATTGCGTTCACACGTCTACTGTGATGTCTGTCTTCGAAAGCACGTCCACGTTGAACGCAACGGTCGAAAACGTGTCCAGTTCGAGTACCGTTCCGTGTCCCGCCTGTTCGACCGGGTCGATGGCGTGGGACGACGGCGCGGCGACGAACCGGTGTCCGGACTGCGGGCTCCATACGGGCTGATGTCGGTCGCAAACGAGTCGGTCCCCGAGTGGCCGGGGTTCGCGGGCTGGTTCGGCCTCCTGCTCGCGCTGGTGTGGCTCACTCGCCCGGCGACGTTCCCGGTGCCGCTGGCAGCGGTGACGGTCGCGCTCGTCGGCTGCTGGCTGTTCGGCCTCTACCGACATCTCCAGGTCGTCGGCTGGCTCCCGACCGACCGCGGGGTTTAGGCGCACGCGCCGCGTGACTCCTGTCGATGGAGGTCACGCTTCTGGGAACCGGGGACACGACGGGAACGCCGACGCCCCGGTGCGACTGCGACACCTGCGAGCGTGCCCGCGAGTTGGGCGTCGAGCGCACGCGCTTCTCGGTCCACGTCCACAACGACCGAACCGACCGCTCGCTTCTGGTCGACGCCTCGCCCGACTTCCGCCACCAGTTCCTCGAACACGACGTGCAACTGCCCAGCGAGATACTCGTCACGCACGTCCACTTCGACCACCTCGATGGGCTCGGCAACGCCTACCGCCTGCTGTCGGACGTGTCGGTCCACGCGGCCGACGAGACGGACCCCGAGACGGGGCAGTCGGTCGCCGACACCGTCACCGAGAAGTACGACTACCTCGACGCGGTGACGACGGTGCCGCACGCGCCCCACGAACCGTTCGACGCCTGCGGGTTCGAGGTGCGGCTCGTCCCGGTCGTCCACCCGCCGCTGGTCTGTTACGGGGTCGTCGTCGAGGACCCGGAGACCGGCGCGAAGCTGTCGATAACCGGTGATACGAACTACGACGTCCCCGACCGCTCGCGCGAGGCGCTCGCCGACCCGGACCTGCTTCTGGCCGACGGCATCGTCCCCGCACATCTCTGCGAGTACCACCCCCGCGGCGGCGACCACCACGGGCCCGACGGCACGGCCCGCACGTTCGGCACCAAGCACATGACCATCGAGGGGGCACGCGAACTGGGCGAGGAACTGAACGCCGACGAGACGCGGGTCGTCCACGTCTCGCATTTCGTCCCCGCCGACGAGGCGTTCGACGACGACCTCGCGGTCGACGGCGAGCGGTACTCGCTTTAGCTCTCGACGGCGACCGTCGGCGACTCGCGGCCGTCGGGCGTCAGAAACAGGAGTTCGTCGTCGGCCGTCTCCACTACCTCCAGTCCCGTCTCCGGGTCGAAACAGCAGACCGACCACTCGCCGCGCTCGAGGCGGGTCCACACGTCCTCCTCGTCGTAGCTCCGTCCGTCGGAGCCCCGGTAGTCGTCCATCGGGCGACCTGTTCCGGAGGCCGGGACAAAGTCCCATCCCCTGAATGAACAGGCCGTTGGGGTCAGCGCCGCACGAGAAGTGCCGCCGCCGCAAGCGCCGTCAGCACCGCCGCGAGCCCGAATCCGGGCTGTTGGGTCGGCGTCGGGGGTGTCGGCGTCGCCGCCGTTCCGTTCCCCGTGGAGACGTCGCGCACCTCGTCGGGGCCGACGCTCGAGATGGTCGAGGCACACGCCTCCTGGTCGGCCGTCGAGAACAGCGGCGCGTTCGACAGCGAGTAGTCGCCCTCGGCGCCCATGTCCGCGATGGTCGGTCCCTCGCGCACGTCGTCGTCGCCGACCCTGACGCGTTCGGCGTCGTACACCAGCCACGGCGAGTACACCTCCCAGACGACGGTGCCGTCCGGTGTGACCTCCATCACGCGGTTGTGCCGCGAGTCGACGACGAGCGTGTTGCCGTCCGCGAGGCGGTCGGCGTCACGGGGCCACTCCATGGTCGCACCCGAGCCAAGCGACCACGTCTCCGCCCAGCCGTCGCCGCGTTTCTCGTACTCGACGATGCGGTTGTTGTCCGAGTCGGCGACGAGAAGCGTCGGTCGCCCCTCCTCGCTTTCGAGATACTGCGGGTTGTGCTGGCGCTTCATCGTCGCCCACTCGTTGTCGCTCCCGAGCTTCAACTCGATTTCGCCCGTCTCGATGTCGACGAGGATGACCTGGTCGAGGTTCCGGGGCGACAGCAGGTAGTGGCTCCCGTTCACCCGGTCGACGTCGTTGACGTGCGTCCAGTCCTCGACGTAGTCGCCGCCGGTGTCCCGCTCGTAGTGGTCGCGGAACAGCCACTCCTCCTCGTACGTGTCGGTCGTCCGGTTGTAGATAACCAGCCGGTCGTCGTTCGTTCCGTTCGCGTGGTCGTAGTTCCGCATGTTGGCGATGGCGATGCGACCGTCGGGCAGGAGGTCGGCGTCGTGGGTGTCGGTGATGTTCACCGTCTCGGTCCACACCTGCTCCTGTGTCCGGGGGTTGAACTCGTAGAAGACGGTCTTCCCGTGGCCCCCCTCGCGGACGGTCCCGACGACGAACAGGTTGCCGTTCTCCATCGGGTCGACGTCGTACCCCCAGACGAGCCCATCGGGGCCGTCGTGGACCCACTTGACCTTCCCGCGCGGGCCGACGCCGACGAGCCGTGCCTGCGTCTTCTCACCGCCGCGGGCACCCTGCACGCTGATGACTGTCGTGCCGCGGGCGGGTTCGTCCATCGTTCCGACACACGGCGCTCCGTCCGACTGCACGCTGGCGGCGGCCGTCGCGCCTGCCGGCACGACCAGCAGGAGCGCGACGAGGACCGAGAGGCGGCGCATACCCCGACTCACGACGCCCGGGGTAAATGCTTTCCCGGATTCACTCGCGGAAGCGGTCGAGCGCGGCCTGTCGCCGCGCCGTCCCCTCGGGGTCACGCACCCACGGCGAGTGAGCCGCCCGTAGCGTCCGCGTGTCAACCTCCGGCCCCGACCCCTCGCAGTCGCAGGCGTCGGCGGGACGGACGTACCGTTCCTGGCGAGTGCAGTACGGCAGTCCCGGCACGCCGGCGACGGGCCGGTCCTCGACCGCGGGGCAGTCGGGAAACGGCACCCGCCACCCCTTCCCGTAGGCGCGTTCGGCGACGCGGCGCCGATAGCGGCGCTTCTCCCCGGCCGTGACGGGCCGCACATCCGCCCGTTCGGGGTGGGTATCGACCACTTCGATGCCCGGCTCGTCCGTCGCCAGCGGCGTCGGCTCCCGGAGCACCTCGTACCCCTCCGGGGGGTCGACGCGCCAGACGCCCACCTCGTCGGGAATCCGGTTCAGGTGCGCGCCGGTGACGTGGCTCAGGGTGGCGAGCACCACCCGGTCGAACAGTGCCAGCGAGACGTCCTTGCGCAACTGCAACCGGAGGTCGCCCGGCCGCCCGAGCTCCGGCTTGTTCTCGATGCCGACCAGTCCGCCGAACCAGTCGTCGGGGTAGCGGGCCGTCGCCCGCACCCGCTTCTGGCCGTCGCGGCGCTCCCGCTGGAGGTAACCCACCTCGACGCCGCGCTCGACGAGCGCGCGGGCGCGGTCCGAGTCGCCGACCAGCGTCGCCGGGCGGCGTGCCCGTCCCGGTCCGATGTCCGATTCCAGCAGGGCGGGCGGAATCGTCTCGGGCGTGAGCCGCGTCCGCTCGTCGAACGACGGCCCGGGCTCGACGACGACCACGTCCATCACCCGCGAGCCGTGGACGCCGCCGGCGAGTTGGCGGGCGACGAGCCGCCCCTCGCGCTCGAGGTGGGCACACACCGCCAGCTCGAAGTCGAACTCGCGCACGCTCCGAGTGAGGACTCGGCGGGCAAAAACCTCGCGTCGTTTATGGGGTCGCCGGCCACAGTCCACGGCATGCGATGGGCCGACCTGTTCGAGCGCGCCGAGCGGTACGAGACGACCGTCGGCGACATCGAGACGGAACTTTCCGAGCGGCGGGCGCATGACTGACCGGCCGAACGTCGCCCGCGTCGTCGCGGACGCGGACGTGCTGGCGGCCGACCTGCTGGTCGGCGGGCCCGCCCGCGAGGCGCTCGACGTCGTGCGGAGTCACTCGTGGGTCGAGTTGGTCGCCTCCGATGCCCTGCTCGACGACTGCGAGGCAGTCGTGGCGACGCTTTCCGACGCCGACCTCGCCACGGACCACCGCGAGAAACTCGACGCTCTCCGCGTTCGGGTCGACCAGCCGGCCGACGACCACCCCGGGCTGGCGTCGGCCTACCGGGGCAACGCCGCGCACCTGCTCTCCTTCGACCCGCGGCTCCGGTCGGCGACGGCGGGCGCGTCGCTCCGCTCGCGACTGGACGTGAGCGTCAAGCATCCGCGGGGGTTCTGCTCGCTGTTCGACCCCGAGCGCGTCTGGCCGGAGGTGGGCGACGGCGCGTACCCGGGACCGGACCGCGACCCCCGCGATTAGTGGTTCAGGTCGGCCGCCAGCCGCCGGGTGACCGACCGCGGGAGGAGCCGGGTCAGTATCGACAGCAGTTTGTACTCGATGCCCGGCACCACGACCGCTTTCCCCTTCTCCAGTCCGGCGATGCCCGCCTCGGCCACGTCGTCGACGGCCTGCCAGCGCATCAGCCCCGCGTCGGGGTCGCCGATGGGCGCGTCCTCGTTGTCCGCACGGGCCTGGAACTCCGTCTCGACGGGGCCGGGACACAGCGCCGTCACCGTCACGCCGTCGTCGGCGAACTCCTCGTGGAGCGCCTCCGACAGCGACAGCGCGTACGATTTCGAGGCGTAGTAGACGGCCATGAACGGCCCCGGCTGGAACGCCGCCGTCGACGCGACGTTCAACACGCCGCCGTGCCCCCGCTCGCGCATCCCCCGTCCGAACAGTTTGGTGAGATGCGTGGGGGTAGCGACGTTCAACTCGACCTGCTGGAGTTCGTCGTCGACCGGGATATCGAGGAAATGGCCCTGCGTGCCGACGCCGACGTTGTTGACGAGGTAGTCCACCTCGATGCCGCGCTCGGTCACCTCCTCGTACAGCGCCGCTCGGCCCTCGCGTGTGGCGAGGTCCTGCGCGACGACGTGGGCATCGACGCCGAAGCGCGCCTCGTACGTGTCGGCGGCCTGCCGCAGTTTCGCCTCGCGGCGTGCGACCAGCACCACGTCGTGGCCCCGCTCGGCGAACTGCCGTGCGAGTTCCGCCCCGATGCCCGCCGACGCGCCCGTCACGAGCGCCGTGCCCTGTTGCATACCCGGGCGTTCGGCCCACGGCAGGTAGCCGTTCGGGTTTCAGAGACGCTTGCGCATCTCGATGACCGGGAGGCCGCCGGGGCTCTCGCCGTCCTCGACGCGTTCGTAGCCGCTCCGCTCGTAGAAGCCCACGGCGTTCAGCGACGACTGGAGCGAGAGCGCCTCGATTCCCTGCCCGCGGGCGAACCCCTCCAGTTCCGCGAGCAGGGCCGAGCCGACGCCCGCCCTCGCGTGGTCCGGGTGGACGTAGACGGCGTGGACCGCCCGTTCCTCGATGGCGAGGTGGCCGAACCCCGCCACCGCGCCGCGGCGCTCGCGGCTCCCGTCGGTCGCCGTTCGCGTGTCTCGTGGTGTGTCCTCCGGTCGCACCACGCAGACGGTGAAATGCTCGCCCGCTTCCCCCACGGGGTAGTCGTCGGCCGACCGCTCGCCCCGTTTCGCCCAGTCGTCGACCTGTTCGTCGGTGTAGTGGCCGTGGCCGAACGCCTCGACGGCCGCGCTGTGGAGGTCGGGGAGCGCCTCGGCGTCCTCGGAGGTGGCGACGCGCACCTGCATGCCCCCCGCTTCGGGTCGAACGCCCTCAAACCGGATGGTCGTGCAGGCGCGACTGTCCACACCTGGCGGACTGGACGGGGAGGACGTAGCGACCGCAGAACGGCTCTATCGCTCGGCGTACCACTCCGCGAACTTCGCCAGCGCCCGCCCGCGATGCGAGATGGCGTTCTTCTCGGCGGCGGACATCTCCGCGAGCGTCTTGCCGTCGTGTTCGAAGATGGGGTCGTAGCCGAACCCGCCGTCGCCGCGGGGTTCGACGACGGTGCCCGGCACCGCGCCGGTGAACAGTTTGACCGGGAGGTCGCCGGTCGCCACCTGCTCGTCGGTGGTGGCGCTCGCGCGGTCGTCGGCCGCGAGGTCCTGCCCGCGGCGCTCGCCCCGGTCGACGGGTTCCGGCGTCGCCTCGAACCCCTCGCCGTCGCAGTAGGCGATGACACAGCGGAACTGCGCGTCGAGGCTCCCCTCCTCGCGGGCGAGTTTTCCGACCCGTTCGACGCCCAGCGTGTGCTCGACGTACGCGGAGTAGGGGCCGGGGAACCCGTCGAGGTCCTCGATGAACAGACCGGCGTCGTCGACGATGACCGGTTCGCCCGCATAGGCGTACGCCTCGCGGGCACCGTGGGCCGCGATGGGGCCGAGTTCCTCGGCCTGTATCTCCGGGTAGTCGTAGTCGAGTTGCGTGACCGTATCGTCGAGGTATTCGAGGGCCTCGCGGACCTTCCCCTCGTTCGTCGTGACGTAGCGGAGGCTCATACCTGTGGATGCGGCGAGGGGAGTAAAGGCGCGTCGAAACCGCCGTGCCGGGCGTGGAAGCCCCGCCAACTGCTCGGTCGTCGCCGGATGTCTCGACGGCGACCACTCGGTCGTCGCCGGATGTCTCGACGGCGACCACTCAGTCGTCGCCGGATGTCTCGACGGCGACCACTCAGTCGTCGCCGGATGTCTCGACGGCGACCACTCAGTCGTCGTCGACGAGCACTTCGACCGGTTCCTCCTCGGACTCCTCCTCGCTGTCCCCGGCGGACTGGGACTGCTGGTAGTAGAGACCGCCCGCGACGAGGAGGACGACCCACGAGCGCCAGTTGGCGAGGTTCAGCGTGTAGCCGATGCCGAACGGCTTCTTCACCAGCATTCCCTCGCCGGGTTGCCAGTAGGCGGAGAGCATCCGGCCGAGCGACGGGCGCTCGAAGTTGTACGGGATTCCGAACAGTTCACCCGACTGTGGTTTGTCGGCCATATCCCGGCGTACGACGGCCCCGCTCAAGGGGTTTCCGGTAGGGTCACTGGTAGCGGCCGCGCCCCTCTATCTCCCGCAACTGGTCGACGACGGTGGGGTCACCCGCCTCGCGGTAGGCCTCCTCGAACGCCGTCTGCAACGAGTCGGCGTCGTCCGCGGTGCCCGAAAGCGCCTCCGCGAACACGTGGAGGTCCATCGCGTAATCCTCCACGTCTTCGGTGTAGTACGCCAACCCGAAGTCGATGAGGTAGGTGCGGTCCTCCCCCACCCGAGCGTTCCGCGGCGTCGGGTCGCCGTGGACGAACCCCGCGGCGTGACAGGCCGCGAGGTGGCGGGCCACCTCCCGGACGCGCTCCTCGACCAGCGACTCCCTGAGGTCCGCGCGCCCGACGCGCTCGAACGTCAGTTCGGCCTCGCGGTCGTCCACGTCGTAGACCACGGGCGTGGGGACGCCCGCACGGCGCGCCTCGCTCGTCACGCGGGCCTCGCTCCGGGTGCGCTCCGTCCGCAGGCGCTCGTCGAGTTCGGGGTGGCGATACCGCTTCGGCCGGCGCTGTTTCCGCACCCGCTCGCCGAGCGTCACGAGCGCCTCCGCGCCCCGCACCTCGTCGGGGTCGCCCGCCCGCGACCGCTCGGGTGCCGTTTCGCGCCACGTCACGGGCACCTCGTCCGGGCGGAAATCCGGGTCGACGGCCGACGCCTCGATGGCGATGGTGTCGCCCGCGTCGTACATCGTCGCGCCCAGCACCGCTATCATCCCGGCGTTGTCGCGCAGGAACCGCGGGTCGGGCGCGTGGAACTCCGCACCGCGGTCCTCGCACATCTCCGCGAGCATCTCCCGCAGGCGGGCGTTCTGTCCGACGCCCCCGCCGAGGACGAGCTGGTCGCTGTCGGTCACCGACAGCGCCCGCTCGCTCACCTCGGTCAGCATCCCGAACACGTTCTCCTGGAGCGAGAAGCAGACGTCCTCGACCGGGGTGCCGTCGTCGACCGCTTGCTTGGCGGCGCTCATGATGCCCGAAAACGAGAAGTCCATCCCCTTGACGACGTACGGCAGGTCGACGTACTCGCCCCGTTTCGCGTGTTCCTCGACCTTCGGGCCGCCGGGATGGGTCCAGTCGAGGTGGCGGGTGAACTTGTCGATGGCGTTGCCGACGCCGGTGTCCATCGTCTCGCCGAGCACGCGGTAGCGGCCGTTGCGGTAGCCGAGCAGGTGGGCGTTCGCGCCGCTGGCGTTCAGACACACCGGGTCCTCGAACCCGGAGGTGTGGCGGCCGATTTCGAGGTGCGCGACCATGTGGTTGACGCCCACGAGCGGCACGTCGAGCGTGCCCGCGAGCGCCCGGGCGGCGGTGGCGACGATGCGCAGACAGGGACCGAGACCGGGGCCACGGGAGAAGGCGACGGCGTCGACCTCGTCGTCCGCGGCCTCGCGGACCCGGGTCACGACCGCCGGAATCGCCTCGCGCATGTGCTCGGCCGCCTCGCGCGGGTGGATGCCACCGCTCTCCGGCTGGTACGCCTCCGACTCGATGCGGACGTCGTCGGTCGCGGTGTCGTACAGGGCGGCGCTTGCACACCACGCGGTCCCCTCGATGCCGAGCACGCGGCTCATGGCGCGGTGGCTGGAACGGGGGTGAGCGGTGCGGGAGAACGGTCGGTCATCGGACCCGGGCGGGGTCTACTTGAACTCGGTGTAGCTACACTTGCCGCAGTGTAGCCGGTCGCCGTAGTCGCCGAGGAACGTGTCGCCACAGCGCGGACACGTCTGCTTGTCGGTGGTGCCGTCCTCGTTGTAGTACTCGTGGCGCGCCATCAGGCTTCAGCCTCCTCCTCGCCCTCCTCGTCGGCGCCGATCTTGTTGCGGTCGAGCATGTACTCCTGCTCGACGTCGGCGGCGTGGTCGGCGCTGTCGTACACCTTCGCGTAGCCGATGGTCTTGCGCATCCCGTACTTCGTGTCCAGTTTGTGGACGACGACCTCGTCGGAGTCCTTGTTCAGTTTCGCGGCCAGCGAGTCGCGGACGGAGAGCCGCGAGGGGGTCGCCTCCTCGTGGACGATGCGGAACCGGACGTCGGTCCGGTGTAACATGGGGTTCTCCTGTTCGGAGATGATGTCGATGTCCATGGTTCGTTGTCGGATAATGCCGCCGAAGCGCGTAAAAGGATTTCGAGTCCGGGAGACGGCCGCTCAGGCCCGCGGGCCGGCGACCACGACGTCGCTGGTCGTCCCGGCGACCGTCTCCCACTCGCCGTCGACCTCCGCCTCGACCGGCCCGAGCGTGTAGAGACCGCTCGCGTCGGCGCCTTCCGGCGCTTCGGCGAGATACTCGAACGTCGTCTCGCCGTCGGCGTCGTCGGCGAACACGACCCGCGTGACGCCCGCGTCGGCATCCGTCTCGACGCGGGCCACGTCGTCGCTGTACGCCGTGAGGACGTTCCAGTCGGCGGGCACGGTGTCCCGGACTGCGACGGGGTCGGTCGCCCTGACGGTCACCCGCTGGGTGGTGGTCTGCCCGCCGGTGAACGCCGAGGCGTCGCTGGTTCGGCTCCCGGCGACGGCGAACGACGCGCCCGGCAGGTCGTCGCCCCACGCCTCGACGGTGAGGGCGGCGTCGCCGCCCGTCTGTACCTGTATCGGCGTCGGCGTGGGGGACTCGACGCGCCCGGAGACGGTGCCCTGGTTGAGCACGACCGCAAGCCGGTGGCCCGCGGGGACGACGGCGTCGAGCGGTTCGATGGGGATGCGCACGTCGATGGCCTCGCCGGGTACGACCGGCTCCCCCCGGGGCCGGTCTTTGGCGAACCGGAGGTCGACCTGCCCCCAGCCGAGACGCTCGGCCGTCCCGTCGGGCGCCACCGAGAACAGGTGCGTCGTGAGGTGGGGCGCGGAACTCGTCGGTGTCGCCGTCACCTCGACGGTCGGGACGCCAGCGAGGCGGAACTCGGCGTCGAACGGCTCCGTCTCGACGGTGACACAGCCGCGGGCGCCCGGTGCCGGCGAGGTGGTGCCGTCGGTGTAGACGGTGCCGGTTCCCGTCTGCGGGTCCGGCGAGGGGCGCACGTCGCCGTCCGACCCGAGATACAGCGTCCGCGGTTCGGCGGCTTCGGGCGGCCACGACTCGGCAGTGTACCAGTCGCCGTCCGAGCGCTGGGCGTACACCTCGGGCACGGGGTCGTACGCCGTCTCGGGGTCGATGCCGTCGTGCTCGGGGAACTCGCCGACGTACTCCTCGCCGTTCAGTTCGCTCTCGAACCACGCCAGCAGGTAGTCGGCCCACTGCTCGTTGTAGTTCGCCTCCCCTTTCTCGCGGCCGTCGTCGGGGTAGCGGTGCCCGAACTGGCCGAAGTAGACGTGGGTCTTGATGCCGGCCTCCTGCAGGTCGTTCACCCACGGGTACACCTGCGAGGGGTCGACGTTCCAGTCCTGGAGGCCGTGGACGAGCAGGATGCTCCCCTCGTAGTTGCGGGCCACGCCCGGCTTGAGCACCCGCTCGGTCCAGTAGCCCGAGGGGTCGCGGTTGCCAGACGCGCCCGAGTACAGCGACCACGCGGTGCCTTGCGCGTAGTTGTCCGGACAGGCCGCCCGCGAGAGGTACGTCTCGAGGCCGGTGCCCGACCCGGGTGAGTGTTCGGCCAGCGAGATGACGTAGTAGAGCGCGGGCAACACCGCGTAGCCGCGCGACTCGGGCGCACCCCGCTTGTACATCAACTCGAAGATGTCGGTCACCCCCGAGAACGGCACCATCGTCTTCAGGTGGGGGTTACCCGCCCGGGCAGGCATCCACGGCGTGCTGCCGTCGTACGACCGGCCGACGATGCCGACGTTGCCGTTCGACCACGGCTGTTCGCCGAGATACGTCACCGCCTGGTCGACGTCGGCCTGCTCGTTGGCGCCGAACAGCTCCATACAGCCGCCCGAGCCGCCCGTCCCGCGGACGGAGACGACGGCCACGGCGTACCCCTGCTGGACGAAGTTCTCCGTCAGCCGCTCGATGCGCGTGCAGTCGCGTAGCGAGTCGGCCTTTCGCAGGTCGCTGACGTACGGCGTCGCCCGCAGGATGACCGGGTAGTCGCCGTCCGTCTGGTCGTCGTCCAGCGGCTCCGGCCTGATGTAGCCCAGCAGTATCTTCTCGCCGTCGCGGGCACTCGGGAGTTCGACCACCGTCTCCTCGCCGAAGTCGTGGGTCGGCTCCCGCGACACCTCGGTGTAGGACGCGTGGGTCTCCGGGTCGCAGTCGAACCCCATCGGTGCGATGGTCGGTCCGGGAAGCGGTTCGTCCAGCGGCCCCGTCGGGTCGTCGTCGGCGGCGCTCGCCAGCCCCGCCGTCGAGAGGCTCGCCGTGGTCGCCACCGCTACCTGAAGCATCCCGCGCCGCGAGAGCCGCGAGCCGTCGGGGTCGGTATCGTCCGGCATGGGACGTGGTGACGACCCGCTCTACTAAGTTATTTCGACCACTGGAATGAAACGAAATAAACTGCCGGAGATGACTGGGTCCCGGTCGACGGTGATGTATCAGGCTTCGACGCCCAGCGCCGCGTACGCCGCCCCGTGGTCGCCGTCGAACGCGTCGAGCAGTTCGCGGACCGCACGCCGCGCGTCGTCGTCGACGGTCGCCAGCACCATCCCCTCGTCCGGCTGGCCGTAGACGACGCTCGCGCCGTCGGGCGCGGCGAGCACCGCCGGGAGCGCCGCGAGGTCCTCCTCGCCGACTACCTCGACGAGCGTCGCGCTCTCGGCGCCGATAGCGGCCGCGAGCGTCTCCAGTAGTTCCGCGGTGAGCGCGCCCGCGGGGTTCTCCACCTGCACGCGGCGGTCGAACCCCTCGATAGCGTCGCGGACGCGCTGGTCGACCTGCTCGCGTTTCGTCTTCCCGTCGACGAGCGCCACGTCCGGGTGACGACCCGCCTCCAGCAGGTGGTACGTGACGACGTCACCGACACAGACGACGGGCTCGCCCGCCTCCGCCAGAAGTGCGTCGGCGTCGGTGTAGACGGGGCCGAGCGGCTCCTTCAGCTCCGCGCGGAGCGCCCGGGGCAACTCCAGGACGACGGCCATCTACCGGACCTTCAGCGCGTACTTGCCGGGTTCGTCTATCTCCATCTCGGCGGCGATTTCGGACCGCTCGGGGTGGGCGATGACGACGTAGCCGGCCCAGTCCTCGGTCAGCGAGTTCGACCCGCAGACGGGGCACTGCTCGCCCTCCTCGACGTCGAGCACGCGGTGGCAGTCGCGACAGACGAGTCGGTCCGCCATCTAATCACCCGACGCGGCGCGTTTCTGCCGCTCCTCTTCGAGCCAGCCGTGCTTGCCGAGCCCCACCTGCTTCGCCGTCAGACCGATCTTCGAGTCGCGGGGGTTCCGCTCGTCGATGCTCTTGGTGACGATGCGCGCGCGGACGGCGTCCCCGACCGTCAGCACGCGGTTGGAGTCCCGCGAGGCGAGTTGCTGGTTCTCCTCGTCGAACGCGAGGTACTCGTCGGATATCTGGGAGACGTGGAGCAGTCCGTCCACGGGGCCGATGCCCACGAACGCGCCGAAGTTGACCACCTCGACGACCTCGCCGTCGACGACCTCCTGCATCTGGGGGTCGAACGTGATAGCGTCGAACTCGGCGTTGTAGTAGACGCCCGGCCGGTTGGGGACGACCGCGCCCTCGCCGATGTCGTGCACGTCCGTGACGGTGACGACGGAGCCGACCTCCTCGTCCATCCGGCCCTCGAGTTTGTCCTGGAGGAGCCGTTTCACCAGCTCCGGCGATACGTCCGCGAGGTGCTCGGGTGGCACCTCGACCGTGTCCTTGAGTCTGACCCGTTTGTACATGCGTTAGTTCGTTACCGCGAGTTTCGACCGGCCGCGTAAACAGATTGTGGAAACGTCTCGCTTCCGGAGACGGCGTCTGAGCGGCCGGTCGTTCGTCACCACGTAGTCGCAGTCCGCCGCCAGTTCGACGATGGCGTCGTCGGCGAAGTCGGCGTCGGTCGACACGACGGTACACCGCTCGACGAGGTCACGGCCCACGGAGGCGGCCGTCGCCTCCTCGCCGTTGCCCTCGGAGAGCCGGTCGAGTTCGGCCACGACGCTCTCGGGCACGACCGCCTCGTAGTCGTCGAGGAGGCGGTCGAGTTCCTCGAACAGCCGAACGCCGCTCTCGACCGGCATCATCAGTGCGTTCGTGTCAACCGCGACGCGCATCTACTTCAGCGTGCCGACGCCGATGAGCCGCCAGCGGGCCCCGACGCGCCGGTTGATGGCTATCTTCGCGCCCGCCTCCGCACAGACCGGGCGCTTCAACTGCACCTCGCACTCGTCGCCGCGCGCGGAGGTGACGGAGCCGACGGTGGTGGCCGTCCCCACCGTCAGCATCAGCGGTTCGCCGGTGTTGATGTCCTCTACCTCGTCGTCGACGTCGCCGACGACGCGGTCGAGCAGGTCGACGTCCATCTCGAAGGCGTTCCGCACCGGCGGGAGCGTCCCCGGGGGTCCGGCGACCTGTCCCGCCAGCGCGTCGCCCTTCGTCAGCGACGGGTCGAGCCCGGTGCCGACGCCGATGAGCCCACCGGGCGACACCTCGTCGACCATCTCGCCGCCGGCCTGGAGCGACCGCACGGTCGTCTCGACCGGTTCGTAGCCGCCGTCGACGTCACGGCCCGGCAGGACCTCGATGTCGTCGTCGACGTGCAACTGGCCCGCCGTCAGGGAGCCGCCGATGACGCCACCCGTCAGTTTGTCGAACGTCGTGCCCGGGCGGTTGATGTCGAACGAGCGGGCGACCTGCATCCGCGGGTCCGCGTCGGGGTCGCGCTCGGGCGTCGGAATCTCCGCCTCGATGGCGTCGATGAGCACGTCGATGTTGATGCCCTGCCCCGCGGAGATGGGAACGATAGGCGCGTCCTCCGCGACGGTGCCCTCGACGAACTCCTGTATCTGCTCGTAGTTGGCCCGCGCCTGGTCGGCGTCGACGAGGTCTATCTTGTTCTGCGCGATGACGATGTTGTCGATGCCGATGATGTCCAGCGCCATCAGGTGCTCCTCGGTCTGAGCCTGTGGGACGTCCTCGTTGGCGCTGACGACGAGCACCGCGCCGTCCATGATTGCGGCGCCGGACAGCATCGTCGCCATCAGCGTCTCGTGGCCCGGCGCGTCGACGAACGAGACGGTCCGGAGCACGTCGGTCTCCTGGCCGTCCACCGTCTCGTCGACGGTGTAGCAGTCGGGCGCGTCTACGCCCGGAATCTTCCGGAAGGTCGCATCGGCGTAGCCGAGGCGGATGGAGATGCCGCGCTTCATCTCCTCGGAGTGCTGGTCGGTCCACTCGCCCGACAGCGCCTCCACGAGCGTCGTCTTCCCGTGGTCGACGTGGCCGACCAGCCCGATGTTCACCTCCGGTTGTCGGTGGTTTGCAGTCATTGAGTAATTAGGTGAAGTTCGCCCCGTGCGAGGTATAAATTTGCCGTTCCACCTTTTTGGGCTTCGGGTGCGCTTCGCGCACCGCTCGCGCAAAAAATCTGGATCAAAAAAGCCCGCAGGCTCGGCCGGGGGCCTCGCCGCGGTGGAACCGCTCGTCCAGTCTGCCGCCGATTCCCACCGGCTGACATTCGGGGTGTGGCTCTTTTCGTGCCGGCGTTCGACTCGGCGTATGGTCTCGTTCGACGACTCCGAGGCGGCCGAGGAACTGGCGGCGCGAGCGCGAGCACTCATGGAGGACGTGGTTCTCCCGACGGAGCGGGAACTGCGCGGCGACACCGCCGTCTCCCGGGGAACCGTGAAGGAACTTCGGGCAGCGGCCCGCGAGTACGACGTCTACTGCCCGCAGATACCCGAGGAGTGGGGCGGGATGGGCTATGAGTTCCGGGACGTGTTGCCGGCGTTCGAGGAGGCGGGTCGCTCCCTCCTGGGGCCGGTCGCCATGCGCGTCGACGCGCCAGACGAGGGGAACATGCACCTGCTGGAACTCCACGGCACGGAGTTGCAGAAACAGCAGTACCTGAAGCCGCTCGTCGCCGGCGAGATACGGTCGGGGTTCTCGATGACCGAACCGATGCAGGGCGCGGGCTCGGACCCGAAGATGATCAAGACTACGGCCGAGAAGGACGGCGACGAATGGGTCATCGACGGTCACAAGTGGTGGACTACGCAGGGGCTGGAGGCCGACGTCCTGTTCGTGTTCGCGCGGACGGACCCCGACGCCCACCCCTACGAAGGCTGTTCGGTGTTCATCGTGCCCGCGGACGCGCCGGGCGTCGAGGTGGTCCGGGACGTCCCCCACCTCGGGAGCGAGATGACCGGCACGGGCCACGCCGAAATCACGTACGACGGCGTGCGCGTCCCCGAGGAGCATCTGCTCGGCGAGGAGGGCGAGGGGTTCCGCCACGTCCAGGAGCGGCTCGGTCCCGCCCGTCTCACCCACTGCATGCGGTTCTCGGGGATGGCCACCCGCGCCATCGACGTGGCCGTGGCGTATCTCTCCGAGCGGGAGGCGTTCGGCGAGACACTCGCCGAGAAGCAGGGCCCGCGCAACGACCTCGCGGAGGCGGCGACGCGGCTGACCGCCGCCCGCTCGCTGGTGCGGACGACGGCTGACCGCATCACGGCCGGCGAGGAGGCGCGCGTCGAGGTGTCGATGAGCAAGCTGTTCACCGCGAACGTCACGCAGGACGCCGTCGACGCGGCGCTCCAGCTGTGTGGCGGCAACGGCGTCGGCAAGGACCTGCCGCTCGCGGACTTCTACGAGTCGGTCCGGGCGTTCCGCATCGTCGACGGCGCCGACGAGGTCCACCGCCGGACGGTCGCACGCGACGTGTTCGCGGACCCCGACCCGGCGGAACTCGACCCAGTGACGCGGTTCCGCGGCTGACTCACCGCGGATGCCGGCCCGCTCTGAGCCGCCGGGCGCTCCCGGCGGCGAGCCACGCGCCCCCGACCAGTGCGGCGGCCGCGACGGCCGCGAGCGCCACCCGTCCGGCCGCGGACACCGCCGTCGTCGAACAGCTATCGGCACGGAGTCCGTAGGTGTACACGCACGCCTCCAGCGGCAACCCCGCGAACACGAGCGCGGCGACGACGCCGCCGAACACGAGCGCCACCCCCGCGAGCAGTCGCGTCGTCAGGCGTCGTTCCCGCTCCAGGGCTCGCCACTCGCGGCGGACCGCGGCACACTCGCGGTCGGTGCCCTGCTCCATATATCATGATTTCTCATGACCTGTGGTAACGCTTTCGACCGTTCAACGAACGAACAGAAACCAGTTCCAGCCAAGACTTTAGCCGTTCGGGCGTCCAACACGGGGTATGAGCGACTCACCGGCGTCCGACGCGGACAGCATCCTCGCGTGCGAGGAGTGTCTCTCCCCCGCGGAGGCGTTCTCCGTCGTCGGCAACGAGACGCGCCTCTCGATTCTGGAGGCGCTGTGGCGGATGGACCGGCCGGCGGCGTTCTCGGACCTGCGCCGCGAGGTGGAGATGCGCGACTCCGCGCAGTTCAACTACCACCTCTCGAAACTGACGGGTCAGTTCGTCACGAAGACCGACGACGGCTACGACTTCCGGTCGGCGGGCCGGGCGGTCATCCAGGCGGTGCTGTCGGGGACCATCAACCAGGACCCCGAGATAGAACCGTTCGAGGTGGCGGGCGACTGCGTCAACTGCGGCGCGCCCCTGGAGGCCCACTACCGGAACGAGCAGGTCCGCATCCGGTGTACGGAGTGTGGCCGGCCCCACGGCGGCTACTCGTTCCCCCCCGGCGGCCTGGAGGAGCGCACGCCCGAGGAGTTGATGAACGCGTTCAACCAGCGGGCGCGGCATCTCTCGTGTCTGTCGGCCGACGGCGTCTGCCCGGAGTGTTCCGGGCGGATGTCGACCCACCTGTACGACGTCGACGACGACGAGGTGTTCGACATGGACGTCCGGGTCGAACACGAGTGCCAGCGGTGTCAGCACAGCATCGTCTCGTCGGTCGGACTGGTGCTTCTCGACGACGCGGAGATAGTGTCGTTCTATCGCGACCACGGCATCGACCTGAACACGGTGCCGTACTGGACTCTGGAGTGGTGCGTGACGGACAACTACACCACCGTCGAACGCCGGGGGGGTCCGGACGCGAACGACGAGTGGCGCATCACGCTCACCATCCCCGTCGAGGACGAGCAACTCGTGTTGGACCTCGACGGCGACCTGAACGTCCTCGACACGGAGCGGCGCGAGGCTCGACCGGCAGGCGAGAGCCTCGGTGAGGAACGGGCCGGAGGCCCGTGAGCGGGGTGCCGGCATGAGCGTCGTCCGCCGCGTCGTCGACCGCGTCGTCGGCCCGGAGACGCGCGCCCGCCTCCGCAGGGACGCCGGCAACGTCGCCGCTGACCTGCTGGTCGGCGCCGTCGTCCTGCTGGTCGCGCTCGCCATCGTCGTGGCCGCGGCGCTGGCGCTGGGGTCGCTCGTCCTCGATGCCGGCGGCACCCTCGGCATCGTCGGCGGGTGGGTCGGGATGTTCACGCTCGTCCTGCTGGTCCCGCTTGCGACCCTGAAGACCGCCACCGCGCTGTACGGTCGGTTCGGCCGCTGACCGCCGCTCGCGGTGGGCTACCGTCACGCCTTTGCCTGCCGGGACGCAGGTCCGGGTATGGAGCCGTCCCCCCGCGTCGTCGCGCTCGTCGCGGTCGTCCTCCTCTCCTCGGGCCTGCTGGCCGGGCAGGCGCTCTCGGACCCCGGTGATCCCGCCGTCGGAAACGAGACCGACGCCTACCCCGGCCACACGCTCGTCACGTTCCAGGCCGAGGGCTGGTTCGGCAACAACAACGGCTACGCGCTGGTCGTCGGCCCCGACGGCGAGTCGGTCTGGAAGTGGCAGGTGCCGAACTCCCGGGTGTTCGACGCCGAGCATCTCGAGAACGGCAACATCCTCGCCAGCGTCGCCGTCGTCGTCCCGGGACCGGAGTGTCCCGACGAACACGACGGCCGCGACGTCTGTGTCCACAACCGCGTCGTCGAAATCGACTGGGAGTCGAAAGACGTCGTCTGGGAGTACGACTGGTACGACGCGTTCCCGACCCACCACGAGGTCCACGACGCCGACCGACTCCCCAGCGGCGAGACGGCCATCGCAGACATGGGGAACCACCGCGCGTTCACCGTGAACCAGCAGGGGGAGGTGACCTGGGAGTGGAAAGCGGAGAACCACATCTCGGAGGGCACCGAGTTCTGGAACGAGTACGTGCCCGACGACCAGCAGGAGGAGTTTCGCAGGAAGGGCCCCGAGAGCGACTGGACCCATCTGAACGACATCGACCGGCTGGAGAACGGCAACTTCCTGCTGTCCGTCCGTAACTTCGACGTGGTGCTGGAGGTGAATCGCGCGAAGGAGATCGTCGAGGTGTACGGCTCCCCCGGCGACCACTCGGTGATGAACGAACAGCACAACCCGAACCTGCTGGAGCGCCGGGGGACGATGCTGATAGCGGACTCCGAGAACAACCGCATCGTCGAAATAGACGCCGAGACCGACGAAATCGTCTGGCGGTACGCGACCCTGCCGGCGGACTCGCCGCACAGCCCGAAGTCCCTGCAGTGGCCCCGCGACGCCGACCGCCTCCCGAACGGCAACACGCTCATCACCGACTCCCGCCGGTTCCGCGTGGTCGAGGTGAACCCCAACGGGAGCGTCGTCTGGTCGTTCGACACCCAGGAACAGCTAGGTGCGAAGGGCATCGTCTACGAGGCCGACCGCATCCACCTCGACGGCGAGTATCTGCCCGAGGAGCCGGAGAACGTCCCATCCGGCCGGAACCTGGAAGGGCAGGCTGGCGGCCCCCTCGGGGAGACGCTCGGCACGCTCGACTCCTGGCTCGGGTTCGTCCTCCCGCCGTGGATGGGGCTGACGGGCGTCGCGCTCGCGCTGGTCGACCTCGGGGCGCTGGTCGCGCTCGGGGTCGAACTCAGGCGGGCGCGAACCTGAGCACGCGGTCGTCGCCTTCCTGGGGACTCCCCCGCCCGTCACGGTTGCTCGTCACCGCATACAGGTGGTCGTCGGGCCCGACGAACGTCGTCCGCAGGCGGCCGAACGTCCCCTCGAAGTGGCGGTCGTTGCCCGTCACCGTCGTCCCCTCGATGGTCGTCCGGTGGAGATGCGAGCCGGCGAGCGTGCCGAACAGCAGGTCGCCCTGCCACGCGTCGATGGGTCCGTCGTTCGGATAGAACGTCGCACCGCCGGGCGCGATGGTCGGCGTGAACGAATCGAGTGCCGGCGTGTACCGCTCGCCGCCGCGGGTCCCCTGCAGTTCGGGCCAGCCGTAGTTGTTGCCCGCCTCCAGGAGGTTTATCTCGTCGTCGGAATCGGGGCCGTGTTCGGTCGAGAACAGCCGACCGTCGCGGGGTGCGAGCCCCTGCGGGTTCCGGTGGCCCCACGTGAACACCGACGTGCCGAACGGGTTGTCGGGGTGGGGGTCGCCGCCGAACGTCAGCCGGTGGACCTTCCCCGAGAGCGCGTCGCGGTCCTGTGCACTGTCGGCGTCGCCCGCGTCGCCCGACGTGACGTACAGCGCGTCGTTCCACGCGAGCAGGCGGCCGCCGTCGTGGATGCTCGCGCCGGGAATCCCGTCGAACACCGTCCGGCTCGCCCACCCGTCCGAGAGGTCGTGGGCGACGACGCGGTTCTGCCGTGAGCCGACGTCGATGTACGTCTGGTAGGTGAACGCCGTCGGCTCGTTGGGGTGGAAGACGAGACCGAGCAGGCCACCTTCGCCACCGGTCGCCACCTCGCCGGAGAGGTCGGCCACCGGTTCGACCGCGCCATCGACGACGCGGACGACGCGGCCCCCCGCTCGGTGAGATACGCCGTCCCGTCCCGGTAGTCGACGCCCCACGGCACCTCCAGGTCGGTGGCGACGGTCTCGGCCCGGACGGCGCCGCCTCCGGCCGATTCGGTCGCGGCGGTCGCCTCTGGGTCGGTGCCGAGCGTCGGCGCACAGCCGGCAAGCGCCGTCGTCGCTCCCGCGCCCGCCAGCGCGAGGAGCCGTCGTCTGTCCATACGCGGCGTTGGCTCGGAGACGGGAAAACCCCGTGTTACGGGCGCTCGTGTGGCTCGACCGGCTCGGATAGCTCGGCCGGCCGCTCGAACTCGTCGAAGGCGTCGAGGTCGTCGGGCAGGTCGTACGGTATCTCGCGGGCGTCGGCGTTGTCGTCCAGATGGTCCTCGACGGGCGCGGCCTCGTCCTCGAAGCCGGGCTTCACGCGGACGCTCGTGGCCGGTTGGCCGACGACGACGTGGTGGTCGGGCACGTCGCCGGTGACGGTGGCGCGGGCGCCGACGACGCTGTTTTCCCCGACGCGGACGCCCGCCGTGACCATCGCGTCGTAGGTGACGCGGGCGTCGTCCTCGATGATGGTGTGGAAGTTCCGCACCTCCGTCTGGTCGACGACGTCGTGGTCGTGGCTGTACACGTGGGCGTCGTCGGAGATGGAGACGCGGTCGCCGATGGTCAGTTTCCCGCGGTCGTCGAGATGCACGTCGTCGTGGACGACGGTGTTGTCGCCGACGGAGATGTTGTGGCCGTACGAGAACGTGATACCCTTGAACAGCCGGAGGTTCTCGCCGGCCTCCTCGAACAGGTGGCCCGCGAGCATCTGCCGGAACCGGAGCGCGAACTCGATGTTGTCGGCCATCGGCGTCGCGTCGAACTGCCGCCAGAGCCACTGCAGATGCTTCGACCGCTCGAACCGTTGTTCGTCCTTCTCGGCGTAGTACTCGGCTTCCAGCGTCGCGTTGCAGGGGTCGTACCCCTGGAGTCGGACGCGCTCGGCCGGCGACACCTGCTTGCCCGCCTGCCAGCGCTCGTAGGCTTCCCGGTCGCCGTACAGGTCCACGAGCACGTCCTGGACCACCTCGCAGGTGCTCTCCTCGGCGTCGGGGCCGGCCGCTGTCAGCCGCTGGTCCACCTCGGAGAGGAACGCGTCGAGGCCCGCCTCGGCGTCGGCGGGCAGGGAGACGTGCCGTTTGGTCATGGCCTCCCGTACCCCCGCCCGGATGATGAGGGTTTCCGTCGCGGACGCCGCCGTAACCCGGTTACCCGAAGGTAACGGGGTATCTCGTGACCCACCGGGGTTCGTTCCTCGCCGAGAAAACTCCCCGGGCTGACTCCGAGCGCGCGCGAACGAACCACGGCGGCTAAGTGTGCCACACCCCAACGGACGGGTATGCACTACCGTGAACTCGGCGACTCGGGGGTCGAGGTGAGCGAAGTCGGCTTCGGCGCGTGGGTCGTCGGCACCGACTGGTGGGGCGACCGCGACGAGTCGGACGCTCTGGAGATGGTCGAGTACGCGCTCGACGCCGGCATCACCTACTTCGACACGGGCGACGTGTACGGGCACGGCCGCTCGGAGGAACTGCTCGGCGAGGTCATCGCGGAACGCGGCGAGGAGATGACCGTCGGCACCAAGGTCGGCTACGACTTCTACAACAACCCGCAGGCCGGCCACGGCGAACTCCCGAAGGAGATGCACCCCGACTACCTCCGGGACGCGGTCGACCGGTCGCTCGACCGCCTGGGCGTCGACCACGTCGACTATCTCCAGTTGCACAACCCGAACGTCGCGGAGATGACCGACGAGGTGCTCGACCTGCTGGACGACCTCCGCGATGAGGGCGTTGCGGACGCCATCGGCATTGCGCTCGGACCGTCCATCGGCTGGCTCGCGGAGGGCGAGTTCGCCATCGACGAGGCGTTCGACGGCGTCCAGTACGTCGGCAACGTCTTCGAGCAGGACGTCCACCGCCACTTCGTCGAGCACGTCCGCGAAACCGGCGCGGAGACATCGCTCATCCCCCGCGTCCCACACTCCTCGGGACTCCTGAACGAGCAGGTGACGCCCGACACCGAACTCGGCGAGGGCGACCACCGCGGCTTCCGTCCGGACGAGTGGTACGAGACCGGGTGGGAGAAACTGGAGACGCTCCGGTTCCTCGAACGCGACGGCGAGCGCACGATGGGCCAGTCCGCGCTCCAGTGGCTCCTCTCGTACGACGAGGTGGCCAGCGTGACGCCCACGTTCCGCTCGAAGGCCGACATCGACGAGTGGGCCGCCGCGCCGGAGACGCCCGCGCTCTCCGAGGCGGAACAGCGACGGGTCGCGGAGCTGTACGACGAGAACTTCGGTGTCGACCGCTTCGACGGGATGGCGGGCGAGGACTACCGCACGAGCGTCGACGGCGACGACCTGCGGGACGCGGGCCTGCTGGCCGACTGACTACGCCCGACTGGCGAACAGGCGACGGGGCTCCCCGCGGCGGTGCATCGCACACCCGCCTCGGCCGCCGCGGGACGATTCTCACGTCACGCGCCGGTTGGTCGCGGACTCCGATATAAACGTTCGGCCGGGAGTGACTACGCCAGGAACACGTGTCGCGGCCGGTCCGCGAGCACGTCACGGCCCCACTGGACCGTGTCGCGGAAGGCGTCCGAGCGGAAGAACTCCAGAGCGTCCTCCTTTGCGGCCCACTGGCTGGCGATGAACATGTCGTTGTCGTCCGCGACGTTGACCATCAGGTCCGTCTCGTGGTGACCGTCCATGTCCGCGAGCATCCCGCCGACCGTCTCGAACCGGTCGAGGAAGTCGTCGCGGTGCTCCGGCTTGACGGTGTAGAACATCCCCATCGTGCCGAAGCCGCTCCCCTCGCCGGCCCGTCCGACGATGCCCGGCAACTCCGAGAGGTAGTCGCCGGCGGTCTCGGCGGCGTCGGCCGTCTCCCACAGCGAGACGACCGCCCGCCGGCCCGTCTCGGTCCCCTCGTACAGCGAGGTGCCGACGTGGGTGTCGTAGCGGTCGAACCCCTCCGAGAGGTCGTCGACCTCCTCGCGCAGGTCGTCGGTGTCGGCCTCCGAGTAGAGCACCATCGCGTACACGTCCTCGCCGTGGGGCTGGCCGGCGTAGATGTCCATCTCGGCGAGCGCCTCGCGAACCTCGTCGTCCTCGTCGGTGCCCTCGACGCCGGGCGCGTCCTCGTCGTCGCTCTCTTCGGCGTCCGCCAGCGGCGCGCCGACCCCGCCCGTGACGTCCGGCAGGTCGAACAGGAAGCCGGAGGCGGTGTTCGCCGCCCGCTCGTTGGCCCACAGCGAGACGACCGCGGTGTCGCCCGCGTCGGCCCGCACCGCGGTCATGACGTGGGTGTCGTAGTGCTCGAAGTTGCTCCGCAGGCCGTCGACGTCGTCGACCACGTCCTCGGCGTCGGCGTCCGTGTACACCACGAGCCCGTAGCCGGCCTCGGCGTACTCGTCGGCGCCGATGCCGACCCGCCGGAGGTCCTGTTCGAGTTCACCGGTCGTCGTCTCCTCGTGAGGTGCCTCACCCTGCGCCTGCGGCGGGCGACCCGCGGACGACTCGGCGGCCGTCTCCTCGGGGTCGTCGTCCGCGTCGTCCGCGCCGTCGTCGTCCGCGTCGTCGCGCTCGGCGTGCGGGTGGTCGGTCCCACTCTCGTCGCCCGCATCGCCGTCGCGCTCGACGTAGCCCGGGAGCGGCTCGCCGGCCAGCAGTTTCGGCAGGTCGGCGGGCGCGAACCGGCGGCCGAAGTAGAACGTGCCGAACTCCGCGAACCGGGAGGTGGATGGGTCGAACCGCATCTCGTACAGCAGATGCTTGATGTCGGTGGGGTCGTCCGCGAACAGGGTGACGCCCCACTCGAAGTCGTCGAGTCCGACGGAGCCGGTGATTATCTGGGTCACCTTCCCGGCGTAGTCGCGGCCGATGTCGCCGTGGCTCGACATGTGGTCGGCGCGCTCGTCGAACGGCAGGTCGTACCAGTTGTCCTCCGGTCCGCGGCGCTTGTCCATCGGATAGAAGCAGACGTGCTCTGCCTCCGGTAGCGTCGGATGGAGCCGCTGTCGCATGTAGTTGCGCGTCCCCTCCGACTCGATGTTCTCGATGCCCTCGGCCAGTTCCTCGGTGACGTAGCCGGACACCTCCGTCACGGAGACGTAGGAACTCGCCCGCTCGGTGAACTCGGCGAACGCCGTCCCCTCGAAGGCGCGCTCCGCGCGGTCGAGGTGGGCCGTCGTGGGCCGCAGGTGGAGGACCATCAGGTCGGCCTTGTGGCCCATGATAGCGAAGACGGCCGTGCCGCCGGCGTCGGCGTCGGCGAGCGACTCGTGTGCGTCGAGATACTGTATCGCCTCCTCCAGTGCGCGTTC
The DNA here is from genome assembly GCF_024298865.1 of Halorarius halobius. Taxonomy (GTDB): domain Archaea; phylum Halobacteriota; class Halobacteria; order Halobacteriales; family Haloarculaceae; genus Halorarius; species Halorarius halobius. Next base: position 384,134 of record NZ_CP101161.1, on the reverse strand, counting down.
GCGCTCGCGTTCGGGGGCCTCGCGCCAGGCGTCCCAGTCGACGGTCCGGAGGTCGTGCAGGGCGTACCAGCCCTCTTCCGTCGCCGGGGGTTCGCGTCGCTCCATACCCGCACTTGCGAGTCGGGGGGCAAGGGCCGTTCGGTTTCAGTCGGCGGGCGCGGCCGTCGTCCCGGGGTCGGGGAACGGCGGCGCGACCAGCAGAGTCGCTACGGCTCCGAGCAGGAACGCGGCACCGACCGCGCCGACGGCGACGAACGGGTCGTACGCGTCCGCGACGACGCCCGAACCGAGTACGAGCGGGATACGCCCGACGGAGATGCACAGCGAGGCCGCCGACAGCACCGTCGCCCGCCCCACCGAGTCGACCCGGTCGTTCAGGTACTGCAACCGGACGGTGACGTGCATCGGCCCGAGCGCCCGCATCACGAAGAACGCCGGTATCGCCGCCACGGGTGCGACGGCGGCGACGACGAGCGCGCCCGCCTCGGCGGCCGGCAACCCGAGGATGGTCCGCTCGGTGCCGAGCCGCGAGGCCAGCCAGTCGGCCCGGTCGCTCGTCACCGCGGCGACGGCGGTGAACGCCGCGTACAGCACGCCCATCGTCGCCTCCTCGGGTATCGCGACGGGAACGACCGCGAGATACGGGTCGAGCGTCTCGACGGCGATGGGCTGGATGTAGCCGTTGGCCGCTCGTACCATCGCCGACGCGAGCGCGATGAACAGGACGACGCCGCGCAGGCGCGGGGCGAGCAACTGGCCGCGGAGCGTTCCGACTGCCTCCCGGAGGTCGAACGTGTCGTCGTCCTCGCGTGGGGTGGCCCGTGGGAACGTCGCCAGTATCCCCGCGCTCGCCACGTTGACCAGCGCCATCGCGTAGAACGGGTAGGTGTGGTCGAGGACGTACAGCGGCCCCGACGCCAACAGCATCAGGACGCCGCCCCACCGCCGCACCGCTTCGCCCCGGCCGCGGACGTGCGTGAAGCGGTCCTCGATGCCGGCTTCCGCGAGCACGTCGTAGAGATACGCGTCGAGCGTGCCCGACTGGGTGGCCTCCGCGAGCCCCGTCACCACGCCCACGGCGACCAGCGCCGGCACGGTGTGGACGAAGGCGTAGCCGAGTTGGCCGACGAGGAACAGCAGGGCGGCGGCGATGCAGGTCGCCCGCCGGCCGACCCGGTCGGCGAGCACGCCCGAGGGGAGCTCACCGACGAGTCTGGCGACGGCCATCGCCGTCCCGCCGAGCGCGATGGCGGTGAAGGAGAACTCCCGGGCGAGCAGGAACAGCGTCAGTATCGGCCACGTGAATCCGGGGTACGTGGTCGGGCGGTACAGGTAGTATTTCAGGACGGTGCGGCGCGCACTCACGGCGCACCACCTGACCGCGTGCGACCGGGGCGTGGAGGGCCTCGCATCCTTGGGACCGCGCGGGACGGCCCGCGCAGTCGAGGGGAGCCGGGAGAAGGGGAAAAGCGATTTGCGAAGCGCAGTTCACCTACTCGCGGACGCGGCGGGTCGCGGCCACCTCGGCGTCGGCGTCCACGTCGAGTTCGAGACGCTCGCCGTCGCGCTCGATGGTCTGCCGGACGCGGAGCGGCTCCTCGGAGACGACCGAACAGCCCTCGCCGAGCACGAACGGCCATTCCCAGAGCGGCCGGTCGTCGAGCCGGTCGCCCTGGTCCCACAGGAAGGCGACGACGGCGGGGTGGTCGTGGAGATGTGCGCCGGGTGAGGAGCGCATGGTCCCGTGACAGCCGTCGCAGTGTTTCCTGACCATGTACGGGAGCGGCGCGTCCTCGTCGGCGACCAGCGTGGCGTCCATCTCCCGGCCACAGAACGGGCAGACGCCGTGGCTCCCCATCGCGGCCATCCGCCGGGAGCGAACCGAGAACGCCTCCAGCAGGGCCTCGGGGTCGTCGCGCCGCTGTTCGACACCCGCCGGCGGGAACGTGAGCCAGGAGACAGCCAGCCCGCAGTCCGGACAGTCGACGACGTGCTCGGCGTCGTCGTAGCGGGCGACGAGATTCCTCCCGCAGGCGGGACACGGCGTGTCAGTCTCGATGTCGTCGACGTCGGGCGCCTCGCCGAACGCTCCCGACTCGACGAGGTCGACCACCTGCAGGCCGGTGGGACTGAGCCGGTAGCCGTCGTCGACCTTCCTGAGATAGCGGTCCGTCAGTTTCGAGAGGTGGTAGTTGAAGCGGCCGGAGTCGCGGACCCCGACCGCCGACTGCAACTCGGAGTAGCTTGTCGGCCCGCGGCGGTCCTCCTCCCACAGCGTCGTGAGGATGCGGACCCGGAGGGGGTCCGACAGCACGTCGAAGGCGTCGGCCACCACCTCGGCCTCGCGCGCGTCCATACCGGCCCTACTCGCGGGGGGGCAAAAGCGGTCGGGTGAACGCCTCTTCACAGAACGGCTTTGGTCGTCGCCGCCCCCGTGCCGGTATGCCCGGCCCCGTGTTCCTCGACGGTGACCGCATCGACCTCCGGACGCTCGAACGCGAGGACCTCGAGCTGGTCCAGCGCTCGCGCAACGACCCCGCCATCCGCGAACGGATGACGTTCACCGACCCCGCCTCGATGGACGACGTCGAGGAGTTCTACGAGAACGTCGTGCTCGGCGACGACAACCTCAACCTCGTGGTCTGTGTCGACGGCGAACCCGCGGGGACGGTCGTGCTGTTCGACGTGGGCCGCCACTCGGCGGAACTGGCCGCGTGGCTCCTCCCCGAGTACCAGGGTGACGGCTACGGGACGGAGGCGGCGGAACTGCTCGTCGGCCACGGGTTCGAGGGGCTCGGCCTCCACCGCATCAGGGGGAAGGCGCTCCGTGACAACGACGCCTCGCGGGCGACGATGGAGTCGCTCGGCTTTCGTGAGGTGGGGGTCGCCCGCGACGCCGTGTTCCAGCGCGGCCAGTATCAGGACATGGTCCGATACGACATCCTCGCGGCGGACTGGTTCGACCCTACGTGAGCAGTCGCGGGCCGAATATCATCAACAGCAGGCCCGTGAGCATCAGCAGGCCGACGCCCGTGGTGACGGCCTTCGTCGCGGCGTACTTGTTGTCGATGGGGAGCCGCGAGACCACCGCCTGCGTCGACGTCCGGAGGATGTGGCCGCCGTCCAGCGGGAACGCGGGGGTGCAGTTGAACTGGCCGATGATGACGTTTATCCACGCCGTCCAGAACAGCACGCTCCCCAGAAGCAGGAGCAGGCCGGTCCCGAGGAACGACAGCGGGCCGCCCGCGGCGGTGTAGAAGTTGGCGTACGCGCCGACGAACCCGGGGAACGCGTAGCCGACGCCGGGGATGGTGACCACCGCGAACGGTAGCGTTATCGTGAGGTACGCCCGGGTGAACGGCGAGTCGATTGGGAGATTCACGTCGCCGCCGCCCAGCACGCCCAGGAAGAAGTCGGCCGGGTAGGCGTCGATGCCGAAGTCGTCGACGACCATCCCGGTGACGCCCGGTTGGATGGCGGTGACGCCGAGGAACCCGGTGTCGTCGCGCGGATGCTCGCCCAGCGTCACGTCGTAGCTCTGCCGCTGGAACTCGTCGCCGCGGTAGGTGTAGGCCGTGACGGCCACCTGCTGGCCGGCGTCCGTCGAATCGAGGAACGCCGTCAGGTCCGCCCGGTCAGTGATGCGGGCGTCGTCCATCTTGGTGATGACGACGGTGGACTCCGGCGTCGCACCGGCGTCGGCCATCGGCGCGGGACTATCCTCGCTCGGCGGGATGACGACGGCGTACGCGCCCAGCGGCGCCGTCACCGTCCGGCCGTCGGCGGTCTCCAGTCGCGCCACCGAGTGGTTGCGGGCGGCCGCGTGGAACGCCCCTTCGGTGTGGACCGCGGTGCCGTTGACCGCGACGATGGTGGTGTTCTTCTCGACGGGCGAGGGGACCGTGCCGTCGGTGTCGGGGACCGACCCGGTCACGAGCACCTTCCGCTCGACGCTGGCGGTGCGGCCGTCGCGCAGGGTGACCGACACCTCGCTGGCGTCCGTCGTCGCGAGCGCGGCGTCGAGTTCGGAGGCGTTTTCGACCTCCCGGCCGTCGACGCCGGTCACGACGTCGCCGCGGTCGATGCCGGCGGTCTTGGCGGGCGACCCCGGGAGCGAGCCGCCGACCGGGACGCCCGAGACGACGGCGATGGAGCCGACGACCGGGCCGAAGAGGAGGGCGAAGGCGACGACGGCGACCGCGAAGTTGTTGGTGACGCCCGCCGCGAACATCCGAGTCTGTGCGCCACGGCTTGCGGCGTTCCGGGAGTCCTCGTCGGGTTCGACGAACGCGCCGATGGGGATGAACGCCAGGAGCGCCAGCCCCATCGAGTCTATCTCGATGTCCTCGACGCGGCACATCAGCCCGTGGCCGCCCTCGTGGACGACCAGGCCTATCAGGAGGCCGGTCAGTATCTCGACGGCCGCCGACAGCGGCAGGAAGTCGTTGACGCCCGGAATCGCGAGCACGTTCCGCGGGCGGTTCAGCGCCGTCGGCGTCGGGTTCGACAGCGCCTGCACGCCCGCGAAGATGACCAGGGCGAACGTGCCGACCATCACCACGAGCGCGATGCCGAGCCCGAAGTTCCCCCACGCGCGCCAGAACCGCTTCGGGCGGGCGAGCCAGTCGAGGAACTTCTTCCCGCGCTCGGTGTGGAGGGTCGTGATGGGGCCCGACACGCGGACCCAGTCGGGCAGGTAGCCCTGCGTCTTCAGCGTCAGGGCAAGGACCGTGTAGAGCACGACCCCCGCGAGCACGAGGGTCAGCGTGTCCACCATTTGGGTGGGTAGATGGGGTGTGGTTCAAAGAGGGTTCCGGGTGCGTGCGACGAGCGGCGACCACAGGGAGCCGCGACGTAGCACGGTGTTGCGAGCGGGAGCGAACGTAGTGAGCGACACGCGAGCAGTAGCGGTACTGGAAGGCGGCAACGGAGAGCGAACGCCGAGGGCGGTGCTCACCTACCCGTCCAGCCGAAGCCGCGCCAGCACGAACTCGGTGTCCAGCGCCGCGAGGAACGGCCCCAGTCGCGGCCCCTGGTCCTCGCCTAGGAACAGCCGGTAGCCCGCGGTGAAGAAGTCGCCCACGTCCACGTCGTGGTCGCGCGCCGTCTCGTAGATTTCTCCCTGGAGCGTCTCGTCGTCCGGCTTCTCGCGTTCGATGAACGCCGCGAGGTCCGCGAGCGCCGCGACGGTGGCGTCGTCGAACTCGACGTCCGGTAGCTCCTCGGCGAGCCGGTAGTTGTACTCGTTGTCGGTCCGCACCGCCCAGTTGCGCGCCTTCTCGACGCGGGCCAGCGCCGCCTCGACCTCGCTGTCGGTGGCGTCGTCGGGGATGTGGCCCGACCGGCGGGCCATCGTCTCGCGCAACTCGGGGTCGTCGGTCATCCCCAGCACCGCGGCGAACGTGTACGGGATGCGCACCCGGTCGGGGTCGGGGTCGTGGACGACGAACGGGTACGCACGCTCCGCGCGGCGCCGCTCGCTCTCGTCGGCGTCCTCCTCGCCGAAGTAGACGCGCTCGAAGCGGTCGAACTCGTCGACCAACTGGTCGAGCCGCTCGACCGAGAAATCGCGGGCGCGCTTGGGGTCCTTGGCGAAGAAGTAGCGCACGACTTCGGGTTCGAGCATCTCCAGCACCTCCGAGGCCATGATGACGTTCCCTTCCGACGAGGAAAACGGCTCGCCGTCGAGGGTGAACCACTCGTACACCATCGGCACGGGCGGTTCGTCGCCGAGCACGTTCCGGGCGATGTCGACGCCGGAGGGCCACGACCCCTCGGCGTGGTCCTTGCCGAACGGCTCGAAGTCCACGTCCAGAACGCGCCACTGCGCGGGCCACTCGAAGCGCCACGGGAGCTTCCCATCCCGGAGCGTCGCGGTGCCCTCGTGGCCACAGCCCTCGATGACGTCGCCGCCCGCCTCCATGTCCGTACAGCGGTACGAGACCGTTCCGGCCTCGGCGTCGACCCCGGTGACGGTCTCGGTTACCTTCCCGCAGGACTCGCAGATGGGGTTGAAGGGGACGTACGTCTCGTCGACCTTGTCCTGGTACTCGCTCAACACCTCGCGGGCGCGCTCGCGGTTCGCGAGCAGGAACCGCGTCGCCTCGTCCATCTCGCCGGACTCGTAGAGGTCGGTGTTCGAGACGACGTCGATGTCGACGCCCAGCAGCTCGGCGGACTGCTCGATGATGCGCGAGAAGTGGTCGCCGTAGGAGTCACAGCAACCGAACGGGTCCGGTACGTCGGTGTACGGCTTCCCGAGGTTCGTCCCGAGCGCGGAGGCGTCCACCTCGCCGAGGCCGACGACGTTGCCGTCGAGGTCCGCGAGTTTCCGGGGGAGCTTCCGCAGTGGGTCGCGGTCGTCGGTGGTGAACACCTGCCGGACCTCGTGGCCCCGCTCGCGGAGCACTTCGGCGACGAAGTGGCCCCGCATCACCTCGTTCATGTTGCCGAGATGCGGGACGCCGGACGGCGAGATGCCGCCCTTGATGATGATGGGGTCGTCGGACTCCCGCTCCTCGATAGCGTCGGCGACGGCGTCGGCCCAGAAGTCGTACCGCCGGTCGGAGAGCGTGTACGGCGAGGTCATCGCCCCTCCGGAACGATGCGGGTGCCCTCGAACTCGCCGTCCGCGACGGCCCGCCGGACGCGGTCGGGGTCGCTCCCGTCGAGGACGATGGCCTCGAGGCCGGCCCGCTGGATGACCTTCGCGGCCAGCAGGTCGACGGGCGCGGAGAGGCCGGCGTTCATCTCCGCGGAGGCTATCATCTCCACGAGGTCGTCCGCCGCGAGTTCGTCGTACCGCTCCGCGTCGGGGTTCTCGTTCGGGTCCGCGCTGAACACCCCGGGGACGGAGGTGGCGTACACCAGCAGGTCCGCGTCGACGTACTCCGCGAGCGCCGCCGCGACGGCGTCCGTGGTCTGTGCGGGGACGACCCCACCCATCACGGCCACGTCGCCGCGGTGGAGCGCCTCGCCGGCGGCTTCGTAGTCCTCGGGGACGCTGGGGGCGACGACGTCCTCGTCGAGCGCCGCCAGAAGCAGGCGGGCGTTCAGCCGGGTGACGCCGATGCCCAGTTGGTCCAGTTCTATCTCGTTTGCGCCCAGCTCGCGGGCCGACTCGATGTACTCGCGGGCGACGCCCCCGCCGCCGACGACGGCGGCGAGTTCGTGACCCGCGCCCGCGAGGTCCTCGATGACGGCGGCGTGGTCCGCGACCCGTGCCGAATCGAGTTCCGGCGCGAGGACGCTTCCACCGATAGAGACGACGACCTTCATGTTGCCCCGTCGTAGCCGGGTGCCGGTCTTAAGGGTTCTCAAGGCGCGACGGCGGCGTCCGCGCCTCTGGACACCCGCCCGAACGGTCAAGCGTCTCGACGTGGAACGTCCACGGATGAGCGACGCCCCACGCCCGAGCGTCTGCCCGTACTGCGGCGTCGGCTGTAGCCTCCAGTACGACCCCGACCGCGACGGTGCGACCGGCTGGCCCGGCCCGGTGAACACGCGCGGCGAGATATGCCCGAAAGGTGCCGCGGCGTGGGAGGTAATCGACAGCGACGAGCGGCTGACGCGGCCGCTCGTCCGCGAGAACGGCCGGCTCGTGACCGCCTCGTGGGACGCGGCGCTCGACCGGATAGCCGGGGGCGCGGCCCGCGCCGTCGAGGCCGGCGGCCCGGACGCGCTGGCGTTCTTCGCGTCCTCGAACTGCACGAACGAGGAGAACTACCTGCTTCAGAAACTCGCGCGGGCACTCGACACCAACAACGTCGACAACTGCGCGCGGCTCTGTCACTCCTCGACGGTGGCGGCGATGCGCGACCGGTTCGGCGCGGGCGCGATGACGAACACGCTCGCCGACATCGGGGAGGCGGACGTCTTCCTCGTGACGGGTGCGAACCCGGCCGAACAGCACCCGGTCATCTTCCGGTCGTATCTGTTGCCCGCCATCAAACGGGGGACGACGATGGTCCACGTCGACCCACGGAAGACCGACACGACGCGCGCGGCCGACGTTCATCTCCCCGTCCGCCCGGGCTACGACATCCCCCTGTTGAGCGCGATGGCCGCCGTCGTCGTCGAGGAGGGGCTCGTCGACGAGACGTTCGTCGCCGAACGCACCGCGGGGGTCGACGCCTACCGCCGTCACCTCGACGAGGTCGACGTCGACGCGAACGCCGAACTCGCGGGGGTCGACCCCGCGGACCTGCGGGCGGCCGCCAGAGCCTACGGCGAGGCGGAGCGCGCCGCCGCGTTCACCGGGATGGGGATGAGCCAGCACCACTGCGGCACCGACAACGTCCACGCCCTGCTGAATCTCGCGCTCCTGACCGGCAACGTCGGCCGCGAGGGGACCGGCATCAACCCGCTTCGCGGCCAGAACAACGTGCAGGGCGCCGGCGACGTTGGCGCGCTTCCCGACGTCCTGCCGGGATACCAGCCCGTGACCGACGACGCGGCCCGCGAGCGCGTCGCCGGCGTGTGGGGGTTCGAGCCGCCCGCAAAGCCGGGGCTGACCGAGGTGGAGATGACCCACCGAGCGGGCGACGGCATCGAGTTCTGCTACGTGTTCGGCGAGAACCCCGCCGTCACGGAGCCGAACAGCACCCGGGCCCGGCGGGCGCTCCGCGAGTTCGACTGTCTGGTCGTCCACGACATCTTCCGGACCGAGACCGCGGAACTCGCCGACGTGGTGCTTCCGGGGTCGGCGTGGGCCGAGAAGTCGGGGACGGTGACCAACACCGACCGGCAACTCCTCCGGATGCACGAGACCCGCGCGCCGCCGGGCGACGCGCGGCGCGACCTCGCGGTCGTCGGGGAAGTCGCGCGCCGGGTGACCGCGGCCGTCAACGGCGCCACGCCGCTCGACCCGCCCGAGGACCCGCGGGCGGCGTTCGAGGAACTGACCCGAGTGTCGCCCATCTACGCCGGCATCGAGTACGACGCCATCGGCACCGGGAGCGTCCGGTGGCCGTTCCCCGAGGGAGCCGACCAGGGGACGGGCGTGCTCCACCGCGACACGTTCGAGAGCGGCGACCGCCGGGCCCGGTTCGACCCCGTCGACCACGTCGACCCGGTCGACCCCGTGGCCGACGACCACCTCGTGTTGACGACCGGCCGGGTCATCCAGCAGTTCAACAGCGGCGCGTGCACCCGCCGGTCGGGCACCCTGATGCGGATGCGCGGCGAGGACGCCCTGCAGATGCACCCGGGGGACGCCGACCGCCGCGGTATCGCGGACGGCGACCGCGTCGTCGTCGAGAACGACCGCGGGCGCGTCGAGGCGCCCGTCGAGGTGACGCCGGCCATCCGCGAGGGGACCGTGTTCCTGACGTTCCACTACGCCGACCCGCTCGTGAACGCGCTGACGGGCGACGAGATGCTCGACCCCGTCGCAAAGATACCCGAGTTCAAACACAGCGCCGTGCGGGTGACCGTCGAGACGTAGCGGGGACAACTACAAGCGCTCCGCCCCGAACGTACGAACCATGCAGGTGTTCGGCATCGCGGGAGAGGACGCGGAGGCGGCCGCCGACCGGCTCGTCGAGGCGCTGTCCGGTCGGGTCGCGGTGGTCCGGAACCGCGAGCGGACCGCGGCGGGCGAGGTCGACGGCGGCGTCCAGCGCGCTCGCCCGGCCACTGAGTACGACCTCGGCGCCGAGTGGCAGGCGTACGGCGAACGTCTCTCGCTGGCCGAGACGGTCGACCGTCTCGCGCCGGACCACGACCACGCCGTCGCGGTCGGCTTTCCCGACGCGGACCTGCCACAGGTCTCGCTCGGCGACGTGGACGTTTCCGACCCGCTCGTCACCGCGCCCGACGCGGCCTCACTCGACGTGGCGGCGGTCGTCGCGGCCGTCGCGGACCTCGACCCCCACGAGACGCTCGAATCGCTCGTCGCCGAGGTGAAACGCTCCGCGGGTGCCGACCGGGCGGGCGCCATCGCGACGTTCACCGGGCGCGTGCGTGAGAAGGACGCCCCGGACGACGAGCGGACGGAACTGCTGGAGTTCGAGAAGTACGACGGCGTCGCGGAGACGAAGATGCGGACCATCGAGTCGGAACTCGAGGAGCGCGACGGCATCGTCGAGGTGGTTCTCCACCACCGCACAGGCGTTGTACCCGCGGGCGAGGACATCGTGTTCGTCGTCGTACTGGCGGGCCACCGTGAGGAGGCGTTCCGCACCGTCGAGGAGGGCATCAACCGCCTGAAAGACGAGGTCCCCCTGTTCAAGAAGGAGGTCACCGAATCGGAGACGTTCTGGGTCCACGACCGGGAGTGAGGCGTCGGCGTCCACGGGGTCGTTCACCTGGTGGTCACCGACCGGCGCTCTGCGCGCGGTGCGCGCCGTCGCCCATCAGCCGGTATATTCCGAGACCGAAGTCCTCGGATATTACGGTAACTCGGCCAGCGAGTCAAAATCATCTCAGAGGTGAGAAAAAGAATCTGATACCGTTGTAAAAGGTCTAAACGATTTTCAGGCGTTCGTGAAACGTACCTTTTGCTTCGATTCGTCCCGAAACGTGCCGAATCAAGTCGAAGGTTCCTGCCTTTATATACTCCCCTGGGAGCAAGGCGGGAGTGAGGTGTCACAGATGAGCGCGACTACCCCCGCGAACGAGACGGAGAGCAAGGAGAGCCGCCTGAAGAACTACCTCGCGCAGAAGGCCTCGGACGGCGAGGTGTACTTCAAGTCGAAGTTCATCGCGGACGAAGTGGGCCTGTCCGCGAAGGAAATCGGCGCCCTCATGGTCAAGCTCCGCGACTCCGCGACCGACCTCGAGATAGAGAAGTGGTCGTACACGAGCGCCACCACGTGGCGCGTCACCCGGGCGTAACGCGGCGGTCCCCCCGCACCTCACGCCCTCCATCCCTCCATCCTACCCAAGGTACCGGGGCCACCCACTCGGTGGCTCGCGGGGTCAGGGGATTTATCGCCCTCGACCCCTTCCGCTTCGGTGATGAGCGACGACTTCGGACCCGCGAGGTCCGCGGACGCGTCGCGTTCGGAGTTCCCCGGCGACGCGCCCGACCCCGCGGCCGTCGCCGACGTGTTCCACGTCGAGGAACTCCGGCGCGACGGCGACCGACTTCTGTATCTCGGCGAGCCACGCGTGGGTCCCGACGCGCTGGAACGGCGGCTCTGGCCGCTGTTCCGCGAGGCTGGCTACGACATCCGGTTCGCCTCCGTCACCGACGAGGAGACCGACCCCATCTCCGGCGTCGACCTCACGAGACAGCGCCACGCGCTCGTGGCCAGCCCCACGAACGTCGGCGTCGACGGCATCCCGTGGGTGAACATCGTCACGCTGGTGTTGACCGTCCTGACGACGCTCGCGGCCGGAAACATGTGGTTCTACGAGACCACCTCGATGTCCGCCTGGGACCCGGTCAACCTCGTCACGGGGCAGAACTGGAAGTTCACCGTCGCGCTGTTGGCCGTCCTCGGCGTCCACGAACTGGGCCACTACACCCTCTCGCGGTACCACGAGGTCGACGCCACGCTCCCGTACTTCATCCCCATCCCGAACATCATCGGCACGTTCGGCGCACTCATCCGCATGAAGGGCCGCATCCCCGACCGGAAAGCGCTGTTCGATATCGGCGTCGCCGGCCCGCTCGCGGGGCTGGTGATGGCCGTCGTCGTCTCGGTGGTCGGTCTCTACATGGACCCCGTCTCGGTGCCGTCGAGCGTCCTCGAGAGCCCCAGCGCGTTCGAAATCAAGTTCGGCTACCCGCCGCTACTGCAGGGACTCTCGTGGGCGACCGGCCAGCCGCTCACGTATCAGGACCCGACCGTGGCGGTCAACCCGGTCGTGTTCGGCGGCTGGGTGGGGATGTTCGTCACGTTCCTCAACCTGATTCCGGTCGGCCAGCTCGACGGCGGCCACCTCGTCCGCGCGATGCTCGGCGAGCGCCAGGAGACCGTCGCCGCGTTGGTGCCCGCCGGCCTGTTCGCGCTCGCGTCGTACCTCTATCTGTTCGGAAACGTCGGGATGAACGCCCCCCTGCTGTGGGGGTTCTGGGGACTGGTCGCGCTCGGACTGGCGTACGCCGGCCCCGTAGACCCCATCTTCGAGGAGGGGCTCGACCGCAAGCGGATGGCCGTCGGCCTCCTCACGTTCGCGCTCGGCCTGCTGTGTTTCACCCCGGTCCCGTTCGAACTGGTCCAGTAGTCAGGCGCCGTGGGTGTAGCCGCGGTCGGGCAACGGCTCGCCGTCCATCCGAACGCCCGCGTCCGTGACCGTGCCGACACGCGCGACCGGAACGGGCGAGGCCGCCGCGGCCGCCTCGGGGTCGGGCGTCGCGAACACGAGTTCGAAGTCCTCGCCGAAGTGGAGCGCCATCTCCCGCTCGTCCTCCCCGTCGTCGGCCACCGCCCGAACCGCCGAATCGACCGGCACGGCGTCGTACTCGACGTCGAACCCGCAGTCGGAGGCCTCCGAGAGCTGGTGAAGCGACCGCGCGAGGCCGTCGCTGGAGTCCATCATCGCCGTCGCGTGGGTCGCGAGCGCACGCCCGGCGGCGACGCGGGGCTCGAACCGGAACAGGTCGTTCGCGCGCACGTCATCCGTGCCGAACAGCCGGAGCGCGGCGGCCGACCGCCCGAGCGTCCCCGTGACGCAGACGGCCTCGCCGGGCGCGGCCCCGTCCCGCAGGACCGGGTCGTCGGTCCGCCCGAGCGCCGTCGTCGCCACGGTGAACTCCTCGTGGTCGTCGAGGTCGCCGCCGACGTACTCGGCGCCGACGGCCGCACAGACCTCGCTCGCACCGTCGACGAACGCCCGCAGGTCGCCGGCCTCGAAGGCGGGCGCGGCGTAGACGGCGACCGCCGCGGTCGCCGCCGCGCCCATCGCGGCCACGTCCGACAGCGACGCGCCGACGGCGCGCCAGCCCGCGGTGTAGCGGGTCGTCCCGTCGGGGAAGTCCGTCCGCTCGTGGAGCATGTCGGTCGTGAGCACCTGCTCGCCGACGACCGCACAGTCGTCGCCGGCGGCGGGGAGTTCCCGTCCGATGAGCGCGAGCGCGGCCCGCTCGTCCATGTCGGAGGGCCGGCACCGCGGCGCAAAAGCCCGTCGGTGGGCATCGACCGAATGCCATAACCCCTCGCCCGTCGAACGACCCTGCATGGACATCGACCTGCGAGCCTCCGCCGTCGGGTTCCTCGTCGCGCTGGTCGTGCTCGCGGGAATCCTCGTGGTAGTGGGCGTCGGCGAGGTGGTCGACGCGCTGTTGCGCGCGGAGCCGTCCGTGCTGGTGGCCGTCGTCGCGGTGGCGACCGTCTGGCTGTCGGCGTGGGGGCTGTCGCTCCGGACGGTGTTGCGGGTCCTCGGCGCGCGCGTCGCCGCGCCCGTCTCGGTGGGCGTGTTCGCCGCCGCCACCTTCGCCAACAACGTCACGCCGTTCGGGCAGGCCGGTGGCGAACCGGTGAGCGCGCTTCTCATCTCGCGGGCGGCCGACACCGAGTACGAGTCGAGTCTCGCGGCCATCGCCAGCGTCGACTCGCTGAACTTCGTCCCCTCCATCGCGCTGGCGTCGCTCGGCATCGCCTACTTCTCGACGCAGGTGGCGTTCGGCTCCCGACTCCGCTTCGCGGCGCTGGCCGTCGGCGCGCTCGCGCTCGCGGTGCCCGTCGCCGCCGTCGTCGGCTGGCGCTACCGCTACCGGGTCGAGCGCGCGGCCGTCTCGGCGGTGACGCCCCTCATCCGCGCGGTCGGTCGCGTCGTCCCCGGGCGCTCGCCGCCCGGGCCCTCGGTCATCCGCGGGCGCGTGGAGGGGTTCTTTCACGCCATCGAGCGCGTGACGGCCGACCGAAAGCGGCTGACGCTCGCGCTCGGCTTCTCCGCGCTCGGCTGGCTCTGTCTGGCGGCCTCGCTGTGGCTCTCGCTGTTCTCGCTGGGGCAGGCCGTCTCCTTCGCCGTCGTCCTCGTCGTCGTCCCCGTCGGCGCCATCGCGGGTATCACGCCCCTACCGGGTGGACTGGGCGGCGTCGAGGCCGTCCTCATCGCCCTGCTGGTCGCGCTCGGGGTCCCCGGCGGCGCGGCGACGGCCGCGGTGGTCATCCACCGGACGGCGACCTACTGGCTCCCCACCGTCGTCGGCGGCGGCGTCGCCGGCATCATCGGCTCCAACGAGGGGCTCGTCGGCGTGGAGTGAGCCGCTCGTCGTTACGTGCCGCGGGCGACGCGAGCGGTACGCTCTGCTCGCGGGTCGTCGCTTCGCTTTGCCCCGCTCGCTTCAACGTGGCGCTCACGGCTCCCCGCGGTCGCCGTTCGCGCCACGCTTATAACGTCAGAGTTAAACGCGCCCCAACGGAAACAGTCGGTAATGGCAACCCTCTACGACGCGCCCGCGGAGGACCTCATCGAGGCCGTCGCGGACGAGATCGAGGACGAACTCGAACAGCCCGACTGGATGGACCTCGCCAAGACCGGCACGGCCCGCGAACTCCCGCCCGAGCAGGAGGACTTCTGGGCACTGCGCGGCGCCTCCTTGCTCCGGAAGGTCGCAGTCGACGGTCCGGTCGGCGTCGACCGGCTCTCGACGGCTTACGGCGACGCCAAGCAGGGTTCGACCCGCTACAAGGTCCGCCCGAACTCGAAGACGGGCGGCTCGAAGAAGATAATCCGCACCCTGCTCCAGCAACTCGAGGACGCCGGCTACATCAACACCCGCGAGGGCCACGGCCGCGAGGTCACCGGCGAGGGCCGCCAACTGCTCGACGACACCGCGACGGAGCTCATCGAGGAGCTCGACCGGCCCGAACTCGAGCGGTACGCCTGACGGCGTCGAAACCGTTTTTCTTCCCGACCCAGAACACACGTCCATGAGCGGTCAGCCCGACGACGACGAACTCGAGGAGCTTCGAGAGAAGAAGATGGAACAGCTGAAAGAACAGAAGCAGGGCGGCGGCGCCGACGAGGAGGCGATGGAGGCCCAGCGCCAGCAGGCCGAGGCCCAGAAGAAGGCGATGCTCCGGAAGGCGCTCACCGACGGCGCGCGCCAGCGACTCAACTCGGTGAAGATGTCGAAACCCGAGTTCGGCGAGAAGGTCGAACAGCAGGTGGTCGCGCTCGCCCAGAGCGGGCGCATCCAGGGGAAGATAGATGAGGAGAAGATGAAGGCGCTCCTACAGGAGCTGAAGCCCGACTCGCAGGACTTCAACATCAAGCGACGCTGATGGAGGTCGGCGTACTGTTCTCGGGGGGGAAGGACTCCACGCTGGCGGCCCTGCTCCTCGACGGGTTCTACGACGTGACGCTCGTCCACGCGGGGTTCGGCGTCGGCGACGCCGCCGGCCAGGCCGCGACCACGGCGGAGGCCGTCGGCTTCCCGTTCGAGCGGCTAGAACTCGACCGCGAGGTGGCCGACGACGCCGTCGACGCGATGGTCGCGGACGGGTTCCCGCGCAACGGCATCCAGCAGGTCCACGAGCACGCGCTCGAACGCGCCGCCGCCGAGGGGTTCGACGCCATCGCGGACGGCTCCCGACGCGACGACCGGGTACCGACCGTCTCGCGGGCGTGGGCCCAGTCGCTGGAAGACCGCCACGGGGTCGATTATCTCTCGCCGCTGTCGGGGTTCGGTCGTACGGCCGTCGACCGGCTTGTCGAGCGGAACCTCGTCGTCGAGGAGGCGCCGTCCGAACAGCTATCGAAGGGCGACTACGAGGCAGAACTCCGCGTACTGCTCGCGGAGACGGCCGGCGAGGGGGCGGTCGACGAGGTGTTCCCCGACCACGTCCAGACGCGGGTCGTCGGCATCCGCGACCGGGCGTAGCCTTTTGGGGTGTGGTGTCGTACCTCGCGGCATGCAGTTCGTCATCGTCGGCTACGGTCGCGTCGGCTCACGCACCGCGCGGATGCTCGGCTCGGAGGGCCACGAGGTCACCATCATCGAACTCGACGACGAGAAGGCGGACACCGCTCGCGTCGACGGGTTCGACGTGGTCGAGGGGGACGCGGAGGAGGAGTCGGTGCTGGCGGAGGCGGGCATCGACACCGCCGACGCCATCGCGGCGCTGACGGGTGACCTGAACGCCAACTTCGCGGCCTGCATGATCGCCGCCGACTACGGCTGTCGCACCGTGTTGCGCATCGACGAGGACTACCGTGAGGAGATATACGAGACGTACGCCGCCGACGTCGACGAGATAATCTACCCCGAGCGGCTGGGCGCGGCGGGCGCGAAGAACGCACTGCTCGGCGGCGACCTGAACGTGCTGGCGGACCTGACGGAGAACCTGACGGCCGCGACGGTCGATGTCCCCGCGGACTCGCCGTTCGTCGGCTCCCGGGTCGTCGAACTTGAGTTGCCGGGCGACGCCCGCATCTACGCACACGGCCGGGCCAGGGAGCCGATGGACGTGCCGATGCCCGCGACGACCATCGCGGCGGGCGACCAGCTCGCGGTCATCGCCGAGCAGGCGACGCTGGACGCGGTCAACGAGTATCTCGCCGCCGGGTGAAGAGAGGTCCGGGCGCGCGATGGGGAGGATGGGGAAGTTCGAGGCCGTCGATGCGCGCCCACCTGTCGGCATGCTCCCCGGTATGATAAATGTGCGTCAGACGGGCGCACGACGCGCCGGGATGTCTGACGCCCGTACCACGATTTTTGCCGGTTCTGCCGGCGTCGAGACCCCATGTATGAAACCCGACCTATCGGGGCGTCGCACGGGTCGCCGTGGCCTTGAACGACACCACCACTTCGCGGCCGGCCGCGAGCGCGAGACGGTCGACGCTCTCCGTCGTCACCACCGCCACGAGCGGATCGTCGGCGCCGATGTCGACGGTGACACGCCCGACAGCGTCACCGGTGCCGACTCCCATGACCGTCCCCGACAGGCGGTTGCGTGCGCTCGTCGCGTCCGCTGACGGCGCCTCGGCCGGCGCGTGCAAGGTGACCGCGTCCGAGCGGAGCGACACCTCCACGTCCGAGGTGTCGGGCGGCGTCAGCGCCCGCACCGGGCCGGCGGCCGTCTCGACGGTGGCGAGTTCGCCGTCCCGGTCGGTGACCGTCCCGTCGAGGACGCACTCCTCGGTGGCGGCGACCCGCTCGTAGCCGGCCTCCAGTCGCTCGAACGCCGCCAGCAACTCGCGGGCGGCGTCGGTCAGCGTCGACCCGCCGCCGCCGGCGCCGCCGCGCTGGCGCTCGACCAGCGACCCGAACGCCGCCTCCAGCGCCGTCAACCGCTGGTGGGCGCGGGCGTACGACCGCCCCAGGCTGTCGGCGGCGGCGTTGAGCGACCCCGCCTCGTCGACGGTCGCCAGAAGCGCCGCGTCCCGGGCGTCGAACGTCACCCCGTCGGCCGTCAGCCGCGCGTCGTAGTCGGCGTCCATACCCTCCCTCTCTCGCTGTCCGACAAAACCGTTATGTCGAGCGGGGGTGAACGCCGTTGTATCCATGCAGAAACAACGCTCGACAGGGACGAGTCGGCGCGCCTTCCTGACCGCGGCCGGTGCGACCGCCGCGGCCGGGTTGGCCGGCTGTACCTCGCTTGGCGGTGGCGGCGGCGGGACGATGACCATCTTCCACGCGGGGAGTCTCGCGCCGCCGTTCTCGTCGGCCGAACCCGACTTCGAGGACGAGACGGGCATCGACGTGACCCGCGAGGCGAAGGGGTCGGTCGCCTCGACGAAGAAGATAACCCAGCAGGGGAAGTCGGCCGACGTGCTCGGGGTCTCGGACTTCCGGCTCATCCGCGACCGGGTCGTCCCCGACTACGGCGAGTGGTACGCCGTGTTCACGACGAACGCGATGTCCATCCAGTACCGCGAGGACTCGCCCGGCGCCGACGACATCGAGCAAGGGAACTGGTGGGAGGTGCTCGCTCGCGACGACGTGACCATCGGCCACTCTGACCCGGCCGTCGACCCCGGCGGCTACCGGGCGGTGATGAGCCAGCAACTCGGCGCCGTCGAGTTCGACGGCTCGAAACTGTACGACCAGTCCACCTACGAGAAACTTCGGGAGAACTCGACGGTGCCCACGGGGACGGAGACGAACCTCGAGGGCCAGTTGAAGTCCGGCAAACTGGACTACGTGTTCTACTACCAGTCCATCTCCTCGTCGTCGGACCTGCCGTACGTCGACCTCCAGTCGCAGGTCGACCTCTCGAAGGCCACCTCGACGTACGCGAAACACTACGCGAAAGCGGAGGTCGAGACGTCGTCGGGCACGTTCGTCGGCGCGCCCATCGCCTACGGCATCACCGTGCCGGGGGTCGCCAACAACCCCGAGGCGGGCGCGAAGTGGGTCGAGTACTTCGCCTCGGACCCCGGGCGGCAGGTGCTAAAGGAGAAGGGTCTCCAGCCGGTCGAGCCGGTCGTCGTCCCCTCGGGCGGCGAGGACGCGGTGCCGGACCGCGTGATGGAACACGCCGAGGCGAAGGGGTCGCTGGGCCCGCTCCGCCTCGACCAGCAGTGAGACCGCAACCGTCGTGACGCCTCGCGTCTTCACCCGCGGCCATGAGTGAACTGCGGGAGACGGCCGTCGGCGGCTTCGGCCGCGGGGCGGTCGTGCTGGCGGTCGTCGTCGTGCAACTGTCGGCGTTCGGGCTCGCGCAGGCGGCCGGCCGCCCCACCCTGTACGCGCTGTTCGCCGTCGGGAGCGGTGCGGCGCTGGCGGCCGCCACGGTCGGCGGGCCCCGCGGTGTCGTCGCCGCGGTCGTCGGTACCGCCGCCGTCGTCGCCGTCGCCGTCACCGTCGCGGGGGTGCTGGCCGCCGCCGTCGCCCCGGTCGTCCTCGCGGTCGCGGCGGCCGTCTCGGGCGAGGAGTGGGTCGGCGCCGCCGCGGCCTCGCTCGGGTCGCTACTTCTGGTCGCCGTCGGCGTCCCCCTGTTGATGTTCGTCGCCCGGCAGGACCCCGCGCTGGTCGCGGAGATGGCGATGAACTCGGACGTGCAGGAGACGCTGTTTCTCTCGGTGTACGCGCCGCTGGTCGCGGCGCTGGCGGCGCTGGTGACGGGCGTCCCGCTGGCGTACCTCCTCTCGCGGGGGTTCGCGGGTCAGTCGCTCGTCGAGAGTCTCGTCGATTTGCCGCTCGTGGTGCCACACTCGGTGGCGGGCATCATCATCCTGTTCGGCCTCGGGTCGGGGGGCGCGTTCCCGGACCTCCAGGTCCTGGGGACGTTCGGCGGGATGGTGCTGGCGATGCTGTTCGTCGCCGCGCCGTTCGCGGTCAACGCCGCCCGCGAGGCGTTCGAGAACGTCGACGACCGCCTCGAGTACGCCGCCCGGAGCCACGGCGCCTCGCCGCTGGAGACGTTCCGGCGGGTGACCCTGCCGCTGGCCTCGCGGGGCGTCCTCACGGGCGGGGTGCTGGCGTGGGCACGCGCCGTCTCGGAGTTCGGCGCCGTCGCCGTCGTCGCGTACTCGGTGTCGTTCTTCTACCCGGTGACCGGCGACGTGGTCGCGGCCCAGCACGCCCCCGTCTTCATCTTCAACACCTACCTCACGTCGGACAACGGCCTCGCACGGAGTGGCGCGGTGAGCGTCCTCCTGCTCGCGCTGTCGGCGTTACTGTTCGTGCTGGTGCGGTGGCTCGCCTACGACGAGGTGAGCCGGGTGTGATATCGTTCGACGTCGCGGCGACGTTCTCCGACGGCGACACCCGCTTCGAAGTGGACGCCGCGCTCGATGTCGCGGAGGGCGAGACGCTCGTCGTGCTTGGCCCCTCCGGGAGCGGGAAGACGCTCCTCCTGGAGACTGTGGCGGGCCACCACGCCCACGCGGGGTCGGTCACCGTCGACGGCGAGAGCGTGACCGCCCGCCCGCCGGAGGAACGGGGGTTCGGCTTCGTGTTCCAGGACTACGCGCTGTTCCCCCACATGGACGCCCGCGAGAACGTCGCGTTCGGCCAGCGGTACGGCGACCGCCCGGTCGAACCGCCGGCCGACGAGCGCGACGACTGGACGCCCCCGGAAACCGAGGGCGGCGAAGCGGTCGACCCGCTCCCCAACCCCGACGACCTGCTCGACCGGATGGGCGTCGCGGACCTCGCGGAGCGGTCGCCGCCGACGCTGTCGGGCGGCGAGAAACAGCGGGTCGCGCTGGCACGGGCGCTGGCCATCGACCCGCGCGTCCTGCTTCTGGACGAACCGCTGTCGGCGCTGGACGTGCCGACTCGGCAGGCGCTCCGGGACGACCTCGCGGACGTGCTCGCGGACGTGACCGCCGTCCACGTCACCCACAACCGGACGACTGCGCGGGCGCTGGCCGACCGCGTCGCCGTCATGCGCAACGGCGAGGTGGTGCAGGTCGGCACGCCCGAGGCGGTGTTCGAGGCGCCCGACACGCCCGAAGTCGCGGCGTTCGTCGGCGCGAACGTCCTGCCCGGTCGACTGGTCGACGGCGGGGCCGGACAGGTCGCGGTCCGGCCCGAACACGTCCGGCGGGGCGGCCCGCACGAGGCGACGGTCGAGCGGGTCGTCCGCGAGGACGCCACCTACCGGGTGACGCTCGCGCTCGACGGCGCGTCGGCCGTCGCGTTCTGGTCGGACCCGCCCGCGGAGGGCGAGACGGTCGGCGTCGGCTTCCCCGCGGACCGGGCGGCACGCCTCGACGGCGGATGAAACGTCGAGCAGTTACGCCGCCCGCGGTTGCCAATCGTTTCGGGTTTCTGAAAAGAGTGAAGCCGACGGACCGGTGACTGCCGATGGATGGCGATATCGGTCGAGACCGACCGCGGCCGCGGGTTCGAACTCTCGGTCGGCGAGGTGACCGGCGCGCTGGGGGATTCGGTTACGGTCCTCCCGATAGTCGTCGCGCTCGCCGCGCTGACGCCGGCGTCGCTCGCCCACCTGCTCGTCGGGTTCGCCGTCTTCCAGGCCGTGTGGGGAGTCCGGTACGGCCTGCCGGTCTCCGTCGAACCGATGAAGGCGCTCGCGGGACTCGCCATCGCCGGCACGCTCGCGTACGGCGAACTCGTCGCGGCGGGTCTGCTCGCCGGCGGCCTCCTGCTCGTCGCGGGGCTGACGGGGACGATGGCCCGCGTCCAGCGGTACGTCGGGGAACCGGTCGTCAGGGGCGTCCAGCTATCCGTGGCGGCGTTGCTGGCGCTGGCGGGCGCCGACCTCGCGGCCGGCGCGCCGGCGATGGCCGCCGCCGGCGTCGTCGTCGCCGTCGCCGCGACGCTCGTCTACCGCCGGGCCGGGGCGGTGGCCGTGCTCGCGGTCGGCACCGGCGTCGCCCTCTGGGGTGGGGGTGTGCCCACGCCGTCGCTACCGGCGTTCGCCCTGTTCCCGACGGGCGGACCGACGCTGTCGACCGGCGCGCTCGAAGGCCTTGCGGGCCAGTTGGCGATGACCGTCGGCAACGCCGCCGTCGCCACCTCGCTGTTGCTGTCGGACCTGTTCGACGCCGACGTGAGCGCCGACGACCTCGCGGAGAGCATGGGTGCGATGAACCTGCTGGGCGTTCCGCTCGGTGCGGTGCCGATGTGTCACGGCTCCGGCGGCCTCGCGGGGAAGTACGCGTTCGGCGCGCGCACCGGCGGCGCGAACCTCGTGCTCGCCGCGCTGTATCTGGCGGCGGCGCTCGTCGCCGGCCTCTGGTCCGGGTTCCCGATGGCGATGCTCGGCGTCCTCCTGCTCGCGGTCGCGGGGCAACTCGCGTGGGTCGCCCTCGACTCGCCCGACCGGCCCGTCGTCGTCGGGATGGCCGCGCTCGCGGTGCTCACGAACGTCGGCGTCGCCTTCCTCGCCGGGGTCGCGGGCCACGCGGCGCTCCGGCGCGTCCGCTGAGTTCTTGACGGTGGCCGCCGCCCCACCGGTATGGTCGACCTCTCGGGGCTCGACGGGCGCTCACTCGTCTCCCGGCGGACGTTCACCGTCGAGCGGAGCCACACGACGAACGTGTTCGGCGAGCAGTCGGACCCGCCGGCCCGCCCGGCGGCCCACGACGCCGCGCCCGACGAACCGGTGCGCGTGCTCGGGTCGCCCGCCCTGCTCGGATGGGTGGAGTTCACCGGCCGCGACTCCCTGCACGGCCACCTCCCCGACGGCACCGGCACCGTGGGCGTCGACGCGACGCTCCACCACCGCGGGGCCGCGCCACTCGGGACCGACCTCGCCGTCGAGACCGAACTGGTGGACGTGGACGGGTCGAACCTCACCTTCGAGGGCCGCGTCGAGCGCCCGGACGGCTCCGCCGTCGGCGAGGTGACGACGACGTTCCGGGTCGTCGACCGCGAGCGGTTCCGCGACTCGCTTCCCGGAACGCGGGGTTGATTGCCGTCCGGCCGAACGGGCGGGTATGCGTGCCGTCGCCGTCAACGTCGGAGCGAACACGAACGCGCCGGGCTTCCGCGGCCCGGCGTTCGCGGACGGGTCGTTCGCCTTCCTCCCCATCCCGGAGTCGGAACCCACATGCGAGCCGGTACCGACGTACGGCGACCTGACGCCGCACCTGCCCGTGGCGGTGCCCGACCGGGTCCGCGACACCCCTGTCCACCTCGACCCGGAGTTTCCCGAGTATCCGCACGGGGAGGCGTACACGTACGGCGACCCCCACGGCGTGAAGGCGCGGCCCCTGGCGGACCTCGCGGCCGGCGACTGGGCGCTGTTCTACGCGACGCTCGACACCGCCGGCGAGGACCCGCCCGCGTGGCAACCGCCCGAGTGGGGCGCGTATCTCGTCGGCGGGTTCCGTCTCGCGCGCGACCCGGTGACCGACTACGACGCGCTCCCGGCGGCCGAACGGGAGCGGTTCGCCTCGAACGCCCACGTCAAGCGTGCGGAGATGGACGCGGCGGTTCTCCTGCGTGGCGACCCCGACGATTCGCGGCTGTTCGACCGGGCGGTGCCGCTGTCCGGGCGCGATGCGGGCGTCGACGCGAACCGGCTGGTCACCGACCACTCGGCCGACTCGGGGAAGGGCCCGTGGTGGCGCCGGCCGCTCCGGTTCGACGACGCCGGCACGGAGGCGCTGTTCGACGTGGTGGAGAGTCGGGCCTTCGACCGGGTGCAGTAGCGACTTCCGCGTGCGGCCCGAACGCTAGGTATGCCCGTCGACCTGAGCGAGGCGTTCGACAGCATCGACGAGTTCTGGTCGCCCCGCGTCGCCGCCGAGTTGAACGGCCAACAGATGAAACTCGCCCGCCTGCACGGGGAGTTCGACTGGCACCACCACGCCGACGCGGACGAACTGTTTTTCGTCCACGACGGGGAGTTGACCATCCGCGTGCGCGACGACGATGACGTGCAGTTGTCGGCCGGCCAGTTCCACGTCGTCCCCGCCGGCGTCGAGCACAAGCCGGTCGCCGAGGAGGAGTGTCGCGTCCTGCTGTTCGAGCCGTCGGGGACGCTGAACACGGGGAACGTCGAGACGGAGAAGACGGTCCGCGAGACGGAACGGCTGGACGAGTAGCGAACGGGGACGACGGCTCTCACTGGCGTTTTCGTGTCGCGGTTCACTCCGTTCACCGCTCGCAATCGAGAACTCCGCTATGCGCTCCTCACTTTCGTTCGTCGCAGGATGCGCCGTCCGGGAATTGAACCCGGGCTATTAGCTTGGGAAGCTAATGTCCTACCACTGGACCAACGGCGCTTGCGCCCGTTGGTAACCTACCGCCGCACTTCAACGTAGCGTTTCCCGGGCCACGACCGGAGTAGACGAACGTCCAGCGATTCGCCGCCCACGGCAGTTATTTGTCGCGTCCGGCCGAACAAGTCGGCAATGTCACAGGCAGACGCGCTGGTCGAGGGGAGCGGCGTCGACCTCGACCTCTCCGAAGGGGAGTTAGAGGCCCACCGCGAGCACATCACCGACTTCATCGAGGCCGTCGTCGACGACGCCGGTGCCGACGGCGCGGTCATCGGCCTCTCGGGGGGTATCGACTCGACGCTGACCGCCCACCTGGCGGTGGAGGCGCTCGGCTCCGACGCCGTCCACGGACTGGTGATGCCCAGCGAGGTGAACACCGAGGGGAACATGAGCGACGCCGAACGCGTCGCCGAGATGCTCGACGTCGAGTACGATGTCGTCGCCATCGACCCTATCGTCGAATCGTTCGTCGACGCCTACCCCGAGGGCGCCGACGACCGGATGGCGCTGGGCAACGTCCGCGTCCGGGTGCGGGGCGTGCTCAACTACTTCGTCGCCAACGCGGAGTCGGGGGTCGTGCTCGGCACGGGCAACCGGTCGGAGGCGATGACCGGCTACTTCACGAAGTACGGCGACCAGGCGGTCGACTGCAACCCCATCGGCAACCTCTACAAGCGACAGGTGCGCCAGCTGGCGAGCCACGTCGGCGTCCCCGACGACCTCGTCGAGAAGCCGCCGAGCGCGGAGATGTGGGAGGGACAGACCGACGAGGAGGAGATGGGACTCGGCTACGACACGCTCGACGCGATTCTCGCGCTCCACGTCGACGGCCCGTTCTCGAAGTCCGCGACGGTGCGGACGCTCGACGTGCCCGAATCGGCGGTGGAGCGGGTGGTCGGCCTCGTCGAGGAGAGCGAGCACAAGCGCCACATGCCGCCCGCGCCCGCCGAGTTGGACGTTTGAACCGACTTTCGAGGTGCCTGTCGATTCTCCCGCTGTCGTTCGTCCCTAGCCCGGAGTCCGAACGCCTTTGCCACCACGGCCCGGCGACCCGGGTATGCGAGTGGACATCGGCAACGCGCTCGACTCCGTTGCCACGCCCGGTATCTCCGAGGACGCCCTCGACAGACTCGACGCGGAGGTGGCCGAGGCACACGACACCATCGCCGCGGGGATGGCGAACGCGGAGTTCGGCTACGCCAGCCTGAACCTCCCCGAGACGACGAACGCGGCGGGCATCGAGTCGGCCGTCGCCGACGTCGACGCCGACCACGTGCTCACCGTCGGCATCGGGGGCTCCGCGCTGGGCGCGGTGACGGTCACCCGCGCGCTCGGCGAACAGAACCACCACGTCCTCGACAACGTCGACCCCGAGGCGACCCGGCGACTGCTCGACCGACTGGACCTCTCCCGGACCGCCGTGAACGTCGTCTCCCGCTCGGGGACGACCGCGGAAACGCTGTCGAACTTCCTCGTCGTGCAGGACGCGATGCGGGCGGCGGGCGTCGACTGGACCGACCGCACCGTCGTCACCACCGGCGAGGCCGGTCCCCTACGGGAGTTGGCCGACGAACACGACCTGCCTGCCCTCTCTGTGCCCGAGGGCGTCCCCGGACGGTTCTCGGCGTTGTCGGCCGTCGGGCTGGTGCCCGCCGCGATTCTCGGCTACGACGTCGAGGCCGTGCTCGCCGGGGGACGTGAGGCCCGTGACTCCCTGTCGGGGAGCCTCTACGACTGTCCGGCCTACGCGTACGGCGCGGTCGCCGTCGGTCTCGAACGCCGCGGCGCCCACGTCAACGCCGTGATGCCGTACGCCGAGGCACTGGAGCCGTTCGCGGAGTGGTTCGCACAACTGTGGGCCGAGTCGCTCGGCAAGGACGGGCAGGGCCAGACGCCGGCGCGGGCGCTGGGCGCAACCGACCAGCACTCCCAACTGCAGTTGTATCGGGCGGGTCGCCACGACAAACTGGTCACGCTCGTCCGTGCCCGCAAGCGGGGCGACGTAGCCATCCCCGCGACGGACGTGGAAGGGCTGTCGTATCTCGGCGGCTCCTCGCTCGGCGAGTTGCTCGACGCCGAGTTCGAGGCGACGGAGGCGAGCCTCGCCGCGGCGGACCAGCCGAACGTCCGCATCGAAATCGACCGCGTCGACGAGCGGGGTGTCGGCGAGTTGCTCGTCTCGCTCGAAGCGGCGTGTGTTCTCGCGGGCGAGTTGATGGGCGTCGAGACGTTCACCCAGCCCGCAGTGGAGTGGGGCAAGCGGGCGGCGCGTGGCCTGCTCGGGGGCGGCGAGTTCCCCGAGGCCGAGGCGGTCCGCGAGAAGCGGCGGCTGGTCGTCGACGGCGACTGAGTCCGTGGCGCGACGATGAGAAAGAGGTATTCGGGTGCGTTCGCTACGTAGGGTGTGTCCGAGAACGTCAGTCCGGGCGCGCCGGCCGAGCGTGACCGCCTCCGGGTCGTCGCCAAGAGCGTCGGCCTCGCGCTCGCCGGCGCCGTCGCGGGCATCGTCACGCTGTTCGTGCTGGCGAGCGTCCTCCAGACGGTCGGCGTGGACGTCCAGAACCAGGTGGTGCTCCAGTACGGGCTGAGTATCCTCGCGCTCCAGGGGTTCGGCTTCATCATCGTCGTCCTCGCGTTCTTCAAACTCGAGGACCGGTTCGACATCGTCGACATCCGGATGCCGACGCTACGTGACGTGGGGTTCGCCGTCGCCGGCCTCCTCGGCCTCCTCGCCCTGCTCGCGGCGCTGAGTGCGGCCTACACTGCCGTCGGCGTCGAGACGCCCAGCACCTCCATCGTCGAAGACGGGATGCAGAACCCGGAGCTTGCGCTGTATCTCATCCCGCTGACGTACCTGTTCGTGGGGCCGGGCGAGGAACTGATGTTCCGTGGCGCGGTCCAGGGGATGCTCCGGGAGCGGTACGCCGCGGTGCCGGCCATCGGCATCGCGTCGGGCGTGTTCGCGCTCGCGCACGTGATGAACGTGTTCGGCGCACCGCTCCCGCAAGTCGGGGCGTATCTGTTCGTCATCTTCGCGTTGAGCCTCCTGCTCGGCGCACTGTACGAGGTGACCGAGAACCTGCTGGTGACCATCTTCGTTCACGGCACGTACAACTCGGTGACGTTCCTCGCGCTCTACTTCCGGGCGACCGGCGGCGTCCCGGCCTGACGCGGTTCCCGCGTCGCCACCCGCACGACGCCCGTCTGACGGGTACTTATTGTGTGTGGGGTAGTACAACAAACGATGCGGCGCTACCGGCTCACCTTCGAGGAGAGCGAGGCCCGCGAGATAGAGGCTCTCGCCCGTGAGTACGGGCTCACGGAGCAGGCGGTACTCGAACAGCTGGTGGCGGTCGGGCTCGAGCAGGTCCGCGACGAGCACACCGACGACGAGCCGCGGCTCCGCGAGTGAGCGCGGTGGGACCGTAAGGGTTCTGTGCGGCCCGCCGGACGTTCGGGTATGTACGAGCGACTGAAGGGGTTCCGTGACTTCTACCCCGAGGAGATGGCCGCCCGGCGGGCGGTCGTCGACACTATCGAGGACGCCTGCCGCCGCTACGGGTTCCGCGAGGTCGGCACCCCCCACCTCGAACGCGCCGAGATGTGGACCGACAAGGCCGGCGAGGACATCGTCGAGGAGCTGTACGCCTTCGAGGACCGCGGCGGCCGTCACGTCACCCTGACGCCAGAACTGACGCCGACCGTCGCCCGGATGGTCGTCGCGAAGGGTCAGGAGCTGTCCAAGCCCATCAAGTGGTTCTCGACGCGGCCGTTCTGGCGGTACGAGCAGGTCCAGCAGGGCCGGTTCCGCGAGTTCTACCAGACGAACGTCGACATCTTCGGCTCGTCGGACCCGCGGGCGGACGCGGAGGTCATCGCGCTGGCGGCGGAGATGCTGACCGACCTCGGCCTGACGGGCGAGGAGTTCGAGTTCCGCGTCTCCCACCGCGACATCCTCGGCGCCCTCTTCCGGTCGTACGACGCCGACGTCGACGTCCGTGAGGCCATCCGCGCGGTCGACAAGAGCGACAAGATATCGGACGCGGAGTACCACGACCTGCTCGTCGAGGCGGGCCTCTCGTACGACGAGGCCGCCGAGTTCGACGACCTCGTGACCGCCACCACCGAGGAGAGCCTCGACGACCTGGTCGCGTTCGCCGGCACCGACGAGATAGCCGCGGCCGTCGAGAACCTCCAGAACGTGCTCGCGGCCGTCGAGGAGTTCGGCGCCGGCGAGTTCTGCGACCTCTCGCTGGAGACCGCTCGCGGCTTCGACTACTACACCGGCGTCGTGTTCGAGTGTTTCGACGCGACGGGCGACGTCTCGCGGTCGGTGTTCGGCGGCGGCCGCTACGACGACCTCATCGAGTCGTTCGGCGGTCAGCCCACGCCCGCGGTCGGCTTCGCGCCGGGCTACTCGACGCTCCCGCTGTTGCTCCAGCGGGCGGGCGTCTACCCCGAGGAGGCCGTCTCGACGGACTACTACGTCCTGCAGGTGGGCGACACCGAACGGGAGGCCGCCGACATCGCCCGACAGCTCCGCGAACTCGGCCACGTCGTCGAGACGGACGTCTCGGGGCGCAGTTTCGGCGCACAGATGGGGTACGCCGACTCCATCAACGCCGAGACGGTCGTCATCGTCGGCGAACAGGACCTCGCGGACGACGCGGTGACGCTGAAGGAGATGGACAGCGGCGACCAGACGCAGGTGCCGCTCGACGAGTTCCCGCCGGCGTCCGGCCGCCCGACGTACGACGACTACGAATAGACGACAGCGCGCGTTTGGGCCTCCGGTAGCTACTTTTCCCGCGTGGCCCCTGTTCTGCGTGTGCCCTCCAGACGCATCCTTTCGCTTGCGGTCGTCGCGTTGCTTCTGACTGCCGGCTGTTCGTCGCTCGCCGAGGTGGGCGGCGGCCCGCCGATGTCCGGCGGCGCGGAACTCGACTCGTTCGAGACGGTCGGGACCACCTGCGGCGACGCCCGGTCGAGCAACACCACCACGTCCAACGTGCCGGTCGACGGCGGGCGGGCGCTCTCCATCAACACCACCGTCCCCGTCCGGTCGAACGCGACGGAACTCGACGCCCGGCTCGACGAAATCGGCCCGCACCGCTACCGACTCGACATTCAGCGGTCGGGCGGCTCGGGCGTTCCGGACTGCTATCTCGAAACGCGGTACAACGCCACCGTCAACCTCTCCGATGAGGTGACCGAGGACTACACCCTGCTGGTCACCTACGACGGCGTGCTCGTCTCCGGCTACTACGGTGACCCGGGCGCCTCCGGCGGTGCGGGCGGACTCGCACCCGAGACGCGGTACGCACCGTGGGCCCGCAACGTCAGCGACGCACGGGGCGGGCTCGGGGACGACGGAACTGACGACGGCTCCGACGGCGCCGGGGGTTCCGGGGGCTCCGGGAGCGCGGGCGGGAGCGGTTGACCGGTCCGGCTAAGTGCGGCCGCTCCCTCCGGCCGCTGTGCGCGCGTACCGCCTCGCCTACGACGGCACCGACTACCGCGGCTTCCAGCGCCAGCCACACGGCGAGACCGTCGAGAACGAACTGTTCGAGGCGCTCGCGGCCCACGGCGTGACGCCGACGCCGGAGACGCCGCCCGACGGCTACAGCGCCGCCGGCCGCACCGACAAGGGGGTCTCCGCCGTCCAGCAGACGGTCGCGTTCGAGGCACCGGACTGGCTCTCGCCGCGGGCGCTCAACGGCCACCTGCCCGGCGGTGTGCGGGCGTGGGCTCACGCGGACGCCCCCGACGGGTTCGACGCGCAGTACGACGCCCGCCGCCGGCATTACGAGTACCACCTCCACGCGCCCGAGGCCGACGACGAGCGGGCACGCGAGGTGTGCGACCGGCTCTCCGGCGAACAGGACGTCCACAACCTCACGCCCGACGAGACGGGCACCGAGCGCGACCTCTCGGTCGACTGCGAGCGCGACGGCGCGTATCTGGTCTGTACCGTCTCGGCGGGCGGGTTCCCCCGCCAGTTCGTCCGCCGCGCAGTTGGCCTGATAGCGGCCGTCGCTTCGAGCGACCGCCCCGTCGCGTTCGCCGACCGCGTGCTCTCCGCGGAGACGGTCGACGGTCCGGAGGGCGTGGGCGCGCTCGCGCCCGAACCGCTCCTGCTCCGGCGGGTCGCGTACGACCTCACCTTCGAGGTGGACGAGACGGCCGCGGCGAGCGCGTGGACCGTCTTCGAGAAGCGGCGGGTCAGCCGTGAGACGAGCGCCCGCGTCGCCGAGCGGCTCCGGTCGGGCGCCTCGCGCTAGTTCCAGCCCTCGGGCCAGACGCCCGCCGCGCGCATCCCCGACTCCGCGCCAGCGTCCTCGAGTTTTTCGCGCAACTCGGCGGTGTCGACTGGGTCGAGGTCCGCGCGGGTGAGGTTCCTGACCAGCAGGGCGGTCAACAGCGCGTGGCTCCGGAGCGTCCGGGGGTCGACCTTGTCGCGGGTGTCGGCGGCGGTGTGGGTCCACCCCCGGCCGCGGCCGCTGGTGCCGGGTTCCTTGCTGTGTAACTGGAGCGCGGGCACGCCCTCGCGGAGAAACGGCCAGTGGTCGCTGTACGGGTGTGGCGTCTCCCCGACTGCGAGCGGGTGGCCCGCCTCGTCGACGACCCGCTCGGCGAGGTCGCGGACGCCGTCGTGGCCGTGGGTCAGCGCCCGTAAATCGCGGTGACGGCCCGCGCCGTCGACGTTGACGACCGCACGCAGGCGGCCGACGTCGAGGTCCTCGGCCAGCGCCCGCGAGCCGAGCAGGCCGGTCTCCTCGCAACCGACGCCCGCGACGACGACCTCGCAGTCCAACTCGCAGTCCGCGAGATAGCGGGCCGCGGTGACGGCGGTGGTGATGCCACAGCCGTTGTCGAGCGCGCCCTCCGCGACGTCGTGGGCGTCGAGATGAGCGACCACGAGGACGGCCTCCTCCGTGTCGGGGCCGAGCGACCCGACGACGGTGTGGGAGGTGCCGGCCTCCGTGGTCGCGTCCACGCGGATGCGAGCGCGGCCGTCGCCGGCGTACTCGCGGAGCCACTCGCCCGTCTCGTGGGAGACACCGATGCCCGGCACCGCCGCCTCACGACCGAATCGGAGGGTGCCCGTCGGGATTAGCTGGCCGGGCTCGTGATGGGCGAAGACGAACGCCGCCGCGCCCGCGTCGACGGCGTGGCCGAACTTCTCCATCCGGTGGACGAACCGGTCGCCCGGCGGCGTGTCGGTGTCCGCGACGACCACCTTCCCGTCGACGTCGGCGTCGTCAACCTCGTCGGGCGTGCCGTGGCCCACGTCGACGATGTCGCCGGTCACGTCGCCCGGCGGCGAGTACGGGAGCGCCACGGTCTCGAACGAGCGGTCGGCGCCGTCGCGTCCCGCCGCGAGCGCGGCGTCGCCCCGCGTCCACCGCCGCATCTCGAACGGGCGTGTCTTGGGGTCGGCGCCCGCTTCCCCGAGCGCGTCGGCCACGAGGTCGGCGGCGCGCCGCTCCCCGGGTGAGCCGCCGAGCCGTGGGCCGGCCTCCACGAGGTCCGTCAGGAACCGCCACGGGAACGGGTCGGCGAACGCCCGGCCGGCGAGCGTGCGTGCGGTGTCGTCCATACCGGTCCGTCGACCGCCATCCGCAAAACCCCCTCGCCCGCCGCCCGCTGGCCCGCTCGTCCCTGCGAAGGCGCCCGCGTGACGATGCGTTTACACCCGCCGGCCTGCAAACGGTGGCAAATGAGTTCGGTACCCGAACGTAGCGAGGTCGACGAGAAGCACAAGTGGGACCTCGAGGCGATGTTCGCCGACGACGAGGCGTGGGAGGAGGCGTACGCGACCGTCGAGGAACGGCTCGACGAACTGGAGCAGTACGAGGGCCGCGTCACCGAGGACGCCGAGACGCTACTGGAGGTGCTGGAGCTCCGCGAGGAGCTGATGCGGACCGTGTCGGACGTCACGTCCTACGCGCGGATGCGCTCGGACGAGGACACGACGAACCAGGAGTACCAGGCGCTGTCGGCCCGGGCCCAGTCGCTCGCCTCCGAGGCGTCCAGCGCCGCGTCGTTCATCGAACCGGAGCTCCAGCGCGTCGACCGCGAGACGCTCCAGGCGTTCGTCGACGCCGAGCCCGCGCTCGAACCGTACGAGCACTACTTCGACGACGTGCTCCGGCTGAAGCCGCACACCCGCTCGCCCGAAATCGAGGAGTTGCTCGCGGACCTCTCGGAGGTGACGGGCGCGGCGGGCGACGTCTACCAGATGCTGTCGAACGCGGACATGCAGTTCCCGACCGTCGAGACGCCCGACGGCGACGAGCGGGAGATAACGCAGTCGAACTTCACGAGCCTGCTGAAGAACTCCGACCGCGCGTTCCGCGAGCGGGTGTACGACGCCTACTTCGAGACGTGGGAGGAGTACCGCAACACCGTCTCGACGGCGTACAAGAACAGCGTGAAGTCGAACTCGAAGCTCGCGAATGCGCGCAACTACGACACCGCCCGCGAGGCGAGCCTCGACGACGCGAACATCCCGCCCGCGGTGTACGACAACCTCGTCGAGACCGTCGAGGACAACCTCGACGTGCTCCACCGGCACGTCGACCTGAAACGCGAGCGGCTCGGTGTCGACGAGCTGGCGATGTGGGACCTGTACGCGCCGCTCACGGAAGGCGAGTCGCCGGACGTCGAGTACGAGCAGGCCAAAGAGTGGGTGACGGAGGCCGTCGCGCCGCTCGGTGAGGACTACCAGCGACGGCTCGCCGAGGGCCTCGACTCCCGGTGGGTCGACGTGTACGAGAACGAGGGGAAACGCTCCGGGGCGTACTCGGCGGGCACGTACGACAGCCAGCCGTACATCCTGATGAACTACCAGGACGACGTGACCTCGATGTACACGCTGGCGCACGAACTCGGCCACTCGCTACACACCCAACTGTCGAGCGAGCACCAGCCGTACGTCTACTCGCAGTACGAGATATTCACGGCGGAGGTGGCCTCGACGGTGAACGAGGCGCTTCTCACCCACCACCTGCTGGAGACCGTCGAGGACGAGACGCTCCGGCGGCATATCCTCGACGAGTATCTCGAGCGGTTCCGGTCGACGCTGTTCCGGCAGACGATGTTCGCGGACTTCGAACAGCAGGCCCACGAACTGAGCGAGGCAGGTGGCGCGCTCACCGCCGACAAACTCGACGAACTGTACGGCGACCTGAAGCGCGACTACTACGCCAACGCCGCCGTCGACGAGCATATCACCCGCGAGTGGATGCGCATTCCACACTTCTACTACGGGTTCTACGTCTACCAGTACGCGACGGGCATCTCGGCGGCCAACGCTATCGTCGACTCGATTCTGGAGGAGGGTGAGCCCGCGGCCGACCGCTATCTGGAGTTCCTGCGGAAGGGCTCGCGGGAGTATCCCCTGGAACTGCTCCGCGGTGCGGGCGTCGACATGGCGAGTCCCGACCCGGTGGAGGCGGCCATCGAGGCCTACGAGACGTACGTCGCGGAGTTCGAAGCGCTCTCCTGAGGCGGTTCGACGTTTCCACGACCCGAAGACCTTTCTACGCTGGCGGTCCAAACTCGGACAGCCAGATGTCTCGCAGCCCGTCGCTTCCCGACCGGCCGAAACTCGATCTCGACCCCGACATGTCCTCCGAGGAGCGGCTCGACGCGCTCCGCGACCATTTCGTCGACATCGTGCAGGTTCACGACGAACTGGCCGACCAACTGGAGGCCGCCCGCGACCGTCAGGAGGAGCTCCGCGAGGACGTCGACCAGCTCCAGCGCGAGAACGAGGCGCTGAAGACGTCGTCGCTGTACATCGCCACCGTCGAGGAGGTCACCGACGACGAGAGCGTCGTCCTGAAACAGCACGGCAACAACCAGGAGGTGCTGACCGACGTGTCGCCCCGCCTCTCGGATAAACTGGAGGCGGGCGACCGGGTCGCCATCAACGACTCCTTCGCCGTCCAGACGCTACTCGACGACGAGACGGACGCCCGCGCGCAGGCGATGCAGGTCACCGGCTCGCCGGAGGTCTCCTACGAGGACATCGGCGGCATCGAGCAACAGATTACCGAGGTCAGGGAAGCCGTCGAGGACCCGCTCACCAACCCCGAGCAGTTCGACGAGGTCGGCATCGAACCGCCGACGGGGGTCCTCCTGCACGGCCCGCCGGGGACCGGGAAGACGATGCTGGCGAAGGCCGTCGCCAACGAGACGGACGCGACGTTCATCAAGATGGCCGGCTCCGAACTGGTCCAGAAGTTCATCGGCGAGGGCGCCCGCCTCGTCCGCGACCTGTTCGAACTCGCCGCCGAGCGCGAACCGGCCATCATCTTCATCGACGAAATCGACGCCGTCGCCTCCAAGCGCACGGAGTCGAAGACCTCCGGCGACGCGGAGGTCCAGCGGACGATGATGCAGCTACTCTCGGAGATGGACGGGTTCGAGGCACGCGGCGACATCTCCATCATCGCCGCGACGAACCGCTTCGACATGCTCGACCGCGCCATCCTCCGGCCCGGCCGGTTCGACCGCCTCATCGAGGTGCCCGAACCCGACCACGAGGGCCGCAAGCGCATCCTCGAAATCCACACCCAGGAGATGAGCCTCGCCGAGAGCGTCGACTTCGACGAACTCGCGGAGCTAACCGAGGGGTTCTCGGGCGCGGAAATCGAGTCGCTGGCCACCGAGGCCGGCATGTTCGCCATCCGCGACGACCGGACGGACGTGGCGACCGCGGACTTCCGGGACGCCTACAAGAAGATTCAGGAGGACGACACCGAATCGGGGCTCCCGGTCGCGTTCTACTGACGCACGCTCTCCACGTCGCTCGGCCGGCGTTCGTCGGCTCCCGGTCCCGTCCGCCATGTCGGTCGGCTCCCGCGTGGATTCCTCGTGCTTCCGTTCTCCCAGAAGATTAACCCCGCACGCCCATCTCGGATAGGCATGGTCGTCTCGACCGAATCAGTCTGGGACGCGGTGGCAGACGAGTTCGCCATCGAGTACGAGAACGCGACCGTCTACGGGGATTTCGAGCAGGAACAGCTCCTCCACGAGGGGGCCGTTCGGGTCCTCCCGAACGGGTGGGTCGCGCTCCCGACCGGTCGTCTCCTCTCCCCGGACGCCGTCCACCACATCGACTCGTAGCGGTCCCGTATCGGCCGGACGACCGCCGTATCGACCACGCCGGCCGACGGACGAGCGGGCCGGGGGGCCGCGACGGAGGCACGGAGAGCGCGTTCCGAAACCCGCTTACCGCCGGGTCCCCCACAGCCGACCATGGAACCTATCCGCGTCGTCTGGGGGGCCGCCTCCGCGGCCACGGCCATGTCCTCCTACGACGCGGCGCTCGCCGAGGCGGGCGTGGAGAACTACAACCTCACGCGCGTCTCGTCGGTCATCCCCGCGGGCGCGACCGTCGAGATAGCCGAGACCGCGCCCGATTTGGGGCCGGCAGGCGAGCGGCTGACCGTCGTGCAGGGTCGTCGGACCGTCGCCCCCGGCGCGGCCGAGCGTGCCTGTGCAGGCCTCGGCTGGAGCGTCGAGGAGAGCGGCCGGGGCATCTTCTACGAGGCGTCGGGCACCGACGCCGAGACGGTCCGCGCGACCGTCGAGGAGGGGCTCGCGGCGGGCCGCGAGTTGCGCGACTGGGCGTTCACCGACGGCGACGTACAGGTCGTCTCCGCGCCCGCCGACCCCGAGGCGTACACGACCGCGGTCGTCCTGGCGGCGTACGGCGATAGCGACCCCATCCTGTAATCCGAGCCGATGGGTTTTTGCGCGGGTGGGCTGTATCGGTGGCAACTCTGATGCACGGAAACGCGCCACACGGAGATGGGGAGGCCGTGGAGCTGACGCCCGAGCAACGCCGCCTGCTGCGCCGCAACGGCGCGGCGGTCGCGGCGCGCACGCGCGAACTGCTTCCCGACGGGTTCGTCGTCGGGTCGGAAGTCGTCGAGTCGTCGGCGGGCGTCGAGGCCACCGTCGCCGTCCGGCCGCCCGGGGGCTCGGTCGTCTCGGCGGGGTTCTCGCTGTCCGAGACCGACGAGTGCGACGCGCTCGCCCGCGAAATCGCCGCGGGCGCGGCGCTGGAGGCGAAGAACACGCCGAGCCGTCACGACCCCGCCGCGCGGTAGGACTCAGGCGGGCGGGCTCAGGAACAGCGCGTACGCCAGCGGTGCGACCGCCAGCAGACTGCCGGCGCCCAGCGCCAGCGCCGGGCCGACCGCGCCGACCCACGACCACGCCAGCCCCGCGAAAAGCGGCGTCGGAAGCGCCGCTAGCAGGAGGTCGTACTCGTCCGGCGCGGGACTTTCGGGCACGCCTACACGTTCATCAGCGAGCTAATTAAATGTTATTGCACAGGTCGCGGGCCGCTCACTTCCCCCAGAACGGGTCGCGCTTCCGGTGTTTGTCGAGGTACATCGACAGCGCCTCGAGTTCGTCGCCCGGGATGTCGTTCGACAGCTCCTGTTCGAGTATCTTCGCGTGCTTCTCGGGGAGTTCCGTCCAGAGTTCGTCGCCCTCCTTTATCTGTCGGCCGACGGTCGGGCCTTCGATGGAGGCGGCGACCCGGTCGCCCGTGCGGGCCTCGTCGATGTCCTCGCCCTCGTCCTGCAGGGATTTGAGTTGGCCGACGCGGGTGGGTTCGTTCCCCTCCCACTTCTCGACGCGGGAGTTGCGCTTCAGGGTGCCCGACAGCACCTCGACGCCGACGACCGCGGGGTTCGACTGCCGGAACACGTGGTCGTCGAGCACGCGGAACCGGCAGGGGCGGTGTATCTTGTCGAGCACCTGCTCCTGCTGGGCGCGCTCGCGCTCGGCGACGAACTCGTCGTACTCTTCGACCAGTTGGTAGATGACGTCGTCGGAGAACACGCGGACGCCCTGCTCGGTCGCCTCGCGCTCCGCATCGGGCAACACGTCGACGTTGAACGCGAGGATGGCCTCGTGCTCCGGTTCGTCCGCGGTGGAGGCGACGGCCACGTCGCGGGGCGCGACGTCGCCCACCTCCGCGCGGACGATGGGTATATCCTCCTCCTCGAGGGCGCTGGCGATGGCCTCCAGCGAGCCGAGCGTGTCGGCCTTGACGACGACGCCTTCCTCGGCGGTGTGGACCTCGATTTCCGCGAGTTCGGCCTGGACCTCGGCGATGACCTCGTCGACGGGCCGGTCGCGGACGACCCGGACCGGCGCGCCCGCCATCGCGTCGTCGAGGTCCGGGGCGGCTATCTTGATACCCGCCGCCGCGGACACCTCCTCGACCTTCTCGAACTGCTTTTCGGTGCGTATCTCCGCGAGCGGCCGGGGCTGGAGGAGCGCGCGGACCTCGGTAACGATGGGTTCCTCCATCCCGCCGACCACCAGCGTGTCGTCCTCGCGGACGGTGCCGTCGTACAGCACCACGTCGACGGTGGTGCCGAAGCCGCGCTCCTCTTTCACCTCGAGGACGGTCCCGGCGCCGGGGCCGGCGACGTCGACGGACATGTCCTCCTTCAGGTAGCGCTGGGAGAGGCCCATCATCACCGTCAGCAGGTCCGGCACCCCCTCGCCGGTCATCGCGCTGACGGGGACGACGCCGATGTTCGACCGGAAGTTCTGGACCCGCCAGTAGAAGTCCGCCGAGAAGCCGTTGTCGGACAGTTTGCCGATTATCTCGTAGAGCCGTTCGTTGAGCGCGTCCGTCGCGCGGTCGGACTGGACGTCGACGGACTGCTGGATGGGCATGTCGTGTTGTGGGTTCCAGCCCGGAACCGTGTCCACCTTGTTGGCGGCGACGACGAACGGGGTCTGCGTGCGCTTGAGGATGTCCAGCGCCTCCAGTGTCTGCGGCTGGAACCCGTCGTTGACGTCGACGACGAGGATGGCGATGTCCGCGAGCGCGCCGCCCCGGGAGCGGAGCGTCGAAAACGAGTGGTGGCCGGGCGTGTCGATGAACAGCAGGCCCGGCAGATCGAAGTCCTCGGGGTCGACCAGCGCGCCGGCCATCTCCGAGATGACGTCGAGCGGCACGGCCGTCGCGCCGATGTGCTGGGTGATGGCGCCCGCCTCGCCCTCCTGGACGGCCGACCCGCGTATCTTGTCGAGTAGCGTCGTCTTCCCGTGGTCGACGTGCCCGAGGACGGCGACGATGGGTGTGCGGAGCCCCTCGCTGTCGTCGGGCACGTCCGTCGCGTCGGCGTCAGACATAGAAGATCACTTGGCCGTGTCTCACCGTCGCCGCCACATAACTCTTTCAAATCGGCACGCTGGGGCTACTCGACGGTGAACGACCCCGTCATCCCGAGCCCCTGGTGGGGGTCACAGTGGTACTGGTAGGTGCCCGCCGTCTCGAACGTGTGAGCGTACACCGTCTCCTCGCCGTAGGTGGTTCCGTCCTTCCCGCTCCAGTCGGCGCCCGACGGCTGGCCGCCGTCGGCCGGCGAGACGTTGTGACCCGCCGACGCCCACGTCCACAGGACGGTGTCGCCCGTCGAGACGGTGAACGACTCGGGTTCGAACACGAAGTCGCCGTCCGGGCCGACGACGACCCGCTGGTCCGGGTCGGGGGTCGCGGTCGGCTCCGCCGTCGGCGTGGCGCTGTCGGTGGGGGCGGGCGAGTCGGTGGCGGTCGGCGTGTCGGTCGCCGTCGGCGACTCGTCGGTGGGGGCGTCCGTCGGCGTCGGGGTGTTCGTGGGCGTTTCCTCGGTGGGGGTCCCGCCACCGTCGGTACAGCCGGCGAGGCCGACGACGGCAAGCGGGGCGGCCCGTCGAAGGAAGGCGCGTCGGTCCATGGTTGGAGGTCGACGGGGCCACACAAGAGGCTTGACCCAAATCGGCCCCAACAGCGACGGACGCGCGTCAGACGACCCCGTGGCGTTTATGTTCTGTGGGGCGTATCCGTCGCGCATGGCCGAGATACTCGCGGAGAACCTGTCGGGCAAATCCGTCGTGGGGAGCGACGGTGCCGAACTCGGGATGCTGTACAACGTGACGATGGACATCAAGAGCGGGACGCTGAACCACCTGCTCGTCGACCCGGCGGAGAACGTCACCGCCGACTTCGAGGTGGACGAACACGGCCACTACCTCGTCCCCGTCGGCGCGGTGCAGGCGGTGAAGGACCACATCGTCGTCGCGCGCTGATGCGGGTTCTGGACGCCTCCGCGTTCATCAACGACTACACGACCGACGACGACGTCGCCACCATCCCCCTCGTCCGTGAGGAACTGGAGGACGACGCCTCCGGCTACCGGTTCGACGCGCTCGAGGGCGGCGGGATGCGGATGCACGTCCCCGACCAGGGCACCGTCGAGCGCGTCGAGCGCGCCGCCCGGACGACGGGCGACGCGACGGAGCTGTCGGAGACGGACACCCGGCTGCTGGCCGCGGCGTTCGAACTCGACGCGACGCTGGTCACCGACGACTACGCGATGCAGAACGTCGCCACCGAACTCGACGTGCGGACCGAGGTGGTCGCCACCGACGGCATCGCCGAGCGCCGCGACTGGACCTACCAGTGTCAGGGCTGTGGCCGCGAGTTCGACGACCACCACGACCGCTGTCGCATCTGCGGGTCGGAACTCGCACGGAAGAACCCGAACTGACGGTCCCACCGGCTGGGAACCGCCCCCGCGCTTTTTTGTCTGCTCGTCGTACGGCGAACTATGTCGTCGAACGTCTCCGAGGACCTGGCCGAATCGCTCCGCGAGGCCGCACGCACCGCTATCGGCGACGAACTGCGGAGCCTCACGTACTTCACCGAGGACGCCGTCGAACAGGTGTATCTCCGCGACGACCTGGAGGCCGACGCCGACCTCGTGGGGTTTGCCGACGTCGAGCGGCTGGGGTTCCACTCGCAGGCCGGCTACCGCGACACGGAACTGGGCGACTACGAGTTCACCATCCGCGTGTTCGAGAACGGCTATCTCGTGCGCGTCATCGCGGGCGACAGCGGCGTGTTCGCCACCACCGACACGATGGCCCGCGACCGCTTCGAGGACGTTGCGGGCGCGCTGGAGGCTATACTCGCGGACGCGTAGCGAGTCAGTACGACCGCTCCGCGACGACCGTCCCGTTCGCGGCCCGGACGGTGACGGTGTCGCCGCCGTTGTTCCACACCGCCGACTCGCGGCCCCAGTAGACGTGGCCGTCGCCGTCCGTTCCGGTCCCGGAGTGGAGCGTCACGGTCGCGTCGGGCGCGAGCGTCACGTTCCCGAACTCGTACGTCTTGCCCGCCTCGTCCGTGACGGTCCAGCCCCGCAACTCGAGCGGTTCCGTCCCGCGGTTCGTGAGCCGGACGTACTCGTCGTTGAGGTTCTCGTTGTCGTTCCCCTCGGCGTCCGGGTGGACGCGCACGGCGAGGCCGCCGGTGGCTGTCGGCGTGGCCGGGGTAGCCGTCCCCGTCGGCGGCGACTCGGTCGCACACTCCCACAGGCCCGTCCCCGACTGCTGGGCCTCGCGTTCGGCCGCGTAGAAGCGGTCGCGGCGCGTGAACTCCGAGTCGTACACGCGGGCGTAGCCGTCCGCGACCAGCCGGTAGTTGAACGGCTCGCCGTCGTGGCTCACGTACGCGAGCAGGCGGCCGTAGTAGCCGCGCCGCCCCTCGTTGCTGTCGAACGCGAGCGTCACCTGCTCGCCGCCAAGTTGCCGTTCGGCGAACGCGCTGGCCTTCTCGCCCCACCGGCGGAGACAGGCCCGCCCCGCGTCGGTGTCGGGGACGCCCTCGAACTCGTCGGGGCTGTTCTCGGCGTGCACCTCCGGCGTGTCGACGCCGAGCAGGCGGACGGTGTCGGCGGTGCCGTTCGAGTACGCGATTTCGAGGGTGTCGCCGTCGACGACGCGGGTGACCGTCACCGTCAGTTCGCCGTCGACACTCGCGGGCGCGTCGGTGGCGGGGAGCGTCCCCGCACAGCCGGCGAGCACGAGCAGGACGACGAGCGAAACCGCGCGCATACCCGTCAGTCGGCGGCCGGGGCCATAACCCCCCGGGGCCCCGACAGTTAAGTCCGTGCTAATCGTACCCACACGCGAGATGGCAGGGGAGGACGGACTGCGGGAGACGTTGCTCGACCACTCCGACTACCGCGCGTGTCGGAACGTCTGGCAGGCGTACAGCGGGGACGGGGACGCGGCGCTGGCCGACTACGTGGATGCGATGCGGGCGACCGAGGGGGCAGTGGCGCTCGTCGCCCAGGACGGCGCCGCGGACGTGTACGCCCGCTTCGACGCCGGCCGGTTCGAACATCTGACGCTGTGGCCGCCGTGGACCATCGGCGGCGTCGACCACACCGACAGCGCGGGCCTGGAGTCGTATCTGCGGGAGACGACGAACCTCCGTCCGATACGTCACGACGACACGCCGTTCGCCAGTCCGTCGACGCTGGGGTCGATGACCCACCGCATCTGGCCGTGAGCCGGGTCCCGGTTTCCGAACGTTTACAAATTAGCTCCATCTAATCCTCCGATGAGATGGCGCTGAACTGTGACGTCGTGACTACCGAGTCGGGGGTGGGCCGGTAGTGGCGACGTGGCTGGAGGTGGCGACCATCGCGTTCGTCGCCCAGTTGACCGTTCTCCCCGGCGAGAAGGTGCAGTTCATCATCGCCGCGCTGTCGACCCGCTACAACCCGCTTCTGGTGGTCGCGGCCGCCGGCACCGCGTTCGCGGGGTGGACCGCCGTCGAAATCGTCGTCGGCAACGCGCTCCAGCGGGCGCTCCCGGGGCTGTATCTCGACGTGTTCACGGGACTGCTGTTCCTGCTGTTCGCGGTCCTGCTCGTCCGGTCGGCGCCCGAGGAATCGGGTGCCGGGGCGGCAACCGACGGCGGCGTCGCCCCCGCCGACTCCGGCGAACTGGAGGTCGAGGTGCCGTATCTCGGCTGGGAGGTGCCCAACGTCGCCGGCGGCTTCCTCCCCATCTTCGCGCTGATGGCGTTCGGCGAGGTGGGCGACAAGACGCAACTGGTGACCATCGGACTCGCCGCCCAGTACGCTCACGGGACGGCCATCTGGGTCGGCGAGATGGCCGCCATCATCCCGGTGAGTCTCGTCAACGCCGTGTTCTTCTACCGGTTCAGCCACCGGTTCGACGTGCGGAAGGCCCACTACGTCGGCGCGGCGCTGTTTGGGTTCTTCGGCGTGGACACGCTCCAGGCGAAACTGACGGGCGTGTCGGCGTGGGAACTGCTCGTCCGGTGGGTGGCCGAGTTCGGGGCCACGCTCGTCGGTGCCCTCTTCTAGCGCTGGTCCGCGACCGCGAGCCGGAGGTTCCGGCGGTTCGCGCGCCAGGCCACGTCGAACAGGTCGCCGACGAGCGGGATAGCGCCCACCGCGAAGTCGACGCCCACGTTCACCAGCATCCGCGCGAGCGTCCGCTTGCGGACGCCGAGCCGTGCCGCCTCGGCGACGACGTACAGCGACAGCACCGCCGCCACGGTGTCGCCCGCAACGGGCAACAGCCCGACGAGCGGGTCGACGCCGACGTGGACGCCGACCACCGGGAGCTTCAGGCCGTCGTCGAGCAGGCTGGCGGCCCGGTCCATCCGCTCCAGTGCCGCCGTGTCGACATCCTCCGGCACGTCCTCGACGCCGCGCAACTCGACATCGGACATGCGTGTCGCTACGCGGCCGAGCGCCAAAAGAACGTGTCGTGGGCGCGGTTCAGTTGCCGACGTCCATCGCGCGCTCGACGACGTCCTCGCTGTACAGTTCCGCGAGGTCGTCGTGCTGGTCCGGACGGTTCTGGTAGACGTCCTGGAACAGCGTGATGGGGGTCTGGACCGCCTGGTAGGTGGCCTCGTCCCACATCCGGTCGCTTGCGATGTCGATTTCGACGCCGTCGATGCGGACCGTCGTCGACCGGGTGATGGCGATGGCGCCCTTGCCGGCCTCCTTGGCCGCCTCGAACTCCTCCATCGAGTCGACGATGTCGTCCATGCTCGGGACGTAGTCGGTCAGGTCGACGAGTTCCTCGCGGAGTTCGTCGGCGTCGAGTTCCTCGGTGTCGGTGCCGACGGTGAGCCGGTAGCCGTCGCCGGTCTCCTCCAGCGAGATGCGCTCGCCCTCGTA
The DNA here is from genome assembly GCF_024298865.1 of Halorarius halobius. Taxonomy (GTDB): domain Archaea; phylum Halobacteriota; class Halobacteria; order Halobacteriales; family Haloarculaceae; genus Halorarius; species Halorarius halobius. The sequence continues at coordinate 341,556 of NZ_CP101161.1, read as the reverse complement.
CACCTGCACGCCGTCGTCGTCGGTGAGTTCGGCCTCGCGGCCGTCGGCGTCGATGAGCCAGCTACCCTCCTGTGGCGGCAGGGGGTTCTTGTTCGCCTCGACGACCTGGCCGGGGGTGAGCGACCAGATGCCGGTCATCCCCTTCGCCTGGTTGTCGGTCATGCGCTCGCGGTAGCCCTCGACGTCGCGGATGTCGTCGAACGGACCGTCGACGGAGATACAGCCGGCGGCGCTGGCCGCCCGGGAGGTGTTGTGGCGCAGTTCCGGCCACTCCGGGAGCCCGCCGGTCGGCGTGATGGCGCGCATGTCCTTCGTGTAGTCGACCTCACCGTCCACGAGCAGGAACAGCCGTTCGAGGTTGTTGTCGGGCTTGCCCATCTCGTCGCGGAGTTCGCCCATGGCGAGTTCCGCCGCGCCGGACTCGATGATGACCGACATGGCGAGGCTCCCCTCCTCGAGGCCGTACTCGTTCTCGACGATGGTGAAGAACTCGTCGGCCTTCTTCCAGTCGTCGATGCCGCCGACCTCGGGGATGACGAACCCGTCGAGATGCTCGACGGCGCCCTTCTCGGGGTCGGCTATCTGGAGCATGTGCTGGAACCCCTGATAGCGCGTCTCGGGGCTGTCGCGGTGCCAGACGACGCGGGGGTGAATCTCGCCGGGGAAGTCGGCGCCGTTCTCGGCGACGACCTCGACGATGTTCTCGGCACCCTCGTCGCGCATGTTGGGCGCGGTGGCGTCCTCGTTGTCCGGCACCCAGACGTCGGGTGCCTGCATGCCGCGCAGTTGGGAGGCGCTACGAACCATCTTGGCGGAGTCGTCCTCTCCCTCGACCGCGGTGGGCGAGGTGAAGAACGTCCGCACGAACTTCCGTGTGTGTCGTCGTTCCATATGTATCAGTAGAGTCGGGTTCGGTTGCGATAATAAAGGTGGTTAAAGCAGTAGTTGCGCCGACCCCGGAGGGCCGGCGACTGCGTCGTCAGTCGTCGTCGTTCGAGGTGAGCGGGTCCGACTCCTCCTCGGTGAAGCCGGCGGACTCCTCCATCCGCTGCTTCGCGGCGGGGTCGAACTCGGCCTCGATGTCCTGGAACCGCGAGACGAAGGAGAGCTCGTGGTGGCTCTCCGTCTCGTGGCCGAGGTAGCGGTCCTCGAGGTCGAACTGCGCTTCCTCGTCGTTCTCCGCGATGTTCTTCATGTCCTCGTACACCGCGTGAGCGCCGGAGTGCAGGGCGTACAGCGTGATGAAGATGTACTGGTAGCCGAGGTCACCCAGCTCCTGGAACGTGAGCGGGTCCTCCTCCTCGGACCACGCGAAGCTCGACGAGTAGTTGAACGCCAGCTTCAGGTCCGGGTGGGTCTCGTGGATGGTCTCGGCGTACTCGACGGCGTCCTCGCGCGACGGGTCGGGCATCTCGGGCCAGACCAGGTCGACGCCGGCGTCGGCGTACAGCCGACCGCGCTCGAGGTGCTCCTCCCAGTCGCCGTTCGCGGAGCCGTACGCGTCCGTCCGGGCGATGATGATGGTGTCCTCGTCCTGCTTGGCGTCGACGGCCGCGGAGAAGCGCGCCTTTGCGTCCTCCCGGGAGACGATCTGCTTGCCGGCGATGTGACCACAGCGCTTCGGCGTCGTCTGGTCCTCGATGTGGACGGCGGCGACGCCGGCCTTCTCGTACTCGCGGACCGCGCGGCGGACGTTGTGGATGCCGCCGTAGCCGGTGTCACAGTCCGCGACGACCGGCAGGTTCGTCGACTCGACGATGCGCTTTGCGTTCTCGACCATCTCGGTCATCGTGACCATCTCGAGGTCCGGGAAGCCGAACTGGCCCAGCACCGTCGAGTAGCCCGACATGTACGCGGCGTCGAGCCCCGCCATCTCCGCGAGGCGGGCGTCCAGCGCGTGGTAGAGGCCGGGCGCGAACGTGAAGTCCTGTTCCTCGAACTTCTGGCGGAGTTCGCGGGCCGCCTTGTTGTCAACGTCTCGAACTATCGACTCGGTGTTCTGGACGCGGCTCGCAACCTCGTCCACTCCGTCGTTGTCGTGTGCCATAGTTAGATGTCCTCCGAGCGGCCGGGAGTACCGACGCGCGCGGTCACGAGCGCACACGGCCCGCTGGCAACGATTGCCGACCGAACCACGGACCCTGCGTCGCTCATCGTGTGCATCTGTCCGTCGCACAGTCGGGTACAAAACTGTTATGAATTATAATGTTAATATTGGATTAAGAGTGAAACCCCTTAATTCGGAATTAGCGAATATAAGGGATAGGGAGTCACACGCATACGGTCGGTCGTCCTAGAAGCGGCCGACAGCGCGGGCGTCGCGCGTGGCCGCCCGCGACCCGCCGCTCCGTCGGTCGCGAAAAGCCGGCGAGAACCGCCTCGACCGGGCGTGAGGAGAGTCGTCGTCGGGTGTCACGACGCCGACTACTCAGTCGTCGGCGGGGGCCGGCGAGTCGTCGAGCTCGACCAGCGTCTCCACGTCGGGTATCTCGGCGGAGGCGTCCGTGATTATCTCGACGCGCCGCGACAGTTTGTCGCGGGCGTACTCGACGAGCGCCACCGGGTCGACGAGGTCGTCGGTGTCGCTGACGATTTCGGCGACGTACGGCATCAGGCTCTGGAGCGTCTCCTGGACCGTCGCGGGGTCGACGCCGTCCTCCGCGATGTGCTGTTGGACCTTGTGCATCCCGAAGCCGACGTGACGGCCCTCGTCGCTCCGGATGTGGCCGACGCCCTCCACGAGGCCGGGCAGGTTCGGGAAGTCGTCGCGCGCGCTGTCGGCGCGGATATCCGGCCCGCCCTCGCCCACCGATGAGGTGATGCCGTAGTAGCCGGTCTGGGCGAGTACCGACTCGACGACGAGATGGTAGTGACAGTACGCTTCCACGCGGTTCTCGGGGGTGTCCTCCTCCAGCAGGCGGTGCATCGCCGCCTCGGTGCCGTCGAACAGTTTCGCGTAACCGGGCATGAAGTAGCGGTCGTCGGTCGGCGCGGTCACCTCGAACCCGTGGTGCTCGGCGACGGGGTCGATGACCTCCCGCCAGTACCGGTCGAAGAACTGGGTGTGTTTCGCCTCCTCGTAAATCTGCGAGGAGACGAACATCTGGTCGTTGATGTCGTCTAACACCATCGAGAGGGGCGCGAGGTCCTCGGTGACGGCCTCCTCGCCGGCGCCGAACAGCGCGATGGTCTGTCGGAGCGCATCGAACTCCGCTTCGGTGGCGTTCTCGTCGTCCATCAGCCGCTGGCGGTCGGTCTCCAGCATCGACTCCGGGATGTCCTCGTAGGGGTCCCAGTGGTTGTAGACGGCGTGCGTGAAGTAGCCGCCCGCGCGACCCTCGGGGTCGAGTCGGAGCGACCGTCCGTCGTCGGTGTAGCGTGACATATCTCCGCGTGGCGGCGTCGACCCAATCGCGTTGTCGCCACCCATCCGAGGGGTGTTGAAGTCTCCCGGCACACAGCGGGGGAAGAGGTAAACCGGGGGTGAGCGAATAGGCGGGCATGCGGTACGCGACAGTCGTCATCTCCCCCAACGACGGCGCGCTCCACCCGGCAGACGGGGCGCTACTCGACGCGCCGTCCGTCGAGCGGCGCTCGATCAGCCAGGTCACCCTGCTGGAGGACGGCACCGCCGTGATGCTCTACCGGTTCCGCGGCGACGCGGGCCGGGCGGACGCGGCGCTGGACGCCTGTGACAGCGTCGTCGACGCCGACGTGACGGAGGGCCCCGACGGCCTCGCGTACATCCACATCGACGCCAACGACACCGTCGAGTCGCTGTTGCGCATCCTGCTCGAACACGAAATCGTCATCGACCCGCCCATCGACTGCATCACCAACGGGAGCGTCCGCGTCACGCTCGTCGGCCGCTCCGACGCCATCCGACGCGCGGTCGACCAGGTGCCCGACCGCCTCCACGTCTCGCTGGAGGGGCTCGGCGACTACCAGCCGGAGCACTCGAATCTGGCGGCCCGACTCACGGAGCGCCAGCGCGAGATACTGGAGGCCGCGGTCGGCCTCGGCTACTACGAGGTGCCGCGGCGTGCGACCCACGACGACATCGCCGCCGAGGTGGACCTCTCGGCCGGCACCGTGGGCGAGCACCTCCGAAAGGTCGAGGGGAAGGTGCTGTCGACGCTGGTGTCGCAGTAGAAGAGCCTAGGCCGGGATTTGAACCCGGGCTCTCGTCCTTACCAAGGACGCGCTTTACCGCTAAGCTACCCAGGCAGGCACCTGACCGTAGCCCGGTTTTCTCTTTAGTCGTTTCGATTCAGCGGCCGGCCGGCACTGCCTGACACGGCGGCCAGTCGCTCGCGGACGCCGCAGTCGAGCGCCTCCGCCGGGTCGGGAAACGCCCCGTCCCAGGTGGCCGCGAGCTCCGCGACGACCTCCGTCGCCTCCGAGGGGTGGCCGCCGGCGGCCGTCGCGCCCGCGGTCACCGCCAGCCGCAACACGTCCGCCTCGAGTTCGCGGTCGAGGTCGGCGGGGTCGGCCGCCGTCCAGCGGTCGGTCTGGTCGCGGCCGAACGCCCGGACGACCTCGACGGCGTCGGCGGCCGCCTCGGTGGGCGCGAGCAGTCGGAAGCCGCGGGCGACGAGCACGTCGGCCGCGAGGATGTCCATGTCGGCGGCGTCGCGGGCCGCGCGGTCGCCGCTCCAGGGGTTCTCGTGGGCGAGCCGTCGGGTGAGCCGGAGGCCGTCGTAGATGAGTTGGACGCCCGCGGCGCGGTCGGCCAGCCCCGGTTCGTCGGGGTCGACGCCCGCCGCGGTCGCCGTGGCGAGGGTGACGGCGCCGGGAAACAGGGCGGCGCCGTCGAGCACGCCCTCGATGTCGTCGCGGAGGCCGGCCGGCGTCACGTCCCCGACCGCGCCGAGTGCGGCCCGGCGGACCGCGGCGGCTTCATCCATCGGCCGGTAGTTGGGGTGCGAAAGGCAAAGACCTTTGGAAACCCACGGCCACGCCCCGTCATGATACGGGTCTCGGACGCCGACGCGGTGCGGGTCGTCACCCTCGACCGCCCCGACGCGGCCAACGCCGTCACGCCCGAGGGGCTCGGTGCGCTCGCCGACGCGGTCGCGGACGCGCCCGTCCCGGTCGTGCTGATTCGCGGGGCCGGCGACGCGTTCTGTGCCGGCGCCGACCTCTCGGTCGTCGCCGAGGTGGCGGCCGACGGCGACCCGACGCCGTTCGTCGAGGCCGGCCAGCGGGCGCTCTCGCGCATCGCGGACGCCGACGCCGCCGTCGTGGCGGGCGTCGACGGCGCGGCCCGGGGCGGCGGCGTCGAACTCGCCCTGGCCTGCGACGTGCGCGTCGCCACGCCCGACGCGACGTTCGGGGAGCCGGGGGTCACGTTCGGCCTGTTCGGGGCGTGGGGCGGCACCCACCGTCTGCCCGACACCGTGGGGATGGCCGACGCGATGGACCTCTCGCTGTCCGGTCGGGTGGTCGACGCTGGGGAGGCCCGCCGGATGGGTCTCGTCTCGCGGGTCGTCGACGAGCCGCGTGCGGTGGCCGACGAGCTCGCGGCCAACGACCCGTCGGCGCTCCGTCTCCTGAAGGAGCGACTCCGCGACGACGCGCCCGTCGACGCACAGGAAGCCGCCGAGGCGGAGGCGTTCGCCGCGCTGGTCGCCGAGCACGCCGACGCTCTCGCCGAGCACCGAAAAGGTTGAACGAGTCGGCCCGATAGGGAGGGCAAGGAATGCCGGACTGTGACTACTGCGGGGCGTCGTTCGACAGCGAGTCGGCCCGCGACGACCACCTCCGGGCGGAGCACGCCGACGAACTCGGCCCCATCGACCAGCGCCGCCTCGGGGAGACCGAGGACGACGACGACGGCATCGAGGCGGCGCCCATCGCGCTGGGCGTGGTGCTGGTGGCGGCCGTCGGCATCGTCGCGTACGTCCTGTTCTTCGCCGGCGGTGGCGGCGGCGGGAGCGGCCCGCCGTACGGCGTCAACGGCTACGACGTCCAGCAGACGCCGACGAGCCAGGCTGGCTCCGTCCACTACCACGGCACCATCCTGATGACCGTCAACGGGAACGCCGTCGACTTCAGCCAGCGGGAGTACCAGCTCCAGGCCGACGCGTTCCACTTCGAGAACGGCGACGGCGAGCGGTGGCACGGCCACGCCCGCGGCGTCACCCTCGAGTACGCGATGGCGACGCTCGGCATCGGCGTCACCGACGACTCCGTGACGTTCCAGGGGACGACGTACAACCAGACGGGGGGCACGAACGTCACCGTCGCGGTGAACGGCGAGAACGTCGCCCCGCCCGGCTACGTCCTGCAAGAGGGCGACCGGGTCCGAATCGCCGTCACGGAGTCGTGACGGGCGAGCCCGGGAGCCGACGATGAGCGGCACCGAGACGGGCGACGCCGGCGACGACTACGGCGGCCTGCTCGGGGCGTTCCCGTACGCCGTCCGGCACAGCGACTCGTGGCTGTTCCGCGCGTACGCCGTCCTCGGGGGTCTGCTGTCGCTACTGCTGTCGCTGTTCTTCCTCATCTCGTTCGTGCTCGCGGTCGCCGGGAGCGTCGGCCTGGCCGCCGGCGGCACCTCCTCGTTCGTGCGTGCGTTCGTCGTGTTCGTCGGCTTCCTCGTCGTGGCGCCGCTGTTCGCGCCCGTGCTGTTCGTCGCGCGCCACCACCGCCTCGTCGGCAACGACCCCGGCTACGACCGGGCGCTCGGGGCGGCGGGCGTCGGTTACGCCCTCGCGCTGTATCTCGGCGCCATCGTCTCCGTCCCCGCGGAGTTTCAGACCCCGGCTACGGGGCCGGTCGCTCCCGTCGTCGAGTTCCTCTACGGCCTGCCGTCGCTGGCGGGGGTCGTCCCGCCGGCCGTCGCCGCGCTCGTCGTCTATCTCGTCCACAGAGCGATGCGGTGAAACGGCGCGAGCCCCTCCCCCCGTCCATGAGCGACCAGACCGAGGGCCGGTTCGTCGTCACGCACGCCGAAGACGAGTCGGCGGTGCTGAAGGACGTCGACGGCGGGCAGGTCCACACGCTGGCGGAGAACCCCGGCGTCGGGGCGGGCGACGTGCTCGACGCGACGCTCTCCCCGGAGCCGCCGATGGAGGTGACGTGGCGCGTCGTCGAGGTGGAGGCGCGCCGGAGCATCGACGTGGCGGCGAGCGCGGAGCCGCCGACCGAACAGGAGCGGGCCATCGCCGCCGACCAGTCGGTCGGCGAACTCACCCGAAAGGAGCGGGCCGGGATGGGCGAACTCCACGTGCTGACGGTCCCCGAGGATGACACCGACGAGGCTGTCGACGACGTACTCGACGACGAGGGGACGCTGGCGCGGGCCGCCCGCATGGACGACGTGAACCGCGTCGAGGTGCGGTCGGAACCCGGCGTCGTCAGCGTCCGCTATCTCCCTTAGCAGGTGAACGGCCCCGGCGTCGAGTCGGGCGCCGTCGGCACCGTGTACGTCTCGAGCACCTGCTCGGTGTCGCCGCTCTCGTGGACCAGCCGGTAGGTGGTCCCCTCGCGCGGTTCGACGAGCGCACAGTCGCTCCCCTTCCCGTCGATGTGGACGTACTCGGTCGCCTCCACCGTCTCGCCGCCGGTCCAGACCGTCTCCCACGCGACGCGGTTCCCCTCGTCGTCGACGACGTACAGGTCGCTCCCCTCAGCGACCTCGCCGTTCGTGTGCGTGACGTTCACGTACGGGACGCCGCCGTTGCCCGTCCCCGCGGGGTCCCAGTCCGCCTCGAAGGCGGCGTACGGCGACGGCGCCGACAGTTGGTCGTCGAACCCCAGCGCGAGCGACCCGAACACCGCGGCGACGGCGACGACGATAGCGACCATCAACACGCCGCCGATAATCGGTGAGACCCCGCGTTGATTCATAAATTACCGCTGTTCTGCGGTTACTTCAATACTCAAGCGCCATTTCAGGAAGTGAGAACGCTCCCGGCGTCACCGGTCGCGCCGGTCTCGGACGGTGACGGCGTCGTCCACGGCGACCCGGTCGCCGACCGTTTCCCGTGGAACGCGGCTGTTCACCATCAGCCGGAAGTGGTGGTCGAACCAGTCGCGGTCGGCCCACCCTGGCAGGGTCGCGGCCCGGCGCTCGACGAACCGCTCGCGGAACCCCTCGGTGTCGGCGCCGGTGTCGGGGTCACGGGTCGGCACGACACAGCGCTGACACGGGTTGACGCCCTCGAAGCGGGCGCCGCCGACGTCGAACGCGACCACCGAGTCACGGTCGGCGTACAGGCGGTCCTCCCAGAACGCTTCGACGCCGGAGACGACGAGGTTCGGGCGGAGACGCCGGCGCATTCCGGCGGCGTCGATGTCGTCGAACCAGCCAGCGACCGCCTCCAGCGTCGCGGCGGCGATGACCGTCGGGCCGGCGGCGTGGGTGTCGTCCGGGAAGCCGCCGCGGTCGTCGCGTTTCAGCGCCACGTCGTAGCCGAAGAACGACGACAGCCAGTCGGCGGCGGTCGCCCGCTCGTCGGGCAACCGGAACGTGGCCCGCTCGTCGCCCTCGCGGGGGCCGAGCGTCAGCGCGCCCGTTTCGGGGTCGAACGACGACGCGAGGCGGTGGACCTGCCGCTCGCGCTTCCCGTTGACGTACTCGCCGTCGGCGTCGACTATCGCGTACTCGCGGTCGACCGAGAGCCCGCCCGCCTCCCGGACCGTGGCGGCCTCGACGGCGACCGGGTCCAGCGACTTGACGGGGTAGACCAGAATCCGCGACAGCGTCGGGTCGCTCATACCCGGCGGTGGGGCGCGACCCGCATCAACGGTTCGCTCGCGTCAGCCGAGTTCGGCCAAAAGCAGGAGTATCTGCGGGGCGACCAGCAACACGACGCCGACGACGATGAGCACCGCCGGCAACACCAGCAGTCCGGCGTCGGTCAACAGCCACATCCCGAGGCCCGCGAGGATGAACAGCACCCCGAGGATGCGGAACAGCCACACGACTACGCCTTCGAGTCCGGAGTCGGCGACGACTTCGGCCGCTTCGAGGGCTTCGTCCATATCCGGCCGTGTTCACGCATCGCCAATAAAGTCGGTGGCCGAAGGACGGAATACGGAGTCAGCCGGTCGGGCCGCCGGCGCTCTGGACGCGCCAGCCACCCTCGATGCCGCAGGCCGCCCGCGTCTCGTACTCGATGGTCGTCGCCTCGCCCATCTCGTCGCCGCCCTCGACCCGCTCGACGCGGAGCGGGACGTCGAGGGTGTTGCCACAACAGCCCACGTCGAGAAACTCCTCCCAGACGTCGCCCGGCGTCGGGCGGGGGTGGACGCGGCGGAGCCACGCTTTGAAGTGACGGGTCGCTATCTGCCCACGGCCCCACTCGGAGAGGTCCGCGGGATACGAGACGACGACGCGGTCGGCGGCGGTCATGGGCGGTCGTACGGGCGCCAGCGGTGAACCGCTTTCGCCGCCGTGTGTCGTCGTCGCCACGACGAAGGAGTATAAGAAGGCTTATTCGGCGCGTGGTCACAGCGAGGGTATGGTAGCGTTCGAAGTGCCGGAGGTAGACTACACCCGGTACACCAACCGCCAGCTGGCGGCCATCCCGCTTGCCGTGTTGGCGCTGGCGCTGTTGGTCATCGCGGTCTACTGGGCGTTGAACGGCGCTCCAGTCTCGCTTGGCATCGCGTTCACGGGCGGCACCGAACTGCGGATACAGACGGCCGACTCGCCCGCCGAGATACGGAGTACGTTCGACGCCGACATCGAGTCCATCTCCCCGGTGGGCTCGTCGAACAACGAGTACCTCGTCACGTTCCCGCCGACGGACGCCAGCGTCGCCGAAACCGCACGGGGCGCCGGGTACGAGGTGATATCGACACAGGAACGGGCGGCGTCGTTCGGGGCGAACTCGCAGAACCAGGCGCTCGTGGGCATCGCCGTCGCGTTCCTGGGGATGAGCCTGCTCGTCTTCGCCATGTTCCGCACGTTCGTCCCCTCGATTGCGGTGGTCGCGTCGGCGTTCTCCGACCTCGTCATCCCCCTCGCGCTGATGAACATCTTCGGCATCAACCTCTCGCTGGGGACGGTCGCGGCGCTTCTGATGCTCATCGGCTACTCCGTCGACTCGGACCTGCTTCTCAACAACCACATCCTCCGGCGGCGGGGTGACTTCTACGAGTCCACCTACCGGGCGATGCGGACCGGCGTGACGATGACGCTCACCTCCATCGCGGCGATGGCGGTGATGACCGTCGTCTCGTTCCTGCTCGGCATCCCGCTGTTGCCCTACATCGGGCTCATCCTCGTGTTCGGGCTGACGGCCGACCTGATGAACACGTATCTGATGAACGTCAGCCTGCTCCGCTACTACAAGTACGAGGGGGTGGCGAAATGACGTCACTGCGCGACAACTGGCGCATCATCCTGCTGGTGGTGCTCGTCGTCGCCAGCACCGTCGCGCTGTTCGCGCCCGTCGCCGGCAGTTCGGACGGGTCGGGCGGCGGCACCGTCGCCGGCGACTCGCCGACGAACCTCGAGTACGGGCTCGAACTGTCCGGCGGCACGCGCATCCGCGCGCCGCTGGTCGGCACCACCGCTGAAGGCGTCGACTACACCGACCGCGACCTCGGCGAGATACAGCGCACCGTCGCCACCGAGTTGAACCTCTCGCTGTCGGAGGTCCAGACCAGGCCCCAGGAGCGCGCGCTCGAGATTTACACCACCAACCGCACCGACGAGGAGTTCCGCGCCGCCCTGCAGGCGGCGAACCTCTCGGCGGGCGAGATTCGCGACGGCGTCACCGCACCGACCCGTCAGACCGCGGTGAGCGTCCTCAACGACAAAATCAACCGCGGCGGGCTGACCGGCGGGAGCGCGACCATCGCGCGCTCGCCGACCGGCGAGACGTTCATCCTCGTCGAGGTGCCCAACGCCAACCGCTCGGACGTCATCGAGCTCATCGGGGACCGCGGCGTGGTGTCCATCGTCGCCGGCTATCCGACGGAGGCCGGCGGCAACTACACCCGGACGACGGTGCTGGAGCGCGAGGACATCGCGCAGGTCGGTTCCGCGACCGAGGGGCAAGGCGAGCGCCCGCCGTTCGTGCCGGTGACGCTCGAGCAGGACTCCGCGCGGAGCTTCGCCGAGGACATGCGCCAGTACGGGTTCACGAGCGACAGCGGCGTCGAGAACTGCCGCTGGCGACAGGACGAGCAGGACTACGGCTACTGTCTGTTCACGGTCGTTGACGGGCAGGTCGTGTACGCCTCCTCGATGGGGAGCGACCTCGCGCGCATCATCGAGAGCGGCGAGTTCCCGCAGGACCCCGCGTTCCGGATGATAACCTCGAACATCAGCGAGGCGCGCGAACTCCAGATCAACCTGCGGGCCGGCGCCCTGCCGACCACGCTCGACATCCAGGGCGAGGGGACCACCTACTACCTCCAGCCGTCGCTCGCTCAGGAGTTCAAGCTGTTCTCGCTTATCACCGGCGCGGTCGCGGTCGGCGCGGTCGCGGCCGTGGTGTTCATCCGCTACCGCGAGCCGGGGGTCGCCTTGCCGATGGTGGTGACCGCCGCCGCGGAGGTGTACCTGCTACTCGGGTTCGCCGCGGCGGTCGGACTCGCCTTGGACCTGTCGCACATCGCCGGGTTCATCGCCGTCATCGGTACCGGGGTCGACGACCTCGTCATCATCGCCGACGAGATACTACAGGGCGACGAGATACGCACCGGCAAGGTGTTCGAGTCACGGTTCCGCAAGGCGTTCTGGGTCATCGGTGCCGCGGCGGCGACGACCATCATCGCCATGTCGCCGCTGGCGGTGCTGTCGCTGGGTGACCTGCAGGGGTTCGCCATCGTCACCATCGTTGGCGTCCTGCTGGGCGTGCTCGTCACCCGCCCGGCGTACGGCAACATCCTGCGCAACGTCGTGCTGGACTGACCGGACAAGACCTTTACCGCTCTCCCGGGAACGCGCGCCCATGGACCGCCGCGTCGTCCGCGCGCTCCAGGTCGTCGTCCTTCTTCTGGTGACCGCGGCCATCGTCGGCGCGGGCGCGTTCACCTACTTCGCGCTCACGTTCGGGAGCGCCGACCACACGGAGTTCATCGTCACCGCCGAGGAGATGCCCCGCGAGCGCATCGCGGCGAACGCGACCGCTTCCCTCTCCGACCGCGAGCGGGCCGTCGTCGACGCAGCCCACGCCAACGGGAGCGCCCGTACCGCCGGGGAACGTCTCGACGTCGAGGGTGCGTACGTCGAGCGAAACGGCACCTACTACCAGGTCCGCGTCGCCGACGGTCCCGACGTGACCCGCGAGCGCCCCGTCCTCCGCATCGAGCGGGTGGACCGGACGGCGCCCGACGCCGTGGCCGCCGAGGAGCTTCCGGACCGCGACCGGAACGCCTTCCTGCTTGCCTGGAAGGCCTGGAGCGTCCGCCAGGAGGGCGGCCGCGACGGCCCGCAAGCGCGCTACGTGTACGAGACGGTTCCCGACCCCGACGAGTCGGTGTTCGCCCCGACCCAGGAGGTCCGGTACGTCACGCGGAACAACGAGACGTTCCGGGTGCGGGTGCGCAACGAGTCGGTCGAACTGGACACGACGACGTACCGACTCGAGCGGGTCGCGGCGAACGAGTCGGCGTTCGTCGACGAACTCGTCGTGACGGTCGACGGCCTGAACGAGTCGGCGGCGGACCCGCTCGAACGCGCCATCGCCAACGGCACGTACACCTCGCGCGCCGGGAGGTTCGAGGACGCCGCCCGGCCCGTCCGCCCGCTGTTGCGGGCGCTCGAGGTCGGCGAGCCGCAGGCGTTCATGTACGAGCGGACCGAGGCGGTCCGATACGTCCGGTACGAGGGCTCCTACTACCGGGTGACCGTGACCGGCCACACGACGGCCGCCTAGAACTCGTCCAGCCCGGACTGCTCGGCGGCCGCGAGCACGTCCTGCGAGGTCGACCACGACGACCGCGCGCAGTCGGGCAACTCCCCGTGCTCGCGCACGAACTCGCGCAGGAACGCGCGGGTCGTCGGGTCCGAGGGGTAGCCGCTCCCCACGTCGCCGTACTCGTCGGCCAGCGTCTCGACGTGGGCGTCCCGCGCCACCTTGGCGACGATAGACGCGGCGGCGACCATCGGGTCCGAATCGTCGGCGCCGTGCTCGGCGGTCACCTCGACGCCGCTGGCGTCCGCGACGCGGCGCGCGAACCGCTCCTCGGAGGTGTCGCCCGCGTCACACAGCCCGTCGTCGTCCGGTTCCCCGACGCCCGCGATGGCCTCGGCGTGGGCCGCGACGGTCAGCGTGTTCATGTCCGCGTCGCCGTCGATGCGCGCCACCGGTATCTCGGCGACCCCGACCTCGAAGGCGTCGCGGATGGTCGCCGCCAGCGACTCGCGGCGCGTCGGCGACAGCCGTTTCGAGTCGGCGACGCCGTCCGGGAGGTCGGCGGGGTCGCCACGGACGCACGCGGCGAACATCGACCCCAGGACGGGGCCCTTGCCGGCCTCGTCGACGCCGAAGCGCATGGCTGGCCGTGTCGCGCGTCGGGTAAAGAAACGGTCGGTCCGCCGTGTACGTCGTCGTCCGGCGTCAGTCGTCGCCCGGCGTCTTCACGTCCTGCTCCTCGTACTCGCGGTCGAGTTCCACGTCCACGGCCGGGTCCTCGGCCTCGTCCGACGGCTCCCGCTCCTCGGCCGCGACGCGCTCGCGGTACGCCTCGTACGTCTCGTCGACGTGGTGGTGGCACATGGGTCGTGTCACCAGTTCACAGTACGGCTCGGCGGACAAAAACGTGGGGTCGACTCACCCGTCCTCGGCCAGCCACGCCGGGAACACCGGCAGGTCGGCGTCCTCCTGTCCCTCGGTTTCGGTCGTGTCCGTGTCGCGAGCGACGGCGCGTGCAGGTGACTCGTTCATGGTGTGTCACCCGCTACCATTTGTCGCTCGGGCGGTTTACTCGTTTCGCCCGTCGCGGAAGAACTCGGACTGCTCGAACGGTTCCTCTTCGCCCTCGACGTCGAGCACGTCGAGATGGGTGACCTCGGCGTCGACGCCGAGCAGGCCCGCCAGCGACGGCTCCGTCCGCCCCTCGTCGCCGGAGACGAGTTCCTTCACGTAGAGGCCGCCCGCGCCGTGGACCGTCAGCGTCGCGTGCGTCTCGTCGTCCAGCTCGCCGGAGACGTCGTACACCTCGCGTTCGCGCACCAGGTCGGCGCGCCGGTGGTCGACTCGCTGGGGCGTGCGCTGCTGTATCGTCGCGCCCCGGAGGTCGTCGAGCGCCGCCTGCAGGTCGTCGTCGGTGACGGTTCCGCCGAACGCCACGTCCATCCGGTACGTCTTCGAGGCGTCGTGCTCCTTCACGCGGGCGACCATCTCGTAGGTGGCGAAGCGGAGCCCCTCCACCTCGATGTGGTCGCTCTCCTCGTTGATTTCGCGTTCGAGCGCCGCGAGGTCCACGTCCCGGCGGTGGGGTTCCTTCACTTCGAGGACGAACGGCCGGCCGTCGCCGAGCATCAGTGCGTCGACGTCCTCGCGGCCGGCGCCGTGGAACACCCCCTCCCGCCCGCGCAGGGCGGTCACCAGCGTCGGCGCCACTTCCTGTTCGACGCTCGTCTCGTAGCGGTAGCCCGTGCCGTCACACTCCGGGCACGGCCGGTTGGTCAGCCGGCCGGAGCCGCCGCAGTTCGAGCAGGGCCACTCCGTCTGGGGCACGTCGCGCTCCACCTTCCGGTAGCGGCCGTAGACGGCGACGGAGTTGATGGTCACCTCCACCGCGTCGGCGTCGAGGTCGAGCAGGAGTTGCACGTCGGGGCGCTCGAAGTCCACCTCCGTCTCGGTGCGGGCACCGACCCGGCGACCCACCTCGCGGTTGAACTCGCTCTTGAACTGCTCGCCGGCGTCGGCGTCCATGCCGGCGTCCGCCCGCAGGAGTTCGTCGTTCTCCTCCACGAGCGGCGGGACGCGCGTACCGACCTGGTAGGTGAAGAAGTCGATGCCGTCGAGCGCTTCGACCGCGCGGTCGGCGTACTCGTCGTACCGGCCCGCGAGCCCTTCACAGACCCAGCAGTCGTCGGGGTCGGTCGACTCGTACGGTTCGTCCGCCTCCAGCGCGATGGTCGTGCGGAGCGCCCGCCCGCGCTCGTCGTTGCGCAGGCCGAAGCTCCGGTCGGCGAACGGCCGGCCGAGACAGGCGTCACAGAGCGGCCCCGACTCCAGCAGCGTCCGGGCGTCGTCGAGAACGGTCATCACCGGGAGTGTGTCCCGCCCGGGCAAGTGCGCTTCGGGTGGCGACGCCGCTAGTCGTCCGCGCCGGCCGCCGCCCGCTCGGCGTCCGCGGCCGCCCTACCGAGCACCCGCACTTCCCGTTGCGGGAACGGTATCTCGATGCCCGCTTCCCCGAACGCGCGATAGATGGCGACGTTCAAATCGTGGGTCGCACGGCCCCGCAGAACGGGGTCGGGCACCCAGCAGAGCAACTCGACGTCGACGCCGCTGTCGCCGAACTCGCGCATCCGGACGCGGGGCGAGGGTGCATCGAGGACGGCCTTCGTCTCGCCCGCGACGCCGAGCAGGGTCGCCTCCAGCAGGTCGTAGTCGGTGCCGTACGCGACGCTGACGGGCACGCGGATGCGGCGCTTCCGGCGGGGCGTCGACTCGTTGACGACTTTCGAGGAGTTGAGCACGGAGTTCGGGACGGTGACGAGCACGTCGTCGCGCGTCCGGATGACCGTCGACCGGATGGAGATGTCCTCGACGCGGCCCCGGTCACCACCTTCGAGCACCACCCAGTCGCCCACGGTGTAGGTGCCGTCGAAGAAGAGGGCGATGGAGCCGAACAGGTTGGCGATGGTGTCGCGGGCGGCGAAGCCGACGACGATGCCGATGATGCCCGCCGACGCCAGGAGGGGGGTCACGTCGTAGTTCCACAGTTCCAGCATGGCGAACGCGGTCAGTCCGACGAGCACCGCGGTCCAGACGTTCTGGAAGATGGGGACGACGCTCCCCTCGCCGTCGGCGGCGTCGGTGACGGCGTTCGACACCCGGCGGCCGAGCCGAACGAGCGTGTACGACCACACGAGCAGGCCGACGGTGAGGATGCTCGCCCGGAGGTTCGCGTCGACGGCCGGCGGTAGCGTCACCACGCCGAGCGACAGCGGTTCCAGCGCGTAGTAGGCGCCCGCGAGCAGCACCGACGCGTACAGCGCTGGATGCACCGTCGACAGCGCCACGTCGTCCACGTCGCCGGGAATCCGCGCCGTCAGTCGACCGATGAGGGCATCCCCGCCCACCTGTACGATACGGGCGACGACGAGCGACCCGCCGAGCACGACGACGAGCGCGAGCCACGGCGGGAGCGCCGAGAGCGACGCGGCGATACTGTCCAGTTGCATGCCATCCGTATCCGTTCCGAGACGATAGCGGTACCGGCCCGAACCAGCGGTTTCAAGCCGAATCGCGTGTCGCTGGCCGTATGGACCGGCTGTGGCTCGCGGTCGTCGTCGGCGTCCTCCAGGGGGTGTTCGAGTGGCTCCCGGTCTCCAGCGAGGGGAACATCGCGCTGTACCTCACGCTGGTGGAGGGGCTCGACCCCGGCGTCGCCACCTCGTTTGCCCTCTTTCTGCACGCGGGCACTGCCGTCGCCGCGACCGTCTACTACCGGGCCGACCTCGCGGCCACCCTGCGCGTGCTCCCGACGTGGCGGCCGCGCGACGGCTCGCACCCGGAACTGTCGTTTCTCGCCGTCGCGACGCTCACCTCGAGCGTCGTGGGCATCGCGGCGTACGCCACCCTCGAACGGCTGTTTCCGGTGCTGGCCGGCGGCGCGTTCGTCGTGCTGGTGGGCGTCCTGCTGATAGCGACGGGCGTGTTTCAGCGGGTCGCCGCGGCCCGCCTCGGCCGGCGTGAGGCGCCGACGCTTCCCGACGCCCTGCTGGTCGGCGTCCTCCAGGGACTCGCCGTCCTGCCGGGCGTCTCCCGCTCGGGGACGACCGTCTCGGCACTGCTCGTCCGCGGCTACGACCCCGAGAGTTCCCTCCGGCTCTCCTTTCTGCTGTCGATTCCGGCCGCGCTGGGTGCGGGCCTGCTCGTCGCCGCCGACGGCCTGCCGGCCGTCGCCCCGGCCCCCGCGCTCGTGGCACTTATCACGGCGGCGCTCGTTGGCTACGTCACCATCGACGCCCTCCTGCGGGTCGTCCGCGGGGTGGCGCTCTGGACGGTCTGTGTCGGCCTCGGCGCTCTTGCCGTCCTCGGGGGCGTCCTGACGGCGCTCTGATACGGCGATGGATTTACTACAAATGCGAGTAACTAATATCCCATGAGCGCCACCACAGGGGTCGTCCTCGCGGCGGGGGAGGGGACGCGACTCCGGCCGTTGACCCGGAACCGCCCGAAGCCGATGCTACCCGCGGCGAACCGGCCCATCCTCGAGTACGTGCTGGACGCGCTCGTCGAGGCGGGACTCGACGAACTCGTCCTCGTCGTCGGCTACCGGCGCGAGCGGGTTCAGGAGCATTTCGGGCCGACGTACCGCGGTGTGCCGCTGACGTACGTCGCCCAGGAGAAGCAACTCGGGAGCGGCCACGCGCTGTTGCAGGCCCGCGAGGTCGTCGACGAGCCGTTCGTCGCGGTCAACGGCGACCGGGTGGTGGAGCCCGACGACGTGCGCGCGGTCGTCGAGCGATTCGACGGGGGGACCGCGGTCGCGGTGCGCGAGCATCCCGACGCCTCGCGGTACGGCGCGGTGCGGGTCGAGGGCGACCGGCTGACCGAACTCGTCGAGAAGCCGGACAGCGACGACTACCGGCTCATCAACGCCGGCATCTACGCGTTCCCGGCCGACTTCTTCGAGGTCCTCGCGGGGACCGACCGCGAGGACGGGGGGCTGTACCTGCCGAACGCCGTCGCCGGTCAGGCCGCCGAGGGGCGGGTTACGGCAGTCCGGACCGAGGGCATCTGGGCCGACGCGACCTACCCGTGGGACCTGCTCGGCGTCGCCCGCGAACTGCTCGCCGACGGCTGGATCGACGAGCCACAGCGACAGGAGGGCGTCCACGTCGACCCGACCGCGCGCGTCCACGAGGGTGCGACCCTCCAGGGGCCGGTCGTCGTCGGTCCGGACGTCGAAATCGCGGCCGGCGCGGTCGTCGGTCCGAACGTCGCGCTCGGCCGCAACGTCACCGTCGAGGCGAACGCGACCATCGAACACAGCGTCCTCGATGCGGACACGCGCGTCGGCCCGGGCGCGACTCTGCTCGACTGTATCACCGGACAGGACGCCACCGCCGGCCCGAACGCGCTCGTTCCGGGCGGCCCGGCGGACGTCCGGGTCGGAACGCAGGTGTTCCCCGACGAGCGGCTGGGGGCGGTGCTCGCGGACCGCGCGACGCTGGGCGGCGGCGCGGCCTGCGAACCGGGGACGCTCGTCGGCCCGAACGCCCGCATCGGCACCGGCGCGTACGCCCGCGAACGGGTGCCGGAGGGTGCGGAGGTGGTCCGCTGATGTGCGGCATCATCGGCTGTGCCGGCCGCGGCGACGCCACGCTCGACACCCTGCTGACGGGACTCGGGAACCTGGAGTACCGCGGCTACGACTCCGCGGGCGTCGCGCTCGCAAACGAGTCGCTCGACGTGGCGAAGAAGTCGGGCGAACTCGACGCGCTCCGCGAGGCCGTCGCGGACCGCACGCTCCACGGGTCGGTCGGCGTCGGCCACACCCGCTGGTCGACCCACGGCCCGCCGACGGACGCCAACGCCCACCCGCATCAGGACTGCACCGGCGACGTGGCGGTCGTCCACAACGGCATCATCGAGAACTACCAGCAGTTGCGCGACGAACTCGCCGCCGACGGCCACGAGTTCCGCTCGGACACGGACACCGAGGTCGTCCCGCATCTCGTCGAGGCGGCGCTGGCCGACGGCGCCGACCCCGAGGCGGCGGTCCGGCAGGCGCTCGCCCGGCTGGAGGGGAGCTACGCCGTCGCCGTCGTCGTCGCGGGCGTCGACGCGGTGTTCGCCGCCCGACAGGACTCGCCGCTCGTGCTCGGCGTCGCCGACGGCGCCACCTACCTCGCCAGCGACGTGCCCGCGTTCCGCGAGTACACCGACCGGGTCGTCTACCTCGAGGACGGCGAGTTCGCCCGCGTCGAGGCGGGCGGGTTCGAGGTCACCGACTTCGAGGGGAACGCCCGCGAGGTGACCGTCGACACCGTCGACTGGGACCCCGAAGACACCGGGAAGTCGGGCTACGACCACTTCATGCTGAAGGAGATACACGAACAGCCGCGTGCCCTCCGGCAGTGTCTCCAGGGCCGGGTCGATGAACTCGGCGCGGACGTGTCACTGGAGGTCGACCCGGACGTCGACCGGGTGCAGTTCGTCGCCTGCGGCACCTCGTATCACGCGGCGCTGTACGCCGCCCGCCTGTTCCGGTCGGCTGGCGTCCCCGCGCAGGCGTTTCTCGCCCACGAGTACGCGCTCGACGTGCCGCCCATCGAGGACGACCTCGTGGTCGGCGTCTCCCAGTCGGGCGAGACGGCCGACACGCTCGCGGCGCTCCGGGAGGCACGCCGGCGCGGCGCGCGCACCCTCGCGTGCACGAACGTCGTCGGGTCGACGATGGCCCGCGAGTGCGACGAGACGCTGTACATCCGCTCGGGTCCCGAGATAGGCGTCGCCGCCTCGAAGACGTTCTCCGCGCAACTCGCGGCGCTCAACCTGCTGGCGCTTTCCACCGTCGGCCCCGGCGACGAGCAGATGCGCGAGGTCATCGCCGCCCTCCGCGACCTGCCGGGCGACGTGCAGGCGGTGCTCGACGACACGAACGCCGCCGAGGTGGCCCGCGAGTACGTCGACAGCGACGGCTTCTTCTTCATCGGCCGGGGGGCGAACTTCCCCGTGGCGCTGGAGGGCGCGCTGAAGCTGAAGGAGATATCGTACGCTCACGCCGAGGGGTTCGCCGCGGGCGAGTTGAAACACGGGACGCTCGCGCTGGTCACCGAGGACACGCCCGTGTTCGCCGTCGTGACGGGCGACGGCGAGGCCGCCCGCAAGACCATCGGGAACGTCAAGGAGGTGGAGGCCCGCGACGCGCCGGTCGTCGCGGTCACCGACGGCGAGAGCGACGTGGGCCGCTACGCCGACCACGTGCTGGAGGTTCCGGCGACGAACCAGCGGACTGCGGCGGTGCTGGCGAACGTCCAGTTGCAACTGGTGGCGTACCACGTGGCGAACGAACTCGGGCGTCCCATCGACAAGCCGCGCAACCTCGCCAAGTCCGTGACCGTCGAGTAGTCAGGCGGTCGCGTTCGCGGGTCGTGGCGCGTCCGTCACGCCCGTCTCGTTGCGGTGGTCGTCGAGCCACTCGCGGTACGTGGAGTCGGGGACGGCCGTCGCCGTCGCCCGCATCCGCGAGTGGCCGACGCCACACAGTTCCGCACAGTAGATCCGGTAGCTCCCGGGCTCGTACACCCGCGTCCGCACGAGCGTCGTCTGTCCCGGGAACACGTCTTGCTTGATGCCCCAGTCGGGGACGAACAGCGAGTGGATGACGTCCTGCGACCGAAGACGGAGATACACCTCGCGGTCCGTCGGCACGACGAGTTCACCCTGCGTGGAGACGTTCGCGGCGGGGTAGCGGGCCTCCCAGCCGAACTGGTAGGCGACGACGTCCACGACGACGGCGTCGTCGGGCGCCGTCTCCGGGTTCTCGACCGCGGCCGCGGCGCTCCCGGCGGGGCTCATGTACGGCGTCGCCAGCACCGTGTACGCGGAGAAGCCGACGAAAAGCAGGATGACCGCCGTCGCCGCCGTCCAGGTTATCTCCAGCGGCGGGTCAGCGATGGTCGGCTTCGGGTCCGGGTTCCCGCGGAACCGGACGACGGCGTACACGAGTATCACCTCGACGAACACCGTCAGCGGGAGCGCGACGTACAGCAGTTGCGTGTTGAGTTGCTCGAACAGGTCCCGGTTGACCGACTGGGCGGCCGCCGGCGCGGCGAACAGCCAGACGACTGCAAGCGCCGCGAGCGCGAGCGTCCCGAGGCGGCGGCGTCGCACACGTCGACACACACCGTCCCGGGGCAAATAGCTGTGGCCAGGCCGTCTCCTGCCTGGGAGTCGCTTTTATTGGGCACCGCGGTGTCGAGGCACCTACGCAGATGACGCTCCCGGAGGGTCCCCGATGAACCGCGCGCTCGTCGAGTTCGGGGGGCTGTTCGCGGTGCTTGCGGGTTGTCTCCTCGTCGCCGTCGTCTCGAAGCGCCGGGGTGCGGTCCGCGCGGACGGCGGCTACGCCGGCGTGGGCCACCGCCGCGAACTGTCGCTTGACTTCTCGCGGCTCCGGGCGGCGGTTGTCCGCTGGACCACGACCACCGACCACAAGGACGTCGGCCTGCTGTACATCGCGTTCGGTACGGTTGCGGCGCTGTGGGGCGGCACCGACGCGATGATGCTCCGTCTGGAACTGCTGACGCCCGCGGCGAACGTCTGGTCCGAGCAGACGTACAACGCCCTGTTCACGACCCACGGGCTGACGATGCTCATCTTCTTCGTGCTCCCGGTGTTCTTCGGCATCGGGAACTACGTCCTCCCGCTTCTGGTGGGCGCCGACGACATGGCGTTCCCGCGGGTGAACGCCATCGGCTTCTGGCTGTTGCCGCCCGCCCTGCTTCTGGCCCGCGCTGGCCTGTTCTTCCAGGTCGGCGGGCAACTGCTCGCGCCCGTCCTGTCCGAGCAGGCGCTACTCCTGTTGCAGTCCGCTGAGGAACCCGGCGTCGGCTGGACGCTGTACACGCCGCTGTCCTCGACGACGGAGAACCCGCAGATAACGACCCTGCTTCTGGGCCTGCATCTGTCGGGCGTGGCGACGACGCTGGGCGCTATCAACTTCATCGTCACCATCGTCCACGAGCGGGCGCCGTCGGTCAACTGGGCGAACCTCGACATCTTCTCGTGGACGATGCTGACGACGAGCGGCCTCGCGCTGTTCGCGTTCCCGTTGCTCGGGAGCGCGCTCGTGATGCTCGTGCTCGACCGGGTGGTCGGCACCACGTTCTACGCCGTCGAGGGTGGGTCACCGATACTGTGGCAACATCTGTTCTGGTTCTGGGGCCACCCCGAGGTGTACATCATCTTCCTGCCGGCGACGGGGCTGATGTCCACCGTGTTGCCGAAGTTCGTCGGCCGGAAACTGTTCGGCTTCCGGTTCATCGTCTACTCGACGCTGGCCATCGGTGTCATGTCGTTCGGCGTCTGGGCCCACCACATGTTCGTCTCGGCGGTCGACCCCCGCGTGAAGGCGTCGTTCATGGCCGTCTCCGTCGCCATCGCCGTCCCCTCCGCCATCAAGGTGTTCAACTGGCTGACGACCATCTGGGACGGCCGCGTCCGGTTGACCGCGCCGATGATACTCTGTGTCGGCTCCATCGGCACGTTCGTCGTCGGCGGCGTGACGGGGGTGTTCCTCGCGGCCATCCCCATCGACGTGGTGTACCACGGCACCTACTACGTCGTCGGCCACTTCCACATGATACTCATGGGCATCATCCCGTTCATGATGATGGCCGCGAGCTACTACTGGTACCCGCTGGTCACCGAGCGCTGGTACGACCGCCGGCTCGCCGTCTTCCAGTCGTGGCTGATGGTCGCCGCCTCGACGGTGACGTTCGGGACGCTCATCGTGCTCGGCCTGCTGGAGTTGCCCCGCCGCTACGCCAACTACCCCGCCGAGTTCGCCCCGTACCAGCAGGTCGCCACCGTCGGCGCGTTCGTGCTCGGCATCGCCGTCCTGCTGTGGCTCTACAACATGGTGTGGTCGTACTGGAACGGCGACCCCGTCGCGGACGCGGACCCGTGGGACCTGAAGGAGACCGGCCAGTTCACCCCCGAGTGGCAGTGGTTCGAGCGGAAACTCGACCGCGAGTACGGCGTCGAGACGCCCGAGCCAGCGACGACACGGCCGTCGCTGACCAGCGACCCCGACCGCGGCAGTCCACAGGTGGCCCGCGGCGTCGAGTCGCTGACTCGGGGTGCGGGCCGAACGGTCGGGTCGGCGATGCTCGCGGGGTTCGTCGGCACCCTGCTGATGTCGGGGGCGCTGTTCGCCGCCACCGTGCTCGGCGTGTTCGACACCGCGGCGTTCGCGGAACTCGCCGAACTCGCGGGAGTCGCCCCCAGCGCCGGCGTCGGCTTCCTCGTGTTCCTGCTCGGCGGGACGGTGACGTGGTCGCTACTGTTCGTCGCGCTCGCGGAGTATCTCCCCGGTCGGTTGACCGTCGTCACCAGCATCGCGTACGCGACGGTGATGGCCGTCGGCTTCGCCATCGCCTTCTACACCGGGCAGACGGGGCTGGAACTCGTCGGCTACGTCGCGTTCTCGCTCATCGCTCACTGGCTGTACGGACTTGGCCTCGGCGTCGTGCTGGAGTTCCTGGAACTGCGCCGGGCACGGAGGCTGTAGATGAGCGACGACCCGTTCCTCGTCGTCTACGGCGCGCCGCTCGTGGGCGTCCTGCTGGTCGCCGTCGGCATCGCGGGCGGCGTCATGGGCGGCTACAGCGTCGTCCAGTCGGAACTCGGGCTCTGTGGCGACCCGAGCATCCACGTCGCCAGCGAGGCGACGACGGCCCAGTACGCCGGTCCGGACGGCCCGAGCCTCCGGCGTCTCTCCGTCGAAGAGCTCTCCGACGGGGAGCGGGCGGCGTTCCGCCGGGCGCTCGACGCGCCGATGCGGGAGGCCGAAATCAGGGGCGAGACGCCACATCTCGACGCGTTCCGCGCGGGCGTCCTCGTCAGCTACGACGGCGGCCAGCGGTACGTCACCCTCTCGTCGCTGAACCGGTGTGTCGACGCCAGTCCCCTGCTGTTGCCGCTGGGCGTCGTCGCCATCCTCGTCGGCGCCGGGGGCGTGCTGGTGCCGCCGCTGTACCGCCGGCTGGAGGCGTTCGAGTCGCGGTAGTCACCCCACCGTCGCACCCACGTACAGCACGACGACGAGGAACAGCCAGACGGCGTCGACGAAATGCCAGTACAGCTCCACCGTCTCGACGGAGGTGTGGCCCTCGGCGTACGCGCCGCGGCGCGCCCGCGTGAACACGATGCCGATGAGGACGACGCCGAGCGCGACGTGGAGGCCGTGGAGCGCCGTCAGCCCGTAGAACGCGCTGGCGAACACGCCCGTCACGCCGAACCCTTCGTGGAGCAGTTCGACGTACTCGTAGGCCTGTCCCCCGAGGAAGACGACGCCGAGCAGGAGCGTGACGCCCAGGAGCCGGGTGAATCGCGTCTCGTTTCCGCTGTCGAGCGCGCTCACTGCGAGGTGGTAGGTGCCGCTTGAGACCAGCAGGACGGCCGTGTTCGCAACGACGAGGGCTCCGAGCAGGCCGCCCGGCAGGTCCGCCGGCGGCCACGCGCCGACCCGGACGAACGCGTAGTAGACGAAGCCGGCGGCGAACGTCGCCACGTCCGTCCCGAGGAACAACAGCATCGTCTGCCGGTACAGCGGCGTCTCCGCGCCGGTGATGCGGTCGCCGAGGAACGCCTCGTCGAGCCAGCCGACCAGGCCGCCAGCGGCGAGGAGGCCGCCCACCAGCGCCGCGACGCCGCCCACGACCCCCGGGAACAGCCCCGTCGCGGCACCCAGCGCGTACATCGCGACGCCGGCGTACAGCAGGCCCGCGCCGGCGGCGCCGACGACGGGCCAGCGACTGCGGTGGGCGGCGTGCTCGGGCATGGCCCCGGCTACGCGCTCCCGGATGAAAAATCCGGACGCGTCTCCGGCCGACGGCCACCGCTGGCTCCGTCACACCGGTGCCCCGGTCGCGCGCCAACGGGAAACTATAAGGCAGTGGGTTACTCATTTTGTGAGTAACTATGTCGATACTGGTGACAGGTGGTGACGGCTACATCGGGTGGCCGACCGCGCTCCGCATCGCGACCCGGACGGACGAGCGTGTCGTCGTCGTGGACAACTTCGCCCGCCGTGGGTGGGTCGAGGAGGTCGGCTCGACGAGCGCCGTCCCCATCGCCTCCATCGACGAGCGGCTCGACGCGGCCCGCGAGGTCCACGGCTGTTCGAACCTCTCGCTCGTCGAGGGGGACCTGACCGAGCGGTCGTTCGTCGACCAACTCCTGCAGGTCCACGAGCCCTCGGCCATCGTGCACACGGCCGCCCAGCCGTCGGCGCCGTACTCGCAGATAAACGGCGAGCGGGCCAACTACACCCAGCACAACAACATGCAGGCGACCCGGAACCTGCTGTGGGGGCTCGAGGAGCACGACATGACCGACACGCATTTCATCGAGACGACGACGACCGGCGTCTACGGTGCGCCGGAGTTCCCCATCCCCGAGGGCGGCGCCGTCATGGAACACGACGGCGAGCGCGACGACGTGCCGTTCCCCGCGATGGCTGGTAGCTGGTACCACCTCACCAAGAGCCACGACGCCGCGAACATGCGGCTCGCGCACAAGCAGTTCGACATCCCGATTTCGGACGTGCGCACCGCCATCACGTACGGCACCGAGACCGAGGAGACCCGCGCGGACGACCGCCTGAAGACCCGGTTCGACTTCGACTACTACTTCGGCGTCGTCGCCCACCGGTTCGCCGCACAGGCCGTCGCGGGCTACCCGCTGACGGTGTACGGGAAGGGCGAGCAACGCAAGCCGTTCGTCTCGCTGGAGGATGCGGTCGAGGGGCTGGCACGTCTCGCACTCCAGGACCCCGACGAGCGACCGGACGACCTCACGGTCTACAACCAGGTGACCCGTCCCATCGCCATCGTCGAAATCGCCGAGACCATCCAGGAGGCCGCCGCGGCCCACGACCTCGACGTCGACGTGACCCACGTCGAGAACCCCCGCGACGAAGACGAGGAACACGAGATGGAGATGGCCAACGACCGCTACATGGCGCTCATCGACGAACAGCGCGCGGACTTCGCGGACGGGATGGCCGACGTGCTGGAGACGCTGACGCGCTATCAGGACACCATCACCGCCCACGAGGACCGGTTCCTCCCGGACGCGCTGAAAGACGACGCCGAGGAGTAGCCCCCGCGTCGCCGTATCTGCCGGTCCGGGTCCCCACGGTCGGCACCGGCACCGATGGACACGGCTGGCTTCCGGCGAACGGTGGGTCAGGAGCGTCCACACTACCGTGGAAAGCACGTCCTAGCGCCGGCGCCGACGGTCGGCGTTCGGCCGCGTCCGGCCGCACTCTGGCCGTTCACCGGTATCCGCTGTCGGGCCCCGGACCGACGCTCCGGCCACAGTTCGGGCGGGAGTAACTACCCATTACGGAATTATCAACGGTTCTGAACGCTCCGCAGAAAGCCCATAACAAACCTCGGGAGGGTCGGAGCTACGGGCGAGCATGCAAGCGATACGGGAGCGTCCGGGGCCGGGGCAGACCCGGGCGGACCGGGGATATTCGCCGACCGTCCGGTGCGACGGGGCGGAGGTGTAACAGATGCCTATCGACGCCATCTCCTCGCTGGGGGTCGCAGAGACCGCCTCACAGGAGTCGGACCGGGGTATCTCCCAAGAGACCGCTTTCGAGACGCTGAGTTCCGAGCGTCGACGGTACACCCTTCATTACCTGTTACAGCGTGACGACCCGGTGACGCTCCGGGAGCTATCGGCGCAGATTGCCGCCTGGGAGAACGACACCGTGCGCGACGCGGTGACGTACAAGGAGCGGATGCGCGTCTACACCGCGTTACGACAGTCCCACCTCCCGATGATGGCCGACAACGGCATCGTCAGGTTCGACACCGACCGGTCGGTCGTCGAACTGACGCCGGAGGCGTCGGAACTGGAGGTGTACTTCGACGTGGTCCCCACCGACAGCATCTCGTGGAGTAGCTACTATCTCGGCCTCGGCGCGTTGAGTGTGGGCGTCGTCGCCGCCGACCTCGTCGGTCTGCTCCCGTTCACGCTCGTCCCTGCAATCGCGTGGTCGGCGCTCATAGCGGCGACGTTCACCACGTCGGCCGGCGTCCACTTCCTGCGCGACCGGCGGATGCGGCTCGGCCGCGAGGGACCACCGCCGACGAACCGGGGTGACGGGCCGTGAGACCGTCGACCCGGCGGCTGGCCCACGCGGTCGGGGCGCTGCTGCTCGTCGCCTGCGTAACGCCGTTCGTCGTCACGGCGGTGCCACAGACCGTCGGTGCGAGCCACAGCTACACGGTGATGTCCGGGAGCATGGAGCCGGCCATCAGCCCGGGCGACGTCGTGCTGGTGCGGGAGGTGCCGCCCCGTCGCATCGAGCGCGGCGACGTCATCACCTACGAGTTCACGGACGGCGGGGGAGCGGTCCAGCGCCGGACCCACCGGGTGGTCGATGTGGTCGCCCGCGAGGACGGCCGCTACTTCCGGACGAAGGGCGACGCGAACGACGCGCCCGACCCACAGCTCGTACCGGCCGACGCCGTCGTCGGTCGGGTGGTCGCGACGCTCCCCGTCGTCGGTCACGTCACGCTGTTCGCCTCGACGCGCGTGGGGTTCGTCGCGCTCGTTCTCGTCCCCGTGGGGCTGTTGTTCCTCTCGGAACTGTGGTCGCTCGTCGGGGCGCTACGGGACGCTCGGACCGCCGACGGGCCGGCGGAGGACGCCGAGTCGTCGGCGCCCCCCGACGCGGACTCGACGCCGGAGGGTGACCGATGAGCGCCCGCTCGACCCGCGTGTTGCTGGCGGCCATCGGTGTCGCGCTCGTGGCGGCCGCGCTCGCGCATCCGAATCCAGCCGTCTTCGCGCTGTTCGCCGACGACGAGGGCGTGTCGGCACGGCTCGGCGCGGGTACGTTCGACGTGACGCTCTCCGAGGTGGGGCCCGCCTCGGCAGGGAGCACCGTCGACGAGACGGACGCGACGACGCTGGCGGACACGTGGGAGAACGGGTCGGCCGACGGCGACACCGCCGTCTACAACACGGTTCGGGTGGCCAACCCGCCGTCGTCGACCGACATCAGCTATCTGAACGTCTCCGTCGCGTACCGCGAGAACGACACCGGTCCCGACGACGGCGACGCCGCGGCGACCGCACGCTCGCTCGCGGTGACGCGGCTCACCTACGCGGGACGCGACCTGCTCGCCGACGGTCGCGTCGTCGACGCGAACGGCAACGGTGTCGTCGACCTGCAGGACCTGGCGCGCGGGAACCTCTCGTATCTCACCGGTGTGCCGGAGGGCGGCACGGCCGACCTGACGATTCGGCTCCACACCGGCACGACGAACGAGACCACGGTCGGCGCCGGCGACGGCATCGACATCCGGGTGGTCGTCGAGGCGAGGGTGACGCGCTCGTGGACCGACGTCGGCATGTCGGTCGGAAACACCGTCCAGTACGCGACCGGAAACGGGACGGCCGTCGCCACGAATTCGACCGGCGACTCCGCCGACAGTCCGACCGCGACGCCGACGAACAACGCCACGGTGACCCCGACGCCGACGCACAGTTCGACGGCGACCCCAACACTGACCCCGACGCCGACGAACAGCACCACGGCGACCCCAACACTGACCCCGACGCCGACGAACAGCACCACGGCGACCCCAACACTGACCCCGACGCCGACGCCGATGAACGGCTCCACGGCGACTCCGACGCCGACGAACAGTTCTACGACGACGGCGACGGGTAGTGCGACGCCGACCGCGACAGCGACGAGTACTGCGACGCCGACGAGCGCCCCGACGGCGACGCCCGAGCCGGCCCCCACGCCGACGCCCACGTAGCCACGCGACGACGACGGTGCTCCGGTTGCGTGTGGTGGATTTTCGAGTCGCGTCCGCTATCTCGGACACGACTCGGTGTAGAAGTCGAGGTCGAAGCGGAGCGAGTCGCCCTGGACGAGGTTCCCGACGTTGCTGTCGACGCTCCACTCCAGCCCGACACAGAGCGTCGCCTTCGGGGACAGACAGTCGCGCGCGCCGCCGGGACCGGCGAGCACGATTCCGCTGTCGGTGTCGAGTTCGCGGAGCGACCCTTCCGCCAACAGCGGTTCGCCCTCCTCGTGACGGCCGTTGCAGGCCCCGACGCCCGACCCGAGGACGCCGTCGTCCCGCCAGAGACGGGCGTCCACGCTGTCGAGTAGCTCACCACGCTCGGGGGTCGTGTCGCCGGCCATTCGTTCGGGTTCCGTCAGCCCGTTCTCGGCGTTCGCCGTCACGCGGGGCCGGAGTCGGACCCGAAGCGGCGGCCGCTCCCCCTCGACGTCCCGGCCGGGCGCCGCTTGCGTGAGACGGAACGTCGCCGTCCCGCTGTCGCCCGGGAGGACACCGTCGAACGTGACGACCGGAGCCGCCGACCGTCCACCACGTCCGTTCCGGGAGCCGTTCTCCGCGGGGAGCCGTTTCCCGTTGTACGTCTCGCGCCAGTCGATTCTGAGGTCGGTCGGTCCCTCGATTCTGGTCCGTCGGTTCAACTCGACCGGCTGGAGACCGAGCGCCGCCGCCCCGCCCTTCGTGGCGAGATACAGCGAGCCGACCGCGCCGGCCCCGGCCAGGATGTCGCGTCGCGTCGGGCGGCTGTCGGATGGCATCGAAGGACTCACCGGAGGAGTCGAACCCCCGCGAAGCCGGCGTGAGTCGGCGGTCGGTCAGTCGAGCGACAGCGACCCGCGGCCGAAGGTGGTGGCGTTCACGACGACCTCGATGGGGTACTCGCCCGTGGTTCCGGCGTTGTGAACGCCGTCGTACGCCAGCCGTATCTCGTCGCCGGCGTCGAGTCCGGGGTGGTTGTCGAAGGCGAACGCGAGCCGCGTTCCGCCGTCGGTCGCGGTTACGGACGCCACGGAGGCACCGACGATGCCGCCGTCGGCGACGCCGGCGGTCGTGACGTCGCCGACGCCGACGTCGCTGGCGTCGAACCCGGGCGGGTAGACCACCGTGAGGGATTCGAGGGTCGTCCCGTCGAGCGCGGAGCCGACCGGGTAGGCGACGCTGTGCGTCGACGTGTCGCCGGCAGTGGCCGGTTCGGCGTCGATTGCGACGCTGGCGGCCCGGCCGTCGAGGCGGGAGCCGTCGTTGTGGCGGCACTGCTCGGTGTAGAAGCCGAGGTCGAAGGCGACCGAGTCGGTCTGGATTTCGTTGGCGTGGTCGACCGGGAGCCACCACGCGAACCCGAGGTAGCGCGTCGTCGACTTCCAGAAACACTCCCGGTCGGCCGTCGTCGGGTCGGCGTCGAGCGGGACGCCGACGACCAGCCGCTCGAGCACTTCCCGCAGGCTCCCGCGGGCTATCTCCGCCTGCTCTCGCGACAGCTGGATGGAGCTCTCGCTGTCGGGAGCGTGCGGCGAGTACACCCACTCCGTCTCGTCGACGACGTTGTCGCCGTCGTCGTGCCAGACGACGGCGCGTATCTCGTCGAGAAGTTCGCCGCTCCACGCGGTGCCCACCCCGACGGCGTCGTCCTCGTCGGGGTCCTTCCGCTCGGGCTCGGTCACGGCGTTTTCGGCGTTCTCCAGCACGCGCCCGTCGAGCCAGAGGTAGCCGGGGTTGTCGAACAGGTGGACGCTGAACGTCACCTCGCCGAAGTCCCCCGGCTTCACATCCGTCAACTCGACCAGCGGTCGCGTCTGGTCGTCCGGGAGGTCGGCGAACTGATCGCGGAACGTCCGTTCTATCTCCTCGGACGACAGCGTCGGATGCCGCCGTCGGAGCTGTCGGCGCGAGTAGACGAGGTCCTGGATGCCGTCACCGTCCTCGTCGGGGTACGCCTCGGTCGCCGTGTTGCGGAGGAAGTCGTCGACGAACGCGTCGGGGACGGCGACCAGCGGCTCGGCCGGGTGCGGGAACGCCGTGTAGCCCCCGGGGACGTTCGCGGGGTCGCCGTCCGCCATCACGACCTCGAAGTCGTCGGCGGGGTCGCCGTCGAGGTTCGCGTCGCTCTCGTCGCCGCCGACGTCGTCGGTGCGGTCGTCGTTCTCGTCGCTCGACCAGTCGGAGTAGTGCTCCTGCCAGTCGACCTTGAGGTCGAGTTCGCCGGCGACGAGTTCGTTGTGCTTGAACGTCTCCTCGTCGCTGAAGAACGCGGACGTGCTTGCGCCGCCGAACGTGGCGGCGACGCCCGCGACGCCCAGGCTCCCGAGGACTCGCCGTCGTGTCAGTTCGCGGTCGTTGTCGTGGTCTGGCATCTCGCGTACACCTCGTCCAGGGGACGAAACCCACCGGGGGAGTCGAACCCCCGCGCGGCCGGCGTGGGTGGGTAGTCAGCGGGCGGTGCGACTGGCGGCCGCGTTACTCCAGCACGACGTCGAAGGCGACGCCCTCCTGGCTGCCGCCGTAGTCGCCCTGGAGGGTGACCGTCGCCGTGCCGGTCAGGGTGAACGACGTCTCGCCGTCCAGGTTGGTGTTGAGCACGAGGTACTCGATGTCGCGTCCCGACCCGTCGTTGCTGGCCGTGACGCTGTTCTCGCCGCTTATCTCGGGCATCTCGCCGTCGATCTGCACGCTCTCGACGGTGCCTTCGACGGTCGCCTCGTCCGCCTTGCACTGGATGGCGACACGACCGTCCGGCTGTTCGGTCAGCGTGCGCGCGGGCACGCTCGTCCCGTCGAACGTGAACGAGGCCTCGTCGGTACTCGCGTCGTACGAGAACGTCCAGTCGACGGTCTCCCCGCTCGTCCAGGTGTACTGTGCCTGGTTGAAGCCGCTACTTCCGGGGCTGTCGCCGGCTGCAAGCTCCCACGTTCCGGTGTTGCTGTTGTTGCCGAACCGGGCCCGGGCGCCGCCGCTGATGGTTCCGTCGCCGTTGAAGTTCGCGCCGTCGAGCCCGTAGCCGGCGTTCCGGTTCGTCTCCTCCGAGAGCTTCGCGAACCCGCTACCGCGCCGGGTGGGGATGAGACGCGCCATGCCCGTGCCGTCGTTGTGGCGGCACTGCTCGGTGTAGAAGCCGAGGTCGAAGGCGACCGAGTCGGTCTGGATTTCGTTGGCGTGGTCGACTGGGAGTTGCCACGCGAGACCGATGTAGCCGGTCTCGGAGGCCTCCATGCACTCCCGGGTGCCGTTCTGCGGCGGGACGGTTCCGTTGCCGTTGCCGTTGCCGTCCGGGCGCACGCAGAAACTGATGTGGCTGACGGCGGCGGGGTTGCCGCTCGCGTTGTCCGGCGGCGAGAGGTCCTCGCCCCCGTAGGCCACGCCGTCCTCGCTACAGACGTTCGCGTTCGGGCCGCCCTTGACGACGACCGAGTCGACGCCGAACTCGGAGACGAAGTCGAGTTCCGTGACTTCCCCGTCACGCACGCCGGAGACGTGGAGCGTCACGTCGCCGAAGATGGTGTTGTACGTCTTCGTACTGCTTTCCGATGCCGCGGGCAGTTCGTCGTCCTCGATCTTGATGGCCTCGACGAGGTCGGCGTCGATGTCGGAACACTTGGGATTGCCCGACACCAGTTCGCATTCGTCCGGCGTGAGCAGTTCGTCGCCGGGGTCGTCGGTGTCCTCGATGTTGCTCCCGACGTCCGTCCAGTCGATGGAGCTGCTGTAGGTGACCGGGCCGTTGGCGTCGGTCATCAGGTTCCCGTCGAGCGGGAGCCCTGCGCCGTTGTCCAGCAGGTTCATTATCGCCTTCAGCGACCCGCGGGCGATGGTCTGTTCGTACTGCCGGAAGACGTTGTCACCTTCCCCGTAGTCGCCCGTGTCAAACTCCCCGTCCTTGCCGGAGTCGTACCAGAGGCTGACGAACAGTTCCTCGGCGAGTTCGCCCGGTTCACCTCCGTTCTCGTCGGGGTCCTTGCGCTCGGGCTCGGTCAGCCCGTTCTCGGCGTTGTAGAGCAGGTCCCCCGTGAGCCAGACGTAGCCGTCGTTGCCACACAGGTGGTAGCTCAGGGTCAGCTCCCCGAAGTCGCCCGGCTTGACGTCGTCGATGTACACGAGCGGGTACGACTCCGTGGTCCCGTCGACCGCGCCGTACGTGTCGCTGTTCTTCGTCCGGAGCGACTGCGTCGGGTCGAGGTCCTCCGGGGTGTCGGCCCCATCCTTGCAGATGTAGCCGACACCCTTGTTGGTCGTCTGTCCGGGTTCCGACGCGAACTTGTTCTGCACCCCGTCGTCGTCCGGGTCGGGATACGCTTCGAGTGCCGTCGCCATCTCGAAGTCGTCGAGCCAGTCCTTGTGAATGTACAGGAGCGGGTACTCGTGGTCGGGTTTCGGGACCACCTTGTCCTTCTTGTCGTCCGGGACGTCCTCGTAGGACATCCACACGTTCGTCCCGAGCGTCCCCTCGTCGCTCGACCAGTCGGAGTAGTGCTCCTGCCAGTCGACCTTGAGGTCGAGTTCGCCCGCGACCAGCTCGTTGTGTTTGAACGTCTCCTCGTCACTGAAGAACGCCATCGTGCTGGCACCCCCGAGGGCGGCCGCACCGCCCATCACGCCGAGGCTGCCGAGTACTTTGCGCCGTGTCAACTGTCCTCTGTCGTCTGACATGGTTTCTCGTCATCCCCGGCGCGTTCGGCGAGTCGAACGCCGCCGTCCGCGTGGCGACCACGCGGGACGGCCCTGCACCGGCGGATGTACCCCTCGCTATCACGAGTGGGTGTTTTTATATACGCGAGCTGTCAGGCGATACGGCCGCCCTCAGAAACCGCGATACTGACCATATCAGTAGATATAGCAACTCTCAGAAACCGCGATGGTTCCCATATGTCTCCGTAATAGCTTGCTGTCGACACCGGTCGAGGATGCTTACCGCGCGATACTCACTGCTTATCGACGCGGGACGACCGTCCGACGGCGTCGGTGTAGCGCGGAAAGATACTCCTGACGAAACGATAGCCTGAGCGTACGGCGAGGGCCGTCCCGGGAGCAGTTACGAACTGACCCGTCGCGTCCGGGTGGCCGCGTTGCCGTCGGCGTCCGTCACGGTGACCGTCACGTCGAAGGTGACGCCGTCGGCGTGTTTGATTTTGAAGACCTCCGTCCCCGAGGCGCTGGCGCCCCCGACGTCGGTCCGGGCGCTGTCACGCGGTCGGCCGCTCGCGTCAACCACCTCGACGACCACCGCATCGAGGTCGCCGTCGGCGTCGGAGACGCTCCACTCGGCGGTTATCTCCGCGTGCGGGTTCGGCGACCCGGCCTCGGTCACGCGATAGGCGTCGACGTCCGGTGCCGTGCTCGTTGACGTGCTGTCGGTGGTGAACGCCGCGGCCGTCCCGGCGTCGGTGTCGCCGTCGCTCGCCTCGGCGACGGCGCGGAACTCGTACTCCGTCCCCGACGCGAGGCCGTCGAGCACGCGGTCGAACGTCCCGGTCGACGACCGCGTCTCCGCGGCCGTCGCGTTCGGGAGCGTGCCGCCGCTCTCGCCCCACTCGAAGTAGACGTCGGCGGCGTCCGCGCCCCCGAGGTCGGTGAGGTCGCCGGTCAGGGTGGCGCTCGTCTCGCCCACGCTCGTCGCGGTGTCCGTGGCGACGGCGACGGCCGTGTCCGCGGTCGCCGTCGTGAACGCCGCGGTCGTGCCGGCGTCGGTATCGCCGTCGCTCGCCTCGGCGACGGCACGGAACTCGTAGTCGGTGTCAGACGCGAGACCCGACACCGACCGACTGAAGTCGCCGGTCGTCGTGAGCGACTGCGTCGCGGTGGCCGTCCACGACCCGGCGCCCGACGGGCGGTACTCGAAGCCGACCGCCGCCGAGTCGGCACTGCCGAGGTCGTCGAGGCGTCCCGACAGCGTCGCCGCGTCCGTCCCGACGTTCGTCGCGTCGCCCGTCGAGACGGCGACGCTGGCGTCGCTCGCGTCGCCCGACGCGGCCTCGGCCGCGGCCGCCGCGTCGACGAGTCCGTACCCCTGTGCGTCGCTCGACAGGCCGATGTCCTCGGCGGTGTCGCGGAGCAGTTGGCGCGCCTCGGTGTTCGAGTGGCCGTGTGCCATCACCAGCCCCGCCGCGCCGGCGACGTGCGGACAGGCCATCGACGTGCCCGACTTGGTTCCGTACCCGCCCGGCACCGTCGAGTAGACGTACTCGCCGGGCGCGGCCAGTTCCACCTCGGCCCCGGACGAGGAGAAGTACGCGAGGTCGTCACCGCTCGTCGTCGCGCTGACGGCGACGACCGACCCGTACGCCGCCGGGTAGCGGACACAGCCGTTACAGCCGTCGTTGCCGGCCGCGGCCACCAAGAGGACGCCGCTGTCGTACGCGTACCGGCAGGCGTCGCGGAGCGTGGCGTAGCTACTGGACGCACCGAGGCTCATGCTCCCCACGTCGTACCCCTGATTCGCGGTCCACTCGATGCCCGCCGCCAGCCCGGAGACGGTCGCGTAGCCGTCCGAGCCGATGACCTTCACCGAGTGGAGCGTCGCCTCGGTGGCGACGCCGACGACGCCCTCGGTGTCGTCGACCGCGTCGGCGATGCCCGCACAGTGGGTGCCGTGTCCGTCGTCGTCGCCCCACGGCTCAGTGCAGGTGTCGCAAGTCTCGACGGCGTACCCCGCCCCGAGGTTCGACGCCAGGTCGGGGTGGTCGGCGTCGATGCCGGAGTCGATGACGGCGATGTCGGCTCCCTCGCCGGTCTCGCCCGCCCCGTGTGCCACGTCGCCGTCGATTCGGTCGACCCCCCACGGGACCGACTCGGCCAGCGGGTCGACCCGGCCGTCGGTTTCGACGTAGCGGACGTCGTCGCGCCGGCGGAGTGCCTCGACCGCGTCCGGCGCGTACCGCCCGGCGACGGCCCGCCCGACGGCTCCGAAATCTAGCCGCCGGTGGACGGCCTCCGCGCGGGTCGTCGCGGCGCGGTCGGCGGCCGTCGAGGCCGTGCCGACGACGTACCGGGCGGGCGGCCCGCGAGCGCCGGCGGAGCCGACCACCGTCCCGGCCCCGAGCGCCGCGCCTCCCACGCGGAGCATCGAGCGACGGGTGAACTCCTCACCCATGCGTGGGTGTCTCCGGTCTCCGCGTGCAGTCGGTCGACTCCGATGAGG
The DNA here is from genome assembly GCF_024298865.1 of Halorarius halobius. Taxonomy (GTDB): domain Archaea; phylum Halobacteriota; class Halobacteria; order Halobacteriales; family Haloarculaceae; genus Halorarius; species Halorarius halobius. The sequence goes on along the minus strand of NZ_CP101161.1, from coordinate 305,707 downwards.
TTCGGTATCTGGCCCTCCTGTCCGCCGGTAAGCGTATCATACTCCCGGGTAAAACGCACCTGTCGGGTATGGTTTTGTACCGATTCGCTACTATCTATTGTATAGTAGCATTCGAGTAGTTACCAGCTCCCTACGCCGCGGCTGTCGACGGCGTCACCGTCGGCCCCTTTCGGTCGCGCGACGGCCGCGTGACCGAAAGAGTATTGCCCGCGTGGCGGCCGCGAACGGACGTGCACGTCCTCGTCACCGGCGGCTGTGGCTACATCGGGAGCGTCCTCGTCCCCCGCCTTCGGGGCGACGAGCGTGTCGACCGCGTGACCGTCCTCGACGACCTCTCGACGGGGTCGCCACGCGCGCTGATGGGGACGCTCGGCGGCGACGTCGTCCAGTTCCGCAACGGCACCGTCCGCGAGTACGGCGACGTGGAGGCCGCCTGTCGGGGCGCCGACGCCGTCGTCCACCTCGCGGCCATCACCGGCGCCGCGAGCACCCACGACCGCCGCGAGGAGACGTTCGCCACCAACTACGACGGCACGAAGAACGTGCTGAACGCCGCCGGCAAGGTGGGCGTCGACAACGTCGTGTTCGCCTCCTCGTGTAACATCTACGGGCGGGCGCCCCGAACCGACATCGACGAGTCGGTCGACCCGGACCCCATCAACCCGTACGCGGAGACGAAACACCAGTCCGAGACACTGCTCGCGGAGGCGAAAGCCGAGTTCGACATGCAGGGAACAGCACTCAGGATGGCGACCAACTACGGGATGGCGCCGGGCGTCCGGTTCAACCTCGTCGTCAACCACTTCGTGTTCCGGGCGCTCACCGGACGGGCGCTGACGGTGTACGGCGACGGCTCGAACTGGCGCCCGTTCGTCCACGTTCGGGACGCCGCCAACGCGTATCTGGAGGCGGCACTCGCCCCGGACGACTGGCCGAGCGCGGTGTACAACGTCGGCTCGAACGACGGCAACTATCGCATCGCCGAGATAGCCGAGATCGTCAGCGAGGAGGTCGCACCCGTCGACGTGACCTACCTCGAGGACGAACACCCCGGCCCCTCCTACCACGTCAACTTCGACCGCCTCGCGGAGACGGGCTACGAGACGGAGTGGACGCTCCGCGAGGGGGTCCGCGACCTGCGGGACGCGTTCGTCGACGGAGGGGAAAGCCCATTAACGCCCAGAGATGAGTGACTCACGACATGAGTAACCCACCGCACGTCGCGGTCACGGGCGCGGCCGGCTACATCGGCAGTCGCGTCGTCCACCAGCTACAGCGCGACCACCCCGACTGGGAACTGACGGCGCTCGACAACTTCTATCTCGGCGACGTCCGGACGAACGGCGACGTCGACGTCGACCACGTCGACATCCGGCACCGCGACCAGCTAGAGGCCGCACTCGACGGCGCGGACGCCGTCCTCCATCTCGCGGCCATCTCGGGCGTCGACGACTGCGACGAGAAGCCGGACCTCGCGTACGAGGTGAACGTCGTCGGCACCTCGAACGTCGCGTACTTTTGCGAGAAGACGGGCGCGGCGATGGGGTTCCCGTTCTCGATGGCGGTCATCGGCGACCCCACGGAGTTCCCCATCAGCGTCGACATGGCGCGGGACCCGCTGAACTGGTACGGGACGACGAAGGTGCTCGGCGAGAGCGCCGTCGACGACTTCTCAGCGGGGTCGTTCCCGGCCCACCAGTTCATGATATCGAACCTCTACGGCGGCCACGAGGTGGGCGGCCGCGAGGTGTCGAAAGGGACCGTCATCAACTTCTTCGTGAATCGGGCGCTGTCGGGCGAGCCGCTGACGGTGTACGAGCCCGGCGACCAGGCGCGCAACTTCGTCCACGTGAAGGACGTGGCGAACGCCTTCTGTCTGAGCGCCGAGCGGCTGGTCGAGCGGAAACGCGCCGGCGAGACGGGCGTCGAGAAGTTCGAGGTGGCGTCCGACGAGGACCCCGGCGTGATGGCCGTCGCGGAACTGGTCCAGCGGGTCGCCCGCGAACAGCGGGGCCTCGATGTCGACGTGGAACTGGTCGAGAACCCGCGGAGCGGCGAGACGCTCGTCTCGGAGTTCGGCGTCGACACCACCGCCATCGAGCGGGACCTCGGCTGGGAGCCGCGGCAGTCGGTGGAGGCGACGGTCCGCGAGTTGCTCGCGCCGGAGTGACCGGTCGCGCCGGCACCGGTCGCGGCCCGGACGCGTCGTATCTATCAGTCAACAGGCCCATATGGTCACACGACCGACTCAGGGTATGGTTCCCTCCCGACGACGACTCCTCCAGGCGGCCGGTACGGCGACGGCGGCGGCCTTGGCCGGCTGTTCGGCCGACGTGCTCGGCGACGACCCGACTGCCGAGTACGCGCTCGACGTCGACGCCATCGACGCCTCGCCCGTCGAGTACGCGCTGTACGAACCCAGCGACGACGAACTGTTCGGGGCGCCGGCCCGCACCGCCCTCGACGCCATCCTCCCCGACGGCCGTCACACCACGTACGGCTACGCGCCGCTCCCCGAGGACGCCTTCGTCGAGCACGACGGGACGTACTACCAGACGGAGCAGGTCGTCACCGGCCGGAAGCGGCTGGAGCGCCCGCTGGTCCGCGTCGAGCCAGTCGCCGAGGATGCGGTGCCCGACGACGCGGTGCTCGTCGACGCGCTCGACCAGCCGAGCGCCCGGCCGCTGAAGATACTCCACTCGTACGCCCAGACCGACGGCGAGACGAGCACCGCCGACCTGCTCCGGGGCGACGCCTACGTGATGCGGCGGCCGGCCGAACTCGACAGCCGGCTCGTGACCGGCGACCTCGACGGCCGCGTCGTGACGATGACCGACAGCGGGACGTGGGCGTATCGGGTCGAGATGCGCCGCGAGCGGGTCGTCGAGACGGCCCACACCGCGCTCGCCATCGAGGTGGCCGCCTCCCGCGAGCAGTTCCGCGAGGTGGTGTTCGGCACACGCATCGACGTCGACCTCGCGCCCGGCGACCTCCCGGCAGGTGCCCGCTCCCGGCTGGACCGCGCCATCGAGCGCCGGACGTACACGGAGACGACGCCGCTGTCGGACGGGTTCGACGCGCTCCTGTCGGCGCTCGGACTCGCCGGGGTCGACTCGGCGGCAAACGGGAGACTGCTCTGGTACGACGGCCGCCTCCACCGCTACGGCCTGTACGTCGACCACGACCCCGAGTAGGGGACTCGCCGCGATGGATAGACAATATACGTGCCGAACCCGCACACGACCGACACCGATGCCCTCCAGCGCGCTCACCAGGTGCCGTCCCGTCACGGTAGCATGAACCGCCGGGCGTATCTCGCCGCCCTCTCGGGGACAGTCGCCGCGGTCGCCGGCTGTTCGAGTCGCGACCCGCCGGCTCCCGAGCCGACGCCGGAGCCGACGCCGCCGCCGGACGTCGAGACGGTGACGCCACTCGACGAACCGGGTACGCCCGACGACGTGTCGAGTCGCTCGGCGGCCCGCGAGTTCGTCGCGCGCCACGAGCGCCGCCTCGTCCACGAGGAACTCCGGAGCGGCTTCGGCGGCGCTCAGCCGCCCGTCGCCATCGACGTCGAGCGGCCGCAGGTCGCGGTCGTCCACGAGACCGACCGGGGCTACTACCTGCTGTCGACCTGCTCGGGCTCGGCGGACTACCACGACCCCGACGGCTCGGCGCGCGGCGCGACCCGCAACGCCGCCAGCGTCGCCCACTTCGTCGGCGATGTCCACCGGCGCATCCCGTTCAACGGCTACCGGTGTCGGCGGCCGGTTGCCACGACGACGCCCCGAAGCGACGTGCCGGCGGCCCGGTTCCAGATATACGACTTCGAGACGCCGCCGGACGACGACACCGACGCCGGCGGCCACGAGGTGGCCGTGACCGTCTCGGACGAGTCGACCGTGCTCGACGAGACGTACCGCACGTCGCTCCCGCTGACGGTCCAGCCGGGCGTCACCGCCTCGTCGGGCCGGTACGCGCTCGAGGCGTCGCTGGCCGACGGCGGCCGGGTGGAACACGACTGGGACCTCTCGGACGCGGACGCCCCCGCGTGGTGGGCGCTGGCCGTCCTCGTCACGCACGGCGGCGAACTGACCACCCTGACGCTGTACCCGAACGAGGCGGTCGGCCTGCCCCGCGGCACGCTGTGTGGGCAGGTCTGAACCGCGCGAGGTAGCTCAGTCGGCGGTCCCCACCGTTCGCACGGGCACGAGTCGGTACGCCGGGCGGCCGAACGGCCGCGTCACGACCGCTCGAACACCCGGGACTGGAACTCCGACCGGGAGATGTCGCCGGCCGCAAAGGCCGCGGCGTCGGCCCGCTGGACGGTCACCCGCGCCCGCCGGTCGTCGGTCCGGACCGTCACCTCCAGCGACGCCGCCTCGCCGCCGTCGCCGACGTACTCGGCGTACCACGTCGCCACCGTCGTCACCTCCTCGACGAGCGCCGCGTCCGTGCCCGCGTCCGACCGGTAGGAGAGTTCGAGCCCCCGCCCGTACCACCGCATCGACGTATCCCGATGGGCCGCGGTGACGCGGCCGTGCAGTTCCGCCGCGGTGAGCGTCCCGTCGTCGTCAGGCTGGACCGCCTCGACGGCGCCGAACTTGTAACCGAGGCCGAACGGGTCCGCGACGACGAACACGCCGGCGCTGGCGAGGCCGGCGACGCTCACCACAAGCAGGATGGCGACGGCCGCGCCCACCGTCAGGGCATTCTCGCGGAGGAGTTCGAGCGTGCTCGCGCCGGCTATCTCGTCGTCGAAGTCGCCGCCGGTCACCTCCACCTGCTCGAACGACATGTTGCCACAGCGGTCACACGGCGGGTTGTTCTTCGGGACGCCGTGCCCGCAGTTGGTGCACCGCCACTCCGTGTAGCGGCGCTCGGGGTCGTCGCCGCTCATGGCGCGTCCGACCCCCGCTCGGGGACCCGTTCCATACTGCCATCCAGGGCCCGGGGGTTACTTCGGGTTTCCCCTCCGGCGGAACGGTCCGCCTTTGTATCCCGGCCACCTCTCGCCTTCATGCGCCAGTTCGTCGTCGTCGGCCACGACGCCCCCACGACGCCCGAGTTCCCGCTCGACGACCTTCCGTCGGCGGCGGGTCGTCTCGACGTGCTCTGCCGGTGTGTCACGAGCGCACTGTTCCTCTCGCACGGCATCCGCGAGGAGACGCGCGTCCACCTCGTGTTGCAGGACGAGTTCACCGTCTCGGTCGACGGCGCGACGGTCCGGCGGCTCAACCCCGACGAGCGGTCGACGGCCGCCGTGATACGGACGGCGCTCGACGCGACCGACGAGGCCATCGGTCACCAGCCGGCCGAGCCGTCGCCGGGCGTCGAACTCTACCGGATGGGGCTGGCGGCGACGCTCGACCGCGTCGGCGGCGACGTGGTCGAACTCCACGAGGACGGCGACCCCGTTGCGGCCCGCGACCCCGTCGCTGACCCGACGTTCGTGCTCTCGGACCACCGCGACTTCGCCGACCGCGAGGCCGACCTGCTCGCGGAGCGGGCCGACGCCCGCGTCCGCCTCGGCCCCGAACGGCTCCACGCCGACCACGCCATCACGGTCGCGCACAACTGGCTCGACACCGACGGCTACAGCCGGTACTGACCCCAGACGGGAACGACACGCCCTTGTCGGAGGGCCCTCACGCACTCGGCCGTGCAGGTCCCCCGCCGCTCCGCGTTCGTCGCGTTCCTCGTCGTCGCCACGGCGCTGGTCGGCGGCGCGTTCGTCGTCGACGAGTACCGATACGTCTCGACCGCGGAGACGACGACGGGCACAGTCCGGGTCGCGGAGGTGGAGACGTACACCACGACCCGGCCGTCGCTGTGGGGGTCCACCGAGTACCGGGCGAACGTCTCGTACACCTACACCGTCGACGGCGAGCAGTATCGGAGCGACGACGTGTACGCGGGGTCGTACGCGTCGGTCAACAGCGGCCGGCGGATGGCGACCGCGCGCGCCGACTACGCCGTCGGCAAGCGGGTGGCGGTTCACTACGACCCCGGGGCCCCCGGGCGGTCGTTCCTCGTCGCCCGCTACTCGTTCCTCCCGGGGTACGCACTGGTCGCGGTCGCCGCCCTGCTCGGCGCGGAACTGCTGACGCCCGGGACGTGGCTCGTCGACGCGGTCGCCGACCGGCTGACCGGCCGCCGCGACGACGAGCGTGGCCCCCCGGACGCGACCTACGAGTGGGAGGCGTCGGACGACGGACCACCGGCCGCCGAGGGGCCGCGGTCCGCCGGTCCGGCCGTCTCCGGTCGCCAGGCGGTCGGCGTCTGGGCGCTCGCGGCGCTCGCCGTGCTCGGGGTGATCGCCCACTACGTCGTCGTCTCGGCCGGCCCGACGAGCGTCCTCGCGGGCGCGACGGCGGTGGTCGGGGTCGTTGTCCCCGTCGCCCGGGTCGTCACCGAACCAGACACGTCGGTCCGGGGGTGACAGCGACTCCATCTTGGGGCTCTGCCGTCCCGAGCGCCCGGCCCCTGCCGAAACCTCGCCGGCCCGACACGTGGCTCGAGGGCCGTCGGCACGCTCTTGGGCCTCCCGCTCGACGTTCGGGCGAGCCCTGAACATGCGTTCGATAGAGACGACCGCCCTCACCAAGCGCTACGGCGACACCGTCGCCGTCGACTCGCTCGACCTCGCGGTGCCCGACGGCGTCGTGTACGGCTTCCTGGGGCCGAACGGCGCCGGCAAGACGACGACGATGCGGCTCCTCACGTCGCTGACCCGGCCGACGAGCGGGTCGGCCAGCGTCGCCGGGGTCGACGTGACCGACCGCGCGGCGCTCGTCGACCACATCGGCTACCTACCGGAGGAGCCGCCGCTGTACGACGAACTCACCGCTCGCGAGCAGTTGACGTACGCCGCGGGTCTGCGCGGCCTCCCGGACGGACCGACCCGCGAGCGGACGGCGTCGCTCCTCGACCGTCTCGACCTCGCGGACGACGCCGACACGCGCATCGACACCTACTCGAAGGGGATGCGACAGAAGACGGCGTTCATCCAGTCGTTACTCCACGAGCCCGAGGTGCTGTTCCTGGACGAACCGACGTCGGGCCTCGACCCGCGTGCGGCCCGGACCATCCGCGACGTCATCGACGAACTCGCCGACGGCGGCACGACGGTGTTCCTCTCGACGCATATCCTCCCGGTCGTCGACGAACACGCCGACACCGTGGGCGTCCTCTCCGACGGCCGGCTCGTCGCCGAGGGGTCGCCGGCCGACCTGAAGCGCCGCGCGGACGACGAGACCGCCGGCCGCACGCTCGAGGACGTGTTCCTCGCGGTGACCAGCAAAGACCCCGCACGCGAAGCGGCCGCGACCGACGAGGCCGATGCCGCGTAACAGTCTCGCGGCCGGCTGGCAGGTCGGTCGCGTGGAGTTCCACCGGAGCCTCCGCGCACTCCGCACGAAGGGGCTCCAGTTGGTCGGGCTCGCGGTCGCCGTGTTGCTGTTCGGCGGCGTCGCCGTAGGCGTCGCCGCGCTGGTCGTGGTGACCTCGCCCGACCTCTCGGCGGTCGCCGTCACCGATTCCACGCGCGGCCCGGTCGCCCTCCAGTGGCTGTTCGCGGTCGCGCTCCTCACCCAGCGGGTGACCACGCTCCACGACCGGCCGGACGCCGAGGCGTTCCTGCTGACGACCGTCCGACTCCCCGCCGCGGTGATTGGTCTGCTGTTCGCGGAGTGGGCCCGCGTGCTCGCGTACATCGGGGGCCCACTGCTCGTGGTCGGCGCGGCCGTCGCGTACGTGAGTGGGTCGCCGGCCACCCTCCTGCTTGCGCTGCTGGCGTTGCTGCTCTTCGCCGCCAGCGCGGTCGTCGCCGCGCAGGTGCTCGGACTGTCGATGAAACTCGCGGTCGCGCGCGTCCCGGCGCTCGCTCGCCACCGGACCGCTATCGGCATCGTGCTCGCCGTCGCCGCGTTCGGCGGCTACGCCGCCGTCGGGAACCTCGGCGGCGCCACCTCGATGCTGGCGGTCCTCCCGGTCGGCTGGCTCCTCGACCTCGTGCTGGTGGCGACGCCGGCGTCCGTCTCTCTCGGCCACGCGGCCGGCGCGGCGGTGCTTCTCGCCGGCTGGTCGGTCGCCGGCGCCGCCCTCTCGACGCGGGTTGCGAGCGCGCTCTGGCTGGGTGACTCGGTCGAGCCTGCAGTCGAGGCCGCCGCCGCGGAGGTCGGAACCGACGGCACCGACCCGCTCGCGGCGGCCATCGCCCCGCTCCAGGTGCCGGGGGTCGGCTCGCCCGTCGCGCGTCGGGTCGCCCAGCGGTCGATACTGCTGGTGCGGCGCGCCCCCTCGAAGCTCTCCTTCCTGCTCGCACCGGTCGCGGTCGCCGCGACCGTCGGCGTCCAGTTCCTGTTCGGCGAGGCGTCGGTTCCGGTCGCGGCGCTTGCCCCGCTCGCGGCGCTGTTCGTCCCCTGGGTCGCGGGCGCGATGTTCGGCCTCAATCCGCTGGGCGACGAGGGACGGGTGCTCCCGGTGACGCTGCTCTCGGTCCCCTCGGGCACCGCGTACGTCCGGGGGCTGGTGCTGCCGGCGCTGTTGGTCGGCCTGCCGGGGTCGGTTCTCCCGGCCGGCCTGGCGGTCGCCACCGGCTACACGCCCGTCGAGGCCGCCGCTCTCCTCGTCGTGGTCGCCGGATGCGTCGCCGTCGCCGCGATGGTCGCGCCCGGCGTCGGCTTCCTCTTCCCCCGGACCGAGGCCGTCCGGGTCGTCCGCGGGCGGGAACTGTTGCCACCCGCGCTGACGGCCATCGCCTGCTACACGGTCGTCGTCGTCGGCTGTACGGCGACGGCCGTCGCGAGCGCGCTCGCGCCCGACCTCGCCCGCGGTGGCATCGCCGTCTTCGTCGGCGGCGCGGCGGCGTTCCCGTTCGACCTCGCCGGCGGGACCGCCGTCGCCGATGCGCTCCGCGGGTTCGGGGACGCGATACGCCGTCTCCCGACCGGAGCCATCCGGGTTGGCGGGGTCGCGGTCCCGCTGGCCGCCGGCCTCGCACTCGGTGGACTCGCGGTCCGCACTGCCGCCCGCCGGTTCGACCGCTACACGCTGTAGCCGAGCGTCCCCCGTTTCGCAACCGTTAAACCCGGGTGCCCACTTGGTTGGACTGCGGGCTGATGGGGTAGCTTGGTATCCTTCGAGGATCGGGTCCTCGGTACCTCGGTTCAAATCCGGGTCAGCCCACTTCCTCCCGACGCTTCCGTCGCCTACGGCCCGAGCAGGTTCCAGAGGTTCCGCGGCTGTTTCCGCATCGCCGTAATCGGGTGGACCATCTCGTAGTGGCCGTCCTCGCGGACGACGAGGTCCTGCGCCTCTAGTTCCCCGAGCAGGGTCTGGACCCGCTCCTCCGAGAACAGCGTCCGGTCGGCTATCTCCGCGACGGTACCGCCGCCGCCGACCCACCCCGCGGTGTACACCTGCACCTGCTGGGGCGTCTCCACCACGAGCGACAGTAGCTCCTCCATCCGGGCGCTCAACTCGCTCTGCCCGGGCTCATCGGCGTCGTCGGTCGCGGGCTCCTCGACGTCGTCGACCTCCGCCTGCCGGGCCTCGATGGCCTCGATGGCGGTCTTGCGGTCCTTCCCGTCGCGTTCCCGGTCGTGGAGGCGGTCGAGCGTCAACGGCGACGCGACGTCCGCGACCAGTTCGCGGAGCTCCGCGACCGTGTAGTCCGCGGGGTCGACGTCCAGCAGGTCCTCGTCGGTCACCTGGTCCTCGACGGTGAACGAGTGGCTCCCGAACCCGTCGATGGCGAGCGCGAGCCCCACCTCGTGGGTCCCCCGCGTGAGCCGCTCGCGGTCGACGACCACCTGTACGGTGTCCGCGAGGTCGAACGCCAGCGGCGTCTCCTCGCTGACGTCGTCGGGCGACAGCACCGTCCCGTCTTCGAGGTGGAGCGTCACGTCCTCCGCGGGGACGCGCTCGCCGTCCAGCCGCGCCTCCCCGACACCGGTCAGTTCCGACTCCATCAGCCGGTTCTTCAGTTCGAACTCCACGCCGCGCTCGGTGTTCACGAGGCTCTCCCACGTGAACAGTCGTTCGAGGTACTGCTCGACCATTTGCGGGGGCCACGACTGCCTGGCACTTGTGCTGTTGGGAACGCGACGCCGGAAAGACGGCCGGACATGGCCGGCTGTGGCGTCTACGGCCGACGAGGGGTCAGGCCTCGCCGGCCCGCGCGGCGGGGCCGGAGTCGCCACGGAGCACGTCCGTCACCCGGCGGCCACAGACGCCGAGACAGAAGCCGGCGACCGCGAGCGGGACGCCGAACGCGGCGGCGACCGCCAGCCCACCGAGGACGGCCTCGGGGAGCGACACGACCTCCGTCGTCGGGTAGTACGTCGCGCCGCGGCCGTAGCGGGTGACGCCGACGCCGAACAGCGGGCCGGCGACGAGCAGGAGCGTCGGCACCAGCCCCGAGTTGACGGCCGCGCTGACGGCGCCGAGCGCGACGAGCGCCCCCGCCGCGAGGAACACCGCGAGGTGTGGCGACCGGCCGGTCCAGGTGCCGACGAACCAGTCGGCGACGGTCCCGAAGCCGACCGTCGAGCCGACCCACCACGCGGTGGCGAGCGCGAGCACCGGTGCCACGAGCGCCGCGAGAAGCGAGACGTCGACGCGCCGGCCGAACAGGCCGACGCGAAGGGGGCCGCGGAGCCGGGCGACGGGGTCGGCGACCGCGTCGCGGCCCCGGGCAAGCCCGGAGCGAGCGAGCGCGAACGCCGCCGTCAGGAGGCCGACGAGCCACGCGAGTACCGTCGTCGATACGGACGTTCCCGCCCGCGCGAGCGACCGGGCGGTCGAACTGATGGAGGTGATGGAGGGCATCGTGTTAGCTATCCGACCGGTGGGTGTTGGCTCTTTCGGTGGCGTCCCGGTGACGTTTTGCCCGCGCCATCCCTCGCTCCGGTCGATGACCGACGCGCTGGACGTCGACGTGACCGACGTGGACGAGGTGACGGAGCGACGGGAGGCGGTGCTCGCGGCCGTCCGCGACCACGCGGCCGGCGTCGCCTACGAACTGGCGAAACTGCAGGGCGGCGACTACGGCCAGCGGTCGTTCACGACCGACCGGGGGGAGTGGACGGTGAAACACGAGGCCGGCGACCTGCAGTACCTCCGGTATGCGCCGCAGTCCGGTAGCGACACGTACGTCGTCTCGACGAAACAGCCCCCGGACCCGGAGGCGCTGGCGCGGGCCCTACGAGACTACGACGCGTTCGTCGCCGCGTTCAACGAGTACGTCGCCTCGCTGGAGGGAGTCCTCGACGACGCGCCGACGGCGTTCCCCGCCGTCGCCTCGACGGAGTCGGTGGTCGCCGAGCGCGACCGGGTGCTCGATGCGGTCCGCGAGACCTGCGACACGATGGCCGGCGAACTCCACCGCTACGAGGGCACCGACTACGGCACGTTCACCGCGCGGGTCGAGGGCACCCGCTGGGAACTCAAGTGGGAGGAGGCGACGGCGTCGTATCTCCGGGTCGGCGGCTCCGGCGGCACGTACCTGCTGTCGCAGTACGAACCGCCGTCGGCGCCGGACGTGCGCGACCTCGCGCCCGAGTTCCGCGGGTTCGTCGCCGCCTACAACGACCACGTCGCGGACCTGGAACTGGACCTGCAACAGCTGTCGCTGTGACCTGACGGGCCCGTCACCCGGTAACCCCCGTGTCCGGGAGCGCCTTTAGTTCTGGACCGCGTACCACGGGTATGAGCGAGGACGTACCAGTCACCGCCGACCTGCCGGACAGCCCCGTCCACACCACCGGCCTCGACCACGTCACCCTCGTGGGGAGCAACGTCGAGGACACCGTCGAGTTCTACCGCGACCTGCTCGGGATGCCGCTCGTGTTGCGTCAGCCGAACCTCGACGCGCCGCACGTCACCCACCTGTTCTTCGACACCGGCGACGGCCGCATCCTCACCTTCTTCGTCGAGGAGGGCCGCCAGTCGAACCCACAGCCACAGCGCACCGGCGTCGGCGGCGTCCACCACATCGCGTTCCGGTTCGACCCCGCGCGCATCGAGGAGGTGAAGCAGGCGCTCGACGACGCGGGCCACGGCTACAACGAGTTCGACCGCGGCATCTTCCACTCGCTCTATACGCGCGACCACAACGGCCTCGTCATCGAACTCTCGACGGACAAGTACGTCATCCCCGACGAGCGCCGCGGCGAGGTGCTCGCGCTCGCCCAGCAGAAGCGCCTCGAGGACGGCGCCGAGTACGCCGAGGGCGAGCATCTGGAAGCGGCGCTGGAGGAACTGGGGCTCGACGTGGAGCGGGCGCCGCTCCCCGACGCCGACTCCGGGGCCGGCGGGCTCTGAGTCGACCCGGTCGACGGCGACCGTCGCCGCCGGCACCGTCAGAGGAACTCGCCGCCGCGCTCGCGGAACGTCCGGCGCTCGCTCGCGTCGGGTACGCCGTGGTAGTCGGCTTTCGTCGTCTCGTTCGGAGTCGGCTCTGGCAACTCGGGGTAGGCGTCGAGGAGGTCCACCGCCAGCGCCGCGCCGGTCGCCGATAGCTTCCGGTACACCGAATCGACCGTGTCGTCGTCCTCGATGGGGAACGCCCGCCGTTCGATGACGGGGCCGGCGTCGAAGCGGTCGGTCATCCGGTGGGCCGTGACGCCCGTCCGGTCGTCGCCGTAGTAGAGGGGCCAGAACGCCGTCGCGCGGCCGCGGTAGTTCGGTAGCAGCGACCCGTGGAGGTTCAGCGCCTCCGTCGCGCAGTCGAGCAGGGCCGGCGGGAGACGCTGGCCCGCGACCACCGACAGCAACACCTCGGGGTCGAGCGCGCGCATCCGGTCGACGAACCCGGGGTCGGAGACGTCGGGTACGCGCTCGACCGGCACGTCGTGTGCCCGTGCGACGCCCGCGACCGAGTAGTGGCGACCCGTCATCCGCCGGGTCACCGAGCGGGGAAGCGCGCCGAGCGCGCTCGCACCGAGATAGCTGAGGCCCATCCGCGCCCCCGCCCGGACGCCGTACATGCCGAGATACTCGCGGACCTGTCGCCGGAGCGGGGCGTCGAACGGCGCGACGACGAGACGGTCGACGGCGTCGCCGTATGCCGCGAGTATCGGCTGGATATAGGGGGGTAGGTACAGCGGTTCCTCGCTGGTGAACAGGACGACCCGCACGGACCGGACCCCGACGGTCAGCGGGATAGGCTTTCTGCTCGTCGGCACAAAACCTATTCCGTCGTCTCCGGGAGTCGGAGCCATGTCCCCGTCATCCGAGGCGACGAGCGTCGCCCGACGGCGACTCGTCGACGGCTGTCGCCGGGCGGCCGCCGTCGCCTGTGGCCTCCTCGCTATCGCCGTGCTCTCGGCGTGGCACCGGCTCACTTCGTCCGTGCAGGGCGCCGACCGCTCGGATTCGCCGTCCGACGCCGACCCTGACGCGGCCGTCGTCGAGCGGGAACTCGGCTGGTGTGACTACGTCCGGGCGTTCGACGCCCACCACGGCCCCGACGGCGACCCCGACCGGCCGGTGCAGTCGGGGTCGTTCCCCCGTGGGCTCCGGGTGTGGGCGGCGACCCGGTTCCTCCGCGGTTACACCCTCGGCGACGAGGTGTACGTCTGTCCGGCGGCGCCGCGCGTGCTCCGGGTCCATCAGGCGGGACACGCGCCCTCGTTCGGGCGCGAACACTCCACGCTCGTCCGACCCCGGCGGGAGAACGGCGGGCTGGAGGACGCCCCGCTGTGGACGTTCGACGTGATGTTGCCCGGGGAGTTCCCCCACACGTTGCTCCGCCTCCGCGACCCGCGCGGCCTCGGCGAGACGTACGACGCGTGGCTCCGGGACGGGCGCATCGCCCGCGTGGGGACGCCGGAGGCGTGACGTGTGCGGACGTTTAGTGGTCATCACCAGTAGGGAGCGGCTCGCTTTCCGCCGCTGGCGGTCCTCCGGAGGGGCCCCGCTGTCCGTGGGGGAGATACCTTTTTGTCGTGACCTGTGGTAGCATATCGCATTATGGCCTGCGACGACGACCCACCGAGACCCGAACCGGGAGACGACCTGTTCGAGGTGTGTCCGGTCGCCCGCGCGTTCGAAGTCGTCGGCTCGAAGTGGCGACTCACGGTGCTCCGGAGTCTCCAACTGTACGGCGAACAGCGGTTTAGCGAGATACAGGAGACGACGACGGCCGACTCGACGACGCTCTCGCGGGTGCTCGACGAACTCGAACAGCGGGACCTGGTCCGGCGCCGACTGGAGGACGACCCGATTGCGACGTACTACGACCTGACCGACCGGGGCGCCTCGCTCACCGGCGTGTTCAACGAGTTCGAGGAGTGGGCCTGGGAACACACCGCCGCGGAGATGCCGGCCGTCGAACTGCCCGAGTAGCCACGGACTGCGCCTGCCCGGTTGCGTCGTGTTACTTCGTCGTGTCGCCGTGACCAACTCACGTTAATATCACAATAATTATAATTCCTACCGAGTCGAACGGTGGGTCGTGGGCTCCAGGCCCTGATGTGTCATGCCACGCGAGCCAGCACGCGCGGATGTCGAACCGAGACGCTACGAGACCGACCCGACCGGGGGTCGAGATGTGACCGAGCGGGGTCGTGCCACCAGCGGGGTGACCGATGGCGACCGCTGAGGAGGCGCTGTCCCACCGCGAGCAGATAGGCCTCGTCGTCGACCTCGCGGACCGCGAGTTCGCCGTCGCCGCGGTGCTGGTCACCATCGGCGCGCCGATAGCGGCGTACCTCTCGGGTGTCGCGTCGCTCATGTTCTACGTCCACGTCGCGCTCGGGGCGTTCTGGTTCGGCCTCGACTTCTTCTTCAAGTTCGTGATGGGGCCGTCGCTGGACGCCGCACCCGACGAGGCGGCCGGCGCCGTCAACTACCACCTCGTCCCCAAACTGGTGACCGTCGCCGAACCGCTCAGCGTCGGCGTCGTCGGGTCGGGCATCGGGCTGGCGCACCTGCTGGGCTACTGGGCGGACCCCTCCATCTGGCTGTGGGGCGCGCTCACCATCGGCGGGTTGATGTTGCTCAACGGGTTCGGCCCGCTCCATCGAGCGACCACACGGCTCGTCGTCGAACTCGACCGGGAGGACCCGGACGGCGAGCGCCTCGACGCGCTGTTCGGCTCGGCGCTTCGCTGGGGGCTCCTCCAGAGCGCGTTCATGCTCGCCATCGTCGTGATGATGGTCGGGCTCCGCGGCCTGCTGTGAGCGGCCCCCTGCCGACGACCCCCCGTCCCGAGGTTTTTGCCGGGTCCACGCGGAGAACAGGTATGACCGACGACCCGCTCGCGTGGGAGACGCTGGATTCGGCCGTCGACTACACCTGCCCCGGGTTCGACGTCCAGCGCGACGACGTGCGCCTGCCCGACGGCACCGAGACGGAGTTCCACTTCCTCACCGAACCCGACTCGGTGGTCGTGCTCCCGTTCACGCCCGACGGCGACGTGGTCGTCATCGAGGAGTGGCGACAGGCGGTGAAACGCGTCAACCGGGGGCTCCCCGCCGGGGGGCTGGAACCGGGCGACGACGACGTCGCGACGGCCGCGCGCCGGGAACTGGCCGAAGAGACCGGCTACGAGGCGGGGACGGTCGAGCGGCTCTGCACGTACGAACCGGCCAACGGCCTGCTCGACGCGACGTTCCACTACGTCGTCGCCCACGACTGCGAGCCGACCGCCGAGCAGGACCTCGATTTCAACGAGTCCATCCGGGTCGAGGAGGCGGCGTTCGACGACCTCCGGGCCGACTGTCTCGCGGGCGAGATGCGCGACGGCCGGTCGGCGCTGGCGATACTGCAGTACGCGCTCCGCTAAGGTTCCCAGTCGGGGAACGCCTCGTCGCGGTCCCAGCCGTGGTCCTCGCGGTCCTCCTCCGCGTCCGCGAGTTCGACCCGGCGGATGCGCTCGGTGGGGGTCCGCGGGAACGAGTCGGTGAACTCGACGTACCGGGGCACCTTGTACGGCGCGAGCGTCGCGGCGACGTGGGCCACGACGTCGCGTTCGGTGACCGTCTCGTCGGCGCGCATCACCAGCACCTTCACCGTCTCGCCGAGCATCTCGTCGGGCACCGGAATCGCCGCCGACTCGGCGACCCCCGGCAGTTCGTCGACGACGGTCTCTATCTCCTGGGCGGAGATGTTCTCGCCGCCGCGGCGTATCATGAACTTCTTCCGGTCGACGTAGTAGAGGAACCCCTCTTCGTCGCGGCGCACCACGTCACCGGAGTGTATCTTGCCCTCCCGGAGCGTCTCGGTCGTCTTCTCGGGCATGTTCCAGTAGCCGTCCATACAGCCGGGGTCGGTACGGACCAACTCGCCCGTCTCGCCGGCGGGCACCTCCTCGCCGGCCTCGTCGAGCACCCACGCCTCGTGGCCGAGGTCGGGGAACATCGGCTTCCCGATGGCCGTCGGTTTGCGGGCGTCGAGGTCCGGGTGGTTCATCAGCAGGGTCGTGCTCTCCGTCTGGGAGTATATCTGGACGACGTCGAGGTCGAACCGCTCCTGGAACCGGTCCCAGAGTTCGTCGGAGATGGGCCCGATAGCGAGGTCGAGCGACGTGTCGGGAATCTCGTCGTCGTCGTGCGTGGCGTCGAGCATCTTCGGGACGCCGCCGATGATGTTGAACGAGGTGACGCCGTACTCGGTGACGACGTCGAAGAAGCCGCTGGCCGAGAAGGAGTCCGCGAGGACGTACTCGCCGCCGAGCAACAGCGACCCGAGCATCGAGTACACCTGGTTGTTCGCGTGAAAGAGTGGGTAGGGGTTGAAGTTCGTCCCGTCGGGCGAGACAGGCGCCCCGAGGAAGCTCTTCGCACCGAGGAGATACGACTGGTGTGACAGCACCGCGGGTTTCGGCAGGCCGGTCGTTCCCGACGTGTAGAGGATGGCGAGCGGGTCCTCGTGGGCCACGTCCGGGGTGGGTGGGTCATCCGCCTCGGCGACCAGCGCGGGGAGCGCGTGGGTGTCGGCACCCTCGAACGCGGCGTCGCCCTCGGTGACGACCACCGTATCGAGACGGTCGTACTCGCGGGCGACCGGCGCGAGTCGGTCGTGGTACTCGTCGTCCGGCCCGACGAGCACCGCCGACATCTCCGCGGACTCGACGGCGTGGCTCACCTCACGCTCGCGGTACATCCAGTTGATGGGCGCCTGCACCGCCCCCAGTTTCGCGCAGGCGTACGCCGCGACGACGTAGGTGGGGCCGTTCTCCAGATACAGCCCCACGCGGTCGCCCTGCTCGACGCCGGCGGCGTGGAGGGCGGCGGCCACCTCGTCGACGCGGGCGTCGAGTTCGCCGTACGTGAACCGCTCGCCGGTCGGCGCGAACGCGAGATACGGGTCGTCGGGCCACAGGTCGGCCGCGACGGCGACGGCCTCCCCGACCGTCTCGGCGGTCGCCACGTCGTCGTGGAGGCGCTCCTGTACGGCCTCGTACGTGCGGGACATGTCTACGGGATTCCCCGACGGCCCCGATAAATGTTTCCCAGCCGAGGGGTCGCGACTACGCGGGCCCGCCGGCCCCCCGCGTCACGAGTTCGCGCATCACCGCCCGCTCCGCCTTTCGGAGGTGCTCGTCGGCGGTCCCGGCCGCACAGCCGATGCGGTCGGCCACGTCCGCGACGGTGCCGCTCCGGGGCACCTCGTAGTAGCCGGCGTCGACGGCGGCCGCCACGGCCTCGCGCTGGCGACTCGTCAGCCCGGGGTCGAACAGGGGGGCCCGTTCGTCGTACTCGCCGATGCGGTCGACGGTGGCGTCGACGCCGTCGGGCAGGTCGTCGAGCAGTTCCTGCAGGCGGTCCGGGTCGCCCAGCACCGTCAGGGTCGCCCGTCCGCCCTCGAAGAACTCCACGGGCGGGACCAGCACCAGCCCCGTCCGCGAGAACGCTTCGAACATCAACTCGTCCAGCGGGTCGCCTTCGTCCTTCAGGTAGGCGTAGAACCCCCCGTCCGACGGCTCCGTGAGTTCGTACTCGGCGACGCGGTCGGTCGCCTCGAGCGCGTCGCGGTACGCTCCCCGGTCCCCCTCGACGTAGAACAGTAGCGTGTCCCAGCCGTCGGTCGCGGTGTTGCCGGCCAGAAGCAGGTCCCGGTCGATCTCGTCGCTCTCGCCGATGCGCTGGTGGACGGGGTGGCGGAGCGCGCTGTCGACGCGCAGAGTCAACCGCAGGTACTTCACGGCGGCGGATGGGGCGGCCTCCCTAATAAATCTCCGAACGAGTGAGGCAGAAATCAGCCACACCTGGCCGCCCACGTCCCGCGTATGAGCCTCGAACGGCCAGCGGCCGCCGAGTCGGTCGCTGGCGACGCCGACCTCGCCGCCCTCCTCGGGGAGTACGCCGTCGACACCGACGACCACGAGAACGCGCCCGCGTTCGTCGTCCGCCCTGACGAGGTGCAGGACGTGCTGTTCCTGCTCCGCGACGAGGCCGGCTTCGACCACTGTTCCTGCGTGACCGCCCAGGAGTACGAGGACCGCTACGAGACCATCTACCACCTCAAGAAGTACGACGACCCCACCGACGAGGTGAGCGTCGTCGTTCCGACGGCGAAGGACGAGCCGGTCAGCGAGTCCGCCAACCCCGTCTACCGGACCGCCGATTGGCACGAGCGGGAGGCGTACGACCTCGTGGGCATCGAGTACGACGACCACCCGGACCTGCGGCGCATCCTCCTGCCGGAGACGTGGCAGGGCCACCCCCTGTCGCTGGATTTCGACGGCGAGAAGCCGCAGGTCGTCCCGTTCCGCGAGCACGCCAACCCCCTGGAGGACGACGCCGGCGACTCGGACACGATGTTCCTCAACATCGGCCCACACCATCCCTCGACCCACGGCGTGCTCCACATCGAGGCGACGCTGGACGGCGAGCAGGTCGCGGACGTGGAACCGGACCTCGGCTACATCCACCGCTGTGAGGAGCAGATGTGCCAGCAGGGCACCTACCGCCACCAGATAATGCCGTACCCCGACCGCTGGGACTGGAGCGGTGCGGGCCTGCTCAACGAGTGGGCCTACGCCCGGGTCGCCGAGTCGATGGCCGACATCGACGTACCGGAGTACGCGCAGGTGATTCGGACGATGTCGGCCGAGTTGTCGCGCATCCTCTCGCATCTGCTCGCCGTCGGCACGTACGCGCTGGACGTCATCGGGGAGTTCACCGCCGCGTTCATGTACGCCATCACCGACCGCGAGAAAGTGCAGGGACTGCTCGAGGACCTCACCGGTCAGCGGCTGATGTTCAACTACTTCCGGCTCGGCGGCGTCGCGTGGGACCTCCCCCAGCCCCGCGAGGAGTTCTTCGAGAAGACGCGCGACTTCCTCCAGGAGGTGCCCCGGCGCCTCCAGGAGTACCACGACCTGCTGACGGGCAACGAGGTGCTCCAGATGCGGACCGTCGACACGGGCCGTCTCGACCCCGACATCGCCAAGAGCTACGGCTGTACCGGGCCCGTGGCGCGCGCCTCCGGTATCGACTACGACCTGCGCCGGGACGACCCGTACGGCTACTACGACGAACTCGACTGGGACGTCGTCACCGAGGACGGCTGTGACAACTACGCCCGCTTGCTGGTGCGGATGCGTGAGGTCGAGGAGTCCGCGAAGATAATCGACCAGTGTATCGACCTGCTGGAAGACTGGCCCGAGGACGACCGGACGATACAGTCGAACGTGCCCCGGACGCTGAAGCCGGAGGCGGACACCGAGATATATCGCGCCGTCGAGGGCGCGAAGGGCGAACTCGGCATCTACATGCGCGCGGACGGGACGGACAAGCCGGCGCGGTTCAAGATACGCGGACCGTCGTTCTCGAACCTCCAGGCGCTCCCCGAGATGGCCGAAGGCGAGTACGTCCCGGACCTCGTCGCGTCGCTCGGGAGTCTGGATACGATTATGGGCGAAGTCGACCGCTGAGCGCCCCCAGTTTTTTCAGCATCGGTTCTGGTTGTCAAAATTGTGCTGGTGGACGGTCAGAAGGGCGACGACCCTCCGGACGACGACCGACGTCGTCGTGCGGTGGTCGTGCTCGCGGTGGTTTTCGTCCTTGCCGCCTGTGGCGCCGTCATCGCCAGCCCCGAGCTCGCGCCGAGCGACCCGTTCGGGGGGACAGGGGACCTGACGGTGCAGGCAGTCGACCAGAACGGTGAGGCCGCATCCGGACAGGAGGTCACCATCGTCGACCCCGAGACGGGAGCCGTCGTCGCGTCGGGGTCTACCGACGAGGAGGGGGAGGTGGAGTTCACGCTCGACCAGGCCGAGTACGAGGTCACGGCTGGCGACAAGACGACAGACGTCACGCTCGACGAGGACAGCGAGACGGTCGAACTGTCGGTCACCGTCGCCCCACCTGAACCGAGCGGGTCGCTCGGTGTCAGTTCGTCAGCGGCTGGCCGAAGCTCTTCTCCCGCTCGACGACGGCCTCCCACGTCAGTTCACACTCGCAGGACACCTGCTCGAACACCGAGGGGTCCTGCCGCAGGTCGAAATCCTTGATGGCTTTCTGGGCGCGGTCGTCGCACTCGCCGCAGTTGTGTGGCCCCCGGTCGGAGCCGTGGCCCACGGGGTCGGAGACGACGATGGCCTCGACGTCGGCGGTCGATTCCAGCACCTCGCAGACGCTCCAGAGCCACGGCGGCCGGTAGCCGCCCGCGTGGAACACGTCCTCGACCATCGTGTGTTGCTGGACGTTCGTCGGGTTCATCGAGACGGTGTGACAGCCGTCGACGGCGGCACAGCGGCGGACGCTCGATTTCATGTCCGCGACGGCCTCCCGCTCGGTGAGGAACAGCGGCTTCATCAGCAGGTACGCCTTCACGCCCGCGCCCGCCGCCCGTGCCTCCTCGCAGGCGGCCTCGAAGTCGGAGAAGTCGAAGTACTTGTTCACGCAGTCGTGGCGCACGCGGTCGGTCGCGGTCTCGAGGCCGACGGCCACGTCGGTCTCGACGCCGCGGTCGGTGAACTCCCGGAGTTTCTCGCGGTCGACGAAATCCGGCAGGGACTCGACGACCATCCGGTCGCGGTCCGCGAACGTCTCGGCGATGGCGTCGCGCGTCTCGGCGGGCACCTCCCGCTCGTCGAGGAACGACCCGGAGGTGTATATCTTCACGAGACTCGCCGGCTCGTCCGCGTTCTCCTGCTCGTGGTCGAGACAGTGCTGGACCTGTGTCATCAGGTTCTCGTGGCCGACGCTCCCGCCGTCGACGCTCTCGGCGACGTAGCCGCACATCGTACAGCCGCCGGCCCGCGCCCACCGACAGCCGCCGGTGTTGAGGATGATGGTGAGGCTCTGCCGGACGCCGTCGGGCGTGTTGTCCTCGTCGAGCCACACGCGGGTCGGCTCCGTCGGGTCGTACGTCCGGTCGTTGCGCGACCGCACCTCCCGCATCACCGCGTTGTGGGCGTCCATCCCCTTCCCCTGCTCGTACACGTCGGGGGTCGGCTGACTCATTGCCCCTCCTTTCCGGTCGAGGGGGAAAGCGCCTTCGGGTCGCCCGCGTCTGCGTCGTCGGCGCCGGCGACGACCCGGAACGGGAGCGCCCCGGCGACCGCCCCTACCGCGTCGGCCGCCGCGTCCGCGGCGCTCAGCGACCGGTACGGGAGCGGCCCCTGGACGAGTTCGACGCCGACGCCGAACGCCAGGCTGACGAGCGCGACGCCGACCAGCGCCCGCGTCGAGAGGCGGCCGCCCGCAGGCAGGCGAGCGTAGCCGAGCGACGCCGCGAGCGCCGCGTAGCCGGCGGCGTGGAGCCACTTGTCGAAGCCGACGCCGAGCAGGAACCGGTCGGGGCCGGGGGCGGGCCGGACGACGGAGGCCCCGAGGACGGTAGCCGCGACGAGTGCCACCGCGGCGTACCGGAGCCACCGCGGCGCGAGCGGGACCTGCCGGACCATACTGGCGCGTGCATCCCGACGGGGAAAGTCACACCGGGAGCGGCACGCCGAACAGCCCCGCGAACCACCCGAGGCCGACCCACAGCAGGACGGCACCGCCACCGCCCGCGAGCGCGGCCCGGAGCGCGTAGCGGTCGAGCGTCCCCGAGCGGGTCCCCTCGCTGACGACCAGCGGGTCGTCGCCGCCGCGGACGGTCGGCGGGTCGCCGGCGGCCTCCCCGAGGACGGTCACCTCGGTCCCCGGCGTCAGCGCCGACTCCCGGAACCGGAACCGCTCGCCGCCGATGTCGAGGTCCGCCACGTCGGCCGCGCGGCCGGGCGGGTTCCCGGGGTCGCGCTCTTCGACCGTCTCGCCGGCGACGTCGAGGCTGGCGTCCGTCGGGTCGACGGCGACGGGGCCCGAGCCGTCGTCGACGCGGAACTCGACGCCGTCCCGTCCTGAACGGGCCTGCGACCACGCGCGTCGGCCCTCGTTGTTCGTACCGTGGCGGTTCTTCGCCTCGACAGTCCACTCCCAGGCGACCGCGCGAGTGCCGAACAGCGGCGAGGCGGGCGGTTCGTCACACTCCACGAGGCCGGTGACCGACACCGGGCCCGCCTCAACGTCGCCGGTCGGGGTGTCGCCGCGGAGACGGAACGCCGCCCACCGGCGTGCCGTGCCGGCGCCGTACGCGACCGCCAGCAGGCCGCCGGCGACCAGTAGCATGGCGAACCCGACCGAGCGGACGCCGCCACGCGACCCGGGAAACGTGCCGACAGCGCCGAGTACGAGCGGGAGCGCGACGACGCTCACGAGGACGAGAGCGACGTAGCCGCGCGAGAGCCCCGGCTTCCGATTCAGGTAGTCACGGGCGCTCGGGGTCGCCAGGCCACCGAGTAGCATCAGGAGGGCAATGGACATCATCGCGCCGAACAGGACGACGTCGTAGCCGAGAGCCACAGGCCCTCGGTGTCCGGGGGTCGGGAAAAACGTTCGCCCGCGGCTACGTGCGGTCGCGTACGACCGCCACGAGCACGACCGCCGCGAGGAGCAACAGCGGGACGGCCGCGGGGACGGCCCCCGTCGGGAGGCGGTACAGCGTCACCGCGACCAGCGCCGTGGCGACGAGCAGGCTCACGACCACGACGGCGTGGACGAGTTCGACCCGCATCGACCGGGCTCCCCGTCCCACCTCCCCGCCGAGGTCGAGCGCGTACGTCGCCTGCTCCCACGCGACCAGCGTCGCGCCCCCGGCGACGAGAAGCGGCACCGCGGGGTAGCCGGTCAGGCCCGCGACGACCACGGCGCCCGCCAGCAGCGCCGTCCCGAGACGGACGGCGCGCCGCGACCGCCGCCGGAGTCCGGCGGCCAGCGCCGCCGTCCCGCCGCCCCCGACCACGAGCAGTGCGACCGAGCCACCGACGACCAGCGGCACCGCGGCGGCCGCAACCACCGCCAGCCCCGCGGCGACCCGCGTCGCCCGGCGGTCGGGCCCCGACCCGGTTCCCCGGGTCCAGTAGCGGTCATCCGTCACGGGCGAGCACCTCCTCGACCGGACGCTCCCACGGCCAGTCGACGACTGCGACGCCGGCCGCCCGTAACCCCTCGATTCGTCGGTTCCGGCGGGCGTACGCGAACCCCTCGTCCGGTCGCGCGGGGTCCGCGACGGCCGGCGACAGCACCGTACAGCCGCCGCCCCGGGCCGCGAGCCGTCGGGCCGCCCCGACTGCGGCGTCGTCGGCCAGCGGCGACACCAGGACGGCGTGGCCGTCCGGCGGAAGGTGGCCCACCTGCCCGTCGAGCGACCCCGTCTCCCGGTCGGGCGCGGTCCAGTCGAACGCCGGGTCGCCGAGCAGGGCCGCACGAATCCGGTCGAGTTGCTCGCCGCCGGTGCCGGTCGCCAGCCAGCAGGGGTGCGGCGACAGCGCGGTCAGTCCGACGGGAACCGCACGCCCGTCCGCGAGCAGGCCGGCGGCGACGGCGTACGCCGCCCGGACGCCCCGCTGGACGGCGGGCACGTCGGCGTCCGGTGGCGCCACGTACGCCGGCGCCCGGGCGTCGACCACGACCACGACCGGCGAGAGCCGTTCCTCCCGGTACCTGACGGTGGCGAACTCGCCGGTGCGGGCGAACCGCCGCCAGTCGACGCTCCCGAGCGGGTCGCCGGGCCGGTACTCGCGGACGCTGTGGAACTCCACGCCGGGGCCGGCCGTCGCCGTCGACGCCGCACCCGGCACCGCCCCCGCGACCGACTGCCCGGGCTCTGCCTCCAGACGGCCGAACCCACAGGTGAGCACCGTCTCCGGCGCGGCCGCGGGCCGCGTCTCGACGCGAGTTCCGGTCGGGTCGCGTGCGGTCGCGGTCGGTGAGTCGAACGCGTGGCGGCCCGGCACCGCCTCCACCTCGTAGCTCGTCGAGGCGGCCGCCCCGGGCCGGAGCGCGGCCGCGAGCCGCGGACTCCCGTCGGCGACGGTCAGACCCGCGGGCACGCCGTCGACCACGCGGAGGTCGAAAAGCGGCGCGTCGCCGGTGTTCTCGACGGTCACGGTGACGGTGACCTGTTCGCCCGGTGCGGGCGACGGGGTCGACAGGTCGCGGTCGACGCGGACGGTCGGCTCCGGTGCCCCGAAACTCCGGCCGACCGCCACCACCGCCAGCCCGAGCCCGCCGACCAGAAGTAGCGCCGGCCGCCCGCCGAGCACGCCAATTCCGCCGACGAGGAGCGCACCCGCGGCGACGACGCGCCCCCGGCCTGTCGACCGCCCGGTCGTAGGTGACGCTCCGGTGAGTGTACCGCCGGACCGCCCCCGGAGCGGGTCGCGCGTCGGGCGTGCGGTTTCGTCGGCGGTCAGGGCCGCAATCGCGGCCGCGGCGTGGCGGGCGCGGCGGGCCGGCGTCGGCTCCCCCGCGGCGAGCGCGCGGAGGCGGTCGCGGAGCGACGCCGGCGCCCCGGTGAAGAACGCGGCGGCCGGCGCGTCGTCGGTCCAGGTGCCCGCATCGAGCGACGCCTCGGCGGCGTCGCGGTCCGCATCGGTCGTGGCGACGAGCGTCTCGGCCGCGAGTTCCCGGAGCGTCTCGCGGACCGCTTCGGGCGAGCCGTCGCCGCTCCGGGCGGGCCACGCGCCATCGAGGAGGGTCGCGAGGGCGTCGTCCGGTCGCCGGTAGGTCGGTCGCCGTTCCGGCGTCGGTCGCTCGGCGTCGGCGTCGCGGGTGCGCAGGAGCGTCCGGCCGGCCGCCGCGACGGCGACGACGCCGAGCAGTATCAGCGCCGCCCGGACGACGAGCGCGTCGACGGCCCGCCCCAGCGACGGTACCGCGAGCATCGCCGCGCCAAGCGCCGCCGTCGTCGCCCCGACGCCGAGCAGGAGGACGCGTCGGAGCCTCACTGGTCGGCCCCGTCGTCGGTCGCCCGGTCGGCGGCGGCGCTGGCTCGCCGCTCCGCCCGCTCGGTGGCGTCTTCGTCACCGTAGCGGACGCGCCGGAACAGGGTCGTCAGTTCGCTCACGGCGTCGGCCGGCGCGCCCATTCGGCCGGCACGACGCGCCAGTTCGGCCGGCGTCGCCGTCTCGTCGTCGCCGACGTGCTCGCGGAGCCGCGCCCACGAGCGGTAGACGCCGTTCGTTCCGGGGTCGCGGTAGCCGACGGTCGGTGCGGCCGTCTCGTCGCCATCGGACGAGCGGTCCGCCTCCCGCCCGTCGCCGGTGAGCGCGTAGACGGCGACGGCGCCGCCGGCCACGACGAGCGCCGCGCCGACGAGCAGGCGCAGGTCCGGCGACGGGCGCTCATCCCCGGTGTCGGGGTCGACCTCCGGCCACAGCGGGGGCGGACCGCTCCCGCCGCCGGGACCGGGACCGGACGACTCGCCGAAATCGGCGTCGCCCCCGGCGGGCGTCAGCGTCGCTCGGTGCTCGGTGCTGGTGTCGCCACCCAGGTCTGGGTCGTAGCCGCCGGCGCCCACGGCGAGGGCCGCGACGGCCGCCAGCGCGAGGAGGAGGGCTGTCGGGCGGGGAGAACTCACGGCTACCGGGCTGTGGGCCACGAGCGTAATCAGTGTTTGTGGTCGCCCGACACGTCGGCAGTCGGGCATAATCCTTTGGCCGATGAGCGACAACGACCGACATGGAGACGGCCGAGGACTGGGCGGACGCGCAGGGGTTCGACCGCGGGACGGTCGACTGCGGCGAGGTCGACCTCCACTACGTCGCCGCCGGCGACCCCGCGCGGGAGATGGTGCTGCTGCTCCACGGCTTCCCGGAGTTCTGGTACACGTGGCGCGACCACGTCGCGCCGCTCTCGGAGGAGTTCTTCGTCGTCGCGCCCGACCTCCGCGGCTACAACCTCTCGGACCGACCCGCCGAGGTGGCGGCCTACGAGCTCTCCCGGCTCCGCAACGACGTGTTCGAACTCGTGCAGGCGTTCGACCACGGTTCGACCCACCTCGTCGGCCACGACTGGGGCGGCGCGCTGGCGCTCTCCTTTGCCCGCCACCACCCCGCGCACGTCGACCACCTGGTCGTCGCCAACACGCTCGACCCCGAGCGGCCGCGGGCGCAACTGCGCGGCCGACAGCTACTGCGCTCGTGGTACACGGCCTACTTCCAGGTGCCGTGGCTCCCCGAGCGGTTGCTGTCGCTCGGCGACTTCCGGGGCCTGCGTGGCGTCTACGACGACACCGCGGTTCCCGACGCCTACACCGACGAGGAGATAGACCGCTACCGCGTCGCGTGGGGGCGGGACGGCGCGGTCCGGGCGGCGGTCAACTACTACCGCGCGCTCGGCCGGTCGACGGTGAAGCGGGTCGCGCGCATGGAGCGGGTGCCACGCATCTACGTCCCGACGCGAATCATCTGGGGCGAGGACGACCCCGCACTGGAGTCCCGGGTCGCGGACGCCATCGCGGACGGCATCGACGACCCCGACGTCGTCCGCTACGACGACGCGACCCACTGGCTCCACGCCGAGTATCCCGAGCGCTTCAGCGACGACGTCACCGCGTTCCTGCGAGGCGCCTGAGCGCCGCCGCGACCTCGTCGGGGTCGTCGATGTCGTCGGCGTCGAACGTGAGCGCCGGCCGCCAGCCCCGTCGCTCGACGCGGAGGCTCCCGCCCTCGTGGCGCACGCCGGCCACGCCGTCGCCCGCGAGCAGGTAGCGCACCTGCGGGTTGCCGTACACGAGCGTCGACTCGCCGAGCCAGACGTGCCGCTCGTTTGCGCCCTGGGCGGCGAGCGCGACGGCCCCGCCCAGCGTCCCCACCAGCGACGGCTCGCGGAACCACACTATCGCCGCGAGCAGGCCGCCGCCCGCCACGGCCGCGCTCGCGTAGTAGAGGCGTCGCCGCCGCGGGTCGGGGCGGGCCCGCCACTCCAGGGCGTCGGCGTCCCCGAACCGCGCCCGCGCCTCGGCGTTGCGCGCCATGACGCGGACGACCCAGCCGACGGCGACGACGGCCATCCCGCCGAACAGCCCGACGAGGGCGGCCCCCGAGAGACCGGCCGGGAGGTCGCCGTCGAGGCCGACGGCCAGCAGTGCCAGCGCGCCGACCACGACCCCGAGGCCGACGGCGCCCGGGAGCCACGACAGCCCGCTCGCGTACAGCGGTCGCGGCCGGAGCCACCGCGGGGTGCCGGCGACGGCGAGCGCCGCCCCTGCCAGTCCCGCGACCGCGGGCCACGTCACGACGACGGCCGGGTAGACTATCCTCGCGGGCTGGCCGTCCGCGACGAGCGCGGCGACGACGCCGACGCTCGCGAGCGTCGCCAGATACGCGGAGAGGACGACTCGGTAGGTGGAGCCGTCGCCGTCGGTGGAGGGCATCGTCCGGAGGTGGGCCCCCGGCGGAAAAACACTACCGCCCGACGACGGCGACCTCGCGGAGGTCGAGCGCGGTCTCGAACTCCTCGCGGCGGTCGGCCGAGCGACCGGCCCACAGCAGTTGCTCGCGGTGGGCGCGCGCGACCGCCTCGTGCTCGCGGCGGCCCAACTCGAGGGCCGAGCCAACCTGCTCCCAGTGGCCCCGTTCGACGAAGAACGCCTCCCACGCGTCGGTTTCGAGCGCGCGCTCGTAGCCGGCCCGGTAGTCGTCGCGGCGGGCGGCGAGATACGACTGCACGTCGTCGAGCAGTCGCGGGAGCGCCGCCGGCCCGACGCTGGCGCGGGCCGTCGCCAGCATCAGCGGTTCGCCCTCGATGGGGTGGTCGGTCCCGGTCACCCGCCCGCCCGCATCGCCTTGCGGGTGAAGTCCTCGACGAGCGGTTCGACCGCCGACGCCTCCCCCTCGAAGACGACGGTCACCTCGGTCAACTCGATGCTTCCGGCGGCTTTCACCTTCTCCGAGGAGAGGGTCGCCGTCCAGTCGTCGCCCTCGACGCGGTCGTCGCTCACCGCCTCGCCGCCGAGATTCGAGAGGTAGTTGCGCGCGAGTCGCTGTGAGATGCCGCGGAACGACTTCTGCTCGCGCATCATCCACCCGCGACCGGCGGGAACACGCTGAGGCTGTCGCCGTCGGCAAGCGGCGTCTCGGTCCCCTGCATGTGGACTACCTCGCGGCCGTTCTTGAGCACGCTCAACTGCGGGCGGATGCTCCCGTCGTCGGCGAGTATCTCGCCTTCGAGGTCGGGCCACTCCGACTCGATGGCCCGGAGGACGTCGCCGACGGTGCCCGCCTCGAACTCCCGCTCGACGGTCTTCGCGCCGACGGCCTCCCGGAACGTGGCGAAGAACCGCAACTCGATGCGCATGCACCTACTGGGAGTGCCACCCGATAAAGCCTGTCGGGGGTCGCGACACGACTTTCACCTATCGGCTCCCGATTCCGGCATGGA
Source organism: Halorarius halobius (assembly GCF_024298865.1). Classification (GTDB taxonomy): domain Archaea; phylum Halobacteriota; class Halobacteria; order Halobacteriales; family Haloarculaceae; genus Halorarius; species Halorarius halobius. The sequence continues at coordinate 277,043 of NZ_CP101161.1, read as the reverse complement.
CACCACGGTCCACCTGCTCGACCGCGGCACGATGGAACTCGACCTGAACTACCCGCTTGAGGGCGCGGTCACGGCGACGGCGTCGAACCCGAACCCCGACGCCGTCCGCGCGGAGGGGCCGGTGTTCAACCTCCTCGTCGACCACCCAGCCGGAACCCTCCTGTGGGACACCGGCTCCCACCCCCGGGCGGGCGCGGGCCACTGGCCCGCCGAGGTGTACGACACCTTCACCCACCGCGACGCCGACGAGCACCCACTCCCCGCGGCGCTCGAGGAGGTGGGCTACGACCTCGCGGACGTCGACCACGTCGTCCAGTCGCACCTCCATCTCGACCACGCGGGCGGCCTCCACAACTTCGCGGGCACCGACGTGCCGGTGTTCGTCCACGAGCGGGAGTTGAAACGCGCCTACTTCGCCGCCGCGACCGGACGGGACGCCGCCTACATTCGCGGCGACTTCGACCACGACCTGAACTGGGCCCCGCTGTACGGCGACGGCGGCCTGCTGTTCGACGGACTGGAGTGGCTCCACCTCCCGGGGCACACCCCCGGCCTCGTCGGCCTGCTCGTGGAGGGTGGCACCGCCGACGGCCGCGACCTGTTCGTCGTCGGCGACCAGGCGTACAGCGCCGCCAACTACGAGGACGGCCACCCGATGGGCCGCGACCTGCTCCACTCGCGGCCGGACTGGGAAGCGAGCCTGCGGCGGTGCCGCGACGTCGAGCGTCGGCGCGACCCACTCGTCGTCTACGGCCACGACCCCGAGCAAGTCGACCGACTCCCGGACGTGCTGTGACCGGGCGACCGCCTCGCCCGGGCGAACACTCATGTCGGTCAGACGCCTGCGTACTGACAGGATGCGACGCCGGAGCTTTCTCGTGGGGTGTGGGGTTGCGCTCGCGGGGTGTGCCGGGGGGTCGACCGAGACGCCCACGCGAACGCCGTCACCGACGGCGACGCCGGCGCCCCAGCGGTCGACGCCGGGCGGTTCACGCGAGTCGTTCGCGGCGTATCTCGACGCCCGCGGCGTCACCGTGGCGTCGCTCGGCGGGTCGGGCGGGACGGTCACGCTCCGCTACGAACCGGCCGGTGGCGACTACGACCAGTTGAGCGCCGAGATCGGGCAGATAGCCGGCGGCTTCCTGCGCGAAGTCGAGGAGGGGTGGGACGTCGACCGCCTCGAGGCCACCATCGTCCGCGGCGACGGCACGGCCGTCGCCCGCTGGCACGTCCGGTCGGCGTGGCTCGACGCGTACCGTGCCGGCGAGATAACGGGTCGAGAACTCTCCTTCCGCGTGCTCGACTCGCTAGAGCGGGTCGGGCCGACGCCCACTTAGACTTAGCGCCGGGCCGCGAGTCCCGCGGCGACCAGCGCCGCCAGCAGGACCGCCAGCACACCGAACCCGGGCTGGGCCGCGCCGCTCGGCGTCTGCTCGGTCGGGGAACTGGTCGGCGACGCACTCGCCGTCGGCGTCGCGCTCGCGGTGGGCGTCCCTGGGACTGGCGTCGCACTCGGGGTCGGCGTGGCGGTCGGCGCCGAGCCGTCGTCGGTCACGGTGACCGTGCCGGCGGTGACGCCGCCGAACGCCACCTCGTACTCGCCGGGCGCGTCGAACGTCGTCGTCACCGACCCGCTCCGCGTCTCGCCCGCGGGCACATCGAGCAGGCGGCTGGTGCCCGTGTCGCTCCCGTCGATGGACAGCGCGAGGTCGACCGAGCCGTCGGCGTCGCCGGTGTTCTCGGCGGTCGCGGAGACGGTCACGGATTCGCCGACCGTCACCTCGGTCGCCGACAGCGACGCCGACGTGACCGACACGTCCGCGGTGCCCGAGGCGGTTCCGGTGGTGCCGCCGGCGGAACCGCCCGTGTCGCCGGAGGTGCCGTCGGTCCCGTCGGTGTCGTCACCCGGGTCGTTGGGCCCGCTCGAGGTGACCGTTATCGACTCGCCGGTCGTCGTGTTCGACAGCGCGTCGCCGTCCGCGTCGGTCAGCGTCTCGACGCTCGCGTCGAGCGTGCTCGACCCCGCGGAGTCGCCGTCAACCTGGAGCGCCGCGAGCGTCACCGTCCCGTTCGGCCCGGGGTACTCGCCGGTGTAGCCGACGATGCGGAGCACGCCCGGCGCCGGGGTCGACGTCTCCACGTCGAACGTCGAGGTACCGCTTGCCGTCACCGAGACGACCGACGGGTCGTAGCTGACGTTGACCGTGAACGAGCCGACGCCGTCGGGGTCGGCCACGTCCGAGACGACGAGGCTGGCGGATGCGGTGCCGCCGACCGCGACGGCGTTCGGAGCGTCGACGCCGACCGTCGGCGTCGACTGGGTGCCGGCCGCGAGGCCGACGCCGGCGGTCACGAGCGCGAGCACGCAGACCAGCGCGAGGATGCGGTCACGCATCAGTCCGCCCTCCGGTAGTCCGCGTCACGATTACCTTGCTCGTACTGGGCGACGAGCATCGCGTCGACCGCGGTGACCTCGCCGTCGCCGTTCACGTCGGCGTAGCCGGTCGCCACGCCGCCGCCGGCGACCACCTCGGCGATGCGTCTGGCGTCGCCCGCGTCGACGGTGCCGTCGCCGGAGGCGTCGCCGGTCGCGTAGCCCTCGAGCGAGAGCGTCACGTCGTGCGGTCCGGGGCCGGTCGTCTCGACCAGCAGGGTGCCGTCCTCGGCGGTCGTCACCGGCGTCGGGGTGCCGTCGACCGTCGCGGAGACGCCGGCGAACGACCCCGGTATCTCGGGGGGTGGCGCGACCCCGACGACGCTCGTCCCGTCGTCGCTGTCGACGACGACGGAGAGTTCGAACGTCGTCGGCCGCGTCGCGTCACCGGCCTGCGTCGTCTGCCGGACGACGCTGTCGGCCGCCACGGAGCCGTTGGCCGTCGTGGCGAGCACCCGCGGGGCGACCAGCGAGTCGGGCGCGACGAACGAGACGTTCGCCTCGTCGCCCGGCGCCACGTCGACGCTCACCGACGGCAAGGCTCGGCCCGCCGCAGTGGCGCCGACGGCGTACGAGCCTTCGACGACTGACAGCGAGAGGTCGCCACCCGTCCGCTCGGTGCCGTCGACGTCGACGGCGGCTCCGGTCATCGTCGCCCCGGCGCCGTCAGTCACCTCGACGTTGAGCGTGCCGACGCCCAGCGCCGTCGCCGTCACCGCGTCGCGGACGTTGTTCGGCTCGTTGTACAGCGGCCGGACGTCGGCCTCGACGGTCCGGTCGCCCGCCTCGTCGACGACGAGCGTGAAGGCGTAGGTCCGCGTCTCCCCGGCGGGCACCTCCTCGCCGTACACGTACAGCGACTGCCCGCTCCGGTAGCTGGCGTTCTGCACCGAGTAGGTCCGCTCGGCACCCGACGCCTCGACGTGCGGGTCGGGCGACGGCGCGGACAGCGAGGTGCCCAGCGGCACCTCGACGATGGGGCTGAACAGCACGTCGTCGCTCGCGGTGTTGTCGACGACGACGCGCACCTCGTTCTCGCCGACCTTGAACTGGTCGGGCAACTCGACCGTCGCGCCGAACGCCGGCGGGGTCGACCCGACGGCCACGAGGGGCGCGACGGCGGCGAGCAGTACCACGGCCGCACAGACGATAGTGAATCTCCGCATTCTCAGGCACCTCCGGTGTTCGCGTCGTACTCGTCGGCGTCGACGAGTTGGTCGTTCTCGACGCCGACGACGAGTTGGCCCGTGCCGGTGGCCTCGACGGTCACCTGTATCGGCGGGCCGGCGTCGCGCAACGTCTGTAACTCGCTGTCGGTGAGCGACAGCGTCCGCCGCGGCGTCGTCTCGTCGACCGACAGCGTCCGGTTGACGAGGTCGGGGTTCGCCGCGGTGCCGAACCGCACCGTCACCGACTGGTCGGGCGCGGCGCCGTCGACGCCGAGCGTCAACAGCGCCTCGATGGCGACGGCGCTCGCGCGGGTGTACCCCCACGAGCCCTCGGCGTCGTAGGTGCCGACCAGATAGGCGGTCCCGGCGGCGACGGTGTCGTTCGTCGCGGCTAGTCCGGTCTCGTTGAGCGCCAGCACCGCGTAGCCGGTCGTCTCGCTGGTCGTCCCGGTCGAGCGCCACGACCCGGAGCGGGTCTCCGTCCACGCGCCGGCGTCGTCGCCGCTCGCCCCCTGGTTGGCGACGAGCCACGCGACGCCCGCGTCGACGGCGTCGTTCACCGCCGGGGTGTCCTCGCCGGAGACCGAGAGGCCCCACAGGGCGAGTGCCGTCGACATGGCGTTGCTCTCGTCGTCGCCCCACGAGCCGTCGGCGCGTTGCGAGGCGACGAGATACGCGGTGGCGTTCGCACGCAGGCGGTCGGCCGCCGCGGTCGCGGAGGCGTTGAACGGGCCGGCGCGGTCGAGCGCGACCAGCGCGAAGCCCGTCATCGCGTCGTCGTCGTCGAAGTAGTGCTTGTCGTTGGCCAGCCGGCCGTCGGCCGCCTGATTCGATTCGAGCCAGAACACCGTCTCGTTGACGTTCACCGCCGAGAGGTCCGCGCTGACGCCCGGTCGCGCCCCCTGTACGGGGTCGTTGGCGACCGAACTCGTGCCGAACAGCGCGTACGCCGTGTAGTACATGTCGCCGCTGGGGTCGTTGCCCCACATGCTCCAGGCGCCGTTGTCGTGCTGGGCGTCCTCGCCGGTCGAGAGCCGCTCGACGCCGACCGCGATGCTGTCGTTCGTCCGTTGCTCGTCGTAGCCGCCAGGTGCGGGGTTCTCGCGGTAGTACTTGTCCGTGTTCAGCGCCGTCAGCATCGGCGAGGTGGTCTGCTCGACACAGCCGTGCGGGTAGTCGAACAGGTAGTCGAGGCCCGCCAGCGTCCGGCCCTGCGGGCCGAGCTGTGCGGTCAGCGACAGCGAGTGGTCGAACGTCGTCTCGTTGCGCACGTCGAGGGTGGTCGTCCGGGTTCCGCTGTCGGTCACGGCGACCGAACCGCTGTCCTCGACGCGGACCCGCGGCGTGATGACCGACACGGAGACGTTGCCGCCGTCGGTCTGGTCGCGGGAGGCCGCCGAGACGCCGACCTCGTACGGGCTCCCGTCGCTCTCGTTGACCGCACGGACTTCCCAGCGGTAGCGGACGTAGCTGTCCGTGACCGCGCGCTGGTCGACCGGGTAGCGGTCCGTCAGTTCCAGCCCGTCGGGAAGCGATAGCGACGCGTTCTGGTCGGCGGCGAAGTTCGACCGCCCCGTCGCGTACACGTAGAACGTCCCGCCGCGCTCTATCTCAGAGGGGGCGTCCGGGCCGCTGAGACGGAACGAGAACGCTTCCGTGTCGGTGACGTCGGTGTCGACGTTGTACGCCTGCGAGGGGTCGTCGGTGACGTTCACGACGACGCGGTGGCGACCGGCCGGGAACGTGTGGTTCCGCGTGGTCTCGTAGTCGCGGCGGGGGTCGATGGACGGCACCGACAGCGTGACGTTCATCGAGCCGTCGCCGTAGTCGAGCGTCGCCTCGTGGCTCGGACTCGGGAGGTTGCCACGGTTGTAGAACCGCACCTCCACCTCGGTCGGCTCGTCCGTGATGGAGTTGTACGGCACGTACACGTACGCCACGAGGTCGCTGTAGCCGACCTCGGTGGCGTTCTCGGCGACGTTGTTCGTCTCGTCGCTCTCGGCGACGGCGTCGGCGGGGTCGGCGGTCGCCACGAGGTCGACCCGCGGCCGCGACCCGGAGACGTTACCCTCCGCCCAGTCGGTGAACTCGACTGTCGTCGTCGCCGACTCGCCGGGGGCGAGGTCGCCCAGCGTCCGGTCGAACGACGTCTCGGCGGTCCGGTAGTAGCTGACCCGGGCGCTGGCGTTCAGCCGCACCGCGACGCCGCGTGCGGTGTCGGTGCCGTCGTTCGTGACCGTGACGTTCGCGGTCACCCCGTCGGTGAGTCGCTGGGTGCCGTTGGCCGCCACCTCGACGGTCAGGTCCGGCGCCTCGCGGACGAACACGTCGACTGTCGTCGTGTTCGCGTTGCCGCTCTCGTCGGTCACCGTCACGTTCACCGCGTGGGTGCCGCCGGTGGCGAACGACAGCGTCGCCGTCGGGTCGGCCGTCGTCACCGGCGCGCCCGAATCGGGCGCGAACGTGTAGGTGGCGATGCGGTGGTTGTCGGTCGAGTTGCTCGCGTTCACGACGAAGTCGGCGCCGGTCGCCACCGAGTCGGGGGCGCCCGCCCGGGCGACGGGTGGAATCCGGTCGACCACGTCGACGGTCGTCTCGGCGGCGAACAGTCGCCGCTCGCCGTCGTCGCTGGCGACGACGCGGGGTGTGCGTTCCCCGAGCGGCCCGGCGTAGGTGTAGTTCGTGTCCGTGTCCGGGTGGCTCGTCGACGCCTCGAACTGGCCGTCGCCGTCGAGGTCCCACGAGTAGAACGCCGGCGTCGGACCCGTGACGTTCCGGAGCCGGAACGTGACGTTCGTGACGTTGGCGTCCGCCGTCGTCGGCACGGCGACGAGGTCGCCGGTCGGCTGGCTGATGGTCACGGTCGTCGTCTCGGTCGCAAGTAGCGAGCCGCCGGCGTCGTACACGTTCACCCGCGCGGTGTAGGTTCCCGCCGCGCCGTAGACGTGGGTCGCGTCGGCGTCGGGGTGGGTCGTCCGGTTCGTCGCACCGTCGCCGAACGTCCACCGGTACTCGTCGGGCGTGGTGCCGCTCGTGTTCGTCAGCGAGAGCGTCACCTCGGTCGCGTTCGCGTACGCCGGCTCGGGCGTGGCGACGAGGTCGCCGTCGAAGCCGCCGGTCGCCTCGGCGGTCCGTATCGCGTAGATGGCGCGGTCGCTCACGACGTTGGAGCCGGCGCGGACGAACAGGCTCCCGTTGGCGACGGCAGGCGCGACGTACACCGGCTTCGGCGTCGGGATGTAGTCACAGCTCCGCGAGGTGTAGTTGTAGTCACACCGCTCCGTCATCCCGAGGTCGTAGTACCACTGCTGGGCGCCCGTCGCCAGGTCCAGCGAGTACACCGAGGCGTTCGTCGTCGCGAGATAGACGCTGTTCCCGGCCACGGCGGGGGCGCCCGACACCGGGCCGCTGGCGTTGAACTCCCACACCAGTTCGCCGGTGTCGCGGTCGAGCGCGCGGACGCCGCCGGGGATGCCCGCGGAGGCTTCGGCGGTCCAGCCCTTGCCGACGACGACGAGATTCTCGGTCACGGCGGGGGAGCCGTCGACGCCGACGTACCCCTCGGCCCCGGACCAGAGTTCGGTGCCCGTTTCGAGGTCGTAGGCGTACGTGGGCGTGCCGTCGCCCGCGAGGTAGACGACGCCGTCCGCGATGGCCGGTGCGGCACCGTCGTAGTTGTATCCAAGCGAGTGGTTCCAGAGATGTTCCCCGGTCGTGAGGTCGAACGCGTACACGTAGCCGGGGTCGCTGTCGCCCCAGCCCTGGGTGACGACGACCGTATCGTTGGCGACTGCGGGCGGCGACCGGACCTGGCTCGCGTGCCGGTCCTGGAGGTCGTCGCGCCACAGTTCGGCGTGGCTCCCGCCGGTATCGACCACGAACACGCTGTCGCTGACCGCGGAGGTGACGACGAGCCTGTCGCCGACGACCTTCGGTTCGGCCACCGCGATGCCGTCCGCGAAGAACCCGTTCCACTCGGCCGGTCGGGAGACGTTCCAGAGCTCGTCCCCGGTGGTGGCATCGAGCGCGTACACGATTTCGTAGGTGGTGTTCGCGCTGGAGTCGTTCCAGAACGCACCGACGTACGCGACGCCGTCGACGACGGTCGGCGCGGAGGTCAGGTCGAACCGCTCCCCGTCGTCGCGCAGACTGTACCCGGGCGGCTGGAGGTAGTTGCTCCACTCGAGCGTGCCGGTTCCCGCGTCGTACGCGAGCACGCTGGGGTCCTCCGTGGAGACGACCATTCCGTTCCAGACGGCCGGGGCGAGCGGTTCAGCCGCGAGGTTGCTCGCGTTCCAGACCGTCTCGACCGGCGCCGCGGGCCCGCGCGCGGAAGCGTTGTAGCCGCTGTTGGCCGCGTCGAAGTGGAACTGGGGCCACGCGCCGCCCACCGGCTCGACGGCCGACTGCACGCTGACAGTCACCGTGTCCGAGGCCGTCGCGCTGTCGTTGTCGACGACGGTCACCGTGGGGTCGTAGACGCCGGCCGTCGCGTAGCTCGTGGTCACGCTGTCGGTCGGCGGCTGGGTCGTCGTGTCGACGATACCGTTGCCGTCGAGGTCCCAGCGGTACTCCACGATTGAGCCGTCGGGGTCCAGCGAGTCCGAGGCGTCGAGCCGCACCGCCTCGCCCTCGGACACGGTCGTCCGGTTCGCGCCGAGGACGGCGTCGGGCGGCTGGTTCGACTCGCCCGCTTCCTCGACGGTGATGGTCCGAACGTGGCTGTCGGTGGCGCCGTCGTCGTCGACGGCCGTCAGCGTCGCGTTGAAGCTTCCCGCCGTCCCGTACGCGTACACGAGGTTCTCGCTCGGGTCGGCGGTCGTCGCGTCGGTGACTCCGTCGCCGTCGAGGTCCCAGCGCAACTCCATGACGGTGCCGTCGGGGTCGAACGTGTCGGTGGCTCCGAACCGGATGGGGCCGCCCACCTCGACTGTGGTCCGGTTGGGTTCGAAGTAGGCGCTGGGCGGCTGGTTCGACTCGCCCGAGCCGACGGTCACGTTCCGGATGGCGGTGAACAGTCGCGTCTCCGTCCGGTTGTACGCGGTCACGCTCGCGGTGTAGGTGCCGTTGGCCGCGTACGCGTGGACGGTCTGGTTGGTCGGGTGGGTCGTGAAAGCGCCCGACCCGTCGCCGAACCGCCACGAGTAGAAGCTCACGTTGTCGTTCACGGCCAGCGACACGTTCGTCACGCGGAACGTGACGTTCTGCGAGGCGTTCACGTCGCTCCGGTTCACCACGAGGTCGGCAGTCCCGGCCGGCAGGACGGTGAGGTTGACCGAGTCCGAGTAGAGGAGGCTGTCGGTGCCGTTCTCGGCGACGCTGACGCTGGCGCGGTAGTCGCCGGGTCGCCGGTAGCGGTGGGCCGTCTCGTTCGTGTCGGTGAGCGTTCCGGCGTCGCTCCCGTCGCCGAACGACCAGTAGTAGGTGACGTTCTCGGGGACGTTCGTCTCGTTGCGGACCCGGAACTTCGCGGGCCCGTAGCCGGCGTACACCGGCTCCTCGACGGTTACGTCGCCGCTCGCCGGCGCCTGGAAGGTCGCGGTGACGTTCCGCGGGCCGTCGACCGTGAGGTTCCGAACGACCGGTTCCGTGAGGCTCCCCTCGGGCGGGAAGACGAGCACCTGGACCGACCCGGTGAGTTCGAGTCCGGGGTCGTTCAGCGACGTGATCTGGAACGGGTAGACGTGGCCGTCGGCGGCCGTCTGATTGACCCACGTGGCGTTCGCGGCGCCGTTCCGGTGGGTGAACCCGACCGTCGCGCCCTCGACGGGGTTGCCCGCGGTGTCGTTGACGTACACGTCGACCACGTACCCCTGGGGAAGCGTCGTCTCCCCGAGGTGGACGTCGGTCGTTCCCGTCTGAATCACGCCGAGTGCGAAGATGTCGGGCGACCCGTCGCGGGGCATCTGGCCGGTGCCGTTCTTGAAATCACCCTGCGCGTACACGTTCGTGAACGTGCCGTTCGAGGGCAGTCCCAGCCTGTAGCCGCCGCTGGCGTTCGTGGTCGTGACGCCGGGGCTGTCGATGGAGGCGCGTTTCGCCCCGACGGTGTCGCCGCCGCGCGTCCCGTCGGCGCGGACGACGCTCCCGGTGACGTTCACGCCGCTCCCGCCGCCCGACGGCCCTGATTCGATAGGTGTCCCGTCGGTCGGTGTCGTGGTCGCCGTCGCCGTTATCCCCGCTGGCGTCGGTGTCGGCGTCGCTGTCGGTGTCGTGGTCGCCGTCGGTGTCGTGGTCGCCGTCGGCGTCCCCTCCTGGGTCGTCGCGGCGACGGCGTTCGTCGCGGCGCCCGAGATGGACGCGCTGACGGCGATCGGCGAGACGACCAGCAGGAAGACGAACGCGACTGCGGACGCCTGGCCGGCCGTCAGCGTCGGTGCCATCGTTCCCCGGTCGCTGTCTGCTGTGGTGAACGGTACGACTGTCTCCGGTGAAGACCCCCTCCCCCTGTCATCAGTGGTTTCACCACTCGACCAGGGCTAATAGGTGTTTCTTAATTGATATATTCTCGGCGACGCGGTGAATAAATTATACGGAGGTTGATATCACTGTGGCGGACCGGATTCGCGGTGACCCCGCCTCCAGCGCGTCGGTAGTTGCTCGGTGCCGGGTCCGAAGTCAGTCGCGGTACATATCCGACAGGCGGATGCCGTCGTCGACGATTCGGGCGTTGCGCTCGCGGTCTAGTCGCTCGGCGAGCGCCTCGTGTTCGTAGAACTGGTCGATGAGCGAGACACAGAAGTTCCGCCACGCGATGGCGTAGATGGGCGACTGGCCCCACGCCCGGAGTTCCGGTACGAAGTCGTCGTACGTCTGCGCTCGCGACTCCAGATGCTCGATGACGTCCAGCGCCGTCGCGGCGGCCTCGGCGTCGTCGTCGGCCTCGCGGATGGCGTGGTTGACGCGCCGCTGGTAGTCCTCCAGCGCCCGCTCCATGTCCTGTCCGGTCGGCCCCTCCTCGGGCAACGAGTCGAGGATGCTCTTCGGGATGGCGAGGTCGAGTTCGTCCATGCACGGGCGTGGGGGTGGCCGCGGGGAAAGGCTTCCGCCCTATCGGAGGCGGCCGACGGCCGCGCCGGCGACGACGGCGACGGTGGCCGACAGGCCGTTCGTGAGACCGACGACGGCCGCCGCCGCGAGGTTCCTGAGTAGCGACCCGGTGCTGGACGCTTCGGGAACGAGCAGGAGCACGGCGCCGAAGCCGACGAGGTAGCCGACGACTGCGAGCAGATACGTGACGGCGGCCGTCACGCCGAGGCGGTTCTCCACGTCGAGCGTCTCGGCGAACCCGTAGCCGAGGACGACGGCGCCGACGGGGACGAACAGCGCCTGCACCACGTCCATCCCGAGCAGGACGCCGGTCAGCGCGCCGGGGCCGAACCCGTCGTCGGTGAGCAGTATCGGGAGGTACTGTCGAACGCCGCGCACGACGCCGTTCAGCAGGACGAGCACCGCGATAGCCGCGTAGGGGAGGGCTGGCGAGCGGGAAGTCACGCCCGGGGGCTGTCACGCCTGGGTGTTAGGGGTACCGCTCCTCGCCGTTCGCCGCGTCGCCGCTCGCCGGTCCGAGACGCGGGTCGCGCTCGCTCCGCTCGCGCTCACCGCGTCTCGCTGTGCCGCACCTCGACGGCGACGCCCCGCGTCGACTCGGCCATCTCGGGGCCGGACATCTCGGCGCGGCCGACGGCGAAACACCGCTCGCCCTCGACGACGACTTCGTCGCCCGGGCGGATGTCGTCGCTGGCGTCCGTGACGCCCGGCGCGAGCACGCTCCCCTGCGGGACGAACGGGTCGATGTCGACCCGCTTCGTGGGCGCCTCGGAGTCGACCCACTTGTGCGCGCCCGCCAGCGTGAAGGAGAGCGTACCGTACTGCGCGACCAGCGTCGCCAGTTGCTCGCCCTCGTGGTTCACGCGCAGTTTCGGGTAGTACGCGCCCGTCCGGATGTCGTCGAACACCGCATCGCCCGCGCCGTCGCCGATGAGGTAGTCCGCGACGGCCCGCACGGTGTTGTGCTCCCGCTCGCGCTTCGAGTACTGGGAGTAGCCGTCGAGCGCCTCGGAGAGGTTCGACAGCGACGCGTCGGTCGTCGGGTGGTCCGCGACGGTGTAGGTGAACTCGACGCCCAGCGCCTCCTCGACGCGCTCACAGATGGGCCGGTAGTCGTCGGGGACGTGCGCTATCAGTTCGGGGTAGCAGTCGCCGTTGCGTTCGAGGTAGCGTTTCAGCACCTCCGCGACGAACGCGTACTCGCCTTCGGACCACTCGCCCGTGACGACGGAGTCGTAGTGCTGTGCCGGGTAGGTGAGTTCGAGTTCGTTCGGGACGACGCCGATGGGCGAGGTCATCGAGACGAGGTGGCCCCGGTAGCCGACGGCCCGCGAGAACTGCCGGTGGCTCTGTGACTCGCTGTACGGCTTGCGCGCCGAGCAGGGGACGAGCACGAGCGGCGCGTCCTCGAACCGGCACCGGTAGCGCGTCGTCACGCGGTCGGCGAACCGCTGTATCTCGGCGCGGTTCAGGGTGTCCTCGCTGGCCGCCAGAAGCTCGTTGCGCCGGAGTATCGGCGTCCGCTGCTCGACGTAGGCGTACTGCTGGTCGAGCCGTCGGAACAGCGCCGTCGTCCACGCCTCGTGGCGCGCCTGCCCCTCGACGTAGTCGCGGAGCCGCCCCCGGCGGATGCGCTGGCGCACGCGGGCCAGCTCCGCCCGCAGGGCGTTCACGTTGTGCTCGGCACAGTCCCGACGGTCGAACTCCGCGCGGGGTTGCTGGCAGGCCTCGCAGGCACAGGGGAGTTCCTCTAGGTCCTCCAGGAACTGCTCACCGTCCGTGTGGAGGTAGAACCCCTCGGTGCCACGGACGTACGCGTAGTCGGAGTCGAACAGGTCGACGCCGGCCCACGCCAGCGTCGCGGCGTTGGCGGGCGTCGCCGCGCCCGGCGCGTACAGCGCGGTGTCGGCCGGCGTCGCGTCCTTCACCGCGAGCAGGGCATCGAGGAACGCCTCGGCGTGCCCGGCGAGCCCCGCGGCCCCCGACAGCACGTAGGCGTCGGCGCCGTAGTCGGCCGCCGTCTCGGGGTTCACGACCGCGGCGCTCGGGAACTCGACGTCCGGGTAGTCGACCTGGAAGGCGTCGGCGACTTCGGGGTCGGTCCCCGCGGGGAACGCGCGGTGGCGCAGGACCGTGAGCCGGTCGTCGTCGCCCTCGGGTGCCGGCTGGTCCTCGCGCCAGAGGCTCCCGGCGTCGTGGAGCACGCCGTCCACGAGCGCCGGCGTCCGCAGGGGGTCGGCGAGGCGGAGTTCCGCCAGCCGCGCGGGGCCGTCGCGCTCGTGAACCTCGAAGTGGTCGGTCATTGCCGGTCCTCCGGCGCCGACCGTTAAGGGGCTTCCCTCTTCGGCCGATGGGCCTTTGTCGCCCGGTTCCCGAGTCGACGTATGCCCGATTCGCCCTCCATCTCCCGCCGGCAGGCGCTCGCCGCCGCGGGTCTCGCGACCACCGGCGTCGGCGGCTACGTCGCCGGCGTCCGGACTGCCGACGCCGTGCCGGACTGGCTCGCCGGCCGCGACTGTGACCCGGCGCCGTTCGTCACCGACCCGACCGACTGGCCGTTCCCCCGGCACGACCGCGCGAACACCGGCCACGCGCCGGCACGCGCCGCCCCGGACTGGCCGCTCGAACGGGCGTGGAAACGCGAGTGGCCGGTCGGCGGGGTGTCCACCACCACCGAGGTGGTCGTCGCCGACGGCGTCGCGCTCCTCGGGGTGCAGGCCGCCCCGCACGACCTCGTGTTCGCCGTCTCGCTCGACGACGGTCGGACGCTCTGGACGCGACGGGCCGACCGCGTCGGCGTGGGACAACCGTTCGCCGCCGGTGGTCTGGGGTTCGCCGCGACGGATACGGCCGGGCCGGACGGGGGGTTCGGCGCCCGGTCGCTCGCGGACGGGGCGCCGCTGTGGCACGGCGGCGTCGGCTACCACGTCCCCCGAACCGTCGCCGGGGGGCGCCTCCTCGCGTCCCGGCGACTGGCCGACAGCGACCCGGACCGGACGTCGATTCGGGCGCTCGACGCCCGCACCGGCGTCGAGTGCTGGCACACGACGGTCGACGGCTGGGCGATGGACGTGGCCGTGAGCGAGACGGCGGCCGTCTACGCGGCACACGACGCCGGCCCGGTCGCGCTCGACCCGGCGAGCGGCGAGACGCTGTGGCGCGGGGCGGCGGCCTGCGACACCGTCGCCGCCAGGGACGGCCGCCTCGTCGGGAGCCACTTCCCCGGCACGCTCCGTGCGTTCTCGCTTGCGGACGGCTCCGTCGAGTGGCACGTCGAGAGCGACCACGTCGGCGACGGCACAACCGACGACGGACAGGGCGTCGCCCGCCCGAGTTTCGAGGTGGGCGCAGTCACGCCCGACGCGGTGCTGTACACGCTCGAAGTCCACAGCGACTACCCGAGTCGCGTGCAGGCGCGCGACCTCTCGTCGGGCGACCTGCTGTGGGACGTCGGCCCCGACCCCGAACCGGGCCCGTACCACGCCTACTCCCGCCCGCTGGTCGTCGGTGACGACGTTCTCGTGGTCCGGTCGACGCGGTCGACCGACGGCCCCGACCCGGGCGACGCGCTCTTGCGTCTCGACGCCGCGACCGGCGCCGAACGGGGTCGCCTCGACCTCCCCGATGGCCGGCACGTGCTCGACGCCGTCCCCGCGGGGGGCCGCCTGTTCGTCGCCACCGACGAGCGCCTCCTCGCGTTCGCCTGACTACGCGTCGTCGCCCGGCCCGTCCTCCTCGCTGAGGTCGATGGTGTCGACGCCGTCGGGCAGGTGGTCGAGCGCGCTCGGCGGCCAGTCGAAGTGGCCGACGGTAAACGCGACGCCCGGGTTCGCCTCGGCCAGTCGCGCGACGCCGTCGGCGGCGGCCTCGTAGGCCGCCCGCTCCAGGCGGTCGGGCACCTCCGCGTTCAGGGGGTACGTCTTCGAGAGCGCACGCGGGAACGGCCCGAACGGGGGTTTCAGTCGCCAGGTCGCGTCGAACCGGCGGTTGTTCTCCCCCTCCGTCAGCAGGACCGTCTCGCCGTCGACCGGCAGGCGGTCGAGTCGGTCGTGGTGCCGGTGCACCTCCGGCCGTCGCGCGGACTCGGCGGAGACGTGGAAGAACGCGTCCTTCGTCGTCGGGTCCGTCCGTTCGAGGTGGTCGGCCTCGTCCAGGAGCGCGCGGTAGCCGTCGACCATCGCCGGGTGCGCGCGGGCCCGCTGTTCGACGAGTTCGAGCAGGGTCCCCCGCCGGAGCGCCTGCTTCACGCGCCGGAGTTCCGCGTACGTGACGTGGAGGTTGTGGCGCGCGAGCAGGTACTCGCGGCGGTCGTCCGGTTCGGCGCGGAGTTCGGTCGGCGTGTGGTCGGCACAGACCGGACACGAACAGGGGAGGTAATCGAGGTCCGCGAGATGTTCGGTCCCCCGGACCGTCAGGTAGCGGTCGTCGCGGGCGTACAGCGCGTACGCCGCCGAGTCGAACAGGTCACAGCCCGCCGCGACGGCCAAGGCGAACATCATCGGGTGGCCCGCGCCGAACAGGTGGACCGGCGCCGCGGGACCGAGTCCCCGTTTGGCCGCGGTCACCACCTCGACCATCTCGGCGTAGCGGTAGTCGTTCATCAGCGGCACCACCGCGCCGACGGGGAACACGTCGAGGTCGGTGCCGGCGGCGTGAGCGCCGGCCGCCTCGCGCAGGTCGGGGTACGTCGACCCCTGGACGGGCGCGTTGACGAGCATCTCCCCCACGTCGACGCCCTCGGCCGTCTCGAGCGCCTCCTGCGTGACCGCGAGGTCGCGTTCGGCCTGCTCGCGGGCGGCGTCGGGTGGCGTCGGGATATCGACGGGCGTGGCGATGTCGCTCCCGATGTCGTGCTGGAACTGCAGTATCTCGGGCGTGTCGACGTCGATGTCGCCGTACTCCGCGAGCTGGAACGAGCCGGAGTCGGTCATGATGGCGCCCGAGAACTCGAAGAGGTCGTGGAGTCCCTCGTCGAGCGCCCGGTCGCGGAACTCATCGCTTCCGTAGAAGATGTAGCCGTTGGTGATGAGTATCTCCGCGCCGAACTCGGCCTCCATCTCGGCGGGCGGCACCGTCTGGAGGTGTGGGTTGATGACGGGGAGGAGAGCGGGCGTCTCGACCGTGACGCCCGCGCGGGGGACCTCGAGTTCGCCGATGCGGCCGGCGGCGTCCTGGTCCCGTATCTCGAAGCGGTCGCGCATACCCCCTCTCCGCGAGTGCCGCCGGTAAGGATGTCGCTTCCGCGGCTCAGCGGTCGTCGTCGCTCTCCCCGCCGGACTGCACGTCGACGCGGGTCGGCCCCTCGTTGCTACGCCGGTCCGACCCGAGCAGTCGCTCGCGCAGGTCGTCCGCCACGGACTCGAGTTGGTTGGTGAGCGTGCCGACCTCCTCGCGGAACTCCTCGACCTCGCGTTCGACGTAGTGGACGCGCTCCTTCGGGATGCGGCGCACCACGTCGCCGTCGTCGGTCTCCTCCATCTTCACTATCCAGTGGTCCTGGAAGTACGCGACGTGTTCGTTCTCGACGGTGTGTTCGACGGTGCCCTCGCCCGGGTCGTCGTACACGATGGTCGCCGTACCGAGGTCTTCGTCTACCATACCAGAACCGACGACGGCCACGCGGGAAAAGCTGGGGGCGTCTCAGCCGCGCTCGTAGAGGATCGACAGCAGGTTCCGCTCGGCGGCCCGGACGTGCTGAGTGAACGTCGAGGCGGCGATGTCGAGCCGTTCGGCCAGCTCCTCGCCGGTCGTCTCGCGGGGGCGCTCGTAGTAGCCCGCCTCGTAGGCGGCTTCGAGCACCTCGCGCTGGCGGTCGGTGAGCCGCTCGTCGACCAACTGGTCGAACTCGTGGCTGGTGAACACCGGGCTCGTGCGCTCCGTCTCGCGTTTCGCGGTCAGTTCGGTTTCGGGGTACGTCTCGAGGAAGGCGGCGGCGACCGTCGACGCCGTCCGGTGGGGTGGCACCTCCGCGACGATGCGACCCTCGCCGTGGCGGCCCACCACGTCACGCGGGACGGCCCCGAGCTCGGCCAGTTCGAGGGCGGGACAGCTCTCCTCGACGACGAACTCGACGAACCCCTCACCCTCCCCGTCGACGAGCACCCGCGGGTCGACGCGCTCGTCATCGTCGGCCCGGTCGACGATCTCGTGGGGGTCGACGCCGTCGACGCTGAAGAACTCCGCGTACCGGCCGTCCCCGCGGGGCAACATCCTGTCCAGCAGTATTTCGCAGTCCTCGGTCGCCGAGACACCGACGAACGGGAACGGCGCGGCTGAGACGTCGAACACCAGCTCCTCGACCGTGCCCCCGGCGGTGCCAGGTCGAGCCATACTATCGGTGGTACCCGTGTCGCACTTGAGTGTACGGGAACGCCGGTCCCGTTGCGTCCGCTCGGCCGGCGGTCCGCACGGTCGCCGGTCGACTCACCGGTCGCCGCGTATCTCGATGGTGCCGTCGCTCCAGACCGTCACGTGGTGCTCGCAGTAGCAGAAGGCGAGCTTCGCGAGGCGGTCGTCGCCGTGGGGGTCGCGTATTGCCTCGAGCGCATCCGGCGGCACGGCCTCGTACAGCGGCGGCAACTCCTCGAGGCGCTGTCCGGTACACGCCGCGACGGCTTCCAGCGTCGCTACCGTGACCGACCGGTCGCCCGTACATTCGTACTGTGGGCCGTGACCGCCATCGCCCGACGACTCGCTCATGACACCACTGTGGCGTCTTGCTCCCGAACGGCAATGAATCGGATGCCACGTTATTTCGGTACCTTCCCGCTCACCTGAAATATTCCGCCAGCCGCTCTGCGGCCGCCACCGCGCGCGGCGTCACCAGCGCGAACCGTATCCAGTCGTCGTAGGCGGTGCCGAACGCCTCGCCGGGCATGCCCGCGACGCCGGCCTCGTCGATGAGCCGTTCGACGTTGTCGAGCGTCCCCGGGTAGTCGTCGAACCGGGCGAGCACGTAGAACGCCCCCTCGGGCGTGATGTAGTCGGCGCCCGCCTCGTCGAGCGCGTCGGTGAAGGCGTCGACCCGGTCGCATAACATCTCGCGGTTCCGCTCGTAGTAGTCCGGCGGCGTCTCCCGGAGCGCGTTCAGGACGGCGTGCTGGCTCGGCGCCGCGCCTGCGACGTTGACGAGCATGTGGCGGGTCCGGGCGGGGCCGACCAGTCGCTCCGGAAGCACCGCGTACCCCACCCGGAGGCCCGTGACGGCCATCGACTTCGAGAACGCGTTCGTGACGGCGACGTTCGGCGAGTCACAGCCGAGCGCCGAGAAGAACCGCCCCGAGAAGTCGAAGTGGTCGTACACCTCGTCGGAGACGAACAGCGCGTCGTTGGCCTCGGCGACGGCCGCCAGTTCGCGCTTCACCTCCTCGCCGTACACCGCCCCGGTCGGGTTGTTCGGCGAGCAGGCCACTATCAGGGCGGTGTCGTCGCCGGCCGCCTCGCGCACGTCGGCCGGGTCGAGGCGTCCGTCGTCGTCGACGGGAACGAACCGGGCGTCGGCGCCGAGCATCTCCGTCCGCCCGGAGTAGTACGGGTAGACCGGGTCGGTGAGGATGACCTCGTTCCCGGGGTGGGCCTCCAGCCCGCAGGCCATCGCCAGGTAGTTCGCCTCGCCCGCGCCGTTGGTGACGACGACCCGCTCGACGTCGACGCCGCGGCGGGCGGCTATCTCCTCGCGCAACGCGGCCAGCCCCTCGCTGGGAGGGTACTGATACTGTTCGACCGGCGCGTCGGCGAACTCGCGGAGCCCCTCGCGGAGCGGTTCGGGTGGCTCCCAGTCGGGGTTGCCGCTCACCATGTCGACGACGTCGCGGTCGGCCTCGTCCGCGTACGCCATCACCTGGAAGAACAGCGGCTCGTCGTAGCTCATGGCTCCCTCTCGACGCGCGTCCGTGTTCGGTGTTGCGTTCGACGCAGGCGGGCGTTCGACGCAGATGGATTCAAGCGCCCGGCTCCCCTCCGTCCGGTATGCGCGAGTTCGCTGCGGACCCGCCCGCCGAGGAACAGGTCGGGGACGCGCTCCGTGAGACGGACGCGACGGTCGCGACCGCCGAGTCGTGTACCGGCGGGCTCATCGGCTCGCTGTTGACCGACGTGCCCGGGTCGTCGGACTACTTCGACCGGGCGCTGTGCACCTACTCGTACGACGCGAAGATGGAACTGGTCGGCGTCGACCGGGAGACGCTCGATTCCGAGGGCGCCGTCTCCGCGCCCGTCGCCCGACAGATGGCCGCGGGCGCCCGCGACACCGCCGGGACGACGTGGGGCGTCGCCACCACTGGCATCGCGGGGCCGTCGGGGGGCACGCCGGAGAAGCCGGTCGGCACCGTCTTCGTCGGCGTCGCCTACCGCGGCGAGTGGGGCACCGGCGAGACGACCACGACCGTCGAGCGCTACGAGTTCGACGGCACGCGGCTGGAAATCAAGGAGCGCATCGCCCGACAGGCGCTTTCGGACCTGCTGTCGGCCGTCGAGCGGCGGCGGTACCGCCGGACGCGGTGACAACCCTTGTAATCCCTCCGCGTGTCGTCGCCGGTAGATGAACAAGAAGGGTCACGTACTGAACGCCGCACTGCTGGGTATCGGTCTCGGCTACGTGCTGGAGCCGTCGGGCGACGTGGAGACGTTCCGCACCATCGCGGAGGTGTTCATCCCCATTACGCTGGGCGCGCTGTTCCCCGACGTCGACACCGCGTTCGGCAAACACCGCAAGACGCTCCACAACCTCCCGGTGCTGGCGCTGTTCGTCGCGTACCCGCTGTACTTCGGCAACCTCCAGTTCGTCTGGATAGGCGTGCTTACCCACTACGTGCTCGACGTGGTGGGGAGCAAGCGGGGCATCGCCCTGTTCTATCCGGTCTGGAGCAAGGAGTTCGGCTCCCCGACGGGCGTGACCACTTCCTCGTCGTACGCCGACGCGGTGACGCTCGTGGTCACCCTGTTGGAACTCGGGGCGGCCGCGGTGCTGATTCACGTCGTGCCGGGCGCCGTCGAGTCGCTGGTGGGGTCGCTCCCGTTCGACGCGGGTAGCGCGACCAACACCACCGCGATGTTCGGTCAGTAGCAGGACACGTCGTCGAACCGGCCGTCGTAGGCGACGTGGCGGGGGTGGGTGGGTTCGGTCCCCGAGAGGAACAGGCGGTCGAGTTTCTTCCAGGTGTTCTCGTAGGCGAGGTGGGCGAACTCGGCGTGGCGACGGAGGTGGTGGCCGGTGCCGGGGCGGTGGAACACGCGCCGGGGTTCGCCCCAGCGGAACGCCGCCACCACGTCCTCCATCGTGTCGGCGGTGCCTTCGAACTCCGTCCACACCTCCCCGACGGTGCCGTGGAGGTGGGCGTACGACGACCCGAACGTCGGCAGGCCGGTCTCCGCGGCCACCTCGCGGGCCCGCTCGTTGTGTTTCCGGCGGTGTTTCGGGTTGTACGTCTCGACGCCCCGAATCGCGTCGCCGTACTCGCGTATCTCCGCGACGCCGAGGCTGACGGTGGCGAACTCCGGGTGGGGGACCAGCGCCGTCGCGTCCTGCCTGCGGAACTCGTCGAACGCGCCGTCGAGCGTGATGAAGTCCGGGACGGGCTCGGAGAGCCCGAGCGCGAGGACGTGTTTTCGGTTCCGCCAGGACCCGGTGAACACCTCGCGGGCCGGCACGACGAGCAACTCGTCGTCGGAGAACCGCTCGGCGCGGGCGCGTATCTCCGGCAAACGCCGGAAGTGGGGCGCGTACACGACGGCGTCGAGGCCGCGTCGCTTGGCCCGCTCGACCACCCGTTCGTCGAGTATCTTGACGTGTGGGTCGACCCGGAACACGCGAGCGGGTTCCGGCGGTAGCGGTTTAGCCGTTCTGATAGGGACCCGCGCGTCCGACTCACGGAACTCCTTATCACCGTTCACGTCGTAGCTGTAATCATGAGCGACTCCGACGACCTCCTCCGCATCGCGCTGGTCGTGCTCGGCGTGCTCCTGTTTGCACCCCTGCTGGTGATGGGGCTGATGATGCCGATGATGGGCTACTGGTACACCGGCGGGGGGATGGGGCCCGGGATGATGGGGTCGGGCGGCGGCCTCTGGTGGGTCGGGACGCTACTCCTGCCTCTGGTGGTACTCGGGGTGGGCGGCTACGCGCTGTACCGTCTGTTGACCGGCCGGGACGGCGGCGGGGACCCCGCAGTCCGCGAACTCCGGATGGCTTACGCCCGCGGCGACCTGAGCGACGAGGAGTTCGACGAGCGCAGGGAGCGTCTCGGTGAGTGACCGGTTTCTCAGCGGCTGAGAACCCCCCGAACCGCTTATAGGTGGGCCCGTCCACGCTCGGGGCATGTGGACGTGCGCTATCGAGGGGTGTGGCCACGAGGCCGACCGGGCGGAGGACCTGCTGGTCCACCAGGCCAGCGAGCACGACCGGCACCAGTGTGCGGTGTGTGGCACCGTCGTCCCCGACGGCTACTTCGCCATCCGGCACGCGTTCTCCGAGCACACCCGCGCCGAGTACGTCCGCGCCTACGAGGCCGACCCGGAGGACGTGCGCCACCGCGAGTCGGTGATGGAGGCCATCGAGGACGCCGTCGACATCGACGAGGTCGTCTCCCGCATCGACGGCACCCCCGACGAACCCCCGGTCTGACATCTCGCTTCACCTCCGAGGCGAAACCCGACGTTACTCCGCGCCGTCCGTCCGCAAGCCGAGCGTACCGGCCGGATGGCCGATATTAACTATCGGCGCGGGCGTCGTGGTCCGGTCCATGTCTCCCCTGCCCAGCGACCTGACGCGACGCACACTACTTCGGGCGACCGGCGGAGGCCTCGGCGTCGCCGCCGTCGGCACCGCCGCCGGCGGCACGGTCGGGGACTGCCCGGACGCGACCCGGCGCCCGGCGATGCGTCACTGCGAGACGGCCGCGACGGCCGCTTGCGCCGACGGGCATCCCGAGACCGTCCGGTTGCGTCGCCGCGTCGAGCGCTCGCTCGAACGCCGGTACGCGACCGTCGGGTCGCTCATCGAACAGGGGTTCGTCCCCTACTTCGACGTGCTTCGGACCGAGACGGGCGGCTACTCCCACTGGCTGAAGCCGGGCTACATCGGCAACGGCTCGGTCGTCGACCCCGAGCGACCGGAGGCCGTTCTCGTCGACAACCGCTGGTGGCGACCCATCGGCGTCATGTTCGTCGCCACCGACGCCGGCGAGGCTCTGGGTGAGGTACCGACCGTGTACGAGGACGACGACGAGCGGTGTTCACCGTGGCACCACCACGTCGGCCTCCCCGGCCGGTTCGCGTGGTGGAGCTACGAGAAGGCGCGCGCGATTCGTCGCGCCGACGACGGCGTCCCCACGGTCCCGTTCCCCTGCCGCACGCCCTGCATGATGCACGTCTGGACGTATCCGAACCCCAAGGGGGTCTACGCCCACCACCCCCCGCCACAGGAGAACCGGGGCGGCCCGCCGGCCGAAGACGCGGGGTTCGACACCTGGGCCACGCCCGGCGAGGACGTGCTCGACTGGGACTGTCTCCCCGACGACGTGGTCGAGGAGGCGCGACCCGACTCGCTTCCGGCGGCGGTGGACGCGAGCGCGCTGGCCGAGGAGTGGCGCGACGAGGTGGCGGAGAGTGGGCTCCTCGACCGGTTCGGCCTGTGACGTTCAGTCGGCGTCGAGGAGCCGCGAGACGATGGTGGCTTCGGCCTTTCGGAGGTGGGCGTGGAGGGTCGGGGCCGCGATGTCGAGCGACTCCGCGACCGCTTCGGCGGTGCTCTCGCGGGGCCAGGTGAAGTACCCTCCACGGTAGGCCGCCTCCAGCACCTCGCGCTGGCGGTCGGTGAGCGCGTCGAGCAGGCCGCCCGGCCTGTCGCCCCCCGAGAGCGGTCGGTCACACCGGGTGGTGGAGACGAGCGTGGCGCCGGGGAAAGCGTCCCGGACGTGGTCGACGAGGTCACGGACGTCGGCGTCGACTGGCGCCTCGATGGTGAGCCGCCCACCGTCGGGACCGACCGTCGCCGAGCGGACCGTCGCGCCCATCGGCTGGACCCGGTCGAGGAGTGCCGACTCCGTGACCACGAGTTCGACCCGTCCGCCCCCGCCGGTGGTCGTCACGACCCGCGCCTGCTCTACCCGGTCGCTCGGTGCCGTCGCGTCCCTGACCACGTCCGGGGCGGCGCCGTCGACGTCGAGGTACAGTATCCAGTTCGCCCCCGAGGCGACGTAGCCGTCGAGCGTCAGTTCACAGTCGAGTTCCGTCGCCGGGTCCTGCAGGAGGCTCCCGTCGCCGGGAACCACGAACTCGAGTTCGACGACCGCGTCGGCGAACAGCAGTTGCCGGTTCCTGGCGGCGTGGACGACGAACCCGACCGTCCGACCGAGCACGGCGAACCCTTCCCGCTCCCGCTCGGTGAACCCGTCGGGGGTCGACGCGTGGACGACCAGCGCGCCGTGGACGTGGTCGTCGTGCTGGAGCGGGACGGCCGCGACCGACTCGTCGTCGGTGCCCAGCACGGGCGACTCGCTGGACACTTCGACCTCGCCGGCGGCCAGCGCCCGGCCGACCGCGCCGTCGTCGGCCGTCGGCACCGCCTCGTCGCCCGGGAGGTCGTCGGGGGCGTCGCCGGTCACCGCGCTGGTCGTCCGTCTGACCGCGGCGTCGCTGTCGAGCGTCGGGCGGCCGATCCAGGCGAGTCGGTAGCGGTCGTCGGCCGCCAGCCGCTCGCAGACGGTCCGCTCGACGGCGTCGCGGCTGTCGGTGCCCAGAAGCACCCGGACGGTGTCCAACAGCAGTTCGTTGATGCGGTCGAGCGTCGCCAGTTCGTCGCGCCGTCGTTGGAGCGCCCGCTCGCGTTCGAGGCGGTCGGTGATGTCGCGGCCGATTCCGACCCGGTAGCTGTCCCCAGTCCGCTCGTCGGTGTACGTCGCGCCGTACAGTTCGTGGGTGATGTACTCGCCGTCCGCCGTCTCGAGGTCGACCACGTTGTGCCGGTCGGGGAGGTCGACCATGTTGGCCGCGTCCGGCGGGAGTTCGTCGGCCTCCGACGGCGCGAGGAACGACCGAGGGTCGACGTCCGCCATCTCCGCGTCGGAGTAGCCGAACCGGTCGCAGAGCTCCTCGTTCCAGGCGGCGAACGTCCCCTCGTCGTCGACGACGTACAGGACGTCGTCGAGCGCGTCGATGACGTTCTCGAAGAACCGCTTTTCCTCCCGGAGCTCTCCCTCCAACTGGTGGCGCTCGGTCACGTCGCGAACGACCCACAGCACCGCTCCATCGTCGCCTCGGCGGACTGACAGCGTCTGCTCGAACGTCGTCCCGTCGGCCCGGAGTCCCGTCGTGTCGCCCCGCCAGGTCTCGCCGTCCCTGACGACCGGGAGCACCTCATCGGCCACCGTGGCTTGTGCGTCCGGTGGGTAGAGGTCGCGCCACGGTCGGCCGACCACCTCGTCGCAGGACGCGTAGCCGAACGCCGACGCGAACGCCTCGTTCACCCGGACGACGATACCGTCCTCCGTCTGTCCGACGCCGTCCATCGATGCGTCGGCGAGGGCTCCCCACCCGATTCCCCCTCGTCGGCTCATATCCTTGTGACAGCGGGAAATCATATCAACGTTCGGCCGGTCACACTAGCCACGTAGCGACCCGCTTTACCTCTCCACCCTCACAGCGGTTCGTCCATGTGGGGACGTGATACGTTCGTGAGTGCGGCCGGCGCGGCCGACGCTCACGGGGGCCATTCCGCCGAACTGGGTCCGTGGCATCGACCGACCGTGACGACACGAACGGAGACAGAAGGGACGCGAAGTGCGCCCGTCGCGCCGGGGGCGAGCCGATGAGTTCGACCGGTTCGGCCGACCGGGTCAGGGCGGTGGCGCTGGCGCTCGTCGTCGTCTGCTCGACGGTGGCGACCGTCGCCGGCCCCCTGGCCGTGACCGCGGCCGCCAACGCGACGCCCGTCGACTCCTGTACCACCATCGACGCCGCCGGGAGCTATCAACTGACGGCCAACGTCACCAACGACTCGACCGACACCTGCATCGAGATAACGGCCTCGGACGTCACGCTCGACGGAGGGGGACACGGGCTCGATGGCGCGAACCGCTCGGCGGGGAGCGTCGGCGTCCGCGTCGTCGCGGCGACATCGAACGTCACGCTCCGGGACGTCGCGGTGACCGGTTGGGAGCGGGGCGTCTCGGTGGGCGACCTCGCCGCGACGGCGGTCACGGACCTCACACTCGATTCGGTCACGGCGGCCGGCAACGGCGCGAACGGGGACGGCGCCGGCATCTATCTCGAGAAGGCGTCCGGGGCGGTCGTCCGTGACAGCACCGTCCGTGACACCGAGGCCGTCGGCCTCCTCCTCATCGACGGCTCGAATGCGGTCGTCGGGAGCAACAGCTTCGTCGGCAACCAGGAGGGCGTGTTCGTCGGCGACGACACCGCCACGGACACCGTCATCAGGAACAACGAGATACGCGACGGCACCCGCGCGGGGGTCGTGCTCGGTGGGGTGAACAACACCGTCCGGAACAACGTCGTGCGGAACAACTCCGACGGCGTGTACGTCTTGGGAAGCGCCCAACACGGCACCGAGGACGCCCGCGTCGCCGACAACACGCTCGCCAACAACGAAAACGGGCTCCGCATCGAGGCGAACCGGAGCGTCTTCGAGAACAACACCGTCACCGGCAACGGCGGCGGTATCCTGCTGGACGGCGCCGACCACAACGTCTTCCGGGACACGACGCTCGTGGACAACAGCCAGTCGGCCGTGAGCCCGCTGTTCGCGCCCGACCAGACGCCACACGTCGTCAACAACACGTTCAGGAACGCCGACCTCGGCTACGGGGGCGTCCGGTTCTCCTTCACGCTCCGTGACGTGTATCTCCAGCGGGCCGGTACGACGCCCCAGCCCCCTGCCGGCATGACGGACATCGGCGTCTACCTCCAGGCGTCGAACCTGACCGACGACGCGTACATGGACCTCACGGTGTCGTACACCGATTCGTCGGCCGCCGACGTCGACGAGTCGACGCTGTCGCTGTGGCGAAACGACACCACGTGGCGCGAGGTCGGCGGGTCGCTCGACACGTCCGCGAACACCCTCTCGGCGAACGTCACGTCGTTCTCGGTGTTCGCGCCGCTGGGCGACGCCTCGGACGGCGGTACCCCGACTCCATCACCGACGCCGGGGACGCCGACTCCATCACCGACGCCGGACACACCGGCTTCGTCGCCGTCGCCGAGTCCGTCACCGAGTCCGTCGCCGAGTCCGTCGCCGTCGCCGAGTCCGTCGCCGTCGCCGAGTCCGTCGCCGTCGCCGAGTCCCACGCCGGACACGGCGACGCCGACAGCGACGCCGACCACCGATACGCCGACCCCGACGCCGACGAACACGGACATCGACTCATGTCGGAACATCACGGCGTCCGGGAGCTACGAGTTGACGAGCGACCTCGCCGTCGGGTCGTCCGACGCCTGTCTCGTCGTCAAGGCCAGCGAGGTGACCATCGACGGCAACGGCCACACCATCGACGGCTACGACAACAACACCTTCGACAGCAACGGCTTCGCGGAACAGATAAACGGTAGCACCGGCGTCCGCGTGCTCGGTCGCTCGGGCGCGTACGTCGAGAACGTGACCGTCCGGAACCTCCGTCTCACCGACGGCAACGTCGGCTACGACGCGTCGTACGCGACCAACGTGACCCTGGAAGGCGTGACCGTCTCGGGAACGGACACCGAGGGCATCGTCACCTTCCAGACCAACGGAACGGTCGCCGTGCGGAACACGACCATCGAGGACAGCGCGCCGTACGGAATCCGGGACGACGGCTACTTCTACTACGACTCGGCGGTGGACATCGGGAAGGTCGACCGGCCGTTCGTCTACCCGTCCCGGGTCGTCCTGTCGGACGTCACCGTGACCGACTCCGGCTACTACCTGGAGTCTGGCTATCCGGCCGTCGACGTCTCCAGCGTCGGGCCGGTCACCGTCGAGGACACGGCGATAACGCAGGTGAACCACACGGGTCTCTCCGTCGACACGAACGAGGGCGGGCGGTGTTGCGACGAGAGCGTCACCATCCGCAACCTCACGGTCCGGCAGTTCGACCAGCTCGGGGACCGGGGGCTTGGCCTCGGAATCAACGCGGAACAGGACGTGACCGTCCGCGACTCGCTGGTGACGGGGACCACGTCGCTCGGTGCCCAGTACGCGGTCACCGTCAGCGCCGACAGGGACATCGCGTTCACGAACACCACGGTGAGCGACGTCGGCGGGGGCGTCGCTCTCTCGGACACGTATCAGAGTACCTCGACCGGTACGACGACGGTTCGTGACGTACACGTCGAGGACACCCTGAAGGGCACCGGCATCCAGGCCGGCGCGGACTCCCGGCTGACCGTCGAGAACGTGACGGTCGTCAACGCCTCCGACGTCGAGGAGTGGGGCGCGCAGTTCGTCGGTAGCGAGGAGGCGCACGTCAGCGACGTGAACGTCAGCGAGGTCGGCAGCCACGGGCTCTCGATTTCGGTGGCCGGGTCGCTCGACGCGGCGAACCTCAGCGTGAGCGACGTTCGTAACGCCGAGGGACTGCTCGTGCAGGCCGACGAGGGGCGCGTCTCGAACGTCAGCGTCGACGACACCGACGACGGGGTCCGCATCAACGAGCGCGGGAACCAGTTCAGGGACGACGCACTCACGGTCGCGTCGCTGGCGGCGACCGACAGCAACGGAACCGGCGTCGAACTGCGCGGCGACAACGTCACGCTCGTCGACGCTCGCGTCGACAACGCCTCCGCGGCCGGCGTCGAGAAACTGACCGAAGACGGGTTCGGTACCGACGCGGACGCGTTCGGCCGGTTCAGGGCACGGAACGTCTCAATCAACGACACCGGCGGCCCCGGCGTCGTGGCCCGGTACGGCGACCGGGACACCGGCCCCAACGACCACGTCAACCTGACCGACGTCGCCGTCGGCAACGCGACGGGGTCGGGCATCGCGCTTCCCGTCGTCAGGACGGCGACCCTCCACGACGTCGATGTGAGCGCCGCCGGCCCCGACCTCAACCTCACGGGCGCCAGCGCCACCCTCGACGGCGTCTCGCTCTCCTCGTCACGGGTCGACGGCACCGCCCGGAACGTGACGGTCGACCCGCTCGCACCGGGCGACGCCCCGGCTCCGCCCGCGAACACGGACGACGTGGAGGTGTTCCTCGCGGTGAACGACACCGCGCCCGACGGCTATCTGAACGCGACCGTCGGCTACGACGACGCGGCCGTTCCGGCGAGCCTCGACGAGTCGACGCTGGCGCTGTGGCGCTACGACGGGTCGCGCTGGTCGAACACCGGCGGCACCGCCGACGCGGCGGCGAACACCGTCTCGAAGAACGTGACGTACTTCTCGGTGTACGCGCCCGTCGGCCACGACGGCTCGCCCCCGTCGCCGGTCAACCTCACGGTCGACATCGACGGCACGAACGGCCCGGTTCGGGCGGGCGAGACGCTGTCGGTCGACGCGACGCTCACCAACGCTCGCACCCAAGAGACCACCCAGACCGTCGAACTACTCGGTCCGAACGGGAGCGTCGTGGACAGCCGGAGCGTCACGGTGGCCGGCGACGGCTCGACCACCGCGACGTTCGAGTGGTCGACCACCACCGCGGACGTCGGCACCCACGAACTCGCCGTCCGGAGCGAGCACGGCTGGGACACCGGGGCGGCGACGGTCTGGGAGCAGGCCGTCTCGAACGCGCCGATATCGAGCTGTACCGACGTGACACAGGAGGGGACGTACGTCCTCACCTCGAACATCACGTATAGCGACGACGGCGAACCCTGCATCGACGTCCGCGCCGACCGCGTCGCCATCGACGGCGACGGCCACGTCGTCGTCGGGCCGCACGCCCCGAGCAACTCCGACGGCGGCACCGCGGTCCGCGTGAACGCGGGCGCCGGTGCCCGCACGAACGTCACCGTCTCGAACCTCTCGGTGCGGAACGTCTCCACCGCGGTGGACCTCCAGGTGCCCGCTGGTGCGACCGCCACGGACATCGCGTTCACGAACGTCAGCGCGCGGTACGTGACGGACCAGGCGCTGAACGTGGTGCTCGACGAGGGGAGCACGCTCGACGGGTTGACCGTCCGGGACGGCGACCTCTCGACGGCCAGCACCGCGGTACAGATGCAGGCGGACGACGCCGGGGCGACGCTGGCCGACGTCACGCTGTCGAACCTCGACGTCGACGTGGCCTACGACGCCGACTTCGGGCCGAGCGGTCCGGGCGTCTGGGTCGACATGAGCTACGACCGGACGGCGATGCTCGATGTCGAACTGTCGAACTCGAGCGTCGACGCGCCCGACGAGTCGTTCGTCCTCGACGGCGTCGGCGCGAACGGGACCGTTCGGAACGTCGATGTCGTCGAGAACAGCCTGAACTCGACGGACGCCGGCGTGGTGTCGATGGACTACACCGGCGAGGACGCGACGTTCGCGGACGTCCGCATCGCGAACAACAGCCTCGACGGTTCGGGCGAGTTCTATCCCGGCGTCGAGTTCTTCGGCGACGAGTCGCGGGTCGCAACCCGCAACGTCACCGTCGCCGGGAACGACGTCACCGACGTGCAGACCGGAATCGAGCTACGGCTCGGCTCGACGGGCGGTCGGATAGACGGGCTGGCGGTTCACGACAACTCGGTTACCGCGATGCAGGCCGGCGCCCGGCTCCTGATGGGGTACACGAACCAGGAGACGGAGAACGTGTCCGTCGTCGCCAACGATATCTCCGCGGGGAGCAACGCCGGCGTCTTCGTCCGCGCCGACGGCAGTAGTGCGGCCCATCGCAACCTCACGGTCGCGGACAACGCGGTGGCTGGCGCCAACGCGGGGGTCGCTCTCAGGCTCGACGGCGACGACCCCGAGTACGACGCGTCGGTCGCCGACAACACCGTGACCGACGTCTCGACCACGGGCATCGCCGTCGCCGCGCAGGCCGACCCCGGCGGCACCCTCGCCGTCGAGAACAACACCGTCCGCAACGAGAGCGGGTCGGTCACCGGCGTCCTGCTCGAGACCTACTCCGCCAACGCCACGGGCAACGGGTCGCAGGTCATCAAGCGGAACGTGATTCGGACGGGCGGCGACGCCATCGTCGTCAACGAGGACTACTTCGCCGTCGGCCCGGTCGACGCCGTCGACATCAGCTACAACGTCCTCGACGCGGACGGGTTCGGCGTCGAGAACCACAACGTCGAATCCGACGAGGGGCCGGAGGTAATCGACGCCCGGAACAACTACTGGGGCACCTCCGACGGGCCCGGGAGCGCCGGACCGTACGGGGACCCCGTGACGGGCACGCTCGCCGACGGAAGCGGGAGCAACGTCACCAACGGCTCCTCGGCGACCGCGGCGAACGTCCGGTTCGACCCGGTGTTGACGAGTTCGCCGGTCGACGCGGTGCTCGTCACCGTCGAGAGCACGACCTCGCCGGTGGTCGAGGGCGACACGCTGTCGGTCGATGCGACCGTCGAGAACACCGGCGACGCGAGCGAGACGCAGGACATCACTCTGAGCGTGGGCGGCGTCCAGCAGGACAGCCAGTCGGTCAGCCTGGCCGCGGGTGCGACGAAGACGGTAACGCTCGAGTGGCAGACCGCCGACGGTGACGCCGGTAGCTACACCGCATCGGTCGGTTCCGCGGACGATTCGGCGACCACGTCGGTGTCGGTCGCTACGGCGGACGCCGACTCCGACTGGCCGATGTTCCGCGGCAACGCCGAGAACTCCGGTCACGTCGATGGGCCGGGTCCGACGGGCGAACTCGAGGAACTGTGGAACTTCACCACGAGCGATCCCATCACGTCGGCGCCAGCCGTCGTGAACGGCACCGTCTACGTGGGGGAGTTGAACTTCCAGGGGACGATGTACGCGTTGGACGCCACGACCGGGGCCGAGGAGTGGACCTTCTCGACGTCGGGGGACATCGACTCCTCGCCGGCCGTCGTCGACGGCGTCGTGTACTTCGGGAGCGACGACAGTCGCGTCTACGCTCTCGACGCGTCGACCGGCGACGAGATATGGAACGTCACCACCGACGGGGCGGTGGCGTCCTCGCCGACCGTCGTCGACGGGACGGTGTACGTCGGCGACGGCGAGGGCACGGTGTACGCGCTGGACGCGTCGACCGGCTCCCAGCGGTGGAGCTTCGGGGTCGACGGGAGCTTCACGTCCGTCGACTCCTCGCCCGCGGTCGTGGACGGCACCGTCTACATCGGCTCGGGCTCTTTCGAAGGCGGACACGTCTACGCGCTCGATGCGGCGACTGGTGCCGAACAGTGGGACTACGCCACGGCCCACAACGTCGAAACTGCACCGGCAGTCGTGAACGGGACCGTCTACGCCGCCACCCCGGACGGGTTCGCGTTCGCACTCGACGCCTCGACGGGGACCGAACGGTGGAACGTCTCCATCGGACCCGACGGTAGCTCCCCGTCGTCACCGGCCGTCGTCGGCGGAACGGTGTACGTCGACGGAGTGAGCGAACTGTACGCGCTGGACGCGACCACCGGCGCGACGGACTGGACGTTCGATACGTCGAGTAGCCTCGGCGCGTCGGTCGTGGTCGACGGAACGGTGTACGTCGGCGGCGGTCAGGGCACGATGTACGCGATAAACGCCTCGTCGGGTACGGAGGCGGGGCGGTTCGAGACCACCGACAACCTCTACTCGACGGTCGTCGCGAACGGCACCGTCTACGTCGGGAGCCAGAACGTGGGGTTGTACGCGCTCACGGCCGACGCGACGACACCGTCGGCGCAGTTCCAGGTGACCGTCGACTCGACGAACAGCCCGGTCGTCGAGGGCGACACGCTGTCGGTCGACGCGACCGTCGAGAACACCGGAAGTGCGAGCGGGACGCAGAACGTCGCGCTGACCGTGGACGGCGTCGAGCGTGACACCGCGACGGTGACGCTCGGTGCCGGCGCGTCGACGACCGTGACGCTGACGTGGGAGACGGCGGCCGGCGACGCCGGCGGCTACGACGCGACCGTCGCGTCGGCCGACGACACGGACACCACCCAGGTCGACGTCCAGCAGTCGTCGGGTGGTGGCGGCTCGTCGAGTCCGACGCCAACCTCCCCGAGCCCATCGCCGAATCCGTCGCCGAGTCCGTCGCCGAGTCCGTCGCGGAGCCCGTCGCCCACGGTGACGGCCAGCCCGTCGCCGACGGTGACCGTGTCCCCGTCGGACCCCTCACCGACGACCGTGACGACGCGGGCGGACGGTCCCGGCTTCGGCGTCGGCGTCGCCGTGGTCGCGCTACTGGCCGTTGGGTTCCTCGTGGTGCGCCGTCGGGACTGACGGCGGGCGCGACGACCTCTTTCGGGTCGCGCTCGGTCAGCGTTCGAGGGTCGCTATCGGGTCGAGCCGTGCGACGCGGCGGCCGGCGACTGCCGCGCCGAGGACGCCGAGGCCGACTGCGAGAACGAGTCCGCCGGCGGCGAGCCACGGCGGGAGCACGACGAGCCCGGGGAAGCCGGTGAGTCGCTCGACGGCGTGGTTCAGACCGGCCGCCGCCGGACCGACCGCGAGCAACGCCACGACGCCGCCGGCGAGTCCGAGGAGCCCGCCCTGCAGGGCGACGACGCCGGTGAGCGTCGCCGCGGAGACGCCGGTCGCGTTGAGCGCCGCGAGATGTCGCCGCTGTCGGGCGACGACGTGCGCGAGGACGTTCACCACCAGCGCGACGCCGGCGACCACCGACAGCGCCACCAGCGCGACGAGGCTCCCGATGGTCGGCGCTCGGGACGCGACCGTCGCCCGGAACTGCTCGCGTCCCGTGCGCACGTCAAGCCCCTCGGGTCGCCGTTCGATGGCCCGCTCGACGGCCGCCGGGCGCGCACCGGGCGCCAGCGTCAGCGTCAGCAGGGCGGCCGGGTCCGTCCCCGTGGTTCCGGTGACTTCTTGGAGTTCGCTGAGATGCATCCCGACGGTCGGCGCGCCGAGGAGGTTCGAGAGGTCACGCGGCGTGCCGACGACCGTGAACGTCTGCTCGCGGGCGGCCGTGACCGTTCCCCCGATGTGGACCGTGTCGCCGACGTCGAGCCCGTAGCGGGCGGCGGTCCGTTCGTCGACGACGACCCGGCGGGTCATCGGCCCCTCGTAGGTCCCGTTCGCGTAGTGGCGGTCCCGGCGGGTGAACCGGCTGGCGATGCGCAGGCGGCCGGCGTCGCCGCCGACGCCGACGCCGACGACCGTCTCAAGGTCGTCAGGGTCGGTCCCGAGATACACCGTCTGGAACGCGAACGGCTGGGCGTGTTCCACGCCGGGCCGGGCTTCGAGTTCGCGGCCCAGTTCGTGGGCGTCGTGGATGGGGTTGGCGACGCCCTCGACGGAGCCCGGGCGGAGCTGTGCGCCGCCGCCCGTCACCCAGAGGTCGCGCTCGAACCACGAGACGGCGTCGCCACCGCTCGTCGCCGCGCCGTAGCCGACGCCGCCGAGCAGGACGACCAGCAGGACGGCCACGGCGACGCCGCCGACGGCCAGGACCGTTGCGGTGCGGTGGCCGCGGAGCTGGCTGGTCGCCAGCGCGAGCATCCCCCGGAGCCGGTGGCGGGTAGGCATGGTGTCTCCGTCGGTCCAGTCAGGCCGGATTGCTAGTCGCTCGCGGCCCCTGTGACGTAAAGAGTTGGTTCGACCGGACGACAGGACGGTCCTGCCGCTGACCGGTATCGCCTACGGAGAACGGGCCGAGGAGCTACTGTGCGCTCGCTGGTCGAGTGAGCGAACGGAGCGAGGACGGAGCCGGCGACGAGTACGAGTACGTCAGCGCTCTTCGCTGTCCAGCACGCGAATCTGGTCGCCGCGCACCGTCACCGGGATGGGGACCGTCGCCTCGTACAACTCGACGGTGACCTGGTCTTTCCCTTCGTCGATGCGCTGGACCTGCGCCTTCTCGCCCTTGAACGGGCCGGCGATGAGTTCGACGATGTCGCCCTCCGCGATGCCTTCGACGTCCGGCTTCGGCGACAGGAAGTGTTCGACCTCGGCGATGCTCGACTCCCCGGGGACGACGCCCCGCGAGTGGGGAATCTCGTCGAGGATGCGGTCGAAGACGCTCGCGTCGTCGGCCTCGACCATCACGTAGGAGGTCAGCGAGTCGGGCGCCAGGGCGGCGTGAACCGACTCCTCCTCGCGATTCATTATCATGTCCGCGACGGTGCGTTCCTGCGAGGCGGTGGTCTTGACGGCGTAGATACCCATCTCAGACACCTCCGGGCAGGAAGCTCATCACGATGAAGATGATGAACCCGAGCAGGCCGACGAGCGCGACACCGGCGCCGGCGATGAGCGCGACCCGGGAGAACTCCTCCCAGGATGGGGTGCTCGCCAGCTTCAACACCCGCACGTAGCTGGAGAGGTCGTAGGGTACGTCCATACGCGAACAAACCAGTGAGGGCTTCTATACCTGTTGGTAGCGCGTAGCCGGGAGATGGGGAGAAGGACGCGTTACTCGACGAAGTCGATGTCGTCGCCCTGTGCGGCCTGGCCGCCGACGCCGCCGCCGACGCGGTTGCCGCCGCCGCCACCGCCGCCCCGCTGGGCGGCGCGTTCCCGTTCCGCCTCGCTCTTGCCGTATATCTGTGGGCTCTCGACGCCGGTGACGACTATCATCGTCTCCATCTTGCCGTCGAACTCGTTGTTGACCGACGCGCCCCAGATGATGCGGGCGTCGGGGTCGATGCGGTCGTATATCTCCTCGACGACGCCTTCCGCCTCCTCGATGGACATGTCGGGACCACCCACCACGTTCACCAGCGCGGAGTTGGCGCCGTCGAACTCCACGTCCAACAGCGGCGACCGGAGCGCCGAGCGTATCGAGTCCTGTGCCTTGTTCTCGGAGTCGGACTCCCCGAGACCTATCATGGCGACGCCGCCGTTCTCCATGATGGTCTTCACGTCGGCGAAGTCGACGTTGACGAGGCCGGGCTTGGTGATGAGTTCGGTCATCCCCTTCACCGAGCGCATCAGCACCCGGTCGCAGATCTTGAACGCGTCCTGGAGCGGCAGGTTCGGCGCGTAGTCGAGCAGGCGGTCGTTCGGGATGACGATGACCGTGTCAGCGACCGCTCGCAGGCGTTCGAGGCCGGCGTCGGCGTTCGCCCGCCGTCGTTCACCCTCCGCGGTGAACGGGATGGTGACGATGGCGATGGTGAGCGCACCCTGCTCCTGGGCGGCCTGTGCGACCACGGGCGCGGAGCCGGTGCCGGTGCCGCCGCCCAGCCCCGCGGTGATGAACACCATGTCGGAGTCGTCGATGGACGCCTCGATGTCCTCGATGTTCTCCTGGGCCGCCTCCTCGCCGATCTTCGGCACGCTCCCGGCGCCGCGGCCGCCGGTGCGCTGGCGCCCGATGAGTATCTTCGTGTCGGCCTCCACCTCGCCCGCGAGATGCTGGGCGTCGGTGTTGGCGGCGACGAGTTTCGCGCCGTGGATGCCCTCCTCGTGCATCCGGGTGACGGTGTTGCCGCCGGCGCCGCCACAGCCGACGACGGTGATCTTCGTCTCGAGGTCCTTGACGACGCTCGCCAGTTCGTCGTCGGTCATCGTGCCCGACGTCGACGGCTGTGCGTTCGTCTCCCCCGCTCCGTTCCCATCCGGAGCCTCCTCCCTGTTCTCCTCGGCCTCGTCAATGGCATCCTCGATGATGGAGTCCATTTGAACGCGGCTATTGCGCATACGGGTATTGTATCTTTCCCCGATGTCTGACGCCCGTCACACGATTTCGCGCTCGATTCCGGGCGTTTCTCCGAAAACGGGCGATAAACCTGTAGCCACGATACGAAATCGACCCCTCAGCGGGGGAACTCGACCTCGCGCGCGGTCCGCACGCGCTCGGGGTCTATCTCCCGGCCGCGCACCTCCACGGACTCGCCGGCCGCGAGTTTGCCGAATGCGGGCCCCTCCTCGATTCCGAGCGTCTTCGCCTTCGCGGGGTCGAACGCCTCCTCGCGTGCCACCACCCGGTCCTCGGCGACCGTCACCTCGTCGTAGCCCTCCCGGAGCACGTCCGCGAGCGCGCAGACGAGGTCGTCTCGGGACGCGGCGGCCAGCGCCGCCCGCCCACGAGGGCGGGTACCGTTCTCGACCGTCTCGAACGCGACCGCGCGGTCGGCGACGGCGGCGCGGGCCGCATCGGGGTCGACGTTGGTCGCCTCCTCGGTCAACTCCGCCGGCAACTCGACCACGGCGAACTCCCCGTCGTGGCCCGCGGCGGGCGCGCCGAACCGGAGTCCGTCGTCGACCGGACACAGCGCCGCCTCCGCGCGCTCGACGGTGTCGAGCGGGACGGCCGACGTCTCCCGCACCCACGTCTCGCTCACGACCCGGTAGCCGAGGTCCGCGACGACCTCGCGGAGCACCGGATGGTCGCCGTCGACCAGCGCAACCTCGGCGGCCGACTGCTCGAACGCCTGCTCGACGGTCTCGGTCGCCTCCCGGGGGTGACCCATGTCGTCGAGCCCCCAGTCGGCGGCGACGTGGCCGACGGCCCAGTCCGTCTCGCGGACGACCCGCTCGAAGCGGGGAACGTAGTGGCCGCCGCCGAAGCCGACTAGCTGGCGCTCGCGGTCGGGAGCGGCGTCACGAACGTCGAGGACGGCGCGGGCGACGGCCTCGGCACCCGCGGAGTCGTCCCACTGCTCGTCGCTGGAGCCCAACTCGACGAACAGCGACGGGCAGCCCACCTCGCTCGGGCCGTGGTGGGTACACTCCATCCCAACGCCGTACTCGTCGGGCGCGTGGCGGTCGAACGCCACCAGCAGGTCCGCCAGCGCGTTCGGCGCG
The DNA here is from genome assembly GCF_024298865.1 of Halorarius halobius. Taxonomy (GTDB): domain Archaea; phylum Halobacteriota; class Halobacteria; order Halobacteriales; family Haloarculaceae; genus Halorarius; species Halorarius halobius. Next base: position 240,571 of record NZ_CP101161.1, on the reverse strand, counting down.
GCCCGCGCGAGGTCGCCGTCCGTGCCGCCGAACTCCGCGGGGCCGAAGTTGCCGGTCGCGTGGGCGGTGAGCAGGGCACCGGTGTCGCCGGAGTGGCGCGACGCGAAAAACAGCAGGTCCGGGTCCGAGAACGCGGCCGCGGTGTCGTCGAGATGCAGGTGAAGTTCCTCGAAGGTGCGGAGTTCGATGCCGTCGGTCGTGTAGTAGGTGCCGCCCCCCTCGGCGTCCGAGCGGTCGGCGTCGGTGCGTTCGGTCCACTGGTCGAGCGCGAGCAACTGCTCCCCGATGTGTTCGGAGGCCCGGTCGGCACGCGAGACGACGACGGCTAGCATTACCGGTCATCGGTGCCGTGGCGGCAAATCCTCTGCGACATCGGGAAGCCGGCGGACGCCGCTCGCCGGCCGGACTCGTGGTGGGGGGTCGTGGCCGAGCACCGATTTCCTATCGCCGCATTCGGTTTACGCGGACGGCCGTCGAGACGCGCGCCGGACCAGTTTTGGTTCCGCGGGCCCACGTTGCACGCAATGAAGGAGTACGAGCGGGAGATCCTGCTCGAACGCATCGGGAAGGAAGGCGCGACGGTCGGCGCCGAGATTCCCGACCGCATCGACGTGCAGGGCCAGGAACTCGACCTCCAGGAGTTCGTGTTCGAGATAAAGCGCCGGGACACCGTGCCCGCGGGCGAACGCGAGCGGGTCGAGACCGCGAAGAAGAACCTTCGGCGCGAGCGCCTCCAGCGCAAGCAACGGATAGCGGACGCCGACATCAGTTTCGAGGAGGGCGAGGATATCGCGCGGGCCATCATCGGTATCGACCGCGCGCTGAACGCCCTGGAGAGTCTCGGCACGACGACCGACATCGAGGGCGAACAGCAACGAAAGGAGGCGATGGACCAGAAGCGGTGGATGAACTTCCTGAAGAAGGCGCTGGGCGACGACGACGGGCCGCGAATCGGGGGGCGATGAGCCGGAACGCCGAGGTCGCGGCCCTGCTGGAGGAGATGGCCGACCGCCTCGAAGCGTTGGACGTCGACTACAAGCCCCGCGCGTACCGGCAGGCCGCCGAGAACGTCCGCGGCCACACCGTCGCCGTCGAGACGCTGGCCGCCGAGGGCCAGGACGCCGTCGAAGAGATAGACCGCGTGGGCGAGGCCATCGCCGCAAAAATCGTCGAGTACGTCGAGACGGGGTCCATCGCGGAACTCGAGGAGTTGCGCGAGCAACTGCCGGTCGACATCGAGGCGCTGACGCGCGTCGAGGGGGTCGGCCCCAAGACGGTCGCGGACCTGTACGAGGCGCTCGGCGTGCAGGACCTCGACGACCTCGAAGCCGCCGCCGAGGCCGGCGAGATACAGGAGGTGAAGGGGTTCGGCGCCAAGACGGAACAGAACATCCTCGACAACATCGCGTTCGCACGCGAGAGCCACGAACGCCAGCTATTGGGCGACGCCCAGCCGCTCGCCGAGCGGGTGATGGACCACCTTCGCGCGTCCGATGCGGTCGAGCGGGTCGAGACTGCCGGGTCGCTCAGGCGCTGGCGCCCCACCGTCGGCGACGTGGACGTGCTGGTCGCCACCGACGACCGCCAGGCGGTCGTCGACCGCTTCGTCGAGTTCGACGCCGAGACCATCGAGGCGGGCACCTCGAAAGCCTCCCTGCGGGCGAACGGCATCCGCGTCGACCTCCGGGTCGTCGTCCCCGACGAGTGGGGGAGCGCCCTCCTCTATTTCACGGGGAGCAAGGACCACAACATCGTGCTCCGGAACCGCGCCATCGAGCGCGAGCTGAAGGTCAACGAGTACGGCGTGTTCGACGTGTCGGGCGTCGACGACCCCGATTCGGGTCAGCGCGTCGGCGAACGCGTCGCCGGCGAGACGGAAGCGGCGATGTACGCGGCCCTGGAGTTGCCGTACATCGCCCCGGAGATGCGCGAGGACCGCGGCGAGGTCGCCGCCGCCGCCGCGGGCGAGTTGCCGGACCTCATCGACGAGACGGATGTCCGCGGCGACCTCCATCTCCACACCGAGTGGTCCGACGGCGACGACAGTGTCGCGGAGATGGTCGCGGGCGCCGAGGAGTTCGGCCACGACTACATCGCCATCAGCGACCACGCCACCGGCCCGGGGATGGTCGGCGGCGTCGGCGTCGACGACGACGCCCTGCTCGAACAGGCCGAGGAGGTGCGTGCGGTCGCGGCCGACGCCGACGTTCGGGTGTTCACGGGCGTCGAGGCGAACATCGCACCGGACGGCTCGGTCTCCGTCGCGGACGACGTGCTCGCTGAACTCGACTGCGTCGTCGCCTCCCCGCACGCCTCCCTGGATGGCGACGGCACCGACCGGCTGGTCGCGGCCTGCGAACACCCCGAGGTGAACGTGCTCGGCCACCCGACCGGCCGCCTGCTGAACCAGCGTCCCGGCCTCGATTTCGACGTCGAGGCGGTCGCTGAGGCCGCGGCGGCGAACGACACGGCACTGGAGATAAACGCCAACCCCCACCGCCTCGATTTGAGCGGGTCGTACGTGAAGCGCGCCATCGAGGCGGGCGCGACCCTCGCCATCGACACGGACGCCCACACCCCCGCGAGCTACGGGTTCGTCCGGTTCGGCGTCCACACCGCGCGCCGCGGGTGGGCCGAACCGGCGGACGTGCTCACGACGAGGGAGGCCGACGACGTGGCGGCGTTCCTGGGGCTGTGAGCATCGACGGCCCCTTCCTCTGTGACGCCATGTGCGGGAAACTCGCCGTCTACCTGCGGATGTGTGGCTACGACACCGCCTACGCGCTCGACCGGGGCGTCGAGGCCGACGACGCGGTGCTGGACCTGTCCCGCGCGGAGGGCCGGACGCTCCTGACCCGCGACCGCGACCTCGCGGCCCGCGCGGAGGGGGTCCTGCTCACTGAACGGGAGATCGAGGGACAGTTGCGGGAACTCCACGACCGGGGGATGCGGCTCGAACTCGCCGAGCCGACGCGGTGTGGCGCCTGCAACGGCCGACTTCAGCGGGTCGACCCGGCGGCGTCGACCCCCGACTACGCGCCGGACTCGCGAGACGAAGCGGTCTGGCGGTGTTGCGACTGCGGGCAGTGCTTCTGGAAGGGGTCCCACTGGAAGCGGGTCGAGAAGACGCTCCCCTAGTTGTTCGGCGACCACTGCGAGCAGGCTTCCATGTCGTCCATGACTTCCTCGTGGAGCCCGCAGTACGGTTCGAGCCCCTCGTCGGTGCGGACGTAGTTGAACTGGTCGCAGTTGCCACAGTAGCGGTCGCTCGGCGGCGTCCCGGCGCCGCTGTCGACGAGTTCGGCGTCGTCGGTCGTCGTCGGGCCGGACCGCTGGGGCGTCGTCGACACCTGTTCGAGCGAACTACCGCCCGCCGACCGCGACGTGGACCCCCCGGTGTCGGGCGAACTCGCGTGGCTGACCTCCGCGCCGCCGTCCGAGACGGCCGCCGACCCCGGCCCGTTCGTCTGCGTCTTCGCCTCGCCGTCGGGCGTGCCGCCGAGCAGGCCGATGCCCCCCAGCCCCTGCTTGAGCCGGTCGTTCGACACCTCGACGACCTTCGTCTTCCCCTCCTTGGTCACTTCCAGGCGGACCGTGCCGCCGGGGTCGTTGCGCGCCTTGAAGTTGGCGACCGCGACGAACAGACACCAGAACGTCGTGATGATTCCGAGGAAGTAGACGGCCGTGACGTGGAGCGTGTAGTCCGTGGCCATCCCGTACCACTGCCCCGGGTACACTTCGGTGAACAGCCAGACGCCGGCGACCGCGACGGCCGACCCGAGCCCCGCGATGGCGCGGAGTCTGGTCGACGCCTTCGGCAACACGATGATGGCGCCGAGGAACGTCGCCGGCAACCCGAGCCCCGCGAAGATGCCCGCCAGTTCGCGTGCGCCGTACACGTCAACGCCGAGCATCGCGGCGACGCTTGTCGATGTTCCCACGACGATACCGGCGACGGTCAGAACTGCCCCCAACAGGAACAGCGCCACACCGCCGTACAGCCGTCGAAGGTCGGCCCCTCCTGCGCCTCCCTCGTAAACCTCCGTTAGGCTGGTCATACCGTGCCTTTCCGCCCATCCCGCAAAAATGTGCGTCAGACACGCGGCATACGCCCGCGGATTGTGGAGTATGAAAAAGGACTTATCGGCCGCTGGTGACGTTCGGGGCATGAAGGCAGTCGTGCTCGCCGGGGGGTACGCCACGCGACTGTGGCCCATCACCCGCCACCGGCCGAAGATGATGTTGCCGGTCGGTGACACCACCGTCATCGACCGCATCTTCGCGGAACTGGAAGCCGACGACCGCATCGAGGAGGTGTTCGTCTCCACGAACGAGGCGTTCGCCGACGAGTTCGAGGCGTACATCGCGAAAAGCGAGTTCGAGAAGCTCACTCTCTCGGTGGAGGACACCACCGAAGAGGACGAGAAGTTCGGCGTCGTCGGCGCACTCGGCCAACTGGTCGACCGCGAGGGCGTGGCCGACGACCTCGTGGTCGTCGCGGGCGACAACCTCATCGGGTTCGACATCGCGGAGTTCGTCGACTTCTTCGAGCGCACCGACGGCGCGGCGCTTGCGGCCTACGACGTCGGCACGAAGGAGAAGGCCACCTCCTACGGCGTCATCGACGTTGACGGCGAGCGCGTCCGCGCGCTCGAGGAGAAGCCGGACGACCCGCCGAGCACGCTCGTGTCCATCGCCTGCTACGCGTTCCCCGAGGACGCGCTCCGGTTCCACGAGTACCTCGACGACGGCAACAACCCCGACGAACCCGGCTGGTACATCAAGTGGCTCGTCGAGCACGACGAGGTGTTCGCGTTCTCGTTCGACGAGCCGTGGTTCGACATCGGCACGCCCGAATCCTATCTGGAGGCGGTCGCGTGGGCGCTCGACGGCGGTTCGCTCGTGGCCGACGACGCCGAACTCGTCGACAGCGAGGTCGGTGCGAACGTCCACGTGATGAGCGGGGCCCGCGTCGTCGACTCCACGCTCGAGAACAGCGTCGTGTTCCCGAACGCGACCGTCCGCAACTGCGAACTCCACGACTCCATCGTCGACGAGGAGACCCACCTCGAGGACGTCGACCTCGGCGGCGCGCTGGTCGGCGCGCACACGAAGCTCTCGAACGGCGAGACGTAGGTCGCGGCCGTCCGGCTACTCCAGCGTCGCGTCCGTGATTTCGAGGTGGCCGCGGTCGCCCTCCCATACCGTCTCGTACGCCAGGTCGATACGCTGGTCCATGTGTGGCCCGTCGACCACGAACGTCTCGAACTCGCCGCCCTCGCCGAGGATGTGGACGCCGTACTCGTCGTTCAGCCGTTCGAGGTCGGCGAGCGCGTCGGCGTCGAGCGTGCGACCGAGCCACGACTCGTCGAGGCCGTAGGCGGCGACCTGCAGAATCGTGATTTCGAACCCCGCATCCAGCATCGCGTTCGCGAGGCCGCGAGGCTCTTCCTGCCACAGCGGCGCGAACAGTTCGGCGTCGAGGCGGTCGCACATCGCCCGAATGCGGGAGGTCTGGTACTCGCTCTCGACGGCGCCCGCGGTGACGCCGCCGACGCCGCCCCACTCCTCGCCGAGAGCGCGGACGGCCGCCTCCAGCGGTTCGAGTTCCGCGTCGCCCTGCCGCCCCGAATCGGTCGCGGTCGCGGCGTCGAACTCGTCGGGGTGGACGTCGAGCAACTCGATGCCGACCGACTCCGCGGCGAGGTCCGCGAGGTGGGTCGCCGGCGTGTGGTACATGTAGGAGTCGCCGTCCGGGTGGACGGTGACGAGACGCTCGACCGGGTGGCCCGCCTCGAGCGCCCGGTACAGCGCCCACGAGGAGTCCTTCCCGCCCGAGAACAGGCTCACCCACGGGGCGTCGTCGTCGCGCATACCCGCCCTATCGGTCCCGCGAAGATAGGCGCTCCGTCTCGCGCCAGCGCGCCGATCACCGACTGACGATGCGTTCAGGCCCTCTCCGGGGTGTTTTTCTCGAACTGAAGCGACCGGACGAATATAACCGACAGGAGCACGAACGACCGGTGTGTTCCGGTCACGGTCGTCGTCCGACGAACGGGCGCTGTCCCCGGTCGTCGGCGCGGCGTTGCTCGTCGCCATCGTGGTGGTGCTCGGCGTCATCGGCGGAACGATGGCGCTGGGGCTCACCGAGACGACCGACCCGGCCCCGACCGCGCAGTTGAGTCTCTCGGGGACGCCGGGGGCGTGTCAGTACAGCCTCCGGCACGGCGGCGGCGACACGCTTGAGGGCGACCGCATCGAGGTGCGGGGCGTCGCGGACCCCGGCGTGCTGGGCGGCCGCGAACTCACCACGGGCGAGAGCGCCCGCGTCAACCCCGAGCGCGAGAAACTCCGCGTCGTCTGGCGGAAGCCCGGGAGCGATACGTCCTACGTCGTCGCCCGCTTCCGGGTCGAGAACCCCGACGCGAAGGAGGCCTCCTGGGCGTGTGCCGCCGGCACGCTCTACACCGGTGAGGGCGGCCGCGTGAAGGTCGTCGCCCCCGACGGCGCGGTCGTCGAACTGTCCGCGACGACTGACCTCGCGGCGCTGGGCCCCGCCGACACCGACCTCACCGGCGACGGGCGCGCCGACGTACCGTACGTCTCGGCCGGCGGGTCGCTCCGGCTGACCAACGACACCAACGGCACCACAACCGTCGCCTCCGGCGGCGACATCCCCGGCACCATCGAGACGTCGAAGACGCGCCTCGGCGTCGGCCGCTGGAACGGGAGCGCCGCCTCCGTCTTCTTCGTGAACGAGAACCACGACACCCTCTACCGGGTTCGGCCCGGCGACTCGCCCGTCGAGGTGGCGACGCCGGGCAACGGCGTGCAGGCCGTCTCCGGCGTCGGTGACGTGGACGGCGACGGCACCGACGAACTCGTGTTCGCGGACGCCAGCCAACAGCTCCGGTATCTGGAGCCCGACGGGACGACGAACAACCTCGACGGCGGCCAGACCGGCTCGAACACCGGCATCGGCGCGGGTGCGCTGGCGGACTTCGACGACGACGGCGTCGCCAGCGTCGTCGCCGTCGACGGGAGCAACGACGTGAAGGTGACCGGCGCGCCGACGGCCGACGGTGGGGAGGGCACCACGGTCGTCACCGCGGCGGACGCGGCGAAGGCTCCCGTCACTGCCGCCGACGTGGACGACGACGACGACCCCGAAATCGTGTACGTCGGGCTCGACGCGGGGAAGGTGAAGTACGTCGACGACGTGCGCGGCGCGAACAGCGTCGCCGTCCTGCGCGACGAGGACGGCAACGCGGTCGGGGCGTCGGACGAACTCGGCGTCGTGTAGTCAGGGGTTCTCGGTGACCCGCTCGACCTCCCGTCCCGAGAAGTAGGTGGCGAACCGGACGCCGACCAGCGAGACGGCGACGCCGGTGACGACGAACACCGCCAGCCGCTCCCAGACGGTGAGGGTGAACGACGACACCTCGAGTGCGCCGGCGGAGAGTCGCGGGACGGTCAGCGCCGGAATCTCGCCCGCGCGCTCGAGGAAGTACGCCGAGAAGCCCCGGACGACGAGGCCGACGGCGACGACGCCGAACGGGAGGTTAAGAAGCGCCGACCGGACGCCCTCGTCGCCCAGCAGTTCGTCGAGCAGGCGGCCGGTCGAGGCCGCCAGCGCCGCCGCCGCCAGCCACGGCACGGCGTCGAACACGAACCGCATCGCGGTGATGAACACGCCGTCGTTGCCCAGCGGTGAGACGGCAATGGCGCCGGCGAACACGCCCACGAGCGCCAGCCCAATCCCGATGACGTAGGTGACGAGCGACACCTGCCCGGAGTAGAAGGCGTCCCGGACCGCCCGGGGCAGGGAGGCGACGAAGTCGTCGATGCCGAGCCCTTTGTACAGGAGGAAGGTTCCGAGGACGGCCACGACGACGGCCAGCGCGACGGTGATGGATTCGGCGAGGAACAGCAACAGCGGGAACGCCAGAAGCGCCGCCCCCAGCGGCACCAGCACCGTGGACCGAAGTTCCTCGTCCGCGAGGAACTGTTTGAGCACGTAGTACGTCGACTCGATGTCGTGGCTCTGCCGGACGACCACGCGGTCGACGGCGTCGACCCGCACCCGCGACTCGATGATGGGGAGCGTGCGCTCGCCCTCCGCGCTGTCCGTGACGACGATGGCCGAGTCGGGGTCGTACTCCGCGACCAGGTCATCGACGGCCCGTGCGATGGCGCGGTCGGTGGTGATTGCGTCGCCCGTCCCCGAGACGACGGCCACGACCGGGTCCTCGTTGCCGTCCCGGAGGTCGCGGGCCACCTTCAGGCTCTCCAGCAGGCAGTTCACCTGCGAGTCCTCGGGGTCCTCGATGCCCACGTCGGTGACGAGCGCGCGGACCGCCTCCCAGCCGACGACCGGCTCGTCGGTGAGCCCGCCGTCCCGGTCGACACAGAGCACCAGCGTGGTCACAGCGGAACGAGGCCGCCGTGGGTTAAAAACCTACAGGCGGAAGTCGGCGTCGCCGTCGACGCTGTCCGCGACGCCCCGGCCCAGCGCGTACGCCACCGTCGCGGCGCCGCCGCGGAACCGGGCCGCCAGCCCCCGCGAAGGCTCGAACTCGCGGACCGCGACCTCGACGTCGAGCCGTTCCTCGAGTCGGTCCTCGACGTCCTCGCGGGTGCCGAGCGCGTCCACCAGGTCGAGTTCCGCCGCCTCCTCGCCGAGATACACCTTCGCCTCCGTCGACCTGACGAACTCGGGGTCGAGGTCGCGCGACTCCGCGACCGTCTCGACGAAGTTCTCGTAGTGGTCGTCGATGAGCCCCTGCAGGTACTCCCGTTCCTCGTCGTCGAGGTCGGTGAACGGGACGCCCGCCTCCTTGAACTCGCCGGCCGTGAACTGCTCGTAGTCGACGCCCAACTGGTCGAGCAGGCCCGTCGCCGTGAATCGGGAGCCGCGGACGCCGATGGAGCCGACGACGCTCCCCTCGCGGGCCCACAGTTCCTCACAGCCGCTGGCTATCCAGTAGCCGCCCGACGCGCAGACATCGGTCGTGTACGCGACCGTCGGGCCGTCGAACCGCTCGGCGGCCAGCCGGATGTCGTCGCTGGGGACGATTTCGCCGCCCGGCGTGTTCAGTTTCACCAGCAGGGCGTCGACGGCGTCGTCCTCGTCGGCCCGCTCCATCTGCTCGACCACGTCGTCGGCGGACTGGCCCACGGCCCCGGTCGGGACGGTGCTTCCCCCGTCGCGGGTGATGGGTCCCTCGACGGCCACCTCCGCGACGTTGTAGTTCGGGAACAGGCTCCCGGCTATCCGTCCGCCGACCCGCGCGGCCAGCGGCACGCTGGCGGCGACGAGCAGGAGGCCGACCACGTCCGCGAGGTCCGCGGCGTAGTCGACGAACAGCGCGAACGCGACGAGGACGGCGAGGAGGACGGCCGCGAGGACGACGGCCAGCCGCCCGAGTCGGTCGCTGGTATCGTTCATAGCTCTCGGTGGGGTCGGGCGGCGGATAAAGGCGCGTGTCGGCGCGCGGGCCGCGCCGCCCTGGGGGGTTCCCCACCGCATCGCTTTTCTCGCGGCATCGAGAACGGGGGTCCGTGTCACCGACCTACCCCCGCCTCTCCTCGCATCTCGACGACCGCGACGCGGACGGCTATCTCGTCGACGCCGACGGCGAGAACAGCGACCAGTACTACCTCTCGGGCTACCACGCGCCCGACCGGTTCACGACGCTGTACGCCGAGGGCCGCGTCGTCTCGCTCGTCTCCTCGCTCGAGTACACCCGCGCCGAGAGCGACAGCGCCGCCGACGAGGTGCGGAAGACCGCGGAGTTCGAGGACGACGAGGTCGACGAGATGGACGACCCCCGGGTCGCCGCCAAACACGTGACGGCGAACTTCCTCGAGGCGTACGGCGTCGACAGGGTGGTCGTCCCCGACGCGTTCCCGACCGGCACCGCGGACGTCCTCCGCGAGCGGGGCGTCGGCGTGGCGTGGGACGACGAGTACGTCATGACGGACGTGCGGGCGGTGAAGAGCGAGCGGGAGGTCGACCACATTCGGGCGGCCCAGCGCGCCAACGAGGCCGCGATGCGGGTCGCCGAGGAGATGCTGGAGCGTGCGACCGTCGCGGACGGGACGCTACGGCTCGACGGCGAGCCACTGACGAGCGAGCGGGTGCGCGAGCGGATCGAGATTCGACTCCTCGAGGCGGGCTGTCGGCTGGACGACTGCATCGTCGCCGGCGGTCCGGCGGCGGCCCGCGGCCACGACTCCGGGTCGGGGCCGCTGACGGCGAACACGCCAATCGTCGTCGACATCTTCCCCCGCGACAGCGAGACGCGCTACTTCGCGGACATGACGCGGACGTTCGTGAAGGGCGACCCGGACGACCGGACCCGCGAGTGGTACGACCTCGCTCACGAGGCGTACGAGGCCGCCCTCGACACCATCGAGGCGGGCGTCACCGGCGAGGAGGTCGACGACGCCGTCTGTGACGTGTTCGAGGACGCGGGCTACGCCACGCCCCGCTCGCACGACGCCCCTGAGGACGGGTTCATCCACAGCACCGGACACGGGGTCGGTCTCGACGTCCACGAGTCGCCGTATCTCGCACAGAAGGGGGGCGAACTCGAGGCCGGTCACGTCGTCACCGTCGAACCGGGCCTCTACGAGCAGGGCGTCGGCGGCGTCCGCGTCGAGGACCTCGTCGTCGTCCGCGAGGACGGCTACGAGAACCTCACCGACTACCCGACCGAGTTACAGGTGGTGTGAACGAATCGTTTGCTGGATGAGGCCGTCGTCGTTCGTCCGCGAGCGAGCGCAGCGAGTGAGCGGTTCGCGGCGCCGAACGGAGTGAGGCGCCGTAGCGCGCACGGACTGGAGGCGAGCCCGTGGCTCGCCGGAAGGAGTACGCGCGCATATTTTCCGCAGGTTTTTGCCTGACTGAGCGTTCGCTGACGGATTCAGCGAACGCGAAGGAAGTGCAAAAACTGCGCTTAGAGTAGCCCCGTCTTCTGGAGCTTCATCAGGTCCTCGGTGTCGAGGGTCTCGCCGTTCTGGAAGGCCTCGTATATCTCCTCGGCCTCCTCGCGGGCGGCCTCCTTCTCGGCCTCGCGCTCCTCCTGGCGCTCCTCGTCCTCCTCCTTGTCGAGTTCGCGGAGCCGCTTCTGGACGCGGACGAAGTCCTCGTGGTGGCGGTCGGCCGCTTCCTGGGCGTCGACGAACTTCTCGTGCCACTCGTCGGCCTCGTCGCGGATTTCGTCGGCCTCGCGGTAGGCCTCTATCATCTGGTTGTGGTGCTCCTGGGCCTCGTCGGCGAGTTCGGTCACCTTCTGGTGGTGCTCGGAGGCCTGCGCGCGGACGTCCTGGGCCTTCTCCTTGAGCTCCTCCAGGTCGCCCGACTGGTCGAGCTTCTCCTTGCGCTCGGAGAGCTTCTCGCGTTTCTGCTCGATTTTCTCGATGAGCTCGCGCTCCTCCTCGGTGGAGAGCACCTCGGTCTGCTGTTTGAACTCGAGGTCCTCGATCTCCTCTTCGAGCTGGTCGACGCTCTTGCCCTCGTTGAGCTCGAGGTCCTCCTTCATCTCGTCGACCTTGTCGAACAGCTCGTTGGCCTTCGCGTTGAGCTCGTTGCGCTTCTCCTTGTGCTCCTGGACCTTCTCGTTGAGCTCGTCGCGCTTCTCGCGGTGCTCTTGGGCCTCGTCGACCTTCTCGCGGGTCTTCGCGTTCAGCTCGTCCCGCTTGGAGGCGCGCTCGGAGGCCATCTGGTTCAGTTCGTTGCGTCGGTCGCGGAGCTGACCGGCCTTCTTGATGAGTTTACCTTTGTTGTCCGTCTCGAGGTCGTTGTCTGCGAGTTCTACGTTGTCGGATTCGTCAATGCTCTCTGCCATTGTTGTATCACTCTATTCCATTACCGCTCCGGGGACAGCATCGACTGGAAAAGGTGCAACCGTCGGACAAGCAGCGTTCCCTGTCATTCTGGTCGGCTAGCGATGCTGAACGCCGGAGGCGTTCTGGTGCCTGAACATACAGCGTATTCGTATTTAAGTTTTGTGCAGGTTGAACGGGGTGTAAACGACTACCAAACGCCGGACGGGACCGCGGTACGAGTTCACACGCCCGTCGGAAAGTTATATAAGCGATGAGCCGATGCCGGCGGCCGCGAACGGCGCCGCTCAAGTGGCCGCGCCGCGACGCCCCGACATGGAACAGCGCGTCCACGCGACCGGCCACGAGCACGTCACGGCCGAGCACGCGAGCACGTGGGAGCTGACGAGCGACGACTGGCTCACGCCGGCGGGCGACTGCATCCTCGGGGTCGAGGCCGACACCGTCCCCGCCGAGTTCGACGCGGCGTTCGTCGACGCCTGCCGGGACCACGACGCGACCGTCGAGGCGACCCTGCGGGCCGACAGCCACGAGCAGACCGTCGTCGGGCGCGGCCACCCCGACCTCACCTTCGAGAGCGACCGCTCGCTGGTCGCCCGCACCAGCGACTACGTCGACGACCGGACGGTGATGGTCGGTGCCGACACCGCCGCCGAGGGGGTCGACCGCGACCTCGCCGCGGCGCTCGCGGACGGCGCCGACCTGACCTGCGTGTTCCGGGTCGCGTAGCCGCGGTCAGCACGCCTTTGTGTCGCTCGCTTCAACGGGCGGCATGCGCGTCGCCGTACTCGGCGCCGGGTACGCCGGGCTGACCGTCGCCCGGCGGCTCGAACGCCGCCTGCCCGCTCACGCCGAGATAGTCGTCGTCGACGAGTCCGACAGCCATCTCGTCCAGCACGAACTCCACCGCGTCGTCCGCCGCCCCGAACTCGTCGACGCCGTCACGGTCCCGCTCGACGACTGCCTCGACCGCGCGACGGTCCGGCAGGCGCGGGTGACCGGCGTCGACCCCGAGGCGGGAGTAGCCACGCTCGACACCGGCGAGGGCGAGGAGGAACTCGACTACGACGCGGCGGCGGTCTGTCTCGGCGCCGAGACGGCGTTCTACGGCCTGACGGGCGTCGAGAGCCACGCCACGCCGCTGAAGCGTCTCGACGACGCCATGGCCGTCCGACAGTCGACGCTCGCCGCGCCCGACGGCCACGCCGTCGTCGGTGGCGGCGGCCTCTCTGGCGTGCAGGTGGCCGGCGAACTCGCCGCGCTGGCCCGCGAGGAGGAGTCGGCGCTCGACGTGACCGTCCTCGAGCAGGCCGACCGGGTCGCGCCGACGTTCGACTCCGCGTTCGCGGCCGCCATAGCCCGCGAGTTGACCGACCGCGGCGTCACCGTCGAGACGGGCGCGACCGTCATCGAAGCCGACGCGGAGGCGGTCCACCTCGACGACGGTCGGGAACTCGGCTACGATACGTTCGTCTGGACGGGCGGCATCCGCGGACCGGGGGCGCTCGGCGGCGAGCGCACGCCGGTCGGCGCCGACCTCCGTGCCGGCGACGCGACCTTCGTCGTGGGCGACGCCGCCCGCGTGACCGACGCCGGCGAGTCGGACGTGCCCGCGAGCGCACAGGCCGCGGTCCGGGAGGCGCGGGTCGCCGCCGCGAACATCGAGCGAGCGGTCGCAGACGAGGCGGACGCCCCCGAACGGTTCCGGTTCGACGACGCCGGGTGGGCCGTCTCGGTCGGCGACGGCGCGGTCGCACAGGTCGGTCCCGCCGTCGTCAGCGGCGACCCGGCGCGGGCGGCAAAGGCCCTCGTCGGCGGCGGACATCTCGGCTCCGTCGGCGCCATCGGCCGCGCGTCGACGCTGGTCTGTGAGGAACTGGGCTGGCCGACCGGCGCCGACGCCGCCAACCGGCTCGTGCGGGGGCTGGGCGTCGAGACGGTGTCGACGCGGACGGACCCCGCGACGCCCGGCGAACTTGAGAACCCTGCCGTCGTCCCGCTCGGCGCGCTCGCGGAGGCCGTGACCGGCGGGTCGGCGGTCGATTTGACGCCGCTGACTCGCCTCGCGGACCGGACCGCCGCCGGCTCCCCGGCGGAGACGCTCGACAGCGCGGTGTCGGCCTCGCTCGGCCTGTTCGGCGTCGGGCGCGACCGGAAGCGTGGCCGCGAGGAGTGAGGGAGCTCAGGACACGGGTTCGACGTTCTGGTTCATGCTGAACACGTTGTCGGGGTCCCACTCAGCTTTGAGTTCGGCCAGTCGCTCGTAGTTCTCGCGGTAGGCGGCCCGCTCCTGCCCACCCTCCTCGGGGACGAAGTTGACGTAGACGCCGCCCGTCGCGTGTGGCGTCATCGCGTCGTACAGTTCCCGTGCCCACGCGACACACCGGTCGTCGTCCGCGGGGTCGGTCCAGCGGGTGTGGAGGTTCATCGTGAACGCGGCGTCGCGGTGGGGGTACGCCGTCGCGTCCGTCGGCTTCTCGTTGATAGCGCCGCCGAGTTGTGCGACGGCGAGTTCGGTATGGGGCGTCGGTAGCAGGTCGGCGTAGCGGACGAAGGTGTCTATCATCCCGTCGGTTATCTCGACGAAGTTGTGCGACTTCCAGTAGTTGCGGGCGCCGGGTTCCAGCAGTGGGTCGAACACCTGTTGCCACTCCTCGTAGACGTGTGGTTCGACCGCGTCCGCGATGGGCGTGCCCATCTCGCGGAACGGGGCGACGGCCGCCTCGCCGTCGTCCACGTCGCCCGCGTAGAACGCCGCGAAGATGAGCACCTTCTCGCCGTGGTACGCTTCCGGGATGACGGGGAGCGGCGGCGCGTGTCGGAACACGAACCAGACGGCCAACTCGTCGGGCGCGTCGGCGACGAGCTCCCGGTACTCCTCCAGTCTGTCGGCGGCGTCTTCGAAGGGGTGGACGAGGATGCCCGACAGCACCTCCGGTCCGACCTCGTGGAGGTCGAACTCGAAGGCGGTGACGACGCCGAAGTTGCCGCCGCCGCCGCGGACGCCCCAGAACAGTTCCGGGTTCTCCTCGTCGCTGGCGCGGACCAACTCGCCCTCGGCGGTCACGAGGTCGACCGCCCGGAGGTTGTCGGCCGTCAGCCCGTACGCCCGCGAGAGCCAGCCCCATCCGCCGCCGAGCGTCAGCCCGGCGATGCCCGTCGTCGAGTTGTAGCCGACGGGCGTCGCCAGCCCGAACGCCTGCGTCTCGTGGTCGAGGTCGTGGAGGGTCGCGCCCGGTTCGACCGTGGCCGTCTTCGCCGCGGGGTCGACCCGAACCGACCGCATCCCCGAGCAGTCGACGACGAGTCCGTCGTCACACACCGCGTTGCCCGCGATGTTGTGGCCGCCGCTCTTCACCGCCAGCGGCAGGTCGTGGTCGCGCGCGAACCGCACCGAGGCGATGACGTCCGCGACCCCGGCACACTGTGCGATGACTGCCGGGTACTTGTCTATCATCGCGTTCCAGACCGCCCGGGCGTCGTCGTACCCCTCGTCGTCGGGGCGGAGCACCACGCCGCGCAGGCTCGCGGCGAACTCGTCTATCGCGTCGTCCGATAACGGGCCGCCGGCGGTAACTGACATGGTATCACCAAGCGTGACAGTTCACCGGGGACGAGCGTAACCGTACCGTCCAGATGCGACTTCGGTAGCCACGTTTACTGTCGTGGGTTCGCGACTCGGACAGCTCTTTGTCCCGCCCACTCGAAGCGTGAGGCATGGACGACGAGCCAGCCGAGAACATCTCCGGGGGGGAGTCGGGCGGCGGGACGGCCGCCTCGTTCGCCCCCGGCGAGGCTGACACGCACGCCGAGGCCGTCGTCGACCGTCTCGGCGACATCTACTGGCAGAAGACGTACGGCGGCCAGCAGGCGTTCGAGTGTCTCGTCCGGACGATACTCTCGCAGAACACCTCCGACACGGCGAGCCAGCCGGCCCACGACAGCCTGATGGAGCGGTACGGGGCGAGCGAGCCGCGTAGCGGCTCGGACAGTCGAGCGGGCGATGCCCGCGAGACGGGCGACCTGGCCGCGTCGCTGGCGGAGGCAGAACAGTCCGAACTCGCCGAGACCATCGCCTCGGCGGGGCTGTACAACCAGAAGTCGGAGACCATCATCCGGCTCGCCGGGCGCGTCGTCGACGAGTACGGGGGCGTATCGGACTCCAGTCCGGAGTCCGACGGCCGCGAGACGGAGCCTCGCCCGGCCGAGGGGTTCGACGCGTTCGTGACCGAGAGCGACCCCGGCGTGGTGCGCGAGACTCTGCTCGACATGACGGGCGTCGGTCCCAAGACGGCCGACTGCGTCCTGCTGTTCTCCGGTGGGCGCACCGGCGTCTTCCCCGTCGACACGCACGTCCACCGCATCGCCCGGCGGATGGGCCTCGCGCCCGCCGATGCCGACCACGAGACGGTCCGCGAGCATCTGGAGCGTGACGTTCCCGCCGAGAAATGCGGGTTCGGACACACCGCGATGATACAGTTCGGACGCGACTACTGCACGGCCCGGACGCCGGCGTGTCTGGACGACCCGGAGGCGTGTCCGCTCGCGGACGCCTGTGACCAGGTCGGCGTCTACCCCGCGTCGGGCGAGGTGGTCGACCCGAGCGAGGCCCCCGAGCGGGAGTGACGCGGGGCGACGAGCGCGCGACTACTCGGCCAGCGCATCGAGCGCGCCCCCCGTTCGCCGTCGGGCGGTCGAACGGAGCGACGACGTGCAGGACGGACCTACTTGAACCGGAACGTCTCCAGGTTCTTCGGCGCGAACGTCCGCATGTTGAACTCGTGGTACAGCGCGGAGGAGAGGTCCTGCGTCGACGACTCGTCGCCGTGGACACACAGCACCTTCTCGGGGCGGGGGTTCATCGTGCGCACGAAGTTCTCGAGTCCCTGCCGGTCGGCGTGGCCCGAGAACCCGTCGACGGTCTTCACGTCCATGTTGAGCGTGAGCGTCGACCCGCGGGAGGCGTCGCGGTCGTTGATCGGAATCTCGTCCCAGCCGTTCTGGATGCGACGGCCGAGCGTCCCCTGGGCCTGGTAGCCGACGAACACGAGTCGGTTCTGCTCGTCGCCGCCGAGATGGCGGAGCCAGGACATGATGGGGCCGCCGGTGACCATCCCCGACGTCGAGAGGACGATTGCGGGGCCGCCGTCCGCGACCTCCTGGCGCTCCTCCTCGCCGCCGTCGATGTGGTTGAACTGGTCGGCGAGGAACGGGTTCTCGTCGTCGTGGAAGATGCGGTCCCGGAGGTCGTCACGGAGATACTCGGGGTAGGTCGTGTGGATGGCCGTCGCCTCCCATATCATCCCGTCGAGGTGGACGGGCATCTCCGGGATGTCGCCGCTGCGCATCGCCTCCTCCAGCACGAGCATTATCTCCTGTGAGCGGCCGACCGCGAACGCCGGGATGACGACCTTGCCGTCGCGCTCGTACGTCTCGTTGATGACCTTCTTGAGCTTGCGCTCGGAGTCTTCCTGGTCGGTCTGGTAGTCGTTGCGGCCGCCGTACGTCGATTCGAGGACGAGCGTCTCCACCCGCGGGAACTCGTTGACAGCGCCGTTGAACAGGCGGGTGTCCTCGTAGTGGATGTCGCCCGAGAACGCGACGTTGTAGAGGCCGTCGCCGATGTGGAAATGCGACACCGCCGACCCGAGGATGTGGCCCGCGTTGTGGAAGGTGAGTTTGATGTCCGGCGCGATGTCGGTCACGTCACCGTACTCCAGCGTGATGCAGTGCTTGATGGCGTCGCGGACCATCTCCGACTCGTACGGCGGCGCGCGGCCCTCCTTCGCGGCGACGTCGAGGTAGTCGAGCGTGAGCAGGCCCATCAGGTCGCGGGTCGGCTCCGTACAGTAGATGGGGCCGTCGTAGCCGTACTTGAACAGAAGCGGGATGAGCGCGGAGTGGTCGAGGTGGGCGTGGGTGAGCACGACCGCGTCGATGGTCTGTGCGCCGGCGCCGAGCGCCTCCGGCACCTGCAGGTAGGGCACCTCGCCTTCGGCGCCGGGCTTGTCGCCGCAGTCGATGAGGATGCGCGTCTCGGGCGTCGAGAGGATAAAGGCGGCGCGGCCGACCTCACGACAACAGCCGAGCGTCGTGATGCGGACCCACTCGTCGTCGGACATCTCCTGGCGGTGAATCTGCCGGCCGATGCGCTCGAGGATATCCCGGCGCTCGTCGCGCTCCTGTTTCAGGAAGTTGCGGACGTTCGAGACGGTCGACGACTCGATGGGCGGCGTGCGGACGACCTCGGGCGTCCAGCCCACCTTCTGGGTTATCTCGCGGAGCGTCGACCCGCGGCGGCCGATGACCATCCCGGGCTTCTGGGCCTCGATGACGACTTCGCCGGTGTCGGCGTGGAAATCGAGGTCCGTGACGCCCGCGTCCTCGGGGATTATCTCGCGGATGGTCTGCTCGGCCTCCTCCGGCCGCGAGAGCACGTCCGGGTCGGGACGGACGGTGATGCGCTTGCGGAGCTTCGAGGCGAGCCGGCGCACCAGGTCGCCGTCGCTGGCGAACTCCTTGGGGTCGCGCGTGTACACCACCAGCTCGGGACCCTCGTAGGTCACGTCCGAGATGGAGATGTCGGCCGGCACTTCGCTCGCTATCTCTTCTTTTAGGTCTTCGAGTTGCCGCTCTACTGAACTCATAGCTATCGAGTGGGGTCCCGGTCGCGGTGCGCCGCTGTGGCGGGTCGGTCCCGTCCGGACGCACGCGCTGTAGTACAAGTGGTCATGCTACTCTGTGGTGAGAGACTCGTCGCCCCGGCGGGCGACTGCGGGGTACTGATACCGGAAAACCCGCTTATCCGTTCGTAGACTGCTGTTGATATAAAAGCCTTCGCAAACTGTACGTTCGTATGCGACTCACGCAGGCGACCGTCCGGGCCGAGCGGGACCGCGTCCGCGAGAACGACCGGGTCGTACCGCTCGTCAACGACGTGCGGGACGCGCTCGGCGACGCGTTCGAGGCCGACGTGGGCCACGTCACCCGCGAGCAGTACGCACGCGAAGTCGACGCCGTGTTCGCGGACGGCGACGTGGCGGTGAACGTCGCGGCGCTGGCGGGCCTGCTCCGTGACCTCGACGTGGCGGGCGACTATCCGGGGTTCGTCGTCGACGAACTGCTCGGCCGCGAACTCGCGGCGACGCTCGCCGGCGGCCGGCCGTTCTCGCTTCTGGCGGAGGCGACGTTCCACTACGCTGATATCCACACCCACGGGAGCGACGGCGAGGCCGCCGGGCGCGACGACCTCGATGCGGCGCTCGCGGCGGGGTTCCAGACTCGACTGCCGGGGTGGGACTGGACCGAGACGGAGAGCCCGTTCGCCATCGAGGAGTAACTGCCGGCGCCCACGGCTTTTTGCGCGTGGGCGCCGCGGGGCGGACATGGAGAAGGTCGCCATCGACGAGGCACCGAACGAGCCGAACCCGCTCGGCGTCAACAGCGTCCGCCGGTCGCTGGCCGACGCACTGGGCACCGAGGACGTGTCGCTCGCGTTCTACGAACTGGAGCCGGGCGAGCAGTTCTCCGGCGGCTACCACACCCACCACGACCAGGAGGAGGTGTTCTACGTGGTGGACGGCGAAGCGACGTTCGAGGTGGGGCCGCCGCCCGAGTCCGACGACGTGGCCGACCAGGAGGCGAGCGAGGACGTGACCGTCGGCGCGGGCGAACTGATACGGTTCCCACCGGGGCAGTTCCAGTGTGGCCGCAACGAGTCCGACGAGCAGGTGCGGGGGCTGGCCATCGGCGCGCCCGGCACCCGGCACAACTGGGAGGACCTGGAGTCGATAGTCCACTGTTCGGAGTGCGGCGAGAAGACGAGCCACGGCGTCGAGCAACCGGACGAACACGGCATGATGCAGGTGTACTGCAACGAGTGCGGAACCGACCTGTTCTGAAGGCGGGACCCCCTGGTTGCCGGCCCGGAGCAGGACGATTATAATGCCGGAGATACTAGGTGCGCGCCAGAGACGGTGGGGTTGGTTTCGATCGTCCGCGAGCGAGTGGTCCGTCGGGCGGGCCCCAGCCCCGACCGACTCGCCACGAACAGCTCATGGACTCCAACATCCCCGCGACGGAGCAACCACGACTGTACGAGCGCCTGCTGTCGGCCACGCCCGATCTCATCTGGATGTTCTCGGCGGACTGGGACGAACTGCTGTACATGAACGACGGCTACGAGGAGCTGTGGGGTCGCCCCCGGGAGGCGGTGCGCGAGGACACGTACGACTTCGTCGAGGGCGTCCATCCCGACGACCGCGACCGGGTCATCGAGAAGATGGCCCAGCTCTCGGAGGGCGACCCCGCCGAGATCGAGTGCCGGGTCAACGAGAGCGAGGACTACCAACGGTGGGTCTGGGTCGAGGGTCGGCCGCTGGTCGACGACGGCGAGGTGACGGCCGTCGCTGGGTTCTCCCGCGACATCACCGAGCGGAAACTCCACGAGCGCCGGCTCACGGCGCTGAACGACGCCGTCGAGGGGCTCATCGGTGCGAGCTCGGTCGAGGAGGTGGCCGAGACCGCGGTCGCCATCGCCGAGGACGTCATCGACCGACCGCTCACGGCCGTCTGGTGGGCTGACGACGAGCGCGACGGTCTGGTCCCGCTGGCGGCGACCGACGCGGCGGGCGAACTCAGCGAGTCGTCCACCGCGGAGCACGACGCCGTCGGTCCGATTCCGCCGGACACCGCCGAGATGGCGGCGTTCCGGTCCGGCGAGCCCAGGATGCTCACCGACTACGAGACCGCGACCGACCCGGCCCGTCCGGAGACGCCGCTCGGGTCGGTGTATCTCGTCCCGCTCGGCGAGTACGGGCTCCTCGCCGTCGGGACGGCGACCGTCGAGTCGTTCGACACGCCGACCCGGACGCTGATACAGATACTCGCCCGGAGCGTCGAGGCGAACTTCGAGCGGGTCGAACGCGAGCAGGAGCTGGCACGGAAAAACCGGAAGCTCGAGGAGTTCACCGGCGTCGTGAGCCACGACCTCAGGAACCCCCTGAACGTGGCGCTGGGTCGGGTGAATCTCCATCGCGAGGACGCCGACGGCGAAGAGCTCGACCGGGCCGCGGCGGCCCTCGAGCGCATGGAGTCGCTGATAGAGGACACGCTGGTGCTGGCCCGGGCCGGCGACGCCATCGACGAGCGGGAGCCGGTCTCCATCGAGCGGCTGGTCCACGAGAGCTGGGTCCGGACCGCGACCGACCGCGCGGAGGTGCGCGTGGCCGACGACATCCGGGTGTCGGCCGACAAGAGCCGTCTCCGTCTCGTGTTCGAGAACCTGCTCCGGAACGCGGTGGAACACACCGACGACGACGTGGCGATAACGGTCGGTGAACTCTCCGACGGCGACGGATTCTACGTCTCGGATACGGGCTCGGGCATCCCGGCCGAGGAACACGAAGACGTGTTCGAGTCGGGGTACAGCACGAGCGACGACGGGACGGGTCTCGGGCTGAGCATCGTGCGGGAGATCGTCACCGCACACGGCTGGACCGTCTCCGTCCACGACGGCCCCGAGGGGGGCGTCCGGTTCGAGGTGGCGGGCGTCGAGACGCTGTAGCCGTTCGTCGTCGGTCGACTGCAGGACCGACACCGCCTTGGGGCGGACCGCCCGAGTCCCGCCAATGACTCGTCGTGCCGACTTCCTCGAAGGGGTCCGAACCGTCGCGCCCGTGCTCGTCGGGGTCGTTCCGTTCGGGCTCGTCGCCGGAGCGGCGGCGGTTGCCGCCGGTCTCGCACCCGTGCAGGCCGTGGGGCTCTCGGTCGTCGTGTTCGCCGGTGCCTCGCAGTTGGCGGCCATCGACCTGCTCGGGTCCGGTGCGCCGCTCGCGGTGGTCGTCGCCACCGTTCTCGTCGTGAACCTGCGGATGACGATGTACAGCGCCTCCATCGCACCCCACTTCGAGGAGCTGACCGCACGGCTCCGCACGCTCGTGGCGTACCTGCTGACCGACCAGGCGTACGCGCTGTCGGTGACCCGCTTCCGGGGACGGGAGGTGTCACGGGTCGCTTTCTATCTGGGGACGGCCGTGCCGCTGTGGCTCGTCTGGCAGGTCTGTACCGTCCTCGGCGTCGTCGTCGGCGCGAACGTGCCCGGCTGGCTCCCGCTCGGGTTCGCCGTTCCGCTGACGTTCCTCGCGCTGTTGGTGCCGACCATCGAGGACGCGCCGACCGGTGCGGCGGCGGCCGTCGGGGGTGGGACGGCGACGCTCGGAGCCGGCATCCCGTTCGAACTCGGCCTGATGCTGGGTGCGACGCTGGGCATCGTCGCGGGGCTTGCCGTCGAGGAGGTGCGGGCGTGACCGCGAGCGACGCCGTCGTCTGGGGAGCCATCGTCCTCGGGGGACTCGGCACGTTCCTCATCCGGGCGTCGTTCCTCTTTCTCTACGAGCGGCTGGACGTGCCGCCCCGCGCGGAGCGGGCGCTCCGGCTCGTCCCCGCGGCGGTGCTCGCGGCGCTGGTCGTGCCCGCGCTGTTCGAACTCGGCGGGACGCCCGTCGTCGAGACGGAACTCGGACCGGTCGCGGCGGTCCGGGCGCTGGCGACGAGCGACCGGGTGCTCGCGGGCGTCGTCGCCGCCGGCGTCGCGTGGTACACCGAGGACATCCTCGCCACCATCGTCACCGGGATGGCGGTGTTGCTGGTGCTCGGGCTGGTGTGAGAAACTTCTAAAAGTTACAATCTACTGAATTAGGAACTGCTAGTGGTTTCATAACCGTGCGCGTGGTGGGTCGGACATGGCGCTTGCCGACCACGTTCGCGCGCCGGTGCAGGCCCGCCGCCGTGCGGTCGTCAAGACCGCGTGCTACCGGCTGGTGATGGTGGTCGTCTCGGTCACCGTCGCGTACCTCGTCGTCGGCGACGTGACCGACGCCGTCTCCATCGGTCTCGTCACCAACCTCGTGAAGACGGCGACGTACTACGGCTACGAGCGGCTCTGGGACCGCATCGCGTGGGGGGTTTAGCGGTCGGTCCCCGGGAGCGTGCCGACTGCTCCGTGAGGGCTGGTCCGGCGTGAGAGGCCGTGTCGAACCGTCGGTAGCGTTAAGCCCCGCCGCAGACACGGGTCGGGTATGCGTGACCGCACCCGTTCGGTCGCCCGCTCCCGCCCGTTCCCGCCGGGTGGCCCGTAGGCCACCCTTTCCCCTTCTTCCCGCGAGCGAAACGCACCGTGTTTAAACCATCCGTGAGACACAACAGAGTATGAGCGACACAGAGCAGGAACAGGAGCTCGGTATCACCGAGTCGAAGGCGCACAACACCGGCGAGTGGTACGCCGAGGTCGTCCAGAAGGCGGGCCTCGCGGACTACGCGCCGATGGGCGGGTTCATCGTCTGTCGTCCCCGCGGCTACGCGCTGTGGGAGCGACTGCAGAACTACCTCGACGGCTGGTTCAAGGAAGAGGGCGCACAGAACGCCTACTTCCCGATGATGATTCCCGAGTCGTATCTGGAACGCGAGTCTGACATCGTCGAGGGGTTCGACCCCGAGGTGGCGTGGGTCACCCACGGCGGTCACGAGGAACTCGAGGAACGGCTCGCCATCCGCCCCACGTCGGAGTCCATCATCACCCCGTACATGGCCGAGTGGACGCGCTCGCACCGCGATCTCCCGCTGAAACTGAACCAGTGGTGTTCGGTCGTCCGGTGGGAGGCCACCGACACGAAGCCGTTCATCCGCACCAAGGAGTTCCTCTGGCAGGAGGGTCACACAGCCCACGAGACCGAACAGGAGGCGTGGGACGAGACGATGACCCGGCTCGACCAGTATCACCGGCTGTACGAGGAGGTGCTGGCGATTCCGGGGCTGAAGGGCCGCAAGCCCGAGCACGACAAGTTCCCCGGCGCCGACACCACCACGACCGTCGAGGCGATGCTCCCCGACGGGAAATCCCTGCAGGCGTGTACGAGCCACTACCTCGGCACCGGGTTCGCGGACGCGTACGACCTCACTTACCGGGCCGAAGACGAGCAGGAGAAGGTCTGTCACACCACCTCGTGGGGACTGTCCTGGCGCGCGCTGGGCGGGCTCATCATGACCCACTCCGACGACCAGGGGCTCGTCCTGCCCCCGAAGCTCGCACCCGAGCAGGTGGTCGTCGTCCCCATCTGGCAGGAGGAGACGCGCGAGGAGGTGCTGGAGTACGCCGCGGACCTCGCGGCCGAACTCGACGAGGCGGGCGTCCGCGTCGAACTCGACGACCGCGAGGAGCGCAACCCCGGCTTCAAGTACAACGAGTGGGAGCTGAAGGGCGTTCCCGTCCGCATCGAGGTCGGCCCCAACGAGGTCGAGGACGGGGAGGCGACGCTCGTCCACCGGCCCGACGGCGAGAACGAGGTGGCCGACCGCGACGCGCTCGTCGAGGCCACGGAGGACGCGCTCGACTCCGTGTACGCGAAGCTGTACGCCGCCGCGGAGGAGAACCTCGAGGAGCACGTCCACGAGGCCCACGGCCGCGACGAGATTCTCGGCACCATCGGCCGGCACGGCGGCTACGTGAAGACCGGCTGGTGTGGCGACGAGGCCTGCGAGGACGAGATAAAAGAGCAGATTTCCGCCGAAATCGTGATGCTCCCGCTCGACGACGACGAGGAGCCGATTCACGACACCTGCGGGGTCTGTGGCGACGACGCGGCGGAGACGGCGTACTTCGCGAAGAACTACTGACTCCACCGTTCTGCACGGCGGTGTTTGGCCGCCGGCCCAAATCCGGGCCAGGAGACGCGGCGAGTCTCCCGTCGCCGCGCTCCCCCCGTTCTCGGCGCTTCAGGCCGTTCGCATCGAGGGGATCGCGGCGCTCGAACCGAGCCCCGTTCGCTCGACGGATGCTCGTGTAGAATCGTGAAGGCCACGTTTCGTGTCCAGAATCGTGAACGTTCGGTGTGCATATCCGTGCGAAATTTCCGAATCTAGCCTTCTTCGAGCGAAACGAGAAACGGAAGTCCACGACTCCCATCGCGACGCGAACGTTCTTAACCCACTATGGTAGTTGTTGGGAATGATATAAGGGGCCTAATTGGGGGTAAATCGACCCTTAGTCCTTGAGGGGAAGCCTCTTATGTGCTATTCGGCCACGTACCGGTAATGTCTGAGCGCACGCAGGCGTCCGCGGGCGAGATGCTCGCGGACCCGGACGATTCCCGGGCGAACTGCGGCGTCGGTGTCGTCTTCGACCTCGACGGCGTACGCTCGCACGACCCCATCGCGGACGGCCTCCGACTGCTCGAGAACCTCGAACACCGCGGCACGACCGGTGCCGAGGAAGCGACCGGCGACGGCGCCGGCATCCTCCTGCAGATTCCCGACGAGTTCTACCGCGAGGAACTCGACGTCGACCTCCCGCCGGCCCGCGAGTACGCGGTCGGCACCCTGTTTCTGCCGACCGACGAGGAGGCGGGCGCGAAACTCGCCCGCGTCGTCGAGGAGACGTTCGCCGACCACGGCCTCGACGTGCTCGACTGGCGCGACGTGCCGACGGACAACGCCGACCTCGGGCAGACTGCCCTCGACTCGGAGCCACGGGTCGTGCAGGTGTTCGTCGCCCCGGACGGCGAGTTCGAGGCCGACGAGTTCGACCGCCAACTGTACGTCGGCCGCCGCGCCGTCGAGAACCGCATCGACGAGGAGCGGCCACCGGGCGCCGAACGCTTCTACGTCTGCTCGCTCGACCGCAAGACCGTCGTCTACAAGGGACTGCTGAAGGCCGACCAACTGCCGACCTACTACCCCGAACTCACCGACGACCGCGTCGCATCGACGTTCGCCATGGTCCACGCCCGCTTCTCGACGAACACGCTCGGCGCGTGGCATCTCGCGCATCCGTACCGCAACATCATCCACAACGGCGAGTTCAACACCATCAAGGGGAACATCAACTGGATGCGGGCCCGCGAGACGGACATCGCCGCCGAGGAGTTCGGCGACGACATCGAGACCATCAAGCCGATAATCGACGACCCCGAGCAGTCCGACACCGCCTCCGTCGACAACGCGCTCGAGTTGCTGATGCAGGGCGGCCGCGACATGCCCCACGCCCTGCGGATGCTCATTCCGGAGGCGTGGCGCGGCGAGGCGAACCGCGTCCCCGAGGAGCGCCGCGAGTGGTACGACTACCACGCGTCGCTCGTCGAGCCGTGGGACGGGCCCGCCTTGGTGGCCGCGACGGACGGCGACCGCATCGGCGCGGTGCTGGACCGCAACGGTCTGCGCCCGTGCCGGTACGACGTGCTGAAAGACGACACGCTCGTCATGGCCTCGGAGGCGGGTGCGCTCGACCACGACCCCGCCGACATCGAGGAGCGGGGTCGCCTCCAGCCCGGTCAGCTGTTCCTCGCGGACCCCGAGGAGGGTCGGGTCGTCCCCGACGAGGAGGTGTTCGACGGCCTCGTCGACGAGCAGTACGGCGAGTGGGTCGAACAGGAGCAGGTCCACCTCGACGAGGTGGCCGACCGCGACGACGACACCGCCCACGCGGAGGTGCCGGAACTCCGCGCCCACCAGGCGATGTTCGGCTACACCCACGACGAGATGGACCACCTCATCGAGCCGATGGCCGAGAGCGGCAAGGACCCCGTCGGTTCGATGGGCGACGACACGCCGCTGTCGGTCCTCTCGGAGTTCAACCGCCCGCTGTTCACCTACTTCAAGCAACTGTTCGCGCAGGTGTCGAACCCGCCGCTCGACTACATCCGCGAGGAACTCGTCACCTCGCTGGAGACGCGGCTGGGCCACCAGCGCAACCTGCTCGACGAGACGCCCGACCACGCCCGGCAACTCGTCTGTGACTCGCCGGTGCTGTCGGACGCCGAGACGGCGGGCATCAAGCAGTTGGACGGCGACCTCTCGACGGGCGTCGTCGACATCACCTACGACCCCGAAGAGAGCCTCGAAGCCGCCGTCCGGGAGGTCCGCATGGACGCCACCAGTGCCGCTCAGGAGCACGACGTGGTCGTCCTCTCGGACAAGGACGCCGGGAAGAACCGCGTTCCCATCCCGAGTCTGCTCGCCGTGGGCGGCGTCCACCACCATCTCGTGCGCAACGGCCTGCGGAACCGCGTGGACCTCGTCGTCGAGTCGGGCGACCCTCGGGCGGTCCACCACGTCGCCACGCTCGTCGGCTACGGCGCGGGCGCGGTCAATCCCTACCTCGCGTACCGCTCCATCGCGGACCTCGTCGCCGGCCCGGACGGCGCCGACGAGGAGGAGGCCATCGCGGCCTACCAGCAGGCGCTCGAGGACGGCCTGCTGAAGACAATGGCGAAGATGGGCATCTCGACCGTCGAGTCGTACCAGGGCGCCCAGATTTTCGAGGCCGTGGGTCTCGATTCGGACTTCGTCGAAGAGTACTTCGAGGGGACGCCCGCCCGCACCGAGGGCATCGACATCGAGGACCTCGAGCGGGACCTCCGGAACCGCCACGCCGTCGCGTTCGACCGCACCGACGAAGTCGACCTCGAACGCCAGGGCGAGTACGAGAACCGCTCGGACGGCATCTTCCACGAGTGGAACCCCGCCTCGGTCGGCGCGCTCCAGCAGGCGGTCCGGCAGGGCGACTACGACCGCTACAAGGACTTCGCCAGCCAGATGAACGAACAGCACGAGCAGTTACAGAGCCTCCGTGGCCTGCTCGAACTGGAGTCGGACCGTGACCCGGTCGACGTCGAGGAGGTCGAACCCGTCGAGTCCATCGTGAAACGGTTCTCGACCGCGGCGATGAGCCTCGGGAGCCTCTCGCCGGAGGCCCACGAGAACAACTCCATCGCGATGAACCGGCTGGGCGCGAAGTCCAACACCGGCGAGGGCGGCGAGCCGCCCGAGCGGTTCGACACCGAGAAGGAGTGCAACGTCAAGCAGGTCGCCTCCGGCCGGTTCGGCGTCACCTCCGACTACCTCTCGAACGCCGAGGAGATACAGATAAAGATGGCCCAGGGCTCCAAGCCCGGCGAGGGCGGCCACCTCCCCGGCAAGAAGGTCAACGAGATGATAGCCCACGTCCGGTACGCGACGCCCGGCGTGGGGCTCATCTCGCCGCCGCCGCTTCACGACATCTACTCCATCGAGGACCTGAAACAGCTGATTCACGACCTGAAGGCCGCCAATCCGGACGCGAACGTCAACGTGAAACTCGTCTCTGAGGCCGGCATCGGCACCATCGCGGCGGGCGTCGCCAAGGCGAACGCCGACGTGGTCCACATCTCCGGCCACTCGGGCGGCACCGGCGCCTCGCCGAAGACCAGCATCAAGAACGCTGGCCTGCCGTGGGAACTCGGGCTGGCGGAGGCGAACCAGATGCTCCGGTCGACGGACCTCCGCTCGCGCATCCGCGTCAGCGTCGACGGCGGGATGAAGACGGGCCGGGACGTCGTCGTCGGCGCCCTGCTGGGCGCCGAGGAGTACGTGTTCGGCACCGCCTCGCTCGTCACC
The DNA here is from genome assembly GCF_024298865.1 of Halorarius halobius. Classification (GTDB taxonomy): domain Archaea; phylum Halobacteriota; class Halobacteria; order Halobacteriales; family Haloarculaceae; genus Halorarius; species Halorarius halobius. The sequence goes on along the minus strand of NZ_CP101161.1, from coordinate 212,293 downwards.
TCCGGCTGTGTGATGGCCCGACAGTGTCACGAGAACACCTGCCCGGTCGGTGTCGCCACGCAGGACGCGGACCTGCGCTCGCGGTTCCCCGGCGAGCCACAGCACGTCGTCAACTACATGACGTTCATCGCCCAGGAGGTGCGGGAGCTGATGGCCGAACTCGGCTACACCGAACTCGAACAGCTCATCGGCCGGCCCGAGCATCTCCGCCAGCGCGACGACGTCGACCAGGAGAAGGCGAAGAAGCTCGACCTCTCTTCGGTCATCGCACCGCCGCCGGGCGACCAGCGGGTCAAGACCCGCGAGCAGGACCACGATATCGACGAGTCGCTCGACTGGGACCTCATCGACGAGGCGGCCCCCGCACTCGAGGACGGCAAACCCGTTGCCGTCGACACCGACATCGCCAACCACGACCGGGCGGTGGGTGCGACGCTCTCGAACCGCATCTCGAACGCCTACGGCGGCGACGGCCTGCCCGACGACACCATCTCGGTGGACTTCGACGGCACCGCCGGCCAGTCGTTCGGCGCGTTCCTGCAGGACGGCGTGACGATGAGCCTCACCGGCGCCGCGAACGACTACGTCGGCAAGGGGCTCTCCGGCGGGAAGATAATCGTCAACACGCCCGCGGAGGCCACGTACGAACCGGAGGAGAACATCCTCGTCGGCAACGTCGCCATGTACGGCGCCACGCAGGGCGAGATGTACGTCAACGGGATGGCCGGCGAGCGGTTCGCCGTCCGCAACTCCGGCGTGAAGGCCGTCGTCGAGAGCGTCGGCGACCACGGCTGTGAGTACATGACCGGCGGCGTCGTCGCCGTCCTCGGGGAGACGGGGAAGAACTTCGCGGCGGGCATGTCCGGCGGAATCGCCTACGTGCTGGACCGCGAGGGCGAGTTCGAGGAGAAGGTCAACTACGGGATGGTGTCGACCACCCGCGAGTTGGACGAGAAGGACCGCCGGATGCTGAAGCGACTGGTCGAGAACCACGTCGCGTACACCGACTCCGACCGCGCCGAGTACGTCCTCGACAACTGGGAGTCGGAACTGGAGAAGGTCGTCAAGGTGATGCCGGACCCGTACGCCGGCGTGCTCGCGGAGGGCGCCGAGGACGTCCGCGAGGACCTCCCGCCGTCGCCGTCGCCGTCGGCCGCGGCCGACGCCGACACCGGGTTCGTATCGGGCGACGACTGACGGGTGTCGGCGTCGTGGCAACCGGCGACGACTGACGGGTGTCGGCGTCGTGGCAACCGTCGACGACTGACGGGTGTCGGCGTCGTGGCAACCGGCGACGATTGGCCGACCACGCCCCCCGTAGCAACCACCGACGCCGGCCGACCGTTCCTGCCGGATAGCTACAATTCCCGTTGAACTGACTGCAAGACATTTACTTGTTCGCCTGAAAGCTCGGGTGTGGCCGCCCTTCAGGAGCTGTTCGCGACGCCGCTCGGTCTGCTCGCGCTCGCGGCCGTCGTCCCGCTCGTCCTCCTGTATCTCGTACGGCCGGACCCACGCCGACTCCGGCTCCCGACCGTCGAGTTCCTGACGGAGGGCGAGGGCACGGCCAGCGACAGCCCCGCGCTCGCGCGGCTCAAGCGTAGCCTCGTCCTGCTCGTGCAGATACTGCTGGTCGCGGCCGTCGCGCTCGCGCTCGCGGGTCCGTACGTCACGGTCGCTCGCGAGACCAGCGTCGCCGAGACGGTGGTCGTGGTCGACACCAGCGCCAGCATGACCGTCGGCGACGGGGAGACGCGGTTCGACCGCGCGCTCGCCGAAGCGCGGGAGGCCGTCACGGAGACAACCTCCGTCGTGACCGCCGGCGCCCGCCCGCGGGTCCGCCTGCGCGGCGGCGGGCCGCCCGACGCTCGCGAGGCGCTCGACGAGGTGACGACGACGGACGCGCCGGGCGACCTGTCGGCGGCCATCAGACGCGCCGCCGCCGTCGCCGGCCCAGAGTCGCGCGTCGTCGTCGTCAGCGACTTCGCCGGCGTCGACGGCTGGCGCGAGACGGTGGCGACGGCCCGCGCCCGCGGGCTCACTGTCGAGTTGCGACCGGTCGGTGAGAGCGTCGACAACGTCGGCATCGTCGCCGCCGAGTACGGCCGGACGTCGGTGACGCTGTCCGTCCAGAACTACGGCGACGAGCAGGTCACGCGCCGCGTCGGCCACGGCAACGCGACCCGCACCCTCGAGTTGGCGCCGGGCGACGCCGCGACGGTGACGCTCCCGGTGCCCGCGGGCGAGACCCGCATCCGGCTGTCGGGGAGCGACGCGTTCCCCGTCGACGACACGCTGTACGTCGCCGGCCCCGACACCCGGACGGTCGACGTGCTGGTGGTGACCAACGACGAGGACCGGAACTTCCTCACCGCGCTCCGGGTGCTCGACGAGGTGGACGTGACCGTCAAGAACCCGCCGACGACGGTCGGTGGCGACTACGACGTCGTCGTGTTCGGGAGCGTCGCCCCCGACCGACTGCTCCGGTCGACCGTGGAGTCGGCCGGCGACGTCGCCCGCTCGGGCGGCGGGGTCGTCGTCACTGCCCAGTCGGGGCTCGGTGCGGTCGCGTACCGTGACCTGCTCCCGCTCCGGGTGACCGGCAACGCCTCGAACCCCTCGGTTCGGGTGCGAAGCGACCGGCTCACCCGCGGCATCTCGTTCCCGCCACCGAACGAATACGTGACCGCAGAACTCACCCGGGGAGCCGCAGTGGTGCGGGCCGACGGGAGCCCGCTCGTCGCCCGCGCGGGTCTCGGCGATGGGCGCGTGCTGTACTACGGCTACCCCCCCGACTCGTCGTTCCGCTACAACTACCAGTTCCCCGTGTTCTGGAAGCGGGTCGTCTACGAGACGGCGGGCCGTGACCCCCTCCCGGCGACGAACCGTGAGGCGGGCACCACCCTGGAGGTGAGCAACGACACGACCGTCCGGGGCCCCGACGGCGAGACGACCGGCCCCACGTCGCTGGATGCGGTGGGGTTCTACCGCTACGGCGACCAGCGGGTCGGCGTCTCGCTTCTGGACCGCGCGGAGTCGAACGTCTCGGCGCCGGACCTCTCGGCGGACGCGGACGGCCCGGTCCGGGAGCGCACGGAGACCCGGCAGGTGCCGAAGGACCTCTCGATGTATCCGGCGCTGGCGGCCGTCCTGCTGGTCGTCTGTGAGGTGGGTCTGCTCCGCTACCGGGGTGACCTCTGATGGCGGGGGTCACCGTCGCCGGCATCGACCTCGCGGTCGCGCGGCCGCGCTACCTGCTAGCGCTCCCCGTCGCGGTGGCGGTGGTCGCGGCGCTGGCGCTCGTGCGGGCCCGCGGCGACTGGCCGCGACGCAAGCGGGCGCTGTTTCTCGCGGCCCGCATGCTGGTCGTCGTCTGTCTGGTCGTCGCCGCGGCCGGCCCGTACACCGTCCAGACGATGGAGACGGCCGGCGACCCGCGGGTCACCATGCTCGTCGACGAGTCGACCAGCATGGCGGCGACCGACGCCGACCCGGACGCGCTGGCGGCCCGCATCGAGGAGCGGGGCGTCCCCGTCACCAGTCGCGTCGTCGCCTCGGGCAACAGTTCGCGGGTGGGCGACGGCGTCGTCGCCAACGTCGAGCCAAACGGCTCGTTGCTCGTCGTCTCCGACGGGCAGGTGACCGGCGGGCGCTCGCTGTCGTCGGCCGCCGGCGTCGCGGCCCGCGCGAACGCCACCGTCCACGCCGTCGACGTGGAAGCGACCGCGACCGACCGCCGCGTCTCGCTTGCCGGTCCCGCCACCACGAGCGTCGGCGTGAGCAACGCCTTCCTCGTGTCGGTCGGCGGCGTGAACGCCGACGCCTCCGCCACCGTCACCGTCCGGACGAACGAGACGGTCGTGTTCACCGACACCGTCGACGGCACCGGCCGCGCGCAGTTCACCTACGCGTTCGACGAGGTGGGAACCCACCGGCTGACCGTCACCGTCGAGAGCGACGACCGGTTCGGCGTCGACGACACCTACCGGCGGACGGTCCGGGTCGTCCCCCGGCCCCGCGTGCTGTACGTCGCGCAGGGGGAGTACCCGCTGGGCGGCTTGCTCGACCGCCTCTACAACGTCACCCGTCGCGAACGGGTCCCGTCGGACCTCTCGCCGTACCAGACGGTCGTGATGCGTGACGTGCCGGCCGACGCGGCGGGCAACGTCTCGGCGCTCCAGCGAGCGGTCATCGACGGGACGGGGCTCGTTGTGGCCGGCGGCGACGACGCCTACGCGGCCGGCGACTACGGCAACTCCTCGCTCGGGTCGATGCTCCCGGTGTCGACGGGCAACGAGAGCGGGCGCACCGCCCGCATCGTCCTGCTCGTCGACGCCTCCGGCAGTTCGAAGCGTGGAATGGCCGTCCAGAAGTCGCTCGCGCTGGACGTGCTCGACCAGTTGGGCGGCGGCAACCGGGTCGGGCTAGTCGCGTTCGACTACGCCGCCTACGACGTCGCGGACGTCCGGCCGCTGGAGGGCAACCGGACCGAGCTCTCCCGGAAGATACGCCGGCTGAAGAGCGGCGGCGTGACGTATCTCGGCACCGGTCTGCAGGGTGCCGCGGACAAACTCGACGGCCCGGGGACGGTCATCCTGCTGTCGGACGGCGTCACCGACGGGAGCGAGGCCCGCGCCGTGGCCGAACGGATGGCGAGCAACGGCGTCCGAATCGTCAGCGTCGGCGTCGGACAGGACGTGAACGAGCCGCTGTTGCGTAGCATCGCCGGGACGACTGGCGGCACGTATCTGCGGGCCGGCCAGACGAGCCGGCTCCGCCTGCTGTTCGGTGGCCCCTCGCGTACGTACTCGGGCGACACGCTCACCGTCGTCGACGGCTCGCAGTTCATCACTGCTGGGCTCGAGCTCACGGCCGACCCCGCGAAGGCCAACGACGTCGCGGTGAAATCCGGCGCCGACTACCTCGTGGCGACGAGCGACGGCCAGCCCGCAGTCGCGCAGTGGCGCTACGGGCTGGGTCGCGTCGTCTCCATCACCGCCTACGGCGCCGACGGGACGCTCGACGGCCTGCTGGAGCGACCGGACTCGCTGGTCGTCTCGAAGTCGGTCAACTGGGCGGTCGGCGACCCGACCCAAGGCGACGGGGCCACCGCCGCCGACACGCGGGTCGGCGCGGCGACGACGGTCCGCTACACGGGGAGCGAGCGGCCCGCCCCACCCCCGTCGTTCCGCCGGGTCGCCCCCGACACGTACGCGGCGACGGTCCAGCCCGATAGCGTCGGGTTCCAGGAGGTGGCCGGCGCCACCTTCGCCGCGAACTACCCCCGCGAGTACGGGGCGCTCGGGCAGAGCGACGCGCTCGACGCCGCCGTCGAGCGGACCGGGGGGCGCGTGTTCGCGCCGAGCGAGGCCGCCGCGATAGCGCGGACGGTGACCGAGCGGGCGCGGCGGACCCGCGACGTACGCACGGAGTGGGGGTGGGCGTTCCTCCTGGCCGCGCTCGCGGCGTTCCTCCTCGAGACGGTCGCCAGACGACTCTCAGCGATTCGGAGCCAACCATGAACATCGGAGACAGCATCAACGGCGTTCTGCTCGGACTCCTCTGTCTGTCGCTTGTCGGCACCGCCGGCGCGACCATCTACTACCAGGACTCGATGGAGGAGCTCCGCCAGCAGAACCAGAAGCTCGAACAGCGCAACGAGCAACTGCAGGGGAACCTCGACGAGGCCCAGCAACGACTCGACTCGACCCAACAGCGGCTCCAGGAGCTGAACGCCTCCATCCAGACACGGCAGACGGACCTCCAGTCGGTGACCGAGAAGCTCCGGACCACGGAGCGGGAGCTGGCGACGGCGAAAAACCAGCTCGCGGACGCCCGCGACGAGCTGTCGAGCACCGAGCAGGAGCTGGAGTCCGCTCGCCAGCGGGTCTCGGAGCTCTCCGACGAGGTCGACCAGCTCGAACAGCGGCGTCTGGAGCTCGAAACGCGGGTCGAGGAACTGGAGTCCAAACAGGAGGAACTGCTCGACGAGCGCGAACAGCTCCGCGCGGAGGTGGAGATGCTGACCGAAACCGTCGAGGACCTCCGCGAGGAGAACGACCGACTCCGCGAGGAACTGGAGGAGTGCCGCGAGTCGACGCCGACGGGGGGGTCGTCGTGAGCGAGGACGTGCCGGCCGACCCCGCCGAGCGCCGCGCCCGGGTACAGGAGGCGGTGACGGCGGTTCGCCGCGAGGGAGTGAAGGCCGCGGTGCTGTACGCCGTCGTCGACGGCGCAGTGGCCGTGCTCGTCGCCAACCTCCTGCTGTCGGCGGCCAACGGCGTGCCCGTCGTCGGCGGGTTCCCCGAGCGCGCGTTCGTCGCCGCCGGCGTCGGCCTGCTCGTCCTGCTGGTCGAACTCGGCGTGCGCATCCGACGGCCGCTCGTCGAGCGGTTCGAGGAGGCCAACCCCGAGGTGGCCGAGGCGCTCCGGACGGCTCGGGACGCCGCCGACGCCGGCCTCGACTCGCAGGTCGCAAACCGGCTGTACGCCGACGTGCTGAGCGAGTTGCGGGCGGCGTCGAGCCGCGGCCTGCTCGACGGCCGGCGGCTGGCCGGTACGGTCGTCGTCGCCGTCGCCGTCGCCGCCGTCACCGTGCAGGCGACGGTGGCCGGCATCACCGTCGCCGCGCCGCCCGCGCCCGCCCCCGACGGGGGTGGGGTGGGCGATGCGCCTCCCGACGACGATTACGGCGGGCTCCAGGACGGTGACGCCGTGCTCGGGACGCCCACGAACGTCTCCGAGGGGAGTCAAAACGAGTCCGCGTCGGTCGGCGGCCAGGCCGGCGACGGCGAGCGTTCCGGCGGCATCGACGAGAGCTACGACACCGGCGGCTACGCCGGCGAAGGGGCCTACGAGGCCCAGCGTGCGGGCTTCTCCGAATCGGACGACGTGGCGAACGCCGACATCATCCGCGAGTACAACCTCGAAATTCGAGACGATGACGACTGACGACACCACCACCGACCTCGACGTAGAGACCCTGCAACACCGACTCGACGCGGTCCGCGAGCAGGTGGGCCGCCGGCTCATCGGCCAGGAGGAACTGCTCGACCGCCTGCTCGTCTGTCTGCTGTGTGACGGCAACGCCCTGCTGGAGTCGAACCCGGGGCTGGCGAAGACGCTCACCGTCCGCACGCTGGCGGCCGTGACGGACCTCTCCTTCTCGCGGGTGCAGAACACCCCCGACCTGATGCCCTCTGACATCACGGGCACGGAGGTCATCCGCGAGACGGATTCGGGTCGGACGTTCGACTTCGAGGAGGGCCCCGTGTTCGCCAACGTCGTCCTCGCCGACGAGATAAACCGCGCGACGCCGAAGACGCAGGCCGCCCTGCTGGAAGCGATGGAGGAACAGCAGGTGACCGCGGGCGGCGAGACGCGCCCGCTCCCGGAGCCGTTCTTCCTGCTGGCGACCCAGAACCCCATCGAGCAGGAGGGGACCTACCGGCTCCCGGAGGCGCAGGCCGACCGCTTCCTGCTCAAACTGCTCGTCGACTACCCCTCCCGCGACGAGGAACTCGAAATCGTCGACCGGTACACGACCCGCGTGGACGAGGCCATTCCGGTCGAGCAGGTGCTCTCCGCGGAGGAACTGCTCGCGGCCCAGCGGCTGGTCCGGGAGGTACCCATCGCCGACGACATCGAGGAGCACGCGGTCGACCTCGTCAGGGCGACCCGCGAAGCCGACCGCATCGACTTCGGCGCGAGCCCCCGCGCGAGCATGGCGCTTGTCGTCACGGCGAAGGCGCGTGCCCTGCTTGAGGGCCGGTCGTACGTCAGCGAGGACGACGTGGAGGCGATGGCGAAGCCGGTGTTCCGCCACCGCGTCGGCGTCGACTTCCGGGCCGAGCGCGAGGGGGCGACGCCCGACGACGTCATCGACGACCTGCTATGACAATCGACCCGGGGTTTCTGGACGAGTTGGAGCGGTTCGCCAGCGCCGGGCCCGAGGTAGCGGCCCGCCACCGCGGCGACCAGCGCTCCGCGGACCGCGGCGAGGGGCTGACGTTCGCGGACTACCGCCGGTACGCGCCCGGCGACGACACCGGCCTCGTCGACTGGAAACTGTACGCCCGCACCGAGGAACTGTACGTCAAACAGTTCGAGGTGGAGCGGTCGCGCACCCTCCACGTCCTGCTCGACGCGACGGGGTCGATGGGGTACGGCGACCCCCCGAAGTTCGAGCGTGCGGCGAAACTCGGACTGGGGTTCGCCTACCTGCTCGCGCGCGAACACGACGAGTTCCGGGTCGCGCTGTTCGACCGCGGCATCGACCGACTCGACCGCGCCCGCTCCTCCCGGGGCGAGGTTCTCGCGCTCGTGGACCGCTGTAACGACGTGGAGCCGTCGGGCGAGGGCGCGGTCGGCGCGGCCCTGGAGTCGTACGCCGACCGCGTCGGCTCCCGCTCCGTCGTGCTCGTCTGTAGCGACTTCCTGACGGACCCCGACGACCTCGAATCGGGGCTGGCGGCGCTCGCGCGCAACGAACTCCTGCTGGCGCAAGTGCTCACTCCCGAGGAGCGGGAGCTACCGGTGTCGGGCGACGCCCTCATCGAGAACCCCGAGACGGAGTCCCGACTGCGTACCCACGTCGGCCGACGCCGCCGCGAGCAGTACCGCGACCGCCTGGAGGAGCATCTCGACGACGTGGCCGAGCGTGCCGAACGTCTGGGCGCACGGCTCGAACCCGCCGACACCGACGAGGAGTTCTTCGACGCCTTCGCGCGGCTGTGGCGGTAGCCCGACGAGCAACCGTTTTCCCCCCGGCGGCCGCAGGGCGAGTATGTCCGACCACGCCTTGGTCATCGGCGGCACGCGGTTCATCGGCCGCCACACCGTCTCGGAGTTCCTCGAGAACGACTATACGGTCACGGTGTTCAACCGCGGGACCCACGACAACCCCTTCGCAGACGACGACAGGGTCGACCACTTCGAGGGCGACCGGAAGGAAGAAGGCCGCCTGCGACTGGCCCGCGAGCGCGTCGACCCCGACGTGGTCGTCGACTGCGTCGCCTACCAGCCGGTCGACGTGCGCACGGCGACGGACGTGTTCGCCGACGTCGACGCGTACGTCTACGTCTCCTCGGGGGCCTCGTACGGCGCCGAGCGCATCCCCAAACGCGAAGACGAGACGCCGCTCCACGACTGCACGACCGAGCAGGCGACCGACGACACGATGGAGACGTACGGCAACCGGAAAGCCGAGGGCGACCGCGCGGTGTTCTCGGCGGCAGAGCAGGGGGTGAACGCGATGGCGGTCCGGCCGCCCGTCGTCTACGGCCCCCACGACTACACCGAGCGGTTCGACTACTGGATAGACAGAGCCGACAGCCACGACCGCGTGGTCGTCCCGGGCGACGGGACGAACCTCTGGCATCTCGTGTACGTGAAGGACGTGGCGAGCGCGCTCCGGACCGTCGCCGAACGCGGCGAGGCGGGCGAGGCGTACAACGTCGGCGACGGCCACGCGCCAATCCTGCGCGAGTGGGTCGACCTGCTGGCCGAGGCCTGCGACACCTCCGTCGAGATAGTCACCGCCGGCGCGCGGGAACTCGCCGCCGCGGACGTCGAACTCACCGACTTCCCCATCTACCGCGAGTATCCGCATCTCCTCGACACGAACAAGCTCCGTTCGCTCGGCTGGCGGCCGACGCCCCACGAGGAGGCGCTGGCCGCGACCGTCGCGGACCACCGGGCGAGCGACCGCACCGGCCGCGAGAACGGCCCGGACCGCGAGGCCGAGGAGCGCGTACTGGGGGTGCTGGAGACGCTCTAACCGAAAGGGTTTGAACGCCCGGGTCGACTCGGGGGTATGTTCGAGAAGTCGACGTGGATTCGGCTCCCCCGGAACGTCGTCGTGGGCCACGGCGTCCTGGACCGGACCGTCGAGGCCGTCTCCGAGTTGTACCTCGACGGCCGACCACTCCTGGTCACCTCGCCGACGCCGAACGACATCGCGGGCGACCGGCTCCGCGCCCAGTTCCGCGAGGCGGGTCAGGAGCCGGTCACCGAAGTCGTCGAGGAGGCGAAGTTCGAGACGGTCGAGCGCGTCGTCGACACCGTCGAACGCGAGGACGCGGGCTTCCTCGTCGGCCTGGGCGGCGGCAAGGCCATCGACATCGCGAAGATGGCCGCCGACACGACCGACCGGGGGTTCGTGAGCGTCCCCACCGCCGCCTCCCACGACGGCATCGTCTCCGGGCGGGGCTCCGTCCCGGAGGGCGACACCCGCCACTCGGTCGCCGCGGACCCGCCGCTGGCGGTGGTCGCGGACACCGAACTCGTCGCGGACGCCCCCTGGGAGCTGACGACCGCGGGCTGTGCGGACATCATCTCCAACTACACCGCGGTCAAGGACTGGCAACTCGCCAACCGGCTGAAAAACGTCGAGTACAGCGAGTACGCCGGTGCCTTATCGCAGATGACCGCCGAGATGCTCGTCGACCGCGCCGACTCCATCAAGCGCGGCCTCGAGGAGTCGGCGTGGGTCGTCATCAAGGCGCTCGTCTCCTCGGGCGTGGCGATGTCGATTGCGGGCTCCTCGCGGCCCGCCTCCGGCGCGGAACACCTCATATCCCACCAACTCGACCGCATCGCGCCCGACGCCGCGCTCCACGGTCACCAGGTCGGCGTCGCCAGCGTCGTCACCGAGTATCTCCACTCCGGCCAGCAGGGGCAGTGGCGCAACGTCCGCGACGCGCTGGAGAGCATCGACGCGCCGACGACGGCCGCGGAACTCGGCATCGACGACGAGCAGTTCGTCGAGGCGGCGACGACTGCCCACGAGATACGCGACCGCTACACCATCCTGGGCGACGGGCTCAGCCACGAGGCCGCGCTGGAGGCGGCGACGGTCACCGGCGTCATCTAAAACGGGTCGGCGGGCGGGTCCTCGCGCCACTGCGCCGGCGGCCGGACCGACCCCGCCTCGGGCCGGGCCTCGAACAGCGCGTGAAGCTGGTACAACTGGTCGTCCGTCTCGCAGTTGACACAGACGATGGAGACGCGCTCCAGCGAGTCGACGAGCGGCACCACGCCCGTCTCCTCCTCGACGAGCGAGACGGCGGTGTCGACGAGCGGCTGGCTCGTCCCCACCGACCCCCCGGGGTCGGCCCACCCCTCGCCGTCGGGCACCACCAGCGCCCGGCCGTCGTCGTCGCGGACCCGGACCGCCACCTGTGCGACCACGTCGCGGTCCTCGGCGGCGCGCTCGAACTCCGCGGGGTCGACGCTCACCGTCGTCTGGCGGACGTCGAACCCGTCGTAGGCGTCCTGCAGTTGCGCGAGCCGCGCGGTCACGCGCGCTCTCGACGGTCCCGCTGACATGTCTATCTCCAGAAGTGGCCGTGGGATAAACGTACCACATCGTTCACGCCGCTCTCGGACCGAGAATCGCCATACTGCGGTGTGTCACGCGGCGTTTATATGTCGGGATGACACCTCAGTTTCGGCTGGAGTTTCGGACCGCCGACGTGACCGTCTCCGGCAGGTCGGCGAGGCGTGCACGGCGGTCGGCCAGCGGCGGGTGCGGCGAGAACAGCCGGCGGAGGCGGCCGCTCGGTCCCGGCCCGGTCAGCCGGCGAAGTCCACGCGCGAGTGCCGCGGGGTCGGTACGCTCGGCGGCGTACCGGTCGGCCGCGAGTTCCGTGTAGCGCATCAGCCGGAAGACGGCGAGCGAGTACGGGACGGCGAGCAGACAGCCCGCGAGGAACGCGCCGGGGACGCCCTCGGCGGTAGCCGCGAGCCACGGCAGGACGAAGACGGCGACCGCGCCGAGTCGGACGGCGACGTGGTTGTGCCGGTGGTGGCCCACCTCGTGGGCGACGACGGCGCGCAACTCGGCGGGCGGGAGCCGCGCGAGCAGGCCCTCGGTGACGAACACGGCCCGCAGACCGGGCACCAGCCCGGCCGCGAGCGCGTTGGGCCGACCGCTGGACAGCACCCGGACCGGCACGTCGACCTCGCCGATGCGGGCGCGTTCGGCGGGCGTCGGCCGGCGAGCGGGCACGAGTCGCCCTACCAGCAGGGGCGTGCCGGCCGCCAACAGCGCGCCGACCGCGGCGACGCCGGCGACGAGCCACCAGCCGTCGGGCGCGAGCGGGGCCGCCGACAGCGCGGCCAGCGCCGGCCCGACGACCAGCGCGTAGCCGCGGGCCACTCGCCGGAGCGGGAGCCCGCTCGCCGTGCCGGCCGCCAGCACCGCCGCGGGCACCGGCATCGCGTAGACGGAAAGCGTCGCCAGCGTCGTCGCGACCTCCCCCTCGGCGGGGAGCGCGACCGCGATGGCGCCGACGGTCCCGGCCAGCGCCGCGGTCAGTGCGGTCCCGACACCGGCGGCCAGGACGGCCGCGAGCGGCGACACCCGACCACGGCCGGCTCGCGCGCCGAGGAACGCCAGCGGTGCGGGGAGCACGACGGCGACGTACGGGAGCAGGGACACGCCCGTACGTACGACGGGCGCCGTTGTCAACCTTCAGGCCTCAGACGTGCTTCGGCCTTCAGACGTGCTCGTCGAGGAACTCGACGATGCGCGTGTACGCCTCGATTCGGTTCTCCAGCTTCGAGATGCCGTGGCCCTCGTCCTCGAAGACGAGTTTCTCGACGGGGACGTGCTCGCTCGCTTCCTCGGCAATCTGCTCGGCCTCGCCGACGGGGACGCGGGGGTCGTTGGCGCCGTGGAGGACGAACAGGGGCGCGCGGATGCGGTGGGCGCGGTTCAGCGGCGAGATGGACTCGAGGAACTCCCGGTCCTCCTCGAGGGAGCCGTACTCCGCTTCCCGAAGGGAGCGGCGCCACGACCCCGTGTTCTCGAGGAACGTGACGAACGAGGCGATGCCGACGACGTCGACGCCAGCGGCCCACAGTGTCGGGTACTCGGTGAGGCAGGCGAGACAGACGAACCCGCCGTAGGAGCCACCCATCACGGCGATGCGGTCGGGGTCGACGGCGGGGTGGTCGTGGAGCCACTCGACGCCGTAGCGGACGTCCTCGACGGCGTCCATCCGCTTCTCGACGTCGTCGAGGTGGGTGTACGCCTTGCCGTAGCCGGTCGACCCGCGGACGTTCGGTTCGAAGAACGCGTAGCCGCTGGCGACGAAGTACTGCTTCAGCGCCGAGAACGAGGGCCGGCGCTGGCTCTCTGGGCCGCCGTGGACGTCGACGACGACGGGGACCTCGCCGTCGGCGTCCTCGGGGAGCGTGAGGAACGCGGGTATCTCGCGGCCGTCGAACGTGCCGTAGCGCACGAGGTCGCTGTCGACGAACGACTCGCGGGGGATGCCCGCGGTGGCGGCGTGGGTCCAGCGGGTGTCTTCCCCGCTCGATACGTCGACGACGTGGACGTTCGCGTTGTGCGTGTCGCCCGTCGCGGTGACGGCGAACCGCTCGCCGTCGGGGCCGAAGGAGACGCCGCCCGCCACGCCCTCCGGGAGCGCGGGCGTCGGGAACTCGTCGAGGCCACCGTCGAGAGCGGCGGCCGTCAACTCGGTGTAGCCGTCGACGTTGCGCGAGTAGACGAGTCGCCCCGACTCCTCGTCGACGGCGACGCCGTCGATGTTCCAGTCGGGGTCCTCGCGGACGGTCTCGAGGCTCCCGTCGAGCGAGAGCCGCGCGAGATACAGCAAATCGCGGCCCTCGTCGGTGACCAGATACAGGTCGCCGTCGGGCCCCCACGAGAGGCTCTGGTAGCGGACGGTGCCGTCGTGGGGCGTGAGGTGGGTCCGCTCGCCCGTCTCCACGTCCAGCGCGTACACGTCGTGGTCGAAACTGGAGTGAGCCCGGTGGAGCGCGAGCGTCGAGTCGTCGGGCGACCATCCGGCGACGGAGTACCAGCCGTCGGTCTCGTGGATGCGGGTGGCGTCCTCGCCCGTCTCCTCGCGGCCCTGCACGTACACGTCGAACGCCGACTCGTCGCGGCGGTTCGCGGCGAACGCGAACCGGTCGCCCGTCGAGTCCCAGCCGCCCCACCGGTGTTTCGCGCCGGGCCGCTGGGTCCAGTTCGTCACCGTCCCGTCGGCGTCGAGGCGGAACAGCTGGATGCGCTCGTTGCCGCCCTCGTCGGTGCCGAACGCGAGTTCCTCCCGCTCGGGCGCGTACGAGCAGAACGTCACCCGCTCGTCGAAGAAGGTGCGCTGTTCGGGCCACGCGCCCGGCGCGTCGAGCGTCCACACCTGCGGCGTCCCGGTCGTGTCCATGAGGAAGGCGAGCGTCCCCGACGGCGAGAGCGACGCCGAGTGGGCGCTCCGGACGTTGAGATACCGCTCGATGTCGGCCATGCCGGCACCAGGGTCGGGGAGACGTTAACCGTTCCCCGTCGGGTTTTTGAGGCCCCCCTGCGCCGTGCCTGTATGCGCGTCGCCGTCGTCGCCAGCGAGACGACACAGCTGTCGGACCGGCAGGGCGTCGCCCGGACGGTGGCGCTCGCGGAGGCGCTCGCGGCCCGCGGCCACGAGGTGCGCGTGTTCTGCACCCAGTGGTGGGACGGCTACGACACCGTCCGCGCGGAGGACGGCGTCACCTACCACGCCGTCACCGTCGCGCCCGCCCGCACCTCCTTCGTCGCTCGCGTCGGCGCGCTCGTCGCCCGCTTCCGCCCCGACGCCGTCCACGCGACGCCCGCACCGCCGGGCGGGGTGTTGTCCGCGCGACTCGGCGCGTCGCTTGCCCGTGCCCCGCTCGTGGTCGACTGGTACGGCGACGAGCCGCTCGACGACTCGCGGACCCGCGACGCCGCCGCCCGCGTCCCCGACCGGGTGCTGTGCCCCTCCGAGTTCGTCGAGTCGCGGGTGTGGGAGCAAGGCGTCCCCGAGGACGCGACCCAGGTGCTTCCGGAGTTCGTCGACTTCGATGTCGTCCGTGCGACCGACCCCGTCGCGGACCCGCCGGAGGTGGTGTTCGCGCGCCGCCTCGACGACGACTGCAACCTCGAGTCCCTGCTGTTGGCGCTCGCGGAGCTTCGCGACCGGGACTGGACGGCCGCCGTCGTCGGCGACGGCCCCGAACGCGAGGCATACGAACAGCAGGCCGCCGACCTCCGCATCGACGACCGGGTCGAGTTCCACGGCTCGCTCGACCGCGAACGGCGGATTGCGCTGTACCGGGGCGCCCACGTGTTCGTCCACACGGCGCTTCGCGAGCAGTTCGCCAGCGAACTGCTGTGGGGGCTCGCCTGCGGCTGTGTCGGCATCGTCGAGTATCAGGCGGAGTCGGCGGCTCACGAACTCGTCGAGCGCCGCGAGCGGGGGTTCCGGGTGACGACGCCCGAGGAGATAGCCGACGCCATCGTCGAGGCGGGGGAACTCGGCCGCCGAAGCGTCGACGAGACGATGACGGAGTACGGCCGCGAGCAGGTGCTCGGCGACCTGCTCGACTGCTACCGGTCGCTCGGCGCGGGCGGGTAGCTCAGCCCGCTTCCGCGGTTCGCTCGGAGACGAAGAAGAACTCGTAGTCCGCCTCGTCGTCGGCCGGGTCGAGCCCGACCGCGACGCCGTACGTGCCGGCCGGGGTCTCCGGTTCGGCGAGCGCCTCGTGTCCGCCCGCGCCGTAGATGTCGGAGACGGTCGACCCGTCCGCGCGGGTCGCCGTGGCGTCGGTGACGACGACGGCGTGGCCGTCGGTCGACGCGGGCGCGGTGAACGGGCCGAGCGTCCGGGCGCCGTCGGCCGATAGCTCGACGGTCGTGGACTCTGTGCGGTGACACTCCCCGCGCGGCGTCGGGAGCGGCGTCAGCGAGGGCTGGTACGGCCCGGTGAACGCCTCCGGGTAGCAGGGGCCGAGGTCGTCGGGGTGCTCCACGAACACCACCCGCAGGGTCACCGTCACCGACTCGACGCCGTCCGGGAGCGTGCCCGTTCGGAGGTCGTATTCGACGGGCGTCCCTTCGGGTGTCGGAGTGGGGGAGGGCGTCGGGGACTGGTCGGGCGACGAGACGCCGGGGCCGACGGTACAGCCGGCGAGCAGGAGGGTCGCCACTGCGAGGAGGGCGGGGACCGAGCGTCGCATGATCGGGCGTCGGGCGGCCGACGGTAAATGTCTTCTACCGGTCGGGCGACTACTCGCCCTCGGCCGTCACCCGGACGAACAGGAAGTCGCCGCCGAGTTCGTCGTTGACGAGTTCCTCGCGCTCGACGGTGAACCCGGCGTCCCGGAGGAGGTCGCGGTTCCGCTCCGGGCCGTAGAACGACCAGAACATCTCGGTGCCGGTGTCGAGCCAGTCGGGGTTGCGCCCCTCCCAGGCGTCGCTCCCGACGACCACCAGCGCCTCCCCACCCGGCCGGAGGACGCGGTTGAACTCCGCGAACACGTCGCCGTGTCGCTCGCGGGGGACGTGGATGACCGCGAACAGCGACGCCAGCCCGTCGAACGCGCCCGCCGAGAAGGGGAGGTCGGTCAAATCGCCCGCCACCGGCGCGGCCGCGGGGACGTTCTCGCGCAGGTGGCCCAACTGCTCGGCCGAGAGGTCCATACCGACGACGTCGTGGCGCTCCGCGAGGACGGCGCTCGCGGGGACGCCCCCGCCACAGCCGGCATCGAGCACCCGACCCTCGGGCAAGTCGGCGGCGAACGCGCGTACGAGGTCGGTGCCGCGGCCGTCGAGCGTCCGCTGGGCGGCGTAGTCGTCCGCGATGGCGTCGTAACCGTCGCGGACCGTGCGCTTCTCGTCCATCGTCGGCACCGACGCGGGGGCCGTGAAAAGCTCTTGTGTGGCCCCGACAGCCGGTGACAAGGGGCGTCCGCGATGCCGGACCGACGTCAGGCGCCGTCGGGGTCGTCGGCCGCCTCCGCCACCCGGACGGCGGCGACGTTCTCCGCGACGTCGTGGACGCGGAGGACGTCCGCCCCGCGGTCGGCGGCGACGGCGCTGGCCCCGACCGTCGCGTGGAGGCGGTCGTCGGCGTCGTACCCCAGGAGGTCGAACAGCGACTTGTGGGAGTGGCCCACCAGGACGGGACAGCCGAGCGCGTGGAACTCGTCGATGCGGCCCAGCAGTTCGAAGTTCTCGCGCTTGGTCTTCCCGAAGCCGATGCCGGGGTCGACGAGTATCTGCGAGCGGTCCAGCCCCGCCTTCTCCGCGAGGAGGACGCGCTCGACCAGCGCGTCGATGGTGTCCTCGACCACGTCGTCGTACTCGACGGCCGTGGCGGGGTCGACCGGCGTCTCGATGGAGTGCATCACGACGACGGGCACGTCGTGCTCGGCGGCGACCAGCCGCATCTCGGGGTCCTCCAGCCCCGACACGTCGTTGAGGACGTCCGCACCGGCTTCGAGCGCGGCGCGGGCCACCTCCGCCTTCCGGGTGTCGACGGAGACGAGCGCGTCGAGGTCGCGCAGGCGCTCGACGACCGGCACCACGCGCTCCGTCTCCGCTTCGACGGGCACCGGGTCGGCGCCGGGCCGGGTCGACTCGCCGCCCACGTCGACGATGTCGGCGCCGTCCGCGACCATCCGCTCGGCGCGGGCGACGGCGTCCTCGACGGCGTCGTACTCGCCACCGTCGTGAAACGAGTCGGGCGTGACGTTGAGGATGCCCATGACCGCGGTGCCCTCCTCCCATGGGTAGCCGTGGGTCTCGGGGTCGGTCCGGATGTCAAGCGTCTCGCGCAGGCGCTCGCCCAGCGGCTCCAGGCCGTACGGCTGGCCCGCCAGTGTCTCGGTCAGCCGCTTGAACTGGGCGAGGGTGCCCATCAGCACGATATCGACGAGTTCCCGGTCCTGGTCGGAGAGCCCGGAGGTGGCACACTCGCCGCCCTCCGCGAGCATCTCCTGTTTGAGATAGCGGGCCTGCCGGGGCTGGACGCGGGTCCGGAGGACGCGGTGGACGCCCTTGCCGCGCATCCGCCAGACGCCCGCGTCGGTCACGTCGGCGTCCTCGAGGACGGCCTCGGCGGTGTCGAGACCCGGGACGCGTTTCGGCACGTCGACGGCAGTCCAGCGCCGGCGCGCCTCCGCGACGACGAACAGCGACCCCGCGACGACGACGGCGTCGTCCGGGCCGGCGGCCTCGAGCGCGTCCGCGAGCGCGTCCGCGACGTTGCCCGCCGCGCGAACGTCGTCGGCACGTGCCTCGAACGACTCCGCGAGCACCGCCGGCCGTTCGGCGCGGTCGAAGTCCGGCCGGCAGGTGTAGACGGTCGCCGCCTCGGGGAGCGCCGCGGCCATCCCCGCGTGGTCCTTGTCGGCCATCGCGCCGAAGACGAGATGGAGGTCGTCGTAGTCGAACTCCGCGAGCGCGTCCGCGAGGCCGGCACACCCCCCGGGGTTGTGCGCCCCGTCGAGGACGACCAGCGGGTCGCGGTCGAACACCTCGAATCGGCCGGGCCAGTGGGCGTTCCGGAGACCCCGCGCGAGGTCGGCGTCGGAGACGTCCGCGACCTGTCGGGCCAGCGCCGCCGCGACGCCCGCGTTGCGCGCCTGGTGGGCACCGAGCAGTGGGAGCCGCGTCTCGACCGCCCAGTCGTCGGCCGACAGCGACACCGCCCCCTCCAGTCCCTCGCGGCCACCGTACTCGACCTGGAGGTCGCCGTCCTCGCCGACGCGATACACGTCATCGACCGACGATTCGATGGCGTCGAGCGCCTCCCCGGTTGCGGCGGTGACGAGCGGGCGGTCCGCGGCGACGTGGGCCATGTCGCGGGCGATGTCGGCCTCGGTGTCGCCCAGCAGGTCCGCGTGTTCGATGGTGACGGAGGTGATAGCGCCCGCCGCCGGGTCGACCGCGGAGGTGGCGTCGTGGCGGCCGCCGATGCCCACCTCGAGGACGGCGACGTCCACCTCCTGACGGGCGAACTCCCACAGCGCCATCCCCGTCACGGTCTCGAAGAACGTCGGCGACTCGTCGGCGGCCGCGCGGTCGGTGACGTACCCGTCGACCGTCTCGACGAACTCGCAGACGGCGGATTTGGGCATCTTCCGGCCGTTGACGCGGACCCGCTCGCGCACGTCGTCCAGATGCGGGGAGGTGAACAGCCCCACGTCGAGGCCGGCCTCCCGGAGGACGCGCTCGAGCATCCGCGCGGTCGACCCCTTCCCGTTCGAGCCCGCTATCTGGACACAGCGGAACTCCTCGTCGGGGGAGTCGAGCGCGTCGAGGAGGTGGCGGGTGTGCTCGACGCCCGTCCGCGGGGAGTAGCGGCGGAGGTCGAACAGCCAGCTCGCCGCCTCGTGATACTGCATACTCCGAGAACACCCCGGCGCGCGCTTATCGTTGTCGGAACTCGCTACTGTTCCTCGAACCCGCTGGCGTGTTCGGCCAGCTGGACGGCGTCGGTCGCCACCTGCGAGACGGGAACGTCCGTCCGGTCGGCCAGCCAGCGCATGTGGGTGGCGATGAGTTCGAGCTGTGCCTCGACGGCGTCGTCGGTGTGGCCGGTGTTCGCGCACAGCTCCGGCCCGCCGTCGGCGTTGACGAGCGTCGCGCTCGGGTGATCGGCGTCGGCGTCGTACAGCAACTGGATGCCCTCGGCGTGGGGATGGTCGGCCATACCCGGCGTTCCGGGGGGAGGGGGAAAAGCGCCCGGACTCGTCGACACCGAAACGGTTATGCGCGACCGTCGTCGAAGCGTGGATGTGATTCTCCGGACGCACCGGTGGTAGCCATGCAACTGTCCACGGTGCGGCATCGGCACAGGAACGTCCTCTTCGGGCAGGAACCGGACGAGCGAGGGGGTGGCGAGACGTGATTCCGCTCACACTCGATACCCTGCCGGATCACTCCGAGTGGGCGCGGCACCTCCTCGACCCTGTCGGCGACCCGCCCGAGGACCCCGAGGCGTACACCGATGTCGAGACGTACGAGGCGATGTACGGCGGCATCCTCGCGGAACACCGCGAACGCGGAGCCGACCCGGAGACGACGATTCGCCGGGTGTACGCGGCCGGCCGTGACGACCCCGGCGCGGTGTCGGTCCGGGAACGGCTGTTTCTCGCCAGCC
The DNA here is from genome assembly GCF_024298865.1 of Halorarius halobius. GTDB lineage: Archaea > Halobacteriota > Halobacteria > Halobacteriales > Haloarculaceae > Halorarius > Halorarius halobius. The sequence continues at coordinate 192,362 of NZ_CP101161.1, read as the reverse complement.
CCGACGAGTTGCTCGCGCTCGACCGGTACGCGCTCCGTGCGGCGCTCGCGGGCGTGTCGGCCGACCCCGACACGGTCGTCGACCTCGGCTGTGGCTACGGCGCGGCGCTGGGCTCCCTCGCGGCGGCGTTCCCCGACGCGGCGGTGGTCGGTGGCGAGTACGCCACCAGCGGCGTCGACCTCGCCCGGGCGCTCCACGCGGACGAGGAACGGGTCACCGTCCACGAGTTCGACTTCCACGGCGACTGGACGCTCCTCGACGGCGTGGACGACGCGCTGGTGTTCACCCGGGGTGCCGTGACGACGCTCCCGGACGTCGACGAGGTGGTCGACCGGTTCGCGGCGCTGGCCGCGGCGGGCGACGTGGTCGGCGGCGTCCACCTCGAACCGGTCGACGCCCACCCGGAGACGACGCTCGGACTGCTCCGTCGCCACTACGCCCGCATCCGCGGCTACGGCGGCGAACTGCTGGCGGCGCTCGAAGCACGGGACGCAATCGAGGTGACGAGCGTCGAGTACGACGCCGTGGGTGCGAACCCGCTCCACCCCCACACGCTGGTCCGGTGGCGGCCCGCCTGACTACAGCAACTGCTCCAGTTGGTGGCGGCGCCGCTCCACGTCGAAGTGGAGGCGGACGTTCCCTTGCGAGCGGAGGCGGTCCACGAGCAACAGGGGGTCGACGCCCTCCTGTTCGGCGGCCGTGACCAGCCCCTCGATGTTCGCGCGGTTGAGCGCCAGCGAGTCCAACATGCCGAGCGCGAGCGCCATCGCCGCGCCGCCGGTCCCCTCGGGGAACTCGTCGGAGACCCGCGAGAAGTCGGGGTCGCCGCCCGACTCAGCGGGTTCGAGCGCGAGACACCGGGTGCAGGTGGCGGCGTGGTCGTGGTCGACGTACTCGCGGAGCGACTCGGGGACGGCGTAGGTGACCATCGGGCCACCGCAGTGGGGACAGTCCATACTCGCGGGTCGACGCGGGCGGGGAAGGGCGCTTCGGATTCGCCGAGAAACAGGGTCGTTACACTCCGGTCGAGTACCGCAGGATGCCGGCGACGCCGCCGAACGCGGTCAGCAGTTGCTCGCCTTTCTCGAAGTCGGTGGAGATGAACTTCGCCTCCGTGCCGCGTTGCTCGGCGATGTCGATGAGGTGGTCGATGACGTCCTCGCGCTCGGCCTCTTCGGCCGAGACGGTCGCCCCGCACTCCGTGCAGTCGTGCTCGGGCGTGTTCTTCCGGCGGTCGACGACCTCGCGCTCCTCGTGGCCGTTCTCGCACTCGTAGGTGACGACGTCGCTCCGCAGGTCCTCCGAGAGCAGCAGGCGGTCGACGGAGCCCATCACGAGGTTCTGGCGGGTCTGCTCGAACCCGTAGGTGGCCTTCTCGCCGTCGTGGAGCTCCTTGAAGAACTCCTCCATCTGCTGTTTGTCCTTCATCACCTCCGTCTCGGCGAGCACGTCCTCGGCGGCGTCGACGAGGTCGTAGAGGCCGGACTCGTCGGTGTAGGAGACGTCGAACTTGCCGAGCACGAGGTCCTGGAGTTCGTGGTGGAGGTAGTCGCCGTCGAGGAACTCGTCTTTCGTCGGCGAGGGGCCGCCCACGAGGATGCCGTCGAGTTCGTGGCGCTCCGGGACGAACAGGTCGTCGGCCATCTCCGCGACCTCCTGGTAGAAGTTGTCGATGGCCTCGAGCCGCAGGCGCGCGAACCGCTGTGCGGACTGGCCACCTTTCCGCTGTTTGCCCGGCACGAGCGAGGAGGCGGACTTGACGGGTTCGACCCGCTTGCCCTTCAGCCAGCCGACGTTGGCCTCGCGGCGGTCGAGGACGATGAGCCCGAACAGGCCCTTGTCCGCGAGCATGTGCTCCAGCGGTTCGGTGAGGAACGCCGAGTCGCAGTGGTAGCGGAACGACTCGACGGGGTCCGGCGGCGACTCCAGCACCTTCGTCACCATGTCGGTCTGGCCGCCGCCGGCGTCGATGGCGCCCGAAAAGAGGACCATCCCGTTCTCCGGCGGCGTCTTGTAGTACTTCAGGCGGTCCTTCAGCGACGTGAGCGCGTCCTGGACGGCGGTGCGGGTCTGCTTCGACTTGATGTTCGACGCCTCGGAGTGCTCCTGGGTGATGTGGGCGGCGACGTCCGATATCTGTCGGTCCTCCGGGACGTAGATGCTGACCAGTTGCGTTCCTGATCCCGAGTACTCCTGTAGCTCCTCGATGACGCGTCGGAACTCGTACTTCTGTTTGTCCGACTGTTCGTCCTGCTGTTGACTCATTGGCGGGGCTAAGCCTATGGGAGGTAAGTAAGTGTTGACCGCGTGAGCGTCGGTGTCACTCCGCCCTGAGGCTCCCCGACCGCGGCCGAACGTGGCGACGACGTCCCGGAGACGGGGTCGAACCGCCCGAAATACCGGGGTTCGACGCCGGTTATCGACGGGGGATTTTTACGTTCGTTCCCCCACAGCATCGGACATGGAGGTACTCGGGGTCGTCGGCGCCGCCGACACGGGGACGACGACCACGGCCGTCGATCTCGCGGCCGCGCTCCGGCGTGAGGGCCATCACGCGGCCATCCTCGACGCCACCGGCGACGCCGCCGAGTGGTTCGACGTGACGACGGACGCGACCCTCGCCGCGGCGGTCCGGGGCGACGCCAGCGTCTCCGGGGCGACGGCGACGGTTCGGCTCCCGCACGGCGACGTCGACGACGCGCTCGAGGCGTACATCGACGCACAGCGGCGCGACGAGACTGCGTTCCGGTCGGGAGGGGACGACCTCGACCCCGGCGAGGCGGAACCGGGTGAGCTTCCGGTGGTGGTCGGCGGCGAGCGGTCGGCGTTCGGCGACGCCGACGCGGAGTCGCTGTCGGACGTCCGTGGCGACCTCGCGTTCGCCTACGACTATCTCATCGCCGACGCGGGGACGCTCGGCTCCGCCGTCGCGGCGTTTCTCGACGGCGTCCTCGCGGTGACCGACACCCGCGACGAGGCGGTGGAGACGGGCCGGCAGGGAATCGCGGCCTGCCGCGAGGAGGGGCTCGGCGTCGTCGGCGCGGTGCTCAACCGCGCCCCGGAACACGCCGACGTGACGGCGTTCGCCGACCAACTCGGCGTCGACGTGCTCGCGGTCGTCCCGGACGACGACCGGCCCCCGGCCGTGGAGCCCGTTGCGTTTACCGCGCCGGAGATGCCCGCCGCGCTCGCGTACGGGCGACTCGCCGACGCGGTCCGCGACTGGGAGTCGGACGGCGCCGACGACCACTGGAAACAGCAGGCCGTGGCGGCCGACGGCGACGGCGGCGACGCGCCGGCCGACGCGCATGCGGACGAGGAAGCGGACGACGGCGGCGTACTCGGGCGCCTCGCTGATCGCTTTCGCTAACGTTTAACCGCCGCGGAGCAACCCACCGGTATGAGCAACGCAGAGACGGACTCGTCAGTACCGCTCTCGTGGATCGTCGTCTTCCTGCTTCTGGTTCTGGGCCTCGGAGCGGCCGTCATCGTCGCCGTCGGCGGGGGCCTCGTCGCCGGTGGTGCCGGCGTCCTCACGCCGCTTCTCGGCTGAGCGTCACATCGAGTTCGGCGCCTCGACGCCGAGGATGTCCAGCGCGTTGGCGATGGTGTGGCGCGCGGCCGCCACCAGCGCCACCCGTGCCTGCCGAAGTTCGGGGTCGTCGGCCGCGAGGACGGGACACTCGCGGTAGAACGCGTTGAACATCTCCGCGAACTCGCGGGTGTAGGTGGCGACGCGGTGGGGTTCGAGTTCGTCGGCGGCCGACTCGACGACGCCGGGGAACCGCGCGATGACCCGCAGGAGGTCCCGCTCCTCGGGCGCATCGAGGAGGGAGACGTCGACGCCCTCGGGCACCGCGCCGGCCTCGTCTGCTCGCGGCTCGCCGCCGCTTGCGGGTTCCGAGCCGCTCCGCGCCTCGTCCAGGATGCCACAGCACCGCGCGTGGACGTACTGGACGTACGGTGCCGACTGCGCTTCGAAATCGAGCGCACGAGACCACTCGAAGGTGATGGCCTTCGTCGGCTGTTTCGAGACGATGTCGTAGCGGACGGCGCCGATGCCGACCTGGTGGGCGATGCGCTCGACGTCCTCGTCGGTCAGGTCGTCGTCGCGGATGCGGTCGTCGAGCCGGGTCTCGACCTCCTCGCGGGCGCGAGCGATGGCCTCGTCGAGCAGGTCGTCGAGGTCCACGCCCGTCCCCGCGCGGGTCGACATCTTCCCCTCGGGGAGGTTGACGTACGAGTAGATGACGCTCTCCAGTTGGCTCGTGTCGTTGCCGAGCAGGTCCAGCGCCTCCCGTAGTTGCCCGGCCTGCAGTTTGTGGTCCTCGCCGAGGACGGTGACGGCCCGGTCGTAGTTGTCGAACTTCCACTCGTGGTGGGCCAAATCGCGGGTAGTGTAGAGGCTCGTCCCGTCCGACCGCAGGAAGACGAGGTTCTTCTCGAAGTTCGGGAGGTCGAGTTGCCACGCGTCCTCCTCGTAGACGGCCTCGTCGAGGTCTTTCAGCCGCGAGACGACGTCGTCCGTGGAGCCGTCGCGCATGAACCGCGTCTCCTTGACGAACTCGTCGAACGCCGCGGGGAGACGCGCGAGACACTCCGTCATCCCCGCGAGCACCTGGTCGACCACCTCGCCCACGCGCTCGTACGTCTCCTCGTCGCCGGCTTCGAGCCCCTGCATTATCGACTCGATTTCGGCCTCCGCGGCCTCGACGGCCGACGGTTCCGCGTTCTCCAGGAACTCGTTGCCCTTCCGGTAGTAGCGCACGAGGTCGTACTCGATGCGGTCCCGCTCCGGTTCGGGGAGGTCCTCCTCCTCGAACGTCTCGTAGGCCCACGTGAACACGGCCATCTGCCGGCCGGCGTCGTTGACGTAGTAGTGGCGCTCCACGTCGTTGCCGGCGTACTCCAGTACGTTCGCCACCGCGTCCCCGAGGATTGGGTTGCGCGCCCGGCCGACGTGGACCGGCCCCGTCGGGTTGGCCGAGGTGTGTTCGACGACGACCGATTCACCCGTCGGGTCGAGGCGGCCGGCGTCCTCGCGGACGGACAGCGCCGCGCCGAAGTACGCCTCGCCGGGGTGGAAGTTGACGTACGGCCCCTGCGCGTCGGCGCGGGCGACGTACTCGTACTCCGAGAGGTCGAGTGCGTCGGCGAGTTCGGCGGCAACCTGTGGCGGCGGCGCGCCCGCCTCCGAGGCGAGGCGGTACGCGGCCGAGGAAGCAAGCACCGCGTCGACCCCTTCGGGGGGCTGTTCGATGCCGAGGTCGTCGGTCGGATAGCCGGCCGCCTCGAGGGCGTCGCGGAGGGCGGCCTCGACGTCCGCCCGGAACTGGAGGTACATGGGTCCGGGTTCGAACCCGTCGGTAAAGGGGTTTCTGAAGCCGGGCGTCTCACCCCCATCCGCGGGCGGAGGGTACTCCGCCCGACCTATCAGCCCCGAATACTTAAGCCGCCTCGCCGCACTGCATGGTGCACGCGTCGGGGTGGGGGGTCCGAGTCGGTCAGGAGCGGTCTGGCAGTGAGGTGATGGTCCACATCTCGGCGGTGAACGCGACCCAGAGGAGGCTCGAATGGAGGCCGACCGCCGATGACCGACCCAGACGATAGAGACGGCAGACCGGCCGACAGCGACGCACTCAAGGAGCCGTTCGACCCGCGGACCGTCTCGCCTGACGACGCGTTCCGCGTCCTGGGGAACCGGACGCGCCTGTCCATCCTACGGGCCCTCTGGAACACCGACGAGGAGCCGCTACCGTTCGCCGAACTCGAGCGCGAGACCGCCGTCGAAACGGACAACTTCGCGTACCACCTCGACCAACTCGTCGGCCACTTCGTCCGGCGGTCCGACGACGGCTACGCCCTGCGCTACGCGGGCGAGACCGTGATGCGGTCGATCGTCGCCGGACTGTTCTCCGAGGGGGCGTCGCTCGACTGGCTGGCGGTCGACTCCGGCTGTCCCTACTGCGACGGGTCGATCGAGATGCGCTACCACGACGACCAGTTGACCGTCCGGTGTACGTCGTGTGGCGGCGTCGTCGGGAACGACGAGTATCCCCCCGGCACGTTCATGAGCTACGGCGTCCCGCCGGCGGGGCTGGTCGGTAGATCGCCCTCGGCGGTGCTGGAGTCGGCCCACGTGCTCTACGATTCGAAGATTACGCCCATGATGAACGGCGTCTGCCCGGAGTGTGCCGCGACGGTCGACCACTCGATCCGAATCTGTGACTCCCATTCCGTCGGCGAGGACGGCCTCTGTTCGTCGTGTGATACCCGCTTTTCGGTCTGGGTCGACTACGCCTGCGAACTGTGTGCCTACCGGCGGTCGTCGCCGCCGTGGTTCAGTCTCCTGACCGAGGCGTCCGTCATCGCGTTCTACCACGAGCACAGCGACTTCGACCGCAGCGTCCCGTTCAGCAAGCTGACGCGACGGAACGCGCCGTACGTCAGGTCCATCTCGCAGTCGGTCGTCTCGCGGGAACCGCTCCGTATCCGGATCGAGTTCCCGCTCGAGACTGCGGTACTCCGCGTGACGATCGACGAGACACTCGAGATACGGTCGGTCGAGCGCGTCGACCCGGCGTAACGCATCGCGCGCGGTTCGGTCGGCGCCAGTCGTTCCGGGTGCGGCGTGTTACTCGGACGCCCCGGAATGGAGCGGGCCCCCGTCGTGATTCCAGCCCAGTGGAGTCGTACCCGACGAGTTACCATAATTCCGTAGAGTTCATCTTTTTGATTTGACCCCGGGAACCCCCACTCAGCCCAATGACTGGAGCGTTCAAGCGTCGCCACGGGGTGGTGTCACCGCGGTCCCGCGTCCACCGGACCGGGAGTCCTTCGGATGCAACGGTCCCTCGATTCACGAGGGCAGTCGAATGACGGACCGACGTCTCCGGCTCCTCACTGCCGTCGCCTCAGCGACCGTCTTGTTGCTCTCGGTTTTGGTCGTGGCGACGCTCGTTCCGTCCGCGCTCGCGGAAACCGCCACGGCGCCCGAGGATATCGACTCGTGTGTGCAGATCAACCAGTCCGGCACGTATCAGCTGACCGGCGACGTCCGGCCGACGCACGCCGACAACCTGACCGACGACGCCTGCATCGTCGTGAACAGCAGCGACGTGACCATCGACGGCGCGGGCAACACCCTGGACGGGTCCGGTGTCGACGGAATCCACGGCATCGAGGTCGTCAACACGACCGACGCTACATCCAGCTCCGACCCGGCCGATCAGCTCGATAGGGTCGAGATTCGGAACGTCGAGTTCGCTGACTGGGCAGGGCCGGTCGCGTTCCGGGGGGTCAACGATTCGGTGGTGACGAACGTGGTGGTGCGGGAGACCGGGAACGGCGCCGACGTCTACCACGAGTACGGGAACGGCTCCACGATCTCCGACGTGACGGCCACGACGGGTATCGACGACATCGTCGTCGCAGTTGTTCGCGTGGACGACGCTACCATCTCGGGCGTGACTATCGAACGGACCACGGGAAAGCGAGGTGCGATTTCCGCGTCGTACAGTCCGGACGTGGTCGTCGACAACGTGACCGTCGACGACAGAAGCAACTCCGAGGAGGGACGCGACTTCGGAAGCCCCGCGGCCATCAAGGTCCGGGACTCCCCCCGGGCAGTCGTCAGGGACACCACGGTCGTCGGCGTCGACATGCAGGGAATCAGGCTCACGCACGACAGCGCGGGTCCGGGGAATCCGAACGCGCTCGTCGCGCGAAACGACGTCACCAACGCGACCGACGAGGGGATCGTCGCCCGGCGGTCGGACGGGGGAACGATACGCGACAACGCCCTCATCACCACTGACGGCGTGCTGCTCGACGGCTCCACGAACGTCGGCCTGACCGACAACCTGGTGCGCACCGATTCGTTCGTTCAGTCGGGGATCGAACTGCTGGACACCACCGGGACGACGATTTCCCGAAACCACGTCGATGGCCCCGTGACCGGAATCTATCTCCCCGAGGTAGACCCCGCGCGTCTCGAACATAACCGCGTGTCCAACACGTCGTGGGCAATCGACGTCGAGGGCACGTCGAGCGACACGTACGACGGCTTCCCCATCCGGAACGTCACCATCGAGGGCGGCGACATCCGGCTTCAGAAGTACCACAACGTCTCGATCTCGAACGCCACCGTGACGGACGGGCGGATCAGGGTGGGGTCCCATCTCGGCGACCACCGGAACGTCAGCGTCGTGGACACCGAGATCACCGACGGTCACGAGGGACCGTCACTCCGGGTCGAGGGAGCCCGGGACGTCCGAATCGAGAACGTCACCGCGACCGACGGGCTCGATCAGGCCCTCCGTATTCTGGACTCCAGTCACGTGACCGTCACCGGATTTGCCGCCACGGGGCAGACCGACTCCGGCGAGGAATCCACCGTCCGACTCGTCTGGCTCACCGAGGTCGACAACGCCTCGATCAGCGGACTGAACGTCTCGAACAACCCCGTGGACGGTGACGACGCCAGTAGCTTCCTCGACGGACGCGTCGTGGCCCTCGACGTGCGCCACACGAGGGATTCACGATTCCACGACGTCGACGCCCTGAACAACACTCACGGGGGCGCGGCGGCAATCAGGGTTCGTGGCGACTCGGCGAACGTCACGCTCGACGAGGTCCGGGTGTCGGCCGCCGAGAGCGGGGCTGTCGAAATCCAGGACGGGCCGACCGATGTGACCGCCGAGGCGGTCACGATCGGCGCGAACGGCCCCGCGAACGCCACGCTCTCGTTCGCCGCGAGTGCCGTCGTCGTCAGTTCGGTGGCTTCGCCGCCGGCCAACCCCGACGCCACCGCGGTCGGCCGCTACTTCGACGCGACGAACCTGACGAGCGACGCGTTCCTGAACGTCTCCCTGGCGTACGGCGGCACCGACGCGTCGGGTGTCGACGAGTCGACGCTGTCGCTCTGGGAGCACGACGGCCAGTCGTGGACCGAACTCCAGGGGTCGAGCGTCGACACGGGCGCGCGGACCATCAGCGCCAACGTCACGGAGTTCTCGACGTTCGGCGGGTTCGGGCAGGCGGCGCCGTCTCCGGACCCGGCCAACTTCGCGGTCACCATCGACGACACGAGTTCGCCCGTCACCGAGGGCGAGACCCTGACCGTCACGACGACGGTGGAGAACACCGGCGACGAGCAGGCAACACAGACCGTCTCGCTGTCGGTCGACGACATCGAGCGGGACAGCCAGTCGGTGACGCTCGATGGCGGGGGTTCGACCGTCGTGACGCTCGAGTGGACCACGTCCGATGGCGACGCCGGAACGTACGGCACACAGGTCGCGTCCGCGGACGACGCGGCTACCACCAGCGTCGAGGTCCGCAGTTCGGGTGGCGGCTCGTCGAGTCCGTCGCCGACGCCTCAGTCCCCCACGAAAACGGCCACGCCGTCTCCCAGCCCGCCCCCGTCCCCGACGGTCACAGCGTCGCCGGCGCCCCCGTCTCTCACGAAAACGGCCACGCCGTCTCCCAGTCCGACCCCGACGGTGACCGGCACCATCACGCCGGTGGTGACGCGGACCGAGGTGCCCGGCTTCGGCGTGGGTGTGGCGGTCGTCGCGCTACTGGTGGGCGCACTCATCGCGGCGCGCCGCCGGCCGTAACCCCACCTCGCCGTCCGTCTCGCGCCGTGTGGACTACGGCCGGCGGTCGATGACGTAGCCGGTTGGAGGAGTCCAGTCGCATGGACCGTCGAACGACGCCCCACGTGAGCGACGGGTTTACGCGCCCCCGCCCACTGGCACACGACATGAGCGATTCGGGGCCCAAGCAGGTAGACGACCCGGACTACCACAGCGTCAACCACACCGCGGCCCAGACGTGTGGCTGGACGTCCAGCGCGGTGCGCGGCGAGGGTCGGTGTTACAAGAACCACTTCTACGGCATCCAGTCGCACCGCTGTATCCAGATGACGCCGGTCGTCAAATGCAACGAGCGGTGCGTGTTCTGCTGGCGCGACCACGCGGGCCACGCGTACGAACTCGACGGCGTCGAGTGGGACGACCCCGAGGCGGTCGTCGACGCGTCAATCGACCTCCAGCGGAAACTCCTCTCCGGGTTCGGCGGCAACGACGAGGTGCCCCGCGAGGTGTTCGACGAGGCGATGGAGCCGCGCCACGTCGCCATCTCGCTGGACGGCGAACCGACCCTCTACCCGTATCTGCCGGAACTCATCGAGGCGTTCCACGACCGCGGGCTGACGACGTTCCTCGTGTCGAACGGCACCCGACCCGAGGTGCTCGCGGAGTGTGACCCGACGCAGTTGTACGTCTCCGTCGACGCCGCCGACCGGGCGACGTTCGACGACACCGTCGGCGCCGTCGAGGACGGCGCGTGGGAGAGCCTCATCGACACGCTCGACGTGCTCGCCGACAAGGAGGAGACGCGGACGGTCATCCGCACGACGCTCGTGAAGGGGGTCAACATGCACACGCCGGCGTGGTACGCGGCGATGTGCCAGCGCGCGGACGTGGACTTCGTCGAGATGAAGGCGTACATGCACGTCGGCCACTCCCGCGGACGACTGGACCGCTCGTCGATGCCCGACCACGAGGAAGTGGCGGCGTTCACCCGCGACGTGAGCGAGTTCCTCCCCGAGTTCGACCACTACCGTGAGGTCGAGGAGTCGCGGGTCGCACTGCTCGCACGCGAGGAAGACACCTGGGTGCCGAAACTGAAGGGCGGAAGCGAGTTCTGGAGCGCGGAGCCCTACTCGGCGTAGACGCCGACCGTCCGGACGCTCCGAGGGCGGGACGACGCGTGAACCTCGTTCGACCGGCGCGACGCTTCCCCGACCGGGCGGCCGTCCGCGTCGCCGTGACCGACGGCTTCATGTCGGGTCGGTCCCGACGTGGAACTCCCGACGGTTCCCGCCTCGCACGCCATCTCATTTTTGAGAAGCTTTCCACGTTCGTTACGCTTAAACCGACGAGTTCCGTAGCCCGTGGTATGCAAGAACAGGTGGCGTCGGTCGGTCCCGACGAACTGGCGACTCTCAAGCATCTCGCGCTGGAGGGGGCCGCCGACGCGCCGACGACCGTGACGTGTGCGGCGCTCGCGGAGCGACTCGACGCCTCGAACCAGACTGCCTCCCGCCGGCTCCAGCGACTGGAGGACGCCGGCACCGTCGAGCGGGAGATGGTCGGCGACGGCCAGCGGGTCACCATCACCGACGCCGGCCGCCGGACGCTACGCCGCGAGTACGAGGCCTACCGACGCATCTTCGAGGGCGTCGCGGAGGTGGCGCTTCACGGCACCGTCACCAGCGGGATGGGCGAGGGGCGCCACTACATCTCGCTTCCGGGCTACATGGAGCAGTTCCGCGAGCGGCTCGGTTACGAGCCGTTCGCGGGGACGCTGAACGTCGACCTCGACGCCGAGAGCGTGGAGGCGCGCGCCCGGATGGACGCGATGGACCCCGTCCGCATCGACGGCTGGGAAGGTGACGACCGGACGTACGGCCCGGCGTTCTGCTGGCCCGCCGCTGTCCTCGTCGACGGGGAGACGTACGAGGAGGCCCACGTCATCGCGCCCGAGCGCACCCACCACGACGCCGACCAACTGGAGGTCATCGCGCCCGAGAAGCTCCGGGACGTGCTCGGCCTCGACGACGGGATGGAGGTGACCGTCCGTGTCGAGGAGCAGTGAACTGACCGCCGTGGACGCGGCCATCGAGGCGTTCGCCCGCGGCGAGCCAGTCCTGGTCCACGACGCCGCCGACCGCGAGGGCGAGACGGACCTCGTCTACCCCGCGGCGGCGGTCGACAGCGACGACGTCTGCCGGATGCGCAACGACGCCGGCGGGCTGGTCTGTGTCGCGCTCTCGGATGCGGTCGCCGAGGCGTGGGGCCTCCCCTTCGTGCAGGAGACCATCGACCACCCGGCCGCGGCCGACCACGACCTCGACTACGACGAACGGTCGTCGTTCTCGCTGACGGTCAACCACCGCGACACCCGGACCGGCATCCCGGACGACGACCGCGCGCTCACCATCTCGCGGCTGGGCGACCTCGCGGCCGCTCCCGACCGCGCGCAGTTCGCCGACGAGTTCCGCGCCCCGGGCCACGTCCACCTCCTTCGGGCCGCGCCGGGCCTGCTCGCGGACCGCGAGGGCCACACGGAACTCGGCGTCGCGCTCGCGGCGGCCGCCGACCGCGCGCCTGCCGTCGTCGTCTGTGAGATGCTCGACGACGAGACGGGCGGGGCGCTGTCGCCCGCCGACGCCCGCGCGTACGCCGACCGTCACGACCTCGTGTACGTCGAGGGTGCGGACCTGCTGGCGCGCCTCGGCTGATTTCTCCTCCGGCAAGAACCGCCAACACTCAATACGGGGGCGGTGTTGGCTGTGGGTATGGGCTTCGACGAGATGGACGTCGACACCATCTGGATGGACGGCGAGTTCGTGGACTGGGACGAGGCCCAGATTCACGTTCTCACGCACGGACTGCACTACGGAACGGGGGTGTTCGAGGGCATCCGCTGTTACGACACCGAGCGGGGTCCGGCGGTGTTCCGCTTCGACGAACACCTCGAACGCCTCTACGAGTCGGCGAAGCCGTACGACCTCGACATCGGCTACTCGCTAGAGGAGCTGAAGGAGGCGACGCTGGAACTGATTCGCCGGCAGGAGCTCGAATCCTGCTACATCCGGCCCATCTCCTTCTTCGGCTACGACTCGCTGGGCGTCTCGCCGAAGGACTGTCCGACACGCACCGCAATCGCCTGCTGGCCGTGGGGCGCGTATCTCGGCGAGGAGGCGCTGGAGAACGGCGTCGACGTGATGGTCTCTTCGTGGCGCAAGCACGCCTCCTCGCAGATTCCGACGAACGCGAAGGCGACCGGCCCGTACCTCAACAGCATGCTCGCCGGCGAGGAAGCGCGGGGCAACGGCTACGTCGAGGCCATCGTCCTCAACAAGGAGGGCAACGTCGCCGAGGGACCGGGCGAGAACATCTTCATGGTCAACGACGGCGAGATATACACGCCCGGCCTCGCGCAGTCCATCCTCAACGGCATCACCCGCGAGACGGTCATCACCCTCGCCGAGGAACACGGCTACACCGTCCACGACGACGCCGTCATCTCGCGAGGCGAGTTGTACACCGCGGACGAACTGTTCTTCTCGGGGACGGCGGCGGAGGTCACCCCAATCAAGAGCGTCGACGACAACGAAATCGGCTCGGGGACGCGCGGCCCGGTCACCGAGGAACTCCAGCAGGCGTTCTTCGACCTCGTGGAGCGCCGGACCGACGACCACGACGACTGGTTCACGTACGTCGAGTAGCGTCCGCGCTCACGCCCCGTCGCCGAGGATTTCGCCGACGGCGTCCAGCGTCTCCACCTCGTAGTCCGGCGTGACGCCGAGCGCGGCGTCGCGGTTGTGCTCCCGCCGGACGAACACCGACTCCAGTCCTGCGTTGTGGGCGGCCTGTACGTCGCTCTCGCTGTCCCCGACGTACAGCCCCGAGTCGGCGTCGAGGTCCGCGAGCGCGCGGTCGAGGAAATGCGTGTTCGGTTTCTTCAACCGCAGGCTCTCGACGGTCATCGGCCGGCCGTAGTAGGTGTCGAACCCCAACCCGAAGCGGTCGAGGACGAACTCGACGGTCGGGTGGTGGTTGTTGCTGACGAGGCCGCGTGGCCCCGGAAGCGCGTCGACGGCGTCCACGTCGTCGTAGGTGCTCCGGTGGCCGGCGACGAACGCCTCGCGTTGCGAGCGGTCGTCGTGCCGCTCGCGGGCGTCCCACAGCGTCTCGTGGTCGACGCCGTAGGACGCGGCGATGTCACGGAGGCCGTCCACGGTGACGCCGTGACAGAGGTACTCGACGTGGTCGTCGCGGGGCGACTCGACGCCCACCTCGTGGAAGGCGTCGCGGATGGCGGCCGACTGTGCCTCGGACGACGGCGGGTGGACCAACACGCCGTCGTTGTCGAACAGGACTGCGTCGTAGCGTGACATCGGAGGGCGTCGTCGAGTTCTGGCTACTGCTGTGACAAAGCGTTTGTGGGACCGTAGCGTCCCCGAGCGACCGCAGGGAGCGAGCGGTTCTTCGGCGCCGAGCGAAGCGAGGCGCGTATATTGCCCCGAGTTATTGCCTGAGCGGCGGGCTGACAGCCCGCCGTGCTAAATCGTATCGGCGGAGCCGGCACACAGGCCGAGGCGCGCGAAGCGCGCCGAGGGAGATGCAAAACCTGGGCGTTCAGTCGTGTCTGAAACGCCGTGAGACTCCCTTCCGTCGTCTCACGGGCTTCAGACACTCCTTCGCTGTCGCTCAGTCGTGTCTGAAGCACCGCTGGCCGGTCAGCACCATCGCCATCCCGTGCTCGTCGGCGGCCTCGACGACGTCCTCGTCGTTGACGGAGCCGCCGGGCTGGATGACTGCCTCGATACCCGCCTCGGCGGCGTACTCCACGGCGTCGGGGAACGGGAAGAAGGCGTCCGAGGCCATCACCGCGCCCTCCGCGCTCTTCCCCTCGGCGTGTTCCTCGGCTTTCATCGCCGCCAGTCGGACCGCGTCGACCCGCGAGACCTGTCCCATGCCGATGCCGACCGTCTCGGTTCCGTTGGCGAACAGGATGGCGTTCGACTTGACGTGCTTGATGGTCTGCCACGCGAACAGCATCGACTCGATTTGCTCGTCTGTGGGTTCCCGCTCGGTGACGACCTCCAGGTCGTCGGGCGCGAGTTTCTGCCGGTCGCGCTCCTGCACGAGTCGCCCCCCCGTAATCGGTTTCTCGGTCATCCGCTCGTCGTCGGTCGAGAGGTCGCCGACCGCGAGTACGCGGAGGTTCTCCTTCGTCGTCAGCACGTCCAGCGCCGCGTCGGTGTAGTCGGGCGCGACCACGATTTCCTTGAACGAGTCGACCACCTGCTCGGCGGTGGCGGCGTCACACTCGCGGTTGAGCGCGACGATGCCGCCGAACGCGCTCTGGGGGTCCGTCGAGAGCGCGTCCGCGTAGGCGTCGGCGAGCGTGTCGGCAGTGGCACAGCCCGCCGGGTTGGTGTGCTTGATGACCGCCGCCGCGGGGTCGTCGAACTCCTTGACGAGCCCCAGCGCGGCGTCGGCGTCGTTGTAGTTGTTGTACGACAGCGCCTTCGCGCCCTCGTTCAACTGCGGGGCGGTGACGACGTTCGCCGCCTCGCAGGCCCCGTCGGCGTAGACGGCCGCGTCCTGGTGGGGGTTCTCGCCGTACCGCAGGCCCGTCTCGAAATCCTCGCTGACGACCCGCCGGGCGGGGAACTCCCCGTCGTCGTCGCCGTCGACGTGGACCTCGCCCGCGTCGTGGTCGACCTCGACGCGGTCCTCGGCGAACCACTGGACGGCCCGCGGGTACGCCTTGAACTCGCCCTCGTAGAGGACGCGCTCCTTCAGCGCCTCGGCGTCGTCGCCCTCGAAGACGGGGATGGGTTCCTGCGTGACGATGGGGCCGCCGTCGACTGTCTCGTCGACGACGTGGACCGTACAGCCGGTGACGCGGACGCCGGCGTCGAGCACCTGCTGGTGGGCGTCCCTCCCGTCGAAGGAGGGCAGAAGCGACGGGTGGACGTTGAGCGTCGTCGGCACCCTGTCGAGGAACGACTCGGTGAGCACGCGCATGTAGCCGTCGAGACACAGCAACTCGAAGTCGTAGGTGTCGAGACGGTCCAGCACCCGCCGTTCGTGGGCCTCCCGGCTCTCCCCCTCGTCGCGCTCGACGACTTCGGTGGCGATGCCGCGCTCGGAGGCGGCCTCCAGCACGGGCGCACCCTCCTCGTTCGACAGTATCACCGCGAACTCGACGTCGAGCGTGTCGGCGATGTGTCGCAGGTTCCGGCCACGGTTCGAGGCCATCCCGGCCAGTTTCATGTCCGTATCCGACTCGCGGGAGCGCAAAGTAGTTGCGGTTACTCGCGGGAGAATATGCGAATACGTGTATAGAAATAGGGTACAAACAGGGTTTCGGTGGCGGTGGTGTTCACGACGATGCAACCGGCGACCGACACGCTTTTTCGCGCGGTGACCGCACTCCCGACCATGACGAACAGGGGTCCGCTGTACGCCGTCTCGCCGCTGGACGGTCGCTACGCAGGCTACACGGAGCCGCTCGCGGAGTACGCCAGCGAGGCCGCGCTGATGCGCGCCCGCGTCCGGGTGGAAGTGGAGTACCTGCTCGCGCTGGCCGAACTCGACGCGACGCCGCTGTCGTTCGACGAGGGCGAGCGTGCCCAGCTGTACGCGCTGTACGAGGGATTCGACGAGAACGACGCCGAAATCGTCAAACAGCTTGAGACCGCCGGCTGGCGCGGCTACCCGGCGACGAACCACGACGTGAAGGCCGTCGAGTACTTCGTCCGCGAGCGGCTGGAGCGCATCGACCGCGGGGACGCAACCCCGTTCGTCCACGTCGCGCTGACCAGCGAGGACGTGAACAACCTCGCCCAGCGACTGCTCGTGAAGCCGGCCGTCGAGGACGTGCTCGTCCCCGAACTCCGCGAGCTACGGGACACGCTCGCCGGGATGGCCCGCGACCACCGCGACCTGCCGATGCTGGCTCGCACGCACGGCCAGCCGGCCACGCCGACGACGTTCGGGAAGGAACTCGCCGTCTACGCCGCCCGTCTCGGTCGCGCCGTCGGCGAGGTAGAGCGGGCCGCTGGCTCGCTGGCCGGCAAACTCGCGGGCGCATCGGGCACCTACGCGGCCCACCACGCCGCCTACCCGGACGTGGACTGGCGCGCGTTTTCCCGGCAGTTCGTCGGCTCCCTGGGACTGGAGCACCAGCCGCTCTCGACGCAGGTGAACCCCTGTGACGACCTCCAGTCCGTGTTCGACGCCGTCCGCAACGCGAACAACGTCCTCCTCGACCTGAACCGGGACATGTGGCTGTACGTCTCCCAGCGCTACCTCGGCCAGGAGACAGTCGAGGGCGAGACCGGGTCGTCGACGATGCCCCACAAGGTGAACCCCATCGACTTCGAGAACAGCGAGGGGAACCTCTCGAAGGCGAACTCGGACCTCGTCTTCCTCGGCGACTACGTCACCACCTCGCGGCTCCAGCGTGACCTCTCGGACTCGACCGTGAAGCGCAACGTCGGCGCGGCGCTGGCCCACTGTCTCATCGGCTACGACAAGGCCGCGACCGGCCTCGGGAAGGTCACCCCCAACGAGCAGGTGATGCGCGATGACCTCGAATCGAACCCCGAGGTCATCGGCGAGGCGGTCCAGACGATTCTGCGCCGGGAGGGCCACGAGGACGCCTACGAGCGCATCAAGGCCTTGACGCGAGGCCAGCGCGCCTCGCTCGACGACTTCCGCGAGTTGTTCGACGACCTCGACGTCGACGAATCGGTCCGCGAGGAACTGCGGGCGCTGACGCCCCCGGGCTACACGGGGCTCGGCGCCGAACTGGTCGACGACCTGTAGCTCCGTCACCGAGCACCGACCGGCGGCCGGCGTCTCCGACCCACCTTCTCTTGCCGAGGTGAACGTTTTGCCCCTGCGCGTCGAAGTTCGACGCCATGTTCGAGGACCGCACCGATGCGGGCGAACGGCTGGCAGAGCATCTCCGCGAGGCGGGCGTCGAGGCGGACGTGGTGCTGGCGATACCGCGGGGCGGACTCCCGGTCGCTCGGCCCGTCGCGGACGCGCTCGGCGCGCCGCTGGACGTGGTGGTCGCGCGGAAACTCGGCGCGCCCGGCAACCCGGAGCTCGCGGTCGGCGCCGTCGCTGACGACGGCACCCTCTGGGTGAACGACGACCTCGTGGCGCAACTCGGGGTGAGCGACGACTACCTCGACGCCGAGCGCGACGCCGAGGCCGCCCGCGCTCGCGAGAAGGCCGACCGCTACCGCCAGGGCATCGACCTCGCGGGCAAACGCGTCGTCGTCGTCGACGACGGCGTCGCCACGGGCGCGACGACGGCCGCCTGCCTGCGGCGGGTGCGCGAGGCGGGCGCCGCCCACGTCACGCTCGCGGTGCCCGTCGGCCCGCCAGACACTCTCGACCGGCTCCGCGAGGAGGCCGACCGCGTAATCGCGCTGGAGGAACCGTTCTCGTTCGGGGCGGTCGGCGCCCACTACCGCGACTTCCGGCAGGTTCCCGACGAGGCGGCGCTGGCGTACCTATAGCAGGAACTGGTCGGGGTTCTCGCTCATGTCGATGAACGAGTCGGCCGCGTCCCGGAGCTCCTCGGCGCTCGACTCGCCGAAGCCGAACACCTCGACGCGGACGCCCTGGTGGCGCAGATGCGAGCAGAGCCGCGAGAAGTCGCCGTCGCCCGAACAGAGCGCGACCACGTCGACGTGCTCGCCGAGGGTGACGGCGTCGAGCACCATCCCGACGTCCCAGTCGGCCTTCTTCGAGCCGTCGCCGAACGTCTTGATGTCCTTTATCTTCGTCTCGAAGCCGATGTCGCGGAGCGCCTCGAAGAACCGCTCCTCCTCCGGACTGTCCGCGCGGATGACGTACGCGATGGCCCGGACGAGTTCGCGTTCCTGTACGGCGGTGTCGAGCAGGCCGGTGTAGTCGACGTTCCGCGAGTAGAGGCTGTGGGCGGTGTGATAGAGGTTCTGCGAGTCCGCCAGAACGGCGACCCGCTGGCTCCCGTGGAGCGGTGGCATACTCCAACTGTTTCGGCTCTCTTTGAAAGGGTGTCGCTAGACGGTGTCCCAGTCGTCGGCGGGCCGGTCGCCCCCGGGCCGGCCCACTCGTCCGTTCGTCGGGACGAGTCAGTTGTTCGTCCCGACGCCCGAGGCAAACTTCCCCGACGGACGCAACGCCTAAGTCCGCGCGTCGCAGTTTGACGCACATGAACCCAGTCACACTCGGTCGGCCGCCGACGAGCGACCGGTGTGACGGCCGTTTCTCGAAAGGCAAACGCCCGTAGACGGCTCCCGGCGAGCGTGGCGTCTCGTCGCGGGCCATCCTGGGCATCGCCTTCGAACTACATCGACACCACAGCCACACGCACATGACACACGACACCTTCGCCGGCGTCTTCCCGGCGCTGACGACCCCCTTCCACGACGACGGGAGCATCGACTTCGAGACCCTGCGCGAGAACGTCCGCCGCCTCGAACGCGGCGGCGTCCACGGCATCGTCCCCGTCGGCACCACCGGCGAGTCCGCGACCATGACCCACGACGAACACGTCGAGGTCATCGAGGCAACCGTCGACGCCGTCGACTCGGTTCCGGTCGTCGCTGGCTCGGGCTCCAACAACACCCGCGAGGCGCTGGAACTGTCCGAGCGGGCGGCCGACGCGGGCGCCGACGGCCTGCTGCTCATCTCGCCGTACTACAACAAGCCCGAACCAGCCGGGATGGAGAACCACTTCCGGACCGTCGCAGATGCCGTCGACCTGCCGCAGATAATCTACAACGTTCCGAGCCGCACGGGCCGCAACATCGCCGTCCAGACGGCCGTGAACCTCGCGGGCCACGAGAACGTCGTCGGCTACAAGGCCGCCTCGGGCGACCTGAACCGGGTCGCCGAAGTCGTCGAGCGGACCGCCGACGAGAACTTCACGGTCCTCTCGGGCGACGACCAGTTGACCCTCCCCATCATGTCGATGGGCGGGACGGGCACCATCTCGGTGGCGGGCAACGTCGAACCCGAGCGGACCAGCCGGATGGTCGAGCACGCGCTCGACGGCGACTACGCGGCCGCCCGGGAACTCCACTACGAACTCGGCCCGCTGTTCCGCGCGCTGTTCATCGAGTCGAACCCCATCCCCGTGAAGGAGGCGCTGGCCATCCGCGGGCACATGCCCGCGACGATGCGCTCGCCGCTGTCGCGGATGGGCGAGGAGAACCTCGACCGCCTGCGCGAGGTACTGAGCGAACTGGACGCGGCGGCACCCGAAGCGTGAGAGTCGCCGTCGCCGGCGCCACGGGCCGGACCGGGCGCGAGGTCGTCGCCGAGGCCGAGAGCCGGGGCCACACCGTCCTCCCGGTGTCACGCGACCCCGAGGGCGACCAGCGTGACCGCGCGGAACTGGACGCCCTGCTCCGCGAGGAGGCCGACGTCCTCGTGGACTTCACCGTCCCCGAGGCGACGGTCGAGCACGTCGGCGCGGCCGCCGAGACCGGCACCCCGGTCGTCGTCGGCACCACGGGGTTCGACGACGCGCAACTGGACGCGCTCGCGGACGCCGCCGAGCAGGTGCCCCTGCTGCGCGCGTCGAACTTCGCCAAGGGCGTGCAGGCGCTGCTGCGCGTGGTCCGTGCCGGCGTCGAGGCGCTCCCCGAGTACGACGTCGAGGTGACCGAGACCCACCACAGCGGGAAGCGCGACGCCCCCTCCGGGACGGCAACAACTGTCCTGGACGAAATCGACTCGGCACGGGAGGACGCACTCGAACGCGTGTACGGACGCGAGGGCCACCACGAGCGCGATCCCGGCGAGGTCGGGGTCCACGTCCGCCGAGCGGGCACCGTCCGCGGCGAACACGAGGTGACGCTGGCGGGCGACGACGAGGTGCTCTCGCTCACGCACCGCGCGGAGTCGCGGCGCGTGTTCGCGGCCGGCGCGGTCGACGCCGCCGAGTGGCTGGCCGGCCGTGAGGCCGGGTCCTACGAGTTCAGTGAGGTGTTGGCATGACGCTTCAATCCGACGTACGAGACCTGTGGCACCGCTACCAGAACGGCCTCTCCGCCGAGGACACGACCGAGGACGACTACGCCGTCCTCGGTGAGTTCCTCGACGCGCTGGAGGCGGGCGAGGTGCGCGCCGCCGAGAAGTCCGGCGGCGAGTGGACCGCCAACGACTGGGTGAAGGAGGGCATCCTGCTCAACTTCGGCCTGCGCGACATCGCCGCCCACGAGTACGGCGACGTGACGTACCACGACGTGCTCCCCCTGCGACGGACGGACGACCTGCCGGGACGTGGCACCCGCAACACGCCGGACGGGACGGTCGTGCGCCGAGGCGCGTACGTCGGGAGCGACGCCATCATGATGTCGCCAAGTTTCGTCAACATCGGCGCGCACGTCGGCGACGGCACGCTCGTCGACTCCTGTGACACCGTCGGCTCCTGTGCGCAGATAGGCGAGAACGTGAAACTCGGCGCGAACACGCTCGTCGGCGGCGTGCTCGAACCCGTCGAGGACGCACCCGTCGTCGTCGAGGACGGCGTCTCGCTGGGCGCAGGCTGTCGGGTCACCTCGGGGTTCGTCGTCGGCGAGGACAGCGTCGTCGGGGAGAACACCCTGCTGACGCCCCGCATCCCCGTCTACGACCTCGTCGAGGAGGAAATCGTCTACGGCCACCTGCCGCCCGAGCGCCGGGCGTTCATCCGCTACGTCGAGTCGAGCGTCGGCGACCACGAGTTGTTCGAGGGCGGCGCCTACAAGCCCGCGGTCGTCGCAACCCACGTCGAGGAGGACACCCTCGAAGCGACCCAGCGGGAGGAGGCACTGCGCGAATGAGCGACGACCCCGCGGTGCGCCGGCTCGCGGACTGGAACGCCGAGCGCCTGCGGGACCTCGCGGACCGCCACGCCACGCCCACCTACGTCCTCGATTTGAACCGCGTCCGGGAGAACGCCACCCGTCTCCGGGGGGCGTTCCCCGACGCCGACGTCGCCTACGCGGTGAAGGCGAACACGACCCGCGCGGTGCTCGAAACGCTCGAAGCCGAGGGGGTCGACGCCGAGTGTGCGGCCGCGGGCGAGGTGAAGCGCGCGCTCGACGCCGGCTTCCCCGGCGAACGAATCCGCTACACGGCGGTCAACCCCCCCGACCGCGACCTCGATTACATCGGGGAGGTGGGCCGCGCCCACGACATCGTGGTCACCGTGGGCGCCCGCGACACGCTCGACCGCCTCGCGGAGCGCGGCTACGAGGGGCGGCTCTGCGTCCGCGTCAACCCCGGCGTGGGGGCGGGCCACCACGCGAAGGTGTCGACCGGCGCGGAGCCGAAGTTCGGCGTCCCCTACGACCGCGCGGGGGAGGTGGTCGACGCGGCCCGCGAGGTGGGGGAGGTCGTCGGTATCCACGCCCACGCCGGGAGCGGCATCTCGGGCGACGACCTCGCGGCCCACCGAGAACTCGTCTCGCGGATGGGCGAGTTGGCCCGCGAGGTCGGCGACCTGGAGTTCGTCGCCGTCGGCGGCGGGTTCGGCGTCCCCTACCGCGAGACGGAACCGCCGCTGGACCTGGACAGGGTCGCGGACGCGACCCGCGACGCACTGGGCGAGGTAGACGCCCGCCTCGCCATCGAACCGGGTCGCTACTTCGTCGCGGACGCGGGCGTCCTGCTCTCGACCGTCAACACGGTGAAGGAGACGCCCGAGACCACGGTCGTCGGCATCGACGCGGGGATGACGACCCTGCTCCGGCCGGCGCTGTACGACGCCTACCACGCGGTGCGCTCGCTCGCGCCCGACGCCGACGACCGCCCGACCGAGTCGGTCGAACTCGCCGGCCCGGTGTGCGAAACGGCGGACGTGCTCGCGCGCGACCGGCCGCTGGCCGCCCCGGAACGGGGCGACCACCTCGCGGTCGGCAACGCGGGCGCGTACGGCTACGAGATGGCGTCGAACTACAACTCGCGGCCCCGCCCGGCGGTGGTCGCGCTGGACGGCGGCGACGACCGACTCGTCGCGCGCCGCGAGGACCTGACCGACATCACGGAGTTAGAACGATGGTAGAGGTACGCAAGTTCCACGGCACTGGCAACGATTTCGTAGTAGTCGACGCGGCCGAGGAGGTGCCCGACCGGCGGGCGTTCGCCCGCGCGCTCTGCGACCGGGAGACCGGCATCGAACACCCCGATTCGCCGCGGGTCGGCGCGGACGGCGTCCTGTTTCTGGCGGTCGAGGACCGCTACTCGCCGCCGCGCGTGGTGATGACGCTCGTCCAGCCGGACGGCTCCGTCGCCGCGATGTGTGGCAACGGCGCCCGCTGTGCGGCGGCGTGGGCCGCCGCCGAGACGGGGGCGGACGAGGTGATGATAGACACCCAGAGCGGGACGCGCCACGCCGCAGTCGAGGAGACGGGCGTCACCATCGAGATGGGTGCTCCCTCGTTCGACCCCGCGGACGTCCCGGTCGAGGCCGCCGACCCGCTCGTCGAGACCGACGTCGAGGGGCTGACTGTTACTGCCGTCAACACCGGGGTCCCCCACGCCGTCGCCGTCGTCGACGACGTGGACGCCGTCGACCTCGCGGCGGTGGCGCCCGCGGTCAGGTACGCCGACGCCTTTCCCGAGGGCGCGAACGTGACGCTCGCCGCGGAAGACGGCGACGGGTTCCGCCAGCGCACCTACGAGCGCGGCGTCGAGGGGGAGACCGACTCCTGTGGGACGGGTGCGGTCGCCGTCGCCGCGGTCGCCCACCGCCTCGGCCTGCTCGATACCGGCGACCCGACGCGCGTCTCGCCGCCGGGTGGCGACCTCGAAGTGACTATCGAGGGCGACGGGTCGACGCTCCGGGGGCCGACGGCCGTCGAGTTCCGAACCGACGTGCCGCGCCGTCCCTCCCGGTCGACGGCGACCGGCGACTGATGGCGTTCGACCTCCTCGCGTTCCACGAGCGGGCTGTCCGTACGCCCTCACACGAAGCCGTGAGCGAGATGCGCGACCTGCTGGTCGACACGCTCGCGGCCCACGGCCACGACCCCCGGGTCGACGACGCGGGGAACACTCTCGCCACGAAGGGCGACGGGGACCCGCATCTCGTTCTCAACACCCACATCGACACGGTGCCGCCACACGTCGCGTTCGAGCGCGACGGCGACGTGGTCCGGGGGCGGGGCGCCTGCGACGCGAAGGGGCCGCTTGCGGCGCTCCTCGACGCCTTCCTCGCGTGTGACCCCGACGGCCGCCTCACGCTCGCGGTCACGCCCGACGAGGAGGTGCTGTCGACCGGCGCGGCCGCGCTCGACCTCGATGCGGACGGCTACATCGTCGGAGAGCCGACAGGTCTGGACGTCTGCAATGCCGCGAAGGGCCGGTTCGAGGCTACCGTCGTCGTCGAGGGTGTCGCGGCCCACGCCGCTGAACCTGCGTCGGGAGCCAACGCCGTCCACGGCGCGGCTTCCGTGCTCGACGTGCTCGACGGCTACGACGACGCACACGGGCCGGGAGCTCACGACTCGCTCGGGGTGCCAACCCTGCAGGCGACGACCATCGATGGGGGCGAGGCGACGAACCAGCTCCCTGCGCGGTGTTCGTTCACCGTCGACCGGCGGAGCGTCCCGCCGGAGTCGGCCGAAGAGTTCCGCCAGTCGCTCGAATCCCATCTCCGGAGACACGCTCCCGACGACGTGTCGGTGTCGGTCGCGCTGACCGACCGACCGACGCCGTTCCTGGAGGCGTTCCACACGCCCGCGGACGACCCGCTGGCGGCGACGCTCGCGGCCGAATCGGGCGGTGCGATACGCCCGTTTTCGGCGGCTACGGAGGCGTCGTACTTCGCGTCGGACGCGCCGACCGTGGTGTTCGGGCCGGGCGTGCTCGCGGACGACGAGGGTGCCGTTGCTCACGCCGACCGGGAGTACGTCGCCCGCTCGGAGGTCCGCGCCGCCGCGGACGCGCTCCGGGGGACCCTGTCCCACCTCCTGTAACGTTTTGCGTCGCCGCGTCGAACGCCCTGACGTGTCCCCGAATCGCCGCGAACTGCTCCGTGCGGCCGCGAGTCTCCCCGCCGTCTCCATACCACGAGTGTCGGCGTGGGAAGCGACCACCGAGACCCGGGTGATGACCCGCAACCTCGGTCTCGGAACGGGACTGTTCGGCCTGCTGTCGGCCGACGAAATCGTCCCCGAACGTGTCCACGCGAAGTACCGAGAGGTGCTAGATTCGGGCGCCTCCACGCGGATGCGAGCCATCGCGGGCGAGATAGCCCGTGAGCGCCCCGCAGTCGTCGGCTTGCAGGAGGCGGCGCTCGTCGCCCGCGGTCCCGCCGACGGTGACCCGACCGAGACGCGTGCGGATTTCCTCGCCGCCTTGCAGGCCGGTCTCGATGAGCGGGACGTGCCGTACCGCGTCGCAACTACGGTGTCCAACGCCGACGTGGTGTTGCCCGCTCGGCCGCCCGGTGGCGACCCGTTCACCGTCCGTCTGCTCGACCGAGACGGGCTACTGGTCCGGCGCGATGTCGATGTCGTGGACACGGCGAGCGCCAACTACGCGGTCAACGTGCAGACGACTGTCGGGGACCGGACCCTGACGGCGACCCGGGGGTACTGTCGGGCCGACTGTCTGCTCGACGGCGTGCCCCTGACCGCGGTGTCGACGCACCTCGCGTCGAGTTCCGGCCTCGTCCGGCGGGCACAGGCGGCCGAACTGCTCGACGCGGTCGGGGACGATGCGGGGCCGCTCGCCCTGCTTGGCGACTTCAACAGCGGCCCGAACGTTCCGGAGCCGTCGGCGTACGCAACGCTGTCCGGGGCGTTCACCGACGCGTGGGGAGCCACGGAGGGGGACGGTCCGACCTGCTGTCAGTTGCCGACGCTCCACAACGTCGAGTCGCGGCTCGACCGGCGCATCGATGCGGCGTTCGTCGGCGGGCCGGTCGAACCCCTGGCGGCCCGCCGAACCGGCGAGACGCCGGCGGCGCGAGTCGAGATAGGTGACCGGGAACTGTGGCCGTCCGACCACGCCGGCGTAGTCGCGGACCTCAGGCTGGCGCCGCCGCTCGGCGACCCGCAAGCGGTGGTCCGTGCGCTCCTGTAGGGAACGCGAAAGCCGTATGTCGACCGCCCCCTGAGACGGCCCCATGGACGCCGAGGAACGCCGGACGCTCTCGACGGTCGCGGACTACCAGTTCGGCGCGGGGGTGGGCGAAGCGCTGTTCCCGCCCGGCGAAGAGCCGTCGGTTCAGCGAACGAACTCCGGACGGCCGACGCAGATTCACACGCCGGGCGAGATGGGCGCCGACGGCGCGCCCGGAGGGACGCATATCGTCTCCTACGAGGACGACGGCCGCTTCAGGCTGGGGCTGGCGGGCGGCGAGCGACTGCTCGCGACGCTACCGGCTCCCGCGGGCCGGGTGGTCGTCGGCGACGAGTCCGAGCCGTTCGTCCGCGACGGCAAGAACGTGTTCGCCAAGTTCGTCCGCGCGGTGGGCGAGGCGGTGCGGCCGGGCGACGAGGTGGCCGTCGTTCACGAGGCCGGCGACCTGCTCGCGGTGGGCCGGGCCGAACTCGCGGCGGGGGAGATGCGGGCGTTCGAGACGGGGATGGCCGTCTACGTCCGGTCGGGCGCAGGCGAGTAGGGGCGTACAGGCGGGACGTGACGGTGTACGGGCTTACTGCCCGGTCGTATCGAGGCCGCCTCCCGGTCGGCCTCGGCGGTCGCCGGTGGTGTCCCGCACTCCGGCCTCGACCACCGGCGGCGACGGTCAGGTCACGGCGCCGATGGCCGCGCTATCGCACTTGAACGTTCGGCTGAAAGCGAGCACTTTTCATTTCGGGCACCAACCACACGGGTATGTTTGGCGGAGGCGGCGGACTCAACCCACGGAAGATGAAGCAGATGATGAACCAGATGGGCATCGACCTCGACGACATCGAGGCCGAGGAGGTCATCATCCGTACCGCGGACGAGGAGATGGTGTTCCACGACGCCGACGTCCAGCGGATGGACGCCCAGGGGCAACAGACCTACCAGGTCGTCGGGGAACCGGACGTCCGCCCGCGCGGTGAGGGCGAGACGGCTGACGCCGGGGCCGACGACACCGGCGACGCTGGCGACTCGGACGACGAGATACCCGAATCGGACATCGAAATCGTCGCCGGACGCACCGGCGCCTCGAAGTCGGCGGCCCGCGAGGCCCTCGAGGAGACGGACGGCGACCTGGCGGCGGCCGTCGAGCGACTGGAGTGAGCTACCTCCTCGTCCGCGAGGACCGGGAGTACCTCGTCGAGGCGGGCGACCGCCTCGAGTCGGACCTCGGTGTCCTCGAGGTGCCCGACGACGTCGCGGCCGGCGACCGCCTGGAGACGCACATCGGCGAGGAGTTCGTCGTCCGCACGCCACGCGGTCCCGACCTGTTCGACCACCTCGAACGCACGGGCGCGCCGATGATGCCCCGCGACATCGGCCTCGTCGTCGGCCACACCGGCGTCGCGGCCGGCGACCGCGTGCTCGACGCCGGCACCGGAACGGGCATCCTCGCGGCGTATCTCGGTCGCCTCGGCGTCGATGTCGTCACCTACGAACAGGACGACGAGTTCGCGGAGGTGGCTCGCGAGAACATGCACACCGCCGGCGTCGAAACGCGCGTCGAGGTGCGGACCGGGGACGTGACTGACGACCTCGGGTCGCTGTCGGGGTTCGACGGCGTTACGCTCGACACCGCCGACGCCGCTGACGTGGTCGCGCGCGTCCCGGACCTCGTCGTCCCCGGCGGGTTCGTCGCCGTCTACTCGCCGTTCGTCGAGTCCTCCCGGGACTGCGTCGAGGCCGCACGCGAGGCGGACCTCGTCGACGTGGAGACGCTCGAGACCATCCAGCGCGGGATGGAGTTCGACGACCGGGGTTCCCGTCCCTCGACGCGCGGCGTCGGCCACACCGGCTACCTCACGTTCGCGCGCCGCTCCGTGCTGGAGTGAGCCGATGCGTCTGTCGGCGTACTCGGCACACCGGCACGACGGGGGTTATCGGACGCTTCTGATGAGGTCGAGCAGTTCCTCCCGGTAGGCGCTCGCGTCGACGCCGTCGGTGACGTCGTCGAGTCCGGCTTCGGGGTAGACACCGCCGGCCAGCCGGTAGCCGTCGCCGTTCCAGACCGCGAGATGGCCCGTCACCTGTAGTTCGGTCTCGGCGTCGTCGGCCTCGACCGGGTACGTCGCGCGGTACGTCGTGAGCCGTGCGCGGTTGCCGTCGATGCGGACCCGCTCGGTGCGGCCGCGCTCGACGTTCCGGAACCCGCGCTCCTCGAGGTCCGTGGCGAACTCCTTGCGTGCCTCCCGGGCGACGGTGCTGCTGATGAGCGGTGCGATGCCGGGCGCCAGCGACGGCTGGAACGCCAGCGCCGTGGCGAAAAAGAAGCGCCACGGCCGGTCGAGTCCGGTCGCCTCGCGGACCTGTTCGCGGAGGCCACTGTCCTCGTACAGCAGGGTGTGGCCGGTCACGGTCGCCGTTGGCAACTGGAACACGGTCTCGACGAGGTCGTCGCGCAGTTCCCAACCCCCCTGCTCCAAGCGGTCGCTCGGGACGGTCGGCGCGTCGGCCGACCGGTCTGGTGACATGCCCGGCCCTACGAACCGGAGGCGTAAAAATCGGTCAGTGGTCGTCCTCGCGCCACTTGTGCCCACATTCGACGCAGGTGAAGAACCGCGTCTCCGACTCGTCGGCCGCGCGTATCTGCTTCATCTCGTAGCGAGCGCGCTCGCCGTCACAGTCCGGCTGGGGACACTGCTGTTTCGTCGTGGGGCCGACCTCGGCGTCGTCCACGTCCGACATGTCGACCGGCCCGTCGTCGCTCTGTCCCTGTGTCGTCGTCATCGCCGCCTCCTGTTCGGAGTCGCGGAGCGTCTCGTGGCCACAGGAGCGACAGACCCACGCGTCGCCCTCCGTGTGCATCATCGAACCGCACTCGTCGCAGAATCTCATCTGACTGGGTTCCGTTACTGTATCGGTAGGTGTAAGCCTCCCGCTTTTCCGTCGGCGCCCGCCCCTGCGGCGGACACCGTCAGGTGCCGCGCCACTTGTGCCCACACTCGACGCAGGTGAACAGTCGTACCTCGTAGGAGCCACCCGGCTTGGGCATCATCTCGTAGTCGGCGCGCTCACTATCACACCCCTCCGCCGGGCAGGGTTGGTGCACCGTCTCGGTGTCGTCCGTGGTCGCGTCGGCCACCGGTGGCGGGCCGTCGTCCTGCTGGCCCGCCGTGGTCGCCAGCTCGGCTTCCGCCTGCGAGTCGCGCGGCTGTTCGTTGCCGCACGACTGGCACAGCCAGACGTCGCCCTCCGTGTGCATCATCGACCCGCACTCGTCGCAGAACTCCATCCGTACGCGGTGTAGGCGGCGGCTCGGTATTTAACCAACCGGGTCGGCCGCTCAGGCGTCGCCCTCCGACTGGCCGGGTTCGCCCACCGCCTCGACCGGGAGTGCGCCGTACAGGTCCGCCGAGAGGTCGTCGGGCGAGTCGAACCGCTCGCTCGGGAGGTCCGCGACGGTCTCCCCGAGGTTCACCTCCCCGTCCGCGAGCAGGAGGGTCACGTCGTCCAGGTTCGCGGCTGCAGTCGCCCGGTCGACCGGGTACGATAGCTCCCCGAGGGTCGCCTCCAGCCGGCTGAGTTTCACGGTCCGTGCCATACGGTACCGTACGACGTTGCGGGCCGAAAGCGTTCCGCCCCGGTGACGCGTGTGTCTCCGGCCCCTTCATGTCGCCCCGTCTCCTCGTTGCGGGTAGATGGTTCTCGGCACCGACAACCGCGTGCTCGCGCTGGCGATGGCGCGGCTGGCCGACTCGCTGGGGAACTCGTTTCTCATCATCGTCCTCCCGCTGTACATCGCCAGCGGTCGCATCTCGCTTGCGGGTCTCGACGGGTTCACGACGGAACTGCTCATCGGCGTCGTCCTCTCGCTGTTCGGCTTGCTCAACAGTTCGCTCCAGCCGTTCACCGGGCGGCTCTCCGACCGGGTCGGCCGACGGAAGGCGTTCATCCTGGTGGGGCTGGCGGTGTTCGGCGTCGCCAGCGCCGCCTACCCGTTCGTCTCCTCGTACTGGTCGGTGCTGGCCGTGCGGGCCCTGCAGGGGGTCGGCGCGGCGCTCACCATCCCCGTGACGCTCGCGCTGGTCAACGAGTACGCCGCCGACGCCACCCAGCGCGGCGGCAACTTCGGCGTGTTCAACACGTTCCGGCTCATCGGCTTCGGGTTCGGCCCCATCGTCGCCGGCCTGCTCATCACCGGGGGCTTCGGCGGCGAGCAGGTCGTCACCTACGTGCTGACCGACGCGTTCGGTCCGCTCGCCGGCGCCCGAATCTCCGGATTCGACGCCGCCTTCTCCATCGCCGTCCTCGGTGCCGTCGTCTCGTTCGCGCTGGTCACGATTCTCGTCGACGACCCCGAAGGCACCGACGCGGCGGCGGCCGACGACCTCTCGATTCGGGTCCGGGGCCGCGACCAACTGTTCGACCCCGTGTTCGTCGTCGGCGTCGGCACCTTCTTCATGGCGACGGGTATCGCCATCTTCGCCACCATCCAGGAGGTCGTGAACACGACGCTCGGGCAGGGGCCGTTCCTCTTTTCGGTGCAGTTCGCGGCCGTCGTCATCGCCAACGTCCTGTTTCAGGTGCCCATCGGTCGCGCCTCCGACCGGTTCGGCCGCCGGCCGTTCCTCGTCGCCGGGTTCGCCCTGCTCGTCCCGTCGCTGGCGCTCCAGGCGTACGTGCCCGAACTGGCGACGCTCCTCGACGGGACGCTGTTCGGCGTCTCCTCGGGACCGCTGTTGATGCTGTTGTTCCGCCTGTTGCAGGGCGTCTCGGTGGCGCTGGTGTTCGCACCCGGACTGGCGCTTGCGGGCGACCTGGCGGGCCGTGGACAGTCGGGCACCACGCTGTCGGTGCTGACGACGGCGTTCGGCTTCGGCGTCGCCGTCGGCCCCCTGATTTCGGGGTACGCCATCCGGTTCGGCTTCGCCGCCCCGTTCCTCGTGACGGCGGTGCTGGCGGCGCTGGCGCTCGTGTTGACCTACTCGCAGGTGTGGGAGACGCTGGACGCCGACCGCGCGCCCGCGCCCGCCCCGCAGGACTGACTCACTCGGCGGCCTCGCGGCGCCGCCGCGTCTCGGGGACGGACCACGCCACGCCGAACAGGAGGCGGTTCACACCGGCCCCGCTCCCCACGCCGAGAAGCAAGAGCGGCACGACACCGACCGTCGTCGCGCCGGCCCACCAGCCCCAGGCGAGGCCGACCGCGACGGCGACGCCGGCGGCGTACAGTGCCCAGAGGCCGGCGCGACTCCGGTCGGCCGCCGCCGCCAGCCCCGCGGTAGCGACCGACGCGACTGCGCCTATCCACCACAGGTCGACGGCGAGCGCGACGGTCCCGGCCAGCATCGCGCCGACCGCGACGTTCGACAGCGCGATACCCACGTCCTGACGCACGATGTCGCCATCGTCGTCGCTCACGCCGCCCGGACTACGCATCCGTGCTACTCGAACTCGGGGTCGCGGTCGTTCAGGAACGCGTCCATCCCCTCGCGCTGGTCGGGCGTGCCGAACAGACTGCTCCAGAGGCGCCGCTCGAAGTCGAGTCCCTCGCGCTGGCCCATCTCGTGGGCCTCGTTGATGGCCTCCTTCGCCGCGGCCATGGCGAACTGCGGCTTCTCCGCGAGGTCGGCGGCCATCCCGGCGACGTACTCGTCGAGTTCGTCGTGGGCGACCACCTCGCTCACCAGGTCGAGTTCCAGCGCGTCCTGCGCGTCGACGCGTTCGCCGAAGAAGACGAGTCGGCGGGCCGTCTCGTCGCCGACCAGCCGGACGAGCCGCTGGGTGCCGCCCCACCCGGGGACGATGCCGAGGTCGATTTCGGTCTGCCCGATGACCGCCCGCTCGCTTGCGATACGGAGGTCGCAAGCGAGCGCGAGTTCACAGCCACCGCCGAACGCGTAGCCGTTGAGCGCCGCGATGACGGGCGCGGGGAACGACTCGACGGCGTTCATCACCGCGTGGCCCTGCTCGCAGTAGGCGTGGGCCTCCTCGACGGACATCTCGGCCATCCGGGAGATGTCAGCGCCCGCGGCGAACGCCTTCTCGCCCGCGCCGGTGACGACGAGCACCCGCGCCTCGCCGCGCGCCTCGTCGAGGGCGTCGGCCATCCCCTCCAGCGTCGCCTCGTTCAGGGCGTTCAGCCGGTCGGGGCGGTCGATGGTCAGGGTGGCGACGTCGCCGTCGAACGTCAGTTGGACGGTGTCGTTCATGGCTCGTGTGTCACGGCGGGGGTACATAAGCGTCCGCCGCGCCGGCAGTGGGAACCGGCTCTGTTCGAGAGCGCGGGGCTTTTTGCGCGGGCACCCACAGTCGAGGTATGCGACGCACGTTCGCCGCGGTGGCGCTCGCCATCCTCCTCGCGCTGTCCGGCTGTTCCGCCCTCCCGTTCGGCGGTGGTGGCGGGGGTCTGACAGCCGACCAGGCGCCGCCCGGCGTCGACGCGGAGAACGGGACGTTCGCGGACTCCGCGGCGCTGTTGGATGCCCACACCGAGACGCTCCTGAAGACGGGGTTCACCTACCGGTTCAGCACGAACGCGACCGTCGTCCAGGAGGGTCAGCGCCGGCGGGTCAGCCGCTCGCAACTCACGCAGGGCGCGCCCAACGCCACCGAGTACGGCTTCCGGACCCGCAACCCCGGCTCCCAAATCGACGCCTGGGGGAACGAATCGGTGCAGGCGGTGCGGTTCAGATTCGGCGACCGCGTGGTGTACCGGCAGGCACAGCCCATCCCGGCCGAACAGCTCACCGGCGAGAGCGTGTTCGGTCGGTATCTGTCGGCCGGCGGCTGGAACGTGACGAACGTCACCGAGCGCGAGGACACGACGGACCTCGTGACGCTCACCTCGACGACGGAGCCGGCGAACCCGCGTGCGCTCCCCGACAACGCGACCGACCTGCGCGACTACGAGGCGCACGTCGTCGTGGACAGCGAGGGGCGAATCTACGAGTTCTCGGCGTCGGGCACCTACACCATCGACGGCTCGCAGGGGTCGTTCGCCATTGCGTACACGCTCCGGTCGCTGGAGGACCCCGGGGTCACCAGACCGCAGTGGGTGCCCGAGGCGCTGTCGTAAACCCGCCGTCGGCGAACTGCGCAATTTTTAAGCGCGAGAGCGCATAGCTCCCAACAGATGCAGCGGGCCCAGCCTCAGGATTTCTCCCGCGTGCTCTCCTCGATGTGTACGGAACCGCATCCGGTGGCACGCGACGCGGCCGAGCGGTTCCTCGCCACCAACCCCGGCGACCCCGGCACCTACGAGACGGTGGCGACACTCGAGCGCGAGGCGGTCGCCACGCTCGGAGAGGTGGCCGGTCTCGACGACGCCGCCGGCTACGTCGCCTCCGGCGGCACGGAGGCGAACATCCAGGCGGTCAGGGTCGCGCGCAACCGCGCGTCGACCCGCGACCCGAACTTCGTCGCGCCCGCCTCAGCGCACTTCTCGTTTCACAAGGCCGCCGACGTGCTCGGCGTGGAGATGCGAGTCGCCCCGCTCGACGACTTCACCGCCAACCTCGAGGCCGTCGACGAACTGATAGACGACGACACCGTGCTCGTGGTGGGCGTCGCCGGCACCACCGAGTACGGCCGCGTCGACCCCATCCCGCGGCTCGCGCGGATGGCCGACGAGGTGGACGCGCTGACCCACGTCGACGCCGCGTGGGGCGGGTTCGTCCTCCCGTTTACCCACCACGAGTGGGACTTCTCGGACGCCGACATCGACACGATGACAATCGACCCCCACAAGATGGGGCAGGCGGCGGTGCCGGCGGGGGGCCTGCTCGCGCGCGGCCCGGAACTGCTGGACGAACTCTCCATCGACACCCCCTACCTCGAATCCACGTCGCAGGTGACGCTGACAGGGACGCGGTCGGGCGCGGGCGTGGCCAGCGCCGCCGCGGTGCTGGAGGAACTCTGGCCGGAGGGCTACCGCGAGCAGTACGAGACGAGCCAGTCGAACGCCGACTGGCTCGCGGCCGAACTCCACGCCCGCGGCGTCGACCACGTGGAGCCGACCCTCCCCATCGTCGCCGCGGACTTCGCGGCCGACACCGTCGACGCGCTCCGCGAGGAGGGGTGGCGCATCTCCCGGACGGAGGCGGGCGAGGCCCGCATCGTGATGATGCCCCACGTCACCCGGGAGACGCTCCGGGCGTTCCTCGCGGACGTCGACCGCCTGCGGTGACTCCGTTCGTCGCCGTTCGTCGGGGGAGCGGTCCATCGACGCCGCCAAGCCAATAGGCTTACACCGCACCTCTCCCTCGTTCCGGATAGTGACGCCGCTCGAGGTCCTGCCCCTGTTCTCGTGGCCGGACTACCACGTCCTCGAGGAAGCGGTCCGGACGGCCAGCGGCCCGCTCGGTCTGCTCATCATCGCCATCTACTCGTTTCTCATCGCGTGGATACTGCCCGGCCCCAGCGAGGTGGTGCTCCTCCCGAGTCTCCGTCTCGGCGTGCCGTACGCCGTCGAGGTGACGCTCATCATCCTCGTGTCCGGCACCGCGA
The DNA here is from genome assembly GCF_024298865.1 of Halorarius halobius. Lineage (GTDB taxonomy): Archaea > Halobacteriota > Halobacteria > Halobacteriales > Haloarculaceae > Halorarius > Halorarius halobius. The sequence goes on along the minus strand of NZ_CP101161.1, from coordinate 158,196 downwards.
AGGCCGCCGGCTCCGTGTTCGCGTTCGCCATCGGCCACGAGGTGAAGGAGTCGGGGCCCGTCATCCGCGCGCTCCGCCGCTCCCCGGTCGATATCGTCGAATACTCCGAGCGGAAAACTATCGAAATCGCCCGCAAGTACGGCTACGCGGGACTGGCGATGGCGCTGTGTGTCCCCTTTTTCCCCGACACGCTCTCAATCTACGCGTTCTCCATCCTCGAGGAGAACTACACGAAGTTCGCCGCCGCCACGTTCGTCGGGAGCGTCGGCCGCCTGCTCGTCACCCTCGGCCTGTTCGCCATCGGTGCGAGCATCGTCTGAGTCCCACCGTCCGAGACCCGCAGTATCGCTTTATCTCCACGTCGGTCGTACGTGTAGCATGAACTACAAGCGTGTCTCAAGCGGCCTGCTCGTCGGTATCGCCGTCGTCCTCGTGGGTCTGGCCCTGCTGGCTACCACCACGGGGCTGTACGACACCGGCCGCCTGCTCCGGTACGCGCCGGCGCTGTTCGTCCTCGTCGGCCTGTGGGCGTTCGTCACCAGCGGGTTCCGCAACGTGTTCGGCCCGCTCCTGCTGGTGGTGGCCGCCTCGGCGGCCCAGGCCGTCACGCTCGGCTACGCCACCTGGGAGCAGGTCTGGTCGCTGTGGCCCCTCGTCGTCGTCGTCTTCGGCCTCTCGCTGGTCGCCGGCGCGTACAAGACCCGGACCGGCACGGCCGCCAGCGACGACAGGTTCCTGAACGCCGTCGCCGTGTTCGGCGGTAGCGAGAAGCGCGCCACCTCCCGGTCGTTCCGGGGTGCCGACGCCATCGCCGCGTTCGGCGGGGTGACGCTCGACCTCCGTGACGTGGCCCCCGCCGACCCCGAGACGCCCATCCGGGTCGACGCGGTGGCGATGTTCGGTGCCGTGGAGATAATCGCGCCCCGCGACTGGAACGTCCGCGTCGACGTTCTCCCCGTGTTCGGGAGCGTCGAGGACACCCGCCTCCGCGAGGAGCGGACCCACGACTCCGTGGACCTCGTGGTCGAGGGGTTCGTCGCCTTCGGCGGCGTCGAGATCAAGGACTGACGCCCGCTCGGGGACGAATCGCTTTTCACCCTCCGCCGTTTTCCTGTCGGTGTGACTCGCGTAGCGCGGCCCACGCGTTCGATGCGCCCGTAGCCGTCGCCGCGCCGGTGGACCGTCCGGGGTCGCCCTCATACGGCCCTGCCCGGGCGCGAAACCACGCTTTCTGTCGCACCGCACGCCGAGTAGCCACACCGACACCGATGCACACCGACGAACCAGCGGGGTTTAGTCCCCGCCACGAGGAGGCACAGCCATGAGTCATCCGGATTTCCCGACCGACGACCCCGCGGTGGTCACCTGCGGGTTACCGTACGCCAACGGCGACCTGCACGTCGGCCACCTCCGCACGTACGTCAGCGGGGACGCGTTCTCGCGGGCGCTGGAGACGGTCGGCCAGCAGACGGCGTTCGTCTGCGGGTCGGACATGCACGGCACCCCTATCGCGGTCAACGCCGACAAGGAGGGGGTCTCTCCCGAGGAGTTCGCGCTCTCGTATCACGAACAGTACGAGGCGACGTTCCCGGAGTTCAACGTCGAGTTCGACAACTACGGCCACACCCACGACGACACGAACACCGAACTGACCCAGGACATCGTCCGCGCACTCGACGAGGGGGGTCACGTCTACGAGAAGGAGATAAAGGTCGCGTGGGACCCCGAGGCCGACCAGCCCCTCCCCGACAGGTACGTCGAGGGGACCTGCCCGTACTGCGGTGAGACGGCCCGCGGCGACGAGTGCGACGAGGGCTGTGGCCGCCATCTCGAACCCGGCGAGGTCGAGGACCCCGTCAGCGCAATCACCGGCAACCCCGCGGAGTACCGCGACCGCACGCACAAGTTCTTCCGGGTCTCGGACTTCCAGGAGTACCTCCAGGGGTTCATCGACCGCCTCGAAGGGACGGCCAACGCGAAGAACCAGCCCCGCGAGTGGATCGAGGGCGAACTCCAGGACTGGTGTATCACTCGCGACATGGACTGGGGCATCGACTATCCGGGCGAGGGGGCCGACGACCTCGTGTTGTACGTCTGGGTCGACGCGCCCATCGAGTACGCCTCCTCGACGAAGCAGTACTCCGAGCGCGTCGGCACCGAGGAGTACGACTGGGAGGCCGTCTGGAAGAACCACGGCACCGACGAACGCCCGGACGGCGGCGAGATCGTCCACATCATCGGCCAGGACATCATCCAGCACCACACCGTGTTCTGGCCCGCCATGCTCCGGGGTGCGGACTTCAACGAGCCGCGCGCGGTGATGGCCTGCGGGTTCGTCAACCTCGCCGGCGAGGCGTTCTCCACGTCGCGCAACCGCGCGGTGTGGGCCGACGACTACCTGGATGCGGGCTTCCACCCGGACCTGTTCCGCTACCAGATAATCACCGGCTCGGAGTTCACCGCGGACGTGAACTTCTCGTGGGACGCGCTCCAGGAGCGGGTGAACAACGACCTCGTCGGCACGCTGGGCAACTTCTGTTACCGCTCGCTGCTGTTCGCGGAGCGGAACTACGACGGGACGCCCGACGTCACGGTGAGCGAGGAGGTCGAATCCCACGTCGAGAGCGCCATCGCGGACGTCCGCGAGGCTGTCAACGACTACTCCGTGCGCGGGCTGGGGCAGGCGCCGGTCGAGCTGGCGAAGTTCGGCAACGAGTACATCCAGCGCCACGAGCCGTGGAACCTCGTCGACGACGACCCCGACCGGGCGGCGCAGGTCATCCGCGACTGCGTGCAGATAACGAAGGCGTGCGCGGTGCTGATGGAGCCGGTCCTCCCCGGGAAGGCCGAACAGCTGTGGGCGCAACTCGGCGAGTCGGGGTCGGTCCACGACGCCGGCATCGAGGCCGCGCTGGAGGCGCCGCCCGCGACGTTCGACGACCCCGACGAACTGTTCGACCGCATCGAGGACGACCAGGTGGCGGAGCTCAACGAGCAACTGGAGGCCCGCGTCGCCGAGGCGACGGCCGGGGACGGAACCGAAAGCGAGGAGGCCGACGGCGACGACGAGTCGGCCGTGACCGACCTCGAACCCGTCGCGGACGACCGCGTGAGCTTCGACGACTTCCAGGCGCTCGACATCCGGGTCGCCGAGATACTGTCGGCCGAGCCGATCGAGGGGGCCGACGACCTCGCGAAACTGGAGGTCGACATCGGCGTCGAGACGCGCCAGATCGTCGCCGGCATCAAGCAACTCCACGACCTCGATTCGCTGCCCGGCACCCGCATCGTCGTGGTGGCGAACCTCGAGAAGGCGGAACTGTTCGGCGTCGAGTCGAACGGGATGTTGCTCGCCGCTGGCGACCAGGCCGACCTGCTGACCACGCTGGCGGACGCCGAGCCCGGGACGAAGGTGCAGTAGTCCGAACGGCGAGGATTTATCGGCGCCGACGGCGTACGACGGGTGTGACCGACGCAGCCGACGACCCGGCCCGGAAGGGCGCGGACGGAAGCGACGCCCGGGACGGGACCGACCGCGGCGCCGACCGGCCCAGGACGGACGCTGACGGCGACGACCGCTCGGGGAGCGCGCTCCACGTCGCCACGGAGGGGGAGTCGTGGACCGGCCCCGACGAGCGGACGCTGGAACCCGGGTCGCCCTCGCTGGAGGGCTCGCTGTTCGTTCTGCTGGGCGCCGCCGTCACGCTCGTGGTGCTCGCGCAGTTCCTGCTGTGACGGGCGACACCTGCCGTGACGCGCGGGCGAACCCTTAGGGGAGCCCGGCACCTAGGGGGAGTATGGTCGAGGTGCTGGGCGTCCCGCTCTCGCTGCTGCTGCTGTTAGTCGGCGCTGGCCTCGTCGTGATGGAGGCGCTGGCGCCCGGCGCACACTTCATCGTCGTCGGGGTCGCCCTGCTGGCCGCGGGCGCGGTGGGGCTGGCACTCGGCGGCCTGCTCGGGCCGCTGACGCCGCTGGTGCTCGCGGCCGTCGTCATCCTCGCGGGCGCGGCGACGTTCAAGTTCTACCAGGACCTCGGGATACGGAACCGCACCGCCGACGCGCAGACGAGCGACTCCGACTCCCTGCGGGGACAGATCGGCCGGGTCACCGAGCGGGTCACCCACGACGGTGGCGAGGTGAAACTCGAGGACGGCGGCTTCAACCCCTACTACCGCGCCCGGAGCATGGACGGCGACATCGCGGAGGGAGAGGAGGTCATCGTGCTGGACCCCGGCGGGGGGAACGTCCTCACCGTCGCGTCGCTGTCGGAGCTCGACGACATCGAGCGGGAACTCGAACGCGGGCGGGCGTCCCGCGACCGCGAGGAGAGCGACACCGAACCCGCCTGACGGCGGTCGACTCCCTGGCGGGGGAACCCTTATTGACACGTCATCCCAAGACGAGCTATGTTGTTCCCGTTACAGCTCGGGTCAGTGGTCCTCCCGGTGCTGGCGCTGGTCGCGCTACTCATTGCCATCGTGGCGGTGTACAAGTCCGTCGAAATCGTCAACGCCTACGAGAAGCGGGCGCTGACGGTGTTCGGCGAGTACCAGCGCCTGCTCGAACCCGGCATCAACTTCGTGTTGCCGTTCGTCTCGCGGACGTACACGTTCGACATGCGCACCCAGACGCTGGACGTGCCCCGCCAGGAGGCCATCACCCGCGACAACTCGCCCGTGACGGCCGACGCCGTCGTCTACATCAAGGTGATGGACGCCAAGAAGGCGTTCCTCGAGGTCGACGACTACAAGCGCGCGGTCTCGAACCTCGCACAGACCACCCTGCGTGCGGTGCTGGGCGACATGGAACTCGACGACACGCTCAACAAGCGACAGGAGATAAACGCCCGCATCCGGAAGGAACTCGACGAGCCGACCGACGAGTGGGGCGTCCGCGTCGAATCGGTCGAGGTGCGGGAGGTCAACCCCAGCCAGGACGTCCAGCAGGCGATGGAGCAGCAGACGTCGGCCGAGCGCCGTCGCCGCGCGATGATTCTGGAAGCGCAGGGTGAACGCCGCTCCGCGGTCGAGACCGCACAGGGTGACAAGCAGTCGAACATCATCCGCGCACAGGGTGAAAAACAGAGCCAGATTCTGGAAGCGCAGGGTGACGCCATCTCGACCGTCCTGCGCGCGAAGTCCGCCGAGTCGATGGGCGAGCGCGCGGTCATCGACAAGGGGATGGAGACGCTCGCGGACATCGGCACCAGCGACTCGACGACGTTCGTGCTCCCGCAGGAACTCACGTCGCTGGTCGGCCGCTACGGCAAGCACATGACCGGCTCCGACGTGAAGGAGAGCCAGGACGTGCTCGACTCGATGGACTTCGACGAGGAGACCCGCGAGATGCTCGGCCTCGACGACATCGAGGAGATACTCGGGCAGATAGACGAGGAGGCCGAGATGGACGTCGAGCAGATGGAGGCCGAAGCGCAGGCCATCAAGGAGGGCGAGGACCAGACGGACATCAGGAGCGCCGACGAGGTCATCTCCGAGATGGAGGCCGACATGGACGAGGAGGTCGAAGAGCAGATGCGGTCGGCGATGAGCGACGAGGAGACGGCCGGCGACGCGGCCGGCGACGGCGAACGGGAACCCGAGACCGAGTAGCGGAGACGCGAACGCTTTTGTCTCCGCATCTCCCACGGACAGCCGATGAGCGACGAGGTCGACGAGAGCAAGCGGGCCACGCTCAAGCGGTTCGCCGCCGTCGGCGCGGCGACGCCGCTGGCGCGGCTCTCGGGCGATTCGGGCGACAGCGACGCCCGCGACGCCATCCTCGGCTACCTCTCGACGACGCCCGGTGCACATTTCTCAAAACTGCGCGACGACCTCAAACTCGGGACCGGCGAGACACAGCACCACCTCCGCAAACTGGAGCGGGCCGACGCCGTCACCTCCTACAAGGACGGCGACTACCGCCGCTTCTTCCCCGCGGGGCGGTTCTCGGCGTTCGAACAGCGCGCGCTCGGCTACCTGCGGCGCGACACCGCCCGCGGGATGGTGGTGGCGCTGTTGCGCGACCCCGAGGCGACGGGCGGTGACCTCGCCGAGCAGTTGGGGGTCTCCCGACCCACCATCAGCAAGTACGCCGCGGAACTGGAGTCGGCGGGTCTGCTGTCACGCGAGGACGGCTACAGCGTCGAACGGCCGGAGAAACTGCTGATGCTCGTCGTCCGGTACGCCGACTCATTCGGCGAGGACGCCACAGAGTTCGCTGCGGAGGCCGACGGCCTCGTCGCGTACGACCGGGATTAGAGGGTGACTTTCCAGGTCGTGCCCGACGAGTAGCCCCACTTCTCGACGTCGACGTCGAACTCCCCGTCGCAGATGGCGGTCATGTTCGTGCCGACCTCCTTGGCCGACATGTTCAGTTCGTCGCCGATGAGTCGCGATTTGAAGTACGTCTTCGTCGCGCCCTCCTCACGGAGGTACTCGAGGATGCGCTGCTGTTTGTCGCTCAGGGTCGTGGTCGTCGCGGCGGTGGTCGCGCTCATGTCTCACCCGTGGGGACGGTCCCCAAAAGCCGGTTTGGTACGCGTGGTTAACCCCTCGCTATCGTGCGGTTTATTGGAGTGTCGGGCGGGACGACGCCCCGGTGGAGGCCGCCGTTGGTACGGCGGGGTAACAGCCGGTCCGGGGGACGGCCGCCCACCGAGACACCATCGACACGCTCGACTCCGTGGAGGGAATCCACCGACCCTCGACGCAGGACGGCGATGCGGCGGCTGGTCTGGCGTGTGGGGCCGGCAGAACCGCTCGGGAGTAATCGCCGCTACTCGATGATTTCGCCGACCGCGAAGTTGGACTTGACCTCGGTGATCTCGATTTTCACGCGCTCGCCCACCTCGGCGCCGGGGACGATGATGACGTAGCCGCGCTCGACGCGGGCGATGCCGTCGCCCTGCTTCCCGAGGTCCTCGATTTCGACGTAGCGGATTTCGCCCCGCTCGACCGGCGGCTGGGGCTCCTCGGGCGCGGGCTCGTCGCCGGTCTCCTCGACCGGTTCCCCGCCCTCGCCGGCGATGAGTGCGACGCGGTAGGTGTCGCCCGGGTCGACCGCGCCGGTGTCTATCTCGCGGCGCGGCACCTCCACGACGTAGCGGTCGCCGTCGGCCTCGACGTCGGCGCTGAACAGACACAGGAGCTTATCGGAGATCTCCATAGACACGAACCGTGTCACTCCCCTCCGATAAAGGTCTTACCGGTAGCGGCGCCCGTCCGGCCGTTTCGCGCCCTCCGAGTCGTGGACGACCACCTCTCCCGGGTCCGGGTCGACGGGGTCGTAGCCGTCGCGGACGGCGATGGCCTCCTCCAGTTCGCGGACCGCCCGCTCCTTGAGCGCGGCCGCGAGTTCCTCGGCGTCGGCCCGCGAGATGTCCCGACCCAGCCCCTCGCACTCGTGGGCCCGGACCATCCCCTCGCGGTCGACGGCCTCGCCCATCGGCTGAGCGGTGCCGCCCAGCGCCACCGAGAACGGGTAGGTGCGACAGATGAGCGGCCGGTCGTCGTGGACGGTGCAGGCGCCGGTGCCGTCCGACTCCTCGTAGAAGGTGCAGTCGCCGCAGGCGTCCGTCTGGAGGGCCCACTCGAACGTCTCGCCCTCCGGGCCTGCGTCGCCGTCGTGCAACCCGTACGGCATCGGCCGGGCCACGTCGCGCCAGTCGTACTCCGTCGCGGCCTGCAACTCGCGGACCTCGTCGGGGAACACCGTCGCGGTGTGGTCCTCGCGGTCGTCGCCGTCGCCGTGGCCCTTACAGCAGGCGCCACACCGGGTGCACTCGAAGCCGATGGACTCGATGGCGTCCGCCAGGTCGGCGACCGAGAGCTCGCGGGCACGAGCCAGTTCGGCTTCGAGACTCTCCATACCGACGGGTCGGGCCGCGGCGGGACAAACCTTGCGTCAGGAGTGGGAGACGGCGTCCGGGCGGATGCGGATGACGACGCGGGCGCCGTCCTCGCTATCGCGGTTCGGATACTCGTCGGCGCCCATGTACCGCTTCGCCAGCGCGTCGATGTGGGCGTCGGCGCCCTCCTCCGTGAGGTCGGTGACCTCCCCGCGCACCGAGAGGAACCGGTAGGGGTCCGAGGGGTCGGTCATGCTCATCCCCACCTTCGGGTTCCGGCGGACGTTCCGCTCCTTCCGGCGTCCGCGCGCCGTGTTCACGAGCACGCGATTCGCCGGTTCGTCGTAGTCGACCCACACCGGTGTCACCTGTGGGGTCCCGTCGGGCATTACGGTCGAAAAATGTCCGAACGTTTTCACGTCGAACAGGTCGTGGAACCGCTCGGGTATCTGAGCCATACAATCGTGATAAACCCCCCGCCCTATAACGGTGTGGCGGCCCGGGTGCCGGTTCCGGCAATTCCTGTCGGCCGGTTTTGTATAAGGGAGCCTTAGACACATAGGGGTGTTCGTATTGTTTTGTCACACATATAGGGAAGGTTTACCAGGGGGTTCGCCTCACGAGGAGACATGAGCGCGACCACGGAAGAACGCTCGAACGAGAACCCGATGACTGACCCCGAGTTCCGCGACCGTCTGCGCGAACTCCCGCCGAGCGCGAAGCTCGTCGCCAAGGTGCTGGAGGGCTCCTCGCCGCTCTCCCAGGGCCAGCTGGCCGACGAGTCGCTCCTGCCGGACCGTACCGTCCGCTACGCGCTGAACCGGCTCGAGGAGGAGGAGCTCGTCGGCTCGCGCTACTCCTTCCACGACGCCCGCAAGCAGGTCTACTACCTCGTCAACTAAATCCGGCTCCGCGCCCACGGGCCGGTATGCACGTCGAGCGCGTTCCCGTTCCCGTCGCCACGCGGGCCCCGCACGGAACGACGAACTGCTACGTTCTGGGCACCGACCGTGCCCTCCTCGTCGACCCGCCCGCCGAGAGCGACGCCCTCGATGCGGCGCTCTCGGACCGCACCGTCGCGGCCGTCGCGGTCACCCATCACCACCCCGACCACGTCGGTGCTGTCGGCCACTACGCCCGCGAACACGACGCGACCGTCTGGTGTCGCCGCGGCCGCGAGGCGGCGTTCCGGGCGGCCGCGAGTGTCGCCCCCGACCGGACGTTCGTCGAGGGGACGACCGTCCGGGCGGACGGCCCCGTACAGGTGCTGGATACCCCCGGCCACGCGCCCGAACACGTCGCCTTCGCGGTACCCGACGGCGTGGTGTGCGGCGACGTGGCCGTCGCGGAGGGGAGCGTCGTCGTCGGTGCGCCGGAGGGCGATATGCGTGCCTACTGCAGTTCGCTCCGCCGCCTGTGGGCGTGCGACCCCGACCGCCTGTACCCGGGCCACGGCCCCGTCATCGAGGATCCGCGGGCGACCTGCGAGCGCCTGCTGGACCACCGGTACGACCGCGAGCGGCGCGTCCGCGCGGCCATCGGGGAGGGCGCACGCACGCTCGACGAGATAACCGACGCCGCATACGAGAAGGACGTGTCGGCGGTGCGGCAGTTGGCCGTCGCCACCGTCCGCGCCCACGTCGAGAAACTGGCGGTCGAGGGACAGGTCCGCTGGGACGGCGAGCGCGCGGCGCCCGCGTGAGGCGGCAGGCGGGCAGTTCCTTTCAGTACCGTTTTATCCCGTCCCCCTCCAGATGCCGGTAGCGTGAAAGGAGCGGAGTGGTACCAGGCCGACGAGGTCGCCGAAGCGTACGAGGACAAGCGGTTCTCCAAAGGCGGTCGCCTCATCGACGAACGGGAGAAGGAGGCCGTCCTCGAGGCGCTGTCGCCGCTGGAGGGGAAGCGCGTCCTCGAAATCGCCTGCGGCACCGGTCGGTTCACGGCGATGCTCGCAGCCGAGGGTGCCGACATCGTCGGCCTCGACATCTCCGGCGCGATGCTCCGGCAGGGGCGCCAGAAGGCACAGGAACTCGGCGTCGACGACCACCTGGAGTTCATGCGCGGCGACGCCGCCCGCCTGCCGTTCCCCGACGACCATTTCGATGCCGTGTTCGCCGTGCGGTTCTTCCATCTGGCGGACACCCCGGCATCGTTCCTCGCGGAGATGGCCCGCGTCTCCAAGTCACAGGTGTTTTTCGACACGTTCAACCGCTACTCGTTGCGCTCCATCTACAACTGGCTGTTGCCGATGGGGTCGCGGCTCTACTCCGAGACGGAGGTGCTGCGACTGCTCCACGGCGCTGACCTCCAGTTGGAGGAGGAGGCCCACGACTTCGTGCTTCCCTACGGGTTCTACCGGCAGATACCCGACGAGGTGGCCGCCGCGTTCCGCGACGCCGACACCGCGGTCGGAAAGACACCGCTGGGCCGGCCGCTCGCCACCGTCTCCTACTGGGACGCGCGGGTCGCGTAGCCAGGTGGCCAGCATCCGAGTGTTTTTACCGGTCCGGAGTGCTACCTCCGGGTATGGACGTCTCGGTCGTCGTTCCGACGCTCAACAGCCGCGAGCGCCTCGCGTCGTGTCTCGACGCGCTCGCGGAGGCGGTCCCGACCGAGACCATCGTCGTCAACGGCCCCTCCGCGGACGGCACCAGCGGCATGTGCCGCGACCGCGACGACGTGGACGTGCTGGTCGAACTCGACGACCGGAACGTGAACGTCGCCCGCAACGCCGGCATCGACCGCGCCCGCGGCGAGGCGGTCGCCTTCCTCTCGCATGAACTCGCCGTGGAGTGTGACTGGCTCGACGCGCTCCGGGCCGGTCTCGCGGACGCGGCGGCCGTCACGGGCCCCATCCACCGCCACTTGGACGTGGGGTGGACCACCGAGGAGCCGGAGATCCGCACTATCGGCGGGCGCAACGTCCACTACTTCAACGGCGGCAACGCGGCGTTCACCATGGAGGCGCTGGAGGCCATCGACGGCTTCGACGAACGTCTCGTCGTCGGCGGCGCCCGCGACGCGGCCCACCGGCTGGCGGCCCTCGATTTCGAGGTGTCGTGGCTTCCGGAGATGAGCGTCGCCCGCGAGGACGACTCCGCGGGACTCCGCCCCTCTATCGTCGCTGACGGCGGCTCCGGCCACGACTGGGGGCTCCGGTACGAGTCGCTCGCCTACCGACTCGTCAAGAACTACGGCGTCCGGCCGACGGTCGCCTACCGGCTGGTTCGCCACGCCGTCACCGACGCCGGCTCGTCGCTCCGGGAGGTGCTGTCGGGCGAGGCGAGGCCCTCCCGGTGGGTCGGCAACGGCCGCGACGTGTTCGTGGGGGGCGTCCGCGGCATCGCCGCTGGCCTGCGGGCGCGGTGGGCCGACCGCTCGCCGCGCCGGAACCCGAACGGCTGGTCGGCCCGCTCGGACCGGGCCGTCGCCGTCCACGACACCCGCTAGTCGAGTGCCGACACAACCCGCGTCGGGTTCCCCTCGAACACCCGTTTCATCTCGTCTTCCGGCACCGAGCAGGTCAGCAGTTCCATCACCGCCACGTTCGGGTGGACCGCCGGTGCGCCCGACCCGAACAGTACCCGGTCGGGATGCTCCTTGATGCCGCGTTCGAGCACGTCGCGGTAGCGGACGCCCGCCGTGTCGAGATACAGGCTGTCGTGTGTCTCGAGCAGGTCGATAGCTCGCCTCATCGCCTCGCGGTCCAGCGGGTGGCCGCCGAACCCAGCGAGGACGACGGGAAACGCGTACTCCAGTAGCGTCTCCGCGACCCGCTCGGGCGGGAACCCCCGCCCCCCGTGGACGACGACTGGCAGGTCCACGTCGGCAAGCGTCGACAGCACCGCCGAGCCGGGCAAGCCGTCGGCTACCGGGTCCAGCACGAACCCGTGGAACCGGTCGTCGTAAGCGAACTGCTCCACCTCCCCGGGGGTGACGTGGTACTCCTTCCGTTTCGCCCGGACCGACCGGAGGCGACTCGTCGGGTGCCGTGGGCCGTCGAGCCGGGCGAACGCGACGAACGGCCGCTCGACGGACTGGCGGGCGACGGCGTTGTTCGCCGCGAGATACCCCCCGTCCTGTGCGCGTGGCGCGACCGCCGCCCGCACGATGCCCGCCTGGTGGAGCTCCCGCTCCAGCCGCTCGGGCGCCACGTCGGGTCCGCGTTCGCCGCCGTCCACGCCGAGGCGGGCGTGGATATCGACGACCCGGAAGCCGTGCCCCAGCTCCAGCATCACTCCCGCACACGACCAGCCGGCGCATAAGCGTTGGCCGCCGCGACGCCGGCCACACCCCCGCTCTGTGGCTCCCGTGCGTGACCGTGACACGCGTTCCCTCTCCGGGTTTGTTCGGCGATGGTTCGTCAAATTTATATAGAACCGCTGACGACCTTTTACTGACTATGGCACAACAGCGACGGATGGGCGGACAGCCCATGTTCATTCTCTCTGAGGACTCGGAGCGCACCCACGGTCAGGACGCGCAGTCGTCGAACATCTCGGCCGGCAAGGCCGTCGCGGAGTCGGTACGCACGACGCTCGGCCCCCGCGGCATGGACAAGATGCTCGTGTCCGACTCGGGCGACGTCGTCATCACGAACGACGGCGCCACCATCCTCGAGCAGATGGACATCGAGCATCCCGCCGCGCAGATGATCGTCGAGGTCGCCTCCACACAGGAGGAGGAGGTCGGCGACGGCACCACCACCGCCTCCGTCCTCGCGGGCCAACTGCTCGGCAAGGCCGAGGACCTGCTGGAGGACGACGTCCACCCGACGACCATCGTCGAGGGCTACCACGAGGCCTCGCGGATGGCTCTGGAGGCCATCGAGGCGGCCGGCCTGACGGGCGACCTCGACGACGACCTGCTCCAGCAGGTCGCCGAGTCGTCGATGACCGGGAAGGGAACCGGGGACATCGACGCCGGCGCTCTCGCCGAGACCGTCGTCGGCGCCATCCGGCAGGTCGAGACCGACGACGGCGTCCAGCGCGACAACGTCACCGTCCGCACCCAGACGGGCGCCGGCGCGTCCGCGACGGAACTCGTCTCGGGCGTCATCAGCGAGGAGGAGCCCGTCCACGGCAACATGCCCCGCTCGGTCACGGACGCCGACGTCGCTGTGCTCGACTGTGACCTCGACCTCCGCGAGGCGAACATCGACGCCGAGTACAACGTCACCGACGTCGACCAGCTGAACGCCGCGCTCGACGCAGAGGAGGGCGAGCTCCGCGAGTACGCCGAGGCGCTGAAGTCGGCCGGCGTCGACGCCGCGTTCGTCACCGGCGACATCGAGGACCGCGTCGCCTCCTTCCTCGCGAAGGACGGCATCCTCGCGTTCGAGAGCGTCGACGACGACGAGGCGAAGCGCATCGCCCGCGCGACCGGCGCACGCACCGCCGGCTCCGTGAAGGACCTTGAGGCCGACGACCTCGGCTTCGCGGAGACGGTCCGCGTCGAGAAGTACGCCGACGACGAACTGACGTTCGTCGAGGGCGGCGCCAACGCCGAGACGGTCACCGTGTTCGCCCGCGGCGGCACCGAGCACGTCGCCGACGAACTCGAGCGCGCGCTCAACGACGCGCTCGACGTCGTCACCGCGTCGCTCGACGAGGGCGGCGTCGTCCCCGGCGCCGGCGCGACCGAAATCGCCATCGCGGACCACATCCGTAGCGAGGCGGCGTCGGTCGACGGCCGCAAACAGCTCGCCGTCGAGGCGTTCGCGGACGCCGTCGACGTCATTCCGCGCACGCTCGCGGAGAACACCGGCATGGACCCCATCGACGCGCTGGTCGACCTCCGCAAGCGCCACGACGAGGAGGGCGTCGCCGGCCTCATCAGCGAGGAGCAGTCGGGCCGCGTCGGCGACCCCATCGAGGCGGGCGTCATCGACCCCGCGGCCGTCAAGCGCGAGGCCGTCGAGAGCGCCACCGAGGCCGCGACGATGATCGCACGCATCGACGACGTCATCTCCGCGAACTAACGGGTCACCCGCTTTTCTTTCGGCGTCACCTCGACCAGCGGCGGCGCCGGCCCTCGACTCCCGACTGCGATGGGGGATTTAAGCCGTCGGCGCGCACGCCGCAGGTATGGACTGGCGCTGGATGCTCGGGGAACTGCGCCACTACGCCTACTCCACGATGCTGTTCGCGGGTCTCGGCTTCCTGACGGCCGCGGGCGCGCTCCCGTACGTCGTGCCGCCGTCGTTGCTCCCCCCGACCGTCGTCATGAAAGCGCTCGTGGTCCTCACAGCGGGAGGGTTCGCCGTCGGCGTCGCCTGCAGTCTCGTCGGCTGGCTACACCTCCAGTACGGTCTCGGCCTCGACGGGTAACGCAACCCACATTTCGGTGCCGCCCGTGGCTCCACCGATGAGCGAGCCGACGGTCCTCGTGACGAACGACGACGGTATCGACGCGCCCGGCATCCGGGCGCTCGCGGCGGCCCTCCGACCCGTCGCGGACGTGCAGGTGGTCGCACCCGCCAGCAACCAGTCGTGGGCCGGCCGGGACATGACGTGGCACGCCGGCCCCACGGGAATCCAGGAGCACGACCTCGGTTACGCCGTCGAGGGGACGCCCGCAGACGCGGTGACGGTCGCGCTCTCGGTGCTGGACGTCGCGGCCGACGCCGTCGTCGCGGGCGTCAACGACGGGATGAACCTCTCGGCGCACATCCTCGAACGCTCCGGGACGGTCGGGGCGGCGTTCGAGGCGGCCCACTTCGGCCTGCCGGCGGTCGCCGTCTCGACGGCCGACCACACCGACCCGGAGCCACCCCACCCCGACCCGGAGGCGTTCACGCTGGCGGCCGGCGCGGGTGCGTTCGTGCTCGACCGCGCGCTCGACAGCGGCGTCTTCGAGCGGGCGGACTTCCTCAACGTCAACGCCCCCGCGTTCGCCGAGGACCCCGAGGTCCACCTCACGCGGCCGGACCCCGTCTACGACCCGGAGCCGGAACGGGTCGAGGACGGCGAGGTGGAACTGCGCGACGGCGGGTGGCAACGGTTCCTCGAGGGCGACCCCGGCCAGCCCGAGACCGACCGCCACGCGGTCACCCACGGCCACGTGAGCGTGACGCCGATGCGGCTCCCCGAGCGGGTCGAAACGTCGCTGGAACTCGGCGGGTTCGACCCCGGCGAGTGGCGGTAGCGGGCCGCTGGCGGCGGTCGACTCCCATTTTTACAGTCGATGCCGCCGCTGTTTCGGGCGTATGGGAGAGAACCTCGGGTTGAAGGAGGGCGTCTCGATGGCGCTCGGCGGGATGATCGGCGGCGGCATCTACGCCGTCCTCGGCGTCGTGACCAAGATAACGGGCGCCGCGACGTGGTTCGCGTTCATCCTGGCCGGCGTCGTCGCCGTCTGTGCCGGCTACTCGTACAACAAACTGAACGAGCTATCCGGCGAACAGGACGGCACCGCCTCCGGCGGGTCGGTGACGTTCGTTCAGCATTTCACCGGCAACTCCACGCTCGCCGGGATGGTCGGCTGGACGCTGCTGTTCGGCTACATCGGCTCGATGGCGATGTACGCGTTCGCGTTCGGCGAGTTCGCCGTCGCGCTGAGCGTCGTCCCCGAGTCGGTCGGAGGGTTCCCGACCCGGCCCGTCATCTCGGTGGCGGCCGTCGCCGCGTTCGTCGGCCTGAACCTGCTCGGTGCCCGGACCACCGGGTCGACCGAGAACGTGCTGGTCGTCGTGAAGGTGGCCGTGCTCGTGGCGTTCGGCGTCGCCGGCGTCGCGTACGCGACGGTCGTCTCCTCCTCGCCCGTCGAACTCGGGTTCTCGCAGTTCTCGTCGTTCAGTCCCATCATGGCCGCGGCGGTGTCGTTCGTCGCGTTCCAGGGCTGGCAACTGCTGTTCTACGATCAGGGGAGCATCGAGGACCCGATGGATACCATCCCGAAGGCCGTCTACATCTCGATTCCGGTGTCGGTCGCCATCTACATCCTCGTCGCGGTGGCGACGTTCAACCTCGCGCCCGAGGCGCTCCAGAGCCACCCCCACACCGCGCTCATCGACGCCGCGGGCGCGGTGCTTGGCGTCGTCGGTCTCTCGGGGCTCGCGGCGCTCATCATCTCGGGGTCGGCGCTGTTCTCGACGGGGTCGGCCATCAACGCGACGCTGTTCTCGACGGGCTACTTCGCCAAGGGGATGATCGGGAACGACATGCTCCCGGACCGGGCCGGCGACTCCTCCGCGGAGGGGGTGCCCGCCCGCACCGTCGTCGGACTCGGCGTCGTCACCGCGGCGTTCTCGGCGTACGGGTCGCTCGGCGCCATCACCTCCTTCGCGTCGCTGTCCTTCATCGTCGTGTTCGGGGCGATGAGCTACCTCGCCGTCCGGCAACGCGACGAGGACGCGGTCAACCCCGTGGTGCCCGCCGTGGGTGCGGTCGGGGCGCTCGGGTTCTTCCCGCTGATGTTCTACCACCTCTACCGGTCGGAGCCCGGGACGTTCTACGCGGTGCTGGTGCTGGCGGTGCTGGTGTTCGCGGTCGAACTGCTGTACTTCGAGCGCGACGTCATCGAGTCGGAAATCGAGAGCGTCCAGGAGGACGTCGACGCGACGCTGTCGGACTGATGGACCTCCGGGCACGGCTGGCGAACAACCTCGCACGCGAGTCGGCGGCCTACGGATTCACGCTCTCGGTGTGGGGGTCGGGGGCGATGCTCATCGCGGAGTTCGGCGTGCCGGAGGCGGTCGAAGTGTTCCTGTTTGTCGCGGGTGCGGTCGGCGGGTTCGCGCTCCTGTCGGCGCTCGCGTTCGACGGCCCGTTCGAGGCCCGCAGCACCGACACCGAGGACCTGCGGGTGGCGTCGATGGTCCACGTCGTCGCCACGCTCGGGACGCTCGGAGTCACCTACGCGCTGACGACGCTGACGAACGACGGCGTCCCGCAGGTCGCGGTGTTCGCCGCCGCGGGGCTATCCATCGTCGTCGGCTACAACCTCGCACTCCTCGTCGAAGAGATAACCGCCCGCAGGGTCTGAGTCAGGGCCACCGGAGCTCAACGGCGTCGCCCGACGAGAACCCGAACGCCTCGTCGCCGCGTCCCCGGTTGACGGCGAACTCGACGTTGCCGTGGCTCCCCACCGTGACCAGCGGGTCGCCCACCGCGACGTGGGCGTACGACGGCACGACGGGGTACCGCTTCCCGTCGACGACGACCGCCTCCCGGTCGTCGAGGACGTCGCCGGGGACGTTCGAAACGGTGTTGCCGAACTCGTCGACGACGAGCACCTCCCCGTCGACGCCCGCCTCGCGGACGACGGGGTCGGGGAACGCGACCGTCTCGTACTCGTCGGTTCGCGAGAGCGCCGGCAGGCGGTCGAGTTGGTCGACGCCGACCTCGTGGACGTCGGCCGAGACGGGCGCGAACACGTCCCGGCCGTGGAACGTGTGGCTCGCGGGCTCTTTCACGCTCACCTCGAACACCTCGATGTCGTCCGCGAGTTCGCGCGCCGGCGGGAGCAGGACACCGTTGTCCGGGCCGACCAGCGCGTGCTCGTCCGCCCGCACCACCAGGGCCTTCCGGTCGGTGCCGACGCCGGGGTCGACGACGACACAGTGGACCGCCGGCGGGAACTCCGGCAGGACGAAGCGGAGCCAGAACGCCGTCGCGCGGACGTCCTGTCGGGGGAACGAGTGGCTCACGTCGACGGTGTCGGCGTCGGTCCGGCGCGCGATGACGCCCTTCATCGCGGCCGGGTAGGGGTCGCCGAAGTCGGTCGAGAGCGTTATCATCAGTCGCTCGGGTCCCCGTCCCCGTTGGCGTCGCTGTCGGATATCTGCTGGATGCGGCTCGCGCCGTCTATCTCCGCGATGGTCTCGACGACGGCGTCGGGGACGAGCGACTCCCAGTCGCCGCCGTCGGCGATACGCTCGCGCACCTCCGTCCCCTCGAACTCCTCGCGGCGGTACATCGGGGACTGACGCACCTCGATGCCGGCCTCCTCGAACAGGCGGACGACGAGCGGGTTGTTCGAGTACGCAACGTCGAATCGGGGACTCATACTCTGGACGTGGCTCACCCAGACGGCGTTCCGGTTGAGGTCCTCGATGGGCACCGCGTAGGTGATGAGGTCCATCTCCGCGGTGGCCTTCGTCAGCATCATGATGCGCTCGCCGGCCGTGAACGGGTTGCGCGCGGTGTGGCTCTGGTCGGCGCTCCCGATGCCGAGGACGAGTTCGTCCACGTCGCCCGCGATGCGTTCCACCATCGCGTGGTGCCCCTCGTGGTAGGGCTGGAAGCGGCCGATGTAGATGCCACGCGTCATACGCCCGGGGTCGGCCTCCTCCGGTATAAGAACGACGAGTCACCGTGCGGAACCGGAACGAATTGCCACACCGCTTCTGTCTGGTGGTTTGGGGCGCGAATTGGGGTCGGATGGGGGAGAAAGTATATCAGTTGAGGACCCGTCCCTGTACGTACACAGAACGGTTCTATGAGCGACGATATGGATACGGACGACGTTCCCGATACGCGGGACGAGAACCCCCCATCCGGGCGGGACAACAGCAACGACCCGGAGGGGGCGGTGACGCCCATCGACGAGGTCGACGACGACGACCTCGGGAGCGAGGTCACCGTCGAGGCCGGGGCCGAGTTCGACGAGAGCGAGGAGGACGGCCTGCTCGGTGGTCTCCAGATAGAGACCTCCGAGGAGATCGAGGTCCCCGACCGCCTCGTCGATCAGGTCATCGGGCAGGACCACGCCCGTGACATCGTGCTGAAGGCCGCCAAACAGCGCCGGCACGTGATGATGATCGGCTCGCCCGGGACGGGCAAGTCGATGCTGGCGAAGGCGATGTCGCAGTTGCTCCCCCGTGAGGAGCTCCAGGACATCCTCGTCTACCACAACCCGGACGACGGCAACGAGCCGAAGATCCGGACCGTGCCCGCAGGGAAGGGTGAACAGATCGTCGAGGCCCACAAGGAGGAGGCGCGCAAGCGCAACCAGATGCGCTCGTTCCTCATGTGGATCATCATCGCGGTCGTGTTCGGTTACTCGCTGCTCATCGCCCAGCAGATTCTGCTGGGCATCCTGGCGGCGGGTGTCATCTACCTCGCGTTCCGCTACTCCTCGCGGGGTAGCGACGCGATGATTCCGAATCTGCTGGTCAACAACGCCGACCAGCAGACCGCGCCGTTCGAGGACGCGACCGGCGCCCACGCCGGCGCGCTTCTGGGCGACGTGCGCCACGACCCGTTCCAGTCGGGCGGGATGGAGACTCCGAGCCACGACCGCGTGGAAGCGGGTGCCATCCACAAGGCGAACAAGGGCGTGCTGTTCGTCGACGAGATAAACACCCTGGACATCCGGTCCCAGCAGAAGCTGATGACCGCCATCCAGGAGGGGAAGTTCTCCATCACCGGGCAAAGCGAGCGCTCCTCGGGCGCGATGGTCCAGACGGAGCCCGTGCCCTGTGACTTCGTGATGGTCGCGGCCGGCAACCTCGACGCGATGGAGAACATGCACCCGGCGCTCCGCTCGCGCATCAAGGGGTACGGCTACGAGGTGTACATGGACGACACCATCGAGGACACCCCTGACATGCGCCGGAAGTACGCCCGGTTCGTCGCCCAGGAGGTCGAGAAGGACGGCCGCCTGCCGCCGTTCACGGGTGAGGCAATCGAGGAGATCATCCTCGAGGCGCGTCGCCGGTCGGGCCGGAAGGGCCACCTCACGCTGGAGTTCCGGAACCTCGGTGGGCTGGTCCGCGTGGCGGGCGACATCGCCCGTGCCGAGGACCGCGACGCGACCACCCGCGACGACGTGTTGAAGGCGAAGAAGCGCTCGCGGTCCATCGAGCAGCAGCTCGCCGACGACTACATCGAACGCCGGAAGGACTACGAGCTGACGGTCAACCAGGGCGACGTGGTCGGCCGCGTCAACGGCCTCGCCGTCATGGGCGAGGACTCCGGCATCGTGATGCCCGTGATGGCGGAGGTCACGCCCAGCCAGGGGCCGGGCGAGGTCATCGCCACCGGAAAACTCCAGGAGATAGCGATGGAGGCGGTACAGAACGTCTCCGCGATAATCAAGAAGTTCTCCGACGAAGACATCTCGGAGAAGGACATCCACATCCAGTTCGTCCAGAGCTACGAGGGCGTCGAGGGCGACTCCGCGTCGGTGACCGTGGCGACCGCGGTCATCTCGGCGCTGGAGAACATCCCCGTCGAGCAGGACGTCGCCATGACCGGCTCGCTGTCGGTCCGGGGCGACGTGCTCCCGGTCGGCGGCGTCACCCACAAAATCGAGGCCGCCGCGAAGGCCGGCGTCGAGAAGGTCATCATCCCGAAGGCGAACGAGCAGGACGTGATGATCGAGGACGAGTACAAGGAGCAGGTCGAGATCATCCCGGTCTCGCACATCTCCGAGGTGCTCGAAGTCGCGCTGTCGGGTGAACCCGAGAAGGACTCGCTGGTCGACCGCCTCCGCTCCATCACGGGCAAGGCGCTCGAACAGCGCGAGGTCGGCGGCACCGGCTCCCCGAGTCCGCAGTAGTGACCGACTGGGCCGCGTTCGCGGGCATCGCGGCCGCGGTCACGCTCCTTCTGCTCGCGCTCGCACGCGTGAGCACCGGCTACGCGACGCTCCCGACCCGCGAGGACGTCGAGTGGCTGAACGGGCTCCCGGACGACGCGGACCACCTCGACACCGCGGACGCGCCGCGTCCCGCGCCGCCGGCGGCCGACCTGTCGACGGGCCTGCTGTTCGCCAACGTCGCCGTCTCCCACGGTTTGTTTCTGGTCCTCCTCGTGGCCGGTGCACTCTACACGGGCGTGCCAGCGAGCGCGCTCGGGCTCTCGGTTTCCATCGAGGAGGTAGCGCTGGGCGCCGGGTTCGGGCTCCTGCTGTCGCTGGGTAACACCGTGGCCGGCGCCGCGGCGAGCGCGCTCGGGTTCGCCCCCAGCGAGGAGTTGCGGGAACTGCTCGCGCCCGACTCGACGGGGGGGTGGCTGTTGCTCCTCGGCGCCGTCCTGCCGCTCATCGCGGTGTTCGAGGAGTTCCTGTTCCGGGCGACGCTCGTCGGCGCGTTCGCCGCCGGGTTCGGCGTCTCGCCGTGGCTCCTGGCAGTCGTGTCGTCGGTGCTGTTCGCACTCGGGCACGGCGCACAGGGGCCGGCGGGCATCGTCGTCACGGGGGGGCTGGGGTTCCTGCTCGCGGCGGGCTACGTCGTGACGGGGAGCCTGCTCGTGGTTGTCGTGGCCCACTATCTCGTGAACGCGCTGGAGTTCGCCGTCTACGAGGGGATAGGCGTCGAGTTCGCGTGGCAGGGCTGACAGGCGGCGCGTGGGGTATCGCCGAACGGCGCGTCGCACTCCGGCCTCGACCGTTCGGCGGCGGCTCGTCAGGGCACGCGCCGGGTGGCCGCGCTCTCCTACAAAAACCTACAGTCCCTCCAGCGACCGCAACCGCTGTTCCACTTCGGGCGGGGCGGCGCTCGGGCCGTCCCGAACGCGGTGGTCAGGGATGAGAAGCGGCGCGGGGTTCTCGTCGAGTGCGGTGCGGACGAGTTGCTGGTCGTTCATGTCGTCGGCGTCCAGGCCGGCGACCATCGCGGTCAACTGCTCGACCGACGTCTGATCGCCGTACGGTATCTCGCGGACGCGTTCGAGCACCGTCCGCTGGTCGGTCGGCATCGTCAGGGCCACGTCGACGTCCGAGAAATCGGCAGTCTCGCCTTCGAGGTACGCCTCGATTCGGTCGAGCAGGGGGTGGTCCTCGGTGGCGCCCTCGTCGGGGTCGGTGGGGAAGGAGACGGACAGCACCTTCCCGGAGGCGTACCCGACCTGCACGTAGCGGTCGAGGTACGGGGACTCCCTGGCGAAGATGCCGGCGTCCTCGGCGACGTCGTCCATGGAGCGGTCAACGCGCCTTCGGCGCTTCAAAGTTCTCCCGTTCGACACGCTAATAAACGGTGGTCGACTAAAAACGGGTAATGATAGAGGCCACGAGTGCGGGAGCCATCCTCTTCCGGGACACCCGTGGCCGGCGTGAGTACCTCCTGCTCAAATCTCGGCCCGGCGACTGGGAGTTCCCCAAGGGCGGCGTCGAGGGCGAGGAGGAGCTACAACAGACCGCCATCCGCGAGGTGACCGAGGAGGCCGGCATCGAGGATTTCCGGCTGTTGGATGGCTTCCGCGAGGACTACGACTACGTGTTCGAGGCGAACGGCAACACCATCCACAAGACGGTTCACCTGTTCGTCGCGAAATCGTTCGAGGCGTCCGCCGAACTGTCGAAGGAGCACCGCGACATGCAGTGGCGCGACTACGACCAGGCGATAAACACCATCACGCAGGACGGCCCCCGCGACATCCTCGTGGAGGCTCACGAGTTCCTCGACGACTACTTCGAGGAGGACGAGGAGGAACGCGGGGCGACCTGACTACTCGTAGCGGTCCTCCAGGTACGCGACGATAGCGTCGGCCTCGTAGCGCCGCTCGTCCGTCGCGTGGTCGACGAGGAACGGTATCTGGTCCTCGCCGCCGATGGCCTCGAGCTCCTCGTGGGTCGACTCGTTCGTCACGTCGCCGCCTTCGCTTCCGGGGAGCCGCGGATTGTGGACGACGTAGGAGACACCGAGTTCCGAGAGCGTCCGGCGCACCTGCTCGCTGTACGGGCAGTCCTCCGACTGGTACAACTCCAGCATACTTTCGCTGACGCGGGCATCGCCCGTGAAACTACACCCCGGTCGACGCGCTTTACTGCCGTGCACGCCTGCTCCGGATGTGGACGAACCGGAGTTCCTCTTCGAGTTGCGGGTCTGCCGGTGGGCTGAGCGGGCGTGGCCCCCCACCGGTGAGCGCGACGCCGTCGTCGTCGCCCGCCAACTCGGCGTCCGAAATCGCCGGTGGGACACCATCGTCCTCGAGTGCGATTCCGAGGCACTCGATGCCCGCGCGGTGTTCGGCGAGGAGCGACTCGACTCGGACCTCCTGCACGTCGTCCGGAACGCCCCGGGCTCGTGGGCGTGGTACCGCGACGCCCTGCCGGACCCGGGCTACCCGTGGCGCTACGTCCGCGAGGCGGTCCACCGCGCCGCCGAGCGCGGCCTCGTCGAAACGCGGGAGGGAACGAACGGCCGCATCGAACTCCGACGCACCTACCGCTACCCCGACTGGGTCGAGCGCGTGGTCGCCGTCGAGAACAAGCCGGACCTCGACGCCAGCGCGGCCCGCGCGCTCGCGGACCAGCTGGAACGCGACGTGGCGCTCGGCCTCGCGGACGAGGTGTGGGTGGCGACCCGGGCGACCGGCGCGGACGTGGAGCCGGCGCTGTACGAGCGGCTCCCCGTCGAGGCGGGCATCCTCGCCGTCGGCGAGTCGAGCGTCGACGTGGCGTGGCACGCCACCTCGCTCGACACCGACGCGCCCGGCACGCGCATCCTGGAGCGGCCCGAGGGCGCCGACCACGACCGCTCGGCCGCCCGCTTCGAGTACGCCGGCCCCGACTGGAAGGCCGACAAACGGCTCGAAATCGCGGAGCGAGCCTACGAGCGGGGCTGGCGCTCGTTCGTCGACACGATGCGGCCCGACTGTCGCCACTTCGAGATACGCGACCCCGACGTCCCGCTCCCGTACTGCACCGCGAAGGGACGACACGTCACCTCGGGGGAGTGTCGCCACGCCTGCCCCGAGTTCTCGCCGGAACCCCCGGCGTGGCGCTCGAAGGGGTGGCCGCTCGACGGTGGTCCGGGGCGGGCGATACAGCGACTGCTCGACGACCAGCGGGCTCGCCGGCGGTAGTCAGGCGGAGGAGGGCTCCAGCAGTTCGACCTCGATGTCCTCGCGGGCGACGGCGAGTTTGAACGTCGGCACCGTCCGCCGGACGGTAGTGACGACGCCCTTGTTGGCGAGCGACCGCAGGCCCGAGCGCACGTCGTCGACGTCGGGGTCGAACCCCTCGTCTCTGAGCTTGTGGAGCACGCTGACGACGCTCTCGGAGTCCTCGTCGTGCGCCGCGAGCACCTCGACGATGGCCCGCTGGAGTTCGGGCACGCGAACCACGCGCGGGCCGTCGGCGTCGGCGTCGCTCTCCACGCCGGGTTCCACGTCGACGAGGCCTGCGGCCTCCTCCGTCGCGCGGATGAGGCTGTTCTCGTCGCGGTAGTAGTACGGCTTGAGCTCCGACTCGAGGAACTGGTGGACCTCGCTCCCGGAGTCCATCCCCCACCGTTCCTGCAGTTCCCCGTTTTTCGTCGGCTGGAGCGCCACCACGTCGGCCAGCCTGGCTTTCGCCTCCTCGGAGAGTTCACTCATCGGGAGTGAGTTGGTCATCGGCCCTCTTCGGCTTTCCGAAGCCAGCGGCGAGGGCCGGCCGGCGGTGGGAGAACTGCCCGGGCTACCGGACCGAGTCGAGCAGTAGCTTCTGTTCGACGCGCTTGACTTCGTGTTGGACGTCACGCACCGCGTCGATGTTCGCGGAGATCGAGGAGACGCCCTCCTTGACGAGGAACTGGGCCATCTCGGGTTTCGAGCCCGCCTGCCCGCAGATGCTCGTCGCCACGTCGTGCTCGCGGCACGTCTCGATGACGTCGCCGATGAGTTTGAGCACGGCGGGGTGGAGTTCGTCGAACCGGTCGGCCACGTTGCCGTTGTTCCGGTCGACCGCGAGCGTGTACTGCGTGAGGTCGTTCGTGCCGAATGAGGCGAAATCGATGCCGGCCTCGCACATCGCCTCGACGCCGAGCGCCGACGCCGGCGTCTCTATCATCACGCCCCACGACCGCTTCTCGGGGTCGACGCCCGCCTCCTCCATGAGGTTCCGGGCGCGGATGACGTCCTCGCTGTCGTTGACCAGCGGGAACATCACCTCGACGTTGTCGTACCCCATCTCGAACAGGCGGCGGAACGCCTCCAGTTCGTGTTTGAACACGTCCGGGCGGTCGAGCGAGCGGCGGATGCCCCGGTAGCCGAGCATCGGGTTGTGCTCGTCGGGTTCGTCCTCGCCGCCCTGCAGTTGCCGGAACTCGTCGGTCGGGGCATCGAGGGTGCGGACGCGGACGGGACGGGGGTAGAACTCGTCGGCGACGCCGCGGACCCCCTCGACGATCTCCTCGACGTAGGCGTCGACGCCGTGGTCCTCGATGTATCGCTCCGGGGTCTTGTTCGTCGAGAGTATCATGTGCTCCATCCGGAGCAGGCCGACGCCGTCCGCGCCGGTCGCGGCCGCGCGCTCGGCGGCTTCGGGGATGGAGACGTTCACCTTCACCTCGGTAGCGGTCATCGGCTTCACTGGGTTCTGGGGGCGCACGTCTGCATGCTGTTCGTCGGGTTCCGTCTCGCCGGCGCTTGCACCTTCGGTGATGGTGCCCTTGTCGCCGTCGAGCGTGACGACCTGGCCGTCGCCCAGTGCCTCGGTCGCGTTGCCACAGCCGACGACGGCGGGGACCCCGAGTTCGCGGGAGACGATGGCTGCATGCGAGGTCATCCCGCCCTCGTCGGTGATGATGCCGGCGGCGCGTTTCATCGCCGGCACCATGTCCGGCGTGGTCATCTCGGTGACGATGATGTCGCCCTCCCCCACCTTGTCGAGCTGGTCGAGTTTGCTGACGATACGGGCCGCACCGGAGACGATGCCCGGCGAGGCGCCCAGCCCCGTCACGAGCACGTCGCCGTCGCCGCCGTCGGCGGTCGCGGCGTCGCCTGCGTCCTCGGAGATGGTCGTGATGGGCCGCGACTGGAGCATGAACACCTCGCCGTCGACCAGCGCCCACTCGACGTCCTGCGGGTCGTCGTAGTGGGATTCGGCCCGCTCGCCGAGCTCGATCAGCGTCCGGATCTCGTCGTCGTCGAGCACCTGTGCCGTCCGCTTCTCCTCGGCCACCTCCCGCTCGACCGTCTTGCCGGTCTCCTCGTCCTTCTCCATCATCACCTTCTTGTCCGCGACGGTAGCCTCGAGCACCTCGCCGTTCTCGCGGTCGATGACGTAGTTGTCGGGGGAGACGGAGCCGGAGACGACCGCCTCGCCGAGCCCCCACGCCGCCTCGATGATGAGTTTCGGCTCGCCCGTCGACGGGTGGGAGGTGAACATCACGCCCGACTTCTCGGCGTCGACCATCTTCTGGACGACGACCGCGATGTCGACCTTGTCGTGGGCGAACCCCTGCTCCTGCCGGTAGTAGATGGCCCGCTGGGTGAACAGCGAGGCCCAGCACCGTTTCACGCGGTCCACGAGGTCCTCGCCGGTGACGTTGAGGAACGTCTCCTGCTGGCCGGCGAAGGAGGCGTCGGGCAGGTCCTCTGCGGTCGCCGACGAGCGGACGGCGACGAACGCCTCGCCGTTGTCGAGGTCCGCGTAGGAGGCGAGTATCTCCTCGCGGACGTCCTCGGGCATCTCGGTGCCGAGGATGAGTTCCTTGGCGGTCGCCTCTGCCTCCGCCAGCGCCGCGGAGTCCTCGGCGTCCACGTCGACCGCCTCGAACAGTTCCTCGTCGATGCCCGTGCGCTCGATGAACTCACGGTACGTCTGCGCGGTCACGACGAATCCGGGCGGCACCGGGAGGCCGGCCCCGGTCATCTCCCCGAGCGACGCCCCCTTGCCGCCCACGGAGTTCAGGTCGTCGGACCCGATTTCGTCCAGCCAGAGTACAGCCATCGGTCTCTATCGGAATGGTCCGTCACACCGATAAAGAAGGTTCCGAAGCGCGCGAACGTGGGCAGTATTGCCTGTCACGGGGTCGCGTGTCACGCCTCCACGATGTCGTCGTCCTCGTCGTCGGGCACGACGAGGTCGCCGTCGAGCGTCACGGTGGCCTCGCCGCCGACCCGGACGACTCCCTCGGTGGTCGCCGCGCCGGCCTCCACCAGCGCGTAGCCGCCGCGATCGAGGAAGAACCCCTGCTCGAACTGCATCCGCTCGGGCACCGGGTCGAGCGCCGCGTAGTGGGCGAGATACGCCCCGCACGCGCCCGAAGCGGTACCGGTCACGGGGTCCTCGGGGACGCCAGCACCGGGCGCGAACATCCGCGCGTGGAGCGTCGAGGCGCGCTCCAGCGTGTCGAACGTGAACGCGAACAGCCCCGTGCAGTCGTGTGCGTCGGCCAGTTGCTCGATGGCGGCCATGTCGGGGGTCATCTCCGAGAGGTCAGACAGATACTCGACGGGCACCATCAGGAACGGCAGGCCGGTCGTCGCGCGCGCCAGCGGCAGGTCCGCCTCCAGCCCCGTCAGCGCCTCCTCGCGGACGCCGAGCGCGTCGGCCACCTCGCCGTAGGTCGCGTCGACCTCCCGTATCCGCGGCTCGTCCTGGGTCATCCAGACGACGCCGTCGTCGAGTTCGACGTCGAGGACGCCGACGTTCGTCTCCAGGCTGTGCGTGCCGTCCTCGAGCCCTTCCTCGGCGAGCAGGGCGTGGCTGGCGACGGTGGCGTGGCCACAGAGGTCGACCTCCTGTGTCGGCGTGAAGTAGCGTACCGCCCGGTCGGCTTCGTCGCTGTCCAGCAGGAAGGCCGTCTCGCTCGCGCCGAGTTCCGCGGCGATAGCCTGCATCTGGTCGGCGGTCAGTCCATCGGCGTCGGGGACGACGCCCGCGGCGTTGCCGGCACACGGGTCGCTCGTGAACGCGTCCACCAGCAGGGCACGACGGCGGTCCATGTCCGGGGACTGCGGCGGGCCCGGCAAAAGCCTGCGGGTCGCCCGTCACCAGTAGTCGCGGTGGACGTCGGCACCCGCCTCCGGCAGGACGGGGCCGACCACCTCGACGTCGCGGCGCCCGCGGTCGAGTATCTCCGTCGAGGGTACCGCGAGGTCGCCGCCGGTCAACTCGCCGGCCCGCTCGGCCGACACCGAGTAGACGACGGCCCCGAGCCCCGCGATGTGGATGCCGCCCGAGCACATCGGACACGGCTCCGTCGAGGTGTACATCACCGTCTCCGCGCACTCGGCGGGCGTGAACTCGCTGGCGGCCCGCTGTGCGAGGGTCAACTCCGGGTGGCGGCGGAGGTCGTCGGCCGTGCTGACGGCGTTGCGCGCCTCCATCACCACCTCGCCGTCCCGAACGAGCAGGGAGCCGAACGGCTCGTCGCCACGGTCGGCGGCCTCCCGTGCGAGTTCCAGCGCCCGCTCCATATACCGCTCGTGGTCCAGCGCGTCGAAGTCCATACACCGACGAGGGACCGCGCCACCGAGAAACCTCGGGCGTCGCCGTCGGGACTGGAACGATTTAACACCGCTCGCGTCCCAGCGGCGGCCATGAGCGACCTCCCGGACGACTTCAAATGCACCATCACAAACTGGGACTACATCTACGACCTCTGTCGCGGCGTCTCGAACGACGTGAAGGCCGCGGAGTTCGAGCCCGACGTGGTGGTTGCGCTCGCCCGGGGTGGCTGGTTCGCCGGGCGGTGCATCTGTGACTTCCTCGGGCTGGACGACCTGACGAGCCTGAAGATGGAGCACTACGTCGGCACCGCCGAGAAGAGCGGCGAGCCAAGCGTCCGCTACCCGATGCCGGAGGGGAGCGTCGAGGGGAAGGACGTGCTCATCATCGACGACATCGCGGACACGGGCGGGAGCATCCGCCGCGCCCACGAGTACGTCTCCGAGCGGAACCCCGGCGAGGTGCGGACCGCGACGCTCCAACTGCTGGGCACCAGCGAGTTCGACCCCGACTTCGTCGGCGAGAAACTCGAGGAGTGGGCGTGGATCGTCTACCCGTGGAACTTCATCGAGGACATGATAGACCTCACGGAGGGCGTCATGGAGAAGGCCGACGCCGAGACGTTCACCCGCGAGGACGTCCGGCACTACCTCTCGGAGTTCCACGACGTCGAGCGCATCGAGATGGAGATAGCGCAACCGGGACGACTGGGCGAGGTGCTCGGGGAGATGGAGCGCCGGGGCGTGGTCGAGCCCGCCGGCTCCAGCGAGTGGCGACTCGCGGAGTGACCGGCCCGTGGTGAGCCGGCGGCTCCGCGCGCTGTGGCGGATGAGCCGGCCGGCACAGCTACTGCTCGTCGTCGCCGTCTACGCGCTCGGGGTCGTCATCGCCCGGGGGATGGGGGCCCCGCTCGCGCTCGGGCCCGTCGCCGCCGGACTCCTCGCCCTGCTTCCGGTCGCCGCGAGCGTCCACTACGTCAACGAGTACGCCGACCACGAGACCGACCGGCTGACGACCCGGACGCCGTTTTCGGGCGGGAGCGGCGCCGTGCCCGAACTCGGCGTCGACCGCTCGCTGGCGCTCCGGGCCGCGACGGCGACTCTCACCGTCGGCACGGTGGCGGCGGTCGGTCTGTGGGTCGTGGGTCTGCTCTCCGATTCCGCGCTCGTCCTGCTGGCGCTCATCGCGGTGCTCGGCTGGCAGTACTCGGTCGGCCCGCTGGCGCTGTCACGGCGCGGTCTCGGCGAACTCGACAACGCCCTGCTCGGTGGGGTCGTGCTCCCGCACTACGGCGCGGCGACGCTCGCGCCGCCGGGCCTCGCGGTGTGTCTGGCCGTCCTCCCGTTCGCGCTCGTCGTGTTCTGCAACCTGCTCGCGACCCAGTGGCCCGACCGCCGGGCCGACGCGCAGGTCGGGAAGTACACGCTCCCGACGCGGTGGTCGCCCCGGCGGCTCCGGCGGCTGTATCTGCTGGTCGCGTTCCTCGCGTTCGCGGGGCTGGTCGCGCTCGCGGGCGGCGTCCTGCCGCCGCTGGTGGCGGCGGCGGGCTTTCTCGCACTCCCGTTCCTGCTGTGGGGTGCGGCGACGTTCACCCGCGACGAACGACCCCTTCCGACGGTCGCGGGGATGGTGGTGCTGGCCGTCGCCCAACTGGGGGCGTGGCTGTGGGTGGGGTGAGCCGCTCGCGGTTCCGGCCGGTCAGTCCAGGTCGGCGTCGCGGGGGTGCTCGTTGTTCCGGAGATAGTGGTCCGTGACGAATCGGTCGTCGTCGAACCGGACGAACCCGCCGCTGTCGTACCGCGCCGGTTCGACGCCCACCCGGTTCCGGATACGGTAGGCGGCGACGGCGCCCGCCCCGCCCTTCTCACCGTACAGGTGGGTAAACTCGTTGGCCGGCTCGACAGCCGGGCGGTAGGCCGCCGTCTCCGGGTCCCACTCGTACACCCGGCCGAACCCCTCGTACTCGACTTCGTGACCGAGCACCTCCACGAGCAGACCGTCGCCGATGCCGCCGTTCACCACCCACGCGCGCCACGCGTCCGCGATGCCCGATTTGAACGTCCGCCCGCCGACGTACACCTGTTCGCGCGCCTCGTCGACCTCGACCCGAAGCGCCTGCCTGTCGAAGTCGCGCTCCCGGTAGCGTTCCGCCCCGGGGTCCCAGTCGCCGGCTGGCAACTCCGCCACCGGTGCATCGGGGAGCCCGCGACACGCCGATGCCACCTCGTCGAGCGGGGTCGTCGCGGGCCGGATGGTGAACGCGACGTCCTTGTAGTTTCCCATGCCGCCCCCGTTCTCCACCACCGCGTAAAGCCGCTGTGCCGAGGGCGGCCGCTACGTCGGTAGCGCGAGGAAGAAACTGACGAACAGCAACGGCACCGCGAACAGCAGGACGTACCAGACCGCGCCCGCGACGAGCAGGACCCACGTCGACGGTCCGTAACCGGTCGGGTCCCAGTCGACGCCGGCCCGCGGGAGACCGAGGACGGCCGCGGGCGGGCCGAGGAGGACGTAGCCCAGCGACACCGGCACCACGACGTCGAGGATGGTGTTGGCCATCGCGCCTCCGGCCTGGGGTCCGCTTGCGTCGGTGACGGCCAGAGCCCCGGTGACGCCGAGTACGTACGGCAGTGAAGCGGCGACGCCGACGAGCGGGTACGTCAGGTACGGCGATTCGGCGGGCGGTAACGACCGGAACAGCGACCGGACCCGGGTGGACGCGAGGAACGG
This sequence comes from Halorarius halobius, assembly GCF_024298865.1. Taxonomy (GTDB): domain Archaea; phylum Halobacteriota; class Halobacteria; order Halobacteriales; family Haloarculaceae; genus Halorarius; species Halorarius halobius. Next base: position 127,514 of record NZ_CP101161.1, on the reverse strand, counting down.
CGCCCACAGCACCGCCGCCACGATACCGGGGAGAAGGAGGAACGCCAGCAGGACGAGGTAGCCGACGACCTCGCCGAGCACCGACTGGAGGGGAACCATGGCGGACGGGCACGCGCGGCCGACAAGTGTCTTGTCTTCGTGTGTCCCGCGTTACCGGCCGCGTCGCCAGTTTCCGCGGTCCAGCGACCAGTCGTACGACCGGTAGGTGAACGAGGGCGTCGCGTCCGCCGGGACGCAGTCGTACCGGCGGAGGAACGCGAGGATGCCCCCGCGCCCGCCGAAGTCGCCACGGAACCACAGGAAGATGCGCGGCAGGGCCACGCTGTCCCCGTCGGGGTCGTACGCCACCTCCCCATCGAGATGCGACCGCGTCGCCGCGTCGAGTTCGCCGTCGATGCCGTCCCGCGAGTAGGCGGCGATGGGCGGGCAGGCGGCCGCGCCGCAGTTGAGCGCGAAGTGGACGCGGGGGTCCCGCTCCGTGACCCGGAACGTCCGCTCGAAGTTGCTCGGGAAGGGGTTGTGGACGTAGCCGAGCCCCCACTTCGGATGCGAGCGCCGGAGCAGGCCGTGCTCGATGGCGTCCAGCGAGAGGTCCCGGCCCGCGACGGTGGCGATATCGACGCTGAAAAAGCGGTTGCGGGCGGCCCACTGCTCGGGTGAGACGGCGAGCACTGACTGGGCAGTGGCGTTGTAGACGTTGGTCCAGAACGCGAGGCGGGCGGCGTCGGTGTCGAGTCGGTCCCGAAGGTCGGCCCGCGACCAGTCGCGGAGGCGCGTCTCGTGGGCGTGGGTCGGCTCCGCGCGGCGGACGGCCCGGAGCCAGTCGGCGCTGACGGCGACGGGGTCGTCGGTCACGCTTCCCGGTAGGGGTGGGTGTGGCAAGCCCGTTTCCCCCGCGTGCGAGGCGGCCACGCGACCGACCCCGGGCCGTTTTTGTACGCCCCCGGCGAACGCGGGGCCATGATAGGGTTCATCGGTGGCTCCGGCATCTACGACTCGCTCCCGCTCGACGACACCCACGAGGAGGACGTGACGACGCCGTACGGCGACCCCGCGGCGCCGGTCACCGTCGGCGCGATGCCCGACGGGACGGAGGTGGCCTTTCTCCCCCGGCACGGGCGCGACCACCAGTTCTCACCGACGACGGCGCCGTACCGCGCGAACGTCCACGCGCTGAAACAGTTGGGTGTCGAGCGCGTGCTGGCGTCGAACGCCGTCGGCTCCCTGCGCGAGGACCTGCCGCCCCGCACGCTGGTCGTCCCCGACCAGATATTCGACCGGACGCGCAAACGGGAGTACACGTTCTTCGAGGAGGGCTGTGTCGTCCACATGCCGTTTGCGGACCCGTACTGTCCCCACATGAAGTCGCATCTCGCCGACAGCGCCCGCGAGGCCAGCGACGCGGCCGTCGAGGAGGACGGCACCTACGTCTGCATCGAGGGGCCGCAGTACTCGACGCGGGCCGAGTCGGAGCATTTCCGCGCCTCGGGGTTCGACATCATCGGAATGACGGCCATCCCGGAGGCGAAACTGGCACGGGAGGCGGAACTCTGCTACGCGACGGTGACGGGCGTCACCGACTACGACGTCTGGAAGCAGGACGCGGAGGTGACCCTCGAGGAGGTGCTCGAGAACGCCGCGGCCAACGAGGACGCCATCAAGGCCACCGTCAAGCACGCCATCGAGTCGATGCCCGCCGAGCGCGACTGCGACTGTGCCCACGCCGTCGAGGGCGCGGTGAACACGCCGGCCGCGGCTATCCCGGAGGCGACGCGCCGGAAGGTGGACCTGCTGGTCGGCGACTACCTCGACGACTGACTCACTCGCGGCCCGTCTCGCGGACGTACTCCAGCGCCTCGCGGAGCTCGGTCGGGTCGACCCGCCCCTCAGTCTCGGCCAGCCGCTCGCGGAAGCGAGAGGGTGTCATGACCAACCATGACATTAGTTAGCACAGAATAAAAGCCTGTCGTGGAACGCGCGTTCAGCGGCTCGGACCGGTGGACGCGACGACGCGGCGGGGTCAGTCTGCGACGGCTTCCTCGCCGTCGGCCACGGCCGCGGGGTCCTGCACCCAGAGGTCGCCGAACAGTTCGTCCTGCTGGAGTTCGACCTGGCCGCGGTGCGCGAGAAACAGGAGGCCGAGGAACGTGTCGACGCGGCCGCCGCCGGCGTCGGCGATTTCCTCGTACAGCACCTCGTCGCGGCCCTTGTCGAACTGGCGCTGGAGCGCGAGATAGACGTCGTTGATGATGTCCTCCATGTGCTCGTCGTGGGTCGTCCCCAGCGCGTCGGCCTCGTTCGGCTCGTCGTCCATCCGGAAGTCGTCGCCGGTCCGGTAGTCGAGCGTCTGGGTCCCGCGCGAGTAGCCGTGCGGGGAGTCGGAGGTGTCGTACGTGCGCGACTCCTTCCACATCGTGTCGCGCTCCCGCTCGCGGAGTTCGCGGACGAGTTCGTCCAGCGTCTGTGGCGTCCCGCGGGCGTGTTTCCGCTCGAGCCGTCGGTCTATCTCCTTCTCGAGCGCCGCGAACGGGTCCGGGTCGTCGAACCCCTCGCGGGCGGGGTCGTCCCACGGCTCCTCGTCGGGGTCGTCATCCTCGTCGTCGAGCATCGCGTCGGACTTCATCCGGAGGAGGACCGACGCGTAGAACAGCGCCCGGCCGCCCTCTCGGAGGTCGGCCTCGTCCAGCCGGTCGAGGAACTTGTCGGTGACGACGACGATGTCGATGTCCCACGGCTCGATTTCGCCGTCCTTCGCCAGTTGGACCAGCAACTCGACGGGTTCGACCTCGTCGTCGTCGGTCCCGCCCACGTCGAACTCCGAGAGGACGCCGTCGCCGTCGTCGGCCTCCTCGGCCTGTCGACGGCGCTTCTCCTCGTCGTGGCCCGCGATGTTCAGCGGGACGCCGCCCGCCTCCGCGCCGTCGTCGGTCACGCGCGGTCACCCCCGGTCACGGGTCGCGTCCCGCTATCTCGCGGGTCGCTCCGCTCCCCGCTCGATTTGTTCGGGGACTCCCGCTGGTCGTCCCCGCTAATCATCGGCTACCACCCCATGTTGCGACAGGTCGATGCCCGTCACCGCGGAGATGTTGTCGTCCTGCATCGTGACTCCGATGGCGCGTTCCGACCGTTCGAGAAGCGCCGACCGGTGGGAGACGACGATGAACTGCGCGTCGCCCGCCAGGTCGTCGACCATCTCGCCGACCATCTCGGCGTTGGCGGCGTCGAGGAACGCGTCCACCTCGTCTAAGGCGTAGAACGGCGCCGGGTTGTACCGCTGGATGGCGAAGATGAACGCGAGGGCGGTCAGCGACTTCTCGCCGCCGCTCATCGCGTCGAGCCGCTGGACCGGCTTGTCGCGGGGCTGGGCCTTCATCGTCAGCCCGCCCTCGAAGGGCTCCTCGGGGTCCTCTAAGACGAGTTCGCCCGAGCCGTCCGAGAGCCGCGCGAAGATGTCCTCGAAATGCTCGTTGATGCCCTCGTACGCCTCCATGAAGGTCTCCTTCTTGCGCGCCTCGAACGCCTCGATTCGCTCGCGGATGCCGTCGGCCTCCTCCTGGAGGGTGGCCCGCTTCTCGGTCAAGTCGTCGAGTTCGGCCTCGACGCGGTCGTACTCGTCGATTGCCAGCATGTTGACCGGTTCGAGTTCCTCCATCCGGTTCTCCAGTTTCGTTATCTGCCCCTTGACGCTGGACAGTTCGGGGATGTCGTCGGCGTCGTACTCGCCGACCTGCGACTCCAGTTCGTCTATCTCCCAGTCGAGCCGCTCGACCTGCTCGCGAAGCGATTCGAGGTCGGACTCGACGGCGTCGACCTGCTTCTGCTTCTCGTCGCGCCGTTCCTTCGCCTCGCGGACCGTCTCGCGAAGCTCCTCGCGCTCCTCCTTGAGGTCCGCGAGCTCCTCTTCGAGTTCGGCCACCTCCTCGTGTTTCGCCTCCAGCGTCGACTCCTTCTCGTCGATGCGGTCCTCGAGGTCGGCGACCGTCTCCTCGGCGTCGGCCTTCTTGTTCTGTGCGGCCTCTATCTCCTCGTGGAGTTCGTCGATGGCGTCCTCGGCGTACTGCTTCTCCAGCTGTAGCTCGTTGAGGTCGCTGTCGAGCGCCTCCATCTGGTCGTCCAGTTCGGCGATGTCCTCGCGGATGGACTCGGCGCGGTCGTTCAGCTTCTTCACCTCCGAGTCCTGTAGCTCCTGCTGGAGGTCGTCTATCTCGGTCTGGAGGTCGTCGATTTCGGCCTCCTTCTCGGCGATAGCTTCCTCGACGTCGGCCATCTCCGCCTGGGTCTCCTCGCGTTCGGCCTCGATATCTTCGAGGTCGGCCTCCAGCGACGCGATTTCGTCTTCGATGCGCGCCTTCTCCTCCTGTTTGCGCTCGATGGCCGCCTCGATGTCGCGCACCTTGTCGGCGGCGTCGGAGTTCCGGTCGCGAGCGTCGTCCAGCCGCTCCTCGACGTCGCGGATGTCCTCTTTGAGAGAGGCGCGCTCGTCCTCCAGGCTCTGAATCTGCTCGGCGACGCGCTGGAGTTGGCCCTCGCCGCCCTTCTCGAAGGAGTAACGGGACCCCGACGTGGAGCCGCCGGTCATCGCGCCCGACTTCTCGACGAGGTCGCCGTCGAGCGTGACGAGGCGGAACTCGCCCATCAGGTCGCGGGCCGTCTCCATGTCCTCGACGACCAAGGTGTCGCCGAGCACGTACGCGAACACCTCGGCGTACTCGGAATCGAACTCGACGAGGTTGTACGCGAAGTCCACGACGCCGGGCATCGACGGCACGCTCGGTAGCGACCGCGAGTGCATCTCCGTCAGCGGCAGGAACGTCGCCCGGCCGGCGTTGCGCTGTTTCAGGTACTCGATACAGCGCTGGCCGACGGAGTCGTCGTCGACGACGACGTTGGCCATCCGGCCGCCGGCGGCGGTCTCACACGCCTCCGCGTACTCCGGGGAGACGGAGCCGAGTTGCGCGACCGCGCCGTGGACCCCGTCGAGGCCGCCGTTCAGCACCGTGGAGACGGCGCGCCCGAACGACGAGTCGCCCGACTCGCCCGCGCGGGCCTCCAGTTCGGCGTACTCCTGCTGTTTGGCGGCGATGTCGTCCTCCAACTCGTCGAGGTCCTCCTGCAGGCCCGCCTTCTCGGTCTTGAGGTCGTCGACCACCTCGGAGATGGAGTCGAGGTTCCCCTCGGCCTTCTCCAACTCGCTTTCGAGGTCCGAAATCTCGGCTTCGAGTTCGGGCAGTTGGGACTCGGCGGTCTCTATCTGCTCTTCCTTTTCGCGCTGGTCCGACGAGCGGCGGCGCGCCTCGTCGAGCAGGCGGTCCTGCTCGCGCTGGAGTTCGTTCTTCTCGTCGCGTAGCTCGTCGAGCCGCTCGCGTTTGGCGTCTATCTCCTCGCGTAAGTCTTCGTAAGCGGTGTCGAGGTCGGCAATCTGGGCCTCCACGTCGTCGAGTTCGGCCTGCTTCTCCTCCCGGTCGGCCTTCAGCGACGACTTCCGGACCTTCTTCTCGCGGATGTCCGCTTCCAGTTCGTCGACCGTCTCCTGCTTGCGGTCGACCTGGACGAACGCCTGGCTCCGCGCGTTCTCGGCCTCCTCGATGCGCTCCTCCTGTGCCTCTATCTTGTCCTCGAGGCGGCCGATATCGCCCTTTATCTCCTCTATCTCCCGCTTTATCTCCAGCTGTTCGTCCTCGCCCTTCTGTTCTATCTCGCGGTTGAGGTCCGCGAGGTCCTCCTCGAGGCGGGTGACCTTCCCCTGCCGCTCGTCGAGTTCGCGACGCAACGCCTCGAGTTCGTCCTCAGTCTCGTCGATGCTCGACTGGGCCTCCTCGCGCTCCTCGCGTTTGTCCTCGAGTTCGGCGGCCTTGAGGTAGCCCTCGTACTCCTCCTTCTGCTCGCGCAGTTCCTTGTACTGGAGGGCGGTCTCCCGCTCGTCGGAGAGCTGGTCGAGCCGCTCTTCCTTCTCCTCGATGCGGAGGTCGGCCTCCTCGATGCGGTCCTGGACGGTCTCCAGCTCCTCGAAGGCGTCCTCCTTCTTCGCGTCGAACTCCGCGACGCCGGCTATCTCGTCGATTATCTCCCGGCGGCTGTGGGGCGTCATCGTGATGATTTCGGTCACGTCACCCTGCATCACGACGTTGTACCCCTCCGGCGTGACGCCGGCCTGCGCCAGCAGGTCACGGATGTCGCTCAGATTGACCGAACGCCCGTTGAGATAGTAGTAGGAGTAGTAGGTGTCTTCGTCGGTCTGTTTGACGCGGCGGCGAATCGAAATCTCGTCGACGTCGCCGACGTCCTCGCTCCCGGCGGCCGACACCACCTGCTCGCGCGTGAGCGTCCGGTCGTCGTTGTCGAGCAGGACCTCGACGCTCGCCTCGCGTTCGCCACCGAACCCGCCTTCGTCGTCGTGTCCGGGGTCGAAGATGAGGTCGGTGAGCTTCTCGGCGCGGATGCCCGACGTTCGGGCCAGTCCCAGCGCGAACAGCACCGAGTCGATGATGTTCGACTTCCCGGAGCCGTTCGGGCCGCTGATGGTTGTGAAGTCCTCGTAAAACGGGATGCGGGTCTTCCGGCCGAAGCTCTTGAAGTCGTCCAGTACGAGCTCTTTGATGTGCATGGGGGCGCTCGCGGGGCCCCGACTCAGGCGACGATGATGTCGTCGCTCTGTTCGGAGCTGTCGTCTTCGGATTCCGCCTCGTCGCTTTTACCTCCATCGGCCGCCGCTTCCGCTTCGGCGTCGGCGTCGGCCTGCTCGACTGCCTCGTCGACTGCTTCCTGCGGGGTCGGCTCCGACTCCGTCTGCTGGGGCTGAGCCTGCTGTTGAGCCTGCCCCGCGCCGGAGGCCGTCTGGCGCGCTTCGGCCCGCGACGGCTTCCCCTCGACGATGCCGTCGAGGTCGTCGGAACCGACGCGCTCCTCGATGCGGTTGAGCCTGTCCTTCGTCTCGACGAGTTCGTCCGTGAGTCCGCTGACGGTGGCCTCGAGTTCCCGGACCTTCTCTTCGAGTTCCTCGACCCTGTTTCCGGCCATACCCACACCCCAAACCGCGACACCCTTAAAGTTGCGTCAGACAATGACATAGTTCCTGATACGTCGGAGCCCCCCGATTCGCGGCGTTTCGTTTGGAGATGGTGAGACATCCGCCCCACCCCCGGGTCGGTCCGCTCCGCGCCGCGGGCCGGCGGCGGGTTGGCCCGCTCCGTTAGGCTAAAGCGGGCGCGTCCGAATCGTACGGTAATGAGCGCAGGGACCGCGGAGAGCCGCGAACTGGCCGCCGTCATCGGTCTCGAGGTCCACGTCCAACTCGAGACCGACACGAAGATATTCTGTGGCTGTTCGACCGACGCCAGCGAGGACGAGGAGCCGAACACCCGGACGTGCCCGACCTGTCTCGGTCTGCCGGGCGCGCTCCCGGTGCTCAACGAGGGTGCCGTCGAGGCCGCCGTCAAGGTGGGGAAGGCCATCGACGCCGACATCCCCGACGAGACGCGGTTCCACCGGAAGAACTACTACTACCCCGACCTGCCGAAGAACTTCCAGATAACCCAGTACGACGCGCCCGTCTGTCAAGAGGGCGAACTGGAGTTCTCCACCGCGGGTGAGAGCCGTGCCGTGACCATCCAGCGGGCCCACCTCGAGGAGGACCCCGGGAGCCTCCAGCACGTCGGCGGCGGCATCGACACCGCCGACTACACGCTGGTCAACTACAACCGCGCCGGGACGCCGCTGATGGAGATAGTCACCGCCCCGGAGTTCCGCGGCGCCGGCGAAGTACGGGCGTTCCTCTCGAAACTGGAGGAGGTGCTGGAGTATCTGGGGGTGTTCGACTCCACGCGGGACGGCTCCCTGCGGGTCGACGCGAACCTCTCTATCGTGCCGTCCGGCGAGGTGGCCGACGACGGCTCCATCCCCGACGACGTCCTCGAGTCCGCCAACCGCACGGAGGTGAAGAACATCTCCAGTCACAAGGGCGCCGAGAAGGCGCTCGCGTACGAGGAGACGCGCCAGAAGAACGCCGTCCGCCGCGGCCGCGAGGTGGAACAGGAGACGCGCCACTGGGACGAGTCGCGCGGCATCACCGTCTCGATGCGCTCGAAGGAGGAGGAGAAGGATTACCGCTACTTCCGGGAGGCGGACCTGCCGCCGCTCCGCGTCTCGGACTGGAAACAGCGGCTCGCCATCCCCGAGTTGCCCGACGCCCGCCGCCGCCGGTTCCGCGAGGAGTACGGCCTGTCGGCGGAAGCCGCCTCCAAACTCACCTCGACCAAGCAGGTGGCGGATTTCTTCGAGGACGTCGCCGAGCGGTTCGACCCCGAGTTGGCGGCGACGTGGGTCGCGGACAACCTGCTGGGCGAACTCAACTACCGCGACATGGAGATTACGGACGTGTCGGGCCGACTCGACGAGTTCACGCGGCTGGTGGAACTCGTCGCCAACGACGAGATAACGACGAAGAACGCCGAGGAGGTCGTCCTGCGGGAGATGCTCGACTCCGGCGACGACCCCGACGCCATCGTCGAGCGCGAGGGGCTCGGCAAGACCGGCGAGGACGAGGTGCTCGTCGCGGTGCGGGAGGCCATCGAGGAGAACCCCGACGCAGTCGAGGACTACCACGCCGGCGAGGACGGCGCAATCAACTTCCTGGTCGGCCAGGTGATGGGAAAGACCGGCGGCTCCGCCGACCCCGGCACCGTCAACGAGAAACTCCGGGCCGAACTGGACTGAATCGTTCGTTTCACGTCTCTATCGGGTGAAATCCCTCGGAGCGCGGTACCAGGTGCCTCAGTTTTTAATAGTTCCTCCTCCATATGCCACCTAATGTCAGAGCTGTTGCCCTCCCAGTCCGAGGCATCCCCGGAGCAGAACGGGGAACTCCAGGCTCTCTGGCTCGACAGCGACGACGCGGGTGAACTCCTGTCGTCGCTCTCCTCGGACACCGCGCGGAACATCCTGACCGCTCTCCACGACGAGCCCCAGACCGCCTCCGAGGTCGCCGATGGGGTCGACACCTCGCTCCAGAACGCCCGCCACCACCTCGGCAACCTCCAGGAGGCCGGTCTCGTGCGCGTCGCGGAGACCCGCTACTCCTCGAAGGGCCGCGAGATGAACGTGTACGCGCCCAGCGAGGACCCGATGGTCGTGTTCGTGGGCAACGAGGACGCCACCGAATCGGACGGCGTCGTCGACGCGCTCCGCGACCTGTTGCCCGTCATCGGCGTGCTGGCGCTTGCGAGTCTCCTCGTCGAGTGGTTCGTCACCCTCTCGTCCGGGGCGGCCACTCCGGAGACGATTCCACGGTTCACCGCCGACTTCGGCGGCTCGGGCGGCCTCGTCGCGCCCAGCGTCCCGCCGGGACTGCTGTTCCTGACTGGCGGCCTGCTGGTGCTTGCGGGCGTCGCCGCGGTCCGGCGCTACCAGGCGTAGCCACGTCGTAGCGTCAGACGCCATATCCGACCGTCAGACGCCACATTTTGACGTTGCGAGCCACGGCCTAGCGTCCCACAGGTGGTGAATGTTTTTAAGCAACCACGCGCAAGAACCGTGGGAACATGCACCGCGGGGCGGTGGCACGGGCGCTCCTCGCATTCCTCGTGGTAGCCGCGCCCGTCGCGGCGTTCGCGGTGTCGGTCCCGGAGCCGACCCCCGCCGACTACACCGGCCCGCCGGTCGAGTCGCTCGGGGAGCGGCTCGGCATCGACGAGCGGACGCCCGCCGCGACCACCGTCGACGACGAGGTGGAGGTCATCATCGAACTGAAGCAGGGTGCGGCCGTCCCGCGGGCGCGGCTCAGCGTCGAGCGCGTCTACACGCGCCGCGGCGCCCGTCGTCTCCATGGCCGGGTGGCGCTCGACCGGGTCCGCGAACTCTCACAGGACCCGCGCATCGAGGCCATCCGCATCGAGCGGCGCGGGGTCGGCGTCGACACCAGCACCGCCGCGGGCGTCGAGGCGGTCGGCGCCGATGCGCTCCACGCCCGGAGCGTCCGGGGCGACAACGTCACCGTCGGCGTCATCGACCGCGGGTTCCGGCCGAGCGACCCCGAAATCGCCGGCCACGTCGGCGCGTACCGGAGCTTCGACGGCGACGACGAGTGGGTCCACGGCACCGCCGTCGCCAGCGTCGTCGCCGACACCGCGCCGAACGCGACCCTGCATCTCGCCTCCGTCGGGCCGACGACCACGCCGGAGGAGTACCGCCGTGCCGTCGAGTGGCTGGAGGCGTCGGGTGCGGACGTCATCGTCGACGCGGGGAGCTACTTCGGTCAGCCGGGCGACGGGAGCGGTGCCGTCGCCCGCATCGCCGCCACCACCGCCGAGGAGACGGTGTTCGTGGCCGCCGCCGGCAACTACGGGAACCGCCACTGGGAGGGGACCGACGACGGCGGCCACGGCGAGTGGGTCTCGTTCGGGAGCGAGCAGGGCAACGCGCTTGCGGCCGGCGAGCCAATGAGCGGCGAGGTGAACCTCGCGCTCCGCTGGGACGACTCCGCGGCCGACTACGACCTCTATCTGATGCGGATTCGCCCCGGCGACGACGAGGTGGTGGCCCGCTCGGCCACCCGCCAGACCGGCGACGGGGCGCCGGTCGAGCGGGTCGACGCGAGGGTGCCTCGCGGTCGGTACTACGTGGCGGTGCAGGCACACGACGCCTCCGGGAGCCACGAACTGGAACTGTTCACCAACCGTCGACTGAGCGCACCGGTCGCCAACGGGAGCATCACTGCGCCGGCGACGGCCCGCTCGGTCCTCGCGGTCGGCGCCTACGAGAACGGCTCCGTCGCGCCGTTCTCCTCGCGTGGCCCGGTCGGCGAGCACACGGGCGTCGACCTCGTCGCGCCCGACAGCGTCGCCGCCACCAGCGTCACCGACGGCGAGGGCACGTCCTACGCCGCACCGTACGTGGCCGGCACCGCGGCACTGCTCGTGGCTCGTTACCCGTCGCTGACGCCCGGGCAGGTCCGGACCATCCTCACCGCGTCGGCCCGCGACGTGGGGCCGGCGGGGCCGGACGTGGCGGCCGGTAACGGACTCGTCGACGCGCGGACCGCGTACGTGCTGGCCGGCGACCGCGTCCGCTACTCCGAGGTCAACCGGACGAGCACCTGAGCTACCGCTCCTCGGCGTCGTCGGTCGCCGACTGCGGCCGCGAGAGTCCCACGCCGAGCCCCCCGCCCTCGACGGCGGGGTCGACCCGGAGGAGCGCGAGCAGACCGACCAGCGCACCGAGTTCGAGCGTCTTCGAGACGATGCCGAGCAGGGTTCGGGCGGAGCCGCCCTCCGTGGTCGCCGCGCCGACGGTCGCAAGCAGGGGCGCGACGTAGTGGGACGCGAGCGTGCCGAGCAGGCCGTCGTGGCTGTGTCCCTCGACGCCGCCGGTGCCCGACAGCGCGAACCCGTGGTCGAGGACCGTGTGCCACGCCACCCAGCCGACGAGATACGTACCCATCGCCGCGACGCCGAGCAGGTAGGCGGTCCGCCGGTCGATGCGGCCGCGGGCCGCCGCGACCACGCCACCGAGCAGGGCCACCGCGGAGACGACGAACAGTAGCGGGCGGGGCCGCTCGAGGACCACTCCGGTGAGGTACTCGCCCAGAAGGCCGTTGGTCACGAGACTCGCCAACTGCTCCGTGCCGACGGCGAAGTGGATGACGGCGACCGCCCCGACCAGCTGGAGCGTGACGAACTGGAGGGCGCGCACGGCGCGCTCGTTCATGTCCAGTCTGGGGCGCGCGGGACCAAGAGCGACGCGGTTTCACGCGTGGTGCTCCCGATACGCAGTGGTAATACTCGCCGCGGTGTGGATGGCCACGTGTGAATAATAATTCCTCCAGGTAATCGGGCTCTCGTGCCCGATTTGCCGCGATTATGGGTGGGTATTTGGGTCACGAGCGGCATCGTTAGGACATGGCCGCAAAGGAGCGTCCGACCCTGGGCATGAACCACGTCACCGTCGTTCCGAGCAACTTCGAACCGGAGCCAGACGACGAGGACGCCGCCGCCGAGTGAGATTGCCGCTACCGGTGACTCCAGGCGCGTTCCGCCCGTGAAAAGAAGCTTCTTGTAGCCCGCCATACCACTCGGGCACATGGGACTGTTCGACCGACTCCGCGGGAGCGACGGCCCGCGGGTCGCCTTCTTCGGCATCGACGGCGTTCCGTACAGCCTGGTCGCGGACAACCCCGACGTGTTCCCGAACCTGACGGAACTGGCATCGGACGGCGCCGCGGGCCCCATCGACTCGATCGTGCCGCCGGAGTCGTCGGCCTGCTGGCCGTCGCTCACGACGGGCGTCAACCCCGGCGAGACGGGCGTGTACGGATTCCAGGACCGCGAGGTAGGCTCGTACGACACGTACGTGCCGATGGGCCGTGACGTGCAGGCGACCCGTCTGTGGGACCGCGTCACCGACGCCGGCCGGGAGGCCACCGTGATGAACGTCCCCGTGACGTTCCCGCCCCAGCGCAACGTCCAGCGGATGGTCTCGGGCTTTCTCTCGCCCGGCGTCGAGAAGGCCGCCTACCCCGACGAGCTCCGTGAGCGACTCGAGGACGCGGAGTACCGCATCGACGTGAACGCGAAACTCGGCCACAGCGACGACAAATCCGAGTTCATCGACGACGCCCACGAGACGCTCGAGAAGCGCTACGAGGCGTTCTCGCACTACGTCGAGGAGGACGACTGGGACCTGTTCTTCGGCGTGTTCATGACCACCGACCGCGTCAACCACTTCCTGTTCGAACATTACGAGCGCGACGGGGAGTACAAACGGGAGTTCCTGGACTTCTACCGGCAGGTCGACGAGTATCTCGGGAAGCTTCGCGAGCAACTCCCCGACGACGTGACGATGATTGTCGCCAGCGACCACGGGTTCACCACCCTCGACTACGAGGTCCACCTGAACGCGTGGCTCGAAGAGGAGGGCTGGCTCGAGTACCAGGACGACGACCACGACGCGCTGTCGGATATCGCCGAGGAGACGCGCGCCTACTCGCTCATCCCCGGCCGCTTCTACGTCAACCTGGAGGGCCGCGAGCCGCGCGGGTCGGTCCCCGAATCGGAGTACGAGGCGGTCCGCGACGAACTGCAGGCCGAACTCGAGGCGCTCGAAGGCCCGGACGGCAACCCGGTCGCGGACCGCGTCGTCACGAAGGAGGAGGCGTTCCGCGGCGACCACGACGACATCGCGCCCGACCTGGTCGTCATCCCGAACCACGGGTTCGACCTCAAGGCCGGGTTCAAGGGCCACGACGACGTGTTCGACACGGGTCCGCGCAACGGGATGCACAGTTTCGGCAACGCCAGCCTGTTCGTCGAGGACAGCGACGCCCGCATCGAGGACGTCGACCTCTACGACATCGCGCCGACCATTCTCGACCTGCTGGACCTGGAGGCGGACCGCTCGGAGTTCGACGGCGCCTCGCTGGTCTAAAACAGGTCGTCGAGTTCGTCGCTGGTCAGCGACTCCGTCGCCTCGGCCTGCTCGCGCTCCTGCGAGGCGGCTTTCGCCCGCTCCATGAACTCCTGTACCCGGGGCGACCGCTCGACGCCACCCAGCAACACGAGCGCCGCCAGCCGGTCGGAGTCGAGCGGCACGTCGCCGCCCCGCACCTGCATGCTCCCGAGTTCCTCCTCGAGCCACGAGCGGGCCCGCTCGACGCCCTTGCGCGAGATGCGGTCGGGCCGGCCGGCGACGACCAGCAGTGCCGCCTCCGCCTGCGTCGCGTCCGGGAGGCTCGTCCCCGTCAGCAGGGCGTTCCGGGTGATGGAGGTGATGGCGTTGAGGTTCTCGCTGGCCTCGTCGCTGGCCTCCGCGCTGGCGTAGCCGACCGCCGCGAGCCGGCCGCCACGGAGCGTGTTGATTACCTCGGAGGTGTCGACGACGCTCTCGGCGACGCCGTCGACGTTCTCGCCGGCCGCCAGCAGGAGACCGATGCGGTGGGCGATGGTGGCGTTTATCTCCTCGTACCCCTCGGCGACGGATTCGCCGGCCGAGTGCCAGGCGTCGTTGTCGACGAGTATCGTCGCGTCCGTCTCGCGGGCGAGCGTCTTCAGCGAGCGACCGGCGTTCTGCTGGTACAGCGCCCCCTCGTTCTGGCCGGGGAGGATGCCCAGCGCGTAGATGGGGACGTCGTACACCCGCGAGAGTTCGCGGGCGAGGACCGGCGCACCGCCGGAGCCGGTGCCACCACCGAGTCCGGCGACGAGCACGATGGCCTCGGCGGTGGTGGTGATGCGACCGTCGAGTTCGCCCATCACTTCGGTCGCGTCGGCCTGCATCACCTCGGCGCCGAGTTCGTTGTCGCCGCCGACGCCGTGGCCGCCGACGCGTTCCTGCCCCACGAGGTGGGTGTCTATCCGGAGGGACTGGAGGTCCGTGCGAGCGGTGTTGACGGCGACTGCGCCGGTCACCGACCCGCGCGCGAGGTCGTTGCGTGCGAGCGCCTCGGCGAGTTTCCCGCCGGCTTGCCCGACGCCTATCAGGGCGACCTTCATAGGCGGGACAAACGGCCGTCCGCTTATCAGTCTACCCCTAGGTTAAAATCCCACTACGACGCCACCGGCCGCATGTCACTCGACGAACGGCTCGCGGCTGTCGAGCGCGCGCTGACCGACGGCGACGTGGAACCGGCGGCGCTGTCCGACGCGGCGACCGTCGAACGGCGCCTCGACGCCGTCGAACGACGACAGGCGGACCTCGAAACTCGCATCGCCGACCTCGAAGCCGCGGTCGACGCGCTCCGGGGCCGGGCTGGCGAGGACGACCACGACCACCGCGAGGCCGAGCGGACGGCCGAGCGCGCGCTGGCGACTGCCCGCGAGACCCGGAAGCGGTTCGACGACGCCGACCGCTCCGAGAGGGGCCACCACGGGCCGACAGCACCCGCACCGTCGGAGCCGCGGGAGTCGGACGACGAGGAGGCCGACGGCCTGCTCGCGTGGATGCGCGAGCGGTGGTAGTTCGCGTCGTCCTCGCGGTGTTGTTGTCGGCCGCTCTCCTCTCGCTCGCGCTCCCGGCGGCCGACACCGCACGCGACCAGCGCGCGGCGACGCTGGCCGCCGGGGAGGCGGAACAGGTGGCGTCGGCCGCCGAGCGACTCGCCCGCACCAACGACCCCGTGTCCCGGGGTGCGACCCGCCCGCTCGCCGTCCGCGTGCCGGCCGGCACCGCGATACGGCTCGGAAACGGGACGCTCGCGTGGCTCCAGGACGGCCGCCGCCACCGCGTCGACGCGGCGGTTCGTCTCGCGGGCGACCTGACGCTCGGTTCCGGTCGCCACCGCATTCGGCTGTCGCTCGTCCGCCGGAACGGCACCGCCGTCGTCGCCGTCCGAAGGTTCAAGGCGGAACGGGCGGCCACCGCGGCGCGTGTTCGACCTCCGCTCCGACGCGCCGGCGTGTCGCTGTGAGGCGGCGTTCGACGGCGACCGGCTCGTCGTCGACGCCGACGACTGCCCCGAAGGGGGCCGTCTCGCCGCCGCCCCCGACTGCCGTGCGACGGTCGTCGGCCGGCTCCGTGACCAGGACGCCGACAGCGTGGTCACCGAGGCGGCGGGGCTCGCCCGTCACTACGAGGGGACGGCGGCGGCGCTTCTGGTCGCGGCCGGCCGCTTCGTGGAGCGAGTCGCCGTCCACGACGCGGCGCTCGCCGAGCGCGCCGAGCGGGACCCGCTGGCCGCGGGCCACGCCGCGGCCGGCCGGAGCGGTCCCGTCGCACGTGTCGCGGCAGAGACCAGCCTCGCGGACTGTGCGGCGGCCGCGGAGAGCTACGAGGGTGTGCTCCGACCCCGGGTCGCGCCGAGCGTTGCCGGCGCGCGCGTCACCGAACGCCCACCGCCGGACGCGCGCCTCGTCGACCGGTACGACCTCGACACCGGTGCAGTCGTCCGCTGGTACGAGCGGCCCAACGCCGACCTGCGGCACTACCATCTCACGCCGGTCGAGTTGACGCTCGACGCCGCGGCGACCCGGACGCTCGCGGCCGCCGCGGACCACCTCGCGGCCGACGGTGACGGGGGTCACCGTGCGCCCTACCGGGCCGTGCGAGCCACCGCGGACCCCGGGGAGGTGCCCGTCGACACGCTGTCGAGCGTGCTGTCGAAACACACCCGCGGGCTGGGCGCCCTCGGTGACCTGTTCGCGGACCCGGCCGTCTCGGACGCCTACCTCGCGGCACCGGCGGCCTCCACGTCGGTGCGGGTGGAGGCCGACGGCGAGACGCTCCGGACGAACGTCCGACTGACGGAGCGGCGGGCCGCGGCGCTGGCCTCGCGGCTCCGCCGGGGGAGCGGGCGGGCGTTCTCGCGGGCGGAGCCGACGCTCGATGCGACCGTCGAGGCCGGCGACCGGTCGCTCCGCGTCGCGGCCGTCACCGACCCGCTGTCGGACGGGTACGGCTTCGCCTTCCGGGCCCAGGGGGCCGACCGGTTTCGTCTGCCGGACCTCGTCGACAACGGGACGCTCCCGCCCGCCGCGGCCGCCGTAATCGGGGTGGCCGCACGGCGGGGCGCCTCGGTGCTGGTCGCCGGCGGCCGCGGCGCCGGCAAGACGACACTGCTCGGAGCGCTGTTGTCCGAACTCCCGGCCGCCTCCCGAACCGTCGTCATCGAGGACACGCCGGAACTGCCGGTCGACCGGCTCCGCGAGAACGGCCGCGACGTCCAGCGGCTCCACGTCGACCGCGAAGGGGAC
This sequence comes from Halorarius halobius, assembly GCF_024298865.1. Classification (GTDB taxonomy): domain Archaea; phylum Halobacteriota; class Halobacteria; order Halobacteriales; family Haloarculaceae; genus Halorarius; species Halorarius halobius. Next base: position 110,838 of record NZ_CP101161.1, on the reverse strand, counting down.
GGCGTCGCCCCCACGGCCGCGCTCCGGACCGCGCTCAGACTCGGAGAGGGCGACCTCGTCGTCGGCGAGGTGCGGGGCGAGGAGGCGAGCGCGCTGTACGAGGCGATGCGGGTCGGCACCGACGGCGCGACGCTGGGGACGGTCCACGGCGACGGCCCCGACGCGGTCCGCGAGCGGGTCGTCTCGGACCTCGGCGTTCCCGCGTCGTCGTTCGCCGCCACCGACCTCGTGGTGACCTGCACGCGGGCCGCCGGCGGCGCGCGCGTGGTCGACCGAGTCGACGAGGTGGTCGGCACCGACCCCGAGTTCGCGCCGCTGTTCGACCGTCGGGGCGAGGGGCTCGCGGCCACCGGTCGCGTCGACCGCGGCAACAGCGAACTGGTCGCGGCGCTCGCGGCGCCCGACGAGACGTACGCCGACGTCCGCGACGTCCTCGCGGCCCGCGAGCGGGTGTTCGGATGAGTCGGGTCGGCCGACTGGCGGGTCGCCTCCACCGGGTGTCGGACCCGCCCGGGAAACTGGGCGACGCGCTCGACACGCTCGACGTGGACGCGGACGCCGAGACGGTGACGGCGGCCGCGGATTCGGTGGCCGCACTGCTCGCGGTCGGGACCCTCCTGCTGGCCGCGTTCGCATCCCCGAGACTCCGCGCTCCCGTCCTGACGGTCGGCGCGGCCGTCGCCGTCGGCGGGTGGTGGATGCTCGCCCACGGGCCGGTCACGCTCGCGGCCGCTCGTCGCCGCCGCGCCGTCGGTACCGCGCCGTGGCTGGTCTGCCGGGCGGCGATGCGACTCCGGGTGACGCCGACAGCCGAAGCCGCCGCGGCGTTCGCCGGCGAGGGTGACCGCCTGCTCGCCCGGCGACTCAGCGCGCACGTCCGCCGTGCCCGCGGTACGCCCCGCACGGGGTTCGAGCGATTCCGCGCGGAGTGGGGCGAGCGGTTCCCGGCGCTCGACCGCGCGCTCGGGTCGGTGCAGGCGGCCGCCGACGCGCCGGCCGACGAGCGGGAGGCGGCGCTCGACCGTGCGCTCGATACGATACTCGAAGGAGTCCGTCACTGCGCCGCCGAGGACGCCGCGGCGCTCCGGGGTCCCGTGACTGCCGTGTACGCCTTCGGCGTGCTCCTGCCGCTGGCGCTGGTCGCCGCGCTTCCGGCGGCGGCCGTCGCCGGCCTCCCGGTGACGGTCGGAACCCTCGTCGCCGGCTACGACGTCGCCCTGCCGCTCCTGCTCGTCGCCGCGAGCGCCTGGTTGGTCGGGAAGCGGCCGGTCGCGTTCCCGGCCGCAGCCGTCCCCCGGTCGCACCCCGAGGTGCCCGACGCGCGGTGGCCGCCGCTCGTGGCCGGCCTCGCGGCGGCCATCGGGGCCGGCATCCTCGCCGGGGCGCTACTCGCCCGGTGGGCCGCCCCCGTCGCCGCCGCTGGCGCGGGGGTGGGGACCGCCCTCGCGCTCCGGTTCCGCCACGAGCGCCGCGTCCGGGAGCGGATACGCGGCCTCGAATCGGGACTTCCGACCGTGCTCTCCCGCGTCGGCCGCGCCGTCACGGACGGCCAGTCGGTCGAGCGGGCGCTCTCGATGGCCGCCGAGTCGACGAACGGGGGTGCTGGCGACCTGCTCGATGACGCAGTGGGTCGGATGGAGCGGCTCGGCATCGGCGTCGAAGCCGCGTTCCTCGGGGACCGGGGTGCGCTCGCGGACGTGCCGAGTCCCCGCGCCGCGGGCGTCGCGCGGCTCCTCGCGGCCGCAACCCGCGAGGGGCGGCCCGCTGGTGACCCGCTGGTGGCCGCGGGCGACCACCTCGACGCACTCCGCCGAGTCGAACGCGAGACCCGCCGCTCGGTTCGTCGGCTCACGGCGACGATGGGCAACACCGCCGGCCTGTTCGGGCCGCTCGTCGGCGGCGTCACCGTCGCGCTGGCCGGTCGGATGCACGGCGCCGAACTCGGTCGCGGCGTGGCCGTCGCGGCGCTCGGCCCGGTTGTCGGCTGGTACGTGCTCGTGCTGGCGGCGGTGTTGACAGCGCTCGCGGTCGGTCTCGAACGCGGATTCGACCGCGCCGTCGTCGGCTTCCGTGTCGGCGTCGCCCTGCTGGCCGCGACGACGACGTACCTCGTGGCGGTGCACGCCACCCGTCTGGTGGCCTGAACTTTATTACCCGGAACGCGGCCAGACGCCCCGTGTTCGAAACGACGGTCGACGCGTGGTACGTCTGGCTCGGAGTGAGCCTCGCCGGCGCCGCGGCGTTCGGCGTCGCGGCGTCGCTACCGACGACGGCACCCCCGGACGCGACGGCCGCGGCCCGAGTCGTTGACGGGGTCGCGGACAGTCGCTACGCCGCGACGGGTGAGGCTCCGCTGTCGCGAGCGACGGAGATTCGGCTCTCGCCGGCCGGCATCGGGCTCCGGGGGGCCGCGGGCGCGGCCCACGCGAGTTTTCGGGCAGAGTCCGTGACGCCCGTCGGGAGGGACGAACGTCTCCGCCGAGTGCTCGATGGTGCACGTCCCGGCGACGCGTTTGCGGGCCCGGAGTCGTTCCGTGCGGCGACCCGCTCCGCCCGTGCCCGTGCGCCGGCGTGGCGACCAGCGCCCGAGACGCTCCGCGTCCGCCACGTCACCTGGAGGGGTATCGATGTCACGCTCGTCGGATAGGGCGCAGGTCGACCCGCTGGTGGCGCTCGTCGGCGTCGCGGCGGTCGGCCTCGGGCTCTCGCTGTACGCCGGAGTGGTCGCGGACACGCTGGAGGAGCCTACCGGTCGAGCGCCGACCGACGCCCTCGATGCGGTCCACGACCGGACCGCACCGAACGGGGTGGTCGACCCCGGTCGCCTCGATGGTGCGACGGCGTGGCGCGGCAAACGGGTGAACGCCACGCTCCGGACCCGGAACGGGCGGTGGTCGGTCGGCCCCGTACCCCCCAGGACGGCCGACAGCGCCGCCCGGCGTGTGAGCGTTCGCCGCGGCCCGGCCCGAATCAAGGCGGGGCGTCTCCGGGTGAGCGTCTGGTGACCCGCGCCGTCTCGACGGCGCTCGATGCCGCGGTGTTCCTGCTTCTGGTGTCCGCGGCGGCCGCGACGCTTACGCTCCCAACGGGGTCGCCGGCCGCACCCGACGCGACGCCCGGACGGACCGTCGTGGCGACGACGACGGCGTCGGTGCACTACTCGCTGGCACCGGGTGCACGCGCCGGCCCGGACGAACGGTTCCCGCGGACCGCCGGCCCCGAGTTCCGCCGGCACGCACACGGCTCGCTGGCCGGCTTGCTCGCCGACGCGGCGGCCCGGAACGCGTCGGTCGACGGCCGGTCGGTCGACCACGCCCACGACGGGTTCCGCCGGGCCGTCGTGGCGGCGGTGCGGAACGCGACCGGTCCGCGGACGCGGGTCCGCGCGGCCTGGCGACCGTTCCCCGGTGCCGGGGTCGAGGGGCGAGTCACCGCGGGCCCCGCCCCGCCGGCCGACGCGCGGGTCGCGAGCGAGACGCTCGTCCTCGACAGCGGTGCCCCCGACGCCCGCAAGCGGGCGATTCGGGCGGCGAACCGCTCCGGCTACGCCGGCGTCGCGGACGTCGTCGCCACCGCGACGGTCCGGGCGCTCGTCCCGCCGGCGGGGATGCGACTCGCGCTCCACGGCGACTACCCGGTCGACCGACTGGCACGGCACCGCTATCGTCGCCTCGGCCGCCTATTCGGCGCCGACGTCTCGCCGGCGGTCGCCCGTGAGCGTCCCGCGCCGGCGAACGCGAACCTGCGTGGCGCACTCGCGGCTCGGTTCGAGCGGACGCTCCGAACGCGGTTCGATTCGCCAGCGGCGGCGGCCCGTGCCGTGCGCGTCGGCCGCGTCCGCATCGTCGTCCGGCGGTGGTCAGCGTGAACGACCGCGCCCGCGTCCCGTTCGCGCTCGTCGGCGTCCTGTTGCTCGTCGGGAGCGCGACGCTCTCGGCGTCGCTGGTGGGTCACGACCCCGTGACTGAACCCCGGACGGAGGCCGCGATGGAGGACGCGCGGGCGACGACGCTCTCCGCGCTCCGGTCGGCCACGCGGGCGGCCGCGAGACGGGCCGCCCGCGAGCCGGTGGTCGCGCCCGCGAACACCACCGTCGGCCGGGCGGTGAACGGCTCCGACACGTTCCGGGCGTATCTCCGGTTGCGGGTGTATCGGGCGTTCCGCGATACGCTGGACGGAGTCCGCGGCGACGCTGGCGTCCGCGTCGAGGCGCGACTCCCCGGCGTCGGGAACGCCTCGACGCTCCAGCGGGCACTCGACCGCGTCTCGGTCGCGGGTGCCGACGCGAACGGCACCGCCGTCAGGGTCACCGTGGCGAACGTCACTCTCGTCGCCGTCCGCGACGGCCGGGTCGTCGAGCGGGTCCACGTCTCCCCGACCGTCACGGTCGCCACGCCCGTCCTGCTGTTGCACGACCGGACGGCCCGATTCGACCGTCGGCTCGACCGCCCGGCGACCGCGCCCGGACTCGCTCGAGGCGTCACCGCTCGCCTCTACCCCCTGGCGTGGGGGCGTGGCTACGCCCAGTACGGCGGCGCGCCGGTGGCGAACGTCCTCGCGAATCGCCATCTCGAGGTCGCGGTCAACCACGCACTGCTCGCACAGCAACGGGCGGCGTTCGGTCGCACCGACCCGGCCGCCCGACGGGGCGTCACGACGCTCGCCGCGCGGACGCTCGGCACCGACCTCCTCACGGCCAGCGGCTACTCGGCCAAGCAGGCCGCGTACCTCCGCGAGCAGGTCGACGCCGCCACTCCCAACTCCACGCTGTCGCCCATCGAGTCGTTCAATCGAGAGTCGCAACCGGGTCCCGAGGAGCCGATGTCGGTCGGGGTAAATCGAACTGCGACCCGCGCGTTCCGCGGGTTCGTCGACGGACGGCTCGCTCGCGTCCTCGACCGGACGTACTCCGCCGAGGTGCGCCTCGTCGCGGCCACCGACCGCGTCGCGTCGTCGCGCTCCCGCGAGGGAAGCCCGGGACCGGAGTGGACGCTCGTCGCCACCGACCGGACGACACGCACGTCGACGGCCCGCCGCGACCTCGCGCCCACGTCGCCGCCCAACGGGACCCACACGCTCGCATCGTTCGACCGCCGGGTCACGGCACGGACGGTCATCCGCCGGACGTGGCGACGCGAGAACCGCACGACCGTCACGCGGTCGGTCCGGCGACGGGTGACGGACGTCGCCGTCAGCGTCGTCGGACGCCACGCCCCGAGCGACCGGGTTCCGGCGGCCCCCATCCGGGGCGTCCACCAGCGGGGCGCCGGGCCGCTCGACGGCCCCAACCTCGGCGGCATCGAGGCCCGCGCAGTCGCCCGACTCGTCGGGGAGCGCGGCGGGCCCGACGCCGTCGCGAAGCGGGCCGCCGCGGGCTCGCTCTCGACGGACGCGGTCCGCGCCGACGGCGCCCGCCCCGACGACCTGCGCGCGTGGGTGTACGCCGACCTGCGGGCGTTCCGCCGGCGTCTGGCGACCGTCTCGGTCAAGGTCGAACGGGGCGCGGTCGGCACCTACGCGGCGAACCCGGCGGCCGACCTGGCGAGCGAACTCCGGTCGCGCCGCAGGGCGCTCGTCGGGACTCCCGGCGAGTACGACGGCGTCGCCACCAAGGCCCGGTACGCCGCCCGCGCGGCGTACTTCGAGTCCGTCCTGGCTCGCCTCGACCGGCGCGCGTCCGACCGAAAATCGGTCGGAAGCCGGGTCAGCGACCGCCTGCGGTCGCTCGGCACCTCGCTGTCCCACGTCCGCGGGGCGATGGCCAACCGGTCGCTGGCCGTCGCTCCGTCCCGACGCGCCCCGTCGGGCGTCGCGGGGTCGGTCGAACTGTCCGTCGACGGTGCGCCGCCCGTGGTGACGCTCGCGGCGCTCGACAGGCGACGGCTCGACGTCGGCGGGACCGGTAGCTACCGGCCGCTGGTCGCGCGAAACCTGAACGTGTTCACCGCGCCACACGGCGACATCGCGGACAGCGTCGTCGGGTCGCTGTTCAGGTCGCGTCGCTCCCGGCTTCGGGTCGCCGCGGAGACGCTACGTGCCTCCCGGCGGCTCCCCGACGACGCAGTGACGGAAAAGCTTCGCGCTCGCCGGTCGGAACTCGCTCGCCGCCTCGATGCGGCCGTCGCGTCCCGCCGCGAGCGGCTCCGGCGGACGCTCACCGAAGCGGGCGTCGGCGCCGACCGGGCCGCGCGTCGGACGCTCGTCGGGGACGCGCTCGACCACTGGTCCACGCTCCCCGGGCGAGCGCTCGCGCTCGCCAACGGTTCCGCCGCCGACCGGGTCGCCGACCTCGCGGCGACCCGCTACCCCGACGCGCTGGTCGGCGTCGAGGCGCGCGACCGGCTCCGGCTGTCGCTGGACGCGGCCAGCCGGCGGGGCGAGGGCATCCCACAGCGGCCGGTGAACGAGACGGCGAGCGCGGTCCGTGCGGTCGGTCGGACCGTGGTGGGTGAGATGGCAAAGCAGGCGGCCGGGAGCGCCGTCAACGCCACGGCCGAGCGCGCTCGGCAGGCGTTCCGGCGGCGGACCGGCCGGTCGCTCGCGCGGGTGCCTGCCGGGCTACCGGTCACGCCGGTGCCGGCGTACTGGTACGCGACGACGAACCTCTGGCTGGTGGAGGCCCGTGGCGCGTACGCTCGCTTCACGGCGCGGGTCCCCCGCGGCACGCCCGGCCGTGGGCTCCGGTACGTGCGCGACGGCCGGGCCGTCAGGTACGACTGGGACGGCGACGGCACGCGTGAGCGGGTCGGAACGGCCAGCCGCGTCGACCTGCAGGTCCACACCGCCGTCGTGGTGGTCGTGCCGCCCGGCGGTCGCGGCGTGGGCGACACCGACGGCAACGCCGACGAGCGGTCGGCCGGCTGGAATGCCGCACGCACTTAACCCACGGCCCCGTAGCGGAGCCATGTTCCACGAACTCGCGGACGCGCCAGGGGAGCGCACGCCCGAGGAGCTGTACGCCGCCTACGAGGCGGAGTTGGTCGCCGTCATCGAGGACGTCGGCGTCGAGGCGGTCGCCGCCGAGTCCGGGGTCGACCCCGAGACGCTCCGGGCGCTCGTCGACGGCGAGTCGCCCGAACTGGAGTTGGAGGACGCGGCCGCGGTGCTCGCGGTCGGTGTCGAGGAGAGCGCCGACGACGTGACCGTGCTGTCACGCGACGCCCTCCTCATGGGCATGACGAACGCGGTGTACGACGTGGAGGCGCTGTCGCGTGAACTCGACGGTGAACTCGAGCCCCGCGAGATACAGTCGAAGGTCGAGGGGCGGTTCCCGATGACGCTCCGGGAGTTCGCACTACTGCACGCGACCATCCAGGAGCGAACGCGATGAGGGTCGCCATCCTCGGCTGTGGCTACGTCGGGCTCGAACTTGCCCGCCAGTTGACCGCCGACGCCCACGACATCGTGGGGGTCCGGCGCTCGGCGTCCGGACTGGACGCGGTCCGCGAGACGGGGGCGACGGCGGTGGAGGCCGACGTGACCGACGCCGACGCGCTCGATGCGGTGCCGGATGTCGACGCCGTCGTGTTCGCCGCTTCGTCCGGCGGGCGGGGCGCCGACGCCGCCCGCGAGGTGTACGTCGACGGGTTGCGGACGGCCGTCGACGCCTTTGCCGGCCGGGAGTCGCCGCCCGAACGGCTCGTCTACACCTCCTCGACCGGCGTGTACGGCGACCACGGCGGCGACTGGGTGGACGAGTCGACGCCCATCGAGCCGACGACGGAGAAGACGCGCGTGCTCGCGGAGGCCGAACGGGTCGCGACCGAGCACGCCGCCGAGCGTGGCATCGACGGCACCGTCGCGCGGTTCGCCGGCCTCTACGGGCCGGACCGCTACCGACTGGAGCGGTATCTGGAGGGGCCGGTGACGGCCGGCTACCTGAACATGGTCCACCGGGACGACGCCGCGGGCGCGGTCCGGTTCCTTCTGGAGCGCGACGGCCGCGAGGACGCCGTGGTCGTCGTCGACGACGAACCGGTCGACAAGCACGTCTTCGCCGACTGGTTGGCCGACGAGTGCGGCGTCGACCGGCCGGCCAAGCGGTCGAAACGGGAACGGCTCGACGCGGGTGACCTCTCGGAGGCGGCCGAGCGCCGCGTGCTGACGAGCAAGCGGTGTTCGAACGCCCTGCTCCGCGAGTTGGGCTACGAGTTCGCCTATCCGACGTATCGGGAGGGGTATCGAGCGGCCATCGAGGCGTACCGGGGGTAAGCGGCGTCTGTGGCAGGTTCTGTGGCTCGAAGCGGGTGGTAACCGACCGGTACGTACCGGGGGTAAGCCCCGGATAAACACGGGAAACTTCTTGTTGTAAACGACCAGTTGTACCCCGTATGGTCGAGGCCCTGGGGAGGGCGCTCGCGTCCGACCCGCTACTGGTGGGTGCGGCGGCGCTCCTTCTCGTCTGTGCCGCTATCGCCGGCGTCTGGGCCGTCCGGCGCTGGCGCGAACCCCCGGTCGCGCGGCTCGAGCGCGTGCTTGCGCGCCGCGAGGAGGTGGTAGTGCTGATGCACCCGAACCCCGACCCCGACGCGATGGCGTCGGCGATGGCGGTGGCCCACCTCGCCGAGTCCGCCGGCACGGAGGCGACGCTCCAGCACGCCGGCGCGGTCCGTCACCACGAGAACCGCGCGTTCGTCTCGACGTTCGGCCTCGACCTCGAACCAATCGAGGACGTCAACTGGCTCGCCTGCCGGGAGGTGGTACTCGTCGACCACAACGAGCCCCGCGGGTTCGCGGGCGCGGCGGGCATCGCCCCCATCGCCGTCGTCGACCACCACCCCGGCAACGGCGAGGGCGAGTCGTTCACCGACGTCCGGCCCGAGTACGGCGCCTGCGCGACGATACTCGCCGAGTACCTCCGCGACCGCGCCGACGGCGACGCGCTCCCGACGGAGCTGGCGACGGCGCTGCTGTTCGGCATCCAGTCGGACACGAAGTCGCTGACGCGCGGCTGTTCGCGCGCCGAGTTCGAGATGAGCGAGTATCTCCACGGGTTCGCCGACGCCGCGTTGCTCGACCGCGTCGCGTCGCCGCCGGTGCCCGCGGAGTTCCTCGACGTGCAGGCACGCGCCATCAGCGACCGGCACGTCGCCGGCTCCGTCGCGGTCAGCGACGTGGGCGAGGTGGACAACGTCGACGCGCTGGCGGCCGCCGCGGAGGAACTGCTTCGCCTCCAGGGCGTCGAGGCGGTGGTCGTTCTCGGGACCGACGACGGAACGCTCCACCTCTCCGGGCGGTCCAGCGACGAGCGCATCCACGTCGGGGAGGCGCTCCAGTCGGCCGTCGACGGCATCCCGATGTCGAGCGCCGGCGGCCACGCCCGCATGGGCGGGGGGCAACTCTCGGTGCCGCATCTCGACGGCATCGGTCCCGGGTCGGGCGTCGGCCGGAGCGAACTCCGTCGCCGCCTCGTCGACGCGCTCCGCTCGGACGCCGCCGCCGAGCGGCCGACTTAACCCCGCCCGGCCGGTAGCGGACACATGGCCACCCGAGAGGCGACGTGGGCGTACCGAAACGAGTTCCACGAGCAGTTCGCGCGCACGTACTTCCGCCGGTTCGCGGACGGCCTCGTCTCCTCGGTCGGTGCGGGGACGTATCTTGGCGACCCGACCGACGCGGCCGACGACCGCTACCACGCGGCGCTCGTCGAGGCGTTCGAGTCCGGCGTCAACGTCGTCGACACCGCCGTCAACTACCGGCACCAGCGCTCCGAGCGGGTGGTCGGCCGTGCCGTCGCCGACGCCGACGTCGACCGCGAGGCACTGCTCGTGGCGACGAAGGGGGGGTTCGTCCCGTTCGACGGCGCCCGGCCCGACGACCCGGCCGCGTACGTCCGCGAGCAGTTCCCCGAGCACGCCGACGCGTTCGTCCGGGGCAACTGCATCGACCCCGGGTTTCTGGGCCGGTCGCTCGACCGCTCGCTCGACAATCTGGGGCTCGACGCCGTCGACCTCTACTACGTCCACAACCCCGAGACGCAACTCGAGGCTCACGACCGCGAGACGGTGTACGGGATGCTCGAGACGGCGTTCGAGCGGCTGGAGCGGCGGGCCGCCGCCGGCGACCTCCGCCACTACGGCGTCGCCTCCTGGGAGTCGTTCCGGGTCCCGGAGGGCCACGAGTCGTACCTGTCGTTGCCGGAGGTGGTGCGGCGTGCGCGAGCGGCCGCGGAGTCGGTCGGCAACGCCGCCACCTCGTTCCGGGCGGTCCAGCTCCCGTTCAACGTGCGGATGGCCGACGCGTTCACCGTCGCCGCCCACGAAGGCGCCGAGGGCACACAGAGCGTGCTCTCCTTTGCCCGCGAGGCGGGCATCGACGTGTTCACCAGCGCCTCCATCCTTCAGGGCGACCTCGCGGCCGGCCTGCCCGACGAGGTGGCCGCCGAACTGGCCGGCGACACGCCGGTCCAGCGGGCCATCAACTTCGCCCGCTCGGGGCCGGGCGTGACGAGCGCGCTCGTCGGGATGGGCTCGCCCGAACACGTCGGTGAGAACGTCGCCGCGGGGACGCATCCTCCGCTGGGGGCCGACGCCTTCGACGCCGTCTTCGAGTGAGCGGACGCCGGGCGGTGCTACTCGGCGAAGACGGTTCGCATCTCCCCGAGTAGCCGGGCGACCCCGTCGTGACCGTAGTAGCGGACGAGTTCCTGTCGGGGGTCGTAGTCGATCCAGTCGTGGTCCCGGAGTTTGGGCAGGTGCGCGTGGGCGAACGTCATCCGCAGTTCCTCGCGGTCCCCGCCGGGGACGCGTCCGGCCACGTGTGCGACCAGCGAATCCAGGGTCGCGGTCGGCTCATCGGTATGGTTCTCGAAGTAGTGGACTATCTCGCGGCGGTGTCGGTGTCCGAGCACGTCCAACAGGTCGTCTATGCGCTGTGCCTTCTCGGGGTAGCACTCGGAACCGGACATCCCACTGACGTTTCTCATTATTGCACTTGTATCTGTGGCTTGACTATACGTTCTAGAGGCTAACGTCGCCGGGCCGAACACACGTTCGGGGAGGGGTGGTGTGGTGGGTCCGGGGGGCGTGTCGATGCCGTCTTCGAGTGAGCGGTCGGCTATCCGACCTGTTTGTACTCGCGCCCGCAGTCGGGGCAGGCCCGCACCTTGAACACCTCGTCCGGTGGGTTCCGCGTGTTCAGTCGCTCGTCACAGTGGGCACACAGCAGTCGCTCGTAGGTGTCCTTCTCGATGTCGCCAGCCCGTAACCCCTGCCGGACGGTGTCCATGCCCCGCGATATGCGGGGCGGGGTCAAAAGCCCGACGCCGCCCCGGAGGGGTCGACGACCGTATCGTGGCTCTCAAGCCTCCCCGCCGCGAACGCCCGCCGTGTCACGCCGACGGCTGTTCGGGTCGCTGTGTGCGATGGTGTTCCTCGTGAACTTCGGGCGGGTCGTGTTCGCCCCGCTTCTGGAGACGCTGGCGGCCGACTTCGCCGTCTCCGTCGGGTCGCTGGGGGTCGTCGCCAGCGCCGCCTGGGTCGGGAGCGCGCTCTCGCGAGTGCCGACCGGTTGGCTCCTCACCCGGACGACGCGGGTCCGGGCTGTCGCCGGCGCGGGGAGCGTGCTGTTCACCGCGGCCCTGCTCACCTCCTTCGCGCCGAACGTTCCGCTGTTGACCGTCGGCGCGTTCCTGATGGGGCTGGCAAGCGGCGTCTACTTCATCGCCGCGAACCCGCTCGTCTCGGAGCTGTTTCCGGCGAACGTCGGTCGGATGCTCGGCGTCCACGGGATGGCCTCCCAACTCGCCGCGGCGGGCGCCGGTGCCGTCGTCCTCGGCGTGCTCGCGGTGGGCGACTGGCGGCTCACGTTCCTGCTGACCGCGCTCGCGGCGGCGCTGGCGACGGTCGGCTTCCTCGCGGCCGCACGGCGTGCGGACCTGCCGGCCGCCGGCACCGAGGACCGCGACCTGCTCGGCGCGACGCTCGCGCAGTGGCGAATCGTGGCGACGGGTATCGTCGTCGTCGGCACCGTCGGCTTCGTCTGGAACGGCCTGTTCAACTACTATCCGACGTACATGGAGGCGAAGGGGCTCCGGCCGGGGACGGCGAAGTTGATGCTGACGGTGCTGTTCGGCGCCGGCGTCCCCGCGTTCGTCGTGACGGGCCGGCTGGCCGACCGCCTGCCGAACGTCCCGCTTCTGCTCGGGGTCGTGGTCGGGTTCGCCGGGGGGCTCCTGCTTCTGACCGCGACGACCGGTCTGTGGCCGCTCGTGGCCGTCACTCTCCTGCTCGGCTACGTCATCCACTCGCTGTTTCCCGCGGTGGACACCTACCTGCTCGCCTCCCTCCCCGACCACCACCGCGCGTCGGCGTACACCGCCTACAGCGCGACGGCGATGCTGACCCAGGCCGGCGGGAGCGCCGTCGTCGGGCGGCTCTCGGACGCCGGCGTCGGCTTCGACGCGGTGTTCAGCGTCGCGGCCGGCGCGCTGGGCGTCGTGTTCCTCGGCCTCGTCGCTCTCCACGCGACCGACCGACTTCCGGCCGGGCGGGTGCCGACGGAGGCCGGTTCCCACAGGTCTTAGGGGTCGCCCGCCCTTCCGACCGCACGAATGGAGTACGTCCAGGAGCGGGTTGCGACGCTACACGACTTCACCGACCCGGTGCCGGACGCGCCGACCGACCGCGCCGCGGTGGTCGTCCCGATGACCGAACGGGACCACGCCTCGCTGGCCGCCGAACGCGTGTTCACCGCGCTCGAACGGGTCGGCCCCGACCGCGTAGTGGTGGCACTGCGGGCCGACGAGGCGACCGCGCCCCGGGTCGTCGACTGGCTCGACAGGTTCGACCTCGCGCTCGACGTGCTGTGGTGTGACGGCCCCGAGGTGAACGAGGCGGTCGATGCCGCGGGGCTGGACGGCGAGCGCGGCAAGGGGCGTGACGTCTGGCTGGCGCTGGGGGTCGCGGCCCGCTCCGAGTACGTCGTCGTCCACGACGCCGACACGAAGACGTACTCGAAGCGGCACGTCCCCCGTCTCCTCTTTCCGCTCGACCACGGCCGCTCGTTCTCGAAGGGGTACTACGCCCGCGTCGAGAACGACCGACTGTACGGCCGGCTGTTCCGCCTCTTTTACGCGCCGCTGGTGCGGGCGCTCGCCGACGCCCACGACGCGCCCGTCGTCGAGTACCTCGGCGCGTTCCGCTACGCGCTGGCCGGCGAGTTCGCCGCGACGTGCGAGGTGGCCCGCTCGCTACGCGTCCAGCGTGGCTGGGGGCTGGAGGTGGGGACGCTCGGCGACGCGTTCGACGCCGCGGGCGTCGCAGGCACCGCGCAGGTCGACCTCGGCAAACACGAGCACGACCACCGCGCCGTCTCCGGGCCCTCCGGGCTGTCGACGATGAGCCAGCAGGTGGGCGCGGCGCTGTTGCGCGTCGTCGAGGAGGGTGGCGTCGCCCCCGACTACGGGACGCTGTCGAACCGCTACCGCGAGGCCGCGGCCACGCTGGTCGACGGCTACGCGCTCGATGCGGCGTTCAACGGCCTCTCGTACGACGCCGCCGACGAACGCGAACAGGTCGAGACGTACGCGGACGCCGTCGCCCCGCCCGGGGAGGACACCCGCCTGCCAGCCTGGAGCGAGGCGCCGCTTTCGGCCGACGAGGTGGTCGCGGCCGCCGAGCGCGACCTGGAGGCGATACGATGAACCTCGACACCGACGAGGTGGCGGGCATCGTCGACCTGTTCGGCGCGCTCTCGCGGGCGGAACTCGACGAGGCGCTTTCGGAACTCGCCTACCGCCGGGACGCCGACCCCCCCGACGGCGCGGTCGAAGCGGCCGTCGACGCCTACGCAGTCGTCGCGTTCGAGACGGCGGCGTTCGGCGACGAGGGGACGTATCTCGCCGTCGGACCGGCGGCGTTCCCGACGCTTCCGGAGGGCGCGACCGACCTGCCCCACATCCTCGACGTCGACTCGCGGACCCCGGACCGCGAGGCGCTGGCGGCGGCCGTCGAGTCGCGGTTCCGCGGCGACGTGGCCCGCGCCGTCGCCGCGGACGACGCCGCCGAGATGCGGCGCCTGCTCGACGTGAGCTACGACCTCGAAGCCTGGGGACCGGTCGAGTTGGCCGACATGCGCGCCCGCCTCGACGACGCGCTGGAGGGGGCAAACTAAGAGCCGTCGGCCCGTTGGCGGGGTATGGACCTCTCTCGGGTGGTCGGCCACGACCCCGTCGCCGTCACGGACGAGAAGCGCGAGGCGGCGGTGCTGGTGTCCGTCGTCGAACCCGAGAGGAGCGCCTCGACAGCGGCCGGCGAGCGGAGCGACCCGGGTGCCGGCGACCCACACCTCCTGTTCATCAAGCGCGCGGACCACCTCGGGGAGCACGCCGGCCAGATGTCGTTTCCCGGCGGCGGTCGCGAACCCTCGGACGACGACCTGCTGGCGACGGCCCTCCGGGAGTGCCGCGAGGAGGTGTCGATGAACTCCGAGGGCGTGGAGGTGGTCGGGCGACTCGACGACATCCGCACCGTCACCCGGTACTCGGTGCGGCCGTTCGTCGCCCGCGTCCCCGACCAGGAGTGGCGGGGCGACGACCGCGAGGTCGCCGAAATCGCGCTCCTGCCGGTCGCCGGACTCACCGACCTCGACAACTACGAGAGCGAGCGGCGCGACCATCCCCACTACGGCGACATCCGCATCCACTTCTTCCGGGTCGACGGCTACACCGTCTGGGGGGCGACCGGCCGGATGCTCGCGCAGTTCCTCGAACTCGCGACCGACTGGGAGATGCCCGCCGAACCGGACCGGGTGGTCGACCCCGACGCCGACTTTCCCGTCGACTAGCCGGGTTCGTACCCCGCGAGGAGATGTGCGACGCCGACCGACACCAGCGGCGTCACGGCGTAGATGAGCATCACCTCCAGCCATAGCTCCCCGAACAGCGTGAAATCCAGGGTGACGACGCCGCCGGTCCCCGCGGCGTAGAACACGATGCCGGCCAGCATCGAGAACGCCGCCAGTAGCCACAGCACTGCGTTCACCACGAGCGCCGTCACCACGAGTCCGCGGTTGGGGAACACGCTCCTGCGGGTCTGGGCGCCGCGAGGGGTTTGTTATGGAGGACCAAACCCTCGGAAGGCGGTTCCTGAAACCCGCACCGGCGGCGTCGGGGTTCGGCAAGCCTCGCAGGAAGCGACGGCTATTAGCCCGCGAGTGGCCGACCCCGGACACGGTCGCGGACGCGGTCGGTCGCGGTCCGCGCCCCACTCACGCCATGACAGGTGATACGGCATGCTGACCGAGGAGTCGCTCGCCGCCCGGGCGGGCCTCGACGCGCTCGCGCTCAAGCCGACGGAGCACGACCTCTCGCGGGCGGCCGACCTGCCGGTCGATACGCTGAACGTCGACTACGAGGGCCACGAGCACGTCCCCGACCCCGACGCGATGCGGGCGCTCGCGGCCGACCGAGAGCTACTGGTGACGACGCCGGTGCGCGCGGACGGGTTCGACCCGCTCGGTGACGACTCCCTGCTCCCGCTACCCGACGAGGTGAGTCGCGTGCTCGTCGCCGGCCACCGGGCGTATCTCTCGGCGGCGGAAGCCGAGAAGGCCATCGCGCCGCGACTGGGCGCCGCCCGCGAGGCCGCACCCGACGCCTGGGTCGGCACCGAGGGTGTCGAACGGCTCGCGCTGGCGGCCGGCGGCACCCAGTACGAACTGCTCGCCCGCGATACTGCCCGTCGCGTCCGCGGACTCCGCGCGGCGGGGTTCGACGGCGAGGTGGCGGTGTACGCGCCGGTCGTCCTCGAGGACGCGGAGGACGCCATCCTCGATGCGGTCGGCGGCTACGCCGCCCGCCGCGGCCCGGTCGCACGAGCCCTGCCCGAGGGCGCCGCGACGGACGGCACCGCGACCGCCCGCGCCCGCGAGGTGCTGTCGGCGGCGGTCCGCGACTACGCGCTCGTCGGCGACACCGCGACGGTTCGCGAGCGGGTCGACGCGCTCCGCGAGGCGGGCGTCGACACCGTCGTCGGCTACCCCGCACGCGGCCTCGACGCGTTCTTGTAGCCTTTTTACTCCCCGCCCCGAACCGCCGGTATGCACGTCGCAGTCGTCGGCGGTGGTGCGGTCGGCGTGACGGTCGCACACGACCTGACCGAGCAGGACGCCGAGGTGACGCTGTTCGAGGCCGACGAGGTGGCCGCCGGCGCCAGCGGCCGCGCCGCCGGGCTCTGTTACGACGCCTTCTCCGACGAACGGGACGCCGCACTCGGCGTCCGTGCCCTCGAGCGGTTCCGCGAACTGTCGGGGGGCGGCAGTTTCAGCTTCGAGGAGTGCCCGTACGTCTGGCTGGCCCGCGAGCCACGGCCGGGGGACGACGGTCGCGCCGACGAGCGGGTCGCGACCATCCGCGAGCACGTCGACCGGATGCGCGACCACGACCTCGACGTCTCGCTTCTGACGGGCGCGGACCTCGCCGAGCGGTTCCCGGGCGTCGTCGGCCGCGACGTGTCCGTCGCCGCCGTCGCCGAGAACGCCGGGTACGTCGACCCCGAGGAGTACACCCGGACGATGGCGCTCATGTCGCGGATGGCCGGGGCCGACATCGTCGAGGACGCACCGGTCGGCGTGACCACCGACGGGACGGTCGAGACGCCCGACGGCGAGCGCGCGTTCGACGCCGTCGTCGTCGCCGCCGGCGCCCACACGCCGCAGGTGGTCGCGGACCTCGCGCCGATTCCGGTGAAACCGTACCGGGTGCAGGCGCTCACGACCGAGGCGGCCGACGTCGACCCGCCGATGCTGTTCGACGCGACCAACGGCTTCTATCTCCGCCCGCACGGCGACGGCCTGCTGGTCGGCGACGGCACCGAACCGGTCGAACAGGACCCCGACGACTACGACGCTGAGGCCGACGAGGCGTTCCTCACCGAGTGTGCGATGTACCAGGAGCAGGCGCTCGGGTGGTCGTGGCCGACGGACCGCGCGTGGGCCGGGCTCTGTACGGCGACGCCCGACGGCGACCCACTGGTGGGCGAACTCGCAGACGGCGTCTACGTGGCGACCGGCTGGCAGGGCCACGGCCTGATGCGTGCGCCCGCAATCGCGGAGCGGCTCGTCGGGCAACTGCTCGACGACGCCGACCCGATTCCGGGGTTCGAGCCGGGCCGGTTCGACGGCGACGAACAGTTCGAAATCGTCGAAGGAATGGACGTCGAGCGCCGATAACGGCTACTCCTCGTCCGCGTCGTCGTCGTCGGCCGCCTCATCGTCGACCGACTCGGTCTCCTCGTCCGCGGCGTCCGGCGTCTCCTCGTCCGCGTCCCCGTTCTCTTCTTCCTCCTCGCCGACGGTGATGGGGCCGTCGCCTTCGTCGACTTTCGGCACCTCGACTCGGAGCGTGCCGTTCGCCGCCAGCGTCGCGCTGGCGGCCCGCGGGTCGACGACGGCGTCGTCGGGCAGGTCGGCCTGGCCCTCCAGCGTCAGGCCGCGGCCGGGAAACAGCATCTCGTACCCCTCCTGGAACTCGCGGAACCGCTCGACGCGGACGCGGACGACCCCGTCCTCGTAGCGCACGTCGATGTCGGCCATCTCGGCGCCGGGCGCGTCGAACACGACGAGGTAGGCGTCGTCGCTCTCCAGCAGGTCCGACGCGAGCGGCCGCCGCTCCTGGACGCGGGCGGAGACCCGCCCGACGCCGTCGAGGACGACCTGTCCGAGCGATTCGGTTACCTCGCGGAGCCGCGTCATGCCCGTATCTCCTCCAGCCCCTCCGACTGCTCGCAGTACGGACAGCTGAACGCCTCGACGCCCGTCCCGTCGGGCATGTCGTACGTGTAGTGGAGTTCGAACATGTCCAGTTCGCAGTCGGGGCGCGTACAGACGACCTCCAGGGTCTTCGGCATGTACGCGTGTAGGCCGTCGCGGGTATTCAAGTCCCCGGCCGGCCACCGCGCTTTTCCGGTATCCCCGGATACTCCCGCGGGTGCAGGTTCACGGCGTCGACTTCAGCGCCGCGCGCTCGGCGGGCGAAAAACTGTGGCTGGCGTCGGCCGACGACGACGGTGAGCGGCTCCGAGTTGAGCGCGTCCGGCCGGCCGCCGACGCCTACGGCCCGGACCGCGAGGCGGCCCACGCCGGACTGCGGGCGTTCGTCCGCGACTGCGAAGCCGACGCGGCGGTCGGGCTCGACTGCTCGTTCGGCCTCCCGCGGGCGGTGGCCGACGCCGAGAGCTGGCGGGCGCTCGTGGACGGGTTCGGCGACCGCTTCGACGCCGTCGACCGTCTGAAAGGCGACTGCGCCGAGCGCGCCAAGCGGCGCACCGGCGGCGAGCGGACGTATCTCAAGCGCGCCACCGACGCTCGGACCGGCGCGCAGTCGCCGTATCACTGGCTCGTCGCCGCACAGACGTTCTACGGCATCCGGGACGTGGTCGCGCCGCTCGCCTCCGAGGTGAGCGTCGAACCGATGGCGCCGTCTCCGGACGCCACCTCGCTTCTGGAGGCGTACCCCGCGGCGACGCTCCGGGCGCTCGGCCTGCCGAGCCGACGGTACAAGAACGACGGCGACCATCCCGGGGCGCACGAGCGCCGAGAGACCATCCTCGAGGGGCTCCGCGAGTGGGGCGTTAGCCTCGCGAACGGCGTCGAGCGGGTCCTGCTGGACGACACAGGCGGCGATGCGCTCGACGCGGTGGTCGCGGCCGTCGCCACCGCACGGGCCGCGCGCGAGGAGTTCGCCGTCGAGGACACCGACGCCTACGACCCTCTGGAGGGGTACATCTACGTCTGACCGGCGACGCGCACCCGCACCGGAATCCCATCCGGGTCGGCCGCGACGACGGCACCGTCGTCCGCGTCGAACGTCACTCCCCTCTCGGTCAGTCGCTCCCGGACCGCCGCCAGCGCCGCCTCGTCGGGTACCAGTAGTTCCCACTCGGCGAGTCCGCGGCCCGAAAGCGGTTCCGTACATTCGTTCCAGGTGTTGAGGCCGACGTGGTGGTGGTAGTCGCCCGCGGCGACGAACAGCGCGTCGGCGCCCCAGTCGTCGCGGACGCCGAACCCGAGGCCGTCGACGTAGAACTCGCGGGCCGCCGCTGTCGACGACACTTCGAGGTGGACGTGGCCCACCGCCGTCGCGTCGGGGACGTGGCTCGCGCCGTCGCTCTCGGCCGCCAGCGCCTCCACGTCCAGGGGCAGGGTGTCCATCTCGACGGTGCCGTCGGGCGTCGTCGGCCACGCTTCCCGGGGCCGGTCCCGGTATATCTCGATGCCGTTCTCCTCGGGGTCGGAGATGTACAGCGCCTCGCTGACGCGGTGGTCGGAGGCGCCGTCTATCAGCCACCGGTCCGCGACCCGGTCGACGACCGCCCCGAGCGCCGTCCGGTCGGGCACGCGGAACGCCGTGTGGAACAGGCCAGCCTCCTCGCGGCCGCGCTCCGGCGCGTCGGGGTCGGCGCGGAGCACCAGCAGGGGGTCGCCGCCCGCACCCAGCACCGCCCGGTCGGGCGTCCGCTCCTGCACGTGGAGGCCGACGACACGCGCGTAGAAGTCGGCCAGTCGGTCGAGGTCGTTCACGCGCAGGGTGACGCGGCCGACGCGCGCGTCGGCGGGGAGCAGGCTCATAGATACTGTTGGGTCGCTCCCGCGAAAAGTCTCACTCCCCGACCGGCGGCGTTTTACTTCTCGAACCGTTTCCACCGGTATGACCGACCCCGCGGACCTCTCCGTCACCCTCGTCGACGGCTACGTCGACGAACCCGCCCACTTCGGGGTCCCGCCGTACATCTCGACGTATCCGCGCTACACCGCGGGTGCGCTCGTCGACGCCGGCGTCCCCGCGGAGGGGGTGACGTACCACACCATCGACGAGCTCCGCGAGGACCGCCGCAAGTGGCAGGACGTCGAGGAGGCGGACCTGTTCGTCTACGTCGGCGGCATGACCGTCCCCGGGAAGTACGTCGGCGGCACGCCCGCCGAACCCGACGAGGTACGGGAGATGGCCTGGACCGCCGACGGCGTGAGCCTGATGGGCGGCCCGGTCCGGTTCGGCGTCGGCGAGGAGAACGCCGGCGCACAGGACATGGAGCGAGACGACCTCGACTTCGACTTCCTCGCGATGGCCGACGTGGAGGCCGCCGCCTACGACCTCGTCCACGGCGGGCTCGAGGGGTTCGAGGACCGCTACCGCTCGAACGCCGAAATCGACCGGTGGGCCGCGAAGGGGGCGTTCGTCGTCGAACAGCATCCGAACCACCCCGAGTACCTCATCGCGGAGATGGAGACCTCCCGGGGCTGTGCGTACCGCTGTTCGTTCTGCACGGAGCCGATGTACGGCGACCCCGCCTTCCGGTCGGCCGACTCCGTGGTCAAGGAGGTCGAACATCTGTACGACCGCGGCGCGCGCCACTTCCGTCTCGGCCGGCAGGCCGACATCCTCGCGTTCGGCGGCGACGGCGAGGCGCCGAACCCCGAGGCTCTGCGGGACCTCTACGGCGGCATCCGCGAGGTGGCCCCCGACCTCGGCACGCTCCACCTCGACAACATGAACCCCGTGACCATCGTCGACTACCCCGAGGCGTCGCGGGAGGCCATCCGCGTCATCGCCGAGCACAACACGCCCGGCGACACGGCCGCGTTCGGCCTCGAATCCGCGGACCCGGTCGTACAGGAGCAGAACAACCTGCTGGTGACGGCCGAGGAGTGTCTGGAGGCAGTGCGGGTCGTCAACGAGGCGGCGGGCTGGCGGCCGGGCGAGTCGCCCGCGGCCGCGCCCACGTTCGGGCCGGACGCGCCGAAGCGCCTGCCGAAACTCCTGCCGGGCATCAACCTCGTCCACGGGCTGATGGGCGAGCGCCCGGAGACGTACGAGCACAACAAGCAGTTCCTGCAGGACGTGCTCGACGAGGGGCTGATGCTCCGGCGGGTGAACATCCGGCAGGTGATGGCGTTCGAGGGCACCGAGATGGCCGAGACGGGCGCCGACATCGCCAAGGAGCACAAGCGGAACTTCAAGTCCTACAAGCGGGAGGTCCGGGAGACGATAGACAACCCGATGCTCCAGCGGGTCGCGCCGCCCGGGACCGTGTTGCCGGACGTCCACCTCGAGTACCACCAGGACGGCAAGACGTTCGGCCGGCAGTTGGGGACGTACCCACTGCTGGTCGCGGTGCCCGAGGAACTGGAACTCGGGCGGACCATCGACGTGGCCGTCACCGACCACGGCTACCGCTCGGTGACCGGCGTGCCCCATCCGCTGGACGTGAACACGGCGTCGATGACGGAGTTGACGACCGTCCCCGGCATCGGGCAGGGAACGGCGGGGGACATCGTCGTGAACCGGCCGTACGCCGACCTCGGCGAGGTGGCGGCCGACGAGGCCCGCCTCGACGACTTCTTCACCGCCGACACGCCCGACGCCGCCGACTGACCTCCACCAACGTTTTCCGGCCCGCTTCGCGACGGCCCACACGAATGTTCGGACTCGCGTTAGCCCTCCTGGTGGTGTTGCTCCCCGTCGCCGTCTACGTGTGGCTCCGGTATCGGGGGACGCTCGGGGACGCGCCCGGCCGCGGATTGCGGTGAGTCAGCCGTCGACGTCGACCAACTCGACGACCCGGCGTTCGCCGTCGGCGCTGTCGTCCGGGTACTTGTAGCGGACGCCGGGCACCTCGTCACGGGTCGTGCGGTGCGAGCCGTCACAGAACGGGTAGTCGTCGGAGAGTCCGCAGAGACAGACAGCGATGTCGCCCTTTTCGGGGTCGATGTCGTCCTCGTCGAGTTTCAGCGGCCCCGTCGCGGTGTGGGTTACCTCGCGCATGGTCGGCGTTTCGTCCCCGTCCAGAAGGTTCTTACTCGCGTCTATAGTAGCCGGACCCGATGAGTGACGTGGAGGTGAGCGTCGTCCTTCCGGCCTACAACGAGGCGGACACCCTCGAACACACCGTTCAGGTGACGCTCGAGACGCTCGCCTCCTTCCTGCCCGACGACGCCGTCGAGGTCATCGTCGCGGAAGACGGCTGTGACGACCGGACTCCCGAAATCGCGGACCGACTCGCCGCCGAGGACCCGCGAGTCCGGCATTTCCACAGCGACGAACGGCTCGGCCGCGGCGGTGCCCTGGAACGCGCGTTCCGGGCCGCCGCCGGCGACACGCTCGTCTACTTCGATACGGACCTCGCCACCGACATGTCCCACCTCGAGGAGCTAGTCGAGTCCGTCCGCTCGGGGGAGTACGACGTGGCGACCGGCTCGCGGCGGATGCCCGGCAACGAGCAGGACCGCGAACCCGAGCGGGGGGTCGCCTCCACGGGGTTCAACACGCTCGTCCGCCTCATGCTCCGCTCCGAGCTTCACGACCACCAGTGCGGGTTCAAGGCGTTCGACCGCGAGGCGCTGTTCGACCTGCTCGACGACGTGGAAGACGACCACTGGTTCTGGGACACCGAGGTGCTCGTCCGCGCCCAGAAGCGCGGCTACCGCGTCAAGGAGTTTCCCGTCGACTGGACGCCGAAGGGCGACACGAAGGTCGACCTCGTGCGCGACGTGTTCGGGATGGGGAGCCAGATAATCCGCGTCTGGTGGGAGTTCTCCGTGCGGCCCCGCGCCACTCGCCGGGTCGCGCTGGTCGCGGGCACGCTTCTGGTCGTCGCGGCGCTGGCGCTGATGACCGTCTATCTCGACCCCCAGGCGGTCCTGCAGGCCATCGGCGGCGCGGACCTCGGCTTGGTCGCGCTGTCGGCGGTCGTCTACGTGCTCTCGTGGCCGCTCCGGGGCGCCCGCTACCGCGACATCCTCGCCGAGTTGGGGTACGACGGCGAGTTAGGGTTCCTGACGGGCGCGGTGTTCATCTCACAGACGGGTAACCTCGTGTTCCCCGCCCGGGCCGGCGACGCCGTCCGTGCGTACGTGATGAAAGCGCGGCGGGCGGTGCCGTACCCGACCGGGTTCGCGTCGCTGGCCGTCGAGCGCGTGTTCGACCTGCTTGCCATCACGGTGCTCGCGGGCGCGGTGCTCGTCGGCCTCGTCGCCACCGGCGGCACCGACGGGCTGGCGGCGGCCATCGCCGCCGACATCGGCACCGTCACCATCGGCGGCGAGACCATCCAGCCGGGGGAGGCCGCGCGGGCGGCCCTCCGGGTCGCCGCACTCGTGGGCGCTATCGCGGTGGCGGCCGTCGCTGTCATCGTCGCCTCCGCCGGCCGGGACACGGACCTCGTCCACCGGGCGGTCCGTGCGGTCAGCGACGACTCCTACGCCGACTACGTCGCCGGCGTCGTCGGCCGGTTCGTCGGCGACGTGCAGGCCGTCGCGGGCGACCGGGCGGCGTTCGCCCGCGTCGGCGCCACCAGCCTCCTCGTGTGGGGCGTGGACGTGGTGACCGCCGTCGTCGTCCTCGCGGCGTTCGGGTTCACGCTCACGCCGTATCTGGTGGCGGTCCTCTTCTTCGCGGTCAGCGTCGGCAACCTCGCGAAGGTGGTGCCGCTGTCGCCGGGCGGTATCGGCCTCTACGAGGGGGCGTTCACGCTCATCGTCGTCGGCCTGACGGCGGTGCCGGGGCTCACCGCGGCGGTGGCACTCGCCGTCTCCATCGTCGACCACGCGGTGAAGAACGTCGTCACCGTCGTCGGCGGCGTCGCCTCGACGCTCCTGTTCAACGTCTCGCTCACCGAGGCCGTCGAGGGCGCGAAGGAGGCCGAAGAGCCTATCGGTAGTGGTCGGTGACGAACGGGCCGACGGCACCCGCCACGGCATCGCGGAGCGCGGTCGCCCGGTCGGTGACGCCGCCGGTGAGCGCGCCCGCGGCGCCCTGGTTGCGCGCGACGCCGTCCTCGCCGAGCACGTCGTCCATCACCGGTCCCAGTTCCTCGCCCGCCTCGACCCGCGTGGCGATACGCTCGGGCAGACGGATGGTGGGACCGCCGCCCCGACCCCATCGCTCGCCGTCCGTCGCGGCGGCCCACATCACGAGCCACAGGCCCTCCCCGGCGTCCAGGTGGGCGACCCCACCCTCGATGCCGACCGCGAGGTCGTGACCGTCCAGCGCGCGCCGCGCGCGGTTCTCGGCGCCGGTCAGCGTCTCCCCGATGCCGAACGGCTGTTCGGGGACGCCGCTGTCGACGGCGACGGCTTCGACCCGCGCGTCGGGAAGCGCCGCCGCGACTGCCTCCCGTTTCACCGGGTTCCCGCTCCCGACTGCGATTTCCATACCGGACCGTCGTCCGTGGGGGTCTTGTGGATTGGTAACGCAGTGCTTACTTAAACGAAGGGTGGGACTTCTTCGAGGCGTCCGAATTCGGCAGTCTCGCCCCACGGAGGATGAACCGTCCACAACAACTAAATGGGTGTATTCCGAACCGGGTTATCAGCGATAGCTAGCCGGGTGCTTCTCCAGTAGCTCCCCCGGGTAGCCCCCGCCAGCCTACCGATGACCGAGAACGTACGAACGCGAACGACCGACGAAGAGGAACGGACCACGGGCTGTCCCGAGTGTGGCGGCTCGCTGAACCAGACCGGCGACCACGAGACGGTGTGCGAGGACTGCGGCCTCGTCATCGAGGAGGACCAGATAGACCGCGGGCCGGAGTGGCGCGCGTTCGACGCCAAGGAGAAAGACGAGAAGTCCCGCGTCGGTGCGCCGACGACGAACATGATGCACGACAAGGGGCTCTCGACGAACATCGACTGGCGCGACCAGGACGCGTACGGCAACTCGCTGTCCTCGAACCAGCGCCAGAAGATGCAGCGGCTCCGCAAGTGGAACGAGCGGTTCCGGACGCGTGACAGCAAGGAGCGGAACCTGAAGCAGGCGCTCGGCGAAATCGACCGGATGGCCTCGGCGCTTGGCCTCCCGGACAACGTCCGGGAGACGGCCAGCGTCATCTACCGGCGTGCGCTCGACGAGAACCTCCTGCCCGGCCGCTCCATCGAGGGGGTCGCCACCTCCGCGACGTACGCCGCCGCGCGACAGGCGGGCGTCCCGCGGAGTCTCGACGAGATCGCGGACGTGAGCCGCGTCGAAAAGAGCGAAATCGCGCGCACCTACCGCTACGTGGTGCGGGAACTCGGCCTGGAGGTTCAGCCAGCGGACCCCGAGAGCTACGTCCCCCGGTTCGCCTCCTCGCTCGACCTCTCCGACGAGGCGGAGAACCGCGCCCGACAACTGCTCCGCAACGCGAAGGAACAGGGCGTCCACTCCGGCAAGAGTCCCGTGGGGCTCGCGGCCGCGGCGGTGTACGCCGCCGCCCTGCTGACCAACGAGAAGACGACGCAGGCGGCGGTCAGCGAGGTGGCCGACATCTCGGAGGTCACCATCCGCAACCGCTACCACGAACTGCTGGAAGCCGAGCAGGACATCCCGGTCGCGTAGCCGGGCCGCGCTTCTGCGGCGTCGCTCGCGTCCCGTGAGCCACGGCCGTCGCTGGATTCTGCTCACGCGGGGCCGGAAAATTCACGTTCGGGGACGCGCACGGTTCCCGCATGGCAACCGAGGGGCAGCAGGAGGAACGGGCGGGCGTCGTCGACGGCATCAAGGTCGACGTCGTTCGACTCCACGAGACGTGGATGGAACTGCTGTTCCCGCGACAGCGCGGCGCCGCACACTCGGTGCTCGGGAAGTGGAAGCCGACCACGACCGCCGACACCGTGAAGTACCGCCTGTGGGCGGCGCTCGGCGTCCCGATAATCGCCCTCCTCTACCCGCTGGCGCTCGCGGGCTTTGCCGCCAGGTTCTACTCGCGGCGCATCGACCGCGGCGTCGCGCGGGTCGGCCTCGTGGGGGTCGTCCTCCTGGCCGTGCTCGCGTGGGGGGCGCTGACGTTCGCGGCCAGGGTGCAGTTCGGCGCCTCAGCGGAGGGGTTCTACGCCGTCGCGGCCGCCTCGCTGACGGCGGTCCTCGCCAGCGTGCTCGCGGTGGTGTTCACCCGCGTCGACGGCCGGCCGGTCACCGTCCTGCTCGCGTACCCGTTCGGGATGACGGCCATCTTCCTGCCGCCGGTCGTCGCGGCGCTCTACTCGCCGGTCGTCGCCGATGCCGTGCTCCCGGGGAGCTACGACCTCGCGGTGTGGTTCCTGGACAACGTCGCCCCGGAGCCGCTGGCCGAGTTCCTCCGCGGGACGTACGACCTCGAGGGCGTCGCCTACGTGCTGATGTGGTTCGGTATCGCCGTACCGCTGGGGTGGCTGTTGGGACTGCTCGTCTCGCTTGCGGACGTGGTTCGGCCGAAAGGAGATGGGGACGCGGAGTCGTCCGGTTCCTGAACCGTTTTGCCGGTCGCGCACCTCACGCCCGGTATGGAGTTCGACGCCAAGACGACGGCCGCGGTGTTCGTGGTACTGCTCGTGGTGCTGGTCGGGGGCACCGTCACCAGTCCGATGCCGACGACTCTCTCGCTGGGCATCAGCGCGGGGCTCGTCGTGTTCGGCCTGCTGGCGCTGTTCGTCGGCGTGAAACACGGCGAGTACCGCGCGAGCGGGTGATACCCCGTCCGGGAGGCCCTGCCGTCACGGCGT
The DNA here is from genome assembly GCF_024298865.1 of Halorarius halobius. GTDB lineage: Archaea > Halobacteriota > Halobacteria > Halobacteriales > Haloarculaceae > Halorarius > Halorarius halobius. The sequence goes on along the minus strand of NZ_CP101161.1, from coordinate 84,387 downwards.
GTCGGTGGTTCCCGGCCCGGCGAAACTACTAATCCCGGGACTGCCCGAACGTGGGGTATGTCTTCGGAATCAGGCGACCCGGACGCCCCGGGGCTCTCGGCGGACGACGCGTTCGCGCTGGTGGGCGACGACACGCGCATCCGCATCCTCCGGGCGCTCGCCGACGCCGACGGCGCACTCTCCTTCTCGGAACTCCGCGAGCAGGTCGGGATGCGCGACTCGGGGCGGTTCAACTACCATCTCGACAAACTCCGGGGCGAGTTCGTCACCGACGCCGAGGACGGCTACCGGCTCACGCGGCCGGGGCTCCGACTGGTCGGCTCCATCCTCGCCAACGCGTACACGCCAGTCGAGGGTGACGCCTCGGAGACGGCCACTGCCGAGTGTGCGCTCTGCGGGAGCGACGCCACGCTCACCTACCGGGACTCCCTGTTGCGTGTCGAGTGCGACACCGTCGAGGACCACGTCTGGGTCAGCGACCTGCCGCCGGGCGCGCGGACCCACGTGGACCTGCCGGACCTGCTCGACCTCGGTGCGAGAGTGAACCGACAGCGCGGCGAACTCGCCCGGACGGGGACGTGTCCACAGTGCTTCGGCTCCACGACCTGCGAAATCGTCCGCAGCGACGAGCATCCCGCGCCGGCGTTCGACGAGGAGGACCACGAGTACTTCTTCCGAGCGACCTGCGACCGGTGCAGTTACCCCATCGGGGGGCTGGTCGGCTCGCTCGTGACGCCTCACCCGGCCGTCGTGGCGGCCTACCACGACGTGGGCGTCGACGTCCGCGAGGAGGTGCAACTCCCCCACGAACGCGAGCCACCCGCCGTCGAGTCCGACGACCCGCTCCGGCTCCGCATCGACGTCGAGCATCCCGAGGCCGGCGACCGGCTGGTCAGCGTCGTCGTCGACGAGGCGGGGTCGGTCGTCGACGTCGAGGAGTCTGGTGAATAAGGCGGAAACGAGCCACAGCGTCCGGGCCGCGGCGAAGCCGCGCCGATGCGGTTCACCGAGCGCGACCGGAGGGAGCGCTCGGGACCAAGAGCCGACTACAACGGTGCGCTACATGTAGCCCAGGTCGCGGAGGCGCTCCATGAGGTCCTCCTTGTCCTGGGCGCGGCCGGCGCGTTCGGTCGTGTTCTCCATGTCCTGGAGCCACGCGGGCTTTTCGGCGGACTTGTCGGTCGACACCTCGCTGCCGAGCGACCGGAAGCCGGCGAAGTACTTCGGCGAGACGGGGATGTCCTCGTGGGTGAGGTCGTTCGGCAGGTCGTCGTAGTCCTGCGGGACGTAGCCGTCGTCCGGGAACTCGTCGACCGTCTCGGGGACGACGAAGTACCAGAACGCGTCCCAGACGTCGGCCTCCTTGAACTGGAGGATGGGCTGGATGCGGTCGTGGGGCGGGTAGATGTCGGGGTCGTGACGCGGCGAGAAGAACGTCTCGTCGGCACGCGCCTCCTGTTCGTCCCACCGGATGCCGGAGATGATGCCGTCGATGTCGTGGCTCTCGAGCGCGTCGTTGAGCGCCACCGTCTTCAGGAGGTGGTTGCCGACGTACGTGTCGAGCAGGAACGGGAACGTCTCCTCCTCGTACTCGAGGATGTTGCGGATGTGGTGCTGGTTGTGCTCCGAGAGGTCATCGACCGGGATGTCGTCGCCCGGCGTCAGGTCGTTCTCGTCGACGTACTCGCCGACGTCGGTGTTGCGCGCCCAGACGACCTCGAGGTCCCACTCCTCTGCCCACCGCTCGACGAACTCCATCAGTTCGTCGAAATGCTGGTAGTGGTCGATGAACACCGTCGGCGGCAACTCCAGATCGTCGTACTGGTCGACGACCTCCTTCACGAAGTACAGCGTCAGCGTCGAGTCCTTCCCGCCGGTCCACATCACCGCGGGGTTCTCGTACTCGCGCAGGCCGGTCTCGACGACCTCAAGCGCCTTCTCCAGTTTGTCCTCGATGCTCGGGTAGTCGTCGGGCGACTCGCCGTCGCCGTCCGTGTAGTCGACGTCGAGGTAGTCGGGGAACTCGCTCATGACTCGTAATAACATGTAATTACCAGCTAAAAGTGTCTTTTGGCTTCGGAACGCGGCTATGTGACGGTGTGACACGCCGCTCGCGTCGCCGTCCCTCCCGCCAGCGAGAGGTCGCTACTCGGATGGGGCCCGAGCGCCACGGGCGCGACGAACGCCCGGGCTTACTCGGAGTAAGTCGGGCGGACGCCGGCCCGTGGACCTGCTGGACGTGGCGAGCGGGTCCGGGTAAGGTCGGGAATCTCTCCCCCTCGTCGCTCGACGGCGCCGGTAACCTCGCGGTCGCGTGTCGTTGCTGGTTCATAACGAAGTCGGTTCGGGTACACCCCGACACGATGTCCGAACCCGAACACGCACCCGCCGACCACGACCGGACGGAACACGCGGAACACGAACACGCCGGACCGGGATACATGACGCCGCAGGCGGCTATCGAGGAGTCCGAGCGGGAGAAACTCGCCTACGTGATGGGGCTGTACGTCGGCACCGACGTCGACGCCCCCGACTTCGTCGCCGTCGTCGACGTCGACCCCGACTCCGATAGCTACTGCGAGATAATCGACCGCGTCGAACTCCCGAACGTCGGGGACGAACTCCACCACTTCGGCTGGAACGCCTGCTCGTCGTCGTGTCACATCGGCGGCCTCGAACGCCGGTATCTCGTCGTGCCGGGGAACCGCTCGTCGCGCATCCACATCGTCGACACGCAGGACCGCGAACACCCCGAAATCGAGAAGGTCATCGAACCGGAGGCCGTCCACGAACACGACCTGAGCGCGCCCCACACCGTCCACTGCATCGGCGGCGGCACCGTCGTCATCTCGATGCTCGGGAACGCCGACGGCGACCTGCCGGGCGGGTTCCTCGAACTCGACGAGGACCTGAACGTGAAGGGCCGGTGGGACGCGCCCGGCGAAATCGACTTCAACTACGACTTCTGGTACCAGCCCCGCCACAACGCGATGATTTCGTCGGAGTGGGGCGCACCGAAGACGTACCAGCCCGGGTTCGACATCGAGGACGTCGAAGCGGGCAACTACGGCCGGGAACTCCAGTTCTGGAACTGGGAAGAGCAGACGGTCGAGCAGACGCTCGACCTCGGCGAAGAGGGGCTGATACCGCTCGAAGTCCGGTTCCTTCACACCCCGGAGCACGCCCACGGGTTCGTCGGCGCGGCCCTCTCGTCGAACATCTTCCGCTTCTGGAAGCGGAACGGTGAGTGGCACGCCGAGAAGGTCATCGACTTCGAGAGCCGCGAGATGGACGGCTGGGAGATGCCGGTGCCGGCGCTCCCGACGGACATCCTGCTGTCGATGGACGACCGCTACCTGTTCGGGTCGAACTGGCTCCACGGCGAGGTGTGGATGTACGACGTCTCCGACCCCGCCAATCCGAGACACGCCGACTCCATCTCCATCGGCGGCTACTTCGGCGACGTCCGCGACGTACAGGGCCGGGAACTGGTCGCCGGTCCCCAGATGCTCCAGTTGAGCCTCGACGGGACGCGCCTCTACTGGACCACCTCGCTGTACTCGTCGTGGGACAACCAGTTCTTCCCCGAGGAGGCCGAGAAGGGGTCGGTGATGCTGAAAGCCGATGTCGACCCGCGCCGCGGGACGATGGAACTGGACGAGGAGTTCCTGGTCGACTTCGGCGACCTGCCGGCGGGGCCGGCCCGCGCCCACGAGATGCGGTGGCCCGACGGCGACTGCACCAGCGACGTCTGGGAGTAGCCCCGCCGATGTCAACGGTCAGGCTGGTGTGGCGCGACGGCCGCGAAGCGACGGTACCAGCCGACGGGGAGACGGTGCTCGAAGCGGCCGAGCGTGGCGGCGTGCGCCTCCCGTACGGCTGTCGTACCGGCGTCTGCGCCAGTTGCACGGGGCGACTGCTCGCCGGCGAGGTGACCCACGAGCGACCGCCGCGTGCGCTCAAACAGCGGCATCTCGACGACGGCTACGTCCTGCCGTGTATCGCCACGCCGGTCGGCGACTGTACGGTCGAAGTCGGTCCCGAACTGCACCGGGAGTTACTGGTGAACCCGTGGCGGCAGGGATGAGCACCGGGTCGCCGTGACCTCACCGATGATGCACCCGGAGCTACTGGCGCGCCTGCGCAGTGGTGGCCCGCGCTCCGTCGCGGTGGCGACCTACGCCGTCGCCGGGATGGCGTGGCTCGCCCTGTTCCTCCACGACCCCATCGAGGGTGCGGTCGGCCACGCCCACGGCGGGTCGATGACGGCCGCCGACCCGGGCGTCTTCGAGGCCGTCGCGCTCGCCGGTGGCCCCCTCGGCGTGCTCCACTACCTCGCCATGTGGGGGCTGATGATGGTGGCGATGATGTATCCGTCGTCGGCCGGGGCGTTCCAGTGGTACACTGAGGTTCGAGCGCACCTCCGCCCCGCCGAGATGCTGACCGGGGTCGCAGTGTTCGTTGGGACGTACACGCTCGTCTGGGTCGCGGTCGGTGTCGTCCCGCTGGCCGTCGACGCCGTCGTCCCGATCGGCTCGCTGGCCGCGACGTGGGGGGCGCTCTACTTCGGGGTCGCGTTCCTCGCCGTCGCCGCGTTCCAGCTCTCGCCGGTGAAGCGCCGATACCTCGGGCGCTGTCGGTCGCCCTCAGGGTTCCTCGTCTCCCACTACCGCCCCGGACTCCCGGGTGCCGTACGGCTGGGCTGGGACTTCGCCCGACAGGACGTAGCGGCCTGCGGCGTCCTGATGGGGCTGATGGTCGTCGTCGGCTCGATGAACCTCGGCTGGATGGCGCTCATCACGGCCGTTCTCACGGTCGAGCGGCTGACCGCTCGCGGCCTGGTGTGGGCGCGCCGGTTCGGCGCGCTGTCGGGCGTCGCAGGGCTGGGGCTCGTCGGGCTGTGGCTGTGGTAGCTCCCGCGGGTCGCGCCGCTACGGGACTGGAGTGACAGAAGCGTCGGAACCGTTCTAGTTGATGAACTTGTTGTCGCGCCACTTGACCGAGCTATCGGCCTCGCGCTCGGTCGGGTCCTCGACGATTTCGATGGTGGCGGCGCGGTCCTCGCCGTCGACGATGCGGTGGGCCTCGAGTTGGTCGTCGACCGCGGCGACAGCGGTCAACTCGCCGCGTTCGGCGAAGCGAGCGAGGTCACACAGCACCTCGAACATCGGATACTGCAGGGCGGTGTTCTGGAGCACGGTCTCGCGGTCGCCCTTGAAGCAGGCGTACTCGCGGAGCTTGGAGTTGACCTGCGGCTCCTCCTCCTGGGCCTGCCCGAGACTGCCCCACGACGGGCCGTCGCCGCCGCCCCCGCCGCTACTACTGCTCGTGGAGCCGAAGCCGGTGCCTTCCTCCTCCGGTGGTTCTTCGACCCACTCGCCCTCGTCGTTCTCGTAGACCCGGTTCTCGGTGATGCTGGCTTTCAGCTGTGCGGTCGGGGTGTACTTCGAGATGTTGTCCTCCGCCGCGACGGCGCTGATTATCAGCGTGTTGTTGCGGCGAGTTATCTCGACGTCGGCTATCTCAACGGGAAGCTCGACTTCGTCGAAGAAGTCGTGGACGTCGTCGAGCGGCAGTTCGAGTGTCGAATGGAGTCTGAATACACGACTGGTCATGGTATTCCCTGTCCCGATTCGGGGCAAGCGGCCCCGGACCGCTGCATGGTCGAGTGTTCCTAAGGGTTTCTCACTTATAGTGTCTGCCCTTCCCCACGTGACTCGGTATCACGGCGCGGGTCAGGCCGACAGCGTCGCTCCCAGGTCGCCGTCCTCGTGGAGCTGTTCGAGCACGTCGCTCCCGCCGACGAACTCGCCGTCGACGTACGTCTGGGGGATGGTCTCCCAGCCGCTGTGGCGTTCGAGGGCGGCGCGGAACTCGTCGAGCGATTCGAGCACGTCGACCGTCTCGAACTCGTCGCGCTGGCTCCCGATGAGCGTCAGCGCCTTGTCGGAGTAGCCGCACTGCGGCATCATCGGCGTCCCCTTCATGAACAGCACCACGTCGTTGTTCTCGATGGCCTCGTCGACGATGTCGTCGACCTCCTCCTGCGGGAGGCTCTGGTTGGGGTCGAACGTCATGTCCCCGTCTCGGGCGCGCGGCGGGAAGGGCGTTTCGGGGCGGGGTTACTGCCAGTTCACCGTGGAGTTATGGGTTTCAGGCCGGTAGGGACGGATGATGACCGACACTCAGGAGTACGACGTGACCGTCGTCGGCGGCGGCCCGGCCGGGCTGACGACGGCGCTGTACACGACGCGGCTCGGACTCGACACTGCGATGGTGAACCGCGGCGGCGGCCGCGCGGCGATGATGCTCGACACCCACAACGTCATCGGGGTCACCGAGGACGTGTCGGGCAACGAGTTCCTCCAGACCGCCGTCGAGCAGATTCAGTCGTACGGCGCCGACTACTATCGTGACACCGTCACCGACGTCTCGGAGACCGAGGACGGTCGCTACCGAATCGAGGCGAGCGACGTGACGACGCTGACGGAGTACGTCGTGTTCGCCACCGGCTTCTCGGACGTGCGGCCCGACCCGCCGCTTCCGCGGACGGGGAAGGGGCTCCACTACTGTCTTCACTGTGACGCCTACATGTTCGTCGACGAACCCGTCTACGTGATGGGTACCGGCGACTCGGCGGCGTACGTGGCGATGATACTGCTGAACTTCACCGACGAGGTCGACCTGCTCACGCGCGGGGAGGCGCCCGAGTGGTCCGAGGAGACGGCCGCCCTGCTGGAGGCCCACCCCGTCGACGTGATTCACGAGGAAATCGACTCGATGGAGAAGGGCGAGGACGGCTGGCTGGAGGCGTTCGTGTTCGAGGACGGCACGCGCCGCGAGTACCGCGGCGGATTCCCGATGTACGGCTCCGAGTACAACACCGCCCTGGCCGAGAGCGTGGGCGTCGAGTTGAACGACGACGGCACCGTCGCCGTCGACGACCACGGCCGCACGAACGTCGACCGGGTGTACGCGGTCGGCGACGTGACGCCCGGCCACAACCAGATCCCCGTCGCCCTGGGCGAGGGGGCGAAAGCCGGCATCGCCATCCACATGGACGCCCGCACGTTCCCGATGGACCGCGAGGAGATAGACGCCCACGGTGGACGCGTCCCAGACGACGCCGTGCCGGCCATCTCCGACCGCCTCCGCGAGCGCGCTCGCGCTCACGAGGGCGGCCCGTCGGAGGAGACGGCCGCCGCGGACGACTGAGGCGGCGAAGATTCAAGTACCGGAACGCGACCACCGTCCCCGTGACGTAGCGCACGTCGCGGACGGAACTCGGCGGGAGCGTGGTCCACCCGTCCGCGCGACGTTGCGGGGGCCGCCTGTCAGCCATCCGAAACCGGTAGCGCCTGCTGGGTGGGAAAACGCCTATGCTACTCCTCGCCACACCGCCGGGCATGGACTACTACCGGAGTGCCGTCGAGACGGCGGCGGCCGTGAAAGCCGGTGACATATCGCCGGTCGAACTCGTCGACGCGTTCCTCGAGCGCATCGCCGAGCGCAACGACCTGTCGAACGCCTACGTCACGGTCATCGACGAGGAGGCCCGCGAGATGGCCCGCGAGGCGGAGCGTGCGGTCGAGCGGGGCGACGACCTCGGCCCCCTGCACGGTGTCCCGGTCGCGCTGAAGGACCTCTACGCCCACAAGGCGGGGGTCCGGACGACGTTCGGTGCGAAGCCGTTCGCCGACCACGTCGCCGACAGCGACGCGGTCATCACCGAACGGCTCGAAGCCGCGGGCGCCATCCCGCTCGGGAAGACGAACACGCCGGAGTTCGGCCACAAGCCCCGCACGGACAACGAACTCGTCGGGCCGACGGGGACGCCGTTCGCCCGCGACCGCATCGCCGGCGGCTCCTCGGGAGGGTCGGCGGCGGCGCTGGCGGACGGGCTCACCACCGTCGCCACGGGGTCGGACGTCGGCGGGTCGCTCCGCGTGCCCGCCTCCTGCTGTCACGTCGCCTCCGTCAAGCCAACCTACGGGCTGATTCCAAGCGACCGGCGGCCCGACGCCTTCTCGTCGCACACGCCGACTGGGGTCGTCGGACCGATGGCCCGGACGGTCGACGACCTCGCACTGTTGCTCGACGTGCTCGTCGGTTCGGACGACCGCGACCCGTTCTCCGTCCCGCATCCCGGCGACGACTACCCCGCGGCGACCGACCGCGCTTCCGAGGACCTCTCGGTGGCGTACTCGCCGGACCTCGACGCGTTCACCGTCGAGCAGGCGGTACTCGAGGCCGTCGAGGACGCGCTCGATGCCGTCGGTGACGCGGGCGTCACCGTCGCCGAGGCCGGCCTCGACGGGCCGCCGAAGTCGGACCTCCAGCACGCCTTCTCGGTGCAGGCCACCGCGAAGTTCGCCACGCTCGCCCGCGAAATCGAGGACGAACACGGCATCGACCTCGCGGGCGACCGGGCCGACGAGATGTCGCAGTCGTTCGTCAACACGGTCCTGATGGGCCGGGGTCACGAGGCCGTCGAACACAACGTCCAGAACGTCACCCGGACCGCGATGTACGACGCCGTCGAAGCGGCGCTGGAGGGTCACGACGCGCTGGTGTGTCCGACCCTGGCGGTCCCGCCGTTCCCGCTCGACGACCCGGACCCGACCGAAATCGCGGGCGAACCGGCCAACGGCACGCTCACCGACTGGACGCTGTCGTGGGTGTTCAACGTCACCGGCCATCCGGTCGTCTGCGTCCCGGCCGGGCTGACCGACGACGGGCTCCCGGTCGGGCTCCAGTTGGTCGGCAACCGCTACGCGGAGGCGGACCTGCTTGCGGTCGCGGCCGTGTTCGAGCGGGCGAACCCGTGGGTGAAAACGTACCCCGGCCGGTAGTCACGCGCTCGTGGGTCGTGGAGCGTCCTGTCGTTCCCGGTCGATGCCCGGCGACACCAGCGTCGTGACGTGCGCGACGATGAAGCCGAGGGCGAACCCCAGCAGGTGAGCGTGCAGGTTCACCATCGTCCCCGCCGCGCCGGGGTCGCGTGGGAACGCGACGAAGGGGTACGCGACGAACAGACCGACGGCGACGCCGGCGAGTTCGAAGTACCCCGGTTGGGCCGCCGCCGCGCGGAGACGCGGGACCACGTCGCTCGGTCGCCCGATGCCGCCGACGAACAGCATGGCGGCCAGAAGCGCCGCCGCGGCCAGCCCGACCGACTGGACCGTCCCCGGGACGGCGACGGCGGCGATGAGCGCCGCCGCGAGGAAGAACGCAGGCGGCGCGTAGGCGGGGTCAACGCGGCCTGCGAACCGGGCGCCCACGTATCGGGTCAGCGTGAACGCCAGCAGGCCGACGAGGGCGGCGTTGATTCCCGAGAAACCGAGGAGGACCGACCCGCCGCCGACCACCAGCTCCAGGCCCGAGAGCGCGAACGGGAACGCGACGAGGAACGTCGCGAACCCGGTGAGAAACAGCCAGCGGTCGCCACTCAACAGACACAGCAGGTACACCAGCGGGGCGAAAAGCAGGTAGGCCGCGAGGTTCGACAGCAGGTGTCCGGTCGTCAGATGCACGTAGTGAGAGACGAACGCCGTCACCAGCGTCGGGTCGGCCGGACTGAACGCGAGCGCGACACGTCCGGCCCGCGGAAGCGTCGCCAGCACGGCGAGCACCAGCGGCACCACGGCCAGCAGGGCTACGTCCCGCCGTCGGGCACGGTCACGCACCTCCCGGGTGAAGCCGCCGTCCATGCACTGCAAAACAACGGCTCCATACTTGAGGGTCGGACGCGGCTCAGGACTCGAAACGGCGCGTCAGTCGTCGTCCGCGAACGCCGCGCCCGCCGCCTCGTCGCCGGCGTCCTCGATGCTCGGCGGGTACTTCCCGCGGTCGAGTTTCAGGTCCGAGGCGGGACGAGCCATGCACGTTAGTGCGAACCGCTCGGCCTCCTCCTCGGTGAGGCCCCGCTTGACCGCGACTGTCTGCTCGACCTCGCCCTCGATTATCTCCGCGGTGCAGGCCAGACACATGCCGACGCGACAGGAGTACTCCTGTGCGATACCCTCCTCGATGCACCGCGACAGGATGGTCTCCTTGTCGGAGACGGTTATCTCCTCGCCCGTCCCCACGAACTCGACGGTGTAGTCGGTCATACCGGAACGAGCCCACCCGACGGCAAAACTCTTTCCGGATTCACTGACCTCCGCGAAACGACGGAACGGTGAATAAAGAGTTTTCCCCGTCGCGCGGTACCAAACTGGCATGACTACCCACGAGTACGACGTCGTCGTCGTCGGCGCGGGCACGGGCGGGTCGTACGCCGCCGCGACGATTGCGGAGGCGGGCTACGACGTCGTCATCGTCGAGCGGAAAGACGCCGAGGAGGCCGGGCATATCGCGTGTGGCGACGCGCTCAAGGGTGCGAACAACTTCCCCGAGGAGATACCGAAATCGCGGCTCGAACCCGCGTTCACGAACACCGCGGTCGACCACGGGCGGTTCGAGGCCCCCCGACAGGACGTGGAACTCGACATCCCCGTGCCGGGCGAGTTGGCGGTCATCGACCGCAAGAAGTACGGCGAACTCGTCATCGAGGGCGCCGTCGACGCCGGCGCCGAGGTCCACTACGACACCGTCGTCAAGTCGCTGAAACAGGAAGACGGCCGCGTCACGGGCGTCACCGCGGTCAAGCGCGGCACGCCCGTGACGTACGAGGCCGAGATGGTCATCGACGGCGCCGGCGCACTCTCGATTCTGCAGGACACTGCGGACTTCTCGGAGGCGACGTTCGACACGAACGTCCGGTTCTCGCAGTTCTCATCGGCGTACCGCGAAATCGTCGAGGTCGACGAGCCGGTCGACTGGTACGACGCGCTGGTGTTCAAGCCGACGAAGCGGTCGGCGGGCTACCTCTGGTACTTCCCGCGCACGCCGACGGAAATAAACGTCGGCCTGGGTTTCCAGATGAGCGAGGAGCCGATGAAACTGGTCGGTGACCTCCGGGAGGACCTCCAGCAACGCGAGGAGTTCGAGAACGCGACCGTGAAGGACAAACTCGGCGCCGCTCTCCCGACCCGCCGCACGTACGACTCGGGGACGGCCCCGGGCTACATCGCGGTCGGCGACGCCGCGGCCCACGTCAACCCCATCTCCGGCGGCGGCATCGCCGGCGCCGCCTACTCCGGCAAGTACGCCGGCCAGCAGGCAATCGAGGCCATCGAGAGCGAGGACTACTCCGAGGCGAGCCTCTGGGAGTACAACAGCCGCGTGATGGACCACTTCGGCGGCCGCTACGCCGCGCTCGACGTCTACAACATCTTCTCGACCGCCTACGAGATTTCGGACCTGACTGCGCTCGCCGGGGCAATCCCGGGTCGACAGATTTCGGAGGCGCTGTACTCGGGGTCGTCGGGCGTCAGCCCCCTGCTGGCGCTCCGGACGCTGTGGCGCGCACGCGGCCACCTCGACACCATCCGCGACCTCTACGGGACGAAACAGCTCGCGGACCGCCTGCTCGACCACTACGAGGACTACCCGGACGCGCCGGCAGGGTTCGACGCCTGGAAGGACCAGCGCGACGCCATCATGGACGACATCTACGCGGAGACGGGCGCGGAAGCGAAGTACTGAGGTCACGCGCCACGGCGCTTTTGTCGCGCCCGACGCACACGTTCGTCCGTATGTCCGCGTTCGAGGAGAGGCGTCCCCAGCCGCAGTGACTTCGACGCCGGGAGAAGGCGAAACGGCCCCCGCCCCGTGATGGAGCGAGGGCCGGTGGGTGCCTCTGGGAGGGAAACAGCTACTGCGCGAGCGGGGTGAAGGGCCGAACTTACGCCTGCGCCCGGTCCGGGAGCGCCTGCGGGTCGTCGTCGGTCTCGTCGTCGGCCGTCTCGTTGGCGTCCTCGTCGCTCGCCTCGTCCGGCGTCACGCCGTCGAGCGCCTCGCCGAGGCTGTCGACGGTGCCGTCGAGGTAGCCGTTGATGACCGAGTGAATCTCCTCGACGTGGTCCGGGACCTGCTCGGGCATGTCAGCCGGCGGCCCCTGCTGGCCGTCAGCGGCCTCGTCCGCGTCCTCGGCGTTCCCGTCGTCCGCGTCCGAGGCGTTCGTCGGGTCGTCCTCGCGCTCGTCCGTCGCGGTGTCGTTGGCGTACTCGTCACCGCGCTCCTCCGACGCGTCGTCGTCACCGTCCTCGGCGTCGGTCACGCCGTCGTTCGCGTGTTCGTCCGCCTGTGTCCCCGAATCGTCCGGTGCGTTGCCCGGCATGGCGGCGACGGCGCCCGCGCCGCCGGCCACCACGACCATGGCCGCGAGCAGCGTCGCGGCGAGCTGTTTCACGTTCATCGCATCCTTCCCTACACTGCTCGGGGTACTTAGAGGGGTGTTTCAGTTCTCCCGAATTCAGGAGCTTGAACGGCTCTGAACGGCGATAAACGGAGTAAACGGTCGTCGTCAGCGCGACGATGCGCCGAGGTCCAGTATCGTCCCCGCCAGCGTGTCGACGGCGATGGGGATGGTGGCCTCGTCGGTGTCGAACGTCGCGGTGTGGTGGCCGGTGGGGTGGTCGGTGCCGACGCAGACGAACGAGGCCGTCCCGCCCCGGTTCTGGACGTGCCGCATCAGGTACGTCGCGTCCTCACTGCCCCCGAGGTCGTCGTTCCGGACGACCGAACTGACGCCGTCGACGCCGCTCGCCACCTCGGAGACCACGTCGACGAGCGCGTCGTCGCTGACCGCGCTGGGCGCGTCCCCCACCACGTCGACGTCGACCTCGCAGTCGTAGCTCCGGGCGGCGCCTTCGAGCGCGCTCATCGCGTGCTGGTACATGTACTCCTTCAGGTCGGTGGTCTCGCCCCGGACTTCGGCTTCGAGGCGTGCGGACTCGGGGATGATGTTCGAGGCCGTGCCGCCCTCGACACGGCCGGCGTTGACCCGCGTCTCGCCCGCCGAGTGGCGGGGGATACCGTACAGCCCCTGTATCGCGGCCGCGAGCGACTGCACCGCGTTGCGCCCCTCCTCGGGCGCGTCGCCAGCGTGGGCCGGCGCGCCGGTGAACTCCGCGTGGAACTGCGTCACCGCGAGGAACCCGTCGATGCCCGCGACGACTTCGCCCGTGGGGTGATGGAGACCGACGTGGACAGCCAGCAGGTGGTCGACGTCGTCGAGATGGCCCGACTCGGCCATCGCCTTCCCGCCCCCGACGACCTCCTCCGCGGGCTGAAAGAGTACCTTCAGCGTTCCCTCGAAGTCGCTGTCCTTCACGCGCTGGAGCACGCCCAGGCCGATGGTCATGTGGGCGTCGTGGCCGCAGGCGTGCATCGTCCCCTCGTGTTCGGAACGGAACCCCTCGCGTGCGGGGAGGTGGTCGTCGTCGGTGCTCTCGGTGATGGGGAGCGCGTCGATGTCGACGCGGAGCGCGACGGTCGGCCCCTCGCCCTTCTCCAGGACGGCGATTGCGCCGGTGTGGCCGCCCGCGCATTTCTCCAGCACGTCCTCGCGGGCGCCCGCCTCGCGGGCCCGCTCGTACCAGTCGGCGATCTCCTCGTCGTCCGGGACGGCCATCCGTGCGTCGCTGTCGAGCACCTCGCGGCCGACGTACAGGTCGTCGACGCCGATGCGCTCTATCTCGTCGACGACCCGCGAGGTGGTGTAGAACTCCCGCCACGCCGGCTCGGGCGTGCGGTGTAGCTCCCGGCGCAACTCCACCAGCGCGTCGCGCGAACTGAGACTCATATCCTCCCCGTCGGTCCCCGGGGTTAACTGCCTTTCCGGGACCGGCCCTCCGGCGCGTTACCGTCCCATCCCGCGCGTCTGCTTCACGTCGGCCTCGATGTGGATGCTGGAGGGGTAGTCGTCGCCCGCCACCTGGCGGGCGAACTCGTCGTTGCCGTGAATCTCTATCTCGCGGGAGTAGACCGTGTACCGCCAGTTATCGAACCCCTCCGTCGCGTCGAGTCGCTTCTTCTGGGGGACGTGCAGGTCGCTCGTCGGCTTCGGGTGCGGTCCCTTCAGTTCGACGCCCTTCTGCTCGGCGCTGTGTTTGATGTCGTCGACGACGCGGTCCAGCGCGTCCCGGTCCCCGCTCTGGAACGTGAGTTTGGTGACGAAGGGCATCCTTGCCGGGTCAAGCGTGCGCGCGGCCAAAAGCTCACCCCTTCGCGCCGGGTGGGGTCGCCGGACGATTTTTCGCTCCCCGGTTCGAGGCGCGTCCATGAGCAACGGGCTGGGTGCGGGGTTCGGGTTCCTCCTGCTGGTGGGCGTGCTCCTCGTCGTCGCGGGACTGCTCGGAGTCGTCACCGTGGCCGCCCTCGTGCTCCGTCTACTCCGGAGTCGGGTGCCGGTCGTCGTCCGCTATCTCGCCGGCGGCCTGCTCGGCGTCGTCGTCGCCGTCGCCGGGTTCGGTGTCCTCGCGCTGTACGACGAAGCGTGGCTGGGGGCGGTCCTGCTGGTCGCGCTCGTGTGGGTGCCGCTGGCGGCCGTCGCGGGGCGGGCACGGCTGGCCGGTCGCCGGTGGCGCGTCGTCGTCGTCACCGCGGCGATGGCGTGGCCGCTCCCGTTCGCCGCGGGCGTGGCCCTGACGTTCGGCGTCTCGGTGGTCGGCGTCCCGTCGCCTGCCGTTGGGGCGGTCCTCGCCGGCGTCGTCGCGGCCGGTGGCACGCTCCTCGTGGGCGAGTTCCTGCCGCGGGGTCTGGTCGAGGGAGCCGGGACCTGACGAGCCGTCAGTTCGTGCTCGCGCGGTCGGGGAAGTAGCGCTCGACGATGTGGTCGGCGGTCCGCGCGGCCAGCGCCTGTCCCGTGTTCGTCGGGTTCGGCCCGCCGAGCGAGTTCGCCATCACGGAGTGGTCCGCGACGAACAGGCGGTCGAGGTCGTACGCCTCACAGCAGGGGTCGACCACCTTCCCCATCCGCATCGTCGAGTGGATGTGGATGGCCGTCGGCGGCGAGTCCGACCGGTGGACGTGGTCGGCGCCCGCCGACCGCAGGATGCGCGCACAGATGCGGGAGAGCTCGTCCCGGCGCTGGATGTCGCCCTCGCTGGGCGAGTAGTTGACCAGCGGCACCGGCCCGTGTTCGTCGGACGCGCCGGGCGCGACGGTGACGTTGTTCCGCTCGTGGGGCCGGTCGTCCGTCACCACGAGCACCGGGAGCATCCGCCGGTAGTCCGACAGCAGGCGCTTCAACTGTGGCCCGGCCAGCCGCCCCTCGGTGTCCCACGGCTCGTTCGCGGGGTCGTTCGTGAACGTGAACCCCGACGAGGAGGCGCCAAACCCGAGGATGGCCTGGATGCCCGGCTTCGTACCGGTGGTCTGCAACATCCCGAGGCCGGGGTAGTCGAACCGCGCGGCGATGACCTCGCCCTCGTGCTGGTCGACGCGCTCCTTGCCGACCCGCTGGAGCAGTTCGGCGCGGGCGTCGTCGCCGCGCCACAGCCCCATCACGTTGTCGCCGAAGTGGATGGTCAGCCCCTTGCCGACGTGCTCGTTGTTCGGCAGGTCGGAGTTGAGCCAGAGCCGCGGCGTCTCTATCGACCCCGCGGACAGCACCACCACCTCGGCGTCGACCCGTTCGGTGGAGCCGTCCCAGGTGTCCCGGAAGGTGACGCCCGTCGCCTCCGGCGTTCCCAGCACCGAATCCGTGTGCACGTCCGTCACGAACGCGTTCGGGCGGACCGTGACGTTGCCCGTCTCCATCGCCGCGGGCACGAACGAGATGTTGGCGGACTGCTTCGCCTTCTCCTCGTAGGGTGCGCCCTCGGGGAACGGGTTACCCGATATCTCCCCGAGCGCCATCGTGTGCCCCTCGACGTCGGGGTACTCGACGGCCCCCTCGTAGTCGGCGTCGACGTGGAGCTTCTCGCTGGGCTGTTTGATGGCGTTCGGCTGGGGCCGGTAGCCGGGTTCGTCGACGTTCTTCTTGTCGAGCAGGTCCCAGCCCTGCTCCTCGGCGCCCTGGAAGAACAGTTCCTCCTTGGCCGTGACCGGTGCGGGCGCGACGCCGGTCATCGCCTCCACCTCCTCGTAGTAGGGGACCAGGTCGTCGTAGGTGAAGTTGGAGGGCCAGTGGCCCTGCTCGTCGATGGCCGCGGGGTAGGCTCGCGGGTGGTTCGACGTGTAGATGAGGGTGGTGCCGCCGACGCCCGCGGCCTGGATGGTGGCGCCGTCGCCGGGGAACTTGCGGAACCAGAAGCCCCGGTCGTGGTCCGCCGGACCCCACAGCAGTTTCTCGGTCATCTCCAGTTCCCGGGTCGTGAACTGCTCGTCGAGCAGGTCGCCCGAGAGATCACTCGGGTCCGAGGAGGCCTCCCCCCCGGGCTCCTCGTGGGGGTTCGGCCACTGCTCGTTGCCGTGGAACGGGCCGGCCTCAAGCACCAGCACGTCCAGCCCCGCCCTCCCGAGTTTCCACGCGGCGACGGGGCCGTCGCCGCCCGCCCCGACGACGACCACGTCGTACGAGTCCTGCACCATCAGCGGTCACCTCCGGCCGCGTCGAGCAGGCCACCGTCGAGGAGTCCGCCGTCGCCCGGTCGCCCGTCCTCGGAAGTGCCGCCGGTCGGGGCCTCGGGTGGGCTGGGCGCGTCGCCGCCGGTCTGTCCGGTGCCGAGCGGGTCCTCGGTCGCCGGCTCCCCGTCCGTGGGGAACACCTCCTCGTAGCCCGAGGTGTCGTACTCGTTGTCGCGGAACTCGCCCGACTCGAAGGTGATGGTGCGCTCGCCCACCTCGTCCCAGACGTCGCCCGCGCCCAGCGACACGTCGTCGCCGCCCCAGTAGCCGCGGAACGCCGCGTAACCGTCCGCGAACCCGGGGAAATCGGTCTGTCGCCACGACTGGACGGCGTCGTCGTCGTTCGTGAACGCCCGCTCGGACGGCGGCACGGAGATGTCCTCGTACCCCTGCCACTCGCTGTAGTAGACGACCTCGGTGAACCCGACAAGCAGGGTCGGCACCAGTCCGCCGTCGCTCTCGACGAGCGGGAGCGGGGTGTCGGTCGCTAGCTGTGCGACGTCGAGTTCCTTCTCGTCGAACAGCGTCAGGGCGTTCAGCCGGTCGCGCCGCGAGAGCCGGGGGAACAGCCCCGCGGCGGCCACGTCGACGGCCTCCCCGAGCGTCGTCGAGCGGTCGGTCAACTCGCGGACGAACCGCGGGGACGGCTGGTCGTCGTTGCGGCCCCGCGCGAGCAGTTCGACCGCCGCCTCCTCCAGAACGGTCGCCACTACCTCGGCGAGTCGCAGGTCGCCCGTGCGGTCACCGACCGGCGTCAGCCCCGAGAACAGCGTGTTGACGTACTCGACGAGGTAGGCGTCGAGCCCGGTTTCGAGGCCGCCCGGGACGTGCTCGTCGCCAAGGTCGTCGGCCAACTCGGGCGTCCGCGGGATGACCGCGTCCGTGACGGCCGCGTACGTCAGTTGCGTGTGCGGGTCGGTGTCCGGGACGGGCGGTTCGTCGTCGCTCGCGGCCTCCGCCGCGGCCGACAGCAACGACAGCCCCCCTGCCGCTCCGACCGACCGGACGAGGCTCCGTCGGTCGAGCGTAAACTCTGCCATCGTTGTCCGTGTATTCGGTACACAGCCCGTTAGGCGTTCGGCCCGTTACGTCCGGGCGTTGAAGTCACGGGCGCGAGCGGGTCACGTCCGCCCGCTCGGCGCTCCCACGACGCAAGCCTTATGTACAAATCAGTCCGGTAGTGTACAGTAATGAACACTGAGGAGATGGCCCCGGCCGTCCGCTCCATCCTCGACGCCGCCCGGAAGCGCGGTGCCGGCGGCGAGCGCGTGTCGGTCGCGGCCCGGTCGCTTCCGGCGGCGTTCGCCGCCGCGGAGGCCGACGGCCGGGTACCGATTATCGCGGAGGTGAAGCCGACGAGTCCGACGACCGACGGCCAGCGGGACGACGACCCCGTCGACCTCGCCGAGGAGATGGTCGCCGGCGGCGCCGCGGCGCTGTCGGTGCTGACCGAACCCGACCACTTCGGCGGGTCGCCCGAGACGCTCCGGCGCGTCCGCGAGGCCGTCGACGTGCCGGTCCTCCGGAAGGATTTCCTGCTGGAGGAAGCGCAACTGGACGCCGTCGCGGCCGACGTCGTCCTGCTCATCGCGCGGTTCGTCGGCGACGACCTCCCCCGACTGGTCGATGCGGCCCGCGACCGGGGGTTCCAGGTGCTCGTCGAGACCCACTCCCGCGCGGAGGTCGCGGCCGCCGTCGAGGCGGGCGCCGACATCGTGGGGGTCAACAACCGCGACCTCGCGGCTCTGGAAGTCGACCTCGGCACGTTCGAGCGCGTCGCGCCCGCGGTGCCAGACGACGCCACGTTGATTGCGGAGAGCGGCATAGCCACCGACGACGACGTTTCGCGGATGCGCCGTGCCGGGGCCGACGCCTGTCTCGTCGGCTCCGCCATCATGGACGGGGACGTCCGCGAGAACACACACCGACTCACGCATGTCTCAGAGTAAGTTCGGAGAGTACGGCGGACAGTACGTGCCCGAGGCACTCATGCCCGCCATCGAGGAGTTACAGGACGCCTACCAGCGGTACGTCCTCGACAACGAGGACGGGTTCATGGACGAGTTCCGCGAGCGCATCCGGGAGTTCGGCGGCCGCCCCACGCCGCTCCAGCGCGCGGACAACCTCTCGGAGCGGTACGGCTTCGAGGTGTACCTCAAACGCGAGGACCTGCTCCACGGCGGCGCACACAAACTCAACAACGCCCTCGGGCAGTGTCTGCTGGCGAAGTACATGGGGAAGGAGCGCATCATCGCCGAGACGGGTGCGGGTCAGCACGGCACCGCGACGGCGATGGCCGCGGCCCACCTCGACATGCCCTGCGAGATATACATGGGCCGGCGCGACATCAACCGCCAGCGCCCCAACGTGTTCCGGATGCGCATCAACGGCGCCGAGGTGAACCCCGTCGACGTGGGGCGGGGCACCCTGAAGGAAGCCATCTCCGAGACGATGCGCGACTGGGCGACGACGGTGGAGAACACCCACTACGTCATCGGGTCGGTCGTCGGGCCGGCCCCGTTCCCGGCGATGGTGCGTGACTTCCACCGAGTCATCAGCGAGGAGACGGTCCGGCAGTCCCGCGAGCAGGTGGGCCGCCTGCCCGACTCCGTAGTCGCCTGCGCCGGCGGCGGGTCGAACACGATGGGCATCTTCGCCGAGTTGGTCGACACCGACGTCGACCTGTTCGCGGTGGAGGCCGGTGGGTCGTCGCTCGCCGTCGACGAACAGCGCGGCGTCGCTCCCAACTCCGCGTCGCTGTCGACGGGCACCGAGGGCGTACTCCACGGTGCGCGCACCAAACTCCTGCAGGACTCCGACGGGCAGATAATGGAGTCGCATTCGGTCTCGTCGGGGCTCGACTACGCGGGCGTCGGCCCGGAACTCGCGCACCTCGTCGACGAGGGGCGCGTCCGCGCGGTCAACGTCGACGACGACGCCGCGCTGGAGGCGTTCCACCGGCTCTCCCGTGAGGAGGGTATCATCCCGGCGCTCGAATCCGCCCACGCCGTCGCCTACCTGGAGGCGGCGACTGCCGAGGAACTCGGCGACGTGGTGGTCGTCAACGTCTCCGGCCGGGGCGACAAGGACCTCGAGGCCGTCATCGAGGAGACCGACGACCGCGACATCGACGCGGCGCCGACGATGGACGTGTTCGACGAGCGGGGGGACCGATGACGAACCCCGCCATCGCGGCGGCGTTCGCCGACGAACCGGCGTTCGTCCCGTATCTCGCGGCGGGCGACCCGTCGTTCGAGGCCTCGCAGGCGTACGTCGAGGCGCTCGTCGCGGGCGGCGCCGACGTCGTGGAACTCGGCCTCCCCTTCTCGGAGCCCATCGCGGAGGGCGAGACCATCCAGAACGCCATCGTCCGCGCGCTGGAGGCGGGGATGACCGTCGAGCGCTACTTCGAGTTCGTCGAGGCGCTCGACGTGGACGTGCCCGTCGTCTGCATGACCTACTACAACCTCATCTACCAGTACGGAACGGAGGGGGGGCCGGCACCGTTCGTGCGCCGCGCCGCCGAGGTGGGCATCGACGGGTTCGTCGTGCCGGACCTGCCCGCGGAGGAGGCCGACCCCCTGCGCGAGGCCTGCGACGAACACGGACTCGATTTGGTGTTCATCGTCGCCCCCACGACGGACGACGCGCGACTGGAGCGGCTGGCGTCGCTGTCGTCGGGCTACCTCTACGTGCAGGCGCGGCTCGGGGTCACCGGCGCACGCGACGACGTGAGCGGCCAGACCACCGAGAGCCTCGCGCGGTTGCAGGCGTACGACCTGCCGAAGGCCGTCGGGTTCGGCATCAAGACCGGCGAGCACGCCCGCGACATCGTCGCCGGCGGTGCCGACGGCATCATCGTCGGGAGCGCGCTCGTCGACATCGTCGCCGAGGGCCACGAGAACGACGCGCCCGTTTCGGAGACGGCGGACCGCCTCGAAGCGAAGGCCCGCGAACTCAAGGAGGGCGCGGTCGCCGGCGCGGCGCAACGCACGCCGGGACCGGAACGGACTTGAACGGACGTGCCACAGGATACCACAATGACCGCCGGCCTCACAGCACGACTCGAACGCATCGCCACAGGCGGACGGTACGTCATCGTCCCCATGGACCACGGCATCACGATGGGCGCGGTGGCGGGCCTGAAGGACATCGAGGGCACCATCGACGCGGTCACCCGCGGCGGCGCCGACGCCGTCCTCACCCAGAAGGGCATCGCGCCCCGCGTCCACCCCAACAAGAACGGCAAGGGGTACGTCGTCCACCTGAACGCCTCGACGACCATCGGCCCCGACGAGCAGGACAAGCGGCTGACCGGCACCGTCGAGGAGGCGGTCCGCGCGGGCGCCGACGCCGTCTCCTTCCACATCAACGTCGGCTCCGAGTACGAACCCGACCAGATAGCCGAACTCGCGGAGCTGACCGACGCCGCCGCCCGCCTCGGGATGCCCGTCCTCGCCATGGCGTACGCCCGCGGGCCGGGCGTCGACGAGTCCGACCCGGAGGCGCTGGGTCACGCCGTCCGCCTCGCGGAAGAACTCGGCGCGGACGTCGTCAAGACGGGCTACTCGGGCGACGGCGACTCGTTCCAGCACGTCGTCGAATCGACGCGTCTCCCGGTCGTCATCGCGGGCGGGTCGAAGGGGACCGACCGCGAGACGGCCGAGATGGTTCGGGGCGCGATGGACGGCGGCGCCGCAGGCGTCTCGATGGGGCGGTCCATCTTCCAGCACGACGACCCCGAGGCGATTACGCGGGCCGTCGCGGCTGTCGTCCACGACGACGCCACCGCTGAAGCGGCGCTCGAACGGGCCGGGCTGACCGTCGAGGCCTGAGCCGCGACCGCGCGACGGCGAGGATTTATTAGCTCGCGGGGTTTGTCACCGGTAGTCACGGTACACCATGGCAGACCTCGCGTACACGGCGACGGCGGTGCTGATGACCGCGTTCGTGCTGGCGGTCGTCGGCGCAGTGTTGCGGTTCCGACACTGGGAGTCGTACGCCCCGACCGACGGGGCCGGACTGCTCGACCGCCTCGACGCCCTGAAGTCGAGTCCGGCGGTGTGGGGCGTGACGTTCCTCCTGCTGGTGTTCGCGTTCGGGGGCGCGGCGGTCGTCTGGGTCAGCGGGATGCAGGTGCCCGGCGCTGGGATGGTCGGCGTCGCCATGGCCGCGCTGGGCGGCGTCGTCATCGCCGGCTACCTGTTCGTCGGCGTCTACAGTTCGGCCCGGTCGCGGGGCCGGCCCGCCGCCTGGGGCGTCGCTGAGGGCGCGATGCTGGTCGGACTGGCTATCGTGCTCGCCATCGCCGCGAAACTCGTGGTATGAGCACCGCCCGGGTCGCACGCGCCCTCGACCCGCCGGCCGACTGGCCGCTGTGGGCCGGCCTGCTGGCCGCCGAAACGGTGGCCGTCGCCACCTACCTGCTGACGGTCGGGCACGTCGCGGAACCGCGCTACCTCGTCTACCCGTTCCTGTGGATAAACGTCGGTCTCTACGCCGTCGCCCGGGCCGACTCACCGCCGGGCGACGCGGCGTTCTCGACTGCGCTCGCCCGGTTCCTGAGCGTCGGCCGCGACCTCTCGGACCGCGACCGGCGCCGGATGCTCGCGGCCGGGGTCGCCGGCGGCTACCTGCTCCTGCTGGCGGTCGTCACCGGTCTCGTCGGCCTGCCGCATCTCGGCCACGCCCACTCGCACGGCTACGTCCCCGACGGCTGGCTGGTGTCGCTGTCCGTTCCGGGGTGGGGGCCACGCGTCGCGTACGTCGCCGGGAGCGCCCACGTCTACTTCGTCCCCTACCGGGTCATCGGCTACGTCGCGCTGGCGTACCTGCTGTACGCGCGGCTCGCGTCGGCGTCGCTCGCGTCGAGTGCGGGCCTGCTCGGTCTCGCCTCCTGCATCAGTTGCTCGTTCCCGCTGGTCGCGTCGCTCGTCTCCGGCGCCGGCGTGGGTGCGGCCGCCGCTCTCGGCGGCTTCTCGCTGGACGTGTCGACAGCGGCGTATCTCTCGGCGGTCGTCCTGCTGTGGTGGCCGTGGGGCGACGGCTGAGTGCCACGCGTCACGTTCAACACCCGCCGGCGCGAACGTCGACCCGATGGTCCCCGACAGTACGACGCCCTCCAGACGCAGCCTCCTCGCCGCCGTCGGCGCCGGCGTGACCGCCGCGACGGCCGGCTGTAACGGCCTCTCCTCTCGAGAGGGCGAGGGCGACACCCACGAGATAATCCTCACGAACCAGACCGGGGAGTTCGCCAACGTCGCCGTCCGCGTGACAGACGCCGACGGCGCGGCGCTGTTCAGCCGCGTGTACGAACTCGGTCCCGGCAAGGCCGACGAGTCGGCCGGCGTCGAGACCCGGCCGGCGACGGTGAAGGCGTTCACGCCCGACGGCACCACCGCGGCGTGGGCGTTCGACCCGGACCTGGACTGCGAGGGGCCCGACGTCGGCATCCGGCTGACCGACGACGGGTTCGAGGAGTGGTACGGCTGTTGAGCCGTCAGAGGATGGAGTAGCTGGCCGCGACGGTCAGCGCCAGCGCCGCGGTCAGCCCCATCAGCATCAGCACGGTGAGCGACCGCGGCTCCCACCGGAGATGCTGGTAGTAGCCCGCGACGACGACGGCCTTCGCGAACGACAGCACGATGATGAGCCCGAACGCCGCCCAGTAGGCGGTCTCGAGCATCCCCGTCACTTCCACCAGCGCCTGGACGGTCGCCAGCACGAACAGTACGACGTATATCGCGGTGTAGAGTTTGAGGTGGCTCATTGTCACAGGATGTAGAACAGCGGGAACAGGAACAGCCACACGATGTCGACGAAGTGCCAGTAGAGGCCGAAGTACTCGATGGCCTCCGGGTCGCCGTTCGTGTAGGCGCCGTTCCGTGCCCTGACTATCATGTACAGTGCGATTATCAGTCCGACGATGACGTGGGCGCCGTGGAGCCCGGTCGTGAGGTAGAACGTCGACGACGCGATGTTCGTCGAGATGTCCCACCCGTGGGGGAACGCCTCGCTGTGGACGTGGAACAGGTGGTTCCACTCGATGCCCTTGTTGACGAGGAACCCGACGCCCAGAAGCACCGTCGTCACGAGGCTGGCGACGACGCCGCGCTCGCTCCCGCGGCGGGCGAACACCAGCGCCAGCACGACGGCGAAGGAACTCGTCAACAGCAGGTAGGTGTTGATGAGCCCCGGCAGGGTGACGTGGGCCTCGGGGATGAGGTGGTGCCAGGTCGTCCACCCCTCCGCGACGCGGGCGAACACGTACGAGCCGATGAACGCGCCGAACAGCACCACGTCCGACGCGAGGAACACCCACATCCCCATCTTCATGTTCTCGACGCCGGCGAACGGCCACCGCTCGGCGACGTGCATCGTCGGCCCGGTGAACGACTCTCGGGCCATCCCGACGAGGCTGTACAGCAGGAGGCCGATGCCGAGCACGAGCGTGCCGACGTAGAAGGCACCCTCCATCCCCGAGGGGAACGCCGCCTCCCGCATGCCGGAGGCGCCCACGAGCACGACGAACGACGCCGCCCCGATGGCGAACGGCCAGATGCTCGCGTGGTCGGCGTGCTCCTCCTCGCCGTCGTGAGCGACGATTTCACCCCCGTCCGCCGTCGTGCCGCCGTCCGTCGCCGCCTCGCCACCGTCGGCGGTCGCCGCCCGGTCGCCCCGCGTCACGAACTCCAGTTTCCCGCTGACGTACGACGGCATGCCGTCGGTGAAGTTCTCCAGCGGCGGCGGCGACGGGACGGCCCACTCGGCGGTGGTGGCGTAGTCCCAGACCTGGCCGTCGACCTCCTCGCCGCGGGTGTAGCTAACGTAGAGGTTGTACAGCGTCACGAGGAACGCCAGTCCGAGCAGGAACCCGCCGATAGTCGCCACCCGGTGCCAGGTGATGTACACGTCGCGGTACTCGAACACCCGGCGGGGCGTCTCCCACGCGAGGAACATCGGGAAGTAGAGCAGGTTGAACCCCACGAAGTAGAGGCCGAAGCTCACCTTCCCGAGGAACTCGTCGTACATCTTCCCCGTTATCTTCGGATACCAGTAGTAGATGGCCCCGATGAGCGCGGTGACGCCGCCGACCATCACGTAGTGGAAGTGGGCGACGACCCAGTACGTCCCCCGGAACGAGTAGTCGAGCACGACCGCCCCCAGGAACACCCCGGTGATGCCGCCGAGGATGAACAGCACGAGCGAGCCGAACGCGTAGAGGAACGGCGTCTTGAACCGGATGTCGCCCTTCAGCATCGTGTAGATGAGCGCGAACACCATCAGGTCAAAGGGCAGGGAGATGCCGATGGTGGTCGCCATGAACAGCGTCTTCACCTCGAGGTTGATGCCCGTCAGGAACATGTGGTGCATCCAGACGATGAACGACTGGATTGCCACCAGTATCATCGACCCGATGAAGTACTTCCGGCCGACCAGCCGGCGGCCGGTGAACGTCTGGAATATCTCGGCCATCGCCCCCAGCGCGGGGAAGAACACGATGTACACCTCCGGGTGGCCGAAGAACCAGAACAGGTGTGCCCAGAGGATGGAACTGTTCGCGCCCGACGTCGAGAAGTAGAGCGTCCCCAGCAGGCGGTCAGACGAGAGGATGATGAGCGCGGCCAGAAGCGCCGCGAACGCGAACAGCATCATCCACACCGTCAGCAGGATGGACCAGGTGAAGATGGGGAGGTTCCACATCGTCAGCCCCTTCGCGCGCATCCGGTGCATCGTCGTCAGGAAGTTCACCGACGACACCGTGACGGAGGCGACGAACAGCGTCAGCGCCAGTATCGCCGTCGAGGCGCCGATGTGTGGCGTGTAGACGGGGACGTTCAGCGGCGCGTACATCGTCCACCCGCCGGAGAACGTCGCCCCCTGGAAGAACGACACCATCAACAGCAGGCCCGAAAACAGGTACAGCCAGTACGACAGCGCGTTCAGCCGTGGGAACGCGAGGTCCTTCGCCCCCATCTGGAGCGGGACGATGTAGTTGGCGAAGCCGAAGGCGAACGGGGAGAGGAACCAGAACACCATGATGAGCCCGTGTGCGGAGACGGCCTGGTTGTAGGAGACGCCGTCCAGAAGCAGGCCGCCCGGCACCCACAGCTGGGCCCGGATGAGGAGTGCGAGCACTCCGCCGAACAGCAGGAAGAACAGCGACGTGACGATGTAGAGAATGCCGATGTCCTTGTGGTTGGTCGTGACGAACCACCGGCGTATCGAGCCCATCCCGGGGAACTCGTGGCCGTGGTCGGTGTCGCCGCCGGTGAGTTCACCGGCCGTCGCCCCTGCGCCGTCCGCCCGTGTCTCGTCGTTGCTCATGTGGTCGCCTCCGTGATGTCCGCCTGGCTACTGCTCGATGCGTTGGTCGCGTTCGTTCCGTTGGTGTTCGCGTACCACTGCCGGTAGTCGTCGGCCGGCATCACTTCCACCGGTGCCTTCATGTAGGAGTGGCCGACGCCACACAGCTCGTAACAGTTCACCGTGTAGCTGGCCGGCCCCTCGCTGACGAACCAGGTGTCCGTCGTCTGTCCGGGGACGGCGTCGGTCTTCACGTTCAACTGGGGGATGCCGAAGTTGTGGAACACGTCCCGGGAGGTCACCCGCAACTCCACGGCCGTGTTGGCCGGCACGCGGAGCGTCCCCGTCTCGTGGCCGTTCGGATAGGTGAACGACCAGCCGAACTGATACCCCTCCACCTCGACGGTGAGATGCTCGGCGTCACCGGACACCGGGGAGTCCTCCTCGACGTACAGCAAGGTCCCGTACGTCCAGCCGATGAGCGAGACGACGATGATGGCCGACAGCGTCAGCGACAGAAACAGTTTCCCGCCCTTCCCGCCCCCCGTCGGCACCTCGCCGAGCTCCGGGTGGTCGTCGCCTTTCTCGACGGGCACCTCGCCGTCCCGGTGCCGGTACTTGTAGGCGTTGTACACCATGTAGCCGATGACCACCACGCCGACGAGCACGCCGAGCGCCAGGAACACCCAGTATATCTGCTGAAACACCTCGACGCGGGAGCCACGAGGAACGATGCCGCCACCCCCGGTCTGTAACGGTATCGTTCCCGTGTGTGCCCATACCATGGTCCTTGCTCTCTGTTCACTCGGCCTTAGGCGTTTCCCCGGATTCCCCGACAACGTTTTTGTCCCCCGCTGTCGAAAGGGCTCCATGGTTGAGAATGACTCACAGGGCGTCGACGTGGAGATGGAGTCCGCGGAGGCGACGCCGGACTACGACCGGCTGTTCGGGGTCATCACCGACGGATTGATAGGCGCGCTCGGCGGGCTGGTCGGCACCGTCGTGCTGACGGTCGGCCTGCTCATCGCCGCTTCCGTCGGCGCGTTCGACCGCGGCTCCTTCACGGTCATCGCGGAACTGGCGGGCGCGACGCTGTTCTTCGACTCGGGGCTCGCGGCCATCGGCTTCATCATCTTCCTCGTCGGCGGGATGACGGTGTGGCCGCTACTGCTGGCCTCTATCGGCAACTACCTGCCCGGCGACCGGTTCGCCATCAAGGGGCTCCCGTTCGGCTTCATCCTCTGGACCGGCTTCGCCCCCTCCTTCTACACGGGACAGACGGGCCTGTTCCTCGTCGGCTACCTGTTTTTCACGTTCTTCGCGCACCTGTTCTACGGGTTCACCCTCGGCTCGGTGTTCGACTACTTCCGCGAGCGGCCCGAGACGCTAGTGTAAGAGCGGGCCGAGTTCGGCGAGGTTGTCGAACCTGTGGTCGGGGGCGTGCTCCTCGGGCGTCGCGCCACGGTCGCGCTCGCCCGGGAACCACGCGACCCGCCAGCCGGCGCGTTTCGCGCCCGCGACGTCGTGTTCCAGCGAGTTGCCGACGTACAGCGTCTCGGTCGGCCGCGCGTCGAGTTCCAGCGTCGCCTTCTCGAACGGGTCCGTCGCCGGCTTCGGCGGCGTCTCCTCGCCCGCGTACACCCGGGTGTCGAACGCGTCGGCGATGTCCAGCGCGTCGAGCTTCAGCTCCTGTGTCTCCCGCGAGCCGTTCGTGATGAGCCCGACCGGACCGTGCTCGCGGGCGATGTCCAGCGCCCGCTCGGCCCCCGGCCGGAAAGAGACGTCCGTGTGGTCGATGGCCTCCTCGTAGGTGCGCGCCAGCGTTCCGGCGCTCTCGGTTGGGCCGCCGTGGCGCTCGGCGGCCAGCCGGAACAGCCGCGTCAGGAACTCGCGGTCGCTCTCGGCGTGCCCCACGTCGTTCGCGCCGGCCCACAGCTCCTCGTCCGAGCAGAACCGGCCCACGCCGGCCGCCCGGTGGGCGGCGTCGAGCGCCTCCCCCGGGTTCTGGTTGTAGGAAAGGAGCGTGTCGTCGAGGTCGAAACAGACGGCGGAGGGCGTCATTGCTCCCTGTAGGCGCTCGACCGCGGATAAGGGTTCGGGCCACGGGTCGCCCGGTCGCGCGCGCTTCCGCCACGTTGAATACCCGACCACGCACAGGCGGGGACATGACACGGTCCGTCTGGCTGAAGGCCGACGACGAGGTCGGCGACTGGGAGGCCCGCCGCGAACGCATCACCACCGGCCTGGAGGCCGGCGTCGACGTCGTCCTCGTGGACGCCCGCGACGTCGAGCGCGTCCGCGAACTCGGGCAGGTGACGGTGGCCGCGTTCACCGGCGACGACGTCCACGTGATGGACGCCGAATCCGAACCCGCGGAACCCGACATCCGGGTCGTCGGCAAGGGCGGTGAGGGCGATGGCACGGTCGACCTCCCCTCCGATTTCTCGGGGAGCGCCGACCTCACCACCCTGCGGCGCGACCAGGCGGAAGCGGCGTACGTCCGCATCCTGAACTCCGACTACGAGACGTTCGCGGAGGCGGCGGCGACCGACGCCGACTACACCGTCGTCGTCGGCGAGGACTGGAAGATAATCCCGCTCGAAAATCTCATCGCCCGCATCGGCTCGGAGACGGACCTCGTGGCGGGCGTCCAGACGGCCGAGGAGGCCAAGACAGCCTTCGAGACGCTGGAGATAGGTGCGGACGCGGTGCTTCTGGACACGGACTCGCCCGACGAGATACGCGCCGCGGTCGACGTGCGCGACGAGAGCCGCCGCGAGACCCTCGACCTGCAGTACGCGACGGTCACGGCCGTCGAACAGACCGGCTCCGCCGACCGGGTCTGTGTCGACACCGGGACGATGATGGACCACGACGAGGGGATGCTCGTCGGCTCGATGTCCCGCGGCCTCTTTTTCGTCCACGCCGAGACCGCCGAGTCGCCGTACGTCGCCTCCCGGCCGTTCCGCGTGAACGCGGGCGCGGTCCACGCGTACATCCGCACGCCCGGCGGCGAGACGAAGTATCTCGCAGAGCTACAGTCCGGCGACGAGGTGCAGGTCGTGGACACCGACGGCGGGACCCGCGAGGCCATCGTCGGCCGCTCGAAGATAGAGTCCCGACCCATGTTCCGCGTCGAGGCCGAAACCGAGAGCGGCGACCGCATCGAGACCCTGCTCCAGAACGCCGAGACCATCAAGGTCTCCACCGAGGAGGGCCGGAAAGCCGTCACGGACCTCGAGGAGGGCGACCGGGTGCTCGTCTACTACGAGGACACCGCGCGCCACTTCGGGGAAGCCGTCGACGAGAGCATCATCGAGAAGTGAGAGCCGTCACTACTGTTAACTCCCGTCGGTAGATAGGCGGAGCCATGACCGGTGGGGGGTCCGACGACGCTGTCACGGACGGTGGCATCGACGGCGTGCGCGAGGTGCTGGCGACCGGCGGCGCCGCGCCGACGGGCGAGGCGACCTGCGCGCACACCGAGGAGATGGACGGCTTCCGGTGGCACTGTCACCGCGAACCGTCGGACGGCTCCGATCGCTGTCTCTTCCACCGGCCGGTCGACGAGACCGACGACGCGGCGGTGACAGACGTGTTTCTCGAGGAGATACGGCGTCCCGGGCTGGCGGCCAAGCAGTTCGTCGGCGCGACGTTCGGGACGTTGGACATCGCCTACGAGACGCTGGCGACGCCGGACAACTACCCCGTCGTCCTGCGGGACGTCTCGGTGGCCGGCGACCTCCGCTGTGACCACGCGACGGTCGATGCCCCGGTGTTCGCGGGCGGGCTGACGGTCGCCGGCGACGCGTCGTTCCGACAGGCGACGTTCGAGGACGTGACCGCCGTCGAGGGCGCGCAACTCCGAGCGGTCGACGCCGAGAACTGTACGTTCGAGGGGGACGTCTCGTTCGAGGGGTCGGAGCTCCGGTCCGCGACGTTCGCGGACTGCTCGTTCGAGGGCGACGCGACGTTCGACCGCGTGAGCGTCCGGGAGTCGCTGGACGCCAGCGACGTGACGGTCGCGGACGACCTCGGCTTCGTCGGCGCGGCCGTGACGGGCGACCTCGACTGCGCGCACGCCCGTGTCGCCGGGTCGCTTCGCCTCCGGAAGACGACCGTGGGCGGCCGCCTCGACGCCGAAGCCGCGACCGTCGAGGGCGACCTCGTCGCCGAGGACGCGACTCTCCGCGACGACGTCACGCTCGCGCGTGCGACGGTCGACGGCGTCACGAACGCCGACGAGGCGTCTGTCGGCGGCACGCTCGAACTCCGCGAGGCGACGGCCGCTGGTCGGGTGTCGCTCGACGACGCGTCGCTCGACGGCGGGTTGGCGCTCTCGACCGGGACGTTCGGCCGCGGCCTGCAGGCCCGCGACGCGACCGTCGGGGGCGACGTCGACGCCGACTCCTGCCGGTTTCGGGGGGCCCTGAAGCTCTCCGACAGCCACGTCGCGGGCGACCTCGACGTGGGGTCGACCACTGCCACGGGGGCGGTGTTCGCCAACCGGGCGTCGCTGGACGGTTCGGTCGACCTCTCGCACGGCGAGTTCGAGTCGGACCTCCAGTTCCGGGAGACGAGCGTCGGCGGCGACCTCTCGGGGGTGTCGAGCCGGTTCGACGGGCCGTTCACGCTCGCCGACGCGCGAATCGAGGGGGCGACGACGTTCGACCACGCCCGCTTTGCGGAGGGCGTCACGTGTTCGGACGCCGCGTTCGCCGACGCCTCGTTCGGTAACTGCACGTTCCGGGGGCGGACGACGTTCGAGCGGTCGACGTTCGCCGGGGCGTTCTCGGCGGAGGCGGCGGCGTTCGACGACCTGCTCGACCTGACGGCGACCGCCTTCGAGGCCGGCGTCTCGTTCGACGACGCCGACATCGCGGACGGACGGTTCGACGGACCCACCGTCGAGGACGGCGGCGTCGTGAGCCTCCGGAACGCGACGCTCCGGAGCGGGGCGATAACACTGCCGTCCGACGTGACCGTCGGCTACGACTGCACGGGGGCGACGCTCGGCGACGTGCAGTTGGGGGTCGCGGGGCGGGCCGACCTGATAGGGCAGACGAGCCATCCGCTGTTCGACCACTTCCGGTTCCACGACACCACGTTCGACGGGTTCGACTTCGGACAGGCGAAGGGCGCGCTCGCGGCCGCCGACTGGCGGCTCCACGACACCGCCGACGAACTCGACTTCGGCACCGAGGCGGCGTTCGAGCGGAAGCTCGTCGGCTGGCTCGGCACGCTCTCCCTCGAGCGGGGCGGCCGGAACAAGCTCTCGATGGCGTACGTGTTGCTCGTCGGGCGACTGAAGTACGGGATTCCGTTCGGCCGGCAGCTCGACCTCCTGAAACAGGTGAACGACGACGCCTCCGGGGAGGTCGTCGACGACCCGACCAGCGAGTGGCAGTCCCACGGCGAACTGGAGAACACGTACCTGAAGGCGAAGAACGGCGCCGACCAGGTGGGCGACCGGAAATCCGCCGCCGAGTTCTTCATACAGGAGATGGCCTACCGACGCCGGAAGAACCGCGACCTCGCGCTCGGGGTCGGGGCGTCGCGGTCGGCGGGCGTCCGTGACCGCCTGACCGCCGCCGGACAGTGGGTCGGCAACTACCTCCTGCACGCCACCTGTGGCTACGGCGAGCGGCTCTGGCGCGTCGTCTACGTCTCGTCGCTCACGGTGTTTCTGTGGACGCTCCTGTACACGCTGTTCACCGAGGGGACGACGGCCTCGACGTCCGGACTGACGACGCGGGGCATCGGCGACCTCGGGGTGCTGGCGACGCCCGAGGGACTGGACGTGCTCTCGAAGAACCTCTACTTCAGCGTCGTCACGTTCACGACGCTCGGCTACGGCGACATCCAGCCAGTGGGGACGACCGCCCGCTTTCTCGCCGGCCTCGAATCGTTCGTCGGCGCGCTACTGGTCGCGCTGGTCGTGTTCGTGCTCGGGCGGCGGGTCGCGTGGTGACTACCGTTCGACCCACTCCAGTTCCGTCGTACACCAGTGACAGAAGTCCAACTCGGGGTCGACCTCCTTCCCGCAGGCGGGACAGGTCGGCTCCTCGCCCGGGCGTCGACGGTCCGTCCGCCCGGCCACGACGTAGGCGTCGACGACGGCGAAGCCGGTCACCGCGGCCAGCGCCAGCGAGCGTGCCAGCGGGAGGTCGGTCAGCGCCGCGAGGAAGCGGTCGATGAACGCCGTCAGGCCGGCGACGGTCGCCGGCGGCACCGTCGAGATGCCGGCGGCGAACAGCGCGGTGGCGACCCACAGCAGGAACCACGACAGCCCGCGACTCCACTCCCGGAGGTAGAGATGGCCGACCCCCGGCTGGAGAAACGAGAGGAGCGCCGCGACCCAGCGCCGCCGGTTCGTCGGCATTGTTTGCCGGGAGTTCGCTCCGGAGGCTGATAAACCCCCGTGTGACGGTCGTCGGGCGTCAGCGGCCGCCGAGGTCGGCCACGAGACGGTCGAGCGTGGCGAGGTCGTACTGGCCGGGCGCGGTCGCCTCCGCGGGGTCGACCGGCGCGTAGCCGATGCGGGAGCCGTACAGCGGCGCGACCACCCGCGAGTGGCGGCCGGCCTCGCCCATCGCCATCGTCGCCACGCGCTCGCCCTGCCGGTCGAGCGCGTCCGTCACGGAGAGCAACCTGAGCACGTCGCCGCGGTCCTCGGCGGTGACGGCGACCTTCCCCACGTCGCCGGCCGCCGCGGCGCGGGCGACCAGTTCCGCCAGGTCGTCGCCCGGCGGGGTCGACTCGAAGTCGTGGACCGACGCGACGACGGTCGCGCCGTGGTCGTGGGCGTGGTCGAGGGTGGCCTGTGCGCCGTCGGCGATGGCCGCCACCTCCACGTCGATGGCTTCGACGGCGGGGTGTTCGACCGCGCTCTCGAGCGTCCCGAGCCGGTCGGCCTCGTCGGCCTCGCAGTCGCCGCCCTCCCAGTCCGGGCGGTTCGTACACAGCAGGGGCAACTCGCCGTCGTAGTCGTCGAGTGCCGCGAGCGGGTCGGCCGCGAGGTCCATCCGGAACTCCACGAGGTCGGCGTGCTCGCGGGCCGCGGGCTCCTCGCTCAACTCGGCGGTCGCGGCCGCCAGCCGGAACGCGTCGAACTCCATGCCGGCCCGTGGCCGCGACCGGACAAAAAGCCAGTCACACCGGCCGGTACTGCGCGGTCCAGCGGTCCCCTTCGCGGTCGACCGACTCGACCGCATACAACTGTATCCGGCGCTCCATCGCCGTCTTGACGCCGAACTCGTAGTTGTCGGTCTCGTACTTCAGGTCCGCGTCCGCGGCGAAGGCTCGCTGGGCCGCCAGCCGCTCCTCGATGACCTCCTGTGAGAGCGCGGGCGCGTCGGCCGCGGCGTCGGCGAACGCCTCCACGAGGTCCGCGTCCCGCTCGTAGCCGACGGAGTTGCGGCCGGCGACCAGCGCCGCCAGCGACGTGGTGCCGGTGCCCCAGAACGGGTCCAGCACCGTGTCGCCGTACACCGAGAACATCGACACCAGCCGGTAGGGTATCTCGAACGGGAACGCCCCCGAGCGGTCGCGGGCGTCGGCGTCCAGGCTCTGTCGGGTGCCCCGAATCTCCCAGGTGTCGGTGAACCACTCGTTGCGCTCCCGCCAGAAGTACGCCGACTCGTAGCGGTCGTCGTCGTGGGGTGGGAACTCGCGCGTGTCGCCGTTCCGGAAGATGAGGAGATGTTCGTGCTCCAGTGTCGGGTAGGCGTTCGTCGGCAACATGCCGCTTCCCATGAAGTCCGCCGAACTGTTCGACGGCTTCCGCCACACGATGTCCGGAAGCGGCTGGAACCCCTGTTCGCGCATCCGCCGGGTTATCTCGGCGGCGTTGGGGTACTGCTGGAACGTCTCGAAGTTCCGGGTCGCGTCCCCGACGTTGATGCAGACGATGCCGCCCGGACGAACGGCGTCCGCGAGGTTGGCCCACACCGCCTCCAGCAGGTCGTGCATCAGCGCGAACGCGCGGTCGCCGTCGCCGTCCTCGAGCGCCGTCTCGATGCGGGGGTCCTGTGCGGCGAAGCAGTCGTCCCACATCTCTATCATCGGGTACGGCGGCGATGTGACCACGAGGTCGACGGCCTCGACGGACAGTTCGCGGGCGTCGCCGACCCGCACCTCGTGGCGCGTCTCCATCCTGTCGGCGGCGAGGTGGGGGGCGGTTACGGGGCTTTCGGTCTCGACCGGGGCTCACCACCCGACACGCGGGGTAGATTCTTGTTGCTCGGCCGACAGCTGGGGGTATGCCGCAACCACTCCGTGCCGGCCGCCGACTCCACGGCCGGCACCCGGTCGCCGTCGACATCGCGGTCGCGGTCGGGTTCCTGTTCGCCGTCCGCCTGTGGGTCGGACTCGTCGGCCTGGCGTATCGGCCGCTCGCAGACCTGCTTCCGGCACCGCTCGCGTCGCCGTTCGTGCTCGGGTCGGCGCTGACGTTCGGCGCCGGGTTCGCGCTGGCGGCGGCCGTCTACCTCCGGGCGGCCGGCCTCGGGGTCGGCCTCGCGCTCCCCACCAGGACGACGGCGCTCCCGACCGCCGGCGCCGTTCTCGCGCCCGCGCTCGCGGTGCTGGCGGTGGCGACGCTGGCGAACGGGCTGGGGTCGAGTCTCGGGGCCGTCGTCCGCCTCGGCTACGGCGAGGCGGCCACGCCCGCGTACCTGCTCCGGAGCGCCCTCCCGGCGGCAGTCCTTGGGGCACTCGGCTACGGGCTGGTGTTCCACGGCGCGGTACTGGGCACGCTCCGGACCCGACTCCCCGCCACGTGGGCGGCGGCGCTGACGGCCGCCGTCGCGGGCGCGTACCGGGCGGTCGGGGACGCGACCCGGCCCGACCCGGTCGCGCTCGCGGTGTTCCTCCTGGCGGCGGTCACGACCGTCGCGCTCGGATTCACGCTCGGTCTGGCGTACCGCACCTACCGCGAGCGGTCGCTGTCGGCGGTGGCCGACCGACGGCTCCTCCCGGTCGTGGCGCTGGGCGCGTTCGGCCTCGTGGGGGTCGCCTCCGAACTCACGACGCCGGACGCACTGCTCCGGTGGGGGCTGTGGGTGACGACGGTCGCGGCGGGTGCGTACGGCACCGCCCGCGCCGAGTCGGTGTGGCCCGGCGTCGGCGCGTTCTTCGCGTACCTGCTCGCGGTCGATTTGGTCGTCTACGCGGAGGTCGTCGTCGGCCTCGCGGCGCCCGCGTGACTCAGTCCCAGGCGTCGGGCGCGAAGTCGGGGTCGACCTGCCGGTCGCGCTCCTCGATGGCGTCGATGGTCGCCACGTCCTCGTCGTCGAGTTCGACGCCGAGGCTCCCCCAGTTGTCGCGGATGTGTTCCTCGCTCGTCGCCTTCGGAATCGCCGTGATGCCCTTCTCGCGGAGCCACGCGAGACTCACCTGCGCCTCGCTGACGCCGTGTTTCTCCGCGATGTCGTTCAGTTCGTCGACATCGAACACCTTACCGCGGGCCAGCGGCGAGTAGGCGACGAGTTCCACGTCGTGGTCGTCGGCGTACGCCCGCAGTTCCTCCTGCTGGAGCAGGGGGTGCATCTCGACCTGGTTGGCGAACGGCTGTTCGCCCAGCACCTCCGCGGCACGGTCCAGATGCTCCGGCTCGAAGTTGGAGACGCCGACGTGTTTGACGTGGCCCTCCTCCTGGAGTTCCGCGAGCGCCGACAGCGTCTCCTCGGGGTCGTAGTCGCCGGCCGGCCAGTGGACGTACATCAGGTCGGCGTAGTCGGTGCCGAGCTTCTCGAGACTCTCCGTCGTCGACGAGGCGACGGCCTCGGCCCCGAGGTTCGAAATCCACACCTTCGACGCGAGGAACACGTCCTCGCGGTCGACGCTCGACCGGGCGATGCCGTCGCCGACTGCGTCCTCGTTCCCGTACGCCTGTGCGGTGTCGACGTGGCGGTACCCCACGTCGAGCGCCGTCGCCACGCTCTCGGTACACTGGTCGGCGTCGTCGTTCTGCCAGGTGCCGAGCCCGAACATCGGCATCCCACGCCGCTCCGGCACGTCGAACTGCTGTCCTTGAGACATAGCTACTCGACGGTACGCGAGGCGAGGGAAAATGCGTTGGGGCACGGAACACGCGTGCCGGGAACTGTGAACGTGTTTTGAATGGCTACAGATAGACGGCAGAACAGGTAGGCGGCTCTACACGGGACAGAGACGTATGAACGACGAGGAACTGACCAGACGCACGCTGCTGCGTGCGGCCGGGGTGGGGGCGGGCGCGGGCCTCCTGCCGGCCCGCGCGCTGGCGGCCGACGACACCGGCGATCCGCTGGCGCGGGCCGCCGCCGAGACGGACGCGGTGCCCCGACATCTCGTGCCGGGTGCCCGCGGGACGCTCCCGGACGGCGTCCCATCGGGGGAGGGGGTCGACGACCTCGAACAGTGCTACTACCAGAACAACGGGAAGGAACTGTACGGGCCGACGGACATCAACGCCCAGACGGGCAACCAGGGGCTGTCGGTCGCGCTGAACGGCCGTGGGACGGTGACGGTCTGCAAGTGGCCCCGCCCCTCGTTTTACGACCAGGTGAAGTACTACGCGTCGGACCGGTCGGCCGACCACTACGGCGCGGACCCCAACGCGGGGTCGTTCCTCGGACTCCGGGTGGCCGGCGACTGCCAGCGCCACACCGAGTGGCTCCGCGAGTGGGAGACGACGCAGGCGTACGTCGACGACTTCTCCGACACGATACTGACGAGGTACCGCTCCGAGGACCTCGGCCTCACGGTCGAGGTGCGCGACGTAGTCGCCGCCGACGATGACGCGCTCGTCCGCGACGTGTCCGTCGAGCGGGACGACGGCTCGCCCGTCGAGACGGCAACCCTGCTTGCCGTTGCCAACGTCAACCCGGTCGTGAGCAAGATACAGCGGTTCCCCGTCTCCGACTGGTGTCTCGAGGAGACGAACCAGAGCATCGCCCGCTACGACGACTCCGTCGGCGCCGTCGTCCACGAACGTGCGGACGTGGACCGCTCGACGGGCGAACCGGGGTCGGTGGCGGTCGCGCTCGGGTTCGCCGGGAACGCGACCGAACACCAGGTCGGCGGCGACGCCTACGAGGAGGCCGCCACGCCGCTGGGCCGTGGCGGGCCGACGGTCGACGCGTACGACGACGCCAGCGACGGCACGCCGCTGTCGGGCAACGGCCGCTTCGTCGGCCAGTCGACCGCCGCGCTCGCGCGGCCAGTCGACCCCGACGGCGGAACGGCGACGGTGATACTCGCGGCCGCCGAGGACGCCACCGGCGTCGGGGAGACGCTCGGCTCCGTTCGGGAACGCGACCCGGCCGACGTGCGCCGGGAGAAGGCGGTGTTCTTCGACGAGCACGTCGGCGACGCGCCGATGCCCGACACCGACGACGAGGCGGTGCGGTCGCTGGCGGCCCGGGCGCTGGTGACGCTCGTGCAGGCGTACGACCCGGAGACGGCGACCATCGTCGCCTCGGTCGCCACGCAGTCGCCGTACGGCGAGGACTGGCCCCGCGACGGCGCGTACTTCAACTACGTCCTGTCGGCGCTGGGCAAACACGACTGGGTCGAAGCCCACAACCGCTTCTACGCGCGGGTCCAGCAGGGGAGTACCGACGCCCATCCCGACCCGGCGATTCCGCCGGGCAACTGGGCGATGAACTACTACGCGGACGGCGTCCCCGGCGGCCCCATCCCCTACGAGATAGACGAGACGGGCTACGGCGTGTTCACGCTGTACGACCACTACGCGGTCACGGGCGACGAATCCTACCTCGAAGACGTGTGGCCGGCCATCCGACGGGGCGCCGACTATCTCGTCCAGTGCAAGGACCCCCAGACGGGGCTCCAGTGTACCGCCTGGGAGGACGACATCCCCCAGCCGAAACAGACCATCGTGGGCGCGGCGACCGTCTGGACGGGGCTCGACGCGGCCGTGAACGCCGCCGAAGCGCTCGGCAACGATGCGAAAGCCGAGGAGTACCGCGCCCGGCGTGACGAACTCGCGGCCGCCATCGACGCGGAACTGTTCGACGACGAGGTGGGCGCGTACGGCCCGGTCAAGGCCGGGTTCGTGATGTCGGAGGTGGCGTGGCCGCTCGGCTTCCGCCCGTCGGTCGGTCCCGCCCCGGAGAACCCGCTGGACCATCCGCGCATCCAGTCGCACATGGACGCCGACTGGGCGGAACTGGCGACGACGTTCGCGGAACCCGAGGCCGGAAACCGGTCGAGCGGGCTCTACGAGGCGAAGGGGCTGGTGCCGCTCGCGAAGGACCGCCGGTCGTCGGGTCCGGGGAGCCTCGACCAGGTGCGGGAGGGGCTCCGCTGGATTGCCGAGCGGCACGCCACCCCGGATACGAACATCCTCGGGGAGGTGTGGACCGTCGAGGAGACCGAGGCGGGCGAGCGCGAGGTGAAGAGCATCATCTCACAGCCGCACGTCTGGGAGCAGGTGCTGTTCTACATGGCCGCGCTCGAAGCGCATCCGCCCGAGGACCTCGATTTCGACCCCGAGTCGTACGGCGGCGTCCTCGGCGCGCTCCGCGAGCAGAACGCGCCCGACCAGCGTGGCCCGCCCGACGACGTGCCGGGCGACCCGCCCGAGGACCCTGGGCGGCGGGAGTAGCAAGTCCGTCCGCGCCCGACCGGAGGGAGGGCCGTAGCGCGCACGGACTGGAGCGCGCCGAAGGCGCGTGGAAGGAGTACGCGCGCATATTTTCCACCAGTTTTTGCCCGACCGAGCGGCCCGCAGGGCCGCGAGGGAGGTGCAAAAAGTGGGGCTACTGGAACCCGCGGATGGGTCGCGCCTCCGTCGACTCGTCGCCCTCGGCCTCCTGAACCTGCCGGGCGAGTCGCTCGCGGGCCTCCTGTATCTTCTCGGCCTGGTCGACCAGCGCGTCCGTCTCCACCTCGATGCCGGCCAGCGGCTCGATGCCGTTCGAGATGACCGCGCGGGCGGCCTCGGGGTCGGGGAACTGCGCTTCCGTCTCCGCGATGAGGCCGACGCTGGCGAGTCCCGAGACGTTCGCCTCGTGGATGAGCGCGCCCGTCGGGCCGGAGACGAGGCCCGACTCGCGGGGCGGGACGACGCCGGCCTCGTCGAGGCGGTCGGTCGCCCCGCCGGTGGCGATGCCGTACACCTCGGGAACGCCGTCCTTCTCCTCCGGGAGCCCCGAGAGGTACAGCGGGAACACGTCGTTGTCGGCGAACCAGCCGGTGAGACAGCCGGCGAACTCGTCGGCCTGCGACGGCGACACCGGCACGTCGCTCTGGAGGACGAGCAGGTTCCGCTCCTCGTCGGCGTAGATGCGGACGGGGGGCATCGTCTCGGAGCTGTTCCCCCGGTAGACGGCGACAGGCGGCAACCCTTCACAGAAACAGCTTGCGACGTGGGTCATCTCGAACTGCTCGACGAGGTGGTCGGCGGCTATCTTCCCGACGAGCCCCGCGCCGGGGAGGCCTTCGACGAGCGTCGGCGAGTCGAGGTCGAACTCCGCGTGGACGTCGACGTGTGCCATGCGCGTGGTGACGGGGGCCGGTGGCTTAAGCGTGTGTCACGGGTGCGTGGCGAACCCGAAACCCCAAGCCCGCCGACGCCCGAACGCGGGCATGGACGTCCTCGCGCGCTACGAACCGCTGGTGGACGACCCGGCGGCGTTCCGGGCGGCCTGCGAGCGGCCGCTCCCGCAGGCCGTGCGGGTCAACACCCTCAAGACGACCGTCGAGCGTGCGCGCCGGGCGCTCGACGAGGCTGGCGTCGACTACGACCCGGTCGCGTGGAACGACACGCTCCTGCGGGTGCCGGACGCCAAGCCGGGCAACACCTGGCCGTACGTCCACGGCTGGCTCTACGGCCAGGAGGAGGTGTCGGCGGTGCCGGCGCTGGTCTGTGACCCCGACCCCGGCGACCGGGTGTTCGACCCCTGTGCGGCGCCGGGGTCGAAGACGACGCATCTGGCGGCGCTGATGGAGGACGAGGGCCTGCTGGTCGCCAACGACTCCAACCTGGGGCGCATCTCTGCGCTCCGGTCGAACGCCGAGCGGTGCGGGCTGACGAACGTCGCGGTGACGAAGTCCGACGCGCGGAACTTCTCGCTGAAACCGTTCGGGGGGGAGAGCTTCGACCGCGCGCTGGTCGACGTGCCCTGCTCGTGTGAGGGGACGATACGGAAGAACCCCGACGCCCTCGACGAGTGGACGATGGACCACGTCGAGGGGGTCGCGGGCGTCCAGCGCGGCATCCTCGGGCGGGCCATCGAGTGCACCCGCCCCGGCGGGACGGTCGTCTACTCGACGTGCACGTTCGCCCCCGAGGAGAACGAGGCGGTGCTGGACTTCGCGCTCTCGGAGTACGACGTCGACGTGGTCGACTACGAGTTGCCCCTGGAGCACGCCCCGGGCGTCACCGGGTGGGACGGCGAGGAGTACGACCCCGCGGTCGAGCGGGCCAAGCGCATCTACCCGCATCTCAACGACACGGGCGGGTTCTTCTGTGCGAAACTGGAGGTCGCCACATGAGGGAGAACGACGGCCACCAGTTCGGCCGCCTGCCCGCGACGAACGACGACCGCGAGGTCGAGGACCGCCCGTCGCGGGAGGCGGTCGTCGCGTTCTGGCACGACCGGTACGGCATCCCCCGGGAGACGTGGGCCGACTACTCCTTCTGGGAGCGGGGGAGCGGGAAGATATGGGCGTTCCACGGCGAGGTGCCCACTCCGGCCCGCATCCAGGGGCTCGGGATGGCTGTGTTGCGGACGGGCGGCGAGCACTGGAAGCCGACGACGAACGCCGTCCAGCGGTTCGGCGACCTGGCGAGCGACTGCGTCATCGACCTCCCGTACGAGCGGGCCAGCCGGTTCCTCGCGGGCGAGGACCAGGAACTCCCCGAGTGGGACGGCGACTGGGGGTATCTGATAGCCGCCCACGACATCGCTGGCGGGCGGGAGCCCATCGGCGTCGGGCTCTACGTCCACGGGGAACTGCGCTCGCAGATGCCGAAGGGGCGGCGCCGCGACCTCTGAGATGGACCGGACGTTCCTGTTGACGGTCGCGGCGGCGCTGTTGTTGCTCGCCGGGGGCGTCGGCGCCGGCGTGTATCTCGGCGGGACGGGCGCGTTCGACCAGCGCCCACGGGTCGAGCCGGCCGTCACCGGGTTCTCGACGGGCAACGCCTCCTGTGTCGGCACCGCGACGGTCGCGCCCCGCGTCCAGGTGGACAACACGACCCGCGGGAGCTTCCTCATCCTGCGGGCGAACCTGACGCTCGCGGACGACCGCGTGCCGACGAACGCCACCATCGAAGAGGCCGGACTGGCGAACTACACGCTCCGCGTGACCGACGAGGCGGGAGCGGTCACCGCGTGTCCCGACGGGAGGACGGCTGTCGCGCCCGTGCAGGTGTTCTTTCAGGTACCCCACCCCGGAGCGGAGCCGTTCGGCGTCACCGTCCGCTACCGGGAGTCGACGCTGTTCCGACTCCGCAACGGCCCCGAGGGGCTCCGCGTGGTGAACGCGTCGAGTAACTGAAAGCCGTTTTTGTTCCTCCGCGGCGTCTAAGTGGACTCCCCCGCTACGCCCGACTGCGGCGAGCCGTCCTGGCACCTGCCTCGCAACTGGGGGCGCGCGAGGCTCGTCGCAGGCCCCCGCCCCGCCACCCCGTTCCCCGCCTTTCACTTCTTCCGCAGAGTGCCGCCGCCGAGCCCCTCCCACTCGACGCGGTAGCCGAGCTCCGACAGCGCCGCGCTCGCGTCGTCGACGCCCCGCTCTTCGAGGACCGCTTCGGCGGCCGACAGCTCCATCCCCGCCTCGATGCGCTCGCGCAGGTCCTCGAGGACCGCGGGCCGCACGAGCGTCCGCCCGACCCGCTCGTGGTCGGGGAACTGCTTTCCCTCGATGGCCTGCTCGCTCACGCCGTGGTCGGCCGCGACGGCCGACAGCGTCACCACGTCGGCGTCGGGCGTCAGTTCCTCGGGCAACGCATCGGCGGCTTCGGCCACCAGTTCCGACTCGTAGGCGTCGAGCGCGTCGACCACGTCCTTCACGCGGACCAACCCCGAGTAGGGGATGGCGCCGTCAGTCAACTCCTCGACCTCCTCGCCGACGCCCAGCGACTCGTCGACGGCGACGAGGAAGGCCACGTCCTCCAACTCGCGGAACCGCGAGAGCTTCTTGGCGACGTACTCGGGCGTCCAGAAGCCCATTATCTCGAAGAACACGCGGAACGGCCGTTCCTCATCGCCACCGGGCCGGTAGTCGAACGCGAAGTCCGGGATGACGACGTGTTCACCCGCCGCCAGCGGCTCCGGTTCGCGGACCAGCGTCCAGTCTAAATCGAGCGACTGGAACCGGGCGGCGAAGTCGGCCTCGACGCCGGAGTCGAACGTCATCTCCCCCACTGGCTCCGTCCCCGGCACCGTCACGTCGCCGGTCGAAAGCTCCAGGAGGCGGTCGGTCCCCCGGTCGTCGATGGTCGCCTCCAGCCGCCACTCGGCGGCGGTCGCCACCGTCCGCAGGAGGCGGGCGAACCGCGTGCCGTAGCGCCGGGAGCGCCGGAACAGGGCGTCCGGCCCCGTGACGACCACCTCGCGCCCCTCCTCGGTGTCGCGTATCTCGTACAGCAGGCGGAGCCGCTTCACCGCCGAGACGAGCGCCTTCGGGTCCGAGGAGCGCACCCGGACCTCGGTGGCGTCGAACAGCGCCGTCTGGGCCAGCGAGAGGTCGTACTGGTCGACGAGCGTCTCGGGCTCCCACCGGGGGTCGAACGCCGTCAGCGTCTGCCGGGCCTCGAGGTCGCCGTACAGCGACGCCTCCACGGCCTCGGGCGTCGCGTCCAGCCGCTCCGCCGCGCGGTCCAGCGCCGCCGCGCGCTCCGCGTCGGTGACGACGCCGTCGGGTTCGGCCGCCTCGAAGGCGGCGGTGCGGGCCCGCCGT
This sequence comes from Halorarius halobius, assembly GCF_024298865.1. Taxonomy (GTDB): domain Archaea; phylum Halobacteriota; class Halobacteria; order Halobacteriales; family Haloarculaceae; genus Halorarius; species Halorarius halobius. The sequence goes on along the minus strand of NZ_CP101161.1, from coordinate 41,706 downwards.
GGGTCGACGGGCGTGGTCGTTTCGAAGGTGGCCTCCCGCTCCAGCAGTTTGGCGACCCCGCGGACGAGTTTGAACGGGTACTCGCCTTCCAGGTCGGACAGCGCCTCGTCGAGCGTCTCCCGCGACTCGCCGACGTGACCCTGATACACGCCGAGGACGCGGGCCGCGAGGTCGGTCGCCCCCTCGCCGGCGAACTGGGGGTGGTAGCCGCCGCCGGCCCGCGACACCCGGAGGAGGTCCTTCGTGAGCATCCTATCGCCTCCGGTCCGCGACGCGCTCCTCGGCGGTCTCCTCGGTCACGACCTCGTACAGCAGGGCGCGGCCGCCGTCCGTCTTCGGTCGGAGGACGCGCCCGAGCCGTTGGGTGAACTCCCGTTCGCTTCCCGACCCCGACAGCACGACGGCGACGTTGGCGTCGGGCACGTCCACACCCTCGTCGAGTACGTTCGCGGTGACGACCCGCGAGTAGGTGCCCTCGCGGAACCGCGACAGCACCTCGCGGCGCTCCTCCGCGCCCGTTTCGTGGGTGATAGCCGGCAGGAGGAACCGCTCCGACAGTCGGTAGACGAGGTCGGTGTAGGCGGTGAATACGATGACCCGGTCCCCGCGGTGGCGCTCCAGCAACTCCGCGAGCGTCTCCACCTTCGCGTCGGCGTTCATCATCACCTCGCGGGCCCGCTGTTTGGCGAGCAGGGCCTCGCGCGCCTCGGGGTCGGTGCCCGACCGCTTGACGAGTTCCTGGTAGTCGCTCCCCGAGGTCATCCGGATGTTCGACGAGGCGAGGTAGTCGGTGAAGATGCCCTGATACTGTTCGTAGCGCTCGCGCTCCTCGGCCGAGAGCGACACCTCGACGCGCCGGATGTCGTAGGGTGCGAGGTGGTCGCCCGCCAGCTCGTCGGCGTCGAGGTCGTACACCTTCGGGCCGACGAGTTCTTCGATGGTCTCGTGGGCGCCGTCCGGGCGCTCGAACGTCGCGGTCAGGCCGAGACGGGCCGGCGCGGCGAGCAGGCGGGCGATGTCGCGGTAGCCCTCGCCGCCGAGGTGGTGGACCTCGTCGAACACGACGAGTCCGAACCGGTCGCCGAGTTCGTCCGCCCGGAGGTACGCCGAGTCGTAGGTGGCGACCGTCAGCGGCTCGACGCGCTGTTCGCCGCCGCCCAACTGCCCGACGGCGACGCCGAACTCGCGTTCGAGTTCCTCGCGCCACTGCCCCAGGAGGTCGATGGTCGGGACGACGACGAGCGTCGCTGTCGCCAGCCGCTCGATGGCGGCGATGGCGATGACGGTCTTCCCGCTCCCGGTCGGCAGTTCGAGCACGCCACACTGGCCGTTGTCGTCCCACGCGTCGAGGGCATCCTGCTGGTACGCACGGAGTTCGTAGTCGCTCGACAGCGCCGGCACGTCCGGGCAGTCGAGCACGCTGTCGTCGACGCTCACGTCGAGGGGGTGGAGCGCGTCGCGGACCCCCGCGTAGCGGTAGGCGGGCGCGCGCTTCGACGCCGAGCGGGAGTCGGCCTCGACCCCCGGAAGCGGGACGCCGGGGTCGCCGTCGACCCGAATCGTCCCCTCGTCGTAGGTGAGCGTCACCGCTGGCACACCACCGCGTCGGGCACGCCGCGGTATAAGTCCGCCGCGTCGCTCCGGCGGCCTCCCGCTGTGGGGTCGCTACAGCCCGCTTACCGAGACGCGTTGCGGGGTCGTACGTCGGGGAGGGTGCTCGGTCGACGCGCCCGGGTACATCCGGCTTACGCGTCGTACCCGGCTGATAACGAACCGGTCGGGCGACGGACTGCCGGACGATGGCGCTCCAGCCGTTGTCCGTCACCGGTGCGTCGCTCCAGTACGGTATCGTGTTCTCGGTGCTTTCGGTGCTGGCGGCGCTGGCCGGCCGGCGCGGCGTCGCGGGCGTCACGGCGACCCGCGGCCGCCTGCTCGGGCTGGCGTTCCTCGCGCTGGCCGTCGGGAGCATCCTGCTGTAGTCGGCCCGTCAACACGGTCCAGCGCGTGACGAGCGACCACGCCGAGGGGGCGCGGGCAAGCCGTAACTACGCGTCGGCAACGCGCAACTCGACTTATGTCGACCGGCCGATTACGACGCTACTCCGGGGACGTGCGGCCCGACCGACCCGCCGAACGACGGTTCGACGACTCGACACTCAGGACCATGTCCACGCCGACTCGACTCGTAGTCGTCGTCGCGCTCCTCGTCGGGCAGACGGCGCTCGCTCCTGTCGCGCTGGCCGGAGCGGGAGACGCGCTCGACGAGCGAACCGACACGGCGGCCAGCGCAGACGCGGCCGGGACCCTGCCCGCAGACGTCGTGGAGACGCTGGACGGCGTCGTGCCGGCAGTCGACGCCGTCGACGACGTCACGGTCGGGGTTCTGACCGTGCTGGTGCCCCCGGCGAGCCACCGATGGGCCGGCGAGTTCGACCCGTTCGACAACGACGTCCGCGAGACGGTGTTCGCGGCCGTCGAAGCGACGCCCGGCGTCCACCTCGCGGGCGTCGCCGAACTGACGGACGTCGCTCCTTCGACGGTCCGGTACCACGCCCGCGTGCTCGAAGCCGAGGACCTGGTGCGGACCGAGACCCGTCGCGGCAAGCGGCGTCTCTACCCGGGCGACGCCGACCCGTCGCCGGTGACGGCCGCGCTCAGCGACGACGCGACGGCCCGACTCGTCCGCGCGGTCGCCGAGCGGGAACCGGTCCGCGTGTCCGACCTCGCTGACGCGGTCGACCGCGCACCCAGCACCGTCTCGTACCACCTGTCGCGGCTCGAGGCCGACGACGTGGTCGTTCGCGAACGGGACGGCGAGGCGGTGCGCGTCTCGCTGACGACCTCGGCCCGGCAAACGCTCGACGACGGGGTGGCCTGACCACCCCCTCGCACGGCCCCGGACCTTCTTCGCGAACCCTTTCGAGAGATGCGCGAGAACCGCTTTACCAACCCGGTTCCTCGTCCGAGTGCATGACGATGGACGAGCGGACACGGCCCGTATCGGTGGACGACCTGTTTGACCTGCTCGGTAGCTCCCGCAGGCGGTTCGTCCTGCGGCGTCTCGCAGGTCGGTCGGAGTGGGTCGACGTCGAGGCGCTCGGCCGCGAACTCGCGGCGTTCGAGACGCGCGACGCGGCCGGCGACGGCGCGGGACTCCTCGCGGTCCAGTCGTTGCACCACGTCCACATCCCGAAGCTCGCCGACGCGGACCTGGTCCGGTTCGACGCCGAACGGAACGCGGTTCGGCGCGCGGACTCGGCCGAGCGACTCCGCGCGTCGCTCGACGACGCACAGGGGGTCATCAGTGGGCTCCGACGGGTGGACGCCGACGGACGATTCGCCGACAGCCCCGTTCGATAGCCGGCGGCACCCCCGTCGCGGGCGTGCCTCGTTTCTATACGCTTTTACGGCGCGCGCGCCTCCCTCCGTGCATGAGCGAGAACGAGGGCGCGGAGACGGCGACCGACTCCGCGGCCGGCGACGACGCCACGGCGGGGGAGACCGCTCCCGCGGACGACCCGGTCGAGGACGTCGACCCCGACGAGGAGTTGGTCGACCGCGTGCGCGAGGCGTCGGCCGAGGACGCGGCCCGCGAGATAGCCGCCCTGCGCGAACGGGTGGACGCGCTGGAGACGAGCCTCGCCGACGAGCGGGAGCGTGGCGACGACCTGGAGTCGAAACTCAAACGCAAGCAGGCCGACTTCCAGAACTTCAAGAAGCGCCAGAAGCAGAAGACCGAGGAGGCACGCCAGCGCGCGACCGAGGACCTCGTCGAGCGCCTGCTCGACGTGCGCGACAACCTCGTGCGCGCGCTCGACCAGGACGAGGACGCCGACATCCGGAGCGGCGTCGAGACCACGCTCCGGGGGTTCGACGACGTGCTCGACGCCGAGAACGTCGAGCCCATCGAACCGGACGCCGGCGCGGACCTCGACCCGGTGCGTCACGAGGTGCTGATGCGCGTCGACAGCGACCAGCCCGAGGGGACGGTCGCGGACCTCCACCGTGCGGGCTACGAGATGGCCGGGAAGGTGCTCCGGCCCGCGCAGGTGACCGTCGCCGACGGGAGCGAATAGCGGTTCTGTTTAAGGGTAGCGGTCCGCCGTTTCACCTACAGCGAAAACCACGGGACTGCACCGTTGCGGTTCGAAGTGCGTGTCGGCCCATCTAGCAACTTTTAACCGATTCTGACCGGTAGTGACGGGCAAGATGGCGAGCAACAAGATTCTCGGTATCGACCTCGGCACCACCAACTCCGCGTTCGCGGTGATGGAGGGTGGCGACCCCGAGATCATCGTCAACGGCGAAGGTGAGCGGACGACCCCCTCCGTCGTCGCGTTCACCGACGACGGCGAGCGTCTCGTCGGGAAGCCGGCGAAGAATCAGGCCGTCCAGAACCCCGAACGGACCATTCAGTCCATCAAGCGGCACATGGGGGAGGAGGACTACACCGTCGAGATAGACGACGACGAGTACACGCCCGAGCAGATATCGGCGATGATCCTCCAGAAGATCAAACGGGACGCGGAGGAGTATCTCGGCGACGACGTCGAGAAGGCCGTCATCACGGTGCCGGCGTACTTCAACGACCGCCAGCGGCAGGCGACGAAGGACGCCGGCGAGGTCGCCGGCTTCGACGTCGAGCGCATCGTCAACGAGCCGACGGCGGCGTCGATGGCGTACGGCCTCGACGACGAGTCCGACCAGACGGTGCTCGTGTACGACCTCGGCGGCGGGACGTTCGACGTCTCGATCCTCGACCTCGGCGGGGGCGTCTACGAGGTCGTCGCCACGAACGGCGACAACGACCTCGGGGGCGACGACTGGGACGAGGCCATCATCGATTATCTGGCCGACGAGTTCGAGAGCGAGCACGGCATCGACCTCCGGGAGGACCGGCAGGCGCTCCAGCGGCTGACCGAGGCCGCCGAGGAGGCGAAGATAGAGCTGTCGAGCCGCAAGGAGACGACCGTCACCCTGCCGTTCATCGCGGCCGACGACGACGGCCCGAAGGACCTCGAAGGGACCATCACGCGCGCGAAGTTCGAGTCGCTGACGGGCGACCTGCTGGAGCGGACGGTCGGCCCGACGGAGCAGGCGCTGTCCGACGCCGGCTACGACAAGAGCGACATCGACGAGGTCATCCTCGTCGGCGGCTCCACCCGGATGCCACAGGTCCAGGAGAAGGTCGAGGAGATGACCGGCAAGGAGCCGAAGAAGAACGTCAACCCCGACGAGGCCGTCGCGCTCGGCGCGGCCATCCAGGGTGGCGTCCTCTCGGGCGACGTCGACGACATCGTCCTGCTGGACGTGACGCCGCTGTCGCTGGGTATCGAGGTCAAGGGTGGCCTGTTCGAGCGGCTCATCGAGAAGAACACCACCATCCCGACCGAGGAGTCGAAGATATTCACGACCGCGGCGGACAACCAGACGCAGGTGCAGGTCCGCGTGTTCCAGGGCGAACGCGAAATCGCCGAGGAGAACGAACTGCTCGGCGAGTTCCAGTTGACCGGCATCCCGCCGGCGCCCGCCGGCACCCCGCAGATCGAGGTCGGCTTCAACATCGACGAGAACGGCATCGTCAACGTCGAGGCCGAGGACAAGGGCTCGGGCAACGCCGAGTCCATCACCATCGAGGGCGGCGTCGGCCTCTCCGACGAGGAGATAGAGCAGATGCAGGAGGAGGCCGAACAGCACGCCGAGGAGGACGAGAAGCGCCGCGAGCGCATCGAGGCCCGCAACGAGGCCGAGAGCGCGCTCCAGCGCGCCGACTCCCTGCTCGAGGAGAACGAGGAGAACGTCTCCGAGGACCTCCGGCGCGACATCGAATCGGCGATGGAGGACGTCGAGGAGACGCTCGAGGACGAGGACGCGAGCACCGAGGATCTGCAGGACGCCACGCAGGCGCTCACCGAGGAACTCCAGGAGATCGGCAAGCAGATGTACCAGGAGCAGGCCCAACAGCAGGCCGCCGGCGGCGCCGGCATGGGTGGCATGGGCGGTGCCGGTCCCGGCGACATGGGTGGCGCCGGCCCCGAGGGCGACGACGAGGAGTACGTCGACGCCGACTTCGAGGACGTCGACGACGACACCGAGGACGAGGAGTCCTCCTGAGCGCCCCGTCCGCGGGCGCGTGAGACTCGCGGGTGGTGACCCGCGTCGCTGTTCTTCGCGTCGATGCGGCGTCGAGCGCCAGCAGTCGCTTCCCCTACCGGGTTCGGGCCCCCGACGGACCTGATAATTTCGCTAGAAAAGAAATTAAATATACTCAGAAACACGCCCGAAATGTAGTATGCGACGAGCCATCGACGCTACGAGGCGACGGTTCTTGGAGTTGAGCGGTGCAACCATCGCGGCGGCGGGGCTCGGCACCGGCACGGTGTCGGCCGAGTCTGCGCCGTGGCAGTCGGTGAAGAGTCCGGTCGACGTGACGCTGTTCGACGTCGCGAAGACCGCACGCAACGACTTCGTGGTCGGCGGCGGCGGCACGGTCGTCGAGCGGACGGCCCGCGGCTGGAAGACGGTCGTGAACGACGGCCCGACGAGCAACGGCAACGGGCTGTACGGGGCGGACGTCACCGACGACGGCCAGCGGCTCTGGTTCGTCGGCGCGTCGGGCGCCATCGGCGAGTACGACGTCAAGACGGGCGACCTCAACGACCACTCGGCGCCCAACGACGCGACGAGCAACTTCAACGACGTGGCCGTCACGGGCCCGGAGGGCGATGCGAACGTCTACGTCGCCGGCGGCTCCGGCACCGTCTACTACTCGTTCGAGAACGGCGCCAGCGGCACCTGGAACTCCGTGCAGGTCGGGCAGGGCAACGCCATCGAAGCCATCGACTTCTACGAGGGCCGGAAGGGGCACCTCGTCAACGGCAACGCGAACGCCTTCTACTCGGCGGACGGCGCGAGCTGGAACAAGATCGGCATCGCGGACACGAACGTCTCGCTGTACGGCATCGACTCGAACGGCCGCGAGGACGTCTGGGTCGCCGGCGGAAGCGGCGTCGTCTACCGCTACGCGCCGAACGCCCAAGGCCAACCGGAGTGGACGAAGACCACCATCGGCGAGCCGGGCCTGCGCGACATCGAGGTCGACGCCGGCGACGGCTACGCGGCGGGCAACTCCGGCGCGGTGTTCGACCGTGTCGACGGCGCCTGGGGCCGCGACGAGACGCCGACCGGCCAGGGGCTGATGGCCATCGCGGACGGCGAGAACAACGACGTCGCCGTCGGCGCGTCGGGCACCATCATCGCCACGAACCCCGACGCCGCGGCCCAGCCGGGGAGCGACGACGAGCAGGGCGACGCTCGCCGGATGAAGCGCGTCTCCACCCAGACCAGCGAGTCGAAGAGCCTGACGTTCACGCTCCAGAACGTCGGCGACCAGTCGGTGACCGTCGAGCAGTGGGCGCTGAACACGAACGTCCCCGTCGACTCCGTCGAGCGGAGCGGCGCCGAGGTGACGCTCCGGGCCGACCAGGTCGGGAGCGCGGACAGCCCCGACGGCTACCCCGTCGACGACGCGCTCCGGCCGCTCGACTCCGCGGCCGTCTACGACCCCGGGACGACCGGCGAGGCGGAGTTCGGCCTGTACGACAGCGGCAACGTCGCGCTGACCGTCGAGCCGGCCGCCGACAGACCCTCGGGGGAGTTCGTCAGCGCCACCCTCGAGTACGGCGACGGCAACCGCGAAACGTTCTACTTCGCGGTGACGAACATCAACTCCTGACCGGACGGTAGCGAGAGCCGCCTCAGCCCTCCCCGCTTTCTACGCGACGAGCGGGCTCGCTCCAGCACGAGTGAGCCGTACAGCCAGTTGAGCACGACCCAGCAGACGGCCGCAAGCGCCGCGTATACCAGGAGCCGCCGAGGTGAGGTGCGCACGGTCGGAGTCCCCGGGCCGTCCCGAAAACCGTGGCGGTCACGCCAGTCCCTTCAGCAGGTCGCCGACGACGAACGCGACGGTGGCGGCGGCCATTCCGACGACGAACATCTCGGCGCCGTTCGTCCACCAGCGGCGCGCGGTGACCAGCGAGCGACTCGCGCCGACGGCGAAGAACGTGACGCCGGTGACCACGACCGACAGCCGGAACGTCGCCTCCAGCGCGAGCACGTACGGGAGGAGCGGTGCCCACCCCGCGACGACGAACGCGAGGAACGTCACCGCGGCCGTCGCCCGAGCGTCCTTGCCGTCCTCTGGGCTAGCGGTGCCAGCCGCTCGCTGGTAGTCCTCCTCCGAGCGACGGCTGAGGTAGTTGCTCATCCCCATCGAGAAGCCGTCCGCAAAGAGGTTCGCCGTGCCGAGCACGAGCACGATAGAGGGCGACAGTGCCGCGCCCGCGACGCCCGCGACGACGGCGAACGTGGTGACGATGCCGTCGTTGGCGCCGTAGATGACCTCCGCGAGGTACTTCCCCGAGCGGTCGACATCGTCGTCGAGCAAGCGGTCGAGCATGCCCGGGCTACCACGCGAACGGTCCAAACCTCTTCGCCGGAGCGGTTAACCGTCGACGTGTGGTACCGCTACGCATGGGTGAGCGCATCCTCGTGCCGTACGACGGCTCCGAACTCTCCGAGCGCGCGCTGGAGCGGGTCGTCACCCGCCACCCCGACGCCGAGGTCAACGTCCTCTACGTCGTCGACCCGGTCCACGGCGTCTACACCGCCGAGAGCCGTGGCCTGCCCGACGCCGAACGCTGGTACGCGGAGGCGAAGGCGACGGCGACCGAGACGCTGGAGGCGGCGGCGGCGCTGGCGGCCGACCACGGCGTCGAGGTGGTGCAAGCGCGGGCCGTTGGCAACCCTCACCGCGTCATCGTCGAGTACGTCGACGCCCACGACGTCGACCACGTGGTGATGGGGAGTCACGGGCGGACGGGCGTCTCCCGGGTCCTGCTGGGAAGCACCGCGGAGAAGGTGGTGCGGCGGTGCCCGGTGGCCGTCACGGTGGTCCGGTAGCTACAGCGCGTCGCCGCCGCGGTTGAGCGTCAGCCCCTCCGCCTCGTAGATGTCGATGAGTTCGCTCACCACGTCGTCGTAGCTCTGTTCGTCGACTCGCAGGTCGTCGAGTCGTTCGACCGTCTCCTCGGAGAGGTCGACCGATGGCATGCGTGGGGCTACTCGCGTGGCGAAGAAAAATCCGGGGGGCTACTCCGCCTCGTGGAGCTTCTCGCCGCGGTGGAGCCGCGTCGCTATCGAGAACGTCCCCTCGTGCTCGCGCCGGGTCGGGAAGTGGGCGGCCATGTAGCGGGCCGGCGCCATCAGCGCCAGTCGCCGCTCCCAGTCGTCGGTCGCTCGCGGGTCGCTCTGCTCCCCGCTCGCACTGTCCGAGGCGCGACGCGCCTCGCTGTCAAAGCGCGCGAAGTGACCTTCGAGGTTCTGGAGCGTGTGGAACCCGGCGTCCTCGCGCAGGAGGCCGCGACCCAGCACGCGCTTCAGGTCCTCGGGGTCGCCGCCCGCGTCGAAATGCTCCGAGACGAGCGCGGCCGCGCGGTTCACCTGCCCCTGCTCGTCGAAGCAGTCGAGCAGTTCCTCGCGGACGTCGGCGGGGGCGCGGTCCGACTCGCCCGGGTCGGGAAGCGGCGCCCGCGGCTGGTTCAGGAAGCGGTCGAGGTAGACCGACATCGCGGCGTCGAAACAGCCCCGGTACAGTTCGACGGCGTCGGTTCGTTGGGTCGCCTCGTACACCGCGTTCGCGTACGAGAACGTGTGATGCACCGTGTTCCAGTCGCTGAACTCGTTGTTGGTGGCGAAGTACGCCACCCGGCGGGTGGCCGCCCGTGCGACGGCGTCGGCCAGTTCGGTCCGTGTCGCACCGTCGCGGATGGCGCCGGTGAGCGCGTCCAGTATCGCCTCGGGGTCGTCGACGAGCAACTGCTCGACGAAGCCGTCCGGTTCGTCCCACTGCTTGCCGTCGCCCGCCGCGACGAGTTCGGGCAGTCGGTCGTGGGCGTCGAAGACGAGGTCGGCGACGTCGATGGGGTTGCGCCACGACGATAGCTCTTCCGAGCGCGTGGCGTCCGTGAGTTGCTCGACCGTCGAGGCCAGCACCTTCGCGGCGTTGGAGTCCTCGTCGTCGCCCGTCCCCTCCCATCCAACGTGGTCCAGCGTCGTGAACGCCCTGTTGATGAAGTCGACGGTGTGGCCGGAGTTGAGATACAGCGAGTCGGTCGCCGCCGTGAACACGATGTCGGCGACGTCGTCGGGGTCGAGACACGCGACCGCGGTCAGCAGACACCGCTCCGCGCCGTCGGCATCGCGCACCTCGACGCTCTCGCGGAACCACGACTTCAGCCGTGCTTTCGAGAGGTCGCGGTTGTCGAACGCGTACTGCTGGAACCGCGGCGGTTCGCCCGCGCAGTCGTCGGCCACCTCGCGCACGCCGAGGAACATCGCGCGCCGCTTGTCGCGGCCGCCCACCTGCGAGTAGAGGTTCGCCATGCAACCGAGCGTCGTCAGCCCGCGGCCCCACCCGGAGGCGCGGTACTTCGTCCCGAAGTCGACGGCCGTCTGGACCGGCGTGTGGAACCCTTTAGCGTGTTCGTCGAGACCGATGACGCTCTTGGCCATCACCAGGCTCAGGTTCTCGTGGAGGCCGTCCGCGAGGCGGTTGCGCCAGTGGACGTTCTCGGGGACGTCACGCGGCGGGTCCGGGTCGAGATACACCTCGCCGTCCCGCACCTCCGTCGGGAACGTCTGTACGTCGTCGGCCCACGGGTCGAACGTGTCACCCTCCTCGAGTTCGAAGCGCGCGTGGTGCCAGTGACAGGTGAGTACGCCCTCCTCGACGGTCCCCCGCGTCAGGGGAAACCCCATGTGCGGACAGCGGTTGTCGACCGCGTACACCTCGCCCTCGTGATGGAACAGCGCGATGGCCTGCCCGTTCTCGGAGACGACGGTCCGGCCCGCGTCCCGCAGGTCCTCGAACGACGCTACGGGAACCATGGCGTCGGCGTCGGTTGCCATGCATGGGGGATGGTGGCACATCTACTTGGGCGTTCGCTGAAACCGGATTTGGTAGCGCGTCTGATAGATGGACACGGAGCTACGGCCGTCACCCACTTTGCATCCGGCGTCGACTCCCGAAAGCTGGCGGGCGACCGAGCGCCTTTCACCCTGCGCACCGCCGGGTCGGTATGGAGACGATACTGACCAGACAGCCCATCGTCGAGGGTGAGACTGACCGCGCTCGCGCCCTTCTTCGGGACCTCAGGGGCATCGACGACGAGGCCGCCATGGACATCATCGACCGCGAGGGGGTCCACACGGAGTCGGCGTTCGTCTGGAGCCACGAGGGAACCGACTACATCCTCACGTACATCGAGGCCGAGGACACAGAGCGCGTGAAGGAGGTGTACGACGCGGAGATGGCGGCGGCCGACCACGCGTTCATCGAGGCGTTCCAGTCGGTGGTCGCGGGGCCGCCGGAGCCGCTGGACGCGGAGCCGCTGTACCACCTCGTCCACCCCGACCGGCCGCGCGAGTGAGCCGAATCCGTCCTCGCTGGCACGACCCGTTCTTTTCAAGTGGTTCAGCGGATTAGGGCCTACAACGAATGAGCGAGGATTTCTACGAGGTGCTGGGGGTGTCGCGGGACGCCTCCGAGGAGGAGATACAGCAGGCGTACCGAGAGAAGGCCCGCGAGTACCACCCCGACGTCTCGGACGACCCGGACGCCGAGGAGAAGTTCAAGAAGGCGAAGAAGGCCAAAGAGGTGCTTCTGGACGACGAGAAGCGCCGGATGTACGACCAGATGGGTCACGAACGGTTCGAGCAGGCCGAGAAACGCGGCGCCACGGGTGGTGGCGGCGCCGGCGGCATGGGTGGCATGGGCGGCCGCGGCCAGGGCAACCCCTTCGGCGACATGGGTGGGATGAACGACATCTTCGAGCAGTTCTTCGGCGGCGGGGGCGGCGGCCGCGACGCCCCCCGGCAGGGCCAGGACCTCAAGACCCGGCTGTCGGTGTCGCTCGAGGAGGCGTACGAGGGGCTGACGCGCAACCTCACCGTCACCCGGCCGGAGACGTGCCCGGACTGCGACGGCGCGGGCCATCCGCCGGACGCGGACGCCGAAACCTGTCCGGAGTGTAACGGCCAGGGCCAGACCACCCGCGTCCAGCAGACGCCGCTCGGTCGCGTCCAGCAGACGCAGACCTGCCGCCGCTGTGAGGGCGAGGGGACGCTGTACTCGGAGACCTGCTCCACCTGCGGCGGCGAGGGGAAGGTCCGCAACGAGGCGACCCTGCAGGTCGACATCCCGCCGGGCATCCAGGACGGCCAGAGCCTCCGGATGGAGGGCGAAGGCGCGCCCGGCGAGTCTGGCGGCCGCAACGGCGACCTGCTCATCGAAGTCCGCGTCGAGGAGCACGACCAGTTCGACCGCGACGGCGACGACCTGCGGTTCACGAAAGCGGTGTCGTTCCCGCAGGCGGTGTTCGGCGCGACGGTCGAGGTGCCGACGCTCGACGGGAGCGTCGAGATGGACCTCGACGCGGGCACACAGTCGGGCGAGGTGCTCCGCCTGCAGGGCAAGGGGATGCCACGGCTCCGCCGCCGGGGCCACGGCGACCTCTACGTGCAGGTGCAGATTGTCACTCCCAGCGACCTCAACGAGGAACAGCACGAGGCGCTGGAGGCGTTCGCGGAGGCCGGCGGCGAGGAGATAGACGTCGAGCAGGGGTTCTTCGAGAAAATAAAGAACTCCTTCTGACCCGCTCGCCGGGCCGCCATCGCTTCGCGGACGTCGGCGACCTTCCCGCAGGCGCACGATTGATGCCCCCGCCGCCCCGACTGTCGGTCGATGGACGTACTCGGCGACGTGCTCGCCCGGGAGCGACGTGACGCGCTGGGCGATGCGCCCGCCCTCCGGCACGACCCGACCGGCCGGCGGATGGACTACCGGCGGTTCGCCACGACGGCCTGGAAGGCCGGCAACTTCCTCCGCAACGAGGGGGTCCGCGGCGGGATGGGCGTGACCGTCGCGCCCGACCTCGCGCCCCCGGCGATACTGTCGCTGTGGGGGGCTGGCCTGCTCGGGGCTATCGTCTCGTTCGACGGCGTCGACGAGGGGACGACGGCGCTGGTCGCGCCCGCCGACGCGCTCGACGGCTACGGCGCTGGCCCGGGCACCCGGCAGGTGGCGTACGGCGAACAGCACCCGGACCCGGCGGTCGCGTACTTCGAGCGGGACGTGTGGAGCGAGAACCCGACGGCGCCACCTGACCGCGTGGCGCCCGACGAGTCGCTCCTCCGTGTCGACGACCGGACACACCGCCACGGCGACGTGCTCGACGCCGCTCGCGAGGTGGTCGACCGGTACGGCCTCGGCGGCGACAGCGAGGTGGTCGTCCGCGCGCCGCTCGCCGACCCGGGTGTCGTCGCGGGCGGACTGGTCGCGCCGCTTCTCGCCGGCGGAACGGTCGTCGTGCCCGACGACGAGAGCCGGGGTGACGTGGCGGTCGGCGAGGGGCCGGAGCCGCGAGCGGTCGACCCGGCGGAGGTGCTGTAGCCGGCTTCCGGTGGCGAACGAGTTTTGTCCCCGGTGGGTCACCTCCGAACGTGCGTTCCCGCCTCGCTACCCTCGACGTCTACTACGGCTGGTTCGTCGCCGCCGCGTGCTTCTTAGCGGCCGGGTCGCTGTTCGGGATGACGTACTCGTTCTCGATATTCTTCGACGCGCTCCGGTCGACGTTCCGGGTCTCGCCGGCCCGCGTCTCCGTCGTGTTCGGCGTCCAGACGTTCGTCATCTACGTCGGCGGCGCGGTGCTCGGGCGCGCCCTCGACCGGGTGGGGCCGCGCCGCCTGCTGGCGGTCGGGGCCGTGTTTCTGGCGGCGGGGCTGGCCGGCGCGGCCCGCAGCGGCGACTACTGGACGCTCGTGGCGACGTACGGCGTCGTCACCGGTCTCGGGATGAGTTGCTGTTACGTCGTCGCGTACGCGACGGTGCCGACGTGGTTCCAGCGGCGCCGCGGCCTCGCCAACGGCATCGCCGCCGCGGGACTGGGCGCGGGCCTGCTCGTCGTCGCTCCCACGTCGTCGTGGCTCGTCTCGACGGTGGGGTGGCGGACCGCGTACGACGCACTCGCCGTCGGTCTCGCCGTGGTGCTTGCCGTCGCCGTCCTCCTTCTGGCCGACCGGCCCGCCGACGTGGGGGCGGACCGCTCCGTGGAGTTCACCGAACCCGAGACGGACGACGGCGGCGGCGCCGTCCGCGATACCGTCCTCTCGGTGCCGTTCCTGTTCGTCGTCCTCGGCTGGGTCGGCGTGTACGCGACGCTGTACGTGCTGGTGAACCACCTCGTTCCCTACGCCGCGGAACTCGGCGTCCGGTGGGCCGGCGTCACCGCCATCAGCGCGGTCGGGGTAGCGACGACCGGCGCCCGACTCGGTATCGGCGCCGTCTCCGACCGGATGGGCCGCGTCCGCATCTTCGTCGCCTGCTCGGCGCTGATGGGGCTGACCCTGCTCGCGCTCCCGCTGGTGCGGGGGCCGTACGCGCTGGTCGCGCTCGCCGTCGTGTTCGGCGTCGGCTACGGCGGCAACGGCGCCCTGCTGTCGCCGCTGGTCGCCGACCTGTTCGGAACGGGCGACATCGGGACGCTGTACGGCGTCGCCTCGGTCGCGTTCGCCGTCGCCGGTCTGCTGGCGCCGCCGCTGGCGAGCCTCGGGTTTCAGCGACTCGGCACCTACGCGCCCGTGTTCCTCGCCGTCGGCGTCGTCGGTCTCGGCGGCGCGGCGGCCGTCGCGGCCGCCGGGTGGACCGCACCCGGGACGGCGGAGTAGCCGTCAGCGCGCGTCCTCGAGGTCCTCCAGCGCCCCGGGGTTCTCGATGGAGGACATGTCCCCGAGGTCCTCGCCGGTGTAGGTGGCCTGGACCGCCCGGCGGATTATCTTCCCCGACTGCGTCTTGGGGAACTCGTCGACGAACAGCACCTCCCGCGGGCGGAACGGCTTGCCGAGTTCCTCGCCGACCATCTCGCGGACTTCCTCGCGCAGGTCGTCGGTCTCCTCGACGCCGTCCTTGACGATGACGTACAGCACGACCGCCGTCCCCGTGGTGTCGTCGGGGACGCCGACCGCGGCGGCCTGGTTGACGGCGTCGTGTTCCATCGCCGCGCCCTCGACTTCGGCGGGGCCGACCTTCCGGCCGGCGACGTTCAGCGCGTCGTCCGCCCGCCCGTGGAGGAACCAGAACCCGTCCTCGTCCTTCTGGGCCCAGTCGCCGTGGTCCCACATGTCCTCGAAGGAGGACCAGTACTCCGCGAGGTAGCGCTCGTCGCCCGACCAGAGGCTCTTGGTCATCGACGGGCAGGAGTCGCGCGCGACGAGGAAGCCGCGCTCGTGGGTGTCCGCGATGGACTCACCCTGCGAGTTCACGATGTCGATGTCCATGCCAAGCCCCGGGCCGCCCAGCGTGCAGGGTTTCAGGTCGTTGATGGGCATCGGCATCAGGAAACAGCCGCAGATTTCGGTGCCGCCGGAGATGTTGATGATGGGGGTGTCGCCGCCGCCGACGTTCTCGTAGAACCACATCCAGGATTCGGGGTCCCACGGTTCGCCCGTGGAGCCGAGCAGTCGCAGCGAGGAGAGGTCGTGGTCCTCCAGCCACTCGTCGCCCTGCTTGCGGAGCGCGCGGATAGCGGTGGGGGAGATACCGAACTGGGTCAGTTTGTGGCGGTCTATCATCTCCCAGAACCGGTCCGGGTTCGGGTGGTCGGGCGCGCCCTCGTACATGAACACGGTGCCGCCGAACGTGTGGGTGCCGATGAGCGTCCACGGCCCCATCATCCAGCCGATGTCCGAGACCCAGAAGAACCGGTCGCTCGGCTTCAGGTCGAACCCGAAGTGGAGTTCCTTGGCACACTGCATCTGGACGCCCGCGTGGGTGTGGACGATGCCCTTCGGCTTCCCGGTCGTCCCCGAGGAGTACAGCAGCATCGACTCCTGGCCGCTGTCGAGGTGCTTCGTCTCGTAGTCGTCGTCCTGCGGTTCGACGGCGTCGGCCCACCACTGGTCGCGCTCGTCGGTCCAGGGGATGTCCGCGCCGAGCCGCGAGTAGACGACGACGTCGGTCACGTCGGTGTCGGCCTGCTCGATGGCCTCGTCGGCCGTCCCCTTCAGGGTCACCTCGCTCCCGCGCCGGAGGAACCCGTCGCCGGTAAAGAGGACCGAACACTCGGGGTCCTCGATGCGGGTGGCGGTGGCGTCGACGCCGAACCCGGAGAAGATGGGGACGGCGATGGCCCCGACCTTGAAACAGCCGTAGAGGATGGACACCACCTCGGGCACCATCGGCATGTAGAGGCCGACCGTATCGCCCGTCTCGACGCCCTTCGATTCGAGGTAGTTGGCGACCTGATTCGCCTGCCGGTGGAGTTCGTGGTAGGTGACCTCCCTGACCTCGCCGTCCTCGCCCTCCCAGATGGTGGCGACTTTGTTTCGGGTCTCGTTGTCGACGGCGGCGTGACGGTCGACGACGTTGTGCGCGAGATTGATTTCACCGCCCTCGTACCACTCGTCGAACTGCGGGCCACGGGAGTCGTCCCGGATGCTGTCGTACTCCTCGTAGAACTCCACCCCCAGATAGTCGACGAGTTCGTCCCAGAACCAGTCGACGCCGCTCGCGTCGACCCCCTCGATGTCGGTCGTCGTCCGCTCGACGAGTTCGTCGTAGTCGTCGATGTCGTACGCCTGCATGAACTCCCAGACGTTCGTCGACTCGACGAACTCCTCGCTCGGTTCGTGGACGACCCGGTCGATGTCCTCCAGTGACTCGGTAGCCATACGCGAGTAGTCCGAACCTCGCACAAAGAACCTTTCTGACTGAACGAAACTAGAAACGAATTTACTGTTTTCGTCGGCCATGCGTCGCACGAGGAGTTTTCAGCGGTGGGTCCGTACCCCCTGGTATGTACGTCCGGGACGCGCGCAATCGTGACGAGGCCTGGCTCCTGGACCACATCGAGGCGATGGGGCTGGACGAGACGGCGTTCCGCTCGCGCGACTACGTCATCGCCGTCGACGACGAGTCGGGCACGAAGGTCGGGTTCGGCCGCATCCGCGTCCACACCGGCGAGCCCGAGCTCTGCGAGCTGACGAGCCTCGGCGTGCTCGAAAGCTGGCGGGGACAGGGCGTCGCCGCCCACGTCGTCGAGCGACTGCTCCGCAACGCCGACATCGCGGAGTTCGACGAGGTGTTCGCGCTCGCGCCCGAACCGGAGTATCTCGCGCAGTTGGGGTTCCGGGCAATCGACGCGGGCGACCTCGACGAGCGCCTGCAGGAGCGTCTCGAGGCGAAGCGGGCGGGCCACGACGGCGACGTCATCCCGATGGTGGTCGACCCCGAGCGGTTCCACATGCCCGACCGCCTTCGCAAGCGGTTCAAGGACGCCCACGAGGAGGTCGTCGACGAGACCCCCGACGAGGAGGCGCCCGAGGACTTCGGCATCGACCCCGACGAGGCGACCTACAAGTACGACACCGGCTGACGCATACGGGTCGAGGTGTACGACACCGGCTGACGCATGCGGGTCGAGGTGTACGCCACCGGCTGACGCATACGGGTCGACGTGTACGCCACCGGCTGACGCATACGGGTCGACGTGTACGCCACCGGCTGACGGTGCCGTCGTCAGTTCAGGCGCGCGAGGGCGTCCGCCGGCGAACCGCCGCGACCACCCGCTCGTGTTTCACCAGCGCGAACCCGACGGCGACCAGCAGGAACCCCGCCACCGCGTTCGTCGACGGGACGTAGCCGAACGCGACCCACGAGAGGCCCGCGGCCGCGACGGGTTCGAGGTAGCCGACGAGGCTCGTCTGGGTCGCACCCACGCTCCCGAGCAGTCGGAAGTACAGCAGGAACGCGACGACGCCCGGCCCGACGACGAGGAACGCCAGCGCCGCCAGTGCGGTCGGCGAAGCGGCGAGCGTCTGTGGCTCGCCGCGGGCGAGACTGCCCGCGTGGAGCAGGCCCGCGCCCAGCACCATCCCCCAGCCCTGCATCGCTCCCATCGAGAGCCGCGGCCGTAGACGCCGGAGCAGGACCGTGGCGAGCGCGAACACCGCCGTTCCCGCGAACACCAGCGCGACGCCGTCGACGGGCACGCCGCCGGCCGTCCCCGGTGCGGTGACGACGGCGACGCCGATGAAGCCGACGAGCACGCCGCCGTAACCGGCGGGTCGCAGGCGCTCGTCGCTCAACAGCACGGCGGCGAACAGCGCCGTCACCACGGGCGCGAGCGCGACGATGGCCGCGGCGACGGCGCCAGGCACCGTCTGCTGGCCGACGTACAGCAGGGCGTGGTGGCCGGCGATGACGAGGGCGCCGACGAGCCCCACGGCGAGCCAGTCGTCGCGCGTTCGGGGGCGCCACCGCCCCCGGAGCGCGGCCCACGCGAGCACGAGCGCGCCCGCGGCATCGTACCGCACCGCCGCGAACAGTAGCGGCGGCAGTTCCTTCACGCCGGCCTCGATGGCGACGAACGACGCACCCCACAGCGTGGCGAGCACGACGAACGCGAGCAGGTTCGTCGGAAGTCGACTCCAACTGTAATCCGAAATCATAGTTCTTGATTCGACGGAGTGGCTGTAGTGTTGTTAAATTCTTCTACTACGTTCTGCCCCTGTCTCTTCACTTCATCCGACGCCAGCGTCGCTGTCCGGGATGCAGTTCGATAGACGTGCTCGTTCGTCGGAGCCGGTGGAGTATTGAGGGCGGCGTCCGCGGAGACGGTATGGACGAGCGCGACGTCCGCATCCTGAAAGCCATCGCGGACCTCGGCACGGGGAGCCCCGAGACGCTCCACGAGGCGACCGACATCCCGGTGTCGACGATACACTACCGGCTGAACAACCTCCGGGAGGCCGGGGTCATCGAGAACGACCTGTACGACTTCGATTTGGACGAACTCGGCCTCGGCGTGACGGTGCTGGTGGAGGTGCTCGCGGACTACTCCGGCCACCACGAGGCGGTCGCCGACGAGATACAGGATATCGAGGGCGTCACGCACCTGTTCTCGACGATGGGCGAGACGGACTTCGTCGCCGTCGCACACCTGCCGGGCGACGAGACGGTCGGTGACCTCCTGCGCGACTTCGAGGAGGTGTCCGAAATCGAGCGCACCAACTCCACGTACGTCATCGACACGCTGTACGAGGACGACCGCGCGGTGTCGTCGTACTCGCTGGAGTCGCTCGTCGCGCACCTCGCCGACGAGTAGGTCGGGTCGGGCATCGCACCTCGCCGACGAGTAGGTCGGGTCGGGCATCGCACCTCGCCGACGAGTAGGTCGGGTCGAACGTCCCTGCCCGACGGTCGACGTTCCGGTCCCGACAACATTCAAGCGCCCACGCCGGGAAGGTGGTGCCATGTTCGACGAGGAGGACCTCGAGGAGATACGCGAGGGCCGCGAATCCTGGGAGGAGGAGACGTACGGCCCGACCGTCGACCGGTTCGGCGAACGCAACGAGAAGTTTACCACCGACACCGGGGGTCAGGAGGTGAAGCCGCTGTACACGCCGGCCGACATCGGGGACCTCGACTACGACGAGGACGTCGGCTTCCCGGGCGAGGAGCCGTACACGCGCGGGGTCTACTCCACGATGTACCGGGGTCGGCTGTGGACGATGCGGCAGTACGCCGGGATGGGCACTGCCGCGGAGACGAACGAGCGGTTCAACTACCTGATGGAGGAGGGTCAGACGGGGCTGTCGATGGCGTTCGACCTGCCGACGCAGATGGGGTACGACTCCGACGCCGAGATGGCACAGGGCGAGGTCGGGAAGTCGGGCGTCGCCATCGACTCGCTTGCCGACATGGAGACCGTCTTCGAGGGCATCCCGCTCGACGAGGTGTCGACGTCGATGACCATCAACGCGCCCGCCTCGGTCTTGCTTGCGATGTACATCGCCGTCGGGGACAAGCAGGGCGTCGACCGCGAGGAACTGCGAGGCACCATCCAGAACGACATCCTCAAGGAGTACATCGCGCGCAACACCTACATCTTCCCGCCGCGCCAGTCGATGCGGCTCATCACGGACATCTTCGAGTACGCCGCCGAGGAGATTCCCAACTTCAACACCATCTCCATCTCCGGCTACCACATCCGCGAGGCCGGGTCGACGGCCGCCCAGGAGATAGCGTTCACGCTCGCGGACGGACTGGAGTACGTCGAGGCGGCCGTCGACGCGGGGCTGGACGTCGACGAGTTCGCCCCCCAGCTATCCTTTTTCTTCGCCTCATACAACAACATCCTCGAGGAGGTGGCGAAGTTCCGCGCGGCCCGCCGGATGTGGTACAAACTGATGGAGGAGCGATACGGCGCCGAGAAGCCCGGCTCGAAGCAGTTGAAGTTCCACACCCAGACCGCGGGGTCGACGCTGACGGCCCAGCAGATAGAGAACAACGTCGTCCGCGTCGCGTATCAGGCGCTGGCGGCGGTGCTGGGCGGCACACAGAGCCTCCACACCAACGGGAAAGACGAGGCGCTCAGTCTGCCGACCGAGAAGTCCGTGCGGACGGCGCTTCGCACCCAGCAGATACTCGCTCACGAGTCGGGTGCGGCCGACACCATCGACCCGCTCGCGGGCTCCTACTACGTCGAGTCGCTGACTGACGAACTCGAATCGGAGGCGTTCGACATCCTCGACGACATCGACGAGCGCGGCGGGATGCGCGAGGCCGTCGAGAGCGAGTGGGTCCAGGGGGAGATTCAGGACGTCGCCTTCGAGCGCCAGCGCGAGATAGAGTCGGGCGAGCGCGTCATCGTCGGGGTCAACGAGTACACCGTCGACGAGGAACCCGAGGAGGACATCGAGGAGGTAAGCGAGGAGGACCAGCGCCGCCAGCGCGAGCGCCTCCAGTCGGTCAAGGACGACCGCGACGACGAGGCCGTCGACGCCGCTCTCGCGGCGCTCAAGGACGCGGCCGCGGGCGAGGAGAACCTGATGCCGTACATCGTCGATGCGGTGAAAGCGTACGCGACGACCGGCGAGATATGCAACGCCCTCCGCGACGAGTTCGGCGAGTACGGCGCCGGCATCTGACCGCGACCGCGTGACTCGGGGCTTTTTGCCCCGCCGCGCGAACCGACGGGTATGCAGTTCGACCACGCTGGCATCGCCACGACCGAAGCGGACTCGCTCGTCTTCCTGTTCGAGGACCTGCTGGGTGCGGAGGTCGCCCACGAGGAGATATTCGACGGTATGAAGGTCGTTTTCCTCGACCTCGGCAACGGCTATCTGGAACTACTGGAACCGGAGTTCGGCGGCGGTACCATCGCGGACTATCTAGAGGCCAACGGCCCGGGCATCCACCACCTCGCCTTTGCCACCGACGACATCGAGGCGGCGCTGGAGCGGGCCCGCGACCGCGGCGTCGACCTCATCGACGAGGAGCCACGCGAGGGCGCGTGGGGCCACGACGTCGCCTTTCTCCACCCCAAATCGACGGGGGGCGTACTCGTCGAGTTCGTCGAGCACTGACCACCCAAGACTCTTGAGTCGGCGACGTGTCCGTCCTGGTCAGGTGCAATAATGGGAATACAGGACAATATCACTGCCCGGAGAGCGGTGCTCGGCGGCGTTGGGTCGCTCGTCACCGCCGGCGGCGTCTGCGCTCTCACCCGGCGCTGTTCGGGTGCAATCGACGGCGGCGCGTCGGGCGCCAACGCCTCCGACGGCGGCGGTGCGACCCCGGCCGAGTCTGCGGACGTGCCGCCGATGCACAGCAGTACGGAGACGACCGGTCTGGGTGTCGACCTGTCCGGCAACCCCCTCACAGGGTCGATGGACGCGCCGGTCGACATCTACTACTACAGCGACTTCCAGTGCCCGTTCTGCGAGCAGTTCGAGCACGGCGCGCTCCCGAAACTCCTCGACAACGAGGTGGCCGACGGCACCGCACGGCTGGTGTTCCTGGAGTTCCCCTACATCGGGAATCGGTCGACGACGGCCGCGGTGGCGGCCAAGTGCGTCTGGCGGCAGGTCCACGCGTCGTCGCCGCGGACGTACTGGCGGTGGCACTCGGCGGTGTTCGACGCGCAGGGGAAGCCCAACTCGGGGTGGGCGACGCGGGCGAACCTGCTCGACATCACGGCCTCGGTCGACGGCGTGGACGCCGACACCGTCGGGACCTGTATGGACGAACACCGGTCGGCCATCGAGTCGTCCCTCGAGGCGACGGTGGCGCAGGCGACGGAGTTCGGCGTCGAGGGGACGCCGACGTTCGTCCTCTACGACCGCGAGGGAGGTAGCGCCGCTCGACTCGTCGGGGCACAACCCTACGAGCGGTTCGCCGAGGCCATCACGACGGTCAGGGACGGATGACGGTGTCACGACGTGCGGCAGACGCTTTCGACGAGCTAGGTGCCGCGCTGGCGTTCCCGTTCACCGACCGGCGCCGCGCCGTCGGCACGGTGCTCGTCGCCGCAGTGACGTTCGTGGTGCTCGTCGTGAGCACGTTTCCGGCGTTCGCGGTCCAGATGCTCGGGGCCGGCCTCGGCTACCTCGACTACGTGGTGGTGTCGCTGGTGCGCAACACCTACCGGACGAGCGGCGCCGTCGGGCTCGCGCTCGTCGTCGGCTACGCGCTACTGACCGGCGTGGCGGTCACGAACGCGGCCGCACAGCTCCGCCTGACGGGCGTGTCGGGGCTCTCGGACCTCTCGGGAGTGGTCCCGGGACTGCTCGCGTCGGGATGTGCGAGCTGTGGGGCCGGCATCCTCGGCGTCCTCGGGTTCGCCGGCGCGCTCGCGGTGCTCCCCTTCCACGGCAACCTCCTCCGCCTCGGCGGTGTTCTCCTGCTGACCGGCTTCCTCGCGCGGTCGGGCGACCCCCGAGAGTGTACCGTCTGATTCGTCAGCGGCCGCTACTCCCACTCGTCCCACCCGAACGGGTCATCCTCGATAGAGGGATGCAGGCCCCCGGGCAACTCGTGGAACCACGCCGCGCCGTTCAACTCCGACTCCATCACGTCGATGCTCCCGCCCAGTTCCCGGGCCGTAAAGAACACCCACAGCGTGTGTATCTCGTCGCCCTCGCAGTGGAACACCGTGTTCTCGACGCGGCGGCAGTCGACGAGTTCGCAGTCGACGCCCGTCTCCTCGCGCACCTCGCGGACGGCGGCGTCCTCGTACGTCTCGCCATCCTCTCTCCCTCCGCCGGCCGGCCCCCACCCGTCAGCGCCACGACCCAGACCGAGCAGGACGCGCGGGTACTCCTCGTCGACGTCGGGCATCGACGCCGAGAGCGCCGGTGGCTCCTCCCGGACGACCCACGCGTAGCCGCCGCCGGTGTAGCCGTCGCTCGCCACCTCGGCGAACGACGCGAACTCCTCGGCGTCGAGTTCCACCTCGCTTTCCTCGACCACCGGGTCGTACGTCTCGCGCAGACGCGTCAGTCGGCGCTGGACGTCCGCGGCGTTGTGGGTGACCATCGGGAGTACGTGTCAACTCGCCCGCCAGCAAAAGCCGTTCGGAATCAGGGCGCCCGTTCGAGCGCGGCCTCGGCCTCCGCGACGAGCGCGTCGACCACCTCGGCGGCGGGCCGTACCTCGTCGGCGAGTCCGGCGCTCTGGCCGGCGTACAGCGCCCACGCCTCCGTCTCGCCGGTCGCACCCGCGACCGGGATGTCGTCACCGTACCGCTCGACGGGATGGCCGTCCGGGTACGCGCCCACGGTGTCGGACTCGCCGGGTCGCTCTCCGGGGCCGGGCCGGCCCGCCTGCTCCCACGCTTCGATGGTGCTGTTCTCGAGCACGCGGTGGTCGCGGCCGGGCCACCCCTTGTCGAACAGGTCCGTGCGGACGGCGTCGGTCGCATCGGCGTCGGCCACCCGCTCGCGGTAGTCGTCGACGACGTTCGCCTCCTCGCAGGCGACGAACCGGGTGCCGAGCCACGCGCCGTCCGCGCCGAGCGTCAGCGCCGCCGCGACGCCTCGGCCGTCCGCGATGCCGCCCGCGGCGATTACGGGCACGTCCACCGCGTCGACCACCCGCGGCACGAGCGGCATCGTCGCCACGTCGCTCTGGAGGTGGCCGCCGGCCTCCCAGCCCTGCGCGACGACGGCGTCGACGCCCGCGCGCTCGGCCTCGCGGGCCTCCGCGGCGGTGCCGACCGTCGCCAGCACGGTCGCTCCCGCGTCGTGAATCCGGTCGACGTGCGGGGCCGGGTCGCCGAATGACAGCGAGACCACGTCCGCGCCCGCGTCGAGGGCGGCATCGAGGTGGTCGTCGGTCGGGCGGTGGGTCGTCCGGTCGTCGAGCGCGAGGTTGACCGCGAACGCACCGTCCGTGCGCTCGTGGGTCCGACGAATCACGTCGCGGGTGTCGTCCAGCGAGCGCCAGGTCACCGCGAGATGGCCCACGGCACCGGCGTCAGCGACGGCCGCCGCGAGGTCGGGACAGGTCGCGCTCCCGATGGGTGCCTGCACGATGGGGCGGTCGACGTCGAGGAGGGAACACAGCGGGGTCTGCATATGTGGGCGTCGCGGCGCGCGGGCCAAAGCGGTTTCGTCGGCTCCGGAACCGTAGCATACGCCGAGCGAGCGCAGCGAGTGAGGCGTTTCACTGCCGGCGAGCGGCGTGTGGTTCGAGCACCGCGAGAACCACGAAGCGAGCCGGCAGGCGTTTTTGATGAAGATTTTTGCAAGGAGCGGTGCCGCGCCACCGGCGCGGCACCCGACGCAGTAAAAAGGTTCAGCCGAAGTTCTCGATTTTCGCCGTCTCGGTCGTCCCCCCAGCGGCTTCGACGGCGTCGGTGGCGACGTCGAGGAAGTCGGCGAAGCCGTAGACGAACAGCTGTTGGTCGTCGTACACGTCGGCGACGGCCTCGGCCACCGCGTCGGCGTCCGCGAGGACGAACACGTCGCCGCCCGCCTCCGAGACGGCCGCGAGGCGGTCCTCGTGCATCGGCGCCTCGTCCAGATAGACGACGGCGACCTCGTGACCGTCAGCGAGCGCGGCCTCCGCGATGCCGACGGCGGGGCCGACGCCCGGCCCCCCCGCGAGGACGAGCACGCGCTCCTCGCCCTCGTAGAAGTCGGAGCCGAACGGGCCGGCGACGGTCACCTCGTCGCCGGCCTCCAGCGCGAGCAGGTACTCGGAGAACGGGCCGCCGTCTTCGGGGTCGTAGCTGACGGTGAGTTCGAACTCGCCGTCGGTGTCCGGCGAGGAGATGGTGTAGAAGCGGGACTCCGCCTCACCCTCGACGGTCGCGGAGAGCTTCACGAACTGGCCGGGGCTGGCCTCGAACCCCTCGGGGCTCTCGAGGTCCAGCGCGACGGCGTCGGCCCCGACGTCGCGCACGGCGACGACGCGGGTCTCGGTGGCGTCCATGTCCGACGGTGCGAGCCTCCGGCGAAAGGCCCTTTCGGTACTGTTGCGCGCGCCGCGGCCGTCGGCGCCGTGGCCGACTCCCCACCACACGCCAGTTGTGGACGAACGCGGAGCGTACTGCCGCTTTCGCCCGAATCGGTGGACGAACGCCGGTGCAAATACTGCGCGAGCGCGGCAATATTCAGAAGCCTTAACGTGTGCCGGATGGAACCGCGACGTAGTATGCCAGAGGATCTCAACTGGGCCATCGGCGGCGAAGCCGGCGATGGGATCGACTCCACGGGGAAGATCTTCGCCCAGGCCCTCTCGCGTGCGGGACGCCACGTCTTCACGTCGAAGGACTTCGCGTCCCGTATCCGCGGAGGGTACACGGCTTACAAGGTTCGAACGTCCGTCGACCAGGTCGCGAGCGTCGTCGACCGGCTCGACATCCTCATCGCGCTGACCCAGCGCACCGTCGAGGAGAACATGGACGAACTTCACGAAGGGTCGGTCATCATCTACGACGGCGAGCGGACGATGATGGAGGACTTCGAGGCGCCCGAGGGGATGATCGGCCTCGACGTGCCGCTGAAGCGGCTCGCGGAGGACGCGGGCGGCGCCATCATGCGCAACATCGTCGCGCTCGGCGCGGCGTGTGAGGTCACCGACTTCCCCATCGAGAACCTCGCGGAGTCGCTCCAGAAGCGGTTCGGTGACAAGGGCGAGGCCATCGTCGAGAACAACAAGCAGGCCGCCCAGCTCGGCCAGGAGTACGTCGCCGACGAGTACGCCGACACCGAGTTCGACTACGAACTCGAGACCACCGACGAGGACTACGTCCTGCTGAACGGCGACGAGGCCATCGGCATGGGCGCCATCGCCGCGGGCTGTCGGTTCTACGCCGGCTACCCCATCACGCCCGCGACGGACGTGATGACCTATCTGACGGGTCGCATCGACCAGTACGGCGGGAAGGTCGTGCAGGCCGAGGACGAACTCTCCGCCATCAACATGGCGCTCGGCGCGGCGCGGGCCGGCGCCCGCTCGATGACCGCCACCTCGGGGCCGGGCATCGACCTGATGACCGAGACGTTCGGGCTGGTCGCCACCTCGGAGACGCCGCTGGTCATCTGTGACGTGATGCGGTCGGGCCCCTCGACGGGGATGCCGACCAAACAGGAGCAGGGCGACCTGAACATGACGCTGTACGGCGGCCACGGCGAGATTCCGCGGTTCGTCGTCGCTCCCACCACGGTCTCGGAGTGCTTCTGGAAGACCGTCGAGGCGTTCAACTACGCCGAGAAGTACCAGACGCCCGTCTTCCTGGTCTCGGACCTCTCGCTTGCGGTCACCGAGCAGACGTTCTCCCCCGACACGTTCGACATGGACGCCGTCGAAATCGACCGCGGGAAGGTCGTCGACGACGGCGACGTCGAGGAGTGGCAAAACGAGAAGGGGCAGTTCCAGCCCCACGCGCTCACCGACGACGGCGTCTCGCCGCGCGCGTTCCCCGGCACGGAAGGCGGTGCGCACATGTCCACCGGCCTCGAACACGACGAACTCGGGCGCCGGACCGAGGACACCGACATGCGCGTCGAGCAGGTCGACAAGCGCAACCGGAAGGTCGAGACCGCCCGCGAGAACGAGGACTGGGACTACCGCGAGTTCGGCGACCCGGACGCCGACGACCTCGTCATCTCGTGGGGGTCCAACGAGGGCGCGATGCGGGAGGCCATCGGCCTCCTCGAGGCGGAGGACATCGACGTGCGGTTCCTCTCGGTGCCGTACATCTTCCCGCGTCCGGACCTGAGCGAGGACGTCGAAGCGGCCGACAACGTCGTCGTCGTGGAGTGTAACGCGACGGGCCAGTTCGCCGACCTCATCGAGCACGACGTGCTCCAGCGGGTCGAGCGCATCAACAAGTACAACGGCGTCCGCTTCAAGGCGGACGAACTCGCCGCCGAGGTCAAGGCGGCGCTCGGCTACGCCGAGGAGGAAGAGGTGGAAGCATGAGCGAGAACGTTCGATTCACGGACTTCAAATCCGACAAGCAACCGACCTGGTGTCCCGGCTGTGGCGACTTCGGGACGATGAACGGCATGATGAAGGCGCTGGCGAACACGGGCAACGACCCCGACAACACGTTCGTCGTCGCCGGCATCGGCTGTTCGGGCAAGATCGGGACGTACATGCACTCGTACGCCATCCACGGCGTCCACGGGCGCGCGCTCCCGGTCGGCATCGGCGTGAAGATGGCCAACTCCGACCTCGAGGTGATGGTCGCGGGCGGCGACGGCGACGGCTACTCCATCGGCGCAGGCCACTTCGTCCACGCGGTCCGCCGGAACGTCGACATGTCCTACGTCGTCATGGACAACCGCATCTACGGGCTGACGAAGGGGCAGTTCTCGCCCACCTCGCGTGAGGACTTCGAGACGGCCACCTCGCCGGACGGCACCCACCAGCAACCGGTGAACCCGCTGGCGCTGGCGCTGGCCGCCGGCGGCACGTTCATCGCCCAGTCGTTCTCCTCGGACGCCCAGCGGCACGCCGAAATCGTCCAGCAGGCCATCGAACACGACGGGTTCGGCTTCGTGAACGTCTACTCGCCGTGCGTCACGTTCAACGACGTGGACACGTACGACTACTTCCGCGACGCCATCGTCGACCTCGACGAGACGGACCACGACCCGAACGACTACGACGCCGCCAAGGAGAAAATCCTGGACCGCGACAAGGAGTACCAGGGAGTCATCTACCAGGACGAGGAGTCGACGCCGTACGAGGTGCTCGAGGGCGTCGACGGCAACGACATGTCCGAGGTCCCCGACGGCGCGCCCGACGACGCGATGGACCTCGTCCGCGAGTTCTACTGACGCGGCGTTTCCCACCGCGACCCCACTTCGTTCTCTGCTCGCTCCGCTCACCGGTAGCTACCGGTACCGCCGTCGCTCGGGCGGGCGTCACCGCCTCGCCGACTCCGCGCGCCGGACCGTCACGCCCGGTGGCACGGTCACGGTCGGCTCCTCGGTCGCGTCCACCTCGATGACGCCGTCGACGGCGTCGACCGGAATCCGACGGCTGACCGTCCCGTCGTGCACCACGATTCGTCCCATCCTCCTACGTGTAGTTAGGTAACACGTACCAAAAGGTTTGCCCGTGCTTGGCGGTCGGCGTCCCGACTGTTTTTTTAGGGTCCACACGGTATCCGTGCGACATGCCAGCGGAATCCTACGACGTGGTCGTCGTCGGCGGCGGGACGGCGGGTGCCTTCGCCGCGGCGACGGCCGCCCGCGAGGGGCTCGACGCGGTCATCCTCGAGCGGAAATCCCCCGACCAAGCGGGCCACATCGCCTGTGGTGACGCTATCAAGGGGACGTCGACGTTCCCGGACGTCATCGACCTCGACTACCTGCGCGAGGAGTCGTTCACCAACGAGAACATCGAGCGCGCGGTGTTCCTCAACCCGCAGACCGACGAGAAACTCGACATCCCGTTCGGCGAGACGGCCGGGTCGGTCGTCGACCGCAAGCGCTACGGCGAGGTCATCCTCGAGGAGGCCGAGCGGGTCGGCGCCGACCTCCACTACGACACCGTCGTCCAGGACGTCAGACAGGAGGACGGCGTCGTGACGGGCGTCACCGCCGTCCGGAAGGGGTCGCCCGCGAAGTACGACGCCGAGGTCGTCATCGACGCCGCGGGTGCGCTGTCGCTGTTGCAGGACAAGACCGACTTCTCGGCGTCGACGTTCGACACCAACGTCAACTACTCGCAGTTCTGCTCCGCGTACCGGGAGATCATCGAGACCGAGGAGCCGGTCGACTACGACGACGCCATCGTGTTCAAGCCGACGGAGGAGCTCGGCTACCTCTGGTACTTCCCGCGCACCGACCGCGACATCAACGTCGGGCTCGGCTTCCAGATGAACAAGGAGCCGATGAAGCTGGTTGACGCGCTCAAACGCGACGTCGAACAGCGCTCGGAGTTCGACAACGCGACGGTGAAGGACAAGCTGGGCGCGGCGCTCCCGACGCGTCGGACGTACGACTCCGCGGTCGCGCCGGGGTACATGGCGGTCGGTGACGCCGCCGCCCACGTCAACCCCTGTACGGGCGGTGGCATCCCCGGCGCGGCGAAGGCCGGCCACTGGGCGGCGACGGCCGCCGCCGAGGCCATCAGCGAGGCGACGGCCGACACCGAGGCGGCTCTCTGGGAGTACAACCGCGAGGTGCAGACGGATTTCGGCAAGCGGTTCGCCGCCATGGACCTCTACAACATCTGGGGTGGCACCTACGACGTCGACGACCTCGTGGGGCTCATCACCGCGCTCCCGGGCCAGCAACTCGCCGATGCGGTCGCCCGCGAGGGCACCGCGTCCATGGGGCTGGGGCTGAAGCTCAAGACGGTCCTGAAGACGTTCGACACCCGGCTGAAGAACTGGCGGACGCTGTACGAACTCGCGCAGGTCAACCGCATCGCCGGCCGCCTGAAGGACGTCTACGACGAGTATCCGAGCGGTCCCGAGGAGTTCGAGGACTGGCGCGCGCGCCGCGACGCCGTGATGGACGACTTCTACGAGCTGACTGGCGCGGACCCGAAGTACTGACGGCGCCTGCCGTATCTTCCCCGACCGCTCCGTCGCCACGAGCGTCCGCTCGTGGTCCGGGATGCGTGCGTTGAAGGGCGCTCGCGCCCTGGTCCGGACCATGAGCGACGAGGACCTCGAAGCGGCCGTCGAGCAGTTCGTCGCGGGCGCGGAGTCCGCGTTCGACGAGTACGAGAAGGGGTACGCCGACGCCGACGCGACCCTGCGGCTGGTACGAAGCCACCTCGACGACCTCGAGGAGGAACTGGATTGAAGCGCCCGGCGCACGTGGGGCCGGTATGCGAACCGTCTTCCATCTCACGACGGGCGACCCGGACGAGCAGGCACGCGGGCTCTCGAGCGTCGCCAACCTCCTCGCGGACGAGTCGGTCGACGTCGACGGCGTCGCGGTGGTCGCCAACGCCGACGCCGTCAGGATGTTCCTGAGCGGCGCGACGAACGCCGACCGGGTCCGCAAACTCGCGGACCGCGGCGTCGGCTTCCGGGCCTGCTCGAACTCACTCCAGCGGGCCGACATCCTCCCCGGCCGCCTGCTCGACGCCGTCGAGGTGGTTCCCTCGGGCGTGGGCGAACTCACCCGCCTCCAGTCTGAGGGGTACGCCTACGTCAGGCTGTGAGCGTCAGAACAGCCACGGGAGGGCGTCGGCCACGCCGGGGAACAGCGCCGGCACCGTCCCGCGGAATATCTTCAGCGAGACGACGAACAGCACCGCGACGACGAACCAGTTGAACGTCTCCTCGTCGACCTCCAGCCGCCGGAGATACGTGCCGACGAGCAGGCCGACGACGGTGACGACGGCGATGACGGAGCCGAGCCAGAGCCGGTAGGGCGTCAACAGCCCACCGGCCGACAGCAGGGTGACGCCCCCGACGGCGAGCGGTCCGTCGAGCGCGGTCGTAAGCCCCATCACCAGCAGTCGGACGGTGAAGATGGTGCCCAGCACCATCGAGAGACCGCCAATGTACCGCTCGGTGTCGCGCTCGAACGTGTGGAAGTACGCCGGCAACAGTGGGCCGAGGTTCGACGCGGCCAGCAGAAACCCTTCGAGGAACCCCGCGGTCGACAGCGCGACGGGGTGGTGGGCGCCTTCGACGGTGACGAAGTCCTCGACGACCTGGAACAGGACGTAGCCGAACAGCACCAGACCGATGAGGAACGGGACGACAGCCCCGGCGGAGTAGCGGGCGAGGAACGAGACGCCGACCACGCTCCCGACCACCGCAAGCGCCAGTAGCACCCACTCCTCGCGGACGAATGCGAGGCCGGTGTCGGTCTCGCCCACCTGAAACACGTTCAGCATCCACGGCGGGACCGCAAGCACCACCACCGCCACCGTGGGGTCGATGACGGTGGCGAACACCGGGGTGGTGATGAGCGCGTAGCCGAAGCCTATCATCCCCTTGACGACCCCCGCGACGACGGCGACGACGAACAGGAACGCCAGAAGCGGCGGCGTCAGGTCGGCCTGGAGGCCGGCGGTCACGTTCCCCGCGCCGGGGAACAGCAGTATCGACGCGGAGACGACCGCGAGCGTCGCGACGGCCATCGTCACCTCCCGGTACTGTGTCTCGAGGAGGTTCGACAGGAACCCACTCGCGTCTACCCGTGCGTCGCTCGACATACCGGTGGCTGTGTTCGCCTCGGTTAACGGGCTGGGCTCCCCGGAGAACCCTGCGGATACGCCTGTCGCCGGTACTCGGTAGAACTGGGTGACGGGGCGGTCGTCGACGGGGAACCGACGTCACAGGAAGGGGAACCCTCTGCCGGGGTCGTCCGGAAAGAACTAACCCGGTCGGGGCCGCCTCTCGGGTCATGCCACGCTTCTCGGACCGCGTCGAACAGGTCTCCATCTCGGGTATCCGTGAGGTGTTCGAGGCCGCCGGCGAGGACGCCATCAACCTCGGGCTCGGCCAGCCGGACTTCCCGACGCCCGACCACGCACGACAGGCCGCCGTCGACGCCATCGAGGCGGGGAAGACCGACGGCTACACCTCGAACAAGGGAACCCGCCAACTGCGGGAGGCCATCGCCGACAAGCACGCCCGCGACGACGACCGGTCGGTCGACCCGGAGAACGTCATCGCCACCGCCGGCGGGTCGGAGGCGCTCCACATCGCGCTGGAAGCCCACGTTTCGCTCGGCGAGGAGGTCATCTACCCCGACCCCGGGTTCGTCTCCTACGAGGCACTGACGCACCTCGCGGGCGGCACGCCCAGGCCGGTCGCGCTCCGCGACGACCTGACGATGGACCCCGCGGACGTGGAGGCGGCCATCACCGACGACACCGCGGCGTTCGTCGTCAACTCCCCCGCCAACCCGACCGGTGCGGT
Source organism: Halorarius halobius (assembly GCF_024298865.1). Classification (GTDB taxonomy): domain Archaea; phylum Halobacteriota; class Halobacteria; order Halobacteriales; family Haloarculaceae; genus Halorarius; species Halorarius halobius. The sequence goes on along the minus strand of NZ_CP101161.1, from coordinate 9,451 downwards.
CCAGTCGCCCGAGGACATGCGCGAGTTCGCCCGCATCGCCGACGAGCACGACGTGCTCTGTATCTCCGACGAGGTGTACGAGCAGATCGTGTTCGACGGCCAACACCGCTCGCCCGCCGAGTTCGGCGAGAACGTCGCCGTCGTCAACGCCTGCTCGAAGGCGTACTCGATGACAGGCTGGCGGCTGGGGTGGGTCACTGCCAGCCACGAGCGAATCGAGCGGATGCTCCGGGTCCACCAGTACGTGCAGGCCTGTGCGTCGGCGCCGGCCCAGTACGCGGCGGAGGCCGCGCTCGACGGGCCGCAGGGCGTCGTCGACGAGATGGTCGAGGCGTTCGCCCAGCGCCGGGACGTACTGCTGGACGGCCTCGCTGACATCGGCCTGGAGACGCCGACGCCGCAGGGCGCGTTCTACGCGATGCCGAAGGTACCCGAGGGCTGGGTCGACGAGGTCATCGACCGCGGCGTTGTCGTCGTCCCGGGGGAGGCGTTCGGCGAGCACGGCGCGGGCCACGCCCGCATCTCCTACGCCGTGAACGTCGAGACGCTGAAGGAGGCGCTCGAAATCATGGGCGAGGCGACGGACGCGGTTCGATAGCGCTACGGACCAGGCCGGTTTTCCGTCGACGGTCTCGGTAGACCTACGGTAGCCATCGCCTCGAAAGCCCCGACGTCCCGGCGTTCAGGAGCTACTTCTAGCCGGGCGAGCGAATCAAGCGTCTGCGACCCGTAGGGGGAGCCGTATGGACCACCTCGCCCCCGCGAACGTACCGACCTACGAGACGCGCGAGGAGGGACGCGACGTGTGGGAACGCTGTGCCGACCGTCGGCTCCCCGTCGTCGCCGTCCGGGACGCCCGCCGCGGGTTCATCGTCCGGTACGACCTCCAGCATCTCGACCGCGAGTTGACGCCGCGGGCGCTCCAGGGGATGCGCGAGCGCGTCCGGATGTACCGCACCGGCGATACCGACGTTGAGGCACACCCCCACTCGCAGGCGGTCGGACTCGGGGGCGAACTCGGCCCCGTCTCCGGCGACGTCCACGAGGCGACGGCCGAGCGCGCCCGTGACCTCGCATCCCGGCTCTCGGTGACGGTGCTCGACCGCGACAACTGGCGGTAGCGCCGGGGTACGCTTTTGGTTCGGTCTGCCGTTAGGTAGCGCATGGCAATCGCACGCCACGGCGCGGGCCCGACCGCGGACCTCGGGGCGCTCGCCTCGCAGGTACATCCGGTGTTCATGTTACCGCCGCTCGCCGCCAGCGCGTTCGGCGCGGTGCTGGCCCGCGAGTTCGCGCCCGCGCTCGCGGCGGTGCATCTCGTGGCGGTGTTCTTCGGCCTCTACACCGCCCACCTGAAGGACGGCTACGTCGACTTCCACGTCCGCGGCGAGGACGACGACCACCCGCTCACCGAGCGGGGGTGTCGGCTCGCGCTCGCGGGGTCGACGCTGGGGTTCTTCCTCGCGCTCGCGGCCGTGACGGCACTGGTCGGCCCCGTCGCCGGCCTGCTGACGCTCCCGGGGTGGCTCATCGGCTATCTCCACGCACCCCAACTCGACACCAACCCGGTGACGGCGACGGCGGGCTACCCGACCGGCATCGCACTGGCGCTCGTCGGCGGGTTCTACGTGCAGGCCGGGACGGTCACCCCGGTCGTCGCCGCCTTCGCCGGCATCTTCCTCGTCGCCCTCTCCGGGGTCAAAGTCATCGACGACGCCACCGACGTCGCGTACGACCGCTCCATCGGCAAACGGACCGTCGCCGTGGTCCTCGGGCCGGCCCGTGCCCGGTCGCTCGCGTATCTGCTGATGGGGGTCGGGATGTTCGTCGTCGTCGCTCTCGCCGTGGACGGCGTGTTCCCGCCGTCGGCGCCCGTCGCGGCCGTCGCCTTCGCCGTCGTCGCGGCCGTCGCCTATCGCGCACCCCCGGAACTGGCGACGATGCTTCTCGTTCGGGGCGCGTACCTGTTCCTCGCGCTCCTGGTCGCGGCCGTCTGGTTCCGCCCGCTGGCGGTCGCCGCGCTCCCGGACATCACCGTCCTCGGGCCGTACACGTATCTCGCGACCGAGGTGGCGTTCGGGTCGGCCGCGGCGCTCGCGCTGTGGTACGCCGACGCGTGGTGGGCGGCCGCCCGGACGGTCGCCGTCTGCTACCCCGTCGCGTACGTCTGGGACTGGTACACCCTCGAAGTCGGCGTGTTCTCCATCCCGATGCGGACCGGCGTGGACCTGCTCGGCATCCCCGTCGAGGAACACCTGTTCATGCTCGTCGTGCCGGCGTTCGTCGTCGGCGTCCACGAGACGCTACGGACCGCGGGCGAACCGAAGGGAAGCGCTTAGTCGCCGCCCCGTCGACCCCCTGCTATGTCCGACTGGTGTGCCGACCGGGAGACCCTCCGCGAGCAGTACGCCGACGCCTCCAACCTCGACGACCGCATCGCCCTCCACGAGCAGTTCTCGACGGCCGACCGACCGCTGAACGCTTGGCGGTTCGACCTGCTGGCCGACCGACTGGACGACGACGCGGTGGTCCTGAGCGTCGGCGTCGGCCCCGGCGACCTCTGGGCGGAGAACCGCGACCGGGTGCCGTGGACGGTCCACGCCACCGACGCCTCGCCCGGGATGGTCCGGGAGTGTCGCGGGGCATTCGGCGACGAATCGTGGCCCCGGTTCGGCGTCTGTGACGCCGCTTCGCTCCCGTACCGCCCGCAGACGTTCGACGCCGTCACCGCCAATCACATGCTGTACCACGTCCCCGAGCGACGGCGCGCGCTCCGCGAGATGCGTCGGGTGCTCCGGCCCGGCGGCTCTCTGGTCGCCACGACGAACGGCGCCGACCACATGCGCGAGGTGGCCGACGTACAGGACGCCGTCGCGGGCGAGACGCTACCGCGGGCCGACGGGTTCCAACTGGCGGCGGGCCGAGACCTGCTCGACGACGTGTTCGAGTCGGTCGAACTCGCCCGGTTCGACGACGACCTTCGCGTGACCGAGGTGGAACCGCTGGTCCGCTACTCGCTGTCGCGCGAGGAGTTCGAGGAGAGCGACGCGCCGGCGCTCCACGAGGCGTTCGCCGAGCGGTTCGAGGACGGCGTGTTCGAGGTCCGGAAGAACGTGGGGGCGCTGGTCGCGCGCCGGGGCGAGTAGACGTTACGACGCCGTCGAGACTATCTTCACTACGTCGCCCTCTTCGAGTTCGTGGTCTTCCCCGATGCGGCGGTTCGCGCGGGCGTCGACGGCGTGGAGGTAGCCGTCGCCGATGTCCGAGTGGACCGCGTACGCGAGGTCCTTCGGGGTCGACCCCCGCGGCAGGAGGAAGGCGTCGGGCAGGACGTTCCCCTGACCGTCGGTCCACTTCGACTCGTTCTGGACCGGGTAGGCCGTGAGATGGTCGAGCAGGTCGTACGCCGCGGTGTCCAGCGACGCCTGGACGCCGGTGCCGCCGAACTCCCCCATCACCTCGCGGATGCGTTCGAGGCCCTGCCGCTGGGCGTCGCTGACGTCGGCCGTGATTTCGAAGTCGGGGTCGCCGGGGTCGTAGGCGACGGCGCCCTGTTCGGCGGCCTGCCGGAGCGCGAGTTCCCCCTCCGCCGTACAGGGAACGACCGGGCCGTCGGTCGCCTCTCGCAGAGCGTCGACGTTCCCCTCGGGCGCGACGTCGGCCTTGTTGGCGACGACGACGATGGGCTTGGTCTCCGCGCGGAACTCGCGGGCCAGCGCCTCCTTGGCCTCGTCGTCCCACGCCTGCGGGTCCGCGGGGTACTCCAGCGCCCGGAGCACCTTCGAGACGTCGTACTCGGTTGCGCCCACCCCGGTCAGCATCTCCGTCAGCGCCTCGTCGATGTCGAAATCGGGCGAGCGGGACTGCCGGACGACGGTCTCCCAGTTGCGCTCGATTATGCTCGCCAGCCAGAGGTCCATCTCCTCCTCGATGAACTCCACGTCACGGGTGGGGTCGTAACTGCCCGTCTCGACGGGTTCGCCCTCCTCGTTGGTGCCGCCGGAGGCGTCGACGACGTTGAGGATGACGTCGGCGCTGGACAGCGAATCGAGGAACTGGTTGCCGAGGCCGCGCCCCTCGTGGGCGCCCGGCACGAGGCCGGCCACGTCGATGAGTTCGACCGGGACGTACCGCTTCCCGTCGTGGCAGTGCTCGTCGCCACAGCGCTCCTCCAGCGCGAGACACGGGCAGTCCGTGCGGACGTGGCTCACCCCCCGGTTCGGGTCGATGGTGGTGAACGGGTAGTTGCCGACGTCCACGTCGGCCATCGTCGCCGCCTTGTAGAAGGTAGACTTCCCCGCGTTCGGTTTGCCGGCGAGCGCGATAGAGAGCATACCCGTCCTATCGGACGGGCCTACAAGGGGCTACCGCTCCTCGGCCTCCGCGATGACGCCCGCGAGGCCGTCCTCGCTGGGCATCTCGCCGTTGGTCGACTCCTCGGCGTCGGGTATCTCCACGCCGTCGGCGGGGTCGTCCGCGTCGTCGGCCGTGTCCTCGCTGTCGGCGTCGTCGACGCGGACGATGGCGGGGGTGGGGTCGTCGTCGACGCGGACGATAGCCGGCGTCGGCCCGGTGTCCTCGTCGGTCCCGTGTTCACCGTCGTCGACCGCCCCGGCGTCCGCGTCCGTGCCGTCGTCGGGGTCCGTGCCGGTCGTCTCCGACTCCTCGTCGGTCGACCGTTCGACCGATTCCTCGCCCTCGGAGCGGACGATGGACACCTCGCCGCGGGCGCGGATGGCGCCGTCGACCTCGGCGTCGTCGTCGAGTTCGAGGTCTTCACAGGAGACGTCGCCGCGAACCTCGACCCCGCGGTCGATGCGGACGGTGCCGCCGCGGGTGGTCACGTCGCCGTGGATGACCGTCCCCGTGGCGACCGACACGTCGTCTTTCGCGCGCAGGGAGCCGAATATCTCGGTGTCCTCGCCGACCGTGATGCGCTTCGCACGGAGGTTGCCGTGGAGGCGGCAGTCGTCGCCCACGGTGGCGGGCGTCGACACCCGCCACGCGTCGTCGGAGACGCGCGCCGACCGCGGGACGAGCACGGGGTCGTGCTCGCGGTCGTCTCCCGTGACCTCGTTCCAGACGTCCTCCGCGGCCTCCTGTTCGCCCATCCGCAGGAGTTGCGAGAGGTAGACGAACAGGAACACGATGGTCGGCATCGGGTTCCGGATGACTATCCAGCCGTTGGCCTCGAACCCCTCCTCGATGTCCACGTCGTCGCCGATGTCGAGGTCGCCCGACACCATCAACTGGCCCGCGACGTGGACGCGCTCCCCGAGATAGGCGTCCTCCCCCACGAGGACGTTCCCCTCGACGTCACACCACATGTCGAGGCGGCAGTCCTCGCTGGCCTCGATGTCGCCGCCGAACCGCACGCGCTCCCCGGCGATGACGTTGCGGCCGCGCACGCCGAACTCGACGACGCTCTGGCCGCCGACGACCACGTCCCCATCCGCAACGAGGTCGTGCTCCTCGACCGTGGTCCCGTCCGGGATGGCGAGACGGTCCAGCGGGTCCGAACGGAGCGACATACGGGTAGGTACCCGCGCCGCACCTTAAATCCCCACTCGCCGTCAGCCAGGCGTCAGACGCCGCGCCGGCGGCCGGAATTGCGAGCCGTGCGACTTTTGCTCGCGGGCGACCAGAAACGCCCATGACCGTTCTCTCGTTCGACGACAAGGGGGTCGACGTGGTGTACGAGAGCACCGAGTTCCGCATGGAGAAGGCACTCATCGAGGAGGCGACGGGGAAGAACTACCCCGAGGTGACCGACCACGAGGTGCTGAAACTCGTCGAGGAGAACCCCGCGCTGTCGGGCGAACCCCGCCGCATCGAGGACATCCTCGCGTAGCGGTTCCGTCCGCTCGGTCCGGCGGAAGCTATTTTATCGTGGGTATGTCACGTGGTGGCGTGCCCCGCCCCGTCACGCTCCTCCTCCCGCTAGCGGTGCTCGTACTCGTCACCGGCTGTTCGGCCCCGTTCGTGGACGACCCGACCGCGACCCCCGTCTCGACGGCGTCCCCGACGGGAACGCCGACGGCGACGCCCGAGTTCACCCCGACGGCGACGTTCACCTACGAGCCGCCGCCGACCGACACGCCGATAACCGGGCCGCAGATAGCCGCGACGAACTACGACCCGGCGTACGACCTGCCGACGGTGCTCTCCCGTGTCGAACGACTCCGCGGGCTGACTGCGACCGAACCGATACGGTACGAGGAGGTCGAACTCGACTACCTGCTCCGGAACGGCTCGACGATGGAGCCCGGCGACCCGTTCGACTACCCCGACGAGGCGGGTAAACTGGGCCAGAGCGGCGCGAAGGCGCTCCAGCTATACTCGTCGGCGCGGGTGCCGTATCTCGGCTACGCGGCCGCCGGCACGGCCGGGGCCAACCGCGTCACCGTCGGCAACGAGACGCACCTCGCCCGCGTCTCGGGGCAGGCGCCGGTCATCACCGCCGCCCACGAACTGACACACGCTCTGCAGGCTCAGCACGGACTCGAACGGCCCACCCGCCGCCCGACCACGACCGACGAGGACATCGCCGCGATGTCGCTCACCGAAGGCGACGCCACGCTCGCGGCCCAGCGCTACTGGGAGCGGCACGACCCCGGCGGCGTCTCGCCGTTCGCCGCCCGCAACGACACGTCCCCACGTGGCCGCTGGACGAAGGGCCTCTACGACAAGCCACGGCTCTACGGCGCGTTGTATCTCCGCCCGATGGCCGAATCGCCGGCCGAGCGCAACGCGGCCATCCGGTCGCCGCCGAACACGACGGCCGAGGTGATGCATCCCGCGCTCGACGCCGACCTGCCGGGCGAGGGGGTCCCACGACCCGCGGTGCCGTGGTCCGTCGCCGGCGTCGACCGCGTCGGGGAGATGCCCCTCCGGTACGCGCTCCGGACGAACGGCGTCCCCTACGGGCGAGCGGCGAACGCCAGCGCCGGCTGGCGAAACGACACGCTGGTCTCCTACGGGACGGACGCCGCCACCGTCTACTGGGGTACCCGGTGGGCGAACGCCACGGAGGCTCGCGAGTTCGCCGACGCGTGGCGGTCGATGCTCGACAGACGGAACGCGACCCGAAACGGCGACCTGCTGACCGTGCCCGGGACGCCGAACACCACGACGATGCAGTACCGGGTCGAGCGGTCGGGGTCGCTGGTGTTCGTCGCCGCCTCGGAGAACGCCAGCCACGCGACCCGCATCGGCGACTGCATCCACCTGCACGACCGCGACGCGTTCGTCGGCCGGGACCACGCGGACGCCGACGGCGACGGCGTCCCCGACGGCTGTGAGCGCAGTCGCGGGATGGACCCGACGGCGGCTGACACCGACGGCGATGGCATTTCGGACCGGGTGGAACTCACCCGGACGGCGTCCGGTTCCGTCGGTGCGTTGCCGGCGCTCGACCCCACCCGGAAGGACGTGGTTCTCGACGTGGTGTACGCGAGTTCCGTCGACGAGGCGGACCGGCTCTCGGACCCACAGGTTCGGAACCTCACGGCGACGTGGGCCGGGTTCCCCGTCGAGAACTCCGGCAACCGGTCGGGCGTCCGGCTCCACGTCCGGCGCGCCGCGGGCAGTCAACTCGCGGGCGCCTTCGGTCCCGACTTCGACACCGGCGAGGTGAACGAGTTGTACGAGGAGCGGTACGGGACGCCGCCCGGGAACAGCACGGTGAACATGCTGGTGGTCACGGAGATGGACGTCGGCTCCACGGACGTGACCGCGTTCGGCGAGAAGGGCGGCAACGTGGCCGTCGTCCGGGCGAGCGAGGCGCGCAACCTCGTCGTCACGCACGAACTCATGCATCTCGTGTTGGGGACCGTCCGCGGCGAGCGGGACTGCGATATTCCCGACGACGGCGGCCACACCTGCGACGGTTATCTCGCGCCCGGCGGCGAGGCGGAGCCACACCTGACCGACCTGCTGGTGCGGGCGCTGAACCGCGAGTGGGAGCCGTGACCTGCGGGAGTCGACACCGCTAAGGGGCGAGCGCCGAAGGGGGAGATATGAACCTCTCCGAGTATGACACCGAGTCGATGCGGGCGCTCATCGGCACCGCGGTCTCGGGCACCCTCATCCTCGCCGCCATGACGATACTGCTGTTCGGCGTGCCGTTCGCCGTGTTCTACTTCCTGTAAGCCGCTTCGAGAAGAAGCCGCGTCGACGGAGCTACGCGAACGCCCGCGAGACGTCGTCCGTCTCGTCGCTCTCCTCCTGCTGTATCTTCTCCCAGGCGTTCTGGAAGTCCTCCATCCGGACCTCGGTGCGGTCCTCGCGGATGGCGAACATGCCGGCCTCGGTGCAGATGGCCTTGATGTCCGCGCCGGAGGCCTCGTCGGCCATCTCCGCGAGCGCCGCGTAGGAGACGTCGTCAGCGACGTTCATACTCCGGGTGTGGATGTCGAAGATTATCTCGCGACCCTCGGCGTTCGGCTTGGGCACCTCGATGAGGCGGTCGAACCGGCCGGGCCGGAGGATGGCGCGGTCGAGCATGTCGAAGCGGTTCGTCGCGGCGATGATGGAGATGTCGCCACGCTCCTCGAACCCGTCCATCTCCGAGAGCAGTTGCATCATCGTCCGCTGGACCTCCGCGTCGCCGGAGGTCTTCGAGTCGGTCCGCTTGGCGGCGATGGCGTCGATTTCGTCGATGAAGATGACCGCCGGCTGGTGCTGGCGCGCGAGTTCGAACAGGTCGCGGACGAGCTTTGCGCCCTCGCCGATGAACTTGTGGACCAACTCGGAGCCGGCCATCTTGATGAACGTCGCGTCGGTCTGGTTGGCGACGGCCTTCGCCAGCATCGTCTTCCCGGTCCCCGGCGGGCCGTACAGGAGGACGCCGCTCGGCGGGTCGATGCCGACCTGGTCGAACATCTCGGGGTTCTCCAGGGGCAACTCGACGGTCTCGCGGACCTGCTCCATCTGGTCGTCGATGCCGCCGATGTCCTCGTAGGCGACCTGCGGCTTCTTCTCGACCTGCATGACGCGGGCCCGCACGTCCGTCTCGTCGTCGAGCACCTTCACCACCGACAGCGAGTTGTTGACCGCCACCCGGTCGTCGGGCGCGAGTTCCTCGCGCATCTCGTCGGTGACCTCCGTGAGCGCCTCCTGGTTGTTGCCGTGCTGTTTGATGATGACGCCCTCGTCGGTCACTTCCTGGACGGTGGCGACAAAGAGCGGGGACTGCTTCAGCTTCTTGTTCTCGTGGGTGAGCCGTTCGAGTTTCTGCTGGTACTTGTTGTTCTCCGCGTTGGCGTCCAGTAGCTTGTCCCGCATCTCCTCGTTTTGCGACTCGATTATCTCCAGACGCTCCTCGAGGGCGGCGATTTTGTCCTGCTGTGACGCGTCGTCGTCGTACGGCATCTCGACGTCGTCGACAGTGTCGGTCATTACTGGCTGTAAGCCCTCGCGCTCATAAGAGGCTTCGGGTCGTCACACCTTC